>JAJEHD010000003.1 GCA_022819505.1 Acidimicrobiia bacterium | reverse complement strand
CACTGCATGACCAATTGCTCAGCGGAATCGGCGGTGTTCGCGACGGTGTACACGTCACCGTCGAAGTTAGGCCGCTTCACCTAGATCAACGATTGCTGAAGACCTTGACGAGGTGGCCAGAAGACACCGAGCACTAGGAACTGCTTGGTAGGGAGCCCATGCGTAGCGGTCGCTCGAGGGCGCGCACTGCGCGGGTGTGCTTCCCTATCAGAGCGTATTCAAGTAAAGTTGGGGCTTGATCGCTTTACTTGTTCTCTGGATGGGTGAAGTGGACTTTCCCTATGACCCGAGGGGGTGAGCGTGCGGCCAGAGTCCTTCAAGTCCGCTGAGCGGGGCACAGTCCGCCGTACTACGGAGGGATACTGGGCATTCTACCCGGCGACCCTTCCGCGGCACCTTGACCTGGATGCTGAGTCGGTGGGGCTGCTCGACGAGGCGACCGCGGCGGTGAACCGGCTCGGCGGAGTGGGGCTGCTCCTTCCCAATCCGCACCTGCTGATCGGACCTTACCTGAGGCTTGAGGCAGTGCTCAGTTCCCGCATCGAGGGAACCCAGACCGACGTTCCAGCGCTGCTGCGACTGGAGGCAGGTCAGGCCGCTCCGCCCGAACAGGCCGCGGATGCTCGTGAGGTCGCCAACTACGTCGTAGCACTTGAACACGGCTTGCAACGCGTGCGAGACGAGTTCCCGATCTCCGTGAGGCTGATGCGGGAGATGCACGCGCGCCTACTGCGCAAGGTCCGAGGCCGGCACCGGACGCCCGGATACTTGAGAAAGAGCCCGGTCTGGATCGGTGGAGACACACTCGACAACGCGGTCTTCGTCCCGCCTCCACCCGAAGCGATGCGCGACGCGCTGGGCGACCTGGAGATCTTCATCCACGAGAAGCCGATGCCATTGCTGGTCCAGATCGCGCTCGTGCACTACCAGTTCGAAGTGATCCATCCCTTCCTCGACGGCAACGGCCGGCTCGGTCGCATTCTCATTCCCCTCCTCCTCGTGGAACGCGGAGTGCTGCCGGAGCCCCTTCTCTACCTGTCGGCGTACTTCGAGCAGAACAGGAGCGAGTACTACGACCTGTTGCTGCGCACCAGCCAGCAGGGAGACCTGACGCCGTGGCTCAACTTCTTTCTCCGGGGTGTGCGCCGCCAGGCCCAGGACGCCGAGCGGCGCACCCATCGGCTGGTGGCACTGCAGGCCGACCTGCGCAACCAACTCCTCGAAGAGGGCAGACCCGGCTCCGTGCTACGCCTCGCGGAGCATCTTTTTGCCCAGCCCATGGTCACCGCGCCCATGGTGGCAAGACTCACGGGTGTGACTGCGCCCACCGCCAATGCGGCGATTCGAGCTCTAGTCGAGCGCGGCGACCTCGAGGAGATAAGCGGCAGGGAGCGCTACCGGCTCTACCAGGCAACCGAGATCTTCAAGGCCGCTTACGACCCAATCGAGCCCGACGAGCCCGCAACCGGGGATCCCGACGACGTCTGAGCCGATAGCGAGCTAGCCGACCAGCGACGGGACCGATCGGCCGGGGACGGTCACCTCGTTCACGGTGGCGCGGGGCGCGTCGGCCGAAACGGCCTTGATGGTGATCGAGCCGCCGAGGTCGTGAACCACGAAGGTGCGCACGATGGTGGGGGCGAGCCCCGCGTCGCGGTCCAACGAGAAGTGCCTCAAGCCGGACTCCCCCAGCCTCTAGTCCTCGGGCCGCAGGCTCGCCTTCGGAGAGTCTGTCCTTGGTCCGGGCCTTGGGCTCAGGTTTCCTGTAGCGGTCCGCGCAGGATCGTTCGTCCGGAGTGTGAGATGTCGCCGTCGCGGGGTCTATTCCCCGGAAGGTGGGAGCAGGACGGTGTCGATGACGTGAATGACGCCGTTAGAGGCCTCAATGTCGGCGGTCACCACCGTCGCGTTGTTCACCATCACGGTGTTGCCGTCTACGGTGATGGCGATGTCGGCGCCTCCGACGGTGGTGACGCTTTGGCCGTCGAGGGTGAGCACGGTCTCAGCTGGCGCGGCCAATGGCAGAACGTGGTAGGTGAGCACCGCGGTGAGCAGATCGGTGTCGGCCAACAGATCCTCCGCGGTGAGTCCCAGAGCGTCCAGCGCCGCGGCGAAGGCCTCCTCGGTGGGTGCGAACACTGTGAAGGGTCCGTCGCTGTTGAGCACATCGACTAGGTCTGCGGCCTGAACGGCCGCCACCAGGGTCGGGAACGCCTCAGAGGCGACCGCAACCTCCACGATCGTCCCCAACGCCTCCGGCTCCGGCGCTTCGGTCACGGACGGCGCCGCTGGAGCTTCAGCGTCGTCGTCCGCGTCGTCTCCGCAGGCTGCCGCTATGAGCGACACCACCACCAGCACAGCTGACAGGACTCGTAGGTGACTCTTGGACATGATGATCTCCATTGGTGGCGAACCTCACCCTGAATACGGAGCGAGGGGCCGGATCGGATGCAATCGATGCCAAGAAGATGTGACCTTGCAACCAGCTGATCAGGCCCCGTCGGCTGTTCACACACAAGAGCCGCTCAGCGCTGTCGGTGGGGCCGGTACTGCCGAGGTGGTTGTCCCAGATGCCGGATTCTGATGCTAACGACCGGTGCGCCGAGGCGGCATCGGGACGAAGACGCTGGTGCGGGCCGTGTACTCGGCGTAGCCGGGGCGGCGCTTGCCCATGCTGCGCTCCAGCACGGTCACCCCTGAGACCTTCAGCAACAGGACGGTCATGAGCAGCGGCCCGGCCACGGTCCACCACGCCCCGGCCGCCACCGCTACAACCCAGATGCCCCACCAGACCACGCTGTCGCCGAAGTAGTTGGGGTGGCGGCTGTAGCGCCACAGGCCCCGATCCATGACCGAACCCCGGTTGGCCTCGTCGGCTTTGAAGCGGCGCAGCTGCTCGTCGCTGACCGACTCGAAGGCCAGCCCCACCGCCCAGACCGCTGCCCCGATCCAGTCCAGCCAACCGAGCGCAGGCGGGTCGGGATCGCCCAGCACCGCCTGGACCGGCAGTGACACAACCACCGCCAGCGCGGCCTGCAGGATGAACACCACCGGAAGGCTCCACAGCCAGAACGGCTGCAGACGCCGCCTGAGGGCTTGGTAGCGGAAGTCCTCGGGCGCGCCCCACTTGCGAGCAGTGAGGTGAGCCCCCAATCGCAGGCCCCAGGCCGACACCATCACCAGCATCAGCCATGCCCGGCCGCTGCCGGCCCCCTCGCTCCACAGCCACAACGACCAGGCCACGGCCACGAACACCATGGGCCACAGCGGATCGACGATCGACACGTCGCGCTTGGGCAGGCTCACCAGCCAGCAACCGGCCATCAGCACGCCGGCCGCTAGCGCGGCGAGGCCCAGAGCGCTCACGCCGCCTCCGTTCCGCCGGGCTCGCGGTACAGGACCGCGCCCCAGTGGGCGCCCGCGCCGAAGCTGGTGAACGCCACCAGCGACCCCGCAGCGACCCTGCCCTGCTGGCGCAGTTCGTGGTACAGGATCGGCAGCGTGGCCGCGGTGGTGTTGCCCCAGTGCTCGATGTTGGACGGCATCACCGAGGCGTCCACGCCGAGCCGGCGCCGGGCCCCGTCCAGGATGCGGTCATTGGCCTGGTGGGCCACCACAAGGTCGAGCTCGTCGAGCTCGCAGCCGGCCGCCTCCAGCGCCTCGCACACCGCGGCCGGCATGGTCTCCACAGCCAGGCGGTAAAGGCTGGCTCCGTTCATGGCCGGGTGATGCAGCCCGGCAGTGATCTGGGCCGCATCCGCGTAGGGCCGCTGCTGCGATCCGAGTCCCGGCACTTCGATCAGGTCGGCATGGGCGCCGTCCGTGCGCAGCACGGAGTTCAAGATCCCCTCGGGCGACGCAAGGGACCGAGGGGTCGCGGCCGCCTGCTCGCGCAGCACCGCCGCGCCCGCGCCGTCACCGAAGAGAACGCTCCAGCTGCGGTGGTGGGTGGCCAGTGCCCGCTCGCCGGCAGTCGGGGCCCGGTCGGTGCTGCCCAGCACGATCTGCCAGGCATCGCCCCAAGGCAGGTAGCCGGCATGGACCTCCGCGCCGACGACCACCACAGTGCCGGCCCGGCCGGTGGAGATCAACATGTCGGCCAGATCGAGCCCGAACAAAAAGCCGGCGCACTGCTGGCGCAGATCGAACGTAGCCGCGTCGCCGAGACCGGCCTTGTGCTGCACCGAGCCGGCGATGCCCGGATTATGGCGGTCCGGAGTCATGGTGGCGCACACCAACATGTCCACCTCGTCGCCGCTCACACCAGCGTCCGCCAGCGCGGCCCGGGCCGCTTCCGCGGCCAGATCCGACGTCGCGGTGCCGGGATCCACGAACCGGCGCGAGGCCACGCCGGTGCGAGAGCGGATCCACTCGTCGGTGGTATCCATGATCCGGGTCAGGTCGTCGTTGGTCACGACGTTGGGCGGGGCGGCCACTCCAGTCCCGGCGATGACGGCAGGCATGCCCGACCGATGCTAAAGGGCCAGTGCCGGCGGCCGACGAGTCGTCATCTAACCAGATCCAGAACCTTGCGCCGGAACTCAGCCGGATAACTCCTCGGCATGATGACCTCCTTCGGGTCGACATGCCCGAGATTCAACTATCCCGACGACGCGATACCCGGGGCACACCACCTGCTTATGACCCGGCCTCTTCAGTTGAGGTGGAGACCCGCTGGCCCGGGTCGGCTGCGACGGTGTCATAGGACAGGTCTGCCAGATTGCCGGCGCGGTCATAGATGTCGCCGCCGTTGAGGCGCAGGCTGTTGGCGCTGATGCCAACGCCGTCGCGGTCGGTGTCGCCGTCTTGCACCTCGTACTCGAAAGCCAGCCGGCTGCCGGTCACCTGACTTGCAGGCAGCGTCGCTCTCCGCATCTCCCCGCCGATGTCCAGCTCGAGGTAGGGCACCCCGATAACCGTCACTTCCTCGCTGAAAGCGGCTTCCACGATGATGGTCTCGCCGGCGGCGTAGGCATAGCCGTCGGCGGGCCGCGACACGATGGAGACTGCCGAAACGGTCGGCGGTTCGGTGTCAACCCTGTGCTCGTGCTGGACGTTCAGATCCGGGTACCGGGGATTGCGCTGCACGTCGGTGCCGTGAGCGGTGATGGTGCCGCTGCCACAGAAACCGGTCGTCTCGGTGCCGCGGAAGCCGGTCGTCTCGGTCCCTCCGGCCACCATGATGCCCCTGGAGTCCATGTCTCCGGGACGGACGGTGTACCCGAACACGAGCGTGTCGGTGCCCGATCCTCGGAGGTAGTCCGCTTCTCGCACGGAGTCCGAGTGGTATCCGTTGTATCCGACGTACAGCTCCACGCAGACGTCGCCTTCCACCACGACGGGAGTGTTGAACGTGAAGGCGACCTCGATGACCTCGTTGGCTCGATAGGTGCCCTGCCCGGCCGCGGGCACCGAGGTGATCCGGGTGCTGCGGACATAGGGCCGCCCGTCGACTTTCTGGTGCCATGCGGCTTCGGTGCCGTCATGGGTGTAGTCGATGGGGATGTCGGTGCCCGCGGCGTTGATGGTTCCGGTGAAGCCGCCGGCGGGCGTGCGGTTCCTGGTGGTGGCGGCTGCGGCCACGCTGAGGCCGTCGAGGTCGAGATCCTCGGGCTGGACGCGATACCTGAAGACGAGCTCGCGGCCGCCCGAGCCGCTGTGATAGCCGGCGTCCCGCGACGTGCTGGAGCCGCTGTCACCGACGTCCAGGGAAAGCAGGGGAGATCCCTCGACTTCCACGTTCTTGTCCAGCCTCACCGCGATGTCGATGGCGTCGCCGGCGCGGTAGGCAACACCGTCGGCGGGACTCGTCGCGAAGTCCACACCGATGATCCTCGGCTGGTCGTCGTCAACGATGGTCACCACGCAGCCGTGCCAGGCCCCGTGGGCATAGAAGCCGATGGAGAAGGTCTCATCGTGCTCGATCCGGGTGTCCTCGGTGGTTTCGATCGGGATCCACAGCGTCGACTGCGTTGTGTCCTCTAGTACGAACCTGGTGCCAAAGTACGGGGTGTAGTCGTTGGGGCTCGCGGGGTGGCCTTGGCTGCTCGTGTAGATCTTCCATCCTCGCATCATGAAGTCGAGGCCGTAGAACCCCATCCGCGTGGAATCGCCCTCCGTGACGGGGTCGGGGCAAACGAGGGTGTCGTGAACGGCGTAAGCCCGGCCGGGCCCGACGACTGAGACAGCCGCCGCTGACAGGAGAGCAAGCACAACAACGGACGCGAGGCGAGTGACCGCTGTCCTTGTCGACTTGTGGTGAGGTCGCTGGTGTCTCGGATGGGCCAGCTTGAGAATGATCCAATCTCTCATCGCCCATGTAATGGCCGGCTTTCCCCAAGGGTTTCTGAGACTCCGCCTCGCGATGCCCTGACCTTCTGTGGTCCGTCACCCGCCGCGAGGTATCGGCCGTCGACCAGTAGAGGAACCCATCGACTGACGTCCAGCCAGCAGCGCCCTAGCACTGCTGGATGCTCAGCGGCGGAGAAGTTGTGATCGTGTCGGGCCTCAAGGTGAAGAGGACCTCAAGCGCAAGGACCATGTGGCCACCTGCGTCTTCGACGAGGAGGAGATCACCCAGCCGGGGTTCATCGACTACTTCGCCGACGCCTGCCGCACGGCCTCGCCCTACATGGAGTTCCTGACCCACGCCGTCGGCCTGCCTTACTGATCGACGGCCCCGAGCTGGCGCCTTACGGGGCGGCGATCAGTCGGTACCGGTGGTCGATGAGGAGCCGACGGCCTCCGCGGCGTACCGCTCGACCGCTTGAAGCGTCTCGCGCACGTCGTCCCAGGTCGAGTTGTGGTTGATGATGCACAGCCGCAGGACGAATTGCCCGTTGACCATCGTGGACGTCAGAAAGGCGCGCTCGCCCCAGAAGATCCGCGCCAGCGCCTCGCGGTTGAGGCCGGTGAGGTCATCCTCGCCGAGGTCGCCGGGGTTGATGCGGAAGCACACCATGCTCAGCGACGCTGACACCAGCTCCAACGTGCTGCTGTCTCGCACATGCTCCGCGGCCCGCTCCGCCAGGTCGAGTCCATTGTCGATGGCGGCTCGGAACGCCGCCATCCCGAAGGCCTGGATCGACATCCAGACCTTCAACGCGCGGAAACTGCGGCTCAGCTGGATGCCCCGGTCCGCCGGATTGGCGTGCCTGGTACCCCAGACCGCATCCTGCAACACGTCGTGCCCGATCGTGAAGGCGCTCTCGAGAGTGCCGGCGTCGCGCACCAGGATGCAGCCGGCCTCATACGGTTGGAACAACCATTTGTGCGGGTCGATGTTGATCGAGTCCGCCCGCTCGATGCCCTCGAGCGCCGCCGCGCCCCGCGGCGTCAGCACGGCGAATCCGCCGTAGGCCGCATCGATGTGGAACCACACTCCCTCCGCTGCGCAGACCTCCGCCAGTTCCGGCAGCGGATCGACGGCGCCCGCAGCCGCCGTGCCCGCGTTCGCGCACACGACGACGGGCGTGCATCCCGCGGACCGGTCCGCGGTGATCGCGTCCGCGACCTCGCCGGGATCGATCCGGCCCGCGGCGTCGGTCGGGAGCACCCGGATCCGATCGGGCGCGATGCCCACGATTCGGGCGGCCCGGATCTGCGCGCTGTGGCTCTGATCGCTCATGTAGGCCACGGCACGATCCGGATTGCCTGCCGCCTCGCGTGCCGCCACGAACGCATGCAGCGCGGCCGCCGACCCGCCGCTGGTCATCAGCCCGCCCGCGCCCTCGGGTAGCCCGAACCACGATTGGAACCAGCCGACGACGACCTCCTCGAGCTGGCTGGGGCCACTCGCCACGATCCAGGAGGCTGCGTTCACGTTGAACCCCGACGCCATGAAGTCGGCCAGAACGCCGGGCCACGTCGGACACGTCGGCACGAAGCCGAACGACCGCGGATGATCGAGTCGCAGCGTGTTGGTCAGCACGTCCTGCACTGCCCGGTCGATCACATCGCGCGCCGGCCGGCCGGTCTCCGGCGGGTTCTCGTCCAGCCGATCGGCCAGAGCGTCCTTGAAGTCTCCCTCCCAAGCCCGTCGGCCCCTCAGACCCTCGGCTCGATCCACCAGAATGTCCGTCACATGGTGCGCCAACTCACGCATCTCCTCCGGTGCCATTTGCAACATCGCGTGTCCCCTTCCGACGCTCCGATCCGAATCTAGTTTGAAGTATCATCCGCATCTTGGCGGCCCGGGAACTCAGAGTCCCAGTAGGTCGGCGATCAGTTCCCGAATCTGTTGCAGTGCGACGGCCCCGATGTTGGCGCCGGTCGTCTCGACGACGCGGTCGACGCTGATGGTCGTCGGCAGGTGCACCTGGGCGACACCGAACCCGGTGATGTCGACCTCGGTCAACCATCCTCGTCCTCTGGTCGTACGTTCGGCGAGCTATGGTCCCGGCGGTGACGAGGGCTGACTATGTGGCACTGCTGCGGGGGATCAATGTGGGCGGCAAGAACATCGTGCGCATGGCCGACCTGCGGGCCGCCTTCGAGGACGCCGGGTACGCCGCGGTCAGCACCTACATCCAGTCCGGCAACGTGCTGTTCGAGTCCGACGGGCCGCCGAAAGCGCTGGAGAGCCGTATCGAGACGATGCTGGAGAGCACCTTCGGGCTGTCGCTCGTCGTGGTGGTGCGCTCGCACCGGCAGCTCCGCAACACGGTCGACCGGGCACCGGACTCCTTTGGCGCGGCGCCGGGCACCTATCACTCCGATGTGATCTTCCTGAAGGCGCCGCTGTCGAGCAGCCAGGCTCTACAGGCCGTCGACCTGCGTGACGGCGTCGACCAGGCCTGGCCCGGCACCGGGGTGCTCTACTTCGCCCGTCTCAGCGAGCGGCTGTCGCAGAGCCGGCTGAGCCGCCTCGCCAGCACCCCTCAGTACCAGAACATGACCATCCGCAACTGGAACACCACTACCAAGCTGCTGAACCTCCTCGACGAGCGGGGGCGCTGAACAGGCGAGCCGGACATTCCCGGACATGTCTTCCGCTCTCGTGTTGATGTCCTTTCTTGTCCGACATGGCGGCCGTGGAGCGGGCACACTGCGAGGGTGAAGCTCGGTCCTATGCAGGTCGAGGCGGTCGCCACCACCGGCATCTACTGTCGGGCCGAGTGCTCAGCGACACCGCTGGCACACAACACCGCTCGATATCCCAGCTCGATCGCGGCTGAAGCTGCCGGCTACCGGCCATGCCTGCGGTGCCGGCCCGAACGCAGGGCCGGATCGCTAACGGGCCTCGACGTCCCCGAACCCGTAGCGGCCGCGCTGCTGCGAATCACCGACGGCTATCTCGATGACCACGACGAGCAGGCACTGGCCGCCCACGTGGGCTACAGCGCCCGGCACCTGCGACGCCTCTTCGAACTGCACATCGGCGCGACGCCGAGCGCCATCGCCCGGTCCCGGCGCGCCCACTTCGCCCGCCGGTTGATCGACGAGACGGACCTGCCGTTCGGCGCGATCGCGGGAGCGGCAGGATTCGGCGGACCGCGGCAACTGCACCGCGCCATGACGTCCGTCTTCCGGTTCACGCCCAGCCAACTTCGCTCGAAGCGCCGGCGGGGCTACTGGCCCGGCGTCGACGGCGGCCTGGCGCTGTCGATCCCCTTTATCGCGCCCTTCGACTTCAGCACGTTCCTGGCTCACCGCGCTCCACGTGCGATCCCCGGCGTGGAGTCCGTCAACGGCATCTATGCGCGCTCCATCAGCGTGTGCGGCCACGCCGGCATCGCCGAGGTGACCGACGCGGCCGACGGCGAGCATCTGCGGCTGCGGCTGCACCTGCCGACCTACGACTCGATCATCGACGACGTGCACCGCGCCCGCACCCTGCTGGGCACCGACGCGGATCCCGGCCGCCCGTCCGTGCTGAACGGCGATCCCGTCATCGGACCGCTGATGCGGGCCGCGCCCGGGTTGCGTGTGCCGAGAGCGTGGGACCGGTTCGAGACAGTCATCAGGATCGTGGCCGGTCAGCAGGTCTCGGTGGCCGCGGCCTCGACGCTGTGCGGCCGCATCGCCCAGCGTCTCGGCCTCCCCATCGACGTCGCCGACAACACCTCAGCCGAGACGGCGCGCCACCAACCATCGCGACCCCCGAACCAGCCACCATCGACCACCTGTCCCACGCATCTGTTTCCCAGCGCGGCTGCGCTCGCGGACGCAGGAGCCAGCGGCCTGCACGGCCTGGGGTTCACTCAACGCAGGATCGACACGATCATCGGCGTGGCACGGGCGGTGTCCGGCGGCGACCTCGACTTGGAAGCCGCCCACAGCCTCGACGACACCGTGGCGCAGCTGTGCGAACTCGAAGGAATCGGTCCGTGGAGCGCTCACCTCATCGCCATGAGGGTCTTCGGCCACGACGACGCCTTCCCGGCCTCCGACCTAGGGCTGCGACGCGCCGTCGAGCACCTCACAGGCCGGCCGTGCAGTATCCGTGAACTGCAGGCCCAGGCCGAGTCCTGGCGACCGTACCGATCCTGGGCCGCGCAGCACCTCTGGCACGCGGCTGCCGCCTCGCGGCCGACGTGTTGATCCGAAAGAGAGGCAATCCATGAGCCGCGACAACAACGACACCCACTGGCACATCACCATCGACAGCCCGATCGGGCCGCTCGGGCTCGTGGCCACCGACCAGGGGCTGCGGGCCGTGAGCTGGAGGGGCGAGCAGACCTCGGTCGAGCTGCCCACCGACATGCTCGAGGGCTCAAACCACCCGGTCCTCGCCCGGGCGGCCGAGCAGATCGCCGAGTACTTCGGCGGCGACCGCACCAGCTTCGACCTGCCCCTCGATCTGCGCGGCACCGACTTCCAGGTGGCCGCCTGGCGGGCGCTCGGCGACATTCCCTACGGGAGCACCCGCAGCTACAGCGAGCAGGCCGCGCTGATCGGTCGACCCAAGGCGGTTCGCGCCATAGGGCAGGCCAACGGCCGCAACCCCGTGCCGATCGTGCTCCCATGCCACCGGGTGATCGGCGCCAACGGCTCGCTCGTCGGTTTCGGCGGCGGTCTGCACACCAAGGCGCTCCTCTTGCAGCACGAAGGCGCCTTGGTCTGACACTTGTAGGCGAGGGCGCGCCCGATGTGTCGAAGGAGCCGTAGAGAGCGAATCGGCAGACATCGGCGTTACCGTGGCTTACATCCCCCTCATCGAAGACAGACGCCGAGGTTGAGGCCTCAATGACGCTTCAGACCGAGGTGCAGGACATCCTCGACCGGGGAGTGAGCGCCGGCGACGTCATCGGTGCGGCGGCCCAGGTCGTCACCGGCGACGGGCTGCTCGCCGCCGCGGCCGCGGGGAGCCGGTCCGTGGTCGCAGCGCCAGGCGCCGAGCCGATGACGCTCGACACGGTCTGCTGGATCGCCTCGATGACCAAGGCCATCACCGGCACGGCAGCCATGCAGCTAGTGGAGCGGGGCGAGCTCCACCTCGACGAGCCCGCGTCGCGCGTGCTGCCCAAGCTCGCCGAAGCGGGAGTGCTCGAAGGCTTCGACGGCGACGGGCAGCCGGTGGTGCGCCCGGCCAGGGGCCAGATCTCGCTGCGCCATCTGCTGACCCACACCGCCGGGTTCGGCTACCCGTACTGGAGCGAGCCCCTGCTTCGCTATCACCGAGCCACCGGAACCGACTCGATGACCAGCGGCGAGCTGGTCTCGACCACCACCGTGCCGGCGCTGTTCGACCCCGGTGAGCGCTGGATGTACGGCATCAGCATCGACTACGTGGGCCGCATCGTGGAGGAGGTCTCGGGCCAGCGGCTCGACGACTACTTCGACGAGCACATCCTCGGTCCGCTGGGCATGGGCTCGACCGCCTTCAGCCTCAGTGACGAGATGCGGTCCCGCCTGGCGGTGGTGCATGTGCGGCTGCCCGACGGCTCGCTGACCGCCAGAGACCTCCCCCGCTCTCCCGAACCGAGATTCCCTTCCGGCGGCGGCGGGCTCTACAGCACAGCCCGGGACTACTGCCGGTTCCTGCAGATGATCCTCGGCCGGGGCAGCCGCAACGGCGTGCGAGTGCTGCGCCCCGACACCGTCGACCGGATGACGGCCAACAACATCGGAGACCTGCGGGTGGTCGCCCTGCCGACCGCGATGCCCGAGCTCACCAACGACGCCGAGTTCTTCCCCGGCGCCGAGAAGTCCTGGGGCCTGACCTTCCAGATAAACGAGGAGCCGCTGCCCACCGGCCGCCCCGCCGGCGGGCTCATGTGGGCCGGCATAGCCAACACCTTCTTCTGGATCGACATGGACAGCCAGGTCGCGGGCACCTACATGAGCCAGCAACTCCCGTTCGCCGACGCCCGCACGCTGCAGCTCTATCTCGACATCGAGACGGCCACCTACCGCCATCGGTAGGCAGGCGATTGATCGACCTCTTGGCACCACCACACCGGTCGATCCTCGTAGCATCGATGGGATGCGGGTCGGGATCTCGCCGTTCGCCACGACCCAACAGACCACGCTCGAGCTGAGCCGGATCGCGGTCGAGGGCGGTCTTGACACACTGTGGCTGGGCGACGGCTACCTCGCCAACCCTGACTTCGTGGGCTGGGCCGGCGCGATGGAGAGCTTGACCGAACTCGCTTGGTTGGCCGGGCGGTTCCCCACGGCCCGCACCGGCATCGCGGCCGCCATCCTCCCGCTACGAGACCCGGCCTGGCTGGCCAAGCAGGCCAACACGCTCCACCGGATGGCGGGCGGCGGGCTCGTGCTGGTCGTCACGCCCGGATTCTGGGCCCACGACCTGGAAGCTAGGGGCATCGCCTTCAGTGATCGTGCAGCCGTGTTCGACGACCGCCTCGCGGCCCTCCGGCGCCTTCTCGTCGACGAGACCCTGTCCCCCGGACCTTCCAGCACCGGTCCGCCGCCGGTGTGGCTGGCCGGAGCGGCGAGGACGATGACCCGAGCAGCGACGCTGGGCCTTCCGTTCCTGTCCTCGCGGGCCACTCCCGACGAGTTGGCGCCGGTGGCGCGGCGGTTCTTCGACGCGGGCGGGGAGTTCCTGGCCCACCGGACCCGGCTCGAGTACGGCGCCCACGACGTGACCGGCGACGTCGTCGAGTGGCACGCCACCACCGGTTCGGTGGACGAAATGGTCGACACCATCGGCCGCTACGCCGAACTGGGAGTGCAAGACCTCTCGATCATCCCCGGACAGGACGACACCAGCTCGCTGCGAACCACCGAAGTCCTCGCCTCCGAAGTGATGCCGCGACTATGAGCGGACCGGTGTCAGCGCTCGCCGGGGACCGCGCTCGTCGCCTGCTGGGTGGTGGTCATCACGTTGCGAAGCCCGAGGCCCATCACCACCCGGTTGATGTAGGCGTAGTAGGCGACCATGTTGTTGAGATCGAGGATGTCCAGGTCGCTCAGCCCGTGCTCGCGCAGCCGATCGACATCGTCCTGGACAACCGCGTCAGGCGACCGCGTCAGCTTGGAGGCGTAGGCGCAGATCGCGTCGAAGCGGCCGTCGCCGGAGTCCACATTGGCCGGGTCGGTGTCGATGGCGTCGAGCACTACGGTGGCGAGGCCGAGCGACTCGAGCTTGAGTCGCAGTCCCGATGCGCAGTGGTCGGTGCCGTTCAGCCGGGACGTCACGAGGGCGGCCGACTGGCGCTCGATCGGGGTGAGCTGCGACGGGCAGTGCTCGACGGTGCGGTAGAGCCGGAGCCGTTCCTCGACGATGGCGGGGTACAGGCTCCCGAGCATCGTGAACTCGGCCGGCTCCCCCAGCGCCGCCGCCTGCCAGTCGTAGGCATCCCGGAGCGGGCCCTCGGCGTCGGACCACGAGACGGTGTCGATCCAGGCCATGACCGCGATGGTAGGCCGGTGCCGTGAGCGGTGACACCGCTCCCGCGGTCGGTGTGTGGGTGTTCCCGGAAGCACCGGCGCCGGAGTTGGTCGATTTGGCCCGCCATGTCGAGGATCTCGGCCTCGACGAGCTGTGGGTGGGCGACGAGGGACCGGCCCGCGACCCGTTCGCGGTGCTGGCCGCAGCCGCGGTGGTCACCGACCGGATCCGGCTGGCCACCGGCATCACCAACCCCTATGTGCGCCACCCCGGCGTGACGACCGCCAGCATGCTCACCATCCACGAGCTCAGCGGCGGCCGAGCGGTGCTGGGGGTGGGAGCGGGAGGCCAGCTGTCGCTGTCGCCGTTCGGCCTGGAAGCCTCCCGACCGCTGCATTGCATGAGCGAGTTCCTCGACATCGCCGGCGCGGTCGCGGCCGGCAAGCCTGCAGCCGGGTACTCGCCCCCCGACGTGTCTGTCACCGAGGCGGCCGCCGGTGCGCCGCTCCCGGTGTTCGTGGGCGCCCGCGGGCCCCGCCTGAACCGGCTGGCGTCGCGACGGGCCGACGGTGCCTTCGTGTCGGGCATGCCCCCGTTCCGGTATCCGGCCGTGGTCGGCTGGGCCCGCTCGGTCCGCCCGATCGACATCGCGCTGTACCCGAGCGTGGCGTTCACGGAGAAGGCGATCGAGCGGCACCGGCCCGAGATGGTCTGGGGGCTGCTCGACACACCACCGGAGGTGCGGGAGGAGTTCGGGCTCGACCTGGCCGCCGTGCAGGCCGCCGCCCAGGCGCTCCGGGACGGCGACCCCAGACCGGCACGAAAGCTGGTCGACGACATGGTGCTCGAACGGGTGATGCTGGTGGGAGAACCCACGGTGGTGGGCAGCCGGCTGGCGGAACTCGTGCGCGAGCATCGGCCCACGAGCATCGGACTCGCCCTGCTCCAGGACGACCTGCTCGAGGGTGTCGACCATGCGGCTGAGGCCTTCGTAGCCATGACCGCTGCACTCGGAGGCGGCTGATGGTCGGCGTGATCAACCACGTGGCCAACCCGGACGCCGGCCAGGCGGTGGCCCTCGCGCGGACCGCCGAGGAGGCAGGGGCGCAGTGGATCGGCGTCGCCGATGCCTTCTGGTGGCGCGACGTGTGGCTGCTACTCGGCCAGGTCGCGGCCGCCACGGAGCGGATCGAGCTGGGGCCGGCCATGACGAATCCGTACCTGCGCCACCGGTTCCACACCGCTTCTGCACTGGCCACCCTGCAGGAGATGGCGCCCGGGCGGGTGTTCTGCGGGATCGCGGCCGGCGGATCGGAGGTCACCGCCGCGGCCGGAATCTCCCGGCAGGACGCGCCGGCGATGGTCACCGAGCTCGTCGCCTTCCTTCGCGGGGTCGCCCGCGGCGGGACGCTGGATGAAGCCTCCGGCCGCGGCCTCGACATCGACCTCGATGCCGTCCCGATCCTGATGGCGGGACGGGGCGACCAGATGATGCGTGCCGCCGGTGCACTGGCCGACCGGGTCCTGCTATGGGCAATCCCCGCGTCGGATCTCCGGCGCTCGGTGTCGGTCATCGGTGACGGCGCCGCCCACCGAGACCGGCCGCCGGAGCTGATCTGGGCCCCGCTCGTCCACCACGACGACGCCCCGGACGCGTCGATCATGCACGTCGCCGTCTATGCATCCCTCAACACCGCGGCGGACGTGCGCCAGGAGTGGGGACTGGACGGCGGTCTCGTCGAGGACATCCGGGAACAGCTCGTACGGGGCGACACTGCGGCCGCCGGAGACCTGGTCCCGCCCGCCGCTCTCGGAGATCTCATCTTCGAGAGTGGTGACCCTGCACCTATCGCAGCCATCGCCCGCGAGCTCGGCGTGTCGTCGCTGGCAGTGCCCGGATTCGACCCCGCCACGGTCGGCGACCACGTCGGCTGGGCCGCATCCGTCGAGGCCCTCCTCGCCTGACCGCCCTGTGGCGCACCACCAAATCTGTAGAGAAACACGTCATATAGGGGCAAAACCCATGCGGATTTGGGCGCTTCTAGGACTGCGCGCCGAACCAGGCGTCGTGGAGCCGCTGGTAGATGCCGCTCTCGACGAGGTCGAGCAGGGCGAGATCGATGCTCTCCTGAAGCTCAGGGTCGTCCTCGCTGAGCATCAGGCCGTACTGGACCCTCTGGAAGTCGGCGCCGACTGTCCCGACCTCACCGGCCCCCTCCCGGGCGGCGTGGAACTGGAGCACGGGGGCGTCGAACACGACCGCATCCACCTGACCCTCCGACAGGAGGGAGTAGGCATCCTCGATGTCGTCCACGTAGACCGGACCGATGCCGATGGTGGGCAGGTAGGTCTCGCTGGCGGAGTGGGTGACGGTGGCGACCCGACGGCCCACCAGGTCCGACGGCCCCGAGATCTCCGACCTGAGCTCGTTGACGGCTAGAGAGGAGGCGATGGATGCGGTGAAGCTGGCGAACACGAGCGTGCCGAGAGCGATCCACACCAGAGCAATCACCCGACCCCTCGTGCCCCGAGCAACCTTGTCGCCGTATCCGACCGTGCTCATGGTCACCACCGACCAGTAGAACGAGTCCCAGATGCCGGTGCGGTACGGAGTGGCGAAGTCGGGGTTGTGATGGCGCTCCAGCCACCAGATCAGGTGGGCCGCGATCAGCACCGCCACACCGAACACCACCAGGAGCCAGGGCAGGTCCGACGAAGCGATGGCCCCGAAGAAGGTGCTGATCCGGTCGACCATGCCGCGTGACGACTCGTTGGGAACCAGGATCGTCAGGCCCGAGTCAAGCACCGGCAGCGAGAAGTCGACGACCTCCTCGCGCGACTCGGTGATGGCCACACCGCCCAGGCCCAACTGGGCCACGCCGCGACCGATGTCGTCGACCTGCTTGGCCACCGTGTCCACCGCGTATATCTCGGCCGACATTCCCAGCTTGGCCGCAACCAGCCGCACCAGCTCTACTTCGAAGCCGCTGTAGGTCCGGTTCTCGTAGATCACGAAGGGCGGCAGGACCCTCGCCGCCACCGACAGCGTGCCACCAGCAGCGGTGTCCTCGACCCCGGAGACGTCAAGGGCGACCGCATCGGGGTCGGCGGCAGAGATCCACCGGTTGACCGTTGCCGCGTTGGCGGCGACCCACTCCTCGGCGTGGCGCCGAATGTCGGCAGGATCCCCGCCCTCGGTCACCATCCGGGCGTTCTCCGCCGAGATGTCGGCGAGGGGAAGCACAACCAGTTCCAGGAGGGTGCGCACCGACGGGTTCGCGTCCAGGAAGTCGGAGTTGGCGACGGCCCGGATGTCGTTGGGGGGCCAGCCCGTCTGGCAAGGATCGTTGGCGCATCCAGCTATCCCGGCGATGGCCGTCCGGTCCAGTGCCGCCGCCTGATCCGGGGGCAGCGACGGGAACGGGGTCTCCAACCACACGACGTCGGAGCCGGGAACCAGTTCGCCTACCGTCCAGTTGGGCGTCCATGTGAAGTAGAGGACGGGCTGACCGGACCGGAAACGGTCGATCGTCTCGGTGATGAGGGGCGAGTAGTCGCCCTGCACCTGCTCCACCGTGCCGGCGAGGCCGTAGGCCTCCAGATGGTGGTCGATGGTGGCCGCGCAGGACCATCCGATATTGCAGCCCACCAAGTCGGCCCGGCCGTTGCCGTTGTGATCGAAGAGCGCGGCCACCGCGGGGTCGGCCAGGGCTCCGAGGTTGAAGATCCCGTGCATCTCTGCCGTCGCGGCATCGACGAAGTAGCCCTGGAGAGCCCCGTCGTCCACCGCGGTGCCGACCCGGGACACTGGGGCCGCGTCGGCGATGAACACTTCGTGCGCGGGAAACCACCCGTTGGCCCACAGGTCGACCTCGCCCGCTGCCACCGCCTCGTAGAACTGCGCGTTGTCCATCGTCACCGGGCCGTCCACCCGGTAGCCGAGCCGCTCCAGCAGCAGCCGGTACACCTCCGCCTGGAACCAGCCGGTGTCCCAGGTTGCCCGGGCCAACCGAACCCGGGGGACATCCTCGGACGGCTCCTGCGCGGCCGCCTGGCCTAGGGGTAAGGCCAGCATGGCGATCATGATCAGCACGACGGCGATTGAGGCTCGTCGCATGGGTGGCCCCCGGATCGACTCGATGTGAGGCTAGCCCATCCTGACGCTGCGCTATAGCCGATTGAATAGTAATAAGAACTATCTTCTGCTATCTGGGGCCATATGCACAGACTCAGTATCCGTGTTACGGTCATGGTGAGTCTGGACACCGGGAGGCCCGGCGCGCACGTGCCGGGCCCGTCCAGGCCAAGGGGAGACAACCCGGAGGACCGTCATGGACGACGCAGGCAACACGACGTCGGGAGATCCGCGCATCCACCGATCGCCGGACGACACCGACATCGATCTGACCGAGGCGACCCTCGCCTTGCATGATTGGGAGGAGGAGGAGGAGCGCCGCCGCGAGGAGGCGATCAGCAACCGCAAGTCATTCGAGGGTCTGCAGATCGATCCCGACATCGACTTCTACCCGGAGGTGGCCGACCGGGAGCCCGGGGACCGCAACATCGTGCGGGCCGGGTTCGACATCCACCCGCAGGTCACGTTCTGGGCGTCGGGGTTCCTGGTGGTGTTCATCTGCCTGTCGATATTCGTCGAGGCCACCCAGGACGTGTTCAGCGAGATCCTCAACTTCATCAACGGGTCGCTCGGCTGGTTCTACATCCTCGACTTCAACATCTTCCTGCTGGTGGCGCTGTACTTCGCATTCAGCCGCTACGGGAAGATCAAGCTGGGCGGCCCCTTCGCCTTACCGGAGTTCTCCACCGTCTCGTGGTACGCGATGCTGCTGTCGGCGGGTCTGGGCATCGGGCTGATGTTCTGGGGAGTCGCGGAGCCGATCTTCCACTTCACGTCCCCGGCACCGCTGTTCGATGTGGAGCCCGGCAGCGTGGAGGCCGGCAAGGCCGCGCTGGCCACCACCTATCTCCATTGGGGCGTTCACGGTTGGGCCCTCTACGGGCTGACGGCGCTGGCTCTGGGCTTCTTCGCCTACAACCGGGGACTGCCGCTGACCTTCCGGTCGATCTTCTACCCGATCCTCGGGCCGCGCATCTACGGAACCTGGGGCCATGTCATCGACATCCTGACCGTCATCGCCACCCTGTTCGGGCTGGCCACCTCCCTGGGCTTCGGTGCGCAGCAGGGGGCCGCCGGTCTCAACAAGCTCTTCGGGCTGCCCAACGAAACGTGGTTCCAGATCGTCCTGATCCTCGCCATAACCGGGCTGGCCACCATCTCGGTGGTCGCCGGTCTCGATGCGGGGGTCAAGCGGCTCAGCGAGCTGAACATCTGGCTGGCAGGTGCCTTCTTGGTGTTCATGCTGCTGGTCGGCCCGACGCTGTTCATCCTGTCGCTGTACACCCAGAGCCTGGGCTACTACGTCCAGGTCCTGCCGGAGTTCGCGTTCTGGAACGCAGCCTTCGAGGAGACCCAGTGGCAGGCGTGGTGGACGATCTTCTACTGGGGATGGTGGATCTCATGGTCGCCGTTCGTGGGAATGTTCATCGCCCGCATCTCCAAGGGCCGCTCGGTGCGCGAGCTGCTGGTGGGAGTGATCTTCCTGCCGTCGATCCTGTGCTTCCTGTGGATGTCGGTGTTCGGCGGCTCGGCCATCAACCTGCAGATGACCGGCGAGCGCGACGTGGCCACCGCAGTCAACGACAACGTGGCCACCGCCCTGTTCGACATGCTGGAGGCGTTCCCGCTCACCAACATCGTCTCCTTCATCGGCGTGCTGCTGCTGGTGTCGTTCTTCGTGACCTCCTCGGACTCCGGGTCGCTGGTGGTCGACCACCTCACCTCAGGGGGCAAGCTCGACTCGCCCAAGCCCCAGAGAGTGTTCTGGGCCGTGATGGAGGGGGTGGTGGCCATCGCGCTGCTGATCGGCGGAGGGCTCAGCGCCCTGCAGACCGCGGCGGTCTCGATCGGTCTGCCGTTCTCGGTGATCCTGTTGATCATGTGCTGGAGCATGAAGAAGGCCTTCACCGAGGAGCTCGACCTGCTGGAAAGCCACTACGACGAGCAGATCTTCCGCTCCCAGCACAGCGGCCTGATCGCCCAAGTGAAGGACCGGCTCGCCGAAGGGCCGAAGAAGTGACGGGCCGGCTTGAGAAGGGAGGAGGCTCGACATGAAGAAACAACAGCGCAACACCCTGGTCCTGGTCGGAGCGTTGGTCGCTCTGGTCATCGTGGCCCTCGTCGTGATCTTCAGCGGCGAGGAGGAGGAAGACGGCACGGTGACGATGGCCCGAGCCGACTGGAGCAGCGGCTACATGCAGGCCGCCATCTACGCCCAGATCATCGGCGAACTCGGCTACACGGTCAATGATCCGGCCGATCACACCTTGAGGCCGTACTCCTTCTACCCGGCGTTGCACAGTGGCCAGTACGACCTGTGGGTCAACGGCTGGTTCCCCAGCCATGACCGGTACTTCACAGGAGAGACAGCGGCTGGATTGTCGTTCGACCGGGCGATCGAAGCGGTCGGAAACCAGGTGACAGGCGGCGGCCGCGAGGGTTACATGATCGACAAGGCCACCGCGGACAGCATGGGCATCACGTCCATAGACCAGCTGACCAATGCGTCGGTGGCCGCGGTGTTCGATCAGGACGGCGACGGCCGGGCCGACCTCATCGGCTGCCCTGATGGCTGGGGCTGCCACGACACTATCAACGAGCAGATCGAGGAGTTCGGCTGGGGCTCCAATGTCGAGCAGGTCTCCGGCAACGACTACGACGGGCCTGTGCTGGGCGTGATCGACCGGATCGCCGCAGGCGAGCCGGCGTTGTTCTACGCCTGGACTCCCAACTGGACCTATGAGGTGCTCGCACCCGGCGACAACGTCGTCTGGCTCGAGTCGCCGTGGCCTGACAGCAGTATCCGGGCTGTGGCGAATATCGACTTCCTAGACGACAACCCCGACATCCGGCGTTTGCTCCGTGACGTGAAGATCCCGCTCGACGACATCGTTGAGCAGAACGTGAGGATGGCCGCTGGCGGCTACACGAACGCACAGGTCAAGGCGGATGCGGCCGCATGGATTGCGGCGAACCGCGGCCTAGTCGACGGCTGGCTGGCGAACGCTCGAGGCTGAACAGCAACCTTCTCACCCCGCGCCCCCATCCCGGGCGGTCGCCGTCGATCGCCGCGGGTCAGTCCATGACCTGGGGCATCCGCTCCTTGAAGATCCGCAGCGCCTCCTTGAGCCCATGAGTGCGCACCAGTTCGTCGAACTCGGTTGAGCCCTCTCGGTTGGCCAGCCGCAGCGTGGTGATGTCCTGGCCCATGGCCACCACCCGGTCCAGCCCCATCAGCTCGTAGATGCGCTGCAGGTGTCGCCGGTTGTGGGTCAGGCCCGGCCTGGGGATGTTAGCGAACCGCCCCGTGTAGCGGCTCACCGCCTCGTCCAGTTCGTCGCCGGGCACGACGGCGTTGACGATGCCCCAGGACAGCGCCCGCTCGGCCGAGATGCGTCCACCGGTGAGCAGCACCTCGTTGGCCCGAGCCCGCCCGATGGTTAGCGGCAGCACCAGCGATGTAGCCCCCAACCCGAAGGCGGCCTCTGTGTACCCGAAGAAGGCATCGTCGGAGCACACGATCAGGTCACAGCAGGTGGCCAGGTCGAAGGCCCCGCCCACGCAGGCGCCCCGCACTGCGGCGATGGTCGGAATCGGCGAGGACAGGATGTCGCGGAAGGCGTCAAAGCTGTCGGACACCTGCACGATCCACCCGCCGAGAGTGTCGGGCCGGTCGACGCCCGACATGTCGAAGCCGGCCGAGAACGCCCGCCCGGTGCCCTCGATCACCACCGAATGGATGTCGTCGCGCCGGCCGAAGTCCCTCAGGGCCGCGCTCAACTCCAGGAGCATGGCCGAGCTCAGCGGGTTGAGCTTGGCGGGCCGGTTGAACCGTATGCGGCCCACCCGATGACCCTCGCCGACCAGTATGAGGGGCTGCGCCTCGGCCTCGGTGGATGAAGTCATGACTCGGGCTCCTCCCACACGACCCTGGCGTCAAGTCCTATCACAGCATCGGTCGTGCACAGGAGGGGGTTGACCTCTGCGGAGAGCACCTCCCGGCGCTCGTCCAGCAGCGCCACCAGCGAACGGAGCACGGACCGGGCCGCGGTCAAGTCGATCCTCGGCTCGCTCCCCCGGTAGATCAGGTCCCTGGACCGCAGGCGGGCGACCATGCCGTCGAAGGTGGCCGCGTCCACCGGAGCGAAGCCCAGCGAGATGTCGTCGATCTGCTCGGTGTGCGTCCCCCCTACACCGACGAGGCCCACGATCCCGAACCGGCCAGTCCTGCGGGCCCCGACGATCAGCTCAACCGATCCCGGCACGGAGGCGTCCGGCTCGACCGCGAACTCCTCGGCCCCGAGATCGCGCCGCATCCGCTCGACCGCTCTCGTCGCGGCAGCCGCGTCCGGCAGGCCCACCTCGACGCCGCCCCCGCGGGACTTGTGGATCCTCCCCAGCGCCTTGACCACCATCGGCGCATCCAGATCGTCGAGCGACACCGCCTCCTGGGGACCGGTCACCGGTGTGCTCGGCACCAGCGGGACCCCGTATTGACCGAGCAGGTCCCGCGCCTTCCAGTAGGTGAGATTCCGGGATCCAGCCCGGGGGCCGTCGCCGTCAGCGGCCCCGGCCGTGAGTCCGGCGTCAGCCACGCCGAGTCGCAGCAGCTTGGCGGCGTGGTCGAGGTGACGGACGACGAGAACGCCGCCTGCCGACAACTCCTCGAACAGGCCGGGCGCGGGTCTGAACGACTGCATCAGCACGGGGACGCCGGTGCGTGCGCTGGTGTCGATGATCGCGCTCACCGCCTGGCGCTCCTCGGCCTCGAAGATCTCGATGTCCTCCCGCTCGGGGTTCATTCCGATGAGGTCTCCGAACTGGCCCACGGTCAGCACCTGGTCGACCTCGCCGCTCTCGGCCAGCACCCGGACCGTGTCGGCGTACACCATGGGGCTCTCCCGCACCGCACCGACCAGGGCCAGGTCGACCGGGTTGTCGGCCAGCTCCTTGGCGCCGGGGCGGAGACCCACCCGATCACGGGTCTCGCGGCTGAGCGCGGGCAGCATCAGCCCCTCCCGACCGAGCACGTCCGCGGCCAGGGCCACCATCCCGCCGCCCTCGGAGAGGACCGCGACCCGCCGTCCCGCGGCCCAACGCCGCCTGATGGCCACGCAGGCGAGGTCGACCGCGTCGGCGGGAGATGTCGCCAACCAGGCTCCTGACTCCTCGCATACGGCCCTCAGCACCCGGGCGTCGGTGGCCAGCGCGCCGGTGTGGGAGGCGACCGCCCGGGCTGAGGCTCCGGTATCGCCCGCGGGCATGATGACCACCGCCATGTCCCGGTCCCGGGCGTACCTGAGCGCGGCCCGGAAGTCCTGGCCGTCGAGCGGATCCTCCAGGTAGACGACGACCGCTTCGGAGTGCTCGTCGTCGGCCAGGGCCCTGATCGCCCCGCTGGCGGTCAGGCAGTACTGGTCGCCCACACCCAGGAACGTCGAGAGCCCGACACCGCGGGCGTAGAGCTCCAGCGCCAGGTCGGTCGACACGGTCCCGCTCTGGCTGACCACTGCCACCCGGCCGGGATCGCGGAGCTCGCCGTGCAGCAGGGGCGGGGCCAGGTCGAGCCGGCTGTGGGTGCAGACCAGCCCCATCGTGTTCGGTCCCAGCACCACCATGCCCGCGTCGGCGATCCGGTCGAGCAGGGGGTCGTCGCGGCCGGTGAACGGCGAGGCGATGGTGATCGCCGCCTGTGAGCCGAGCTCCAGGCAGAGCTCGATCTGCTGGCGCGACCCGGCGTCCCCGATGAGCAGAACCACCAGTTCGGGGACCTCCGGCAGCGCTTCGATGCTCGGGTACCAGCCCGCTTCGGGCTCGTCGACCGAGCGGCTGATGAAATAGTTGTTCCGCAGCGCGGACCCCTGCTCCATCCCCCGAACGAACAAGAAGCCCCAGCGGGAGGCTCGCCTGGATGCCCCGACCAGGGCCACACTGCGAGGATCGAGCAGCGATTCCAGCCCACGAGCAACTCTTCCGGCCATTAACCGACCGATTCGACTTGCGATTTCATTGACTGTCCGTTATTCTTCGGGTGCCGGAGCACCCTCCTGGCCCGAGCGGACCAACACTTTTGCAGGAGGGCACTCCGGCCCTTACATTCTGGCCGCCGGCAGCGCAAGTGACAACTCGATAAATCTCTTGCAGTTTCAATATCTTTAAAGATTGGCTATCTCGTGCTCTAGGCGGGCCTCGATGTGGGCCCGGGCCGCCTCGATCCGGGTCGGCAGGTGCATCGACGGGTACAGGCCCTCATACGGCTTGTACCCCTTGAGGACCTGCTTAGCGATGGTGTCCTTGTGGACCTCGGTGGGGCCGTCGGCGATGCCCATCACCGGACCCGACATCCACATGTGCGCCAGCGGCATCAGGTTCGACACCCCCAGCGAACCGTGGGCGTGCATGGCCCGGTACACCACGTCGATCAGCACCTTGGGGGTGGCCACCTTCACCCCGGCGATGTGCTGGCGGATCCTGGAGTAGTCGCCCACGGTGTCGATCAGCCAGGCGCAGTGCAGCACCTGGAGGCGGAACTGCTGGATCTGCACCCACGAGTCGGCGATCCAGTGCTGCATCGACTGCTTCTCGGCGATCAGGGTGCCCTTGGTCTCGCGTGACAACACCCGCTCGCACATCATGTCCAGCGCCCTCTGGGCGGTGCCCACCGACCGCATGGCGTGATGGACCCGGCCACCGCCCAGGCGGGTCTGGGCGATCTTGAAGCCGGCACCCTCCTCGCCCAGCAGGTTCTCGGCCGGAACCCGCACATCGTTGAACCGCAGGTGCGGGTGGTCGCCCTCCCCCAGCGGCTCAGCGCCCAGACCCACGTCGGCCACCACCTCAAGGCCATCGGCGTCCGACGGCACCAGGATCATCGACGAGCCCCGGTACACCGGCACGTCGGGGTTGGTGATCACCATCACGATCAGGAACGTCGAGTATCGGAAGTTGGAGGCGAACCACTTCTCGCCGGTGATCACCCACTCGTCGCCATCGCGCACCGCCCGGCACGTGAAGTGGTTGGGATCGGAACCGCCCTGGGGCTCGGTCATCGAGTACGTGGACGAGATGTCACCGTCCAGCAGCGGCCGCAGGTACCGCCGCCGCTGCTCGTCGGTGCCGTAGTGGGCCAGGATCTCGGCGTTTCCCGAGTCGGGCGCCTGGCAGCCGAACACGATCTGGGCCCACAGCGACCGGCCCAGGATCTCGTTCATCAGGGCCAGCTTCACCTGCCCGTATCCGGGTCCTCCCAGCTCCGGCCCGAGGTGGCAGGCCCACAGGCCCCGGTCCTGGACCTGGCGCTGTAGGGGTCGCACCAGGGCGTTGGCGGTGTCGTTGGTGCGGTCGAAGGGGCTGACCGTGTCGCGGAAGTACAGGTCGAGCGGCTCGACCTTCTCGGTGACGAACCGGTCCATCCAGTCGAGCTGCGCCTGGAACTCCGGCTCGACCGAGAAATCAATGGCCATGACCCAACGCTAGAGGCCGCTAGCGGGTGGTGGTGCGGGTCAGGTCGGCCGCGGCCTGGGCCATGTCGAGCACGACTGCGCCGAAGGCCTCCATTTTGGGGTTGTCGGCCCCGCCGGCCACGTAGCGGGCGTAGCCGCCCTCCAGCACGATGGCCATCTTGAACCGGGCCAGGATCACGTAGTAGTCGATCTCGTCGACATCGCGGCCTGACACGGCCGCGTAGCGCTCAAGCAGGTCGTCGCGGCTCGGCATGCCGGTGTAGTCCACGTAGCCGCCGACCCGGCCCCCGGCCGCTCCTGGCCGGGTGTCGTCGGGCCAGCCCATCACCACCCAGGCCAGGTCCAGCAGCGGATCACCGACCGTGCCCATCTCCCAGTCCACGACGGCGGCCATCCGGGCCGGTGCGCCGTGATGGAACATCACGTTGGCGAACTGGTAGTCGCCGTGCATGATCCCCGGTTCGTAGCTGCGGGGCTTGCGCCCCCTCAGCCAGTCGCCTGCGGTGTCCAGCCCGGGAATGTCCCGGAACTTGAACCGTTCGAGGTGGGCGTACCAGCGGTCCACCTGGCGCTCGTGGAACCCGCCGGGCCGGCCCAGGCCCTCCAAGCCTCTCGCTCGCCAGTCGACCCGTGACAGCCGGGCGATGGCCTCCACCAGCTCGTAGGCCAGCCCGGCCCGGGCTTCCAGGTTCGAGTAGAAGGGCTCGGGCCAGTCGGGCTCGCTGATCGGCGACCAGCCGTCCACGAAGTCCATGAGATAGAACGCCGCGCCCAGCACTTCGGGATCGTCGCAGGCGCCGACCGCGGCCGCGTGGGGCACATCGGTCCCGTCCAGCGCGGCCAGTATCCGGTACTCGCGCATCATGGTCTCGTTGCGGCCGGGCGGCACCTGCCGGGGCGGGCGGCGCAAGGCCCAGCGATGCCCGCCCCTGCTCACCTCGAAGATCTCGTTGGAGGCCCCGCCGGTGATGAACCGGCACGACAGAGGCTCGCCCTCCCCCGGCAGGCCTTGGGTGTCCATCCAGGCGCCGAGACGGGCCGGATCGACCAGGCCCCGGGTGCGCTCGGCATCGGGGTCGGATCCGTCGACGCCGCCTGCAGGTGGGCCTACCGGCTCGCTGCCTGCCGGGCTGCTCACGATGGTCGAACCTACACGTACTTCACGCGTGCGGCCCTTTAGGTCGCGCTGCATGCGGGTCTAGAGTCGCGGTGATGCTGCGTTGCTCCGAGACGGACGAGTCTCTGCGTCTCGCGAGCCCGCCGCTGGCATCGCTCAGGGCTCGGATCCTGCGCTCCTGCGCCATCGCATTGGCCCGGGTGATCGACGGCGCCGCCTGGGTCGGGTCGCGCCTGCCGGCTTGGCTGGCGCACGGGCTGGCTGTGGTGGGCGGGAACATCCAGTGGGCCCTCCGGCCCAAGAGGCGTAGGAGCCTGGCCGCCAACCTGTGTCACGCCGTCGGGGCAAGTCCCGACGGCCCGCTCGTCAAGCGGACCGTGCGCCGGGTGATGGTCAATGAGTCCCACGCCGCGGCCGACCTGCTCTGGGCCATAGGGCGGCCCCGGGAGTTCCTGGACACGGTCGTCTACGAGAACTGGCACCTCGTCGACGACACCGTCAGCGAAGGCCGGGGCCTGATCCTCGCGGGCACCCACCTGGGCGGGTGGGAGGTGGCCACCGCCATCCCCGGAGAGAAGGTCCCGGTTCCCACCAACGTGATCGTGGCCAACAACTGGATCGCCTGGGCCATCGAGCACGTGCGCTCCGGCGTGGGGTTGAGGGTCATGTACCGGCAGGCGGCCGCCCTGCGCAGCGTGCGCAGGCTCCAGGACGGCGAAGCGGTGCTGCTGCTGGGCGACAACAGCGAGTTCGCCGGGCACACCCACCAGGTGCGCTTCCTGGACAGCGACATGCAGATGGCTGCCGGTGTGGCCGCGCTGGCTCGCCTGGCCGGCTCCCCCATCATCTCCTTCACGGTCCTGCCGCTGGGCCCGCGGCGGTGGAAGGCCACGATGGATCCGCCCATCGAGCCGCCGCCCCCGCAGGCGGGACGGGACGGCGAGCAGGCGGTCCTGCAACAGCTGGCCGACCGCTGGTCGGAAGCGATCAGGGCCAACCCCGAGCACTGGTCGATGGCCGCTCCCCTCGACTGGATCGACGCGAGCGCGGGCGACGAGCCCACAGACGAGCGGCCGGGATGAGGATCCTCCGAGAATTCGGCATCGGTGCCGCCTGCCTGGGCTGCTACTACCTCGTGCGCCGCCTGGTGTGGAACGACCGTGGCCGGAGCCGGGCGGCCCGCAACGCCGACCGGGTCGTGGCCGCCGAGGGGCGGCTCGGACTGCGCGTCGAGCCCGCCGTCCAGCAGGCCGCGCTGCGCCATCGCCGCCTCGTCGACATGCTCAACGTGGGGTACGCGGTCGGCAACCTCACTCTGAGCGCCGGTTGGCTCATCGTGCTCCACCGGAGGGGCAGCCCCGCCTTCATCCGGGAGCGGAGGGCGGCGGTGGCGGCCTATGCGGGTGCCCTCCCGGTGTTCCTGGCCTTCCCCACCGCCCCGCCCCGCAGCCGCGACGAGGTAGTGGACACCTTGCTCGACCGGGGAATCGACCTGGATAACCGGTGGCTGGTCCGGCTGTACAACCCGATCGCGGCCATGCCCAGCCACCATGTCGCCTTCGCGGTGGTGACCGGGATGGGGATGGCCCGCTTCGCCCGCAACCCGCTGGTGCGCGCCTTCGGGGTCGTCTATCCGGCCGCGGTGTCGCTGGTGGTGGTGGCCACCGGCAATCACTACACCGCCGACGTGATCGCCGGGGCCGCTCTCGGGGCCGCGGCCCGGGTCGCCACCCGATGAGCGAGCACCCCCCACCCTCCGACGAAGCCGGGCCCGATCCGCGGGCCGACCCGCAGCCCGAGCCGATGTCGACGGCCGCGGCCGATCGGCTGGAGGCCTTGCGGGCACCGCGGCCCGCCCAGGTAGCGCTGGCTGCCGGGGTTGCATTGATCGTCACCGCGGTGCTGGTGGTGTCCATCGGTCGGTTTGCCGGGTTCACCAAGCTGGGCGACACGCTCAACGGCGCCGCCTGGGGCTGGCTCGGGCTGTGCGCACTGGGCCAGATCGGAGTGTTCGTCGGCTACGCCGGGGCCTTCCGGGCCTCCCTGGCCGCGAGTGTCAGCGCCGAGAACACCGATCCCGAGAACTCCCAGGTAGGAGTGTGGTACTCGCTGAAGGTTGCTCTCGGAGGGTTCGGGCTCACCCAGCTCGTGGCCGCGGGCGGGGCGGCCGGCATGGCGTTCACGTTCTGGGTGCTGCGACGGCTGGGCTTCTCCAAGCGGAACGCCATGGTGCAGCTGATAACGCTGAACACCGCGGTCTACCTCGTGTTCGGCGTGCTGGGCTGGCTGGGTGCGCTGGTGGGGCTGCTGGACCCGGACGTCCCCAAGGCGATGACCTTGAGCTGGCTCGCGGGGTTCATCGCGGTGATCGCGGTGGCTCGCTGGTTCACGCAGCCCCGCCGGGCGGCTGCCTTCGGTACGGCCGACAGAGCCGGCCGGTTCCGTCGGGCGCTGGCGGTCGGCGTGACCGCCGCGGCCCGGGTGAGGACGTGCACCCGCACCGCCGACGGGCGGCGCCTCCTGAACTGGTCGCTGCTGTACTGGGTGGGCGACCTGGTGAGCCTGTGGGCCGCGCTGCGGGCCTTCGGCGTGACCGTCTCGGTGGCTGCCATCGTCGTTGCCTATGTCATGGGCTATCTGGCCCAGTCGGTGCCGATCCCCCTGATCGCCACCGGCGGCGTGGACGCGGCCACCACCTTCACGCTGAGGGCGGTCGGGGTGCCCATCGAGGTGGCCCTGCTGGGCGTGGTGGCCCACCGCGTGTTCGCCTTCTGGCTGCCGGTGTTCCCCGGTCTGTGGTCGGCCACCGTGCTGGTGCGGGAGGAGATGCCCGCTAGCGGCCGAAGGGGTCGCCTGTTCCCGAGGGGGCGCTCGGCGTGAACGTGACCGGCATCGACACCACGCCGGTCATGAGCAGGTTGCCCGGGTAGGGCGTGAAGCCGTCGGGGTCGATCTCGTAGTCGCCGATGCGGGCCAGCACGTCGGCCAGCATGAGCTGCGACTCGATGCGGGCGATCGACGAGCCGATGCAGCGGTGGCCCCCCAGTCCGAACGCCAGGTGCTTGTTGACGGCCCGGTCGATGCGTACGTCGTCGGCGCCGTCGAACACCGAGGGGTCGTGGTTGGCGGCCACCCAGCTGATGAACACCACATCGCCCCGCCGGATCCGGCGGCCGCCCAGATCCACGTCCCGGGTTGCGGTGCGGGTGAGGGTCTCGCTGGGGCTGTAGAAGCGCAGGAATTCCTCCACCGCCGCGCCGATCAGGTCGGGATCCTCGATGAGGCGGGCCCGGTCCCGGGGATGGGTCCCGAGGTAGTGCAGCCCCCACGACACCAGTGACGTGGTGGTGTCGAGGCCACCGGCCACCAGGTTCCACATGATCCCGGTGACCTCGTCGTCGCGGAGGAGTCGCCCGCCGGTGGTGGCGTTGACGAGGGCCGTGGTCACGTCATCGGCCGGGCTGTCCCTACGGTAGGCGGCAAAGCCGGCCAGCTCGGCCCACATGTCGTCGCGCCGGGCCACCGCGCTGCGGAACCTCTCGTCGGTGGCCTCGTAGGAGGACGTGGCGTGGAAGAAGTCGGCGTAGTGACGCCAGTTGGCGGCGTCCATCCCCATCATCTCGAGCGTCAGCACCGCCGGCACCGGCGTGGCGTAGTCGAGCACGAGGTCGGCTGCGCCGGCCTCCACGAACTGATCGATGAACCAGGCCGAGACCTCCTCCATGCGGGGCCGCTGGCGCTCGATCACGCGGGGCGTCATGAGGGGGTTCAGCACCCGGCGCAGATCGGCGTGCTCGGGGCCGTCGATCTCCGAGACGCCCATGCGGGGAACGTACGGCGGCCGGGGTATCCCGCAGATGCCGTGATAGGAGATCCCGTCGTCGGCGTCGGGCTCGTACTTGTGGGCGAACGTCTCGTTGTCGCGGGCGACGGCCGCCACCGACTCGTAGTCGGTAACCATCCAGAACCCGCCGTAATGCTGGTTGAACACCACCGGGCATCGCTCCCGCAGCTCGGCATAGCGGTCGTGGCGGTCGGCGACGAAGGCCGGAGCCTGATGGTCGACATCGATAGCGCCGTCGGGCAAATCTTGCATGGGCCTCGCCGATCTCCGATCGGCCGCGCATCGTAACCGACCGATAGTTGCCGGTAGGACTGGCAAGGGCTCCGAACTAGTGTCTCGACAGTGAACGACCACCACGAGGACCAGGCAACCGGCGACGACGCACCGGCCATGACCATCGCCGAGGCCGACGCCATGCTCACCGGCCCGGGCGGCTTCTTCGAGATCATCACCGAGACGGTGAACGGCGCCGAGACTCCGGTGGTGGCCAGCCCGCACCGCAGCCTGCGCGACCTGCTGGCCGCGTCCATGAACCACGGCGGCGACGGGTCGGCCCGCTACTACCTGTTCGACGACGGCCGCAGCGCCACCTTCGCCGAGAACATCTCGCACGCGGCTGCGGTCGCGGCCGGCCTCTCGGAGCGCTACGGCATCGGGCCCGGCGACCGGGTGGGGCTGCTGGGCGCCAACCAGCCGGGGTGGATCCAGGGATTCTGGGGGACGGTCAGCGCCGGGGCCATCGCGGTCGCCATGAACGGATGGTGGAAGGGCGACGAGATCCGCTACGGCATCGAGTTGACCGAGCCCAAGGTGCTGATCGCCGACCAGCGCCGCCTGGAGCGCCTCGACGGCGACCCCGGCATCCCCGTGATCGGTATGGCTCCCGACGAGGCCCGCTCGATCGACAGCCTGATCGACGCCTACCGGGACGCGTCGCTGCCCGATGTCGAGATAGCCGTCGACGATCCGGCCGCCATCCTGTTCACGTCGGGCACTACCGGCCGGCCCCGGGGCGCGATCCAGACCCACCGCAACTTCTTCGCCTATCTGACCTGCGCCTTCATGATCGGCGCCCGCCAGTTCGTGCGCTTCCCGGGCGAGTCGATGGACGTCGGCGGGCCCACCCTGGCGTGCAGCCCGCTGTTCCATGTGTCGGGCCTGCACGCCTGCGCGGTAATGGCCGTCGGCGCCGGCTTCAACCATCTGTGGACCACCGGTCGCTACGACCCCGAGAAGATCCTGCGCCTCACCGAGGAGCACGGCATCGCCCGCTGGTCGGGGGTGACCACCCAGGTGTGGCGGCTGGTCGAGCATCCCCGGCTCAACGACTATGACGTGTCGTCGGTGATCAGCATCGGCGGCGGCGGCTCGATGTGGTCCCCGGAACTGCAGGAGATCTGCCGGACCGCCCTACCCCACGCCCGCACCAGCGTGACCATCGGCTACGGGCTCACCGAGAGCTCGGGACTGGCCACCAGTGCCGCCGATGACGTGCTGCGGGCCCATCCCGACTCGGTCGGCTACCCGCTCCCCACCGTCGGCGTGCGCATCACCGACGACGACGGGGCCGAACTGCCGGAGGGCTCCGTCGGCAACATCTGCCTGTCCGGCCCGATGGTCACGCCCGGCTACTGGAACGACCCGGCCGCCACCGCCGAGACCATCCGGGACGGCTGGCTGCGCACCGGCGACTACGGATATGTCCGGGACGGGCTGCTGTTCCTGGTGAGCCGGCGCAGCGACCTGATCATCCGCGGCGGCGAGAACATCTACCCCGCCGAGATCGAGCAGCGCCTCGACGCCCACCCGGCGGTCGCCGAGTCGGCCGTGATCGGTGTGGAGCACCGCGAGCTGGGCCAGGAGGTGAAGGCCGTCGTCGTGATCGGCGAGGAGCCGCCCGGCAGGGACCTGGTCGCCGAACTGAGAGCGTGGGTGGCCGCTACATTGGCCGACATCAAGGTGCCGACGCACTGGGAGCTGCGGACCGAGCCGCTGCCCCGGAACGCCACCGGCAAGATCCTCAAGCAGGTCGTGCAGGGCGACGCCGACTACGACTTCATCGAGGAGTAGCCGTCAGGGGACCTGCCGCAGGCAACGGAGGAGGAGCAGCGCCATGGACATGAACGACATGATCCTGGTGAGCGTCGACGATCACCTGTGCGAGCCACCCGACATGTTCGAGCAGCACCTGCCGGCCAAGTGGCGCGACGAGGCTCCCAAGATCCTCCACACCGACAACGGCGACGACGTGTGGACCTTCAACGGCACGATCATCCCCAACATCGGCCTCAACGCGGTGGCCGGACGGCCCAAGGAGGAGTACGGGATCGAGCCGACCAGCTTCGACGAGATCAGGCCCGGTTGCTACAACGTCGATGAGCGGGTCAAGGACATGAGCGCGGGCGGGGTGCTGGGATCAATGTGCTTCCCGTCGTTCCCCGGTTTCGCGGGCCGGCTGTTCGCCAACCACCCCGACAAGGCTTTCGCCGCCGACCTGATCCGGGCCTACAACGACTGGCACATACATGAGTGGTGCGGGGCCCACCCGGGACGGTTCATCCCTATGGCCCTGCCCATGATCTGGTCGGCGGACGAGTGCGCGGCCGAGGTGCGCCGGGTGTCGGAGCTGGGCTGCCACTCGATGACCTTCACCGAGAACCCGGTGCCGCTGGGCCAGCCCAGCTTCCACGACGCCTACTGGGACCCGCTGTGGGAGGCCCTGGTCGACTGCCGGACGGTCCTTTCAATCCACCTCGGGTCGTCGGGGCAGATGGTGGTGAGCGCGCCCGACGCCCCCATGGACGTGATGATCCACATGCAGCCCATGAACACATCGATCGCCGCCTCGGACCTGCTGTGGTCGACGGTGCCTCGGCGCTACCCGGGGCTGAAGATCGCCCTGTCGGAGGGCGGCTCGGGCTGGGTGCCGTACTTCATGGACCGGGCCGACAAGACCTACGACATGCACCACCTCTGGACCGGCCAGTCCTTCGGCGACCTCAAGCCCAGCGACGTGTTCCGGCGCAACTTCCTCACCTGCTTCATCTCCGACCCGGTGGGGGTGGCCCTGCGCCACGAGATCGGCATCAACAACATCTGCTGGGAGATGGACTACCCCCACTCCGACTCGAACTGGCCCGAGGCCCCCGAGGAACTGGTCGAGGTGTTCGAGGGCGTGCCCGATGACGACATCGACCGGATCACCCACCTCAACGCCATGGACTGGTTCTGCTACGACCCATTTGCGGTGCTGGACCGCTCCGAATGCACGGTGGGGGCGCTGCGGGCGTCAGTGGAGGGCCACGACGTGTCCGTCCGGTCCCGCGACACCGGCCGCCACGGCGGCAAGAACACGTCCCTCCAGGACTTCGCGGTCAAGACCCGCTGACCGCGGGCGACACCGCTAGCGGGCGGAGGCTGAGAGCAGTTCGTAGGCGTTGTCGCGCATCACTTTGCGGACTTCGACGTCACTGAAGCCGGCGATGTCGTCTATGTAGGAGGCCGGCTCGGCCAGGCCCTCGGCGTGGGGGTAGTCGGAGCCGAACAGCATCCGGTCGGCTCCGATGCAGTCCTTGATCAGCTCCATGTCGTCCTCGAAGTAGGGCGACACCCACACGTTCTCGATGAACGCCTCCACCGGATGGCGCTTGAACTCCCAGGGCATCTTGCCGTGGCAGATCTTGAGGTTGCGCAGCAGGTCGGGGACCCACATGGCGCCGTTCTCGATGGTGGCCAGGCGCACACGGGGGAAGCGGTCGAGCACGCCGTGGCAGATCAGGGCCGCGAACGTGTCGGAGATGGAGCGATCCGAGAACGCCACCAGTGGGAAGGCCATGTGCTTGAAGGCCTCGAACTGGCCCCGCGACGGCTCCCACACCTTGCCGTACTGGACGGTGCCGTTGAGCCCGGCGTGCATGGCCAGCGGCACTCCGGCCTCCTCGAGCCGGGCCCAGATCGGGTCGTAGTCCGGCATTCCCGGTGACTGGTACCCGCTGCCGGTCGGCACCGGGCCGGGGACGGTGCACACCATGCGGGCTCCCATCTCCAGCAGCCGCTCCAGCTCGGCCACCGCCAGCTCGGGGTCGGCGAAGGTGAGCATGGGAACCGCGTAGATGCGGCCGTCGCGGTCGAATCCCCAGTCCTCGTCGAGCCACGTGTTGAACGCGCTGAAGGCGGCGTGGAGGGCTTCGACGTCGCGCTTGAGGGCCTCCTGCATGCCCACGCCCTGGGTGGGGAACAGCAGCACCGACTCCAGGCTCTGGCGGTCCATCAGCTCCAGGCGGGCGGCCCGGTCGCGGAACTCGGGGTGGTCGTCGAGCGGGTCGAGATCGCCGAACATGGCGGCGATGTCGCGGCCCTCCAGGTTGCGGCCCCGGAAGTAGTCCTCGAGGCTGCCCGGCTTGGCGATCGGGTCGAAGGTCGGGTTGGGGATGAACTTGTTGACCTTGCCGGCCACCATGAAACGCTTCCGGCCGTCGATGTCGGCCCACTGCATGCAGCGCTTCTTCATGGACGGGTCGATGTGGCGGATGAAGGCGTCAGGCGCCTCGTAGTAGTGCTCGTCCGAATCAAACGCCCGAAACCCAAGCTCCCGCCCCACCCCCGGATAATACCTCCCACTCGGGCTCGTGATCCCTGCATTAACCACTACTGTCAGAATATTCCATGATCTTAGTTGTATTTCATATCTAGCCCTGCTAGCCTGCCCGCCATGGATCCGACAATTGCCTCCACCATGATCGGCGTCCTGTTGACGATCGCCTTCGGCGCCGTCGTCACCGCGTTCACCTGGCTGCGATCCGACCTAGACAAGTTGGACAAGAAGTTCGAGACCCGATTCGAGCGGCTCGAAGCGAAGGTCGACGGCCTGATCCTCGGGCTCGCCCGCAGGGGCCTTCTGGACTACCCGGAGGAGGGGTCAGGGGTTGATGACTGACTCTCCGTAGCGGTGTAGGGCTTCTACCGCGTGGGGCAACGAGTCGCTGGGCATGGGGACCATGCACCAGGTGACGCCAAGGTTGGCCAGGTCATCGAGTGCCTCCAGGTGAGCTTCGGGGTCGAAGCTGTCGTCGGCGGGGGCCCCGCCGGAGAGCGTCGTGAACGAGACGTCGATGGTGGCGGGATCGCGGCCGGCGGACTCGGCCTGGCGCCACAGGTCTTCGAGCAGGGTCCGCAGGTCGTCGAGCGTCTCCAGGGGAACGGTCCGGGCGGTGGAAGCCAAGCCCCTAGGTGCGGGGAAGGGGACCCAACCGTCGGCCCTCTCCACGACACGGCGACGGCTCAGACGGCTGTTGCCGCCGATCCAGATCGGTACCGGGGCTGACGGCTTGGGGTTGGCGGTCTGGCCGCGGGCGGTGAAGTTCCGGCCCTCGTACTGGAAGTCGTCGGTGGTCCATGCGCCCCGCATCACCTCGATGGCTTCGTCGAAGAGGGCGTTGCGGTCGTCGAAGTCGACGCCCAGGGCCCGGTACTCGCCCTTCAGGTAGCCGGTGCCCACGGCCAGCACGAACCGGCCGCTCGACAGGGCGTCGATGGTGGCCACCGACTTCGCCACCAGCAGCGGGTTGCGGTACGGCAGCACCACCACGTTGGGGATCAGCAGGATCCGCTCGGTGACCGCGGCACAGAAGGCCAGCGCCGCGAAGGGATCGAGCGCGTCGTGGCCCCCGGCGGTCAGCCAGCGGTGCGTCGGGGCAGGGTGGTCGGTGAACCCGATCCCGTCGAAGCCGGCCTCCTCGGCCATCCGGGCGAACTCGACGACGCCCCGCCGGGTGGCGAACTCGGCGCTGGCCCGGCCCGAAGCCAGCGGGTACGTCACCGAGAGCCTCATCGGTCGGTGCCCTCCCGGAATCGGCGGTAGCGGCCCCCGGATGCGGCCGCATGCGCGGGCCGGGGCTCGACTTGGTGGGAGACCCGGCCCCAGCGTCGGGCTTCGGAGATGTCGGCCTCCAGGCCGGCGGTGACCCGGCTGTGGTAGGCCGCGCCCAGCGCCGCGCCGCACGGCTCAGTCGACACGTCCACGGCCAGCCCCGTCGTGTCGGCCAGGGCCTGCATCCAGGCCGCCGACTGGGTGCCGCCGCCCACGGCCACGATCCGGTCGGCACGGAGTCCGGAGAGATCGATGTGGTGGCGCACCACGAAGCCAGCCGCTTCGTACCCGGCCATCAGCACATGAGCGGGTGTGTGCCCGACATGGAGGCCCAGCAACTCGGCCCGGCGGGCGGCGTCGTGCAGGGGCGTACGCTCGCCCCTCGGGTAGGGCAGCCACACGGGGAGGTCGTCCGGTCCGAGCGCGAGCAGTTCCTCAGACGGCGCGTCGCCCACCAAGGCCCGCACCCGGTCGACGAACAGCCCGCCCGCGTTGCTGGCTCCGCCCACGGCCATAATGCCGGCCCGGGCCGAGGGGAACGTCCACAGGCCGTCGACCTCGACCCACTGGTCGGTGAGCACCCAGGGCAGCAGGGTCGTTCCGCACATCACCAGCACGTCGCCCGCGTCGCCGCAGGGCGCCACCAGTTGCTCTCCCAGCACGTCGATGGTGCCGGCCGACACCAGCGCGCCGTCTCGCTCCCCGATGGCCGCCGCCCCCGGGCTGATGGCCGGGAGCTGGCCCGAGGTCATGCCGATCTCGTCGAGCAACTCCGGTGCCCAGCCCTGCCCGTCGGACATCGGAGCCAGGGCCATGGCCGTCGACGAGTCGACGGCTGCGATCCCGCACAGCGCATGGTTGGCCGCGGACTGGGCCGGCCAGAGCGCCTCCACCCCGTCACAGCCGGCCAGCCAGCGGGCGAAACCAGCAGCCTCCCCCTCGGTTGGCCCCGCGCTGGCATCGGCTCCGGGGATCGGATCGAAACCGTCGCCGGGGCCCGGGCCGTCGCCGGAGCGTCCTGCGGGGGCCTGGCCGCGGGCGTCGCCGTAGAGCAATCCGGGGGTGACCGGCATGCCGGCCGAGTCGACGCCGCACATGGACGGCACCATGGCCGAGACGGTGACCGCGGCTACCGGCTGATCCGCACCGGCGCGCACGGCGGACCAGGCGGCGAGCACGCCGTCGACCCAGGCCTGCTGCGGGTCGTGCTCGAACCGGTCCGGGCTCGGCGCCACCACCCGGTGCGGGATGCGGACCCGGGTCTGCACGTCGCCGCCAGCGTCGGCGGCCACGGCCTTGACCGATGTGGTGCCGATGTCGATCCCGACCGTCAACTCGTCCATCGGTTCCCGCCCCGCTTACGTGTCCGCAGCCATTGTCGCCGACCCTGACGCTACGCCCACAGGCCGCCTACTCGACCGAAATCAGTAGAGAAACCCGCCACATAGGTGCATTACCCATACAGAATTGGGGCGAGCCCTGACATAGGGCTACTCACAGGCCGCTCCGGCCCGGGCCTCGCTCGCTCAGGTCGGCCGGTCGCGGCTATTCGCTCGGCCTCTCGGTGGACCCGGTAGCGTCGGCTCGTGAGCCGGCCGCGGGTCCTGGTTACGGCGCCGCTGAGAGGTCGCGCCCTCGAAGAGTTGCGTGAGATCGCCGACGTGGTGTTCGAGCCTTGGATCGAGCATGTCCCCATCAAGCTCTACCGATCCGTCGATTTCGCCGACAAGATCCGATCCGAGCGGGCCGACATCGTCATATGCGAGGCCGACTCGTGCAAGGGTCCGGTGCTGGAACTGCCGCTGATCGCCATCGGATGCACCCGGGCCCGGCCTAGCAACGTGGACGTCGACGGGGCCGCCGCCGCGGGCATACCCGTACTGCGCACACCGGGGCGGAATGCCGACGCGGTGGCCGAGATGACGGTGGCCCTGCTGATGGCGGTCAACCGGTTCGTGGTGGCCGGCGACCGCGACGTGCGAGCCGGCACCATGTTCGGCGAGACCCTCCCCTACCAGCGCTACCGGGCCTGGCAGGTGGCCGGACGGACTGCCGGGCTGGTCGGGTTCGGCGCGGTGGCCCGGGCCGCCAAGTGGCGCCTGGAGGGTCTGGGCATGACCGTGATCGCGTCCGACCCCTACGCCACCGACGCCTCCCACACGCTCGACGACCTGCTGGCCGCGTCCGACGTGGTGTCGATGCACGCCGCGGTCACACCCGAGACGGCCCGGATGATGGGCGCCGGACAGTTCGCGGCGATGAAGCCGGGCGCGATCTACCTCAACACGGCCCGGGCCACCCTGCACGACACCGACGCCCTGGTGGCGGCCCTGGAATCGGGACACCTCGCCGGTGCCGGCCTCGACCATTTCGAGGGCGAGATCCTGCCAACCGACCATCCGCTCACCGCCATGGACAACGTGGTGCTCACGCCCCACATCGGCGGGGCGACCTACGATGTCGAGAGCAATCAGGCGGCCATGGTGGTGGCCGACATCAAGGCCGTCCTGGCCGGCGAGCGACCCGTGCACTGCGCCAACCCGGAGGTACTGGAGTGACCGGCCCCAGCAACGCCACCACCGATCCCGTCCACCAGCAGGTGGTGGACGCGGCCCAGGAGATGGAGCGGGCCGGCCTCACCGTGGGAACGGCCGGAAACGTCTCGGGCCGCCGGGGCGACGGCGCCATCTGCCTGACTCCCTCGTCGACTCCCTACGCCGATGTCACCGCCGATAACCTCGCGGTTCTCAGCATCGACGGCGAGCATCTGGGCGGATCGGGCAAGCCGTCCACCGAGAAGGCCATGCACCTGGCCTGCTACAACGCCTTCGCCGAGGTCGGCGGGGTGGTCCACTGCCATGCACCCCACGCATCAATGTTCGCGGTGGCCCACCGACCCATCCCGGCGAGCATCGAGGAGGTCATCGTGTACGTGGGCGGCGACGTGCCGGTGGCCGACTACGCCGTCACCGGCTCCCAGGAACTGGCCGACGAGGTTGTGCGCCATCTCGGCGACCGGGGTGCGGTGCTCATGGCCAACCACGGCCTGCTGTGCGTCGGCAAGTCGCCGGCCGACGCCCTTCACACCGCCCTGGTGGTGGAGCACACCGCCAAGATCATGTTCGGAGCGCAGATCCTGGGTGGCATCGAGCCGCTACCCGGCAAGATCGCCAAGGACTTCGCCGGCGTCTACGGCTACATCCGCAGCACTTGGTAACGCCCCTGAGGCCGAGCGGAGAGGGCGCAGCAGATGCACACCTCCCCACGGCGCCGAGCGAGGCCGTGGCCCGAGCGGCCCGTGAGCGAAGCGAACAAGAGCGGGAATGACACCGCTGCGACGCGAGGCACTCTCACCTATTGTCGGATGCTCTGAAGGAGGCCACCCATGCAGCACATGCTCTACGAGACCGACGGCCCGGTGGCGGTTATCACCCTGAACCGGCCCGACAAGGCCAACGCGGTCAGCGGGCTCACCCTCAACGAGATGGACGAGTGCTTCACCCGCGCCGCCGACGACGGCGAGGTGAGGGTGATCGTGCTGCGCTCGGTCGGCAAGCACTTCTGCGCCGGCCACGACCTGTCCGGCTCCGACGAGGCCCTGGAGAAGGCCGCCGCCGGTGACAGCGGCCCGGCCAGGGGCAGCTTCGTCGACTGGAAGGAGCGGGGCCTCGAAGCCATCTACGAGTGGGAGACGATCCACTACCTCGGCTACAGCCGCCGCTGGCGCGACATCCCCAAGCCCACCATCGCGGCGGTGCAGGGCCAGTGCATCGCCGGCGGGTTGATGCTTTGCTGGCCCTGCGACCTGATAGTCGCCGCCGACAACGCGATGTTCTCCGACCCGGTGGCCCGCATGGGCATCGGCGGGGTGGAGTACCACGGCCACACGTGGGAGCTCGGTCCCCGCAAGGCCAAGGAGATGCTGTTCACCGCCCGCCGGATCGACGCAACCGAGGCCGAGGCGGCCGGCATGGTCAACCGGGTCGTGCCCCTCGACGAACTCCACGCCGAGACCATGGCGCTGGCCCACGAGATCGCCCAGATGCACCCCTTCGCCCTGGCCCAATCCAAGCGGGCCGTCAACCGGACCATGGACATTCAGGGCTTCTACTCGGCACTTCAGGCGGTGTTCGACATCCACCAGACCGGCCATGGCAACGCCCTGTCCGTCGGCGGCTACCCGATCCTCACCGGCCTCTCCGAGATGAAGAAGTCCCAGTCCGACGACTGAGCACGAGCCGGCCCGCGACTACGGGAGCGACTTGGCGGCGACATAGCTTGGGAGGATGAATCTGTGGGAACGGCCGGACGTGCACGCCCGGCGCTGGTTCCTCCTGGGCGTCCTGAGCCTGACCCTGGTGCTGGTGGTGATGTCGGTCTCGGGACTGAACGTGGCCCTGGCCACCCTGCAACGCGATGTGGGCGTCACCGGGCCGCAGCTGCAGTGGATCGTGAACACCTACGCCCTGGCGTTCGGCGGGCTGCTGATGACCGGCGGCGCAATCGGCGACCGCTACGGCCGCAAGGGCGCCCTCATGTGGGGCCTGCTCGTGTTCGGGCTGGGCGCACTGCTCGGGGGGCTGGCCGACACGGCCGAGGTCATCCTGGTCGCCCGGGGAGCGATGGGGGTGGCGGCCGCCTTCGTCATGCCGGCCACCCTCTCGCTGCTGATCGAGATCTTCCCGCCCCCCGAGCGGCCGACCGCCATCGCGATCTGGTCGGGATTCGCCGGGGGCGGGGCCGCCATCGGACCCGCCCTGACCGGCCTGTTCGTCACCGGATGGTGGATCGTGCCGTCGTGGGGCTGGGAGGCCGGCTTCCTCTACAACGTGCCGGTTGTGGCCGTGGTCATGGTCGTGATGGCGGTGTGGCTGCCTCGATCCCGCGACGAGCAGCCCCGCCACCTCGATCCCGCCGGGGCGGGGCTCTCGATCGTGGCCGTGACCGCGTTGATCTACGGCATCATCGAGGGGCCCGAGCAGGGCTGGTCGTCGGCGCCGGTGCTGGCAGCCTTCGCGGTGGCGATCATCGTCGGTGCGGTCCTGCTGAGGTGGCAGCAGCGGGCCCGCCATCCGATGCTGCCGCTGGAGCTGTTCAGCGACCGGCGCTTCAGCGTCGGCTCGGCCGTCGTATCCATGACCTTCGTGGTGATGATCGGCTTCTGGTTCCTCATCGCCCTCTACGTGCAGTTCTCCCTGGGGTACAGCGCGCTCGAGGCCGGCCTGGCCACCATGCCCGAGGCGATCGCGTCGATGGTGGTCTCCCCGTTCACGGCCCCGCTGGCGAAGCGGTTCGGGTCGCGCCGGATCATGTCCCTCGGCTTCGCCGTGCTGGCCGTGACCTTCCTGCCGCTGGCCATGGTCGACACCGAGACCAGCTACTGGTTCCTACTGGGTCCGCTGGTTCTGGCCGGCGCGGGCCTGGCTCTGGCCATGACCCCGGCCACCAACGACATCATGGCGGCCACTCCCTACGAGAAGGCCGGTATCGGCTCGGCCGTCAACGACACCGCCCGCGAGCTCGGCGCCGCGCTGGGGATCGCCACGCTGGGTGCGCTGTCCACCTCGATCTACCGAAGCACCGTGAACCTCGACATCCTGCCGCCCGAGGTGGCCGACGCGGCCGGCGAGTCGATGGGGGCAGCCATCGAGGCCGCCTACGGGCTGTCCCAGGCCGGGGTGCTCGACGAGGCCGCGGCTCAAGCGACCATCACCGAGACTTCACAGGCCTTCGCCACCGCCTTCGCCCAGACGATGGCAGTCTCGGGCGTGGTCTCGGCGCTGGTGGCTGTGATGCTGCTGGCCGGTCACTTCACCGAGAAACGCGCCGGCGCCGCGGCCTGAGGCTCGGGGTTCGGCGAAATCTGCACGAGTTTTGCGCCTATACGACGGGTTTCTCTACAGATTTGGCTGACGCAGGCTGGCGTCACCGGCCGGGCGGGAGATCGACCCCTGCCGCCGCGGCTGACTCGCGGGCCGCAGACTCGTAGATGGCCGCAGCCATGACCGACTGCTGCTCGGCCCGGCGCTGCCAGTAGATGTCGGCTCGGATCCCGTGCACCGTGACGCTGCCGGGATCGGCGGCGGCCGCCAGGTCGATCAGGTGGCACGCCACCGCCAGCTGCCCGGCGGTGGCCAGTGCCTCGGCCCGGCGCGCCAGCGCCAATGCACCGCCGGCCAGGTCGGCCAGCTCCGAGGCCACCGCGGCCTGGCGAGCCGGCTTGAGGTTGCTGGGCGTGCCGTCGTACCAGCCGCCGTAGAGCCGCCAGACGTTGCGCACCACGAACTCGGGCTCGTCGTAGGTGGGTGCCAGGTACGGCCGGCGGATCCGCTCGCGGGCCAGGCGGGCCTCGGCCAGCACGTCGTCGAGGCCGGCCCCCCGGTTCATGAGATCGAGGGCCAGCCGGGTCAGCTCCTCAAGCACGGCGGCCGTGTCGAGCAGCACGTGGCGGATCCGTTCGGCTCCGCCGATCGGGAGCCCATGTCCGGGCAGCAGCAGCTCGGGGCCGGCATCGGCGATGTCGCGCAGCGCGGCCGCCCACTCCAGCGGGTAGCGCTGAGCCTTGGCCGGGTTGCCGGCGTTGGGGAAGTGCCACAGCATCAGGTCGCCGGTCACGGCGACGGCCCGCTCGGGAATCCAGGCCCACAGGTGGTCGTCGGTCTCGGCCCGCACATGACGCAGCTCTACCTCGAGGCCGCCGACATCGAATTGCAGACGGTCGCTGAACGCCAGGTCCAGGTCGGGGACTTCGAAGGCCCAGCCGCCGGCCAGGTCCCAGTTGGGGACTCGCCCGAACTGCCGCTGGTTGATGACCTGGTTGTAGCCGTCGGTCAGCCGGTACCGGGCCAGCCGTGCCGGCAGCGACTGGTGGCCCACCAGCCGGGGACGTGTCCCGGCACCGGTCAGCCCGTCGATCAGCGCGCCGGCGCCTCCGGCGTGGTCACGATGACCGTGGGTGAGAACGAGATGGCTCACCGGCGCTCCGGTGCCGCCCCGGATCCGTTCGGCCACCCGCGGCCCGAGGTCGGGGACGCTGGAGTCGAACACGATGGCGGCCGAGTCGGTCTCCACCACATGCACGTGCGCGAACGACTCGATCATGGTGACGCCGTCCCGCAGCCGGTGGCTGGAGCCCAGCCCGTCGCTCGGCAGTCCCAGGCCGAAGGGGCGGCCGTCGGGCTCGAACATCACGTTGCCGTCGATGGCCACGGCCGCCCTGTCGAGAATGTCGCTGGTCATGGCCCCATAGTGGACCATCGCGCCGCACCGCTGCGAGACCGACCACCTACCCGCGCACCCGGTCGGCCCGGTGTCAGAACCGGTCGGCGATGCGGATCGACACCACCGCGCCGATGACCGCCGACGCCGACACCGCCAGCCACATGGCCTGGTAGCCGTGGTGCTCGATGAGCCAGCCGGTGACCAGGGGGGCCACGAACACGCCGACGTAGACGCCCATCTGAGTGATCCCGGTCGCGGCTCCGGCCGCCCGAGGGTTGGCCCGCACGACCCCGAAGTTGGTGAACACCGGCCAGATCCAGCCCGCGCCGAAGGCCGCCAGCATGGCGGCCACGTGGGTTCCCGGCGAGCGCAGCGCCAGCGCGGCCATGGCGACCGCTCCCATCAGGGCGCTGACGCCTCCTACCCGGAAGGGCTTGACCCTCATCGTGTCCGACATCCAGCCGCCCACGACCCGCATCGTGATGCCGGTGGCCGCTCCGATGCTCAGGAAGAGCCCGGCCATGCCCTCGCCGAGTCCGGCGTCCACCCCTGAGCCGACACCCCACGCGATGAGCGAGCCTGCGCTGAATGCCAGGAACGCACCCACCACCGCGGCCCAGACCAGGTCCCGGGAGGACGACTCGGGCTCGGGCATCCGGGCCGCGATCGCCGGAGGGGAGGAGCCAACCGTCAACCGCACCACCGCCAGCGACACCAGCGTGAAGACGGCACAAGCCACGTAGGCCCAGCGCCATCCCACGGTGAGCGCCAGTGCCGGCACCGAGAAGCCGGCCAGCAGCGTGGCTGTGGGCATCCCGGACTGCTTGATCGAGACGGCCAGGCCGAGCCGTCGCAGCTGAGCCTGGGCCAGAGCCAGGTTGATGGAGGTCTGGTTGGCTGCATTGGCCAGCCCGGCCACGATCAGGAATCCGACCACCGCCGCGAACGAGCGGGCGGTGGCGGCCAGCGAGACCTGCACCGCAGCCGACAGTGCCAACGCGAGCGTCATCTGGTTGAGGGCTCCGATCCTCTGCGCCAGTCGCCCCAGCATGATCGACCCGATCGTCGCCGCCCCGAAGAACGATCCGAGACCCCACCCGTAGACCGCCTCCGACACGCCCATGTCGGCGCTGATCTGGACCGACAGGGCTCCGACCAGGAACCCGGGCAGGACGGTAGAGACGGTGGCCATCACCGACGCGTTCACCACCAGGGCCGGGCGCGCGCCGGCAGGCACCGTTGGAGTGCTCATCGCTAGGAGGCGATGGGGCGGATCATGCACTCCTGGCCGAAGGAGGCGACCAGCTCGCCAGCGGAGTAGGCGTGGCCGTGGCCGAAGCCCCGGCCCCCCGCGAGTGTGGGCGAGTGCTGGGCCACGAGGCACCAGTCGTCGATGCGGAACGGCCGGTGGAACCACATGGTGTGGCTGGTGACGGCAGTGTGCAGCCGGTGCCCGGCGTCGGCCTGGCTGATTCCTTCAACCGGGCGCAGCACGGTGCCCACCACGGTCAGGTCGGTGGCGTGGGCCAGCAGTGCTTGGTGGACGTTCGGATCGTCGGGCAGCCGGCGGTCGGAGACTCGCATCCAGAAGGCATAGTCGGCCGGACCCCGTTCCCTGGCACGCAGGTCGGTGCCGTCCACCACCCTGGTCGTCCACGGGATCATGTTCAGGTCCACCTCGGCGGCCTCGCCGGGTCCGGCCGCTTCGGGGGCAGGGTCCTGGTGTTCGAGGTCCGGCGGTGTCTCGGGTTCGGGAACGTGCATCGAGAGCAGGGCCACGAACACGGTCTTGTGCTGCTGGCTCGCCCGGATCCGGCGGACTGCGAACGTCCGCCCGGTCTGGGTCTCCTCCACCTCGAAGTCCAGCGGCTCGGTCCGGCGGGCCTCACGCGGGAACAGGCAGCTCAGGGACTTGACGGTCTTGCCGTCGGTGGTGGCCGCGCCCAGCGCCACCGCCTGAGCGAGCAGCTGGCCGCCGAAGACCCTGGGGTAGTCCATCTCCAGGCTGGGTCCGGTCCACACCCCGGGCTCCAGCTCTCGCATCTCAAGGCAGCCGAGCAACCCGTCGAGGTCTATCAGCGCCATCAGGGTCCTTCCTGGATGGGCCGGAACAGCGGCACATGCCACTCGCCGCTCTCCTCGAACAAGACCTCCACCCGCATGCCGATCTCCACCTCGTCGATCTCGCAGCCGACAATGTTGGTGCCGATCCGTACGGTCGGGTCCTCGTCCAGCTCGACGAAGGCGAACACGTAGGGTGGCGTGAACCCCGGGATCCATTCCTTGTGGTTGACGGTGTAGGTGGCCACCGTGCCCGTGCCCGCCACCGGCTCGGGGCTGATCCGGCGCGAGTGGCAGAACGGGCACACCGGGCCGGGCGGGTGGATCCAGCGCCCGCAGTCGCCGCAGCGCTGGATGCGAAGCCGGCCGTCGGCACCGGAGCGCCAGTAGAAGTCGCTCTCGGGCGAGGCCAGCACGAACCGGGGAGGACCGTCGCTCATGACGGTCCCTTGGTGAGCAGCAGGCTGCCGGTCTCGGGGCCTCCGCCCGCGCCCACCGCCACAACCTCGCAGTCATCGACACCGATGTTGGCCGTGCCCCGCAGCTGCATCACCGCCTCGTGCAGATGACCGAACCCGTGCAGCCGGCCCGCCGACAGCTGGCCACCGGAGGTGTTGAGGGGCACCGCTCCATCGGGCCCGATGTTGATGCCGCCCTCCACGAAGGCGCCGCTCTCGCCCTTGCCGCAGAAGCCCATGGCCTCGATCCAGGCGAGGGTGAGCCAGCTGAAGCCGTCGTAGAGCTGGGCGGTGTCCACGTCGTCGACGCTCAGCTCGGTGCGCTCCCACATGGAGGCCGCGGTGTGGCGCATCATCATCGACGTCAGGTCGTCGAACTGGTCCCAGGAGGGCCGGCCCCTGATGGCGGTGCCTATGGCGTTGACGCCTACCGCGCCCGCCGGTACGTCGGGTGCGTAGTCGCGATGGGAGACCACCACCGCGGTGGACCCGTCGCAGGGCACGTCGCAGTCGTAGAGGCACAGCGGCTCGCTGACCATGCGCACGGCCAGGTAGTCGTCGATGGTCATGGGGTCGGTGTAGATGGCCTTGGGGTTGGCCGCCGCGTTGGCCCGGCCGTTGACCGCTATGGCGCCTAACTGCGTGCGGGTGGTGCCGTAGTCGTGCATGTGGCGGCGGGCGTAGCAGGCCACCCAGCACGCCGCCGAGGCCGCTCCGTAGGGGATCATGAACTGGAACGGACCGGCCGACCCGGACGTCCCGCCACCTCCACCGCCTCCGGTGCCGGGACGTAGAGGCCCGCCGCTGCCCTCGACCACCGTGCGGAAGACCAGCACGTGGCGGGCGACTCCGGTCGCCACCGCCAGGATCGCGTTGTGGACCGCGCCCAGCGGACCGGCCGTCTCAACGCCGGAGCTGCGCCAGTTGAGCGACAGCCGCAGCGCTTCGTGCAGTTCGGCCCCCATGGCCCCGCCGAAGGATCCTCCGAAGCCGGGGTAGGTCGATACGCCGTCGATGTCGGCTGTGGTGAGCCCGGCATCGTCGATGGCCCGCAGTGCGGCCTCGACGGTGAGGTCGATGCCGGTGCGGTACAGGCGCCGGCCGATGTCGGACTGGGCCGCCCCGCTGATTACAGCCCGACGCTCCAGCGGCTCCGGCATCAGCGGGCTGCTCCTGTCTCGAACAGGCGGGACTCCAGAACCGCTCCGGCCTCCTTCGAGGGACCCTGCCAGGTGATGAGCCCGTGCTCGAGGACCGCGGCCCGGTCGCACAGTTCCAGGGCGTGGCCGACCTGCTGCTCGACGATCAGCAGCGCGGTGCCGGCGGCCCGGATCCGGCCCAGCGTCTCGAACACCTGGTCCACGATCATCGGCGCCAGACCGAGCGACAGCTCGTCGGCGATCAGCAGCCGGGGCGACTCCACCAGCACCCGGGCCAGCGACAGCATGCGCTGCTCGCCGCCCGACAGCGTGCCCGCCACCTGCGTGCGCCGCTCGCCCAGCCGGGGGAACAGCTCGTAGGCGCGGTCCAGGGCGCCCGCCAGCCCGGCCCGACCAAAGGCCCGATGGAACGACAGCGCCAAGTTCTCCTCCACGGTGAGCGACGCGAACACCGAGCGCCCCTCGGGGGCGTGGGCCACTCCGGCTCGCACGAACCGCCAGGCCGAGGGCCGGCCCGATCCGACCTCCTCGCCGTCCACCAGCACGGTCCCGGCGCTGGGCGCCACCAGTCCGCAGGACAGGCGGGCCAGGGTGGTCTTGCCCGCGCCGTTGGCGCCGACCAGGGCCACTGACTCCCCAGGGCCGACCGACAGGGACACGCCGAACAGCGCCCGGAACGGCCCGTAGCCGGCCTCAACGTCGCGCAGTTCGAGGATGGGCGCCATCACGAGACCTGCCCCGCTCCCGCCAACATCCGGCCGAAAGAGGCAAATATGACCCACTTCCGCCGGAAGTTCGTCGAGGCGCGGCCCACAACCATGATCACGAGACCTCGAAGCTACCCAGGTAGGCGCGCCTGACCGCAGGATCGGCCAGCACCTCGGCCGTTGAGCCTTCGGCGATGAGCGACCCCGAGTCGAGCACGTAGGCGCGCTCGGTGAAGTCGGCCACCAGCGACACGTCGTGCTCCACCAGCAGAACGGCGTAGCCCCTGGACTCCTGCACGGCCCGCAGCGTGCCGGCCAGTGCCTGCGTCTCGTCCCGGTCCAGTCCCGACGACGGCTCGTCTAGCAGCAGCACCTGGGGGCCGGTCATCAGCGCCCGCCCGACCTCCACCAGCCGGCTCCGACCGAGGCTGAGCGACTCCACCGGCTGATCAGCCAGCTCGACGATGCCGAGCAGTTCAAGCACCTCGTCGCAGGCTGCGATCTCCTCGGGCCGGGGGCGTCCCCGGCCGATCAGGTCCTTCCAGAACGCGCCGGAGCCGTTGCGGATCCGCTCGGCGATCAGCAGGTGCTCGCGCACGGTCGTGTCCGAGAACAGCTCCACCCGCTGGAAGGTGCGGCTCATGCCGGCCCGGGCCCGCCGGTGCACCGGCCATCCGCCCACATCGACGCCGTTGAGCATCACCCGCCCCGAGTCGGGCTGCAGGATCCCGAGCAGGCAGTTGAACAGGGTGGTCTTGCCGGCTCCGTTCGGTCCGATCAGGCCCACCCGCTCTCCGGCCTCGACCCGCAGGCTCACATCGTTCAGGGCGCGGATGCCCGAGAAGGCCACGCTCACGCCCGACGCCGCCAGCAGCGCGGTCACGGTGCCGCTCCCTCGCGGGCCTCGAGCCAGCGGTTGATGCGAGCCGACGCACGACGTTTGCCGTGCTCGACCAGGCCCTCGGGATGGCGGGCGAACTGGATGGCCATCATGCCGAACAGGACCAGCCGCCAGCTGCCAGAGATGGGGAGCAGCCCGGGCAGGTGGTCCTCGCCCCGCAGGATCCAGGCCAGCAGGTCACCCTTCAGGATCAGCGGCTCGAACAGGGCGAAGGCGGCCCCGGCCTGGATGGCTCCCTCCACGGTCCGGGCCCCCAGCGCGACCACGATCACCAGCCAGAAGAGGGCGTTCACCGGGCCGAAGTTGGTGCTGTAGTTCACGTTCTGCTGGTGCATGGACAGCAGCGCCCCGCCGAGCCCCGCGATGGCCGCCGACACCGCGAAGGCGATGATGCGGGCCCGGGCGGCCGAGATGCCGATCGACGCCGCGGCCACCTCGCTGCCCCGCAGCGCGGTGAGGGTCCGGCCGACGGTCCCCTCACGCAGCTGGATCACGACGACCGACACGATGACCAGAACCACCACCGCCAGCACCAGGAACGCCCGGTCGCTGGCGAAGTCGATGGGGCCTACCAGCGGCCGGGGCACCCGGGTGCCGGTGAGCAGGGCCGTGGTCCCGCCCCCGACCCAGGAGAACTTGACCATCACCGCGTCGAAGAAGAAGGCGAACGCCAGGGTGGCGATGGCCAGCCATACCCCGCCCAGGCGCAGCACCGGCAGCGACAGCACCGCCCCGACCGCGGCCGCCACCCCCGCGCCCAGCAGGGCCGCAGCCAGTACCGACATGTTGAAGCGGTCCGCCATCTGGAAGATCGTGAACCCGCCGATCGCCGCGAAGGTCCCCTGGCACAGCGAGATCTGCCCGGCCATGCCGGTGATCACCGTCACCGACAGGTAGATCACCGCCATGATCACCGCGGTGGTTACCAGGTGCATCCAGAGCACACCGGCCCTGAACCACACCACCGAGCCGACCACCGCGATGAACCCGACGCCGAACAGCCGGGTGAACAGGGTGAGCTTCGGGTGCCGCGCCAGCGCGGCCAGAGCGGGCGGCGGCGGATCGACTCCCGACAGCGGATCGGAGGCCTCCCGCTCGCGTCCGATGGCCCGCCACAGCACCAGGATCGCGAACAGCACCACGAACGGCAGCGACGGCGTGAGGTTCTCCTGGAAGGGCCGCAGCCAAGTGTGGTCGCCGGACCAGCGGGGCAGGAACGTGTTGAAAACCGCGATGAGCCAGCCGAGACCCAGGCCGCCGAGCAGGGCCCGCGGCAGGCTCACCAGCTTTCCGACGGCGGCGGCCGCCACCGCGATCACCACCAGCGTGAAGAAGTCGGTGGAGAGCAGAGAGTTGAACCTGGGGGCGATCAGCACGCCGGCCAGGCCCGCGAAGGTGCTCGACAGGGCCCAGGCGAACGCGGAGGTCCGGTCGGCGTTGATGCCGCTCAGCTCGGTCATCCGGGGGCTCTCCACCACCGCGCGCATGGCCAGGCCGATCATCGTGAACCGGAACAGGGCGGCCAGGAGCAGGGTGGCGGCCAGGGCCACCGCCATCATCGCCAACTCGTCGCGGTTGAAGCGGTACACCCCGAAGGGGTCGTAGAACACACTGGCGCCGTCGGGGATGATGCCGGTGATCTGCCGTCCGGCGACGGCCGTGAAGCGGGCTGCCTGGTTGAACAGCTCCGGCAGGGCCACGCTCAGGCCGAGGGCCACCACCAGCTTGGAGACCGCTGAGGCGGTGCGCAGGTGCCGGAAGATCAGCCGTTCCAGCACTAGGCCGATCAGCGGCGCCAGCACGAAGGCCGAGACCACCAGCGCGGCCCACTTGGGCCAGCCCCACAGGGTGTGAGCCTTGAAGTACATGGCCGCCGAGATGTAGGCCTGGGCGCCGAAGGCCAGGTTGAACACGCCGGAGGTCTTGTAGGTGAGCACGAAGCCGAGAGCGACCAGGGCATACACGGCCCCAGGTGGCGTGCCCTGGAGCAAGCCCCGGAACAGGTCCTCGAAGAAGCCGCCCGCCCCGCTCACCTTCAGTGCTCCAAACCGGCGGTGATCGGGACCTGCGGATCAGTGACCGGGAGTCAGCCCGCGAAGTCGGTGGGAGTCGGTTCCGACCAGGCGTCCGTGTCGCCCGGCCAGCACATCCACGGCTCGGGGAGGAACGTGACGAACGACCCCTGCTCGACCCGGACATAGGACACGCACTCCTGGGCGTAGGCGTGGTCGAAGACGCCGGGCACGACCGCGGTGTGCTGGCGGGTCCAGTCGATGGGGTTGATCAAGCCGCCCGCGCCATAGGTGATCCGATTCAGCGAATCGATGATCGCCTGCCGGTCGAACTCGGGTCCGGCCTCCAGCAGCCCGGTCACCAGCATGTCGGCGTTGATCCAGCCCGCCATGGTCTGCTCAGCCGTCGGGCCGCCGTGGGCCGGCACCCACTGGTCGTATGCGTGTCGCAGCGGGCTGCTGCTCTGGTACTCGAAGGGGACGAACAGCACCAGCACGTAGTCGCCGTCTAAGAGGCCGCCGGCCGCGGCCACGAAGTCGACGTCGTAGGTATTGGGGTGCAGCATCGTGATCTGATCCCTCACCCCTTGCCGTTCCAGCTCCTGGGCCAGTGTGAGCATGCCGTTGAGGTCCATTGACGCGGCAATGAAGTCCACGCCGGCATCGATCATCTGGGTGACCTCAGGCCCAATGCCGTTGGGCAGCCCGAAGGCAAGGTCGTCGTTGACGTAGGCCACCTCCAGCCCGCCCACATCGGCGCCATAGAGCCTGATGGAGTCCGCCGATGCCTGGGTGTTGACCTTCGAGGTCTCCGACACGCCGTAGCCGAGCAGCGCCACCCGGCCGGCGCCCGCGTGGGCGGCCAGCCAGGGCAGGCCCCTCTGGGTGCATCCCGCGCACCCGATCACGAAGCTCCCGAAGATGGCGTCCCGGTTGACCGAGTCCGCGCTGTGGATGTTCCAGGTGAACGTCGGAATCCCGGCGTCGTTCAGCGGGCCCCACCCCGAGGGAAGGAGCGTGGCCTGGAACGCGGCCAGGCTGTTGTTGCCGTCGATCACCTCGAGCGAGCGCTGCTGGTTGAAGCCGAGCTCGTCGTCGAGGAGCTCGCCGATCACCAGCCGGCGCCCGTACACGCCGCCCGCGTCGTTGACGTAGTCGAAGTACGCCTGGATCCCGGTGTGGAAGCACGGGAGGATGCAGGTCCCCAGAATGTTGTTCTTGCCGGTGCCGATGACGGCCACCCGGATCTCGTCGACGGTGACTCCGGGCACCCCGTCGAGGGGCACGAAGTCGTGGCGGTGGGGGTAGGGGTCGACCGGCTCCTCGACGACCGGTTCGGTGGTCGTCGTCGGGGCGGGGTCGTCAGTCTCGGGTTCGGGAGCCTCGGCGGCATCCAGCTCGTCGGCGGCCGGCTCGGGAGCCTCCTCGGTGGTGGCCGGCTCGTCGGCGGTCGGCTCATCCGGCTCGGAAGCGTCGGGCTCCGGGGCCTCCACCACCGCGTCGGGCTCGGGAACGTCGGCCGCGGTCGTGACCGGCGCGGCTGTGGTTGGTGCCGCGGTGTCGGGAGTGGGGGCGGCCCCGTCACCGCTGGGGCTGTTGCCGCAGGCTGCAGCCAGCACGACCGCGGCGCCCAGCACGGCGATGGTGCGTCGGACTCGGAACATCGCTCCCTCCCGGAATCGCGCGATAGTGCAGCCTATTCGGGCTCTGCTCGCCCGTCCGGGGGTTCGGTGATCAGGTCCGACGGACGGACGGGTGCTCGGGGCAGCTCCAGGCCGGTGGCGTCCCGCAGTGCGTTGAGGATGGCCGGCGTGGACGACAGGTTGGGAGGCTCGCCGACGCCGTTGAGCCCGTACGGGGAGTCGGGGTGGGGGAACTCGAAGATCTTCATCGGCATGGGCGGGACATCGAGCATGGTGGGGATCAGGTAGTCGGTAAACGACGGGTTGCGAACCCTGCCGTCGGTGATCTGAAGCTCCTCCATGACGGCCAGCCCGAGGCCCTGGACCGTGCCGCCCTCGATCTGGCCCTCGACCCCTGCCGGGTTCATGGCCTTGCCGACGTCCTGGGCGGTGGCCATCTCGACCACCTTGACCAGGCCCAGCTCGACGTCCACGTCCACGACGGCCCGGTGGGCGGCGTAGGCGAACGCGACGTGGGCGTTGCCCTGGCCGCGCTCGTCGTCGACGGGCTCGGTGGGGCGGTGGCGGTAGGTGAAGGCGTGCGACACCGCCTCGGGTCCCAGGACCTCGGCCACCGGCACCAGCGGGTGGCCGGCGGGGTCGCGGATCTCGGGGCCATCGAGGGTCAGCTCGCCGGCGGGGCGGCCCAGCGCTCGCGCGCCCCGGGCCAGGATCTCGTCGCGCACCAGCCCGCACGCGCCGGCCACGGCCCCAGCCGTCATCCAGCTCTGGCGCGACGCGGAGGAGGCCCCCGACTCGGCGATGTCGGTGTCCTTGTCCCGCAGCTCCACGGTCCGCACCCCCAGCTCGGTGCGGGCGATCTGAGCTTCCAGGGTCACCACGCCCTGGCCCAGCTCGGGGCCGGCGCAGTAGACCTCGGCGACCGGCTCGCCGTCCCGTATCCACACCGTCACCCGGGCGGTGCAGGTGTCGTCCATCCCGCCGGAGAAGCCGATCGCCTTCATGCCCAGCGCATAGCCCACCCCCCGCCGGATGCCCTCTCCCCGGGTGACGTTGCCCACGCCGCCGGGGCGGGCCCGCATGTCGGCGGTCCCGTGATCGACGCCGGCGGGCAGCGGCAGGTCGCGCAGGTACGCCAGGATCTCCTGCACCGGTGCAGGACCGTCGACCGGCTGCCCGGTGGGCAGCATGTCGCCCTCGCCGATGGCGTTGCGCATCCGCAGCTCCAGCGGATGCATCTCCAGCGCAGCGGCCAGCCGGTCCATGGCCGACTCGATGGCGTAGCAGGACTGAACCGCGCCGAAGCCTCTCATCGCCCCGCAGGGCGGGTTGTTGGTATAGGTGGCGAACCCGTCGATCTCGACGTTGGCCACGTCGTAGGCCCCCGCCGCGAAGTAGCAGCCGTTGGCTATCACCACCTGCGAGGTGGACGTGTAGGCGCCGCCGTCGAGCACCAGCCGCACCTTCGTGAACAGCAGCCGACCGTCGCGGGTGGCCCCCAACTCGATGTCGGCGATGGCCGGGTGGCGGTGCACGTGGCCGAAGAAGGACTCCTCGCGGCTGTAGACCATCCGCACCGGCCGGCCGGTGCGAAGAGCCAGCATGCAGGCGTGGATGTGGACGTTGAGGTCCTCCTTGCCGCCGAAGGCACCGCCGACGCCCGAGAGCACCAGCCGCACCTTGTCCAGGGGCAGGCCCAGGCAGTCGGCCACCTGCTGCTGGTCGAGGTGGAGGTTCTGGCACGACACGTACAGCTCCACGCCGCCGTCGCCCAGCGGGACGGCCAGACCCGACTCCGGCCCCAGGAACGCAGGGTCCTGGGTGCCCATCTCGTAGCGGCCCTCGACGACGACATCCGCCAGGGCACGGGCCGCGCCCACGTCGCCGTGGCGGATCCTCACGTGACGGGCCAGACCCCCGCCGAACAGACCATCGACCCGCCCGGTCAGCGACATCTCCGGATCGGTATTGGGCACCAACTCCTCGTAGTCCACGACGATCAGCTCGCACGCCCGCCGGGCGATCTCGGGATGGCTGGCCGCCACCACCGCCACCGGCTCGCCCTGGTACCGCACCTCGTCGAAGGCCAGCACCGGCTCGTCGTAGACCTTCATGCCGTAGGTCTTGGAGCCCGGCACGTCCCGGTGGGTCAGCACGCACCTCACGCCGTCGATCCCCTCGGCCTGCGACGTGTCGATCGCCAGGATCCGGGCCCGCGGGTGGGGGCTCCGCAGGGTGACCCCCCACAGCGACCCGTCGTGGTACTCGTCGGAGGAGTAGATGAACGAGCCGTCCACCTTGGGGACACCGTCGGGCCGGGTCGCCGACGCCCCCACCCCGTCCACCACTGACGGGGTCGTGATCCGCGTCGGCGTTTCGATGACCGTCATGGCCGGACCCGTGCGGTCATGGCGCAGCACCGGTGCGTTCGGCGGCCAGATGCACGGCGTCGAGGATCTTCTGGTAGCCGGTGCAGCGGCACAGGTTGCCCGACAGCTCCTCCCGCACCGTCAGGTCGTCGGGGTCGGGATTGTCGGCCAGCAGGCAATGGGCGGCCACGACCATCCCCGGCGTGCAAAACCCGCACTGCACAGCGCCCGCATCGAGGAAGGCCTGCTGCACCGGATGCATGCCGCCGCCGGAGTCGAGGCCCTCCACGGTCACGACGGAGCGGCCCTCCACCTGCACCGCCGCCACCAGGCAGGAGCACACCAGCACCCCGTCAACGTAGACCGAGCACGATCCGCACTCGCCCTGCTCGCAGGCGTTCTTGGTGCCCCGGAGGCCGACCCGCTCCCGCAGGAAGTCCAGCAGGCTCTCCAGCGCCCACACATGGTCCACGCTGTGGGCCACGCCGTTGACGGTGACGTTCACCCTCACGCCGCGACCTCCCCCTCGCCCAGGTCCTGTAGCGCCCAGCTGAGGCATCGCCGGCCCAGCACCGCCAGAGCGTGCCTCCGGTACTCGGCACTGCCCCGCACATCGTCGATGGGGGAGGCGGCCTCCGCTACCAGGGCACCGAACTGCCGGCCCACGTCCTCGTCGACGGAGCCGGGCGCGTCCCAGCGGTCGTCCAGGGAGTCCTGGAGCATCTGTTCCGCCGCTCGGGCCCGCAACGGAGTCGGACCGGCTGAGCCGATCCCGGTCCCGACGCGCGGTGTGGCCGTGTCCAAGTTCAGGGCGAACGACACCGTGGCGATCACCATGGCGTTGCGCGGCCCGACCTTGGCGAACTGCTGCGGACCGGTCGCGGCCGGCACCCGCACTGCCCGTATCAGCTCGTCGGGCTCGAGCGCACTGCGCTTGGGCCCCACGAAGAAGTCGTCGATGTCGATGAGGCGCAACCCCCGTACCGACTCGGCCTCCACCTGCGCCCAGCACGCCAGCAGCACCGGATGGGAGTCGCCGGCCGGCGAGGCGGTGGCGAGGTTGCCGGCCACGGTGCCACGGTTGCGGATCTGGGGCGAACCGATCGTGCGGGCCGCCTGAGCCAGCGCGGGGCACAGGCCGCTCAACTCGTCGATGATCCTGGTGTAGGACATTCCCGCGCCGATGCGCACCGTCCGGCCGTCGTCGATCAGCTCCCACGAGTCGATGTCCTCGACCGATGTCAGGTCCAGCAGCGTGGCCGGCCGGGCCCGGCCGAAGTTGATGTCGACCATGAGGTCGGTGCCACCGCAGATGGGCGACGCGTCGGGGTACTGCGAGCGCAGCAGCATCGCGCCCCGCCACGACGACGGCCGCAGCATCGGGCCCGACGCGAGTGGGATCTCCATCCCGGTCAGTCTTGCACGGCCCACGAGCCGAACCAGTACGCTGCGGAACAGGGTGCGCCTGACCTATTCACCTGAGGTGGAGGCATTCAGGGCCGAGTTCTCGGCCTGGCTCGACGCCAACCTGCCCGACGAGGCGGCCACGGCCGTCCGGCCCCGGTCCAGCGCCGACATCCCGGCCTGGTCCCAACAGTTCCAGTGCCGGATGTTCGACGACGGCTGGCTGGTGCCCGGCTACCCGCCCGAGTTCGGCGGGCGCAACGCCGACCTCTACGAGCAGGCGGTGTTCTGGGAGGAGCTCGGACGGCGCCGCATCACCCAGAGCTTCAACCCTCAGGGGCTGGGCATCGTCAGCGCGTCGATCATCACCTTCGGCACCGACGAGCAGAAGCACCGTTGGGCGGTGCCCATCATGCGGGCGGAGAGGACCGCGGCGCTGGGCATGAGCGAGCCGGGCGCGGGCAGCGACCTGGCCGGGCTGTCCACCCGGGCGGTGCTCGACGGCGACCGTTTCATCGTCAACGGCCAGAAGGTCTGGACCTCCGGCGCCCACCACGCCGACGTGCTGCTGGCCTTCGTGCGCACCGACCCCGACGCCCCCAAGCACAAGGGCATCTCCGCTCTGATCATCGAGACCGACACGCCCGGCCTGGTGCGAAGGCCCTTCCGCGACATCACCCGCCCCGAACCCGACTTCAACGAGGTGTTCTTCGATGACGTGGAGGTGCCGCTCGAGAACCTGGTCGGCGAACTCAACGACGGCTGGCGGGTGTGCACCGGCTCGCTGGCCCATGAGCGCGAGATGCTGTGGATCCTGTGGTCTCAGGGCCTCGACCGGATGCTCGACGACATGCTCGAGCAGCTCAACGACGGCGCCGGTGCGGGCGCGGCCGGCGACCCGGTGGTTCTCGACGGGCTGGGAAGCTCGATCATGGACTCGTGGGCGCTGCGCCTGCTGGGCCAGCGCCAACTGGCCCGAAGCCGGCGGGGCCTGCACGTCGCCGACCAGTCGCTGCTGAAGCTGCTGGGCTCGGAGGCCCAGCAGAAGCTGGCGTTGCTGATGCTGGAGGCGCTGGGTCCGGCCGCGCTGGACCGGACCGTGCCACCGGACGCGCAGTCGCCCTACGAGAGCGACCGGGCCGCGCTGTCGTGGGCCGACCGGTACTTCTTCACCTTCGCGGGCACGATCAGCGGCGGGACCAGCGAGATCCACCGCAACATCATCGCCGAGCGGGTCCTCGGCCAACCCCGAGGCTGAGGCGATGCGATCCGCTCCAACGGCCCTCCGAGAATCTCGGTGCGATTTGTGTGCCTCCAGCACACACAACCCTCCCGAGATTCTCGCCGGGTGCTCGAGGAGGGGCTAGAGGCGATGGAGTTCGAGTTCACTGAAGACCAGTTGGAGCTACAGCGGGCGGTGCGCGACGTGCTCGACGCGGAGGCGCCGCCAGAGTTGGCCCGGGCCGTGGCCGACGGCGAATCCGACGGCCGGGCGCTCTGGGACACGCTGGTGGGGCTCGAATGGCCGGCCATGGCCCTGCCCGAGCATGCTGGCGGCTTGGGCTACGGCTGGGTGGAGCTGGCCATCGTGCTGGAGGAGTTGGGCCGCCACGCCGCGCCCGGCCCGTTCGTGGCCACCGCCACCCAGTTCGCGCCGCTGGTGCTCGAGACGGCCGGTCCTGAAGGCGCCGCGCCGTTGCTGGCCGACGTCGCCGCGGGCCGTGCCACCGGCACGGTCGCGGTCGACGAGGGCGCCGGGACGTGGGACCCGGCCGGCGTGCGGGCCACCGCCCGCCGCGACGGCGACGACCTGGTGCTGTCAGGCACCAAGCACTACGTGGTAGACGGCGCCAGCGCCGACGAGATCGCCACCGTGGTCCGCCTCGACGGCGACGTGCGGGTGGTGCTGGTTCCGGGATCGTCGGTGCAGGCACACGAGGTGGTACCCATCGATCCCGGTGTCCGCCACTCCACCATCGGCCTCGACGGTGTGCGAGTGCCCGCTGACCGGCTGCTGGGCCAAGCCGACGCCACCGGCGCGGTCCGCCGAGCGCTGGAGGAGTCGGTCACCGCTGTCGCGGCGGTCACCCTGGGTGCCTGCCAGCAGATCTTCGACATCATCAACGCCCACGCCAAGGAGCGCGTCCAGTTCGGCGTGCCCATCGGCTCGTTCCAGGCGGTCAAGCACAAGCTGGCCGACATGTACCGCGACGTCGAACGGGCCCGGGTGCTGGTGTACTACGCGGCACTGACGCTGGCCGAGGACCACCCCGACCGGACACTGGCCGCCTCGATGGCCAAGGCGGCCGCGGGCGAGGCCCAGCGCCGCTGCGTGCAGGACGGCCTGCAACTAGCCGGCGGCATCGGCTACACCTGGGAGCACGACCTGCACCTGTTCCTGCGCCGGGCCAAGGTGGGCGAGCTCCACCTCGGCTCAGCCTCCCACCACCGCCGCAACGTCGCCCGGCTAGCCCTCCAGTCCCAGCCCACCTAACCGGGCGCCGAGTTCGCAGTCGGATCCGGAGACTGAGGGTCGGTCAGGTAGCCAGCCCGCGCCAACGCCAGAACCAGGTTGTCCAGCTTCCCCTCCACCCGACGGATGTCGGAGCGCAATAAGTGGAAGGCGCCGGCCAGCACGCCGATGAGCGCGCTCGCCAGCACGCCGATGAGCGTCGCGGCGATCGCCGGATCCACCGCCCCTGCCCCTAATCCTGCGGGTCGGTCGGCGGCTGGGGCGCCTGCGGATCGACCAACCAACCGGCCCGGGCCAGTGCCAGGATCAGACTGTCCACCTTCGCCTCAAGCCGGTCCATCCTCTTGTTGGTCTCGATGTGATCGGCACGGTTCTCGGCGCGCAAGTCCTTGAGGTCGGAGCGGAAGTCCTTGAAGTCGGAGCGAAGCAGATGGAAGGCGCTCGCGAACACACCAAGAAGGGCCGCCACCATGATGCCGATGAGCGTCGCAGCGATCGCAGGGTCCATGCCGGGATCGTAGCGGGAGGTGTGAACGGATGCAACTACATCATATGAAAATACTCAAAAGGGATCGGCTAAACGCCAGTCAGGGCGGGTCGAAGAGGACTGGCAGCTTCGGGGGGCCGCGGAAGGCGTAACCGCTGATCGCGGGATGCTCGGCGTCGGGGTCGAGACGCAGGTTGGGCAGGCGGTCGAGCACGGCGTTGATTCCCGCCTCGAGCTCCATGCGGGCCAGGTGCATGCCCAGGCACTGGTGCGGTCCCGTACCGAAGGCCATGTGCTGCTGAGGCACCCGGTCGAGTCTCCACTCACCGGCATCATCCCAGCGGGTCTCGTCGCGCGAGGCCGATCCGCTGATGACGGAGACGGACGACCCGGCCGGCACCGGGCAGCCCCTTATCTCGGTGTTGGCAGTAGCCCGGCGGGCCACCATCGTCACCGACGTCTCCCAGCGCAGGGTCTCCTCCACCGCGGCCGGCACCAGCGAGCGGTCGGACAGCACCCGGGCCATGGCCTCGGGCCGGTCCAGCAGGGCCAGCAGGCACGATCCGAACGCCCGGTAGGTGGTCTCGGCCCCGGCCGGCAGCAGCAGGCGCAGGAACCCGTAGATCTTCTCGTCGGTGAGCCGGGCGCCGTCGATCTCGGCGTGGACAAGCTCCGACAGCAGGTCGCCGGTGGGCTCGGTCCGGCGGGCTTCGACCAGCGGCTCCAGGTAGTCGCGCATGGCCTGCGACGCGGCCACCCCCTCCTCGGGATACAGCGGCCCGTAGTTGATCTTCACCGCCCATTCGTTGAACTGCTCGTGGTCGGTGGTGGGCACGCCCACGATCCCGCAGATCACCTGCACGGGGAACTTGCTGGTGACCTCGGCCACCAGGTCGGCCCGGCCGGCCGGCGCGATGCCGTCCAGCAGCCGGTCGATGACGGGCTCGATCAGCTCCCCCCGCCAGCGCTCCAGGGTCGAGCGGCGGAAGGCGTAGGCCACCAGGTTGCGGTAACGGCGATGCTCCTCACCGTCGAGGCCGAGCAGCAGCTCACCCATGTAGGGCCGCATCACCTCCGCATTGATCGACGCCGAGAAGGTGCGCCAGTCCTTCAGGACGCGGTCGGTGTCGGCCCAGGAGGTGACCGTGAACCTCGGCAGGGCCGGCTCGTCGGTGAAGTTGAAGCCCGGCTCCTCGATCACCGGGCAGTGCCGGCGGGCGTGGTCCCACTGCTCGTAGGGCTGGGCGGAGTCCCACTGGTCATAGGGCGGCGCCGAGTAGTCCATCCCGGCGTCAATGTCCCCGGTGTCCATGCGGCGAGCTACAGGATGGCGCCGCTGGCCTTGAGGGCGGCTATCTCGTCCCAGTCGATACCAATCGACGCCAGCACCAGCTCGGTGTGCTCGCCCAGCTCAGGCGCCCGGTCCACCTCGACCGGCGTCTCGTCGAACTGGGCCGGACTGGCCACCAACTGCACCGCCTCGCCCGCCGCGCTCTCCATGGCCGGCAGGTAGTCGTTGGCCTTGACCTGGGGGTCGTCGTAGAGCTCGACCAGGGTCTGGAACGGGGTCCACACCCCCTCGAAGTCGGCGAGCCGCTCCTTCCACTCGTCCAGGGTCCGCCCGGCGAAGGCCTCGTCGATGATGTCGATGCACTCCGGCCCGTTCTTCGAGCGGGCCTCCGAGGTGCTGAACCGCTCGTCGGTCACCAGGATCGGCCGCTCCAGGCGGGCCGCGAAGTCCTCCCAGTAGCGGTCGCTCTGCAGCAGGATCAGGCTGATGTAGCGGTCGTCGGCGGTGCGGAACACCCCCACGCCGGGATTCGGATTGCGGCGCCGGTCGCCCCGGGGCAGCGAGGTGAGCCCGAAGAGCCTGGCCGCCACCACCAGCGGCGAGATCTGCCAGAGCGCGGTGGCCAGCAGCGACACGTCGATCACGGCGGCCTCGCCGGTGCGCTCCCGTTTGAGCAGGGCCGCGGCGATGGCGCCGGCCAGGGCCATGCCCCCCATCACGTCGCCGAACGCGGGCGAGGGTTGGCCTTGGGGCCATCCCTTCGCGTCGGGCGGGAACACCGCGGCCACCCCGCCTCGGGCCCAGAACGAGGCGCCGTCGAAGCCGCCCTTCTCGGCGTCGGGCCCGGCTGGACCCTGCCCGGTGCCCCGGGCGATGACGATGGACGGGTTGCGGGCCCGGATGGCGTCGTTGTCGATGCCGAGCCGGCGCCGCACCGGCTCCAGGTAGTTGGTGAGGAACACGTCGGCCGTCTCCACCAGCTTGAGCAGAGCCTCACGGCCGTCGGGGTGGGCGATGTTGAGGGCCACCGACTGCTTGCCCCGGTTGGGCTGCTCCACCATGAAGTTGACCCCTCCGCCGGGGATCAGCCCCGAGGTGATCAGCCCCCGCTGGGGGTCGCCGCCGGCCGGGTTCTCGACCTTGATGACCTCCGCGCCCCAGTCCACCAGCACCGACCCGCCGGAGGGCACGAACATCCATGTCGCGACCTCGATGACCCTGATGCCCTCCAGAGGCCCTGCCACCGCTCAGAAAACTCCGGCTCGCGTAGGCGGTCAGACCGCCAGCAGTTCCTTCAGGTTGCCGCCCATGATCTTGGCCGCGTCGGAATCCGACAGTGACGGGGGCAGATCGTCGTAGAAGCTGACGGGATTGCCCAGGCCCTCGGGGTGCGGGTAGTCGGAGCCGAACAGCAGCCGGTCGGGGCTCATGATGTCGATCAGGCCCTCCAGGGCGTCCTCCCAGAACGGGTTGACGTAGACGTTGCGTCTGAACGCCTCTACGGGATGCTCACCGAAGTTCTGGGGCATCTTCTTGTAGACGCCCTCGAACTTCTGCAGCAGGGGCGCCACCCAGGTGCCGCCGTTCTCGATGGTGGCGATGCGCAGGTCCGGGAACCGGGTGAAGGCCCCGTGGCAGACCATCGCGGTCATCATGTCGCTGATGGCCCGGTTCTGCATCACCAGCAGGCGCAGCGGGTTGGGCTTGAACGGCAGGAACTCGGTCTTGCCCTCCCAGATCGACGCCAGGTCGGCGTAGCCCGAGTCCGACGAGTGCATGCCCACCAGCACGCCGGCCTCCTGGACCCGGGCCCAGAACGGGTCGAACTCGGGCAGGCCCGGCGATCTCGGCCCCCGCAGGCCCCAGGCGGGCGCGGGACGGATCAGGATGCAGCGGGCCCCACGCTCCAGGCACCACTCCAGTTCCTCGATGGCCTTCTCGACGATGGGCAGCGTGATGATGGGGGTGGCGAAGATCCGGTCGTGGTAGTTGAAGGTCCACTCGTCGTGGATCCACTGGTTGAGGGAGTGGACCACGGTGTGGGTCAGGTCGGGGTCGTCGCGCATCCGTTCCTCGAGCAGGCTGGCCAGCGTCGGGAACATGAGCGAGCCCTGGATGCCGAGCTCGTCGAGGTGGGGCAGGCGGGCCTCGGCGTTGCGGGCCCATTCGGGGCACCGGATCGGCTTGCCGAAGATCTCCCGCAGGCTCTTGCCGTCGGGGTTGCCGTGCCGGTAGTACTCCTCCTGGGCGCCGGGAGGGGCCACCACCTCGAAGGTCGGGTTGGGGATGTACTCCGAGATCTGACCCTTGATGGCGATCTTGGTGCGGCCCTCGACCTGCACGTACCGGATGGCGCCCCGGTAGTCGGGCGGCAGGTGACGGGTGAACGCGTCCTCCGTCTCGTACATGTGGTTGTCGGAGTCGAAGACTTCGAAGCCGAGATCGCGTGCCACGATAGTTCCCCTCCCTATCCGATCTGAGCGCTCATTACTTTATCGCTGCCGGTTGGTTTGTCCCGGCCGGCGGGTCCTGTCACCGAGCCAGACGACCGACACGGGCTTCGCCCTTTTCGTCAGTCGGTTTGTCCCGGCCGGCGGGTCCTGTCGCCGAGCCAGACGACCGACACGGGCTTCGCCCTATTCGTCGGTCATCTGACTCGCCGCCACCCACCGGCCTGGGGGGTTGAGCGCCGGCTGTGGGAGGATGGCGGCGACTTAGGGGACGCCTATGGATATGCGCACTGAGCCGATGACGGGACCTTCGGTGTGGCGGGCCGACGAGCTGGAGCACTCTGACGAGTGGATCTACCGGTTCACGGGCGCTGACCTCGATGAACTTGAGCGCGGCGTGGAGGCGGTGGTGGGCCGCGACGTGCACGATCTGACCCCGGATTCGTTTCCTCTGCCCGGGCTGGAGGCCCGTATCAAGGAGTTCGTTGATGAGCTCGATACCGGGAGGGGCTTCGTGGTGCTGCGGGGCCTCCCCATCGGGCCGAGGTTCGACCGCGCCGCGGCGGCGGCCGTCTTCTGGGCGATCTGCTCCCGTGTCGGCCGGCTGGTGCCCACCACGCGTGACGGAGCCCTCCTCAACCACGTCTATGACCGCGGCCCGAGGCAGGATCCCAACGCCCGGGCCTACACCACCAACATCGGCGGCTACATCCACTCCGACGGGGTCGAGATCGTGGGCCTGATGTGCCTTCAGCCGTCGCCCACCGGCGGCGAGAGCATCATCGCCAGCTCGATGACGATGTTCAACACCCTGCTGGAGGAGCACCCCGAGTGGCTGCCGGTCCTGTTCAAGCGGATGGCCTGCGACTGGAAGATGGAGGAGCCGCCCGGCAGCCGGGGCTGGTACCCGCAGTCGCTGTACTGCCACGTCGACGGCTGGCTGTCGGCCACCCTCAAGACCGGCTTCCAGCGGTCGGCCCAGCGTTTCGACGGCGTGGAGCCGCTCACCGACGACGAGCTTGCCTGCTTCGCGTACCTGGAGTCCATACCCCAGCGGCCCGGCATAACCCTGTACATGGGCCTCGAGCCGGGCGACATCCAGCTGGTGAACAACTACGTCACGCTGCACTCCCGCACGCCCTACACCGACGACCCGGCGAAACCCGAACAGAAGCGCCACATGCTGCGCTACTGGATCAGCCGCTCGGGCCTGAGCCCCCGGGTGGTGTCGCCCGACTACCAGTTCATGCGCGACGACTACTTCGGACTCACCCAGCCCGCGCCCTCCCTGTGACCGAAATAAGTAGACAAACCCGCCTCATGGGAGGAAAACCCGTACAGATTTGAGCGGGCGTTCGGCCTCCGAGCAGGAACCGCTATGCAGGTTCGTCGCTGAAACGATCGCGGAGCAGGCGACGCAAGGCCTGAAGGTCGATCTTGCCCGACTCCAGCCAGGGCAGCTCGCCCTGTCCAGCGAAGACGGCTACATGGCGGGGGACTTTGTAGCTCGCTATCTCGCCGCGCAAGCGGGCCTGCAAGTCCTCCGGGTCGATTTCGGCGCCCGGCTTAGCCACCACCGCGGCTGCCACCGCCTCGCCTCGACCGTCGGTGGCCGGCACGCCCACCACGAAGGCGTGCATCACGCCGGGCTGCCGCTCGATGGCCAGCTCCACCTCCCGGGGGGCCACGTTGGTGCCTCCCGCCTTGATGACAGTGCCCAGCCGGCCCTGGAAGTACAGGTGACCGTCGGCGTCGAGACGGCCGGTGTCGCCAGTGCGGTACCAGCCGCCCGGCTCGAAGACCTCGGCGCGGTCCCGACCGAGGAGGCCCAGCATGAGCGAGTAGCCCCGGATCCAGATCTCACCGGCCTCGCCGGGCGGCAGGTCGACGCCGGTCTCCGGATCGACGATGCGCCGTTCGATGCCGGGCACGCTGCGCCCGAACGAGCCCTCCTTCCCCTCGGGCAGCTCGACGTGCAGCGGCTCGATCGAGTGGGGACCGTGTGACTCGGTCATGCCCAACGACGTGGCCTTCCTGCGAGGGTCGCTCACCCTCAGGTACTCGGGCAGCAGCTCGTCGAAGCTGCCGCCCCGGATGGATGACAGGTCTCGCTCCGCGAAACTCGGATGCTCCACCAAGGCCTTGGCCGTGTGGGGCCAGCCGATCACATGGGTCGCCCGGTGCCTCTCGATGAGGTCAAGGGTGGCGCCCGGCTCGAAGCGGTCCTCGAATAGCACGGTGGCCCCGACGTGCATGGCGCTGACCAGGGTGTAGGAGAGCCCTCCCACCCAGAACAGCGGCATGGGCGTGTACAGCACATCGCCGGCGCGCAGGTTCCGGAACTGCAGCAGGTTGAACGGGTGGACGATGACGGTCGAGTGGGAGTGGATCACGCCCTTGGGCTCCGATGTGCTGCCCGACGTGTAGATAACCACCATCGCGTCCTGAGCCTCCACACGACCGGCTGCGTCGTCGAACTGCTCGTCGGGTACCTCGCTGGTCCGGTCCAGAAGGCCGCCGACAGTGCCGGCCCAGGTCGGCGCGGCCGACCCATCGCCCCACATCCACACCGCTCGCAGGCTCGGATGGCTCACAGCCGCGATGTCCTCCCGATGCTGATCGGTCAGGCCGGGCACGGCCTGCTCCAAACGGGTGACGTAGTCGTGGTTCAGGTAGCGGTCGACGGCGAGCAGCACTTCGGCCCGGCTGTGCGACAAGGCCCAGCCCAACTCGCGGGCCTGGTGGAACGTGTTGAGCAGCACGACCAGCGCCCCGATCCGGGCCGCGGCCATCCACGCGACGACCCACTCCGGCCCGTTCGGGGCCAGCAGTGCCACCCGGCTGCCTCGCCGCAGACCACTCGCCAGCAGGGCACGGCCGAGACGGCGGGACTCGGCCTCCAGGCCCCGGTAGGTGAGGCACCGCTCGCCCAGCAGCACCAGATCCCGATCTCCCCACTGTTCGGCCAAGTGGCGCGCGAACCGGTCGGCTGTAGGAGGATACGCCGGCTCCTGGAGCCGCCGGTTCGACCCGTCTCCCACAGTCAGAGCGTAGAACCAAGCTCGCCTCGAAATCTGCCCTGGTTCTCCCTCTATACGACGGGTTTCTCTACAGATTTGGGTTGAGGCCTGCCCGTGGCGGTTCGATCGCTAGTGGTAGGAGATGGCCTCTAGCAGGTTGATGCGGTTGGCTCGGCGGGCCGGCGCCAGGGCCGCCAGCAGCCCGGCCACGGCGGCCACGATCAGGTACACCACCATGGTCGGCCACGGCACCGCCACCGATGAGACGATGTCGCCGGGGAGGGCCAGGGCCGTGATGGAGCCGGTCACCGCCCCGGTGACAACGCCGATCAGCCCGCCGAAGACGGCCACGATGCTCCCCTCCAGCAGGATGGCGGAGCGGATCTGCCATTTGCCCATGCCGACGGCTCGCAGCAGCCCGATCTCGCGGGTCCGCTCGAACACCGACAGGGCCATGGTGTTGGAGAAGCCCATCACCGCGATCAGCAGGGCGAGAATCAGGAACACGTTGATCACCGCCAGCAGCGCGTCGACCTGTGTGGCCCTGCTGTCGCGGTACTCGGCTTGGTCGCGCACCTCTACCTGCGGGTAGTCGGCCAGTCCCGCCCGCAGCGCAGCCCGAGCCTCGTCGGGGCCGACTCCCGCCGCGCTGATGGCGGTGACCAGGCTGTCCTGGTCTCCGACGAGGTAGCGGTCCCAGTCCCGGTGGTCGATGACCCAGGACCCCGCCACCGAATCCTCGGAATGGAGGGCCACCACCCGGAGAGTGGCCTGCTGCTGGCTGGAGAACTCCAGGCGCACGTCATCGCCCGCAGCCAGGCCGAGGTCGCCGGCGATGTCGACGTGCACCATCACGTCCCCGGGACCGGCCCCGGCCAGGCTGCCGGAGGTTACGCCGGGGTCGACATGGCTCGAGAACGAGGCGAGGCTGGCCGAGGTCAGCAGGTGCTGAGTGCCGTCGGGGGCGCGCACCCCGTCGATGCGGTACCGGAAGGCCTCCACCGACTCGATTTCCGGCAGCCCGGCCAGAGTCGAGGCGGCCTGCCGGCTGAACATGAGTTCCCGGTTGTCGCAGGAGCCGGCGCACATCATCCAGTCGGCCCGCACCGAGTCCTCCAGCTGGCCGTTCAGGGTCTGCTTGAACGAGTTGCCGAGCACGGTGACCAGCGACACCATGGCCAGCCCGATCATCAGCGCCGAGGCGGTGGTGGCGGTGCGGCGAGGGTTGCGGACCGCGTTCAGCCGGGCCAGGCGCCCGTTCAGGGCGAACGCCCGAGCGGCCGGCCATCCCAGCATCTCCGACATCGGCCCGGCGACGGCGGGGCTGAGTATGTTGACGCCCAGCAGCATCCCGATCGCGCCCAGGCCCAGCATCAGGATCAGCGCCGGCGTGGACGGTTCCGAGAGCAGCCCCGCGGCCATGAGGACCAGACCGGTCCCGCCGACCACCGATCCGACGACCACCGACCGGCGCCGGCTGTAGGGATCGATGTCGGCGTCGTCGGCCAGCGCCACCATCGGCGTCACCCGGCGGGCCCGCATGGCCGGCCAGAGGGCGGTGAACAGGGTCACGCCCACACCGAGCACCAGCGCGGCGATGATCGGGGCGCCGCCGATGACCAGCTCGGCCCGGGGCAGGCTGTCGTTGGTGGCGACCAGCACGGCCGAGAGTCCCATCGCAACCAGGATTCCGAGGCCGAAGCCCACCACCGCGGCCACTGCGCCCATCACCAGAGCCTCGACCGCCACCGTCTGGGCCACCTGGCGCCGGTCGGCTCCCAGCACCCGCAGCAGGCCGAACTCCTTGATGCGCTGGCCTGCGACCAGCGTGAAGGTGTTGTAGGTGATGAACGCCGAGATGAACAGCACGATGACCGCGAACGCCAGCAGCGCGTTGCGGAAGAGCGCGAGGATCTCGCTGAACTCCTGGTCTCGGGCGTCGACCTGCTCCTGCCGCGAGAGGACGTCGACCGACGGGCCGAGCGCGCTCTCGATCGACGCCGTGACCGTCTCCAGCGAGGCGCCGGGCGACAGCCGCACGTCGATGAGGTCGTAGCCGCCCCCGTCGTGCAGGACCTGACGGGCGGTGGACATGTCCCAGGCGACCAGCTGGAACGGGGCCCGTAGGTCTGGCTCCATGAAGTAGAAGACGCCGACCAGTTCGAAGGGGTGGGTGCCGGTCGGGGTGGCGACCTTATAGCGCTCGCCGATCTCGAGTCCGAAGTCGGCCGCGGTGTGATGGTCGATTACGAACTCGTCTCCTCCGGAGGGCCGGCGGCTGACCCCGTCGTCGAGAACGAAGATCCTGCCCAGCGACTCGTCGGTGGGCCAGCCCATGCCCGCCTGCTGGCCGCCGAGTCCGGGATCCAGGGCGTGGCCGTCGGCGTCGATGACCACGACGCTGAACTCCGACACCGCTCCGGCCGCCCGCTCCACCCCGTCGATGGCCTCCAGCCGGTCCTCCAACGACGGGTCGAGCAACGGCAGGTCCTCCCACTGGTCGACATCGCCGAGGCCCGACTGCGACCGGACCGAGAGGTCGACGTGGTCGTAGAGCTGTCCGGCCAGACCGCTCAGGGAGGAGCGGAGACCGTCGGTGTTGATCAGCACACCGACGGTGAGGGCCACGCCGGCCACCACCGCGAGGCTGGTGAGCGCGAACCGGATCTTCGTCCCGACGACGTTGCGAAGGCTGTATCGCAGCAGGGTCATCGAACCGTTACGGGATCAGGGCGAGATCGGCACCTCGCGCGGGGTGACGTCACTCTTCGAGTTCTTCGAAGAACTCAAGGATCTGGTCCACCGTGGCGCCCTCGGGGACTCCCCGGATGAACTGGCCGACCTGCAGGATCTTCATGTAGTCGAGGATCTGCTCGGCGGTGGGGCTGATGATCTCGCCCTTGAGGCTGCCGTCGGACAGGAACACCGCCCGGTCCGCGAACGACGCCGCCCTGGCGTCGTGGGTCACCATCACGATGGTCTGGCCCAGGTCGTCCACCGCCTCGCGCATGAACCGCAGCACGTCGGTGCCGGAACGGGAGTCGAGGTTGCCGGTGGGCTCATCGGCGAAGATGACCTCCGGCTTGCTGGCCAGCGCCCTCGACACCGCCACCCGCTGCTGCTGGCCGCCGGACAGCTCGTTGGGCCGGTGGTTCAACCGGTCCTCCAACCCCACGGTCGCGATCACCCTGTCCACCCACTCCCGGTCGGGCTCGCGCCGGGCCAGTGCGAGGGGCAGGTTGATGTTCTCGATGGCGGTCAGCGTGGGCACCAGGTTGAAGGCCTGGAAGATGAAGCCAACCCGGCCGCGCCGCAGCCTGGTCAACTCCTTGTCCGACAGGGTGCTGAGGTCGGTGTCGCCGATGTAGGCCCGGCCCTCGGTGAGATCGTCGAGCCCGGCCATGCACTGCATGAGCGTCGACTTGCCCGACCCCGACGGACCCATGATCGCGGTGAAGCGACCCTGCTCGAAGGTGATGTTCACACCGTCGAGGGCCCGGACTTCGGTCTCGCCCGACCCGTAGATCTTGACCGCGTCCACCGCCCGCGCCGCCGCGGGCGGCTCAGAGGCTTGTACGGCTGCGTCGCTCATGACGTCCCCGCTCTGCTCGTACCTGTTGCCCTCCATACTGCCATGTACGGCCGCGTTCGCGACTTCAGCCCCTGGGCAGGCCGAGCAGACGCTCGGCGACGATGTTGCGCTGGATCTCGTCGGTCCCGCCCGCGATGGAGCCCGCCTTCGACCACAGCCACTGGCGCTGCCAGGTGCCTGCCGCGAGCTCTTCGCTCGATTCGGGCCAGAGGGGGGCATCGTCTCCGAGCACGCCCAGCGCGGTCGTCGAGAACTGCCGGGTCATCGACGAGTGGGCGAGCTTGGTGATGCTGGAGTCCGGCCCGGGCTCGATCCCGCGGCCCAAACGCGACAGCGTGCGGTAGTTCCGCAGGCGCAGCAGCCCCAGGGCGACATAGGCGTCGACGATCTGATCGGCGGCCACCGGATCGTCCAGCGCGGCGAGGGCCCGGGCGTCGGCCATGAGCTCGTCCAGGTAGATCTCATGGACGACCTGCTCCTTGAACGGGTAGGCCGTGCCCCGCTCGTGGGCCAGGGTGGTGCCGGCCACCGCCCAGCCCTGGTTCAGCCCGCCCACCAGCTGGTCGTCCGGAACGTGGACCCCGTCCAGCACGACCTGGTTGAACTCGAACTCACCGGTGATCTGGCGCAGGGGATGGATCTCCACCCCCGGCGCCTCCATGTCGATCACCATGCATGAGATCCCCCGGTGGCGGCCCTGCCCGGTGTCGGCGCCGGTGCGCACCAGGGCGATCCCCCATTTCGAGAACCCGGCGTAGGAGGTCCACACCTTCTCACCGGTGACCAGCCAGCCGCCGGCGGCCGGCTCGGCCGTGGTCCTGAGCGACGCCAGGTCCGATCCCGCGCCGGGCTCGCTGAACAGCTGGCACCAGAGCTCGCCGGCGTCGAGGATCGACGGCAGCCAGCGGGCCTGCTGCTCGAGCGTGCCGTGGGCCAGCAGGGTGGGCCCGGCCAGGTTGATGCCGACCCGGTTGACGGGCTGGGGCGCGCCGGCCCGGGCGTACTCCATGTTGTAGAGGGCCACCTCCACCGGGGTCGCTCCCCGTCCCCCCACCGACTCGGGCCAGGCGATGGCGACCATGCGGGCTCCGGCCAGCTTGGCCTGCCACCGGCGGCCCCAGGCGATCGCCTCGCCGGGGCTGAGACCGGGTTCGGGCCGCTCGACGTTGCGGGCCAGCCAGTCCCGCAACTGGAGTGCGAAGGCCTTCTCGGGGGCCGAAAGCGATAGGTCCATGTGCCGCGGACCCTACCGCTGGCCGACCGCTTATTGGGCAGCGTCCGACCGGGGGCCGGTAGCGTCGGGGGATGGACGAGACCGCTCAGAACCTGGAGGCGGCGGCGACGGCTGACGCGATCCAGTTGCTGATAGACACCGCCGCGATCCGCCGGCTGCTGGCGGGATGCTGCCAATGGCTCGACGACGGCCACTTCGAGGAGTGGGCTTCGCTGTACACCGAGGACTGCCGGTTCGCGGTCATGGGGCAACGGACCCAGGGCCGGGCCGAGATGCGGGCCATGATCGAGCCGTTCCAGACGGACGAGCTCCGGGGCAAGCACCTGATCAGCGAGCCCCGGATCAACCTGCACGGCGACGAGGCCAACGCCACCACCGATTTCGCCTTCGTGGCCAAGGACAACAAGATCCTGCAGACCGGCCGCTACTACGACATCCTGCGTAGGGGCGCCGACGGCTGGCAGGTGGCCGGCCGGGAGATCGTGTTCACCGGCGACGAACCCACCGGCCTGCCCGACTGAGGGGGTCATGACGCTCGACGGGCTGCTGGCGGGAGCGCCGGCCCGCGACGACCTGGTCGTGGACACCGGCGGGCGGTACTCATCGGGTGAAGTCGAGAGCCGGGTCGAGGCGGTCGCGGCTGCGCTCAAGGCCCGGGATGTGGCACCGGGCGACCGGGTGGCGTTCCGGCTGCCGACCGGTGTGGACGCGGTGGTCGTGTACCGGGCTTGCTGGCGGACAGGGGCGGTGGCGGTGGCGTTGCATCCCGCCGCCGGCTCTCACCAGCTGGCCCAGGCGCTGGAGCAGGCTCGACCGGTCGTGACCATCGCGGGACCCGACTTCCCGCCGGTCCCCGGGGTCCATCCGGTCAACGTGGATGAACTGACCGCGGAGGGCGGCGCCGCGGCCGGCGTTCCGGCGGAAGCCGTCACCGGCGACGACGCCGTGGTGATGTTCACCTCCGGTTCCACCGGCACGCCTCGAGGGGTAGTCCACACCCACGGGAGCCTGGCCTACAAGCCCGTCCAGCTCAGCGAGGCCCACGGCCTCACCCGCGACGACTGCGCCCTGGTCCCGTCGCCGCTGGCCCATATGGCCGGGCTGCTGCACGGAGTGCTGATACCCGGGGCCTCGGGAATGAAGACGGCGCTGATGGCCCGCTGGGAGCCCGAGGAGGCTCTGGCGTTGATCGAGCGGGAGTCGGTCACCTACATGGTGGGGCCGCCCACGCTGTTCACGACCCTCATGGACTGCGACAGCTTCGAGCCCTCCCGGGTTGCGACGCTGCGGATGATCTCCTGCGGCGGCGCCGGGGTGACGCCCGCCTTCTGTCAACGGGCCGCAGCCACGCTGGGCGTGGTCGTCAAGCGCTCCTACGGCTCAACCGAGGCGCCCACCGTCGCCACCTCCCGCTTCGACGACCCGCCCGACCGGATGACCCTCACCGACGGCCGGGCCTTCGGGGAGGCCCGGCTCCGGGTCGACCCATCCGGCGAGCTTTGGGTGACCGGGCCCGAGCTGGCCCGGGGCTATCTCGACCCAGTCGACACCGAGGCCGCCTTCGTCGACGGATGGTTCCGTACCGGCGACCTGGCCACCCTCGACGACGGCTGGGTGACCATCACCGGCCGCCTCGGCGACCGCATCATCCGCAGCGGCGAGAACATCTCCGCGGCCGAGGTGGAGCAGCATCTGGAGGCCCACCCTGCGGTGCTCCAGGCCGCCGCGGTGGCCGAGCCCGACGACCGGCTGGGCGAGCGGGTAGCCGCCTTCGTGGTGGCGCCCGGCGGGTTCGACCTGGCCGCCTGCCGCCAGTGGTTCGCCCAGCGGGGGGCGGCCCGGTTCATCACCCCGGAGCGGGTCGAGGTGCTGGAGGAGCTTCCCGTGCTGGCATCGGGCAAAGTAGACCGCATGAAGCTCGCTGCCCGCCTGCGGGCCGCCGGTGCGGGCCGGTCGGGCGGAGCCGGGTCGTGACTCCGATACCGGCCACGATGCCGGCCGCTGTCTACCGGCGCCAGGGCGAGCTCGAGGTCGCTGACGTGCCCGTCCCGGTGCTGGGCACCCACGACGCCCTGGTGGAGGTGGCCTACTGCGGGCTGTGCGGCACCGATCTCCACATGGTGCTCGACGGCTGGGGCGCGCCCGGCTCCGTGCTCGGGCACGAGTGGTCGGGACGGGTGGCCGCATCCGGGGCCGAAGCCCGCATCGAGGTGGGCACCCCGGTGGTGGGACGGGGCTGGGTCGAGTGCGGCCGGTGCCAGTACTGCCGGGCGGGCCAGCCCGGTCTGTGCGTCCAGCGCCCCCTCGCCGGGGTGGACGACCACCACTCGGGCGCCTTCGCCGGCTATCTGGCCGTCGACCACCGCAACCTCACCCCGGTCCCCGACGGGGTCGGCCTGCGGGAGGCGGCCTACGCGGAGCCGCTGGCGGTGGCCATGCACGCCGTCACGAAGGGATCCTTCGAGCCGGGCGGCCGCGCGCTGGTGTTCGGCTGCGGACCGATCGGGGCCGCGGTCGTGGCCGTGCTGATGGCCCGCGGCGCAGAAGTGACTGTGGTCGAGCCCCACCCCCGGCGCCAGGAGCTGGCCCGGCGGCTGGGGGCCGCGGCGCGCCCGGCCGACGACCTCCGAGACCCCGGCCATCCCGGCCAGGTCGCCGCCGACGCCGTCGGCTGGGTGTTCGAGACCTCAGGGGCCCGCCAGGCCGCCCAGGCCGGACTCACCCAACTCGCCGGGGGTGGGACGATGGTGCTCGTGGGCACCGGCATGGACTACCCGAGGCTCGACACCAGCCGGATGATCCTCAACGAGCTGGTGGTGACCGGCGCCTACGAGTACGACCCCGGCGGCCTGGGTGCCGCGCTCGACCTGATCGCGTCGGGCGCGCTCCCGATGGAGGTGCTGCTCGAGCCGGACCCCGTCGGCCTCGACGGCATCCTCGACACCATGGGCCGCCTACGCTCCGGCGAGGTGGCCGGAAAGGTACTGGTGCAACCATGACCGACGAAGGGTTCAAGGGACCGGGCCGTTTCAACCATGTGGCCATGAGCGTGCCCGCGGAAGTGCTCGACGAGGCGGGAAGGGCCGACATCACCCGCTTCTACGGCGAGGTGTTCGGCTGGCGGGAGCACCCCGCCATGACCGAGGACCGCAAGCGGCTGGTGATGGGGGTGCACTCCTATGACCAGTTCGTGTTCGTCATCGCCGACGACAACCCCATGCAGGCCCCCAGGGGCGACCATTTCGGGATGGCCGTCGACAGCCTGGACGAGCTGAAGGAGGTCCTCCGCCGGGCCGAAGCGTTCGCGGCCCGCGACGGTCGAGTCGACATCATCGGCTACGAGGTCGAGGACTTCACCGTGTTGAAGCTGCACAGCTTCTACGTGCGCTACCTGCTGCCGCTGATGGTCGAGGTGCAGTACTTCGAGCTGGTCGCCTGACGACCGCGGGCGCTAGCGCGCCGGGACCAGGCCCCGGGTCGCCATCGCCCAGGCCACCACTGCGGCCGCCCCGGCCAGCAGGTATGGGCCGAGCGGGCGACTGGCCCTCATCCCGTGGCGGACGATCACGATCAGGGCCTCGGGCACGGCCAGCGCGAACCCGGCCAGCAGGCCCGCCAGGGCGGCCTGCCAGCCCCACCAGCCGCACAGCAGACCGTTGAGCACGCTCAGGCGGACGTCACCGAAGCCCATCGACGGCGGGTGGGCGAAGTGGACCGCGGCCAGGATCCCGCCGCAGACGGCTGCGCCCAGCGCGGCCCCGATCAGGCCGGCCGACTCAGCTTCGATCAGCGACGCCGCCGCATAGAGCACCCATGCCCCGCCAGCGGTGGGCCAGATCACCCGGGTCGGGAGCAGGCCGGTGCGGAGGTCGGTGACCGCCAGCCACACACCGGCGGCCAGCCACCCTAGGGCCGCGGCGGCCACGCAGACCGCTGAAACGTCCACCCGGGAACGTTAGGCCGCGACCGGAGGCTGACACCCACAACACACGCAGAGATTGCATCGACAGGTTCAGGCGTAGCAACAGTAATCTAGGCAGCAGACATTGTATACGATCTCGTAGTGCCCACCCGGCCGGACACGGACGCGTCTCCAGCCTGCGGGCATCACGCGTGGCAGGAACCATGACCAATCCTCCTCCCCGGCGAGAAGGCGCGCCCGGGCCTGTGGCCGGGCGAGCCCAGCGACGGCAGGTCGCGCTCCCGGGCGCCCAGCAGAAGCAGCGGCGGGCCGGGCTGCTCGTGCTGGGCCTGGTGCTGGTGTTCGGGGCCGGGGCCGGCTTCTGGTTCGTGCTCCAGAGCGTCGACCAGCGGGCCGAGTACCTGATGACGGCTCGCACCATCGAGCGCTGGGAGGAGGTCGGCGCCGCCGACCTCATGGTGGTCGAGGCCGACGTTGGGAATGCTTCGGCCCTTACCGTCGACCAGAGCGGCCGCGTGCTCGGCAAGTGGGCGACCGGCCGGATCCCGGCCGGGACCCTCATCACCGAGGGCCTGTTCGAGACCCCGCCCCTGTCGGCGGAGTCCGAGGCGGACCGGGTTCTCATCCAGGTCCGGCTGCCCGCCTCCGAGGCGCCCTTCGGCACGCTGAGCACCGGCGACACGGTGGCCCTGCTCGGCCGGGAGTCGCAGGGCCTCGACGGCGAGTCCGGCGCCCTCGGCCTCATCGGCGTGCTGCGGCTGGAGTTCGTCCAGGGTGACGACATCTTCTACGTGGTCACTCCCGACGAGGCCCTCGACATCAAAGGCAGCATCGATCGTTTCAACCAGTCAGGCGACCGCACCATCCTGAAGCTGGGCCACAACCTGTCATCTGCTGAAATCACCGACGCGTTGGAGAGGAAGGCCGCTAGCGTTCCGCCGGTTCTGTCAGACGGAATAACAGAATTGGGCGAAGTGGGATCTGGCGCAGTGCCCGTCGAGGATCAATGATGACCAACGGCTTCACCAACAGCGATCGAGCGGCCGGCAGCCACGAACCGATCCCATGCTGACCGTCTACAGCACCCAGGGCTCGCCGGGGGCCTCGACCACCGCCATGCACCTGGCGGCCACCTGGGCCGCCGACGGCCGCGAGGTGCTGCTCATCGAGCTGGACCCCGCCGGTGGATCGCTGAGCCACAACCTGGGGATCCAGTTCACCCCCGGATCGGCGTCCTTCGTGGCGTCGGGCCTTCCCGTCCTGAGCAACCACCTGATCGACCACGCCCAGGACGTGCTGTTCGAGAACCTCCACGTGATGCCGGCCCCGGCCAGCCCCACGGGGGCCCGCGGCATCTTCAACACCTTCTCGGGCTTCGCCGAGGACCTGCGGGCGATCTCCGAGAACGAGATGGCCGTCGTCATCGACGGCGGCCGGATCACCGCCGACACTGCGGCCTCGGCGCTCACGACCGCGGCGGCCGGAGTGGTCGCGGTATGCGCACCCAAGCGTCAGCTGCCGAGCCTCGAACACCTGAAGGGCGTGCTCAACCCTGATGAGGGCGGCGATGGGCCCGTGGGCTGCGCGGTGTCCGTCGGCAAGTCGCCCATGGATCCCGACGAGTGGCTGGAGACCTGCGGTCTGACCTTCTGCGGCTCGATCGAGTTCGTCTCCGACATGGCCACCGACCTCTCGGCGTACATGACCCGCGGCAAGCGCAAGTCCAAGAAGTGGCGGGCCAGCCTCGAGAAGGTCGGCGAGGAGCTCTACCGGTTCGCCCATCCGCCCGTCGTGGAGGGGTCGCAGCGGCGGCGCTCCGCGGCAGCGGCCCCGCCGAGCTACTCCGAGGGCGCGGAGACCGCCGGTGGAGCCGGCGTGGCGGCGCCGGCTCCGGCACCGCCCACGATCCAGGACGCGGCCGACTCCGGACAGCCTCCGGCGCCACCATCGGAGCCCCCGCCCGCCTATGCCCCGCCGCTGGCGCCCGCAGCTGCAGTGAGCCACGGCCAGTCACACGACCTGCCGCCCGCTCCCGAACCCCAGCCCGGCCAGTCGCACTACCTGCCGCCCACGGTTGGGCTCGAAGGCTACGGGCAGGCCCCGTCCCCCGCGCCGCCGGAGGACTATCCGGGATACGGCCAGCCGGCTCCGGCGCCTGAGGTGCCGCCCCAGTACCCGGCGCACGGCTACGAGCAGCCCTACGTCCCGCCCCAGTACCCGGCGGACCCCTACGGGCAGCCCTACCCCTCGCCCCAGCACCCGGCGGATCCCTTCGTCCCGCCCCAGTACCCGGCGGACCCATACAACCAGCCCCAGTACCCGGCTGGCCACGAGCAGCCCTACCCCTCGCCCCAGCACCCGGCTCCGCCCTACAACCAGCCCGTCGCGGCGGCACCGCCGCCGGCGGCGGCCCGGCCCGAGTCCCCGCCGAAGCCGAACATCCAGCCCACCGGCTCGTTCCGGGACTGGGCGCTCAAACTGCACGGCTCCAACGCCGACGACATGACGGCTCACCGGGGCGGGTGAGGGCACCCGGCCCGCGGTCCACATGTCGGAGACGAGTCTCGGCCTAGAGCTCTTCCAGCAGTCGCACGAGCGGCTCCTGCAGCAGTTCCTGGAGCTGGAGCGGCAGAAGCTGCCGGCCGATGCCATCGACAGGCAGCTCATGGACATCGCCGAGACCATCGTCCGCGACTTCAACACGTCGGCGCTGCTCGCGGGCAAGGTCAGGCTGTCCGACGAGGACGAGCGGGAGTTCCGGTCCCAGGTCCGGGGGATCATGGGCGGCGGCGCGCTGGTGCCGCTGCTGGAGCGCGAGGACGTGGAGAACATCCACATTCTCGGCCACGACAAGGTGATCCTGTCACTGGCCAACGGCGACCGCGTGCCGGGGCCGCCCCTGGCCGGCAGCGAGGAGGAGCTGGTGATGATGATCCGCCACCTCGCGGCCACCGCCGGCCACACGTCGCGGCGTTTCGACACGGCCGCGCCGATCCTCGATCTGCGGCTGGCCTCGGGCCACCGGCTGTTCGCGGTGACCGCGGTGGCCGAGCGGACCTCGGTGGTGATCCGCCGCCACCGCATGCTGACGTCGGCCCTGGAGACGCTCGAGGGCTACGGCACGGTCACGCCTCAGATGACCGCGGTGCTCCGGGCGGCGGTGAGGCCCCCGAACCCGGCCAACATGCTGGTGGTGGGGGGCACCGGCGCAGGCAAGACGACCCTGCTGCGGGCGCTGCTGTCGGAGGTTCCCCAGTCGGAGCTGGTCGTCACCATCGAGGACACCCTGGAGCTGCACCTGCGGTCCTCAGGGCTGCATGAGCGGACGCTGGCGCTGGAGACCCGCACGTCCAACACCGAGGGCCTGGGCGAGATATCGATGTATGACCTGTGCCGGGCCGCGCTGCGGATGTCGCCGGACCGGGTGATCGTGGGCGAGGTGCGCGGCGGCGAGGTGATGCAGCTGCTCCAGTCGATGGGCATCGGCAACGACGGATCGCTGGGCACCATCCACGCCGGAAGCACCCGGGCAGCCATCAACAAGATGCTGATCTACGCCCAGCGCTCACCGGACTCCCCGACCCCCGACTCGGTGCTGCGCGAGATCTCCGAGGTGCTGCACCTGCTGGTGTACATCAAGAAGCTGCCCGACGGGCGGCGGGCGGTCACGTCGATCCGGGAGGTCGTCGGCTACGAGGAGGGCCGGGTGGTCACCTCCGAGGTGTTCGCTCCCGGACCCGACGGCGTGGGCGTCTATGTGAAGCCGTTCGAGCCCGAAGGCGAGCCGCTGGCCCGGCTGGTGTCGGCCGGGTTCGACCCCGCCATCCTCGGCGAGCCGTACCGCCCGCGGCCAGCAGTGCCGACGCCCCGGGCCCAACCGCAGCAGCCACAACCAGCCCACCAGCCACAACCAGCCCGGCAACAGCCACAACCCCACCAGCCGCAACCGACCCACCCGCCGCAACCGGCCCGGCAACAGCCGCAACCCGGTCAGCCGCAACCGGCCCGGCAACCGCCGCGCCAGCCGCAACCGGCCCAACGCGGCCCGCAGGTGCAACTGCCGCGCCAGCCTGCCGGCGCGCCCGACGGGCGCCGCAGCGACGGTCCGGGGCAGGCCCCGCCGCGCCCACGACCCGCGCCGGCTCCGGTGCAGCCTCAACGGGCCGCGCCCGTGGCACCGCGGGGCCCGGCCCAGGCGGGTCCCGCCGCCCCAGGCCCGGCCCGGCCCGCTCCGGTCGAACGCGCCGGCTAGCACGCCATGGTCCCGCTGGCTGCGGTGCTGTTCGGCGCGTTGGCGGGCGTCGGCCTGTTCGCCACGGTGCTGGGCCTGCAGTTGCGGCCCGTGCCGGAGAAGCGGCACCGGCTGCGCCAGTTCCGGGCCCAGGCGACGCGGATCGAGCTGTCGTCGTCCACCAACGACACGCTGGCCATGATCGGTCTGGCGGCGGTCCTGGCGCTCGGGGCCTGGTACGCCACCGGGTGGCTGGCCGCCGGAGTGATCGGCGCGACCGCGGGCGTGATGGGGCCGATGATGTTCCGGGCGCCCCGCCGGCGCCGCGAGTTCACCGACGAGATCGAGGCCTACTCGCAGTGGACCGAGCAGATCCGCGACCTGGTGGCGGCCAGCGGGTCGCTGTTCGAGGCGGTCACGCTGTCGGCTGATCAGGCGCCGTCGCGGCTGCGTCCCCAGGTCGTGCAGATGGCCTCCATCGCCCGGACTCTGGGGCTGCCGGCCGCACTGGACTGGTTCGCGGCCGAGATGGACTCCCCCTTCGCCGACCGCCTGGTGCTGGGCATGAAGATCGCCTGGGACTCCGGGGCCCGGGTGAGCGAGGCGTTCGAGAGCACGGCGCGGGCCATGCGGTCCGAGGTGGACATGCGACGCCGCAACGAGGTGGCCAACGCCCGGGCCTGGACCCAGGTGGTGTCGATGATCGGAGTGACCGTGGTGTCGGTGCTGTTCATGTTCGTGTTCAACAAGGGCTTCTTCGATCCCTTCGGATCGGTGATCGGCCAGACCATCCTGCTGGCCGTGGGCGTGCTGATCTTCGGCAACATCTACTGGGTGCTGAAGCTCTCGGAGTCCGGTGCGCCGGTCCGCCTGCTGGCATCGGATGACGAGCAGTTATCGGAGGGCGTCCTGGCCGCACTGAGCGGGGAGGGCGGCTGAGGCCATGGAGATCCTGCTGGGCGCCATGGCCGGTGTCGGGCTGCTGTGCATCGTGGTCGGGCTCATGCCACGGCCCGCCAAGACGCCGCTGCTAGCCGAACCCGAGCCGGCACGCACCCGCAAGGACGGGGCCGAGGTCTCTGCGGCCGTGCAGGACGTCACCCGTCGGGCGGCCCGCAGGGTCGGCCAGGACCTACAGTCCAAGTCGGCGCTGATCGAGGACGCCCGCATGGTGGGCCGCAGCCTGGAGACCCACGCCGTGCACAAGATGGTCGGGCTTGTGCTCGGGGCGGCGGTGCTGGCGTTGTTCGCGGTCTTCGCCAACACGCTCTTCGGGCTGGATCTGCCCTTGTTGATCGTGGTGGCCGTGGCACTGCTCGGGGGTCTGGGCGGGTGGTTCCTGCCCGACTCGATCCTCAAGACCGAGGCCGACAAGGAGCGGGTGCTGTTCCAGCAGGTGACCGAGTCGTGGCTGGAGCTGGTGGCCCAGTTGGTGACCGCCGGCGCCGACACGTTCGGAGCGCTCGCGGCGGCGGCGTCCTATAGCGAGCAGCCCGGGTTCGTGGTGATCCGCGACGCGCTGCGGGTGTCGGCCGCCAGCGGCGAGGCGCCGTGGACAGGACTGAGAAGGTTGGCCGACGAGCGCCGGCTGAGGTTCCTCGACCCGTTCTGCTCGGCCCTGGAGCTGGCCGGCACGACCGGGGCCGGTTCCCGCCAGGCGATCCTGGCCCAGGTGGAGGCGGCCCGGTCCAAGGCGATGCTGGAGGCCGACGCGGCCGCGGCCTCCTCGGGCGAGAAGATGGGGGCGCCCCTGGCCCTGATCGGCGGGGCCTTCATGATCCTGATGGGCTACCCGCCCCTGGCCGGGATCCTCGACACCTCCACCCTCACCGGCCTGTAGCTGGTTGGCTCTTGTTGACACAAGATTCACTGTCAATTACTATTCTGAGCAGAGCTTCGCTGCCGGGCATCGACGGCATGCCTAATCATCCGTGCTGACGCCTTCTCCCGAGCCGTCACCAACCCGCACAGGAGCCCTCTGTGACCGCCACCCCGTCCCATCCCCATGCCGCGATGACCCATCCCCACGCCTCCGATCCCAACCCACCCGATCCTGGTTCCCCAGCCGCGCCCGAACCCGGCAGCGCATCCGCCCATCATCCGGCAGCTTCGGCCGAGCCCGCCGGGTCGAGAACAGGCAGCGCCGCGGGGAGGCTGAGGGCCGCGGCCGCCGACAACCTCATGGTGGCCATCTTCGGCCCGATGATCGTGCTGCTGCTCGGCTATTCGCTGTACACCACCAACGACAGGTTCGACGACATCAGCAACGACTTCGCCGCAGTCAACGACAGGTTCACAGACATCAGCAACGACTTTGCCGCGGTCAACGACAGGTTCACAGCGCTTGAGGCCAGCATCGACCGCAGATTCGCCGCTCAGGACGCCAAGATCGCCGAGCTCGACGACGGGTTCGACGAGATCAATCTGAAGCTGACTGTGCTGATCGCGGCGCTGAACATGACCGGCGAAGTCGACGCCGCCCTCGCGGGCCAGGTCATCGCCACCGTCCCGAGCGCAGCCTCGATACCTCCACCCTGACTCCATGACGCGAGCGCGTAGTCCGGGTTGCAAATGAAAGGGACCCCGTACGTTCCGGGGTCCCGTTGTCAGCGGTATGTCGGCTGCATTCGGCTTGCGCCTACTAGCCGGACCGTCAGACGGCTCTAATCGTAGGGGTTTGTCACCTTGCTGCCTCCGAAGCCACGGCCCCTACTGGTCGAACGGGCGCTTGGACTCCCACCAAGCGATCCTGGCCCATTGAACCGCCGCTACTCGCCGGTTGCCCAGTACTGGTCGATCCGCTCGATCGCGGCCTGCTTGCTCATCTGCGCGAGCTGCTCGTCGGTCAGGCCGACCCGATCCTTGAGCAGGTACAGCAGTTCGGTAGGTATGGCCCCCGTCGGCGTTGTAGGCGCGCCCCGGTCAGGTCGCGTGCCGTGACGCACACACCGCCAGAACTCGTCGGCGCTGACCTGGAGCTGGTCGCGAAGGATGTGCGACCAGAGGGAAGGGCCGTAGCCGGAACGATCAGCCGGCCTGGATATCCGTGTCCGCAGAATGCTGCCAGAGGCAAGCTCCAGCTCATAGGTCTCGCGGTGAGCGGAGCGCTTGCCGACCGCGGACCGAACCTGGCGCCACCCCTCGATCTGGCAGAAACGCAAGTGGTCATGTCGCGTGGGCGCCGGATGACTCACTGGCGACTGCCGCGCGCCCATTCGGCGATGTCGGCGTCGGAGCTGTGTGAAACGAACTGGACGAGCGGCCAGTGTTGCCGGTGGTTGGGCGCGAATCGCAGTCGAGCAACCCAGTCTTCGGCATACTCGCGCAGGGCGACGACGAACTCGTCCAGTGCCTCGTCCAGGTCGGCGCCGTCAGCAGCAACCGGGGTACCCGGTAGTAGCACCGACCATCCTCCGGCCTCGGCGACCGCTTCGGGCTGCCCCAACCACCGGCTGCCGCGCAAGACTTCCTTAAGCCTTCCGCTGTCGACCAAGGCGACCTTCCTTCCGTGACGCTGGACGCCGACCGGCATCCCCGCTTCTGCGCTGTCGAGCACCCTTCGTAGTTGGCTGCGCGTATCGGTGAATGACAGGTATTCCATTGAGCGCCTCAAGATCTGCCCGATTGAGCGTACGTCATGTACCTGATGTACACAGACTGCCGGCCGGAGTCACCGCCACCGTCCCGAGCGCAGCCTCGATGCCGCCACCCTGACGGGACTGTAGCTGGTTGGCTCCGATTGACACAGGATTAACTGTCAGTTACTATTCTGGGTAGAGCTTCGCTGCCGGGCACCGACGGCATGCCTAATCATCCGTGCTGACGCTTGCCATCAAGCCGTCACCGCCCCGGAGGAGTTCGTTGTGACCGCTCCGACCCCCGCTCCCGCCATGACCCATCCGCCCGACGCCCCGGCTCCCGAGACCACGCTGCGTTCCCGCGACGTTCGTGCGAGCGGCTGGGCTGCCGTCAACAACGGGCCTATTCCTGCGCTGTTGAGCGCCGCTCTGGTCGCAATCCTGATCTTCGTCTTCAACAGTTTCGACAGCCGGCTGAACGCCTTCAACGACCGGCTGAACAACTTCGAGAACAGAGTCGACTTCAGGTTCAACACCCAGGAGGCGAGGCTCGATCGGGTCGAGGCCAATCTCAACGCCAAGATCGACAAGCTCGCCGTCGAGATGAACGCCAGGATCGACGAGCTCGCCGTCGAGATGGACGCCAAGTTCGCCGCCATGGACGCCAAGTTCGACGAGCTCGATCAGAAGGTCGACAATCTTGCTCTGCAACTAACCGCTCTGATCGCCGCTCTGAACAAGACCGACGAGGTCGACGCCGCCCTCGCGGGGTAGACCACCGCCACCGTCCCGGGCGCAGCCTCGATGCTGCCACCCTGACGGGGCTGTAGCTGGTTGGCTCTGGTTGACACAAGATTCACTGTCAGTTACTATTCTGAGCAGAGCTTCGCTGCCGGGCATCGACGGCATGCCTAATCATCCGTGCTGACGCCTTCTCCCGAGCCGTCACCAACCCGCACAGGAGTTCTCCGTGACCGCCACCCCGTCCCATCCCCATGCCGCGATGACCCATCCTCACCCCTCCGATCCCAACCCACCCGATCCGGGGGACCCAGCCGCGCCCGAACCCGAGAACGCACCCGCCCATCACCCCGCAGCTTCGGCAGAGCCCGCCGCGTCGAGACCACGCAGCGCCGCGGGAAGGCTGAGAGCCGCGGCCGCCGACAACCTCATGGTGGCCATCTTCGGCCCGATGATCGTGCTGCTGCTCGGCTATTCGCTGTACACCACCAACGCCAGGTTCGCCGCGGTCAACGACAGGTTCACAGCCGTGGACGCCCGGTTCCTAAGCCTTGAGGCGGACATCGACGACAGGTTCGACTCGTTGGAGGCGGGCCAGGCCGAGATCGCTCGCACCCTGGCGGTGCTAGTCGCCGTGTTGAACGCCCGCACCGAAGTGGACGCCGCGCTCGATGGCCGGCTGCTGGCCCCCGACGCCGCCGTCCCCGCCGAGTCCCACAGCGGCGAGCCATAGGTCGCACCGCCATGACCGATACACCCGACACCATCCAGCCGCCCGCATCCCATGAGGCCGCCACGGGCGCCGCCGCCCAGCCCACGAAGTCTTGGACGGCCAACGCGCTCGTGGCCGCGCTCACCGCGGCCGTGATCGTTTTGGGCGGGGCACTCGGCGCCATGCTCGTCTACGAGTTCAACTCAATAGACGACAAATTCGCAGCCGTGGATGAGAGGTTCGACGAGCTTGACCAGAAGGTCGACAATCTTGCTCTGCAACTAACCGCTCTGATCGCAGCCCTGAACATGACCAACGAGGTCGACGCCGCGCTCGCCGGGCGGCTGCTGACGCCGGACCCCGCCGTCCCCGTCGAACGCCCCGAGCCGTAGCCCGACACACAAGCCACATCGACCCGCCACCCCGTCCCAGCCTCACGCCTCCGAGGCTCGGTGGGGACTGGCTTGGAAGTCATAGGCGAAACAGGCGGGTTGTTCGCTTCTGTATCTAGCTAGCCTGCCCGGCCATCGACGCCGACGTTGAGTACCTGACCGACCCCTCCCCCGCCGGCGTCCCCGCCGACACCTCGCCGTCCCCAGACGACCCCGAGGTCGAGGACGCCGCCACCCAGCGAGGCCGGCTCGCCGCGGTCTGGCTGGCCGCCGGCAGTGCGGTGGCCGCCATGGTGGGTGTGAGCTGGTGGGTTGTCATCGCCAACGGCGGCCGGGCTCCTGGCGGTGACATGATCGGCCACGCCGCAGCCGCAGAGTGGCTCCGGACGCTGCCGTGGTGGGACTGGCGAGGCTGGTCGGACTGGTTCTACGGCGGGCAGGCCATCGGCGTCAACTACCCGCCGCTGGGCCACGCCTGGATGCGCTTCACCCATCCGGTACACGGCCAGATGGCGGCGGTAGCCATCGGGCTCTTGGTGCTGCTGCCGTGGGGAGCACTCAGGCTGGCCCGGGCCGTGGGCTGCTCCCCTCGAGGGCAACGCGCCGCCGTAGCCGGTGTTCTTGTAATGACCGCGCTCTCAGGCAACATGCACTGGGTCCTCTCGGGCTTCCACTCGAACCGCACGTTCTTCGGATCGTGGCCCGCCATGTTCGCCACCGTGCTTGGGCTCTTTGCGGCTGCCCACCCGGCGAGGTGCCGTCGCCCCGTGACGGCTGGTGTTGTCCTCGGGGTCGCGGGGCTCTTCAACGCCACCGTCATTCCAGGCGTGGCCGTGGTGTGGGTTGCGCTGCTGGCTTCAAGCGGAGCCTCCCTCGGACGGGCGCTCCGCTGGTGCGCCACTTCGGCCAGTGCTGCCTTAGCGGTATCGGCCTGGTGGCTCGTGCCCTTCGTGGCCGGCTGGAGCCGTCTCGTTCGCTGGGACGTGCCGCTGCACCGATCTCTGGATGCAGGCGGTGCATGGCAGGCAGTCGTTCTGGCGGCACTCGGCGTGGCCGCGGCCTGGGCGAGCCGCCTCGGAAGAGGCCCTTGGCGACGCCTGGCTCTCGCCGCCATGTCCGGACTGGGAGCCACAGTGCTCGGCGATCTGTTCGGCTACTTGCGATCTGAGCGCTGGCTCGAGATGTCGGTCCTGGTTGCAGCGATGGCCGCAGCAGGACTAGCAGCCCGGGAACCACCGAGGACGATCCCGTCGGTTCGGCCCGCTTGGACCGTCGTGGCAAGCGCTGTGCTCATCGTGTTCGCGGTGGTCACGCTCAGGTTGGAAGTGCTGGCATTGGCCATCTGGCTGATGCTGAAGCCTCAGCGGACTTGGGCCTGGGGAGGCGGACTCGCCTGGGCAGCCATCCTGCTGCTGGTACCACTGTGGGGTCAGATCCGCAATCCTGTGCCGACCGACCCCGAGCCGATCACACCCATGGCAGCGGCTGCCGCAGAATCCGGCGTGCACGCGGCCGGACTCGTCTACTTGGACGACCTGTACCACACCGCGGCAGGCGAGGTTGAGCAATGTGCATGGGGCGATCCTTGGGAAACGACGGCCGAGACCGAGGGCCGCATCAGGCCCCTGTTCGGTCTGTATCGAGAAACCAGCGCGACCGCGGAGTTCCTAGCCGCTGAGATCGGCCTGCGCGGGGGCCACTGGACCGAGTCACAGGCAAGCCGGCCTCACTGGTTCGAGGCCTGGCAGGCCGTAGGACGCCCCTCACTGGAGAGCCCGACGGCGAAAACAGCGCTCGGCGCTCGCTGGCTTGCGACCTGCGACGCCGACGGCAACCCTTCAGTCACCGAACTGCCAGTCTCAAGGGCCGAGGGTGTCACGGTGGCAACCCACATGTCCGAAGACGCCTGGCACGGAGCGGCAGCCCATTGGTGGGTCGCCTTGGCCTCGCGTACCAGCGCGGATGCGAACCCCCCGTTCTCACCCATTCCGGTCCTCGGAGCCCGAAACAGCGAGGATCGGACGCGCCCAGCCAACCAGGCCGCATCGGGCTTGTCGCTGCGCACTGCGCGGGACAGGCTCACCCTCACGGCACAACAACCCGGATGGGCTTGGATCCGCGTCCCGTGGGATCCCTACTGGCAGACCGAGAACGGTGCGCCGGTCCTAAAGGGGGGCCCCGGGCACCTTGTCGTGTGGGCGGAGCCGGGCACGACGGAGTTGCGCTGGGATGTGCCGGCTGCGGTAGACGCTTCTGCCGCGATTGCCTCGGGCGCAGCATTGCTAGCCGCATCAGGGCTCTCGATCGGCAACCGCCGCCGGGGCTGGGACTCGGTCCCCGACCGTTCACGCCCTGCCGTCTACGCGGTGAACATGTTTGCCGACACCGTGGACGAATGGGCCCACGCGGCGGCAGCGAAGTTGCGTCGCACTGTGCCGCGTCGCGGGAGTTAGATGCACCTGTGAGCCAGTCCGTCTAGTTCTTCGGTTTCAGTTATTGGCAATAAACGGGTTGGTATACTGTATTGCGGCCTGTATGGTCCCGGCCGGTCCACCGGCCAGTTCTCCATATCCCCCTCCTTCAAGGAAGTCCTCCCCCATGCTCACCGTCGGCATCGTCTCCCTGACAATCCCAGTCATTGCCGGAGTTATCTACTTCTTGGCACGCCGCGACAAGTTGCCCACGCTGGTCGTTGATGCGCGAGGCATCGCGCTCCAAACCGTGATCGTAATGGTCGTTCTACTCGCCATCGCCGGAGGCGTCTCCGCTGTGCTGATCACCCGCGGTGGCGAGGCAGTCGATGACATTGAGGAACAGCAGATTACGCGGACAGCAGGCGACTACGGCAACTCCGCACTGTGTGAAGCCGCTGGCTTCACTTGGTCGTCGAGTTCTGGCGGTCAAGAGTGCACCTAGCTGACACTCACACGAATCCAGCTCAGACCGCAACGGACAACGACGGTAACCGCGCTTAGCTTCTGACCGCAGAAGCGAGGTCCTGGGCTAGACCTCGAGCCTGGGGCGGCGCACCGCGGGCCTCACTCTGAGGATGGGGGCGATTTGAGTCCTCCTCACAGAGACTCAACAACGCATAGAGCGCGCTCGGGCAGGCCGATGTGGAGGCGTGACGGACCGTCTGCAATCCGAGAGCACCCGATGTTCGATGGTCACCAACAGGTGCTGCCGCCCAGCAAGGACGAGCGGGGGGAGGCGCTTTCTGTTGCGATCCTCTTTCTTGGGGTGTTCTTCACCATCCTTATCGGTGTCCATGTTGTGATCGTGGGGATGGGCCGGATGGCGGTCCAGTCGGCGGCTGATGCGGCGGTGGCGGCTGCGCAGGCGGCTGGCCCCGGTCCACAGGAATGCGACGGCGACACCACCACGACGGAGACCGCTCGCCAGTGCGAGGGGATCCTGGCGGCACGGATCGCGATCGCGGGCGCCAAGAGCTCGATCATCGAGACCCGGCCCCCAGCGGTCGCGGTTGAGGCCGAGCGGGGATCGGTCACCGCGCTCGTGTTCGGGGGGACCATCTCACCGATCCTCGGCGGACTGGAGTTCACCGGTCAGGCCTGCGGTCCCCTCGACGACGTGCCGGTCACCGAGCTCACCGGCACCGACATATGGCGATGCTGAAGCGCGAACCGGGACGAATCCGGGGCAACGAGTTCGGCTCCGGCACGGCCATCGGGGTGGCGATCATCTTCCCGATGCTGATGCTGATGATCGTCTGCCTGCAGATGCTGTCGGAAGCTGCCCGCATCGAGCAGGGCGTCCAGGCCGCCGCCAACCGGGCGGCCCGCACCGCCTCGCTGTGCTGCTACCACACCGGCGGACCCGACGGCGCCGAGGAAGTGGCCATGGCCAGCCTCAGCGCCGCAGAGGCAGCCAACACGTTCAATCAGGTCCACTGCAACAACAACTTCGTGGGCAGCAGCGAGGTCGTCTTCATAGATGTGAACGGCAACCACGTGCCCAACGATCCCGACGCCAGCGGCAACTACAGAGCCGTTCCGCCCGGCGGGACGGTGCACGTGTTCGTGACCTGCCGGATCCCGCCCCAGATCCTGGGCGGTTACGGCATCCCCGGTCTCGACGCCGACCGCACAGCGGAAGGGGTGGCGACCGTGGATCCCTACCGCTTCCGGCCGGGTGCGTGATGACTCCAGGAACCGCAGCGACGCCCTCCAAGCCGTCCCGCTGGCGAGCCAAGGCCGACGACCAGCGGGGCGACTACGCCATCTTCATCGCCGTCATCGCGTCGGCACTCCTGTTGTTCGGCGGCATCGCCTACGACGCGCCCCGACTCACCGCGGCCCGCCAGGACGCGCTCCACGCTGCCAACGAGGCCGCCCGGGTGGCGGCCTCGACCATCGCCAGCGGGGGAACGCTCGATCAGGCCCGCCAAGCAGCCGAGGACCGCATGTCGAGGACCCGGCTGATCTACGGCCAGGACATCCACGTGGCCTTCATGGACTGCGTCGGCAGCCGGGTGCAGGTGACAGTGCTCACTGGCTACATCTTCCGGTCCGCGCTGGGAATCGCGCGGCCCCGGCAGCCGATCGAGGCGGTGGGGGCGGCTGAGGCTCGTCTGGTGCTGCCCAGCGACGAGCTGAGCACTCTGCACTACCTCGGGGAGTGCCCTCTGACCTAGCAGTTTCAGATTTGTTTGTAACAGTCAAAAAAGAGCCACTTTTCACAGTTGAAGAACTAACCAGACCTGTAGAATCGCCGCCCGTGTCCAACCTCCCCCCTGGGCTCGGCACGACGCCTGAGCGCCCATCGGCAACACCCCTGTTCGGTGCCCTCCATTGAGGCGCTTGCCCGCGGCGATCGCCTGGTATGCGCTCGCCGTTCTCGTGGTGGTCGGCGGGCCGGTGGCGATGGTCCTGCTGCTCGGCACGCCCGAGCCGGCGCTGCCGTCGGAGTGGGCCGACGCCCGCTTCCGCATCGGCGACGGGACGTACCCGGCCGGCTACGTGGTGGACGTCGTCTCGGGACTCGGCCTGCTCGCCTGGCTCGCCGGCCTGTGGTTGGTGGTGACGGGCATGCGTAAGCAACGGCGCAAACGGCGTCGCGGCATTGCCGAGGAGGCCGACGCCTCACCGGCAGGCCTCTCACGCGCCAACGGCGACAACGAGTCCGACGAGCCCTGGTACCGCCACGGTCCCCCCATATTCGACGAGCCGTTCACCGACGAGTACGCGAGAGTCGTCGTGCCCCCCGACGAGACGGCGCCCGGCGACGAGCCGGCGGACTCGCCGTGGCAGCCGGCCCCCGTCGCCGCCGGAGTCGACGAGCCGTTCGGGATGCCGCCGCCCGACCCGGTGGCCGAGGACATGGTCGCCGACGCCGAGGTGATCGGCGGCGCCGGGCTCACCGGCGACGCACCGGTGACCGGCACCGCTGCCACGATGAGCGACACCGAAGCCCCGGACCCGGACGAGCCTCCGATGATCGTCCCGGTACGCGCCTACTACTTCACCCGGGCCGGCGACACCCTGCGCAGCATCTCGGCGCAGTTCCTCAACACGCCGATGCGCTGGGAGGAACTCCGGTCGCTCAACGCAGCCAGTCCCGGAGTGTCGGCCCTGAGCGCCGACAGCCTGCTGCCGGTGGGCACCGCGCTGGCCCTGCCGGGCGACCCGCTGCCGTGGGGCAAGCCAGACCCGGTGTACCTGTGGACCCTCGCCGAGAAGTTCCTGTTCACCGCCTGGGGCCGCGAGCCGACCCCCGAGGAGGTCGTCCCGTTCTGGAGGGGCCTCACCGGCGGCGCCCAGCTCGAGGCCGGAGCGCCACCCGTCCAGGTCGAGCATTTGGCCGCGCCAGCATTCGACGAGCCTCCCCCACCCGCGCCGGAGACCGCCGACGAACCCGCGGCCGAACCAGCTCCATCCGAGGTCGCCCACGAACCCGAACCAGCGTTGAAGCCGCCTCCGGCCGAGGCCGACCACGAACCCGAACCCGCGTTTGAAGCCGCCACCGATGAGGCGCCCACCGAATCCTCTACACGCGAGGTCCTCACCGAACCCGCGGCCGCCGACCTACCGCCCCCCGAAGTCGCCCACGAACCCGAACCCGCGCCTGCCGAGCCGCCGGTGCCTGACGGCTTCTTTCAAGCCCCACCGCCGGCGCCCGCGGTCGCGCCCGCGATTCCGCCTGCCGACTTCCAGCCACCGCCCCCGGTCACTCCACCTCCGTTGGACTCTCCCGTACCCCCATCACACGAACCAGTCCACGCCCCCGCCGCCTATCAACCACCACCGGCGCACGAACCGATCCCACCCGCATACGACGCCCCAGCACCCCCGACCCACGAACCGATCCCACCCGCATACGAACCACCGCCGGCATACGACTCGCCCGTGCCCCCAACCCACGAACCGATCCCGCCGGCATACCAGCCACCACCGGCATACGAACCCCCCGCACCCCCAACCCACGAACCAGCCGCCTACCAGCAGCCACCGGGCTACGACTCCCCGGTACCGCCAACCTACGGACCGGTCCCACCGGCTTACGAACCGATCCCACCCGCATACGACGCCCCGGTACCCCCAGCCCACGAACCAGCCGCCTACCAGCAGCCACCGGCATACGACTCACCCGTACCCCCGTCACACGAACCGGTCCCACCCATGGCGCCCGAGCCGGCACTGCCGGATCTCGGCCCCGTGGAGCCCGAAGTCCCGTATGTGGAGGCCGAGGCGCCCCGCATGCCGAGCTTCATGCCGTCGCTCACCGGCGCCGAGACCGCCGTGCCGGCACCGGAGGCCGACATGGTGGCGTCGTCGAACCGGGGCCTGGCCGGCACCGCCCTCGGCGACGCGATGATGCTGTGGCAGCTCTCCCGGATCCGCCGCCGGCGCGGAGACCGGCCTGACGCCCTCGACCCGATGGAGGAGTCGCTCCGCCAGAGCGCCCGCACCGACACGCTCAACCTCATCGAGGCGGCCATGCGCCACCTGCGGGCCGTCACCGTCGGGCAGTTGCGCGAGAAGCCCGCCGTGCTGGCCGTGCGGGTCGGCACCTACGGATTCGAGGTCCTGCTGAACCGGCCGACCCACACACCCGACGGGTGGCAGGCGGCTTCGGGCGGCTACGTGCTGGAGCTGCCGTACGGCGTCACCGCCGAGGACCTCGAAGCCACCGCCCAGGGGCCCACCCTGTGCCCCGCCCTCGTCCCGGTGGGCGACACGGTGGAGGGCCCGCTGCTGCTCAACATCGAGGAGATCGGCTGCCTGATCGTGTCGGGGCCGGGCGGGCCGTCGGTGAACCTCCTCAACGCCGTGGTCGGAACGCTGGGCTCATCGCCGCTCGCAGGCGACATCCGCATCATCACCGTCGGGCTCGACACCCCCGCAGGCCTCCCCGGCTGGGAGCGGGTCCACACCACCAGCTTCGACTCCCCCCAGCTGGAGGAACTCCTCTCCACCGCCCAAACCGGCAGCGGCACCTTCCTCGACGTTCTCGTGGTCGGCCCCGGCAACGACCTGCTCATCCAGCGGGCCGGCCAGGTGGCCACCACCCCCGGATCGCGCCTGGCCCTGGTCGGGGCCACCTCCTCGGTGGCGGCCCGGTGGCCGTGGCGGATCCACGTGGACGAGACCACCACCGCCGTCGTGCATCCCATCGCCTGCACGATGGCCGCAGCCCAGGCGATGGCCCCTGCAATGTCCCAACTGCTGAGCGAGGCAGCCGATCCCTCGCTGCTTGCTCCCCCGAGGTACTGATGACATCCGATCCCCCCTTCCCCTCGCCGGAACGCGCGCCGGCACGCCCGCGCACCCCCACGCTGCGCCGTGCTCGGGCCCTCGCGCTCGGTGGTGCTGTGGCCGTTCTGAGCCTGCTGGCGGCAGCATGCGGCGGCGGCGACAGCACCCCCCAGGTCGAAGCGGGAACCTCCGGGAACGCCGCCGCCGAACCGGCCCCGGCCGGCGAGTTCATGTTCACCCGGCCCGGTGCCGGCATCGCCGCCGCCCGGGGAAACCCCCAAGTCGTGCAGGGCGAGAACCCCTGCGACTCGTCGGCGGCGTCCGAACCGATCCGCATCGCCTACATGGGCGCGGACCTCGCGTCGCTCGACGATGCGGGCCTCGAGAGCCTCATCATCGAAGAACCGGGACGGGTCATCGAGGCCTACGTCAACGAGGTCAACTTCCACGGCGGGATCGGCGGCCGCTGCGTGGAGTTCCACTCGTATCTGTGGGACCTGGGCAACGCCACCGAGTCCATCACCGAGGTCTGTGTCGAGCTGCCCCAGCAGAATGTGCTCTTCAGCTTCGTCCTGCGGGCCGACGCGAGCCTGCTCAACTGCGTCACGACCGCCGCGCAGGTCCCGACCATCGGCCTCTACGCCTCCGCGCCGTCAGCCACCTTCGAGGCCGCCGGCGGCCGCTTCTACGCCGACGACGGCTCCACCGAGTATCTGCTCACCAGCAGCGTCGACATTGCGCTGCAGACCAACCTGCTCGACATGAGCGAGCCGGTGGGCCTGCTGCACGGCGCCACCGACCAGGCCACCGATCCATCCATCATCGAACAGACGCTCCGATCCCGCGGACTCGACCTTGTCACCAGCGCGATCAGCCCGGCCAGCAACCTGGCCGTCCTGGTGGCCGAGAAGCAGGTGCGGTTGCTCGAGTCCGGCCTGTCGGAATCCGAGCAGCGGGAGGCCGAGATGAAGCTGTCCGCTCTCCCGCCCGAGGTGGCCGAGGTGCTGGAGATGGTGGAGGCCTTCTACGTCGATGCAGCCGAGAGTTTCAGGGATTCCGACGTCACCGCGGTGGTGACCACGGCCGACTGGTCCGACGTGCGCCGCTTCATGCGAGCGGCCGAGCTGGTCGACTGGACGCCGACGTGGATCATCAACGACATCCAGCCCGCCACCCTCACCCTCACCGAGGCACCCGAGCGCCAGGCCGGGAACCTCGTGTCCGTGAGCGCCCGCCGCGCCGCGGGAGACGCCATCCCCGAGCTGGACCGCAGCTGCATGTCGTTGCGCAACACCGCCAGCAACGCCCCGACGTTCTCGCATCGCCACCACACCGACGCGTGGAGCCTCCTGCAGGCCACCTGCGACTACCTCGACGTCACCTTCAGCGCCATGACCCGGGCGGCACAGGCCGGCGGCACGCTCACCAGAGAGTCCTTCATGGCCGCCATGCACCAGACCAGCTACGACACCGAGTACGGCACGCTCATCACGTTCGACGAGAGCAGCCCGTACGGCTGGGACCGGTTCCGGGTGCTGGAGGCCGACCCGGCATGCGTGCTCAACTACTGGGGCTGCATGCGCAGCACCACCGACTGGCTGGCTCCCGCCTCATAGACCGATGGCCCGCTCCCGTTCGACCAGGATCCTCGGCGCAACGGCTGCTCTGGCCGCGGTGCTGGCGGTTGCCTGCGGGGGCGGCAGTGGGGGCAGCACGACCGTGACCGCGCAGGCCGGTGCTCCTGCTCAGGAGTTGAGCCCCCCGCGGCCCGATCCGGTGCGCATCCGCCTGGCCCTGGCCCCCGACCCGGTGTGGGAGTGGCTCAAGGACTCCGGCACCGTCGCCCAGTGGGAAGCGACCCACAACATCCGCATCGAGGCCAGCAGCCCGTTCGACCAGTTCTCGGCCTTCGCCGGCGGCCACGCCGACGTCGTGGTGATCAACGCGCTGGAGGTGCCCCAGTTCGTGGAGCAGTCCGACCGCGAGCCGGTGGTGGTGGGCCGGTTCACCACCGACCGCAGCTTCCTGGGGGTGCGGCGCACCTCCATGGCCGAGACGCTCGAGGATCTCGTAGAGACCCGCATCACCGTCGACAGCGCCCTGGGCTCGGCCCTGCTGTGGGGCGTGATCGCCGACGAGATGTACGGCCTGGAGTTCCGGGTCGACAGCCCCGACTTCGAGCTGGTGGTGGTGGAGTCGGCCAGCGTGGCCGACCTGGTGATGCGAGGCGATGTCGATGCCTGCATCTGCCTGCCCGACTTCAGCGTCTCGGGCCTGGCCGAGGGCCGTCTGCGCCCGCTGTACGGCGGCAAGCCGGCCGCCGAGATCTACGCCGACGAGGTGACCGGCGAGCCCGGGGTGCCGCCCGTCGCCGAGGCCTTCATCGCCGACAAGCAGTGGCTGGCCGGCCACCGCGACGCGGTCGGCGCGCTGCTGGGGCTGTGGGAGGTGGGCCTCCAGAACTGGGCGGCGCAGAAGGACGCGCTCATCGCCAGCTACCCGCACCTCCTCTCGGTGCAGACCGACGAGGAGATCGCGTGGATGACCGACTACGCGACCGCCTACGACTGGGTGCTGCCGTCGGTGTACCTGACACCAGCGGACTCAGAGATCCAGACCGGCATCTTCGCCCGGATGCAAGGACTCGGGCTGGTGCCCGACGACGCCCTAGAACCCGAGTTGGACCTGTCCTTCTCGGCGGCCTCCTAGAACAGGACAGAGCCCATGTTGACCGTCCCCTCAGTCACGCCCGACGCCATATCGGAGCTGTCGGCGCGCGAGATGCGCCGGGCGATGGCCCGCCGCTGGCTGTTCCGGTTCAGCGTCCTGATCGGCTGGGTGGCGTTCATCGTCGTCTGGTACTTCTTCTCACGGGTGGTCTTCAATCCCCGGCAGCTGCCCGAGCCCCACGTCGTGGCGGCCGAGTCGTGGACGATCATCACCGAGCAGGACTTCCGCACCCACATGCAGGCCAGCCTGTTCCGGGTGCTCGCCGGCTTCCTGCTCGCCGCGGTGGTCAGCTGCGGTCTGGGCTGGCTGATCGCCTACAACGCCTGGTGGCGGACCCTGCTGCGCACCATCGTCCAGTTCACGGTGAGCACGCCCATCGTGGCGCTGGCCATCCTCACCCTGGTCGTGTTCGGGGTGTCGTCGCTGGGGCCGGTCATCACCACCGCGGTGGTGGCCACCCCCTACATCATGATGAACGTCGCCCAGGGGCTCACCGGCGTGGACCGCCGCCTCATCGTGATGAGCGAGTCGTTCGGCCGCACCCGGTCCCAGATCATCACCGGCGTGCTGTTGCCGTCGTCGCTGATCTCGGTGCTGGCCGGGGCCCGGCTGGCCTTCGCGGTGGCGTGGCGCATGGAGCTCCTCACCGAGATCTTCGCCGCGTCGGAGGGCGTCGGCTTCCAGATCCGCCGCAGCTTCGAGAGCTACGACGTGCGCGGCATGATCGCCTGGACCGTGCTGTACATCGCCGTGATGCTCATCTTCGAGAACCTCGTCTTCCGCCAGATCGAACGCCGACTACAGGGGCGCACCGCGTAGCGCCCGCCGACACGTGAGCCGAACGATGAACGACTGGCGCCCCCGCAAGACCCGCCGACACCGAGGCCCGATGACCCATGACTGATGTCGCCCAGAGACCGCCGGCACCGCCGGGGCCCAACGACCCCTACGGCCAGGTCCCCCGCGGTGCTCCCGCCCCGCCGAGGCCGAACGATCCCACGACCTTCGCCAGCGGGTTCCAGGAGCTCCCCACCCTGCCCGTCGGCGACCTGCGCCCGGCCGGCGACGCCGGCTACTCGGCGCCCCGCCGGGCGCTGCGCCGGCCCTGGGTGGTGCAGCTGATCGCCTTCGCGATCCTGCTGGCCGTCTGGCAGTACCTCACCGTGGCCAGCGACCGGGTTCCCAGCATCGAGAAGGTCGTGTCGTTCATGTGGACCGAGGTCACCGGCGGCTCCCACGGCGGCATGCTCGTCGGCGAGTTCTGGGGTCCGCTCGGCCTCAGCCTGCAGCGCTACGCCATCGGGCTGGCCATCGGGATCCCCGCCGGGGCGGTGCTGGGACTGGCGCTCGGCACCTCGAGCTGGGTGCGGGGGCTGCTCAACGACACCACCCTGGTGCTGCTGGCGCTGCCCGCGGTGGTGTGGGCCTTCCTGGCGTCGCTGTGGTTCGGCCTCACCTCCACCGCCCCGATCGTGGCCGTCGTGTTGACCGCCATCCCGTTCGTGGCCATCAACTTCAGCTCCGGCGTGCGCAGCATCGACCCGGCGCTCATGGAGATGTCCAAGGCGTACCAGGTGTCGCGCCGCAACCAGGTCGTCGACCTGCTGCTGGGCGGGACCCTCCCCAACGCCTTCACCGGTGTGCGGCTGGCGTTCACCACCGGATGGAACAGCCTGCTCATCGTGGAGTGGTTCAGCGCCACCGCCGGCGTCGGCTGGCGGGCCCGGCTCTGGTACGACGCCCTGCGCTACGCCGGCTTCGTGGGCTGGATCCTGCTGTTCGTGCTGCTGATCACCCTGCTCGACCGGCTCGTGCTGCGACGCCTCGAGCGCCACGCGTTCCAGTGGAACCAGAAGCCGACGCTGTCCTTCGCCGAGGACTGGGGCATGTGAGGCCCCCGGCTGACCCGCTGATCGGCGCACCGCACATCACCGAGACCGCCTAGACCCAAGGAAGACCAATGGCGACTGTCCTGATAGAGAACCTGACCAAGATCTACCCCCCGACGATCACCTACCCGCACCGGGTGCAGGCCCTCGGCGGGGTGAACATGTCGGTCACCGGGAACGTGTTCGTGGCCGTGCTGGGCCCCTCCGGCAGCGGCAAGACCACGCTGCTCAACATCGTGGCCGGCGTGGAGACCCCCACCTCGGGCTCGGTGCGGGCCGTGCAGGACGGCGTGCCCGCCCAGGTCGGCTACGTGTTCCAGGAGCCCCGGCTGCTGCCGTGGCGCACCGTGTTGAACAACATGCTCTACGTCCAGGACCGCAAGTCGGACCGGTCGCGGCGAGAGGCCGAGTTCTACCTGACCATGGTGGGGCTCAACGAGGTCGCCCACCTGTACCCGTCGCAGCTGTCGGCGGGGATGCAGCAGAGAGTCGGCATCGCCCGGGCGTTCCTGGTGAACCCCGACATCCTGTTGATGGACGAGCCCTTCAGCCACATGGACGCCCTCACCGGCCGGTCGCTGCGCGAGTACCTCCAGAGAGTGTGGCTGCACACCCGCAAGACCGCCCTGTTCGTCACCCACGACGTGTCCGAGGCCGTCGAGTTGGCCGACCGGATCGTTATGCTGCGCCCCGGCGGCGTGGTGTTCGACGACATACCCGTCAACCTGCCCCGCCCCCGCCACCCCGACGACCCGGCCGTGCGGGCCGTGGAGGGCGAGGTCCTGCGCCGGTTCGACTCCATGGAGGCCGCAGTCCGCTTCGGCGCCCAAGCTGGCTAACCGGCGGCGGGAGCCAGGCAGAGTCGCCGACTTCGACTCGACACGCCCCCAGTGGGTCGACCAGACCGGTTCGCGAGCGCCGCGCTGGCGGTGGTCGTGGCGCTGGTCGCGATCGCGTGCGCGGACGGCCCGCTAACGGGCGGCAGCGTTGCCAACGACGAACCCGTCGCGCCCGAGCGTGCCGCGGCCGTCGACCGGCCCGCGGTGGAGGTCCCATCCGGGGGCGACCTGCTGCGCTTCCTCGACCCCGGCGCGGCGCCCAGCACCGACCTGGGCCGGCTCCGGGCCCAGCACCTGCCCGTTTGGACCTCCGACTTCGACTGGGCCTTCCCGCCCGAGGCGTGCGCCACCGCCTGGGAGCTCGACGGCATCGCCGAGCCGACCGCGGGCGCCGACATCGCGGTGATGGGCGACTTCGTCACCGCGGCCGCGCTGACGGTGATGCGCTACGAGCACCAGCTATCGCGCGCCCTGGCCGATCCGAGCCCGCTGGCCCAGCTGTGCGTGGCGACGGCCACGGTGGAGCCCGCCCGTACCGATGACTTGACGGTGCTCGCGTCCTACCTGGCCACCGGGACCCGCCGATCCGCACCGGCCGCGTACCCGGACGAGGTGTGGATCGTGGCGGTGAGCCCGACCGCGGCGGTGTCGGTTGCCTGTGTCACGCCCGGCTATCCCTCCGTGGTGAGCGCGGCGGGCGAGACGCTCGCGCCCGCCCAGTCACCGACCCGCCTGCAGGCCTACCTGCTCGCGGTGTCGCGCGGCCTGGAGGACCAGGTCGCCGACATCTCCTACCGGGTGTCCAACGCCTCCCACCGCCCGGCCGAGGACTGCGGGGAGCTCGATGCCTGGGCCCTCGAATGGGACGGTCACGTGCAGACCTGGATCGGCGAGGGCCAGATCTGGGAGCCGCTGGGCGCCATCCTCACCGCCGACGAGATCTGCGAGTCGCCCCCACCCGACGGACCCGACGAATGCCCCAAGGACTGGCCCCGGTGACCGCCCGCCGCGCCCGCCGGCTGGTGCGACGAGCAGCGAAGCCGCTGCTGTGCGTGGTGCTGGCCCTCGCGGCGCTGGTATCCCCCTGGAAGCCTGAGCTCCTGCCGGATCCCCTGGACGGCATCGCAGGCCAAGCCTCCGTAGCGGCTCAACCCCCTCCGCCCCCGACCGTGATAGACGGCACCCCCAACAACTGCCCGACCAATCCCACACTGTGGAGTCCCCAGCCCAGCGACAGCGACTTCCTGACCGCGCCCGAGTGCATCCTGGAGCTGCCGGCCTGCCCGGAGAGTCCGCTGGTCCCCGGGCAGTACATGCGGCTGTCGGTCCCTCCCGCGGGATTGGCGACCGAGTATCCAGAACTGGCGGTTCTCTACGCCGACGCGATCGAGTACCCGCTGATCCCGGGCATGGACCGGTATCCCGACTTCTGCGAGGAACGGGTCCTGCAGATCAACGACCCCGCCACCTACAACACCTGCCTCAACATCACCGGCTACACGGTCATCCGGTACACCGACGCCGGACTTGACGGCTGCCGGCTGATCTATCCCATAGCGTGCGCGGCCGGCCTGCACCGCAGCGGCTCGGCCAAGTGCCGGGCTGTTCAGCGCCGTACCTGGACGTGTGCAACCGGGTACATTCCCCGCAACGAGTTCAACACCTGCTACCAGGCCCCGACCTACTCCAGTGCAGCCCATCCGGCGTGCAGACAGGGCGCTCCGGAGTTCCTGGTGATGGACTGCGAGGATTACGCCGGCAACGACTTCATTCACAACCCGGGCGGCATCGACTGCACAGCCGATTACGACACAGGCACTCCGGCACAACATACAGACGGTACGCAAGCCGTATCCGGCGCCCCGCTGGTAGAGCTGCAACAGAACTACAACAGTGGCTTGCCCTCGAGCGATTACTGGTGTGCGTTCGACACCCGGTTCCTGATCCCCAGCTGCCATCGAACTGATGTAACACCAGCGGAGTGCTCCACCGCGTCGCTGGCACTGTGCCTCAAGCGAGCCAGCGCAACCGGCGGCTGCAACCTGACCGCCGACACCATCCGCTGCCGGGCGCTAGAGGCCGCCTTCGCCCAGCAGCCGGCAAGAACGACAATCGAGGAGGTGCGCACCCAGGGATGCGCGCCATGCCTCATCCTGCCTTTCAGGAGCATTCCGGCGCAATGTCAACTCACACCCTCAATCCCCACCGTTATTCACAGCTTCGAGAAGGAGAAGCAGATTCTTAGCGTGAGGGGCGACTTCGCCACAGACGTTACGGCATGCCGGGATGTCATGACTCCAGCGGATCTTGCGGCTGACGCAGCCTGCAGAAGTCACCCCGTCTGTATAGACCCTCCCAGGGGAAGGATTGACTGGACAAGCAACCACTTCTCGAGACTGGCCGTCATCAACTCACCGATCCTCGTCCAGTTCCTTGACATCCCTCTGCGAAACCGGAGTGTTCCCTTCCTGTACTACAGCTACGGCCGCGCCGGTCTCATCGGCCGATCCCACGACAGGGCACCGCACCTTACCGATGCGTCAGGAGACGACCCGCGCTTGCGGTCGTTCTCCGCAGTGGACCAAGCCACCCAGTACAGCAGCGTGGATCAGATGGTGACGGCTGAGTGCAGAATCAACAGTGATCCATATCTGGACGTAATAGTCGAAGAACTGTGGCCGGACAGTGATCGGACCACCATTGAACAACTGTTCGGCAATGATGCTCTCGCTTGGTGGGACAGTCTGTCCACAGCGGAACAGGAGCGAAGGATCCAGTCCCGCGGCCTATCGTTGCTCAGCACTCCGCCCACGACGGCAGAGTTGGAAGCCCGATCTGTTCAGCTGACCACCCAGATCCACTGCGATCTAGCCGGCGGCAGAGCATGCCGGTGGACGCCTGCACGCCCAGGGTTCTACCGGCTGACCGGTGTTGGGGCCTGGGCGGTCAACCGATCCGGTCGTAGAGAATGGGGCACGAACTATCGTGCCGACTATCTCAACGGGATCATCGACCACCTACTGAATGTCGCGACCCCTGAGAACGGTCAGTGCGATCCCCGGCCGAACTGGTACAACGAGCCCAGGAATGACGCACGCATGAGAGACAAGGACTGCATCCGAATCGACCTTCGTCACACCGGTGTCACGGCACCGTCGCAGGTGGGACTGCTCGATGATCTCAGCGGTGTGCTTCCCCATTCTCTCGATACTGCGGTGCTGTTCAATGAGGACCACGCCGCGACGGCCGCCTGCCGGACACGGGACTTCCGTGTTGTGTGCAGCGGTGGCACTGGCGGCTACGGCACCGGCAACTACACCGAGACCGAGCCGATAGGCATCGTGGTCCACGAGGTTCGGGTCAGCACGGTGATGCCCAACAACTGATCCGCGTCAGGGGTCGGGCCAGATGCTGGCTCCTGCTGCGACCCGGTCCCGCAGGACGGCGGCCAAACGGGTCCCCCTCAGGGCTACCGAACCCAGCCGGACCCTACCGCTTGGCCAGGTAGTCGGTGGTGTCCTGGACTCGCTCGAAGTGCTCGCGGCCGAGGTGATGGCTCCAGATGCGATGGCCGGGTACCCGCAACGCCGTGAAGCCTGCCTCAGGACCGGACCATGAGGCGGTCTCGACCCGCTTGCCGACCCGCACAGCCTCATCGAGCGCCGGCACCAGATCAGTGTCGGCCGATGCCACCACCACGGTGTCGAACTCGTCGAGGTAGCAGCCCCGAATCACATCCACTGCCAACAGCACGTCGATGCCCTTCTCCTCAGCGCGCCAGACCGGCGTACTGGAGCCGACCTCTCGGCGGTAGCGGAGTGGCGTGGTCTTCACCGTCACCGCCGGGTCGGCCCGCCACCGGTCTGTCTGCCGCGCGAATACGGCACGCAACTTCCGGTGACTCAGACGACCGGGCTCGCCTCGGTAGACGCTAGTTGCGACCAGCACGCGCCCCGAATCGACGTCGCGGCCGAGGTCGATCAGCAATCGTGCCAATGCAGCCGGATCGACATGCCCGAAGCTCGGTGCATCGACGGTTGGATCGCCGAAGGCACGACGAGCTCCGTGATAAATGTTCTGGTAGTCGACGAAGACCGCAACTCGCGACACGAGACACCGCTTCTTGGAGTCCTTCACTGGCCCGGGCGAACAACGCCGAAGCGATAGCACCCGCCAGCCCCCGGGCCCGAAGCCCGAGGGGGGCGGGGAAGAATGAGTGGACTATATCAGACAGTCGCTCATTAGCGCAACTTAGACTTTAAAGTAATCAAACAGCCACGCAACGCGCGTCAGGGGTCGGGCCAGATGCTGGCTCCTGCTGCGACCCGGTCCCGCAGGATGGCCGCCAGGCGGGCCCGATGGTGGCGGGAGTCACCGAAGGCCACACCGTCGAGCTGGGCCCGCTTCAGGTACAGGTGCACGTCGGCCTCCCACGTGAAGCCGATGCCGCCGTGGACCTGCAGCGCCGACTCGGCCACCCGCACCCCGGCGTCGCTGCACCAGATCTTGGCGGTGGCCGCGGCCGCCGGGCCGTCGGCGGTGGCCGCGCCCAGGACCCAGGCCGCGTGGTAGACCGCGGAGCGCATGCCCTCGACGTCGACCAGCATGTCGGCGCAGCGGTGCTTGACGGCCTGGAAGCTGCCGATGGGCCGGCCGAACTGCTCCCGGGCCTTGGCGTACTCCACCGCCAGGTTCATCACGGCCTCGGCGCCGCCCAGCATCTCCGCCGAATGGAACACCGCGCCCCGGTCGAGGTGGGCGGCCACCTCCTGCGAGCCGCCCACCGTCGTCGCCGGGACGGCGTCCAGGTCGATCCAGGCCAGCTCGCGGGTCTGGTCCATGGCTGGCTCGGGCGAGCGCTCGACGCCGGCGAGGTCCACCGCCACCAGCTCGTCACCGGCCGGGGCGACCAGCACATCGGCCCGGGCGCCGTAGATCACCGGCTCGGTCCGGCCCGATACCGAACCGTCGCCTCCCCGCTCGAGCGGGGTTCGGGCTACGCAGGCGACGGCCTCGCCCGACAGCAGGCGCTCCCCCCACGGGCCGCCAGCCAGCACCGCCAGCGCGGCCAGCTGCTGCAGCAGCGGCACCGGGGCCAGATGGGCGCCGGTCTGCTCCAGCAGCACCGCGGCCTCCACCGTGCCCAGCCCGACCCCGCCCAGCGGCTCGGGCACCGCGATGCCGGTCCAGCCCTGCTCCACCATGGCCGCCCACAAGCCGGCGTCGAATCCGCCGCCGTCACAGGCCCGCCGCACCGCCACCATGTCGCACCGATCGTCCAGCAGAGCCCTGGCCGCATCCCGCAACGCCACCTGGTCCGCCGACAAGTCGAAGTCCACCGCCCCGCATGGTAGGCACCCGAGCGTTCACCAGGGCGGTGAGGCGTGGTAGACCCGGCCTTGTGGACCTGACGCCCACTACCGAGCAGCGGGCGTTCCGAGCCGGGTGCCGGGCCTGGCTGAAGGAGAACCTGCCCTGGGACTACGGCACCGGCCTGCCACCGCTGTTCGACGACCTCGCCGAGGAGGTCGAGTTCGGCCGGCGCTGGCAGCGCAGCCTGGCCGAGGCCGGCTACGTGGGCGTCACCTGGCCGGTGGAGTACGGCGGGCGGGGCGCCGACGGTGTCTTCAACTTCATCGTGCAGGAGGAACTGGCCCGAGCCCGGGCCCCGGAGCTGGTCGGCCGCATCGCCGTGAACCTGGTCGGCCCCTGCCTGCTGGCCCACGGCACCGAAGCCCAGAAGCAGCGCTGGCTGCCGGGCATCCTCAACGCCGAGCAGTTGATCTGCCAGCTCTTCAGCGAACCCGACGCGGGCAGCGACCTGGCCTCGCTGCGAACCCGGGCCGAGCCCGCCGAAGGCGGCTGGGTACTGCAAGGCCGCAAGGTGTGGACCTCCTACGCCCAGTTCGCCCACTGGGGCCTGTGCCTGGCCCGCACCAGCCCCGACGCCCCCAAACGGGCCGGGATCACCGTGCTCATGGTTGACATGCGAGCCCCCGGCGTGGAAGTGCGGCCGTTGCGCCAGATGACCGGCGAGTCGGACTTCAACGAGGTGGTGCTGGACGGGGTGTTCGTCGCTGACGACCAGGTGATTGGACCGGTCGACGGCGGCTGGGGTGTGGCCACCTCGGTCCTGGCCGGCGAGCGGGGCACCAACCCCCGCCAGCTCGTCATCCACTCCCAGCTGCTGGAGGAACTCGTGCGCCTGGCGGCCGAGCGTGGCCTGGCCGACGAACCCCGCATCGCCCAGGACCTGGCCCAGGCCTTCACAGAGGTGCGCCTGTTCCAGCTCCAGAACTGGCGGGCCCTGTCCAAGCACGCCCACGGCCGCCGACCCGGCGCCGAGACCGCCACCGCCAAGCTCTACTGGAGCGAGATGAGCCAGCGGCTGCACGCCACCGCCATGCGGGTGCTCGGCGACGAGGCCCCCCTGTGGCGGGGCGCCGGCGGCAACCCCGCCGGCGGCCGCTGGCAACGATCGTGGCTCTACTACCGGGCCGCTTCGATCATCGCGGGTACTAGCGAGATCCAGCGCAACGTCATCGGCGAGCGAACCCTGGGCCTGCCCCGCGAGCCCCGGCCCTGATCCCTCGCTCGTAGTGGTGCGTACACTGGCCGCTATGGCCGACTTCTCCACGGTCCTGTACGAGGTCGACGGCCCGGTGGCCACCATCACCATGGATCGGCCCCAGGTGGCCAACGCCCAGGACACCCAGATGATCGACGAGCTCGACGCCGCCTTCGACCTCGCCGACGCCGACGACGAGGTGCGGGTGGTGGTGCTGGCCGCCAACGGCAAGCACTTCTCGGCCGGCCACGACCTCAAGGCGCTCGTGGGCGACGTGGAGCCCGACAAGTGGCGGCTGATGCGCGACACCCCCGAGGGCAAGTGGCACCACGAGAAGGTGATGTACTTCGACCGCTGCCTGCGCATCCGGGACTTCCGCAAGCCCACCATCGCGGCGGTGCACGGCAAGTGCGTGGCCGCGGGGGTGATGCTGGCCTGCATGGCCGACATCATCGTGGCCAGCGACGACGCCGCCTTCCAGAACCCGGTGCTGCGCATGACCGGCGCCGCGGTGGAGATCCTGGTGGAGCCGTGGGAGATGCCGGCCCGCAAGGCCAAGGAGTTCCTGCTCACCGCCGACACGATCAGCGCGGCCGAGGCCGAGCGGCTCGGGATGGTCAACCGGGTGGTGCCCCGCGACGAGCTGGCCTCCGCTGTGCGGGAAATGGCTGAACAGATCGCGCTGGTGCCGCCGGCCACCGCCCAGGTGGTGAAGCGCTCGATCAACAAGACCCTCGACCTCCAGGGCCAGCGCGACGCCTGGGACTACCACTTCCAGGCCCATCACTGGATGCACAACACCGCCACCGCTCTCGGCGCGCTCGAGCAGCGCATGCAGAAGGGCTCCATGAAAGAAGTCTTCGCCGAGCACCGCGACCCGCAATCCCAGTGAGGCAGCCCCTGGCCGGGATCAGGGTCCTCGACCTGGGCACCCGGATCGCGGCCCCGTTCTGCGCCGGGATCCTCGGCGAGCAGGGCGCCGAGATCATCAAGATCGAGGATCCCGGCCGGGGTGATCCGACCCGCATCAACGGGCCGTTCGCCACCGACGACGAAGGCAACCGCTACTCGCTGTGCTGGTCGGTGGAGGGCCGGGGCCGCAAGTCGGTGACCATCAACCTGCGCGACCCGCAGGGCCAGGAGCTGTTCCGGCGCCTGGCCTCGGAGTGCGACGTGGTGTGCGAGAACTTCCGGCCCGGCACCCTGGAGCGTTGGAACATCCACCCGTCCCGGCTCGACCCGCGCCTGGTCACGGCCCGCATCAGCCTGTACGGCCAGGACGGCCCCAAGTCGCTGCACAACGGCTTCGACCACAACGCCGTCGCGTTCGCCGGGCTGACCCACCTCACCGGGCATGCCGACCAGTCCCCGGCACGACCGGGCCTACCCGTCTCCGACTACCTGACCGCGGTGTTCGCCGCCCAGGCCGTGACCAGCCTGCTCTATGAGCGCGACGCCAAAGGCACCGGCACAGGAGGCGTCGTCAACGCCTACCTGTACGGCTCGGTGCTGCGGATCATGGAGTGGACGATCGCGGCCTACGACCGGCTGGGCTCGGTGCGCCAGCGCACCGGCAACCGGTCTGACCGGGCCGCGCCCATCGACAACTACCGGAGCCGGGACGGCCGGCACGTGTGCATCGTGGCCGTGCGCCAGCCAGTGTTCGAACGCCTCTGCGAAGCGATGGGCCGGCCCGATCTGTCGGCCGACGAGCGCTTCGGGTCCTCCGGGGCGCGCGGCCGCAACCGGGACGAAGTCAACCAGACCGTTGCCGAATGGGCGGCCGGACTGGACGCGGCCGAGATAGAGGAGCGCTGCCTACGCCATGGCGTGCCCGTCGGCACCGTCCACGACGTGGCCGACATCGCCGCCGACGAGCATGTGCGTGCCAGGGGCGACATCTGCACCGTCGACGACCCGGTCATCGGCCCCGTACGGCAGCAGGCGGCGTTCCCCCGCTTCGGGAACGAGCCGCCTCCGACCCCCTCCGGCGCCCCCCGCCTCGGCGAGCACACCGACGAGGTCCTCTCCAGCCTGCTGGGACTCTCAGGAGCCGAACTGGCCGCCCTGCGGGACGAGAATGTGATCTGAGCATGAGCGCCGCCGACAGTCAGGACAGCAGCAGCGGAATCCGCTACGAGCCGGACGACCCGTGCCCGCCGCTGCTGCTGCTCGGCGTCGGCCTTCAGGGCGTGATGATGATCCTGACCTCGATCGTGGTGATCGTGGCCGTCACCGCCCGGTCGGGCGGCCAGGACGACGACTACCTGACGTGGACCGTGTTCGCAGCCCTGATCATCTCCGGAGGCCTCATCGCGCTCCAGGCCAGCCGGGTCTGGCGGCTCGGAGCGGGGCACATCCTGTTCATGGGCCCCACCACCAACTTCGTGGCCGTGGCCGTGCTGGCGCTGGAAGCGGGAGGGCCGGCCATGCTGGCCAGTCTGACCGTGGCCGCGTCCGCCTTCTACCTCATGCTCGCCTTCTGGCTGCCGTTGCTGCGCCGGGTCATCACCCCCATCGTGTCCGGCACCGTGCTCATGCTGATCGCGGTGTCGGTCCTGCCGATCGCGCTCGGCCGGGTCAGGGAGGTTGCCGGCGACGCCGACCCGGTCACCGGGCCCGTCGTCGCGGTGGTGACCCTGGTTGTGACCACCGTGCTGGCGCTGCGGGCACCGCGGAGCCTGAAACCCTGGTCGCCGCTGGTGGCGCTGCTGGCCGGGACGGTCGCGGCGGCCGCTCTCGGCGCCTACGACACCGAACCGGTGATCGACGCCGCCTGGGCCGGAGTCCCCTCCGGCGGGTTCCCCGGGCTGGACCTGACTCCCGGACCCGAGTTCTGGACGCTGCTCCCGGCGTTCGTCGTGGTCACCCTGGTGGGCGGGGTCAAGAACATGGGCGACAGCGTGGCCGTGCAGCAGGCCTCCCGGCGCAAGCCCAGAGTGACCGACTTCCGGCTGGTGCAGGGCGCGCTCAACACCAATGGCCTCGGCATCCTGCTCTCGGGGTTCGTCGGGACGCCGCCGACCACCGCGTACTCGTCCCGCAGCGTGATGCTGATCACGTTCACGTCGGTGGCCGCTCGCCGGGTCGGCTACGTGATGGGGGCCGTCCTCGCCGCGCTGGCCCTGTTCCCCAAGTTCACCGCAGTCCTCATCTCGATCCCGAGCGCGGTCATGGGGGCCTACATCCTTGTGGCCATCGGCACGCTCTTCGTGGCCGGGGTGCGGACCGCGGTCTCCGACGGTCTCGACGCCCAGAAGGCCACCATCGTGGCGATCTCCTTCGCCGTGGGCGCCGGGCTCGAGCAGCAGACGATCTTCGCCGACCTGCTGGGCGGGACATGGTCCCCGCTGCTGGACAACGGCGTGGTGATGGGCGCGGCCACCGCCGTCCTGCTGACGCTGTTCATGGAGGCCACCCGACCCATACGCCAGACCCGCCTCGAGGTCGATCTCAGCGTGTCGTCCCTACCCGAGATCGACCGGTTCCTGTGCGACATCGCCACCCGGCTGGGTTGGAACCAGACCTCGACCAGCCGGCTGCGGTCGGCCGGCGAGGAGACGCTCATCAGCCTGATCCACCCCCGCGGGACCCCTGGTGAGGGACCGCCCCGGTTCATCGTGATCGCCCGGCCCAGCGACAACCTGGTCGAGCTGGAGTTCCTGGCGGTGTTCGACGAGGAGAACCTCGAGGACCGGTTGGCGTACCTGAGCGAGGAGGCCGAGGGAGGCCAAGGAATCGAGGAGGGCGAGATCTCCCTGCGCCTCCTGCGCCACTACGCGACCTCGGTGCAGCATCAGAAGTACCAGGGCCTCGATGTGGTGACCGTTCAGGTCCGGGGATCGCGCTAGCGAGAAGGAGGATGCGATGAGACGGCCACTGGCAGGGCTGCGGGTGATCGACCTGGGATCGCGGGTGTCGGCCCCGTTCTGCGCCGCGATACTGGGCGAGCAGGGGGCCGAGGTCATCAAGATCGAGGAGCCGGTCAGGGGTGACCGGCTGCGGGAGCTGGGTCCCTACGCCCACGACGACGCCGGTGAGCCGTACTCGCTGTACTGGTCGGTGGAGGGCCGGGGCCGCAAGTCGGTGACCCTCGACCTGCGCCGCCCGCAGGGCCAGGAGCTCCTCCGTTCCCTGGCCGACGCCAGCGACGTCGTGATCGAGGGCTTCCGGCCCGGCACCCTCGAACGCTGGAACATCGACCCGTCCCGCCTCTCCCCGCATCTGGTGACAGCCCGCTTCAGCGTGTTCGGCCAGGACGGCCCGAAGTCGTTGCAGCCGGGCCTCAACGGCAACGCGCTGGCCTTCAGCGGGCTCATGCACCTGACCGGCGAACCCGACCGGCCTCCGGCACGGCCCGGAGTCAACATCGCCGGCTACCTGACCGGCGTGTTCGCCGCCCAGGCCGTCACCAGCCTGCTTTATGAGCGCGACGCCCGCGGCACCGGCACCGGCGGAGTCATCGACGTGTACATGTACGGCTCCATCCTGCGCATCATGGAGTGGACCATCGCCGCTCACGATCGGCTGGGCATGGTCCGCAACCGGTCGGGCGACAGCCTCGACATCGCTGCGCCGGTCGGCAACTACCCCAGCCGCGACGGGCGTCACGTGTACCTCGTCGGCGGAAGCCAGACCTTCTTCGAACGGCTGTGCCGGGCCATGGACCGGCCCGAACTGGCCGGCGACGAGCGCTTCGCCGACGCCGCGTCCCGGGCCCGCAACCGGGTCGAGATCAACGCGATGGTCGCCGAGTGGGTGTCAGGATTGGACGCCGACGAGGCGGAGGCCCGCTTGGTGGCCTGCGACGTGCCCGCAGGCAAGATCTACGACGTCGCCGACCTCGCCTCCGACGAGCACGTCCGGACCAGGGGCGACCTCTGCACGGTCCAGGACCCGGTCATCGGACCGGTGCGCCAGCAGGCGCCCTTCCCCCGCCTGCTGGGCGAAACGCCTGTCGCGCCCGCGGGCGCGCCCCGTCTGGGCGAGCACACCGACGAGGTGCTGTCAGGGGTGCTGGGCATGTCCGGCGCTGAGTTGGCCGCCCTCAGAGCCGACAACGTGATCTGACCGCCTCCCCTACCCGGCACTGGCAGCAGAATGCACGCATACCGTGCAAAACGCTGCCAATTCCCGAGGCCGCCGGAAGCCGGCCGGGAACTGGCAGCAGAATGCACGCATACCGTGCAAAACGCTGCCAATTCCCGAGGCCCGTAGCGGGCCCTGTCGGTCAGGCGACGCGCTGGATGAGGGTGCCGGTTCCCAGGCCGCCGCCGCAGCACATCGACACCAGGCCGTAGTCGCCGTCGGTGCGCTCCAGTTCGTGGACCGCCTTGGTGGTGAGGATGCAGCCGGTTCCGCCCAGCGGATGACCCAGCGCGATGGCGCCGCCGTTGGGGTTGGCCCGGGCCGGGTCGGCGCCGACGGTGCGCTGCCAGGCGATCACCACCGACGCGAAGGCCTCGTTCACCTCGAACACATCGACATCGTCGATGGTTAGGCCCTCGCGCTCGAGCACCCGCTCGGTGGCCGGTATCGGACCCTCCAGCATGAGCACCGGGTCGCATCCCACCAGCGCGGTCTGGGCCACCCGGACCCGGGGCTTCAAACCCAGCTCGGAGGCCTTGTCGGCCGACATCAGCAGCACCGCGGCCGCGCCGTCGGCGATCTGCGATGACGAGCCCGCGGTGTGGATCCCGTCGTCGCGGGCCACCGGCTTGAGGCCGGCCAGCGCCTCCAGGCTGGTGTCGCGGGGCACCTCGTCGCGGGCGAACTCCGCCGTCTCGCCTGTCTTCTTCCCGTCCTCGTCCACCAGCACCGCGTCGATGGGGACGATCTGGGTTTCGAAGCGGCCCTCGCGCTGGGCGGTGGCCGCCCGCAGCTGCGACTCCAGGCCGAGCTCGTCGGTGTCGGTGCGGGAGATGCCGTAGGCGGTGGCGATTCGCTCCGCGCCCTCGAACTGGCTGGTGAACTCGTAGTGCTGGAAGTAGCTGCGCGACACCGGCTTGCCGGGACCGTTCATCACGTTGGCCGCCAGGGGCACCATCGACATGGACTCCACCCCGCAGGCAAGCACGGTGTCCTCCGCACCCGAGGCGATCAGGCTGTAGGCCAGATTCACGGCGTGCTGCGACGATCCGCACTGCGAGTCGACGGTGGAGCAGGCCGTGGTCTGGTCGCCCCCGTGGGACAGCCACGCGGTGCGGGTGATGTTCATGCCCTGGGCCCCGATCTGGTCGATGCAGCCGCCCACCACCTGGTCGACGTCGCCGCTGGTGACGCCGGCCCGGCTCAGGCACTCCATCTGCACCGGTCCGAGGATGTCGGCGGGATGGGTGTGGGCCAGGGTTCCGTTGCGCTTGCCTACTGCGGAGCGCACTGCTTCCACTATCACTACGTCTCTCATGTCGCCCTCCTTGTCGCGCGGGAAGCCTACGCGCTCTTGTTGAGCGAGGTTCTTTCCGGCCGGCGGGTCCTGTCGCCGAGCCGAGATGACCGACACGGGCTTCGCCCTATTCGTCGGTCATCTGACTCGCCGCCACCCCCCGGCCTCACGGATCGCGCCCCATTGTCGGTCGGCCGTGCCTCGCCGCCACCCCCCGGCCTTTCGGGTCGCGCTCGTCGCGCGGCTCGTGGGCTCTCAGGGGGCGGTTGCTATTGGGGTCCAGTCCAGGATCTTCTTGGGCTCGTCGGATCGGTGGGCGAAGCCTTCGACTTGCACTGCGAAGGCTCGGCCTGCCCCGGCTGGGGCGACGTCGAGCAGGGTGTGGCGGAACGAGACTTGATCGCCCTCGAAGGCGGGGCCGGTGTGATCGCAGGCGTGCCAGCCGACCACGGTCGCCATTCCCGGCAGAACTCTCGACAGCGACGCTTGGGCCAGTCCGACGATGTGGCCGCCGTACAGCAGGCGCTGCGGGTAGGGGGATTCGGCCGCGTCGCGGTGGACCATGGCCAGGTTGTTGGTGAGGCGCACCAGTGCCAGCGCGTTGTCGACCACGTCCCGAGCCGGATCGACGATGGTGTCGCCCGGCTTCCAGGCGGTGCCCGGGCCCAACACGGTGAAGTCCCAGTCGGTCGGCACCAGTCCGGCGAAGGAGGCGAGGTCCAGCGGTGTCGCTGTCCCCAGGTCGTCGTCGTGGCCGGGCTGCTCGCCGGTGGCCTGGGGCAGCAGCGGAGCCCGCTGGTAGGTGATGGCCGGCTCGCCGTCGGCAGTGGTGACGATGTCGACCAGCACCTTGCCACGATGAGGCCGCCCGGGTCGGGGCCGGCTGTCGGAGAGGGCGACCACGGTGACGGTGGTGGCGAGGGACTGCCCGATGAGCACCGGTCTCAGCAGTCGCAGGTCGCGGTAGAAGAGGTTGGCGATCACCCGCCGGGTCAGGGTGGTGCTGTGACCGATGGACAGGTGCATCACCAGCGCGGGACTGGCCAGACGGCCCGGACGGCCCGCGACGGCCTCGAAGACGACCGGGTCGAGGGCCATCGGCAGGCGCTCGCCCACCATCGACTGGTATAGGGCGGCCATTCCCTCGTCGACCACCACCGACGGCTGCCGGGGCAGGACCTGACCCACGCTGAGGTCCTCGTAGTACGGCCCGTCAAGCGGGATCACAACCTCGCAGACTACGGGCTCTGCATGGGCTCAACCATAATCAGTAGAGAAACACGTCATATAGGAGGAAAACCGATGCACATTTCGGATTGGTAGTAATTGACATAGCATCAAACATCATAAATCGCCATAATCAGACCGTGGAACGGCAGAGTGAAGAGCGTGTGCTGAGGCGGATGAGCCAGCAGCACGGCCTGATTCACCGCTCCCAAGCCTTGGAAGACGGCATGACGAGCAGGCAGATCGAGCGACGCCTGCGAACCGGCCGCTGGGAACGGGTGGCACATGGCGTATACCGGCACGCCGCAACCAGGCAGACACAACTCTCAAGACTGCTAGCGGTGTGCCTGGCTCACAATGCACTGGCCAGCCACCGATCAGCCGCGGCCGTCCACCGCATCGACGGATACTCACTCGACCGCATCGAGGTGGTGGTGGCAGCCAACCGCAGCCCGGCCGTGAAGGGCGCCAAACTCCACAAGTCGGCCCAGATGGAGTTGGCCCAGCCGACGGAGCGCATAGCGATACCTGTGACGGGAGTGGGGCGCACGGTGCTCGACCTGGCCGCCGTTGTCGGCCGCAAGCAGTTGGACGACACCATCGACGCGGTGCTGCGAAACGGGCAGCTACGGCTCTGGGACCTCTACGCCGTGCTGGCCTCCCACGCCCGCCGGGGAAGGGACGGCTGTGCGGCCCTTCGAGCCGCTCTCGACGCCCGCAGCGGTGATGATCGAGTGCCGTTGAGCAGATGGAGCCGCATGGTCGCAGATCTACTAGTTGAGGCCGGGCTGGACCCGCCCTGCTTGGAGCACTCGATACACGCCGACGACGGCGACTTCATCGCTCAGGTCGATCTGGCGTACCCGGATCGCAATCTCGCCATCGAACTCGACAGCGTTCGCTGGCACCACAACCTTCACAACTTCAGCCACGACCGCCAGCGCCGCAATCGGCTGCTGCTGGCAGGTTGGGACGTGCTCAACTTCACCTGGGACGACTACACCCGCCGTCCCGGCCAGCTCTGTGCGACCGTCGCCGCAGTTGTAGCCCCGCCGAAACGGAGGCTCGACCGAAATCAGTAGAGAATCACGTCGTATAGGAGCACAATCCGCCCAGATTTGCGACGGGGCCCGCATCTACGGTCTGTCGGAGAGCACGGACGGGCCGTGTGCGGTGACGTGGATCACGTCGCGGCGGTTGCCGTCGGTGACGCTGAGGACCATCCCGGCTTCGAGCTGCTCGCCGATGCCGATCTGCGGGCCGATCACAGGGCGCTCGAAGCCCATGCCCAGGCCCCGCACCAGCCAGTCGCGGGAGGTCGCGGCGGCGGACAGGTCGCCATGGGACGCCCCGACCCGGCAGGCGTCTGCCAGGACCCCGGAACCGGCGCGCCGGCCGTCGACGAACAGGCCGCCCACTCCGCCCTCATACAGGTCGCAGATCACCCCCACATCCACGGCGAGGCCGTCACCGCGGCGCTCGGCCCTCACCCCCGACGACGGGACGGTCACGCCCCTGGCAGCCAGCGCCGCAATGGCTGCTCCGACCGGATCGGCGCCGTCTCCGGCCTGGACCGCGGCCTGCGCCCCGGCCCTCGCCGCGTCGCAGGACTCGGCGATCGCCTCGACCTCGCCGGGCAGCTTGTGGCGACGCACGCCGGCGATCAGGTCGTCGGCCGGTACGACCTCGGCCTCGGGGGCGAAGTGGGCTGTGGCTCTCCGGAAGGACGGTGTCAGCTCATCAACGCCGATGCGGTCCGCCCCCGCCAGGCCGTCGATAGACGCCATGGACGCGGCCATGATCCGGGGATTCCAGGTGAGGGGGTAGAGGTCGTCGAAGCCCATGGGGGGCTCGATGCCGTCGTCCCAGCTCGACAGGGCGTGGACCCGCCCGGTGGCCCCGACCACTATGCAGCCCGCCCCGAAGGGGCGGGTGCCGGCCGTCCAGAGCCGGCGCATGCCGCACACGTATCCCGCATTGTCCTGGCGTCCCAGCACCAGCACGTCGATCCCGGCGCCAGCCATGGCATCCAGCACCCGCTCCCGGCGAGCCGTCACCAGATTCTTGCTCACGGGTTCACTGCCGGTCGCACTGTCCGTCGTTGGATCGCCGGTCATTTGCTGAACGGTTCGTAGTGGTGGCCGCGGCCCAACCGGCGCCAGCCGTCGCCGGTCACCGCGACGACCTCCTCGGCCCGGTAGCCGCCCACCCCGTCGGCCCAGATGACCGGCTCGAACACCAGCACCATGCCCTCCGCCAGCTCGTAGCCGTCGTCGAAGGCCTGGCCCAGGTCGGTGCCGATCATGGGCATCTCCGCGCTCTCCAGGCCGGTGCCGTGAGCCAGGTAGAACTGCGGCAGCCACGGCGTCTCGTCCGGCTCGACAGCCCGGGCGGCCCGGCCGATATCGCCGAGCGTGGCTCCGGGGCGCACCGCGGCCAGCGACGCCTCCAGCACCGCCGTCCAACGGTCGAACAGCGACCGTTCAGCCGCGTTCGGACCCCGTCCCGGCACCCACGTGCACCCGAAGTCGGACATGTAGCCGTGCCAGCCCACACCGGCGTCCACCCACACCAGGTCGCCCTCGGAGAACACCGGATTGTCGACCCCGGTGGGGAAGGCCACATGGCCGGTGGAGGTCCGGGGACCGCCGTCGCGGCGCAGCGGCATCGGCTGGAAGATCGGGTCGATCTCGTTGCGATGATCGGAACCTGGCTCCGAGTCGCCCTCCCGCAGCGCGGCCAGGAACACACCTGCCACCTGGGCCCGGGTGGCGCCGGGAACGCAGGCTGCCTGGGCCGCAACCATCGCCTGCTCCGTGTGCCGCTGGGACCGGTCGATGCAAGCCAGCTCGTCGGCGGTCTTCACCACCCGGGCCGGCCCCAGTACCCGGCCGGCGTCGACCAGTTCGGCCCCGTCGAGGACCCCGGCCCGAGCCATGGCGCCGGTCACCCCGTCCACGGCCACCCGGCAGCCGGTCAAGTCGCCGAGGACCTCGGCGATGGCCGCGCCGACCGCAGCCGCGCCGTCATCGAGTTCGGGCCACAGCGGATCTCCCAACTCCGCACCCGCCGAGGCAACCGCGTCAACCGGGTCGTGGGCATGCAACCCGACCGGACCGTCCGCCGCGCCCACGATGGCCACCGCCCGCCGGTGGTTGGCGTGACTGGCGTCAACCGCCTCGGGGACATGCCCGGTGGCGTAGGTCACGTGGGGGCCGTGCATCAGAACGGCCCCGTCCACACCCTGGGCCCGCATCTGTTCTCGCAGCCGGCCCAACCGCTCCGATCCCATGCGGCCCATATCGGGCACCGGCGGCGCGACCTCATCCACCGGGGCGCCGTCGCCGCTCATCGCATCACTATGCCCCGTAGCGGATTCGATCGCGAACAGCCTTGCGCTACCGCTTCCCGACAACAACAGCCTCAGGGCATAGTCTGGCCCCGCTCATAAGCAGAAGGAGGCGCAGCCGCAGTGCGATCCCTTGCCGACATTCCCCGCCAGCGAGCCGCCGAACACCCCGACAAGCCCGCGCTGATCTGTCACGATCGCACGCTTACCTACCGGGATCTGGACGCCGAGTCGTCCCAGGTGGCCAACGCGCTGATCGCGGCCGGCGTCGGCTCGCAGAGCCGGGTCGGGTTCATCGGCAAGAACATCGCCGAGTACTTCACCCTCGTGTTCGGCGCGGCCAAGATCAACGCGGTCACCGTGGCCGTCAACTGGCGTCTGGTCGCGGCCGAGATGGCCTACATCCTGAGCCACGCCGAGGCCGAGGTCGTCATGGTGGAGGAAGAGTTCCTTGACCATCTGGGCGACATGGACCTTCCCCGCCGGCCGAGGGTGGTTCTGGTCGGCGCAGGCACCACCGCCGAGGGACAGGTCCACTACTCCGACTGGATCGAGGGCCAGCCGGCCACCGATCCCGCCTACCCGTCCGTAGAGGACGACACGGGACTTCAGCTCTACACGTCGGGCACCACCGGCCTGCCCAAGGGAGCCGAGCTCAACAACCGCAACCTCTTCTCGATAATCGGCCCGATCAGCGGCATGCTCGGCCTGCACACCGACAGCGTGATGCTCCACGTGCTGCCCCTGTTCCACATCGGCGGCAGCGGGGTGGCCACCGTCGGCCTGTACATGGGCTGCACCAATGTGGTGCACCGCGACGTGGACCCGGCCAGGATCTTCGCCGACATCGCTGGCCATCGGGTCAACGCGGCCTTCATGGTGCCGGCGCTGCTCCAGTTCCTGCCGATGATGCCGGGCGCGTCCGACGTGGACTTCTCCTCGCTGGAGAGCATCGTGTACGGAGCGTCGCCGATCACCGAGGAGGCGCTCACTGCGTCGATGGCCCTTCTCAAGTGCCCGCACACCCAGGTGTACGGGCTCACCGAGACCACCGGAGGGCTGACCCTGCTGGCGCCCGAGGACCACGACCCGGGCGGACCCAGGGCGAAGCTGCTCAGATCAGCCGGAAAGCCACTGCCCGGAGTGGAGCTGCGCATCGTCGACGCGGACGGGCGCGACGTCGCCGCCGGCGAGGTGGGCGAGGTCTGGGCCCGGACCGTCCAGAACCTCAAGGGCTACTGGCGCGACCCGGAGGCGACGGCCGAGGCCTTCCCCGAGGGCCGCGACGAGCAGGGGCTCGGCTGGTTCCGCACCGGTGACGCCGGCTTCATGGAGGACGGATACCTCTTCATCCACGACCGGATCAAGGACATGATCGTGTCGGGCGGCGAGAACGTGTACCCGGCCGAGATCGAGAACGCCCTGATGGCCCATCCGTCGGTGGCCGATGTGGCCGTCATCGGGATCCCCAGCGAACGCTGGGGAGAGTCGCCCCTGGCGCTGATCGTGCCCGCTCCGGACACCGACCCCAGCGAGGAGGAGCTCATCGCCCACTGCCGCCAGCTCCTGGCCGGCTTCAAGATCCCAGCCGCAGTCGAACGCATCGACGCGGTGCCTCGCAATCCGTCGGGCAAGATCCTCAAGACCGAGCTGCGCAAGCCCTACTGGGAAGCCCGCGACCGCCAGATCTAGCGACGGCCGATCGGCCGCTGATGGGCGGCTAGGAAGTCACCGTTCGGTAGGCCCTCGCATTCTGGGAGCGTCTACAGTTGCGGCTCATGCGGACGGGGGTGTTTCTCTTCGGCGGCGTGGAGCTGACCGACGCCGGCGCGGGACCTCCGGTGCCCACCGACCGCCGCTTCGACCACAAGGAGGTGTGGCGGGCCACTGAGCGGATCATCGACATGGCGGTGGCGTGCGACCAACTGGGCTATGACTCGTACTGGCTGACCGAGCATCACTTCCAGTACGAGGGCTACGAGGTGATCCCCAACGGGATCCTGGTGGGAACCATCGTCGCCGAGCGCACCGAGCAGATCCGCATCGGCATGGCGTTCAACATCGTGCCCCAATGGCATCCCCTGAGGCTGGCCGAGGACTTCGCCACCTTCCACAACATCTCCGGCGGCCGCGGCATCCTGGGCGTGGGCCGGGGCACGGTGCCCCGCGAGGCCGAGACTCTGGGCACCAAGATCGGCAGCTTCGACAATCCCGACAAGGCCGCGGCCGACGAACTCAACCGCAAGCAGTTCGACGAGGCCATGGAAGTCATACGGCTGGCCCTGGACAACGAGTCCTTCAGCTTCCACGGCGAGGTGTACGACTTCCCGCCGCCGGGCATCCCCGACCGGGGCGGGTTCGTCTCCGAGCTGTCGCTGGTGCCCCGCCCCCTCTACCCCTACGAGATCTGGCAGGCCGCCAAGTCGCCGGCCACCCTCGAGCAGATCCCCCGCTGCGGTTGGGGCGGGGTGTTCTGGAACTACCACCACTCCTTCATCAAGGAGCGCTGGGAGCAGTTCGCCGAGCGGTACCAGGCCCACCACGGCCGGGAACTGGCCCGGGGCGAGAACCGACTGCTCGTTCAGTGCCTCCGGGTGGAGGACACCTACGAGGACGCGGTCGCGTCGGTGCGCGACGGCCACGACGAACTCTGGAAGTTCCTCGGCCCCTACGGCTGGAGCAAGGGCTACATGGGCCCCGACGGCAAGCCGGCCAAGCCGGGGCTGATCCCCTCCCTGGAGACCTCCATCGAGCAGAAGACCTGGCTGGTCGGCAGTCCCGAGCAGGTTGCCGAGACCATCAGCTGGCGCGACGAGGAGATCGGGCTGGAGAACCTGCTGCTGTTTCCGGCCATGCCTGGCGATCCTTACGAGAAGGTCGAGGAACAGTTGTACCGGATCGCCGAGGAAGTCCTTCCCCTGCTCGACTGAGCAGGCTCTCCCGGCCGGCGGGTCCTGTCGTCGAGGCCGTCCGACCGACGGGGCTTCGCCCCATTGTCGGTCGGCCGTTCCTCGCCGCCACCCGCCGGCCTGTCGGACCGCGTCCCGCAGCTGCGCTCCGAGTCGTCGCCGGTCTGGTTGATTGCGGTTGGGAGCCCTAGGGTCTGATCCCTACCGACGCAGGAGGCCACTGAATGCTGGGACTGTCCGTTGACGAGCTTCTTACTACGACGCGGGCGGTGCGCAAGCGTTTGGACTTCGACCGGCCGGTCGACCCCGAGCTGATCACCGAGTGCCTCGACATCGCGCTGCAGGCGCCGACCGGGGGCAACCTCCAGGACTGGCAATGGATGGTGGTGACCGACCCGGCCACGAAGGCAGCGCTGGCCGATCTGTACCGTCAGGCATGGGCCGCTTACAAGGAGTCGCCCTACTTCCCCACCAACGCCCCGCCCCGCGAGGACCCCGTGGTGCAGGCGTCATACGAACGGATCGCGGACTCGGCCCAGTATCTCGCCGACAACCTCGAACGGGCCCCGGCGTTCCTGATCCCGTGCCTGGCCGTGCGCCGCGTCGACCGGCCGTCATGGGGTGGGGCGGCGTCGAGGCTCGGATCGGTGATCCAGGCGTCGTGGAGCTTCATGCTGGCCGCTCGCGAGCGGGGACTGGGCACATGCTGGACCACGCTGCATCTCGCGTATGAGCAGCAGGCCGCTGAGATCTTGGGGATGCCCTACGAGGACTGCACGCAGGTCGCCCTCATACCCATCGCGCATACCATCGGCACCGACTTCCGGCCAGGACTCCGCAAGCCGATGTCGAGCGTCCTGCACTGGGACACCTGGGAAGGCACCCCGCCGTCCGGAGGCGACTCCACGTCGTGAGCCGGTCCGAGCCTGCCGGGGGCGCTACCGCTGCGGAGTGGGCCGGGCGAGACGCCGCGGTGGTGTGGCACGGCTTCACTCAGATGGCCGCCTACGAGGACTCCACGCCGGTCATCGTCGAACGAGGCGAGGGCAACTACGTCTACGACACCGACGGCCGCCGCTACCTCGACGCCATCTCGTCGCTGTGGGTGACCACCCTCGGCCACGCCGACGCCGACCTGAACCGGGCCGCCCGCGAGCAGCTCGACCGCATCAGCCACTCCACCCTGCTCGGCAACGGCAACGTCGCCGCAATCAGGCTGGCCGAGGCGCTCAGCGAGGTCGTGCCGGTGACCGAGCCCCATTTCCTGTTCGCGTCGGACGGCGCGGCCGCGGTGGAGCAGGCCGTCAAGATCGCCTTCCAGTACTGGCACAACCAGGGCGTCACCGACCGCTCCGCCTACCTGGCTCTCGGTCAGGCCTACCACGGCGACTCGGTCGGGTCGCTTTCGGTGGGCGACGGCGGCTTCGGCACCGACCTGTTCGACCCGCTGCGGTTCCCGGTGATACGTACCCCCGGCTACGACGACGGCGACTGGGTGTCCAAGGCCATCGCCGCCGTCGACAGGCACCACCCCAGGCTGGCCGCGGTCGTGATCGAGCCCCTGGTACAGGGCGCGGCCGGGATGCTCGTGACCGACCCCGAGCAGGTGGCCGCCTTCGCGGCGGCGGTCCAGGACCGGGGGGTGCCGCTCATCTGCGATGAGGTGGCCACCGGATTCGGCCGCACCGGCGCGCTGTTCGCCAGCGAGCTGTGCGGGATCCGGCCCGACCTGATGTGCCTGGGCAAGGGCATCACCGGCGGCTACCTGCCCCTGTCGGCCACCGTGGCCGCCTCCCACGTGTACACGGCCTTCCTCGGCGAGGACCTCGGACCGCGCACCTTCTACCACGGCCACTCCTACAGCGGGAACGCCCTGGCCTGCGCGGTGGCCGCCCGCCATCTGGAGCTGATCTCCGAGCGCGGCCTGATCGATGCGGCCCGCCGCGCCGCCGGGCACCTCGGCGCGGCTCTCGAAGCGGTCGCGGCCCTGCCCGCGGTGAAGGAGGTGCGCCGCAGAGGCCTGATGACGGGTATCGAGCTCGACCCTCCTCCCGGTGCCTCGCGGTGGGGGCGCAAGGTGTGCACCGCGGCGGTGAGAGCCGGCGTGCTGCTGCGGCCCCTGGGTGACGTGGTGGTGGTGATGCCCCCGCTGTCGATCACCGACGACGAGATCGACCTGATCGCCCGCACCCTGGTCACCGCAATCGCAGAACTCGCCGCCCAAGACGCACCACCATGACCCCTCAGCCGAAATCAGTAGAGAAACTCGTCATATAGGAGCAATGCCCGTGCAGATTTCAGGCGGCCCGTCCGGTCGGCCTCCGAACGCTTGGGACAACATCGCCCGAGACGCCCTGGACGCCGTGGCCGCCGCCAACCAACTGCGCCGGCCCCGGGACCTCGACAGCGGCGCACCGGACACGGTGCTGTCGAGCACGGGCCAGCCGGTTCTGTCGTTCGCCTCCAACGACTACCTCGGGCTCACCCAGCACCCCGCCGTGCGGGCCGCAGCCCGGGCCGCGGTGGACGCCTACGGCACGGGGTCGGGGTCGGCCCGGCTGATCGTGGGCTCCCGGCCGGTGCACAGCCGGCTCGAGGCGCGCATCGCCGGTTGGCGGAGCGCGGAGGCGGCGGTGCTGTTCACCACCGGGTACGCGGCCAACCTGGGGGTTCTCGACACCATGGGCCGGTGGGCGTCGGTGATCTGCTCCGACGAGCTCAACCACGCCTCCATCATCGACGGGTGCCGCCTCGCCCGGGCCCCGACCCGCGTCTACCCCCACCGCGACGCGGCGGCCGTCGACCGGCTGCTGGGCGACGCCAGCGGCCCCGGAATCGTGGTCAGCGACTCGGTCTTCTCCATGGACGGCGACCTCGCCCCGCTGGCCGACCTCTCCTCGGTGTGCGCCGAGCACGGGGCGCTTCTCATCCTCGACGACGCCCACCTCGTGCTGGACCATCCCGAGCCGCTCCATCCGGGCTGCCGCGTGCTCAGGGTGGGCACCCTCTCCAAGGCGGTCGGATCGCTGGGTGGTTTCGTGTGCGGTCCGAGGACCTTCACCGACCTGCTCGTCAACAAGGCCCGCTCCTACATCTTCACCACCGCGGCAGCACCGGCCGCGGCGGCGGCCGCCACAGCCGCCATCGACGTGATCGACTCCGAGGAGGGTGACAGGCTCAAGGCGAGGCTGAGAGCCAATATCGACCGCGTCCGTCCGGGCCACCGGAGCCCGATCATCCCGATCATCGTCGGCGACGAGGATCAGGCCCTGACCGCGTCCGCGGCGCTGGCCGCCGAGGGCATCCTGGTGCCCGCCATCCGGCCCCCGACCGTGCCGGTGGGAACGTCGCGGCTGCGGGTCACGGTCTCGGCCGCCCACACCGGCGACGATCTGAAACGGCTCACCGAAGCCCTACGAGGCGCCGGAATCGATGCCTGATCCAGCGGCTGCGCCCGAGGGCCGGCACCCGGTTAGCGCCAGCGTCGTCTTCGTCGCGGGGACCGGTACCGAGGTGGGCAAGACGTGGGCCGCGGCCGGGTTGGCCCGGCTCCTGAAGGACTCGGGCCTAGCCGTCGCGGCCTGCAAGCCGGTGCAGTCCTACGACCCGGACACCGACGGCCCGACCGACGCCGAGGCCCTGGCCGCGGCCACCGGCCAGGACCCCGACGCCGTATGCCCGCCCATGTGCTCCTACCCGGTGCCGCTGGCCCCGCCCATGGCCGCCGGCAAGCTGGGCAAGGTCTGCCCCACCCTCGACGAGATGGCCGCGGACTGCCGCTTCGCGGCCACGGTGGACGTGGGACTGGTGGAGGGCGTGGGCGGCCTCTACTCGCCGATCGCCCCGGACGGGCACAACCTGGACCTGATCGAGCGGCTCGACCCCGACCTGGTGGTGGTGGTGGCGTCGGCCGACCTCGGGGGCATCCACGACACCATGGCCTGCACGCTGCCGCTGTCGGGGTTCCCGCGGGCCGTCTTCTGCAACCGGTTCGATCCCCGGACCGAGATCCACGGCCTGAACGTCCGGTGGCTGCGCGACACCGGCCTAGAGGTTGCAACCAGCCTGGCCGAATTGACCGAAATCGTGTGCGCACACGGGGCAAGACCGCCCCGCGGCGACGGTTGATCTATTCTCACCGGGTGGTATGAGCTTGCAAGTCAAGGACAAGCTCCAAGGACAGCTCCAAGGACTAAGGGGAGACGTCTTCGGTGGGCTGACCGCGGCCGTGGTCGCCCTGCCCCTGTCCCTCGCCTTCGGAGTCGCTTCAGGGCTGGGAGCGATCGAGGGGCTGTACAGCGCCGTCGTGGTGGGCATGCTCGCCGCGCTGCTGGGCGGGTCGAGGACCCAGATCTCGGGACCCACCGCGCCGCTGTCGGTGGCCATGGCGGTCGTATTCGTCGATTACGCCGACGGCGATCTGGCCAAGGCGCTGGCCATCGTGGTGATGGCCGGGATCCTCCAGGTGCTGCTCGGAGCGCTGCGGCTGGGCAGCTTCGTGGCCTACACGCCCTATGCGGTGGTGTCGGGCTTCACCTCCGCGGTCGGTGTGATCATCATCGTGGTCCAGGTGCTTCCCTTCTTCGGCACCGAGGTCGCCCTCGGAGGGGCGCTCAAGTCCCTGCGGTCGTGGCCCGACGCGGTGACCAATGTCGATCCGAGCGCGCTCACGCTCGGCCTCATCACCCTGGCGGTGTGCATCTTCTGGCCGGGACGGCTGCAGAAGTTCCTACCGCCGTCGGTGGCCGCCCTGATCATCGGGACTCTTGTGGCTGTGCTGTGGTTGAAGAACGCGCCGAACATCGGCGAAGTTCCCACCGGTCTCCCCGACCTTCACACGCCCGAGTTCCCATTCAGTGACCTGGGCAGCGCCCTGCCCGCTGCGGTCACGATCGCCCTGCTGGGCTCGATCAACAGCCTCCTCACCGCGAGGGTGGCGGACTCGCTCACCCGCCAGAGCCACGACCCCAACCGCGAGCTGATGGGCGTGGGCGTCGCCAACGTGTTGGTGGCGTTCGTCGGTGGAGTCCCGGGCGCCGGGGCCACGTCGTGCACGGTGGCCAACGTGCGGGCCGGCGGTCGCTCCAGGGCCTCCGGGGTTCTGTGCGCCACCATCCTGGCCGCGCTGGTCCTGGGACTGGGCCGCTACGTCGGCTCCATACCCCACGCGGTTCTGGCCGGAATCCTCATCAAGATCGGGTTCGACATAATCGACTGGCGCTATCTCGCCCACATCCATCGCGTCCCGAAGGAGAACGTGGTGGTGCTGACGCTCACCCTCGGCCTGTCCATCATCTCGGATCTTGTGATCGCGGTGGCGGTGGGCCTCGTGGTGGCCGCCCTGACCGGAGCCCGCCAGGTGGAACGGCTCGAGCTGGACAAGGTGATCTCCACCCCGCTGCTCGACATGACCTTCCTGGCCGACCCCGAAGCAGACGACGGGGACGAAGACGACCCCTTCGCCGGCCTCAGCCTGGACCTCGACGACGACGACAGCGACCCGTTCGCAGCTCGCTGCGGGCTGCTGTCATTGCGGGGCAGCTTCACCGCGGCCTCGTCCACGAGGCTCTTCAAGGTCATCAACCACGACATGGCCGAGCACGAGGTGGTGATCTTCGACTTCACCGACACCCTCCACGTCGACGACAGCGCCGCCCTGACGATCGGTCAGTTGGCGGACACGGCGCGCGACGCCGACACCCAGTGCATCGTCATGGGCATGTCGGGCATGACCGGCACCAGCCTGCACGCCCTCAACGTTCTGCGTGAGATCCCCGAGGACCACTTCGTCGAGAACCTCGACGAGGCCCGAGTCATCGCCAAGCGCCTGCTCGACTAGCCCTCACCGGCCGCCGGGGAGCTGGCCTAGGGCAGTGACAGCCGGGGCCGCTCGAGGGGATGCACGGGGTGGTCGAACGGCCGCACCAGGAAGCGGCGGGCCAACTCGAAGTACCCCCGATAGAGGCCGGCCCCGGCCGCGGCCTCCTCGTAGCCGCCGGTGTCGTCGGCGTGGGCCGACAGCCGGTACCAGGGCACGCCCGGGTCGGCGTGGTGGACGTGATGGAGGTTGTTGTAGAGGTACAGCATGCTGAAGAACCGCCCCGACCGCACCACCGCCGAGCGGGTGGCGCCCTCCACCCAGCGGTGCTCGCAGTAGGACCTCATGAGGGTCCCCGCGTTCCCGAGGTAGGTGGCCCCCAGCACGTACTGCCACCATGGCACCCTCATCACCATGACCACGAAGAGGGTCAGCGCGGTCGCAGCCACGATGTGCGCGGCCCACCACCGGGCCAGTTCCCGGTCGCCCCGGCGGATCTCTCGGGCCTGGTGGACAAGCACGCCCGCGATGTAGCGGATCGGTCCCAGCACCAGCCGGCCCAGCAGCGTGTGGTGGGCGACCACGATGGCGCGGCGCACCCGGCCCATCGACTCCCAGGCCTCCGCGGTCACGTAGAAGCTCTCGCTGTCGTCGGTCGGATCGGTCAGTTCGGGGCAGTCGTGATGGGCCCAGTGGTAGCGCCGGTAAACCAGGTACGGCAGGTGCAGCGATACGGGCAGCGAGCCCACCAGAGCGTTGAGCCGCTGGCTGCGGAACGGGTGGCCGTGGATGGTCTCATGCTGCAGCGAGCCGTGCCACGTGGCGACCAGACCCAGCACGAGGACGGTTACCGGCCACGGCATCGAACCGTGCAGGGCCAACGCGGCCAGCCACAGGCCGTGCACTGCGACCGCGACCGCGACCGTGCGCCACTCGACGCCTGGCCCGGTCGCGTTCGCAGCCATCGAACCCCCTCTGTCGAAGGCGCAGTCGGATCGTTCCCTCCATCTGCTGCAGTTCAGAGTAGGGATTGAACGCTTCGAATGAGTGATGGGATGCGCATGATTCGTAGCATTTACGAATCAAACGCAGATTATGTAGCGACTACACATCACTTATTGTATTATCGCAACACAATGGTAGCGCAAGCCGACTTCGCGAGCCGGTTCCGGGAACGGCTCCGAGAGCTTCTCACCGACTCGGGACGATCCCAGTCGGACTTCGCGGCCGAGGCCGGCATCGACCGGTCCACCCTGTCGCAGCTGCTGTCGGCCGGGGACCGCCGGCTCCCACGGGCGGAGACTCTCGCAGCCATCGCGGAAGCGTCCGGGGCGTCGGTGGACTGGCTGCTGGGCCTCACCGACGGCGGCCCGTCCCGGGCCGACATCGTCCACGAGGAGTTCGCCCTGAACCTCGACGAGCTGAGCTCCCTCGACGAGACCTGGATCGACTGGCACGAGCAGTCCGCCGGCTCGAAGATCCGCACCCTGCCCGCCTCCCTGCCCGACCTGGTCAAGACCGAGGCCGTGATCCGCCACGAGGTGCAGCGCTACGCCACGGTCAGGCCCGAGCAGCGAATCGAGACCTCCACCGCCCCCCTCGAACTGGCCCGGGCACCGGGCAGCGACCTCGAGTGCTGCAACTCCATCCAGGCCATCGAGGGCTTCGCCCGGGGCTGGGACGTCTGGGCCTCCCTGGAGCACCGGCACCGGGTGGCGCAGCTCGACCGGATGATCGAGCTGTGCGAGGAGCTGTACCCCACGTTCCGGTGGTTCCTCTACGACTCACGCCAGCGCTACACCAGCGCGGTCACGATCTTCGGTCTCGAGCGGGCGGTGCTGTATCTCGGCCAGATGTACATGGTCCTCAACAACCGGCGCCACGTCATGACGTTCGTGAAGCACTTCGACGACCTCATCCGGGTGGCGGTTGTCCAGCCGCCCGACATGCCGCGCCTGCTGCGCAAGCTCAGATCCGAGATCACCTGAGGCGATGGCGTAGGGTTGGGGGTCGTGGCGTCGTCTGATCGCACCGTGACCTTCGAGCCGGAGCGGTTCGAGACGATCAGGGTCGAGATCGCGGATCATGTCTGCCGGGTGACGCTCGACCGGCCCGAGGCGATGAACGCCTTCAACGACCGCATGCGCCAGGAGGTGCGGGCCACGTGGCGGGCCCTGCGCGAGCTCGACAACGTGCGAGCGGCCGTCCTCACCGCCGCGGGCGACCGGGCGTTCTGCGCGGGCATCGACCGGGACGTGGACATGCCCGCCCTGGCCGGGCGCAACGGCCTCTACGGCACGTCCAACGACTTCATGTACGACGATCCCGGCAACGACCTGGGTCCCAAGGCCTGCGACCTGTGGAAGCCGGTGATCGCGGCCGTGAACGGCGTCTGCTGCGGCGGGGCCTTCTACCTGATCGCAGAATGCGACATCATCATCGCGGCCGAGCACGCCACCTTCTTCGACCCCCACGTGACCTACGGCATGGCGGCCGTGTACGAGCCCATCAAGATGGCCCAGCGCATGCCGTTGGGCGAGGTGCTGCGGCTCACCCTGCTCGGCAGCCACGAACGGATGACCGCGCCGACCGCGCTGCGTATCGGGCTGGTCTCCGAGTTGGTGACCTCCGAGGAGCTGCAGGAGGCCGCGGATCGGCTCGCAGCGATCATCGCGTCACAACCACCCGACGCGGTCCAAGGCTCGCTGCGGGCCATCTGGGCGGCCAACGACATGGGCCGGCTGGACGCCCTGGCGATGGCTCCGTCCATCCTCACCACCGGAACCCGCCCCGAGGCGCTGGCCGAGGGCCAGGAGGCCTTCGCCACCGGCGAGCGCATCAAGCCCCGCCTGCGCTGAACCCGGGTTCCTGCACCGATCCCGAATTACAGCGACCACCGGGCGGATGCTAGGTTGAGCCGCCCGCCCGACCTTGCCGCCGAGCTCTGGAGCGCACTATGAGCGAGCCCTACCCGAACACCCTCATTTTCGTCGATTTCCCCACCGACGAGCCCGAGAAGGCGGCCGACTTCTACCGCAACGTGTTCGGCTGGGAGGTGGAGCCCCGGCCGGCCGGATCGTTCTACCGGATCGTGCCCGGCCAGAACTTCAGGCTGCCCGACGGCACCCAGGGACCGACCGGCAACCTCCACCTAGGCATCACCAACGTCGCCAACCGCCGGCCCCATCCCACCGACGAGGGCCTCGAGCCCCGGCACCTGAGCCGCGACGGCCACACCGTGCGCATCTGGATCCTGGTGTCGCCCGACGACGATATGGACGCCATCTCCGACCGGGCCGTCGCCAACGGGGCGACCGAGCTGTGGCGGCACCACTACTTCGGCGAGTTCAACGGAAGGAACAACGCCTTCAGGGATCCGTGGGGCAACACCCTGGTGCTGTGGACCTACGGCGGCGACGATCCCCAGCTCCCCGAGGGATGGACGGCGGAGTAGCGGCCATGACTGACACCTCCGACACCTACGCAGTGCACCCGCCCCACGCGCGGTGGACCCATGTGGCGCTGCGGGTCACCGATATCGACGCCAGCATCGAGTGGTACACCACCCACACCCCGATAAAGCTGCTGGACAAGCGGGCGGACGACGACGGGTACGGCGCCTGGCTGGGCCACGACGACTCGCCCGACAAGCCCTTCATCCTGGTGCTGGCCCAGTTCTTCCCGGAGTCCGACCCGTTCAAGGACGCCCCCATCGCCACGCTGGCGCCGTTCGCCCACCTGGGAGTGGAGGTCACCAGCCGCGAGGAGATCGACGCGGCCGCTGAGCGGGCCCGGGCCGAGGGCTGCCTAGCCATGCCGCCCACGGACATGCCGCCCCCCATCGGCTACATCTGCATGATCAGCGACCCCGACGGCAACATGATCGAGCTGAGCTACGACCAGGGCGTGTACGCCCATGCCCAGAAGGTGATGCGCTGAGCGCAGTGGGGCCCGGCCCGCCCACGGACACCAACCCGCGGGCGGTGGCGGCGTCCTATCTGGCTTCGTTCGCCTCGGGCGATCCGGAGGCGGTGGCCGCCCATGTGAGCGACGGCTTCTCCAACGTGCACACCAGCGCTCTGGGTCTGCCCAGCCAGGGCCGGGCCGAGTACCGCTCCCGGCTGGCCGACTTCCTGGCGACGTTCGCCGGGCTGACCTACGAGGCCGAGGAGATCATCGTCGAGGGCGACCGGGTGGCCGCGGCCTACGTGATGCGGGCGCGGGCCGACGGCAAGCCCTTCGAGATCCGCGGCGTGATGCGCTTGACGGTCCGCGACGGCCTCATTGAGCGCCGCGTCGACTACTTCGACAGCCTGACCTTCCTGCAACAGACCGGCCAGGCCTGAAACCGCCGCATCGGTCGGAGCAACCGTAGGCTCCGTCCGATGCTCTCCCGAGCCCTGCCGATCGCCACGGCCGTGGCATTGCTGGCGGCTGCCTGCGGCGACACGGCCGTCGATGAGGTGCTGGACACGGCCCCGGCGACCTCCGCCGCCGTCACGACCACCACGCAGGACACCGCGCCCGCCACGACCGAGCCGCCCACGACGTCCGCGCCGACCACAACGACGGCAGCGGAGGAGCCCGAACCCGGCGCGACACCAGCACCGGAGGAACTGCCGGCGCCGGAGGAACTGCCGGCGCCGACCACGACGCTGCCGCCCACCGAGGCGGAGGGCCTGGGCGACAGCCTCTACCCGTTCCTGGGCAACGGCGGCTACGACGTGCTGCACTACGAGATCGACCTCGACGTCAACCCGGCGGTCAACGCCATCTCGGCGTCCACCACGATCGAGGCCGTGGCCGTCGAAGACCTCGAGACGTTCAACCTCGACCTGTCGGGGCTTCAGGTTCACTCCGTGGCCGTCGACGGCTCCGCCGCGGAGTTCTCCCGCTCCGGCCACGAGCTGTCGATCCAGCCCGCGAACTCCCTCACCGCCAGCTCGGCGTTCACCGTGAACGTCGTCTACTCCGGCTTTCCTGAGCCCCTCGACGACCCCGGGGTGCCGTTCTTCAGGTCCGGATGGACACAGCGGGAAGGCGTGATCTTCACAGCCAGCGAGCCCTCGGGGTCGATGACCTGGTTCCCGTCCAACAACCACCCGACCGATAAGGCCACCTTCGAGATCGCGATAGTCGTGCCCGAAGGCCTCGTCGCGGCGTCCAACGGCCTCCTCACCTCGGAGACGACCACCGGCGGCCGGACCACGTTCGTGTGGCGGATGGACGACCCGATGGCCACCTATCTCGCCGCGGTCTACATCGGCGACTTCGAGCGGATCGACAGCGGGCTGCTGTACGAGGGCGGCCCGCTGCTGCGGGACTACGTGCCCAGCGACTCGCCGCCCGAGGTGGTCGACGCCCTTGCGGTGACCCCGGATGTGATCACCTTCCTGGAAGAGATGCTGGGGCCATACCCGTTCGACGTCTACGGGACGATGGTGATGCCGTTCGAGCTCGGCTTCGCGCTCGAGAACCAGACACTGTCGCTGCACGGCAACGACACCGTCATCTCCTGGATCATCGCCCACGAGGTGGCCCACCAGTGGCTGGGCAATTCGGTGGCGCCCGACGACTGGAGCGAGATCTGGATGAACGAGGGCTTCGCCACCTACCTGCACCTGATGTTCCAGTCCGCGGAGGCCGGAACCGACTTCAACGACGACATGGCGAACCTGCACGCACAGTTGGTCGGCGCGGGCATCGGGCCGCCCAGGGGGATCGTGCTGGAGGATCTGTTCGGCCCGTCGGTGTACTACCGCGGCGCGGCCACCCTGCACGCTCTTCGCCTGCACACCGGCGACGAGACCTTCTTCGAGATCCTGCGGACGCACTACGACCGGTCGGCCGGCGGCACCACCAACACCGCCGAGTTCCTCGCGCTGGTGGACGAGATGGCCGGACTGGACGCGGTGGACCTGGTCGAGTCCTGGCTGTACGACGAGGCGATCCCCGACGCCCTGTGAGCCGTCGAGCCGCGAACCGCCCGGACGCCAGCCTGTCCCGCCCATGACCGCGGAGAGGCCCGAGGGCGAGAAGTACACCCACGGCTACCACGAGGTCATCCTCGAGTTCTACCGGCAGAGGACGGCCGAGGTGTGCGCCGGCTTCCTGCTGCCCCACCTGCAGCCCGAGGCATCGGTGCTGGACATGGGATGCGGCCCCGGCACCATCACCGTCGGGCTGGCCCGCCGGGCCCGGACGGTCGTCGGGGTGGACGCCTCAGCCGGAGTGGTCGAGTCGGCCCGGCGCCGGGCCCGCGAGGAGGGCGTCGACAACGCGATCTTCGAGGTGGGCTCGGTCTACGAGCTGCCGTTCGGTGACGCGAGCTTCGACGTGGTGTACGCCCACCAGGTGATGCAGCACCTGTCCGACCCGGTCCGGGCGCTGCGGGAGGCCCGGCGGGTGCTGCGCCCCGGCGGCCGGGTGGCGGTGCGCGACTCCGACTACCAGACCATGGTCCACGCCCCGGTCGAATCGGCCCTCGAGCACTGGCTCCGCCTGTACATCGAAGTGGCCACGTCCAACGGCGGTGAGCCCCGCGCCGGGCGGTTCCTGCCCGGTTGGGTGTGAGCAGCCGGCTTCACCGATCCCGTGGTCACCAGCAGCACCACCACCTACGCCGACGCGGCCCGCCGCGAGCTGTGGGGAGCCATGTGGGCCGTGCGGGTGACCGACAGCGACTTCGCCGATCACGCTGTCGAGGGCGGGTTCGCGATGCGGAGCGACCTGGTGGCGATCTCAGCCGCCTTCCGTCGCTGGGCCGACCATCCCAGCGGCTTCTGGGCCTGGCTCAACGGCGAGGTGGTCGCAGTCAAGCCGCCGGCCTAGCGGCAGTCGTCGATCACCGACGCGAAACCGTCGATGGTCTCGGCGTAGCCCTCGGCCGCGGAGGGGCGCAGGACCGCGGCCAGGTTCAGGCTGGCGCTGGTGAACCCGAGAGCGGTCACCTCGGTGACCTGCTCGGGAATCTCCGAGGGCGCGCCGGCGATGGCGTAGCGACGGATCCAGTCCTCGGTGACCAGGTCGAACAGCTCCGGCGGGTCGTAGCGGTCCAAGTCGAAGTACCAGCCGGTGGCCCGGCCCAGGGCGTCGTCGATGGCGGCCAGGCGGTCGGGGTCCATCTCCGGCGGGCGGATGATGGCCAGGTAGTGGGCCACGTATCGCACCACTGACCGGCGGGCCAGGTCGCCGTCGCCCGACACGCACAGGGTGAGGCGGGGCGCGATGTCGATGTCGGCCACGTCCCGGCCGGCCCGGGCCGCCCCCTCGGCCAGCCAGTCGCGGTACTGCTGCGCGATCTCGGGCGTGAAGTGACGGGCCCCGACCAGGGCGATGTCGGCCAGCTCGCCTGCTAGCTGCATCACCTGCCGGCTGCGGGTTCCCACCGAGATCGGCACCGGCACATCCGGCGGGCGCACAAGACGGCCGCCGTCGATCGGGAACATCTCGCCGTCGAGGTCGACGGTCTCGCCGGCCAGCAGTCCCCTGATGCCCACGATGGCCTCGCGCAGGGCCCGAACCGGCCTCGGATAGTCGATCCTCAGGTCCTCCAGTCCGGCACCCACCCCGATGCCGAGGAACATGCGCCCGGCCGACAGCTCCTGGAGGGCGGCCACCGCTCCGGCCAGCATGGCTGGGTGGCGCGAGTAGGGGTTGGTGACCATGGAGCCGATGCGGATCCGGCTGGTGGCCTGGGCGACCAACCCCTGAAGCACGAAGCAGTCGGGCCAGAACACCACGTCGGACACGCCGAAGCGGTCGAACCCGGCCTGCTCGCAGCGCACGGCCAGGTCCACAAAATCCCCGGGACTCATGCCCGGGCTGATCTCAGCTTCCAACGTCACCGTCATGGGGACGCGCATCCCGGCTCTTGTTCGCTGCGCTCACGGGCCGCTCGGGCCACGGCCTCGCACCGTATGAGCCGGAATCGTGCATCTACCCGCTCGGCCTCTGCGCTCCGCTTCGCTCCCCGCACGCCGGCCGACGATAATCGGCGGTCGAATCGGCACCCCATCGGGCTGCCGTACCACCGACTAGAGCAGGGATGAGGAAGACATGAGTTCAATCAGCGCGGATGGCCGCGTTGTGATGCTGTCGGGGGCCAACCGGGGCATGGGAGCCGCCATCGCGACGAGGCTGGCCGCCGACGGCATTGGACCGTGGCCGCCTGTTGTTGCCCCGCCGGCGGCGTGACTGGTTCTTGGCACCCGGTCGCTGAGACTTGCGCGGTCGCGGCTTGGGGGCAGAGCCTCGCGGCTTGGGACCGGTGCGGCGGGGCCGCGAGTCCGCCGCAGGCTGACGCTTCTTCTCGGCCCGCCCGGCGGGAGCCACGAAGCGATCCGGGCCACCATCGAGCGGCCGGACGACACTCAGGTCCACATCAGTGACCGGCTGCTGGAGGTCGAGCTCGCGCTGCATCTGCCGCAGTTCCTGGGCCTGATCAGGCTGCACGAGCGACACCACGACCCCGCCCTTGCCGGCTCGGGCGGTGCGTCCCGACCGGTGAAGGTAGGTCTTGTGGTCGCTGGGAGCGTCGTAGTGGACTACGGCGCTCACGCCCTCCACATGGATGCCCCGGGCGGCGACGTCGGTGGCGATCAGCGCCTGCACCTTGCCGGCCGCGAAGGCCTCCAGTGCCCGGGTCCGCTGGTTCTGGCTGCGGCCTCCGTGGATCGCGGCGGTCTGGACGCCTGCCCGCTCGAGCCGGCGGGCCAGCCGGTCGCAGCCGTGGCGGGTCCGGCAGAACACGATCGCCGAGCCGGAGGCCGACACGACCTCGGCGGTGACTTCGGTTCGTTGGTTGTTGGCCACGTTCCAGAACACGTGGTCGGCCGCCAAGACGTCGGGCGTCTCGTCGCCGACCTCGCATCGGACCGGGCGATACTGGTAGTCGCGGGTGAGCGACGCCACATCACCGTCGAGCGTGGCTGAGAACAGCATCGTCTGCGGCTCCGGTGCGGTCTGGTCGAGCAGGCGACGCACGGCGGGGATGAACCCCATGTCGGCCATCCGGTCGGCCTCGTCGATGACGATCCTGTCCACTGCGGACAGGCTGACCTCTCGCTGATCGATCAAGTCCTCGAGGCGGCCGGGGCAGGCCACCAGGATGTCGACGCCTCGGCGAAGGGCCCTGCGCTGGGCGTCGTAGCCCACGCCGCCGTAGACGACGGCCACGCGGACGGCACCGGCGAAGGATTGGATCTCGGTCTTGATCTGGTCGGCGAGCTCGCGGGTTGGGGCCAGCACCAGCGCCCGGGGCTCGTGCGGCACGGCTCGGTCGACGTTGGCCACGAGCGGGATGCCGAAGGCCAGCGTCTTTCCTGACCCGGTGGGTGCACGGCCGCAGATGTCGTGTCCGGCCAGGGCGTCGGCCAGGACGGCCGACTGGATCTCGAACGGTTCGAGGATGCCGCGCTGCTTGAGGGCGCGAGCTATGGATTCGGGGACGCCCAACTGGGCGAAGGTGGGGGACATTCTTCTCCTTGCCCGCGTTGCGCAGGCGAGTCACAGGTTCGGTGGCGCCTCAACGATCCAGGAGGCCTTGCAGGTGTCGGGTCGGTTCACGATGACCGGAAGAACCAACACCCGTCTGCGAACCCGCCAGCCGGACGTCCCGACTGGACACGCCGAAGGCTACCGGCGGAGGTGCTGCGATCCTCGATCGCCGCTACCCGACGGCCGCCTGAGTCATCAGCCGCCGCTCCAGAGGCCCTCGCGCTCAAGGCCGGCCGTGACCTCTTCGATGCCGGCCCGCAGCGTGTCGACCAGCCAGTCGATCTGATCGGTGGTGAGGATCAGGGGCGGTGAGAGCACGTTGAGGCGTCCTATGGGCCGCACCAGCAGGCCCCGGGCGTCGCAGGCATCGGATATGCGCCGGCCTATCTCCACTTCCGGTGGGAACATCTCCTTGGTGTCGCGGTCGGCCACGTTCTCCAGGCACATCATGAAGTTCTTGCCCCGCACGTCGCCGACGATGGGCAGGTCGGCGAGGGTGCGCAGACGCTCCTCGAAGTAGGGGCCGACGGTGCGCACATGGCCGCAAAGGTCCTCGCGCTCGAGGATCTCGATGTTGGCCAGCGCGGCCGCGCACGACACCGGGTGCCCGCTGTAGGTGTAGCCGTGGGCGAACTCGGCACCGGGGGCCTGCGGCACCGAGATCACGTCGTAGATGTCGTCGGAGAGCAGCGTTGCCGACAGGGGCGCGTAGCCGGACGTGAGACCCTTGGCCGAGTTGATGATGTCGGGCTGGATGCCGAAGACGTCCTCGCTGGCGAAGAAGTGCCCGAGCCGCCCGAAGGCGGTGACCACCTCGTCGGACACGTAGAGGATCCCGAATTCGCGGCAGGCCTCCCGCATCCGCGGCAGGTAGCCGGGCGGCGGCACCAGCACCCCGCCCGCGCCCATGATGGGCTCGGCGAAGAAGGCGGCCACGTTGTCCGCTCCCAGCTCCTCGACCTTGGACTTGAACCCGTCGACGAGGTGGTCGGTGTACTCCTCCGGCGTCATCTCACCGGACCGTCGATACACGTCGGGGCCCTCCACCCGGGCGATGAGAGGCTCACCGATGATGTCGAAGCCGATGTGGTCGTGGGCCACCCCGGTGAGCGACATGGCCAGGTAGCTCGAGCCGTGATAGCTGTTGACCCGGGTGATGATGGTCTTCTTGTTGGGCTGGCCGAGACGGTTGAAGTAGAAGTGGATGATCCTCACCGCAGTGTCGTTGGCGTCCGACCCTGACATGCCGAAGAACGCGTGGTTGAGGTCGCCGGGTGCCAGCGAGGCCAGCTTGTGGGCCAGGGTGGCCCCCGGCACCGACGTGGTGTTGGTGAACGGCGAGTAGTAGGCCAGCCTGCGGGCCTGCTCGGCCATGGCGTCGGCGATCTCGGCCCGGCCGTAGCCGGCGTTGACGCACCACAGCCCGCCCTGGGCGTCGAGGTAGCGCTTCCCGTCGGAGTCGTAGACGTAGGCGCCCTCGGACTCGGCCATCACCAGGGCGCCCTCGTTCTTCCACACCTCGAAGTCGGTGAACGGATGGATGTAGTGGTCGACGTCCTTGCGCCACAGATCGGCGGTGTCGTAGGCGTCGAAGCGGCTCGGCGCGGACTGCACCACCGCGGGCACGCTGTCTCCGAACACGGTGTCGGTCATTGCTCTACTCCCTGGTGGCTCCGCCGCCGGACGCTAGCGCGGGCCGCCGGCGGGAGCGGCCGCGACGGGTCAGAGGGCGGCTACGACCTCGGTCATGAAGCGTTCAGCGATCTCGGGGGCCTGCTGGGGCGACATGTTGAAGCCGGGGATGACCAGCTCGTCGGTGCCGGCTGAGACATAGGCAGCCACCTGCTCGACCAGCTGTGCCGGCGTGCCCACCAGCACCGGCCTGCCGATGCTGCGGCCCTGCAGCCGGGCAGCCTCGGCCTCGGAGTCGCACAGTTGCAGGATGACCGCGGCCGAGCGGGCGATGGTGGCCGGGTCGCGGCCGGCTGCGTCGCAGAGCCGGTCGATGAGCGCATTGAAGTAGCCCATATCGGCGACGGTGCACCAGCCGTTCCATTCGTGACCCCAGCGAACCATGGTGGGGATGGTGCGGCGCTCGCCTTTGCCGCCGATCATGATGGGCAGCGGATCCTGCACCGGCTTGGGCACCAGCGGAGCGCCCTCGAGCCGGTAGTGGGTGCCGTGGAAGTCGGTGCGCTCGTCGGCGAACAGGCCGGTGATGACGGCACAGGCCTCATCCAGCATGTCGGCCCGGTCGCGAACCGTGCCGAAGGCGATGCCGTATCGCCGGTGCTCGTTCTCCTGCCAGCCGGCCCCAAGGCCGAGCACCAGCCTTCCACCGCTGATCTGGTCGACAGTGGCCGCCTGCTTGGCCAGCACAGCCGGATGGCGGTAGGTGTTGCCGGTGACCATGGCACCGAGGCGCACCCGGGGCACCGCCGCGGCCAGCCCGGCCAGCATGGTCCAGCATTCCTGGGTGGGCAGGAGTTCCGGATCCACACCGGGGGGCTCGGTGCCGTCGCCGTAGCCCCCTTCGGGAGGCATGAAGTGGTCGGGCAGCCAGAGGCCGTCCCAGCCGCTGGCCTCCGCGGCCCGGCCTACGGCCAGAGTCTCTTCCCATGTGTGGGCCGTCGAAGGCCAGAATCCGAATCGCATAATCCGACTCTCTAGCCGCTACTGGGCCGCGACTATCTCGAAGAGGATGATCCGCAGGCCGTCGGGGCCGGCCACCTCGAGGCTCTTGTGACCCCACGGCTGCAGTTCCGGCGGGCGCACGATGCCGGCGCCTGCGGAGGCCAGCCGGGCGTGCTCGGCGTCGGCGTCGGCGATCTCCCACGACACCGTGACACCTGTCACTCCGGGACTGTCCCATCCGCCGCCGTCCTCGATGACCTCGATGCGGCCGGCATTCGCCAGAAAGATCGTCCCTCTGAAGATCTCGCCGAAGGACCGCTCAACCTCCAGGCGCATCACATCGGTGAAGAACCCCACGGTGGCGTCGTAGTCGTTGGCGACGAATATGACTCTGAACTCTGCCATGGCCCGACCCTACCGGTCATCCATTCACACCTATCGGCTCGGCCTCTAGGTTGGTGCCATGGCGAAGGGGGTCATGGGCGGCCTGCTGCGCTCCGAGGACTGGGTCTCGGTGTGGATGGGCGCCGCCATCATCGTTCTGGTCGTGGTCGGCGTCCGACCGGAGAAGGCCGGCCTGTCCTGCAGCGACGGCGTCGGCGGGCTGTTCTCCGGCGACAATCTGGCGACGACGCTGGGGGTCGGCGCCGCGCTGCTGGTGCTGTGCCTCATCGGAGTCCGGCTCATGGACGGCTCGGTCCGCAGCTTCGCTCCGGGCTTCGCGGGGCTGTTCGTGCTGGCCTGGGCGGCTCGGGCTGTGTCCTGCGATTCCGCTCTGAGCAACCGCGGAGTCAACTACGCCATCACCTCGCTGGCGCTGGGGCTGTTCATCTCCAACGTGATCGGAGTGCCGGGCTGGCTCCGTACCGCCATGCGCACCGAGTACTACATCAAGGCCGGCCTGGTGATCCTGGGATCGAGCGTGCTGTTCAGCCGGGTGCTCGAGGCCGGGATGTACGGCATGGTGCAGGCCGCTGCGGTTATCGCAGTGATCTGGTACCTGTGCTTCTGGATCGCTCGCAGGCTCAGGGTGGACGAGGAGTTCTCGGCCATGATGGCCACCGCGGTGTCGATCTGCGGGGTGTCGGCCGCCATCGCGGCCTGCGGGGCCATCGCCGGGGACCGCAAGAAGCTCTCGTATGTGACCTCGCTGGTGCTGGTGGTGGCCGCGCCGATGATGATCCTGATGCCGCTGGCGGTGGACTGGCTCGGGCTGTCCGATGTCGTCGGCGGGGCCTGGATCGGCGGCACCATCGACACCACCGGAGCGGTGGTGGTGGCGGGTGAGAGCATCGGCGACTCGGCCACCAACGCGGCGACCATCGTCAAACTCTCACAGAACGCCCTGCTGGGCGTGGCCGCCTTCGGCCTGTCGGTGTGGTGGACGGTGCGGGGCGGCGCCTCCGGGGCGGACACGCCCGAGGTGTCGGCGGCGGTGATATGGGAGCGGTTCCCGAAGTTCGTGCTCGGCTTCCTGGCGACCTCGCTGCTGTTCTCCTTCGGGCTAAGCGACGCGCTGGTGGACGCCACCTCGGGCGTGCTGAAGGGCCTGAGGACCTGGCTGTTCTCGTTGGCCTTCGTGTGCATCGGCCTGGAGACCCGGTTGCGCGACCTGCTGTCGATGCAGGGCGGCCGGCCCGCGGCCGCCTTCGTGGTCGCGCAGGCCGCCAACGTGGCGTGGACGCTGCTGCTGGCCTGGCTGCTGTTCGGCGGCTCGATCTTCGCGGTGCCCGACCTGTAGCCGGCCGCGACGCCACCACAGGCACCAAATCTGTAGAGAAACCCGTCACAGGGGTGCACAACCCACCCAGATTTCGGAACAACCTGGCCGGAGCGGCCTAGAGCATAGGGAACTTGGCCTTGTCGGGGAGGCCGGAGCGGGTGGTGATGGCCTCGCCGGCGGCCTGGCAGCGGGCGTAGAAGGTGTCCTCGTCGATGGTGGTCATACGGCCGGCTTCCACCACCTTGGCCCCGTCCACGAACACGGTGTGAACGCCCCGGCCGTCGGCCGACCACACCAGCTGGTTCATGACGTTGAGCAGGGGCCGCCATTCGGGCCGGTCGGTGTCGTGCAGCACCACGTCGGCCTTCTTGCCTGCTTCCAGCGAGCCGATCTGGTCCTCCATGAGCATGGTGCGGGCCCCACCGAGGGTGGCCATCTCGTAGGCCTTCTCGGCCGGGAACATCTGGGGGTCCATGCGGGCGTCCTTGAACAGCCCAGCCACCAGGTAGGTGGCCCGGTGCATGTCGGCGTAGTTGGAGGCGTTGTTGCCGTCGATGCCGATGCTCACGTTGATCCCCCGCATCACCATCTCGGGGATCTTGCCGATCTGGGTGACGCCGTAGCTGACCTTGAGCGCGGTCGTCGGGCAGTGCTCCACCGAGCAGCCGGCTGCGGCAATGACGTCGATCTCGTTGTCGTCGACCTGCACGCAGTGGGTCATGGAGGTGTCGGCGCCGAGCACGCCCAGCTCGCCCAGGTGGATCATGGGACGCTGCCCGAACTCGGCGATGAAGCCGTCGGGGTCGAGCTTGGCCGGGCTCATGTGGAAGTTGAGGCCCACGCCGTGGTGGTCGGCGGCCTCCCGGGCGCCCTGCCACAGCGGATCCGAGCAGGTGGTGTGGCCCACGACCATCGACCACGCCTCCAGCCGCCCGCCGGCGGTGCCCCGGTGGCGCTCGATGGTGTCGTTGATGTTGGCGATGGCGGTGTCGGTGCTCTGGCGGTAGACGTCTGGCTCGGGCGGCAGGTCCCAGACCCACTTGCCGATGCGGCCCCGGATGCCGGCCTCGACCAGCCCGTCCATCACCTCGTCGGTGAACCGGATGGTGCCCGCCTCCAGGAACGCAGTGGTGCCCGACTTGAGCATCTCGACCGCGGCGAGCTGGGCCGACAGCCGCTCCTCCTCGGCGGTGTACACCGAGTAGAGGGGGCACAGCCACATGAACACGTTCTCCTCGAAGGGCGTGTCATCGGGCACGTAGCCCCGGGTGAGGGGCTCGCCGGTGATGTGGATGTGGGTGTTGATCAGACCCGGCGTTACCACGAACCGGTCACCGCCCACGGTCTCGGCCGCGTCGTAGGCCGCCTCCAGGTCCGACGCCTTGCCCACGGCCACGATCTCGTTGCCCCTGATGGCCACCGCGCCGTGGCGGATGATGTCGCGGGTCGGGTTCATGGTCACCACGTACCAGCCCTTGATGAGGGTGTCGATGCGCTCCCGCTCTCTCATTTGCTGTCTCCTGCCGAAGGTTTGGTCGGGCTCAGTCTCTGGGCTTGGAGGCCACGTAGGCGAACTGGAAGCCGATGGGCTCGATCAGCCGCAGCGCCTCGAAGCCGGCGTCCCTTAGCCAGCCGGTGGCTGTCTCGGTGGTTACTCCGAAGCCGTTGACGGTGCTGGCCATCATGGTCATGCCCATCAGCACCGCGTGGGGATTGGTCTTGTGGTTGGGTCCGACGAAGTAGTCGGCCAGCACCACCCGACCCTCGGGGCGGAGGGCCGCATAGGCCCGTTCCACCAGGTGGCGCGCGCCGTCGGACCCCTCGGTGCGGCAAATGTGGCCCAGCACGACGATGTCGTAGGCGCCGTCCTCCAGCGGGATCGTGTGGAAGTCGCCGGGCCGGAACTCGCAGCGGTCTGCGACGCCGTGCTCGGCCGTCTTGCGCCGGGCCACGTCGGTCACGCCGTCGAGGTCGTTGACGGTGGCCCGGCCGCCGGAGCAGGCCTGGAGCATGGCGATCGACCAGGGGGCCCCGCCCGCGCCGAGGTCGAGGATCCTGGGTTCGGCCAGGGCGCTGTAGCGCATCTTGAAGTCGGCGCGGCTGGCGCAGCGCCACATGGTGGTGAAGGTCCCCTCAACGAGGGGCACGTAGAAGGCGGCCGGGTCGTCGTCGATGGGGGTGGAGGGCCGGCCCGAGCGGATGGTGTCGGCCAGCCGGGTCCAGTTCTCGTGCGGGCCGGGAGCCACGGGTATGAGCCCGGCCATCGAGGCCGCGCCGTCGACGAGCAGGTAGCGGCGGGCGGCGTCGTTGAGCTTGAAGCCGTCGACCACCCGGTCGAGCAGGCCTAGGGCCACCACCGAGTCCAGCAGCGATTCCAGGTGCAGTTCCGGAAGGCCGAGCCGCCCGGCCAACTCCCCCGCCGTCGTCCCGGAGTCCGGAGCCTCGTCCAGCGCCTCGAACACCCCGAGCTCCAGGGCGGCCAGCAGCACGTGGTACCGGCCCAGCCCCTCGATCACCGCCCACACCGGCGCGGCCGCGGGCGGCTTGTAGTCCGTGAACGGCCGGCCCACATGAGCCATCGTGTGGGTCTTCTTCAGCTCCGGATAAGGAGCATCCCGAGAACTATCAGCCATGGCCTCTGATGTTTGTAGTTTGCCATTTAACAAGCAACGCCGCGAGAGCGGCGTCGGCCGCTGGGAGGAGCACCATCTCATGCCCTGCGGCTTGGAGGAGGTCTTCAGCTTGATGGGAGAACCGCAGGAAGTCACCGTAGGGCGAACGCTCACCGACACCTTGGCCTACCTGCCCTCGGGACAAACGCAGGGCCGATGCTTGAGCCGATGCGCTTGTTCCTTCTGCTCGTAGGGGGCTTCCCCGAGCTCGTAACACGAGTCCTTGGCGCACCGACAGACGATCTTGCCAAGGAACTTGAAGTCCACGTGCTGGAATCACAACGCGTGCTCCGCAGCGACGCCCTGGAACGAGCTGTCTACAAGGACATCCCCCAGGCGGCAGGCGTCGACAACCCGATGATGCTGGGAGCGGCTCTTGTACGTGCTCGCCGGTCAGGTGACCGGCGTCCTTTCACCGACCGGCATCGGCCAACAGCTGGGCATCCAGCAGCCCACGTTCGACCGGTACCTGAGGCATTGGCATGCTCCCCCTCGACACCTTCCTGCTTGCAGTCGGTGCCCAAGCCCATCAGGCCATGCTCGCCCGCCTCGGCGTGTCCGGCTGAGTCGACGGCACCCCCAGACGAACTCGTTGGGTTCGTCTACGTCGTGAGAGAATCTGGGGCATGACGGGCGTGCACACGAATCCTGAGCGGCTCTGGTCGCGGTTGATGGACATGGCCGGGGTTGGGGCTACCCCCGCGGGGGGCTCGAACCGGCAGGCTCTGTCCGATGACGACAGGGCGGGTCGGGACCTGTTCGTGGGCTGGATCGAGCAGGCGGGCTGCTCGATCGAGCTCGACGGGGTGGGCAACCTGTTCGCCCGGCGGCCGGGCACCGACGGTGACGCCCTGCCGGTGGTGCTGGGCAGCCACCTCGACACCCAGCCCACCGGTGGGCGCTTCGACGGCGTGTACGGCGTGCTCAGCGGCCTCGAGGTGCTGGAGGCGCTCAACGACGGCGGCGTGCAGACCCGCGCCCCGGTGGAGGTGGCGGTGTGGACCAACGAGGAGGGGTCGCGCTTCCCGGTATCGATGATGGGCTCGGCGGTGTGGGCCGGGGTGCTTCCACTGGAGGAGGTTCGGGCTGTCACCGACCGCTCGGGCAAAACCGTCGGCGCCGAGCTCGACCGTCTGGGATGGGCCGGCACCGCGCCCTTCGGCAAGCCGCTGGAGGCATACCTGGAACTGCACATCGAGCAGGGGCCCATCCTCGAGGCCAGCGGCTCGTCGATCGGCGTCGTCACCGGCGTGCAGGGCATTCGCTGGTTCAGGGTGACCATCGAGGGGTTCCCGGCCCACGCCGGCACCACGCCCATGGACCGCCGCCACGACCCTGCCCGCCCGGTAGCCGATGCCCTGAGCGGGATCTACGAGATGGCTGCGGCCCACGCCCCGCAGGTACGGCTGACCCCGGCGATGTTCTCTTCCGAGCCGGTGTCGTCCAACACCGTTCCGGCCCACATCACGTTCACCATCGACATGCGCCACCCCGACGCCGAGACCTTGGAGAACCTTGACGCGACCCTGCGGAGCCTGGTGGCCGGGGCCGCCGACGCCCACGGCTGCGGGCACCGGATCGAGGTCATCAACGACTGCGCTCCGGTGGTGTTCGACCCGAGGTGCGTCGGCGCGGTGGAGGCAGCCGCCCAGCGCTGCGGCTTCCGCCACGAGCGCATCGGCTCGGGCGCGGGCCACGACGCCTGCCACGTGGCTCTGCGGGCACCGGCGGGGATGATCTTCGTGCCCTGCCAGGACGGTCTGTCGCACAACGAGGCCGAGTCCATCGAGCCCGACGCCGCCGGGCGGGGCGCCGAGGTGCTGCTACACGCCGCCCTGGACCTGGCCGGCACCGCGTTCTGAAGTCCGGGAGGGCGCCAAGACCGCTACCAGCAGAATCTCGGTGCGAGTTCTGTGGATATACGACACAGAACCAACCCGAGATTCCTCGGGGCTAGGGGCGTAGCAGGATCTTCCCGAAGAAGTCGCTCTCCAGCATCTTCTGCTGGGCCGCGGCCGCCTCGGTCAGCGGGAACTCCGAGTCGATCACCGCAGTGAACCGGCCCTCGGCGACTTCGGTGCAGAAGGTGTCCCACAGCGGCCCCATCTCGTCGGGCCGGTACGGGTCGGAGCCCAAGATCCGCAGCCCGTTGTGGAACAGGTGGCCCAGCGAACCGATCGTGGCGGTGTCGCCCGAAGCGTTTCCGCAGTTGACCAGCCGGCCCCCGATGGCCAGTGAGAACATCGACTGGGTGAACAGGGCGGTGCCCACATGGTCGAACACCATGTCCACGCCCCGACCCTCGGTCACGCCCATGGCCCAGCCGGTCACGTCGCCGGTGCGGTTGTTGAGCACATGGTCGGCGCCGAGCTCGAGGGCCCGCTCGCACTTGGCGTCGGTGCCGGCGGTGGCCAGCACGGTGGCACCGGCGTGCTTGGCCAGCTGGATGCCGGCCACCGACACGCCCGACCCGGCGGCGTGGACCATCACGGACTCACCCTCCGACAGCCCGCCCGTGTTGAACAGGGCATGCCCGGCGGTGAGCCACACCGTGGGGAAGGTGGCCGCCTGCTCCAGCGACACGCCGTCCGGCACCCGGTAGCAGTGCGAGGCCGGGACCAGGCACTTCTCGGCGTACCCGCCGTCGAGGGTCGCTCCCAGGATGCCGAGCTCGCCGTAGAGGTCGCCCAGGCCCGCATGCTTCGAGTTCTCGGGCACCCCGGCCATGGACGGGTCGGCCACAACCCTGTCGCCGGGCTTCCACTGGGTCACGGCCGCGCCGACCTCGGACACCACGCCGGCGATGTCCATGCCGGCGATGTGGGGGAACGTGAACCCCGGCATGTAGTACCAGCCGTTGCGCTGGAGCAGGTCGAGCCGGTTGAGGGCGGCGGCCGCGACATCCACGATCACGTCGCCGTCGCCCGGCACCGGATCGTCAACGTCGGTGTACTCCAGCACCTCGGGCCCTCCTGAGGCGCGGTACATCATCGCCTTCATAAGTCAGTCAACCCCTCTATGGCTCACGGGCGGCCCCATGTGCCGCCCCTCCGACGGCCTCTCAGCCGTGGCCCTCGTCGGGGGTGGCGCCCCATTCGATGATCTGCAGCATGTTGCCGTCGGGGTCGGCGACGGTGCCGATGAGCCCGAAGGGCATCTGCTCGACCTCGCGAACCCATGAGACCCCCTGCTCCTTGAGGTGCGCCTCGAGGCCCCGGCAGTCACCCACGTCGAGGTTGAGGATTATCCGGTGCCCGTTCTCATTGGGCCCCGACACCTCGCTGTGCTCCTCAATGAAGAGCTGGATACCGCCGAACACGAACGCGCCCATCTCGTTCTCGTCGGGACCGAAGCAGGCCCGGTACCAGTCCTTCATGGCGTCGACCTGCGACGACCCCACGAGGATGCTGCCCAGATTCGGTGCTGACATTGGATTCCTCCTGTATCACGAGCCGATGGCCGGACGGTATGCCCAACGAGCCAACCGGACCAAATCCGCCCGCCTCAGCCAGGGTCGCGGCTCCCCGGTAATGTCTGACCCGCAGGGGGTCGCGCCATGACTGACACCGTCGCATCCAGTGCTGAGGCCGCGTTCTCAGCCGCCGAACCGCCGCCGTCGCTGCTCACCCACATCGCGCTGCCGGTGCGCAGCCTCGACGACACGCTCGCGTTCTACGAGAAGTTCACCACCCTGGTGAAGATCTCCGAGCGCCATGATCCCGAGACCAGGATGCGCACCGCCTGGCTGGCCAACGAACGCGACATCACCAAGCCGGGGGCGGCCCGCTTCGTGATCGTGCTGATGGAGGGCGCACTGCCCAAGCAGATCACCGGCGACATCGTCGAGGAGTACGGCTTCCTGACGTCCATCGCCCACCTGGGCATCTCGCTCGACACCCGGGACCAGGTGGATGAGGTGGCCCGGCTGGCCGACGAGGACGGCTGCCTGGTGCTCGGCCCGATGTACCGCAACCCCGACGTGGGCTACATCTGCCTGATCAAGGACCCCGACGGCAACAACGTCGAGTTCTCGGTGGAGCAGGTCCTGGGCTGACCCGCTCGGGGAGAGCTAGGCGTTCTTCTCGGAGGCCGAGCCGGGCACGTAGGTGCCCTTGTTGCGCCACAGCACGACCTCGTTGCCCCACGGGTCGCGGAAGGCGGCGTGGCGGGCGTCGAACTCCTCCCAGTAGACCTCGTCCCACAGCTTGGTGGCGCCCATCTCCATGGCGAGGGCGAGCCTGTCGGGCGGGTCGTCGACCATTACGTAGATGCGGGGCACCGGCCCGCTGACCGGGGTGGTCTCCAGGTGGATGCCCAGGTTGGGCTTCACGCCCGGCAGCACCTCGTGGAACTCGCCGGCGGGGCGGCGCTTGTACTTCCAGTCGAACAGCGTCTCGTAGAACTGCGAGGTGGCCTCGGGGTCGGGCGTGGGCAGATCGACGAAGATCAGCGGGTTCACCATGGCGGTCTCCTCGTTGCTGAACAAGTGGTGCCGACCACGCTAGACCGCACCGTCAAGTCGGGCGACTGCGGCGTCGCCGAGATCCACGAACCGCTCGTAGCCGGCCCGGTAGGCGTCGTCGGGAGACGGCTCGATGCGGGTCATGGCCGCCAGCGGCCACGAGTCCGAGCGCTCGGCACCGACGGGATCCCACCATCCCAGCGCCGAACCGGCCGTGAGCGCGCAGCCGTGGGCCGAGAGCTGATCAGGCCGGTCGGGCATGTCCACCTCGACCTCGAGGACCGACGCCTTGATCGAGCACCACAGGCGGCTGAGCGCCGGCGAACCTCCACAGCACATGACGTCCATCTCCACGCCCGAAGACCGCAGATCCTCGTGGATGTGCCGAAGGCCGTAGCCGGCCGCCTCCAGCACGGCCCGGGCGATCTCGGCCACGCCGGCATTGAAGGTCAACCCGTGGATCTCCCCTCTCAGGCGAGCCTCCCACCGGGGCGCCCGTTCGCCGTCGTGGTAGGGCAGGACCAGCAACCCACCCGCGCCGGGAGTGACCCCCTCAGCCAGGCGCAGCAACTCCTCGATGGACCGGCCCGACATGGCCGACCACCACTCCAGCAACTGCCCGTGCCCGTTGGTGGCCCCACCGACCACCTCGACCCCCGCCACCGGGCTGAAGAAGCCAAGCATGTCGGGTGGCCGCTTCGCGGCGTCCACGGCTACGCCCAAGCCGCCGGTGCGGCCCCCGGGATCGTGGCCCCTGCGGTGAGTGAAGAGCCCGCCGGCCCAAAAGCTCATGTAGGCGTCGTTGGACGCGCTCACCAGCGGGGTGCCGGCGGCCAGGCCCAGCGATCCGTCGCAGTCGCCGATGACCGTGCCGACCGCCACCCGGTCGCCGTAGCCCGGGATGGTCTCCTCGCCGGGCCACAGCCCCTGGATGTCGCCGGCACCGAGGCAGCGCAGCGCCCAGTCCCAGATCTGGGCTCCCTCCAGCGGGCGTCCCGCCTCGTCGCTGAGGAACTCCAGTTGGGCGAGGTGGTGCTCGGTGCGGCCCAGGCCGTTCCCGGCCGGATGGCGGCAGGTGGCGGCCATCCCCGCGGTGGCGGCGCCCCCGCGGCCCGCCAGGGGCACGGTCGTGGGGCTCTGCCCGCCGACCCCCACCGCGGCGATCTCCAATCCGGATTCGTTGACCCTGGCCAGCAGGCGTCCCAGACCGTCGAGCCAGGCGGCGGGGTCCGCCCGGCCCGGGGGCCAGGACAGGGCTCCCTCGAACGGTTCGTACATCCAGAGCTTGACGTCGCCGTCGGGGGCGAGCGCCACCGCGCGGGCCCCGCCGGTACCCAGGTCGACCCCAACGACCACCGCACCCATCGCAATTCGCTCCTAACCGCTCAAACTGGTCGCTCAGCCCACCATCACCCGGTAGACGGGCTGCTCGACGGTGAGGGCCAGAGCGTCGGCCACATCGGCCAAGCCGTAGCGGGCCGTGACCAGGCGGTCCAGGTCGGCGGCCAGTGCGCCCGATTGCAGCAGGCCCGCGGCCGTGCGCCAGTCCTCGGGCTCCTGGCTGAACACCCCGATGATGGACAGCTCGTGGTGGTGGATGCGATCGGCGCCCACCGACGCCATGACGTCCTTGGGGAAGGCCCCGTAGAGGACCACCGCGCCGGCGTCGTCGCAAAGGTCCATGGCGAGCTCCACCGCGCCCGGGACGCCGGCGGTGACGAAGACGATGTCGTGTTGGCCCAACCACCCGGACAGGCCATCGGGGCCGGAGATCCAATCGGCCCCGGCCTCGGCCGCCTCAGCCCGGCGCTGGTCGCTCACGTCGATCAGGCCGACCGAGGCCGCGCCCCACGCCCGGCAGAGGGCCAGATGGAGGCGACCCATGTAGCCCGCGCCGATGACAGCCACCCGGTCGCCCGCCCGGAAGCCGCTCAACCGCACCGAGTGCACCACGCAGGCCACCGGCTCGCCCATGGCGGCGTGCTCGACGGGGATCTCGCCCACGCAGTAGGTCTGGGCGGCGGCCACTCTCACGATCTCGGCCAGCCCGGCGCCCATAGAGATAGTGCCGTCGCTGAGCGTCCCGCCCTGGGGCCGCTTGCACAGCGCGCTGCGGCCCCGGCGGCACATGTGGCAGGTGCCGCACCGGGTGAGCAGGTCCATGGTGACCAGATCGCCGACCCTTGGGGCTCCGGGGAGCGAAGCCACCGCCTCGCCCACCTCTACGACCCGGCCTGCGGCCTCGTGGCCCGGGGCGACGGGGTAGATCTGCTTCGTCCCGGCGAACAGGCGACGCTCCATGGTGCACAGGCCGCAGGTGCCCACCTCTATCAACACGTCCTCGGGGCCGGGACGGGGCCGGGGCTCGTCGCGGAGCTCGACCGCTCCCGGTCCGGTGACCACTGCTACCTGCATGACGCTCCTATCTCGGCGATCGTCACGACTCTACGCTTCGCTCCCCGGCCGCTAGGCACTCGGAATGTGGGGCCAGCGGTGGGGGATCTCGAGTCCGGCCCTCTCCAGCAGCGACTGCTGGGCCGCGGTTGCCTCGACCCGCAGGTCGGCGATGTCCACCGTCGTGCAGGTGCCGTCGGAGATGACGAGCCGTCCCGCCACCACCACGTCGCGCACCGAGCGCCCGCCGGTCCCCCACACGAGATGAAGCACCGTCTCGCCTCGGGGCGTCCAGCCGATCGACGACGTGTCGTGCACCACCATGTCGGCCTGCTTGCCCGGCTCGAGGCTGCCGATCCGGTCGTCCATGCCGATGGCGGCGGCCCCGGCGATGGTGGCCAGCTCGAATGCGGTGTGGGCGCCGAAGCGCTCAGGATCGACCCGGGTGTCGCGGGCCAGCCCGGCAGCCAGCGCCGCTGTCCGGAGGATGTCGGAGGTGTCGCCGGCGTTGGACGCGTCGCAGCCCAGGGCCACCCTCCCGCCCCGCTCCACGATCTCGGCGTGGCGTCCCTGACCGGCCACTCCCTGGCCCAGGCGCAGGTACGCCCACGGGCAGTAGGCAATGGCCGTCGATGTGCTCAGCACCAGCTCCACCTCGGAGTCGTCGAGCCAGACGCCGTGACCCACCAGCAGGTGCGGTCCCAGCACGCCCAGCGCGTCCAGGTGGACCAGGGGCCGGCGGCCGGTGCGGGCCAGGTACCGCTCGGGATCCGACGACGTGGGCGACATGTGCATGGTGAGTCCGGTGCCCAGGTCCCGGGCCAGGTCGGCGGCCCCGGCCAGGAGCTCGTCGGAGGCGAGATCGTGACCCACCAGGGTCACCCAGCCGTCGATGAGCCCGCCGCCGGAGAAGGAGTCCACCACCTCGCGCTGGCGGTCGAGCGTCTCGGTGACCGGAGCGGTGAACGGACCCTCCTCGATGTCCCAGCCCCAGACGCCCATCGTGCCCCGGATGCCGGCCCGCCTCATCCCGGCCGCGGCCCGGTGGGGGTTGGCCACCGTGCCCGCCTCCACCACGGTGGTGACCCCGTTGGCCAGGTTCTCGACCGAGGACAGCACCGCCGACAGCTCGTCATCATCGCCGGTGTGGGCCCCGTGAGCCGGCACCGACCACTCGAAGATCGACGCTCCGGGAGGCAGGAGATCGGGGATGCAGCTGCGGATGAGGGGATCACCGGTGAGGTGCTGGTGGGCGTTGACCATCCCGGGCGTGACCACGCAGCCGGTGGCGTCGATCACCTCGGCCTCGGGATAGCGACCGGCCAGTTCCGTGCTCGATCCGACCGCGGCGATCACGTCGCCGGCCACCGCCACCGCCCCGCCTACGAGCACCTCCCGGGCCGGGTTCATGGTCACCACGTCCCCGCCCGCCACCAGGAGCGTCACTGGGCCCGGCGCGGAGGTGCTGTCGGCTGTCTCGGCGGTCACCGCGGCCGAGCATAGGCGGACGCGCCCATGCGAGAATCAACGGGTGCAGGCTCCAGCAACGCCGCGGACGACAACCGGGGCGCACATCTCGGCAACACCGCCGGTATGCGGGGCATGTCCTTGATCCTGAATCCCGGCCAGGGCCGCATCGACGGCGACCACTACCTCCCGGCCACCCCGGACAACAGCCGGTGGGGCTGGTGGCCGAACCGGCAGACCGAGCCGGTGATGTCGGTGGACAGCGGGTCCGTCGTCACCATGGACACGCTGTCGCACGAGGGGATCCTCGAGGACCAGGGCCGCGACCCGGCCGCGTTCTTCGGTGCCCGCGGCATCGACCGGTCCGGGGTGCTCGAGGACGCCGTCGAGATGGCCAGGGACGTGCCTCACACCTTCGGTGTGGACGGTCCCCATGTGGTGACCGGCCCGATCGAGGTTCGAGGCGCCGAGCCTGGCGACCTGCTGCAGGTGGACGTGCTGGGCTTCGCGCTGCGGGTGCCCTACGGCGTCACGTCCAACCGGCACGGGCTGGGGGCGTTGCCCGGCGAGATGCCCGACGGGGACGAGCCGCCGGACACGCTTGCGCCCGGCACCGGCCATGGCACCGTGTCGGTGTTCACCGAGGTGGAGGGCGACGCCGGAGGGGGCACCGCCGTGCTGCGCTACGGCACCGGCGGCACGGTGCGCTACCCGATCGCGCCCTTCCTCGGGATGATGGGCGTGGCCCCCGATGTCGGTGACCCGGTCGCCACCCGGCCACCGGGTCGCCACGGCGGCAATCTCGACATCAAGCACCTGGTACAGGGCGCCACGCTGTACCTCCCGGTCCAGGTGCCGGGGGCCGGCTTCGCGGCGGGCGACCCCCACTTCGCCCAGGGCAACGGCGAGGTGGCCCTGACCGCTCTGGAGGGCTCCCTTAGGGCTGATCTTCGCCTGTCGGTGCTAGATGGACCCGAGGCCCGCCGCGCCTGCGGGCTGATCGAGAACCCCTTCGGCGAGACCGACGACCATTGGATTCCGGTCGGGCTGCACACCGACCTCGACGAGGCCATGCGTGAGGCGGTGCGGGAGGCCCTGCGCTTCTGCGAGAGCCGGCTGGGCCTGCCCCGCCACGTCGCCTACGCCTACCTGAGCTGCGCGGCCGACTTCGAGGTCACCCAGGTGGTCAACGAGGTGAAGGGCGTCCACTGCCTCATCGCCAAGCGCGACTTCAGGTAACGGCGTCCACCTCCGGGGCGTCGGGACCGGAGGCAGGCACGGTTCCCCGGATGCGCAGCCAGCCCGCCAGCACCAGCGCCAGCACCGCCAAGCCCGCAGCCAGCCAGGTCACGCCGGCTCCGAACCGGTCGTACAGCAGCGCAGCGGGGAGCGCGGCGATGGCGGCTCCGGCCACCTCGGCTGCGCCCATCAGACCCAGCGCGGCCGCCTGGCGCTGCTCGGGAACGGCCCGGGCCACCACTGCGTGCGCCGCAGTGAAGCCGTAGCCGTCCGCGAAGCCCACCAACACCATCGCCACCACAATTGGGACCACACCGGGGATCACGCCGTAGGCCATCGTCAAGAGGCTCACCACCACGAGCCCGGCCATCGTCACCCGCACCGGCCCCACCCGGTCGGCTAGGCGGCCGGCCCGCGTCCCCACCAGGATGATGGGCAGCGCGACCATCGTGAAGGCGATCCCGGTGGCCACCGCGCCGGCTCCCCGGTCGGCGAACATCACCGGCAGCACCGCCTCCCAGGCGCCGATCATCATGAAGTAGCCGCCGACCATGATCAGCGCGCCCTGCAGGCGTCGCATCGTCAGCAGGTCGAACGACGTGGCCCGCCGGGAGGCGTCGAGCAGGCCCCGGTCGGGAGGCAGGCGCATCGCCACCGGAACGAACAGCAGCATGGCCCCGGCGAAGACCGCGAAGGGCGCCCGGATCCCGCCGGCCCAGACCAGCAGGGCGGTAAGCACCGGCCCGAAGATGAACCCCGTCGTCTCAGCCACCACCATCCGGCCGAGGTTCTCGCCGGCCCGGGCCGGATCATGGACCGAGGCCGCCCGGCGCACCCCCGGGAGAATGAGCCCTCCCGCGAATCCGAGCACAGCCCTGCTCGCCACCCATACCGCGAGACCCTCGGCGAAGACCATCATCAGCATGGCCGCCGCGCTGAGGCCGATGCCGGCGGTGGCCATGGTGCGGGCGTGACCCATGTCGGCCAGCCGGGCCAGCGTGACCTGCGACACGAAGGCGGCCACGAAGCCGCTGGCCACCATGATGCCGATGCCGGTGCCGCTGAAGCCGAACTCGTCGCGCAGCTCGCCGAGCACGGTGACTATCCCGCCGATACCGCCAGCGGTGACACCCATCAACACCTGGAAGGGCAGCAGGTCAGTCTGGAAGCGCCGGCGCGGGGCCGCGCCGGCCCGGTCGGTCAAGGACTCAGACCTCTTTGAGCAGCAGGTCGCTGGTCTGGCCCGAGACGAACAGCTCGCTGCCCGCCTTGAGGATCTCCCGGTACCCGTCCTCGGTGGGAAGCCGCTCCAGGAACTCGTCGAGGGTGCCCAGATCGGGCGCGTCGATCATCCAGTAGACCTTGCCGTAGGCGCCGTAGGACTCCATCCACGACGTGACCGTCACCCGGTCGGGGTCGGCCGCGGCCATGTAGGCGGTGTACCGCTGGATCCATTCCCGCACCCGGGCCACATCGCTGGAGTCGACCTGGGCCTTGCGAACCATCCTCACCATCAGATTCACTCCCTTCGGCGAACCTCTAGACCGATCCGCTTAGGTTCGCCGCCATTGGACGCCGACGTCTCACTGGGGCAGGCCGAAACCGCGGCCAGCACGTCGATCTCAGCCCGCAGGTCGATGTAGTCGCCCGCGGCCGCCGGCGACTCCCGGAATACCAGCCGCTGCTCGTCCACCACATCTGTGTACATGAACACGTTGAACACGTCGGGGATCAGGTCGGGGTCCACGCCCCACGGCCTGACCGCCTCCTCGAGGTTGCCCTGGCAGGTCCGGTGGCCCGATTCGATCCCGTCGCGGACGGCGTACACACCGGCCGAACAGCGTCCCCCGTTCCAGGCGAAGTGGACGCCGACCGGGTCGTCGATGACCGTCAGCATCGGCCGCTCGTACGGTGGTCGGGACCACAGCGTGGTGATCCTGCGCATCGTCCCGGTGCCGGCCAGCATGTTCAGCGCCACCGTCTGCCCGGCGTGGTAGCCCTCGCGCGGGTTGTCGAGGGCCAGGAACGTGGAGTCGGCCACCTGGGGCCCGTCCAGCGCGATGATCCGCAGCACCTGGCCGGCCCGCACCTCCACGGCCCGACCCTCGCAGCGGGGCACGACCACCTCTTCGAGTACCGCGCCGTCGGCAGGGGTCATGCAGTCACTTCGAGGTCATGCGGGCGGGCCTGATCATGCGGCCACTTCGCAGGTGACCTCGCCCGCCGCGGCTGTCGTCAGCTTCACGTCCGACGACATCAACTCGAGCCAGGCCCGCAGATAGCCCCGCATCGGCCCCTCGTAGGTGACCGGTGCCCTGGCCACTCCGTCGGCATCGACCTCCTCGGCCTCGTGATCGAGCCCCTTGCTCATGTCCACCCACTCCACCTCGGCGATGGCCAGACCCTCCTGGCAGCGCTCGAACAGCTCCAGATCGTCAGGATTCCCGAGACTGGGGAAGTCCTCGGCGATCCGCATCCGGAGCACGTTCACCTCGTCGGGGGCACCGTCGGCAGCCACCATCCAGGTGTGGAGCCGGGTCTCGGCGACGGTGACCGGGTCGACCGTCTCGAAGTGATTGCCCTTGATGAGCAGGTTGGGGAAGATCGACAGGTTGATCATCGATCCGGGCGCCATCTCCAAGACGTCGGCGGCGCCGTCGCCGCAGCTCTGCTCGATCTGCTCGGCGTACCACTCCCGCCCCGGCACCGGCCGCTGCGTCTCCCAGAACGACTGGTGCAAGCCGGGCCTCTGATCCACGAACATGTGGCCGTTACCGAGATCGGCTCCGTACATGCCGGTGTCGTCGGGGCTGGCCTTGAACTGCGACAGCGACCGGGCGCCGCCGTGCTGGCGCTCGTTGAGGATCAGGAAGCTCCGATGGGCGAACGTGGGGTGCAGCCCGTCGCCGGCGTTGTCCCAGGCCAGCTTCCAGTTGCCCCGGTAGATCATGCGCTGGCAGTTGCGCACCTCGATCCGCCCTGACGGGGACCGGTCCACGAACCCGTCGATCAGGGGTCCGGCGGGCCCCAGCCACTCGGCGAGGCTGGGCGCCTCGAGGTTGAGCGTCCCGAAGATCAGGCCCCGGTAGGTTCCGAGCCTCGGCACCTGGGCCAGGCCGTGGTCGGCCTTGTGGAAGTCGGCCGGGTAGCCCTCGGGATAGGGCATGTTCACCAGGTCGCCCCGGTTGGAGTAGGTCCAGCCGTGGTAGGAGCACTGGAAGCGCCGGGCCGAGCCGCACTCGGCCTGGCACACGATCGAGGCCCGGTGGGCGCACCGGTTGAACAGTGCGTGCAGGCCGCCGTCGGAGTCGCGGGTGATGATCAGGGGACGCAGGCCCATGCGCGACGTCAGGAAGTCGTTGGGATCGGGCAGCTGGCTCTCGTGGGCCAGGTAGACCCAGGCCCCGCCGAACACCTTCGACATCTCGGCGTTGAAGACATCCGCGTCGGTGTAGATGGAGCGATGTACCCGATCAGGCTGGACCAGGGTGTCGAGAGCGTTCATAGCGGCACCTTGCGGCAGCTACCTTCCGGCATCTATAGCACGAATGAGAACTTGCGGACGTCGCCGCGGCTGTCCACCAGCCGCACGATCTTGAACCTGATCGACCACTCCTCGCCCAGCGAGGCGAACACGTAGTCGTTACGGCTGACGAACGGCGTCAGCCGGTCCTTGCGATGCTCCCAGACCACCGTCGAGCACCGGGCCAGCGTCTCGCCGCCGTCCAGCGGCCAGGCCGCGGTGTTGGACACGATCCGGCAGGTACGCGACGGCGGCTCCTGGGCGTGGGCCCAGCCGGTTTCGAGCAGCCCGATGCGGTCCTCCATGCGGCGATGGTCGTCGAGCAGATAGGAGACCTGGGCCCGCGGGTCGCCGTCGGGATCGAGAGGTATCCAGTAAACGCAGTCGTCGGTGAACCGTTCCAGCCAGTCGCGGTAGCAGCGGTCGTCCAGCAGGCGGGCCTCATGGTGGAGGGCCTGCTCGACGGCCGGGCGCAGCTCGGCGTGGCCCGGCCCCGGATCGGGCCGCTCCGACGACAGCAGGTCCGCCAGCCGCTGGTACAGGCGATCGTCCACCGGTGACGCCGCCTGCGGGTCCATCAGCAGCCCTACCCGCCCTCTCCGGCGCCGTGGACGGCCTCCAGCAGCCGGCCGACCAGCGCGGCCGGGTCGTCGGAGCCCCAGACGTTGCGGCCGAAGGCCACCCCGGCGCCACCGGCTTCGACCACGCCGCGGGCCAGCGCGACCACTTGGTCCTCGTCGTCGACCTTCGGGCCGCCGAGGGCCACCACCGGCGCCGGGCACGCCTCAGCCACCGCCGCGAACTCCTCGGGAGGGCCGGGGCACATGGTCTTGACGATATCGGCGCCTAGCTCGACGGCCAGGCGGGCGCCGCGGCCCACGTTCTCGGCGGTCCAGGGCACCGTCCGGGGCCAGCCGCCCGGTATCGACTCGGCCATCACCGGCAGGCCGAGCAGCTCGCACTCGGCCGCGAGCCTCGCCAGGCGCTGCAGCGAGTGCTGCTCGTCGGGCGTGCCCGGGAACACCATGATCACCACCGCGTCAGCACCGAGAACCATGGCCTGCTCGGCCGAGTAGAGCAGCGACGTCGTGTCAGCCGCGGGCGGGTCGCCCAGATCGGAGATCCCGCCGTCGACTCGCAGCACCAGTCCCGCCCCGGCAAATTCCTCGGAGCGGGCTCGGGCCAGCTGCCAGGTGGCGAGGACTGCGTCGGGTCCGCCCCTGGCGATGGAGGCCGCCGCTTCCGGCGCCACGCCCATGCCCATGTAGGCGGGATGGTCCATGGCCACGAACACGGCCCGGCCGTCGGCCCGGAAGATGTGCCGGAACCGCCGGCGCTTGCCAGCCGATACGGCCGAGAGCGGAGCACTCGTGCTGTTCATGGGTCGGTCGATCCGTTTCTGTTCGCTAGCCCGCCAGCAGCGGCGCAGTGAACTCGTCGTCAGCCAGGGGTGTCGCCACGTCGGAGCGCACCAGCTTCATCACGTGCGCGGCCCGGCCCTCCCATGTGGAGGCCGGACCCACCCGGTAGAACGGCGACCGCAGGTTGTTCATCAGCACGGTCACCATGTCGGTGTCCTCGCGGTTGGTGACGGCGAGGCGGTCCAGCTCGAAGTCCTGCTCCTCTATCGACTTGTCGATCCCGTAGATGCGGCTGAACAGCCGGGTGCGGTCCGGGGCGATGGGATCGGCCCGCACCAGGATGAGCTGGGTGGGATACGGCAGCGGCGTGAGGTTGGGGTAGATGTAGTCGGCGTAGTGGCCCAGGAGCTGCTCAGGGGTCAGGTCGGTGCGCCCACCGGTGGCGTCCTCCTCATCGGAGTGGGGCTTGAAGCCGCTGCAGGTGCGGCCCTCGAAGCGGACGATGGTGTCCATCTGCTTGCGCAGCTTGTTGAGCCGCCGGTGCACGAAGCGGACGTGGTAGTCGTCATTGGAGTTCTCGGCGAAGGCCTTCCAGTTGATCGGGTAGGTCTGGTCGAGCTCCCGGTGGTACCGGGCGAAGTTGTCGAACCCGTAGAGGTCGTAGCGCTCGGCCAGCGGGGCGATCCAATCCCGGAACGGTGGGGCCTTGCGGGACAGGCAGCCGAAAACGAGCTTTTCCCAGGCCACCTCGATGCGGATGGGCACCAGTCCGTAGTCCTCGGTGGGCATGCCGTCGGGGTACATGCGGGCCCGATCGGGGATGCCGATCAGCTGGCCGTCGATGGCGTAGGCCCAGTTGTGGTAGGGGCAGGTCATGGTCTTGCCGCAGTTGCCGGCCGGCTCGAACAGCAGCCCGGAGGCCCGGTGGCGGCAGTTGTTGAGGAAGCCCCGCACCGAGCCGTCCTCCTGGCGGATCACCATCACCGGCTGGTAGCCGATGGTGCCGGTGATGTAGTCGCCGGGCTCGGCCAGGTCCTCGGTGTCGCCCAGCCACACCCAGGACCGCCCGAACACCCGCACCATCTCGAGGTCGAACAGCTCCTGGTCGAACACCTCGTAGGGCTGCAGCATCGGGCTGTCCACCGGGGCGTGCACCAGGCCGGCGGTCTCGTCCACCCTGCGCTGGAGGCGCTCCACCGTCGGCTCGGCCTGCAGGTCCGCGATCACACCGCGACCCTACCGGAGCCCTCTGTGACCGGTCCAAGCGCGCAGCCGGCCGCGCATCCAGTCAGTGATCGAGTCGGCGGCCTCGGCGCCGGCCCCGGGAGGGGCGACAGGGTGGAATGCAATGGCTCGCCCATGCTACGCAGCGATGGTGCGACAATGCTGGGCAGTATGAGTTCACCGGGTGCCGACGAGGCCATCCGTTACGAACCCGACGAGCCGTGCCCGGTGCCGGTGTCGGTTGCCGTAGGCCTCCAAGGCGCGGTGTTGGGGCTCGCTCCGCTGGTGCTGATCGTGGCCGTCACAGCCCGGGCCGGAGGCCAGGGCCAGGACTATCTCGAGTGGGCCGTCTTCGCCGCGCTGATCATCTCGGGCGCTCTGACCGCCCTGCAGGCCACCCGCTTGGGACGATTCGGCGCGGGCCACATCCTGATCATGGGAACCACCCCCAACTTCGTGGCCATCTCGGTGCTGGCCCTCACCGAGGGCGGGCCGCCGCTGCTGGCCAGCCTGACCGTGGCCGCGTCGCTCTTCTACGTCGCGCTGGCGCTGTGGCTGCCGATGCTTCGCAGGGTCATCACGCCGGTCGTGTCCGGCACGGTCCTCATGCTGATCGCGGTGACGATCCTGCCCGTCGCCTTCGACAGGGTCCAAGAGGTGCCCGAGGGCGCGCCCGGCGCCGCCGGACCGGTGATCATCGTGGTGTCGCTGGCCGTGACGGTAGCCGTGGCCCTGAGAGCCTCGGGGGCCTGGCGGCTCTGGTCGCCGGTGATCGGCATCGCCGCGGGCTGCGCGGTCGCTGTCCCCTTCGGGGCGTATGACGCGGGGCCAGTGGCCGAAGCGCCCTGGGCCGGAGTCCCCGGCGCCGGCTTCCCCGGGATCGATCTGACCCCCGGCATCGGCTTCTGGACGCTCCTGCCCGCCTTTGTGGTGGTCACCCTGGTGGGCGGCGTGAAGAACATGGGCGACTGTGTGGCGGTGCAGCAAGCCTGCCAGCGACGGCCGCGGGCCACCGACTTCCGGGGCGTGCAGGGATCCCTGAACACCAACGGACTGGGCATCCTGTTCTCGGGCCTGGCCGGAGCGCCGCCCACAACCGTCTACTCCGCGACGAGTGTGTCGCTCACAAGCCTCACCGGGGTCGCATCCCGGCGCGTCGGGTACGTCATCGGGGCGACCCTGGTGGCGCTGGCATTCCTCCCCAAGGTGACGGCCGTCCTGCTCACGATTCCCAGCCCCGTGATGGGGGCCTACGTACTCACTGCGATCGCGCTGATCTTCGTGGGTGGGGTACGAACCATCGTGCAGGACGGACTCGACCGCGAGAAGGCGCTGGTGGCAGGAATAGCGTTCGCCTTCGGGGCGGGACTCGACCAGCAGTCGATCATCGCCGACACGCTGGGTGGCACTTGGGGCAAGCTGCTGGACAACGGACTGCTGGCCGGCGCTGTGGCCGCAGTGGTCATGACGGTCTTCCTGAACCTGACCAGCGGACGCAGGCGGGCGCGGCTCACGGTCGACCTGGACCTCGCCTCACTGCCCCGGATCCAGGAGTTCCTCCAGAGATCAGCAGGCACCGCGGGGTGGAGCGAATCCTCGGTGCACCGACTGCACGCGGCAGCAGAGGAGACGCTGATCAGCCTGCTCCGCGACGACGGCAGGAAGAGTGCCGGCCACACCGCCGACACACCGCCCCTCCTGATCATCGACGCCAGGCCGGGTGCGAGGGTCATGGAGTTGGAGTTTCTGGCCGTCTTCGACGGCGAGAACCTCGAGGACCGGCTGGCTTACCTGAACGAGGAGGCCCAAGGCGCCGAAGGCCTCGAGGAGGGCGAGATCTCCCTTCGACTGCTGCGCCACTATGCGTCCTCGGTGCACCACCAGAGGTTCCACGGACTCGACATCGTCACAGTTCAGGTCAGGTCCACCAACTAGCCTCGCCTTCCCGCTCGGCCTCTCCGTCCCGTTACCATCGCCGTAATGGTGACGGAAGCTGTCTGGGCCGTACCTGAAGCTCTGTCCGTCCACGAGGTCCTGATGGACGATGGTGCGGCTGTGACGCTGCGCCGCCACGGGAACCCCGGCGGCACCAGGCTCGTCCTGTGCCACGGCAACGGTCTGTCGATCGACCTCTACTACCCGTTCTGGTCACGGCTGACTGACGACTTCGACGTTGTGGTCTACGACCTGAGGAGCCACGGCTGGAATGCCGTGAGCCCCCTGCAGAACCACACCGTGCCGACCTTCGTGGAGGACCATGAGCGGATCCTCGACGCGATCGACCGCCACTACGGCTCCAAGCCGCAGGTGGGCGTGTTCCACTCGGTCTCGTCCTTCGCTCCGCTGCTGTCATCCACGCAAGGCAGCCGGTACTCGGCCCTCGTCCTGTTCGATCCACCGCTGCGCAAGCCGGGCGCTACCACCAACGATTTCGACGAGGCCGCCGAGCGGACGGCCAAGATCGCCGGGCGGCGCACACCGGTGTTCAAGACCCGGCAGGCCTTCACCGACCTGATGGGCTTCATGCCGACCTTCAAGCATGCCGTGCCCGGCGTGGTCGAGCTGATGGCTTCCACCACCTTGCGCGAGGCTCCCGACGGCTCGGGCTTTGAACTGCGATGCCCTCGGGAGCACGAAGCTCAGATCATTGCCCACGCGCGGATCTTCGCGGTGCTGGTCGACTTCGAGGCCCTGCTGTGCCCCACGAAGGTGATCGGAGCCGACCCGACACTGCCGTACTCCTACCTTCCAACGCTGGACCTGAGCGACATGATGACGGTGGACTACGACTTCCTCCCCGACGCCACCCACTTCCTCCAGCTGGAGCAGCCCGCGGAGTGCGTGGCGGCCATGCGCGACTTCCTGGAGCCGGCCGGCCTTGCCTGAGCCTGCACCCGGCGCGCAACGTTCGCCCATCGCGGTGATCGGGATGGCGTGCCGGTTCCCCGGCGCGCCTGATGTCGCGGCGTTCTGGCGGCTGCTGGACACCGGGACCAACGCCGTCGCCGAGGGTGTGCCCGGCTCGGGCGTGGGCCGGGTGGGCCAGCTGTTCGCCGACCGCGCCGTCCAGAACGACGCCTGCCGGTTCGGGGCCTTCATCGACGGGATCGACCAGTTCGACGCCGCGTTCTTCCGGATCTCGCCGGTGGAGGCGCAGCTGCTGGATCCCCAGCAGAGGCTGATGCTGGAAGTGAGCTGGCAGGCGCTCGAGGACGCCGGCATCGATCCCGACCGGCTCAAGGGCAGCCGCACCGGGGTGTACGCAGGGATCAGCAACAACGACTACCGGGGCCTGGTCCTGGACGGCAACGACACCGCGGAGCCCGCGGCCAGCCTTTACTCGGTGGCCGGCACCTCCTTCAACACCGCCATCGGCCGGGTCGCGTTCGCGCTCGGACTGCAGGGGCCGGCCCTGGCCGTTGACACCGCCTGCTCCTCGTCGCTGGCGGCCGTGCACCAGGCGGTGGCCGGACTGCAACGAGGGGAGTCGGACCTCGCCCTGGCCGGCGGCGTGCACATCGTCCTGTCGGGGCGGCTGTTCGAGTTGCGGGGCAACGCGGGGATGCTGGCGCCCGACGGCCGCTGCAAGACATTCGACGCGGCCGCCGACGGATACGTCCGGGGCGAGGGCTGCGGGATCCTGGTGCTGAAGCGGCTGGACGACGCCGAGGCCGACGGCGACCGCATCTGGGGAGTGATCCGGGGATCGGCGCTGAACCAGGACGGCGCCAGCCAGGGGCTCACCGTCCCGAGCGGCGAGGCTCAGGAGCGGGTCATCGCCGACGCCCTGGCCTGGGCCGGAGTCGAGCCCGCGGACGTGGACTACGTGGAGGCCCATGGAACGGGCACGCCGGTCGGGGACCCGATAGAGGCCGAAGCCACCGGGAATGCCTACCGCGCCGGGCGGGATCCTGACCAGCCCCTGCTGGTCGGGTCGGTCAAGACCAACATCGGCCACCTGGAGTCGGCCGCGGGTGCAGCCGCATTGATCAAGGTCCTGCTGGCGCTGAGACGGGGCGTCATCCCCAGGCATCTCAACTTCCGTGACCCCAACCCTGAGATCCCATGGGAGCGGCTGCCGCTCCAAGTCACCGCGGAGCCCACGCCCTGGCCCCGCCGCCCCGACCGCCGGCCGCTGGCCGGCGTGAGCGGGTTCGGCTGGTCGGGCACCAACGCCCACATCGTGGTGGAAGGGTACGGAACACCGGACGCGGCGTCGGAGGCACCCGATCCGAGGCGGTGGGTGTCGGGGCGGCCCATGACAGTCGAGGTCGGAGCGGCCGCGGGAACTCGGGGCCCGGCGCCGGCCGCGGCGCCCGCAGCCCGCCCAGCCCGGCTGCTTCCCCTGTCGGCCAAGACCGGCGAAGCCCTGCGAGAGACGGCTGCGAGATACCTGGAGTGGCTCGACGAGAGCCTCAATGAGAGGTCCGGCGACGGGAGCACAGACGAGCTCCTGGCCGACGCGGCATGGACCGCAGCGATGGGGCGGAGCCATCTGGCCCACCGCGCCGGTGTGGTCTTCTCAGACATCGGGTCGCTGCGGGAGTCGCTGGGGGCGCTGGCCCAGGACGGCGAGGATCCCGCACCGGGACCCGCCAGACGGGTCGCTTTCGCCTACACCGGCCAGGCCAGCCAGTGGGTGGGCATGGGCCGGGCCCTCTACGAGAGTGAGTCCGTCTTCCGGGATGTCCTCGACCGCTGCGACAGCCTGATCCGGCAGGACCGGGGGGTGTCGCTGCTCGACGTGATGCTCGACTCCGGCGACGCCGCCGAGCTGGACGACCCGGCCTGGACCCAGCCCTGCATCTACGCGATCGAGTGCGCCCTGACCGCGCTGTGGTCGAGCGTAGGGATCCGTCCCGACGTAGTGGTCGGCCACAGCCTCGGGGAGATCGCGGCCGCGCAGGCCGCCGGAGCGTTCAGCCTTGAGGACGGGCTGCGGTTCGCGGCCGCCCGCGGCGCCCTCATGGGCGCGCTGGGTGAGGAAGGGGCCATGGCCGCGGTGTTCGCCACCCCGGCGCGGGTCGCGGCCGCGGTCGAGGAGCTGAACGCCGCCAGTCGAGGCTCGCCGGTGAGCGTGGCCGCCGACAACGGGATGCACCAGGTGATCAGCGGACCGGCAGAAGCGGTCGAGAGCCTGGTGAAGGGCTTCGAGTCCGAGAGACTGCGGGTCCGCCGGCTGCGCAGGAGCCCCGCGTACCACAGCGCGCTGGTGGAGCCGGCCCTCGACGACCTCGAGGCAGTGGTCGACGGGATCGAGACGGCAGCACCGCAGGTCGCCTACGTGAGCAGCATGACCGGCCTGGCGCTGGAGGCGGGGACAGCCCTCGACGGCCGGTACTGGCGACGCCAGGCCCGGGCCCCGGTGGCCTTCCGCACGTGCGTCGAGACGCTGGCCGCCATGGGCGTGGAGGCGGTGATCGAGATCGGCCCCGACACCGTGCTGGGACCCACGATCGCGACCGCCTGGCCACCGGGGACCGGCCGGGCCGAGCCCGTCATCGCCTCCAGCATGCGCCAGCCCACTGCCGGCAAGCCGGACCCGGCCGACGGCAGCGGCTTCCTCGAAGCGCTCGCGGCCGCCTACCGGGCCGGTATCGACGTGTCGTTCGAGGGCCTGTTCGCGGGCGAGGCCCGGCGCCGGGTCGCCCTTCCCGGCTACCCCTTCCAGCACCAGCGCCACTGGGTGGAGCAGCCGCGCCGGCGCAGGCGGGACTCCGGCCACCCGCTGCTGGGCACACGCCACGACTCGGTGAGGGGCGAGACCCTGCACACCGCCGAGGTGTTCGTCACCGACCCGGCGTGGCTCCACGACCACCGGGTGTACGGGCGGGTCATCACGCCGGGCGCGCTGTACGGCTCCATGGCCGCCGCGGCCTGCAGGCCGGAGGGCGGCTCCGGGCCGGTGGTCGTGGAGGACCTGCAGCTCCACAGCCCGATGATCTTCGACGACCACGACCCGCAGGACGCCGGGGAGGTCCCCGGTCGTGAGGTGCAGCTCCTACTCGACGGCCCCGGCGCAGGCGAGCCTCGCCGGTTCGAGATCCACAGCCGGGCCGACGGCACCGGCGAGTGGACCCAGCATGCCGAGGGCGCGCTATCGCCCGATCCCGGCCCCCCGGCGAGTGGTGGGCGGCGGGACCTTGAGGCGCTCAGGGCGGACCTGGACCCGGTCGACCTGGCCGAGTTCTACCGGGTCCGGGCCGATGCCGGGGTCGAGCTCGGCTACTCGTTCCGGACGCTGCGGTCGCTGTGGGCCCGCGACGGGGAGGCCCTGGGAGAGGTGGCCCTGCCCGACGGCACCGGCAGCGGGGGCGCAGAGCTGCACCCGCTGCTGCTGGACGGCTGCTTCCAGGTGATGGCCGCGGCCCGCAGCGCGGCCGGACTCGAGGACGGCTCGCCCTACCTGCCGTTCGGCTGGGAGCGGCTGTGGCTCGCCGGCCCTCTCGGGGACCGGCTGGTCTGCCACGCCGTGCTGCGCGAGCCGGGCGCCGGGGGGGACGGGCCCCGCGAGGTCATCTCCGCCGACCTGCGGTTCTACGCCGTCGACGGCACCGAACTGGGCGGCCTGGACGCCTACACCGTCAAGCGAGCCACCCGGGCCGCGCTGCTTCCCCCCGATGAGGGCATCGACGACCTGCTCTACGAGGTGGCCTGGAGGGACCGCCCCCTGGCCCAGGGCGTGGTGCCGGCCGACTTCATGCCGGAGCCGGGGGCGGTGGCCGGCGGCTCCAGGACGTTCGCGGCGTACCTCGAGGATGTGGGCATCGACAGAGGCGGCCGGACCGACCTCCTCACCGACCTGGAGCGGCTGTCGTGGTCCTACGCGCGGCTGGCGCTGGAGCGGCTGGGCTGGCAGGGCGCGGCCGGCGATGTGGTCGAGCCCGAGGCGCTGCGTGAGCAGCTGGGAGTGCTCCCCGAGCACAGCCGGCTGTTCCGGCGCCTCTTCGAGATGCAGGTCCGGGCCGGCCTGGCCGAGCCGGCGGGAGACCGGTTCGTCGTAACACAGCAAGGACCGTCCGATCCGGCAGTGCGGGCCGCGCTCGACGATCCTGCCTCGTTCGCCTCGCAGATGGCCGACCGCTACTGGCACGGCGCGGCCGAGATCGGACTGTTCCGCCGCAGCGCGGGCGCTCTGGCCGATGTCCTCACCGGCGACGCCGACCCGTTGACGCTGCTGTTCGGCAGCGGTGAGCCCACCGCGGCGGACCTGTACCTGAAGTCCCTGGTGTGGACCGCGGCCAGCCGGATGCTCGGCGACGCGGTGGTCGCCCTGCTGGAACGGATGCCGGAGGATCGACGGCTGCGGGTGATCGAGGTGGGCGCGGGCACGGGGTCGGCCACCGCCGCGGTGCTGCCGGAACTGCCGGAAGGGCGCTTCGACTACACCTACACCGACATCTCGGCGGGCTTCTTCGCCGAGGCCGAGGGGCGCTTCGGCGGGCCGGAGGCGTCGATCGACTACCGGGCCCTCGACGTCGAGAGGGATCCGGCCGCCCAGGGCTTCGACTACCACAGCTACGACCTGGTCATCGCGTCCAACGTGCTGCACGCCACCCGCCACCTGTCCGAGACGCTGGAACACTGCCGGAACCTCCTGGCACCGTCGGGATGCCTGGTGGCCCTCGAGACCCTCCGGGGACAGGGCTGGCTGGACCTGACCTTCGGGGGCCTCGACGGCTGGTGGCGCTTCGCCGACGCCTCCCGGCCCCACCACGCCCTGGCCGGCCCGGACGTGTGGCGGCAGGAGCTGGCCGGCGCCGGCTTCGAGGGGATCGAGATCCTGGGGATCGACGAGACCGACCCCGCCCAGGAGCCGGACCGGGGCATAATCCTGGCCCAGGGCCCGGCCGAGGTGACCGAGCCGGAGGGGCTGTGGGTCCTGGCCACCGACCGTGGTGGCGTGGCCCGCGATCTGGCGGCGCGGCTGGCCGACCGCAACCAGACGGCCGTGCTGGTCACCGACAGGACGCAGCCGCTGTCGGAGCCGGAGCCGCCACCGGCCGGCGTCTCCACCGCGGAGATCGACATGGAGCGCCGTGAGGACTGGCTCACCCTGCTCGAGAGCCTCCCGCCTGACGTCCCCCTCAACGGCGTGGTCCACCTCGCGGCGGTCGACGGGCACGGGGCGGACGTCCCCACCGCGGAGCTGGCTGCAAGCGTGCGGCAGGCGGCCGCCACCGCGCTGGCGCTGATGCAGGGGCTCACCGACGCCGACGCGTCGGCCGCCAAGGGAGTGTGGTTCATCACCCGGGGCGGTCAGGTGCTCGAGCACGAACGAGCCGGCGGGCTGGCCGGCGCGGTGCTGTGGGGTTTCGGGAAGGTGGCGGCGCGGGAGGCGGGCCATCTGCAACCGAGGATGATCGATCTGGATCCGGCGGCCACCGCGGGCCTGCCCGACCTCGCCGAGGAGCTCCTGTATCCCGACGCCGAGACCCACGTCGCCTACCGGGACGGGCACCGCCAGGCCGCCCGCCTGGTCCGGGCCGGTTCGGGAGCCGAGCGCCTGGAGCTGCCCGAGCCGGCCGGCGAGTCCGAATGGCTGCTCGAGCCCGACGAGGACGGCGGGCTGGTTCGGGTGGAGAGCGTGACGCCGGAGCCGCTGGAGGACCGCGACGTCCGGGTAGCCGTCGAGGCCACCGGACTCAACTTCCTGGACATGTTCCGGTCGCTGGGCGTAGTCGACGAGGGCCTGCTGGGCTGCGAGTTCTGCGGCCGGGTGGTAGAGACCGGACCAGGCGTCACGACCGTGCAGGAGGGCGCCCGGGTGGTCGGCCTGGCCTTCGGCACCTTCGGATCCTCCTCGGTCGCCCACGAGGACCTGCTGGCCCCCGCACCCGAGGGGGCCTCGGCGACCGCGCTGGCCACGATCCCGACCGCGTTCGCGTCGGCCCTGATGTCGTTCGACTGCTCGGGACTGCAAGCCGGCGAGCGGGTCCTCATCCACGCCGGCGCGGGCGGGGTGGGCCTGGCCGCCATCCAGCTGGCCCAGGCGGCGGGCGCCGAGGTGTTCGCCACCGCCAGCGCGCCCAAGCGCGCCTACCTGCGCTCTCTGGGGGTGGAGCAGGTCTTCGACAGCCGGTCCACGAAGTTCGGGGAGCAGATCCTGGAAGCCACCTCCGGCGACGGCGTCGACGTGGTCCTCAACAGCCTGACCGGTCCCGGCTTCATCGACGCCAGCCTGTCGTGCCTGGCCAGGGGGGGCCGCTTCGTGGAGCTGGCCAGGGTGGACATCCTGAGCCCCGACGAGATGGCCGCGGCGCGGCCCGACGTGGGCTACTGGATCCTGGAGCTGGACGGACTGAAGGAGCGCGACCCCGAGCAGCCGGGGTCCGCCCTCCGGCGGGTGATGCAGCGGGTGGCGGCCGGCGAGCTGCGGCCTCTGGTCCACACCCGCTGGCCGCTGGCCGAGGCCGGGGCGGCCATACGGTTCATGCAGGGGGCCCGCCACACCGGCAAGATCGTGTTCTCGGCGTCGCCGCTCGAGACCGGAGGGCTGCGGGGCGACAGGACCTATCTGGTGACCGGCGGCCTGGGCGGGATCGGCTGCAAGGTGGCCCGGTGGCTGGCCGACCGCGGGGCCGGAGCGATCGTCCTCAACGGGCGCCGCGACCCGGACCCGGATGCGGCCGCGGCCATCGCCGAGCTGCGCGAGCAGGGGGCCACGGTGAGCGTCGAGCTGGCCGACGTGACCGATGCGGCCGCGGTGGACGCCATGCTGGCCCGCATCTCCGGGACGCTGCCGCCGCTGGCGGGCGTCGTGCACAGCGTGGGCTTGCTGTCCGACGCCGCCCTGACCAACCAGACCTGGGCGAGCTTCGAGCAGGTGCTGTGGCCCAAGGTGCTCGGGGCCTGGCAGCTGCACCGGGCCACCGAGGACCTCGATCTCGACATGTTCGTGCTCTTCTCGAGCGTGGCCGGCGTGATGGGCAACCCGGGCCAGGCGAACCATGCAGCCGCCAACGCCTTCCTGGACGTGCTGGCGGCCCACCGCCGGTCGCGGGGTCTGGCCGGACAGTCGATTGCCTGGGGAGCGTGGTCGAAGCTCGGCGAGGCCGAGGAGCACCGGGAGCGCATCGCCGGTCGGCTGGAGGCCGCCGGGACGGGCTGGATCACCCCCGAGCAGGGCATGAGGGCCTTCGACCGCCTGGTGCGCCAGGACGTGCTCGCTCCGGTGGTGGCGTCCAAGGACTGGCAGGTGGTCTCGGAGGGCCAGCAGCACGGCTCGCCGTTCGTGGAGGATCTGCTGGCCGCAGCCGCGGGCGGATCCGGGGGAGATCAGGACTCCCAAGCGGACCTGCCGACGATGCTCGGCCAGTCGCCTCCGGACGAGCACGAGCAGATTCTCAGCAGTTTCCTCCAGCGGGAGGTGCAGGCGGTGACCCGCCTGCCGACCCTGCCGGCACCCTCGGCCGAGTTCTCAGACCTGGGGATGGACTCGCTCATGGCGGTGGAGCTGCGGAACCGCATCAATCGCGGCTTCGCGGGCGCGTACTCGGCGAGCAACACCGCGGTCTTCGACTATCCCAGCATCGGCAGCCTGGCCGCCCACCTGGCGTCGGAGCTGATGGAGGCCGGCGGCATCGAGGCCCTCGACGGCGGAGCCGAGGGGCGCTTCGCTATCCAGGCGCCCGCCGCGGCAAGCCCGCCCGCGCCGAGCGAGCCGCGCCCGGACGCGCCTCCGGAGACAGAACGGCCGGAGGAGTCGGCCCGTCCCGCTCAGGCACCGGCGACCGGCCCGCCCGCGAGCAGCGGCATCGCCATAGTGGGGATGGCCTGCCGGTTCCCGGGCGCCCCCGACCTGCACAGCTTCTGGCGCCAGCTGGAGGCGGGCGAGAATGCGGTCACCGACGGGCGCCCGGACCCCGGTCCCTGGAACGGCGCCTCCGGGGATCCGGCCAACCCGGATACCAGCAGCCGGGTCGGAGCGTTCGTCGAGGGCATCGACCGGTTCGACGCGGGCTTCTTCCGGATCAGGCCGATCGAGGCCCGCATGATGGACCCCCAGCAGCGCATGCTGCTGGAGACGAGCTGGCAGGCGCTCGAGGACGCCGGCATCGATCCAGCCGGCCTGAAGGGGAGCCGCACCGGGGTGTACGCCGGGATAGGCGGCAGCAGCGAGTACCGCAAGACCATCGCCGAGGCCGGCCGGGGCGACAGCTACTTCGGCACCTCTCCGAGCGTGGCCGTAGGGCGGATCGCATTCACTCTCGGCCTGGCCGGCCCGGCCGTGCCCTTCGACCTGGCCTGTGCGGCGTCGCTGGTCGCCATACACCATGCCGTGGCGGCGCTCCAGCGCGACGAGGTGGACCTGGCGCTGGCCGGAGGGGCCAATGCGGTCCTGTCCCCGTCGACGACCAAGTTCCTCGCGGAGGTGGGGATGCTGTCGCCCAGCGGGCAGTGCCGCGCCTTCGACGCGGGGGCCGACGGCTACGTCCGGGGCGAGGGCTGCGGCATGGTGGCGCTCAAACGGCTGGACGACGCGATCGCCGCCGGTGACCGGATCTGGGCGGTGGTGCGGGGCACGGCCGTCAACCAGAACGCGACCGGCCTGGGCCTGATCCAGCCCAACGGTCCGGCGCAGATGCAGGTGATGAGGCAGGCGCTCGACCGGGCTGAGGTGGTGCCCGCGGAGGTCGACTACCTGGAGGCGCACGGGCCAGGCTCGGCGCTGGGCGATGCGGTCGAGATGAACGCGGCCGCCACCGTCTACGGCGCCGGCCGAGCCGAGGACCGGCCGCTGCTGGTCGGCTCGGTCAAGACCAACATCGGCCACCTGGAGGCCGCATCGGCCGTGGCCGGCCTCATCAAGACGGTGCTGGCCATGAGCCACGGAAGGATCCCGGAGCACCTGCACTTGAGCGAGCCGAGCGATCAGATCGACTGGGACCGGCTGCCGGTGCGGGTGACCACCGAGACGACCGACTGGCCGGCGATCACCGGCCGGACCCGGCTGGCCGCGCTGAACTCCTTCGCGATCTCGGGCGCAAACGCGCACCTCGTCCTCGAGGAGTACGAAGCACCGCCGGCCGACGCTCGTGCCTCCGGCGACGGGGCGGAGCCGGGGCACCGGATGCGGCTGCTGCCACTGTCGGCTCATTCCGGGGAGGCGTTGCGCGAGCTTGCGGCCCGCTTCCTGTCGTGGCTCGACGAGCAGGCGGGGCAGCTCGAAGTCCCGGGCGACGCCGCGCCGTCGCTGCTGGCCGACATGGCGTGGACGGCGAGCGTGGGACGCACCCACTTCAGCGACCGGGCCGCGGTGGTGTTCAGCGACGTCGAGTCGCTGCGGGAGGGGCTGCGAGCGGTGGCGGGCGACGGCGCACGGCAGGCACAGTCCGCGGCCGGAGACGGCGGGGATGGCGACCCGGTCGCAGCCGCGGCCGCCGACTACGAGGCCGGGCTCGATGTCTCCTTCGGCGCACTGTTCGAGGGCGAGTCCCGGAGCCGGATCTCTCTGCCGGGCTACCCGTTCGAGCGCCGGCGCCACTGGGTTGAGCCGGTGCAGTCGAGGGATCAGCCGAAGCGACTTGATTGACACACCGTCCACTCCGTAGGCTCCCGACGAAACCCAATGCATCCACCGAAAGGAACCCGCTCCGATGTCCTCCACAGAAGAACGCATTCGAGCACTCGTCGACGCCAACCTGCAGATCGGCGGCCGGTCTGAAGGCCAGCCGATGAGGTTGGACCTCAACATCATCGACGCGGGAGTCAGCTCCGCCGATGTCGTGGCGTTCTGGCGGCTCGTATGCGAGGAGTTCGGCCTTGATATCCCGGCCGAGGAGTTCGCCGAGCTGCTCACGCCGGGCGATCTGATCGCGTACCTCGACTCCCGCTCGGGCTGATCCAGAGATCTTCAGGCCCCTCCCTGTCCCGGGAGTACCCTCGCGCCCATTCCTGCAACGGCGCGAGAGCCAGAGACCTGGTGCAGCCTGCACCGGGCCATCGATGAGATACGGGTACTGCACGTAGACCTGTCGATCGGCGGCAGGGGCGAGGCGTGTGCCTTGTCGTGGCTGGACCGCGACGAGCAGCAGCGGCGGGACCGGTTCATCTACGGCGGCGCCCGGCAGCGGTTCACGCTGTGCCGGGCCGCGCTTCGGTCGGTGCTGTGCCGGGAGCTCGACTGCCGCAACGAGCATCTCGCCTTCAAGGTCTCAGAGCACAACAAGCCGTCGGCCACGGTGCGGGGGCTGCCGGCCCCGATCAGCTTCAACGTCAGCCACAGCGGCCGGCACGGATTGATCGCGCTGGCACCCGGAGGACGGGTGGGCGTCGACGTCGAGGAACGGGTCCCCCATCCCAACCTCGACGAGTTGATCGCGGCTGTGCTCGGCCCCAACGAACGGAACGAGCTGGCCGCGGCCCCCCGACCGCACCGGCTCCACCTGTTCTTCAGTCTGTGGACGATGAAGGAGGCGCTGAGCAAGGCTCACGGGATGGGCCTGTCGATGGACGTCGCCCGTTTCGAGATCCCGCAGGCCATGCGGGAGGGCTCCCCCAGCGGCTGCTTCCGGTTCGCGGACACGCCGGAGGTCGCTTGGAGACTCCACAACATCAGCACGGAGGAGTTCGCGGCCGCGGTCGCCCATTCTCCGGACCGGCAATGACTGCGAGGAGCCTGTCCCGCGTGCGCCTCCGGGCACGCCAGTAGCTACGTTTCGGAGATGGTCGGCGAGTGGACCGTCACAGACGGAGCGGCCGCGATTCCCGAGGGGGTTCAGGCCGCGGCCGCCGCCGGCCAGGCAACACTTCGCGACAAGCTTGCGGCACTGCGCTCGCTGAGCGAGCCGTTCCCCGAGACCGTCGGACCCGCGGCCGCCGATCGGTGGATATCTGACGCCGAGCCGCAGGCAGTCGCATCCGGCGCGACACCAGCACCGGATGCGTCACGGGGCAAGGCGATGGCCCGGTCGGGCGATGACCTGGCCGACCTGAGCGCGGCGGTGCTGCTGGAGGGGTACCGGACCGGGGCGTTCGAGGTGGTCGAGGTGGTCGACGCCTGCCTGGCCCGGATCGACGGTTCCGACGGCACCATCGGCGCGGTCGTGACCCTCGACCCGACCGCCCGCCAGCAGGCGGCCCGCTCGGCCGAGCGGTGGCGCACCGGCGACGCCGGGCCGCTCGAGGGCGTCCCAGTCGGGGTGAAGGACATCATCGACACCCGCGGGCTGGCCACCGAGGCCGGGTCGACGCTGTTCGCCGGCAATGTCCCTGCCGCCGACGCCACCGTGGTGGCCCGGCTGCGGGACGCCGGCGCGGTGATCCTGGCCAAGACCACCACCCCCGAGTTCGCCTTCGGCGACGAGACCGGCGACGGCGTGGCCAACCCGGGCGCGCCGGGCCGGTGGGCGGGCGGGAGCTCGTCGGGATCGGCTGCGGGCCTGGCCGCCGGCATGTTCCCGGTGGCGCTCGGTAGCGACACCGGCGGATCCATCCGGGTGCCCTCGTCGTACTGCGGTGTGAGCGGGATCAAGCCCACGTTCGGGCGGGTGCCCCGTGACGGCGTCTTCGGCGTGTCCTGGACGCTGGACCATGTCGGACCCATGGCCCGCACCGTCGAGGACCTGGGCCTGGTGCTGGGCGTCATCGCGGGCGGATGCGACGCCGATCCGTACGCGTCTGGGTGGCCGGTCCCCGACTACGGCCGGACGGCCGGGTCGATCCGGGGGACACGCGTCGGCGTGGTCGACGGATGGCTGGCCGAGGGCTCCACCCCGGGCGTGGACGCGGCCCTGGCCGATGCGCTATCGCAGCTGGAAGAGCTCGGCTGCACCGTCGAGCCGGTGCCGTTCGGCTCCGCCGAGCTGGCCGGGATCGTCGCCTGGGTCATCACCGTGGTGGAGTTCGCGGCCCACCACGCCGCCAACCTGGACCGCATCGACGAGTTCACCCCTTCCGCAGCGTGCCGGCTGGCGGCCGGAGCCCGCGCCAGCGCCGACGACTACCTGCGGGCGCTGCGGGCCCGGGCCCGGGTGCAGCAGGACCTCGATGCAGCGTTCGAGAAGGTCGATGTGCTGGTCACCGCGGCCACCCCGACCTCGGCCCCCGATCCGGCCACCTTCTTCGACGACGGCGACCGGCTGTGGCTCGACAAGGTGGCCCGGACGTTCCTGCCGTTCAACGTGACCGGCCAGCCCGCGCTGGTGCTGCCGGTCGGTCTCAACGAGGACCGTCCCGCCGCGGTCCAGGTCGTCGCCCCACCCCACGCCGACGCCCTGTGCCTGCGGATCGGCACCGCCCTCCAGGGAGCGTGCTGATCGACAGCAGCACGAACCAGACCCCGATAGCGGTGATTCTCCAGTATTTTTCATTGATTGATGTTGCATCACAAGAACAGCCTGCTACGATCGCTGCCGTCACGACCGGGCCCCGAAGGAATGGCGCCATGGAAGCTGCAGGAGTGCCATCGCCCGCCGTCCCGACAGACACGCTGGCCACCACCAAGGACTTGCAGGTTCTCGAGTCGAGACTGATCGCCGAGCTCCACAAGGAGATCGCAGAGTTGACCAAGACGATGATGAGGGTCGCGTTGATGATGGTCGCGGCTTTCGCGGGAGCGCTGGTCACCGTCGCTCTCGTCGTGTGAGCAGCGTTCGCAGGAGCCGTGGAGTCGAGAGGAGCAACGCCATGGGAGCGACCCACGTCACCGTCACTGTCCGCAACCCCGCCGACCGGGACCGGTCGTGGGAGGGCCTGTTCCTCGTCGACACCGGTGCGACCGACAGCCTTGTGCCGCGGCAGCACCTTGAAGCGATCGGTCTGGAACCCCGAGGCAGCCGCACCTACGAACTGGCTGACGGCAGCGCCGTCCGGTTCGATGTCGCCGGCGCGGACATCGAGTTCATGGGCGAGTACGTCGCGACGACCGTGCTCTTCGGCGACGACGACACCGAGCCCCTGCTGGGAGTCACTGCGCTGGAGTCGGTCGGCATAGAGGTGGACCCGCGGAACCAGCAACTGAAGCGACGGCCCGCCGTGCGGCTCTAGCTCCTCGACTGGGGTTGGCGTTGATGGTGGCGCCGGACGCGGGAGCCCTCCGCAACGAGCCCCGCGCCCGATATGAGGCTGCCTGAGCCCGCCAACTAGGTTCAGCGGCGCCGGGAACCTCCCCGACGCGCGTCCTCACAGCAAGGAGCAAGCCATGACGGTCCTCACCGACGATCTCCTGGCCAGCTTCGACGATTCGGTCGGTCCGGTGGACGAGGCCAGGCTGCTGCCGCCGATCCTGTACACGTCGCCGGAATTCTACGACTTCGAGCGGCGGGCCATATTCCAGCGGGAATGGCTCTGCGTGGGCCGGGCCGACCAGCTGAAGGAACCCGGCGACTACCGCTGCATCACCATCGCGGGCGAGCCCCTCATCGCGGCCCGGGACGCCGACGGCGAGCTGAGGGTGATGTCGGCGGTGTGCCGGCACCGGGGAATGGTGATCGCGGAGGGTTCGGGCAACTGCCGCCGGTTCACATGCCCGTACCACCACTGGAGCTACGGCCTCGACGGGACGCTGCTCGGAACCCCGGCCATGGACCGGGCCGTGGGCTTCGACCGGTCCGAGCATCCGCTGCCCCAACTCAAGGTGGAGCTGTGGCAGGGGTTCATCATGGCCAACTTCGACCACGACGCCCGCCCGTTCGGCCCCACCATGACCAAGATCGACGAGATGCTCGTCAACTACGGGCTGGAGTCCACGGCCACGCTGGAGGGCAAGACGATCCCGGACCTTCCCTGGAACTGGAAGGTCATGATGGAGAACTTCAACGACCCCTACCACGCCAGCCGGCTCCACGGGCCGCTGCAGACGTTCGCGCCCAGCCACATGAACGACTTCCTGCCATGGGACGACGACGACGGCGCGGTCGGCCGGATCCAGCACTTCACCGACATCGACGGATCGTTCAACCCGACCAAGCGTTGCATCCTGCCGGTGTTCGCCAACCTCACCGAAGATCAGCGCAAGCGGGGCGGGTTCGTGCTCATACCCCCCACCCTGGCCCTGGCCATCGTCCCCGACGAGGTGGCGTACTTCATCATCAGCCCCCAGGGGCCCGGCCACATCACCATCAACATCGGCTACTGCTTCGAGTCCTCCGCACTGGAGGATCCCATGTTCGAGTACCTGTTCGAAGCGGCCGAGGCCGGCGTCAACAACTTCAACATGCAGGACATCTACGCCGACGAGATGACCCAGAAGGGCCTCAACTCGCTCCTCGCCCCCCGGGGCCGCTACTCGTGGCAGGAGGAGACTCTGGTGCAGTTCAACCGGTGGCTGGTGAGGCGCTACCGCCGGCACTGGCCCTCCAACGGAGCCTGAGCGCAGCCAAGCGAGCAGGAAGCTCGACGCATGGACCCGGACCGCACCATCACCTTCGACCCGTCCGAGAACCAGCCCATGGACCGCCAGTTCATGCTGTCGCAGTTGGTGGTTCCCCGACCCATCGCCATGGTCTCGACCCGCAGCCCGGACGGGGTCGCCAACATCGCTCCCATGAGCTATTACCTGCCGATCACCGGCGACCCCATGCTGCTGGGCATCACCATGGGCCTGCGCGAGGACGGGCAGCTCAAGCACACCTACCTCAACGCCACGGCCAGCGGTCACTTCGTGGTCAACGTCACCAGCGAGGCCTTCCGCGACGACATCGAGACCGTGGCCATGGAGTCGCCGAGCGAAGTAGACGAGTTCGACCTTGCCGGGTGGACCCCGGTGCCGGCCACCAAGGTGAGCTCGCCCGCCATCGGGGAGGCCCTGGCCCGCCTGGAGTGCGTAGTGCACAAGGTGGTGGACCTCGGGACGCCGGACCGGGTGTTCGGGGAAGTCCACCTCGTGATCGGCGAGGTGGTGTGGGTGGCCTACGACTCGGCCATCTGCAACGAGCAGGGCCGCATCGACCCGCTGCGCCTGGGCGCCATCGCCAGGCTGGGTTTGCGAACCTTTCTCCGCACGGTAGACGATGGCGCCTACTTCCTGCCCCGCATCCCGTGGTCGGAATACAACCAGATGAAGGAGTCCTAGTGGACAATGCGACACTGATCGGCCTGTACCGCGACATGTGGCTGATACGGGCGTTCGAGCAGGGGCTCGAGCGGGAGTTCGAGAAGGGCAACGTGCCCGGGATGCTGCACACCGGTCTGGGACAGGAGGCCGTGCAGGCTGCGCTGGCCTGGCACCTGAAGGCCACCGACGCGTTCTTTCCCGACCACCGCTGCCACGGCATCAACGCCCTGGCCCAGCACCGCCACCGCGGCGACGGCGAGCGGGTCATGGCCGAGCTCTTCGGCCGGTCCACCGGCGTGTGCAGCGGCAAGGGCGGCAGCCTGCACTCGGCCGACCCGCGTGTCGGCAACTTCGGTGACAACGCGGTGGAGGGCTCCTACATGGCCACCGTGCTCGGCGTGGCCCTGGCAGCCAAGCTGCGGAGCCAGCCCAACGTGGCCTGCGCCATCATCGGCGACGGCACCGTGGGTCGGGGCGAGTTCCACGAGAGCCTCAACATGGCGGCCATCTGGGACCTGCCCGTGCTCTACGCCTGCGTCAACAACGGCTACGCCATCTCCATGCCGGTGGGCGACGGCCACGCCTCCGCCGACATCGTCGACATGGTGCAGGGCTACGGCTTCGAATCCCGCCAACTCGACGGGAACGACATCATCGAGGCCTGGACCGGCGTGAAGGAGGCCGTCGAGCACATCCGCTCCGGCGCCGGGCCCTACTTCCTGGAGTTCAAGACCTGGCGCTGGCAGGGAATCTTCGCCGGCGAGTTCCGGCCCGAGGCCGAGGTCAAGTACTGGAAGGAGGAACGCGACCCGATCATGCTTGCCGGCGAGGCCCTGGCCGGCAGGGGCATGGACCAGGCCAAGCTCGACGCCATCGAGCAGGAGACCACAGACCTGATCGAGGAGTGGATCGCCTTCGCCAAAGACAGTCCCGAGCCCGATCCGGCCAAGGCCACCGCCAACGTGTACGTCGGGTGGGAGGTGGCCTCACGATGACCGCCGCAGACACCGCGGCACCCAAGCGTGAGGCCCGCACACCGCGCAAGGCCCGGGACCGGGTCCGCAAGGTCGCCTTCACCCGGGCCCTCAACGATGCGCTGAACCTGGCCATGGCCAAACACGACGAGATGTTCGTCATCGGCGAGGACATCGCCGAGATGGGCGGCGACTTCGGCGTGACCAAGGGCCTGCTGGCCAAGTACGGGCCCGAGCGGGTGCGCGACACGCCCCTGTCGGAGGCGGCCATCATCGGCACCTGCGCGGGCGCGGCCATGGTCGGCATGCGCCCGGTGGCCGAGATCATGTTCGCCGACTTCATCGCCGAGTGCTACGACCAGGTCGTCAACAACGTGGCCAAGATGCACTACATGTTCGACGGGCAGTTCAAGGCGCCCCTGGTGATCCGCACCGCCTGCGGGGGCGGGTTCGGCGGCGGGCCGCACCACTCCCAGAGCGTGGAGGGCTGGTTCCTGAACGTGCCCGGCATCGTGATCGTGGCCCCGTCCAACCCGGTCGACGCCAAGGGCCTGCTGCTGGCATCGATCGACAGCGACGACCCGGTCCTATTCCTGGAGCACAAGGCCCTGTACCGCAGCCGGGCCGAGGTGCCCCCCGAGTACTACACCACCCCGCTGGGGCAGGCCGCCATCGCCCGCGAGGGCAGCGACGTGACCGTGGTCGCGGCCATGCGGATGGTGCCCATGGCGCTGGAGGCCGCCGAAGAGGCCGCCGACGCCGGCGTCTCGGTGGAGGTCGTGGACCTCAGGACCATCCGGCCCTACGACGCCGAGACGGTGCTGGCCTCCGCGGCCAAGACCGGCCGGGTGGTGGTGGCCAACGAGGCGCCCAAGATCGGCGGGCTCGGCGCCGAGCTCAGCGCTCGCATCAGCGAGGAGTGCTTCAGCGACCTGAAGGGACCGGTGGTGCGGGTCGACGGCCTCGACACCCCCATCCCCTTCTCGGTGCCCCTGGAGGACGTGGTCCTGCCCGACGCGCAGGACATCGGGGCCGCCGTCAGCACCGCAGCCCAGTACTGACCCAGAACACGAAGACCATTAGGAGGGCCAGATGGCCACGGATGTGATCCTGCCCAAGTGGGGCCTGACCATGGAGGACGGCACCGTCGTCGCGTGGTATGTGGACGAGGGCGACCATGTAGTGGAGGGCGAAGTGATCGCCGAAGTGGAGACCGAGAAGGTGGAGAACGAGCTGGAAGCACCCTGCGCCGGAGTGGTGGCCCGGATACTCGTGGACGAGGATGAGACCGTGGACGTGGGCACGGTGCTGGCGGTGATCGCCGGCAACGAGGCCGAGGCTGCGGCCATCGCAGGGAGCTAGCCATGAGACCTGATCGCTTCGAATCGGACACCGTGCTCATCACCGGCTCGTCACGGGGGATCGGTGCGGCCACGGCCCAGGCCTTCGCGGCCGAGGGAGCCAAGGTGGCGGTCAACTACCGCAGCGACGCCGCGGGCGCGGCGGCCACCCACCAGGCCATCGTCGACGCCGGCGGGGTCGCCGAGGTGTTCCAGGCCGACATCGGAAACGAGGCCGACGTGGCCCGTCTCGCCCGGCAGGTGGAGGACTCGCTGGGCCCGGTGTCGATCCTGGTCAACAACGCCGCCCTCATCGACCGGTCGTCGATGTCTGACCTGTCGCTGGAGGCGTTCGACACCGTCTGGCAGGCCAATGTGAGAGGGCTGTTCCAGCTCAGCCAGCTGGTGGCGTCCGGCATGGTGGAGCGGGGCCGGGGGGCCATCGTGAACCTCAGCTCGATCCTGGCCCGGCTGGGAGTGGCCAACCGCTGCGCCTACATCGCGTCCAAGGGTGCGGTGGAGGGCCTGACCCGGGCCATGGCGCTGGAACTGGGCCCCAGGGGCGTGCGGGTCAACGCGGTGGCGCCGGGTCTCATCGCCACCGAGGCCCTGCTGGCCGGGATGCCCGACCCTGAGGTGCAGACCGCGATCCAGCGTCACATCCCCGAGGGCCGGTTCGGCCGGCCCTCCGAGATCACCGCGGCCATCCTGTTCGCGGCGTCGCCGGAGGCCAGCTACGTCAACGGCTCCGTCATCGCGGTGGACGCCGCCCTCGGCGCCCGCGAGTCCACCCCCGCCTAAGGGGGCTCCGGCATGCGAGTCAGGAGCCGACCATGATCAGCATCAACCGTGAAGCCATGAAGACGGTGCGGCTCATCCTGGATGAGGCCGACGCACTGGGCGTGACCGTCGACCGGCTCGACAACGGCAGCACCGTCATCGACATGGGCCTGCACGCCAAGGGAGGCTGGCGGGCCGCCCAGCTCTACACCCTGGCCAGCCTGGGCGGGCTCGGCACCGTGAGCTACGAGCCCTTCGAGTTGGCGGGTCGGATGCTCACCGCGGTGCGGGTGATGATCGACCACCCCATCGAGGCCTGCGTGGCGTCCCAGATCGCAGGGTGGCGCCTGCAGGCCCCCGGCACCGAGCACGCCGCCATCCTGGCCGGGCCGGGCCGGGCCCTGAACCGCGACAGCCTGGACCACTACTTCGAGTGGATCGACTACCGCGACGAACATCACGAGGCGGTGGTGGCCATCCAGACCTCCGAGCCGATCCCGGTGGAGATGGCCGACATGATCGCGTCGTCGTGCCGGATTGATCCGGCCGACCTCTACGTGCTGTTCGCCCCCAACCGCAGCCTGGTGACCGCGGTGCAGGTGGCGGCCCGGATCGTGGAGCAGTCCCTGCACCGGCTGGCCGAGGAGGGCATGGACCTGCGGGGACTGCGCTACGCGTACGGCCTGGGCGTGGTGCCGCCGCTGGTGGACGACGACCTGGTCTCGATGGGCCGCATCAACGACAGCCTCCTGTACGGGGGGATCTCCAACGTCACCGTGGAGGGCGACGACGCCCAGTGCGCGGAGATCGTGGAGCGGGTGGTGTCGGTGGCCTGCGAGGCCTACGGCCGTCCGTTCATCGAGATCTACGAGGACGCCGGGCGGGACTTCTACGAGATCCCCATAGAGCTGCACTCCCCGGCCGAGATCCATCTCACCAACCTGTCCAGCGGGCGCACCTTCAGCGCCGGACGCATCAACTACGACGTGCTGACCGCCTCCTTCTTCGGCTAGCACCCGGGCGTTCAGGATTAGCTGACGGCCTCTAGCTGCATGATGTAGAGGAAAATATCATGAAAAGGTGTTGGACTGACCTCGATGTGTTACGCTGGCGGAATGGCGGCACCGGAAGCGCTCAGCGTCCCAGGCGACAGCACCGCGCCCGAGGCAGCCGCTGTGCCCGAGGCGGGAGCCGCTTCGCAACGACTGCCGCAGCTAATTCCCGTCGCCCAGCTGATCGCGGTCGTGTTGGGAGTTGCCGGGATCATCTGGCACCAGCAACAGACCACCGACAATCTGCGCACCGAGCTGCGCACCGAGATCGCCGGCGTCGAGACCAGCCTGCGGGACGAAATCGCCAGCTTCGAGACCAGCCTGCGGGACGAAATCGCCAGCTTCGAGACCAGCCTGCGGGACGAAATCAACGGCGTCGAGACCAGCCTGCGGGACGAAATCAACGGCGTCGAGACCAGCCTGCGGGACGAAATCAACGGCGTCGAGACCAGCCTGCGGGACGAAATCAACGGTGTCGAGACCGGACTGGGCGCCGAGATGACCTCGCTGCGGGCTGAGGTGGCCGAGAACGGGCAGCGGCTGGGCCGCATCGAGGGGTTCCTCGGGATCGGGGTCCCCGACGCTTCGCCACCATCGAGCCCGTGACGTTGCAGCGTCCTCTCGTGGCCGTCGTTACCGGCGCCGGGTCGGGGATCGGACTTGCCTGCGCGGGGGCGCTGGCGGCTCGGGGGGCTCGCTGCGTGCTGGTGGGGCGCCGGCGGGAACGCCTCGAGGCCGCCGCGGCTGGGCTGGACGGCCCGGCGACGGTTCTGCCCGCAGACCTGGCGGAGCCGGGCGAGGCCGAGCGCGTCGTTGCGGAGACCCTCACCGCACACAGCCGGATCGATGTGATCGTGCACAGTGCGGGCGTGTTCGAGAAGGCGGCGGTGCCGGAGGCGACCGCGGCTCACTGGCAGCGCGTCATGGACATCAACCTCGGAGCGGTCATGGCCCTCACCCGGGCCGCTTGGGAGGCTCTGAGCGACTCGGGCGGGCAGATCGTCCTGGTCAGCAGCATCGCCGCGATGCAGGCCTTCGAGGGCAACGCGGCCTATGCCGCATCGAAGGGCGGTCTCAACGCGCTCGGCGAGGTGCTGAGACTGGAGGGACGGGACCGCGGCATCAGGGTGATCACGCTCTGCCCGGCCCAGATCGACACCGAGCTGTGGGACGGCAAGGCACCCGATTCCGTGCGGGATCGCATGATGCCTGCCGCCGGAGTGGGAGAACTGGTGGCCGACCTAGTGGGCGCGGACCGGCGCATCGACATCGGCCCCGTCGTAATCCGGCCGGTGAGGGACCCGTGGGTCGAGCCCGAGCCACGAGCACACCGAGCGACCTGCCAGCGGTGACACTGCCGTGAGTGCCGACCAGATCGCCCTGGGGCTGCAGATCGTGCCGACCATGGGATCGGCCGAGCTGATCGACACGATCATGGCCGCCGAGGAGCTCGGCTACTCCTACTGCATGGTGGCCGACGAAGGCCTGATGCTCGACGTGTACGCCGTGCTCGGAGCGGCAGCCCGGGCGACCAGCACCATCGGTCTGGGAGCGGTCACCAACCCCTACACCCGCCACCCGGCCGCCACAGCGGCCGCGCTCGCCACCGTCGACGAGATGAGCGGGGGCCGGGCCTTCGTGACCCTGGTGGCGGGCGGCACCATGGTGCTGCACCCCATGGGACTCCAGCGGTCGGCGCCGCTGGCCCTGATGGCCGACACCATCACCGCCCTGCGGCTGCTGTGGCGGGGGGAGCCGGTCACCTGGCAGGGACGGCGGCTGTCGCTGGAAGGGGCCCAGCTCACCACCGGCACCCACTCGATCCCGATCTGGGTCGCGGCCCGGGGCGAGAGGATGCTGGAGCTGGCCGGCACCCACGCCGACGGCCTGATGCTGATGGTCAAGTCCGATCTCGGCGACGCCTTCGGCATCGCCGAGCAGGCCCGGCAGGCGGCCGGGACACTGGCCGGTGATGGACGCGCCGCCCCGCTGATGCGGGCCTACCTCGACCGGCTGGCGTACCGGCCCGAGATGATCGAGGAGGCCAAGCACCTCTACGGCTACGCCATCATGGACAGCCCGCCCCGGATCCTCAGGAACCTGGGCCTCGACGACGATGAGATCGCCGGCTTGAAGAACGCCTTCGCCCAGGGAGGCCCCGAGGCTGTGGGCCAGCTCGTGACCGACGAGTTGGTGGCCTCCTACCAGATCGCGGGCACGCCGGCCGAGTGCCGCCACCAGCTGGAGCACCTGATCGGCGCGCACCACCTGGACGCCTTCTTCGTGAACATCATCTCGCCGGGTCCGGCCGCCAACCGCGACCTTCTGGCCGAGGTGGTCAACATCGCCGCCGGCCGCTAACCGCACCCGTGCCGGGATCGCCGACGTGACATCGGCAGCCCTGTGACGGCAAGCTGTTCGATCATGAGCGCTGAGTCCAGACGCCCCACCCCGCGCCCGGTGTTCGATCGCCCCACGGTCGTCGGTGCGTCGGACCGGGTCCGCCACATCTGGGGCGACCCCGACGCCGGCTACGTGCTCGACCGCGTCTACCTGTCGTCGGAGAGGCTGCATGTGCTGGAGTTCTCTATGTCGCCCGGCGGGCGGTTCGGGCACTCGCGGGACAACCCCACGATCTTCGCGGCCGACGAGCTGCTATACGTGCTCGACGGCGTGCTGCTGCTCAGCGACCCCTCGACCGGCGAGGCCCAGCGAGCCGCAGCCGGTGAGGCGGTCTTCTTCCGGCGGGACACCTGGCACCACGGCCGGGCCGCCGGCGATGAGGGGGTGCGAGTGCTCGAGTTCTTCTCGCCCACTCCCGCCACCGGTGCCTCCAGCGCCTATGGCAGGACCCAGCCGTACCTGGAGCACACCTCCACCGTCGACCGCCGGCTGCTGGGCTCTTGGCCCATGGCTTCAGGGCAGATCGAGCATCGCCTCATGCCAGTGCGCGAGCACGACCTCGCCTGGGCGACCAGAGGAGCGTTGGAACTCGCGTTCCTGGCCGCCACCGAGCACCTGACCGTGATGAGATGCCACCTTCGAGCCGGGGCCGCATCTGGTGACGAGCAGCATCCCGGTGAGGAGTTCGTGCTGTTGCTGTCGGGCCGGTTGGCGATCATGACGCCCTCCGCCGAGGACGCCAACTGCCTGTACCTGGAGGCGGGCGACGCGGCCGTGCTGCCGCCGGGAACGCCCCACTCGTACCTCTCGACCGGCGACGCCCAGGCGACCTGGCTGTGCGGGATCGGGCCCGGCTGGGTGAACATCGACGACATCGGCCCCCACCCAGGCTGACCGCTGATGCGGGCCGCGGTGGGCATCGACGTCGGCGGCACGAAGATCGCCGGGGCGGTCGTCAACACGGGCGGAGAGGCCAGTGACGAGGAGATCGTCCCCACGCCGAACCACGGGAAGGACCGCAGCGTGTCCGAGACGCTGGCGCTCATCGAGCGCCTGGCCCACGGTGGCGCCGCGCGAGGCCTCACGATCAAGCAGGCCGGAGTGGGCGTTCCCGAATACGTCACCGCCGGCGGGCGGATAAACAGCGCCCTCGTACTGCCCTCGCTGATGGATCTCCCAGCGGCATCGGCGGCGGGCCTGCGCATCCGGATTGACTCGGATGTGCGCTGCGCGGCCCGGGCCGAGGCCCGATTCGGCCATGGTCGGAGCCGTGACAGCTTCGTGTTCGCGATCATCGGCACCGGCATCTCGTCGACGCTCGTGATCAACGGCCGTCTGTGGCCCGGCCACCGGGGTGAAGCGATCGCGCTCGGTGAGCTAGGCGTGGATCCCAGCCTGGCCCTGCAACCTGGCGCTCCCCTCACTGTGGAGGAGCAGGCCTCGGGACGGGCCATCGGCGCAGCTGCCGATGCCCAGGCCGGCCGGGTCGATCCGGCCGGGACAGCTGCCATCCGGGCCAGGATCGAGGCCCGGGCAGGAGAGATCGTGGCAACCGCTCTGCAAGACGCCGTGCACCTGCTGGATCCCGCCGCAGTGATTGTCGGCGGCGGCCTCGGCACCAGCAGCGGCACCTTCTTCGACTCGCTGTCACGGCACTACCGGGAGCTCACGGCCGGCCGGCCGGACCCGCCGCCGCTGATGCAGGCCCGACTCGGAACCCGGGCCGGCGTCATCGGCGCAGGCCTGCTAGCCCTGGAAGGGGGCTCGGCCGCGCCCTTCGGCCTCTAGGCGGGGAGCAGGCGCTCGGGCAGGTAATGGCGGTGGGCGTGGGCCATCTCGGCGTAGATCCGCTCGGCCTTGTTGATCGAGCGGACGAGGGGATGGGAGGCCAAGGCCTGGACGGCCTCATGGCTGGTCCCGCTCCACGCCGCGTCGGCCGCGGCCTGCTGGTAGTAGCCGAGCGCCTCCACGAGGCCGTGCACATGCGACGGCAGGCTCGGCATCTCGATGGGTCGCACCCCGTCGGCGTCACAGCGGCCGAGGGTCTCCACCACCAGTGAGTCCTCGAACCCGGCCACGCTGCCGGCGTTGGCCACGTTCACGGTCATCACCTCGTCACGGTCGTTGAACACCGCGTCCATGCAGTCGATGGCCAGCTCGAGCTCATGGATGCCGCCGCGCGAGCGGGAGGGGTCGAGTTGCGGGTCCGGGCTCTCGGCCTGTTCGCGGTAGTGCGACCAGTACGACGGCACCTCGGCCAGGATGTCCTCGGCCCGGGTGGTGGCCTTGGCGTGGTACTCGGCGAGGATCTCCTCCTCGAAGTAGTAGTACTGGAAGTAGCCGCTGGGCACCGAGTCCATGGCCGCGGCCAGCTGCAGCATCCGCCGCTCCTGGCCGGGCAGCCTTGAGGTCTCGGCCTCCTCGTCCCACTTGTCTCGCAGCACCGGTATGAGCGGCTCCCCCCGGTAGGTGTGCCGCACCGACCACGACCCGTGGTTGAGGCCGACGCTGGCCACCTCCAGCTGGTCGGGGTCGAGGCCCACAGCCTCGGCCAGCATCCGCGGGTACACGATCGGCCCCTCGCACAACGACACGATGTTGGCGTCGGAGTGGTCGGAGACCGCCTGCGACACGATGTTCACCGGATTGGTGTAGTTGAAGATGGCCGCGCCGGGGCAGGCCCGGTCGATGTCGGCAAGGATGTCCTGCATCACCGCGATCGACCGCAGCGCCATGAAGAATCCGCCCGGACCCTGGGTCTCCTGGCCGATGACGTTGTGCGAGAGCGGGATGCGCTCGTCGAGGACGCGGGCCGCGAAACCGCCGGGCCGGTAGCTGGTGAGCACCGCGTCGCAGCCGTCGAGCCCGGCCAGCCGGTCGGTGGTGGCCTCCACCGAGATGTCCAGGCCCCGGGCCGCCATCAGCCGCTGGGCTATCTCCCTGGTGAGAGCGAGACGCTCGGCGTCAAGGTCGATCAGCACCACTTCGGACCCGTTGAAGTTCTCACCCTGGTGGGCGAAGCTGGCCATGGTCCCGGGGGCCCGGGTGGAGCCGCCGCCTATGTAGGCGAGCTTGATTCGTGCCATCTCGCTTCTACCACCCGCTGGATCATCCGAACTCTCACCTGGGACCAGACCCTACGCCCTGAACGAACCGGTGACGGCCGTCAACGAGCGGTGCAGCTCGTCGGGGTCGGACTCCGCTCCGATCTGGTCGAGGGCGGCCATCACCGCGCCGATGACCGGCGGCAGCGTCGTCCTGTGCTCCACCGCTCCGGGCAGCTCGCCCATCACCGCGTCGGCCAGCACCCCAGTGGGATGCTGGAACAGCCCGCCACCTAGGACTGCCGTGGCGCCCTCCACGCTGAGCCCGATCCGTTCGGCTGACGCCCGGCCCTGGCCGCCCATGGCCCTGCCGGCCGCGGTGACGATTCGCAGCGCTACCTCATCACGCCGGTCGGCCTCATCCAGCAGGACCGGACTCATCCGGACGAGCTCGGATCGACCGAGGCCGTCGCGGCCGGTGAACCGGTGCTGGAGCTCGATCGGGTCGGCCGCACCGTAGAGCGCCAGCGCCCGGCCGGTGAGCGAGGTGGACGGGCCCAGGTCCAGGTGGGCTCGAAGCACCGCGTCGAGCGCCTCCTGGCTGAGGGTCGCCGCTCCCACGGTGTCGGGCCAGAAGCCGAGGTGGAAGCAGGTGCCGTCGCGCCGACGGGCCCCGACCGCGTTGCCGGTGCCGCAGATGACCGCGATCCCCTCCCATGACGGCGAGCCGAGCCTCAGGCCGCCCATGGCGTCGTTGACTACGAGCGCCTCGAAGCCGAACGAGCAGCCGCCCAGGTGGCTGCGCAGGTAGTCGTGGTCCTCGGGCCAGTCGGCCCCGGCGAGACTGAAGACGCCCGACCTCAGCTGCCCGGGACCGAGCCCGGCCGCTCGCAGCGCAGTCCCGACAACACGGTCGAGCTCGTCCAGCGCCTGCGGCGGCGACGCCACCCCGTAGATGTCGGTGCAGCCGCCGTCGCCCACCCCGACGACGGTCCCCGAGCCGTCCACCACCACCGCGGTCGTACTCGTGTTGCCCCCGTCGACCCCGATGACGTAGGTGCCCGAGTCCATCAGATCCCCGCCCTAACCGATAGGTCCTAGTCGTCGCGATGGCGGCGGATCCGGTAGTCGTGTCCCACCTTGCCGCCGCGCTGCACGTAGATCTCGCCGGGATCGTACGGCAGAGGATCGACCGTGCTCGACACGATCTGGGTCTCCCCCGAGGCCGCCGCCAGCTGCGCCTTGACCATCACCTCCAGGCAGTGGTAGGCGTGCTCGGGGCGGACGAGCAGCCTCGACCCGTCTATGACGCAGTCGACCAGATGCCCCAGCCCGGCCGTCCACGGCCAGGCCGGATCGACCTCGGCGTAGGTAGTCCAGCCGGCCGAATCGGCCCGCAGTATCTCGTATCCCTGCGGAGCCCAGTCGTCGCCCAGCATCTGGGCCACGCCTGCAGTGCCGTACAGCTCGATCGCAGGCGAGCGGTACTCGTGCATGGTGAAGCCGGTGGTCACCGCCGCGAAGCGGGCGTCGCCGAAGTCGAGCAGCACCTGGTAGTTGTCGTGGTTGCCGACCTCGATCATCTCGCCGTCCACCTCGCGCTGCGGTATCGCGGTGCCGGCGAGGGCCGTGACCCGCTTCACGCTCCCCATAAGGCCGGTGAGCGAGGTGATGTTGTAGACCCCCAGGTCGAACAGCGGGCCGCCGCCGGTGTCGTAGTACCACCGCCCCCAAGTAGGCCCCGACCACCCGTACCGGGCTCTGGCGGTAAGCACCGTCCCGATCTCGCCCTCGTCGACGACCCGCTTCCACAAAGCCTGGTAGGTGGGGCTGAGCACCACGTGGGGCGCGCACATCAGCAGGCCGGGCACGGTCCGGGCCTTCGCCACGAGCTCTGCCGCCTCGTCGAGGTGGACAGACATCGGCTTCTCCACCAGCACGTGCTTGCCGGCATCGAGCGCAGCGGCGGCGATCTCGCCGTGGCTGGGCATGGCCGTGAGCACCAGCACCGCGTCCACGTCGTCGCGTGCCACCACATCGGCGTAGTCAGTGCTGAACGCCGCGTCCTGATGCAGGAAGTCGCGAACCCTGCGGGCACGGCCGGCCACGATGTCGCACGCCGCGACCACCTCCGCCCGGCCGTAGTAGCGCAGCTCCCGGATCAGCGTCGCGTAGGGCTCGAACACGCTGCCCAGCCCGACGATCCCGAGCCGCACCCTCGACGAAGACCCCATGCCGGCGGCAGCAGCACCGCTCATGTCGTGCCTCCCCTCTCGGCGCCGGCATCGCTCCAGACGACGGCGCCCGGACATTCGTGTATGAACGTCGCCGGCCAGGCCGGATCATGGCTCGCCGTGCCCAGCACCCGCCGCAGGGACTCAGCCTTGTCGGCGCCGTGAAGCACCAGCCACACCGAGCGCGAGTAGCGGCGAATAGTTCCCAGACCGACCGACACCCCGTGGGTGGGGACCTCTTCGACCGACGAGAACTCGGGGAACGTGACGAGGTTGTCGGCCCGGGTGGTCGGGGCCAGCTCCACGACGGCACTGGCACCATCGAGGTCCGACTCCGGGCCGCAGAAGGCGACGTGCCCATCCGACGCGCCGCTGGCCGCGATGAACACCTCGACACCTCCCGCGTCCGCGATGCGCCGGTCGTAGGCCGGGGGGTCGAGCGGATCCGGGAACCAAACGGACTCTTGTGGCACGCGCCGCGAGGCCGCCAGACCCCGGTTGATCACCCGGCGGATCTCCTGCTCCGCGAAGCGCCGGCAGGAGTTGTGAGCATCGCGCGAGACCGGTTCAGGTGTCGCGGAGTCGGGATCGAGGTAGTCGTCCATCATCACCAGCACCACACCGGAGCAGTCGATGCCGTCCGCGGCGCAGATCCGGCCCAGCTCGGCGTAGACGGGCCTGGGTGTACGGCCTCCGGGGCACCCCAGAAGGTATGGGCGACCCGCCGCCCGGCTCCCGGCTATCCCGGCCGCGATCTCCGCGGCCGCCGCGGCTCCCAGCTCCCCCGGCGAACTGAAGCGTCGGCGGCTAACCGTCATCCCTTGGTGGCTCCGGTGGTGATCCCCTGGATGAAGCGCCGCTGCATGACGATGTAGACGATCAGCACCGGGAACGCCACCAGCAGCGCCGCCGCCGCGATCGTCGACGGCTCGCCGCCGCGTCGCAGCCCCGCGAAGAACGACAGCGCCAGCGGAGCTGTCTGGGCCGCCTCGTTCTGGGGCAGCAGCACCAGCGCGAGCAGGAAGTCGTTCCACGCGAACAGGAACAGCAGCGCCGACAGCGACATGACCGCCGGGCCGCTGACCGGCAGCAGCACCCGTCTCAGGATGTCCCAGGTGTTGGCGCCGTCGAGTTGGGCTGCCTCCACCAGCGCGCCGCCCGACTGGGCCCAGAAGGCGGTGCGCATCCAGAACGTCCCGAACGACACGCTGAAGCCGATCTGCGGGAGGATCACGGCCCAGCGCGAGTCGAGCAGGCCGAGCGACCTGAAGTCGAAGTACAGCGGGACGATCAGCGCCTCGTAGGGCAGCATCAGCCCGGCGAGCAGGATCACGAACAGCGTGTTGCGCAGCGGGAAGCGCATCGTTGCGAATGCGTAGCCCGCCAGGATCGAGAAGGCCACGCTCGCCGCCACGACGGTCACCGCCACCACCGCGCTCGAGAACAGCGCCTGCGCGAAGTTGCCTCGCTGCCACGCCAGCGTGAAGTTCTCGAATGAGATCGTGCTCGGGATGGTGAACCCGCTGACACGCTTGCCGGGCGGGTTCAGCGCCAGCAGCAGGATCGACACGAACGGGTAGAGAGCGATCATGCTGGCGCCGAGCAGCACCAGATGGACGAAGCGGCGCTCGTGGCGGCTCTCGATCACAGCAGCCGCCCTCCAGCCGCCCTGCCCCGGCCCGTGTCGCCTGCCCGGACTGCGACCAGCGGGCTCATGCGGAGAGGTCGCCGCGGCGGCGGTACCACAGCACGGCCAGGTTCACCGCCAGCAGTTCCAGCATCAGGATCACGCCGATGGCTGCGCCGAGGCCGATCGAGCGGATCTGGAACACTGAGCGGTAGATGAACATCGACGGGACCTCAGTGTTGGTGCCGGGGCCGCCGCGGGTCATCACGAACACGAGGTCGAAGTTGCGCAGCGCCGCCGTGACGGTGAGGATCAGCGCCACCGTGATCTCGCCGCGCAGAGCGGGCAGCGTCACCGCGAAGAACTCGCGAACCATATTGGCGCCGTCGAGGCGGGCCGACTCGTAGAGCTGCGACGGGATCTTCTGAACACCCGCGGCGAACAGTACGAACACGAGGCCGAAGGTCACCCAGGTGCCGACCATGCCCATCGACGGCAGCGCGAACGTGAAGTCGCCGAGCCATGCCCGGCTGACGAAGTCCAGCCCGATCAGGTCGAGCCCGAAGTTCAGCGGCCCGTCCGGCGCGTACACCCAGCGCCACGCCACGGCAACCACAGTCAACGGCAGGATCGTCGGCACGAACAGCACCGCCCGGAACGCGGTTCGGCCCCGGATCCGGACCCTCGCCATCAGCCCGACGATCACCAGGGCGACGCAGATCGGCAGCACCGCGTAGAAGACGATCAGGATGACCGAGTTCCACAGCGCGGCGCGCACATCGGGGTCGGTGAACACGGTGACGTAGTTGTCGAGGCCCACCCACACCTGATCGGTGATGCCGTTCCACTCGTAGAACGACAGCTTGAAAGCGTGGGCCAGCGGCGCCACCGCGAACACCGCGAAGAAGGAGAACGCCGGCAGCAGGTACAGGTACGCGACCGGCTGGACGCGCCCTGACGGACCGCGACGGACCGGTCGGGCCGGGCGGCTTGGACGGCTCAACTGAGGCGGCCGCAGGGGCCGCTGGCCGAGCCCCGACTGCTCCACGCCTTCAAGGCGATACGCAGCGGGGCCCGGCCGGGATCAGTCGGGACTAGCCGTTGGCGGCGTCCCAGTCGGCCTGCACGTCGTTGAGGAACTGCTCGCCGTCGATCTGGCCGCCGAGGAGCTCCTGGGTCTTCGACGTGAGCGTGTCGAACATCGTCGGCGTGGCCCAGTCGGCGTACAGCGTGACGCCCTCGTCCGCGATCACGGCCGCGGCGCCCGCGGTCACCTCTGCGAGCAGGCCCTCGATCTCGGTGTCCGACGACCGTGCGGCGACACGGCCCACCGACGCCAGATCATCCGCGAACTCCTCGCTGACGAGCAGGTTGATGAACTCCGCCGCCAGGTCGGGATCCTCGGCGCTGGTGGTGATGTGCCACGGAAGGGCCAGCGCCGCGGTGCCGCCGACAATCCCGCTGGGGCCGACCGGCATGGCGAAGTAGCCGGCGTTGGCGCCCATTCCCTCGTCGAGGGTGGCCGTGTTCCAGTTGCCCGCGATCATGAACACGCCCTCGCCGGCGATGAAGTTGGCCACCGAGTCGTCGTAGGCGATGCCGTTGACGCCCTCGGGGAAGTAGCCGTTGTCGCGCCACTCCTCGAACTTGGCGGCGGCCTGCCGCTCGGTGTCGGTGACGACGGTCGCGCCCGGCTCGCCGAAGACCCAGTCGCGAATCTCCGCCGCAGGCCGGTAGGCGGCCTCGACCATGCCGTAGACGTGCAGCGCGGGCCAGCCCTCGGCATTGCCGAGCTGGATCGGCACCTCGCCCGCGTCCTTGGCCGCCGCGAGCAGCGCGTCGAACTCCTCGAACGTGGCGGGCAGGCCGCCCAGCGCTGCGAGCTTCTCCTTGTTGTAGTAGACGCCCACGAACTCGGCGACGCCGTTGATGCCCCAGAGGATGCCGTTGCCGAAGTCGGTGCCGTCCTCGGTGAACCGGTACTGGTCGAGCGTGCCGTCACCGAACGCATCGACCCAGCCGTACTGCGCCGCATAGTCGTCGAGCGGCAGGATCAGGCCGCCCTGTACGAGCAGGCCGTCGATCGTGTAGCCCTGGTTGCCGTGGGCGATGTCGGGCGGATCGTCGCTGGAGAGTATCCCCGGCGCGATCTGCATGTAGTCGTCGAAGGCGCGCAGCGTGATGTTGAAACTCACGTGCGGATACATCTCGGTGAACTGTGCCGTGGCGAGTTCGAGGGTGGCCTCGTCGCCGGCCTCGGCCAGCACGTCGAGAACAACCGGACCGTCCGCGGTGTCATCGTCGCCACTGCAGGCGGCCGAGACCAGCATGAACGCCAAGATCACAGCCAGGATCTTCACGACACGAGAAAGGGAGCGGCTCCTCATTTCTTCTCCTTTGGATTGCGTTTGCTCAACGAACGGTGCTCGTCAAGGGCCAGACACAAGCCCGGGCATCCCTGGGCTTCACTGCTCGGCACGCGGAGTGTATACCGCTGCTCAGCTCGCCAAGAAAGCGGCCAGGTCGTCGAGAGCCCGGCAAGCCTCCGGGACGCGGTACTGGAGCTGCCAGCCGTGCCAGAGGCCGTCCCACCCAACACTCTGCGAATCTAAGGCATTTACATGTATACTTAAGGATTCTAGAGGCTTGGAAATGGAGGCAGTCTTGAACACTCATGAACAGAGCAGCACCCGATGGCGGGCTGGGATACCGAGCACCGCATCCACGTCGGGCACGGCGGCCACACGGCACAGCATCGCTAGGAGCTACGATCCGGTCATGTCCGATCCAGCCGACAGCGGTCCTGGAGACGCGACCCGACTCCGGGCGCAGTATCCAGAACTGGATTGGGACGATCCCGACGGCGCCGCCGAGACCCTGGCCATTCTCGGCGACCCCGATGCGATGGCGGAACTGGAAGAGGCTGAATACGACATAGCGACCGGCAACGTGGTGCCGCTCGATCGCTATGCCCCTCCTCACTAGACCGGCACAGCGGGGACTTGACCGCCTCTCTGCCACCGATCGCCGCCGAGCCTTGGAGGTCATCGCCTCCCTCGACGGCGACCCCAGCGCTGGGAAGCGCCTTCAGGGACCGCTGAACGGCTGCCGCTCGGTGCGATTCGGCAACCATCGCATCATTCACCGGCAGCGCGACGACGGTGCGGTCGTCGTGTTGCGGGTCGCACCACGCGGACGGGCCTACCGACCCTGACTCGAACACGGTCAGGAGGTCCGCCGGCATCTTCACTGACTAGCGGCGGCCGACCGCTCAACCGGCGAGGAACGCGGCCAGGTCGTCAAGAGCCCGGCAAGCCTCCGGGACGCGGTACTGGAGCTGCCAGCCGTGCCAGAGGCCGTCCCAAACGTGCAGCGCAACCTCAACGCCGGCACGGCGGAGCGCGCCCTCCAGCCGGCAGGAGTCCGACAGCAGGATCTCGCGGCTGCCGGTCTGGATGAGCGACGGGGGCAGGGTCGTCAGATCGGCGAACAGCGGGGACGCTCTGGGATCGGATGGGTCGGCGCCCGTGTAGGCGGCAGCGAAGGCGGGCGGATCGAGAGGGCCCAGCACGGGATCGGCCGATACCAGCGAACGATAGGTGTCGCCCGAACAGGTCATGTCGACCCACGGTGACAGCAGCCCCAGCCGGACGGGGAGCGTCTCGCCGCCATCGCGCAGGGCGACGGCCGCGGCCAGGCTGAGGTTGGCGCCGGCAGACTCACCGAAGATCGCGGCTACGGACCGGGACTCCGACAGCCCGCGGCAGACGCTCACGATGTCGGTGGTCGCGGCCGGGCACGGATGCTCGGGAGCGAGGCGGTAGTCGACCGACACCACCGGCAGCCCCGTGCGCTGGGCCACCCCCACGGCCAGAGCGGCGCTGGCGGTCGGGGAGCCCAGCACGAACGCGCCGCCGTGGAGGTGCACGATCACCCCGTCGGCGTCCAGGACGTGCTCGTCAGTGGCGAAGGCCACCACCGGCACGCCCGCGACCGACGAGGCACGGCTGATCCACGGACCCGGCAGTCCCTCGTTGTGGGCGACCCAGCCGGCCAGGGATCCGCGGCGGGCTGCGCCCACCGCCTCGGCGTCGGCTAGGTCCAGCCCGGCGCCGACCACCCGGTAGTCCCTCAAGAACTCCCGTGCCTCCGCACTCAGATGTGGGGCCGGCTCCACAAGACCCATGAGCGGTACCCTACAGACTGGCCCGGAGACGCTCAGCCCTGGAGTTCGGCCAGCGTCGCCCGCACCAGGAAGTCATCATCGGAGCCGGGCCGATCGGGGCTGTCGGGGTATTCGAGCCGGACCAGTCCGATCAGCCGGAACTGCTCGTCGGCGGACTGACCGGCGACATCGACCGAGAACCGGGCCGATGACCCGTTGAGGCTGCCCTCGCAGGCGCCCGCCTCGACCTGCTGTCTCGGCACTGTGTTCGGGTCGAGGGCGTAGGAACGAACCTCCGAGACGGGCCGGCCGCCATCGGTGACGTTGGTCAGGCGGCAAATCACACCGCCATCGGTGAAGGCGTTGGCGGCCTCGACGTAGAACTCGGCCGTCCATGCCAGACCCGGACCGAGGTCCGGTGGCTCGGTGAGCTGCAGTTCGACCATCAGCGCTCCCTCGTCGGGTTGCCAGAGGTTGACTGCGGTGATGTCAGCCCCGGCATCACAGGACTCGCCCCTGTCGAGACCGGCCTCGCGGCAGTCGCCCAGCCGGTCAGCCACCTCCAGCCCGCGAGGCGTCTCGGGGGGAGCAAACGGGCCGATGTCGAGCAGGGAGGCCGTGCCCAGTGCCAGGACCCCGAGCGCGCCCAGTGCCATGACCACCGCGGCGAGCAACAGCGCCAGCCAGCGACCCCGCCCCTCAGGAATCCTGGTCGTCCTCCAGCATGGACGCCGACTTGGCCGCGATCCACTCGCCGGACACGACCGGCTCGTAGCGGGCCGGGCGCTCCGGCGTGATGGTGGTCGGGATGGTCTCTATGACGGCCCGGTACGACGGCTGGAAGAAGAACGGCACCGACATCCGGTCCCGGCCCCGGTCGTCTCCGTCAGGGATGACCACCCGGTGCAGGGTCGAGACCCAGCGGTCGTTGGTCCAGCGGGCCATCAGGTCTCCGAGATTCACTACGAAGCCGTCCGGCACCATCGGCACGTCGGCCCACTCACCGTTCGACCGGATCTGCAGGCCACCGATCTGCTCGGCCGCGACGATGGTGAACGCTCCGTAGTCGGTGTGAGCGCCGCGGCGCAACTGACCGGGACGAGCCTCGCCGGCCACCGGCGGGTACCAGTTGAACAGCAGCAGCGCGGTGTGATCCTGCACCTTGTCGTCGAACCAGTCGTCGGGAAGGTCCAAGGCTCGGGCGAAGAGCGGCAGCATCTGCATGCAGAGCCTTTCCAGCACGGCGTAGTAGTGCTCGAACTGCGGCCGCAGCCCTGCCGGTTCGGTGGGCCACCGATTGGGGCAGAACGTGGCCTCCGCTCCGGCGACGTAGGCCCGGGCCCGGATATCGGGATCGTCGAAGCGGCCGACGTTGAAGGACTCGCACAGGTCCGGTGGGGTCTCGTTGTCGCCCAGGGTGGCCGCCAGTGAGGTGGTGTCCAGGCCCAGGAAACCGCGGTAGTCCTCGAACGTGGGCGGAGCCACCTTCGACTTCTCCTCGAACGGAAGCCGGAAGAACCCGCGGGCCGTGTCCATGGTCTCGTCCACTAGGGCGGGCGGCACGCCGTGGCCCACCACGATGAAGAAACCGCTGGCCACGCAGGCGTCGTCGATCGCCCGGGCCGCGGCCTCCATCGCGCCGGCGTCGCCGGTCAGGGCGCCGGAGATGTCGACGGTGGGGACCGAGGATGCGGCCGCGACCACGTACGCCCTCTCAGGTGAGGCCGCGGACGAAGGGCTGGGCCAGGGCCCGGGGCTCGCGGGTGCGGTGGGCGAAGAAGGTCACCGTGACGATGGTCACCACGAACGGCGCGGCCGACAGCAACTCGGAGTTGAGTTCGTGGCCCACGGTGGGCAGCGTCAGCCGGAACGAATTGACCGTGCCGAACAGCAGGCACCCGCCGATCACGCCCCGCATAGTCCATCCGCCGAAGATCACCGCCGCGATGGCGATGAACCCCTGACCCCCCACGACCGCGTCCTCGAAGCGTCCGATCTGGCCCAGCACCAGGTAGCCGCCGCCCAGTCCCGAGGTGAGCCCGGCGATGTAGATGGACTGCCGGCGGCGCTTGTTCACGTCGATGCCCGACACGTCGGCCGACTGCGGGTTCTCGCCGACGGCCCGCACTTCCAGGCCCCAGCGGGTGCGGTACAGCAGCCACCATGCGGCCGGGATCATCGGGTACACCAGGTACAGGGGCCACGGCTGGTTGAAGAAGGCGTCGCCGATCAGCGGGATCTCCGCCACACCCGGGATCTTGAAGCGGTGGGCGGCCTTCGACACCGGTTGGATGCTGGTGTTCAGGAAGCTGGCGATGCCGAGCACCAGAGTGTTGAGGGCCAGTCCGACCACGAACTGGTTGGCGGTGAGCCGGTGGCTCATGTTGGCCTGCACCGACGCCACCACGGTCCCGATTACGGTGGCGAAGACCAGTCCCACGGTCACCGATTCGGTCAGGTGCATGCCCAGCGCCCCGGCGAAGGCACCGCCCAGCAGCATCCCCTCCAGCGAGATGTTGAGCGTGCCCGCCTTCTCGGCGATCGTCTCGCCGATGGCCGCGAAGGCCAGCAGCGCGGCGAACCGCATGGCCCCCGAATAGGTCACCTCGTTGGTGACCACATCGCCGATCGCGGTGAAGAAGCCGCCCATGGCTCAGGTCCTGTCTCTGGTGGCCGACAGCGCGCGGCGGCGCTCGCGGATGAAGAGGATCGCCGGAGGTACCAGCAGGGCCAGCACCAGCAGGGCCAGCACCACCTGGGAGATCTCGCGCTCCACCCCGGTGGCGGCCAGGAAGCCCGAGCCGGCTCGCAACCCGGCGAAGCTGAAAGCCACGACCACGATGCCGACCGGGTGGGAGCGAGCCACCAGGGCCACCAGGAGACCCTCCCATCCGATGTTGTTGGCGAAGCCGGGTGTGAACCGGTAGTTGCCGAAGTCTCCGCCGGAGAGCATCAGGGCACCGGCCAGACCGGCGCACGCGCCGGAGATCAGCATGGCGGTGGTGCCGTACTTGACGGTGGACACGCCGGCGCGCTGGGCGGTGCGGGCGTTGCGGCCCAGCATCCTCATGCGGAAGCCCCAGACGCTGCGCTTGAACAGCAGGAACACGATCACGGCCATCAGCACCACCGCGAAGGCGCTGATCGGGAAGTCGTTGCCCCAGATGTCTATGAGGGGCAGCCGGGTGTCCGCTTCGAGCTGTTCGCTCACTTGGTTGCGAACCGAGCGGTCCGCCCGGAACGGGGCCAGCAGCAGCCAGTCGACCTTCAGGGCGTAGCCGGTCGCCTGGGACGCCACCGTTATGAGCAGCAGAGTGGTGAGCACCTCCGGCACCCGCCGCCAGTACAGGAGCCAGCTGGCGATGCCAGCCCACATGGCCCCGGCGAGAGCCCCCACGATGAGCAGGCAGACGATCACCACCGGACCCGGGCCGCCCAGGCGCACGCCGACGTAGGTGGCGAAGGCGGTGCCCATCATCACCTGGCCCTCCTGGCCGATGTTGACCACGCCGGCCCGACCGTTGATGGCGGTTCCAAGCGCCACCACCACGAGGGGGATGGCGATGCCGATGGTCTCTCCCCAGCGGCCCGGGGCCCGCAGGCTGCCGTCGAGCAGCGCCGAGAAGACCGCCTGCCACGACCCTCCGGTGGCCCACACGATCAGTGCCGAGGCGAAGAGGGCGACGACGATGCATCCGAGGTACATGGCCGCGGCCACGGCCGCTTCGCGGAGCCGCGAGGGGGCGGTCGCCGACCCCCCGGCGGCCGCCTGCGACGTCTGCTGGTCGCTCATCCGGCCGTCGCGTCCCGGTTAGGCGGCTGCCTCAGCACCAGCTTCGGCACCTGCGCCGCCCAGCAGGAGGCCCAGTTCCTCGAGGTCCACATCGGCTCGGTCCATCTCGCCGATGATGCGGCCCCGGAACAGCGCCACGACGCGGTCGGACAGTTGCAGGATCTCCTCCAGTTCGTTCGAGATGAGCAGAACACCCACACCGCTGTCGGCTACCTGGCGGAGACGGTTGGTCATCCATTCGATGGCACCGACGTCAAGACCCCGGGTGGGCTGGGCCGCCACCAGCACCTTGGGCGAGTAGCTCAACTCCCGGGCCAGCACCACCCTCTGCTGGTTGCCGCCCGAGAGCGACCAGAAGGGGGCGTCCGGACCGGCAGTGTGGATGTCGAAGTTCTCGATGAGCACGGCCGCGTCTCGCCGCATCACGGCCGGGTCGTAGATCCCGCGCTTGGCGATCCGCTCGATGTCCACCAGGAAGAGGTTCTCAGCCACCGACATGTCGAGCACGCAGCCCGAGGCGTGGCGGTCCTCGGGGATGACGGCGACCCCCGCGGAGGACATGGCGCCCGGACTTCCCGGCTCGACCCTGACGCCGTCCACCTCGACCGAGCCCGCTTCGGCGGGCAGCAGGCTCGACAGCAGGTCGGTCAACGCGGCCTGGCCGTTGCCCTCAACGCCGGCCACTCCGACGATCTCGGAGTCGAACACGTCGACACTGAGGCCGTCGAGGGAGACTCGTCCGTCGGGACCCCGGGCCACAACGTCGCGGAGACGGAGTGCGGGCACTCGCGGGACGGAATCGCCGCCGGCGCCCTCATGTTCCCCGTCCCGGGAGTCCTCACCGTCGTCATCGCCCGCGCCGGCCGCGACCGTCTCGATGAGGCCCAGGGCCGACGCCTCCGATCGGAGCGACACCTCCCGGCCGACCATCGCCCTGGCCAGCATGGGTGCATCGGCGTCGGATGTCTCCATCCGTCGCACCACGGACCCGGCCCGCATGATCGTGACCTCGTCGGTGGCGTGGAGGATCTCATCGAGTTTGTGGCTCACCAGCGCCACCGCCCGGTTCTCCTCCCGCACCGCCTGGCGCAGAACGTCGAACAGCCGCTCGGACTCGCCCGGGGTGAGCACCGAGGTGGGCTCGTCGAAGATCAGGATGCTGGGATCGCGGCGCAGGCACTTGATGATCTCCACCCGCTGGCGGACCCCGGCCGAGAGGTCGCCTACCTTGGCGTCTGCATCCACGCCAAGGCCGTAGTGCTCGCTGATCTCAGCCACGCGGCGCCGGGCCGCGGGCGCGTCGAACCGGCCGGTGTCGCCCAGCATCACGTTCTCCCACACCGTGAGCGGCTCCACCAGGCTGAAGTGCTGGTGGACCATGCCGATGCCGCGGATCGAGGCATCGTGGGGATCGCGGATCTGGCACCGTTCGCCGTCCACTTCGATGGTGCCGCCATCGGGAAGCACCAGACCGATCAGCACCTTCATCAGCGTGGATTTGCCCGCGCCGTTCTCTCCGAGGATGCCGTGGATCCGGCCGCGGTGAAGCGTCAGGTCCACGCGGTCACAGGCCACGATGGCCCCGAACGACTTGGAGATCGAGGTGAGCCGGACGGCGGGGACCTCCGTCCCCGCCGTCCGCTGATCAGCCATATGTCGGTCTCTCGGGTCTAGCTGCCCCTACGCAGCGCTCAGGCGTCCGAGCAGACCAGCGGAGCCTCGAGGTCGGCGCCGCCGTAGGCGATGGCCCGGATGGTGTCGAACTCGGCCAGGCAGTAGCCGTTCCACACGTCGGCGTGGGCCTGGTCGAGCAGGTCCTTCTGCTCCGCCGTGGGATTGCAGATCAGCGCGCCGACCTCCGGATCCCGGCCGACCGCGAACTTGTAGATGCTGCCCTCGACGAAATCTCCCGACACGATGAGGGGGAACACCGCCCGGGCGAAGTCGCCGCCGTCGAACAGCGCGGCCATCTCCCAGGTCAGATCGGTCCGGGAGCACACGTCGGAAGCGCCCGCGCTCGTCACCGGGATGCCGTGCTCGTTGGCCAGCTGGACGAGAGGCTCGTGGGCACCGCCCAGGTACGGGTAGAGGAGGTCCATGCCCGCGTCGAGGGCGACGTTGAACGCCTCGGTTGCTCCGGCCACGTTGTCGAAGTCGAACGGGAAGTTCCCGGTCGGGGTGTAGACCACGTCGTAGCTGGGGTCCACGGCCTTCATGCCGAGCCGCATCGCCAACTCGGTCTCGACCTCGAAGCCGAGGTCGCAGCAGCCGATCATGTACGCGGTGTCGCCACCATGCTCCTGCAGGAGCAGACCGGCAGCCACGCCGACCACGTACTCGATCTCGGCACCGTCGTTGGTGCTGAGGGCCACGCCGTCCATCTGCGGGAACCCGGTGCCGCAGTTGCAGTACCAGAAGATGTCGGGGAACTGCTCGACCAGGTCGGGCAGTGGATCGGAGATCTCCCCCGCGCCGACGGCGATGATGTCGACGCCCTGCGCGGCCAGGTTCTCCAACTCGGTGGCGGCCACGGCGGGCTCGATGTTGTCGATGACGATCGGCTCCTCCCAGCCCTGCGCCGCCGAGATCTGCTCAGCCGCATCGACCAGCGCCTGGTAGTAGGCGCCGTCGTCGCGGGGTCCGGCAGCGGCCACGCCGAGGATTATCCTGCCGTCGCCGTTGGCGTCGAGGTCGATGGTCGCGGCCGTCTCTATGTCACCCTCGGCTATCAGCTCGGCCAACGCAGCCTCAGCCTCAGCCGCAGCCGCACCAGCCTCAGCCGCCTCGGCCTGGGCCGCCTCAGCGTCCGCGGCAGCCGCAGCCGCCTCAGCCCGGGCTGCCTCAGCCTCAGCCTCGGCCGCCTCCAGCGCCGCCTGCGCCTCGGCCTGCTGTTCCGCGCTCGCCTCGTCCGCGGCCGCCTGCGCGGCGGCCAGTCTGGCTTCGGCCTCCTCGGCGGCGGCGCGGGCCTCGTCCGCGGCCGCCTGCGCGGCGTCGATCTCGGCCTGCGAGGCTCCGGTGTCCGGCTGCGCCACCGTCGTCGCCGGTTCGTCGTCGCCGCCACAGGCGGCCGCTACCAGTGCGAACACAGCAACCATGGCTGCGAGCCATCTGAACGAGTTTCGTCTCATGTCCCCTCCCGTGTGGAACCGTTCGCGCCCCGGCGACTACGCCCCGAGGCCTGTATACAGGCGACGACCATAGCATTGCTGCCGTGCCGATGTCCTGCCGGGCGCAGCCGCTGCCGGTCCCCTTCCGGATGGTTGTGCGCAGCGCGCTAACGTGGCCTCCCGCAAACCTCTAGGAGGCGCGGATGGCTTCGCTACGCAGCCCGGTCCCGCTAGAGGACATCGAGCCCGCGGCCCGGCCCGTGGACGTCGCGGTCGGCCTGCCACCGGCGTGCTACACCGACGAGGAGCATTACCGGGCCGCCGAGGAGGCCGCGGGGGCGTGACCGTCCGTCTCGTTGTCAACGGCGAGCGGGTGAAGCTGGAAGTACCGCCGACGACCCGGCTGGTCGACGTGCTGCGCGACCACCTGGGCCTGACCGGCACCAAGGAGGCCTGCGGTCGCGGCGACTGCGGCGCGTGCACAGTGCTGGTCGGCGACCGGGCCGTCCCGTCGTGCCTGGTGCTCTCAGCTCGAGTGACGGAGCCGGTGCGCACCGTGGAGGGCATCGCGCCGGACGCCTCGGCACTGCGGGAGGCACTCGCCGACCTCGGAGGCCTGCAGTGCGGGTACTGCACTCCCGGCATCGTTGTTCGGGCCCAGCAGCTGATTGCCGGCATCGATTGCGGCGACCCCGTGGACGTGAGGCACGCTCTCGGCGGGAACTTCTGCCGCTGCACCGGCTACAACGGCGTGATCGCGGCCATCGAGCGGGTGGCCACGACCGTCGCGGCTCGTGACTCGACGGGCCAGCCCTCGAGGGACGGCGACCGATGACGGTCATCGGCCAGCGGGTAAGGCCCAACGACTGGGAGGAGCGGACCTCGGGCGCGGCCGTCTACACGACGGACATCCGGCTGCCGGGAATGCTCGAAGCGCGCATACTGCGCAGCCCCCACCCCCATGCCGACATCCGCGGCATCGACACGTCCCGGGCCGAGGCCCACGTCGGCGTGGCCGCGGTGATCACCGCCGACGACCTGCCCGATCACACCTACCTGCACCTGGGTGAGCCGTTCAGCGACCGCCGCGCGCTGGCCCGGGACCGGGTCCGCTTCGCCGGTGAGGAGGTGGCTGCGGTGGCGGCCCGCACCCGGGCTGAGGCCGACGAGGCGCTCGACCTGATCGATGTCGACTACATGCGGCGCGACAGCGTGCTCACCGTCCCGCAGGCCCGTTCCGGCGACGCGGCCGCGGTCCACGACGATGCCGCAGGCAACCTGGCCCTCCAGACCGTGCGATCATACGGCGATCCCGACGAGGCTCGATCAGAGGCCGAGGCGGCGGTCAGCGGCACCTACGTCTACGGGCCTGCGGCCCACGTCTGCCTGGAGCCTCACTCGACGGTGGCCCGCTGGGACCCGGTCCGGCACCGGCTCGACCTGTGGGTCTCCACCCAGGCGCCCTACTTCGTGCGCAAGGAAGTGGCCCACATGCTCGACCTGCGCCCCGAGCAGGTCCGTACCCACCCGGTGGCCGTGGGCGGCGGCTTCGGAGCCAAGGCCAAGGCCGGTTGCCATGAGGTGATCGCGGCCGCGCTGTCCATGCGGACCAAGCGGCCGGTGCGGCTGGTGCTCGACCGCGACGAGGAGTTCGCGGCCACCGCCGTGCGCCACTCCTTCAGCGTCGATCTCGCCACCGGCGCCCGCTCGGACGGCACCCTCACCCACCGCGACGGCTATGTCACGGTGGACAACGGCGCCTACAACCACGCCGGCCCCTCGGTGGCCGTCTACGCCACCATGCTGGCCGCCGGCCCCTACCGTCTCGGCGGCTGCTCGACGGCGGTGTCGCTCGTCTACACCAACAAGCAGCCGGGTGCATCGTTCCGGGGCTACGGCAACCCGCAGATGACCTTCGCGACGGAGTCGCAGATCGACGAGCTGGCCGACCGGCTCGGCGTCGACCCGATAGACCTGCGGCTGCTCAACGCGCCCGAGTCGGGAGACGTGACCCTCGCCGGCTGGCGACTCGGATCGGCCCGTCTCACAGAGTGCCTGCAACGGGCCCGTGACGAGATCGATTGGGACGCCAAGCGGGCAGCGGGCGGAAACGGGCGGGGAGTCGGCGTGGCGGCCGCGGTGCACGTGTCGGGCGCCAACGCCTTCGAGCACTCCGAGCTGAGCGAGGCCGCGGTGGAGGTCCACGACGACGGCACGGTCCGGGTGTGCTTCGCCGGGGCCGACGCCGGCACGGGCCAGGCCGCGCTGCTGCGCCAGATCGCGGCCGACGAGCTGGGCGTCGCTTTCGACGCCGTGGCGGTGACCATGATGGACAGCCACGACGCTCCCCAGGACCTGGGGGCGTGGTCGTCGCGGGGAACCGTGTGGAGCGGCCACGCCACCGCCGACGCGGCCCGGAACGCGGCCCAGGTCCTGAAGAACGCCGCCGCGGCCAAGTTCGGAACCGACCCCGGCCGGGTGCAGCTAGTCGGCGGCGAGGCTCGCTGCGGTGCGGACGCGGTGCCCGTCGGCGATCTGGTGGCGCTCGCCGAGAACTCGGCCGGCGGATGCCTGCGAACCGGGGGCAGCTACCTGACCGACGTCGACAAGATGGACAAGGAGCACGGCCGGGGCCACTTCTCCCCCGCGTACTCCTTCTGCGTGCAGGCGGTGGAGGTCGAGGTCGACGACGCCACCGGCCAGATCAGGGTCCTCGACGCGGTCACGGTCCACGACTCGGGCTCGGCCCTCAACCCGGCCGCGGCCGAGGGTCAGGCGGTGGGGGCCATGGCCATGGGACTCGGCGCGGCCCTCAGCGAGGAACTGGTGTACGAGCAGGGCCGCCTGGTCAATCCCAGCCTGCTCGACTACCGGGCGCCCCGAGCCGCCGACCTGCCTCGGATCCGGGCCGTGCTGCTCGACGGGCACGACCCGGCCGGACCGTACGGAGCCAAGGGCATCGGCGAGATCGGAGTGGTGCCCACGCCTGCGGCGGTGGCCAACGCGGTGGCCCATGCCACCGGCGTGCGGGTTCGCCAGGTGCCCATCACCCCCGACAGGCTGCTGCCCCACCTGAATCCCCACACATCGACGGCGCGGACAGCCCGGCACCGGCCCCGGAACATCGCGTACGAACTGCACCTGATCTGGATAGACCTCGCGCGCTACCTCTACGGCAAGGGCCTGTTCAGGCTCCTCGAGCGCCTGGCCCGCAAGCGCAGCCCGAGGCGCGGTCCGCCGGCTCCGGTGCCGCCGATCGAGTCGATCAAGCGACCCGCGAGCGGTGAGGAGGCCACTGCCGCCTGCTCGGACCACGAGGCTGAGACGGACTACATCGCCGGGGGAACCGACCTGCTGGTCGCCCGCCGGCAGCGGCTGGCTACCCCGGTGCGCCTGATCGACACCACCTCCATCGCCGAGCTGCGGCGGCTGGAGGAGACCCCCGGCGGCGGCCTGCGCGTCGGGGCGGCCGTGCCCCTCGAGGACCTGCGTCGCCGGCTGGCACAGCCCGGGGCCCTGCCCGGCGACACCATGCTGGCCGATCTGCTGGAGGAGCTAGCCACCAGCCAGATCCGGGAGCTGGCCACCGTGGGCGGCAACCTGCTCCAGGACAAGCGCTGCGCCTTCTACCGCAACGGCTTCGCCTGCTACAAGCGCAACGGCCGGACTGCTCCGTGCTACGCGGTGCTGGGTGATCATCGGTTCCATCACGCCGTGCTGGGCGCCCACCGCTGCCAGGCCGTCACCCCGTCGGATCTCGCCACCGGCCTGCTGGCGCTCGACGCCCTCGCCCACAGTCTCCCGCCCGGATCGAAGCCGTCCCAGGGCCGCACCATCGATCAGCTCTATTCGGGGCCGGGCGAACCCGACCTGGCCACCGGAGAACTGCTCACCACGGTGGAGGTGCCCGCCGCGGCTCGCGCCCGGCCGGCCGCCTTCGAGAAGCTGAGGCTCTACGCGGGCGACTTCGCGGTGTGCTCAGCCGCAGTCTCGGTTGAGATCGCCGACGACGGCATCACCATCGCCGACGCCAGGGTCTCATTGGGGGCGGTGGCGCCGACGCCGTACCGGGCCGCGCTCAGCGAGAAGCGGCTGGCCGGCATCCGGCTCGACGATCAGGCTGGCCTCAGGGAGGCGTCATGGGCTTGGGTCCACGACACCAACCCCCTGCCCAACAATGTATGGAAGGTCGAGGCCACCTGCGGCCTGCTCCTCCGAGCCCTGACCCGCCTCGCGGCCATGTGCGAACCCCAATAATTCTTATGTCATCTGGTTGCCGCCATTGAACGGCACCGCTACCGTGCAGCAAGTAGGACAAAAGACACTGGGGGGCAACCGATGACAACGACTGGCATGACCGAGATGTCCAGCGGTAAGCCGCCCGCCGGCGGCCCCGCGGCCGAACGGGCCGCCGCGCTGTTCGCGGACGCCCGCGCCCTGCACGACGCCGCGCTGGCCCGCCTGGACGCCGGCGACATCCGAGACGCCGCCGAGAAAGCCTGGTGCGCCACCAAGCGCGCCAGCGACGGCCTCATCGTGGCCCGCACCGGCGAGGAGCCCGCGAAGTCCCCTGCCACGACGCGGGAACTGAACCGCCTCGCGACTGACGACCCGGACATCGACCGCCTCGTGGATCGCTATCACGCGGCCCGGGACTCGCTGCATGGCGACTGCTTCTACCTCGGCCTCTGCGAGCCGATCGAACGCATTGAACGCCGCATCCGCAACACCGTCGACTACATCGACGAAGTCGAGCGCCTCTCCGCCGCCTAACCGCCCTGCGACGGCTCGCCGGCAGCCTGCTCGGCAAGGAGGAACTTGCGGATCTTGCCGACGCTGGTGCGGGGCAGCTCGTCGATGAGGGTGATGCTGGCCGGGCGCTTGGCCTTGGCCAGGCGCTCGGCGCACCAGACGTTCAACTCGTCGAGCGAGGGCGGGGCCGACGCCTCGGCGGCGACCACGAAGGCGACAGGGACCTCGTCGCGGATGTCGTCGGGCCGGCCCACGACCGCGGCCTCCAGGACCGCGGGATGTTCGGCCAGCGCGGACTCGACCTCGACGATCGAGACGTTCTCGCCGGAGACCTTGAGCACATCGGAGCGGCGACCGTCGAAGTAGTGGCGCCCGGTGTCGTCGCGGATAGCCCGGTCGCCGGTCAGGAACCAGCCGTCCCGGAAGCTGGCCCCGGTGATGTCGGGGGCGTCTAGGTAGCCGGCAAAAAGGGTGCTGCCGGGCTCGCCGCCCACCACCACCTCGCCCACCGCACCGGGCTCGACCGACTCGCCGGCTGCGTCCTGCACGTCGACCTCGCACCCGGGCGTGACCCGGCCCATCGAGGCGTGGTGGGGGTCGTGGGCCTCGTCGGTGAGCACTGCCGGGATGGTCTCGGTCATACCGTAGAGCTGGCGGGGGCGGCAGCCGAACCAATCGGCCACCGTGGAGTACTGGTCGGCGGAGATGTTCTGCGCATACCAGCAGTGGCGCAGCCGCGCCCCGGTGGCGGGACCGCCCCGGGCCAGGATCATGCGGATCGGCGCGGCGAAGAGGCTGGCGCAGGTGGCTGCGTGTCGGGCCGCGGCCGGAAGGAAGCCCGACGCCGAGAAGGCCGGCATCAGGACCACGCTCGCACCGGTCCAGATCGCCGACGCGAACGAGTAGTACTGCGCGTTGGCGTGGAAGAGCGGCAGAACCACCAACTGGCGGTCGTCCGGGGCCAGCCCGGCCGCTTCGGCCATGACCTTGCCCGCGAAGGCGTAGTTGGCCTGGGTCACCTCCACGCCCTTGGGCCGCCCGGTGGTGCCCGAGGTGAACATCACCGCGGCTCGATCATGCAGGCCCGGCTCGGGCCGATCGGTCGAGGCCAGCGGCGACGCATCGAATGGAGCGAGGGTGGTGTCGGCCTCGTCGATCTCGATCACAGCCAAGTCTTGCCGTCCAGCCTCCGCCACCGCAGCTCGGTAGATGCCGGCCCGGCCGCCGGCGCAGAGGCCGACCGCGGGCCGGGTGCGCTCGATATGGCCGGCCAACTCCGGGGTGCGGCCCATAGGGTCCGAGGGCACGATCCACGCACCCAGGCGGGACGCGGCCACCCACACCGCGATGAAGGTCGGCGAGTTGGTCAGAGCCAGATGAACGGCTGATCCCGCCCCGGCTCCGAGTACGCCCAGCGTGCCCGCCACCCGGTCAACCGCGGCATCGAAGTCTCCATAGGACCAGCGGGCCACGTCGCCGGAGGGGGTCTCGAAGATCAGGAAGGCCTCATCGGCCCGGCCGGCCACGGCCCGGTCCCACACCGAGGCGAAGGACACGGGCTCAGCCCAGGCATTCACGACGTGACCGGCAGATCCTGATCCCGGGTGATGGCCCCCGGCTCGCCGTACCCGCCGCCGCCGGGCAGCTCCAGGCGCACGCTGTCGCCGGGCTGCAGCGTGATGCGGGTCTGGGTGGTGACCGGCTCGCCGTTCACCTGGAACGACCCCGAGGCGCCCGGCTCGCCCCCGAAGATGCCCTGGGGCGGCTCGGTCAGGCGGCTGGTCACCGCGTTGAGCTGCCAGGGCCGGGCCGTGTCCACCTCGAACTCGATCACCTGGCCCAGGCCGCCGGGCTGCGCGCCGGCCCCGCCCGAATCGGGCCGCAGCGCCTTCTGCACGAAGCGCACCGGGGCGGAGGCCTCGACCACCTCGATGGGCACCGCCGACACGCCAGTGGGATAGGAGCAGGCGTCCAGTCCAGGTTTCGTGGCCCGGGCGCCGACACCGCCGGCATACGTGAACATGGCGGTGATAAAGGGCGATCCGTCCTCGTGGTGGCCGTTGATCTGCATGGTCCACACCGCGCCGGCGCCCTCGGCCATGGCGCCGTCGGGCTTCACCTGGGCCAGCGCCTTGAGCAGCGCGTTGGGCAGGAACATGCCGACCACATGACGGGCCGTGCCCGGCTGCGGGGGCACCGCGTGAACCACCGACCCCTCCGGCGCTCGCATCCGGATGGGCGCCAGGCTGCCGTGGTTGTTGGGGATGTCGGGATTGAGCACCGAGCGCACGGTGAACGTGGTGTAGGCGTGGGTGTAGTTGCGGACCACGTTGATGCCCCACGGGCTGGCGTCGCTGGAGCCCTCGTAGTCGACGATGATCTCCCCGGCGGCGGGATCCACCGTCATCGAGCACACGATGTCGACCCGGCTCCCGTCGGCCAGGTCGAGGACGGCCGACGCGTCGTGCGTGCCCGCTTCGAGCTCGCGGATGGTGGCCCTGGTGGCGGCCTCGGACCGCTCGATGATCTCGTCGGCCAGGTCCTCGATGTCGTCGAGGCCGTGGGTGTCGCACAACGTGGCCAGCCGCTGGGCCCCGACCTCCCCCGACGCCATCTGTGCGTGCAGGTCGCCGGCCATGTGGTCGGGCTGGCGGACGTTGGAGAGGATGAACTTCCAGACGTCGGGATTGCGCTCCGAATCGCCTCCGCCGTCGCCCGCCATCAGCTTGCAGATCGGGATCCACAGCCCCTCCTCGAAGCAGTCCCTCCCGCCGGCGCCGATGCCGTAGCCGCCAACGTCGGTGTGGTGGATCGTGGACCCGAACAGGGCGATGAGCCGGGGCTCCCCGCCGGCCGCGGGCATGCGCCAGGCCGGCACCAGCACGGTCACGTCGAGGAGTTGCCCCGCCGTCTTGTAGGGGTCGTTGGTGATCAGCACGTCGCCAGGCACCAGGGAGTCCACCGGATACTCCTCGAGCATGGCGGCTGCACCCAGGGCCAGGCTGTTGATGTGACCCGGTGTGCCGGTTACGGCCTGGGCCACCATCCGGCCCCGGCGATCGAACACCGCGTTGGCCAGGTCTCCGGCCTCCCGCACGATCGGGCTGAACGCGGCCCGCTGCAGGGCCCGGGCCTGCTCGTTCACGGTGGAGATCAGCGACTGCCAGAGGATCTCCAGCTCCACGGGGTCGAAGGTGCGGACTGCACTGCTCATGATCCGCTCGGCCTCCGGGTCGCTACGAGGCTGCCGTCCGGCGCCACCTCGGTCCGCCACCCGGAGCGGATGACCGTCGTGGTCTCTCGCTCCTCCACGATGGCCGGCCCCTCGAACGCCGCTCCCACACCGAGATCCTGCCTCCGGTACACCGGCACCACAAGCGGATCAGCCCCCCGCTCGAGGACAGCGGGCCGCTGCGACACCGGCTCTGCCGTCCCACTCGCGACTCCGGCCACCACTTCGGGCGTCACCGCGGCCTCGGCCGCGTAGGCCGAGAGCCGCCACGTCACCGCCTCGATCTCCACGTCGGGAATGGTCATCCCGTAGATCCGCCGGTACTCGGTCTCAAAGGCCTCCACCACCTCTGAGTCCGAGGCGGGCCACGACTCCCCGGAGCCCAGCCACACCGTGATCTCGTTGCCCTGACCGGAGTACCGGGCGTCCAGCCCGTACCGGAAGCGCACCTCGGCCTCGGGCACGCCGGCGGCCAGCAGCACCCTGCGCCCCTCACCCCGGAGCTCGTCCAGCAGCCGGTCCCGCTCGGCACCGTCGACGCTGCCCAGCAGCCGGGGCATCGAGCGAGCCAGATCGATCCGCACCGGCGACACCAGCGTCCCGAACGCCGACAGCACGCTCGCGTTCGGCGGGAAGACGATCTTGTCGCTCTCCAGGAGGTCGGCGACACCGCAAGCATGCACCGGGCCGGCACCGCCGAAGGCCAGGATGGTGACCCCGCGCAGGTCGACGCCCTGCTCGACGCCGTGCATGCGGGCGGCGGCGGCCATGTTCTGATCCACCACCTCGGAGATCCCGGCCGCGGTGTCCATCACCGTCAGGCCGAGCCCGGCCGCGGTGGCCGCCACCGCCGCGGTGGCCGCGTCGCCGTCGAGGGGCATGTCGCCGCCCAGGAAGGCGTCAGGGTCGAGCAGGCCCAGCACCACGTCGGCGTCGGTCACCGCGGCTGTCGTGCCGCCGCGGCCGTAGGACGCCGGTCCCGGATCGGCGCCCGCCGACTCCGGGCCCACCTTCAGCAGGCCGAACCGGTCGAGCCGGGCCAGCGATCCCCCGCCCGCACCGATCTCGACGAGGTCCACCGACGGCACCGACACCGGGAACCCGGATCCCTTCTTGAACCGGTAGATCCTGGCCACCTCGAAGGTGTTGGTGAGGGCCGGCTCGCCGTCGGTGACCAGGCAGGCCTTGGCGGTGGTGCCGCCCATGTCGAAGCAGAGCAGGCGCTCCGACCCGAGCCGGTCGGCATACCATTTGCCGGCCAGCGCTCCGGCCGCCGGCCCCGACTCCACCAGCCGGATCGGGCCCCGAGCGGCGTCGTCGGCCGACACCACCCCGCCGTTGGACAGCATCATCAGCACCGACCCGCCGAACCCCTCGGCCGAAAGCCACTTCTGCAGTTCGTCCAGGTAGGGGCCGATGACCGGCATGGTGGCGGCGTTACAGGCCGCAGTGATCATCCGGGGGTACTCGCGGATCTGCGGCGATATCTCCGCGGAGATGCACACCGGCACACCCAGGTCCTTTTGCAGGCGCGACGCCACCGCCTGCTCGTTGGCCGGATTCACATAGGAGTTGAGGAGGCACACCGCCACCGACTCCACCCGGGCCGCCGCGAGCTCCGAACACAGGCGGTCGAGATCCGCCTCGGCGGGTTCGGCCCGCACCTCGCCGGTCGCCGAGGTGCGCTCGTCGATCTCGAAGGTCAGATCCCGGCCGATGGGAGGATCCGGGAACTCGATCTGCAGGTCGTACATGTCGTAGCGATGCTCGTCGCGTATCAGCAGGGTGTCGCCGAAGCCGGTGGTTGTGACCAGCCCGGCCCGTCCGGTGCGTCCGGTGATCAGCGAGTTCGTGATCAGGGTGGTGGCGTGCACGATGGGCGCGGTTATGTCCGGTGGCGCCACGCCGGCCTTGGCCAGCAGCGCGGTCACCCCGGTGCGTACCCCTTCGAGGGGCGCCTCGGGGGTGGTGAGCGTCTTGTCCACCACGACTCGACCCGATTCGGCGTCGAGCAGGACCACGTCGGTGAAGGTCCCCCCGATGTCTACGGCCAGCCGCCAGTCGGCCATGTGCAGGACTCAGCCGGTGGTGGCCAGGTCGGTGCGGGGCGGCGCGAACACGTCGAGAATCCAACACTCCCCGTACGTGTCGTCCCCGATGAAGACCGAGTCGCCGTGCCACACCGAGCGGGGCGCCAGGTACGAGTCCCCCTCGCCGAGCACGATGCGCTCGTCGTTGGCGCCCTCGGGCCCGATGCGGAAGTCGAGCTTGCCCTTCATAATGATGCCGAGTTGCTCGTTCTCGGTGTGGTTGTGAAGCACTGATCCCACCGCGCCCCCGGCGATGCGCCAGAAGCAGAACTGAAGGTGCTCGCCGGTGATCACCCGGTGCCTGAAGCCGGGACGGGCCGTCTCGACGAAGGCGTCGTCGTCAAGGAAGTAGCAATACGGGTTGGCTAGGCCCTCGGCGATGCTCATCGACGTGCTGCTCCTTCGTGTGCGCTCAGCCGAGCGCTGCGAACCGCGCCCTGTCGGCATCGAGGTCGAGGGGGCGGATGATGGCCTGGTGCTCCTCGTCTCCCCAGTACTGCGGGGGCACCAGCCACATCACCTCGAACTCCAGGCCGTCGGGATCCTTGGCGTACAGGCTCTTGTTGGGTCCGTGGTCGCTCTGGCCTACCAGCGCCCCGGCCGCAGCCAGCCGCTGGCGCATCTCGACCAGCTCATCGAGGCTGCCGACCTCCCAGGCGATGTGGTAGAGGCCGACCGTGCTTCGACCGGCCTGGGAGGCCCCCGCCTCCTCGCCGATCGAGAAGAAGACGATGTCGTGGTGGTTCTCCGAGAGCGGGGCCCGCATGAAGACGTAGGCGCCGGGACCGTCGATCACGGTGGTGAAGCCGAGCACGTCGGCGTAGAACTTCTGGTGACGGCGGGCGTCGCGTACGTACAGAACGGCGTGGTTCATTCCTGAGATCATCGTTGCGCGCCCCCCGGAGCCGGAGCCATGGACCGCCTTCGACGATACGGCCGGCCGGTCTGTACGGCAAAGCCCGGCCCGGACTACGGGGCTAGCTGAGGTGGCGTGCCGGGCACCAGTTGAACTCGCTGAGGACGAGCCCGTGAGCTACCGGCCTGAAGGCTGTGATGGAGGCGAGGCTCACCCGCAGGCGCATGATCATCTCAGCGCCGCCGCCGAGCAGCCACACCACCGCCGACTTGATGGGGGTGGCGTGGGTCACCACCAGGATGTTGCTCGTGGTGGCCTCCCCGGCGAGCTCGGCGACCGCCTCGCCGACTCGTTCGTGCAGACTGGTCATCGACTCGCCCCCCGGCGGCACGTAGGACACGTCGGAGGCCCACGCCGCTGCGAGCTCAGCCATGACATCGCCGATGCGGCGATCGTCGTAGGCGCCGAAGTCGATCTCCGTCCATCGATCATCGACCGTGGTGGGAACGTCGGCTAGACCGGCAGCCCGCGCCGTCTGCTGGGTCCGGCGACGGGACGACACAACCAGCCGGTCCACCGGCCAACGGTCACGGAGGGCCTCCCCCACCACGGCAGACTGCTCCAATCCGACCTCGTCGAGTGGCGAGTCGAACTGGCCCTGGAGCCGGGCCTGAGCGTTGTTGGGCGTGCGGCCGTGGCGCAGGAGGATCAGGATTCGCCGATGGTAGACCTCACCGCGCGCAGGCCGCCGTCGGCCGCGGTTCGCCGCTAACTGTCAATTAGTGGCAATAATCGAAGAATGGCATCCATGGCCGGCGACGATGCGGGCGACGAGCCCGTCGAAGGACGCCTGAGCGAGGTCCTGGCTTCACCGGTCACCGCCGCGGAGCTGTGCCGGGTGGTGGGAAGCCGGGTCCGGGAGCTGCGCCAGGCGATGAACATGACGATGTCGACCTTCGCGGCGGAGGCCGACATCTCCCTGGGGATGCTCTCCAAGATCGAGCACGGCCAGAGCGCTCCAAGCCTGTCGACGCTGGTGCGGCTGGCGGCGACGGCGCGTGTGCCGGTCACCGCGCTGTTCAGGGGCCTCGACGAGGAACACGACCTGGTGATCGTGCGGGCCGGAGAGGGCCACGAGATCCACCACCAGGGGGGCGGGCCGGGGCGGCTCTACCAGGATCTCGGCACCCTGCGAGGCCCCAACCGAGTCATCGAACCGATGATCACCACCATCACCGAGCCCGGCGGTGTGTTCCCCCTTTACCAGCATCCCGGCGTCGAGTTCCTACATGTGCTCGAGGGGTCCCTCGACTACGGCTACGGCGGCACCGCCTACCGTTTGAACGCGGGAGACACCATGCAGATCCACGGCGAGGTGGCTCACGGTCCGGTCGAGCTGGTCGAGTTGCCTATACGGTTCATCTCCATCAAGGTGTACCCGGCCACCGAGCCGCGGACCGCGGCGGGAGGATGAGAGTATGGCCGTCGGGGCAGCGACCGGGGCGAGACCGTGGGACTGATGATCGCCGTGGGCTGGCTCAGCGAGAGCGGGGGCGCGGCAACCCAGAGCGCGGTGCTCTGGATACTGCTGGTGGCCGCGCTCGGGCTCACGTTCTGGGAATGCCGGGAACGCGGCTACCGGCCGAGAGCCGTGGTGTGGTGGCTGACGTTCGTGGCCATGACCCATGTCGTGGGCTACATCATCCTGCGATTCTTCGTGCGCCCGCTCGACAAGAGTTGACCCCGACGACCGCTTAGGACGCCGACGATGCCCGACGACCAGCCGACCCGTCCGTTCCGTCAACCCGCTCGCCCGAGGCGCACCAAGCTGCTCATCGTCGTTGGACTGGTGCTGGTAGCCATCGTCGTCCTAGCCCCCCGGGCCTGTGTTGGAGAGAGAATCAGCGAGGAGGAGGCCGTCGCCAATGCGCTGGCCGCGCTTGAGGCCGCGCCCGATGCCTTCGTGCCCGCCAAGACCGAGGCCAAGCTGCTGCAACAAGGCTTCCCGGCCGAACTGATGTGGGTGGTTTTGTTCACCGTGCCCGATCCCGAAGGTGATCCCGATGACTTCCTGCACCACGCGGCCGTCTATGTGAAGGCGGATGACGGCGAAGTGCGCCAAGTCAGGGTCACCACGCTTGGTGGGGGCTAGCCGGGTCCTGTCTCGGTCCCGCGCCGAACATCCAAGCAGGCTCGACAGGACTGCACGCCGGGGCTGTGCTATTGTGCCGGAGTCCGGCCGACCGGTCGGAGCGGACAAGAAGAATTGGGGGTGAGTCAGTGATACTCGCTCAAGTTGCCTACGAAACAAGCAACTCGATCGAAGTGTTCTCGGAGGCTTACTACTTCTTTACCGTCGCCATCATGTGGTTGCTGCACGTGGGGTTCATGACCTACGAAGCCGGCGTCAGCCGCCGCAAGAACGTCATGTCGACGGCGATGAAGAACATCATGACGATCGCGGTTGTGACACCGACGTTCTACTACTTCGGCTGGTACGTGTACTTCTGCATGCAGGAGGGCATCAAGTTCACAGTCTCAGCCGACGGAGCCAAGCCTGCGGGGCTCACAGAGCTCTACTACTGCGGCAGCCAGTACGGCCTGCCGTGGGACGGCTCCGCGGGACCGAACCTCGGCGACAACATCACCGGCGTCTTCTGGGCGGCCTTCGTGCTGTTCTCGTGGACGACCGGATCGATTATGTCCGGCTCGGTGATCGAGCGCATCCGCATCTCGGCCTACCTCTGGCTGACCGCCCTGATGGGCGGCATCGTCTGGGTCGTCGCGGCGGCCTGGGGCTGGAGCTACGGAGGCTGGCTGGTCGTTCACTTCGGCTACCACGACTTTGCGGCCTCCATGGTCGTTCACGGCGTGGCCGGCATCTTCGCCCTCGGCGTGCTGTACAACCTCGGTCCGCGGATCGGGAGGTACGACAGCAACGGCGGCACGAGAACCTTCCAGCCCCACAACCTCCATCTCACGCTGATGGGGCTGATGATCATCTTCACCGCCTTCTACGCCTTCTACGCGGCGTGCCTCGCCATCCTTGGCGACACCCAGCCGGGCTGGGCCAACATCTACTTCAACCCGGCCACGCTGTCGGCAATCACCTACACCATCACGATGGGCTTCGCCGGCGGCTTCGCCGGCGGCTACATCTTCAGCCGGGGAGACCCGTTCTGGACCATCTCCGGTGGTCTGGCCGGCGTGGTGGCGGTATCGGCGGGCGCCGACATCTACAGCCCCAACCTGGTGCTGCTGCTGGCCTTCTTCTCGGCCGGGCTGTGCTACCACATCGGCGGTTGGCTGGAGACCAAGGCCCGTGTCGACGACGCGGTCGGAGCGGTTTCCGTCCACGGCTTCATGGGAATGTGGGGCGCGTTGGCCGTCGGCATCTTCGCCGCCGGCTACCCGACCGGGCCCGCCGACGTGAAGACCAGCTTCCTGGGCCAGCTCGTGGGCGTGACCGCGATATTCGCGCTGTCCTTCATTACGGGCTACGTGGCATCGTTCATCCTCAAGAAGCTGAACCTGCTGAGGGTCCCGCCCGAGGTGGAGGTCGAGGGCCTCGACATGGCCGAGTTCGAGACGGACTTCTATCCGGAGTTCGGCCGGGCCGAAGAGGCCATCACCCACGCCGACGGCACCCGGGAGTCCGCCGACGCCACGCTGCGGGCGGACCTCGCCGCCAACCGCTAGCCGGGTGTCCGCCTCATGGCTGCAGCTCATCCCTGCCCTGGCCGTCATGTACCTGGTGGTCATAGCCGCCGGGTACTGGGGCAAGCGCAGGCGGGCTCAGCAGGAGGCGCAGCCACCCGGTCGACAAGACCACTGAACGTGTTCAGTACTAAGGAGGACTGAATGAACACCTTCCCCTATGACAGCTGGCAAGCCGCCCTCGATGCTGCCGACGGCACCACCGGGTACTTCACCTGGGGACCGGGCGGCAACACCGCCTCGTACGTTCTCGCCATCCTCGGGATCGCCGTCTCGGTGATCTCGGCGCTCCTGGTGACGGTGCGCGAGGACAAGCTGCTCAACCACGCAGCCGACCGGCTGGCCGACAAGTACAGCTCGGAGGACTGACATGGCTCGACGCAAGCAAATCGAGTTCCAGGGAAAGCAGGGCCACGACAAGGGCATCGAGATGGCGTTCATCGTCTTCACGATCGCCTGCCTTGTCTTCACCATCATCGCCATCCAGGCTTTCTGACGGCAAACTCACCCCATTCAAGGCGGCTGGCGCCGCGTCGTGCATAGCGGCGCGGCGCCAGCCCCTGCTTGGCTTCTAGAGCCCCTGATCTCTGGCTGTGAAGATCCCACGTAAACGGATCGCTCAGGTATGCGGTGTCGTCGCGGCCCTAGTGACGTTCCTGCCGTGGCAGACGACCGCCGGCGAGAACGGTGCAGAATCGGTGCTGGGCACCAGCACCAGCGCAGGACAGCTCGTCCTGGTCGTCTGCCTTATCACCGTCGGTCTGGTACAGGTGGGGTGGAGACCGGCCTGGATCGGTGTCGGCTTCTCGGCCGCCACCGCGATCCGGGAGCTGTTCAACAGCGAGGCGGACCCGGCGTGGGGGCTCGCCATAGCGATCGCCGCCTGTCTGGTGGCCACGGTCCTGCTCGTCTGGGACATGTTCGCCAATGTTGGCAAGGCGGGCGACGAACCTGGAGGGCGGGGACTCTCGGGACCCTTGGGCCGACGCCGGCGCTGAAACTGCTTGCAGCCGTGAAGCCGCGCCGCGAGACTGACCGGAGCGCACGTACTCTCGGGAGGCGGCCATGACGACGATCGCGCCGGAGCAGCCCCGGGTCCTGGTACCCGGGCTGATGATGCTCGGTCCCGGCGTGGAGCGCTACCGGGTGACCGGAGGCGGTGCGACCGTGCTGGCACTCGGTGCCGGGGACGAATTGGAGGTCGTTGACCCCGAGGGTCGCCAGCGGTGCGAACTGATCGCCTTCGACACCGGCGGGCGGTCCGACCCCGGACTGCTACGCTCGGCCGGAGCGGACGGGAACGGCGGGAACCGCGGATCAACGGCCGAACCGGCCGCCCTGGACATCCTGTCGGCCGAACTCTGGGACGCCCGGCGGGTGCGGGCAGGTCTCGAGCGGGCCGGCATCGACTTGACGGCTGTGCGGGCGGCCTCCCCGTTGAGGCTGCTCGACGGCGACACGCCCCCGGACAGCCGTGCCCGCGTAGTGGCTGACGCCGACATCGCCTGCGTGGTGGCCGCGCCGGGCGAGGCGATGTCGGCCCACGGCGGCGCTCCCCCCACCGACCTAATCGTGTACGTGCACCGCCGCGACCCGATCTCCGACGGCGACAAGCCCTTGCTGCCGGCACCGCTGGCCGACCCCAGCCAGGACTTCATCATCAAGCACAGCACCGCGGTCGCCTACCAGGTGGCCAAGGGCGACTGGTTCCAGGTGGTCGACGTGGAGGGCCGGCAGTGCTCGGACTTCCAGTGCTTCGCGGTGGCTGACCTGGAAGCGGGCGCAGATCTCTGCCTCGACGCCACCATCACCCGCACGCTCATGGGCGCCACCTGTCCCGCTCCCGGCCTGTACTCGAAGTTCTACAACGCCAGGATGCAGCCGCTCGTGGAGGTGATCCAGGACACGGTGGACCGCCACGACACGTTCAACACCGCCTGCAACCCCCGCTACTACGAGGAGATGGGCTACCCCGGCCACATCAACTGCACCGACAACATCAACAACCAGCTCGACCCCTACGGCGTGGCCCGACGCCGGGGCTGGGAGGCGATCAACTTCTTCTACAACACCCAGCTGGACGACGCCAACCAGATCTACCTCGACGAGCCGTGGTCCCGGCCCGGCGACTACGTGCTGCTGCGAGCCCTGGAGGACTTGGTGTGCGTGTCCACGTCATGCCCGGATGACATCGACGCGGCCAATGCCTGGACCCTCACCGACATCGCGGTGCGGGTCTACGGGGCCGCCAACCGGTTCAAGAAAGCGACGGCGATCCGAATGACTGCTGACTCCGAGGCCCAGCTGACCTCCGAGACCGGGTTCCATCCGCGGACGTCGGCCTTGACCCGCAGTTTCAGCGAGTACTGCGGCTACTGGCTGGCCGACTCCTATACCGGGCACGGTCACATCACCGAGTACTGGGCCTGCCGGCAGGCCGCGGTGGCCATCGACCTGTCCCCGTTGCGCAAGTACGAGGTGACCGGGCCCGACGCCGAGCTGCTGATGCAGACCTGCGTCACCCGCAACGTCCGCAAGCTGGCCGACGGCCAGGTGTCGTACACCGCCATGTGCCACCACACCGGCGGCATGATCGACGACGGCACCGTGTTCCGGCTCGGCCAGCAGAACTTCCGCTGGATAGGCGGGCAGCTCGGCTACAGCGGTGTCTGGCTGCGGGAGCAGGCCCAGCGCCTGGGGCTTAAGGCCTGGGTGCGCAGTTCCACCGAGCAGCTCCACAACCTCCAGGTCCAGGGACCCAACAGCCGCCGGATCCTCGAGCAGGCCGTCTGGACCCGGCCCGACCAGCCGACGATCGCCGAGCTGGGATGGTTCCGGTTCACCATCGCCCGGGTCGGCGACTTCGACGGCATACCGCTGGTGGTCTCCCGCACCGGCTACACCGGCGAGCTCGGCTACGAGGTGTTCTGCCACCGGACCGACGCCCCGGCGGTGTGGGACGCCATCTTCGAGGCCGGTGCCGATCACGGCCTGATCCCAATGGGGCTGGCCGCGCTCGACATCCTGCGCATCGAGTCGGGCCTGGTGTTCGCCGGCTACGAGTTCTGCGACCAGACGGACCCCTACGAGGCCGGTATCGGCTTCACGGTGCCGCTCAAGACCAAGGAGGACGACTTCATCGGCCGCGACGCCCTCCTCAAGCGCCGTGACAACCCGCAGCGCCGGCTGGTGGGGCTGGAGGTGGCCGGCGGCGAGCCCGCCGCCCACGGCGACGGCGTGTATGTCGGCCGCAACCAGGTCGGCGTCATCACCAGCGCCACGATCTCGCCGATCCTCCGCAAGAACATCGCGCTGTGCCGCATGGCGGTGGAGCATGCGGAGATCGGCACAGCCGTCGAGGTGGGCAAGCTCGACGGTCACGAGAAGCGGATCGGAGCCGAGGTGGTGCGGTACCCGTTCTACGACCCGGACAAGTCCCGGGTCCGCGGCCTGGCCTGACCGCTTTGACGAGCTGCCCGATCACGCACTAAGTTTTACTGTCAATATAGCTATACCTAACCACAGGGGAGACTGGGTCATGACACGAGTAGCTGTCATCGGTGCAGGACCGTGCGGGCTGTCACAGTTGCACGCCTTCGCCAGCGATTCCGGGGCGGGGAGCCCATCGGCGCCCGAGATCGTCTGCTACGAGAAGCAGCCCGACTGGGGCGGGCTCTGGAACTACGACTGGCGCACCGGGCTCGACGAGCACGGCGAGCCCTGCCACGGCAGCATGTACCGCTACCTGTGGTCGAACGGCCCCAAGGAGTGCCTGGAGTTCGCCGACTACGGCTTCGAGGAGCACTTCGGCAAGCCCATCGCGTCGTTCCCGCCCCGAGAGGTGCTGTACGACTACATCATCGGCCGGGCGACCCGCAGCGGCTTCCGCGACCAGATCCGGTTCAGCCACGCCGTGCGCCGCATCAGCCGCTCAGCCGACGGCAGCGGATTCACGGTCACCGCCCATGATCAGGCCAACGACGCCGACACCAGCGAGGACTTCGACTACGTCGTGGTGTCCACGGGACACTTCTCCATCCCCAACATGCCCCACTACCCCGGCTACGAGACCTTCGGCGGCACCCTGCTGCACGCCCACGACTTCCGCGACGCGGTGCAGTTCGCCGGCCGGACCGTGCTCGTGATCGGGTCGAGCTACTCGGCCGAGGACATCGCCTCGCAGCTCTGGAAGTACGGGGCCCGCTCGGTGGTGTGCACATCGCGCAGCGGCCCCATGGGCTTCGACTGGCCCGACGGCATCACCGAGAAGCCCATCCTGACCCATGTCGAGGGCCGCACCGTGTACTTCTCAGACGGCTCGACCACCGAGGTCGACGCCATCGTCTCGTGCACCGGCTACCTGCACCACTTCCCGTTCATGGACGACGAGCTGCGCCTGGTGACCGCCAACCGGCTGGCCACGTCGATGCTGTACAGAGGCGTGGTGTTCCAGCCCGAGAACCGGATCCTGTACCTGGGGATGCAGGACCAGTGGTACACGTTCAACATGTTCGACGCGCAGGCCTGGTACGCCCGCGATGTGATCCTGGGCCGTATCGAGTTGCCGGACGCGGACGAGCAGGCCCGCTGGATAGAGGCATCCCAGGCCGAGGAGGACGCGCTGGCCGACGACTACGCGTGCATCGACTTCCAGGGGGCCTACACCCAGGACCTAGTGGACCAGACCGACTACCCGGACTTCAACACGCCACTGGTCAACCAGATGTTCTACGACTGGAAGAAGCACAAGAAACAGTCGATCATCGGGTACCGCGACCACGGGCACACCTCGCCGCTGACGGGCACGGTGGCGCCCATCCACCACACGTCGTGGGAGGACGCGCTGAACGACTCGCTGGAGTCCTTCCTGGCCGACTCGGCCTGACCCGCCAGAGGCCGAGCGGACAGCGAGGCCGTGGCCCGAGCGGCCCGTGAGCGCAGCGAACAAGAGCGGGAGTGACGCATCTGACTCCAGGCCCCGGGCCGCCATGGACGATGTGATCATCGTCGGGGGCGGCATCGGCGGCCTGACGCTGGCCCTCATGCTGCACGAGCGGGGCATCGGTTGCCGCGTGTACGAGGCCGCGCCGCGAATCCAACCCATCGGCGTGGGAATCAGCCTGCTGCCCCACGCCAGCAAGGAACTCGGGCTCCTGGGCCTCACCGACGCTCTGAGCGAGGTGGCCGTGACCACCAGGGAGTCGTGCTTCTTCAATCGGTTCGGGCAGTTCGTGTACTCCGAGCCCGTGGGCCGCTATGCCGGCTACGACTGGCCCCAGTTCCAGATCCACCGGGGCGACCTGCAACGAGTGCTCTACCGGGCTTACCTCGACCGGGTGGCCGACGGCGCCGGGCGGGTGCTGACCGGGCATCGCTGCACCGGCACCGGCTCAGACACCGGGGGCGCGGTGGCCCATTTCGTCGACTCCAGCACCGGCGCAGCCCTGCCGCCGGCGCGGGGGGCGGCGGTGATCGGCTGCGACGGGATCCACTCGGTGGTACGGCGGCAGTTCTTCGGCGATGAGGGGCCGCCCGTCTACTCGGGCGTGAACATGTGGCGGGGCACCACCGTCTGGGAGCCGTTCCTCAGCGGGTCCACCTACCTGCGGGCCGGCTGGCTCACCGTGGGCAAGATGGTGATCTACCCGATCCGGCACAACGTCGACGGCCGGGGCCGGCAGCTGGTGAACTGGGTGGCCGAGGTGCAGACCGACTCCTACAACGAGCAGGACTGGAACCGGGTCGGCCGCCTCGAGGACTTCCACCATGTCTTCGCCGACTGGACTTTCGACTGGCTCGACGTCGCCGGGCTGATCCGGGGCTCCGAGCAGATTCTGGAGTACCCCATGGTGGACCGGAATCCGCTGCCGAGATGGACCCACGGCCAGGTGACCCTGCTGGGCGACGCCGCCCATCCCATGTACCCCCGGGGCTCTAACGGTGCCGGCCAGGCCATCCTCGATGCCCGGGCCCTGGCCGACTGCCTGCAGTCGGCCGGATCGATACCCGAAGCCCTGGAGTGCTACGAGGACCAGCGGCTCGCGGCCACGGCCGCGGTGGTGCAGGCCAGCCGGTCGGCACCTCCCGACGTGATCCTCAAGACAGTCCACGAGCGCACCGGGGACCGGCCCTTCGAGCGCATCACCGACGTGATCTCCGCGGCCGAGATGGCGGCTCTGAACGACAGTTACAAGCGGGTGGCCGGCTACCACCGCGAGTCCCTCTCGAGCCGCACCCACCCCTGAACCCACCGGCCGACCGGGATTTGGAACCATGGACGGGGCGTGCTTGGCTAGACCGCATGCGTGCCGGTTCCCTTGAGATCAATCCTGCCCTCTACGAGTTCATCGCCGTCGAGGCCCTGCCGGGAACCGGCGTGCAGATCGACGAGTTCTGGAGCTCGCTCCAGTCCATCCTGGTCGACCTCGGTCCCCGCAACGCCGCTCTGCTGGCCCGGCGCGACGATCTGCAGTCCCAGATCGACGACTGGCATCGGGCGGCCCGCGCTGAGGGCCGGGACCACGACGGCGACGCCTACGCCAACTTCCTGCGCGACATCGGGTACCTGCGTTACATGGACGGCTCGGTCGCGGCCACGACGGCGAACGTCGATCCCGAGATCGCCGAGGTGGCCGGACCGCAGCTGGTGGTGCCCCTCGACAACGCCCGCTACGCGCTGAACGCGGCAAACGCCCGCTGGGGGAGCCTCTACGACGCGCTGTACGGGACCGACGTGATCAGCGAGTCGGACGGTTGCAGCCGCGAAGGCGCCTACAACCCGATCAGGGGCGACCGGATCGTCGCCGCGGGGCGGGAGTTCCTCGACACCCATTTCACCCTCGACTCGGCGAGCCACCTGTGGGCCACCGGATACAGCGTGCGGGACGGAGCCCTGCAGGTGCGCAGCGGCGACGGCACCGTCAGCGGGCTGCTGCGCCCGGAGCAGTTCGTCGGCTACACCGGTGCCGGCGACGCTCCCACTTCAATCCTGCTCCGCAAGAACGGCCTGCACTGCGAGTTGTGCATCGACGCCGACCATCCCGTGGGACGGCGGGACCACGCCGGCGTCTTCGATATACGGCTCGAGTCCGCGATCACCACCATCATGGACTTCGAGGACTCCGTGTCGGCGGTGGACGCGGACGACAAGGTCTCGGTCTACCGGAATTGGCTCGGGCTCATGCGAGGCACCCTGAAGACCACGTTCGTGCGCGACGGCACGGCCGTGAACCGGTCGCTGAACGGCGATCTCAGCTTCACCGGCCCGGACGGCGAGCCGCTGAGGCTGCCGGGCCGGTCACTGATGCTGGTCCGCAACGTGGGACCCCACTTGAGCACCGACATGGTGACACTCGACGGGGAGCCGGTGTGCGAGACCATGGTCGACGCCATGGTGACCGCGCTGTGCGCGATCGGTGACCTGCGGGGCATGGGGCGGGTGGACGGCCAGCCCATCCGCAACTCGGCGACAGGGTCCGTCTACATCGTCAAGCCCAAGATGCACGGCCCCGACGAGGTCGCGCTGGCCTGCGAGCTGTTCAGCCGGGTGGAGGACGCCCTCGGCCTGGTGCAGCGCACGCTCAAGATGGGGATCATGGACGAGGAGCGCCGCACGTCGCTCGGCCTCAAGGAATGCATCTGGAGAGCCCGCGACCGGGTGGTGTTCATCAACACCGGCTTCCTGGACCGCACCGGCGACGAGATCCACACCGACATGGAGGCCGGACCGGTGATCCCCAAGGCCGAGATGAGGGCCGCGGCCTGGCTGGGCGCGTACGAGAACTCCAACGTCGACACCGGGCTGGCCTGCGGGCTGCGGGGGCGGGCCCAGATCGGCAAGGGGATGTGGACCATGCCGGCCGAGATGGCGGCCATGGCCAAGGCCAAGATCCAGCACCCGATCGCAGGGGCCAGCACCGCGTGGGTGCCGTCGCCCACCGCGGCGACGCTCCACGCCATGCACTACTTCCTGGTGGACGTGGCCGACCGCCAGCGTGACCTCACCGACCGCACCCCGGCCCGCCTCGCCAGCCTCATCGAGATCCCGGTGCTGCAACCAGGCCGCGAGCTCGGCCCGGGCGAGATCCAGCGCGAGCTGGACAACAACGTCCAGGGCATCCTCGGATACCTGGTCCGCTGGGTGGGCCAGGGCGTGGGATGCTCCACCGTGCCCGACATCGGTGACACCGGGCTCATGGAGGACCTAGCCACCCTGCGCATCTCGAGCCAGCACATCGCCAACTGGCTGCACCACGGACTCGTCTACTCCGATCAGGTACGCGAGACGATGCGACGCATGGCCAACCTCGTCGACCAGCAGAACGCAGGCGACGCCGGCTACGAGCCCATGGCTCCCGAATACGGCTCCAGCATCCCGTTCCAAGCGGCGCTGGAGCTCGTCTTCTCCGCTCGGGACGAGCCCAACGGCTACACCGAGCGGGTGCTCCGCTCCCACCGCCGAGCTGTTAAGTCCCTCTCGGAGAGCTGAACACCGGTACCATCCGCGGCTATGCGGACACCGCCCGCCGAGGCCGATGTCATCGTGATAGGCGCAGGCGTGTCCGGCGCCAGCATCGGCTACCAGCTCGCCCGGCACTCTGACCTCCGGGTAGCCGTGGTCGACGCCCGCTCGCCCGTCGGGGGGATCTCGGGCCGGACCTTCGGCCAGATCCGTCAGCACTACTCGAACGAGCTCCTGGTGCGCATGGCGCTGAGGGGCTTCCACTGCCTCCGGAACTGGGACGCCGAGGTGGGTTACGGCGATCCCGGGTACGTCCGGTTCGGCTACATGCTGATCGTCACCGCCGACCAGATCGACGGCTTGCGGCGCAACGTCGAGCTGGGCCGGCGCCTGGGCGTGGACACCCGAGTCGTCGGCCCCGACGAGATAGCGGACATCGAGCCGCTGGTGAATGCCGCCGGTCTGGCGGGCGGCGCCTACGAACCCGAGGGCGGGTACATCGACGTCACGAAGATGGTGCTGAGCTGGCTCGGCGCCGCGACCGGGCACGGCGCGCGCGTGCTGACCCCGCTCGGAGTGCAGGAGATCCTCGTCACCGACGGAGCGGTAGCGGGAGTGGCCACCGACTCGGGAGAGATCAAAGCTCCGGTGGTCGTGGTGGCCACGGGGGCATGGGCGCCCGACCTGCTCGATCCGATCGGAGTGCGCCTGCCCATCGAGCGACGGCGCCTCGACATGGTCACGCTCGAGCAGGAGCCCGGGGCCCGCGCCCTGCACACCTGCATCACCGACGGCAACTCCAACCTGGTGATCCGTCCCGACATGGGTCGCCGCATCATCGCGGTGGCCTACCCGCCGGAGATGCCCGAGGTGGACGATCCGCTGGCTGACGCCCCGCCGGAGGCTCACCGTGAGCATTGGGTGCGCCTCGAGAAGGCGCTGTCGGAGCGGCTCCCGGGGCTGACCGTCGCCCGGATCGACTCGACCATCAGCGGGGCCTACGACATCACCCCGGACTACCACCCGATCCTTGGGTGGGCCTCCGAGCTCGCCGATGTGACCGGGCTGTACCTCGCCGTCGGGCTGTCCGGGCACGGGCTCAAGCTGTCACCGTGCATCGGCGAGGTCGTAGCCGCCCAGGTGCTCGGCGTCGAACAGGTCGGCAGCGCGCCCCGGATCGATGCCGGCGCGCTCAGACCGAGTCGGTTCGCCGACGGCGAGCTGATGCATCTAACCTACGGTCCCAGTGCCCGGGCCTGAGGTAGATTCTGATGGTCGGGTACAGTTGAGTCGGCTACCGGCAATCTTGCGCTCAGGGAGAGTTCACGAATGGGGATCAACGCGGAGCGAGCGGACGGAACCGTCATTGCGAAGGCCGACGGCCGCATCGACAGCTCCAACTCGCGGGAGTTCCACTCCGAGTTGGAGGCCGTGGTCGCGGACTCCGACGCAGCGCTGGTTCTTGACTTCGAGGACGTCGCGTACATCAGCAGCGCCGGGATGCGAGTCATACTCCTGACCGCAAAGAGTCTCCAGAAGTCCGGAACGAAGTTCGCGCTCTGCTCGATGGACGACTCCATTCGTGAAGTCTTCAAGATCAGCGGCTTCGACAAGATCATTGAGATTCATCAATCCCAGGCCGAGGCACTCTCAGCGGTCGGTGCATAGGTAGAACTTCACTTCGCGAAAGAGGACCCGAATGACCACGACCGAATCGGGGCAGAAGCACAAGATCCTCGTAGTCGATGACGAGCCCGATCTTGAGCCGCTGATGCTGCAGAGGATGCGGCGGTACATAAGGACTGGCGTCTACGAATTCGTCTTTGCCAGGAACGGTGTCGAGGCGCTAGAGGCTCTCGATATGGACGAGTCGATCGACATGGTGCTGTCGGATATCAACATGCCGAAGATGGATGGACTCACGCTCCTCGAGAGGATCCCGGACGTGGCTCCGGACATCCGCGCCGTGATCATCTCGGCGTACGGCGACATGAAGAACATCCGAATCGCCATGAATCGGGGTGCCTTCGATTTCGTCACCAAGCCGGTCGACTTCGACGACCTCAAGTTCACCATCGATCGGACACTGCAGCACATACGTGAGTGGCGAGAAGCTCTCAGCGCGAGGGACAAACTCGTCGTGCTCCAGAATGAACTGAACGTGGCGAGCATGATGCAGCAGTCCATTCTCCCGAACAAGTTCGCCCGGAATAACGACTACAAGCTGTTCGGCACCATGCAGCCCGCCCGAAACGTGGGCGGCGACTTCTTCGACGTGGTGGGCCTGTCCGACGGCAAGGTGGGACTGGCCATCGCAGACGTCTCCGGCAAGGGCGTCCCGGCGGCGCTGTTCATGATGTCGAGCCGGACGCTGCTGAAGGGCGCGGCCATGCGGGCCGACGGCCCCGGGGAGGCCCTCTCCGAAGTGAACGACGTGCTCAACGAGGACAACGACGCCTGCATGTTCGTCACCATGATCTACGCGGTGTACGACCCCGAGACCGGAGAACTGACCTACGCCGACGGTGGCCATGATCCCCCGCTCGTCGTGCACGCTGACGGGTCCACCACCCAGCTTCCCGTGACCGAGGGACTCGCCCTGGGGGTGCTGCCGGGATTCGACTACCACCAGCATTCACACCGGCTGGAGCCCGGCGACACCGTGGTCCTCTACACCGACGGCGTGACCGAGGCGATCAACAGCGAGGAGGAGCAGCTCGGGCTGCATCGCCTCCGCGAGGCCTTCGAACAGAACCCCCCGCAGGACGCGGAGGACGCCGGGCATCGGGTCATCGACCTCGTGAACGACTTCGCCGGGGACGTGCCCCAGTTCGATGACACGACCTGCCTGGTCCTGCGTCGAGAGGCCTGATTGCCGTCATGCTGTTCCTGAGAGCCGACACCAACAGCGAGGTGCGCAAGACCAGCTACACCGAGTTGGCTGACTTGGTGGCCGCTATAGAGGAACTGGGCGAGGAGGACGGCTGGTCGGGCGAGCTGACCTTCCGTATCAGCCTGGTGGTGGACGAGCTGGCGCAGAACGTCGTGGACTATGCGTACATCGACACGCCCGGGGACGTGGAGGTAGCGGTCACGTCCACCGACGAGACAGTGGTCATCGAGATCACCGACGAGGGCAAGCCGTTCGACCCGCTGACCGAAGCACCCGCTCCGGACCTGACGTCGCCGATCGAGAGCCGCCCGATCGGCGGCCTGGGAGTGCACTTCACGAAGACCCTGATGGACGACGTCGAGTACCGCAGGGAGTCCGGCCAGAACCGTCTGAGGATCGTTGCCCGCAAGGTGAAATGAGCCGGGGTCGCATGCCGCTTCACTTCCCGACGGCAGGCATCCGGCTAGCCCTCGCGGCCTCGCTGCTTCTGACCGCGTGCGCATCCGAGGACGCGATCGAGGAGGCACCGGGTCCCGCTACTGCTACGGCACCTACCGCACCCAGCGCCTCGCAGGAGTCGCTGGTCGGCCTGTCGGACGACCGCATCCTGTTCGGGCAATCGGCGGCATTCAGCGGCCCCGCCCAGGAACTCGGCAAGAACATGCGGCTTGGCATCCTGGCCGCGTTCGACGAGGTCAACCGGCAGGGCGGCGTCCACGGACGCTCCCTGGAACTGCAGTCCCTGGACGACGCGTACGAACCCGAGGACGCGATCGTGATGACCCGCCACCTCATCGAACAGGAGCAGGTGTTCGCCTTGATCGGAGCGGTCGGCACGCCGACGTCGCGCTCCGCCACGCCAATCGCGCGTGACTCCGGGGTCCCCTACATCGCGCCCTTCACCGGCGCCGCCTTCCTGCGCGACGACGAGTGGGACAACATCATCAACCTGAGAGCCTCGTACAACCAGGAGACCGAGGAGATGGTGGCCCGGCTCACCGATGACTTGGGCATCACCCGGATCGGTGTCATGTACCAGAACGACTCGTTCGGGCGGGCCGGCTTCCGGGGCGCGGTCGCGGCGCTGGCACGGCGCGACATGGAGCCGGTCTCGATCGGGATCTACCCGCGCAACACCACCGCAGTGAAGACAGCCTTGCTGGACCTGCGGCTCGGAGAACCGGAGGCGGTGATCATGATCGGTGCCTACGAGCCGGTCGCGAGGCTGATCTCCTGGGCCCGCCGCACCGACATGGACCCGGTGTTCATGACGGTCTCCTTCGTCGGCAGCAACGCGCTGGCCCAGGAACTCGGGCCGGACGGAGCGGGAGTGCTGGTCACCCAGGTGGTGCCGTTCCCGGAGGACGACTCGCTACCGGTAGTGCATGCCTATCTGGAGGCCCTGGCCGCCCATGACCCGGAGGCCGAGCCGGGGTTCGTGTCCCTGGAGGGCTATCTGGCCGGGCGCATGGTGATCAGCGCGCTGCAGGAGTGCGATGCGGACGTCCAGCGATCCTGCCTGCTCGCCCAGTTGATCGACCGCGGGAGCTACGACATCGACGGATTCGAGCTGCAGTTCGGCGAAGGCGACAACCAGGGCTCCGACGAGGTGTTCCTGACGGTGATCGGCTCGGACGGTGAGTACCACCCGGTACACACGTTGCACGAGACCGCCATATGGGTGACCCAATGACAGACGAGACCGCCATATGGGTGACCCAATGACAGACGTGGCCGGCGACCCGGCGGCGGACGACGCAGTCGCGCCCGCCGACGACCCCATCGCAGGCCCAGGCCCACCACCCACAAACGACCCCATCGCAGGCCCACCACCCACAGACGACCCCATCGCAGGCCCACCACCCACGAACGACCCCATCGCAGGCCCACCACCCGCAAACGACCCCATCGCAGGCCCACCCGCTGACGAGGCCGCGCGGTCGCTGGGGATCTGGTCGCGCATCTCCACCAAGCTCTACCTGGGCATCGGTGGGGCGGTTGCCATGACACTGGCCGCGAGCCTCGTCGGCTGGTTCTCTTTCAACCGGGTCGGCGATGCCCAGGCCCGGGTCAACGAGGGCAGCGTGCCCGAACTGGCCGCCGCCTTCGGCGTTGCGCAGTACGGCGGGATCCTGGCCAACGCAGCCCCCAGCCTGGCCGCGGCGTCGTCATCCCTCGAGCTCTTCCAGGAGGGGCAGCGGGTGGATCAGACCGTGCTCACCTTCGAGGAGCAGATGGCGGTCCTGGAGCAGAGCGAGAGCGACCCTGCCAGCGTCGCACAGCTCCGGCAGAGCGCTGACATGCTCATCTCCAACATTGAGGAGATCCGCAGCGAGGTCTCTACGCGACTCCAGCTGATCGATCAACGGGTCGCCCAGCAGGGAGAGCTGGTGGGGTTGCGGAACCAGGTGAGCGCGGTGCTGGTCCCCGCAATCGACGATCAGCTCTTCTACACCTTCACCGGCTACATCGAGTTGGACGAGTCTCCGGTCGCCCGATCCGAGCACTTCTCAGAGGCGGAGGTATTCCGGTACCGGCGCCTGGCCGAGTTGGAGGCGGACGCCAACATCGCCTCGGACCTGTTGGCAACCGCGTTCACCCTCTCCGACGAGAGTCTGCTGGAGCCGCTCAGGGAGCGATTCGAAGTGGCCGCCAGCCGGATCCAGCGGAACTTGGCGACGCTGGCGGGCACGCGGTTCCACGCCGACGCCGCACCCATCTTCTCGCGGATCGACGAGCTGGGGCTCGGCACCAACAACTCCTTCGACCTGGCTGCGAGTGAGTTCGCGATCGTGGAGCGCAATGAGGAACTGCTCGTCCAGAACAGCGAACTGGCGCGGACGCTGGTGGGGGAGGTCGACGACCTGGTGGGTGACTCCCAGGCACGGGCCGCGGAGGCCACCGCCGCGTCCGAGCAGGCCATAACCACAGCGCGGTCGATCCTGCTGGCGATCAGCGCGGTGAGCGTCCTGGGGGCGCTCCTGATCGTCTGGCTGTTCGTCGGCAGGGTCCTGGTGCGCCGCATCGGACTACTGTCGGACTGGATGCGCCGGATGGCCGGCGGCGACCTCGAGGTGATCGTCCCGATCAGCGGTCGGGACGAGGTCGCCGACATGGCCGCCACGCTGGAGGTGTTCCGGCGCCACGCCCTGGAGGTGCAACGCCTCAACCTGGTGGAGCAGCTCGCCGACGAGTTGCAGGGCAAGAACGAAGAGCTCGAAGGGGTCCTGGCCGAGCTGCACAAAGCCCAGGACCAGATAGTGACCCGGGAGAAGCTGGCCGCTCTCGGCGAGCTCACCGCCGGCGTCGCCCACGAGATCAAGAACCCGTTGAACTTCGTCAAGAACTTCGCCGAGGCCTCCGGGGAACTCATCGACGAGCTCAAGGAACTGCTCGAGGACATCGGCGGTGATCTCAGCGACGACAACAAGGACTACATCAACGAGATCGCGGGCGATCTGACCGGCAACGTCGAGCGCATCCGCTCCCACGGCGAGCGGGCCGACCGGATCGTTCGCGACATGCTCATGATGGGCCGCGACTCCGGTGAGTGGCAGCTCACCGACATCAACGGCCTCATCGAGCAGCACGCCCAGCTGTCCTTCCACAGCGCCAGGGCCCTGGATCCCGACTTCCAACTGGACATCCAGGAGGACTTCGACCCGGACGTGGGTTCGCTGACGGTCATCGCCCAGGATCTGGGACGGGTCTTCCTGAACATGGTGACCAACGCCGGCCATGCAACCAAGGAGCGCCACCTCTCCGAGATCGCGGCCGGCAACGAGTCATTCCAGCCGACCATCTGGCTCAAGACGGTGCGATCCAACGAGCACATCGAGGTTCGCATCCGCGACAACGGCACCGGGATGCCACCCGACGTGATCGAGAAGATCTTCAACCCGTTCTTCACCACCAAGCCCACCGATCAGGGCACCGGGCTGGGCCTCTCAATCTCGAGCGACATCGTGCGCCGACACGGCGGCAACATCCAGGTCGAGTCCGAGCCGGGCGAGTTCACCGAGATGATCATCACCCTGCCGATGGAGGCACCCGCGGAGGCCAGCGCCACCGACGGCGACACCTGGGTCTGACGGACGGGCGCTCAGGCGCTCACCGGCGGGCTCGAGCGCTCGGCACTCCCCTCGACGTCGAGGTTGGGCAGGATCCGGTCCAGCCAGCCCGGCAGCCACCAGTTGCGGGCCCCGAGCAGCTCCATGGTCGAAGGCACGATGAGCATCCGGACGAGGCTGGCGTCGACGGCCACCGCGGCCGCCAGGCCGAGACCGAACATCTTGATGGCGCGCTGGTCCTCGAGCACGAAGCTCCCGAACACGAACACCATGATCAGCGCGGCGGCCGTGATGACTCGGGCGGTGGCGGCCAGGCCGTCGGCCACGGAGTTCACCGCGTCGCCGGTGCGCTCGAACTCCTCCTTCATCCGCGACAGCAGGAAGACCTCGTAGTCCATGGACAGGCCGAACAGCACCGCGAACAGCATCATCGGCATGAACGGCTCGATCGGTCCCGGCTCGACTCCCACGAGACCGCCGAGCCAGCCCCACTGGAACACGGCCACCAGAACGCCGTAGGCCGCGCCGATCGAGAGCATGTTCATGATGACCGCCTTGAGCGGCACCACCAGCGAGCGGAACACGGCCATCAGCAACAGGAACGAGGCGCCCAGCACCGCGATGAAGAAGACCGCGGTGCGCGACTTCAGGAAGTCGCTGACATCAGCCTTAACCGCCACCAGCCCGGTGATCGCGGGCTCCAGGTCCGTGCCGGCGGTGGCTGCGGGGATCACTGCGGTACGGAGGTACTTGACGAGCTCCTCGGTCTCGGCGGCCTGAGGCCCGGTCGCCGGCCGGACCTCGATAGCGGCCGCGGTCGGCGCCAGCGGGCTGTTCGGGATGGCTGGGCTGACGAATACGACTCCGTCGGTAGCGGCAAGGGCCTGTCCCAGACGGTTCAACTCGGCCATCTGGGCGCCTCCCGATACCTCGGTCACCACCAGCAGGGGACCGTTGGCGCCCACCCCGAAGCCGTCGACCAGCAGGTCATAGGCCTTCCGGGTCGTGGTCTCGGCGGCGTAGTTGCTCTCGTCCGCGAAGCCGAACCGCAGAGCCAGCACCGGCGCAGCCAGCAGCAGCAGCAGCAGGGTGCCGCCGACTGCGAACACCCAGGGCCGGGCCTGCACGGTGCGGCTCAGGCGGTACCACCCGGTCTCACGCAGAGGCCGGACCTGACGCGGCTCCAAGCGCCGTCTCAGCGGGTTGCGGTCCCGCCCGAATAGTCCGATCACCAGCACGATGACCGCCGCGGGCAGGGCTCCGGCCAGTGGCTCGATACCGGCCCCGAATCCGAACAGGGACACGCTCAGGAGGACGGCGGCCACCATTCCCCGGACGCGGGTGACGGTCATGCGGTCGCCCAGCAGGACGATGAGCGAGGGCAGCAGCGTCACCGATCCAACCATCACCACCGCCACCGTGGCGGCTGCGGCCACTCCGAAACCGGTCACGAACGGGATGCCGATGAACAGCATCCCCAGCAGCGACACGACAACCGTCGCGCCCGCGAATATCACTGAGCGGCCGGCAGAGTCGAGCGCCACCACCAGCGCCTGCTCGCGCCCGTGACCCTCGCCCAGAGCGTCCCGGTATCGGGTGATGATGAACAGGGCGTAGTCGATGCCCACCCCCAGCCCGATCATCAAGCCGGTGGCCGGCGCGAAGTCGGGCACGGTCATGAAGTTGCTGAAGGCGACGATGGCAGCTGCGCCGATCCCGACGGTGACCAGAGCCGCGCCGACGGTCACTCCCATGGCCACCACCGAGCCCAGCACGGCGATCAGGATGAAGACGGCGAAGGCCAACCCGATGGCCTCGGACTCCGGCGGCCTCAACTCCGCGAACCAGATCCCGCCGACCTGCACATCGAGCCCATCGATGGAGTGCAGGTCGAGCTCCTCGATCAGGCCCTCGATGGTCCTGCCCATGTCCTGAGCCTCGGTGCCGCTGGTGCCGGGTGGGAGGCTCACATCGGCGTATGCGATCCGACCCGCCTCGGGGCCGTCACGGGCGATGCGGAGCGGTCCTACCAGCGGGTCGTAGGGCGAGATCAAGCTGGTCTCCTCCAGCGCCCTCACCCGATCGAACAGGTCGTTCATCGCGGCTCTCACCGCAGGATCGTCGACCCCCTGCTCCGCCCGGAACACGATGGTTCCGCCGGGGCCGGCGCCCGCGCCGTCGAAATGGCGTTTGAGAAGGTCATTCCCGTCGTCGCTCTCGGTGCCGGCAATGGCCAGGTCGCCGCTGTAGGCCTCCCCGAGGTTCCTGGCGACACCCAGGATCGCGAACAGGATCAGGAGCCAAGTGACGACGCCCCACCAAGGATGGGCGAAGCACCAGCGAGCCAGCCGGACGTACATCAGCCTCTACCGGTCAGCCGGGCGCAGCCCACTCCCCGCCTCACCACCAGCGGGACTCCTCGGCGTGTATATGGTCGGGAAGCTTGTACTCGATGTCCAGTTCGTCCAGGGCCGACACTTCGAGCAGCGTGTTGAAGGCGGTGAAGCTCGACTCCCTGGACAGCTTGGGAAGCCGCTTCTTCAGGAACTGGTGGTAGCGCCGCTGGAAGCGGAACCACGGCAGCACGCCGAAGCTGTGGTTGGGCGGGTACTGGAGACTGTCGGCCATCTGGTTGCCGATCATGGCCCGCGACACCAGGAAGACGTACTTGGCGAGCTTGCGGCGGGCGGCCGGATCGGTGATGCCCGCCACCACAGGAGCGGAGTTGACCAGCGAGTTGGCCAGGACGACCGACTCCATGCCCGGATCGGGCTCGCACAGCCCGCCGATCCTGAACAGCTCCAGAGCGTCGTCGTAGTCGTGATAGAGGATCGTCTCGGGGATCCCCATCAAGTACCCCGAGTACCTCCAGACGGCCATGAAGCCGTCGCGCTCGGTGTCGTCGTAGGAGGCGCCCAAGCTCTTCATGTGCTGCAGCATCCTCGCGGAGAACGCGGTGAGCGCATAGCCGACCTGAGCCGCACTGAGTGGCACTCCCCCGGCGGTGGAGTCCCACTCGTCGGACTCGTTGAAGAGCTGCCTGACCTTGGCGTGGACCAGCCGGATCCGCACCGAGAGCCTCCAGCCGTCACCCCGGGTCTCCAAGCCTCCCGGGAGGAGTATCTCGATCATGTGACGGTTGTTCTGCCGCAGGCGCCGGACCCCCTGGTCGCGCAGCCTTCCGGTGATGAAGAAGGACTTGGCGATGGTGGTCGAGAACCCTTCGACCAGCACCCCTCCCAGCATGGCGGCCAGGCACGCCGAGGAGTCGCGATGAAAGGCGCGGACACCGCCGGCGAAGTCGTTCTGGTCGACCCAGGCGGGGACGGTCTCCAGCTCCTCGACGAACGTGTGCACGCCGGCCGGGGCATCGTTCAGCGAGGGATCGTCGGGATCCTCGATGGCCGCCCGTATGAACCGGTCGGCGTCTCGCAGCGGGACGGCGTCGAGCTGTGCCATCATCTCGTCGCACACCGGATCGGCGACCATCGTATGGACGATGTAGTTCCTGGCCCTGGAAGGATCCACACGCCGAGCGCGTTCGTAGGACTCGACGTAGTCAGTGGGTATTACTAGGGGTGCAATACTCAAATCGTACGGTCCCCCTCGCCCATCCGCGCTGTTAGCTCCAGGGATAGGGGGAGTTGCTCACCGGGTGAAGCTTGCCTTCGGCATAGCGCGACCAGCGGAACGGCTCGAGGAGGGCCTGGGGCTCGCCCAGCAGTTCCCGGGCCACCAGCGTCCCTACACCGATCATCTTGTAGCCGTGATTGGAGTCGGCGATGAAGTAGACGTTGTCGCAGAACGTGTCGAACACCGGGAAGTTGTCGGGTGAGAAGCTGCCGATGCCGCCCGAAGGCTCGGTGCTCATGAGGTGCGACTTGCCCTCGAAGCGCTTCTGGCAGTGGGCCAGCGCCGCGGTCCATGTGCGGTAGAACTCGGCGCCCACGATGAAGTCGGGCGAGTCCGGGCCGTAGGGGTCGACGGCCACCTCGGCGGCTGGCTTGTCCACCACGTAGGGCACGTAGCCGCCCTGCACCCCGCCGAAGCTGAAGTCGGGCTTGTAGTAGATGCCCCACGGACCCTCGGTTACAAGACCTTGCTCGTCGTGTAGGGGGGCGTCGGTGTCGATGTGGACCACCGGCGGCATGTTGCCGTCGTTGTCGGTCAGGAAGCCCGGATCGACGCCGAGGGTGCCCTCCTGCAGGCACATGTAGGTCCAGGTGGGCCGGCGGTGCAACCGGTCGTCGGCGCCGAGCACGTCGACGGCGAAGGGAAGGTCGAGCATGGCCCAGATCTGCTGGACCCACGGCCCCACCGCCACCACCACCTGCTCGCAGGCCACCGGACCCTGGTCCGTGAGCACGGCGGTGACCGCTCCGGAGGCGTCACGGTCGAAGCCGGTCACGGTCACGCCGCCCACCACGGCGACCCCCTCGGCCTCAGCCTTCTGTAGCAGCCCTTTGAGCGATGCCATGTTGTTGGCGTAACCGCCCCGGTGCTCGTGCAGCACGCTGGTGATTCCCTGCGCCTGCCAGTCGTCGAAGATGCCCCGCATGTAGGCCGTCGAGGCTTCCGCGCCCTCGACGAAGGTGGACGAGTAGCCGATGGCTCTCTGCTGCTCGTGGATCGAGGTCACGTCGGCCCGCATGGCCTCGTGGCTGATCTGGAGGTAGCCGACCGGGTGGTAGGAGAAGGCCTCCGGGTCGCTCTCCCAGACGTCCACGCAATGGGCCATCAGCTCGCGCATGGCCGGCTGGAAGTAGTTGTTGCGGACGACGCCGCAGGCGATGCCCGAGGCGCCCGCGCCCACGCCGGTCTTGTCGATCACGACCACGTCGCCGCCCGATCCCCGTCCCGACGACCTGAGGTCGCGGGCCAGGTTCCATGCAGTCGACAGGCCGTGGATGCCGGCGCCGATGATCACGTAGCGCGCCGAGTTGGGAAGTCCCATGGCCCTTTCCCTCCTTGAGTGCTCGATCCAGCCTAGAGACTCATCAGTGGCCGGTGGGGGCGGTCCAGCCCTCCAGCACCGGCTGCCTCCAGTCGGTGCCCACAATCGGGGAGTCCTCCACCCACGGCCCCAGCTCCACCTGCGGGAACTTGCAGTGGATGTCCTTGAGGGTGATCCCGTAGGAGTTGCCCTCGGTCAGGTGCTTGATGAGCACCTTGCGGGCGATCTCGTCCTCGCGGCCCTCCGGGATGTCGAAGTAGATCTTGAGGAAGGAGTTCGAGTAGCGGTCGAACACCGCGGGCACGCCGTCCTCCTCCAGCAGGGTGATGTCCTCGAGCCAGTTGATGTCCTGTCCCGGCGTGGCCGCCAGCAGGTCGATGCCCTCCACCAGGGACATGTCCTCCTGGTACTCGAACCGCTTCCCGGCCAGCACCTCTGCGTCGATGGCGACGGTGCGGGTCTCGCGGGGGCTCTCGCCCGTGCTTGCCGATCCTGCCATGTCAGATCCCTCCGTCGATGACGTGCTTGTCGAACAGGTCCCGGATCTCCTGCAGCGTCCGCTCCTCGGTGACGCCGGGGATGTAGTTGGTGCCGGCCAGGGGCACCTTGGCCATGGCCGCGGCCTCGTGGGTGAGCGCAGCCAGGTCCTCGGGCTCCAGCGAGTGGATGTCGGTCTTGCCGCAGGCCCGGGCCAGCATCTGCACTTCCATGGTCAGCGTGATCAGGAAGTTGTAGACCCGCAGGGCGGCCTCGTCGACGTCGAGGCGCTTGCGCAGCTCAACATCCTGGGTGGCCACCCCCACCGGGCAGCGGCCGGTGTGGCAGTGATAGCACTCGCCCGCGGGAACCCCGATGGTGCCCTCGTAGTCGGTGACCCCGGGGATCTCCTTGTTGCAGTTCAGCGCCATCAGCGCGGCCGTTCCCAGAGCCACCGCATTGGCCCCCAGGGCCAGGCACTTGGCCACGTCGCCGCCGTTGCGGATGCCGCCGGCCACCACCAGGTCGATGTCGTCGGCCAGGCCCACATCCTCGAGGGCACGGCGAGCCTCGGGAATGGCCGCCATCAGCGGGATGCCGGTCTCCTCGGTGGCGAGGTGGGGACCCGCGCCGGTGCCGCCCTCAGCGCCGTCGAGGTAGATCACGTCGGGGCCGCACTTGGCCGCCATGCGCACGTCGTCGTAGACCCGGGCCGAGCCCAGCTTGAGCTGGATGGGGATCTGGTAGTCGGTGGCCTCCCGCACCTCCTGGATCTTGAGCGACAGGTCGTCGGGGCCGAGCCAGTCCGGGTGCCGGGCCGGGGAGCGCTGGTCGATGCCGGCAGGCAACGACCGCATCTCGGCCACCTGCTCGGTGACCTTCTGGCCCATGAGGTGGCCGCCGAGGCCGACCTTGCAGCCCTGGCCGATGAAGAACTCCACCGCGTCGGCCAGCATCAGGTGGTGAGGGTTGAAGCCGTAGCGGCTCTGGATGATCTGGTAGTACCACTTGGTGGACAGGTCGCGCTCGGGCGGGATCATCCCGCCCTCGCCCGAGCAGGTGGCGGTACCGGCCATGGAGGCGCCCTTGGCCAGGGCCATCTTGGCCTCCAGCGACAGCGCGCCGAAGCTCATCCCGGTGATGTAGACCGGGACTTCCAGTTCCAGTGGCTTGGCCGCGAAGCGCGAGCCGATCACCGTCTTGGTCTCGCACTTCTCGCGGTAGCCCTCGATCACGAACCGGGTGAGCGTTCCGGGTAGGAACACCAGTTCGTCCCAGTGGGGGATCTTCTTGAAGATGGAGAAGCCCCGCATCCGGTACCGGCCGAGTTCGGACTTCACATGGATGTCGTTGATGACCTCCGGCGTGAAGATCCGGCTCTTGCCGAGTACGTCGGTGCTCTTGTTTACTTCAGCCATAACCCACCCCCTAGTGGATGACGAGCTTGCGTTCGGAGGGCTCGAGCGCGTCGTAGTTGTGGAGCTGCTTGCCGCACACGAACTTCTGGAACTGGGGCGGGTCGCCGAGCCCGTGGATGCGGAACTTGCGCCCGATCAGCTCGGTGTCGGCGTCGTCCCACTCGCCGGGAACGCAATCCACGCCCAGGGAGCGCACCTTGCCGGCCACGTAGATGGCGCCGTCGTACATGGAGTCGCCCAGGTTCATGCCGGCGTTGCCGCAGATGATCTGGCGGCCCCGCTGCATCATGAAGCCGGTGTTGATGCCGACGTCGCCGGTGACGATGATGGTGCCGCCCTTCTGGTCGATGCCGGTGCGGGCCCCGACGTCGCCCTTGACGATCAGGTCGCCGCCTCGGATGGCTGCGCCGGTGAGCGATCCCGCGCTGCGCTCGATGGTCACCACGCCCGACATCATGTTCTCGGCCACCGACCAGCCCACCCGGCCGTTGATGGTCACCTCGGGACCGTCGATGAGCCCGCATGCGAACCAGCCCGGGCTTCCTTCGAAGTGGATCCGGCAGCGCTTCAGGATCCCCACCGCCAGCGAGTGCTTGGAGGAGGGATTCAGCACGGTCACGTCGACGATGCCGTCGTTGTAGATGAGCTGGCGCAGGGCCATGTTGATCTGACGGATCGTCAAGTCGGCCGCGTCGAACCGGGCCCGGCCGCCATCGACCTCGATGTTGTCGGGCATCTCGGCATGGGGCTCGACCAGCCCCCGGGCGTCGTAGCTGACGCCGCTGCGTGAACCTGAACCGGGCATCACTGCTCCCCTCCGCGGCCGTGGTGTGAGCTCAGACCTGCCATACCAGCACCTCGCGCTCGTAGGGGTCTCGGGTCTCGACCTCGCGCTTGACAACAGCACGGATGGCGACCTCCTCGGTGGCCACGGCCACCAGGGGGTCGGACTCGAACAGCACCAGCGGCTTGGCCGCCATCTCGTCCTTGGCGATCCCGAGCTCGTGGCCGGTGACGCACACGTAGGTGAACACGCCGTCGAGGTCGTCGAGGCTGTGCTTCATGGCCGTCTCCAGCGACAGCCCCCGCGCCATGTACTCGGCCAGGTACACCGCGATGATCTCGGAGTCGCACTCGCTCTGGAAGCGGTGTCCGTGCTGCTCCAAGCGGCGGCGCCACTGGTGGTAGTTGGTGAGCTGTCCGTTGTGGACCACGGCCACATCCGCGAAGGGGTAGGCCCAGTAGGGGTGGGCGCTGGCCAGGTCGACCTCGGACTCAGTGGCCATGCGCACATGGCCGATGCCGTGGGTGCCCTGGAACGAGCCCAGGTTGTACTGGCCGCTCACCGTCTGGGCGTCGCCGAGATCCTTGATGATCTCCAGCGAACTGCCCAGAGACAGCACCTCGCAGCCGGGCACGTCCTCGAGGTAGTCGGCCAGCGCCTTGAGGTCGCCGCCGTAGCGGATGGTGGCCCGGAAGGCGTAGCCGGTGTCGCTGGTGACCGTGGCCACCTCGGCACCGATCTTGGCCAGCCGGCTCTCGACCTCGGCCCGGTTGCGCTCCAGGCGCTCCTCCATCCCGAAGCCGGTGCTCTTGTTGGGCTCGGCCAGCACGAAGCGGATCACGACGAGGTCGTCGGCCGGTCCGTACACCGCATAGCCGGTGGAGTCCGGCCCGCGGTGCTTCATCGACTGGAGCATGGCCGTGAGTTCGGCGCCGACATCGGCGGTGCCGTCCCGGTGTATTACGCCCGCTATGCCGCACATGGTTTCTACCCCCTTGGAAGGTGACTTTCTGGGTTGTTGGTGGGTCCCGTAGGACCGGCTCGGGTGCTTGATGTCAGGGCAGGACGTCCAGGTACTCCTCCACGTCCCAATCCGTCACGGTGGCCAGGAACCGCTCCCACTCGTCGCCCTTGTAGTGGAAGAACACGTTGCTCATTTCGCCCGGGAGCGCCCGCATGACGACATCGTCGCTGCGCAGGGCCTCCAGGGCCTCGCCCAGGGTGAGCGGGATCTTCTGGACGTCCTTGCCTGCCTCCATGGCCTCGTAGATGTTGCGCTCCTCGGGCTCGCCCGGGTCGAGGCCGCGGTCGAGGCCGTCGTCCATGGCCATGAGCAGACCCGCGAACGACAGGTGCGGGTTGACCGCGCTGTCCACCGAGCGGTACTCGAAACGGCCCGGGGCGCTGACCCGCAGGGCGGTGGTGCGGTTCTGGAAGCCCCAGTCCGCGAACACCGGCGCCCAGAAGCCCGTGTCCCACAGACGGCGGTAGGAGTTGACCGTCGGCGAGGTGAGGCAGGTCAGGGCCCGGACGTGCTCCAGGATCCCGCCGATGGCCTTCATGCCGACCGGCCCGGGCAGCTGCGGGTTGTCGCCCTCGGGCATGAACTTGTTGTTGCCGTCGGCGTCCCACAGCGAGATGTTGTGGTGGCAGCCGTTGGCCGACACCCCCATGAACGGCTTGGGCATGAAGCACGGGAAAGCCCCGAGCTCGCGGCCCACCTGCTTGCAGACCTGGCGGTAGGTGGTGAGCCGATCGGCTGTCAGCTCGGCCCGGTCGAAGTTGAAGTTCAGCTCGAGCTGACCGGGGGCGTCCTCGTGGTCGCCCTGGATCATGTCCAGGCCCATGGCCTCGCAGTACTCGATCACCCTGTGGATCAGGGGCTGCAGCTCGGCGAACTGGTCGATGTGGTAGCAGTTGGGCTTGGTCATGCCCTCCACAGTGGGCTTGCCGTCGGCGTCAGCCTTGAGCCACATCATCTCGGGCTCGCAGCCGGCCCGCAGGTGCAGCCCATGCTTGGCCTCGAAGTCGGCATGGAGCCGCCGGAGGTTGCCGCGGCAGTCCGAGGTCAGGTAGGCGCCCCCGTCGACCTCCTCCTCACGGCCCCGGAACAGCGTGCACCACACTCGGGCCGTCCTGGTGTCCCAGGGCAGGGGCATGAACGTCTCGGGCTCGCCGATGCCGACGAGCTCGCGGGCCTCGGGGCCATACCCGATGTAGTTGCCATGGCGGTCTATGAAGAGGTTGGCGGTGGAGCCGTAGACGAGCTGGAAGCCCTTGCGGGCGATCATGCCGAAGTGCTTGGCCGGGATTCCCTTGCCCATGATCCGTCCGGTCACCGAGACGAACTGGCAGTACAGGTACCGGATGTCGTCGGCTTCGATCCGAGCCTCCACCTCGCGGATCTGCTCCTCGCGTCCGTCCGCCTCGACGAACCTCTCAAGGTCAGTGGCCATTTTTCCCCCTATCGGGCTGGTTGCTTGTGCGGCGAAACCGTAGCGCCACGAGCGCAGACATCGCCAATGTGCATCGAGTCGGACCCAACCATAGCGCGATACCCCTGCATATGTCTAATCAGAGTAGTGGCTCTTTCCTTAGAGTAGAGCCACTCGCGCCGCGGCTGCTGGCCCGACGGACCGCGATCCATAGAGTTGCCGGCGATGGAACCGGTCTCCCGATCGGCGTGGATGACGCTGGCAGTGGTGTCGGTGGCCGTGTTCATGGTCGCGATGGAACTGACGATCATCGCGCTGGCGCTGCCCGACATCCGCGCCGCGTTGGCGGGCACCACCCCGGCGGCGCTGTCGTGGGTGGTGAACGCATACTCGATCGTGGTGGCGGCGCTGCTGCTGCTGTCGGGCTGGCTGGCCGACCGCTACGGCCGCCGGCGGGTCTTCCGCGCCGGGCTGATGCTGTTCGCGCTGGGATCGGTGGCCGCGGGCGCCTCCACCAGCATCGAGATGCTGATAGCGGCCCGGGCCCTGCAGGCCATCGGCGGCTCCATGCAGTACCCCGCGGGAATGGCATTGCTACTCGACGCCTTTCCCCGAAGCCGCCACCAGACCGCCATCGGAACCTGGGGCGCGACGGGAGGGCTGGCCGCAGCCCTGGGGCCGGCCCTGGGAACGGTACTCATCGAGGCCTTCGGCTGGAGAGCCGTGTTCTATGTCAACGTGCCCGTCGCCCTGACCGCTCTGGTGGTCGGGGCCCGAGTGCTTCCGGAGAGTGTGGGCGAGGTCTCCGAGACCAGGGTGGACATGATCGGCGTGCCTCTGGCCTCGGTCGGCGTCGGCGCGGTCATCCTCGGAATCGTCCAGGGTGAGACGTGGGGGTGGGGATCGGCGCCGACCGTCGGCTCATTCGTGATCGGCGCCCTGCTGGTGGCAGCCTTCGCTTGGCGGAGCCGGAGTCACCCCGCACCGTTGTTCGACCTCGACCTGCTTCGCATCCGTTCGTTCGTGCTCGGCAATGTCGGCTCGCTGTTCTTCGCGCTGGGTTTCTTCGCCCTGCTGGTGCCGCTGCCGTCCTTCATCCAGGAGGTCTGGGGGTGGTCGGCGCTGGAGACCGGCCTCGCGTACTCGGTGGGTCCTCTGGTGTCGTTCGTGGTGGCGCCGCAAGCCGGACGGCTGGCCGACCGGATCGGCAACTCGCCCCTGCTCACGGTGGGATCAGCCTGCGGCGCGGCGGGGCTGTTGTGGCTACTGTTCACGATCTCCACCGAGCCCTCGCTCAGCCGGCTCCTCGTCGCCACAGTGCTGATAGGGGTGTCGGCCGGCACCGGCTTCTCGCAACTGGTGGGAGCGGCACTGCGCGACATTCCTCCGCAGCGCTACGCCATGGCCACCGCCGGTCGCACCACGTTCTTCCAACTGTCGGTCGCGTTCGCCATCGCGGTCGCGTTCGCCCTGATCGGTCGGCCGCCCAGCCCCGCCGCCGAACTGGCCGCCTTCAAACGGGTGTGGGTGCTGTGCACCGGCGGGTACGTCTGCAATCTTGTGCTGTTCACCATCATCTACCCCCGCCGCCAGATGTTGCCGGGGAATTGGTCAAGGTGAGCGGCTGGTCACCGGGCGGCATCCGTTGAGACACCTCGTAGGGTCACGGCCGTGAAGTTCGGGATCTTCTACGAACACCAGCTTCCCCGGCCGTGGCACGACGGCGACGAGCAGCGGCTGTTCAACGAGGCGCTCGAGCAGGTGGAGCTGGCCGACAGACTCGGCTTCGACCACGCCTGGGAGGTGGAGCACCACTTCCTGGAGGAGTACTCGCACTCGTCCGCGCCGGAGGTGTTCCTGGCCGCCTGCAGCCAGCGCACCACCAGGATCCGTCTCGGTCACGGGATCGTGCTGATGCCTCCCGGCTACAACCACCCGGCCCGCGTCGCCGAGCGAGTCTCCACTCTCGACCTGGTATCGGGCGGCCGGGTGGACTTCGGAACCGGCGAGTCGTCATCCATCCTGGAGCTGGGCGGGTTCGGAGTCTCGGTCGACGACAAGCGGCCGGCCTGGCAGGAAGCCGTCGAGCAGTGCTGCAACATGATGGCCATGGACCCCTACCCGGGCTACGACGGCGAGTACTTCTCGATGCCGTGCCGCAACGTGGTGCCCAAGCCGGTGCAGAAGCCCCATCCCCCGCTGTGGGTGGCCTGCTCCAACCGGGAGACCATCAAACTGGCGGCCCGGCTGGGCATGGGCGCGCTCACCTTCTCGTTCGTCGACCCGCAGGACGCGGCCGCGTGGGTGCAGGACTACTACCGGATCCTCGAGACCGAGTGCGTGCCCATCGGTCACGCGATCAACCCCAACATCGCCATGGTCACCGGGCTGTCGGTGCATCCGGACGCCGCCGAGGCCCGCCGCCGGGGCCTGGACGGCTTCCAGTTCTTCGGCTACGGGTTGGGCCACCACTACATCTTCGGCCGGCACAAGCCGGGCCGCACCGACATCTGGGCCGACTACCTGAAGGCCAGGCCCACGATCGAGGACCGGGGGGAACAGAGCGGCATCGGCACACCCGAGCAGGTCCGGGCGCACCTTCGCGGCTTCGCCGAGGCCGGCGTCGACCAGGTGGTGTTCATCCAGCAGGGAGGCAACAACCGCCACGACCACATCTGCGAGACTCTCGAACTGTTCGCGGCCGACGTGATGGACGAGTTCGCCGAGGGCGAGCCGGAACGGGACCGGGTCAAGCTGGAGCGCCTGGCCCCGGCCCTGGACGCGGCCATGGCCCGCAAGGTGCCGATGCCGGCGCCAACCGATGATGAGATCCCGGTGTTCGAGGCGCTGGGCCGCTCCATAGTGGCCACCCTGCCGCCCGAGGAGGCCTCCCAGGTGGCCGACACCGTGAAGCAATGGGCCAAGACCGACATGCCCATCCACGTGCCCGACGACTTCGGGGAACCGGCCTGATCGGGCGACCGGACGCATCCGCGCAAACCGTGGTGGTCGACTGAACCCTCGCCCGGCGCGCTGCGTATCATGCCTAGGGCCACCGAACGAGAGGGGGCCGGATGCTTCCCATAGGGATGATCGGATCCGGGGGGGTAGCCCGTCACGCGGCCCGGCTGCTGTTGAACCATCGCTCCGACTACGACCTCGTCGGAGTGTGCAGCGCGGATCCCGACGCCATCGGCCGCGACATGGCCGAGATCGCCGGAGCGGGCGCGGCCAAACCCATTCCCGTGGTCGGCGCGTTGTCCGAGCTCCTGGCCATGGGCCCGGTGGCGGTCGTCGACGGCTCGCGCTCGTTCTTGCATCAGTTGGTTGATGACGTGGTCGAGTGTGCCGAGGCGGGCGTCAACTTCGTGTCGGCGTGCGAGGAGCTCGCCCATCGCGAGCCGGGCCGGGAAGCCGACTGGGACCGCATCGACGAAGCAGCCAGGCGGGGTGGGGCCTCGGTGCTGGGGACCGGTGTCAACCCCGGGTTCATCTTCGATTTCCTGGTGCTGGCCGCCAGCGGCCTGTGCTGGGACATTGACAAGGTCAACGGGCGGCGAGTCGTCGACGTGTCCGGGTTCGGCCGGGACATCCACCGACGATTGGGGATCGGCTACACCCTGGACGAATTCAACGCGGGTCACGCTGACGGTTCCATCGCCGGCCATGTCGGATTCCCGGAGTCCATACGCATGGTCGTCGAGGGGCTCGGCCTGGAACTCGACGGCCCAGTCACCCAGGAGTTCGTCCCCTACGTGGCCACCGACGATGCCCCCACGCTGTATGGAGCAGTGCCGGCCGGCTCGACGGAGGGCTTCCTGCACACGGCCAGGGGCCGCGTCAACGGAGTCGAGTTCATGACCCTCGACCTCCTCCTGCACCTGCGCCCGGAGGCAGCGGGCCACGAGGTCGGCGATTCTGTCGACATCGAGGGCGAGCATCCCATCCACGTGCGGTTCCGCCCCGGCAACGACGCCCTCTATGCGACATCCGCGCACCTGGTGAACAGCATCCCCACCGTGATCGATGCCCCGCCGGGAATCCGCCCGGTCAGCCAGCTGCCAGCCGCCCGGGCCTGGTTGGGCGGCTTGAGCGCGGCCGTGGGTACGGGTGCGCATTCGTGACCCTGCCCAAGCCGCTTCGGGTCGGCGTCGACATAGGCGGGACGTTCACCGACCTGGTCACCTTCGACAGCACGACCGGGGAACTGTCCATGTCGAAATCGTTCACAACGCCGGCCGATCGCACCGACGGCGTCCTGGAAGTGCTGGCCGAGGGCGGGGTTGCCCTAAGTGACGTCAGCCAGTTCGTGCACGGCACGACAACCGCCACCAACGCGGTGGTCGAGCGCAAGGGCGGCCGGGTCGGCCTGATCTCAACGGCCGGGTTCCGGGACACGCTGGAGATCATGCGTATCAACCGCGAACGCCACTACGACCTGCAGTGGGCGAGCCCAGTGCCGCTGGTTCCCAGACGCCTGCGCTTCGAGGCCACCGAGCGAGTGGACTACCGGGGCCGGGTGGTCACCCCCCTCGACACCGAAGCCTTGGCGGAGACGGTCGCAGAGATGAGAGCCGCCGCGGTGGAGTCCATCGCGGTGTGCTTCCTGTTCTCCTTCATGAACCCCGTCCATGAGCGTCAGGCTCGCGACGTCATCAGCCAGGTATGGCCGGACGTCCCGATCTCGATCTCCAGCGAGATCCTCCCCGAGATCAGAGAGTACGAGCGCTCCAGCACCGTTGTGATAGATGCCTATGTCAAGCCAGTAATGGGCGCCTACTTCGAGAACCTCGATACCCGCCTGGCATCGGGGGGCATGGAATGCGGCGTAACCGTCATCAGCTCCGGCGGTGGGATCGTGCCGGTTGCTGAGGCCAAGGCCACCCCCGTGCGCACCCTGCAGTCGGGACCTGCAGGCGGCGTCATCGGAGCCGCCCACCTCGGGGCTCAGAGCGGCTACCGGAATCTGCTGGCCATCGACGTGGGCGGCACCAGTTTCGAAGTGAGCCTGATCGAGGACGGAATCCCGTCACGCACCACGGAGGGATCCATCGAATGGGGCATCCCATTCAAGATCCCGCTGGTCGACGTCAAGTCGATCGGGGCTGGAGGCGGGAGCATCGCCCGGATCGATCCGGGCGGTCTCATCCAGGTCGGCCCCGACTCTGCCGGTTCGGAGCCGGGCCCGGTCTGCTACCGCAAGGGCGGGACGCTGCCCACCCTCACCGACGCCTACGTGACTATCGGCCTTATCGACCCGGCCTACTTTCTCGGCGGGAGAGTCCAACTCGACGCAGACGCGGCCCGAAAGGCGATCAACGACCAGGTCGCCGATCCCGTGGGCATGACCGTGACCGAGGCTGCGCTCGGGATCGTGCGGGTCGCGGAGGCGACCATGGTCGGCGCGATGCGCATCGTCTCCACCCAGCGGGGCTACGACCCCCGCGACTACGCCATGATCGCCTACGGCGGCGCCGGGCCGGTTTCGGCGGTCGAGCTGGCTCGAGAACTCGGTGTTGGTACCGTCCTGGTGCCGCGGTTCCCGGGCGCCTTCTGCGCGTTCGGCGGGCTGTGCGCCGACATCCGCTTCGACTTCGTGCGCAGCTACCTGCGCCGCATGGAGGAGCTCGACCTGGCCACGCTGACGACGCTCTCAACAGAGCTCGTTGCCGAAGGTCAGGCCGCGATGAACCGGATTGGGGTGACCGCTCCACCGATCATGCAGTTCACCGCCGACGTCCGGTACAGCGGCCAGAACTTCGAGGTGAACGTGCCGTTCCCATCAGGGGACGTCACCGGGGCCACCATCGAGCGGGTCGTCGAGAACTTCCATGCGGAGCATCTCCGGCTGTTCGGGCACCACAAGGAGGACGAGGCGCTGGAGTTCGTCAGCCTGCGGCTCGCGGTGATCGCGACCACCACCAAGCCGGCGTTCACCCCGCCCAGGCCCGAGGGCAGCCCCGAGCCGAAGGGCCGCCGAGCCCTGTTCTCGTCCTCGGGCCAGATCGTCGAGGCCCCTGTATTCGACCGGAGCGGCCTGGGGGTGGGCTGGACCCAGTCCGGCACGCTGATAATCGAGGAGCCCGACTCGACCGTGGTCGTCAGGGGCATCAATGACAGCACCGCCATCGACGACCTCGGCAACATCGTGATCAATGTGGCTGGGAGCGGGTAAGCATGATCGACCAAGTCACACTCCAAGTGATCCGCGAGGGACTGGTGGCCCTGTGCCGCAGCATGGGGCACGCGCTGTCGCGCACCGCCTACTCGCCCATCTTCAGCGAGGGGTTCGACTTCTCGTGCGCACTGTTCGACGGGACCGGCGAGATGGTGGCCCAAGCCGAGTTCAACCCTGTCCATCTCGGATCGATGCCGTACACCGTCGAATGGACCGTCAAGGAGATCGGCCTCGACAACCTCGACGAGGGCGACGTCATCCTGCACAACGACCCGTTCCGGGGCGGGACCCACCTGACCGACTTCACGATGATGGCGCCCGTGTTCTACGAGGGTCGGCTGGTGGCGATCCCGGCGGTGCGGGGCCACCAGATCGACGTCGGCGGCTCGGCGCCCGGCGGCTTTCCCGGTGACGCAACCGAGATCTTCCAGGAGGGGCTCATCGTGCCCCCGGTGAAGGTCTACCGCCGGGGCGAGCCGGTCAAGGACGTCTGGGACCTGATACTGGCCAACATCCGGGTTCCCAAGATCGTCCACGGAGACTTCAGAGCCATGTTCGGATCGCTCAGAGTGGCCGAGCGCCGGGTGCAGGAGTACTGCCGCAAGTACGGGCCCGACACCTTCGTGGAGGCCAACAACGAGATCAAGAACTACAGCGAGCGCCGCATGCGGGCCATGATCTCGGCCCTTCCCGACGGCAGCTACGAGGCAGCCGACGTGCTCGACGACGCCGGCACGACTCTGGACCCCGTCAGGGTGCAGTGCCGTGTCACCATCGACGGCGACACGATCACCACCGACTTCAGCGGCTGCGACCCGCAGGTACAGGGACCCATCAACGCCACCTACGGCGTGACCGCCTCGCAGGTGTACACCGTGCTGTTCCAAGTCTCGGATCCGGACATGCCGTCGAACCACGGTGCCTTCCGGCCGATCAAGATCGTGGCCCCTCCGGGAAGTGTGGTGAACGCCGAGTCCCCCGCGGCCGTGTTCGGGGGCAACGTCGAAACCTCGTCGCGGATCATGGACGTGCTGCTGGCCTGCTTCGCGCAGGCAGTCCCCGACCGGGTGATGGGAGCCTGCTTCGGCACCTGCCAGAACTTCACCGGAGGCAGCCAACACCCCGAACTGGACGAGTACTCGATCATCTACGTCTACCACGAGGGTGGTTGGGGCGGCCGGGCCTCGGGCGACGGGCTGACCGCGCAGATCAACCCGGTCGGCAACGACATGAACCAGCCGGTCGAGATCTTCGAGAGTCGTTTCCCCTGGCTCTACGAGGAGTACTGCATCAACGAGAACAGCGGCGGGCCGGGCTACAACCGCGGCGGTCTCGGGATCCGCCAACGCATGCGAGCGCTGTCCGTCTCCAGCTCGATCAACCTGATCGCTGACCGGTTCCGGTATCCACCGCCGGGCACCGGCGGGGGCAAGGCGCCACTTCCCTCCGCCGGCGGCCACTACAACGACTTCAGGGTCAAGCTCCCCGGCTCGCCGGAGTTCGTGCACGCGACCGAGGCCTTCGGGACGGTCTCACCCTCCAAGTTCGCCGGGCAGGTCGTGCCCCGGGGCACGGTCGTGGAAAACACCACCACCGGCGGCGGCGGTTACGGAGACCCGCTCGACCGCGAGCCCGAGCGGGTCGCGTCCGATGTTGTCGAGGGATATGTGACCGCGGCAGCGGCCGAGTCGGAGTACGGCGTTGTGCTGCGCAGCGACCACAGCGTCGACACCGAAGCAACGCGGACGACCCGCCGCAGACTCAAACAGAAGGCTGAATGACCCCGACAAGCCGTCTCGAGCTCTACGAGACCATGGTGCGGATCCGGGAGTTGGAAACGAGCGTCGAGTCGCTGCACTACTCGGGGAGGATGCACGGTTCGTTCCACTCCTCGATGGGACAGGAAGCAGCTGCGGCCGGAGTGACCGGCTGCCTCCGGCCGGCTGACCTGGTCACCTCCACCCACCGGGGCCACGGTCATGCGATCGCGAAGGGCATGAGCCCAACCACCATCGTCGCCGAGCTGTTGGGCCTGCAGCCGGGATCCTCGGGCGGCAAGGGCGGCTCGATGCACCTGCACGACATCGCCTGCGGCTTCCTGGGGGAGAACGCGATCGTCGCCGGCGGGGTGCCCTGGGCCGCCGGCGCGGCCTGGGCTTCGAGGCGACTGGGCAAGGACCTCGTCGCGGTCAGCTTCGTCGGCGACGGCGGCGCAGCCCAGGGGGTGTTGGCTGAGACCCTCCGTATGGCGCGGACGTTCGGGACGCCGCTGCTGGTCGCCTGCGAGAACAACCATCTGGCCCACTCGATGCCGTCGGAGCGCACCTTCGGTGAACCGGGCTCGATCGCGGCCTGGGCGGCAGGGTTCGGGATGCGAGCCGAATACGTGGCCGGGGACGACGTGTTCGCGGTGCACCGGCTCGCCACCGAGATGATCGACGAGGTGCGGGCCAGCGGTCGGGCGGCCTTCGTGGAGATCGAAGTGTGGCGGGTGCGGGCCCACAGCCTCAACGATCCGGACTACCGGTACCTGCCCAAGGACTTGGGCAAGTCGTACCTGCAGACCCACGATCCGATCGCCAACGCCGAGCGGGACCTGCCACTGACCGATGCGGAGGCGGCCACGATCCGCGAACGGATCGCCGGCGAGATCGCCGAAGCGATCGACGCTGCCCTCGAGGGCCAGGCGGCGCCGGCTCGACTCGCGACCACCGGGGTCTATTCCGAGGCGTTCGAACAGGAGGGCCGGCGACGTGGCTGGTGAGGTCAAGTACGCCGAAGCGATCCGCCAAGCCCTGGCCGACGAGTTGTCGTCCGATCCCCGCGTCGTGGTCATGGGACAGGAGATCGAAGCCCTCGGCGGGGTGTTCACCGCCACTCAGGGACTGGCTGAGAGGTTCGAGGGCAGGGTGCTGGACACCCCGCTGGCCGAGTCGGCGACGGTGGGGTGGGCTATCGGTGCGGCCATGGCCGGGCTGCGCCCGGTGGTCGAGATCATGTTCATGGACTTCATCACCACTGCCATGGACCAGATCGTCAACGGCGCGGCCAAACTGCGCTACATGTCGGGCGGCCAGGTCGCGGTCCCGATCGTGATCCGGACGCCGTCGGATGCGGGGACCGGTCACGGCCCCCAGCACTCCCAGCATCTTGAGACATGGTTCGCCCATGTGCCGGGACTGGTGGTGGCCATGCCCTCGACGGTGGCCGACGCGTACTGGATGTTGCGGCACTCGATCCAGGACGACAACCCGGTGGTGTTCGTCGAGAGCAAGTACCTCTACTTCCGCGAGAGCGGCGAGATCGGGGCGAGCACTGCGGCCGACCATCCCTACGCCGCCCGCATCGCCAGGAGGGGCCGTTCCGTCACAGTCGTCACTGCGGGACGCATGGTGGCCGAGTCCCTGGCCGCGGCCGAGTCTCTGGCCGCTGAGGGCGTCGACTGCGAGGTCGTCGACCTGAGGTTCATCTGGCCCTACGACCGGGAGACACTGGCGGAGTCGGTGGAGCGGACCAACCGCCTGATCGTCGTGCACGAGGCTGTCGGCGACTTCGGCTGGGGCGGTGAGATCTGCTCGTGGGCCGCGTCGGAGCTCTTCTACTCTCTGGATGCTCCCATCCGTCGCGTGGCCGCGCCGAGAGCGCCCATCCCGTTCGCGTCCCACCTGGAATCGGCCGTCGTGCCCGACCGGTCGGCGATCGAATCGGCCGTCCGGGACCTCGCCCGGCATTGACGCAGACAGTCCAGGCGCCCAGGACGCGGCTTGCATGCCCTGATCTGTGAGAACTAGTTTCGCACCGCGAGCCGGCTGACCGGCGGCCGGTGATCGCTTGTCATCTCCTGCCCCCGCTCCCCGAGAGCGATGACATAGCGACGCAGTCATACGGCGAGTGCACTATGCGGCAGGTATAGGGACGGCGTGGGGGAATCCGAGGTTCCAGCCGCTGTCGTCGAGTTCAAAGACGTGTCCCGCCGCTTCGGTGACACTCTGGCTCTGGACTCGGTCTCCTTCGCTGTGCGCCAGGGGGAGTTCTTCTCCATAATCGGGCCCAGCGGATCGGGCAAGACGACCACTGTCCGCATGATCGCAGGACTCGAAGCGCCCACCGTGGGGACGGTCAAGCTCTTCGGCAAGAACGTCGCCGCGGTTCCCCCCCACCGGCGGGGCACGCCCATGGTGTTTCAGAGCTACGCCCTCTTCCCGCACTTGAACATCCGGGACAACGTCGCCTACGGCCTCCGCATGCGGGGGGTGGCCAAGCCCGAGCGCCGCAGCCGAGCCGACGACCTGCTGGGCCTGGTCGGCCTGGAGGGTCTCGGTGACCGCCGGGCCGAACAGCTCAGCGGCGGGCAGCAGCAGCGTGTCGCGCTGGCCAGGGCCATCGCCACCGAACCCAGAGTCGTCCTGCTGGACGAGGCCCTCGGAGCGCTCGACGCCGCGCTCCGCATCGAGATGCAGGTGGAGCTCAAGCGACTGCAGAAGGAACTGGCGTGCACCTTCATCCACGTGACCCACGACCAGAGCGAGGCCATCGCGATGGCCGATCGGATCCTGGTCCTGCAGGGCGGCCGGCTGGAGCAGGTCGGGACGCCGGCTGAAGTGTTCGCGCGGCCCAAGACCCGCTTCGTCGCCGCCTTCGTTGGCCAGAACAACCTGATGGACGCCACCTCGACGGGCACCACCGGTGACGGGCTGCACAGGATCCATACGCCGCTGGGCGATTTCCTCGCCAAGGAGTCGGACGGGCACCCGATAGTGGTGGGCGAGCCCGCAACCCTCATCGTTCGGGCCGACGCGTTGCGTCGTGTGACGCCGGGGCAGACACCCAACCAATTCGGTGGGACGATCGCAGGGGCCCGGTACTCGGGAACCACGGTGACCTTCCTGGTCAAGGCCTCCGACGGCACCGAGTACCGCATGGAGGAGCCCGAGTCGCTGACTCACAACGAGTGCCACTCCGAGGGTGATCGGCTCCGAATCGGCGACGACGTGGTCGTCGGCTGGGACGCCGATCACGCATACCTGATGCAACAACCGACATAGACAATCAACTAGGAGGCAACATGAACCAACAACCCATCCAAGAACCTCGAGGCATGAGCCGGAGGCGTTTCCTCGCCAACACGGGGTATGCGGCTCTCGGGGTCGGCGCCGTGCCGACGCTGCTGGCCGCCTGTAGCGGCACCAGCGAGCCCGAGCACCAGCTGCAATTGCGGACCCAGGGAATCGGCACCACCGTGCTCGACCCGGTCCTGGCCCAGTTCACCGCCGAGACGGGCATCCCCGCCACCGGCACTCAAGTCGGGTTCGGCGAGATGGTGCCCCTGTGGATCCAGGGCGGCTACCAGAACCAGTGGGACGTCATGGAGGCCCAGGGCGCTCAGATCGCCCCGCTGGTGGAGGCCGGCACGCTTCAGCCCATCAAGGTGGCCGACATTACCCATTGGGACTCCCTGCTGGAGGTGTTCCGGGTTCCGGGTGCGGCCGGGCAGGACGGTGACGGCCACCCCTTCACTCAGGTCTACACCCAGGAAGCCCGCGATTCGGGCGCGCTCGACGAGGTCTGGGTGGTGCCGACCGTGTGGAACGGCGATTCCATCGGGTACCGCACTGACCTGGTCGGCGGGGAGCTCGATTCCTACGCCGCGCTCTGGGACCCCCAGTTCGCGGGCCAGGTGGCCCTGTTCAACAGCTCGCTGCGGGCTCCCATGGAGGTGCTGGCCACTTTCGTCGGGACCGGCGAGTACCAGACCGAGGGCACCATCGGCAATCCCAGCCGCAACGACGTCGACTTCGCTATCGACTTCCTGATCGAGCGCAAACGCGACGGACAGTTCCGGCTCCTCTGGGACGACTTCGGCCACGCCATCGAGATCCTGGACACCGGCGAGGTGTCCTTGATGAACGCCTGGGAGCCGATCGTTCGAGAGGTGGCGGCCCGGGGGAAGCCGGCCGTGTACGGCACGATCAAGGAGGGCTACAACATGTGGTTCCACGGCATCGTGCTGTCGGCCGACTCTCCCAACTACGACGCGGCCGTGGCCTACGCCAACTTCTGGCACGAGGGCTTCGCGCCGGCCGAGGTCGCCAACCAGGGCTACATGACGCCCACGCCGTCAGTGGCCCAGGCCGCGCTGCAGGGCGCCGACTCTCCCGACGCCGGGGTCAACGCCTGGGACTACTGGTACAACGGCGGCGGCCGCGACCGGGGCTCGGTCGACGACATCGCGTCGAGGGCAGCCTGGTGGTGGCAGTTCCCCGACGAGTCGGAGTACCTGGAGTCGAGGTGGCAGGACTTCGTCGCGACCTAGCCCTGGCCGCCAGTCCTCTCGCGTAGGCCCATCGAAGGAGACCACGGGCAGCTGCAGCCATCCAGGGACGGTTCCCCGCACGACGACCGGCCAAGTCTGGCCAACAACCAGGCTTGGCTGGCCGCGCCCGCCCTGCTGGCCATCGCCGTCGGTCTCGCGGTCCCCCTGGGTGCAATCGTGCTGTTCAGCTTCTGGACGGGCACATCGGTCGGGATGCACTCGGAGCTCACGACCTCGAACTACACCAACATCCTGACCGGCAGGACGTTCTGGGAGACCGTTCGCTGGACACTGCAGGTGCTGGCCATCGTGCTCGCCTGCTCAACGATCATCGGAGTGCTGGTCGCCTACTTCGCGGCCCGAGTCGTGGCGATCGAATGGGTTCGCACCGCGCTGGTCTTCCTGCTCTTCGTCCCATTCGTGGTCAGCTACGTGATCCGGATGATCACTTGGATACCGCTCTTCGGCCGGGCGGGCCTCCTCAACACGGCGCTCACGGAGGCGAACATCCTGGATGAGCCGTCCGATCTGTTCCTTTACACGTCGCCGTCAATGGTCACCGCCCTCATCTTCCTCTACGTCGCCTTCATCATCGGGCCCACCTTCTTCAAGCTTCGCCAACTCGACGAGGATCTGCTGCGGGCCGCGCAGAATCTGGGCGCATCCCCGTTCAAGACATTCTGGAGCGTCGAGTTGCCGCTGGCCCGGCCCGGCATAGTCGTCGGCTGGATCTTCGTGTCGGTCATGATCCTCTCGGACTTCGCCACCGAGCGAATCATCGGCGGTGGCCTGTCACCGCTCCTGGCCGGAACCGTCTGGAGGAGAGCCGAGGTGCTGCTCTGGCCTCAGGCGAGCGCCCAGGCTGCCGTCCTCGTCGTGATCACGCTGGCGATAGCCGCTGGATTGCTGCGGTTCGCCCAACTTGAGAGAGACCTCTGAGTGCGCTCCAGAACAGTTCGCCCGGCACCGCCGATCCACTTCAGCCTGTGGGCCCGGATCTCGCTGGCGATCCCGGTGATCATCGTGCTGGGCTTCATCTATGTGCCCATCCTGCTGATCATGCTGCTGTCCTTCCAGGGTCCCCAGGGTGGAGCCACCTTCCCGATCAGGGATCCCGGCACCCTCTGGTACCGGTCCCTCACAGATCTCTCGGTCATAACCGATCACCCGGACTACCTGGGCCAGGCCGTCTTCGACTTCAGGGCGAGCATCGGCAACTCCCTGAAGCTCGCGGTCACCACCGCCGTTGTATCGACGACCATCGCCATGGCCGCGGCCCAGGCCATGCGGTCGGGGTTCCGTGGCGGCCGCCTGGCGACCTACGCGATCCTTCTCGGGATCGTCACCCCCGGACTGGCGGTGAGCTTGGGCCTCGTGACCGTCTCCTCCGAGCTCGGCATCACTTCCGGTCTGTTCACCACTGGCATCGTCGCACACATCGTCTGGACGATGCCCTTCTCGTTCTTGCTCTTCATGGTGCTGTTCAACCGCTTCGACCGTCAACTCGAAGAGGCCGCCTACACCCTGGGCGCCTCCCGGCTCGAGGCCTTCTTCACCGTCACGGTTCCCGTCATGAAGCCGGCTGTCATCGGATCATTTCTCTTTGCGTTCATGCTGAGCTTCGACGAGTACGCCCACTCCATATTCATAATGGGAGCCGACCGGACCCTGCCCCTCATGCTCGTGTCGGCCGCTCAACTGAGGATCACGCCATCCATCTTCGCGCTCGGGGTCCTGATCATCACCGTCTCCCTGATCCTGCTCCTGGCCTATGTTGTGAACGTCCGACGGACCTTCAGACGTCAGGAACTCCAAGGGGCCTGAGGTGAGCAACACTCGAGGCACCAGCAAGGCTGACGCTCCAGGATTGTCGGTCCTTCTGACCTTCGACTTCGACACCCTGTGCATCTGGTTGACCATGATGCGAACCACGGCCCCCGGAACCCTTTCTCGAGGCGAGTTCGGTGCTCGGGTGGGGGCGGATCGGGTGCTGCGCCTGCTGCGAGACTTCAACATCAAGAGCACCTGGTTCATGCCGGGCCACACCATCGACACCTTCGGTGACGTTTGCTCCAGGGTCGTCGAAGCCGGTCACGAGGTCCAGCACCACGGCTACGCCCATGAGCCTCTCGAGGGTCTTGACCGGACCACCGAGGCCCGATATCTGGAGCAGGGCATGGAGGCCATCGAGAGACTGACGGGTCGCGCCCCTGTCGGGTACCGCTCTCCCTCGTGGAACCTCAACGCCCATTCGCCGCAGCTGCTGGCCGACTACGGGTTCCAGTACGACAGCAGCCTCATGGCCCATGACCTGCGGATGTACTGGCTGCGCGACGGGGACCGCTTGGAGGAGGACGGAAGCTACTCGTTCGGCGAGCCCACCTCCATCGTAGAGGTACCGGTCAGCTGGAGTCTGGACGACTTCCCTCCCTTCACCTTCGTATGGGAGCCGTTGCGGCCCGGATACGGATCCACAGAGGTCATCGGCGGCGACTGGCTCGACCACATCGAGTACGCCCTGGAATACGAGCCCAACGGTGTCGTGAACATCACAATGCACCCTCAGGTGACGGGCCGAGTCCATGTGCTGCGGATGGTCGAGCGCGTGCTGCAACAGATTGCCGGCCGCCCGGGCCTCCACTTCAGAACTATGACCGAGGCCGTCGATCTCGCAAGACAGCACCAGCTTGTCGAGACGTTCTCCTAGGAGGCCGAGCGGGTGGAACGCTAGCCTCGGGGCCGGCGGAGACGGAGTTGCAGCAGTGGAGCGTGTTTCTTTCTCTAGTGAAGGATTGACCATATCGGCGGATCTCTACCTGCCTGAGAGTCCGGATGGCACCGCGGTACCCATCGTCGTGCAGGGGGGTGGCTGGTGCTATGTGAAGGAGATCGTCCAGCCGTCATTCGCCGTGGAGTTCAACAATCGCGGCATCGCGGCGCTGGTGTTCGACTACCGGTACATGGGCGAGTCCGAAGGCGAGCCCCGGCAGCGGATCAACCCCTGGGACCAGATCGAGGACTACAAGAACGCCATCTCCTTCGCCCAGCAGGTCGAGGGCATCGATCCCGAACGCATCGGTGTCTGGGGAATCTCCTACAGCGGCGGCCACGTGCTCCAGTTGGCGGCCACCGACCGACGGGTCAAGGCAGCCAGTTCCGTGGTACCGGTTATCGACGGCTACGAGAACCTGCGATTGGCTCACGGCACGATCTCCTTCCGGGAACTGCTGAGAACCGTGGAGGCTGACCGGTCGGCTCAGTTCAGCGGCACCGATCCTGGCTATCTCAATCACAATCCCCAGGAACCGCAGGGTCTCTCCACCTGGCCATTCCCGACCAGCGCGGACATGTTCCGCGAGCTCGTCGCCGAAGGGCCCAACTATGTCGGCAAGGCAACCACCCGCTCAACCGAATGGCTGCTCGAGTACAACGTCCGCCCCTATGCCGACCGCATCGACAGATGCGCCACCCTCATGGTGCTGGCCGAGGGTGACGACCACACCCATTGGGATCTCGCCCTCGACGCCTACCACGCCATCCGTTGTCGCGACAAGGGGCTGGAGATCATCCGCAAGTCGACACACCAGACGATCTACAAGGACAAGCAGCGACGAGGCGAGGCTGCCGTCCTGTGTGCGGACTGGTTCGAGACCCACCTCTGAGTGCTCGGTGTCAGCCGATAGCCGGGATCACCTCGTCGGCAAACAGCTGAAGCGACCGGCTCGCGTCCTCGATCGGCATGCCCGGCAGCCGACCCCAGAAGATGAAGCGGTCGGGCGAGAACTCGTCCCGGATGGCGGCCATCCTGCGAATCACGTCATCGGGCCGTCCGACTATGCACAGCTCGTCCAACCGCTCCGGGTCAATGGGCTCGAACGAGGAAGGCGCTGAGGCTTCGTCTTCCCTTCCCCAAGCGTCGTAACGCTGGTACATGTAGGTGAGCGACCGATGCACCTGAGCACGCCCTCTATCGGGGTCTTCGCAGACGAAGACGCAGCCGTTCATCGTTATGGCGCAGGCACGGGCATCGAAGCCGTTCTCGGCCAGCGCAGTTCGATACTGCCGGTGGAGGTCGGTGCCGGTGCCGATGTCGGGCATGAAGTTGCAGCCGTAGCGGCCAGCCCGAAGGGCAGCCGCCGCACTTGACCCCCCGATGTGGATGGGCAACTCAGGGCCCCTCTCGGGAACGGGCTGGACGACGACATCGCGCGAGTCGAAGACGGTGCCCGAGTACGAGAAACTCTCGCCGGCCCACGCCAGGCGCAGGATCTCGACCGTCTCATCGGTCCGGACACCGCGCTCGCGCCGGGGCACGCCCAGCACCTCGAACTCGAACGGCCGGTATCCGGGCGCTAGGCCGAGTTCGACGCGACCACCCGAGAGAACGTCCACTACGGCCACGTCCTCGGCCAGGCGGATCGGATGGTGGAGAGGAGCCAGACACACTGCGGTGCCCAGCCGGAGGTTCCGGGTCCGGCCCGCGATAGCGGCCAGCATCGCGAACAGCGACGGCATATAGCCGTCGTCGGTCACATGGTGCTCGGACAACCAGACCGACTCGAAGCCGGCCGAGTCCGCCCATGCGATCTGATCCAGCAACTCCCCGTAGAGATCCGACCACGGCTGCCGGAGAGGGTTCCGGAAGTCGTACCAGAGCCCGAACTTCACGATTCCATTCCTCCTTTGCCGACGCCGCTCACCCAACGCCGCGAAGCCAAGTTCGCAGTTCGGTGATGGTGGTGGTCTCGTGCAGGCCGACCATCAGGGCGAGCCGGGCCTTGGGGCCGTTGAGGTGGCCGGCCCGCAGCACGCCGAAGTCGTCCAGGCTGGCGCCCCCGCCCGCGCCGCCGTAAGGCGACTCCGGTAGCCCGTAGGGACACCTCGACGTCACTATCACCGGAAGGCCGGCGTCCAGCAGGCGCGCGATCCCCGGCGCCGCCGTGCTGGGCACGTTCCCCGCGCCCGTTCCCTCAACCACCAGGCCGTCGACGCCCCGATCGAGGTGCCAGTCGAACACGTCGGTCTGCATGCCCGTGTAGGCCTTCACCAGCGGCACGGTGCCGCGGATGCCGCGGCCCCGTGGCGAGCTGGGCGAGTCGAGCACGAAGACCGGCTCACCCGCCTGCATCGAGCCGACCGGGCCTCCCCTCACCGACTGGAACGTCTCCACATGGAGAGTGTTGAGTTTGGTGACCCAGCTCGCGCAGTGGATCCGGTCGTTCACGGTGAGCAGCACCCCCCGGCCGCGAGCGGCCGCTCTCGAAGCGACGCGAACCGCGTTCAGCAGATTCCGGGGACCGTCCGCACCCGACTCGGTGCTGGCCCGCATGGCGCACGCGAACACGATCGGGCCCCGGGCGGTCACCTCTCCGACCAGCATCTCGCACATGTACATGGTCTCCTCGACGGTGTCGGTGCCGTGAGTCACCACCACCCCGTCAACTACGCCGGCCAGGAGAAGCTTCTGGGCGCGCCGGGCAACCTCGACCATCCGATCCGGCCCCATGTCGAAGCCGGACACGTTGCGTAGAGTCTCGGTCCGGATCGACGCGATCTCCTCCAGCGCGGGCACGGAGGCGACCAGCTCCTCCGGGGTGAGGCCGGGCACCATCCGCCCGTCAGGACCGGCGATGCAGGCGATGGTCCCGCCCGTCGCCAGCAGAGCCACCCTGGGGCGATCAACGGCCGTCGAGGTGGTCATCGAGCCAGCAGGTCGGGGGTGGGGTTGTCTACGCCGAGCAGCGCGGCCAGTGCAGCAGTCACCTGATTACCCACGGCTGGGTTGCGCTCCGGCGGCACGAAGCCAGCCGCGGTCAGGCGGTCGCCCAGGCGGATGAAGATGGTGCAGAAGCGCATGGCGCCGAACACCTCCCAGTAGTGCGGGTCCCTCACCGTGAGGCCCGAGACCTGCTCGTAATGGGAGATCATCTCGTCCCTGGTCGGGTAGCCGTCGAGCCGGTCGATGCCCATGTCGTCGAACGACATCCGGTCGAACATCAGCCACCAACCCATGTCGGCCTCGGTGGGGCTAAGCGCGCACACCTCCCAGTCGAGAACGGCCGCGGGCCGGTAGTCCTGCAGGATGATGTTGCCGAGACGGGCGTCGCCCCATGTCAGCCCAACCCGCTCGTCGCCGGGGTCGTTGGCATCGAGCCAGTCGAGGGCGGCATGCAGCACGGGATGGTCCCTGCCCGCGAGCTCGGAGTGCACGTGGTGCCGGTAGAGCTCGATCTGCAGGGCGGTCGTCGGCTCGCCGGTCCCGCTCGGGTCGAGCCACGCCAGGCCGGCGTTGCGCCAGTCCAGGCTGTGGATGCCGGCGATGACGTCGATGGCCGACAGCACCATGCGCCGCCGCTGCGCCGGCGTCGCCTCGTCCACCACGAACCCCGCCTCGGTGTAGCGGGGCACGTCCGCGGGGACACGCCCGCCGACGAACCCCATGACGAAGAAGGGCGCCCCCAGCACGTCCGGATCGGGTTCGTAGCCGAGCAACGGTGGAACCGGTGCGGCTCCCGCGTCGGCGACCGCCTTCATGGCCCGGTACTGGAGCTCCACCGACACCGCGCACTGCGGGGTCTGGGGAGGGAACATGCCGCCGTCGGCGGGCTCGATGCGCACCGCGTAGCGCTCCTCGCGGTCCGAGCCATCCTCGGTCCAGGCCACCTCGAGGATCACCGTCTCGTTCGAGAACCCGGTGCTCACCGGGATCTCGATATCGGTGACGGTGAGGCCGTGCCGCAAGGGGTGGGCCCGCCGCATCCACTGCTCGAGCGCAGCCCGGTAATGGCTCCGATCCGTGCGGAACTTGGGGGCGTTGGGCAGCTTGTTCGTGGACGAGCCGCTGCCGACCTCGCCCATAGGCTGAGCCTAGATCAGATCTGGGTCTGCTGGGTGAGGAACGACCGCTCGGCGAGGCCGTGCCACTCCGAGATGCCGTCGCGGAAGGTGCGCCACGGTCCGAGGATCCGGGCGAAGTTCGCGTCGTCGGCGGCCACGGTGTCGAGCACGTTCTCGGTCTCGGCCTTGAAGGCGGCCATCATGTCGGCCGGGAACTCGCGGATCTGGGCGAATCCCTTGATGGTCTGCAGGTCCCTCTGATTGAGCACGTCGTAGGTCGCCATGGTGTTCATGTTGGCGTACGCCGCCGCCGCCTGTATGGCGGCCTGGTACTCGGGGGGCAGGTCGTTCCAGAGGTCGAGGTTGAACTGCACCTCGACCGCGGTACCCGGCTCCCACCATCCTGGGTGGTAGTAGTACAGGTCGCCCTGGAACTGATCGAGACCGAGGATCAGGTCGTCGGTCGGGCCCACGAACTCGGCTCCGTCGATGGCGCCGGTCTGGATCGCCTGGAGGATCTCGCCGCCGGCCAGCGTGACCTGCTCACCGCCGAGGTTCTCCAGCACCCGCCCGGCCAGGCCGGGGATACGCATCTTCAGGCCGTTGAGGTCGTCGACCGAGTTGAGCTCCTTGGTGAACCAGCCGCCCATCTGGCAGCCGGTCGCACCCGCGGGGAAGGAGATGGTCCCGTGCTCCTCGGCGTAGAACTCGTTGAGGATCTCGATGCCTCCGCCCTGGTACAGCCAGGCATTCTGCTGGCGCTGGGTGAGGCCGAAGGGCACCGCGGTTCCGAACTGCTGCACCGGGCTCAGACCCACGTAGTAGTAGGACGCGGTGTGGCCCACCTGCGCGCCGCCGTCGCGAACGACGGGAAGCACCTCGAGGCCGCCGGCGATCTCGCCCGCGGGGCGGGCGTTGATCCTGAAGCGGCCGCCGGTGAGCTCGCTCACCTTCTCGGCGAAGAACTGGGCCGACCCGAACAGCGTCACCAGCGCAGTGGGCCAGCTGGTAGCCATCTCCCACTCGATCTCGGGACCCTGGGCGGTCACGGCCACGGTGTCGCTCGCCGTAGTGGTCGTAGCCGCGGCGGTAGTGGTGGTGGCCGCGTCGCCGTCGGTGGCGGCGGCCGGAGCGGGCGCCTCCTCGTCGTCCCCGCACGCGGCCAGGATCGCAGATGCGGCCGCGAACCCGGCGACGCCGAGGCCGCCCTTTATGAACCCCCGTCGCGCCACGCTCGAGGAGTTCGCCTCGTCGAGGATCATGTCCACAGCCGAACCGTTGGTCTCGGTCGAGCTTGCTTCTTGAGTCACTTCGTTTCCCTCCATAAGTTGACTATTGCGCCGCCGGCCGGCCGCCTTCCAGGCACCTTAAGCCCCAGCAGGTGCCACCGGCGTGGGCCGGACAGTACACCAACGTCAGGACAGGTGTCGAGAAGAATCTGTCTCGATCGCTGCGATCGGACCCGTCGTCCACGGGCGGGCGCGCGCCACCGCCTCCCGCGGGGATGGCGTCAACCGAATCGGAACGTATCGATCGAGGTGTAGGTGATGGCGGGGAAGGCGGCCAGGATGACCAGAGCCAGCGCCTGCAGACCCATGAATGGGAAGGCGCCCTTGTGGATGTCGGCCGTCCTCACCTCCGGCGGCGCCACGCTCTGAAGGTAGAACAGCGAGAATCCCACCGGCGGCGAGATGAACGCCATGTTGAGGTTCACCGCCATGAGCACCGCGAACCAGATCTTCTCATCGGGGGTGAACCCGAGGAAGTCCATGGCCGGCACGAAGATGGGCACCACGATGAAGGTGATCTCGATGAACTCCAGGTTGATGCCCAGCAGGAACACCGCGATCATCGCGATGACCACGAAGCCCCACTTCCCGCCGCCGATCGAGGTCAGCCACTCGGAGGTCTGGTCGGCGCCCCCGAGCCGCTGGAACACCAGGCTGAAGAAGGTCGAGCAGAACAGCAGGGTCATGACCAGCACGACGACGTTGGCGGTGGAATGGGCTGCGTCCTTGATCGCTTGCCAGTTGAGCCGCCAGCCGGATCTGGTGATGTGGGTGGCGCCATCGGCCACCAGCAGACGGTCGAACAGCCAGTTCAACCCGGTCAGCAGCAGCGCTCCGAACACCCCCACTGCGCCCGACTCCGAAGGCGTGGCGATCCCCGCGAAGATGGACAGCAGCACCCCGAAGATCAGCGCCAGTATGGGCACGATGGCCACCATGACCTCGGCGACGAGCATCCGGGTGTTCAGCAGGACCACATAGAAGACGACGAAGTGGGCGACGGCCACGACGAGTGGCGACCACGCGCTGGCCAGCAGGGCTATTCCGCTCGCTCTGGCCAACAGCGTTACCGCACCCACCATCAAGGCCAGGATCAACGCGATCAGCAGCTTCGTTCGCGCCGACGGGTTGCCGGAGAGAGTGCGTTGCTCGGCGGGCATTGCCGGACCCGTCCTGGGCCTCAGCCACGCCAGCACCAGCACATAGGCGACGTAGAGCCCGCTCAGCAGCAGGCCGGGCAGCAGCGCCCCCGCGAACAGCCCCAGGATGCCGACGCCCAGCTGTTGGGCCAGCAGGATCAGCACGATGCTGGGTGGCAGCAGCTGGGCGAGGGTGCCCGAGGCGATGATGGCACCGGTGGAGAGCTTGTTGTCGTAGCCGAGTCGCACCATGGCCGGCAGCGAGAGCAGCCCCATCACGATCACCGTGGCCGCCACCACTCCGGTAGCGGCGGCAAGCAGGGTGCCCACCACCACCACCGCGGCGGCCACGCCGCCCCGAAGCCGGCCCATGAGCATGCCGAAGGCGTTCAGGAGCCGCTCGGCCATGCCCGACCGTTCGAGGATGCCCCCCATCAGGACGAACAGCGGCACCGCCAGCAGCGTCGGGTCGCTGATGGCCACGAACCAGCGGCTGGGCAGCGCACTGAGAGCGTTCGAGTCGAAGGCCCCGATCGCATCGCCGAAGAACGCGAAGGCGATGGCGGTGCACGCGAAGGAGAAGGCCACGTTGTATCCCGACAGGATCACAAGCATGAATACGCCGAACATGGTGAGGGCCAGGAAGACGCCCGCGTCCACGCCGAGGATGGTCTCCAAGGCAAGCACTCCGACCACCGGCTACTCGATCCGCTGGGGGGTGTCGCGTTTCACGACGGCGCCGTAGTCCTCCCGGCCGATAAGGACGAACCCGGTCTTGATGACCTCGGCCATCAACTGCAGGCCGAACAGGCCGAACCCGATCAGCAGGAACGCCTTGATCGGGCCCACCGGCAGCCCGCCGGCGTCCACGGCCTCCTCCCAGCTCTGCCAGACCCTCCAGCCCGCGGGCCACTCGCCGCTGCCCGCCTTCCGCCCCAGCGACGAGGCCACGTAGCTCTGCAGGATGCGGATGCTCATGAACACGAACGGCAGCAGCAGCACGGTGTGCATGGCGAAGTCGAGGGCCGCCTTGGTCTTGTTGGAGAAGTTGATCCACCAGAAGTCGATGCGCGGGTTGACGCCGTCGCGGATGCCGACGTTCATGGCCACCAGGAACATGAGCCCGAAGGACTGCCAGGCCAGGCTGACGACCTCGCCGATGAGGATGTCCTGCTCCACGTACTCGTTGCTGTAGCGGGTGATCACGTTGAAGAACTGGAGCACGAACACAGCCCAGGCCAGGACCATCGTGATCCGCAATGTGAACGACGGGATGGCCTCGATCCATATCCTCAGACGGTTGAGACCCGAGTGCCAGGCCGACATGGCGACCGCGACCAGCAGCAGCGGCCACCACCACCACTCGAAGTGGGCGATGAGGTACTGGGTGTCGATGAAGAGATGGGCGAAGAGCGCGGCCAGCAACGTGCCCAGCGCCACCCACCCCGACGGGTGCAAGATCCCCCAGCGTGGCCCGCTCCGGCGGGTCTCAGACACCGTCACGGCCGACATGGCCCGTGACACTAGTGCTCGGCCCTGCACGCTGCCTGCCTGTTTCCAGGGCGAGGACGGCATGGTCGGACCGGTGTCGTCGTAGGGTTGGAGCGTGACGAGCGGCACCTGCAGGATCACCGCGACCGACGTGATGGGTGCTCTACAGGCCGTGGACGACCCTGAGTACCCCGGCGTCAGCGTGGTCGACATGGGCATGATCGCGGCGGTCGGGATCGCCGGGGGACGGGTCACGGTCGAACTGATCACCACGTTCAGCGGCTGCCCCGCCACCGACGTCATCTCGTCCGACATCGCCACCGCCGTGGGCGGGCTGGACGGCATCACCGACGTCAACGTGTGTCGCAGCACCGAGGCCTGGGACACCTCCAGACTCAGCGAGCACGCCCGTTCCGTCATGGCCCGCGACTTCACGGTGTCGATAGCGGTGCCGGGCAAGCCGGCCCAATGCCCCAGATGCGGTGCTCAGGCCCTGGTGGAGCAGTCTCCCTTCGGCCCCGCGCGCTGCCGGGCCGTGCACCGGTGCGGAGCCTGCGGTGAGGTGGTGGAGGTCCTACGAGCCTGAGCCCGTCGTGCCGCAGTTGCGGCACCTGGCCGTCCAGCCGGCGGGGGTGACGGCGGTGGCCAGCCAGGCCCCGCACCAAGCGCAGTAGCGGGGCGGGTCCAGTTCGGGCAGGCAGCCGGAGCAGTCGCGATGACCGCAGCCCGGGCAGTAGACCTCCGGCTCGCTCAAACCGCGGCCGACAGGCTGCCTATGGGCATACGCAGGTCGGCGAGCATGTCGAGGTCCTGGCGAGGTGATCGCCCCAGAGTGGTCAGGTAGTTGCCCACGATCAGCGCGTTGATTCCCGAGGTCATGCCCATGGCCTGCAGGTCCCGGAGGGTGATCTCGCGGCCGCCGGCGTAGCGCAGGATCACCGACGGCAGGGCCAGCCGGAACAGCGCGATCCAGCGGATGGCCTCCAGGGCTCCCACCGGCTTGCGTATCTGCAGCGGCGTGCCGGGACGGGGATTCAGGAAGTTGATGGGCACCTCGCAGGGCCGTACCTCCCTAATCTGCTCGATCAGCTCCAGGCGCTGCTCGGTGGTCTCCCCCATCCCGAGGAGCACGCCGCAGCACAGCTCCATGCCGGCCTCACGCACGTAGCTGCAGGTGTCGACCCGCTCGTCGAAACTGTGGGTGGTGACGACCTCGCCGAAGAACGAACGGCTCGTCTCCAGGTTGTGGTTGTAGCGGTGCACCCCGGCCTCGGCCAGCTCGAAGGCCTGCTCCCGGGTGAGGATGCCGGCGCTGACGGCAACGTTCAGGCCGGTGGAAGCCGACACCAGCGCCGTCAGCTCGATGAGCCGGTCCATGGTGCGGCGGTCCGGGCCCCGCACGGCCAGCACCATGCAGAATTCGGTGGCCCCGAGCTCCGCGGTCTCACGCGCGGCGGCCAGCACCTCTTCGGTGTCCAGGAACGGGGTGGCCTTGACCTGGGTGTCGAAAGCGGCCGACTGGCTGCAGAAGTGGCAGTCCTCAGGACAGCCACCGGTCTTGGCCGACAAGATTCCCTCCACCTCAACGGTCGTGCCGGCCCAGGCCAGGCGCACCTCGTGGGCCAGCGAGGCGAGTGAGGGCACGGCCGAGTCGTCGATCGCGGCCAGTTCGGTCAGTTCATCGACAGCGAGCTGGCGACGCTCGTCGAGCAGCGCGGCCGAGGCGCGCGCTATGGCAGTCCCAGTCACACCGATGATCCTACGTGGGCGGGCGGTAGGCCTCCCAGTCGATCACTACGGCTTGAAGCAGGGCTCGTACTCCCAGTTCAAGGCGGTCTCGGAGGCATAAGGCCCCTTGATGAGGGTGAAGCCGTTGTTGCTTCCCTCCTCCGACACCGTCACGCCCGGCGTGTACCGCGCGAGGTCGACGTCGTACAGGTAGGTCTCACGCACGACGTTGTTGTTGGGGTTGCCGCGCCAACTCTGGTCCGGCGAAAGGTCCTTGAGGTCGGCCGTGATCTGGTTGGCCGCCGCCAGCACGCCGGCCCTGGTGAGGTTGCCGTTGCTGATGGCCTGGTCCAAGATCTGGTGGGCGATGTAGCCCAGGATCCAGCTGACGATGTAAACGTCATCGAACGGCGCGTCCGGGCGGTACTCGCGCATCCCGCTGATCATGTCCTGCATGCCCTCCGAGTCTTCGGCGTCCCACAGCACCACATAGGTGGAATGGGTGTAGACGGCGTCAGCCAGCTCCGCGAGTCCTTCGACGCCGAGCAGGGCCGGGTTCCAGCTGGGTACGTTGCCCGCCCACTGGCCGGTGAAGCCCGCCTGTGCGGCGCCGCCCATCAGGTTCGCGGTCGTGCTGGGGCTCGTGGCCAGCCACACCCAGTCGGCGCCGGACTCGACGATGCGGGTGATGACCGGCGTCAGGTCGGCGCCGGGGATCACTTGGGCTTGGCCGTCATAGACGATGTTGAGGCCCAGTGCATCGGCCGCGATCTTCGCACCCTGGGCGGCGTCCTCGCCGTAGTCGCCGGGGAAGCTGACGATGGCGAGGTCGGGGCCATAGGTCTCCGACATGTAGGTCACGCCGTTCATGGCCTCGAGGCAGTAGTTGGTCCCCACCTCGAACACGTTCTTGCCGATCGAAGGGTCGGCCCACCCCGAGTACCACGAGATCGGGATGGCGACCAGGTTGTCCTCGATGAGCGATTCGGCGGTGGCCGCGGTATGGGGCGAGCCGACGGACATGCTGAACATCACCACGCTCTGGTCGCCGTCGCCCGCCATGGCCTCATAGTTCTCCAGATGCGTGGGAACGTCGTAGGCGTTGTCCAGCACAACCGGCTCGACCGACCAGCCCTGGATCCCGCCGGTGTCGTTGACCCGCTCCCAGTAGGCCAGATGTCCGTCGGTGATCTTGGTGATCAGCGGGGCAAAGATGCCGGTCAGGTCGGTGTTCATACCCACGCGGATGGTCTTCGACTCTATGTCCACACCGATGTCGTGAGCTATCGCGCCCTCGGCCGCGGCCAGCGCTTCCTGGGCCTCGGCAACTTCCCCCGCAGCCGCCTCGGCCTCCGCTTGGGCTGCCTCCAGCGCGGCCTGCGCCGCCTCGGCCCCGGCCCGGGCCGCTTCCAGCGCGGCCTGCGCCTCTGCCTGCTGTTCAGCGCTTGCCTCCGCAGCAGACGCCTCGGCCTCGGCCAGCCTTGCCGCGGCTTCTTCGGCCGCCGCCTGGGCCGCTTCGGCCGCCGCCTGGGCCGCTTCGGCTTCCGCCTGCGCCGCAGTCCTCTCCGCGTCAGCCGCCGCAGTCCTCTCCGCGTCAGCCGCCGCGGCGGCGTCGGTTGCCGACGTGTCCGGCTCGTCGTCACCGCAGGCCGAGGCAACCAGGGCCACCGCACTGAGGACCACCAGCATCCATTTCATGCGTTTCACAGGCTCTTCCTCCCTTCGGCGAAGGCTACCCGTCGCGCCCGAGCATGGGCCGGATTCGTGCGTCTGCGGGCCCGGCCTCCGGAGCCGGTTCTCAGCCGTCCGGCCTACTCGGTGACGGACGCGTCCAGTTCCGTACTGCCGAGATAGGCCGCGATCACGTTGGGATCGCGCTGCACCTCGGCCGGGGATCCCTCGGAAATCCTGCGGCCGAAGTCCAGGACCATCACCCGGTCCGCGATGTCCATCACCAGGCCCATGTCGTGCTCCACCATGAGCAGTGTCACTCCGAGCTCGCGGCGGATGTCGAGGATGAACCGGGCCATGTCCTCGGTCTCCTCGAGGTTCATGCCCGCGACCGGCTCGTCGAGCATCAGCAGCTCGGGATCCATGGCCAGCGCCCGCCCCAGCTCTACCCGTTTCTGGATGCCGTAGGGCAGCAGGGCCACCGGGTGCTTTCGCCAGCCCTCGATCTCCAGGAAGTCGATGATGTCCTCCACCCTGCGGCGGTGCTCGATCTCCTCGCGCTTGGCCTTGCCGACCCACACCGCGCCAGCCAGGAACGACCCGGTCATCCGGATGTGCCGGCCGGTCAGCAGGTTGTCGAGCACGGTCATGTGCGAGAACAGCTCGATGTTCTGGAACGTGCGGGCCACTCCGAGCTGGGCCACCCGGTCGGGGCGGGTGCCCATGATGGAGGTCCCCTTCCAGCGGATGTCGCCCGACTGGGGCCGGTAGACCTGCGAGATCGAGTTGAAGATCGAGGTCTTGCCCGCGCCGTTGGGACCGATGATGGCGAACAGCTCTTCCTCCCGGACCTCGAACGACACCGAGTCGATGGCCGTGACCCCGCCGAAGCGCAGGGAGATGTCGTCCACTTCCAGAAGAGCGCGGGCCGGCTCCACGGGACTCATGACAGCCATCGCTTGCGGCGTTTGTAGTGCTTCACGTCGCGGAACGACTTGCGCTCACCCTCGGCGTGCAGGCCCAGGTAGAACTCCTGCACGTCCTCGTCGGCGAGCAGCTTCTTGGGATCACCGTCCATCACCACCTTGCCCGACTCCATCACGTAGCCGTAGTGGGCGATGGACAGGGCCATCACCGCGTTCTGCTCGATCAGCAGCACGCTGGTGCCCTGAGCGTTGATGTCCACGATGATGTCGCGAATCTGCTCGATCAGCATGGGAGCGAGTCCGAGGGAGGGCTCGTCGAGGATGAGCAGCTTCGGGTCGGCCATGAGCGCCCGACCGATGGCCAGCATCTGCTGCTCGCCGCCGGAGAGGTACCCCGCGGTATCGCGTCGGCGACCCTGCAACAACGGGAACAGTTCCATGACCCGCTCGTAGGCGTCCTCGTTCTCCTTTCGGTCCCGCACGGTGAACGCGCCCGCGTTGAGGTTCTCGTCCACGGAAAGCTCGGCGAAGATCCGGCGGCCCTCCATGACCTGGGTGATCCCGGCCTCCACGATGCGCGACGGTTTGTGGTTGGAGATGTCAGTCCCGTTCCAGACGACCGAGCCCTTGGTGATGTCACCCTCGTGGATGTCGAGCAGGCCGGTGATGGCCCGCACCGCAGTGGTCTTGCCCGCGCCGTTGGCACCGAGCAGCGCCACGATGCCGCCGGCGGGCACCTCGATGGACAGGCCGCGCAGCACGAGGACAACCTCGTTGTAGACGACCTCGAGATTGGCGACTTCGAGCATTGTCAGCAGTCTTGCGGGCGGGCAGGGCCCGAGCGGCCCGTGAGCGGAGCGAACAGGAGCGGGAATCAGGCCCCGGCGGGGCGACTGCTCGCGCAGTGCCGCCCCGCCGGCAGTCCCTAGCGGATTAGGAGGCCACGAAGCAGGGCTCGTACTCCCAGTTGAGAGCGGTCTCGGAAGCGTAGGGGCCCTTGATCAGCGAGTAACCGCTGTTGCCGTTCTCATCCGAGATGGTGGCGCCCGGCGTGTACAGCGACAGGTCGACGTCGTACAGGTAGGTCTAGCGCACCACGTTGTCGTTGGGGTTGCCCACCCACGACTGGTCGGGTGCCAGACCGTTCAGGTCGGCCGTCACCTGATTAGCCGCAGCCAGCACGCCGGCCCGGGTGATGTTGCCGTTGCTGATGGCCTTGTCGAGGATCTGGTGCACGACGTAGCCCTGGATCCAGCTGATGATGTAGAAGTCGTCCCAGGGGGCCTCCGGGCGGTACTCGCGCATGACGTCGAGCAGCTCCTGCATGCCTGCGGCCTGCCCTACCGCGCCAGCGCCCGCTCCCTCACCCAGCAGCACCGTGTAGGTGGAGTGGGTGTAGAACGCGTCGGCCAGTTCCTTGAAGCCGTCGACCAGCAGTAGAGCCGGGTTCCAGCTCGGCGCGCTGCCGATCCACTGCCCGGTGAACCCGGCCGCGGCCGAACCACCCATGAGCTGTGCCGTGTGACCGGGGTTGAGGGTGACCCACACCCAGTCCGCGCCGGACTCCACGATGCCGGTGATGACGGGTGTCTGGTCGGCGCCCGGGATCACCGCGCCCTCACCGTCGTAGACGACGTTCAGACCCAGGGCCTCAGCCGCGATCTTCACGCCCCTGGCCGCGTCCTGGCCGTAGTCACCGGGGAAAGTGGCGATGGCCACGTTCGGGCCGTAGGTCTCGGCCATGTAGGTGGTGCCGTTCATGGCCTCGATGCAGTAGTTGGTCTGCACCTCGAACAGATTCTTGCCGATCGAGGGGTCGGCCCAGCCCGAGTACCACGACAGCGGGATGGCAGCCATGTTGTCCTCGATAAGCAGCTGCGAGGTGGACGCGGAGTGGGGCGAGCCCGTGGAGGTGGCGAACATCACCACGCTCTCGGGTCCGTCGCCCGACATGACCTCGTAGTTCTCGAGGTGGGTGGGCACGTCGTAGGCATTGTCGAGCACGACCGGTTCGATCGTCCAGCCCTGGATCCCGCCGTTGTCGTTGACCCACTCCCAGTAAGCCAGGTGGGCGTCGGTGATCTTGGTGGTGAGCGGGGCGAAGATGCCGGTCAGGTCGGTGTTGAGACCTACCCGGATCGTCTGCGTCTCTACGTCCACGCCGATGTCGTGAGCTATGGCTCCCTCGGCCGCGGCCAGCGCCTCCTGGGCCTCGGCAGCCTCACTGGCGGCCATCTCGGCCTCCGCCTGGGCCGCTTCCGCGGCAGCCTGAGCCGCTTCGGCCTCAGCCTGGGCCGCTTCCAGCGCGGCCTGCGCCTCTGCCTGCTGCTCGGCGCTTGCCTCGGCGGCGGCCGCCTCAGCCTCCGCCAACCTTGCGGCGGCTTCCTCTGCGGCCGCTTGGGCCGCTTCGGCTTCCGCCTGCGCGGCGGCCCGCTCCGCCTCGGCCGCGGCGGCCTCGGCTTCGGCCGCTTCGGCTTCCGCCTGTGCCGTGGCGGCCGCGGCGTCGGCTGTCGACGTGTCCGGCTCGTCGTCGCCGCAGGCTGAAGCGACCAGGGCCAGGGCGCAGAGCACTGCGAGCATCCATCTAATTGGTTTCACGGTCTCTCCTCCAAGGGTTTGTCTATTGGGCTGGGAGCACCCTGATGGCTCCCACTATCTTGACTTGGGGACGGTGGTTTATCAATAGCTGAACGGCCACCTCTTCCAGTAGTTGCGCACCCGGACCCAGATTCCGAAGATTCCGAGCGGCTCCACGATCAGGAACACGACGATGAGCGCGCCGAACAGGACGATGTTCCAGTCGAACACGCTCAGCGTCCAACCCGGCGTCTGGATAGCGGTGTTGATGATGCCAAAGTCGTCCCCCTCGGTGAGCAGGAACCGGGCCAACTGCTCGGTGAGCCCGCCCTCGGCGCGGTCGAGCCACTTAGTGAACTCCTCCACGAACTGCGGCACCATCACCACGAAGAATGTGCCGATAAGGGTGCCCGAGGTCGTCCCCGCCCCGCCGATGAGCAAGATGGCGATGAACTCCACCGACAGGAACAGGCCGAAGTCGGTGGCCAGGATCCGCTGCGACAGGGCCGAGAACAGGGCTCCGGCCACGCCCGCGAAGAACGACGACACCGCGAAGGCGATCACCTTGTAGCGGAACTCGGGCACGCCCATGACCTCGGCTGCGATGTCGCGGTCCCGGATCGCCTGCAGGGCCCGACCGGTGCGGGTGCGGGTCAGGTTCTTGGCTACCAGCGTGAACGCGATGGTGAGCACCAGCAGGAACAGGTACCGCTTCTGGAGGTCGGTGACGTCGAACCAGAGCCACCGGCCGTCATCCTCAACATTGATGAGCGGGGTCTCCTCCTTCCACAGCCGCACGTCCAGGCCAGGGAACTCACGGCCCAGCGCAGGTGGTCCGGCAATCTTGCGGCCCCAGCTGGTGTTGCCGAAATGGATTCCAAGGAAGACCAGGCCCAACGTGACAATGGCCAGGTAGAGGCCCCGGAGCCGCACCGCCACCGGCGACACAGCCACGCCAACCAGGGCGGCCACGATGCCGGCGGCGGGCAGCCAGATCCAGATCGGCAACGAATGGCCCCAAGTCTCCTCGCCGCTGCTTCCTCCGAGATACACCGCGGCACATGCGCCCACCCCCATGAAGAAGGCGTGGCCCAGCGACACCTGCCCGGCCACGCCGGCCAGCAGGTTGAGGCCCAGTGCCGCGATGGCCAGCACCATCATGAGGGCCATGGGCCGCATCCAGTCGTTGTCGCCCAGGAAGCGCACGAGGGGAATGTGGCTGATTACCGGCAGTTCGAAGGGCAGCAGGAACAACATGGCCACGAACAGCGTGCAGATCACCTTCTGGGTCCACGTAGGGAGCAGCTGAGCTTCCTGGCGGTATGCGGTGTACAGGCGGGGGCGACCGAGCACTACTCAAGCCCTCCCGGCGGCCGACCGTACGGCATCGTCACACCCTCTCGATCTCAGGTGTGCCGAACAGGCCGTAGGGCCGCACAAGCAGCCCGATGATCATCACGACGTAGGGCACGATCAGCGGGTATCCGGCCCCGAGCCACGAGGTGTTGGCCGCCGCGTACTGCCCTGCGTATATTTCGGCGACCCCCACTATCAGACCGCCCAGCAGAGCCCCGGTCACCGAGTCCAACCCACCCAGGATCACCGCGGGAAGGGCCCGGAAAGCGATGTTGGCCGTGCTCTGGTCGACGGAGATCTGCTGCTCGACCGGGGGTTGGGTGGCGAAGATGCCGCCGACCGCGGCCAGGACCGCGCCCGCGGCCCAGGCGATGGCGAACACCCGGCCGACGTTGATTCCCTGGGCCATGGCCGCTTCCTGGTCGAAGGCAACGGCCCGCATGGCGATGCCGAGCCGCGACCGGTAGAAGAAGTACACGGCCACGAAGGCGGCCGCGGCCGTGATCATGGCGGCCACGAAGCTCCAGTTGATGAACGCGTCGCCCACCCTGAATCCGTCCAACTTCCAGGGCACGCCGATCGGGCGAAGCTCGATCTCGACCGCGTCGTTGTTGAAGACCCGGAACATGATCTCGAGGCCGAGAGTGATGACCGCCACCGAGAAGAGCGGCTCTCCGATCATGGGCCTTATCGCCAACCGCTCGACCACGAGTCCGACCACCGCCGCAAACGCGAGGGCGACAATGACGCTCAACGACCAGTGCACCCACGGCGGACCGCCCAGGTTGTCAAGGGGGTTGGAGATGTTTGTGAAGGGGATGTGGCCGGCTCGCTCGACAACGCTCTCCCCCTCGGAGAAGACGCTGCGCTTCTGCACCAGGAATGCCAGGAACAGCGCGCCGGTGGCCGCGAGGGCGCCCTGGGCGAAGTTGACGGTCTGGGTGGCCTTGAAGATGAGTACGAAGCCGAGCGCGATCAGGGCGTAAACGGAGCCGAGTCCAAGCGACTTCATCAGCGTCTGGAAGAACAGGGCGGGATCGTTGGCCAGCTGCACCATCCCGAAGATCAGTGACGCCCCCAGCACGCCGATCAGGAAGCCCATCGGCGCGCCCCTGCGGACGTCGACCGTCTGGAGCCGCGCGCTGAGAGCGACCATCAGTACATCGACTCCACCAGGTCGCCGAACATGTCCTCCATGGCGCTGCGCTTGAGCTTCTGGGTGGCTGTCAGCTCACCGTCCTCGTGGTCGAGTTCCTTGGGAATCATCTTGAACTTCTTGATCTGCTCGACCCGGGCGAACTTCTGGTTGGTCTCGTCCACCACCTTGGAGATCAGCTCGACCACCTCCTCCTTCTCGGACAGGTCCCGGTAGGTGGTGTAGGGGATGTTGCTGCGCTGGGCCCAGTCGCCCACCGTCTCGAGTTCGATGCCGATGAGGGCGGTCACGTACTTGCGACCGTCGCCGATGACCATGGCCTCCTTCACGTAGGGCGACGTCTTGAGGCTGTTCTCGATCTCCGAAGGGGAGATGTTCTTGCCCCCGGAGGTGATGATGATGTGCTTGATGCGGTCGACGATCTTCACGTGGGTGCCGTCCACCCAAACCCCCACGTCACCGGTCATCAGCCATCCGTCGTCGGTGAACGTCTCCGCGGTCTGATCGGGCTTGTTCCAGTAGCCCGCGAACACGCCCGGATGCTTGGTCTGGATCTCACCGGTGGTCTCGTCTATGCGCAGGCCGATGTCGGAGTAGGGCTCCCCTACCGTGCCCAGCTTCATCCGGCCGGCAAAGTTGCAGGTGGCCACAGCCGAGTTCTCGGTCATGCCGTAGAGCTCGAACACGGGCACGCCGATGCCGATGAAGAACTCGAGCACCTCGGGCGCGATGGCGGCCGCGCCCGAGCCGGCGTGCCGGCAGCGCCGCAGGCCGATCCGCTCCTTCAAGGCCCGGAACACCAGAGGCTGGCCCACCGTGTACAGCAGGCGAGTCACCAGGGTGTGACTGCCACCGTTGGCCACTTTCCTGCGGCCGATGATCCTGGCGAGCGCCATGGTGAAGCGCAGGAACAGCCGCTTGAACGGTGTCGCATCGTTGCCCTTGATGGTCACCAGGGCGTGCAGGCGCTCCCAGATCCTCGGCACGGCGAAGAACAGCGTCGGCTGCACCTCCCGGAGGTTCTCGGTGACCGTCTCGATCGACTCCGCGAAATTGAGAGACGGCCCGGCGCCGACCAGCGACCATGTGGAGAAGATGCGCTCGGCCACATGACACAGCGGCAGGTAGGTGACGATCAGATCCTTGGAGTTGGGGCCGACCCGGTCGGGGAACCGGTCGACCTCGTTGACGATCTTGTCGATGCAGTAGGCCGCGTTGGTGTTGGTCAGCATGGCGCCCTTGGGCGGCCCCGTCGTGCCCGACGTGTAGACGAGGGTCATCACGTCGGTGTCAGCGGCCTCCCCCATCCGCTGGGCCACTGCATCGGGATGGGCGTCGCGGTGACGGCGTCCCATCTCCAGGAACGCGTCCCAGAACAGCAGGCGGGAATCGTCGTAGTCACCGAAACCGCGCGGCTCCGTGTAGATGATCCGGCGGACGGATGCGGCTGTCTCCACCGGAACCTCGAGCACCTTGTCGGCTTGCTCCTGGTCCTCCGCGAAGAAGACGGCAGGAGTGCAGTCCCCGATCAGGTACTCGACCTCAGCGGTGGGGTTGGTCGGGTAGAGCCCGACGGTGATGCCTCGCACGGCCACCGTGGCCAGGTCCAGGATCACCCACTCGGGCCGGTCCTCGGAGTGGATGGCCACCCGGTCGCCGACTTCCAGGCCCAGCTTCAGCAGGCCATGGGCCGCGGTCTCGATCAGATCCCAGGTCTCTGCCCAGGTGTACTCCTGCCAGATCCCGAAGTCCTTCTCCCGCATAGCCACCTGCCCGGGACTGCGCCGGGCCCAGTCCCGGGCCAAGGACGCGACTGTGATCGCACCGACCGCTGCACCCGCCGGCGAGGGAACCTCCGGGCTGGGCCGGTCCGAGGTGATGGTCACGCGTCGACCTCCTTCGCTCATGCGCTCGTAGTGCGCTGAACGGCGAACGCTACTTTAATTCCCCGTTAGGTGCCGCTGCCGCGCCTCCTCGGCCGGGTCACCGAGTCCGTCGTGGGCCGCGATCTCGGCTCGGCCGACCACGAACCAGTGCACCTCGTCGGGACCGTCGGCCAGGCGCAGCGTGCGTTGGTTGGTGTACATCCGCGCCAGCGGCGTCCACTGCGAGACGCCGGTCGCCCCGTGCATCTGGATGGCCTGATCGATGATGTGGCAGACCCGCTCGGGCACCAGGGCCTTCACCGCGCTCACCCAGACCCGGGCCTCGGCATTGCCCAGGGTGTCCATCGCCTTGGCCGCCCGCAGCACCATGAGCCGCATCGCCTCGATCTCCACCCGGGCCCGTGCGATGATCTCGACGTTGCCGCCGAGCTGGGCCAGCCGGCGCCCGAAGGCCTCGCGGCTCATGCCTCGTCTCACCATGAGATCCAGGGCCTTCTCCGCCGCGCCGATGGACCGCATGCAATGGTGGATGCGACCGGGGCCTAGCCGCAGCTGGGAGATCTCGAAGCCCCGACCCTCGCCGAGCAGGATGTTCGCCGCCGGAACCCGCACGTCCTCCAGGCGAATGTGCATGTGGCCGTGGGGGGCGTCGTCCTCGCCGAACACATGCATCGGACCGATCACTCGCACGCCGGGGGTGTCCATGGGGACAAGGATCTGGGACTGGCGCCGGTGCGGCGGGCCGTCGGGGCTGGTCTGCACCATGCAGATCATGATCTTGCAGCGCGGGTCCCCGGCGCCTGAGATGTAGAACTTCTCGCCGTTGATGAGCCATTCATCGCCGTCGAGCACGGCCTGAGTGGCGATGTTCTTGGCATCCGACGACGCCAGCGTGGGCTCGGTCATGGCGTAGCAGGACCTGATCTCACCGGCCAGCAGTGGCTCGAGCCACTGCTGCTTCTGTTCGGGCGTGCCCACCCGCTCCAGCACCTCCATGTTGCCGGTATCGGGGGCGCTGCAGTTGAGGCACTCCGAGGCGATCGGGTTCTTGCCGAGCTCGGCCGCGATGTAGGCGTAGTCGAGGTTGCTGAGGCCCTCGCCGCTGGCCGCGTCGGGCAGGAAGAAGTTCCAGAGCCCTGCCGCCTTGGCTCGCGCCTTGAGACCGTCGAGCAACTCGAGCTGACCGGGCCCGTAGCCCCAGCGCTCGGCCCGGTCCTCGCCCAGCCTGAAGAACTCGGCGGTTACCGGCTCCACCTCGGCCGCGACGAACTCGACGACCCGGTCATAGAGCGGGCGGGCCTGCGGCGACATCGCGAGGTTGAGCGAGGCGAGATCCAGGTTGCCAACGAGCGCGGACGGTGTCATAGGGGGCCTCGCGATGGTTAGGACGACAGCAGTGATGCTAAGGCCCAGACCGCAGCCACCAAGCCGACGATCATGTAGAGGAGGCAGCGGCCCACCGGGGCCCTTTCCAGGTCGTCGGGGTCACGCCGGTGCGGGCGGGGCCGTAGCAGCGCGGCCGCGTTGCCGGCAGCCATGGCTCCACCGAGGGCCAGCATCAGCCAGGCCAGGATGTTCTGCCCGAAGAACACTCAGACGCCCCTAAATCAAATGGCGGAGCGGGCCGCGAAGTTGGCGAAGGTGGTGAACCGGGACAGGAAGGCCAGCGTGGTGGTGGCGGTCGGCCCGTTGCGGTTCTTGGCCACGATGATCTCGGCAGTGCCAGCGGTGTCGGCGTTGTCGGGGTTGTACACCTCGTCACGATAGATGAACATCACCACGTCGGCGTCCTGCTCGATGGCCCCGGATTCGCGCAGGTCCGCCAGCATGGGCCGCTTCTGCTGGCGCATCTCGAGGTTCCGGGACAGCTGCGACAACGCCACCACCGGACATTGCAGCTCGCGGGCCAGGATCTTCAGGCCCCTTGAGATCTCCGCCACCTCGACCTGGCGGTTGTCCGCGCTCTGCCGGCCGGTCATCAACTGGAGATAGTCCACCACGACCATGGCCAGGTCGCCGACCTGGCTCTTGAGCCGCCGCGCCCTTGCTCTGATCTCCATCACCGTCACGTTGGGGTTGTCGTCGATCCACATCGGCGCGTCCGAGAGCCGGCGCATCGCGCCGGTGATCGCGTCCCAGTCGTCGTCGTTCAGCCGCCCGTCACGCATCTTCGTGGAGTCGATCCGGGCCTCGCTGCACAGCAGGCGTTGAGTCAGCTCCATGTGGCCCATCTCCAGCGAGAACACCAGCACCGGCCGTCGCACCCTTATCGCCGCGTGGGAGGCCATGCCGAGCGCGAACGAGGTTTTGCCCATCGACGGGCGGCCACCCACCACGTACAGCGAACTGGGCTGGAGCCCCGAGAGCAGCTTGTCGAGATCCTTGTAGCCGGTCTCGGTGCCGGTGATCGACCCGCCGTGCTCGTAGAGCTCCTCGAGACGATCCAGCGTCCCGTCCAGCAGTGCCGACAGCTGGACGGTGTTGTCGCCAACCTGGCCTTGGGCGACCTGGTACATCAGGTTCTCGGCCCAGTCCACGGCCTTGGTCACGTCGTCGGGACGTCCGTAGCCCAGCTCGGCGATCTCTGAGGCCACCTCGATCAAGCGGCGCAGGGTGTGGTTCTCGTGGACGATGCGGGCGTAGGAGGCCGCGTTCGACGTCGCGGGGGTGTTCATCTGGAGCGACAGCAGACCGTCCAGTCCCCCGATGGCGTCCAGGGAGCCGCTGCGCTCGAGGACCTCGGCCACCGTCACCGCGTCGGCTGGATCCCCCGCGCCGTAGAGGTCCCGGACAGCCTCGAACACACGGGCATGGGCCGGCCGGTAGAAGTGCTCCGCCGACACCGTCTCGAGCGCGTCGGCTATGGCATCGCGCGACAGCAGCATCGCGCCCAGCAGGGACTCCTCGGCCACCAGGTTGTGGGGAGGCACGCGCACATCGCGCCTCTCACCGCCTGCGCTAGCGCCCGCGTCCCGCCACTGCGACGTGTCCGTAACAGTCAAGTGTCCTACCCCAAAGCCGTGCCCGGTATACCCAGGACGAAGTTACCGAGGGGGTGTGTCACCGGCCCGCCGACGCTGGGTATTGCGTTGGGGAATTCGCCCCTGCCGCGGTGGACTTGCCGGGGATTCTGGTGGAAGGGCTGTGGGCAGCCCGCACGGCCCCTCAGTCGACCTGAGCGGTCACCTCTACGGTGACGGGCACCTCCACCTCGTCGTGCAGGTGGAACAGCACCGTGTGCGAGCCGACTTCACGGATCGGGGTCTCAAGCATCACCGCCGCCGTGTCGACCACCGCGCCAACCTGCGACTCGACCGCGGCCACGACGTCGGCCGGCCCGACCGATCCGTAGAGGTGCCCCGTCTCCGCGGCGCGTGCCGCGATCGACAGCACCGCCGGGGCGAGACGCACGGCGATCTCCTCCGCGTCGGCCCGGTCGGCCGCCCTGCGCAGGGCGGCGCTCCGTCGCATGGTCTCGGCCTGCCGTTCCGCTCCCGGGGACGACTTCAGGGCCAGACCCTTGGGGACGAGATAGTTGCGAGCGAAGCCTGCGGCCACCTCGCAGACATCCCCCTTGCGGCCAAGCCCCTCCACGTCCGCACGCAGGACGACCTTCACGCCCGCTCCTCCTCGCTGACGAGCAGATCACCGGCCTCGGCGCCATCGCCGGCCAGGTCAGAGCCGTCCATATCGGGCTCGCCGTCATCTGCGGACCCCACCGGAGGCGGGCTGGAGGGTCGTGGCACCGGACCGGCGGCACGGCCACGGCCGTCGCGGTCCTTGTTCTGGCGCTGGGTCGTGACCCGGTTCGCATACGGTACGAGAGCCATCTCCCGAGCCAGCTTGATCGCATCGGCGACGAGCTTCTGCTGTTGAGCGCTGTTGCCCGTAACCCGCCGGGCCCTGATCTTGGCCCGCTCGGACATGAACTTCTTCAGCAGCTTCTCGTTCTTCCAGTCGACGTAGGTGATCCCCTCTGTTGTGAGGAAGCTCACCTTCTTCTTCGCCCGCCGGTTGTTGTCGCGGTTCTTGCCGCGCACCTTGGTCTTGGCCACCTTGCAGTTCTCCTCGCCTATCGGCTACCCGCTCGGGCCCTTAGAACGGCTCGTCGTCGGACGTCGACGAGCCCTGCGGGTAGCTGTCGCCCCGGCTGGGCGCCGGCCTCGGACCGCTGTCACCGCGATGGGAGCCGCCGCGGCCGCCGTCGCCGCGATAGTCGCCCCCGCCAGAACGTTCGTTCTTGGTCACCGCGGCCGTGGCCCACTTCAGACTGGGGGCCACATCGTCGGCAAGGATCTCCACCTTCGAACGCCGGTCGCCTTGGTCGTTCTCCCAACTCCTTTGCTGGAGCGTGCCGTAGACGACAACGCGAGCGCCCTTCTTCAGCGACTCGGCGACGTTCTCGGCAAGCTGGCGGAAGCACGTGACGTCGAAGAACGACACCTCGTCCTCCTGGTCCTGGCGCCTGCGATTCCAAGCCAGCCCGAACTGGGCTATGGCCATTCCGGACTGCGCGAAGCGCAGCTCGGGGTCGCGGGTCACGTTGCCCACGACAGTCACGGTGTTATCGAATCCCATGAGGAACCTCCGGATCTCAGCCGGCTGCAGCCGGCTCGGCCTCCGCGAGCAGACCGCGGCGTTCGGCCTCGGTGTCGGGAAGGCGGACTAGTTTGTGGCGGACGATGTCGTCCGCGAGCCGCAGCCGCCGTTCGGTGTCGGGAAGACCGGCCGTTTCCGTCACGATCTCCCACACCACATAGGTGCCTTCGGTCTTGTGATTGATCTTGTAGGCGAGCTTCCTGCGACCCCAGTTGTCGGTGGACTTGATGGTCCCGCCCTCACCGACGACCAGATCGGCGACATTGGAGACCACCGCGTCCGCGTCAGCCGGTGAGACGTCGGAGTCGATGATGATCATCAGCTCATAGGCCCGCAGCACGGGCGATCACCTCCCTACGGATCCGGCGCTGCCGGAGCCCCTCGACGGGGCAGGGTTCGTTGCGAGGCCGAACCCGCCCGGAATCCGACAAGCGAGCCCGAACTGGATCAGCGAGTGGCCCGCAGGGTATCGGCGGTGAGGTCCATACCAACCGCCAGAGGCCGAGCGGGGCGAGGCCAGGGCCGGAGCGGCCCTCAGGTCGCAGCGAACAAGAGCCGGAATCAGGCGGGGTGGCGTCCCCAGCGATCCACAGGGCCATCCCCAGCGAACCGCAGTCACAACGTCAGAACTCAGGAATCCCCAGGGCCGCCAGTTCGGCTTCCGACAGGTGATAGGACTCCTGCGAGGACGGGAACGCGCCGGACCTCACGTCGGAGGCGAAGCGCCGGAGTGCGTCGGTAGCGAGGGTGTCGAGATCGGCGTAGCGGCGCACGAACTTCGGCACGAGCCGGGTCTCCAATCCGAGCAGGTCATGGAAGACGAGGACCTGGCCGTCGCAGTGGGGACCAGCCCCGATGCCGATCGTCGGTATGTCGACTGCATCGGTGACCATCTCCGCGACCTGGACCGGCACTCCCTCGAGAACCAGCGAATAGCAACCGGCGTGGGCCAGCGACTTGGCCGCCTGGACCAGTCGCCGGGCCGCCTCTGCCTGCCGTCCCTGGACCTTGAAGCCGCCCATGGCGTGCACCGACTGGGGCGTCAGGCCGATGTGGCCCATCACCGGAATCTCGGCGTCGCAGATGCGCTCGATCATCGGCAGGCGCTTGCGGCCTCCCTCCAGCTTCACCGACTGGGCCCCCGCCCTGACGAGCATGGCCGCGTTCTGTACGGTCTCCTCCGCGGAGACGTGGTAGCTCATCCATGGCAGGTCGGCCACGATGTGGGCCGCGGGCCGGGCCCGGGCCACGGCTGCGGTGTGGTGGGCCATGTCGCCGACCGTCACCTGAAGGGTGTCGTCGTAGCCCAGCACGACCATGGCGACAGAGTCACCCACCAGGATGAGGTCGGCGCCGGCCTGACTCGCCACCCGGGCGCCCGGGGCGTCGTAGGCGGTCACCATCACAAGCGGGTCGGCGCCGTCACGCACCTTGCGGGCCCGTATGGCGGGCGCGGTGAGCTTGCCCATGGGATGCTCCTTTCCGTCCAGCGCACTGCGGCTGCCAGCGGGTGCCCGGAACCATACCCGCACCCGTCTCCGCCGTCAATCAGAGACCACGCCTGCTGCAAGCCAGCCAGGTCTCGGTGACCTGCCCGGGGGCGTCAGGCCGAGCGTCTGCCCCCGAGCGTGAAGCGGCGCACGAGATGGTTCCATCCGCAGACGGTGCAGACCTCGACCACATACCCGGTCGAGACGCTGACCCGATGCTGCAGCCGTTGCATCTCGGCCCGGGTCGTGACGCAGCGACCGTGCTTGGGCAAGCGCGACCCGAACACGTAGGTCACCTCGACCAGACCGTCCGAAGCGCCCTCCGAGTCGCAGACCGGACATGAGCGGCCGGTCGGTTGCCCGCAGAACTCGGCGTTCCGCTGGAGCTCGCGCTGAGCGTCGCAGACCTCGTGGCGGCCGAGTTGACCCGACCGCCAGGCCCTCAGCGTGGCCGCCCGAGTGAGCCGGTAGTCCACCGCCGCGGCCACCGGTTGGCCCGGTGCGGCGGCCCGACCGGCGGTGGCCAGCTTCGACGGACTCGGCTTCACGGTCCCGAACAGTAGTCCGGCGCCTGCCAGCGTCGCAGAGCTTCGGTCGCCTCGACCTTGCCGAGCGGACCATTCTCGAAGGTCAACTCCCGCAGAAATGCGAGCGCGCCGCCCACCTCCGGGCCGGGTGGGAGGTCCAGCGCGGTCATCACCTCATCGCCGCTGAGAGGAAGCTCAGGACGGTCGACGTTCTCGGTGCGCCGGAGTTCAGCCAGCGTCACCGCGAAGCTGTCCAGCCCGGCCACCGGCTCCTCCAGGGCGGTGGCCACCGCCCTGCTGAAGGCGAGGGCCTCGTCCACCGGCACCGGGCACCGGTACACGAGTCGGCGGACTTCCGGCGAGCTGGAATCCGCGGCGGCCAGCGCGATGCGGGCCTCCAGCAGACCGGCTGCGGCCGAGACCAGCGCCGCGGAACCCCGCAGGACGCGCAGGCAGGCCGCCGCGGTCTCAGCAGGGTGGCGAACGAACAGCGAGGCCCAGCGAGGAGCCGGCTCCGCAGCCACCGCGGCTGCGACCCGCCCGGTGTCCGCCGGGTCATGATGAGCAATATCGGCGAGGACCCGCTCGATGAGGCCGGTGCGGTACAGGAATCCGAATCCGTCCGACGGGTCGTCGAGCAGCAGCAGCTTCTCGAGCTCGTCGCGGACCCTCTCGACCGCCACGATCTCCAACCGCTCTCCCATCTCCCGTACTGCATCCACCACGGCGGCGTCGGGCACAAGCCCGTGGCTGGCGATGAACCTCGCCGCCCGCAGCATGCGCAAGGGATCGTCCCCGAAGGAGATAGCAGGGTCGAGCGGTGTGCGCAGGCGGCGGGCCGCCAGGTCCTGGCGGCCGCCGTGAGGATCGAGAAGCCCGCCGCCGGCAGTGTCCACGGCCATCGCGTTGACCGTGAAGTCGCGGCGGGCCAGATCCTGCTCAACATCCTCGCCGAAAGTCACGGCAGGCTTCCGGGAGTGCGGGTCGTAGCGCTCGGCGCGGTGGGTGGTGATCTCGAAGGCCTGCCCGTCCACCACGCAGCCGATCGTGCCGAAGCGTTCCCCCTGGGTCCACACCGACGTCGCCACGCCGGCCACGATCCGGCGCACTTCCGGGGGGCGAGCATCGGTGGTGCAATCAAGGTCCGCTCCGTCCAGGAACCGCCCGGCCACGGCCTCACGCACGACGCCGCCCACGAGGTACAGCCGGTGACCGGCCGCGGCGAACAGCCGCGCCAGGCCCGAGGAGGCCGCCAGGGCAGCCGACAGCGCGTCAGGGGCGGCTCTGCTCATCGACTCCCGCCGGGTGCCTCGGCCTCCAGGCGGGCCGCAGCCTCGACGACCTCCATCCCGGGACCGGCCCCGCTGGCGGGCTCCGGGTGCAGATCGAGACCCAGCAAGGCCCCGGTCACCGCATAGGACGAGGTGCGGGTGGCGTCAAGGTCGTAGCCACCTTCGAGAACTGCCACCGTTCGGGATGCGAGGGGCATGAGCCGGCGCACAAGGTCGCCGTAGTCGGATGCGGAGTAGCCGAGGCCGGTGAGGGGGTCGGCCCGGTGCCCGTCGTAGCCGGCGGAGATCAGCATCCAGTCGGGGGCAAACCGCTCGACTGCGGGCACGATCACCTCGTCGACGGCGGCCCGCGCCGTGTTGCCGGTTGCGCCGGGGGGCAGGGGAACGTTGACGGTGAAGCCCTCACCGGCTCCGATGCCCCGCTCGCCGAGCGCGCCGGTGCCGGGGTACAGCGGGTACTGGTGAATGGAGGCGTACAGCACATCGTCACGATCCAGGAACACGTCCTGGGTCCCGTTGCCGTGATGGGCGTCGATGTCCACGATGGCCACTCGCTGCCCGCCGGCCGCGAGCGCGGCCGCGGCCACCGCCACCGAGTTGAACAGGCAGAAGCCCATCGATACCGACGGGGTGGCGTGATGCCCGGGGGGCCGCACTATGCAGTAGGCGGCCGACTCGCCGCCGGCTGCGGGGCCACTCGGCCCGTCGCCAGCCGCCAGCTGGTCCACAGCCGAGAGCACCGCTCCCGCCGCGAGCCGGGCCGCGTCGAAGCTGGCCGGCCCCATGGCGGTGTCGGCGTCCAGGTGTCCCCCGCCGGCTGCCGCGACGGCCGACACCCGGTCGATCATGGCCGCAGAGTGCACCAGCTCCAGCTCGTCGCGCTCGGCTCGCCTGGGTGAACTGCCCGCGGCCAGCAGCTCGGTGTCGACGTCGGCGACACCGGCAAGAGCGGCCCGCAGACGGTCGGGCCGCTCCGGATGGCGGTAGCCGGTGTCGTGGTCGAGGAAGCGTTCGTCGGTTATCACGAGCATGGCCGGATCGTACCGCCCGTCCCCGAGCCGATTCGTGGCCTGCCGCTCTCCTAGAGGCCGAGCGCATAGGTGAGCGGCAGGCCCATACCAGCGAGGCCGTGGCCCGAGCGGCCCGTGAGCGAAGCGAACAGGAGCGGGAATGACCACGCCGCGAGGTGACGGGCCGTCACTCATTTGCGCGCTCTCCTATTGTGGATGTACATGCCAGGACGATGGCCCTGACCCCGCTGAGCATCGGCTCCGCCCGGTTCCGCGTCGGTGCCTGGCAGGGTTCTGCCGACGTGGCCTATCTCGCCGTCGCTTCGGCCGCCGCGACTATGGCGCCGTGGGTGCTGGCCGCGCTGCGGGACCGACTCCGCGATCAGGGATACCGCGCTGTCGTCACCGCGGCGTTGGCCTCCCGGGAGCGCGACGCCCTGATCGGCGACGGGTTCAATGTCCGCTCCGAACTCGTGACCCTCAGCCGCGATCTTGAGACCGAGGTTCCCAGGCCCGTAAACGCCAGGGGTCGCACCCGACGCGGCCGGTGGCGCGACCTGGATGTCGTGCTACAGGTCGACGCGGCCGCCTTCGATCCGTTCTGGCGCCTGGACGCCGCCGGAATCCATGAAGCCCGCACGGCCACGCCGTCCAGCCGCTGGCGAGTCAACCGCGGCACCGACGTCGAGGCCTACAGCATCACGGGACGGGCGAGATCCCAGGGCTACGTGCAACGGCTGGCGGTGGCGGCCCGCAGCCAGGGCCGCGGGCTGGGCACCCTGCTCGTGCTGGATGCTCTCATATGGCTGAGGCGTGGAGGGGCCAGTACCGCCCTCGTGAACACGCAGCCCGACAACGAGCGGGCCCTCGACCTCTACCAGCGCTGCGGGTTCCGCATGGCACCCGACCGGCTGGCAGTCCTGTACCGCAGTCTCCGATGAGACGAGACTCCCGCCAGAGGTTCGCTCTCGCGGTCGTCGCCGCGTTCCTCGCCGCATCGTCGTGGACCGCTGGCACGGCGCGTGCCCAGACCATCGACGACGACATGTCACCCCAGGCCTTCGTGGACTTCCTGGGTGTGGATCTCATCGGCCATACCGCGGCAACGGGTTCATCGCCTGCAGCCGTCCAGGTCCGCATCGCGGACGAGTTGCGAACCGCAGATCTCAGAGCCCGCCTGTACGCACCGGTGACGACCAGAACCGAGATGCTGGCAATGTCCTCCACGCCGCTGATCGCTGAATGGACCGTCGAGGATGCCCGCACCGTCTCCACCGACGACCTGGGCATTGTCGTGTCGGTGCCCGTCCAGCCACCCGGTGAGGACCTGGCAAGCCTGCTCTCCGACGAGGCGCGACCTCTTCCACTGCGACTCGAGATGATCGATGCCACCGGTTCCGTGGTGGCAGGGTTGACCACCTTCCTGACTCGGAGCGCGGATGCAGCGGTCAGCGAGCCCGAGCATGCGTTGACGGTTGCCGTGGTCCTCGATCTGCGCTTGCCGCCGTCCCATCTCGCCGATGGTGGCGCGGCGGTGGACCCAGCCCTCCTCGACCGGGTGCTCCGCATCGCCGAAGTCCTCATCGAACGGAGAGGCGTGCCCCTCTCCGTCGTGATCAGCCCCGAAACGCTCGATGCCCTCGCGCTCACCGGGGACGACACCAGCGTGGAGGTGCTGCGCACCGCGCTGCGGGGCAGGCAACTGCTGGCCACCACGTGGACGAACCTCGACATCGCAGACTGGTCGTTGGCAGTCCGGCTCGATGTGGTGCTCGACGGCCTGCGAAGGGGCATCGAGGCGCTGCGGTGGGCCGGTCTGGAAGCCAGCGCCGTGATGCACTTGGAACACCCGCTGACGGCGCGAGGGGTCAGAGCCCTTACCGAGCCGGCGACCGGGGTGAGGGCGTTCATGACCGACCCCGTCTCCGAGAACATCGGCCCTCTCCCGCCAGTGACGTCAGTGACCAACGCCGACGGCGGGACTCACCCGTTGGCCCGATCGGACTCGCTGCTCACCGCGATGCTGCAGTTTCCTGATCAGGAGCTCGGCCTCCAGTCGGCACGCGCCGAGCTTCTTCGCATGGCAGCCGCCGGCAGTCCGAGGGCAGTCGTCGTGTCGGTGTCCGCCTATACCGAGCCGTCACTCGACTGGCTGGAGTTTCCCACCAGCCGCGGGGCGGCAGTCTCCCCCGTCACCAGTATCGAGCCGGCGACGCTGGCTCTGCTGCTCGATCTGGTCACCGGCGACCCCGCTCTGCGGCCGGCCACACTGAACGATGTGCTGGCGCAGGAACCGCCGGACGGCGCGGTCACCTTCGCGCTCGGCGATCGACTCTCCGACCCGCGGGATTTCGGTCTGTATCTTGCCCGGCGCATCCAGGTGGAGCAGCGACTGGAGGCCTACGAGTCTCTCGTCGGAGACGATCCCATCCTGGTCGCCCCTCTGCGGACCCTGCTCGCGGTCAGCGCCAGCGATCACCTGACGACCGGCGAGCGGGCCGACTTCCTCGACGCCGTCGACCGGCAGGTGGCCCAGGGCACGACCGGAGTGGAGTTCGTTCCACGGGGCCCGATCACCGTCACCGGACGTCGCGCCGAACTGCCGGTGACGCTGGTGAACAGCCGGCCATCGGAGACGACGGTCGCCGTGGCACTGGCCTCGCACAGGCTCAGAGTCACCGGAGGTGAACGGTTCGTCTTCACGCTCCAGCCGGGCCGCAATGACCTGGCCGTGCCGGTGGTCTCGACCTCGCCCGGTTCAACCCTCGTAACGGTGGTGGTAACCACACCTGACGAGGCAGGGGCCATCACCCTCACCACCGGAGCCTTCGATGTGCGGTTCGCCGACGCTGAAGGGATCGGTCTGCTGATCCTCGTCCTGGCCGCGGTCGTGCTGGCGGCATGGTGGCTGCAGACGCTGCGCAAGCGTGCTCGCGACACGGACAGCGGCGGTGCTACGGTCGCATCACCCGGCCCGGGCAGCGACAACGCCGAGGCGAGCAGCAGCCCGGGCGCCCCCTCAACCGGCGATCACGAGGACATGAAATGACCGTTGGCATTGTCACCGACAGCTCCTGCGATCTGGGCGACGACGAGCTCGAAGGGCTCGACGTCGAGGTCGTCCCGCTGTTCATCCGCTTCGGGACCGACGAGTTCGTGGACCGGGAGCAGATCACCGTCGAGGACTTCTACCGGCGGATGGCGACCGTGGACGAGCTGCCCCAGACCGCGGCCCCGCCGCCCGGGCGCTTCGAGCAGGCCTTCACCCGCTTCCTCGACGCCGGTTGCGAGGCGGTGCTGTGCATCAACCTGTCGTCGGCGATATCGGCCACCATGCAGTCAGCATCGCAGGCCGCCGACTCGATCCGGGCCGAGCGCGCCGGCGCCGACATAAGGGTCCTGGACAGCAAGTCGGTGACTGCCGGCCTGGGCACGCTGGTGCTGCAGGCCGCCCGCATGGCGGCCGCCGGTGACAACGCCGACACCATCGAGGCGTTCGTGGCCGACGCCTCGGCCCGCACCCATGTGTTCGGCACACTCGACACGCTCGAGAACCTCCGCAAGGGCGGACGCATCGGCGGCGCGCAGGCCATGCTCGGCTCGATGCTGTCGATCAAGCCCATCGTCGACATCTCCAGCGGCGAGGTCGAGGAGGCAGCCAAGCAGCGCACCCGACGCAAGGCCCTGGGCTGGCTGCGCGACACGGTCAAGGCCGCCGAGCCGGTCGAGTGCCTCACGGTCATGCACGGGGAAGCCGCCGATGTGGGCGACTTCTGCGACATGCTGGCCGCGGTCCACAGCGGCAACATCCGGGTGTGCAAGGTCGGGCCGGTAGTAGGCACCCACGCCGGCCAGGGCGTGCTGGGCATGGCCTACCAGGTCCCGGCCACCTGATCTAGAAACCAGCAGGCGGAGCGCAGGCATAAGGACTCTGAAGACTCGCAACGACCTCGATGACGCCAGGCTGACGAAGGCGGCGCAGGCCGGAGACAGGGGTGCCCTCGAAACGCTGCTGCGGCGCCACCAACCCCAGATCCACGCCATCTGCAGGCGCCTCGCGGGCAACGATGCCGACGGGCAGGACGCCACCCAGGAAGCCCTCATCGCCATCGTCAGGGGACTCCCCCGGTTCCATGGCACGGCCAAGTTCTCGACCTGGGCCTACCGGGTAGCCACCAACGCAGCCCTGGACGAGCTGCGCCGGCGGAGCCGGCGCCCGGTACCGGCGGCAGCCGAGACCGACGACCGGCTGGTCGCGGCGGCCACCGGCGACGACCCGGCCTCGGTGGCCGTGCGTCTCGACCTCGACGCAGCCCTGGCCCAGTTGCCCGAGGAGTTCCGGGCGCCGGTCGTGCTCCGGGATGTAGCCGGCTGCGACTACGCCGAGATCGGGCAGATCCTGCGAATACCGCCCGGCACGGTGAGATCCCGGATCGCGCGGGGCCGGGCCCGGCTGGCCGAGACCATGAGGGCCAACGGCGGGAACCACCACGACACCCCGCAACGTCGTAACGACGAGGCAAGCAGACCATGAGTGACGAACGGCTTTACCAAGACGAACTCGTCTCGGCCTACCTCGACGGCGAGGCGACCCCCGCCGAGATCGCCGAGGTCGAGGCGAGCGACGCCCTGCTGGCCCGGGTCGAGGAGCTCCGGGCGGTGCGCGACGCGGTGGCCGAGGTGGTCGCGCCGCTGCCGGCGGACCGGCAGGACGACCTGATCAGCGCGGCCCTCGGTGTGGCCGACGCTCAAGCCGCCGCCCGGGTCGAGGCCAAGGTCGTGCCCCTGCGGCGCCCCCAGCGCCTGCTGCTCGCGATGGCGGCTGCGGTAGCCGTGCTCGCGGCTGTCGTCGGAACCGGCCTGATAGCCAGCAGAAGCGGCGACGAGTCCGAAGAATTCGCCTCGGTGGCATCCACGGTTGACGACGCAGCCCCCGCCGAGATGGCGGCCGCAGAGCCCATGGCCGAGGAGGCACCCGCGGCCGACGAGGAGCCCATGGCCGAGATGGACATGGAGGCCGCGGAGGAGGCCATGGCCGAAGAAGCACCCGCCGAGGAGGCGGCCCTGGCTCCGGCGACCGCGGAGGCGCAAGCCGAAGTAACGGACACAGAAGCGGAGGCGCTGGCCGACGAACTGGCGAGGCTGGCCGCGGACGAGGCTGCGGCCGCGCTGGGCGAGGCAGAGACGACAGAAGATGCACCGGCAGCGTCCACGACGACCGCAGCGGCGGCTACGATTGCCCCGGCCGCAGGAGCGGATGGCGACGAGGATGTCGCGCCTGAACAGGTCGTGGAGCTGGGCCCGCTGAAGAGCCTTGAATCGCTCTTCGAGAGCTTCGCGGCGAGCTGGTCCGCCGCTCTAGAGGCAGGGGCGACGGCCGAGAGCGGAGTGTGCTCGGTTGCAGTGCAGGAGCACGCCCCCGTCTTGGGGGCCGCGGCACTCCGATCCTTTGTCGCCACCGTGGGGACCGAGGATCCCGTCACCTTCGATGCCCTGTTCGCCCGCCAGCAGGACGGCACTGCGGTCATCATCTACGCGTCCCCGCCCGGCTGTGAGGTCAGCAGCCACGAGCTGCCCAACTCCTGATACGCAGAGACTTTGCCATCCCCGCACAGGTTGGGTCGTGCCCCGCCGAGGCCCGGAACGGGTCGCCGGTAGGCTGCCACCCCTATGGCCGATCGTGAGACCGGTGACCGCGAGCGGCCGGCGCTGAGCCTGGGGTCCGACGACTGGCCGGCCACTCTCGCCGGCAAGATCGTCGAACTCGTGGACGCGGTTCGCGTTCAGACCACCGACCGGGTCGTGCTCCTACTGCGGGCCGTGGTCTACTGCCTGGTCGCGGCGGTCGCGGCGATCGCCGTCGTCGTACTCGTCACGATCGCGGCCATACGGGTGGCCGACGCGTACCTGCCCATAGGAGACGGGGTCGGTTCGGCCACCTGGGCTGCCCACGGTTTCGTCGGACTGCTGGTGTCGATCATCGGTCTGGGCTTCTGGCGGGCCCGAGCAGGTTCGGCCAAGCCGCTGTACGCCGCCCTGATCCTGGACCTGGCCATCGTGGTGGCCGTTGTCTTCTACGGCGTGATCGTCGCCGTCGCTTGAACAAGGAAGGGGCCCTGACTGAGATGAGCCGCGCCAGCCAGCCGGTGGAAGTGGCGATAATCGGCTCCGGCCCGGCCGGGTTGACTGCGGCCATATACGCGGCCCGGGCCAATCTGGAGCCCGTGGTGCTCGAAGGTGAACCGAGCTCGACCAGCGACCAGCCCGGTGGCCAGCTCATGCTCACCACCGACGTGGAGAACTATCCCGGCTTCCCCGAGGGCGTCATGGGCCCGGAACTGATGCAGCGATTCCGGGAGCAGGCCATTCGATTCGGCGCCCACATCCACACTGTGAAGGCTTCCCGGGTGGACTTCTCGTCCCAGCCTTACGGCATCTGGACCGACGACCCCGACACGCCGGAGCCGACCCTGCGAGCCTGGACGGTGATCGTGTCCACCGGAGCCCAATCGCTCATGCTGGGGCTCGACCGGGAGATCGAACTGGTGGGCCACGGCCTGTCCACCTGCGCCACTTGCGACGGCTTCTTCTTCCGCGACCAACACATCGCGGTGGTCGGCGGAGGCGACTCCGCAATGGAGGAGTCGACCTTCCTGACCCGGTTCGCCTCCAAGGTCACGGTCATCCACCGCCGTGACGCTTTGAGAGCCTCGAAGATCATGCAGCAGCGGGCCTTCGAGAACGAGCGGATCGAGTTCATGTGGAACACCGTCGTGGAGGAGTACCTGGGCGACCACGCGCTGAACGGTCTGCGCGTCCGGGACACCGTCACTGGCGAGACATCGACCCTGGACGTGACCGGCTGCTTCATCGCCATCGGTCATTCGCCCAACACCGATCTCTTCGCGGGCCAGTTGGAGATGAAGGACAACGGCTACCTCATCACCGAGCCGAACTCCACCAGGACGGCCGTCGAAGGTGTCTTCGCCTGCGGGGACGTGCAGGACGACTACTACCGTCAGGCCGTGACTGCCGCCGGCACCGGATGCATGGCGGCCATCGAAGCCGAGCGGTACCTGGAGAGCCTCTCCCGGTAGGGTGACGACGAGAGGGCCGCGCCACCCGACGCGGCCGTCGGCGTGGAACGACACAAAGGACACCTTCAATGGCAGAGTCAACCATCACTCTCAGCGACGCCACCTTCGATGAGGAGATCAACGGCGCGTCCACGCCTGTCCTCGTGGACTTCTGGGCCGAATGGTGCGGGCCCTGCAAGGTGATCGCGCCCATCCTCGACGAGATCGCTTCCGAGCAGGAGGGCAGGCTGACGGTGGCCAAGCTCAACGTGGATGATGCTCCCAACATCGCTCGGCGATTCGGGGTCATGAGCATCCCCACTCTGATCCTCTTCAACGACGGAGAGCCGGCCAAGCGGGTGGTGGGGGCCAAGCCGAAGGCGGCCCTGCTGGGCGAACTTGCCGAGTACCTCTGATCGCGGAGTGTCCCACTCCCCCGGTGCCGGGGGTCTGCCGTTACGGCGCGGCGACACTGGTGAGGCGGTTCGCGACCTCCAGGAGAGGCTGGCGCTGATCGGCTACGTCACCGGCGGCGACCATCAGGAATTCGGCGCGGCCACCGAGGCATCACTCCGCCAGTTCCAGAGCGACCGTGGCCTGGTGGTCGACGGGATCTGCGGCCCGCAGTCCTGGAACGCTCTCGTGGAGGCCGACCACCGGCTTGGAGACCGGCTTCTCTACTACCGGGCCCCGATGATGCGTGGTGACGATGTGGCGGAACTGCAACGTCGCCTCGGCCAGCTCGGCTTCGACGCGTACTGGGTCGATGGGATCCTGGGGCCGAGAACGCAGACCGCGGTCCGGCAGTTCCAGCAGAACGTCGGCCTTCCCGATGACGGCGTGGTGGGAAGATCCACGGTGGAGGCTTTGGAACGCCTCACCAGGCGGACCGCAGCCGAAGTCACCATCTCGGAGGTGCGTGAGCACGAGCGCCTGAGGCATCAGCCCAGCAGGGTGGAGGGCAGGCGCGTGGTCATCGGCGACACGGGCGAACTCCCGGTCATTGCACAGGCCGTAGCTCGGCGCCTTCGCCATGTCGGGGCTGAGGTCCTGTCATTCAGCACCCCAGACCTGGGCCACCAGGCTCGAACCTCCAACCAATGGGACGGGGACATCTACCTCGGGGTTACCCTGGCTGTCGACAACTTCGGCTTCTCGTACTTCGGGACAAGGGGATTCGAGTCGGTGGGGGGTCGCGCCCTGGCACAACGGTGCTCGGAGATGCTCGCACCTGTGCTCGCCGTACCGACGCCGGCCACGGCCATGCGGCTGCCCATCCTTCGCGAGACCCGGATGCCGGCCGTGTGGTGTCGCCTCGGACCCGGCTCGACCGTGGTTCCTCAGACGCCGCGCATTGCACAGGGCCTTGCCCAGGCCGTGATCGACTGGTGCCTCGACCCTAGACTACATTAGAATTCTTTAAAATATCTCCAAACTGCACCATCCTGCTTCACATGATCAGGTGATAGATGCGCTCCAGATCGGGCAGGCCGCTGAACTGGATCGTGATCTTGCCCTTGCGCTTCCCCAGCTTCACCGATACCCGCGTGTCGAGCCTTGTCGACAGGAGCTCCTCCAGTTCGAGAATGCCGGCCTGGACCTCTCCCGAGACGGACGACCCGTTGTCGGTGGACCGGGCCGCGACCGGGCCGGGTCCGGCTGACTGGCTCTCCGCAACCCTCCGCTCGGTCTCCCGCACGGTCAAGTTGTCACGCACGATCTCGGTGGCCAGCCCTTGCCGGGCCTCCTCGTCCTCCAGGGCTAGCAGTGCCCGGCCGTGTCCGGCCGAGAGATGGCCCTCCACCACCAGACGCTGCAGCGGCGGGGCCAGGTTCAGCAAGCGAACCGTGTTGGCCACCGCAGAACGGGAACGGCCCACCCGGGAAGCGACCTCATCCTGCGTCATGCCGAAATCGTCCATCAGCTGCCGGTAAGCCGCGGCCTCCTCAAGAGCATTCAGATCCTGGCGGTGTACATTCTCGACGACCGCAGCCTCGAGCGCCCCCTTGTCGTCAGCGGACCGCACAAGGGTCGGAATGCTCCTGAGGCCCGCCCGCTGGGCGGCGCGCCAGCGGCGTTCCCCTGCAATAATTTCATATCCTTCAGTTGCTTCCCGGACAATGATCGGCTGTATAACACCGACTTCGGAAATCGACTCGGCCAAAGCCACCAGCGACTCCTCGTCGAACCGGTCCCTCGGCTGGTAGGGGTTCGGCACGATGTGGACGATGTCTATGTCCTGGAAGGCCGATTCGGTCGTGTCGGGCTCAGTCGGGATCAGAGCCCCGAGTCCTCTCCCCAAGCCACTACGGCGTGCCACGGAGCACCTCCTTTGCCAGGGCGCGATATGCCGTTGCGCCCTTTGATAGAGAATCGTAGAGAGTGATCGGTTGGCCGAACGACGGCGCCTCACTCAACCGCACGGTGCGAGGTATCACCTGCCAGCAGACCTTGTCGCCATAGTGGGCTCGCACTTCCCGAGCGACGTCCCGCGACAGGTTGGTGCGCGCGTCGTACATCGTCAGCACGACCTTGGTGAGTTCCAGACCCGGGTTCAAGCTGCGCTGGACCATGCCGATGTTCTGGACCAGCTGGGTAAGCCCTTCGAGCGCGAAGTACTCCGTTTGGATGGGGACCATCACCTCATCGGCTGCGCACAGCCCATTGATGGTCAGGAGGCCTAGCGACGGCGGGCAGTCGATCATGATGATGTCGTACTCCCCCACAGCCCTAGAGATCGCCTGCCTGAGCTGGCTTTCTCTACTGAAGGCCGGCACGAGTTCGATCTCCGCGCCAGCCAGATCAAGACTGGAGGGCGCGATGTGCAGACCCTTGATCATCGTCGGCTCGACGATCTCCTCAAGTTCGATGTCTTGCAGGAGAACCTCATAGATCGAGGCATCCAGACCCCGAGGATCCAACCCGAGACTGGTGGTGGCGTTTGCTTGAGGATCAAGATCGACCACCAGGGTCCTGAGTCCGCGCTCGGCGAAGCAGGCAGAGAGATTGACCGTTGTGGTTGTCTTGCCTACCCCGCCCTTCTGGTTGGCAACGGCAAAGGCTCGAGCGCGAGCGTCCGTTCGCTGCTGTGCCATCCCCAACGGTGACATAACCGTTTTCCACAGTCAAGGACTCAAAGGGTCCCGCGGGCCCTGTTGTTTCACATGAAACTTCAGAGTTGCTGCGACTCCTCCTGCATCAGAGGGGCTCGACGTCGGGCGGCCCGGCGGCGGGGGAGACCTGCCGGGGCCGGCATCACCCTCGTGATCGAAACGAAACTGCCGTTCTGCGTTGACCACTGACCGGACAGCTCGCAACCGGTTCGAGCCCGTAGCGGCATCCTTTCCCACTGCAGTCTTGTCTCCGCAGACACCGATACAACCAGTGAACCACCCATCCGCAGCAGCGGCAGGCCACACTCGGCCAACTCCGAGGCGGGACCGAACAGGCGAGCCACCATCCCGTCGAAGGCCTCGCGAGCCTCGTTCCGGCCGGCGACGTCCTCCATAGGGGAGTGCTCGACCACGACCCGAGCGGTCAGGCCAGCCGCCACAACCGCCCGCGCGGCCATGTCACAGCGTCTTTCGCTGGCGTCAACCAGGGTCCAACGCGATACCGGAAGTTCGAGGGCTAGGAGCACTCCGACCAGGCCCGCGCCTGCCCCGCAGTCGACGAAGTCGCCTCCGGACATGTTCCGCCAGCCATCCAGAATGAACCCGGCGGAATGGCGGCGCAACGCCTCAAGGGACGAGCGCCCTATGGCGCCGGCCGCTCGGGCCGGTTCCCACGCCTCGTCCAGACGCCTCAGTAGTTCGGGTTCGATTTGGAGCAAGCGCGGATAAGCGGGGGCCCCTTGCGTCGCACCGGCGTCATTCCCGCTCTTGTTCGCTGCGCTCACGGGCCGCTCGGGCCACGGCCTCGCCCGTAAGTACGGGAATCACTCACCGATTTGCTCGGCCTCCTGGACGAGAGGGCGTGGCGCGGGCAACGCAGTGGGCTAGTCGGGCAGCGTGGTGATGATGACGCGCCGGTGAGGGTCCTCGCCCTCGCTGCGGCTGTCGACTCGATCGATGCCGGTGACCACATCGTGGACGATCTTGCGGTCCACGCGACTCATCGATTCGAGGGCGATCTCCTCGCCCGTCTCCAAGGCCTCCTGGGCCACCCTGCGAGTGAACTCCGTCAGGGCTGCGGTGCGCCGGGAGCGAATCCCGCCCACATCCATACGGATCTTGCCCTCGCGGGTGCTGCCACCGGATCGTTGCAGCACTGTACGGACCAACTCATCTATGGCCTGCGCGGTAGCACCTCGTCGTCCTACAAGGAGTCCTATGCCTTCTCCATCAGCTTCGATTCTGAGGATCCCGTCCTCCACGTCGTGCCTCGTGAATGCGAGCGGAACACCGAGCGTGTCTCCAACCCCCTTGACGAAGGACTCTGCTAGGTCGGCCTGCTCGAGGAGCGAGGGCCCGGTGTCGTGATCCATCTTTGATTCCTCAGTCTTCCTGTTGTTGCTGCGGTGTTGTGCAGATCTGGTCTGTTGAAAACCGTCGCGGGGCTGCGGGCTGGGTGCCGAGCTTGCCGAGGACCGTCGATTCTCACCACCGCTCGGGCGCGGCTCAGACTTGGCAACTGTAGAGGCCCGTGCCGGTTCGGTTCGCTTCGACGACCCGCTGCCGGACTTGCGGCTGTTGTGGCCGCGCCCCCGGCCCTCCTTCGGCCGAACCGGCGTGGGAACCACGCGGGCTCGCACCCGCGCCTCCTCCTTGACCCGGCCGAACATGCCGACACGTTCGGTGGACAGCACTTCGAACTCGGCATCGGACTCGTGGACTCCGAGATGGACCAGGGCCTTTTCTTTGGCGCTTTCCACTGATGAAGCCGTAATTTCCAGCCATTCCATATTTCATCAACACCCTTCGTTCAGGAGACGAGCGTCAGCGTCTCTTCTTCTTGCTTCGACTTCGGTTCGCATTGCTCCGCTGGGGAGCCGAACCGGGTGCGGTGGTGCGGCCGCCGGTGGCCCGACTGCTGGACCGGCTGCGCGTAGGGGCCTTGCCAGTCTTGCCGCCACCAGACCTTCTCGCGGTCGACGGCCGTTCACGGGCCTGACTCTCAGTGTCGTCACCACGGCGCCGGCGGGCCGGAGCCTTGCCCTTTGCCGTGGCCGCGCTCTGCTTACCGGCACCAGCCTTACCCCGCGCCGGAGCGGCTTCTCGCTTGCTGGACGGAGCCTTTCCCCGCGCCGGCGCTGCGCTCTGCTTGCCGGCTCCAGCTCTACCTCGGGAAGGGGCCCGTTTGCCCGCGGCTCCTGCACCACGCTTGCGGGAAGGAGCCTTGCCCTTTGCCGTGGCCGCATCCCGCTTGGGAGTGGGTGCGCCCTTCTTCTCGGTGATCGACTTCGCTGAGCGTTGCTTGGGTTCGGGCTCGTCCTGAGCCTCGTTCGTCGCGGCGGCTCGCTGCTTGGCCACCTGAGCTCCCAGCGAGTCCTCGCCCCGGTAGAAGGACCGGGTGATGTAGGCCTGCTGAGCGATACGGACCATGTTCGAGATGATGAAGTAGACCACGACCGCGCCCGGCATGACGTAGGAGAACACCGGCAGCATGTACGGGATGAGCTTCATCATCATCTGCTGCTGCGGAGGCATGGCCTGGGTCTGCCTGCCCTGGATCTGCCGCTGCTGCACAAGGCTCGTGACCAGTACGAACAGGATCATCAGGAAGTAGGGGAGTGCCTCGACAATCCCGGCCGAGAGAGCATCACTCGCGCTCCTCGACAGGTCGACGCCCCACGAGACCATCTCCAGGTTGCCACTGAGGTCGCCGTAGAGAGCGGTGTCGCGGGACAGGAAGTCCGGATCGAATGCCAGGTCACCCCTGGGAATCGGGGTCTCGGCATATTGGGGAACCGACTCGAACGCGGTGTCGGCGTAGCGGCGCGAGGTGAACCCGATCTGAGTCCCGATCTCGGTCGTGCGCCGGGTCAGCCCGTCCACAACGCGGTACATGACCAGGAAGATCGGGGCCTGCACCAGCATGGGGAGCAAGCACCCGACCGGGTTGAGGCCGTGCTCCTTGTAGAAGGCGGCCGTGGCCTCGTTCATGGCCTGGCGGTCGCCGCGGTGTTGGGCCTGGATCTTCTTCAGCTCCGGCATGTGCTGTTGCATCTGCAGTGTCGAGCGCGTGAACTTGAGGGTGAGCGGGGTCACCGCAATCGTCGTGGTCAAGGTCAGGAAGGCGATCGCCATGCCGTACGAGGGCCACAACGAGTAGAACCAGGCCAGTACCGCGGTGATCAGGTCGAACAGCGGATCAAGCATCGATCATCCCCGCAGGTGCTCTTGTGCTGCGCCGGGCCGGGGGCACCGGGTCCAGCCCCGTCGAACCCCACGGGTGGCACCGGGCCAGCCGGCGAGCGGCCAGCCAGGCCCCCCGCCAGGTTCCATGGGTCTGCAGCGCCTCCCGCGCATAGGCCGAGCACGACGGCATGTAACGGCACACCGGAGGACGGCCGGCCCGGACCAATCGGACGGCTCGCACCGCGAGGCAGGCCAATCGCGTCGAATACCTCATCGGCGCCTGAGCTCCCTCAGCAGCTCGTCCACCATCGACCGCAGCTCAGCCGCAGAGAGGCGCTCGAGCGGAGCCGACACGCGCAGGTGGTACTCCCCGCCGGCCAGGACTACCGCCTCGTCACGGGTGAGCACGCGGAGCGTCTCCCGGACGCGCCGCCGGATGCGATTGCGCACGACTGCAGTTCCCACGCACTTGGGCACGGCTAGGTGGACACGCACCGGTCCGGGCGCGGCACGAAACGACACCCTCAGCGGGCCGCGGCGGACGTTGGCTGTGACCGGAGACTGGTCGTGCGTCTTCCGGCCCCTCGTCGAGCCCCTCACGCTGCCAGTCGGCTCCGCCCCTTACGACGACGGGCTTGCAGGACAGCGCGTCCGGAGCGAGTGCTCATTCTGGCCCGAAAGCCGTGCTTCTTATGCCTTTTCCTGATGTTGGGCTGAAAAGGGCGTTTCATCGAGATCCTCCCTCGGTACTCCCTCGCCTCGGGTGTTCCGAAAAAAGCCGCCGCTGCAAATGATGCTTGTGGAATGGCGGCGGAACCACACCCACCGTAGGGCCGCCCCTGCGCTGCGACAACCACGACCCCGCCCAGGCATCGGCAGCACCCGGAGTCCTCGCGATTTCGGCTCAACAAACTACACCGGGGAAACATATCTTACATAACTGTCATTCACTTTCCCTTCATCCGGTCTGAACTAGCTGTTTAGGTGGTTTGGTTCGTCTGACTTGCAGCCAATCGCGATGCTGCTACGTTCCGCAGGCCGTTACGTCCGAGTCGATCTGAGACCGGTCCTCCTCCCGCCAGGGGCCGTTCAACTGTCTTGTCCACATCTGTGGATGACTCTGTGGAGAAAGGAGATCGAGGTGAGCACCGATCCCGAAGCGGAACGGATCTGGACCAGCTGTGCACAGAGCATCCGAAGTCAGGTCAGCGACGCCGTCTGGAGGACCACCTTCAGCGGCGCGCGTGCCACCGCCTTCGAAGAGCGATCGCTGACTCTGGTGGTACCTACCAGCCTGCAGAAGGCCCGCATCGAGCGCCGGTACTTCAGCTTGTTGACCGACGCCATCGACGAGACCGAGCCCGACGTCACCGTCCGCATCGAGATCGACCCCGACTGGGCCGACAGCGGCGAGCGGCTCGACCCCGCCGGCGACGAGGTGGCTGAGCCAGGAGCCGACTCCGAGTCCGCAGGCTCAAGCGCCGAGTCCGGGCCAGATATCCGGCTGACGTTCGAGCAGTTCGTCACCGGAACGTCCAACCGCTTCTCACACGCGGCCGCGCTTGCCGTGGCCGAGACTCCCGCCGGGGCGTACAACCCGCTGTTCATCCACGGCGCATCCGGTCTCGGAAAGACCCACCTGCTGAGGGCCATCAGCCACTACGTCAACAACCACTACCCGTCTTACAAGGTCCGATACGTCACCAGTGAGACCTTCCTCAACGAGTTCGTCCAAGCCATTCGCAACAGCACGCAACCCGAGTTCAAGCAGATCTACCGCAGCAACGACGTACTGCTGGTCGACGACATCCAGTTCATGGAGGGCAAGGACGGCCTCCAGGAGGAGTTCTTTCATACGTTCAACGACCTCCTGCAGAACGGCGCTCAGATCGTCCTCTCCTCCGATCGGGCCCCGGATGCCATGCCCACTCTCGAAGACCGGCTCCGCAGCAGGTTCAAGTCCGGCCTGATCACCGACATCCAACCGCCTGACCTGGTGACCCGCCTGGCCATCCTCGAGAAGAAGGCGGAGTTCTCTGCCATTGAGATCCCTGGAGACGTGCTCTCGTTCATCGCCGAGAACATCACCGACTCGATCCGGGAACTCGAGGGAGCCCTCATCAAGGTCACCGCGTACGCCAGCATCACCGGCCAGCGCTGCTCGTACGATCTGGCCAACCGGGTGCTGGCCGACCTGATCGACAAGACGATCAAAGCGCCCGTGACCGTAGGGAAGATCCTCGAGGCCACCGCCGAGGTGTTCAACTTCACGATCGAGCAGATCACCGGCGGCAGCCGGCGGCGGCCGCTGGTCGATGCCCGCCAGATCGCCATGTACGTGACACGCAACATGACCGATCTGTCCTACCCCGAGATCGGTCGGGCCTTCAGCAACCGCGACCACACCACCGTCATCCACGCCGTGCGCAAGATCGAGCACCACATGACCGAACGCAAGGATGTCTTCGACAGAGTGCAGGAGCTCCAGAAGCGCGTCAGTGAGATGTCGTGAGCGCACGCCGGCAGGGACCGGGGGAGAATCCTGGGGACGGCGCGAGGGGCAACCCTGCCCCTCTGTGGCCACAGGAGCGGTGATCAACAACCCCCGCGCCACGCCGCAGGCTCGCGCTGGTTGACACGGCACGACCTGGGGACGCCCGATGGCTGGAATTCCAACGCGAATGACCGACGATCCCCAATCCACAGCACCTAACGTCTTCTACAACACTCAACAAAGAGCCACAGGGGTTAGACCATGGGCATGAAGTTCCGATGCGAGCGAGACGTTCTGCTGGATGCGCTCACCGTGGCCGTACGAGCCGCGGCTGGCGCAAGTTCAAGCCGGGCCGCGCTGACCGGGGCGCACCTTGATCTGGCCGGTGGAGCCCTCGTGGTCACAGGCAGCGACTTGGATCTGACGCTGTCGGTGACCACCGAGGTCGCGGGTGAGGAGGACGGGGCGGCCGTCACGCCGGCGCGGCTCCTGACCGATGTCGTGCGGGCCGTCCCGCCCGGATCGGTGGAGTTCTCGGTCACCGACGCCGGCGAGGCCTCGATCGTCGCGGGCTCTTCGGAGTTCTCTATCCGGCTTATCCCCGAGGAGGACTACCCCCAGCTGGCGTTCAAGGATGAAAGTACAGCCGAAGGAGCGGCCTCCGTGGCGTTTAGCCCGGCCGTCACGTTCGACGGGCCCGAGTTCCGTGAGGCTCTCAGCCAGGTAGTCCGGTCGGCGTCCTCGGACGACTCCCGCCCCATCCTGACCGGGGTGTTGATGGCTGCCGAGGACGAGGGGCAGTTGCGGCTCGTCTCCACGGATTCCTACCGGCTGTCCGTTCGAGACCTCGAAGGCTCGTCGATCCTGGGCGAGCATCAGAGGGTTCTGGTACCGAGCCGGGCGCTCAGAGAGCTGGAGCGCCTTATCGCCGAGTCCGGCGATGTAACCCTGAAGCTGGCTGAGCACTACGCGCAGTTCGTAGTCGATGCAGTCCAGCTGACCACGCGGCTGATTCCTGGCGACTTCCCCAACTATCAGGGATTGATTCCCAGCGACCACCCCAACTGCTTGACGGCCAACCGGGAGCAGCTGCTGGAGGTTGTGCGCCGGGTGCGGCTGCTGGCTCAGGATTCCACGCCGGTCCGCCTCGTGATGACCAGCGAGAACCTCGAAGTCATTGCCATCACCCACGATGTCGGCAAGGCCAATGAGTCCATGAACGCCCAGTACGAGGGCGAGGACCTGACCGTGGCGTTCAATCCCGGCTACCTGGTCGACGGTATCGAAGCTGTCACCGGGGATGAGATCACTCTGCACACTGCGGACGCGGTGAAACCCGCCCTGCTCCGCTCGGTTGCCGACGAGAGTTTCCTCTACTTGCTGATGCCGGTCCGGGTGAGCTGAGCCGGGGCCGGTCGGTCGCACTCTGGTGTAGGGGGCGGCTGTGCGAGTGCGCTCGTTGTCGCTGACGGACTTCAGGTCCTACGCCAGAGCCGAGGTGGAGTTCGCGGCAGGCCTGACCGCGGTGGTCGGTCCCAACGGTCAGGGCAAGACCAACCTGCTGGAGGCGATCGGCTTCGCGGCCGGGCTGGGCTCGTTGAGGGGTGCGTCCGAAGCCGCCCTCATCCGGGACGGTGCCGAGGCGGCGGTGGTGCGCTGCCTGGCGGAGGCATCCGACGGCCGGGAGGTTCGCATCGAGGCGGAGCTGGCCCGGTCCAGGCCGAACCGGGTGCGGGTCAACAACCAGCCCGTAGCCCGACGGCGGGAACTGGTCGGTGTGCTCACTGCCACGGTCTTCTCACCCGAGGACCTCGACCTGGTCAAGGGCGAACCTGCCCGCCGGCGTCGCTGGATCGACGGCGCCTTGACCGCGGTCCGCCCGTCGCTGGGGGCACTGCGGAGCGAGGTGGACCGGATTCTCCGCCAGCGGAACACCCTGTTGCGCCAGGCCGGAGGCCGGGCCAGCGACGATGTGGCCATCACCCTGGATGTCTGGGACTCCAGGCTGGCCGCCGCCGGCGACGAGTTGCGGTCCTGCCGTCAGAGACTGCTGGACGCACTGGAGCCCCGGATTCGCTCGCACTACGCGCAGATCGCCAAGGATGGAAGCGATGCGGACACCAGCTACGTGTCCAGCTGGGGAGACGACTCCCTGGCGGACGCGCTGGTGGCGGCGCGATCCAACGATCTGAGACGGGCGACCAGCACGGTGGGACCGCACCGTGATGACGTTCTGCTGCGGATCGGGGGGTTGCCGGCCCGGAGCCATGCCTCGCAGGGCGAGCAGCGGTCCCTGGCCCTGGCGCTGCGGCTGGCGGTGGACGCCGAGGTACGCGAGCGTCGAGACGTGCAACCGGTGCTGTTGCTCGATGACGTCTTCTCCGAGCTGGACGCCGACCGGGCGGCCGCCTTGCTGGACGCGCTGCCCCGCAGCCAGCGGATACTCACCACTGCGACGGGCCTGCCCTCCGGGGTCCGCTCCGACCAGTTGATCCGCCTCGCCGGCGGAGCGGCGCAAACCGTCGTGGCCACCGAGCCGCCCTCATGACCGGGCTCGAGGATACGCCCGTCCCGCTGGGGGACGCCCTGGAACGACTCTTGGGCTCGATGGACGCACCGCCGGCGGATCTCCTCTCGACGGTGTTCCAGCGGTGGGAGGAGGTGGTGGGCCCCGAGGTGGCCCGTCACTGCCGCCCGGCTGCGATCGAGGAGGAGCGCCTGGTCGTGCTCGCGTCCGACGCCACGTGGGCCAGCGAGGTGCAGTGGCTGGCAAGTGCCGTGCTGGCCCGCATCAACGAGATGTCGAGCGCGGGAAGGCTGGAATCGCTGACGGTCCGGGTCGCCCCCGCGACCCAATAGGGGTACGGAACAGGGGCACCGAGCGGGTGCGCGCCGCCAGTCCGGCAGCGCCGCACCAGCACGCCGAATAGCGCGCCGCGGCCGGGCCTGCGCTGGTAGAATCAGAGCCGTGATCGGCGGCGCGACTCAGGGCTCTCGCCCGGGTCTGCGCCCCCGGCCCGCCCGGTCCTCGTCTGCTGTGGCCGGGTCTTGGCAGTGAGAGGGCGCGGCTCCCACACCGGCGCATCGGCAGACCTCCGATCCGACGTTGCCGGCCCCAGCTGGGACCGGGCAAGGAAGGCCGATCACTCGTGACATCCGACGTCAGCACCGCCGAGGCCAGACAGCAGACTTCATCCGCGGACGGCCCGTCGTACGGCGCGCTCGAGATCACCGTCCTCGAAGGTCTGGAGGCCGTGCGGGAGCGGCCCAGCATGTACATCGGGTCGACGGGGCCCACCGGCCTTCACCACCTCGTATGGGAGGTCGTGGACAACTCGGTGGACGAGGCCATGGCCGGGTATTGCACCCGTATCGACGTGACCCTGCACGCCGACGGCTCCTGCGAGGTCGGCGACGACGGGCGCGGCATCCCCGTGGAGCCCCATCCCCTCCACGATCAGGTACCCGCCGCGGAACTGGTGATGACGCTGCTGCACGCCGGGGGGAAGTTCGGCGGCGACGGCTACAAGATCTCAGGCGGCCTTCACGGAGTCGGTGTATCGGTGGTGAACGCTCTGTCGGAGCGGCTCGAGGTGGACATCTACCGGGCCGGGCAGCAACACCGCATGACGTTCGTCGACGGGGGCCAGATCGAGGAGGCCCTATCGGTGCGGGGACCGGCCCCGGACGTCGGTGGCGAGCCTCGAACCGGGACCGCGATCCGCTTCTGGCCCGACCCGTCCGTCCTCGAGGACGTGACCTTCCGGTACCAGACCGTGGCCGAGCGCCTGGAGATGATGGCGTTCCTCAACCGGGGCCTGGAGATCCGGGTTCGCGACCTCCGAACCGGCTCGCACGGGCACTCGGAGTGGAGATCGTTCCGTTATGACGGCGGCATCAGCGACTATGTCGATCGGCTGAACCAGTCGAAGGTGCGCCTGTTCGACGCGGTCGGGCACTTCGCGGGCACAGAGAACATCGACGACAACCCCCACGAGGTCGAGGTGGCGTTCCAGTGGAACACCGGGTTCAACACCGACGGCCTGCACAGCTTCGCCAACGGCATCTCCACCATCGACGGGGGCATGCACGAGCAGGGCTTCCGGGCCGCGCTCACCCGCACCGTCAACGCCTACGCCCGCGAGAAGGGTCTGCTGAAGGAGAAAGCCGACAACCTCCAGGGCGAGGACATCCGGGAAGGCCTCACCGCCATAGTCAGCGTCAGGATCGGCAAGCCCCAGTTCGAGGGCCAGACCAAGGCCAAGCTCGGCAACATGTCGATGCGGTCCTTCGTGGAGCGAGTCACCAACCGCTACCTCGCCGAATGGCTCGAGGAGCACCCGGCCGAAGCGAAGAGGGCGGTGCTGAAGGCGGTGGCCGCCTCCGCGGCCCGGGAGGCCGCGGCCAGGGTGCGGTCCGAGGTCCGCTCCAAGTCGCTGCTGGACGGGGCGGGAATGCCCGACAAGCTCAAGGACTGCACAACCGGTGACTCGGCCCGGCGGGAACTGTTCATCGTGGAGGGAGACTCCGCCGGCGGGTCCGCAGTCCGAGCCCGCGACCCCGAGACACAGGCCGTGCTTCCCATCCGGGGAAAGATCCTCAACGTCGAGCGGGCCCGCATCGACCGGATGCTCAAGAACAACGAGATCCAGGCGATTATCGCCGCCCTGGGCACCGGCATTGGCGACCCGTACGGCTCGAACGGCAACTCCAACGGCAGTTCCAATGGCAGCACGGCCCGTGACGAGGGCTGCGACGTCGCCAAGGCCCGGTACCACAAGGTGATCGTGCTTGCCGATGCCGACGTGGACGGGAGCCACATCCGCACGCTGCTGCTGACTTTCTTCTACCGCCAGATGCGGCCCCTGGTGGAGGCCGGCTACGTGTACGTGGCCCAGCCGCCCCTGTACTCCACCAAGGTGTCGAACTCGAAGACGGTCTACCTGCTCGACGATGCCGCCAAGGAGGCCTTCCTGGCCGAGCGGCCCAAGCACAATCGCGAGTTCCAGCGGCTGAAGGGCCTCGGCGAGATGGACTGGGACGAGCTGCGCTCAACCACCATGGACCCTCGTACCCGCAGCCTGCTGCAGGTCTCCGTCGAGGAGGCCGCCATCGCTGATCAGGTGATCTCTGTGCTCATGGGAGACGATGTCGAGTTGCGCAAGAACTTCATCGTCACCAACGCCAGAGAAGTCCGGAACCTCGACTTCTAGCCCGGACCCGGAAGTCCCCATGAGCGACGTGACTGAAGTGCCGGGCGGCGATCCAGGCGATCTCGCGCCCGGCCAGGGCACCGGCGTGACGGTCGTCGAGATCCAGGAGGAAATGGAGAGCTCCTTCCTGGAGTACGCCATGTCGGTCATCATCAGCCGGGCGTTGCCTGACGCCCGTGACGGCCTCAAGCCGGTGCACCGCCGGATCCTGTGGTCGATGTACGACCAGGGCTTCCGCCCGGATCGGGGTCACGTGAAGTGCGCCCGGGTGGTGGGCGATGTGATGGCCCGGTTCCATCCCCACGGCGATGCCGCCATCTACGACGCCCTGGCCCGCATGGCCCAGCCCTTCTCGCTCCAGCACCTCCTCATCGACTTCCACGGGAACTACGGGTCTCCCGAGGACCCGCCGGCGGCGGCCCGCTACACCGAGTGCCGCCTGGACGCGCTGGCCATGTCGATGCTGGCCGACATCGGCGAGGACACCGTCGACTTCGTCGACAACTACTCCGGGGACTTCACCGAGCCCGCGGTGCTGCCCGCCCGCCTGCCCAACCTCCTGGTGAACGGCAGCCAGGGGATCGCGGTGGGCATGGCCACCTCCATCCCACCTCACAACCTCGGCGAGGTGATCGACGCTGTCGTGCACCTGTTGGAGAATCCGGACGCCGGCACCGAGGACCTGATGGCGCACCTGCATGGCCCGGACTTCCCCACCGGCGGCCAGATCCTCGGACGCACCGGGTTCGAGTCGGCCTACCGCACCGGCCGCGGCTCGGTGAAGATCCGGGCTGAGGTCGCAGTCGTCGAGACGAAAGGGGGGCGCCAGTCCCTGGTCGTCAGCGCGCTGCCCTACCAGGTGTCGGCCGGCAACGTCGCTCGCAAGATCGCCGACCTGGTCAACGCCCGGGAACTCGACGGTATCGCCGACGTGAACGACGAGTCCTCAGGCGACAAGACCCGTTTCGTGATCAAGCTCAAGCGCGACGCCAACCCTGAGGTGGTGCTCAACAACCTCTGGAAGCACACCCCGCTGCAATCGAGCTTCGCCATGAACATGGTGGCGCTGGTCGATGGGGTTCCCCGCACGCTCACCCTGCAGGACGCCCTCAGCGCCTACGTCGCCCACCAGGTGGAGGTGGTCACCCGCCGTTCGCAGTTCCGCCTGGCCGCGGCCCGGGCCCGGCTGCACATCGTGGACGGCCTGCTCCGGGCTCTGGACGCCATCGATGAGATCATCGCCCTGATCCGGGCCAGCGAGGACACCGCGTCGGCCCGGGCCGGCCTGATGGCCGAGCCGTTCGACTTCTCCGAGGCCCAGGCCAACCACATCCTCGACATGGCGCTGTCCCGCCTAACCCGGCTGGGTCGCAACCAGCTCGAGGCCGAGGCCGCCGAGAAGCGCAGCCTGATCGCCGAGCTGGAGGCGCTGCTCGCGGACGAGGTACGGGTGCGGCTGCTGATCCGCGACGAGCTCCGGGAGATCTCCGGGAAGTTCGCCGTCGAGCGCCGCTCGTCGCTCGAGATTGACCCGGGTGAGCTCGATATCGAGGATCTGATCGACGACGACGACCTGGTCTTCACCATGTCGGCGTCGGGTTACGTCAAGACGGTGGCCGTTGACGAGTTCCGGGTCCAGGGCCGCGGCGGCCGCGGCGTGGCCGGCGCCAAGTTGAAGGAAGCCGACAGCGTCACCCATCTCATCCACACGACCGCCCACTCGTACCTGCTGTTCTTCAGCAACCGCGGCCGGGTGTACCGGCTGAAGGCCCACGAGATACCGGTGGCCAAGCGCACCGCCCGGGGAACCTCCATCGCCAACCTGCTGTCGCTGCAGGACGGCGAGCGCATCCAGGCCGTGATCGACACCCGCGACTACGAGACGAACCAGTACCTGTTCTTCGCCACCAAGAACGGCCGGGTGAAGAGAACGAAGCTGACGGCCTACGACTCGTCGCGCAAGGCCGGGCTGATCGCGATTCACCTCCGGGACGGCGACGAATTGGTGGCCGTCGTGCCCACCGACGGCGTTCACGACATCCTGCTGTCGTCCCGCCGGGGCCAGACGGCGCGGTTCGCTCAGGACCAGGTACGCGAGATGGGCCGGATCGCGGCCGGGGTAATCGGGCTCAAGTTCAAGCATCCCGGCGACGCGGTCGTGTCGTGTGCGCTGGCTCGCCCGGACTCGACGCTGCTCCATGTGACGACCCTCGGGTACGGGAAGCGGACGCAGGTCGAGGAGTTCACCTGCAAGGGTCGAAAAGCACAGGGCGTGATGGGCATAAGGCTCACGAAGGACCGGGGTGAGGTGGTTGGCACGCTCGTGGTCGATCCCGGTGATGAGATACTCGCCGTGACCCGTGAGGGCGTCGTGATCCGTATTCCTGTGTCGGACATCTCTGTTCGGGGTCGGTTGGGAATGGGCGTGAAGGTGATGAGTCCCGATCCCGATGATGAGGTCGTGGCCATCGCGCTGGTGGGCGATGAGGTGAACGGCGATTCCGACCAGGAAGGGACACCGGGCGGGCAATGACGGCTCGGGCTGGGCCCGAGCCCCGGGACCGGGGGCAGGCAGTGCCATTGATGGCGGCCATGCTCCTGCTGGCGATGGGTGCGGTTGTAGCGACCATCGAGATCGGGAGGCTTCTAAACGAGAGCGCGGCCGCCCGCACCGCAGCCGACGCGGCCGTGCTGGCCGGTGCGGCCGTGGGTCGCGACGCGGCCGAATCGATCGCTCGCGACAACGGCGGCGAACTGCTCTCCTACCACGAGGAGCAGATCGCGGAGGGCTCCGATGCGCTGCTGGTGAACGTCACGGTGCGGGTCGGTCGGGCCAGCCAGACCGCCAGTGCTGAGAGACATGTGGAGTGGGTGGCCCCCCAGTAGCACGCCCATCCGCTCGGCCTCTTAGACTCCGGGCTGGTCGGAGGGGCCAGGAATACTCATGAGCGACGAGTCAGCTTCCGGCAAGGACGAGCAGCAGCCGGCCTCGCCGTCGGCCTCCACCCCGTCCACCGGCGAGGCCCCATCTACCGACACCACCGCTGAGAGCGGGTCCCCGTCCGGGACCGGTACCGCTGAGACGCTGCTCACGCCCAGGCCGAGACCGGTGCCCCGCACCGCGGTCGGGCGGGCCTACCAGACCCGGGTCAACCGCCGCCTGCGGGCTCGCCGGGTGCGGCGGCTGGTCAGGCACGTCGAGCCCTGGTCGGTGCTGAAGGTGTCGTTGATCCTGTACTTCTGTGCCTGGGCCATCATGCTGTTCGTGGGGGTCACGCTCTGGAACCTGGCCGTCAACTCGGGTCTGGTCGCCGATGTCGAAGGCTTCGTGGTGGAGCTGTTCGCGCTGGAGTCCTTCAAGATCAACGCTGATCAGATCTTCCGGATCGCGGCCGTCGGTGGCCTGGTGCTGGTACTGGCCGCCAGCGGTCTGACCGTGCTCGGAGCGGTGCTGTTCAATCTCATCAGCGATGTGACCGGGGGAGTGCGCCTGACTGTGGTCGAGGAGGAGACAGCCCGTCCCCGTCCCCGCCGTGCCCGCAGGCGGGTGCTGGTCGCCGCCCCGCCCGCAGACCAGTCCACAGCACCGCCTCCCAGCTCAACTGGTGGCGGTGGCGGAGGCCCCGGCTAGCGTGGGGCGCCGCTGGGGCTATAGCTCAGCCGGTTAGAGCGCACCCCTGATAAGGGTGAGGTCGCTGGTTCGACTCCAGCTAGCCCCACCCCAGCACCGCAGTCCGACACCGCCCGGAGGCCGTCTTGGCCGCAGGATTCATCACGTTGATCCGCCGGACGGTCGTTGCCGTCGTCGTCGGCATGGCGCTGGCCGCGGCCATCCGCGTGCGGGGCCGCGGCGGTGTGCCCCCCCAGACCGGAGGCTGGCGCGAACTGAGGGACGACGAACTGGCGTGATCCCCTTTGAGGCCGAGCGAATAGGCGAGTCAATCCGCCGCATACGGGCGAGGCCGTGGCCCGAGCGGCCCGTGAGCGCAGCGAACAAGAGCGGGAATGACACCGCTGCACCGCGAAGCGCCTTCACCAATTTGCGGACGCTCTTTGGTGGCTGTGCCCGCTGATCCCACCGGAGCGGCCGCGGTCGTCTTCGGTGCCGGAGCCACCGGCCTCCGGATCGTGCGCATGCTTGACGACAGCCCGAGCGTCCGCTCGGTGGAGCTGCGGGACACGGACCCGGACCGGCTGGGCGAGGTCGCCAGCATGCTCGGCCCGAAGACCAGGACCGGCCCGGGCGCGGCTGTTCCCGAGGGCACCGACGTGGTGGTGGTGGCGACCACGACGGGATCGCAGGCCAGTCTGGCCCGTGCCGCGGTTGAGGCCGGCACGACCGTCATCACCACCACCAACGAGATAGCCGAGACCCGGCATCTGCTTGCCGCGGGCTCCGAGGCAAGACGGCGCGGTGTTCCGCTGGTGGTGGGCGCCGGCTACATGCCCGGCCTCACGTGCCTGCTGGCCCGGGTCGGCGCATCGGAGTTCGACGCCGTCGACGAGATCCACGTGGCCAAGGTTGGTACGGGCGGGCCGGCGTGCGCTCGCCAGCATCATCGGGCTCTGAGCAGCCTGGCCATCGACTGGCGCGACGGCCGCTGGACGCGGCGCGCGGGCGGCTCGGGTCGTGAGCTGTGCTGGTTCCCCGATCCGGTAGCTGGACGGGACTGCTACCGGGCCGCTCTCCCTGACGCGCTCTTGCTCGTGCCCGCCTTCCCGGGCGTCGACCGGGTGACGGCGCGCATGGCTGCCACCCGCCGCGACCGGCTCACCGCACCGTTGCCCATGATGCGCCGCCCGCATCCCGAGGGCGGGGTGGGAGCTGTGCGGGTGGAACTGCGAGGCTGGCGTCGAGGCGAACGGCACGTGCTTGTGCTGGGATCTCAGGCGAAGCCGGCTCACGGCGCGGCCGTGGTGGCCGCCGCCACCGCGCTGCACCTGGTAGGCCGGGAGGCGCCTGCTGGGGCCGCGGGTCTGGCGTCGATACCCGATCCCGACCGGCTGCTGCGAGCAGTTGCCGCTCTGGGGTTGCGGCCCTCGCGGTTCGAGGGGTTCGCTCTATCCCGCGACAGTGGGGGAGAAGCAGGCCAGTAGATCCTCGTGTAGCAGCCCGTTGGTGCCCACCGCCGATCCGCTGCGCCACTCGTCGTTCCCGGCGACGTCCGAGAATCGGCCGCCGGCCTCGGCCATGATCACCGACATCGGTGCGACGTCCCAGTCGAAGCACTCCGGGTCGACCATCGCCTCGGCCCGGCCGGTGGCGACGAGGGCATAGCCGTAAGCGTCTCCCCAGGTGCGAACCCGGGCGCCGGCGGCACGAACCCGCTCGAGGACGGGCTCAGGCCAATAGGTGAGCCCGCTGGTGCAGACATAGGAGCCCTCCAGGCCGGCGCGGTCGCTCACCCGGCACGGGACGCCGTTCCAGTAGGCGCCCCGGCCCCGGCCCGCCCAGACGCACTCGTCGAGGGCGGGTAGAGCGATCACGCCCACGGCGGAACCCCGGTCGTCCACCATCGCCAGCAGCGTGGCGTACAGGGGCACGCCCTGCACGAATGCCTTGGTGCCGTCGATCGGATCGATGACCCAGGTGCGGCCGGTGCGGCCGGCCCACACTCCCTCCTCCTCGCCCCAGATCGTGTCGTCGGGGTAGACCGCCGAGATCTCAGAGCGCAGTAGCCGCTCGGCTGCGTAGTCGGCCTCCGTCACGGGGCTCCCGTCGGTCTTGGCGGAAACGGAGAGGCTCCGCTGCTGGTACCACTGGAGCGTGATCCGGCTGGCTCGCTGAGCGGCATCCACGGCAAAGTCGACGACCTCCTGGGCGATTGCCCCGTCGGGAGGATCCCCACCCGCAGCGGGTTGATCCGTTGAGAGAGTCTTAGTATCTTTCATGATATGTCAATAAGTGCTTTTCTCTATGGTCAGGCTACGGCAAAGATCATGCAAGCTGAGCGATGCCGGTCGGTGGCTGACACCATCGACCGCCGGCGCGCGGCAATGATCGAGCGCCACCAACCGGTCGTAGCGCTCCACCGCGAGGACGTCTGGATGGGACGGGCCGCCAGTGCGAGCCGGGCCAATCTGCTGCGTGTCATCGGCGCGGCACTGTATTCCCTCGGCCTCGACCTCGCGACTGCCAGCGGGGCTCTGCGCAGCGAGGCCGGAAGGCTCGAACAGGAGGCGGCCGCCTTGCGAAGCCGTGGCCGGGCCGCCGCCGAGGCCGAGGCACGGACCGCTCACGTCCCCGTTCGGGGGGCGGGCCCTTGACGGCGCTGGTCCAACATGCCGGCACAGCAGTTGACCGGTCCCGGACACCTGTGCACGCGAGTGACAGGTTGCCCTGCTCTGCATATTCTCAACGGCATGATCATCGACACGCTTCGATCCGTCCTGCGATTCCGCCGGTTCGAGTTCAGCGCGACCAAGCGGCGGCTTCAGAGTGCGGCCAGTATCGAGGATCTGCGCAGGATCGCCCGCCGTCGCTTGCCCGGGGGAGTGTTCGACTACATCGACGGTGGTGCCGAGGACGAGGTCGCCATGGACCGGAACACCCGCGCCTTCCGCGGCATGGAATTCGTTCCGCGTGTGCTGCGCGACATGGGAAACGTGGACACCACCGGCACGATCCTCGGCCGCGAGGTGCCTTTCCCGCTAATACTGGCGCCCACCGGTTTCACCCGCATCGCCCACCCGGCTGGCGAGTTGGCGGTGGCTCGTGTCGCCGAACGGGCCGGCCTGCCGTACTCACTGTCCACCATGGGGACGCGTTCGGTGGAGGAGGTGGCTGCGGTCAGCAACGGCTCCAAGTGGTTCCAGGTGTACGTGTGGCGCGACAAGGGCCTGCTCAAGGACATGATCCTGCGGGCCAAGGAGGCCGGCTTCGACGTGCTGTGCATCACCGTCGATGCGGCCATGCTGGGTCGGCGCGAGCGGGATGTGCGGCGCGGCTTCACCCTGCCGCCCAAGATGGGACTGGACACCGTCCTCGAGGGCATGATCCGCCCCGGCTGGAGCCTGCGCTTCGCGTTCTCCGAGCCCATCAGCTTCGCGAACGTGGCCGGCAACACCGACATCGACGGATCTACAGCGGTCGACTTGGCCGCTTTCATGAACGAGCAGTTCGACCCGACCCTGTCGTGGGAGGACGTGGAATGGATGCGGTCGCTGTGGGACGGCCCCGTGCTGGTGAAGGGAATCCAGTGCGTGGCCGATGCTGTGATCGCCCGCGACCAGGGACTCGACGGCATTGTGCTGTCCAACCACGGCGGACGCCAGCTCGACGCGGCCCCGGGCATCATCGACCTGGTCCAGCCGGTGGCCGAGGCGGTGGGCGACGACCTCGACATCGTGTGCGACGGCGGGATCCGCCGGGGCAGCGACATCGTCAAGGCGCTCGCACTGGGTGCTACCTCGTGCATGATCGGCCGCCCGTACCTGTACGGGCTGGCGGCCGCCGGCGAGGAGGGCGTCGACTGGGTGATCGAGCACTTGCGCACGGGCATGAAGCGCGACATGGCGCTCTGCGGCGCGGCCAGCGTGGCCGAACTAACGCCGGACCTGATCTACCGGATCGACACCGGCCGGTGATCGCTCGCTTCGGATAGTGCTTCTATCACGATTGGGAGAGTGATAGTTACTATTCGGTTAGACATCTTCACTGACATGTTGTAGTCTCTAATTGAGTCGGGCGGACGGGGTCCGGCGCTTCGGTACGGGAGGCTCGCAATGCGGGGGGATCGCCAGGAGGCTCGGCGCCATCTGCTGCCTCACTTCACGAGGGGCGACGCATGGCGGGGCGAGGGCTTGCTCGTGATCGAGCGGGGCGAGGGCTGCTACGTCTGGGACGCGGCCGGCAACAAGTACCTCGACGGTCTCGCCGGCCTGTTCTGCACCAACATCGGTCATGGCCGCAGCGACCTGACCGCGGCCGCGGCCAAGCAGATGGACAAGCTGGCCTTCTACCCGAACTGGGGGTTCGCGCACCCTTCGGCCATCGAGGCCGCGTCGATGATCGCGGACCGCGCACCGGCGGACGTCGACCGGGTGTTCTTCGTGAGCTCGGGATCCGAGGCGGTCGAGTCGGCCCTGAAGTTCGCCCGCTGCTACCACCTCGCCAACGGCGACGAGGGCCGCCACAAGGTGGTGGCCCGCGAGTGGGCCTACCACGGCACGACCCTAGGTGCTCTGGCACTGACGGGCATCCCCAGCTTCCGGGACCCGTACCTGCCCATGCTCGCCGGCAACGTACTGCGGGTTCCCAACACGTTGGCTAGCACGGACGAGCCCGGCCGCGCCGCCCGGGACCTTGCCTGCGTGGCCGCGATCGAGGAGGCGATCGTCCGCGAGGGTCCTGAGACGGTGGCCATGGTGATCGCCGAGCCGGTGCAGAACGGCCGGGGCGCGCTGGTGCCGCCGGAGGGCTACTGGCAGGAGTTGCGCCGGATCTGCGACACCTACGGCGTGTTGCTGTGCGCCGACGAGGTCATCAACTCCTTCGGACGGCTGGGCTACTGGTTCGGCAGCGAGCGCTTCGGCGCCGAGCCCGACATGATCACGTTCGCCAAGGGTGTCACCAGCGCCTACCAGCCCCTGGGCGGCCTGGCTGTGCGCGGGCCGCTGGTGGAGAGGGTGTGGGACTCGCCTCTCGCCATGTTCCTGCACGGATCGACCTTCGGTGGCCACCCGGTGGCCACCGCGGTCGCGGTGGCCAACATGACCGCGATGCGCGACGAGGACGTCTTCGCCGGCGTGCTGCGCAACGAGGACCGCCTCGGCGGCGGCCTGCGGGCGCTGATGGATGTTCACCCGTGCGTCAAGGATGTGCGGGGCACCGGCTACTTCTACTCCGTCGAGCTGATGCGGGACCGGGCCTCGGGGCTGGACTTCACCGAAGCCGAGGCAGCCGAGCTGCTGCCCGGTGGCCTGCTCGACCGTTGGGTCCGCTCCGCAGGGGTGCTGGTGCGGCCCGACGGTAGGGGCGCAGTGATGCTGGCCGTGTCGCCGCCGCTGGTGGCCGACGTGACCGTGATCGACGACCTGCTGGGCCGGGTCGACCTAGTGCTCGACCGCTTGGGCGGTTGGCTGAAGTCCTCGAATTGAGGCCTCGACATATCCACGACCATGGAGGGAATCCAATGAAACGACTGATAGCCCTGCTGTCTGTGCTCGTTCTGGTGGCCGCAGCCTGCGGCGACGACGAGTCCGAGCCGGCTGCCGACGAGGAGGCTCCGGCGGAGGCCGCCGCCGAGACTGCCGAGACTGCCGCTCCCAGCGAGGAGATGATGCTGGATGAGCTGAACGTGGCCTATTTCTTGGAGTGGCCGACCGCGAATCAGGTGGCCCAGGCCAGGCGGACCTATGACGAGGCTCTGGGGATGACGGTGAACTGGATCCCGTTCGCGTCGGGCGGTGACATGGCCCAGGCCATGGAGTCCGGCGATATCGACATC
>JAJEHD010000006.1 GCA_022819505.1 Acidimicrobiia bacterium | reverse complement strand
CGACGGAGGTTTTGGACTACGTGGTGGCCCATGACTGCGGACCGCTGCTTTCTCCCATGATCGTCGACGGCCAGATCGCCGGGGGCGTGACCCAAGGGATCGGAGCGGCGCTGTTCGAGCAGGCGGCGTACGACGCTGACGGCCAACCCCAGAATCCCAGCCTGGCCGACTACCTGGTGCCTGATGCCGCCGGGGTGCCCGAATTGGCTGTCGCCCATTTGGAGACTCCATCTCCGCTCAATCCACTGGGCATCAAGGGTGTGGGGGAGGCGGGAGCTATTTCGCCGCCAGCCGCGGTGGCCAACGCCATTGAGGACGCCCTGTCCGAGTTGGGTGTCCAAGTAAACCGGGTGCCGGTGGCGCCTGAGTACTTGTTCGACCAATTGCAGGGAGCAGGATCATGACCGCAAGCCAACCTGGATCAGTCGTCGACGCCCCCCGCCCTGAGGGCTCCCCGTCGTCGGACGTCGCGCTGAGCGTGTCGGGGATCCACAAACGCTACGGCGGGGTGGTCGCGCTTCGGGACGTTTCGCTGGATTTCCCCACCGGCACGCTCACCGCCATTGTGGGAGACAACGGGGCTGGCAAGAGCACCCTGTTGAAGGTGATCTCCGGAGCGGAGCAGCCCGACGCGGGACAGGTGGTGCTGCACGGCCAGGTCCGTCGTTTCCGGTCGCCGCTGGACGCCCGCACGGCCGGCATCGAAACCGTGTACCAAGACCTAGCCCTGGCCGACAACCTCGATGCCGCCCAGAACCTGTTCATGGGGCGGGAGCTCAAGGTGGGCTGGGGGCCGCTCACCTTCCTGCGGCGCCGGGCCATGCGCCGCGACACCGAGCAGATCATCCGTCGGCTCAACATCAAGATCCCCTCGGTCCGCATCCCGGTCCAGCACTTCTCCGGAGGCCAGCGCCAGGGCGTGGCCATCGCCCGGGCCATGAACTGGGGCAACGAGGTGATCATCATGGATGAGCCCACCGCCGCGCTCGGCATCGCCGAGACCGCACGGGTGGAAGACCTCATCACCACGCTACGAGAGCGCAATCTGACCATCGTGGTGGTGAGCCACAACCTCGACCAGGTGTTCCGGCTTGCCGACCGGATAGCGGTGATGCGCCGGGGGCAGCTCATCGAGCTGCTGGATGCCCACAGCACCGACGCCCAGAAGTTGGTGTCACTCATCACCGGTTTGGCCGCGTCCCATGAAGGGGCGTGAGATGGCGCCGAAAGTGGGAGTGCAGATCCGCCCCAATCATGTGAGCTGGGACGAGATGGCAGCCGCTTGGCGATACGCCGACGAGGCCGGTGCCGACAGCATCTGGACATTCGACCACTTCTTCCCCATCGACGGCGATCCCGAGGGCACCGCCTTTGAGTGTTGGTCCACGCTGGCCGCCATGGCGTCGGTCACCAAGAGGGCCCAGATCGGCCCGCTGGTCACCTGCACCGGATTCCGCAATCCCGATCTGCTGGCCGACATGGCCCGCACGGTGGACCACGCATCCGGGGGCCGGTTGGTGCTCGGCCTGGGTTCGGGATGGTTGGAGCGCGACTACCAGTCTTACGGCTTCGCCATGTCCCGAGACGCCGATCGAATCCGGGAGATGGAGGTGGCCATCCACCGCATCCGCCATCGGCTGGCACAGCTCCGGCCTGGCCCGGTGGGCCCGCTTCCCATTCTGATCGGCGGGTTGGGGGAGCGGATGACCTTGGACGTGTGCGCTCGATTGGCCGATGCCTGGAACGGTTGGGGCACGCCTGATGAGATCGCCCACCTCAACGGGGTGCTGGACAGCTGGTGCGAGCGGGCCGAACGCGATCCGTCCCAAGTGGAGCGGACGGTGGCATTGTTCGAGACCGCCAGTGATGCCACTTATGATGACTACGCGGCCGCAGGGGCCGAGCACCTCATCTTGGTGCGGTCAGGCCCTGACTATCGGATCGAAGAGATGGGGTCTCTCTTGGCCTGGCGGGATGCTCGGAGCGGGCCGTGAGCAGCGCGACCGGACCATTGTGGATGCCGTTCACCTCAGCTGGTGGCGGCAAACCGGCGGTGGTGGTGGCCGGAGACGGGAACTATGTGGAGACCGAAGACGGCTCCCAACTGCTCGACGCTACGGCCGGCGGGGTGGCCTGCGTGATCCTGGGCCATGGCCGAACCGAGATCGCCGACGCGGTGGCCGACCAGCTCCGCACCCTCGAATATCACTGCCTGTTCGGTTACAGCCATCCTCGGGCTGAGGAGCTGGCAGAAGCGGTGTCCGCCCGAACCCCCGGCGATCTGAACCACGTCTTTTTCACAAATTCCGGCTCTGAGGCGGTGGAGACCGCCCTCAAGATCGCCCGAGGCTACTGGCGCCGGGTCGGTCAGGCCTCCAAGACCGGTTTCGTGTCGCTGCACCGCGGGTACCACGGCATGAACCTGGGCGGAATCTCGGTGGGCGGCCTCACCGAGAACCGGTCGGGATTCGGTCCGCTGCTGGAAGGATGCACCCAGGTACCAGCTCATGACATTGACGCTTTGGAGCAAGAGCTGGCCTACCGCGACCCCAGCACTGTCGCCGCCGTGATCATGGAGCCGGTGCAAGCGGCTGGCGGTGTCTACCCGCCTCCGGAGGATTACCTGTCCCAGGTCAGGGAGGTGTGCAACCGCTTCGATGTGCTGCTGGTGCTGGACGAGGTGGTGTGCGGATTCGGACGCCTGGGCCACTGGTTCGGCGGTCACCGCTATGGGGTGGTTCCCGACATCATGACCGTGGCCAAGGGCCTCACGTCTGCCTATATCCCGATGGGGGCGGCCATCGCTGGCAGCCATATTCACGAGACGTTCGTCGACCCCGGGGGGGCCATCGAGCTGATGCACGGCTACACGTACAGCGGGCACCCCGCGGCCTGTGTCGCTGGGCTGAAGGTAATCGAGATTCTCGAGCGGGAAGGCCTGGTCGACCACAGTTGCCAGACTGGAAAATACCTTCAAGAGCGAGTCGCCACGCTGGGCGCCTTGCCCGCGGTGGCTGAGGCTAGGGGCGAGGGGATGCTGGCCGCCGTTGAGCTGTCGGGCGACAGCCCGGAGCCCCTGGTGGCTGAGGCCCAGCGGCGCATTCAATCGGCCGGGGTGCTGGTGCGGGCTCAAGCCGACCACCTGGGCATCTACCCGCCATTCACGTTCACAGCCGCAGAGGTGGACCGAGTGGTCGAAACGATTGGAACTGTGCTGGAGGAGATGTCGTGACCTACGACCGAGTTGACTCGATTTTGAAGCAGTGGGCTGGCGAACGCCCTGATCTGGATGCGTCGCCTATCGGGATCTTCGGGCGGATCTCTCGCATCGACCGTTTGTTCGAACAGTCCATGGCGGAGTTCCTCCGTCCCCATGGCCTCACTTTGGGGTTGTTCGACGTGTTGGCGGCATTGCGGCGGAACGGCGAGCCGTTTCAAGCCAAGCCGAGTGAGCTGGCGGCCATGACCATGCTTACTTCCGGGGGCATGACCGGGCGAGTGGACCAACTTGAGAAGCTGAATCTGGTCCGTCGGGTGCCTGATCCTGATGATCGCCGGGTCATGATGGCCCAACTCAGCCCGGAAGGCAGAGAGTTGATCGATCAGCTCATGGGCGAGCACCTAGATCGCGAGCGCACCCGGCTGGAGTGGTTGCACGACGGAGAGTCGGAGGATTTCGCCAGCTATTTGCGCCGGCTGGAGGCGTCACTTCGCTCCCTCGATGGGCAGATGCAGGGAGAAGGCCGAGTCGATTAGGACGCAGTAAAGCACCAGGAGATGGTGTCGGCCTCTGCGGGTCCCAATTCTTGGCGCCAGTAGGTCACTAGGGCGCAGTTCTGCTCGGCTTGGAGTCGCTCGATCACCTTGCCCTGATCGGGACGGAAGGTGAAGCGGTTGAGGTTGGGCAGGTGGCGTAATTGGTCGGGGGGGATGTCCACTCCGTTGATGGTCAGCCGGGCGTCGTAGCCAGGGGCGAGGTCGATGCCGACGGTTTCTTGGGCGAGGACCTCAGCGCTGCGAGGGGGTATGAGCTCGTCTACCGCGGCGTTGCCGGTAACGGTCACGTCGTTGTTGTCGGTGTCGGCCAGCAGCAGGGCCAGCACGATGGCCACGGCCCCCGCCAGGGCGGCGAGGCCCAACAGCACCCGGCGCAGAACAACCGACTCCAGCACCTACCCAGTGTGCCCGCTGGCCGAGGCCGGAGACACCCTGAGTGGCGCGGAAAGGCGTGACCTGGCAAGTACCCTCAATGCGTGGCCAATGACCGCGGCGAGATCGGCCGAGTTCTGGGCGGGCGTTATCGGCTCGTAACCCACATTGGTACCGGTCGGTTCACCAAGGTGTATCTCGCCTACGACCTGTCCCAGTCGCGTCGAGTGGCGGTCAAATTGCTCTCCGAGGATGTCCTGCCCGACGGATGGATTGGGGAAGGGGCCTTTGTCGGCCGTTTCCTGGAGGCCGCCGAGGAAGCCGCCGCAGTAAGCCATCCCCATGTGGTGGCCGCTCACAATTGGGGAGACTCAGACCTCGGTCTCTACGTGGTGAGCGACTACATGGAGGGCGGGAGTCTGCTGGGGATGATGGATGCCGGGCACCTGCTGTCTCCATCGCAGGTTCTCATGGTCGGCCTGGACGCGGCTCGAGGATTGGAGCACATCCACGACCTGGGGAACATCCACGGCGACATCCGGCCCTCCAACATCTTGTTCTCGCGCCGCGGCCGAGCCCGGTTGGCTGATCTGGGCACATCATGGGCCTTGACTTCGTCGGAGACCGGGGGAGCACTGATGGCGAGGTCGGTCTTCTCAGCCATCGACGCGGTTCGCTATGCCTCCCCCGAGCAGGCCCAGGGCCTGACCCCCGACGAAAAGAGCGACGTCTATTCCCTGGTTTTGGTGCTCACCGAGGCGCTGTCGGGCCGGGTGCCCTTCGAGTCTGACGACCCCGAGTACACCCAGATGGCCAAGATGAGCCGACAGCTCGACCTGGCCGGCCAATTCTCCCGCCTGGGTCGGGTGTTGGAGCAGGCGGGACGACCGGAGCGGGCCGACCGCCCCACTGCTCGCGAGCTGGGCCATGGGCTGCTGGCCGCGGCCGAGACCCTGCCCCGCCCGGCGCCGCTTCCTCTGATCAAGCCAGGGCCGGAGATCCCCGACACCGGTGAATCCGCGGCCGCGGTGGCACCCGACAAGCACTCAGAGGAGACTGCCCCGAAGGCGAAAGGCCGTATGGCATTTCGAGAGGGCCGTTCGACGCCCCAAGAGGGTCGTTCGGCACTCCGAAAGCTGCTGGCGGCGGTGGTGGCGCTCGTGGTGCTGGGGGCTGTGGGATTCGGGGCCTACGCCCTTTGGGACAGCCAGTTCGGCACCGATCCCCAGCCGGTACCCGATTTGGCCGAGGTTGACGAGGCCCACCTGGCTCGCATCCTGGGGGAATCCGGTTGGGTACTCGAACGCCTCGAACGGCGCCAAGACGGCACCGTTGCTGGCCAGATACTCGGCCAGGCGCCGCTGGCGGGAACTGGTCTCGAACGGGGAGAGACCGTCACTGTGTGGGTGTCTTTGGGCCCTGAGCTGGTTGTGATTCCCAGCAACCTCGCCGGTCTTGCGGTGGAAGACGCTGAAGTGTCGCTGGCCGCGGTGGGCTTGTCGGTGGGGGATGTCACCCAGCGCTACGACGAGAACGCGATTGAGGGAGTGGTGATCGAAGTGGACGAGCTGTTCTCCGAGGTCGAGCCGGGCAGCAGCGTGGATTTGGTGGTCTCGCTCGGGCCTGAGCCCCGCGTGGTGCCCGACATCGCCACCGGCTCATCGCTTGCCGTGGCTCGTGAGCGGCTGGAGGCTCTCGGCTTGGGCGTGCTCGAGTGGCAGGTTCCTGACAATGTGGTAGCGGCAGGCCGGGTGGTGAGGGTGGAGCCGTTGCCGGGAACCGAGGTGGCGGCTGATTCGGTAGTCACGGTGGTGGTCTCCGACGGGCCTGAGAAGGTGCGGGTGCCGTTCCTTGCCACCCTGGGAGTGGGAGAGGCTTCGAACGTTCTTGAGCAAGCCGGCCTCTGCCTGGGTGAGGTGGACGGCCCACTGGATTCTGAGATCCTGGCGTCCAACCCGCTCGCCGACACCGTTGTGGACTTTGGGACGTGCGTGAGAGTGATAACCAGGCCTGAAGAGGGAGCGGAGCAGAGCCCGCAAGAGGGCTGAGAGCGTCGGGTTCAAGCTGATTCGAGTGCGGTGAGGGTTCGGAGCCGAGATTGGGCATGGCGGGCAAAAGCGGCCTGCTCATCGGTCATGCCCTCTCCGAACAGAATGAGGACCAGGGCCAAGTCGCCGTCCACCCGCAGGGCGCCGGTCAGAAAGCCATGGGCCACGATGTCGGGGTCGTCGGTTACGAATGCGGCCAGGGCTGAGAGATAGTCGAGGATCACGGTGGCGTCGGGGTCGTCCAGTCGGCCCGGAACCGGCAGCGGCCCTCCGGCCTCAGTGTCGATGTAGGCATGGAACTGGCCATCGCCGAAGGGGGTGTCGGTAACCAAAAGATTGACTCTGGCGGTGTGAACGGGATCGGGCGCGGCCGAGGCCAGCTCTTCTCGCAGCGTCATGGCCGCTTCGATCCACTCTGGGCTGAGAAATGGGTGCGGCCCCACCCCGGCAACGTAGGCCACCGAGCGACTCCGGCGCGGGAAACCGGCAATTGGAGCGGTACCATGCGCATCGGTATGGGCCAGCAACGCATCACCCGAGCCGAGTGCGCCCATGTGGCCGCTTTGGCCCGCTTGGAGCTGACCGACGAGGAGCTGGACCGCTTCACCGGTCAGCTCGACGAGCTGTTGGACCACGTGGCGGAGGTGGAGGCGCTGGACCTGGAAGCCCTTCCCCCGACGATGCACGCCCTTCCCATCGCCAACTTGCTTCGCCCCGACACTCCCGGCGAGGTACTGGACCGCGATGAAGTTCTGGCGCAGGCGCCGTTTGCCGAGGACGGCCAATTTCGGGTTCCCCCGGTTCTGGGGGAGGCACCGTGACCGCAGTCGAGATTGCCGCCGCCGTGCGATCAGGGCAGCGGTCGGCTCGTTCGGTGGTCGATGAGCACTTGGATGTGATCGTCGGCGGTGACGCTGACATCCATGCCTTCAACCTGGTGGCCGCAGCCCAGGCCCGGGTTCGTGCCGACGAGATCGATGGCGCAGTGGCCGCCGGCCGCGATCCCGGCCCCTTGGCCGGGGTGCCAGTCGCCCTCAAGGACAACCTGTGTACCCGAGGGCTGGCCACCACCTGCTCCTCTCGGATCTTGGAGGGCTGGACACCGCCCTATGACGCCACCGTGGTGGAGCAGCTCCACAATGCCGGTGCCGTGGTGGTGGGCAAGACCAACATGGACGAGTTCGCCATGGGCAGTTCCACCGAGAACTCAGCGTTCGGCCCCACCCGCAACCCGTGCGACACCAGCCGCGTGCCGGGGGGCTCGTCGGGGGGCAGCGCCGCCGCGGTGGCCGCCGGGTTCGCCCCGGTGGCGCTGGGTAGCGACACCGGCGGGTCAATCCGCCAGCCCGCCGCGCTATGCGGGGTGGTCGGCGTCAAGCCCACCTACGGATTGGTGTCCCGCTACGGCCTGGTGGCGTTCGCATCATCGCTGGACCAGATCGGTCCGTTCACCACCACGGTGGCCGATGCGGCGGCCGTATTGGACGTGATCGGCGGCCCCGATGCCCGCGACTCCACCAGCATCAGCGAACCCCAGCCCCCGGTGTCGCACACGCTGGCCGACGGGGTGGATGGGCTCCGGGTGGGAGTGCTGACCGAGTTGAGCGGAAACGGCATCGCCCTCGATGTGGCTGCTCGATTGCAGGCTGCGGTGGGAGCGCTGGAATCGGCCGGGGCCCGCGTCGCCGAGGCCAGCGTGCCGGCTGCGGTCTACGGGCTGTCGGCCTACTACCTGATCGCACCGGCCGAGGCGTCCAGCAACCTGGCCCGCTACGACGGCGTCCGCTACGGGTTGCGGGTGGACGGCCCCAGCACTCCCGACATGAACACCGCCACCCGCTCGGCCGGCTTCGGCGATGAGGTCAAGCGCCGCATCATGATCGGCACCTACGCCCTGTCGGCCGGGTACTACGACGCCTACTACGGCAAGGCCCAAAAGGTCCGCACGCTCATCATCAACGACTTCGCCTCGGTGTGGGAGCAGTTCGACCTTCTGGTGAGCCCCACGTCGCCCACCACCGCTTTCCCGTTGGGAGAGCGCACCACCGACCCCATGGCCATGTACATGAGCGACGTCTGTACCGTGCCGGTGAACCTCACAGGACAGGCCGCCATGTCGGTGCCCTACGGGGTGGGCGACGACGGCCTGCCGGTGGGCGTGCAGATCATGGCCCCCGCTCTGGGCGAACCGGTCATGTTCCGGGCCGCCGCGGTGCTGGAAGCGAGCTTGTGATGAGCGACGAAGCCCAGACCATCCCCGGACTCGGTGCCCCGGCCGACACCGAGTGGGAGACAGTGGTGGGCCTGGAAGTCCACGCCGAGTTGGCCACTGCCACCAAGCTGTTCAGCGCCAGCCCCAACCGGTTCGGCGGCGAGCCCAACACCCACATCGACCCGGTGTCGCTCGGCTTGCCCGGTTCGCTTCCCGTGCTCAACGAGAAAGCGGTGGAACTGGCCATTCGGGTGGGCCTGGCTCTCAACTGCCGGATCCAGCCATCGGTGTTCGCACGCAAGAACTACTTCTACCCCGACATGCCCAAGGACTTTCAGATCAGCCAATACGACCAGCCGATCAACGTGGACGGCTGGCTGGAGCTTCCCTCGGGCAAGCGGGTCGGCATAGAGCGGGCCCATCTGGAGGAGGACACTGGTAAGACCGTCCACATCGGCGGGGGAGGGCGCATCCACGAGGCCGGGTACTCGCTGGTGGACTACAACCGGGCCGGGGTGCCGCTCATTGAGATCGTGGGCCATCCCGAGCTGCGTTCAGCCGAGGAGGCCCGCCAGTACGTTTCTGAATTGCGGTCCATCCTGGTGGCGGTGGGGGCGTCCGACGGCAAGATGGAGGAGGGTTCCCTGCGGGTGGACTGCAATGTTTCGGTTAGGCCGGTGGGAAGCGACCGGCTGGGCACCCGGTGCGAGATCAAGAATGTGAACTCGCTGCGCTCGTTGGGCCGGGCTGTCGAATATGAGGCCCGCCGTCAGATCGACCTGCTGACCAGCGGCCAGCCGGTAGAGCAGCAGACTCGGCACTGGAACGAGGACGACGGGCGTACCCACGCCCTGCGCTCCAAGGAGGAGGACTACGACTACCGCTATTTCCCTGAGCCCGATCTGCTGCCGCTCGACCCCAGCACAGAGTGGGTGGAGCAGATCCGCCATGCGCTGCCCTCGCTGCCTCGAGATCGCCGGCTGGGCCTAGCGGAGGCAGCCCCTTCGGTGGACATCGACCACATCGCGCTGGCCGTCGAGCGCTCGATGGACGACCTGGCGTTGGCGGCCATCAGCGGAGGAGGGGCAGCAGAGCGGGTAATGACCCACATCGTCCAAAACCTGGCTGATGGCTCTGGAGAGCTCGCCCCGGAATCCCTCGCCGACCTGGTTGGCATGGAGGAGGCGGGCGATCTGACCGCTACCCAGGCCAAGAAGGTGCTGGCTGTGCTGGTGGAGGGCGGGGGATCGCCTCAAGACGCAGCCCAGACACTGGGATTCGAGGCCATGGGCATCGGCGAGCTGGAGTCTTTGGTCGACAACCTCATTGCCGAGCACTCCGATGAGTGGTCCCGATATTGCGACGGAGACAACAAGCTCACCGGCTTCTTCGTCGGCCAGGTGATGAAGGCCACTAAGGGCCGAGCCGACGGAAAAGCCGTCACCCAGCTCCTCAATTCCCGCCGCGGCTAGAGGGCTGGTTTTCAGGGGATTGGATAGGGTGCAGGGCGGTATGACGCTGTTGGAACGGTCGGCCCGAATCATCGACGAAGGCGTTGATGAAGGGCAGCAGGCGATCCACCCCATGGACGGATCGTTCCACGAGATTGCCGACGACGTAGCCATAGTGTGCGCGTTCTCACACGTGTGGTCGGTGGCCACCGAAGAGGGGTTGGTGGCCATCGATACCTCGCTCCCGGCGTTCGCTCCCGTCGCGCTAGACCACCTCCGCCGGTGGAAGGGCCTGCCGGTCGACACCATCGTCTACACCCATGGCCACATGGATCACGTCGGCGGGGCCCCCGCCTTCGTCGAGGACGCCTTGGAGCAGGGGAGGGCCGCTCCCCAGGTTGTGGCCCACGAGGCTGTGGATCGCCGGTTCGACCGCTACACCCTCACCCAGGACTACAACCGGCTCATCAACCGCCGCCAGTTCGGGCGAAGCGGGGTGATGGACATGTTCGCCGACGACTGGGTGCGCCCCGACACCGCCTATGCCGCCGAACTGGAGTTGGAGGTGGGCGGTACGTCGCTGCGGCTTTGGCATGCCCAAGGGGAGACCGACGACCACACCCTGGTGTGGCTGCCCCACCAGCGGGCGCTGTTCGCCGGCGATCTGTTCATCTGGTACTTCCCCAACGCGGGCAATCCCCAGAAGGTGCAGCGGTATCCCGCGGAGTGGGCCGCGGCCCTTCGCCGGATAATCGACCTGCGCCCTGCGTTGTTGCTGCCGGCCCACGGCCTGCCCATCGAGGGGGAGGAGCGCATCGCCATGGTGCTCGACGATGTGGCCACCGCGCTGGAGGGCTTGGTGGCCGACACGCTGGAGATGATGAACGCCGGGGCCCGCCTCGACGACATCATCCACCAGGTGCGGGTTCCCGACGACCTGATGGCCAAGCCCTACCTGCGGGCCGGCTACGACGAGCCCGAGTTCGTGGTTCGCAACATCTGGCGCCTCTACGGCGGCTGGTACGACGGCAACCCCGCCCGCCTCAAGCCCGCCCCGGATCAGGCGGTGGCCGCGGAAGTCGCCCGGCTAGCCGGAGGGGCTTCCGAACTCGCAAGCCGGGCTATCGAGCTCTCCGAAGCCGGCGACCTGCGTCTTGCCTGCCATCTCGCCGAATGGGCCGCCCAAGCCGCGCCCGATTCCCCTGGCGTGCTCGAACAGCGTGCCGCGGTGTACCAGAAGCGGCGAGACCAAGAGCAATCCCTGATGTCCCGCGGCATCTACAACGACGCTGGTCGCTCCCCGCGCGAAGCTGGCGTGTAGAGATTTATGCAGGGATTATCTCATTAAGAGATAAACACCATAACTTATGATAAACCCGGTAACTTTGAGCCCTGGTCTCACAGGATGGTGACCGACACAGCGGCTTCGTCCAGCGTTGTCAGTCCTTCGTGACAACTTTGAAAGGCACCGGAGTTGGAAAACTGTTGTTTCGGATTGCAGGGGGAATGTTGCTTTCGCGACCGAAGCAGAGGGGTGCCCGATAGTGGAGAGCGGAACCGACGAGGTCGGCGACGAGCCACTTGAGCCCGTAGGCATGGGCAGCATCGGCTGAAGCTTGTGCATACTCACGGAAGTCAAGAATCTCGATGACGTCGGGCGAGAGAGCATCGAGTTGCTGTTGGGCCGCTGGGGATAGTGCAGCAATCAGTCTACTGAGCCTTCCCATGACTCCTGGGCCGGGGTGTCTCAGCTTGGCTGCGGCGCGCAACAACAACCAATAGTGCGATGAGGCCATGGCTAGGTGCTCGTTCCGCAGATGATCGGGAAGGTCACCGGCGATGACGCGAATGGCGAGGTACTGGTCGCAGATGAGCACCGGGGCCCGCGTTTACAGGGTGTCGGTGCCGAAGTCTTCTTGTGCGATGGTTTGGAACAGGGCCTCAAGCTCGTCGCTCTCCAAGATCTCCAGCAGGATTTTGCGGTCGTTTTCGGTGATTGATGGAGACCCCTGATTGTGCTTGGTGGGGTGAGGCGCACTTGCGACATCTGTCACGCGGGAAATGCTACCAGCCGAATGCAGCATTCCAACGGGTGGGTGATTCGGTTCAGCGCACCGCGCCGGGGACTAGCCAGCGAGAGCCGGCGAAGCGCCAAAGCAGGGCGACTAGGCGGGCGGCCATGAGAGCCCACATTGCGCCCCAGAGCCAGCCGATGCCGGCGCCGGCGGCCATCACCCACAGGGCCAGGGGGATGAACACCGCGGCAGCGCCGGCCATGGCCACGGCCAGGAAGCGCATGTCTCCGGCGCCGATCAAAACGCCGTCGAGGGCGAACACCACTCCGTTTACCGGCTGGATGAACGCTAGGTGCAGCATCAAGAATCCCACGAGGGAGAGCACTGCCTCATCGCTGGAGAACACCAAGGGGAGCCACGGTCTGGTCGCCAGCAGCACAATGGTGGCCGCCAATCCGGTGGCCAATCCCCACTCGATCATGCGGCGGCTGGCGGCCCGAGCGTGGTCCAGTTCGTTGGCACCGAGGAAGCGCCCGATCATGGCCTGCCCGGCGATGGCCACCGCGTCCAGAACCAGGGCCAAGAAGAACATGAGTTGGTAGATCACCTCGTGGGCGGCCAATTCGATGTCTCCCAAGCGGGCGGCTACCGCCACCGACATGGTGAACGAGGCCCGCAGTGCCGCGGTCCGCAAGAACAAGTCCAATCCCACCACCGCCAGACGGGCGATCATCGAGCGGTCGGGGGCCATGGTCACCCCGTGGACCTTCACGGCCTCCCGGATCCACCACACATAGGCTCCCGCCGCGAGCCACTGGGCCACCACGGTTGACAGCGCCGAAGCGCCAATACCGAAGCCGAGTCCGTAGATCAGCACCAGCTCCAGGGCAAGGTTCAGCCCGGCAGTGAACACGGCTACCTTGAGCGGGCGCAGCGTGTCTTGCAGGCCTCTCAGATAGCCCACCCCGGCCAAGGTGATGAGCATGCCCGGCAGGCCGAAGAGGCTGATCCGCAAGTAGATCCGGCCCTGGGCCAGCACCTCGCCGTCGGCCCCGAGGATCCTCAGCAGGGGGTCGGCGAACACGAAGGCCGCTGCGGCCAGCACCGCGCCGACCGCCCCGGCCAACCACAGCCCCTGCACCGCCTGCTGCGCGGCCCGGCGATGGTCACCCGCACCGATGAGCCGTCCCACCGCCGCGGTGGTCCCGTAGGCCAGGAAGATGAACAGCGACAGCGCCCCCAACAGCACCTGCGAGGCCACCGCCAGGCCGCCCAAGTGGGGGGTGCCCAGATGACCCACCACCGCGGTGTCGGCCAGGGTGTAGAGCGGCTCGGCAATTAGCGCGCCGAGGGCGGGAACGGCCAGGCGGGCGATCTCCCGGTCAAAGGGCGACTTGTGCAATCCTATTAGCCCTCTAATTCGCGCCATGTTGCTAGATAGCCTGTCGCTATGAGCGATATGAAGCCACGTTCTCACGAGGTGACAACAGGGGCCGAGCGGGCGCCAGCCAGGGCCATGCTGCGGGCGGTGGGCATGACCGATGACGACTGGGACAAGCCCCAGGTGGGGGTGGCGTCTTCGTGGAACGAGGTGACGCCGTGCAATCTGCCGCTGGACCGGCTGGCCAAGCGGGCCAAGCAGGGCGTTCGCGACGCCGGCGGCTTCCCCATCGAGTTCAACACCATTGCGGTGTCCGACGGCATCTCCATGGGCCACGAGGGAATGCGGGCCTCGCTGGTGAGCCGGGAGATCATCGCCGACTCAGTAGAGGCAGTGATGCACGCCGAGCGGTTAGACGCTTTCGTCAGCTTCGCGGGCTGCGACAAGTCGCTTCCCGGCATGTTGATGGCCGCGGCCCGGCTCAACCTGCCGTCGGTGTTCGTCTATGGCGGATCCATCCTCCCCGGCCAGCACAACGGTCAGGTGCTCGACATCGTGAGCGTGTTTGAGGCAGTCGGGGCTCATGCGGTGGGCGACATCGACGACGAGGAGCTCGACGCCATTGAACGCAACGCCTGTCCCACCGAGGGCTCGTGTGCGGGGATGTTCACGGCCAACACCATGGCGTCGATCGGGGAGGCACTGGGGATGTCGCTGCCGGGAAGCGCTTCGGCCGCCGCGGTGGACCGCCGCCGCGACGACTACAGCTATGCCAGCGGCACCGCGGTGATCGGACTCTTGCGGGAGAACATCCGGCCCCGCACCATCATGTCCAAAGCAGCCTTTGAAAACGCCATCGCGGTGACCATGGCCCTGGGCGGGTCGACCAACGCAGTTCTGCACTTGCTGGCCATCGCCTGGGAGGCCGGGGTGGAGCTGGAGCTCGACGACTTCAACAAGGTGGCGGCCCGGGTTCCCCATCTGGCCGACACCAAACCCCACGGCAAATACCACATGGCTGACATAGATCGCATCGGCGGGGTTCCGGTGGTGATGCAGATGCTGCTGGACGAGGGCCTGCTGCACGGCGACGAGATCACCGTCACCGGCAAGACCATGGCCGAGAACCTGGCCCTGCTCGATCCGCCCGGCCCCGACGGAGACGTGATCCACGGCCTGGACGATCCGCTCCACGACATCGGCGGCATCGCCGTGCTCACCGGTTCGCTGGCCCCCAACGGCGCGGTGTTGAAGGTGGCTGGCATCGACTTCGAGCACTTCGAGGGCCGGGCCCGGGTGTTCGACGGCGAGGACGCCGCCATGGACGCGGTGCTCAACGGTCGCATCGAGGCCGGCGACATCGTGGTGATCCGATACGAGGGGCCCAAGGGCGGCCCCGGCATGAGGGAGATGCTGGCCATCACCGGGGCAATGAAGGGCGCGGGCCGCGGGGGAGACGCTGCTCTGGTTACCGACGGCAGGTTCTCGGGAGGCACCCACGGGTTCTGCGTGGGCCATGTGGCCCCCGAGGCCACCGAGGGCGGGCCGATTGCGCTTGTAGCTGAGGGCGACACCATCCGCATCGACGTGCGAGACCACTCCATCGACCTATTGGTGGACGAGGCAGCCCTGGCCGAACGCCGGGCCAACTGGAAGCCGCCCGAGCCCCGCTACACCAAGGGCGTACTGGCCAAATACGCCCGCTTGGCCCAAGGAGCCGAAAAAGGCGCCATCACCGAGGCCTAGCCGAGCCCTCTAAGGATTGGGGTTCGACCAGGCGCCGGTGGCGTCGTCAAAGACGCGGGCCGCGGCGGTCATCCACTCCAACCGGCCCTGGCGGGCGCCGGTGGACGACACCGCAATCATCTCAGGGTCGATGTTCAGCGCCGCGCCCGCCGGAATCGAGAACGGAGGTCGGGGAGCGATGGCCAGGTCCAACATGAGCAGGGCTTCCACCGCCAGGTCGCGGGCCTCCTCCGACTGTCCGTAGAACGCCGGATCCAGCACTTGGGCCCACTTGTCGGCGCCCATCACCACCACGTCGTATCCCTGGGCGATGTCGGCGAGGAGCTGATGGTCGGTTACCACCACCTCCAGACCGTCTATGTCGGCCACCGACGCCTCCAGCACGGCGATGCGATCACCGAACGTTGGTCCCACCCCTAGCTCCTTGCCCAGCGCCACCCTCGACACCGTCAAGTCCACCCGGTCGAGCCTCCGCTGGTCCCTGGCCGCCTCTGCGACGGCCAGATGACCGATGGTGGGCGGGTTGAACGAGCCGGGGTACACCCCTAATCGTCTTGTCACAGGCAGGCCCTAGCGTTCATACTGGTGGCATCCTATGAAGCGCCATCCCCACACTGGAGCGATTCTCGTAGTACGCCTATAGCGCACGGTCCCGGCCGACCCGGAGACCGAGCGCTTCCGACCTCCCACACCGGGAGGTCTTTCCTTTTAGGACAAGCCCGAGAGGTTGATCCAAAACAGAATCTCACCAGTGGATTTCAAGATGAACGGTTTGCAAACATGAACATGAACGGCGGACAAGCCCTGATGAAGGCCCTTGAGAACGAGGGCGTGGACATCTTGTTCGGGCTGCCCGGCGGGGCCATCCTGCCGGTGTACGACCCGCTGATCGACTCGTCCATCCGCCACGTGCTGGTGCGCCACGAGCAGGGCGCCGGCCACATGGCCGAGGGGTACGCCCACGCCACCGGTCGCCCCGGCGTGGCCATGGTCACCTCGGGGCCGGCGGCCACCAACATCGTCACCCCGCTGTGTGACGCCTATATGGACTCCATCCCCATGGTGGTTGTCACCGGCCAGGTTCCATATGCGGCCATCGGCACCGACGCCTTCCAGGAGTGCGACACCACCGGCATCACCATGTCGGTCACCAAGCACAACTACCTGGTGACCGAAGCGGCCGACATCCCCCAGGTGATCCACGACGCCTTCTACATCGCCACCACCGGCCGTCCCGGCCCGGTGCTGGTGGACATCCCCAAAGACATCGTCGACCCCAACAACCCCCGATCGGCGATGGAGTGGTACACCCCCGACAGCCACGACCTGCCCGGCTACTTCCCCAACCAGGCGGGTGATGCCGAGCTGATCCGCCAAGCGGCCAAGCTCATCTGCGAGGCTGAGCGCCCGGTTCTCTACACCGGGGGCGGCATCTTGAAGTCCCGGGGGGCGGAAGCCCTCTTGGAGCTGGCTGAAATGACCGGCATCCACGTGGTTACCACGCTGATGAACCGGGGCGGCTTCCCCGACGACCACCCGCTGTGTCTGGGCATGCCCGGCATGCACGGCAACTACACCGCGGTCACCGCCATGCAGGAGGCCGACCTGCTCATCGCACTGGGCGCCCGCTTCGACGACCGGGTCACCGGCAAGGTGGGCGAGTTCGCCCCCCTGGCCAAGATCATCCACGTGGACATCGACAGCGCCGAGCTGGGCAAGGTGCGCCGCCCGGACGTGGCCATCCAGGGCGACTGCCGGGTGGTCATCGAGGAGCTGGTGAAGGCGCTGAAGGAGATGGGGGGCAGCGAGGCGCAGCCCGACCGAAACCAGTGGCGGTCTCGGATCAGCGGATGGCAAGAGCGATTCCCGCTTACCTATGAGCAGTCGAAGGGCGACGAGCTGCTGAAGCCCCAGTACGTGCTGGAGCAGCTTCGGGACTCCACCCCCTCCGACACCATCGTGGCCTCGGGAGTGGGCCAGCATCAGATGTGGACCAGTCAGTATTGGAAGTTCAACCACCCCTACACGTGGGTGAACTCGGGCGGCCTGGGCACAATGGGGTTCGCCATCCCCGCCGCCATCGGGGCCAAGGCGGGCCGGCCCGACCGCATGGTGTGGGCAGTGGACGGCGACGGATGCTTCCAGATGACCGCCCAAGAGCTGGTCACCGCGGCCACCGAGGGATTCCCCATCAAGGTGGCCCTCATCAACAACGCTTATCTGGGAATGGTCCGCCAGTGGCAGGAGATGTTCTACGAGGAGCGCTATTCCGAGGTGTACCTAACCCGCGACGTGCCCGACTACAAGATGTGGGCTGAGGCGCTGGGCTGTGTCGGGCTTCGGGTGGAGTCGCCCGAAGAGGTTGGCCCGGCCATCGCCCAAGCCAATGAGATCAACGATCAGCCGGTGGTGGTGGAGTTCCGCTGCGAAGCTGAGGAGAACGTCTTCCCCATGGTGCCGGCCGGTATGTCCAACAGCGATGTGGTGGTGGATCCCTCTCAGCGGGACCAGCCCCGATGACCGCCGCCGACGGCGGGGGCACCACCACGCTGGTGGTGCGAGTGGAGAACAAAGCCGGCGTGCTGGCCCGGGTGGCCGGACTCTTCGCCCGCCGGGGGTTCAACATCGAGTCACTGGCCGTGGCCCCCACCGACGACGAGCGGTTCAGCCGTCTCACCATCGTGGTGGGGGTGGACGCCGCGCCGATGGAGCAGGTGGTGAAGCAGCTCGACAAGCTGGTCAACGTGGTGGACATCCAGGAACTGAACCCATCGGCCAGCGTGGAGCGGGAGCTGATGATGGTCACCGTGAGGGCCGAGCCCGAGATCCGGGGCCAGATTCTGGATCTGGTGCGGATATTCCAGGCCACCGTGTTGAATGTGGGCTACGACGAGATCATGGTGTCGCTCACCGGATCGCCCAGCCGAGTGGATGACTTCGAAGGCCTTCTGCGACCCTATGGGATCGTGGACGTGCAGCGCACCGGCAAGGTGGCGCTGCCCAAGCTGGTCAAAGCCGCCCCCGACCCCCTGGCTCCCTGATCAGAATTAGATCGAAAGCCAAAACCGACTGTAAGGACAACCAATGGCAACCGTGTTGTATGAGAAAGACGTCGACTGCTCCCACATCGCCGACCGCAAGGTGGCGATCCTGGGGTACGGGTCACAAGGCCACGCCCACGCCCTGAACCTGAAGGAGTCGGGTATCGACGTTCGGGTCGGGCTGCGAGACGGGTCGTCGTCGGCCGCCAAGGCCGCCGAGGCCGGGCTGCGGGTGATGTCTATGGCCGAGGCGTCGGCCGAAGCCGACATCATCATGCTGCTGTTGCCCGACACCGAGCAGGCCGACATCTACCAGGCCCACATCGAGCCCCACCTCCAGGCAGGCGATGCCCTGTTCTTCGCCCACGGCTTCAACGTGCGGTTCGACCTGATCTCGGCCCCCGAGGGCGTGGACGTGGCCATGGTGGCCCCCAAGGGTCCCGGACACCTGGTGCGGCGCACCTATGTGGAGGGCGGCGGGGTTCCCTGCTTGATCGCGGTGGGCCAGGATGCCTCCGGCAGCGCCCGAGAGCTGGCCTTGGCCTACGCCGATGCCATCGGCGGGGCGCGGGCCGGGGTGATCGAGACCACCTTCGCCGAGGAGTGCGAGACCGACCTGTTCGGCGAGCAGGTGGTGCTGTGCGGCGGGCTCACCTCGCTGGTGACTGCGGCGTTCGAGACCCTGTGCGAGGCCGGATACCAGCCCGAGGTGGCCTACTTCGAGTGCCTCCACGAGCTGAAGCTCATCGTCGACCTCATGTACGAGGAGGGAATCGGCGGGATGCGCTACTCCATCTCCGACACCGCCGAGTACGGCGACCTGAGCCGGGGCGACCGCATCATCAACGAGGACACCCGGGCCGAGATGAAGCGGATCCTGAGCGAGATCCAGAACGGATCGTTCGCCGATGAGTGGATGAGCGAGAGCCGCAGTGGCCGCCCCAACTTCCTGCGCCTGGAGGCCGAGGGCCAAGAGCACCCCATCGAGCAGGTAGGGGCGGAGCTGCGAGCCATGATGCCGTGGATCTCCGAGGGCCGCCAGAGTGTTCAAGCAGTATCCGGGGGCCAAGGGAAGGATTAGTTCCCGGTCCCGCCTTCGATAGCTGCCAAACGGCAGCAATTCATTAGTATCTATCCGGCAACTCCGGAAGGAAGAGAGAAGAGCCGTGAGCGAAAACTGGGGTTTCGAGACCAAGCAGATCCACTCTGGGCAGGAGCCCGATCCGGCCACCGGATCACGGGCTGTGCCCATCTACCAGACCACCTCCTATGTGTTCCGCGACACCGAGCACGCTGCCGCCCTGTTCGGGCTGGCCGAAGTGGGCAACATCTACACCCGGATCATGAATCCCACCCAGATGGTGCTGGAGGCCCGGCTCTCCGCGCTGGAGGGTGGCACCGAGACCGCCATCGGGATCCCCGGAGCGCTGGCCATGGCCTCGGGACAGGCTGCCGAGACGCTGGCCATCTTGAACCTGGCCGAGTCGGGCGACCACGTTGTCTCCTCCGCCTCGCTGTACGGCGGCACCTACAACCTGCTGCACTACACCCTGCCCAAGATGGGCATCGAGGTGTCGTTTATCGAAGACCCCGACGACCTGGGTGCCTGGAAGAACGCCATCCAGGAGAACACCAAGGTGCTGTACGCCGAGACCATCGGCAACCCCAAGAACGACTGCCTCGACATCGAGGGCGTCGCCGCGGTGGGCCATGCCGAGGGCATCCCGCTGATGGTGGACAACACGGTGCCGTCTCCCTATCTGATCCGCCCGCTGGAGCACGGGGCCGACATTGTGGTCCACTCCATGACCAAGTTCATCGGCGGCCACGGCAACTCCATCGGCGGAGTCATCATCGACGGCGGCACCTTCGACTACGGGGCCAGCGGCCGATTCCCCAACTTCACCGAGCCCGACCCCAGCTACCACGGACTGGCCTTCTGGCCGGCTTTGGGCAACGGCTCCTTCATCATCAAGGCCCGGGTGCAGCTGCTTCGGGACATCGGTGCGACTATCTCCCCGCAGAACGCCTTCTACTTCCTCCAGGGGTTGGAGACGCTCAGCCTGCGCATGGAGCGGCATTGCTCCAACGCCCAGACCGTGTCGGAGTACCTCGAGGGCCACGACCAGGTGGAGTCGGTGCAGTTCGGCGGACTGTCGTCCAGCCCGTGGCACGAGCGGATGAACCACTACACCGACGGCAAGGGCTACGGCTCGGTGCCCGCCTTCCACATCAAGGGCGGACGCGACGCTGGCGAGAAGTTCGTGAACGCGCTCACCCTGCACAGCCATGTGGCCAACATTGGCGACGTGCGCAGCCTGGTGATCCACCCGGCCTCCACCACCCACTCCCAGCTCACCGAAGAGGAGCAGGTGAGCACTGGTGTGTATCCCGGCCTGGTGCGGCTGTCGGTTGGCTTGGAGTCGGTGGACGACATCATCGCCGACCTGGAGCAGGGCTTCGCCGCGGCCCGAGCCTGAACCTGCTGCCCGCGCGGCGGCAGCGACGTGCGACGATAAAGGGGTGCGGCTCGCCCGCTTCTTCAAGACTGCAACCGCGTCCGTCGCGCTAGCGGTGGCGCTGGCCTTGGTGGTCGCGGGCTGCAAGACCCCGGATCTCCGGGGGCCGGTGGTGTCATCGCCTGAATTGGCCACCCCTACCCCCACCCCGCAGGCCGAGGACACGGTGGTCCCGGGGCCGACAGTTGCGCCGACACGCACCGGGGTCAGCGATGAGGTGATTCGGGTCGGAGTGATCGCCGACGCCAGCGCGGGCAACGATGTAAACGGCGGCAGCGAGTCGGCGTGGCTGGCAATGCGGGCCTGGGCCCAGGCGGTGAACAGCACCGGCGGCCTTGGCGGCCGGGATGTTGAGGTTGTGCTCTTCGACGCCAACGTGTACGACCACCGGGCCGCCATTCAGGAGGCCTGCGAGAGCGACATCTTCGCCCTGGTGGGGTCTTACGCGCTGTTCGACGGCGACGGGGTCGACATCTTGAATGATGAGTCCTGCCGCCTGCCCGATTTCCCGGCCGCTGCTCTGAGCCCAGACCGGCGGGCGTCGCCAGTGACGTTCGTCTCCAATCCAACCTCCAACACTGTGGGGCAGGCCGGCCCGGCCCAGTACTTGAGCGAGCGTCTTCCTCTGGCGGCGGGGTCAGTGGGCACGGTGGTGCTGGACCTTCCGGTGGCCTTCTACCAGGCGCAACGGGATATCGAGGCCGCCACGGCGGGAGGATTCAACTTCTCCTTTGAGGCGACCGCCGACGTGACCGGCGATGACTACGACGCGATGGTCTCCGCCATGCTGCAAGCCGGAGTTCTGGGAATCACCTGGTCGGCGGACAGCCGTCGGCTGATGGAATTGCTCGAAGCCCGAGCAAACCTATTCGCCAAGCTACCGGTGTTTGACTCCCCAAAGCCTGTGGAGGATCCCACCGCGGCGCCTGAAGAGGCTTCTGTCGGAGCGGATGGGGCGGGCCCCGAGCAAGAGCTCGCTGACAACGCCCAAGAGGGACCCGGAAATGAGGGAGCAGTTGAAGGGGAGCCCGCAGATGGGCTGACATTCGTCCTCTGCGGGGCAGACTGCTACACCCAGAGCTGGGTAGGCGAAGTGGCCGAATTGGGATCGGACCTCTGGGTGAGCATCGGGATGCTGCCCTTCGAGGAACCAGGCGACAACGTCGAATTAGTGAGATACGTGCTCTTTTTGAGAGAAGAAGTAGATGAAGAGGCCGAAGTGGACTTGATCGGCCTGTCGAGTTGGGCATCCGCGCTGCTGTTCGAGGAAGCGGTCAATCGGGCGATGTTCACCAGTGGAGGGGGGCTGAGCCGAGAGCAGGTGATCGAGTCGGCGCGCACCATCACCGAATGGGATGGTCGGGGCCTTCACGGACCGACCAACCCCGCCGAGGGAATCCCGTCGTCGTGCTTCCTGCTGATGAGCCCCACCCCCAGCGGTTGGATCCGCCGCCACCCCGCCACCCAGGGCACCATGGATTGCGACCCCGACAACCTGGTGGAACTCGTCGAATCCGCCAAACTGGGTATCGACCCCAACCAATCCAACTAAGCAGAATCGCCGGGCACGGCAGGTTAGAGCCCGACAGGGCGGGTCCCGATGATGCCCTTTCGTTCTAAGTCGGACAGCTCTTCGGCGGTGAGACCGAGTTCGCCGGCCAGCACCTCGTGATTGTGCTGTCCGAGGGTGGGGGCCGGGGTCTTGGTCCAGGGGCCGGGTGATGTTTCGAACCGGAACGGGAGGCTGGCGGCGGAGACCTCGCCGCACACCGGGTGGTCTATCGGTTCGATGAACGAGCGGGTTCGAAGCTGGGGGTGGTCGCCGACCTCGGCGGGCATCACAACCACGCTGGCCGGGACCCCGGCTGCGTTCAGCTGCGCCACCGCGTCGGCGTCGGTCTGGGGGGCGATCCATTCGCCTAGCCCGGCATCGATGGCGTCGGCGGCAGCCCGCCGCTTGTCAGCGGTGTCGTGTTCGGCCCAGTCGGGGCGGTCGAGCAGGTCGTAGAGGGCCTTCCACTGGAGGTCGTTCGCCACCGCCACGGCCACCCAGCGCTCAAAGCCGGCCGCGGGGTACACGCCCTGGGGAGCGGCCCGCGGCCCCCTATTGCCCTCTCGGGGGAGCTGGCGGCCGAGGGCCGAGTACTCCACCAGTTGCTCGGCGGCAGCGTTGAGGGCAGCGGCCACCATGGTGACCTCTACCAGCCGGCCCTGACCGGTGCGATCTCGCTCCTCGAGGGCGGTGAGGGTGGCGAACACCGCGTGCATGCCCGCCAGCGGATCGCACGGTCCCCGGGGGATTTGGGGATCCTCGTCGGGATAGCCGGTGATGTTGGCCATTCCGGTGAGCTGTTCCATGGTCTGGGCGAAGCCGGTGTTATTGCGCCAGGCGCCGCTGAGTCCGAAGGCGGGCATCCTGGTCATGATCAGCCTTGGATTGAGGGCCGAGAGCCGCTCCCAAGTGAGACCGAAGCCCTCCATCACTCTGGGGGTGAAATTCTCGATCACCACGTCGGCGTCGGCGATAAGCCGCTCGGCGATTTCCACCCCTTCGGGGGAGCGGAGGTCGAGGGTGATGCCTCGCTTGTTGGTGTTGGCCCCGTGGAAGACCATGCCCCATTCCCACCACTGGTCCACCGACGGCGGTTGGGCGGAGGCGAAGCGCATGCCGTCGGCCCGCTGCACGGACTCGATCTTGACCACGTCGGCCCCGAGCAGGGCCAGCGAGTGGCTGGCGATTGGCCCGGCCCACCAGGCGGTGAAGTCGATCACCCGCACGCAGGCCAGGGGGAGTGCGGCGGGTTCGCCGCGGTTGGGCTGGGGGGTGCGGGCCTCGATCTGTCCGGTGTGCTCACCGGCGGCGGGGACTGGCTCAAATGGCCTGGGGCTGGCGCCGTGCAGATCGTAGGGGACGGCGGGCTGGGTGAAACCGCCCGAGGGGTTGACAGCAAAGGCATCCCGCCCGGAGAACGCCTCCAGCGTTGGCACGGTAGCCCCATTGCCGATGGGAGCCACCGGGATGCGCCGGGCTGATGCCTCGGCGATCACCTCGGCGGTGGTCCGCTGGGTGGTCCAGGCGTGCATGGCCGCTCGGAACTCGTCTCGTCGCTTCCAGCGGCCGCCGTAGCCGCACATCTCCTCATCTTCGAGCCAATCGGAGCGGCCGATCATCACCAGGAAGTCCAAGAACTGCTGGCGGGCCACCGTGCAGAAGCCCACATGGCCGTCGGCGGTGGGCTCGATGGAGGGCAGTTCCACGTTACGCCCGGGTCTCTGGGAGTTGGTGTCGCCGCTCAACTCGGCCGCAATCCATGCGTAGGTATTCATTGTCATGACCATGGTCTCGAACATGGACACGTCCACATGGTCGCCCTGGCCGCTGCGACCGGCGGCTCGGGCCGCGGCCAGCGCCCCCACCCCGGCGTAGATCGCTGCGGTCCACTCGCCGATGGCGCCGCCGGCCTGAACCGGCGGCCGCTCGGGGTTGCCCCGTTTGCCGATGCCGCCGCACTCCGCCTGCAAGGTGAACTCGGTGGCTGGCCTGTGAGCATACGGACCGGTGCGTCCCCACGGAGAGATCGACACCAGCACCAGTGCGGGGTTGGCCTTGCGTGCGGCTCTGATGATTGCCGAGGGCAGTCCCTCTTCGATGGAGTCGATGAGGATGTCGGCGCTGGCCAGCAAGTCAGCGACTTCCGGGTCGCTCGGGTCGCCAATCACCGAGCGCTTGGAGGTATTCAGAAACTGGAACAGCGGCCCGTCTTTGTCGCCCAACTCTGCGCCAGAAGCCGACCAACGCCGCAATGGCTCCCCGCCAACGGGCTCCACCTTGATTACGTCGGCTCCGGCGTCGGCCAACAGCTTTCCCGCATAGGGGCCCGAGATGCCCCCGCCGACTTCGACCACTCGCAGGTGCCGGAGAATCATCGGGAGCGGGGGCGGTCGGCACAGGGCATCGACCGGCAGATTACTCAGCGAGGGCGACACCCACCCATGCCAGTAGGTGTGGGGGCCCCTTTGACCGGACGGCGTGTGGTGGCGCATCCGATTAGACGGGTTCTACGCTACCGATTGGACGGGTTCTACGCTACCGATTGGACGGGTTCTGGGCATCACACCACCCTCCAAACCGCTAGGGGACTCTCAGGACCTTGTTTTCGGCTGGCTCGGCGGTTTTGCATCGGACTTCGATTGTCGAGGGGCAGACTCGGGATTTTGAGATTTCGGGCATAGCGTCGCGTCCGCGGTATTTTCTTCATTTCAGTGTGGCGGGGTCGTTTTCTGCTGAGGCGGGCGATATCACGGCCTCGACGAATGATCTGTTGGGGCGGGCGTTGGAGATCGCTCCTGACAGCGACGGCCCGCGGGCGTATCCGGATGCGGTGTACAAGAGGATCCGTTTCGAGGTGACGGCGAACTCCGACAGCGCCAGGGCCGCCGCTTCTACGCCAAGACCGGCCGCACCGAGATACCGCTGGGCGGAACCCGCCTGTTCGCACACCGCCTGTGAAACCGCGACGAGCATCGAGTTGGACACCCGTATTCCCAGCGGGCACCGCATCTGCTTGAAGATCGACGGGCCGGGGATGCTCGACTGGATGACCGGCGACAGTTTGCGCCCGTGGTGGGATATCGTCTTCGGCAGACGCCCGCCCCCCGAGGGGGAAGCGACCGCCGGCGAAGCAGCCGACATGGCCACCGCCGTGTCCAGGCAGGCGCAATAGACGGCAGGCGGCGGGGCCCACCAACCCGACATATAACCCAGTTGCACGATATGTCGTGCGGCACAGTTATACTGTGGGTGTGGATCATGAGGGGCGGATCGCCCGCATCGTAGACGCTGAACGGCTGGGGGATGCCGTGCGCGAGTTGCGCCGCGCCCAGAAGATGACCCAGGCCGACCTCGCCGCCGCCGCCGGTGTGCCCCGCGGCCGCATCAGCGAGATCGAGGGGGCCTCTAGGGGCACCAGCACCGCAACGGTGCTCGCCGTTCTCTCAGCGCTCGGCTACGAGATCGACCTGTGCCCCGCTCCGCCAACAGGGCGCCTCGCCGCCTACGCCGCCTCCTTCGCCGGCCCATGACAGCAGCGCAAACAAACCGAGGCGGCCTCGTCGTGCTCCTCGGCGGCCGTGTCGCCGGGACGGTCAGAGCGGGCCGGGAGGGTGCCTGCTGGTTCTCCTACGCTTCCGACTACGCCACAGATCGGGCCGCCGCACCCCTGTCGCTGTCGATCCCCCTCGGAGAAGGCGAGCACGACATCGCCGACTGGATGGACGGGCTGCTCCCCGCCCGGCTCGAAGCCCGCGAATACTGGGCGGCGCGCTATGGGGCGTTCTCCGACGACCCCATGGACCTGCTCGCCACCAAGATCGGCTGGGACTGCGCCGGCGCCGTCCAGTTCTGCCCGCCGGAACGGCTAGACGAGATGGCCTCCCGCACACCCGGCTCCGTCCCCTTGTCCGAGCAAGAACTCGAGCGGCGCTTGGAACAGCTCCGAGCGGGCATGCCGCCGCCCGCTGAGGCAGGGCCTATGGCCCCGTTCAGCCTCGCCGGAGCGCAGGCCAAAACCGTGCTGTGCAAAACCGGCGACGGATCATGGGCCGCGCCCGTCGGCGGCGCGCCGTCCACCCACATCTTGAAAATCGCCCTGCCCGGCTACCCCGACACCGATCTCGTCGAGCACGTCTGCATGGACGCGTTGCGCCGGACTGGGATGCCCGCCGCCCGAACCGAGATCGTTGTCGCCGGGCGGCAGCGGGCCATCGCCGTGGAGCGATACGACCGCACTGCCGGCGGCGGTGTTGTTGTGGAGCGAGTCCACCAAGAGGACTTTTGTCAGGCGCTCGGCTTCCCGTCCCGGTTCAAATTCCAGCGCAACGGCGGTCCGGCTGTGTTCGACATAGCCGGCCTGCTCAACCGGGCCGGCTCTCCCGGCGACACAGAGCGCTTCTATGACGCTCTGGCGTGCAACTGGCTGCTCGCCGCCGACGACGCCCACGCCAAGAACTACAGCATCCTGCTGGGCGCAGGCGAAACCGCGCTCGCCCCCCTCTACGACGTGTGCTCCAAAGCCCCGTGGGCGCCACCTGAGATAGGCGAGGGCGGCATCACACTGGCCATGCAGATCGGCACCGCCTGGTCGGTGTCCGAAGCAGACCTGCCCCAAGCGTGGCGAGACTGTGCCGCCGAAGCCGGAATCGATCCCGACCGGGCCGCCGAACGCGTCTCCGACCTCGCCTCCCGCCTTCCCGCCGCGCTCGCCGCAGCCATCGACAGTCTCCCCGGCCCGCTCGCCGACAGCCAGCGCATCGCCGCGCTCGCCGCCCTCACAGAACCTCGCCCCGACGGCATGTGGGGACGGCACACCAGACCGCAATCGCCCGCTCCCAGCCGGACCGGCACGCCCTCAGCAGTCGTTCCCGTCCTCCCCGCAGGCCGGCGGCCCACCCGATGCCCGCACATAGGGCGGCGGTCGCGGCGGCGCTGCAACCGGCCCCTCGGTCACCGCGGCCCCCACACCTACGACAAGCGCTGACACCCGGGGCGCTCGCCGCCGCATCGACTCGGTAGCCCCCACGCCAGAGACCACAACAGGCCGAGCTGACTTGACCGCCTGCCCGGTGCGCTGACCCCCCGCCACCGGCCCGCACACTCGCCCAGGGCCTCGCCGGCCCAGATCGACATCTGACCAGAACCGAGATCACCAGACAAGTGAGGTTCCCCCCGTTGTCCGGTCACTTGTCAAGCGGTGAGGGGTTGACTGGGGGGGGGGGGGGGTAGATAATGTTGAGTTATGGCGGTTCGGGTTTTTCTGAGCTTGTTGGCGCGCCTGCGGTACGGTTGGATTCCTCGCGGGGGGGGGGGGTTCTGCCTGCGGGGTGGTGTGTTCGGTGAGGCGCTGGTTGGGTGCCGGGTTGGCGCTGGTTTTGTTCGCGTCGTTGTTGGCGGCGGTTCCGGCGGGTTTGCCGTTGGGGTTGGGGGCGTCTGAGGCTTCGGCGCAGCAGGTCACCTCCCAGGCGGTTCTAAACCGGGTCACGATTGTCGAGGGGCAGACCCGCGAGTTCCTGATCTCGAACGTGACGCAGCGTTCCCGCTATTACGTGCATGTAAGCGTGGTGGGGTCGTTCACCGCCGAGGCAGGCGATGTGAGGGTCACCACCGACAATCTGCTCGGCCAGGCGCAGGTGATCACTCCTGATTCCGACGCGCCGCGTGCTTATCGCAACGCTACTCATGGCACGGTCAGCTTCGAGGTGGCGGCGCTGGCGGATGGCGATGGTGATGATGAGACGTTCGGGGTGCGGTTGTGTACTACTGCGGATTGTGTGGGCGGCACGGTGTTGGGCGAGTGGTCGGTGGCGGTCGCCGAGCCGGCGGCGGACACCGTCTTGTCGGGCACGGGGACGACGGTTACCATTCCCGGCGGCAGCGCGTTGTCGGTGATGGAGGCGACCCGCAACCGCGACAGCAGCGACACGCGCGCCGGGTTCAAGATCGCGCTTGACGCGGCGCCGACCGAGGACATCGTGATCGTCGGCCGGGTGGACGCCACGGCGGCCAACGGCGACGGTTTTGCCACGTCGATTGCGCGCATCGCCGGGCCGCCATCGCCCGACGAGCAGACTACGCTTGTGTCGGGCTATGTGGTGGCGAGTTTCCCCAGCGTGGTCACCGAGGTCCACCCCGGGGACCCGACGGCGAATCCGCCGGTGGCGCCCTCCACGACGACGAGAGCGCCGACGCCTGCCGAGCTCGCCGTGGACGTCGCCCTCGTAGCGTTCGACAACGCGGTCGACACGCCGGGCGGGACGCTTATGGGCAATCTGACGTTCGCCGTCTACAAGGACAACGACCGCTTCCGCACCCCGGGCACCCCGGGCAAAGACGGCGACTTCGGCAACGCCGAGGTGTACACCGCCATCTCCCTGCCCAGCGTGCCGGTGCGGGTCACCGACGACGACGAGCCGACCCGGGTGCGCCTGTTGCCCAACAGTCCTGCTGACAACACCGCGACGGAGGGCGGCGCCGACAAGGCGACGGTGCTGGTCAAGCTCGACCGCTCGCTGGCCGCGGGCGAAGAGGTCACCGCGGTGCTGACCTTCGCCGGCGCGACGCTGGGCGCCAATTTCTCGCTGGCCGCGGCCGGCGGGCAGACCGGTGTCACCTACGCCGACTCCCAAGACGGCACAAAGGGTCTCGTCACCCTGGCCGGCGTGGGCGTGCAGGAGGGCGTGGTCGAGGTCACCGCGCTCGTCGACGGCGACTCGGTCAGCCAGACGCTTCAGATCGGGATGCCGCCGACTGATGAGCCGTTGCGCGCCAACTACCTGCGGTCGAATCTGGCTGGCGGCGTGTGCGCGGCGCACGGCTGCCCGAACCGCCCCCAGGGCGACCCCGGCGAACGCTTCCAGTCGGTCACCCTCGCCGAGGCCGTCCCCGGCCTGACCGTCGTGGACTCGGGCGACGGCCGCGTCGATGAGAACGGCGGCACTTATTCGTACAAAGTGCGTCTCAACACGGCGCCCGCAGCCGCCGTCACCGTCGCTGTGACCAGCAGCGACGTGACCAAGGCGGCGGTCACGGCAGGCGCGTCGCTCACGTTCACGCCCAGCGGTGCCGGCATCTGGAGCACACCCCAGACCGTCACCGTCACAGGCGCGGACAACAACACGGACGCGGCCGACGCGGCCGTCACGATCAGCCACGCGATCAGCAGCAGTGACTCCAGCTACAGCGGCCTCGCGGCGGTCGCCCACGAGCTGACCGTCGCCGACGACGATGCGACGACGGTCACCATGGCCGGGACGGGCGTACGGGACCCTGGCGACCACTCGACCGGCACCAACATCTCCCGGGTCATGGTGGAGGGCGACCCCCTGCGCGTCGACCGCACCCTCACCATCTCGCTCGGCCGCGCCCTCGTGGCGGGCGAGCACGTACGGGTGCCCTTGCGCGTCGAGGCCGTCGCCAACGGCAATAATCCGCAGCTCCCGGAAGACCCGCCCGGCCGCGACGATGACGACGACCCGCAGCTGCCGTCCGACTACGACCCGCTGCGCACCACCGTGGATAGCTACCGCGGGCCGCGCGCCAGCGCGAACGTGGCCTGGCCGCCCCATCACAACGACGTCGTCATGACCGCCACCGGGACGGGCGTCACCTACGAGCACTCCAACCGCAACACGCCCAACCACATCGGCTACCGCTACATCGAGTTCCGCGGCGCTGGCGCGCAGACCGCGACCATCGAAGTACATGCCCGCGGCGATTTCGACGACGGCGAGCACTACGACGAGGCGTTCGCAGTCACCTTCCCCAACGACTTCTACGTCTTCGACTCCGACACCGAACAGCCGTTCAGCAGCACCCCTGTGCAGGGCAACCTCGGCGGCGGCGTCGAGGCCAGCCCGGCCGGCGGCGAGGCCTGGTTCGCCATCGCCGACGACGATGAGGCCGCAGCGGCGGCGACCATCCAGGTGGCCAACAACTGGTCGCTGAAGCCGCTCGGGCTGAACGACGGCGCCCGGTTCCGGCTGCTCTACGTCACCAGAGGGACCAGGAACGCCAGCGAGGACGGCTGGGACCCCTACAACAGTTTTGTGCGCGAAGAGATCACCGGCTCGCAGCTGAAGCAGGGCGGGGTGCCGGACCTTCAGCCGCACGCCAGCAAGTTCAAAGCCGTGATCAGCGTCAACGGCGGAGGCAACGCCAGCATCAACGCCAACCTGGAGGAAGCCGGCTCCGATGCCCCTATCTACTGGGTCGGCGGCACCAAGGTCGCCGACAACAAAGCCGACTTCTTAGACGGCACCTGGGACGACGAGACCAACCCCACCCACGCCGACGGCACCGCGGCCACCCTCAGCGCGAACGGCTACTGGACCGGCTCGGAGGCCGACGCCTGGCGCTCCGATGATTGCGACGGTCTTACGGGATCTGATCGGCATCTGAGAGCGGGCGCGCCGAACGTCAGCTACGGGCTGCTCAACGACAACAGCCGCGGGCCGCTGGGACAACCCGCCGGCACGACCAACTGCCAGCCCGCGCCCAGCGCCGAGCAGCGGCCGCTGTACGCGCTGTCCACCGAGGAGTTCACCATCCCCGGCGGCGCCGCCATCGAGTCCGCCACCGCCGCCGAGGGCAGCCCGGTCACCTTCGGCGTGACCATCACGACCGCCGCGCCCGCTGGCGGCATCACCATCCCCTACACCCTCGCCGACGGGCGCGGCTACAGCGACGACCCCGCCCACGCTATCGCCACCAGCACCGACTACACCGACGCCGCCAGCGGCAGCATCACCATCGCCCAAGGCCATACCGCCGGCACCATCACCGTCAACACCACCGGCGACAGCATCTACGAGTCAGACCACTACTTCACCGTGACGCTCGGCACGCCCACCGGCACCGACGCCCCCTCGGTGACAGCCCTCAAAGGCACCGCCGTCGGCACCATCACCGACGACGCCGACAAGCCCACCATCCAGTTCAACTCCACCACGGCCACAGCGGCCGAGGACGACGGCGCCACCACGCTCACCGTCACCAAAACCGGGACGACGCTGTTGCCCGCGTCGGTGTACTGGACCACCGCCGACGGCACGGGCGCGAGCGGCGCGGCCCATCCCGGCGACTACACCGCCGACGCCGGCTACCTCGAGTTCGCCGCGGGCGACACGTCGAAGACGATCACCGTCGACATCACAGCCGACAGCGTCAGCGAGAGCGCGGAGACGTTCACGGTGGGGCTCGGCGACCCCGCCGACGCCACGCTCGGGAGCGCCTCCACGGCCACGGTCACGGTGACCGACGCCGATACCGGAGCGCTGCCGACCGTTGACGTCACGCTCTCCGCCTCCGACGGAAACTCGGACGGCGACCCGGTGGAGGGGGGCAGCGGCGCGGAGGGCTACAAGACGATCACGATCACGCTGAGTCGCGCGCTGGCCTCCGGCCAGTGGATGGTGCTGCCGCTGACCGTGCAGGGCGCGACGGTCACGGATGACTACACCTTCGATCTGGAGCCGGCGCCGCAGACGGGCGTGACCGTGATTGGGGACTCAACGCAGAACCCGAGTGTGCAGATGGTTGGCAACAACATCCAGACGGTGACGCTGCGCCTCACGCCTGTGCAGAACGCGGTCCGCTCGCAGCCCGCCGTCTCGATCAGCACAGGAACCCCGACGGTGAACGGCATCACGGCCGGCGAGGTCTCAGGCGGCCCGATCGTCTTCTCCATCGTGGACGACGAGTCGGGCGTGATCAGGGTGGCCTCGGAGACATTCGGGCTCGCGCCGTCCGGCCTCAGCGCGGGCGACCGCTTCCGCCTGATCTTCGTCACCTCCGAGACGCGCACGGCGGAGTCGGCGGACATCGACGACTACAACACCTGGGTGCAGGGGGTCGTGGCGCGGGGCGGCCACGCGGGTCTGCTGCCCTACGGCGGCCTCGTGAGGGTGATCGGCGCCACCGCGGCCGTCGAGGCTCGCGAGCAGACGGGCATGTGGGACCCGAGCCTCAACTCGGGCAGCGGCGGCTGGACGGACGGCTCCACCAGCGACAGCGACTCCGGCGTCGCCGTCTACTGGCTCGCCGCGCCGTCCAGCGACAAGGTGGCGGACAACTACTTCGACTTCTTCGATGACACCTGGGACGGTGGATTGGACCAGTCTCAAGAAGCCACGAATGAGGCCGGCGCGGGCAGGGGCTCCACAGGCATCTGGACCGGCACCTTTACCAACGGGAGAAATACGGTTCAGGGAGTCACTATCGAGGGGCTTGGCCATTCCGGTTCCGAAGTGGGATCCGGACATACAAACGCGGCGGGCAACAACTCTCTGTATGAGGGTAGCACCAGCAAGACGAACACCCTGCCCATGTTCGGCATCTCGCCCGTGTTCGAGCTGATGGCGCTGCCGGAGCTGTCCTTCAATGCGGCGACCTACAGCGTGGCCGAGAACGTGAGCGCAGGGACGGTCAGCATCCAGGTGAACGCCAGCCCCGCGCCCACCAGCAATTTGACCGTCAACCTCCGATCGGGGGATGTGACCGCTACTTCTGTCGACGACTACACCCCGCCTACGGCGTCTTTCACCTTCCCTTCCGGGCAGACGTCGCACACCTTTACCGTGCCGATCATCGACGACAACACCGCCGAGGGCGCGGAGACGTTCACGCTGACGCTGGCCGCCGGGTCCGGCTACAGCCTGGGCTCGCCGGCTACGACCACCGTCACCATCACCGACGACGATGCGACGCCGGTGACCGTGACCATGTCCGCCTCCGACGGCGACGCGAACGGCAACGCGGTGGAGAACGGCGCCGGCACGACCGGCTACCGCACGATCACGATCACGCTCGGTCGCGCCCTGACGGGCGCCGAGACGGTGACGGTGCCGCTGACCGTGCAGGGCGCGACGGTCGCGGACGACTACACCTTCGGGCTGCATCCGGCGACGCAGACGGGCGTGACCCTGTTGAACTCGGGCACGACCCACACGGCGCAGAACCCGGCGCTGCGGTTCGTGTCCGGCGGCACCAGCGCGACGCTGCGGCTGCGTCCGGTCAACGACAGCGACCGCGAGCAGCCCTACGCCGTCGTCGCCTACGGGACGGACGCACGCGCGCCCTCGGGCGCCAACGTGACCCTGGGCGACGTCACCGGCGGCCCGATCGGCATCGTGCTGGTGGACGACGAGACGGGCGCCGTCAAGGTGCCGTCGTCGTGGGGGCTCGTGCCGTCCAGCGGCGTCGGCCCCGGCGACGACTTCCGGCTGCTGTTCCGCACCTCGACGGGCCGCGACGCCACGTCCACCGACATTGCCGACTACGACGCCTTCATCCGCGAGGTGCTGGCGACGGGCGGTCACGCCGACATCCTCCCCTACGCCGGCTTCTTCAAGGTGTTCGGGAGCACGCGCAGCTCATCGGGCTCAACGGGCACGGCGGCGCGCGTGCACAACGGCATGACGGCGGCGCACACCGGTCACAATCCGACCTGGGCGGACGGCTCCGGCACCGACTCCGACGCCGCGGGCACCCCGACCTACTGGCTCAACGGCGCACGGCTCGCCAACAACTACCGCGACCTCTGCGACCAGGCCTGGTCCGGCTCGGGGACCGGCGTCCTCAACGGCTTCGACCGCGACGACCCGCGCAGCGAGGACGGCACGCGCAACGTCCCGGCGGGGACGATCAGCGACTTCATGCCGTACGAGCCCTGGACTGGCTCGGGCAACGCCTGCGAGGCGTGGAACCACCCCCTCGGAGCGAGCACGGTGTCGCGCGGCGGGGCCGACAGCGGCGCCAGCCTCTGGCACGCCAACGCCCAGGCCAACACGCAGACCCGGCCCCTCTACGGCATGTCGCCGGTCTTCAGCGTGGAGGGGGCGGCGGCGGAGCTCAGCGTCTCGGCGAGCGGGACAGTGACCGAGGGCGGCACGCTGACGGTCACGGTGACGCTGAACACGAGCGCGGACGCGAACCTGTCCATCCCCGTGCGGATGCGCACGAGCGGCGCCCCCACCGCGTCGTCGGCGGACTTCACGCTCTCCAACGGCGGCAGCGTCGCCATCTCGAGCGGGTCCAGCAGCGGCACGCTCACCTTCAACGCCACCGACGACAGGATCGACGAGGACGCCGAGACGCTGGTGCTGGAGTTCGGGGTGCTGCCCGCAGGCGTCGTCGCGGGCTCGGCGGACAGCGTGGCGGTGACCATCAACGACAACGACACGGCTGCGGTGACCGTCACCCCGAGCGGCGGCACGACGACGGTGAGCGAGGACCAGAGCGACACGGACGACTACACGGTCGTGCTGGGCTCGCGGCCGTTGAGCAATGTGACGATCACGGCCACGGCGCCGGCGGGGACGCAGGTCAGCGACGACGGCGGCTCGACGTGGGGGTCGTCGGTGGATCTCGAGTTCACGGCGGGCACGTCGGGCAACTGGGGCACGGCCCAGACGGTGACCGTGCGCGGCACCCAGGACATCATCGACAACCCCGGCGACCAGCGCTCCGTCACCATCACCCACGCGATCACCTCGGGCAACGGCGACGGCTCCCGCTACACGCCGACGGCGCCGTCCAAGCCGGGCGTCGCGGTGACTGTCACCGACGACGACGAAGCGCCGAAGGTGATCACGCTGGGTGTGGACGACTCGACCGTCGGGGAGGGCGACGGCGCGACGACGATCACGGTCACGGCGACGGTGGTGGGAGTGACCCGCTTCGGCGTCGCACAGGAGGTGAATGTTACGGTCGCTGCGACCGCCGACGGCAATATCAACTACGTTGACATGGCGCCGGTGAGCACGTTCACGATCACCATTCCCGCGGGGGCGCAGTCGGCCACGGGGATGTTCACGCTCACGCCCGACAACGACATCGTCGACGAGACTGACAACACCGTCATGGTGACCGGCAGCATCATGGGCACCAGCACGCCCGGCATAGCGGGGGCGCAGATCACGCTGACGGACGACGACGCCACGCCGACGAGCGTCACCCTCAGCGTGAACCCGACGTCGATCACCGAAAACGGCGGCGCTCGCACCGTCACGGTCACAGCGACGGTGAACGGCGGGACGCGCCTCGGCAACACCGTGACCGTAGGGGTCGATGTCGACGGGTACAACTCACAGGGCCGAGTCAACTTCAGCCAGGTCGCCAGCTTCAACATCAGCATCGTTCGCGGGGCCGCTTCAGGTTCGGGCAGCTTCACGCTCACGCCGACGAACAACAACTGGGACGAGCAGAACGGCGCGGCGGCGCTCAGCGGCACCTCCTTAGGTCTGACCGTCAACGGCGCCAGCGTCACCATCACCGACGACGACGCGGCGCCGACAGGCGTCGCGCTGAGCGTGGACGAATCGACGATCGCGGAGGGCGCGGGTGCGACGGCGGTCACGGTGACGGCGACGGTGCAAGGGAGCACCCGCTACGGCTCGGACAGGACGGTCACGGTCTCGCATGCGGGTTCGGGCAACGCCGACGCGGTGGACTACACGGCGACGCCGCCGGCGGCGATCACGATCCCGGCCGGGCAAGCGTCAAGAACCACCACGTTCACGCTCACGCCGACGGATGACGCGATGGACGAGTTCAACGAGACGGTGACGGTCTCGGGGAGCGGCGCCGGCGTCGCCAGCTTCTCGTCGGCGTCGATCACGCTCACCGACAACGATGACACCACGCTCACTATCAGCGCGCCGGCGGGGGGGATCGCGGAGAGCGGCGGCACCAAGGACGTGACGCTCACGCTGAGCCGCGCCCTGGTGGACGGCGAGACAGTGACCGTGCCGCTCGAGGTGGTGGGCGCGACGGCGGGGTCTGATTACACGCTGGCGTTGCACCCGGCGTCGCAGGCGGGAGTGTTGCTGTCCACATCGGGCTCGGACAGCGTCCAGCAGCCCAAGGTCACTTTGAGCACAGGCGCGTCGTCGGCCGTTTTGAGGTTCACTGCGGTAGACGACGCGTTGCGTCAGCAGCCGTATCTGGTCGTCAAGTACGGGACGGGGGGGCGCGCGCCGAGCGGGTCCGGGATCGGCTTGGCGGCGCCCGGCGACGACTCGGTCGGGTTCGTGCTGACCGACGACGAGACGGGCGTGATCGGGGCGCTGCCGAGTTGGGGGCTCATGCCGAACGCGGCGGCGACGCTGCGCCATGACTTCCGCCTGGTGTTCGTGACCTCGGGCATGCGCGACGCTTCCTCGACCGACATCGCCGACTACGACCATTTCGTGCGGCGGCACTTGGCGGAGGGCCATGCCGACATCGTTCCCTATGCCGGGTTCTTCACGGCGCTGGGCTCGACGTCGGCGGTGACGTTGCAGGACCACGCGAGTGTGACCGGCGGCGCGAGCATGAATTTCTACTGGCTGGGCGAGACGGGAACGACCGGGGAGCGGCGGGTGGCGTCGGCCAATTCGAACTTCAGGGGGGAGTGGCTCGAAGGGTCGACGCCGTCGCAGCAGTCGGTGCCGCGCGACGAGTCGGGGGCGCTGGTGGCGGTGGCCGCCAACGGCTACTTCACCGGCTCCACCGCCGCGGGCGCACGCTCGGCCAATCCGCTGGGCTCGGCCAACGTCACGGTCGGCTATCTCAACGATGGCGGTGCCGGGCGGGCGCCGCTGGGCAGCGGGCAGACGGCGTCCAGGACCGCGACGCGCAGCTTCTACGGGCTGTCGCCGGTGTTCAGCTACTTGAGCGACCCGGCGATCAGCATCACCTCCGCGACGGCCACCGTCACCGAGGGCACGTCGATCACCTTCACCATCGAGGCCGACCCGGCCCCGGCCGCGAACCTGCCGGTCAATTTGGCGGTGGGCGACAGCGGCCACGTCATCCCGCCCGCGGCGTCGGGCCTCAAGTACAGCGCCGTCACCATCCCGGCTAACACGGCCTCGGTGACCTACACCGTGAACACGGTGGCCGACACGACAGACGAGCCCGACACCGACGTGACGGTGGGGATCTTCGGCGGCAGCGACTACGTGCTCGGCCTGCCCCACACCTCAGTGGTGACGGTGATCGACAACGACGCAATGGCGGTCTCCGTGAGCGGCGGCAGCGGCACGGTGAGCGAGGGGGCCAGCCTGGACTACACCGTGGACCCCGGCCGGGAGTTGGAGACGGGCGAGACCGTGACGGTGAACTTCGCGCCCGCGGGAACTGCGACCCAGGGATCGGACTACAGCATCACATGCCACGGCGCGGGCGTGTCATGCACGGGTCTGAACGGGGCCGCGCCCGCGTTGAAGATCACCGGCGGCAGCGGTGTGCGCCGGGGGACGATCCGGGTCAGCGTGCAAACCGACTCGGTGCATCCCGAGACGGGCGAGACCGCCGGTATCAGCCTGCGCGCCGGCCACAGCAGTACCGGCTCGGGCGGAGCGTTCAGCGTCACCGGCACACCGTCGACGTTCACCATAAGCAGCGTCGCCCCGGTGGGGGATGGGGTGGAGGTGCCGGCGAATTGGGCGTTGATTCCGTCTGGGTTGTCTGGGGGTGATTCGTTCCGGCTGCTGTTCGTGAGTTCGACCAAGCGTGACGCGTCGTCGACTGACATTGCTGATTACAACTCGTTTGTCCAGGCTCGTGCTGCGGCAGGCCACGCGGCGCTGGCGTCTCACAGTTCGGCGTTCAGGGCGGTGGCATCGACCGCGGCCGTGGACGCACGCGACAACACTTCAACGACTGGTACGGGTGTTCCGGTCTATTGGGTGAGCGGCCAGAAGGTCGCTGACGACTACGCCGACTTCTATGACGCGAGCTGGGACAGCTGTGTTGCCAGGGACGAGTCTGGGGGTTCGGTGGCTCTGCCGAACCTTGATGCGAACCTCGCAAACGCGATCTGGACGGGAACCAACCACGACGGCACTGCTGAGACCACTCGTGCGCTGGGCACAACCATGCCGCGTGTGGCGATACTGACCGAGTCTTGTGACAGCAGATACTCTGCTACCGCGTTTCCGTTGCGGTTCCAGTTTACGACTGGCACCAAGGCGAACACCTCGAATCGCTACTTGTACGGCTTGTCGCCGGTGTTCAAGGTCGCCGGCACAGCCCCCGCCGCGATCACCGCGTCGTTCCCGGCGGCGGCCTATCAGGTGCAGGAGTCTGGGGGTGGTGGCTCGGTGTCGGTGCGCCTGTCGGCGGCGGCGCCTTCTGGCGGGCTAGCAGTGTCGTACACCACCGGCGGAACTGCGGTGTCGGGCGACGATTACACCGGCGCCGGCGGCACCGTGACCGTCGCGCAGGGCCAGATGTCGGCCAACATCTCGTTCACGGTCATCGACGACAAGCTCGCCGAGGGCGCAGAGACCTTGACGCTGACCATTGCCGACGGCACCGGCTACGACCTCGGCGCCACCCCCACCACGACGATCACGATCAACGACAACGACGTGGCCCCCACGAACATCGCGCTGTCGGTCGACGACAGCAGCGTGGGCGAGGGCGACGGCGCGACCGTGATCACCGTCACAGCGACAGTGCAGGGGGCCAGCCGGTTCGCGGAGGCCAAGACCGTGGCGGTCACTGTGACCGGCTCAGGCGGCGCGAACGTGGTCGGCTTCACGGCGGCGCCGTCGCCGTTCAGCATCCCGATCGCCACGGGCGCCCAGACCGGCACGGGGATGTTCACTTTGACCCCGACGGACAACAGCGCCGTCGAGAACGACGAGACGGTCACCGTGGCCGGCACCCTGTCGGGCACGACGGTGGCGTCGGCGACGATCACGGTCACCGACGACGACACGGCGGCGACGCCGGTGACGGTGACGCTGTCGGCGGCTGCGGGCGACGTGACCGAGGGCGCTGCGGGCGCTGCGGGCCGCAAGGACGTCACGATCACGCTGGGCCGGGCCTTGACGGGTTCTGAGACGGTGACGGTGCCGCTGAGCGTGCAGGGCGCGGCGGTCGGCTCGGATTACAGCTTCGGTTTGCAGCCCGCGTCGCAGTCGGGGGTGAGTTTGCTGACGGGAGGGTCGCACAGTGCGCAGGACCCGGCGGTGCGGTTCTCGGCGGGCGCCACGACGGCTGTGTTGCGGTTCTCGCCGGTGAACAACGCGGTGCGCACGCAGCCCTATGTGGTGATCGGCTATGGGTCGGGTGCCCGGGCGCCCAGCGGCGGGGGCGGCGCGACGCTGGGCGCGGTCACCGGCGGCCCGGTCGCGTTCGTGGTGGTCGATGACGAGACAGGCGACGTCACGGTGCCTTCGTCGTGGGGGCTGGCACCTTCGGGACTGGGCGCGGGCGACGACTTCCGGCTGCTGTTCCGCACCTCGGCGACCCGCGACGCGGCGTCGTCGGACATCGCCGACTACGACGCGTTCGTCCGCAATGCAGCAGCGACGGGCGGCCACGCAGACATCGTGGCTTATGCGGGGTTCTTCAAGGCGTTCGCGTCGACGCGCAGCAGCTCGGGCACCACGGGGACCACCGCCCGTGTACACAACGGCATGGCCTCGGGCCATACCGGCCATTTCAACGGCGCAAACGACGTGTGGGCCGACGGGTCCACCGTCCCCAACGCAGGCAACACGGCGGGCACGCCGATCTACTGGCTCAACGGCGCGAAGCTCGCGAACAACTACGCCGACTTGTGCGATCAGGCGGTGAAGTCGGGCAGCGGGGTCACCACCGGCTGGGACATCGACGATCCGCGCAGCGAGACCGGCAACCGCAACATCGCGAGCGGGGTGAACCCGGGCCAGGGGCACCAAGCGTGGACCGGAACCGGAAACTCCTGCGAGGCCTATGACTACCCCCTCGGCGGCGACAACAACGGCGACGTGTCGCGCGCCGCGAGCCACGACACGACGTGGGCGTTCATGCACCAGGCGCACAGCGCCCGCTCGCAGCAGCGCCCGCTGTATGCCATGTCGCCGGTGTTCAAGATCGCCGGCACCGCGGTGACGCCGGTAGCGGACTTCGCGTCGGCGTCGTCGATCGCGGCCGAGTCGGCCGGCACGCGGAATATCACGGTCAGACTGGTTCCCGCGCCCTCCCAGAGCGTCACGGTCGCCTACACACTGTCGGGCACGGCGGTGCGCGGCAGCGACTACACGATCAGCGGCGTCACGTCGAACTCGGGCACGGTGGCCGTGGGCACGTCGGGCACTGCGACGATCCCGGTCGCGATCACCGACGACAGCTCAGCCGAGAGCGCCGAGACGGTCATCTTGACGCTGGGCAACGGCAGCGGCTACACCGTCGGCACTACCACGCCCGCGCACACGCTGACCGTCACCGACAACGACACGGCCGGCGTGCCGGTGGTGAGGGTCACCGCGGGGTCCGCGGTGATCGAGGGCGGCAACGCCGTGTTTACCATCGCGGCGAGCCCGGCGGCGACGGGCACGATCTCGGTACGTTACACCGTCACCCAGAACGGCCAGTTCCTGGCGTCGGGCCAGCTCGGGTCGGGCAAGCAGCGCAGCCTCAGCGGCGCCAGCGCCACGATCAGCATCCCCACCGAGTCCGACAGCGTGGATGAGGCTGACGGGTCGGTAACGGTCACGCTGCCGAGCGTAAGCGGTCTGGGCTACACGGTCGGTTCGCCGAGTGCGGCGTCGGTGACGGTGCGTGACAACGACGTGCCCGCAGCGCAGTTCGCGGCTGGAACCTCCGATGTGGACGAGGGCTCGGGCACGCACCTGGTGCGGGTGAACCTCAGCCCGGCACCGTATCGGGGCATCACGGTGGCCTACACGGTGGGCGGCACCGCCACGCGCGGCACCGACTTCGCGACGGCAGGCACGGTGAGCGCGGTCGCCGGTGCCGCGTTCGTCGATATCCCCGTGACGATCATCGGCGACGGCGCCGACGAGCCTGACGAAACGGTGGTTCTGACGCTGACCGGCGGCGCCGGCTACGAGGTGGGGTCGCGCCGCGTCCACACGGTCACCGTCGCAGACGGCCCGACCGGGCCGCCGCCTGCACTTCCGGTAGTGACCGTCGCTGCGGGGCCCGCGGTGATCGAGGGCGCCAATGCGACGTTCACTCTGTCGGCGAGCCTGCCTGCGGCCGCGGTATCGGTGCGCTACACGGTCACCCAAAACGGGCAGTACTTGGCCTCGGGCCAGCTCGGCTCGGGCAAGGCCGCCACGCTCAGCGGCACCAGCGCAGCCATCCGGATTCCCACCGTCAACGACACCGTCGACGAGGCCTACGGGTCGGTGACAGTCACGCTCGAGGCCGGCACCGGCTACACGGTCGGAGCCCCGGCGTCGGCGACGATTGCGGTGCAAGACGAGGATCTGCCTATCGCCCGGTTCGCCGCGAGGACCTCGACCGCGGGCGAGGGCGCGAGCACCCATTATGTGCGGGTTCTGTTCAGCACGCCGCCGCACCGCGACGTGCTTCTCGGTCACTCGGTGTTGTTCTCCAGGGAACCGGGCAGCGCGACGCGCGGCGCCGATTTCACCGTCGAGGGCAGCTCGGTGCCGGTGCGGGCCGGGGCTGCGTTCGCGGACATCCCGATCGAGATCGTCGACGACAACATCGCCGAGGGCCCCGAGACATTCGCCTTGAGGCTGAACATCGGTGGGTATTACTTCTTGGGCCCGAACTGGACCCGAAGCCACACCGTCACCATCACCGACAGCGGCACGGCGGTCACGCCGGTGGCCGACTTCGCGGTCGCGGCGTCGACCGCAGCCGAGTCGGCGGGCACGCGGAATGTCACGGTGCGCTTGGTTCCCGCCCCCGCGCAGAGCACCACGGTGTCGTATGCGCTGTCGGGCACGGCGGTGCGCGGCAGCGACTACACGATCAGCGGCGTCACCTCCAACACGGGCACGGTAACGGTGGGCGTGTCGGGCACCGCGACCATTCCCGTGGCAATCGTCGACGACACCGCCACAGAGGGTGACGAGACGGTCGTTCTGACACTGACCATCGGCAGCGGCTACACCGTGGGCACCGACAGCCCGTCGCACACTCTCACCATCGCCGCCAACGACACGGTGGTCGTGCCGCAGGTGAGCGTCACAGCGGGGCCGGCGGTGGACGAGGGCACCGCGGCGACGTTCGCGGTGTCGGCCAGCCCGGCGGCGTCGGGCACGATCTCGGTGCGCTACACCGTCACCCAGAACGGCCAGTTCGTGACCTCAGGGCAGCTCGGATCGAACAAGACGCGCACTCTCAGCGGCGCCAGCGCCACCATCAGCATCCCGACGCAGAACGACAGTGCGGACGAGGCCGACGGGTCGGTGACAGTCACGTTGACCCCCGGCAGCGGCTACACCGTCGGAACGCCG
>JAJEHD010000002.1 GCA_022819505.1 Acidimicrobiia bacterium | reverse complement strand
TGTCGTTCGGCCTCGCGGTCGTCCACGACGCCGACGAGCTGCGCGCCTCCGCCAAGGTGATCTTCGACCGGTTCTCCCAGCCGGTGCTGGCCGAGCAGTACATCGAGGGCCGCGAGATCAACGTGGGGCTGCTGGGCAACGGCCCGCCGGAGGCCTTCCCCCCGGTGATGTTGAGCTTCGGCGACGGTCCCCAGATCTACACCTACGAGGACAAGACCGGCCGCAGCGGCCGCGAGATCCAGCCGGTGTGCCCCGCCCCTATCTCCGACGAGCTCACCGCGCAAGCCAAGCAGATCGCCATTCGCACGTTCTCGGCGCTGGGGCTGTACGACTGCGCCCGTGTCGACATGCGCATGGACGCCGACGACAACCTCTATGTGCTGGAGGCCAACAGCCTCCCGAGCCTGGGCGAGCACGGGTCCTACCTGGTAGGCGCGGCCCATGTGGGGCTGGACTTCGCCGCCTTCGTGAACCGGCTGGTCGAGGTGGCCAGCGCCCGCTACTTCGGCACCCCGCAGCCGCCGGCGGTCGACGTCCGGGCGGCGGACCCGTCGGAACGGGCCTTCCAGTACATAACCCAGCGCCGCGACCAGATGGAGCGCTCGCTTCGGCGGTGGGTGGAGGTCTCGAGCCGCACCGACGACCCGGTGGGCCTGGAGCGAGCCGTGGAGCGGGCCGGCCGCATCCTCGCCGATGTCGGGATGCGGCCCGTTCCGGAGTTGACCGACGACCCCGAGGCGCACACCTTCGAGACGGTCCGGGGATTGGACGGCGGCGTGCTGCTAGTGGCCCATCTGGACGTCCCGGTGATGCCGGGCGGCGTGCAGCAGGGCTTCCGCCGCGACCCGGAGTGGCTCTACGGCGAGGGAGTGGGCCGGTCGCGGGCCTCGCTGGTGATGCTGGAGTACGCCCTGCGGGCCCTGCGCAGCACCCGCAGTCTCAGACGCATACCGCTCGGGGTTCTGCTCTACTGCGACGAGGGCCGCGACGCGGCCCACAGCCGCAAGCTGATCGAGCAGGCCTCGGCCCGGGCCGAGCACGTCCTGGTGTGCCGGCCCGGCACAGTCGGCCACGGCATCGTCACCGAACGGCGGGGCAGCCGGCGCTACGACCTGACCATCGACGGCGAGCGGCTCAGCCCCGGCCAGGTCGGGCGGCGCCGGCCGGTGGTGCGCTGGGCCTGCGAGAAGGTCGAGGCCATCGGTCAGCTGAGTTCGCCCCGCCGGCGCCTATCGATCGGCGTCACGGACATGCGCACGGACCGTCACGCCATGTTCATGCCCCACCGGGTCGAGATCTCGCTGATGATGTCGTACCTGAACCCGACCCATGCCGACGAGACCGAGGCCGCCATGCGCAAGGTGCTCGGCCGGGGCGGACCGAAGTGGAGCCTCCACCGGCTGACCGACCGGCCGCCGATGGCGGCCCGGCCCGGCAACCAGCCGCTGGTGGACGCCCTGGAGGCCGCCGCGGCCAAATGGGAGATCGAGGTGGAGAGGGAGTCGTCGGCATGGCCTTCGGTGGCCGGCCTCGTTCCCGAGGGCACGGCCGCAGTCTGCGGTGTCAGTCCGGCCATGGTTCACGGCGGCACGCCCGAGGAGGCGGTCCAGCGGATTAGCCTGGTGCAGCGCACCCTTGTGCTGACCGAGTACCTGATCAGCCGGATCGGACGCTGACCCGAATGTCTCAAACCACCGCACAGCTACCAGGCGCGTCCGCGCAGGAGCGGGAGTCCCCCAAGCCGCGATCCAAGCGGCGGCGCGTAACCGAAGTAGACACCGACCTGCTGGAGTTGACCGACACCCGCATCCACGAGCCTCAGCGGGTCGCCTCCTCCGCGCACGGAATGGTGAGCACGGCCCACTACTCGGCCACCGCCGCCGGCGTGAGGATGCTTCAGCAGGGGGGCAACGCGGTCGACGCTGCCGTTGCGGCAGCATTGGCCCTAGGCGTGTGCGAGCCGGCCGCGTCGGGACTCGGCGGCCAGACCATGATGCTCATCCACCAGCGGGCCTCCGGGGCCACCGTCGCGGTCGACGGCTCGTCGCGGGCCCCCAACCGGGCCCTCATAGAGAACTTCGCCAACCTGCGCGCCGAGCGCCGGCGCGGCCATCTGGCCACCACCGTCCCCAGTTCGCCCGCCACCTATGCGTACGTGCTGGAGCGCTACGGGCGCCTCGACTGGGCGACGGTCCTCGAGCCGGCCATAGAGCTGGCTGCCGACGGATACGAGATCAGCGTGCTCCAGTACCAGCTCACCCGGCGCGAGCGCCGGCACCTGCAAGCCCACCCGGCCGGGCAGCTGTTCCTGCAGGACGGCCGGAGGGCCCGGCGAGCCGGCACGAGGTTCGTGCAGCCGGTGCTGGCCGCCACCCTTGCTCGCCTGGCTGAACAGGGCTACGAGGACTTCTACTCGGGCGAGACCGCCCGCCTGATGCACGAGGACATGGAGGCCAACGGCGGGATCCTGCGCGACGACGACCTGGCCCAGATCCCGGTACCCATCGAGCGGGAGCCCCTGCCGGGGCGATCCGGCCGCGACCATCTGTTCACGATGCCGCTGCCGGGGGCGGGCCGCACGCTCGTTGAGCTGCTCAACATCCACCGGAGCCTCCCGCGGGAGCTGCGCGACATCGACACCGCCGACGGCGCGGTGTGCCTGGCCAAGGCCATCCAGCAGGCCCTGATCGATCGCAACGACCGCCCAGTCGACCCCAACCTGTTCCCCCAGGTCTCCGACAAGCAGATGCTGGACCGCCGCTACGCCCGGGAGGTGGCCCGCCGCATCGCTCCGATCCAGACCGCGGGCGAGACGACGCACCTGTCGGTGATGGACGCCGAGGGCAACGCGGTGGCGCTTACCCAGTCGATCGAGAACGTCTACGGATCGTGCGCGGCGTCGCCGCAGTTGGGCTTCCTCTACAACAACTACATGAGCGCGTTCAACTACGACGACCCCTCGCATCCCTACTACCTGCGGCCCAACGCGGTGCCTTGGGCCAGCGTTGCCCCCACGATCGTCCTCAGGCACGAACGGCCGTGGCTGGCCATCGGATCGCCCGGCAGCGAGCGCATCCCGCCGGCGATCCTGCAGGTGCTGCTGCGGCTGCGGGAGTCTTCGCCGCTGGCCGCGGTCGACGCCCCCCGCATCCACTGCTCGCTCCAGGGCGTCGTGTCCGCCGAGGCTTCCCGCATTGCAACCGATGTACTGGAGGCTCTGGAGGGCGCCGGCTTCGAACTGAACCGCCGCGAGCCTTACTCCTTCTACATGGGCTGTGTGCAGATGGTCATGGCCGACGGCGAGCGCTTCGTCGGGGTGGCCGATCCCCGCAGGGACGGCGCGGCCGCCGGCCCTACCTCGGCACCGCCGACGCCGGAGTGATGCTGCCGCTGCTGGTGTCGGTTCCCCACGCCGGTCTGCGGGTGCCGTCCGAGGTCGAGCCGCTCTGTGCGCTCACACCGGCAGAGATCGCCGAGGACGGCGACGGCGGCGCGGCCGAGATCTACGCGATCGAGGACGAGGTCGGAGCGTTCGTGGCCACCGACGTGGCCCGGGCCGTCGTCGACATGAACCGATCCCGCGACGACATCCGGTCCGACGGGGTGGTCAAGACTCACACCTGCTGGAACGTCCCGGTCTGGCACCGGCCCCTCTCCCAGGCCGAAGTGGACAGCCTGCTCGATGCCTACCACCGCCCCTACCACCAGCGCCTGACGGAACTGGGACGCTCGGGCGACTGGGTGCTGGGGGTCGACTGCCACACCATGGCCGCGACCGGGCCGCCCGTCGGGCCCGATCCGGGTGCCGAGAGGCCCTGGGTGTGCCTCAGCAACGGCGACGGGACCTGCCCGCCGGAGTGGATCGACAGCCTCCAAGAGTGCTTCCAGCGCCACCTCGACGGCCCGGTCACGGTTAACGACCCCTTCAGGGGCGGCTACATCACCCGCTTCCACGCGGCTGAGATGCCGTGGGTCCAGATAGAGCTGTCCCGGGCCCCGTTCCTGCCCGACGACGGCAAGCGCCGGGTCGTGCTGGCCGCCTTGGGGGAGTGGTCGCGACGTCCACGGTGACGGTCACACGCTTGCGCATACATTGATCGCACTCCAAGGTGCGCTAGCGCATTTCTCCGCAGCCCCACCCCAGGTAGTCGAGGACCTCCTGCTCGGAGACCACATCGGCGTACTTGGCGTCCAGGTCGAACAGGTTGGACTCGTGGATCTGCGGGTCCCGGTCACCGCAGGCGTCGCGCACGACTATGGGAACGAAGCCGTGCTGGCAGGCGTCGAGTGCGGTGGCCCGGACGCATCCGCTGGTTGAGACGCCGGTGTGGATCAGAGTGTCTACGCCCATCGCGGTGAGCGTCGAGGCCAGCGACGTCCCGAAGAAGCCCGAGGCGTACTGCTTGACCACCACGACCTCGTCGCCGGTCGGTGTCAGACCTTCGCCGTAGGCGCCCAGCGGGTTGCCCCGCACGAAGCACTCCAGCGCCCCCACCTTGCGGAAGAAGACCCCGCCGTCGGCTCCGCCGGGCTGGAACTCCACCCTGGTGTGCAGAACCGGGATCCCGGCCGCCCGGGCCGCCGTCAGCACCCGCCGGCACGACGCCCTCGCATCCTCCACCCCGGCATACAGCGGCGACGCCGGATCCAGATACGCCTCGCAGAAGTCGATCACCACCAGGGCCGGCCGGGAACCGAACCCCAGCCGGTTGTTGAACCCCGCCTGCCGGTAGTCGTCGGCCAGCTCTTCGCCGCCCATGGCGGCCCGTGACGTCATGTCACGATCCCGTCGGCTCGGAGCCGGTCGATGGCGTCTGCGTCGAGGCCGAGAATCCCGCCGAGCACCTCCTCATTGTGCTCGCCCAGCGCCGGTCCCGACCAGCCGATCGAGCCGGGAGTGTCCGACAGCCTCGGCACCACGTTCTGCATCGGCACCGACCCGAAGTCGTGGCTGTCCACCCATGCGATGGCCTCGCGGGCCGCAAAGTGCTCGTCGGCCAGCATCTCCGGCGCCCGGTACATCTGGCTGTTGGGCACGCCGTGCTCGTTCAGGTGGCGGTGCAGCCAGTCCGAGTCGACGGTGGCGGTCCACGCCGCGATCATGCCGTCCAGCTCCTCCTGGTGCTCGCCCCGGGCGATGTGGGTGGCGAAGCGGGGGTCCTCGCCCAGCTCGGGGCGGCCCATCGCCTCGGCCAGACGCCGCCACACGGTGTCCTGATTGCCGGAGATGAGATGGATCCTGCCGTCGCGGGTCGGGTAGGCGTTGGCCGGCGCGATGTTGGGGATCGTCGAGCCGGTGCGCTCCCGGATGAAACCGGCCACGTGGTACTCGGTCAGCAGCGACTCCATGACCGCCAGCACCGACTCGTATAGCGCGGCGTCGACCACCTGGCCCCGGCCGGTGCGCTCGCGGGCGTGCAGCGCGTTGAGCGTGCCGATGGTGGCGAACATGGCGGTGAGGGTGTCGCCGATACTGATCCCGGTCCGGCTGGGCATGCTGGCGGGGTCGCCGGTGGTATAGCGGATGCCCCCGATCGCCTCGCCGATGGCCCCGAAGCCGGGCTGGGCCGCGTACGGGCCGGTCTGGCCGTAGCCCGAGACCCTGGTGACGATCAGCCGGGGATTGGCCTCCTGGAGCACGCCGGGCGCCAGGCCCCACCTCTCCAAGGTGCCCGGACGGAAGTTCTCCACCAGCACGTCGGCGCTGGCCGCCAGCCGGCGCACCAGTTCCTGCCCGGCCGGCTCGCGCAGGTTGATGGTGACCGACTTCTTGCCCCGGCCCACGACCGGCCACCACAGCGACTTTCCGCCGGCGATCTCCTGGCCCCAGTCCCGCATCGGGTCCCCGGTCGGCGACTCGACCTTGATCACCTCGGCGCCGTGGTCGGCCAGTTGCTGGCCGCAGAACGGGCCGGCCAGCAGCGTGCCCACCTCCACCACCCGGATGTCACTCAACGCTCCGGGCATGGTCCTCCCCTCCGTTATCCTCGGCTCCATCGTGACAGTGGCCGACCAGCACGCCGGATCCACCCGCGAGACTGGCAGCGACGGCCGAGCCGAGCGCGTCCAGATCGTGGAGGTCGCCCCCCGCGACGGCCTCCAGGCCGATCCCGCCGACCTCAGCACCGCCCAGAAGGTGGAGTTGATCGAGCGGCTGGTGGCGGCCGGCCACACCCGGGTCGAGGCGGCCAGCTTCGTCAGCCCCAAGGCGGTGCCCAAGATGGCCGACGGCGAGGCGGTCATGGCTGGTGTGCCCCGCACGCAGGGCGTCAGCTACAGCGCGCTCGTGCTCAACCAGCGCGGCGTGGAGCGGGCTCTCGAAGCGGGCGCCGACGAGGTGTGCGGGGTGGTGGTGGCCACCGAGACCTTCTCGCAGGCCAACCAGCGGGCCACGGTGGACGAGTCGATCCAGCGGTGGCGGGCCATCTCGGCGACGGCCCGGGCGGCCGGTGCCCGCACCGCGGTGACCGTATCGGCGGTGTGCGGCTGCCCGTACGAGGGGCGGGTCGACGCCGACCGGGTGCTGGGAATCGTGGCCGAGTTGGCCGAGACCGGACCCGACGAGGTGGCCCTCGCCGACACCATCGGCGTAGGGGTGCCCACCCAGGTGGCCGCCCTGTTCGAGGGTGCCGCGCAACGGGCCGGCGGCGTCGCGCTGCGAGGCCATTTCCACAACACCCGCAACACTGCGCTGGCCAACATCGCGGCGGCCATCGAAGTTGGCGTGCGGGTGTTCGATTCCAGCCTCGGCGGAGTGGGGGGCTGCCCGTTCGCGCCCAGAGCCACTGGCAACGTCGCCACCGAGGAGGTGGTGTACATGGTGCACGAGATGGGCTTCGAGACCGGGCTCGACCTCGACGCGCTGATCGAGGCCAGCACCTGGCTGGAGGCCCAGCTCGGCCACGGCGTGCCCAGCCTGGTCGCCAAAGCCGGCGGATTCCCCCAGCCCCGCTGAACCGCGCCCCAGCGCGCCCGGCGAGCTCATGCCGGCCTTCGCTGGTACTGGCCCCGGGGCGTTCCCACCACCCGGCCGCCGGCCAGGATGCGCTCGCCCCGCAGCCACACGTGGCGAACCCTGCCGTCGAGCTCGTGACCCTCGAAGGGGCTGTAGCCCTGGCTCGACTCGGACTCGCCGGCCCGCACCACATGGCTGGCCGACGGGTCGAGCAGCGCGATGTCGGCGTCGTAGCCGACCGCGATGGTGCCCTTGGTGCCCAGCCCGAAGCGCCGGGCCGGGTTCCACGACAGCATCCGGGCCATCTCCACCAGACCCAGGCCCCGTTTGGAGCCCTCGGAGTACAGGCCGTTCAACAGGTACTCGGTGCCGCCGAAGCCGCTCTTGGCCAGCCAGATGTCGTCGGGGTACTCGGCTGAGACCTTGGCCTCGGCCTGGCAGCAGGCGTGGTCGCTGACCACCCAGTGCGCGTCGCCGGCCAGCACGTGCTCCCACAGCGCCTCTACGTCGGAGCGGGGCCGGATCGGCGGGTTGACCTTGGCCCACGGGTCGCCCGCGGTCTCGATGTCGGCCAGAAGGTGTCCCACGGTGACCTCCCGGCGGAAGTCCACGTTCTCGAAGCACCGGTCCATCCGCAGGGCGGCGTCCATCGCCTTGGCCGACGACAGGTGCAGCAGGTTGATGTTGACCACCTCGGTCTCGTGGGCCAGGTACGAGGCGATCGTCACCGCCAGGCCCTCGGAGTGCGGCGGTCGCCCGGCCGAGTAGGCGGCCAGCCCGGACAGCCGGCCCTCGGCCTGGACCATCTTGGTGTAGGCGGTCATGATCTCGGCCGTCTCGCAGTGCATCGACAGAGACAGCACATCGGCCAGCCCGGGCCGGCCGCGGCGCGCCTCGGCCAGGCCCCGCATCACGAACTCGAAGTGGGCGAAGTCGTAGCGCTCGCCCGGCGGGATCATCAGGAAGCCGGCCTGGTCGTCGCTGGCGCCGTGCAGCCCGTGGCTGCCGTAGAACATGAAGATCTTGAACGAGGTCACGCCGTGCTCGTCGATCAAGGCCGGGATCTCGTCGATGTGGGACGCCTGCATGGGGGCTAGGTGGAAGGCGTAGTCCACGTGGCTGCGGCCCTCCATCAGTGCCAGGGCCTCGGGGAGGAAGCCGGCGTAGGGCCCGCCCCGGTTGAGGTAGTACTGGCCGGTGCGGATGTAGTTGAGCACGGTGGTGGTGCCGCCCTGGGCCGCGGCCCGGCTCTCGCTGGCGGCGTCCACGTCCAGCGGGTTGTAGATCCCCATGTGGGTATGGGCGTCCACCGAGCCGGGGAAGGCGATCAGGCCGGCGGCGTCGAACACCTGGGCCGCATCGGCGGTGGCGGCCAGACCGGCGGCCAGGTGGCTGACCCGCCCGCCGGTGATGCCGATGTCGGCGTCGTCGACCGTTCCGTGGTCGGGGCGAACCACCCTGGCGCCGGTGATGACGGTGTCGATCATGGGTGCCTCCCGAAATATGTAGAGAAACCCGTCATATAGGAGGAAGACTCGTACAGATTTGGAGACGGGCTTGACGCAAGGCTCCTCACAGGTGCTCCTCGGAGTGCGCAACGACGTTGAGGGGATCCAGCAGGCCCGCCACCGAGGGTGCGGCGGCCACGCCGGCCAGCCGATCGTGCACCGAGCGGGCCGCCGCCGCGCTCACCAGGCCGTCGACGTTGTCGCCGTACTTGGTGGCCAGGTCCTCCTCCGACAGCGGGTCGTCGGGACCGCCCCGGTTGGCCAGCACCTCCTCGACCAGCGTCTGGCCGCCGGTGGTGGTGACAGTCAGGCGGGCGGGCAGCTGGCTCGGGTAGATCGCCATCAGGCCCGGGTCTCCGGCCACGTCGATGCGGGCCATCAGCTGCCGCCGGGCGGGGTCGCGGGCGAGGTCGTCGCTGAAGTCGGCCAGGCCCACCCCCAGGCCGTTGCCGCCGAGCAGCCCGGCGACCACCGCGTAGGGGCCGCTGAACTGGGCGAGGTACCCGGTCTCGGGCCTGCGTTTGGCGTCGATGGGATCGCCGATAGTGCGGACCGTGGGCGGGGCCACCTCTAGGGTGGCCTGTGCCACGTCGTCGGGGCCGACGCCGCGGCGGCGCAGCCCGATGGCGGCATCGATGGCGGCATGGGTGAAGTGGTTGGCCGGGTACGGCTTGTAGAAGATGCGCTCGGCCTCCCACCGCAGCCCCAGGTCGGCGGTCACCGCAGCGGTGTCGGCCTCTGCGCCGAGCAGTGCCTGGAACAGGCCGAAGCGGCCCTCGACCGCGGTCCGCGGCCCGGTGAAGCCCCGCATCGCCAGCTGGGCCGCGGTGACCCCGGCCCTGGCCGCCCATCCGCAGTGGAGCCGCTTGACGGTCCCGCCGGTCCGGTTGGCCTCGATGATCCCGCTGGCCATGCTGCAGGCGATGCCCATGGCGTCGGCGATGCGGTCGGCGTCGGCCTCCAGCAGGCGGGCCGTGGCCGCGGCCGACCCCACCGCCCCGCAGATCGAGGTGGCGTGCTGGCCCCGCTCGAAGTACACCGACTGGCGGGCCCGGTGGTCGTAGCCGCCCATGCCCAGCCGCACCGCCACCTCCAGGCCGACGGCCACCGCGTCGACTAGGGCCGCGCCGGGCGCGTCCTGCCACTCGGCCACCGCTAACGACGCGGGCACCACCGAGGCGCTGGGATGCAGGATGGACGGGAGGTGGGTGTCGTCGTAGTCGAGGGAGTGGGCCAGCACGCCGTTGACGAAGGCGGCCTCCGCGGCGGCCATCCGGGCGCCGGCGCCGATGGCGGTCGCCTGGGCGCCGGACTCCTGGGCCAGGGCGAACTCGGTGGCGGCCCGGGAGGTGTCCAGCGGGCAGGCCCGCACCGCGATCCCCACGATGTCGATGATCCGGGCCGGGATGCCGGCCCGGATGTGCGCCGGCACCGGGCCGCCGGCCAGCCCAGCCAGCCGCACCAGGATCGGGGCCTCGCCCGAGCTCATGCCAGAGGCCGAGCGGACAGGGGGCGATTCACGACGACCGCCGCGAGCAGCGGAGCGAGGCCGTGGCCCGAGCGGCCCGTGAGCGCAGCGAACAAGAGCGGGAGTGGTACCGCTGCGACGCAACCAGCATTCGAATCCGAGCTCGCGCTCATGCCAGTGCCAGGGGCCGGGCCGGCGCCCCGGTGGCGCCCACGATGTTGAGATGGGCCAGCACGAACAGGAACTCGTGGACCCGATCGGCGGCCAGGGCCTCGAGGTCCATGGCCTCGACGATGTTGACGCCCCGCTCCACCAGCAGCACCCGGTGAGCCGGCAACAGCGCATGGCCCGCACCGGCGGGCAGGCACTCGAACGCCAGCGTGTCGGCGCCGACCAGCACCGCCCCCCGGTCGGCCAGCCAGCGGGCGCCGTCCTCGCCCACGCCGGGAACGCCGGAGCCGAGGCCCTGGTAAAGCTCGGCGTCGTCGAAGTGGACGCCCCAGCCGCTGCGCACCAGCACCGCGTCGCCGGACTGCACCGGGGTGCCCTGGCGCCCGGCCGCTCCCTCCAGTTCGGCCACGGTGATCTCGTGGCCGCCGTCGCAGCAGCCCACACCCAGCAGAGCCGGAATGTCCAGCAGCACGCCCCGGCCGGCGAAGGGAGCCAGCCCGTCGATGCCCAGAGCCTCGAAACGGCCGCCGGACTGGGCCTCGCCGGCGTCGGCGCCGCCGAACAGCCGGCCCTCGTGGCTCACATGGGCCAGCGCGTCCACATGGGTTCCGACGTGGCAGCCGGTGCTGATCAGGTCGGCCGCGGCCGAGCCCCCGTCGGCCCGGACCCGGTCGCCGTGGCGGCGGTCCAGGCAGTGGCGGAACGGCGGATGGTTCGGCGACTGGGCCATCCCGTTGCTCATCGGGCGGCCCAGGTCGTACACGGCGGCCGCCGCGGCCTGCTCGATCAGGCGGCCGGCCCGGGTGTTCGGGGCCGGACTCACGCCACCACTCCGGCGGCCCGTAGGTCATCGACGCGTCCGGCGCTCACCCCGGCCTCGGCCAGCACCTCGTCGGTGTCGGCGCCCGGGGCCCGCCCGGCGTGGCGGACCACCCCAGGCGTGGCCGACAGGCCGAAGAGCATGTTCTGCATCCGGATCGTCCCCAGATCGGGGTCCGCGACGGCGGCGACCGCGCGCCGCGCCTGCACCTGGGGGTCGTCCACATACTGGGCGGCGTCGTACACCGGGGCCAGCGCCACCTCGGCCTCGGCGAACGCCTCGACCACCTCGGTCAGCGGGCGGGCGCCGATCCACGACGCCACCGCCTGGTCGATCTCGTCGGCGTGGGCGGCGCGGCCCGTGCCCGACGAGAACCACGGCTCGCGGGCCAGATCGGCCCGGCCGACCAGCTCCATCGCGCGGACCGCCACCGAGTCGGTGCTGCTGGACACGGCCACCCACCGGCCGTCGGCGGTGCGGTAGGTGTTGCGGGGGGCGTTGTTGGCGGAGCGGTTCCCTGAGCGGGCCGGGATATGGCCAGTCTGGTCCCACTCCACGATGTGGGGGCCGAGCGCCATGGTCAGCGGCTCCAGGATGGCCAGGTCGACCACCTGGCCCTCGCCGGTGGCGCGCCGGTGGTGCAGCGCCATCATCACCGCGGCCACCCCGCTGATGCCGGCGATGCTGTCGGCTAGGCCGAACGGGGGCAGGGTCGGGGGCCCGTCGGCTGTGCCCGTCATGTGGGCGAAACCGCTCATCGCCTCGATCAGCGTCCCGAACGCCGGCCGCCGGGCATAGGGGCCGGTCTGGCCGAAGCCGGTGACCCGGCACAGCACCAGACCGGGGCGCCGCTCGGAGAGGACCTCCCAGCCCAGCCCCCAGCGCTCGAGCGTGCCCGGCCGGAAGTTCTCGATCACCACGTCGGCGCCGTCCACCAGGCGAAGGAAGACGTCGGCGCCGTCGGGATGGCTTAGGTCCAGGCCCACGCAGCGCTTGTTGCGGCCCACCATCTTCCACCAGAGGCCCTGGCCGTCCTTCTGGGCGCCGTGACCGCGCAGGCTGTCCGGCTTCCGGGGGTGCTCGACCTTCACCACGTCAGCGCCGAAGTCGGCCATTATCTGGCCGATCAGCGGCCCGGCCAGCACGGTGGAGGCGTCGATCACCCGCAGGTCCGACAGGGGGCTGCTCATGCGGAACGCTGTTTCTCCCAAAGGAACACGGGGCTAGTGTTCCTCATCGAAACCCTTGATGGCAACCAGTCGAGCGATATGGACACCTCCGCGAGCGAACCGTCAGCAGAACCGGGCCAGACCCCCGGCTCCGGGCGCAGCGTGGCCGCCATCGACAGGGCGGTGGAGGTGCTGTTCCTGTTCTCGCGGGCCTCGGGCACGCTAGGGGTGACCGAGATCTCGCGGGAGCTTGGCGTGTCCAAGGCGGTGGTGCACCGGATCCTGGCCTCGCTGTGCGAGCGCAGCCTGCTGATCGCCGACCCCCGGAGCCGCCGGTACGGGCTCGGGCCCGCGGTGATGGAACTGGCCGCCGCCTACCGCGACCAGCTCGACGTACGGACCCTGGCCATCGACGAGATGCGGAGGCTCAGCGCGGAGACCGACGAGACCGCCACCCTGTCGGTCCGCTACGGCGACCGCCGGGTGTACGTCGACCAGATCACCCCGCCGCGCGAGGTGAAGATGACGGTTCCCGTCGGGGGGTCGTTCCCGCTGCACGCCGGCGCGTCGTCCAAGGCGTTCCTGGCCTGGCTCACCGACGCCGAGATCGATCGCTACCTGGCCGACAACCCGCTCGACGCTCTGACCGATGCCACTGTCGTCTCGGTCGACGAGCTGAGGACCGAGCTGGAGGGCATCCGCACCCAGGGCTTCGCGCTGTCGTTCGGCGAGCGGCAGCACGACGCCGGCTCGGTGGCCGCCCCGATCCTCGACCACAACGGCGAGCCGGTGGCGGTCATCAGCGTGTGCGGGCCGATCTACCGCTTCCGCAACAAGATCGGCCCCGCCTCCGCCGGCGTGGTGGAGGCCACCCGGGCGCTCTCGGTCAAGCTCGGCGCCCAGCCCCTTGCCTGACAGCGACACGGCGCGGCACGTTCTACGAGTGGCTGCCGCGCAGTTCGCAGTAGGCACCGACGTCGACGCCAACCTGGCCGCGTGCCTGCGGATGCTGGACGCGGCCGCGGCCGCCGGCGCTCGGCTGACCGTGCTGCCCGAGTTCTGCAACCACCTGTCGGTGTACGACAGCGCCGACCACTGCCGGGCGGTGGCAGTGGCGCTGGACGGACACTGGCTGGGCGCGCTGGCCCGGCGGGCCGCCCACCACCGCATCTACGCGGCCCTGGCGGTGACCGTGCCCCGGTCCGGCGGGCGGGTGACGGTCACCAGCGTGCTGGTCAACCCCGACGGCCGGATCACCGCCACCGCCGACAAGCAGATGCTCATGGGCAACGAACGGGCCCATCTGAGCGCGGGCGAGAGGCCTAGTGCGGTGGCCGGCACCGCCTTCGGGCCGGTCGGGCTCTACGCCTGCATGGACGGCGTGACCTTCGAGACGCCCCGCGCCCTGGCGGTGAGCGGCGCCCGGCTGCTTTGCAACAGCCTCAACTCCTTCGCCCGCGACGAGGCCAGCCTGCACGTCCCGGTTCGGGCCGCGGAGAACGGCGTCTTCGTGGCGGCGGCCAACAAGGTCGGGCCGCTGCTGCCCACCGGACGGATCGCCGAGTTCAGCGCAGCGCTCGGGGTTCCTGCCGAGGCGCTGGAGGGCGCGGGGGAGAGCCAGATCGTCGCTCCCGACGGCACCGTGCTGGCCAAGGCTGCTCCGACCGGCGAGGAGGTGGTGGCGGCCGACATCGACCTGTCGCACTGCCGCCCGCGCCGGCTGGCCGGCCGCCGGCCCCGGGTGTACGGCCCGCTGGCCAGGCCCGATACGGCTGTCCCGGGGCCGGCGGAGATGTCCACCGTGGCGGTCGCCTGCGTGCCCGGGGCGCAGGAGGACCCGGAGCTGACCTGGGAGGCCTTCGATGCGGGCGCCCTGCTGGTGGTGCTGCCCGAGCTGACGCCGCCACCCGACGGCATCCCCGCAGGGGTGCTGCTGGTCACCACGGCCAGGCGCGGCGGCCAGCACCTGGGCCAGGTGTGGACCGCGGGCGGGCTGGTCCACGAGCAGGCCCAGATCCACCGCAGCGACCGCCATCTCGACGCCACCGAGCTGGGGAACTGGATCGACCTCTACCGCACGCCGTTCGGCGACATGGCCGTGATCGTGGGCGACGACCACCGCCACCCGGAGACCGTCAGGCTGGCCGCGGTGGCCGGCGCCGGTCTGGTGGCGGTGTGCTGGCAGCCCGAGCACCGCTGGGAGTGCGATCTGGGGTTGGTGGAGCGGGCCGCCGAGAACCGGGTCAGCCTGGCCGCCTGCTCACCGCCGGGACCGCTGGCGGCCACCATGCTGCTGGACCCCCCGGCCGACTCGCTGTGGAGCCCCGGCCGGACGCAGCCCTTCGACGGCACCATCAACGCCCCGGCGTGCGTCCGGGCCGCTCCGGGCGAGGGGCTGTTGGTGGGCGTCCTGCATCCCGGCCGGGCCGCCGACCGGGAGATCTCCAAGGACACCGACCTGGTCGGGGGCCGCTCCCTGGCCGCGGCCGCGGTGCTGGCCCAGGACTAGCGGCCGGGTACCCGGGCCAGCACTGATCGGGCTTGGCGCAGCACGGGGGCGTCGATGAACTGGCCTTCGAGCACCACCACCTCGCGACCCTCGGCCGCGGCTGCCTCGAAGGCGGCCACCACGGCCTCGGCCCAGGCGATCTCGTCCGCCGCGGGGGTGAAGGCGGCGTTGACGGCGGCCACCTGCTTGGGGTGGATCACCGACCGCCCGCCGAAGCCGAGGCGGCGCAGCGACTCGCTGGTGGCCACCAGCCCCTCGTCGTCGTTGAGGTCCAGGGGCACCGGCCCGCACGGCGCGATCAGCCCGACGCCCACCGAGGCCACCACCACCCGGGTGCGGATCGGCCACATCTCCAAGCCGTCGGGCGACGGCATCATGCCCATGTCGGCGGCCAGGTCGGCCTCGCCCAACGCCAGGCGCACCACCCCGGGCACCGACGCCACCTCGTACACCTTGAACACGCCCTCGGCCGACTCGATGAGCGCCATGACCGGGCATCCGCCGAAGTCGGTGGCGCAGGCCTCGGGGTCGGCCTTGGGCATGACCACCCCGGCCAGGCCGACGCCGTCGGCCACCAGCGACCGGACCATGGCGGCGTCGGCGTCAAGTAGGTCGGGACGGTTGTTGACCCTCACCCACGCCGGCGCGCCGGAATTCGCTCGCAGCCAGCTCGCCACCGCCTCCCGGGCGGCTGGCTTGGCCGCCTCGGCCACCGCGTCCTCCAGGTCGCAGATCACCTCGTCGGCTCCCGACGCCAGCGCCTTGTCGAAGCGGTCAGGCCTGTCGCCGGGAACGTACAGAAGGGTGCGGGTCATGGCGGTGTCGGCTCCTCGCGGCCGGCTTCAGGAGGTTGACGCTGGTGGGGGCTCGCCCATACTGTCAGTAGAACGAAACGCTGTTCCTGTCGACGGAACACTAGCCGCCTAGATCGCCGGAGAATCCATGCGCGAGACGTTGAAGGGCGTCCAGGACATCTTCGATGACGCCGGTCCGACCGACGCCACCGCGACGTTCGACCGGCTGTGGTCGATAACCGGCGAGATCATGGTCAAGCTGGAAGCCCGGTTCGAGCTGGCCCGCGACCCCAGCACCGACGACCTGGAGTCGTACCGGGGCGAGGCCGAGCACCCCTCGGGACGGCTGGCGGCCTACGCCGGGCCGGAGATCGACTGGCTGGTGCACTCCTGGATCGGCAACCCGCCGCTGGGGTTCACCAACATGCACGTCACCGCCTGGCTCGGCCCCCACATCGACATGCCCCACCTCGGGATCGCGTGGGGCACCCTGCCCGACCTGTGGTTCTACATCGACTTCGTCCCCCGCTCGGACCTGATGCTCCACACCGGGGCGCTCGACAAGTACTGGGAGCCGTTCAACGAGGAGTTCCTTGAGCTGCGGGCCGATCCGGGGCTGTCGACGTTCACCTCGAGGGCGCTCTACATCCGCCAGTCGCTCAGCGAGACCGCGGTGTGCTTCACCACCCCGGGGATCACCCACGACGAGGACCGGCTCGAGCAGGTGCGCCGGCTCGCTCACCGCCGGGTGGACCAGTGGCTCCAATGGGTGGACGAGGCCGAGCCCGTGACCCGTGAGCGCCGCCCGCGACTGGCCGCCGACGACCTGGTCCGGCGGCGCACCATCGCCGAGCGCGACCCGGCCAACGTGATGGGGGTTCGGTTCTTCGGCCCCGAGATGTGCGACCGCCTGGTGCGGGCCCTGTGGGGCGGCGACCGGGTATTGCCCCGACCGAGCTGAGAGCGCACAGGGAGGCTCCCCCATGCTCATCAAGAACCACTGGTACGCCGTCGAGTTCGGCGAGCAGGTCGGCGACCGACCCATGCAGGTGAAGGTCCACGGCCACGACCTGGTGCTGTGGCGCAGCCGCAACGGCACCGTCAACGCCCAGTCCGACCTGTGCGTGCACCGGGGCGGGTCGCTGGCGGGCGGCGACGTGGCCGGCGGCTGCGTTCGGTGCCCGTACCACGGCTGGCGCTACGACACCGACGGGGTGTGCGTGGAGATCCCGGCCAACCGAGGTGACCTGCCCATCCCGAAGAAGGCTCGCATCGACACCTACCCCTGCGTGGAGCGCTACGGCTTCGTGTGGGTGTTCCTGGGCGACCTGCCCGCCGAGCAGCGGCCGCCGCTGCCCGAGTTGTACGGCATGGAGATGCACACCGAGGCCCGAGCCGAGGGGTTCCGGGCCGTGCGGGGCGAGTTCACGTGGCAGGCCAACTACGACCGGGTGCTGGAGAACGCCATCGACATCGCCCACACCCCGTTCGTGCACGCCGGGTCGTTCGGCAACCGCGACGAGCCGGAGATCCAGGACTTCGACCTCGAGGAGATCCACGACAACGGCCACCTGTTGTCGGTGAGTGCCACCGTTGATCTCAAGCCGCCCCTGCCGTCGGGGATATGGCGGCTCATCGCCAAGAAGGACCGTCCGCCGGTGAACACCTCCACCGGCTTCTATCCCCCCAACGTGTCGCTGCTGATCGTGCGCCTGCCGATGGGCGACATGCGCCTGTTCACCGCGGCGGTGCCCCTCGACGAGCACACCACCGTGTCGAAGTTCTGCATGATGCGCTCGTTCTTCACCGGAGGCTGGGCCGACAAGGACTCCCACAAGCGCACCCTCAAGATCTTCCGGGAGGACCAGCCGACCGTGGAGGGCCAGCGGCCCGAGCTGCTGCCCTTCGACCTGTCGGCCGAGCTGCACGTCAAGTCCGACTCCATCCAGCTGGCTTACCGGCGCTGGCGCCAGGAGCAGCTCGACAAGGGCCTGGGGCTGGCCGCCCCCACCGACGAGGAGTCCAGGCGGGCCGCAGCGGTGATCCCGTCACCGGCCCGGGCCGCCGAGCCCGAGATGGCCAGCGCCTGGGTGTTCCCCACCGTCGGATCGTCCCCCGGAGCGGACGCATGAGCCTGTCGGCCGACTTGTGCCTGGGCACCGTGGAGGCCATCGCGGCCCGGCTGGAGCTTCAGGAGACCGAGTCGGTGCCGCTGACCTCGGCCATGGACGGATCGCCGGTGGGCGTGCACCGGGTGCTGGCCCGCGACGGGGTGGCCACCTTGGTGTACGTGGCCATGACCGTCGAGGCCTTCGGGCTCGACAGCCACATGTGCTTCGCCTTCACCCCGCCTGACAGCGCGGTGCCCCACTTCACGGTGGACTCGGTGCTGGCCGGGCCTCACTACGCCTTCCACCTCGACCTGATGCCCAGGGTCGACCCCGGGGCCGGCCTGGCCTACGTCGACCATTGCTTCGTGCCGCTCACCGACGCCCACAGCCGGGCCGGCGAGATCGACGGGCTGACCCCCGCCCACCTGTCGCGGCGCCAGTGGCAGCTCATGTCGGCGTGGATGCTGGCCCACAGGGCCGACGAGGACGGCTTCCGGGCGGTTTTCGGCACGGTCGCCGCTTACCGCGACCACTGGCTCGAACTGGTGGTCGACGGCGTGCCCGCTGATGTGCTCGACGGCGCCACCGCCGAGCAGCTCGCCGAGCGGGACGCCCGCCACCGGGCCGCCCTGTTCAACCCCGACGTCGACCCGGTGTGGGCCCAGGTGGACCGCCTGCTCGGCCCCGAGGTGAGCGCCGGCATCCGGACCAGCCTCCAGACCGCAGGCCGCACCTAGAACGGAGCTCCCCATGACCGAGTCCCAGGCCTCCGAGTGGCAGCAGCGCATCACCGGGGAGTGGTACGGCCTGCCGTCGGTGTTCGACGCCGACGGCAGCCACACCGGGTTCAACAAGGTCAGCCGGGCCAGCGTGTTCGCCGACGGCAAGGTCACCTACTGGATGCAGTGCAACTTCATGAACACCGGACCACTGCGCAACCGGTTCGAGATCAAGGACTTCGAGTTCGGGGTGGACGACCAGGGCGACAACCGGATCTACCAGGGTCCCGACTTCTACGGCGCCGGCCACCCCTACGGCTCGCTGGTGGACTCGCACTACTACGCGCCGGGCTGGCGGGCCGACCTCAACACCATGAACCAGATCCTGGCCGACGGCGTGACCCAGGTGTACTCGTCGCTGCTGTACGAGGGTCCCACCATCTTCTCGGTGTTCAACGGGGTGTACCTCAACGCCCATGACTACGACACCAACCCCGACACCAAGGCCCGCATCGACGCCCACCTGGAGACGGAGCAGGAGATGGCCGCCTGGCCCCACACCCTGCCCGACCGCACCGGCGGCCAGTGGGCCGGCTCCTGCGAGGTGTTCGGGGCCGACCAGCAGCGCCGGGGCAGCGTCGACGTCCGCATCCGCCACGATCCCATCGACCTGGTGCGGGCCACCCAGCGGTGGGAAATGTCCGGGACGATCGACCGGTCGTTCACCTATGTGCGCACCCGGTCCAACGGCAACCGCCACACCTACGACGGTCCCGACCTGTGGGGCAACGCCCTGGCCTACGGCCGGGCCCTGTACACCACCCAGCACCACGCCAGCGAGGCCTTCAAGGTCAAGGGCCGCGAGTTCATCATCGACCGCGACCACACCCTCGCCGCCGTCTGGAAGCTGTACACCGGCGACCGCATGACCAGCGTCGTCTTCGGCGCTCTCACCTGGTCGCCCGACGGCTAGGGAGCGTCAGCCCACGGTCACTGACACGGAACGACCGTCCTCGCCGGTGTCCTCGACGAGCACGAATCCGGACGCGCCGATCAGGTCGCGCATGGCCCACAGCCGGCGGCGGCGCGACGGCGACGGCTGATCGGCGGCCACCAGCAGCGGGCCGGCACTGCGGCGCCGCGGCCAACTGCCCTCCACCTCGGGGACCGGCGCCGAGAGGTCGAGGCGGGGCTCGATCCCGGCCGACTCGGGAACGGCCACCCCCACGATGTCGGCCACAGAGCGGCCCGCCAGCGAGAAGAACCCGCCAGTGAGCTGGCGGTCGGGGGCCATCAGCACGCTGTAGGACTCGAACTCGTACCCGAACCGGGGCCAGGCGCCCCGGCCGGTCATGGCGCCGGGACTCCACTCGGTGCCGGCTCCCACCACGTCGGGTCCGAGGTAACGGCGCTCGGCACCGTCGATCTCCATGTCGAACACCCAGTCGCCGGCGAACCCGGCCATGGGATGGTCCTCCAGCTCCGGCGACGGCAAGCAGCTCTGAGCCACACGGAACCGACCCTCGCCGGCGGGCTCGACAAGGCGGCGCTGGGCGACCGAGCCCCGGTGGGCGCCGTCGGGATCGAACACATATTCCGTGACCAGCCAGGCGCCCCGAAACCGGTCACCGCCGGATGGGTCGTTGTCGCCGTTCATGCCGGGTCGAAGGCCAGGGTGCCGTAGAGCGCGCCGAGCCGCTCCTCACCGCGGTACCAGACGTGAAGCACCGCTTTGGTGGCGCCGTCGCGCGAGACGACCTCGCGGCGCCACACCCGGCGCTCGGCCCGGTCGTGGTGGAACTGCCCGCTCAGGCCCCGGCCGCCGCTGAGGGCCGCGCTGCCGGCAACTTCGCCGGTGACGGTCCGGGCGGTCCATCCGTCCGACTCCAGCACGAACGACGCATCGGGGGCGAAGCCGAGCCCGGACAAGAGCACCTCCACGGCCTCGCCGCCCGCGGCCGTCTTGGAGCCTGCCGGCGCGAGCGTCTCGGTGCAGTCGACGGTCCCGGAGGGCTCAAGGTCGCCGTCGAGGCGGTGCAGGCGGCCCGACCAGCGGCCCGGCCGCAGCAACAGCAGCCGGCCCCGGCCCGCCGTCGGATCGTCGCGCACCGCCTCCGGGTCGATGGGCTCCACCGGCGGCGGCGCCGGAGTCGAGGGGCCAGCCTGACGCTGGTACTCGCCCACCACCGTCCAGCGGAGCTGGTCGCCGCGGCTAAGCAGCGCCAGCGACAGCTGGTGGTTGCCGCCGGGCAGCACCATCAGGAAGAACCGCTGCGAGAGGCCCAGGCTCGGCCAGTAGTTGTGGGCCGCCACCAGGCCGTCTCCCAGCACGTCGGCGCGGCCGAGGTTGAGCGGTCCCTCGTAGGTGCGGTGCGTACCGTGATCGGCGATGGTGTAGGTGCCCGCCAGCGAGAACGGCCCCTCGAAGGTCACATCCACCGTGACCCGGCCGGCGCCGTCGTCGGCCCGTACCGTGCGGGTGTCGCGGCCCATGCCGGCGAAGCGGCCGGCGCCGTCGTAGACCTCGGCCGATCCGATCCACTCGCCGAGCCCCGCCGAGAAGGAGCCCCCGCTCACGCCCGTACTAGACGCACCGTCTGGGCTTCCACCGGTGTGGCGGCCAGCACCGGGCCGAGGTCGGTGCCCGGCGGTTGGGGGGCCAGGTACCGGCCCTCGGTGGCCACCTCCAGCCCGTCGATGGCGAACGGGTACGGATCGACCTCGTACACCGCGCCGGGACGCTCGCTTACCGAGACGGTCACGTCGTCGCTCACCGCCCTGGGCACGTTGTGGAACTCCGCGGTACCCCGCTCGCCCTCCGGCACCAAGTGGAAGTACAGCGACAGCGTGTCGAAGAACTGAAGCTGCTTGTAGGCGTTGAAGATGACGTCCTCGTCGGCGAGGCCGGAGTCGCCCGAGGCCAGGCGCTGCTTGAGCCGCAGCTGGCGGCTCTCCTCGGCCGCCAGCATGGCGTCGACCTCGGGGCGCATGTCCTCGGGGATGAGGTCCAGGAAGACCTTGTCGCTGAGCCCGTAGCGGCCGCAGTACAGCCCGTAGGTGTGCATCGACGAGATGACGCCGCTGAAGGGATGGTGGGCCTCGTTGAACTGCGGCGACCCGGCCGAGGTGGCCACGATCTGGGCCAGCGGCGTGGCCGTCAGGTTGTAGGGGAGCCCAGTGTCCGGATTCTGGGGGGCGCGGGCGTCGAGGTCGGCCCAGCCCGCATCGTGGTGGTCGACGATGTACTGCATGGGCTCGGCCGGCTCCAGCCCGGCGAAGGCGTCGTTGCCGAAGTTGGCCGCCAGCGAGCCTGCGAAGGCGGTGTGCTGGTGCATGGCGATCACGAAGTGGGCGGCGTCGGCGGCCCCGCCCGCGGGCGGCTGCACGATCATGGCCGCTGCACCCGGGCGAAGTCCTGGATCTGGAACAGGTTGGTCTTCCCGTCGCGCACCTTGTGGGTGATGATCCGGCGGGTGTCGGGATCCAGGAAGTAGTGGTTGTTGTAGACGATGTTGGCGCTCACCCGGCTATCGATGGTGAACACGTAGTTGTAGGGGGTCAGCTCGGTGCCCTCGAGGCTGAGCTGGTCGCTCTCGGCGAAGCAGCGCCTGCCGTCCACCCCGATCGGGGTGTCGAATACCGTCTCCCCGACGCCGTAGAGGTTCTCGAAGTGCTCGTGGAGGTGCCAGGTCCGGTCGTCGAGCCAGTACACGTCCATATGCACCGCGCTCGACTCCAGGAAGTCGCCGCCGGGGGTGAAGCTCTTGCACAGCCCCTCCCAGCGGCCCATGAAGCACTGGTACGGCCGGGGCGAGGGCTCGCCGTAGTTCTTCGTTTGGCTCATGACCCGAATCGTAGAACGTAGGATCGGGTTGTGAAACTGCGTTCCTCTCAGCGGAACCGTTGTGGCTGAGACCGGCAGCCGGGCAGGGGCCGTGATCGTCCGGGGCCGGCACTTCGCCTTCGACGCCGGAGGGGACCCGGCGATGGCCACGCTGTACTACCCCGGCGACCGGCTCCGGCTCGATGAGGCCCGCCTGAGCGGGCAGGTTCCCGCCGCGGCGGGGGCGCCGTGGCCGCTGGTGATAGTGATGCCCGGCATCAACGTGGCCCCCGACACCTACCGCTGGCTGGCTCACCGGCTCGTGCCCTCCGGTGTGTGCGTCGTGACCTACGCGGCCATCGGGTCGCTGGGGCCCGCGGGCCGGGGCATCACCCCCGGCTTCGATCTCGACGCGCTGACCCCCGCCGACCTCGGCACACGCTCGGCGGCCACCGCGCTCGGGCCGCTTCTGGACTGCCTGGCCGGCCATGCCGAGTCCGACGGCGCGCCGTCGGCCGGAATGGTCGATCTCGACCAGGTAGTGGTGGGCGGTCACTCCGCCGGCGGGACCGTCGCGCTGCACAGCAGCGACCCCGGCTGGGTTCCGGGCTTGCGGGCGGTCTTCGCCTACGGCGCCCACACCATGACGGCCACCTCACTGGGGCACGGAGAGGCCGCCGTGGTCGCCATCCCGGCCGAGGTGCCGGTGATGCTGCTTGCGGGCACTGGCGACGGCGTCATCGCGGCCAGCCGCGACCGGTACCGCAACGACAGCGGCGTCCATGACCCGGTCCGGCGTACCTTCGACGAGGCCATCGGGCACCGGCGGGGGGACTCATGGCTGGTCGAGCTGGCCGGTGCCGGCCACTTCGCCATCTGCCATCCTGTGGACACCACCAGCGGCCGCGCCTTCCTGGAGCCCGACCCGGCCGCCGACTCGGCGGTGCGCGCCCTGCTGGGTGACTTGATCGCCGCGTTCGTGACCGCCAGCCTCGCGGAGCCGGCCGGCGCCTGCCTGGAACAACTGGTCGAGCACGATCTGGTCGCGCACTGGGACCGGCGCTAGGGGCATCACATGGGAAGGCGGATCGTCATTACCGGCAGCACGAGGGGGATCGGCAACGGGCTGGCCCGGGAGTTCCTCAAGCGGCGATGCCGGGTGGCAATCAGCGGGCGTTCGGCCGGCCAGGTCGAGGCGATGACGGCCGAGCTGGGCCAGTACTACGGAGAGTCGAGAGTCTGCGGCGCGGCCTGCGACATCACCGACCCCGACCATCTCCAGGCGCTGTGGGACGCCGCGGCCGAAGCCTTCGGCGGGGTCGACGTGTGGGTCAACAACGCGGGCGTCAGCATCGAGCGCCGGCCGCTGTGGGAGCAGCGCGACCGCGACCTCGGCACCCTGGTCGACACCAACCTCACCGGCACGCTGCTGGCCAGCAAGACCGCCATCGCCAACATGCTGCAGCAGGGCCACGGGCAGCTCTGGAACACCGAGGGCTTCGGGTCCGACGGAGCCACCCAGCCGGGCATGGCCGCCTACGGCTCGACCAAGCGGGCGGTGCGCTACCTGCAGCGGGCCCTGCGCAAGGACACCGCCGGCACTCCAGTGCAGGTATGCACGGTGTCGCCCGGCATCGTGGTGACCGAGCTGCTGACCGGCGACTACGACATCACGTCGGAGGAGTTCGAGAGGGCCAAGCGGATCTTCAACATCCTGGCCGACGAGGTCCACACCGTCACCCCGTGGCTGGCCGACCACATGCTGGCCGCCGACAAGTCGGGGGCCAGGGTGGTGTGGCTGACCCGCCGCAAGGCGTTCGCCCGGTTCATGACCGCCCCGTTCCGCTCACGCGACCTGTTCGCCCACCTCGACACGGACTGAACGGGTCCCAGCCGGCGTCCTGGCTCCAGCCGGCGCTCTGGCGTCGGCTCGCGGCCGGGTGTCAGCCGTCGGCCACCACGGGGCTGCCGCCCAGATAGCTGCGCACCACCGCGGGGTCGGTCTGGACCGCGGCGGGCGGGCCCTCGGCGATCACCCGGCCCACCTCCAGGGCGATCATCCGGTCGCAGACCGAGGCCAGCAGCGGCATGTCGTGCTCGATCACCACCAGAGTGATCCCGTAGGCCTCGCGGACCCGCACGATCACCTCACCCAGGGCCTCGGTCTCGGCCTGAGCGATCCCGGCCGACGGCTCGTCCATCAGCAGCAGCCGAGGCCGCAGCGCCACGTTGGCGGCCAGCTCGACGAGACGCCTGGTGCCGGTGGACAGCAGGCCGACCGGCTGATCGCCCACCGCGGCCAGCCCGAAGCCGGCCAGGGTGTCGTCGGCGCGGTCCTCAATGGTCCGCTCGGCCCGCGACCCGCCCAGCACGAAGCGACCGCCGGCCGCCGACCGGCAGGCCAGGAACACGATCTCGCGCGGAGTCATGGTGGGGAACAGCGAGGCGTTCTGGAACGAGCGCACCAGCCCGCGGCGGCTGCGA
>JAJEHD010000016.1 GCA_022819505.1 Acidimicrobiia bacterium | reverse complement strand
CCGGGGATAACAGGCTCATCTTCCCCAAGAGTCCATATCGACGGGAAGGTTTGGCACCTCGATGTCGGCTCATCGCATCCTGGGGCTGAAGCAGGTCCCAAGGGTTGGGCTGTTCGCCCATTAAAGCGGTACGCGAGCTGGGTTTAGAACGTCGTGAGACAGTTCGGTCCCTATCCTCTGCAGCCGGAAGAGACTTGAGGAAAGCTGTCCCTAGTACGAGAGGACCGGGACGGACGCAGCTCTCGTGTGCCAGTTGTTCCGCCAGGAGCATGGCTGGTTGGCGACCTGCGGAAGGGATAACCGCTGAAAGCATCTAAGCGGGAAGCCTGTTCCGAGATGAGGTCTCTCACCGGGTAAGACCGGGTAAGGCCCGTGGCAGAACACCACGTTGATAGGCCGGAAGTGTAAGCACGGTGACGTGTTCAGCTGACCGGTACTAATCGGCCGAGGGCTTGGTTCAATTTCGCATCGAGCGCTCGGTGCTCGTGCTCGCTATGGAGTTCATCAGGAGGCGTTCCCCCGTTCGGGGTTCGCCCGCAGGACAACAGGTTTCGGTGGCGATAGCGGCGGGGTCACACCCGTTCCCATTCCGAACACGGAAGTTAAGCCCGCCAGCGCCGATGGTACTTGGGTGGAGACGCCCTGGGAGAGTAGGACGCCGCCGGATTTCGCTGATCAGAAGGCCCCGCTCACCTCGGCGGGGCCTTCTGGCCTTTCTGAGCCGAGAGTGTTGCCGTGGCCTTGGTGAGGATCCGGTGGCTGTGGTCGTCAAGCCGCCCGGAAGCGGCCAGAGCCTGCGCCTGCTCGCGGCCGGCGTCGCTCATCTTGGTGAGCGTCTTGGCCACTATGGCGGCCGCCTTGGTGTCGTCGGCCAGACGGGCAGCGACCGGTCCGAGCTCGGTCACTAGGAACGTCAGGCTCACGGCGTCCTCGAAGGTCTGGACCTCGGGATCAGATCCCAGGCCCTGCTTGGACACGATCTCGGCGGCCCTGGCTGCGACGGAGTCGTCCAAGCCAGCATCGTCGGCGATGGTGGCGAGGTCCCGGGCGTGGCGCTGTTGCTGCGCGCGCCGCCACCGGAGGTAGCCGGCCCGGCCCGTCGGGTAGTCGGAGCGGGGCAGTTCCCAACGGCGCAGATGATGGGCCCGGGCCGCCAGCCTCAGCGCGTCCGACGCGTGCGGCGCCAGCCGCATCACCCACTCCTCGGCCATGCGGCCCTGTGCCAGCGCCAGCGGCTCTCCGTGATGATCGCGCGGGTCACCCGAGTTGGCCAGGTCGATCGCCGCCCGGCACTCGTCCAGCCCGCCGCCCATGGTGGTCACCTCTCCGACGCTCCGATAGCCCAGCCGGTGAGGGTAGTCGCCGAGCGAACAGCCGCGGATGGGCCGCGGGGCGGTGCGCCTGTGGCGTGCGTGGCTGCGGAGTTGGTTGGGGCATGCCCGTTTTGGGACGCCGGTAGGCTCCGAGCCATGTCGCGCCCGCGCCGCAGGCCGGATGGGTCCCCGCGGGCGCCGCGGCCGCGCCAGCGGGTCCCGCTTCCCCCCGCACCGCACCACGCATCGGATCCCCACGCGGAGTTGGTGCGCGCTCTGGGCTCGGAACGGGGCAGGAGCGCGGTGCGGCGTTTCGACACCGCGGCCAAGGCCTTCCGGGCCGAGCGGTTCAAGGACGCCCTCCCGCTGCTGCAGCGGCTCGCCCGCGATGCCCCCGATGTCGCCGATGTGCGCGAGTTGCACGGCCTGGTGCTGTACCGCCTGGGGCGCTTCAAGGCGGCCATGGGCGAGCTCGAGTACTTCCGCGAGCTGAGCGGTTCGGTGGAGCAGCACCCCGTACTGGCCGACTGCCATCGCGCTCTGGGTCGCTGGGCCGACGTTGACGTCCTGTGGCGCGAGCTGGGGGCGGCGTCGCCGTCGGCGGAGCTGGTGACCGAGGGGCGCCTCGTGCTGGCCGGCGCCAAGGCCGACAGGGGAGAGCTGCCCGCGGCCATCCGGGTGCTGGAGCACGGTTGGCGGCTGCCGTCGCGGCCTCGTGACCACCACCTGCGCCGTGCCTACGCCCTGGCCGACCTGTACGAGAGAGCCGGCCGCTCGCCCAGGGCTCGGGAGCTGTTCCGCTGGGTCGAGACCCACGACCCGCGCCTGGCCGACGTGTCCGAGCGGGTCCGCGCCCTCAGCTGACCATTGGGCTGCACCGATCAGCGTGCTCTGGCACTAGGCGCGCGCGGGAACCGAAAGCGGATGGAGATCTGATTGGACGGTGACTGCGCTTCTGATGGGAGCGCGCCCCAGGTGCTGCGCGGCATCCAGTCGCTGCTCGGCGTAGCAATGTACCTATTAGAGCATCATGATGCTACATTTTGAGCATGAGGACGACAGTGACATTGGCAGCGGACATCGCGGCTGCGGTTGAGGGGATTCGCCGGGATGAGGGAATCGGGGTCAGTGAGGCGGTCAACCGGCTGGCGCGCCACGGCCTGGCCAAGACGGCAGAGGCGCCGCGCTACGAGCACACTTCGTACGAGTTGGGCCAGCGGATCGACGTCACCAACATCGGCGAGGTGCTGAGCCTGCTCGACGAGTCCGAGTGACCGTGCTGCTCGATGCCAACCTGCTGCTGTACGCCACCGACAGGTCCAGTCGCCATCACGAGCGGTCCGCCGCCTGGCTCACGGCGGTTCTGCGCGGCGACCGGCGGGTTGGGATCCCGTGGCAGTCGCTCGGGGCGTTCCTTCGCGTCGGCACCAGCCCCCGTGTGTACGTGAACCCCATGTCGGCCGAGCAGGCATGGGGTTGTGTGAGCGGCTGGTTGGTCGCTGAGCCGACCTGGATACCTCCGGCCACCGAGCGCACCGCTGCCATCCTCGGTGAACTCGTCACCCACCATCAGGTCACAGCCAATCTGGTCCCCGACGCCATGCTGGCGGCCCTCGCCATCGAGCACGGCCTCACGGTAATGAGTGCCGACACCGACTTCGCCCGGTTCGGAGAGGTTCGCTGGGAAAACCCGCTTGTCGACGGCTAGCGGGCCGTTCACGAACGCACCCCCTACTGGTACACGGGCTCATTGAGGAGTATCGGCACCTTGCTGTAGACGAGCTAGGGGCATGGCGACCGGTGATCGGTCCGCTCCAGTCCCAAGCGAACCCGGGAGGCGATCGTGGCGCGGCGGTGCATTGACGCCGTGCCGTGGAGCGGGGGCGCTACGGTTGGACCGCGCGGGCGCGGGCGGTCCGGGCGGGCCACAAGCGCACGCATCTCACCACTGACCAGGAGTTCCCCCGTGGACATTCACACACTGCTCGGCGACGCCGCCGAGTCGCTGCTCGAGCACGAGTGCAAGACCTTCGAGCGCGAGTCGCTCACACTGCCCGGTCCCGATTTCGTGGACCGTGTCCTCTCTGCCAGCGACCGCTCGCCGCAGGTGCTGCGCAGCATCCAGTCGATATTCGGCAGCGGCCGGCTGGCCGGCACCGGCTACGTGTCGATCCTTCCCGTCGACCAGGGCATCGAGCACTCCGGCGCGGCCTCGTTCGCGCCCAACCCCGCCTACTTCGACCCGATGCGCATCGTCGAGCTGGCCATCGAGGGGGGCTGCAACGCGGTGGCCACCACCTTCGGCGTGCTGGGGCTGGCGTCGCGCCGCTACGCCCACCGGATCCCGTTCATCGTCAAGCTCAACCACAACGAGCTGCTGAGCTATCCGGAGTCCTACGACCAGGTGATGTTCGGCTCGGTCGAGCAGGCCTGGGACCTCGGCGCGGCCGGCGTGGGCGCCACCATCTACTTCGGATCCGACAATGCCCGGCGCCAGATCGGCGAGGTGTCCGAGGCGTTCGCGGCCGCCCACGAGCTCGGCATGTTCACGGTGCTGTGGTGCTACCTGCGCAACCCGGCGTTCAAGGTGGACGGCTCCGACTACCACGCCGCCGCCGACCTCACCGGGCAGGCAAACCACCTGGGCGTCACCATCGAGGCCGACATCATCAAGCAGAAGCTGCCCGAGAGCAACGGCGGCTACCGGGCCGTCGGCTTCGGCAAGACCCACGACCTGGTGTACGACCAGCTGACCAGCGACCACCCGATCGACCTGTGCCGGTACCAGGTCGCCAACTGCTACATGGGCCGGGTCGGGCTGATCAACAGCGGTGGAGCGTCCTCAGGAGCCGGCGATCTGGCCGAGGCGGTCGCCACCGCAGTGATCAACAAGCGGGCCGGCGGCACCGGCCTGATATCGGGCCGCAAGGCCTTCCAGCGGCCCATGGCCTCCGGCGTCGAGCTGCTCAACGCCATCCAGGATGTGTACCTGGACCCCTCCATCACGGTCGCCTGACCCCGAGCCGACCCGACACCGGGGGATTGAACCAGATCCTGCGGATGAAGCGGCAGGAAACCGTCGGCCGGAACGGTATACAGGCTAGGGTGGCAGTGGCGGGCCGGACAGGGCGGGCTCTCATCGCGGGTCCATTCATCTGGTCGCTCATCGCGGGCGCAAAGGAGCATCAGTGACCAATATTGCCCAGCAGGCCGGCGAGGTCCGCAAGGCCGACGGGATAGTCCTTCGCTTCGCAGGTGACTCCGGCGACGGGATGCAGCTCACCGGCGACCGGTTCACCTCGGCCAGCGCCCTGTTCGGCAACGACCTGGCCACGCTGCCGGAGTTCCCGGCAGAAATCAGGGCCCCGGCCGGCACACTCGCCGGCGTCTCGTCGTTCCAGGTGCACATCTCCGACCACGACATCACCACTCCCGGCGACGCCCCCACGGTTCTGGTGGCCATGAACCCGGCCGCGCTGAAGTCCGACCTGCCGCTGCTGCAGCCGGGCGGGACCGTGATCGTAAACTCCGACGCCTTCAACGAGCGCAACCTGGCCAAGGCCGGCTACGAGTCGGACCCGCTCACCGACGGCACCCTCGACGGCTACACCGTCGTCACCGCGCCCATGACCGATCTCACCAAACGGGCCTGCCAGGACCTGGGGGTCAAGCCCCGGGACGCCGAGCGCTCCAAGAACTTCTTCGCGCTGGGGCTGGTGTCCTGGCTGTACTCGCGTCCGGTCGAGCCCACCGTCGACTGGATCGACGGCAAGTTCGCCGGGCGCGACACCGTCATCGCGGCCAACAAGGCCGCCTTCGCGGCCGGCCACGCCTTCGGCGAGACCGCCGAGTTGGGCGCCAGCCGGCTCATGGTCGCCCCCGCGGCGCTTGATCCCGGCACCTACACCAACATCAACGGCAACACCGCGCTGTCGTGGGGGCTGATCGCCGCCTCCCAGCTGGCCGGGATACCACTGTTCCTGGGGTCGTACCCGATCACGCCGGCCAGCGACATCCTCCACGAACTCGCCCGCCACAAGAACTTCGGGGTCCGGACTCTGCAGGCCGAGGACGAGATCGCCGCGGTGGGCGCGGCCCTGGGCGCGGCTTACGGGGGCCACATCGGCGTCACCACCACCTCGGGTCCGGGCATGGCCCTAAAGGCCGAGACCGTGGGTCTCGCCGTCAGCCTCGAGCTGCCGCTGGTGGTGATCGACATCCAGCGTGGTGGCCCCTCCACCGGCCTGCCCACCAAGACCGAGGCCGCCGACCTGCTGATGGCCATGTACGGCCGCCACGGCGAGGCTCCCCTGCCCATCGTCTCGGCCCAGAGCCCCTCCGACTGCTTCTTCGCGGCCATCGAGGCGGTCCGCATCGCGGTCGAGCACCGCACCCCGGTGATCCTCCTGTCCGACGGCTACCTGGCCAACAGCAGCGAGCCCTGGCGCATCCCCGACGTCGAGCAACTGGGCTCCATAAGCATCGAGTTCGCCTCACGGCCCAACCACGTCGACGCCGACGGCGAGGCCGTCTTCTGGCCGTTCCGGCGCGACGAGCGACTGGTGCGGCCCTGGGCCATCCCCGGCACGCCCGACCTGATGCACCGCATCGGGGGCATCGAGAAGGAGGACGGCAGCGGCAACATCAGCTACGAGCCCGACAACCACCAGGCCATGGTGCGGTTGCGGGCCGAGCGGATCGCGCTGATCGCCCACCACATCCCGCCGGTCGAAGTGATCGGCGATCCGGATGCGGACGTGGCTGTGGTGGGCTGGGGATCGACGTGGGGGGCCATCACCGGGGCCCGCCGGCGGCTCGAAGCGGCCGGCCACCGCCTGGCCCATATCCATCTGCGCCATCTGAACCCGCTGCCCGCCAATCTCGGCGAGCTGCTCGCGTCGTTCGAGCGGGTCGTCGTGCCCGAGATGAACATGGGCCAGCTGTGCCGGATGCTGCGGGCCGAGTACCTCGTCGACGCCAAGTCGGTGACCAAGGTGTCGGGCCAGCCCTTCACCGCCGCCGAGCTGGCGGAGGCCTTCTACCGGGAGATCGAGACCGTGGGAGCAGCCCGATGACCGACGTGCCCGTGACAACCCGCAAGGACTGGGCCACCGACCAGGAGGTCCGGTGGTGCCCGGGCTGCGGCGACTACTCCATCCTCACCGCCATGCAGCTGCTGATGCCGGAGATGGGCGTGCGGCGAGAGGACACCGTGTTCGTGTCGGGGATCGGATGCGCGGCCCGGTTCCCGTACTACATGAACACCTACGGCCTGCATGCCATCCACGGCCGCTCCCCGGCGGTGGCCACCGGGTTGGCCATGGCCCGGGGCGATCTGCACGTGTGGGTGGTGGGCGGCGACGGCGACATGATGTCGATCGGGGGCAACCACCTGATCCACGCGCTGCGCCGCAACGTGAACCTCAACATCCTGCTGTTCAACAACCAGATCTACGGACTCACCAAGGGCCAGTACTCGCCCACCAGCGAGCGGGGCAAGGTGACCAAGTCGACGCCCCACGGCTCGGTGGAGCAGCCCTTCAACGCGGTGTCGCTGGCCCTCGGGGCCGAGGCGTCGTTCGTGGCCCGGACCCACGACATGGACCGGGGCCACATGCAGGAGATGTTCCGGCGCGCCCACGACCACCCCGGAGCGGCGTTCGTGGAGGTCTACCAGAACTGCAACGTGTTCAACGACGGTGCCTTCGCGGCCATCACCAAGCGCGACGCCCGCGACTCGATGCTGATCGACCTGAAGCACGGGGAGCCGGTGCGTTTCGGCGCCGACGGCGAGTTGGGCGTGGTCATCGAGGACGGCCGGGCCCGGGTGGTGGCGGTGGCCGAGGTGGGCGTCGACGCCCTGGTGGTGCACGACGAGACCGACCCCGACCCGTCGGTGGCGTACTCGCTGAGCCGGCTGGCCAACACCAACGACGTGCCCACCCCTGTCGGGGTGTTCCGGGCTGTGGACCGCTCGGAGTACGGCTCGGCCGTCACCTCCCAGATCGCCGCCTCCCAGGCCAAGGCCGGCCCGGGCGACCTGCACAAGCTGCTGCACTCCCGCCCCACCTGGCAAGTCGCCTGAGAGGCCGAGCGAATAGGTGAGCGATTCCCGTTCATACGGGCGAGGCCGTGGCCCGAGCGGCCCGTGAGCGTAGCGAACAAGAGCGGGAGTGACGCCGTTGCGACGCAAGGAGCTCCCGCCTATCCGCGCTTGCTCTAGAGGCCGCGGCGGCGGCTCATGACACCCTCGGAGCCGGTCGGCGGCACCGGGCAGAGCGACGCCGGGAACGGGAGCAACACGAACGGCGCATCCGGGGGCGTGGGCCTGTCGGTGCGCGACCTCGTGAAGACATTCGAGGTGGGCGGGGGCTGGCTGGGCCGCGAGCGCGGCGAGGTCTCGGCCGTGGCCGGCGTGTCGTTCGACATCGGTGCCGGCGAGACGATGGGTCTGGTGGGGGAGTCGGGCTGCGGCAAGTCCACCACCGCCCGCTGCATCCTGCGGCTCATCGAGCCGACCTCCGGGGACGTGGTGCTGCAGCATCGCATCGACGGCGGCGAGGCCGAACGCATAGACGTCATGGCGGCCGACAAGGGTGAACTGCGCCGCCTCCGCCGTCACATGCAGATCGTCTTCCAGGACCCGTTCGCCTCGCTGAACCCCCGGATGTCGGTGGGGCAGGCGCTGCGGGAGCCGCTGGCGGTGCACACCTCGATGTCCAAGAACGAGCAGAACACCAGGGTGGCAGAACTGCTGCGTCTGGTCGGGCTCAACCCCAGGATCGTGGACCGCTATCCCCACGAGTTCTCCGGCGGCCAGCGCCAGCGCATCGGTGTGGCCCGGGCGCTGGCCTTCGACCCGGGCTTCCTCGTGCTCGACGAGCCGGTATCGGCTCTCGACGTGTCCATCCAGGCCCAGGTCCTCAACCTGCTCGACGACCTGCAGGACGAGCTGGGCCTCACCTGCCTGTTCATCGCCCACGACCTAGCCGTCGTGCGCCACGTCTGCGACCACATCGCGGTGATGTATCTGGGCAAGATCGTGGAGCGCACCTCCGGGGCCAGGCTCTTCGACCAGTCGATGCACCCCTACACCCACGCCCTGCTCTCCGCGGTGCCGGTGCCCGATCCCGGGCAGGAGCGTGACCGGCTGCGGATCCTGCTCGAGGGCGACGTCCCGAGCCCCCTGAACCCTCCGTCAGGATGCCGGTTCCACACCCGCTGCCATGTGGGCCGGGGCCAGGAGGTGTGCAGGGTGACCGAGCCGCCGCTCGAGGAGGTCAGTGGAGGCCACTGGGTGGCCTGCCACTTCCCCGAGAAGCGCCGAGTCGTCTGATCTAGGCGTCGAGGACCTGGAAGCCGACCTCGGCGAGGTCCACCACGGGCGGCAGCGTCGACCACGGGAAGTTGATCCACAGGTCGGTGCGCCTCCACACGTACTCGCAGTTGACCAGCGAGTGCGACTTCTCGTACAGCACCGCCGAGCGCACCTCGGCGACCTCGTCGAGGCAGTAGTCCCGTACCAGCTTGAGGGTGTGGCCGGTGTCGGCCACGTCGTCGGCGATGAGGACCTTGGACTGGCGGTGGTCGACCAGGTCGAGCTGCGGCGGCAGCACCACCGGCACCTCCAAGCGTTCGCCCACGCCGGTGTAGTACTCGCAGTTCATCACGTAGACGTTCTTGACCGATAGCGCGTAGCCCAGCGATCCCGCGCAGAACAGCCCGCCCCGGGCGATGGCCAGGATCATGTCTGGCCGGTAACCGTCGTCGGCGACCATTTGGGCCAGCTCTCGGACGCCCTGCCCGTAGAGAGCCCAGTCCATCTCCTCGCGTGCCGGGTTGTCGTTCACGCCCGCCGATCCTCCTTGCTCGCGATCGGTGCCGTAGTACTACTAGGTCTCGCCGGTTCCCGGTGGGATATTCGATTGCATTGCGACCGAGATGCGGCGGTGGTCGCGCAGCATCTGCTCGGTGGCTGATGCTCGAAGCTCACCGTCCTCCACGACGAGACGACCGGCGACGATGGTGTGGCGGGCCGACACCGGGCCGCAACGCAGCCACGCCTCGATCGGGTCCGACCAGGCTCCGGCGAAGGCGATCCCGTCGAGGGGCCATACCGCGATGTCCCCGCAGGCGCCCACTGTCAACTCGCCGATTTCCCCGGCCCGTCCCAGGCAGGCGGCGCCGCCCCGGGTGGCCATCTCCAGCGCCTCCCGGGCTGTGAACAGCCCGTCCCGGCCGGCCTGGCCGTCGCGCAGCCGGGCCATCAGCATGGCGTTGCGGGCCTCGGTCCACATCGAGCCCGAGTCGGCCGACGCCGAGCCGTCCACCCCCAGGCCCACCGGCACCCCCGCAGCCCTCAGCTCCCGCACCGGAGCCAGCCCCGCGCCCAGGATCATATTCGAGCTGGGGCAGTGGGCCACGCCGGTGCCCCAGCGTCCCAGCCTTGAGATCTCGGCCGGGTCAGGCTGCACGCAGTGGGCGATCCAGGAACGGTCGGAGCCCCAGCCGCAGTGCTCGAAGTAGTCCACCGGGCGCATCCCGAAGGTCTCCAGGCAGAAGTCGTCCTCGCCGATGTCCTCGGCCAGGTGGGTGTGCAGCCGCACATCGAGGCGCTCGGCCAGCTCGGCGGTGGCCGTCATCAGCTCGGTCGACACCGAGAACGGCGAGCACGGCGCCAGCGCGACCCGCACCATCGCGTCCGGCGACCGGTCGTGATGGGCGGCCACCAGGCGCTCGGACTCGGCCAGGATCACGTCGTCGGTCTGCACGGTCGAGTCGGGGGGCAGGCCTCCGTCCTTCTCGCTGAGCGACATCGACCCCCGGGTGGGGTGGAAGCGCACGCCCAGGTCAGCAGCCGCCGCGATCTCGGCCGAGATCAGGTCGCCGCCTCCGGCGGGATGCACATAGAGGTGGTCGGTGCTGGTGGTGCACCCGCTCAGGGCCAACTCGGCCAGCCCCACCCAGGCCGAGACGTGGGCGGCCTCCTCGTCGAGGCGGGCCCACAGGGGGTACAGGGTCCGCAACCAGTCGAACAGGTTGCCGTCGAGGGCCGGGCGGAAGGCCCGGGTGAGGTTCTGGTAGAGGTGGTGGTGGGTGTTGATGAGGCCCGGTGTCACCAGGCAGTCGGCGGCGTCGACGGTGCGAGCCGCACCCTCGGGCTCTGCGCCCGCCAGTCCCACGCCCGACACGAGCCCGCCCGTGACGGCCACCCAGCCGCCCGGGAGCTCGGTGCGCTGAGCGTCCATGGCTGCGACGAGCCGGGCGTTGCGGACGAGCAGGTCGGTCATGGTGTCAGCTCGGCACGGTCGCGGTGCGGCACCCGCGGTCGTTCAGGTGCCGTCCCAGTCGGCGAATGCGTCGATCATCCCCTTGGCGTCCGGCCCGAGCGGGTACAGGATCGGGGTGGTGCAGCCGTTGTCGATGTAGTGGCGCACCTTGGCCCGGCACTCGTCGGCGGTGCCGGCCGCGCAAAGCAGCTGCACCACGTCGTCGGGCACCAGCTTCGAGGCTTCCTCGACCTGTTCGAGGGTGGCCGGCCAGGTCAGCACCGAGCCGACCTCGTCGAGCAGCGACTGCGACACGCCCGAGGCCTTCATGATGTGGGGCTGCTGGCCCAGGTACTGGGTGATCAGCATGCGCCCACCGTCGAGCGCCTCGGTCCGCTCGGCCTCGGAGTCGCCGGTGGCCATCGAGCACACGATCAGCTGGGGCCGGTCGAGGTCGTCGACGGTGCGGCCTACCCGGGCAGCGCCCTCCGCCAGGTGCTCCATCGCCTGCGCGTTGTACTGGGGTGACACCAGATAGTTGAACACCACGCCGTCGGCGATCTCCCCGGTGAGCGCCATCATCTTGGCCCCGGTCGCGCCGACGTAGATGGGCACGTCCTTGGGGCGGCGCTCCTGCTGGACGTAGTCGAGTTCGACCCCGTCGAACTGAACGAACTCGCCCTGGTAGGTGACGGTCTGGTCGTTGAGGAGGCCCCTGCAGGCCTCGACTATCTCGCGCATCGCCTTGAGCGGGCGCACCCTCTGCACACCCACCTTCGACGCCAGCGGCTCCCACCAGGCGCCGATGCCGAGCAGTATCCGGCCCGGGGCCAGGTCGTCGAGGGTGGAGAACGTGGAGGCCAACCGGGCCGGGTTGCGGGTCCAGCAGTCCACCACGCCGCTGCCGACCTTGATGGTGGAGGTGACCGCGGCGATGGCCGCCATCGGCACCACCGCGTCGCGCACCAGGCGGGAGTCGGCCTGCCACACCGCGTCGAAGCCCTTCTCCTCGGCGTACTGGGACAGCTCCATCGACTCCGCGAGGGTGTGGGCGTCCTGGATGTAGAGGGCTGCTGGCTGGGTCATGTGTCCTCCTCGTTCCGGCCGTCGTAGGGTGCCGGCCTGATCGCTGGGCTGTCAGGGCATCTCTTCGAGCTTGGCGAATAGTCTGGCGGCCGCTTCGGCTCCTTTGGCTCTGATCTCCTCCGCGTCCACCCTCATGGGGCGGCCGTCGCGCAGCACAACCTCGCCGTCGACGGTGACCTCGGTGGCCCGCACACCGGTGGTGAAGGCCAGCGACCACGGGTCCATGCGGTCGTAGGACCACGTCACCGTGTCCTGGAGAGCCTCCGGGAAGAGCCTCCACCCGGTCTCCAGCCAGCTCCAGGCCGTCTCGGGCGTGGCGGTCACGTCGTCCTCGCGCAGGCGCACGTAGGCCACCCGGAACTCGTCGAGCATGGCCGCGCCGATCCCGTCGGTGCCGAGCGCCACCGGGTTGGGCCGGGCCGCGGGCCGGGCGTAGCCGACCGCGTTGTTCATGTTGGAGCGGGGGTTGTGCACGATCACGCCGGGGAGGTCGCGGTCGAGGTGGACGGCGTGGATCACCAGCCAGTCGTCGCGGGCCAGCGACTCGAGGCGGGCCCCGGCGGCGATGTCTGCGGTCCCCTCCGAGACGTGGATGTGCACGCCGGTGCGGTGGTCGGCGGCCAGCCCGGCGGCCGCCTCGAGGGTGGCGTCGGAGCAGGTGAAGGCGGCGTGGACGCCCACGTGGCCCCGGCCCCCGGCCCGCAGGAAGCGGTCGTTCTCGGCCAGTCCGGCGGCTGCTCCGGCCGAGCCGTGCCGGTCGGTCACGCCGTAGCAGCAGTCGACCCGCACCCCCACCTCGGCGCAGGCCGCCGCGATCACGTCCAGGGACCCCTCGATCGCGTTGGGAGACTCGTGATGGTCGATGATGGCGGTCGTGCCCGACTCCAGGGCCTCCAGCGCGCCCAGCTTGGCCGACCACTCGATTATGTCGAGGTCGAGGGCCCGGTCCAGGCGCCACCACACCAGCTCCAGGATCTCCAGGAACTGTGTCGGGGTGCGGGGGGGCGCGGGCATGCCGCGGGCCAGCGCCGAGTACAGGTGGTGATGGGCGCACACCATGCCGGGAGTGGTGCAGGCGTCCGGTTCGGGGCGCGCGGGACTCCCGGGGTGGTCGGTCGGGCCGGTCACGGCCTCTTGGGCGTCACAGGTTGGTGAGTGTTGATCGGCAGGTGGGTGCGCCATTGCCCGTCCACCTGGCGCATGGCCTCGGCCACCGCGCCGGCGGTCGGGACCAGGCCGATCTCGCCGACGCCCTTGATGCCGTAGGGCGCGTCGGGCTGGGGGGCCTCGACCAGGATCACGTCCACCGGCGGCATGTCCTTGGCCCTGATTATGTCCAGCCCCCGCAGGGTGTCGAACTTGGGCCGGCCCTGGTCGTCGCAGGGGAAGTCCTCACTCAGGGCGTAGCCGAGGCCCATGTGGACGCTGCCCTCGATCTGGCCCTCGCACAGCAGCGGGTTGACGGCCCGGCCCACGTCGTGGGCGGCCACCACCCTCTCGACCGCTCCGGTCTGGGGGTCGGCGATCACCATCTGGGCCGCGTAGCCGAACGTCGAATGGATCACCGGGTGCTCGAGGCCGTCGCTGAGCTTGTTGGTCCAGTCCACCCGGTACTCGCCCTCGTAGTCGACGCCGGTGAGGCAGCCCCCGGCCAACGCGGCCCGGCACGCCTCGGCCACCGACCCGGCTCCCATCAGCGTGCCCCGCGAGCCGGTGGTCTGGCCCGCGCCCAGCTCCCGGCTGGTGTCGACGTAGACCCTCACCGTCTCCGGCCGCACTCCGAGCTCCTCGACCGCCACCTGGAGGGCCACCGTGTGCACGCCCTGGCCCATCTCGGTCCAGCAGTGGCGCACCTCGACGACGGTGTCCGGTCCGGCAGGGGTGCCGGCCGGGTGGGCGGCGTCGGGCACGAAATGGACCACGGCCCGGCTGATCTCCTTGAAGCCGTTGCCCAGCCCGGAGTTCTTCAGCCCGAGGCCGAGGCCTACGGCCTTGCCGGCCGCGATGGCCTCGTCGTAGGCGTCCTTGATGGCGTCCAGGCACTCCAGCGCGCCCAGGCTGCCGTCGTCCATGATCTGGCCCGGACCCCACTCCGCGCCGGGGATCACCGCGTTGCGGCGCCGGATCTCCCAGCCGCTGATCCCGACCGCGTCGGCCAGGCGGTCCATCGCGCCCTCCATGGCGAACTGGGCCTGGTTGGCCCCGAAGCCCCGGAAGGCGCCGCACACGCTGTTGTTGGTGCGGGCCGCCACCGCCTCGACGTCCACCACCGGCACCGCGTAGGGGCCGCAGGCGTGGCCAGCGGCCCGTTCCAGCACCTTCATGCCGACCGAGGCGTACGGTCCGGAGTCGCCCAGCATCCGGGCCCGCAGCGCGGTGAGCTTCCCGTCGTCGTCGCACCCGACGGCCAACTCGATGCGCACCGGGTGCCGCTTGGGGTGCACCAGCAGCGACTCCTCGCGCGAGAACGTGGTCTTGACCGGCCGGTCCAGCAGCCAGGCGGCCAGCGCGGTCTGGGTCTGGTTGGAGCAATCCTCCTTGCCGCCGAAGGCACCCCCGTTGGCGACCTGCTCCACCCACACGAGGCTGTTGTCGATGCCGAGCACCGCGGCCACCTGGTCGCGGTCGTCCCACACGCCCTGCCCGCCGGAGTACACGTCCAGGCGGCGCTCGCCGTCCACCACCTTGGGCACGGCCAGCGTCGACTCGGGCTCCAGGAACGCCTGCTCGACCCGCTGGGTCTGGAACGTCTCGCGCACCGTGTGGGCCGATTCGGCCAGCGCCGCCGCCACATCGCCGCCGCGGGCGTAGGTGGACACCGACAGGACGTTCCCGTCGAGCCCCCACACCGCGTCCTCGCAGCCGTCGGCCACCGCCGCGGCCGGGTCGGTGATCGGGGGCAGGGGCTCGTAGACCACGTCGACAAGGGTCGCGGCCTGACGGGCGGTCTCGCGGTTGTCGGCCACTACCAGGGCCAGGATGTCGCCCAGATAGGAGGTGCGGCCGCCGGGCGGGATGAACACCGGCCAGTCCTTGTGGATCAGCCCGATGCGAAGGTCGCCGGCCACGTCGTCGCCGGTGAACACGGCCACCACGCCGGGCTGGGCCGCGGCCCGGCTGGTGTCGATCGAGATGATGTCGGCCCGGGCGTGCTCAGCCAGGTGCACCGCGCCGTGGAGCATCCCTGGCGCGGTCATGTCGTCGATGTAGAGCTTGTCGCCCATGGCCAGCTCGGTCGACTCGTAGCGGGCGGCGCGGGAGCCGACGCCCCGGGCGACCTCCACCGCGGTGCCGCCGGCCATGCCGTCGGCGCCGGTGGCCAGCATCTCCACCGCGTCGAGGATCTTGAGGTATCCGGTGCAGCGGCACAGGTGGGCGCCGAGGTGGCGGGAGGCCTGGTCGCGGGTGAGGGCGGCGCCCTTGCTGTCGATGAGGGCCTTGACCCGCATCACGATTCCGGGCGTGCAGAAGCCGCACTGGACCGCGCCGGCCGCACCAAAGGCAGCCGCGTAGCGGTGGCGCTCCTCGTCGCTGAGGCCCTCGGGGGTGACGATCTCCGCGCCCTGGGCCTTGCTGAGGGGGATCTGGCAGGCCACCCGGGCCTTGCCGTTCAACAGCACCGTGCAGCAGCCGCACTGCCCCGACGGAGAGCACCCGTCCTTGGCCGCGATCAGGCCCAGCTCCTCGCGCAGCGCGGCGAGCAGGTGGGGATGGTCGCCGACCCGCACCGTCGAGCCGTTGCAGACGAACTCGGTGACGGCCGGCGCGGCGGGCGCGGCTCGATCCTGGAGATCGGTCATATCAATAACGCCTCCACCCCCGCACAATACACAAAATCGACCAAGCGCAACGCCCGAAGTGCAGGCGCATGGTCGAATGTCGCTCGGCCGCCATCCCCGCCGGCGGTCTTGGTGCCTCTGATCAGGTGTCGACGTTGACGTTGACGGTGTGCCAGCCCTCGGCGCCGTTGGGGGCCGGCGGCACCTCCCGCTCGCTCTGGGTGAAACCGTCGCCGTCGGTGGCTCGCACCTGGATCCGGTGCCGGCCTGCGGCCGGCGTCCACTCGCGGTGCCACTGAACCCAGCTCTCGTCGCCCACGGCCTCGCCCAGCCGGCAGGGCAGCCAACCCTCGCCGTCGATGTTGACCTCGACCCGCTCGATGCCCCTGGTCGGCGCCCAGGCGATGCCCGCGATCGGGGTGGTCTGCCCGGCGGTCAGACCGCGGCCGGCAGAGGGCACGTCGATACGGCTCTGGGTCTTCATGGGACCCTCCTTGGACCAGCCCCGGGGCACCCAGTAGCCGTCGAAGCCGTCCCAGGTGGTGAGGTTGATCTCCTCGAGCCACTTGACCGCTGAGACGTAGCCGTAGAGGCCGGCCACCACCAGCCGGGCCGGGAACCCGTGACGGGTGGGCAGGAACTCGTCGTTCATGCCGATGGCCAGGATGGCGTTGCGGCCGTCGTACACCACGTCGGTCGGGAAGCCTGCGGTCCAGTCGTCCACCGAGCGGCCCACCACCTGATCGGCGCCGGGCTGCACCCCGGCCCGGTCGAGCAGCACCGACAGCGGGACCCCGGTCCACACCGCGTTGCCGACCAGGTTGCCGCCCACCTCGTTGGACACGCACGACAGGGTGATGACGTGGTCGGACAGGTCCATGGCCTGGATCTCGTCGAAGGTGATCTCGTAGGGGTTGTCCACCATCCCGGTGAACCGGAGCTTCCAGTCGCCCGGGTCGACCTGGGGGACCCGGCCGAAGGCGGTGTCGATCCGGTAGAAGCCGTCGTTGGGCGTCACATATGAGGAGATGCCGGCGACCTCGTCGTCGAGGGTGTCGAGGGTAGCCAGTTGGGTCTGCACCGACGGTGCCGCCGGCTCCGGGGCGATCGTGGTGGTGGTCGACGCGGCAACCGCCTGAGGCTCGGTCGTTGTGGTGGTGGACGCCGACACCGCCTGCGGCTCGGTGGTGGGGGAGGGTCGCAGGGCGTTGGCCTCGAGGAACTGCTCCGCTGCCGACTGGCCCCGCAGGCTCCGCCCGACGCCCACCATGGCCAGGGCGGCCGCGCCGGCTCCGGCCGCGTAGAAGAAGGACCGCCGGGTGGTCCCGGTGACCGCCGACCGGTCGACGGCCTCGGGCGCGGCCGCGACCGCCCGCCCGCCGGCCAGGCGGACGATGAGGAGGGTGGAGCCCGCCGCCAGCACGGCGGCCGCGAGCCCCACGACCCAGGATCCGACTGCGGGGCTGATCGGGTTGCGGGCCGCGGCCCATCCGCCCAGCAGCCCGAACAGAGCGAACCCGGCCACGGTCACCCGCAGCCGGCCACGGGCCGCTGAGCGCCCCAGCGCACCGCCCAACGCCATCGTGACGACGACGATGCCCACCGTGAGGAGGGTCTTCTGGCTGGCGCCGAAGTTGGCGATGCTGAACCGGACCACATCCCCCGGCGTGTAGTCGCTGAGCAGCTCGCTGACCGCCACCACCAGCGATGGGATCGACTCGAACGCCCCTTCCATGAGCTCGCCGAAGCCCAGGCCGACGGCCGCGCCGCCGGTGCCGGCCAGCGCTCCCGTCGTGCCCGACGATGCTGCCCGGGAAGGAGCGGTGCGTCCCATGGTGGTCTCGTCGTCCGTCACTGCCTGCCCCTTCGCCGCCTCGGACCTAGTCCTTCAGATCGTACGCCTTTCTTTGGTAAGAGCGAGCGCGGTTTGCTCGAAAGCGTCTCGCGTTGCGGCGGTGTCATTCCCGCTCTTGTTCGCTTCGCTCACGGGCCGCTCGGGCCACGGCCTCGCCCGTATGTGCTCGATTCGCTCACCAATTCGCTCGGCCTCTGGGCGATGGGCAATAGTGGACAGATGGAAAGGTCCGCCCGGCGCATATGAACGACGGCTCGGGCGACCTGCGTGTTTGGGGGTACGGCGACCATGTGGCCGGCGCTGCCGGCGCCGGAGCGCTGGTCGGCCGGGTTGTGCAGGTGGACCGGGGCGAGTGCGATGTGGTCACGCCGGACGGGATGGTCCGGGCCGGCTCGGACTCGGTGCGGGCCCAGGCCGAGGTCGCGCCGGTCACCGGCGACTGGGTGCAGGTGACCCGGCAGGACGGTGTGGCCCTCATGAGCCGCGTCCTGCCGCGGCGAACGGCTCTCACCCGCCGGGACCCGGCCGAGCGTGACGCCGAGCAGGTGCTGGCGGCCAACTTCGACACTGTGGGCATCGTCGCCGGCCTGGACAGGCCGCTGCCGCCGGGCCGGTTCGAGCGCATGCTGGTAATGGCCCGTGACAGCGGTGCGGAGATCGTGATCCTGCTCACCAAGGTCGATCGGGCCGCCGACGCGGCTGCGGCCGCCTCCACGGTGAGGGCGGTCGCCGGGGATGTGGCCGTGCTGACGCTGAGCGTCCGCAGCGGTGCAGGCATCGACGAACTGAGGTCGAGGCTCGGCCCGGGCCACACCCTGGCTCTGGTGGGAGCCAGCGGCTCGGGGAAGTCGAGCCTGGTCAACGCCCTGGCCGGCGCCGAGGTCACGGCCACCGCCGCGGTCCGGTCGTCGGACCGGCGGGGCAGGCACACCACCATCGCGCGCCGGCTCGTTCTGCTGCCCGGCGACGGCGGCATGGTGCTCGACACGCCGGGCGTGCGGGCCCTGGGCCTGACCGACGCCCAGGAGGCGCTGCACCGGGTGTTCAGCGACATCGAGGAGCACGGCAGCCGCTGCCGGTTCGCCGACTGCGCTCACGGAGCGGAGCCCGACTGCGCGGTGAGCGCCGCGGTCGAGAGCGGCGAGATGGACGCCCGCCGGGTGGAGCGCTTCCTGGCTCTGCGGGACGAGATCGAGCAGCAGCGCCTCCGCGAGGAGAGGAGAGCCCGGTCCCGCCGCCGCTGAGAGGCTCGCGCCCCTCGGTTAACCGAGGCGGCGGCGGTCGATCTTGCCCGACGGGTTAAGGGGAAGCGCGTCCACCAGTTCCAGCGCCTCGGGCAGCTTATAACGGGCCAGCGACGCCGAGCAGAAGGCCCGCAACTCCTCCAGCGTCGGAGGGTTGGCGCCATCCCGGGGCACGACCACGGCTAGGCCGGTCTCGCCCATCACTGCGTCGGGACGCCCCACCACGACCGCCTCCGCCACGTCGGGATGGGTGTCCAGGACCGCCTCGACCTCGATCGGGTAGACGTTGTAGCCGCCGCGTATGTACATCTCGGCGGTACGCCCTGCCAGCCGGTACAGGCCCCGGCTGTCGACGGTGGCCAGGTCCCCAGTCCGTAGCCAGCCGTCGACCAAGGCCGCGGCGCTGCCGTCCGGGTCTCGCCAGTAGCCCGACATCACCGCAGGCGAGCGCAGCCACAGTTCACCGGTCTCCCCGGCATCGAGCCGGACCCCGTCCGGATCCCGGATCTCGGCCTCCACGCCGTCTCGGGGCCTGCCCACCGAATGGCAGGCCTCGTCGTCGCCGGCGTCGAGCGCGGTGGCCAGTCCGACGCCCCCGGACTCCGTGGACGAGTAGCGGATCGAGTACGGGGCGCCGAACCTCTCGCGGGCCGCCCTGACCAGCTCGGGCGACGACGGCCCCCCGCCGGCTACCACCGCCCGCACCGCCGAGAAGTCCAGCTCCCTCGACAGCTCGTGCCGGACCATCAGGGCGATCTGCGGTGCCACGCCGTTCACCGCGGCCATCCGGTGGCGGGCGACGAGTTCCAGCGCCGCCCCGGCCGACCAGCGCTCCAGCAGGTGGGTGGTCCGGCCGCAGGCCAGCATCCACGGCAGCTTCGTCATGAAGCCGACATGGGCGAAGTGCGTGGACGAGAGGCCTTGGCCGCCGCCCCAGGCGCTGCCGGCGTCGATGGCGGCAACGGCTCGGAGTTGGCGGTTGGCGAACCAGACCGCCTTCGGCGCGCCGGTCGAACCCGAGGTGAAGCAGATGCACACCGGTCGATCATCGTCGTCGTCGGCGGCAGCGAGCTGCTGCGACCCCCTGGAAGTAGAGCGCATCGAACTGCCGGCGGAAGCCGCGCCCGGGCCCGGTTCCAGGATCTCGGTGCGCGGGGTGGAGCCGGGCTCGACCAGGTGGGCGAGTCGGGGATCGACGACCACCAGGTCGGCATCCAGGGCGTCGAGGCATACGGCCACCTCGGTCCGTGTCAGCAGGGGGTTGATACCCGCAGTGACCGCGCCGATGCGGGCCGCGCCCAAGTAGATGGCCACATAGTCCACGTCGGAGGGCAGCACCAGACCCACCACCGACCCCTCTCTGAGGCCTCTCTCCCGCAGCCCGGCCGCCGCTTCTCGCCCGGCGATTTCGAGCTGCTCGAAGCTCAGTGATCCGCTCCACGATGTCACGAGAGCGGCCCGAGAACCGAACTCGCGGGCCGCTCGCTCGATCGTCTCTGTAAGCACTCAGCGCCTCACGTTGACGTTGACGTTGTGCCACCCCTCGGCGCCGTTGGGCTTGCTGGGAATCCTGTAGCGGCCCTGAGTCGTGCTGGTGCCATCGGTGGCCCGGACCTGGATCAGGTGGTTGCCGTGCCGGTCGGGGGTCCATGGGCGTCGCCACTGCACCCAGGTCTCGCTGCTGAGAACCTCACCCAGCTCGCACTGGACCCAGTCCTCCTCGTCGATCTTCGTCTCGACCCGCCGGATTCCCCGGGTCGGGGCCCAGGCGACGCCCGCTATCCACGTCGGCACGCCCACCTTGAGGCTCGAGTTCCTGTTGGGGACGTCGATCCGGCTCTGGGTCTTTATCGGCCCCCTCTTGGACCAGCCCCGGGGAATCCAGTAGCCGTCGAAACCCTCCCAGGTCGTCAGATGGATCTCCTCGAGCCACTTGACCGCCGAGACGTAGCCGTAGAGCCCGGCCACGACGATTCGAGCCGGGAACCCGTGGCGTGTCGGCAGGGGCTCGTTGTTCATGCCGATGGCGAGGATGGCGTTGCGACCGTCGTAGGCCGCGGTGGTCGGGAACCCGGCCGTGAAGTCGTCCACCGAGCGTCCCACGAGCTGCTGGGCGCCGCGCTGCACACCGGCCCGCTGGAGCAGCACGTTGAGCGGGATGCCGGTCCACACGGCGTTGTCGACGAGGCCGCCCCCCACCGGGTTGGACACGCAGGAGAGCGTGATCGCGTAGTCGGCCAGGGGCATGGCCCGGATCTCCTGGTAGGTGAGCTCGTAGGGGTTGTCCACCAGCCCGGTGATGCGCAGGCGCCAATTGTCGGGGTCGACCTGCGGGACGGTCAGCGCGACGTCGATGCGGTAGAACTCGTTCCTGGGGCTGATGGGGGTGACGTAGGGCGAGATGCCCGGCACCTCGTCGAGCGTGTCGAGGTGGGCCACCTGCGGCAGTGTTGAGGACCTCGGTGGCCGTGTGGTGGTGGTCTCCGGGGGTGGCTGTGTCGTCGTGGTGGTGGTCTCGGGCGGTTGTGTGGTGGTTGTTTCGGGCGGTTGTGTAGTGGTGGTGGTCTCGGGTGGCTGTGTAGTGGTGGCGCTGACCTCTTCTGGTGGCCGTGTGGTGGTGGTCTCGGGTGGTTGTGTGGTGGTTGTTTCGGGTGGCCGTGTGGTGGTGGTCTCGGGTGGCTGTGTGGTGGAAGTGGCCTGCTCCGGTTGGGTGCGGTCGATGCCTGGCTCGGTGGTCGTCGGAGCGGCTGTCTCGGTGGGACTCGGGTCCGGCGAGGCCTCGGTACCGGTTGCCGCCTGATCGGCGGCCACTCCGGTGGCGTCTTCCTCGGGGATCTCGATTCCCCCCGGAACCTCGATCTCCTCGGGGATCTCTATGCCCTCGGGGATCTCGATCCCCTCCGGGATCGCTATGCCCTCGGGGATCTCGATCCCCTCCGGGACCGCGACCGCGGCCTCGGGGTCGGTGGTTGCGACACCACCCGTCGCGCCCGACGCCGGCTGGGTAGTCCTTGTCGGCAGCGCGTAGATCTCCCGGGCCTGCTCTGCGGCCGAGGGTCCCCGCAGGCCCCGCCCCAGCCCGACCAGGCTGAGGGCGGTGGCCGCCGCGCCGGCCGCATATCCGAAGAAGGACCGGCGGGTGCCGACCCGCTCGCGGCGGCGGGTGGCGCCGTCGGAGTCCGACCCGTCGGTCTCTACGGGGGCTGCGGACGCCCGGCTGACCAGGAAGAGGGTGGCGGCCGCGCCCAGCGCGGCGGCTGCCAGGGCCACGATCCACGAGGCCAGCGCCGGACTGAGCGGGTTGCGGGCCGCGGCCCAGCCGCCGATCAGCCCGAACACGGCGAATCCCGCCACGGCGGCGCCGCGGCGGTTCCGGGCCGCGAAGCGCCCGAACAGGCCGCAGATGGCCAGCGACAGGACGACGATGCCCACCGTGAGAGCCGTCTTCTGGCTGGCTCCCAGATTCTCGATGCTGAACGACACGATGGCACCCGGCGTGTAGTCGGTGACCACCTCGCCCACTGCGATCACGAGTGACGGGATCGTCTCGCTGACGCCCTCGATCAGCTCGCCGAAGCCCAGCGCCACCGCGGCGCCCATGATCCCCGCGAGGAATCCTGCCAACCCGCTTACGGTCGGACGGCCTGACGCTGAAGCCTCGGTCGGGGGAGCGTCCCCGGGGTCGGGCACGCTGACGATTGTACGCTCGACACGGATGGACTTCCGGTCCGATCCCGCGCTGGTCAGCTTCGCCGACGAGGTCCGCACCTGGCTGGAGGAGCATCTGGTCGGAGACTTCGCCCGTTACCGGGGCCGCGGCCTCACCGGGCAGGAGGACGTGCCGGTCGAGGTGCAACTCGGCTGGGAGCGCGAGCTCGCGTCGGGAGGCTGGCTCGGTCTCGACTTCCCCGAGTGGATCGGCGGGCGGGGCTGCACCCTGGCCGAGCAGGTCGTGTTCTTCAACACCTACACCGAGGCCCGCGCGCCCGGTCGCCTTCCCAACGTGGGTGTCATGCTGCTCGGTCCCACGCTCATGACCTTCGGATCGGAGCAGCAGCAGCGGCGCTTCGTTCCCGCCATCCTGGCGGGCACCGAGCTGTGGTGCCAGGGCTATTCCGAGCCCGGCGCGGGCAGCGATCTGGCCGGGGTAGCCACCAGGGCGACCCGTCGGGGCGACGTCTGGGTGATCAACGGGCAGAAGGTGTGGACCTCGCTGGCCCAGCACGCCGACTGGATCTTCGTGCTGGCCCGCAGCACACCCGAGTCGCAGCGCCACGCCGGGCTCAGCTACCTGCTGGTGCCCATGGACCAGCCCCGCATCGAGATCAGGCCGATCGTCCAGCTCACCGGCGGTGTCGAGTTCAACGAGACGTTCTTCGACGATGCCGTCACCGCCGAGGACCTCGTAGTGGGTGGTGAGGGGAACGGCTGGAAGGTGGCCATGGGCACCCTCGCCTTCGAGCGGGGTGCGAGCACCCTGGGCCAGCAGGTCAGCTTCCGTCAGGAGTTGGACGCTCTGGTGGCCGAAGCCAGGTCATCGGGACGCATCGACTGTGAGGTGCTGCGCTCGGACCTGGTCCAGTGCCACATCGAGCTGGAGATCCTGCGCTACAACCAGCTGCGGCTGCTCACATCTCTCACTCACGGCGCGCCGGCGGGGCCGGAGCAGTCCATCGGCAAGCTCTACTGGGCAACGTGGCATCGACGTCTGGGTGAGTTGGCGATGAGGGTGCGGGGCGCGGCGTCGATGGTGGCCGACTCCAGCGGCGGTGCTCATGTGAGCCAGGGCGGGCGTGACTACCGGCTCGACCGCTGGCAGCGCACCTTCCTCTACTCCCGGGCCCACACGATCTACGGGGGAAGCAACCAGATACAACGCAATGTCATAGGAGAGCGGGTTCTGGGGCTTCCACGGGAGCCTCGTTAGCGGGCAGCAATCCGGCTAGCGTGCAGACCGCCGGGGACGGAAGAACAACAGGGAGAAGCGATGGGTCGTCTGAGCAATACCTGGAGTCTGGCCAAGGTCTCGTGGTCGGTGCTGAAGAAGGATCGGGAGTTACTGTGGATGCCGGTGCTGTCGTTCCTGGCGTCGGCAGTGGTGATCGTGGTCGTGATCGGGCTGACGTTCGTCACGCTGTCCACCGAGTCCACGCACGACCAGACCACGATGGAGTTCAACCCGGCGATGATCGTCGTGTACGTGCTGGCGGCGATGGTCCTCGGTGTGATCGCGGTGTTCTTCAACGGCGCGCTGGTGGCGGGCGCCCACGAGCGGCTCACCGGGGGCGACCCGACGGTGCGCAGCGCGATCGGCCGGGCGTTCGCCCGCATCGGTGGCCTGGTTCCGTGGGCGATCATCACCACCACGGTGGGGCTGATCCTTCAGGCTCTGCGGGATCGGGCCGGCTGGCTCGGACGGATCGTCACCCACATGCTGGAGATGGCGTGGGAGGTGGTGACCTTCCTGACTGTGCCCGCCATCGTCATCGACAATGTCGGCGCGATCGAGGGACTGAAGCGTTCGGCGTCGCTGCTTCGCCACACGTGGGGCGAGAACATCGCCGCCCGCGTCGGCTTCGGCCTGCTCGGCTTCGTTCTCATCATTCCGGCCGCGGTGGTGGCCGGCCTGTTCATAGCGTCGGGGTGGACCGTGCTGATGGCCATCGGGATCATCGCTGCGGCGGCCTGGGTGGCCGTCGTGATGGTGGTGCTGACCGCCCTCAACGCCGTCTTCCAGACTGCTCTGTACCTCTACGCAACCACCGGGATGCCTCCGACCGGTTTCGAGAAGGCCCCGCTGGAGCAGACCTTCGTCCACAAGTAGCCGCCGCCCCCCGTCGGGCAGGCTGGCTATACGAGGTTGTCGATCAGGCCCCATTCCAGCGCGGTCGCAGCGTCGAGTTCGGCGTCGGTCAGCAGCCACTCCAGGGTTCTCTGGCGACCGATGCGGACCGGGATGCTCACCGTGCCGCCCGCGCCGCAGATGAGGCCCATCGACAGCTCCGGGAGCCGGAACCGGGCTCGCTCGGTGGCGGTGACGGTGGCGCAGAACGCGGCCAGCTCGATGCCGGCTCCTACGCAGGCTCCGTCGATCCGCGCCGTCGTCCGGCCGGCGACGGCCGCCATCCATGGCGCCGCATTGGCTCGGCTGCGGATCAGGTGCGCGGTGGCGGGGTCGTCCACCGTGCCGAACTCGGCCGGATCGCCGCCGGCACAGAAGTTGCCGCCCGCTCCGGTGATCACCACCGGCCGGTCGTCCGCGCCCGCCACCAGCGCCTTGAGCACATCGACGAGCTGGTCCCGCATGGCCGCGTCGAGCAGGTTGAGCAGCCGGGGGCGGTTCAGCGTCACCGTCACCGAGCCGCCGTCGTCGCTCACGTCGATGCGGGGCTGGTCTAGGTCCCGGCGGGTTCGGCGGCCCCGGCCCGCGAGCCAGCGGGCGTGTTCGGGGCCGGCCTGGAGGGTCGCGTAGGCGAGGCTCTCGGCGATAAGGGCGTCGGCCTGGCTGAGCCGGGGTCCGAGCCGAAGCGTCTGGGCGGCGATGACGGAGGCCTGCGGATTGGCCCGCAGCCCCGCCAGAGCCGGGCCCGGATCGTCGAGAGCCAGATCCCACGAATGGCCGCCGGCGCCCAGCGCGACTCCCACCACCGGGAGGGCGACCAGCGCGGCGCCGACGTCGTCGGCCGGATCGTCGCCCACATCCACGACCACCGCGGGCACACCGTTCGCGGCGGCGATGCCGTCCACTGCCAGCCGGTCGAAGTCGACCGAGTCGATTGCGGCCCTGACCTCCTCCAACGGCCAGATCCCGCCATGCACGGCTAGTCGACCTGCGAGCCCGGGTCGGAGGCGTGCCGGCTGCGCAGCTCGCGGCGCAGCAGCTTGCCGGTGTCGTTGTAGGGCAGGTCGTCGACGAACTCGACGCGGGCCGGCACCCGGCTCGACCGCAGCCGGGCCCGCACCAGCTCCCGCAGGTCATCCGCGGTCGGGGCGGGGGAGCGCGCCACCACGCAGACCGCCACCTCCTCGCCCCATTCCCGGCTGGGCACGCCGAACGCGGCCGCGTCGACGACCGCGGGGTGGGTCAGCAGCGCGTCCTCGATCTCGCCCGGTGACATGTTCTCGCCGCCCCGGATGATGATGTCGTCGTTGCGCCCGTGAACCCACAGGTAGCCCGCCTCGTCCAGGTGCCCGCTGTCGCGGGTGCAGAACCAGCCGTCCTCGTCGAGCTGCGAGCCGCCGTCGGCGTACTCGCCGGCCACCTGCTCGCCCCTGACCCATATCTCGCCGGCTGTACCCGTGCCTGCGGTGGTGCCGTCGCGGCCGCGCACTGATACCTCAACTCCCGGGAGGGGCCGTCCCGCGGACGAGAGTCTGGCCCTCTCGGCCGGGTCGTCGGAGGCGGCCCATCTGCGGTGGTCGTCGGGGCCCATCACGCACACGGTGGAACTCGTCTCGGTCAGGCCATAGGCGTGGGAGAACCCCGCGGCCGGGAACACGTCCAGCGCCCGCTCCACCACGGCCCGGTGAGACTTGCCTCCTCCGTAGGACACGAACCGGACCGCCTCCAGCTTCTCGCCGCGGCGGTCGAGGGCGTCCACGATGCGGGCCAGCATCGTCGGCACGAGCATGACGTGGGTGACGTCCTGGTCGCGGACCAGGTCGATCCAGGCCTCAGGATCGAACTTCGCCAGGGGCACGATGCGGCGCCCGGAGTACACCTGCGAGAGCTGGGCCGCGACCGAGGCGACGTGGTAGGGCGGCACCGCCATGATGTGGGCCTCGTCGGGGCCGGCCGACGCGAACTCGACGGTGCTGAACACGTAGGACACCAGGTGCCGGTGGCGCAGCACCGCGGCCTTGGGAGGTCCGGAGGTGCCGCTGGTGTACAGCAGCACCGCGGTGGCGTCGGGATCCGCGGGCCAGTCGCCGGGGTCGGCCGCCTCAGCACCGCCGGAGGGATCGGCCAGCAGACTGTCCTGCTCCACGATCTCCAGACCGTCCACACCGGCCAGCCGGGCCGCTCCGTCGGAGTCGGCCACCGCCAGCGCGGGCGAGGCCCGCTCGGCCAGCGCGCGCAGATCGTCGTCGGGGAGCCGGTAGTTGACCGGCACGTACGCAGCTCCGCCCCAGGCCGCACCGAACAGGGAGACAGGAAGGATCGCGCCGGGCTCGCCGCATAGCAGCAGGCGCTCGGACCGCGACGCCCGCAAGCGTCCCGCGAGTCCGGCGGCCCGGCCCATCAGGTCATCGCAGGTGATGCCCGAGCCGCTCGGCCCCACCGCCACCCGGTCGCCCATTGCGGTGGCCGCCATCTCCAGCAACATCATCAGGTTCATGGCGGAGGCCGATCGGATCGGCGCCCGTCACCGGGCGACACCGTCGGGGAGTGCTGGCTCACCGGCGGGAACGCTCGGGGAACTCAGTCCGAGGCCGGCAGCGGCTTGGTCACCTTCACCGCCATCGCAACCCCGGCCAGGGCGAGGCTGCCCGCGCCGGCCTTGGTGCAGAGCACCTCGACCGTCTCATCGCCGTCGCCGTAGCGCTTGCCGAGCAGGGTCCCGTCCGATGCGTCGGCGCTGGGCTCACCGGCCCGCTCGGCCGAGCCGGCGGGCACCATGGGCTCGCCGCCGCAGGTGAGTTCGGCCGATCCCGTGCCCTTCACGACGATCACCTCGGTGGCGCACACCGTGCTCTGGAAGCGGGCGCCGGGCCTCAGCTCCACCATGTTGTCCTCCTGCCGCCCTAGTCGAATCGCCGTGCGCCCGATGCCGGTACGCCCTGCGGTTCCATTGTGACCGTCGCAGGGCGGTTGCCCAACCAGCCAAGCTACGTTTGGCGTTGTGCTAGCAGTCGAACCGCAGGGCATCGACGACGACCAGTGCGCACGGTCCTGGGCCTCCTCGGGTGTCATGCACCTGACCGGCCCGGCCTCGGGGCCGCCCTCAGTGTCGCCTGCCGGGATCGTGCGCCCGCTTCGCGGCTTGGCCGGCGCCCTGGCCTCGGCCACGGGCCGGCTGGGTCTTGAGGTGACCGTGGATCCCCTGGCGCTGGCCGTTCAGCGAGCCGCCTTCACCGGCTTCGGCCGCAACGGATCCCGAAGCGCGGGCGGGTTCGCGCAGATGGTGCGGGCACGCGACGGCTGGGTCGCGCTGAACCTCCCCCGCCCGACCGACATCGAGGCGCTGCCGGCCCTGGTGGGAGCGGCGGTGCCCGCGGACGGCTGGGGCGAGATCGAGAGCCGGATCGCCGGGATGGCGGTGATCGAGGTGTTGGAGCGGGGATCGCAGCTGGGCCTCGCAGTGGCCGGGGTCGGCGCCAGCCCTGCGCCACAGCAGCCGTGGTCGGTGCGGTCCGACGGTCCCGGACACCGGCGCGGCCGAGCGCCGGCGGTGGTGGACCTCACAAGCCTATGGGCCGGGCCACTGGCGGGCGGGCTGCTCGCCAAGGCCGGCTGCCGGGTGTTCAAGGTCGAATCGGTGCGCCGACCCGACGGCGCCCGTCGGGGCCCGGCCGGGTTCTTCGAGCTGGTGAACGGGTCCAAGGAGCATCTCGGTCTCGACCTGCCCGAGCCCGGTGCAGTCGACGAGCTCAGGCAGCTGATTTCCCGTTCCGACCTCGTGCTGGAGTCCAGCCGACCGAGAGTCATGCAGCAGTGGGGCATATGCCCCGACGACGTCGTTGCTGCAGGCACCGCCTGGGTGTCGATCACCGGGCACGGCCGCCAGGGCCCGGACCGCAACCGGATCGCCTTCGGTGACGACGCCGCCGTCTCGGGAGGCTTGGTCGTGTCCGGCGATCCGCCGATGTTCGTCGGCGACGCCATCGCCGATCCCATCGCCGGCCTGGCCGCCGCGTGCGTGGCCGCGGACCTGCTGGCTGGGGGCCGGGCGGCGCTGGCAGAGGTGTCGCTCGCCTCGACCTCTGCCTGGGTTCGAGCCCACGCGGGCGCACCCATCCACCGGCCGGTCGTGGAGAACGGCGGGTGGTGGCAAGTCGAGTTGGCTGGAGGCCCGGTGACGGTGCGCCCGCCTGCGGTTCCCGACGGGCTCACCACTCCGCCGAGGGCCATCAGCTAGTCCTGCCGGGAATTGGCAGCGTTTTGCACGGTATGCGTGCATTGTGCTGCTAGTTCGGTTCGGGATAGCTACCGTGGTCGGGGTGAGCGACGCCTCCGGCTGGGACGCCACCCTCGGGGACTTCGAACGCCGGCAGAAGCAGGCCCGGGCCATGGGAGACTCCGAGAAGCTGGCCCGCCGCGCCGCCGAGGGCCGCCTCGACGCCCGGCAACGGATCGCCACGCTTCTTGACGACGGCTCGTTCACGGAGATCGGAACCCTGGCTGGACCGGTGCCCGCCGACGCTCTCGTTGCCGGAGTCGGGACGGTCGACGGGCGGCCCGTAGTAGTCGGCGCCGAGGACTTCACCACCATGGGAGGCTCGATCGGCCCGGCCGCCACCCGCAAGCGCTGGCGCATCGCCGACATGGCCGGCCGTGAGCGCATCCCGTTGATCATGCTGCTCGAGGGAGCCGGGCACCGGCCGCCCATGCCGGGCGATCCCGGTGGCGGCGGACCCAACGACCTCCAGGCCCAGGCCGCACTGTCGGGGCTGGTGCCCATGGTCTGCGGGGTGATGGGACCCTCCGCCGGCCATGGCGCCGTCACCGCTCTGCTGTGCGACTTCTCGGTCATGACCCCCGACGCGGCCATCTTCACCGCCGGGCCTCCGGTGGTGGAGGCGTCCATGGGGGAGCGGGTCGGCAAGGAGGAGCTGGGCGGGCCCGAGGTGGCCGTCGGCGCGGGCACCATCCACAACACCGCCGTCGACGATGCCAGTCTGCTGGCCCAGATCCGCGCCTACCTGTCGTACTTCGGCTCCTCCGCCTGGGAGCGGCCCCCGGCTCTCGACACCGGCGACGCCGGGCCGCGACGCGTCGAGCGCATCGTCGATCTCGTGCCCCGAGACGGCAGGCGGGGCTACGACATGGCCGCGGTCATGGACGAGGTGGTCGACGCCGCCGAGTACCTGGAGATCCAACCAGGCTTCGGCCGGTCGATCATCTGCGCGCTGGCTCGCATCGGCGGGGAGGCGGTGGGAGTGGTGGCCAACCAGCCCGCCGCGCTGGCCGGATCCATCGACACCGCAGCCGCCACCAAGGCCGCCCACTTCATCTCGGTGAGCGACAGCTTTCATCTCCCGCTGGTGTTCCTGACCGACAATCCCGGCGTGCTCGCCGGAACCGCCTCGGAGCGGGCGGGCGTGCTTCGGGCGTCGGCCCGCATGTATGCGGCCCAGACCCGGGCCACCACCACCAAGATCCATGTCACGCTGCGCAAGGCTTTCGGTTTCGGTAGCTGCGTGATGGCCATGAACCCTCACGACTCCCAGACCCTGAGCTTCGCCTTCCCGGCGGCCACGGTGGGCGCCATGGGAGCGGCCGGCGCCGGCCGGGCGGTAGGAGCCGACGAGCAGGCCACCCAGGATCTGCGGCGGGCCGAGGAGGAGTCGGCCTACCGCTCCGCGTCGGGGCTCAGCTTCGACGAGGTGATCGACCCCCGCGACACCCGCAACGCCATCCTCGCCGCGCTACAGGTGTCGGCTCGCCGCCGCAGCCAGGCGGTTGAGCCCAAGGCACGTACCGGGATCAGCCCGTAGGGTCCGGCCTAGCTGTTCCGGCCGGCGGGTCCTGTCGGCGAGGCCGTCCGACCGACGGGGCTTCGCCCCATTGTCGGTCGCCCGTTCCTCGCCGCCACCCCCCGGCCTGGCTGGTCGCGGGTTTGTGAGGGGCGGGCTAGGTGATGAGCTGCTCGCAGATGTAGTCGAGGCAGACTGTTAGAGCCTCTATGTCGTCGGGTTCGACTGCGGGGAACATGCCGATTCGCAGCTGGTTGCGGCCCAGCTTGCGGTAGCCCTCGGTGTCGAGGATGCCGTTGGCCCTCAGGACTGCGCTGATCGTGTCGGCGTCCACCCGGTCGTCGAAGTCGATGGTGCCCACCACCCGGCTGCGGATCGCGGTGTCGGACACGAAGGGCTCGGCGATCTCGGAGGCCTCGGCCCAGCCGTAGAGGATGTCGGCGGAGCGGTCGCTGCGGCCTGCGGCCCACTCCAGGCCGCCGTTGCCGTTGATCCAGTTCACCTGCTCGACGGTCAGGAACACCGTGGCCAGCGCGGGCGTGTTGTAGGTCTGGTCCTTGCGGGAGTTGTCCACCGCCAGCTTGAGATCCAGGAACGCAGGCGTCCAGCGGTCCGACGCCGATAGCCGCTCGATCCGCTCGACGGCGGACGGCGACATCAAGGCGATCCACAGCCCGCCGTCGCTCGACAGCGCCTTCTGGGGCGCGAAGTAGTAGGCGTCGCATGCGGCCGCGTCGAAGCGCAGCCCGCCCGCGGCCGAGGTGGCGTCCACCAGCACCAGGGCCTCGTGGTCGCCTCGGGGCCGGCGGACCTCGAGCATCACACCGGTCGAGGTCTCGTTGTGGGGGTAGCAGTAGGCATCGACACCGTCGACTGCCTCCAGCGGCGGGCAGGTGCCGAAGTCGCCGACCCGCACCGATGGCTCCTCCAGGTGGGGAGCGGACGCGGTCACTGCGACGAACTTGGAGCTGAACTCGCCCAGCGACAGGTGGTGGCTGCGTTGTTCGATCAGACCGAAGCTGGCCGCATCCCAGAAGGCGGTGGCGCCGCCGTTGCCCATCACCACCTCGTAGCCGTCGGGCGCCCCCAGCAGTTCGGCGATCCCGGACCGCAACTCGGCCACCACGCTGCGCACCCCTGCCCTGCGATGGCTGGTGCCCATGTAGTCGACGGCTCGCCCGGCAAGCGCCTGGGCTGCCTCGGGACGGAACTTCGACGGGCCGGACCCGAAGCGCCCGTCGGAGGGCAGCATCGCGGCGGGAATAGTGATGGTGTCGGTCCGTGGCGGCGCTTGTGCAGGCATCGCCCGGAAGTCTGGCACCGCCAGAGCCCCGCTCCACGCCATCCGGCATGCAAAGATCGGCAGATCGTGTAGAGCATGCACCGGTACGCTCGCGGCCATGAGCAGTCAACGGATCTCACGGCGGGTCGGTGCCATCGCACCCTCGGCAACCCTGGCGGTGACGGCCAAGGCCCGGGCGCTGCGGCTTGCGGGAGAGCGGGTCATCAGCTTCGGGGCCGGCGAACCCGACTTTCCCACCCCCGACCACATCGTGGAGGCGGCCGCCGCCGCCTGCCGCGACCCCCAGCACCACAAGTACACCCCGGTGGGGGGACTGGAGGACCTGCGTGAGGCAGTCGCGGCCAAGACCGAGCGCGACTCCGGCCTGGCCGTGGACCCTTCCGATGTGCTCATCACCAACGGCGGCAAGCACGCCGTGTACAACGCCATCTCGGCCGTGGTCGACGACGGGGACGAGGTGCTGCTCCCGACGCCGTTCTGGACGACGTACCCCGAGCCCATCGCCCTCTCCGGCGGGATCGCCGTACCGCTGCTGACCACCGCCGCCTCCGGCTTCCGGGTGAGCGTCGAGCAGTTGGAGGCGGCCCGGACACCACGGACCAAGGCACTGATATTCGTGTCGCCGTCGAACCCGACCGGCGCCGTCTACCCCCGCTCGGAGATCGCCGAGATCGGCCGCTGGGCCGCCGAGCACGGCATCTGGGTGTTGACCGACGAGATCTACGAGCACCTCACCTACGGCGGGGCCGAGCATCACTCCATGCCGGTGGTGGTTCCCGACCTGCGGGACCGGTGCATCGTGCTGAACGGCGTAGCCAAGACCTACGCCATGACCGGCTGGCGGGTGGGCTGGATGATCGGGCCGTCCGACGCGATGACCGCGGCTCGCAACCTGCAGAGCCACTGCACGTCCAACGTGTGCAACGTGGCTCAGGCGGCTGCCCTGGCCGCGGTGTCGGGGCCGCTCGACGCGGTGGTGGAGATGCGCGGTCACTTCGACCGCCGCCGCCGCACCATGCACGACCTGCTCAGCGGAATCGACGGGCTGGTGTGCCCCGAGCCCGAGGGGGCCTTCTACGCCTACCCCGACGCCAGCGGCCTGCTGGGACGTGACTTCGGCGGGGTCAGGCCGGGCACCACCCTGGAGCTGGCCGACCTCCTGCTGGAGCGGGCCAGAGTGGCGGTCGTCCCCGGCGAGGCCTTCGGGGCCAGCGGCGGGCTGCGCCTGTCGTTCGCGCTGGGCGACGACGACCTCGGCGAGGGCGTGGGCCGCATGGTCGAGCTGTTCCAGTCGTGAGCGGACCGGAGGTTGTGCCCTACGGGGCGTGGCCTTCACCGGTTACGGCGGCGTCGCTGGTTCGGGGGGCCGCGGGGATCTCCGAGGTCATCGCCGACCCGGTGCGGCCGTGGCTGCTGTGGTGGGCCGAGAGCCGCCCCGACGAGGGCGGCCGCACTGCGGTCATGTGCTGCGACCTCCGCGGCGACGACCCGCTGGAGGTGACTCCGGCGAGTGCCAACGTGCGTACACGGGTCCACGAGTACGGTGGCGGCGCCTGGTGGCCCCACAACGGATCGCTCTACTACGTCGAGTTCGGCGACCAGCGGCTCCGGCGTCTCGACACCCCCGGCGCCGACCCGGTGCTGCTGACCACCGAGCCTCCCGAGCTCCGGGCCTGGCGCTACGCCGACGGTCGGGTGACGCCCGACGGGCGCTGGTGCGTGTGCGTGCGGGAGCGCCACGACACCGGCACCGAGCCGACTAACGAACTGGTGGCAATCGCCGCCGACGGCTCGCTACGGGTGGAGACCCTGTGGGCGGGCTCTGACTTCGTGATGACCCCCCGGGTGTCGCCCGACGGCTCGCTGCTGGCATGGATTGCCTGGGACCACCCCGACATGCCGTGGGACGCCACCCGGCTCCATGTTCACCAACTCCGCGACGGCCGGCTCGGAACCGAGGTCCTGGTGCTGGGCGCCGGGGGCGACCGCAGCCTGTGCGAGCCGGGCTGGGATCCCGGCGACGGAGTGGCCCGCCTGCTGGTCTGCAGCGACCACGAGGACTGGTGGGGTCTCTACGAGGCCGGCCTGGACGGCGGTGACCTCGTGCCCGTCGTCACCGGCGCGTTCGACGTGGCCACCCCGCCGTGGGTGTTCGGCATGCAGCGCTGGGCCGCGGCCGACGCTGGGATCGTCGCAGTCGCCGGCATGGCGTCGGGAGACCAGGTCATGTTGGACGGCAGCCGCGTGGCCGCGGCCGACTCGTCAATCTCGTCCGTCACAGTCGCCCGCCGCGCCCCCGGCGGCGAGGAGGTGCTCGCTTACGCTGGCGCCGGTTACCGCCACGAGACCGAGGTCGTCGCGCTCACCGTCGGCGGGAGCCACGGCGAGCGCCGAGCGGTTCGGCCAGCACGGGATCTGGGGTTCGATGCGGGCCTGCTGGTCGAGCCCGAGGCGATCACCTTCCCGACCGGACCCGACGGAACGGCCACTGCCCACGCCCTCTACTACCCGCCGGCCAACCCGGCCTGCTCCGGCCCGCCCGGTGAGTTTCCGCCGTTGCTGGTCCATGCCCACGGCGGGCCGACCGCGGCCGCCCGCCGCCAGCTCCAGTTACCCATCACCTACTGGACGTCGCGGGGAATAGCCGTAGTCGATGTCGACTACCGGGGCTCCACCGGGTACGGCCGCCGCTACCGCCAGGCCCTCGACGGCGCCTGGGGGATCGTCGACGTGGAGGACTGCGTGGCCGCGGCACGGTTCCTGGCCGGCCGCGGCGACGTCGACCCGCAGCGGCTGCTGATCCGAGGGGGCAGCGCCGGCGGCTTCACCGTGCTGGCCGCGCTGGCCCTGCACGACGTGTTCGCAGCTGGGGCCAGCCGCTACGGCGTCGCCGACCTTGAGGCCCTGGCCGCCGACACCCACAAGTTCGAGTCCCGCTACCTCGACCGCCTCATCGGCCCCTACCCCGAGGCCCGGGACACCTACCTCGCCCGGTCTCCCATCAACCACCTGGACGGCTTCGACGCGCCGATGATCGTGCTACAGGGAGACGAGGACGAGATCGTGCCCCCGTCCCAGTCGGAGATGATCGTCGACGCCCTGAGGGCCAAGGGCGTGCCGGTGGCCTACATCCTCTTCGAGGGCGAGCAGCACGGCTTCCGCGCCGCCGAGAACATTATCGCGGCCCTGGAGGCCGAACTCGGGTTCTTCGGCAGCGTCCTCGGGTTCACTCCCGCCGACGACCTCCCCGACCTGGAGATCGCCGGCCTATAGACCTAAGCCTTGTCGGCGTCGTCGTCGCCCGAGCCGGCGCTCTGACCGTCATCGGCGCCGTCGCCGTCAGTCGGCGGCTCCGGGGCACCGGCACCGTCGTCGATCGACTCGCCGTTCTGGGCTGCCGTCTCCGCGATCGTGGGCCACGACGACTCCGCCGAATCCGACAGGCGCCGGCGTCGCACGATCATGCGGCCCACGCCGACCAGCGCGCCCGCGACCGCGCCGAACTTGAGCAGGCGTACGGTCCGGGCGAGCAGGCGTGACACGTCCTCAGCTTACCGCTGAGAGTGTGGATTACGTTTGCTTTCAGAGCTCGAGGGCGGCCAGGCGCACCAGCGTTTGCAGGTCGTTGGCGTGCAGGCGGGCCGAACTCGAGCCGTCGAACTGGCCCCAGCCCTCGAAGCCGAGAGTCCACAGGTCGTCGCCGATCACGATGCTGCGCACGATCACGTTGGGCGCGTCGGTGGGCCAGCAGATCGATATCCGCTCGTCGCCGCGGAGCAGACCCAGCCGCTCAGCCTCATCGATGAAGAACGGTTCGTCGTAGCACTCGAAGCCGGTCATTCCTGCCTCGCCGGACTCGCATGCCAGCACCGCGCCGTAGTCGTCGGAGACCATGTACTCGAGCTCGGTGGAGAAGTCCTCCATGTCGGTGGTCGACAGGTCGGCCTCGGTGAGCCGCCTGCAGTCGGTCTGGCCGGGCGCCTCCCCCTCGATCTCGTGGTCGACCCGCCCGACCTCTGTGATGGTGCCGTCGGCCACCCTCAGCACGACCGCCCCGGACCAGTCGTTCCACACCGTTACCGGTATCACGGCCAGGCTCTCGGGCGCCCACCACAGGAAGGCCCGGTGGTCCCAGCCGACGTCGTTCCAGCCGTCGGGGGCGGTCCACACCGCCACCTCGCGGGGCGCGGCCAGGTCGCTCACGTCGAACAGCGACACCTTGGCCCCGGTGATGCGGCCGTCCGGGTCGGCGTCGGATCCCACGCCCAGCACCATCGTGTCGCTGATTGGATGCAGGTAGCTGGAGAACCCGGGGATCTTCAACTCGCCCAGGATCCGGGGGTTGGCCGGGTCGGACAGGTCGATGGTGTAGAAGGGGTCGATCTGGCGGAAGGTCACCACATAGCCGACGTCGCCGACGAAGCGCACCGACTGGACCTGCTCGCCCCGGCCGATGTCACCGACCGCGCCGACCTCGGTCAGCACGTCGCCGCCGGTGCTCAGCACCCGCACCTGGCTCTCGGACTCATCGCCCCACGGTCCGCCGACGGTGGTCACGATCCTCAGGTAGCCGTCGTGCTCCGACAGCGAGAACTGGTTGTGAATCACGCCCAGCACCTCGCCGGAGGCCTCATAGACGGCTTGGGTGCCGGAGATATCGAAGCGGTGGATGCTGGTGCGGCGCCGGCGCCAGGCTTCCTCCCAGGCGTCGTCGTCATCGAAAATGTCGGCCTCGACCCAGCGGGTGGTGGCCGCGTACAGCGATCCGGTCGAGGCGTAGACGGTGTCGCCGGGGGCCATCACCGCGGTGGACGACGAGGGATCGAAGGCGCCGCTGATGGGCACGCTCATCACGGTGGTCACCCCGAAGCCCGAGAACACCGACGGGGCGTGCACATCGCCGCAGGGCACCATCAGCGACCCCGTCGAGCTGTCGGCCGATCCCACCGTGTAGTGAGGCAGCCAATCGTCGAGGGTGGAGTTAAGCACCGCGACCCGGTTGGCAGTCTCGGCGACATCCTCCGCGGTCTCGTTCTGGGGGAAGACGAACGGGAAGCTCCACTGGGGGTCGTAGCGCATGATCACCCGGGCGATCCCGTCGACGCTGCGGGCGCTGACGTAGTTGCCCTGCACGTTGACGGTCTGGGTGATCTCCGGCGTGTCGCCGCTCACGTCGATGCTCTGGAGCACGGTCTCGGAGCGGTCGGCGGCGTCGCTGGTGGAGCGGGTGATCAGCAGCAGGCTGTCGCCGTCGATGAACAGCTCCCGTCCCCAGCCCTCGGCCACGGCGACCGAGCCGGCGGTGCCGCGGCTGGCGGCGTCCACCACGACAAGCCGCCCGGCCGACACCGTGAAGATGCGCCGACCGTCCGTCTTGACGATGTCGGCCTCGTCCACGCCCAGCTCCTGGACGTTCGTTCCGGAGAAGTCGACCCCCTCGACCGGAGCGGCCGTAGCGCTCGTCGCGACGCCTTGGGCCGGGGCCGCGGCCTCAGCCATGTCGTCGCTGGCCATGTCCATCTCCGCCTCGACCATCGGCATGGGACCGAACCAGCCGCCACCGTCGAATCCCCACGGTCCCACTCGGGCCGAGTACTCGGTGTGGAGGTAGTCGAGCAGGGTGTCGCAGTCATCGAAGCGCACCAGCCCGGCGGTGAGCACCACGTCGCCGGGGCCGAGTTCGACCACGGTGTCGCCTCCGCCGCTCCCGGCCGCGTCGGTCCCGGAAGTGGCGCCTTCGCCGGATGCCATCGAGCCGGAGACTCCGGGACCTCCCCCCGGGCCGTCGCCGCCGCAGGCGGCAGCCAGCAGCAGCGTGCTGATAGCGAGAATGAGGGTCTTGCGCATCGAGGTAGGGCCTTTCGTAGCGGCGAGTCGGGCGACACGCCCCGCAGTCAAGGGTTGAGACGATCCGATTCCCGCCGTGGTTCCCGGCGACGCTCCCATTCCTATGGATGCGCCGGCCACCGCTAGCGGCTAGGTGGCTGCTGGAAGCCAGGGGAGCCGTCGCCGCTCGTAGCCGTCGATTGCCTCGGTGTGGCGCAGCGTGATGCCGATGTCGTCGAGACCCTCGAGGAAGCGCTGCTGGGTGGAGGCCTCCAGCGGGAAGGCCGCCTCGAACCCGATGGCCGGCGCCTCGACCCGGCGCCGTTCCACGTCGACGGTGATCTCGAGATCGGGATCGGCCTGCACCGCGGCCATCAACTCGGCGGCGGCGTCAGCCTGGATCTGAGCAGGAATCAGGCCGTTCTTGGTGCAGTTGTTGCGGAAGATGTCGGCGAAGCGGGGGCTGATGACCGCTTCGAAGCCGTACTGCTGGATCGCCCACACCGCGTGCTCCCGCGACGAGCCCGTCCCGAAGTTGGTTCCGGCCAGCAGGATGGTCGCCCCCGCATAGAGCTCGTCGTTGAGCACGAAGTCACGGTCGTCGCGCCACTCCGAGAACAGGCCCTTCTCGAACCCGGTGCGTGACACCTGCTTGAGCCAGTCCGACGGGATGATCTGGTCGGTGTCCACGTCGCTGCGGTCCAGCGGCACCGCGGTTCCCGAGACGATCCGGGTGGCCTTCATGGACGCGACCTGCCGTTCGTCGGGCCGGAGTTCCGCAGGGTCATCGGCAGGGCCATTACAAGTCCTGTGGCGCCGCGAAGCGCCCGGCGATGGCGGTGGCTGCGGCCACTGCGGGCGACACCAGATGGGTGCGGCCGCCCCGGCCCTGACGGCCCTCGAAGTTGCGGTTGGACGTGCTGGCGGCCCGCTCGCCCGGCGCCAGCTTGTCGGGGTTCATGGCCAGGCACATGGAGCAGCCCGGCTCGCGCCAGTCGAACCCTGCCGACCGGAAGATCTCCGGCAGGCCCTCGGCCTCGGCCTGGGCCTTCACCTGGCCCGAACCCGGGACCACCAGGGTTCGCACACCCGCCGCCACCCGCCGGCCCTCGACCACCGCGGCCGCGGCCCGCAGGTCCTCTATGCGGCTGTTGGTGCACGAGCCGATGAACACCGTGTCCACCGCGATGGCGCGCATCGGGGTGCTGGCGTCAAGGCCCATGTAGTCCAGGGCCCGGGCGGCGGCCTCCCGGCGGGCCGGGTCGTCGAAGCTGTCGGGCTCGGGGACGGCGGCCGCCAGCGGCACCGACTGGGCCGGGTTGGTTCCCCAGGTCACCATGGGGGAGATCTCGGCACCGTCGAGGGTCACCTCGACGTCGAAGGAGGCCCCGGCATCGGTACGCAGGGTGCGCCAGTCGTCCAGCGCCCGCTCCCGCAGTTCGCCCGACGGGGCCCGCTCCCGGCCGCGCAGGTACTCGAACGTGGTCTCGTCGGGGCCGATCAGGCCCGCCTTGGCGCCGGCCTCGATGGACATGTTGCACACCGTCATGCGGCCCTCCATCGACAGTGCCTCGATGACCGGGCCCCGGTACTCGATGATGCGCCCGACCCCTCCGGTGGTGCCGATGCGGCCGATGATGGCCAGGATCACGTCCTTGGCGGTGGCCCCCTCGGCCAGGGCTCCGTCGACGGTGACCGCCATCGTCCCCGGCCGCATCTGGGGGAGCGTCTGGGTGGCCAGGACGTGCTCCACCTCGCTGGTACCGATGCCGAAGGCGATGGCCCCGAAGGCCCCGTGGGTGGAGGTGTGGGAGTCTCCGCAAACGATGGTCATGCCCGGCTGGGTCAGGCCCTGCTCGGGGCCGATCACATGGACGATGCCCTGCTTGGCGTGACCCATCGGGTAGTTGGTGATGCCGAACTCCTCGGTGTTGCGGCGCAGGGTCTCCACCTGGGTGCGGCTGACAGCATCCGCGATCGGCTTGTCGATGTCGGCGGTGGGCACATTGTGGTCCTCGGTGGCCACCGTCAGGTCGGGGCGCCGAACCGCTCGCCCCGACAGCCGCAGACCGTCGAAGGCCTGCGGCGAGGTGACCTCGTGCACCAGATGCAGGTCGATGTAGAGCAGGTCGGGCTCGCCGTCTCCGCCGCGGGCCACCGTGTGGCGGTCCCAGATCTTCTCGCTCAGCGTTCGCGCTCCGCTCACGCCTGTGATCCTAGAGCCGGATGCATCCCGCTCAGCCGTCGCGGCCGGTGATCACCGGGACGGGCGGATCGTCGCTGGCCGCGTCCCAGACGATCAGGGTCGCGGCCGCGGCCAGCAGCAGCGCGCCGGCCACCAGCGCGATCCGGGCCCAGCGCAGATTGCGAGGCTGCTGGCCGTCGCCGCCGGGCCGCTGACCGTCCACTCGTGTCTAGGAGACTTCGACGACGGTGACCTTCTCGGTCGTCCCGCCCGGCGTCTCGAACTCCAAATGATCGCCCGCGCCCGCTCCGAGCAGTGCCTTGCCCATCGGAGAGCCGGGCGACACGATCATCACGCCGTCGGCGCGCTCCTCGACCGAGCCGAGGAGCAGGCGCTCGGGTTCGTCGTCGCCGTCGTAGAGCACCGTTACCGTCGAGCCGAGAGTCACTCCGGCATCCTCGGCGGCGGCGTCGATGATCACCGCGTCCGTGAGGATCCGCGACAGGTGCAGGATCCTCTCCTCCATGAGGCCCTGGGTCTCCTTGGCCGCGTGGTAGTCCCCGTTCTCGGAGAGGTCGCCCAGCTTGCGGGCGGCTTCGATCTTCTCGGCTATCTCGATCCGGCCCCGAGTGGTGAGATCCTGAAGCTCCGCAGTCAGCCGATCGTGCGCGTCCTGTGACAGGTGATGGACGTCGGGCATCGCACCAATCTACCGCCCGGGAGGCCGAGCGAATAGCGGAGGATGGCCGGCCGGCGGGACGGCGCGGTATGCTTGTCTCCGTGGCCGACAAGCCCGCGATCGTAATTCCGTAGCGCGCGCCACCCCGGCGCGCGCCCTCAACCGTCCACCCAGGTGGGCGGTTTCTTTATTTCAGCGACGAGCAAGCCGGCACAACCGGATCACGAGACGAGCAACACGAAACGAGCAATCAGCAATGGCACATCGAGTGGGAGTCATAGGAGGCGACGGCATCGGTCCGGAGGTCGTGGCCGAGGGCCTGAAGGTGATCGCAGCCTCAGGGGTGCAGCTCGACACGACCCACTACGACCTCGGCGGTGCCCGCTACCTGCGAGACGGCACGGTGCTCGACGATGAGACCCTGGAGGAGTGGCGCCACCTCGACGCGCTCTACGCGGGCGCGGTCGGCGCCCCCGGCGTCCCGCCCGGCATCATCGAGCGGGGCCTGTTGCTCAAGATGCGCTTCGAACTGGATCTCTACATCAATCTGCGGCCCTTCACCGCGCCCGGCCACGACTTCGTGGTCATCCGTGAGAACACCGAGGGCGCCTACGCCGGCGAGGGCGGCTTCCTCAGGCGGGGAACCCCCGAGGAGATAGCCACCCAGGGCTCGGTGAACACCCGCCACGGCGTGGAGCGGGCCGTGCGCTACGCGTTCGATCTGGCCATGACCCGCCGCCAGCATGTGACGCTGGTCCACAAGACCAACGTGCTGACCTTCTCGGGAGACCTGTGGGACCGCACCTTCCAGGCGGTCGCCGCCGACTACCCCCGGGTGGAGACGGCCTACAACCATGTCGACGCGGCCTGCATCTATTTCGTGGAGGATCCGGCGCGCTACGACGTGATCGTCACCGACAACCTCTTCGGCGACATCCTCACCGACCTCGGCGGCGCAGTGTCGGGCGGGATCGGGCTGGCCCCGACAGCCAACCTCCATCCCGGGCGGGTGTCGATGTTCGAGCCGGTCCACGGCTCGGCGCCCGATATCGTCGGCACTGGGCGGGCCAATCCCGTCGCGGCCGTGCTGTCGGGCGCGATGATGCTGGACCACCTCGGCGAGGCTGAGGCAGCAGAGCGCATCCGCAAGGCCTGCGACCGTCCCGAGCCGCTCACTGGGACCACCAGCGAGATCGGTGACGCCATCGTGGCCCGCCTAGCCGATTAGCCGCGGGTCGATACGGACAGCCGCACAGTCATTCTCACGGAAGGCCAATCGAGGAACAATGCCCATAACACCCACCAAGCACATCTGGATGAACGGCGAGCTGGTGCCCTGGGAGGACGCCAAGATCCATGTGCTGTCGCACACGCTGCACTACGGCACCGGCGTGTTCGAGGGGATCCGGGCCTACGCCACCGACGACGGGCCGGCCGTCTTCCGGCTCACCGACCACATCGAGCGCATGCACAACTCGGCCAGGATCCTCAACATGGACATGCCGTACTCGGTGCCCGAGATCGTGGAGGCCTGCAAGCTGGTGGTGCGCGACAGCGGCCTTCCAGAGTGCTACGTGCGCCCGATCGCCTACTACGGCTACGGCGAGATCGGCCTGTCCACCGCCGGCTGCGTCACCGAGGTCGCCATCGCAGTGTGGCCCTGGGGCGCGTACCTCGGCGACGAAGCGCTCACCAAAGGGGTGCGCCTGAAGATCTCGTCATGGGCCCGCCACGACCACAACATCATGCCCCCCGCCTCAAAGACCACCGGCAACTACGCCAACTCGACGCTGGCCAAGATGGAGGCGCTGAGGGCCGGGTACGACGAGGCCATCATGCTCAACCCAGCCGGTCTGGTGTCGGAGTGCAGCGGTGAGAACATCTTCGCCGGCGCGGCCGAGGTGATGGTGACGCCGCCGCTGTCATCGGGGGCCCTGCCCGGCATCACCCAGGACTCGGTGATCACCATCGCCCGCGACATCGGCATCGACGTCGTCGTCGGCGACCTGGCCCGCAGCGACCTGTACACAGCCCAGGAGGTCTTCGTGTGCGGGACCGCGACCGAGGTGGGCGCGGTCAACTCGGTGGACGACCGGGCGCTGGAGTGCCCCGGACCTCGCACGCTGGCCATCGCCGAGGCCTACGCCGACGCGGTGCGGGGCCGCACCGACCGCTACAAGACATGGAACGAGTACGTGCATGAGTAGTGGAGAGCGCCCCTCGGTAGAGATCTACGACACCACCCTGCGAGACGGCACCCAGCTTGAGGGGATCTCGCTCACCGTCGATGACAAGCTGCGCATCGCCGAGCAGCTCGACCTCCTCGGGGTCGCGTTCATCGAGGGGGGCTGGCCGGGCGCCAACCCCAAGGACGACGAGTTCTTCACCAGGGCCCGCTCGGAGCTCGACCTGAAGGTCAGCGAGCTGGTGGCGTTCGGATCCACCCGCAGGGCCAGGGGCAAGGTGGACTCGGACCAGGTGCTGGCCAACCTGGCCTCGGCGGGAACCCCGGCGGTGTGCATCGTCGGCAAGTGCTGGGACTATCACGTCACCGAGGCGCTGCAGACCACTCTCGACGAGGGGGTGGCCATGGTGGCCGACTCGGTGGAGTTCCTGGTGGCGGCGGGCAAGCGGGTGCTCTTCGACGCCGAGCACTTCTTCGACGGCTACCGCAACAACGGCGAGTTCAGCCTGCGGGTGCTGGAGGCCGCGGCCATGGCCGGCGCCTCCACCGTGGTGCTGTGCGACACCAACGGCGGCACCCTGCCCGACGACATCTCCGAGGCGGTCGCGGCCGTGGTCGCCCACGTGGACTGCGACGTCGGCATCCACCTCCACAACGACACCGGCTGCGGCGTGGCCAACGCGCTGACCGCGGTTCAGGCCGGGGCGGTTCACGTGCAGGGCACCATCAACGGCTACGGCGAGCGGGTCGGCAACTGCGACCTGGTGCCCATCATCGCCAACCTGGAACTGAAGATGGGCATGCAGGCGCTGCCGGATGGCCGCCTGCCGATGCTCACGTCGGTGTCGCACCACGTGGCCGAACTGGTCAACCTTCCCTTGAACCCCCAGCAGCCCTACGTCGGGGCCAGCGCCTTCGCCCACAAGGCCGGACTGCATGCCAGCGCCCTGAGCCGGCGCCCCGACGCCTACGAGCACGTGTCGCCCGACCTGGTGGGCAACGGCACGAGGGTGCTGGTGTCGGAGATGGCTGGCCGGTCCACGCTGGAGATGCGGGCCGCCGAGCTCGGCCTCGACATCGACGGCCGGGTGCTGGGCGACGTGATCGACACCCTCAAGCGGCTGGAGCACGCCGGATACCACTTCGAGGCGGCCGACGCCTCCCTGGAGCTCCTGATGCGAGGCGCGGCCGGCTGGGAGCAGGACTTCTTCAGGCTGGAGTCGTTCCGGGTGTCTATGGACCACCGCTCCGGAACCGGAGCCCGGGCCTGGAACGACGTGTCGGTCGACGTCGACACCGAGGCCACCGTCAAGGTGTGGGTCGGCGGCGAGCGCTGCGTGGCCGTGGGGGAGGGCAACGGCCCGGTCAACGCCCTGGACACCGCGCTGCGCAACGCGCTGGGCGACCGCTACCCGGCCCTGGAGAGCATCTCGCTCACCGACTTCAAAGTCCGGGTGCTCGACACCCAGAAGGGGACCGGCGCGGTGACCCGGGTGCTGATCGACTCCACCGACCGGCGCAAGGTGTGGACCACCATCGGCGTGTCGGAGAACATCATCGAGGCATCCTGGCAGGCGCTGGCCGACTCAGTGGTGTACGGCCTGCTCCACGCCGACGACTGAACCCCTGCCACCCCGACGCCACCACCCGGCCTAGCGGGGTTGACTACCGTCCTATCTGCTGCGTCAGCTGGCAGCGACCTCGGCCGCGGTCACGACAATGCCACCGACTCGGGACTCGTCCACGTCGAACCAGAAGGCTATGGCGGAACGAGCCTCCGCCTCCACGTCCTCAAAGCGTCTGGTCTGAGCGAACACGCTGCCCAGTTCGTCGATGGTGATTCCCCACCAGCCGCCTCCCGGCGTCGCTCGGACATGGAAGGTGTCACCAGGACGCGCCCCGGTGCCCGCCTCAGCAGCCGTCTCGTTCATGTCCGCGCCTCCGTCTCCGGCGGCACTCGCCGTGCCACGTTCATGATCTTGCAGCCGTTCCTTCCTGAATCTCGTTGTGCCGGGGAATCTGGATCATCTGCGAGCCTATTGCCCAGATCTCATGCCTGCCCTCCCGAACCTTGACAAAGGATAGTCCCTTACTTCTAGCTATCTTCCGGAGCTTTTTGATCAATGTCAGCTTATTCACGCCGGGAGCATACGCCGATGAGGATTGCTCCCCTCTGCGGTCCATGAGGAGGGGCGTTGGGCCGTGTGGCACTACCCTGCGTGGCCGTGGCTGCTCCGTCTTACGTTCCGGCTACCGCCAAGGCTCCCTCCATCTACCGGTCGCCGCCCCGGCGGGACGATCCGTGGATGGCCGACCGGCCCGGCGAGGTGGTGGGCGGGGAGCCGACTGCCGGTCCCGGTCTGGGTTGCCAGGGCCCCGACCAGGGCTACGCGCTGAAGCTGGCCGAGCGCTTCGCCGGCCGGCTGGTACTGGCCGACGGCGAGCGGGAGGACGACGCGCTGGCCGGATGCTGCGCGGTGGCCCTACGCCGGGCCTCCCTGTTCGGCCGGGCGCCAGTGGTGCACGACCTGCGGCTGGCGCTGGAGCTGTTTGGCTACTTGATCGACGCTGACGCCGCTCTCGTGACCTGGCGCCGGGAACGGTTCGCGGGCGCAGCTGGCCACCACGGCTACCACGTCAAGCTCCGGCTCGCCGACCTAGTCCCCGCCGACACGCTGCGCCTCACCCCGGCCGCAGTCGCCGAGGCCTCCGCTCAGGACTGGCGCGTCCCCCTAGGTCTGTAAGCGGCTCAGCCGCCCGTCCGGATCTCCGACGGGCCGATCAGACCTTGACGACCAAGGTCCCGGCTGCCTTGTCGTGCCACCCCTGTCGGACCTTGTCCCATAGCAGGGAGATGTACACGAGCAGCGACAGGAGCCACCCGACGAAGGGGATGAAGCCGAGCGCCGCGGGAATGATCCACCGGCCGATCGACTTGCCCCATCCGGGCACGAGGCCGTTGTCAGCCCGCACGACCTTGATGCGCGTCGCCATCTTTCCGAGAGTCTGGCCTCTGAGAGCGATCATGCTGACTTCGTAGATGATGCCGACCACCGCGCCGGCCAACGCGAAACCGACAAAGGCCGCCACGCCCGCGGCGGACTCCTCATCGGTCACATCGCCGGAGGCGAGGCCGAGCGCCGACAACACTCCGACCGCGACCAGGATGATGCTGATCACGAACATGATCACGACGTCGATGATCCTGGCGCCGAGGCGACCCAGGGGGCCGGCGAGTTCGACGGTCCCTCCTGTTCCGAGAGTGGCCCAGCCTGTCCTCGCCTGGGGGTTGGTGGGAGCGGACTCCGGCGGGGGAGGAGGTTGGGTAGACCAGTTCGAGTCGTCAGGAGGGGGTGGGGGCAAGTCGGACACGGGCTGCTCCTTCGATCTCGGGACTGCTAGGTCGGCGCGACGGTAGCAGAGCCTCCTGTCAGGGGCCGAATGCCGAGATGAGCGCGATAAAGAGCACGATGGGGAGCAGGACGGCGAGCGCTACGAGGGCAATGCCGACCCCGATGGCGACCCTGTTGGACCGTGCCGTCTGCTCCGGCGTGTTGATCACCAGGGTCCGGGCGACCATGTCGTGCCATCCTTGGCGGCGCTTATGCCAGAGCAACGAGGCGTATACCAGGCCGGTGCTGGCGTGATCCAACAGGATTAACAAGATGGCGGACAAGAAGATGGAAGTCGTCGCGGTCGGCTCGACCCAGACGTACCAGGCGAGGACGCTCGCGTACGCTGCGACGGACGGCAATGCCCAGCGGGCCGCAGAGGCGCCCCAACCTGGGATGGTGCCGTTGCTGGCGCGCACGATCCTTATCCGGGTCGCCATCTTGCCCGGCGTCTGGCCCTTGATGGCGATGAAGGCGGTCTCGTAAGCGGCGGCGATGACGATGCCGGCGGCGAACGCGACCGAGTCCAGCCCGGATTCCAATACACGTTGAAGGATTGCCGTGACGATCGCCAGGATCAGCAGGTCGGCGATCCGGGCTGTGAGGCGCGTTCCGGGAGAGGCCAGCGCCACTGTCTCCCCAGTGCTGAGGAGAGCGGTGCGGGCACCCGGGACGCCTCCCGCCGTCGAAGGCGGGGCGAGTGGTGGCGGCTCGGGCGGCTGGGACGACCAGCCCGAGTCGTCCGGGGATGGCGGTGGCCTAGGCGGCTGGGACGACCAGCCCGGATCGTCTGGAGGGGGCGGGGGCATATCGGACACGGCCACTCCAGACAACCGGCGGCGCAAGCTGCCGCCACGCTAACAGAGCCGCCCCGGTCGACCTGCCGGGAAACGGCTCGCATGACGCGGAGTGAGGTGTCGGTAGTCTCGCCGTGTGAGTTCGCCCCGGGTCCGCTTCGCGCCTGCGCCGACGGGGTTCCTGCATGTGGGCAGTGCCCGCACCGCGCTGTTCAACTGGCTGTTCGCCCGCCATCACGGCGGCGAGATGGTGCTGCGGGTGGAGGACACCGACGCCGCGCTCAAGACCCAGGAGTATGTGGACGCCATCATCGAGCCGCTGCAGTGGCTGGGCTTGGACTGGGACTCGGGGCCCCACTTCCAGTCCGAACGGCGCGATCTGCACTCCGACGCCATCGAGCAACTGGTGGCCGACGGATCGGCCTACTACTGCGACCTGACCCGGGCCGAGATCGAGGAGCGGTGCGCCGAGGCCGGACTGCCGGCCGGCTACCACGGCTGGTCCCGCGAGCGCAACGTCAAGGACGGTCCGGGCGTGGTGGTGCGGTTCCGCTGCCCCGACGACGGCGCCACCGTGGTGGACGACATCGTGCGGGGGCGGGTGAGCTTCCCGAACGAGTCGCTGGAGGACTTCGTCATCCGGCGCGGCGACGGGTCGCCCACGTTCCATCTGGCCAACGCAGTAGACGACCACGACATGGGTATCACCCATGTGGTCCGGGGCGAGGACCTGCTCAACACCACCCCCAGGGTGCAGTTGATCTGGCAGGCCCTCGGCTTCGGCACGCTGCCCCACTACGCGCACCTGCCGCTGCTGGTGAGCGCCAAGCGCCAGAAGCTCTCCAAGCGGCGCGACGATGTGGCCCTCGACAACTACCGCCGCCGGGGATACCTGCCCGAGGCCATGGTGAACTACCTGGCCCTGCTCGGCTGGGGACCTCCCGACGAGGTGGAGATCCGCCCACTCGAGGAGATCGTCGCCCTGTTCGACCTCGACGCGGTGAAGCCGGCGCCGGCGTTCTTCGACCCGGCCCGGCTCGACCACATGAACTCCGTCTACATCAAGGCGCTCTCCACCGATCAGTTCGCGGAGCGGGCTGAGCCGTTCCTCACCGGGGCCGATGCCCCTTGGCCCCCCGAGCAGTACGACCGGGGCATCGTGCGGGCGCTCGCCGGCGAGATACAGCAGCGGATCGCGCACCTCGACGAGGCCGCAGGCTGGATCGATTGGATCCTGTGTCCCGACGTCTCCTACGACGAGAAGGCCTGGCACAAGTCGATCGTCAAGGGCAGGGCGGCTGCGGAGGTGCTGGAGGCGGTGGTGTCCCAGCTCGCTGACGACGACTTCTCCTCAGCCGAGCGGCTTGAGGCCATCATCATGGGGGTAGGCGACGAGCTGACCGCGAGCATCGGCCAACGGGTGCGGTCCCAGCCCCCGGTCCGGGTGGCCCTCACCGGCACCGCCGCCGGGCTGCCTCTGTGGGAGCCGATGCGCCTGCTGGGCAAGGACCAGACACTCTCCCGGCTTCGCAAGGCGATGTCTCGCCTGTAGGTTGTTTCACACCGCGGCTCGGCCTTGGCGAAGCGGCCGCCGCGGAGGTAGCCGCCGACGCGGCGAGCGCTTCCCCGCAAGGATCACTATCCGGGGAGTGCAGCAATGCAATGTCCATGCGTCCTGTGCCGGTGCCTGGCGGTCTGGCGCCGTCGCGCCGCCCGCCGTCTGTTGGGCCCGGTAGCGGTCATGGCTCTGGCCATGCCGCTCGCGCATCCCGCCGGCGCTGCCTACGGCGACGAGCGGCTCGTGTTCCGCCCGCCCGTCGACGCGCCGGTGACCGACCCCTTCCGGCACCCGGAGGAACCCTACGGTTCAGGCAACCGCGGCATCGAGTACGACACCGAGCCCGGCGACGTGGTGCGGGCCGCGGCGGCCGGCACCGTCGTGTTCTCCGGCGCGGTGGCCGGATCCCTGCATGTGACGGTCGATCATGGCGGCGGTCTGGTCAGCAGCTACTCCTACCTGCAGCGCATCAGCATCCGGGCCGGTGTCGAGGTCACTCCGTCCCAGGTGATCGCGATCGCTGGGGAGAGGCTGCACTTCGGCGTGAGGGCGAACGGGAGCTACGTCGACCCGTTCGGCTTCATCGGCGTGCGGCGCATCACGGTGAGGCTGGTGCCGGTGCGGGCCTCGCCCCCGAACCGCTGACTGTCCCGACCCCTCAACGCCCGTGCCGCCCCCGCCCGGCCTCTCGGTACACTCACCCACCGGCCCTGGAGGGCCCGACGGCGCCGAACGGCGTCGCCGAATCAATTCGCAACCCGCGCCTTCACCCGGTCGCCAACGCGTCCGGCGCGGGCCACGCAGAACCGGGAGAGCACATAAGCATGGCTGTCGTCACCATGAAGCAACTGCTGGAGGCCGGAGTTCAGTTCGGCCACCAGACCCGCCGGTGGAACCCGAAGATGAAACGCTTCATCCACGGCGACAAGGCCGGAATCCACATAGTCGACCTCCGCCAGACCCTCGCCCATCTTGAGCGCGCCTACGTGTTCGTGCGGGACTTGGTGGCCGACGGGGGAACCGTCCTGTTCATCGGCACCAAGAAGCAGGCGCAGGACTCCATCCAGTCCTACGCCGAGCGCTGCAACATGCCGTACGTGAACGAGCGCTGGCAGGGCGGGATGCTCACCAACTTCCACACCATCGCAAAGCGCATCGCCAAGATGAAGGAATTCCAGCGGATGCGCGACTCGGGCGAGTTCGACGCCATGCCCAAGAAGGAGGCCCTCCAGCTTGGGCGGGAGCTGACCAAGCTCGAGCGCAACCTGGGCGGTATCCGTGACATGGAGGAGCCTCCCGGCGCGGTGTTCATTCTCGACACCAAGAAGGAGTACATCGCGGTCACCGAGGCCCGGAAGCTGGGCGTGCCCATCGTTGCGGTGGTGGACACGAACTGCGACCCCGACCTGGTGGACTACGCCATCCCCGGCAACGATGACGCCATCCGGTCCGGGCGGCTCATGGCCCGGGTGATCTCCGACGCGGTGCAGGAGGGGCGTTTCATTCACTCCAAGCGGTCCGAGGTCGCCAGCGTCGAGCGCGATGTGCTCACCGAGGCCGAGGTCGCCGAGCAGCAGGCCCGGGCCCGGTCCGAGGCCGCTGCCGAGGCCGCCGAGCGCGAAGCCCGTGTCGCCCGGGCCAAGTCCGAGGCCGACAGCGAACCCGCCGGCGCGGCAGCCGCAGCTGACGTCGCCGCCCCGACTGTCGAGGACTCCGCCGACACCGATGCCGGCACCGGAGCTACGGCGGAGGACGCGGCCGCGGCCACCGACGATGGCCCGGATGCGGGCGTGACAGCCGATGCCGCCGACGCCGGGGCTGCCGATGCTGCTGACGCTGCCGAGGACGCCGCCGCTGGCGCTGCCGACGCAGCCGGCACCGACGAGGAGGCCTGACATGGCCGTGAGTGCCCGCGACGTTAAGGCACTGCGAGACGTGACCGGGGCCGGGATGATGGACGCCAAGAAGGCTCTGACCGCCGCTGACGGCGACATGGAGGCCGCCCGGCAGATCCTGAGGGAGCAGGGTCTGGCCAAGGCCGACGCCCGCACCGGCCGCGACAACGACCAGGGCGCCATCGCCATCGTCGGGAACGGCGCGAGCGCGGCAGTGGTGCAGCTCAAGTGCGAGACCGACTTCTCGGCCAAGAACGAGCGGTTCACGTCGCTGGTTCAGGCTCTGGCCGAGTCGGTGCTCGACGCTGGACCCGGCGCGGTCGATCGGCACTCCGACGAGATCGAGGACCTGAAGCTGGTGCTGAAGGAGAACATCCAGGTCGGGGTGGCGGAGCGCCTCGAGGCCGCCGACGGGAACATCCTCGACTCCTACCTTCACCGGCAGGACGGGCGCGGCGTCAACGCCGTGGTCGTGGAGGGCAGCGGCGTGGGTGCCGAGTCTCTGCACCAGGTGGCGCTGCACATTGCCTTCGCCAAGCCGCAATTCCTGAGCGCGGACGAGATCCCTGCAGGAGAGGTTGAGCGCGAGCGGGCAGCGCTGCTGGAGATCACCAAGGCCGAGGGCAAGCCCGCCCAGGCGTGGGACAAGATCGTTGACGGCAGGATGCGGGGCTGGTATGCCGAGCGTGTCCTGCTTGAGCAAGGCCTTCACGGCGAGAAGACCACCGTGAGGAACAGCATCGACGGCGGGTCGATCGTGCGGTTCGTGCAGGTCACCATCGGAGACTGAACATGGATCTCCCCGCCGATGCCGCCGACCGAGCCGCACGGCGGCCGGCTCGCTGGGGCCGGGTGCTGCTGAAGCTCTCCGGCGAGGCGTTCGCCGGGGGATCGGGCGGCGGCATCGACGGCGACACGGTGCGACACATCGCCGCAGGGATCGCCGACGCGGGGACCGAGTTCGACGTCGAGATCGCGGTCGTGGTCGGCGGTGGGAACCTCTGGCGGGGCACGCAGGGCGCGGGCGCAGGCATGGACCGGGCCCAGGCCGACTACATGGGGATGCTGGCCACGGTGATGAACGCCCTGGCTCTCCAGGACACGCTCGAGCAGTTGGGCCAGCCCACCCGGGTTCAGACCGCGATCCACATGGCCCAGATCGCTGAGCCCTACATCCGCCGCCGGGCCATCCGCCATCTCGAGAAGGGCCGCGTGGTCATCTTCGCCGGCGGTACCGGCAACCCCTTCTTCACCACCGACACCACCGCCGCCCTGCGGGCTGCGGAGGTGGAGGCCGGAGTGGTCCTAAAGGGCACCCACGGAGGGATCGACGGCATCTACACCGCCGCCCCCGAGGTCGATGCCAGCGCCACTCGGCTGGAGCGGGTCACATACCTCGAGGTCCTCAACCGGGGGCTGGAGGTGATGGATGCCACCGCCATCACGCTGTGCATGGACAACAGCCTCCCGATCGTCGTGTTCGACCTGATGGGACCCGGCAACCTCCAATCCCTGCTTGACGGCGCCGAGGTGGGTACGCTCGTGGCGCAGGAGGACCGCAATCCATGAGCGAGGAGCTGATCGGCATGGTGCTGGCCGACGCCGGCGAGCGCATGGATGAGGCCGTCGCCGCGGCCAAGCGCGAGTTCTCCACGGTCCGCACCGGCCGAGCCAGTTCGGCCCTGCTCGAGCGGGTCCAGGTGGAGGCCTACGGCGTGAGGATGGCCATGCGGGAGCTCGTCAGCTTCGCGATCCCCGAGGCCAGCCAGCTGATCATCACCCCCCATGATCCCGCCAACATCACCGCGGTGGAGCGAGCCATCCAGCAGGCCCAGCTGGGGCTTGTGCCCAGCAGCGACGGTCGGGTGATACGGCTCTCGTTCCCGCCGCTCACCGAGGAGCGCCGCAGGGACCTGGCCAGGCTCGTCGGCTCGATGGCGGAGGACTCCCGAAACCGGATCCGCGGCCTGCGCCGGCAGGCCCGCAAAGATCTGGAGGGCATCGAGAAGGATGGCGGAGTGTCCGCCGACGCAGTGACGCGTGCGGGTGAGCAGATCGACGATCTCACCCGCGCCCATGAGAAGCAAGTCGATCAGGCCTTGGCCAGCAAAGAGGATGAACTGCTTGAGGTGTGAACGCACACATGGCCCGGGACAGGAGCCCGGCGAGCCGGAAGGAGCGATGCAGTGAGCGAGCAGGACGATTTTGGAGAGCCGGACGCCGGCAGCGGCGACATGCTCGCCGACGACGCGGGTGTGGTCGCGGGACGATCAGTGTTCGGTGACGACTCCGGCGAGCCCGACTGGATGGAGCCCGAGCCCACCGGTCCTTCGCAGTCGACGTCGTCGGAGCCGCGGCTCCAGGAGGCCGACCCCCAGGAGATGGGTGTCTGGACCGATCACACCACCGCACCCCAGTGGGACGAGCCCGAGGAGGTCCTGCCCCCGATCGAGCCGCAGGAGCCGGTGGGGTCGTCCATGGGGAACGAGGACTTCTTCGGTTACGAGGACCAGTACGCCGGGATGACCGGCTCGGGTGCGGCCCCCGTGGCCGCGGCCGAGCGCGACATGCCGATGGCGGTGCTCGTCGGCGTGGTGCTGTCGGCCGTGATCCTGGTGGCCATGCAGGTGGGCCCCGCCTGGGCGCTCGTCGTGGCCACCATCGTGCTCGGACTCGCGGCGGTGGAACTCCTCAGCGCGGTGAGGGTCGCCGGCTACCAGCCGGCGGTCGTGCTGGGATTGGCCGGGGTGGTCATGATGCCGCTCGCGGCGTACTGGCGCGGGATGGACGCCATCGTCGTCGTAATGGTGCTGATGGTCGTCTTCGGAGCGCTCTGGTACCTGACCGGGGCCGGTGTCGAGGGGCCGGTGCGAGGCTTGGCGGTGACCGTCCTCGCGGTGGCCTACATCGGCGTTCTCGGTGCGCACGCCGCCCTGCTGCTCAAGGTCCCCACCCACGGAACCGGGCTGCTTACGACCGCGATCGTGCTGACCGTGGCCCACGACGTGAGCGCCATGGCGGTAGGACGGGCCGCCGGTCGAACCCCGCTGTCGCGTGCCAGCCCCAACAAGACGTTGGAGGGGCTCGTAGGCGGCATGGTCGTCACCGTCGGGGTCGGCGTGATCATGGGGCTGGTGGGAATGCCAGCACCGGTGGCGGCCGAGCCTGGGAGCGCCTGGGTGGCGATCATCATGGCCGTGGTGGTTGCAGTGGCCGCGCCCATCGGGGATCTGGCCGAGTCGATGCTCAAGCGCGACCTCAACATCAAGGACATGGGCTCCATCCTCCCGGGTCACGGTGGGATCCTCGACCGGTTCGACGCGTTGCTGTTCGTGCTCCCCGCCACCTACTACGTGGCCCTGATGACCGACCTGATCTGAGAGGCCGAGCAGGGGACTTGAGTTCATCCTCGGTCGCCGTCCTGGGCTCGACCGGATCGATCGGGACTCAGACACTCGACATCATCGAGGCCCGTCCCGACCGTTACCGCGTCGCCGCGCTGGGCGCGGCCCGTTCCGTCGACATGCTGGCCGAGCAGGCCCAGCGCTTCCGGCCCCCGGTCGTCGCGCTGGCCGATGCGTCCGGCGCGGCGGAGCTGGCCGAGCGGCTGCCGGAAGGGACCGAGCTGCTCGCCGGCGCCGATGCCATGGCTGCCGCGGCCCGCGAAGCCGACACCGTCATCAACGGAGTGGTCGGGTTCGCGGGACTGCCGGTGACGCTGGCGGCCTTGGAGGCGGGCCGGCGGCTCGGGCTGGCCAACAAGGAGTCGCTGATCGCGGCCGGTCCGGTGGTCCAGCGGGCCCGCGCCACCCCGGGCGCCGAGATCATCCCCGTGGACTCCGAGCACTGCGCGGTGCACCAGTGCCTCCGGGCCAACGACCACCGCGAGCGGGTGGCGTCCGTCGTGCTGACCGCCAGCGGCGGACCCTTCCGGGGCCGCAGCCTCGAAGAGCTAGAGGCGGTGACCATCGCCGACGCCCTGGCCCATCCGACCTGGCAGATGGGGCCCAAGATCACCATCGACTCCAGCACGCTGATGAACAAGGGTCTCGAGGTCATCGAGGCCCACGAGCTCTTCGGAGTCTCCTACGACCAGATCGAGGTCGTCGTCCACCCCCAGTCCATCGTGCACTCCATGGTCACCTACTGCGACGGGGCCACGGTGGCGCAGCTCTCGAAGCCGGACATGCGGCTCTGCATCGGCTACGCGCTCGCCTATCCCGACCGCCTCGACCTGGCCTATGGCGCCATCGACTGGGCCGAGCTCGACCGCCTGGACTTCGAGCAGCCGGACCGGACCGCCTTCGGCTGCATCGACCTGGCCTATGAGGCCGGGCGGGCCTCGGAGACTGCGCCGGCCTGGCTCAACGCGGCCAACGAGATAGCCGTGCAGGCTTTCCTCGACGGGCGGATCCGCTGGGTGGACATCGCCCGCGTGCTGGAGGAGGCCCTGGGACTGTGGCCCGGCGACCGGGCCGACGGCACCGAAGCGGTGCTGGCCGCCGACGGCCACGCCCGCCGGGTGGCGGCCGGGCTGGTGTCAGAGCGCGACGCAGCCTGATGCGCAAACGCCTGGAGGATCACGCCGGCCTCGCCGTCCTCGTCGCCCTGCTGGCCCTCATCGGGCTGCTTGCCGGCGTGAGCTGGGTGGTGATCATCCTGCTGCTGGTGGCCATGCTGTTCCTGCACGAGCTCGGCCACTACGTCACCGCCCGCATGACCGGCATGAAGGTCACCGAGTTCTTCATCGGCTTCGGCCCCCGCCTCTGGTCGTTCCGGCGGGGAGAGACCGAATACGGCATCAAGGCCGTGTGGGTGGGGGCCTACGTGCGCATTGCGGGCATGAGCAGCCTTGAGCCGGAGGACCCCGTCGACGAGTCCCGCAGCTTCCGGCGGCAGAGCTACCCGAGGAAGCTGCTCGTGCTCACGGCGGGATCCGCCATGCACTTCGTGATCGCGCTGGTGCTGCTGTTCGTGCTGCTCATGATCGACGGGCGCCTGTCGGTCGGCCGGGCTGAACAACCGGAGGAGGTCGCGGAGTGGGCCCTGTCCACGGTCTCGGTCGACAGCGCGGCCTCCGCCGCGGGCCTGCAGCCCGGAGACGAACTCGTCTCGGTCAACGGTGTGGGCCGTACCACCTTCGGTGACTTCTCTCGCCAGGTCCGTCAACTGGCCGGCGAGGAAGTGGAGGTCGTCTACCTGCGGGACGGCTCGACGCACACGACCGTGACCCGGATCGGTGAGCGCCTCACCGCCCGGGGCGCGGCCGGGATCGTGGGGCTGATCGAGGGTGACCGCATCCTCGCCGTCGATGGTCTCCAATCCGATGGAGCGCCGACCTATGCGCAGCTGGCCGGCTACGCCGGCCGGCGTCTCGGCCAGCCCATAGACATAACCATCGTCGACACTCGCACGGGCCGGCCCGTGGTGGTGGAGGGTGCCATCGTCAACGAGTTGGTGGACCCCTCGAACGGTGTGATGGGCTTCTTCGGAGTATCGGCCGACTACCACCACCCGGGCCTCGGCGTGGTCGGCGCCGCCGGCGAGTCGGTCCGGCTGCTGGCGGCAACGGTGCGTGATGTGGTTTTCGCCATCCCGACCATCGTGACCGACGGATTCGGTGGGACCCTGGACGGACTGGGCGGCGGCGATCCGGTCGAGGGCCCGGCCCAGAGCGTCCGCGAGCTCGAAGTCCGGCGCCTCGACACGTCCCATCCGGACGAGAACCGGATCCTGTCGATCTACGGGGTCGCCCGGATCGGCGCGGAGGCCGCATCGGACGGAGCGTCCGACGTGCTCCTGCTGATCATGTACGTCAACGTTTTCCTTGGCGTGTTCAACCTCCTGCCGCTGCTGCCCCTCGACGGTGGCCACGTGGTGGTGGCCACCTACGAGCGGATCCGCTCCATCGGGGGCCGCTCCCACCAGGTGGACGCGGCCCGGCTCCTGCCGCTCACCTACGCAGTGGTGGCGCTGCTGCTGCTGGTTGGCGGCGTGGCGCTGGTGCGAGACATCCTCGATCCGGTCAGCTTCGGCTGACTGTGCCCGGGTAGGATTCGAGCGTGAAGGTCACCGCGAGTTTCCCGCGGCGCCAGACCCGTCAAATCATGGTCGGGACGGTTCCGGTGGGTGGCGGCGCGCCGGTCACCGTGCAGTCGATGACGGTCACCAAGACGGCCGACCACGAGGCCACCCTGCAGCAGATCTACGGCCTGGCTGCCGCGGGCGCCGACATCGTGCGATGCACCTGCAACCGGCCCGAGGCCGCTGAGGGGCTGGCCCGGATCGTGCCCCGCTCCCCGGTGCCGATCGTGGCCGACATCCACAACAACCACCGGATGGCGCTGGCCGCTCTGGAGGCCGGCGTGCACTGCCTGCGCCTCAACCCGGGCAACATCCGCAGGCCGGAGCACATCAAGGCGGTGGCCCGGGAGTGCCGCGACCGGGGCGTGCCGATCCGCATCGGCGTCAACGGGGGTTCGCTGGATCCCGATCTCTACGACCCCGAGCTGGGGGTGACCGCCGAGGCGATGGTGGAGTCCGCCATGCGGGAACTCGCCTATTTTGAGGACGTCGGGTTCGACTTGGTGAAGATCTCGGTCAAGGCGTCGAGCGTCCCGCTGATGATCGAGGCCTACCGGCAGCTCGCTGAGGTGACCGATCATCCCCTTCACCTGGGCGTCACCGAGGCCGGGCCCCCGCCGGCCGGAACCATCAAGTCGACGGCCGGGATCGCGGCGCTGCTCGCCGAGGGCATCGGCGACACCATCCGCTACTCGCTGACGACCGACCCGGTCGAGGAGGCGCGGGCCGGCCGGAAGCTGCTGGAGGCGATGGGGCTGCGCGAGCGGCGCAACGTCGACCTGATCGCCTGCCCCAGCTGCGGTCGTGCCGAGGTGGATGTCTTCGGCGTGGCCCAGAAGGCGATGGAGGCCTTCGGCGAGCGTGAGATCCCCCTCCAGGTGGCGGTGATGGGCTGTGTGGTGAACGGTCCGGGGGAAGCCCGTGACGCCGATCTCGGCATCGCCGCCGGCAACCGTCGCGGCCACCTGTTCGTGAAGGGCGAGAACGTGGCCGTCGTCGCCGAGGACTCGATGGTTGACGCGCTGGTCGAATGGGCCGAGTTCATCTGCGAGCACGGTTCCGAGGCCGCGTTGGAGCGAGCCACCCAGACGCGAGCCTCGGCTCGCCGGGCCGCCGAGGAGGATCGTCGCCGCAACCTCGACGAGCTCGGGGATGACGCCAACAACGCCGAGGCGGTGGTGGCGGGCATACGGCGCAAGAGCCGCCGCTAGGGCCCGAGCGGCCCGGGAGCGCAGAGAACAGGAGCGGGAAGCCGCGGGGCTGGGCAACCGGTATACTCCGTCCAACGTTCGATTCTCCGGAAGCGGCGTGGGCTGGTGCCCACGCCGTTGCCGGTTCGGGCCCCAACCGCGCCGCCTCTCAAGAGCAGAACCCCACCAAGACCATGGCGATTGCCGACCGCGTCCGCGACCTCGTGGCTCCCCTGGCCCAAGCCGCCTCCGTCGACCTCTACGACGTCGAGCACCACGGCGGGATGGTCAGGATCCTTGTCGATTCCGACACCGGTGTCGACCTGGACGCGCTGGCGAGGCTGTCGCGGTCGGTCAGCCGGGCCCTCGACGAGCACGACCTCATCGACGGCCGGTACACGCTCGAGGTGTCGAGCCCCGGCCTGGAGCGACCGCTGCGCACCCCCGACCACTTCCGCCGGGCCGCCGGCTCCGAGGTGAAGGTCAAGACCCTCCCCGGATTCGACGGACCCCGCCGGCTGACCGGCGTGCTGGAGGCGGTGGCCGACACCGGCGTCGACCTTCGGGGCGAGGACGGCCTGGTGTCGCACATCGCGTTCGAGCAGTTGGCCTCGGCCCGCACCGTCTTCGAGTGGGGGCCGGGCAGCCGCCACCGGAGGGAGTCCCAACGAGCCAAGACGGAGGAGAAGCCATGAACCAGGACATGATGGAGGCGCTGCAGGCGATGGCGGCCGAGCGGGGCATAACCGTGGACGCCCTGTACGCCGCGCTGGCCGACGCCTTGGAGTCGGCCTACAAGCGGCTTCCCGACGCCAAGGAGTACGCCTGGGTGACGATCGATCCCTCCAGCATGGAGTTCCACGTGCTGGCCCAGGACCTGGACGAAGAGGGCAACCCCGTCGGCGAGGAGTACGAGGTCACCCCGGACAACTTCGGGCGCATCGCGGCCCAGACCGCCCGCCAGGTCATGACGCAGCGCATCCGCGAGGCGGAGCGCGAGCTCAAGTACGAGGAGTACGCGGGCCGCGAGGGCGACATCGTCACCGGCATGATCCAGACGACCGACGCCCGCTACACCCTGCTGGATCTGGGAAGGGTCGAGGCGCTCCTGCCGCAGGCCGAGCAGGTCCCCTACGAGCGCCCCGACTCCAACACCCGGCTCAAGGCCTACATCGTCGAGGTCCGCAAGACGGCCAAGGGCCCCCAGATCGTGGTCAGCCGGACCCATCCCGGCCTCGTGAAGCGGCTGTTCGAGCTGGAGGTCCCTGAGATCGCGGACGGCATCGTCGAGATCAAGGCGTGCGCCCGTGAGCCCGGCCACCGGACCAAGATCGCGGTGTCCTCCAACGACCCGAACGTCGATCCGGTGGGCGCGTGCGTGGGGGCCAGGGGCGCCAGGGTCCGCCAGGTCGTCAACGAACTGCGCGGCGAGAAGATCGACATAGTCCCCTTCAGCAGCGAGCTCGAGGAGTTTGTCACCAAGGCGTTGTCGCCGGCGAGGATCAAGGAGGTCCGCCCCAACGAGCTGACCGGCGACTGCGACGTGATCGTCCCCGACTACCAGCTGTCGCTGGCCATCGGCAAGGAGGGCCAGAACGCCCGGCTCGCCAGCCGGCTTACCGGCTGGGGGATCAACATCAAGAGCGAGACCCAGCTGGCTGAGGAGGCCGCCTACGGCGACGTGGAGTGGGCCGAGGGCGAGTGGATCACCGATCCCACCACCGGCGAGCAGCTGTGGCAGCCTGCTGACGGCGGCGAAGCTGTCAGCGCCGAGGCGTGGGCCGCGGCCATGGCCCAGGACCAGGCCGAAGCTCCCGATGCCGAGGGGGCCGAGTCGCCCGCAGAGCAGGCGGGCCGCGCCTGAGCCCCGCCCGCACCGCGGGTTCCTGCCCAGGCCCCGTGAGTCCCGTCCGCACCTGTATCGGTTGTCGCGCCCGCCGACCCAGCGCGCAGATGCTCCGGGTCCGCATGGCCGCGGGCGGCGCGCTGCGGTTCGGGCCCGGACCGGGCCGGGGCGCGTGGCTCTGCGTCGATATTGCCTGCTTCGACACGGCTCGCCGTCGCCGGGCCTTCGGGCGGGCCCTCCGGGCTGACGTTCGGCCGGGCGAGATCGGTAGGCTTCGGGGTGCGTGGCCGTCGCGCTCCGGGGACGATCCCGGGCCCGCAGACCGCGCGGAGTCCTGAAGGGGGCACTCTTTGCCAGGAAAGATCCGCGTCCATGAGCTCGCCAAGGAGCTCGGGCTGACCAACCAGGAGACGCTCGAACTCTGCTTCGCGCTCAGTATCGGGGTCAAGTCCCACTCCTCGAGCATTGTGGAAGCCCAAGCCGACCGCGTCCGGCGGAGGGCCGAGCGCGATGGTCTGCTCAAGCCGCCGCCCCCGCCGGTGGTCGAGATCGAGGAACTGGAGGAACCGCTACCGGAGGACGAGCCTGCGGTGGTCGAGTTCGCGGAGCCTGTGGCACCCGCCGACCTCGCCGAACCGGCTGCGGCGGTGGAACCCCCAGAGCCGGTCGCCGTTCCAGCCGCCCCGCCCCAGCCCGAGGCGGTACCGAGCGAACCGGAGCGTCCGGCTGCAGCCGTCTCCGCGGAGCCGGAAGTTGCCAAAGCCCCGCCCGCGGACGCGGTGTCCTCCGAGAAGGCCCCCATGCCCAAGGTGACGATCTCCTCCAGCGGCAGCGTCGCTCCCGCCAAGCGTGTCGTCCGCGACGACCCGCATCCGGCGGCGGAGGAGAAGGCTCCGCCGCGGCCGGCAAGTCAGCGAGCAGTCACCGGAGCTCCTCCAGCCCGGCCCCTGCGAGCGGGAAGCCCACCCGTCTCCCGTTCGGGCAAGCCCATTCCGCCGCCGCCTCCGCCGCGACGGATGCCTCCACCCCCGCCTCCGGGCGGTCCAGGACGGTCACGCACGCCGGCCACTGAGCGCCGGCCCTCCGGTCCGGCCGGCAGGCCGGCGGGACCGAGGCCCGCGGGCCCAGCCGACCGCGGTCCGGGCGCTCGCC
>JAJEHD010000020.1 GCA_022819505.1 Acidimicrobiia bacterium | reverse complement strand
CCGGTCTGGAACAGGAACGGGATGTAGATGAAGGCGATCCACTGCGAGCTCTGGGAGTCGTCGTAGTTGAAGTGCTGGTGCTCGACGCCGCCGGGCTTCACCGGCAGGATCAGCAGGTCGCCGGGCTTCCAGTGGTACTCCACCCCGTCGAACACGCTGTACCCGGCCCCCCGGGTGACGTAGATCACCAGCCCGCCCTGGTGGGTGTGGGCCCCCGACTCGGTCTGGATGTCCTTGCGGAACACCATCCAGTCCTGCACCGAGCGGTTCTCGGCCTGCATGTGCAGGTAGTACTTGCTGCGACCCTGCCGGGACTGCTGCCACGGCAGGTCCTTGCCCTTGATCACCACCTGGCCGTTGCTGGCCAGGTTGCGCCTCTCCACGAAGGTCGAGAAGAACACCTCGTAGGGGTGGCGGTCCTCGGTGCTGCGGTCACGCTCCCGCAGCCGCGTCTGCTCTCGTTCGGCCATTGTCCGTCCTCTGTCGTTGTCTGCTGGAGTCTCGGGTACGTGTGGGACGTCGGCCGCGCCGGGGGCTGCTGCGACGGTCAGGCCGCCATGCGCAGGAACCGGGTGGCGTTGCCCGAGAACAGTTTCTCGCGTTTGGCGCCGTCTTCAATGCCCCACTGCAGCGCGGCGCCCGGCGAGTCCGGGAAACGGCACTGGGCGTGGGGGAAGTCCGACTGGTACATGAGCACGCCGTCGCCGAGCACGCTGTCGACGTAGTCGTAGATCTTGCGGCCCTCGTACAGCTCGATCCCGCAGTAGACGTGGCCGGCCCGGGCGTACTCCGAGGGCAGCATCGACAGCGCCGGCCCCTTGCTCTTGAGGTGCCTGGACTGCCCGTCGAGGCGCAGCAGCCATTCCGGCAGCCAGCCGCAGCCGGTCTCGGAGAACCCGACCCGGAAGTTGGGGTGCCGGTCGAACACCCCCGACAGCAGCAGGTAGGCCAGGCGCAGCTGAGCGCCCCAGGGGTGGGCTGCGGTCCGGGCCACCACGATGTTGTCCCACACGTCGCGGTATCCGGGGAAGTAGGGGGGCTCGTAGAAGAACGAGTGGTGCAGCAGCGGCAGGTCCGCGGCGGCCATCGCGGCCCAGATCGGTTCCAGGTCGGGGTCGTCGATGGGGTAGCCCTCGGCCAGCGCCAGCATGGCCCCGGCCACCGCCGGCTGGTCGGCGCACTCCTCTATGTGGCCCACCGACCATTCGACGTCCTCGCCGGTGAGCAGCAGCAGGCTCTTGAGCCGGCTGGTGTCGATGGAGCAGAAGTCGGCCATGTAGCGGGCGTAGGACTCGTACAGCCCGGTGGCGACGCCGGTGGCGCACACCGTCACCGACTGGGGCCAGGTGCCGGGGATCAGCAGGTGCACGTCGGTGCCCTCGCGGTCCATGTCGGCGATGCGGCCCTCGGCGTTGTCGTGGCCGACGCCGTAGCTGGGGGAGTCCTCGGTAACCACCAGGCCCCGGATCTTGCCCTCCAGCGCGGCCCGGCCGCCCGCGCCCAGCTCCTCCTCCAGGTGCGACTTCTCGCCGATCTCGCGCAGGTAGCCGCGAGGCTCGATGCTGAGGTTGGTCCAGGGCTCCTCGGGGTCGCCGTAGGTGAGCGGCAGCTCCACCCGGCGCTCGTAGTGGGCCAACTCTGCGTCCCAGCGGTCGAGCAGCTTGCCGTCGGCGTACCGTTTGAGCACCTCCACCGACGGCCACACATGGGTGTCGGTGTCGATGATGGTCAGCCCGTCGCGCACGACGCTCCTCCTGGTTGGGTTCTGCTGGCTTCCGGAGCGCTGCTCCCGGCCGACCCGCCGCGCCGGATTGTATACCGTTTGCCAGTACAGGCTCGCATCGGGAGAGCGTTACCCGCTCGAGCTCTCCGAGTTCACGGGCCACTCGGGGCCTGCTCGAACCAATTCAGTAGAGAAACCCGTCGTATGGGAGCAATACCCGTGCAGATTTGGGTGGGCTTGACGTAGGGCTGCGTAGGGCCGCTTGCATCGGGCGTGGCAGGCTGACCGGATGCGGGTGGTCGTCATCGGTGCCGGGATCGCGGGTGCGGCCGCGGCTTGGCATCTGGCTGAGCACGCCTCGGTCGTCATGGTCGAGCGGGAGGCACACCCGGGCGCCCACGCCACCGGGCGGTCCGCCGCCCTGCACACCGAGACCTCGGGCGCTCCGGTGGTGAGCGCGCTGGCCGCGGCCAGCCGCCCGTTCCTGGTGGAGCCGCCCGACGGTTTCGCCGACCATGAACTGCTGTCGCCCCGCGGCCTCCTGTGGATCGCCCGGGATGCCGAGCGCCACATGCTGGAGGACAAGGCGATGGCGGCCGAGGCTCACGGGGTGGAGATCCATCGCCTCGACTCGTCGCGATGCTGCGAGCTGGTCGGCGTGCTCCGCCCCGAGGCTGCGGTCGCCGGGGTCTTCGAGCCCGGTGCCATGAACATCGATGTGGACGGGCTTCTGCAGGGGTTCATGCGGGGTGCTCGCCGCCGGGGCGCCGAACTGCATGTGAGCGCCGGGGTTACCGCGCTCACACCCCGGACCGGCGGTTGGCGGGTTGAGACGGGCGACCAGCGTTGGGACTGCGACGTGGTGGTGAACGCGGCGGGGGCGTGGTGCGATCCGGTTGCCGAGTTGGCCGGCGTGCTGCCGTTGGGCCTGAGGCCGCTGCGGAGATCGGTGTTCGTGTTCCCCCCGCCGGAGGGCGTCTCCGTTTCGGGCTGGCCGATGGCGTGGGACATTGGCAACCGCTTCTACTTCGAGCCGGAGGGGCCGATGCTGCTGGTGTCGCCCGTCGACGAGACCCCCAGCGAGCCGTGCGACGCCCGCCCCGAGGTGGAGGACATCGCGCTGGGGGTCCAGGAGCTGGAAGCGGCCACCACCCTCAAGGTCCGTGGAGTGCGCCGCACGTGGGCCGGTCTGCGCACCTTCGCCGCCGACAGCGTGCCCGCGGCCGGCTTCGACCCGGACCAACCCGGCTTCTTCTGGCTCGCCGGCCAGGGCGGCTACGGCATCAAGACGTCCCCGGCGCTCGGGCGGCTGGCAGCCGCGCTGATCACTGGCGCATGCGAGCCGCCGCCCCTGCCGCCGGGATCTGTGGAGGCGCTGAGCCCCGCCCGCTTCCGAGATCGCGGCTGAGGGGCCGGGCGGATTGGTCGCGGTTCAAGCTCGCCGGAAATCTGCCCGGATATTGCTCCTATGCGACGAGTTTCTCTACTGATTTCGAGCCGCGGGCACCAGAGGCTCGGACGCCGCCGGTCCGGTCAGCCTGCCTCGAGGGGCAGTTCGGTGACCTCGACCGGGTCGTGCTCGCCGGCGTCGTGCTTGCGCCCGCCGGTGATCAGCGACCTGGTGACCGCCTTGGCTGCGAGCTCCTCAAGATCGTCCCGGCGGGGGTCGGTCAGGTAGGCGTCGACCGCTGCGGTGTCGGGGAACGACAGCACCAGTACCGCGTCCGGACGCCCCGGCCCGCCGTCCACCTCACCGGCCCGGCGCTCGGCCCGCCCGCCGTGGCGGGGCAGCAGCTTGAGAAGGCGGTTGATGTACCGCTCGAACTGGCGCTTCGACCCGCCCCGCCAGAGGCGCACCGTCAAGTCGATCCGGCTGGTGCCGCTCATGTGGACGATTGTACGTCGCGTCCCTGACACGGCCGGAACGGCGAGAGGCCGAGCGAATAGGCGGCACGACGCGGCTCATGCGGCGCGAGGCCGTGGCCCGAGCGGCCGTGAGCGCAGCGAACAAGAGCGGGAATGACACCGCTGTGACGCGACGGGCTCTCGCCTATCCGCGCGGCCCGCTAGGCCACGGGACGGGCTCCGGGACGCTAGAGGCGCTCGGCCCGGCGGCGGGTGCCGGCTCGCTCGTGGCCGAAGTGCTCGGGGTCCAGCCGGCGGCCGAGCTCGGTGATGCGCAGGCCCCGGGTCTCGATGGGGGCGATCCCCGAGTCGGTCAGGCCCTGGTAGCGGGCCGCCAACGCCTCCTTCTTGCGCACCTGGTGGGGCTGGAAGTCGTCGAACTCCCGGGGCGTGATGGGCCGGTCGAGCACCAGTTCGCCCGCGGCCACCGCCGAGGCCACCAGCTCCTCGCCGGCCGCGGTGCGCACGATGATCCCGTTGAACCCGTCGTCCTCGCCGGTGGGCGCGCCGCCGGGCCAGATGTCGGCCGAGGCCACGTCGGCGGCCTCGCCCAGGGCGTCGGGGCAGAACTTGCAGCGGGTCTCGACGTCCCAGCCGGCCTCGTCCTCCCACAGCTCCAGATACGTCTTGGAGAACCGGCGCCCGTCGAGGGTCTCCACCACGGTGGGGCCGGGGTTGCCGTGCCCCCGGTAACGGAACAGCGCGACGTCGTCCTCGCCGACCCCGAACTCGTCCAGCACCGCCTGCGACTTCGACAGCCGCGACTGGCCGCCGCACACCAGCGCCAGCCGGAGGGCGCATAGCTCGTCCACCCTGGGGTCGGACCTCGACAGCGCATGCACCGCTCCCAGGTCGCAGGGCTTGGCGATGACGGCGAAGGGCTCGTCCCGGTCAAGCGCCGCGGCCAGACCGGCCAGCGGCGCGGTCGGCCCGTAGCGGGACGCGGTGTTGGCCCGCACCGATTCCGGGGTCTCCGAGATCACCCAGCGGCTCCGCATGGGACGCTCGGGGTCGGCGCCCACGTGGAGCACGAAGCCGACCCGGCCCGTGTGGAGCGCGTGCATGCCCAGAGCGGTCAGCACCCCGCCCGTGGCGCCCTCGTAGCGCACGTCCGGATGACCGGCCCAGGCCCGGGCCATCGACCGGTAGGCGCCCCACACCGGGTCGGTGCTGTTGCCGGCCTCGACCCGGGCCTCGGCCACCGCGCCTGGGCAGGCCGCCACCAGCAGGGCCTCCTCGCGGGCCGTGAAACCGTCGGCCGGCGAGGGTCGCAGCGAGCCGGCCGGGGTCATGACCATCCTGACCCGGCCCACGGTGAGGGCCTCACACAGCCCGCAGCCGATGCACATGTCGGTGGCGACGATCTGGGCGATGGTCCGCTTCGGGGTCATCCCAGCGTCGAGAGGAGGTGGCCGTAGCCGGGGTTGGCCCCCAACCCGAGCCGCTTGAGCATGGCCCAGTAGAGCGCCCCGTCGGAGGCCACCAGGGGCTTGCCGGTGGCCCCCTCGACCATGTCGAGCACCCGCACCATCCGCATGCCGGCCCCGGTCTGCACGACGGCGTCGGCCTGCGGGGCCCGGGAGTGGGCGTCCACCGCGGCCGCGAACATCATGTGGTCGGGGTAGTCCCAGAGGTTCTCGTCCTCCAGGCGCAGCATCTCGTCGTGGTCGGCGACCAGGCCCTGATCGATGATGTTGCCGGCCCACAGCACCCGGAAGCCGGCCGCCTCCAGGTAGCCGTTGATGCCGGCTGACCAGTCGGGCCGGAAGTACCCGTTGGCGACGGTGACCGTTTCGGCGCCGATCTCGCGCAGGCCCTCGACGATGGCCTGGCCGGCCATCACGAACGGCGCGCCCGCCCTGGCCGAGATGTCGGCGCAGATGCGCTCGATGTCGCTGGGGCCGGTGCCGGTGCAGTGCACCCAGTTGGTGCCGACCTGGCCGATCACCTGGCAGTGCGAGCGGCCCAGGCAGACGGCCGACTCCTCCAGCACCCCGAAGTTCCGGGCCCGGTCGTCCAGCGTGTAGGAGTAGCCGTCGATGTGGTTGACCCGCTGGATGATCCCGGTGCCGGGAGGGGCCACCTTCACGAACTGGCTGGGCGAGTCGTCGAAGAACTGGGGCGTGGTCACGAACCCCGCATAGGCCCGGTACTGGCGCCGCACAGGCTCGATCATGGCGGGCTCCTCCTGCTCAGCACAGCCGACCGGGCGGCACCCTACTAGCGGGCGGTTCCTCTGCTGACCAGGGCGGGTGCCCAGCCCTCAGCGGTCAGGCGTCGGGGCCTCGCTTGGCGGGCAGCTCTATGAGGATCCGGCCGTCGCGCACTTCCAGCGCGTAGCGGGGCTGGTAGCGCTCCCTGGCCGCGCAGTACCCGGTGGTGACCTCATAGGCCCACTGGTGGCCGGCGCACACCAGCCGGGTGCCCAGCATCACGCCCTCGTTGAGCTTGCGGCCCCGGTGGATGCACACGTTGGACAGTGCCACCGGCTCGCCGTCGTTCCACAGCAGCAGGATCTCGTGGCGGTGCAGGCTCACCACCAGCTTGCCCGCCGAGGCCAGTTCGTCGGCGGTGGCCTCCACCTCGAACCATCCCCTGGGTGGCGCCATCGCTCAGCCGTCCCCGCCCGTCAGCCGCTCAGCCGGTGCCGGCCCAGCCCGCCCGGGACCCGCCGCCGTCACTGCTGCCCGGCTCGTCGTCGAGGCCCACCTGGTCGGGGTCCCAGCTGAAGGTCACGTCGCCGCGGGTGTAGGTCTGGCAGGCCAGGCGGTAGCCCTCATCGACCAGGTCGCCCAGCCGGGCCCGTTCCCGGCGGCGGGGCGGGTCGAGGTTCTCTGAGCCCTCCTCCACCACCAGGCGGTCGGTGCCGCAGTTGCCGCTGGCGCACTGCCACGGCACGTCGCAGTGCTCGCGGATGGCCATCCGCAGCACGTTGACCTCTTCGCCCTCGGCGAACTCGACGTAGCGGTCGACGGTCTTGAAGTAGATGCGCGGCACGCCGATCAGAGCCCCGCGCTAGAACTCAACGCTCGATCAGCCGACGAGCGCAGGCTGGCGCTCGTCCTCCTCCACCCACGGGCCGAGGTCGGGCTCGACGTACGTCTGGTACAGCGCCTTGGTGTAGGCAAAGCGCATGTCGGCCGCCTCCCGCACGTAGTGCAGGCAGCGCTGCTGGAGTTCGGGGGTGTCGGCGTACTTGAGCACGATCTGGTAGCCCCGCTCGCCGTGGATCTCGTCGGAGGTGATGTGCAGGTCGAAGAACTCGGCCTCCCACTCCGAGAACCCGTACTTGTCGATCAGGGTCGGGTACTGGGTGCGGTAGATCGACGGCACCTGCGACTCCAGGCCCACGATCAGCGCGGCCGAGGAGACCACGAAGTTCTCGCGGCCCGACACGTAGTACATCCAGCCCTGCATGCCCTTGGCGAACGGCATGGCGTTGTTGCGGTCCTGCACGTAGGCCCGGGTGCCGCCGCACGCCTCGGCGAAGCGGATCAGCAGGTCGGTGTGGCGGTCGTCGCTCAGCTCCTCCTCGTACATGTTCTGCAGCAGGAAGTCCTTGGCGTCGCGGGCGTGGTCGGGCGTGTTGGCGTACATGAGGCCCAGGTAGTCGCCGAACGGGCCGATGTAGTGGTAGTGGTTGGTGGCCCAGTGCACGAAGTGCTGCTTGTGGAGCTTGCCGGTGGCCCAGGCCCGGCTGAAGGAGGCGTCCTTGGCCATCGTGCCGGAGAACGCCTCCTCGAGCGCCACTCGAAACTCGCTATGGGACATCAGGTCGGCCATGACACTGCTCCTACTGGTTCGGCTGCTGCGCGAGGGTTGCTGGAACGGAAGGGGCGCCGGGGAGAGGTCGGAATCCCCGGCGCCCGCCATTGTATACAATACTGGGCGTTCGGATCGGGCTCAAATCGGGCGGGCTCGGGAGAGGGAGACGGCCGTGCACGAGACCCAGGTTGACTTCTTCAGCGAGGGTGTCAAGTTGAGCGGGCTGCTCCGCTCCCCCGACGTGGTCGCCGGCCCGTCGCCGGCCATCGTGCAGGGGCCGGGCTGGCTCGGACTCAAGGACGCCAAGCTCTACCTGCCCTACCACGAGGCCCTCACCGCGGCCGGCTTCCATGTGCTGATCTTCGACTACCGGGGCTTCGGCGACTCCGGGGGCGACCGGGGGATCCTGCTGCCCCAGTACCAGCTCGAGGACCTGATCAACGCGGTCACCTACCTGTGCACACGCGACGACGTCGACTCCGACAACATCGGGGCGTTCGGCAGCGGCGGCACCGGCGGGGGCAACGCGGTGCTGCTGGCCGCGGCCGACCGCCGGGTGCGGGCCGCGGTGTCGCAGGTGCCGGTGGCCGACGGTAGGGACTGGCTGCGGCGGATGCGCCGCGAGTACGAGTGGTACGAGTTCCTGGCCCGCATCGACGCCGACCGCAACCGGCGGGTGCTCACCGGCGAGGGCGAGATGGTGCATCCCCGCGAGGACATCATGGTCCCCACCCCCGAGCGCCGGGCCTCGAAGGTGAAGGCCGATGTCGACGACCGGATCCCGTCGTCGGTGCCGCTGCGCTGCGCCGAGGCGATCATGGACTACCGGCCCATCGACGTGGTCCATCAGGTGGCCCCGGCCGCGCTGATGATCATCGCGGTCGCCGACGACGCCACCACCCCCACCGACCACGCCGAGCGCCTCTACGAGCGGGCCAACGCCCCCAAGAAGCTGGTCATGCAGCGCCACACCACCCACTACGCGGCCTACAAGCAGTACGGCGACGCGGTGATCCCCCAGATGGTCGACTGGTATCGCACCCACTTCTGTGGCGGGTCGGTCGAGGTGCATACCAGCTCGCCCTCGGAGCCGCCCGAGCTGCTGGTCAAGGACCCCGACGGCGCCTGAGCGAACGTTGGTGCTGACGGCCCACTGCTTGCCGCCGGCAGGTCAGCCGGCGGTCCCGGCGGCCTCTCGCAGCCACGGCACCGGGCAGGCATCGTCCCAGTGCATGGCCCGGCCCACGTACTGCATGCCGATGTGGTAGCAGATGGTGAACAGCAGGTCGGCAAACTCCGCCTTGGTGAAGACCTGCTGCATCTCCAGGGTCAGCTCATCGTCGACCGCCCCCCGGTTCGCCACGAGTTCACGGGTGTAGCGCTCCACCATCTCCAGGCGCCGGCGTTGTTCAGGATCGGCTGACATGGCGGCTTCATCGTCGAGTATCCGGTGGCCCGACCGGACCGTCCTGAAGGTGATTCAATAGTCGCATCCGAGGGATTCGGCGCTGACGATCCTGGCCCGCTCCTTGAGGACCGGGCTCACCGCCGATCGCTCCCAGACCGACTCGTCGATCCGGCCGATCAGATCCCCCAGCGGCCCGTGCTGTCCCATGAAGGTCTCGAACGGGAGGGCGGGCTCAGTCATGCGCGGATCCTACGCGACCCAGAGGCTCTGCTGCCGTCTGTATACAATCCGTCCCCAGTGCTGGTCTCGCTGACGACCGTCCCCGTCCCAGCCACCTGGCTGTGAGTTCGCCCACCGTCGACCGGGTCGTGGCCGGCGGCACCGTCGTGTCGGGCACGGGCACCCAAGACGCCGACGTGCTGATCGCGGGCGAGCAGATCGCGGCCATCGCCGCCCCCGGGGCGATCCCGCTGCCCGACTCGGTGGAGCGCATCGACGCCGCCGGCAAGTGGGTGTTGCCCGGCATGGTCGATGTGCACGTTCACCTGCGCGAGCCCGGCTACGTCCATAAGGAGGACATCAGCACCTGCACCGCGGCGGCCGCGGCCGGGGGCGTGACCACCGTGTTCGGGATGCCCAACCTCAACCCGGTCACCAAGAACCTCCAGGTGCTCGAGGAGCTGTTCGACCTCTACGAGGCCAAGAGCATCGTCGACTACAACCACAACCCGGTGCCCAGCGTGCTCGGCGAGGTGCAGCCCATGGCCGACGCCGGGGTGGCCGCCTTCAAGATCTACATGGTGGTCGACACCGGCCGCGACTACCCCCATCCCAGCGGCACCGGCATCCACGACCACGGCCATCTGCTGCGCATGTTCGAGGCCATCAACCCCACCGGGCTGCCGTTCATGATCCACCCCCACGACCAGGCCATCATGGACGTCACCGAGCAGACCCACTGGGACCGGGGCGACCGCAGCCCGGCCGCCTACGCCCAGACCCTGGCCACCCACAACGGCCTGATCTGGGACGCCGCCATCGCCGTGATCCTCCAGATGGCCGAGGCCACCGGCACCAAGCTCCACATCGTGCACATGCAGACCGAGGGCTCGGTCGAGCTGGTGCGCCGGGCCAAGGAGCGGGGCGTGCCGGTGAGCTGTGAGGTCAACCACTGGGCCCTGTTCCTGTCGCGGTGGCAGGACATCGAGAAGCTCGGTCCCTACGCCCTGTCGTACTGGGTGCCCGACCATCACCGCGAGGCCGTGTGGGGCGCCCTCAACGACGGCACCATCGACATGCTGTCGTCGGACCACGCCCCCCACACCCGGGCCGAGAAGGAGGTCGGCTGGGAGGACTGCTGGGCCTGCCACACCGGCACCCCCGGCATCCAGGAGCAGTACCCGATGCTGCTGGACTGCTCGATGGACGGGATGATCTCGCTGCCGAGGGTGGCCGAGGTGGTGGCCGAGGAGCCGGCCACCGAGTTCAAGCTGCCCTCCAAGGGGTTCCTGAGGCCCGGCTACGACGCCGACATCGTGATCTTCGACCCGGCCGACCAGACCCGCCACTCGGCCGACACCGTGCTGTCGAAGTGCGGCTGGACTCCGTACGACGGCCGGATCACCAAGGGACGGATCCACCGGACGATCGTGCGGGGCCGGGACGTGTACGTCGATCGCAAGGTGGTGGGCGAGCCCGGTTGGGGCCGCCTAGCCCGCCCCACCCTGTGAGGAGGAATAGATGACCGGTACCTCTGCCATGAAGTTCGGCCTGCTGATGCCCCACTTCGGGGGCCACGCCAGCCGCCGGGCCGTGCTCGACGGGGCGGTGCTGGCCGAGAGCTTCGCCTTCGACTCGCTGTGGGTGCGCGACCACCTGGTGTTCGAGCCCCACGCCGAGATGGAGGCGGCCGACATCACCTTCTACGAGGCCCTCACCACCCTCACCGCCATCGGGGCGGTCACCGAGAGCATCACGCTGGGCACCGGGTCGCTGATCCCGTTCCGCCATCCTGTCCACACCGCCATCAGCATCGGAACGCTGTGCAGCCTGGTCGGCGACCGGGTGGTGCTGGGCTTCGGGGCGGGCACCTTCGACCACGAGTTCGACGTGATCGACATGGCCGGGGTGGACCGGGTGGGGCTGGTGCGGTCCAACGCCGAGATCCTGCGCCGGCTGCTGACCGAGGACGGGGTCACCTACCGCGACGACGTGTACTCGTTCGACGACATCTCCATCGAGCCCAAGCCGGGCGTGCCGGTGCCGTTCTGGTACTGCGGGGCCACGCCCCGGTCGGCCCGCCTGGCCGCCGAGTACTGCGACGGCTGGATGCCGGGACGGACCACCTTGCTCACCATCGAAGAGCGGGTGGCCACCATGCAGCGGATGACCGCCGAGAACGGCCGGCCCATGCCGACGGTCGCGGTGATCCCGCCCACGTCGATCGCGGCCACCCATGATCTGGCGGTGTCCGGGGTGAACCTGGAGGGCCTGCTGGCCTGGGCCAACCTGCGGGGCAAGTGGTGGGCCAAGCCGCCGTCGGGCAGCTTCACCACGGCTGAGGACATCGAGGGCTCGCTGATCGCCGGCACCCCCGACGAGGTGGTCGAGCAGGTCGGGCGTTTCGCTGATGTTGGGGTGGAGCACCTGGTGTTCGACCTGCGCATGAACTTCGACCGCTGGTTCGCCTCGGTCGAGCTCCTGGGCCGCGAGGTCCTCCCCGCCCTCCGATCCTGATCCGGCTGCTTACCGACAAGGGTGCAGCTTGCATTGAAACTCAGCGGAGCGCCTTGTCTTGAAGTTGCACTACAATAAATCTGAAGCTATTTTCTTCTAAGAGCTTCGCCACCGGGCTATCCAGCGGTGCGCCACCGTTCCTCATAACGCGCATTGCTGCACCCGCATCAGTGCCGCTGGACCCAGGAGAAGCCCGTGACATCAGCCGTTCCCGCCCAGCGGACAGTTCCTCAGATGACTCACACCCCCGATCCGGACACAACGCCGCAGGCCCAGACAGCGGGCTCGGCTGCGGCGGCCGGGACCGCCAGGCCCAGGCTGCGAGACCAGATCGCCGAGAACCCGCTGGTGAGTCTCGTGGGAGGACTCTTCCTTGCCCTGATGACCTTTCTGGGAACCGTGGTCGTTGCCTTGCTGGTCTTCGCGCTGACGAGCTTCAATGACCGCTTCGACAACCTCAATGACCGCTTCGACAGCCTTGAGGGCCGCATGGACCGCCTTGAGGACCGCATGGACCGCCTCGAGGACAAGGTGGAGGCCGGGTTCGCCGCGCAGGCAGCGCAGATCGCCGAACTCGACCGGAAGCTGACCGCCTTGATCGCCCACCTCAACGCTACGGAGGCGGTCGACGCTGCGCTCGAACACAGGTTGCTGATCCCGGGCGCGGGCACTCCCGAGCCCGAAGGCGAGCCGTCCGGCTAGACCCGTTCGCCTAGGCTCTGGCTGGGCGAGGGCTTGATGTGAGGGAAGCGGTAGACCGGGAGTTCGTGGTCGCGGCCGCCCGCGACGACGTGTGGCCCCGGCTGCTGGACGTGGAGGCGGTGGCGTCGTGGCTGCCGATCATGCACTCGGTGACCGAGGTCTCGTCGGGAGGCTCCGGCATCGACGGTTCCAGCTTCCGGGCCGCGTTCGAGGACAAGGTGGGCCCGTTCTCGCTGCGAGCCGACCTTCACATCGAGGTGGCGGGGGTGCGTGATGGCGAGGAGGTGGCGATCCGGGCCCGGGGCGAGGACCGCCAGATCCGCTCCCGCATCATGATCGACGCCTCCGCCCGCCTGTCCGATGCCGGCCCCGGCCAGACCCGGGTCCGCCTCAACGGCTCCTACGAGATCACCGGCCGGGTGGCCACCCTCGGCGCCGGCCTGATCCGCTCCAAGGCCACCAAGCTCATAGACACCTTCTGCACCAACGCCACCACCGGCCTCGCGGGCACCGGCTGACGGCGCTGCTAGGAGCTATTCGGGCGCCACGTACCGCTCGATGCTGTCGTTCTCTCCGATCCGGAGGACGATGTTGCCGTTCACGGCCAGATGCCGCCAGTCGATGGGTGCCCTGTCGTTCGCCATCAGCCACTCGATCAGGGTGGTGCCCTCAGGCAGCGTGATGGGCTGCCATTCCGCGGCATGGGCAGTTCCAAGCCAGTGGATAGGGCCAGGGGTCAGATCGGGGTCGTCTCCCACCACCGAGTCGTACTCGTCGGCCACGCTGCCGACGACCAGAACCCCCGAATTCACCGAGCGGATGTCATTAACCCACGTTTCTTCCCCTGCAAGGGGCCCGCGCACTTCCCATACCTCGCCGTTTGACGAGAACACCACAATCGCCGGACCGAACCGCCAGGGTGCGTAGCCGGCAATGGAGTGGTCTGACAGGCCGACATATCCTGACTCGGTCCGTACCACATCACAGCATATGTGAACTGTTGGTAGATCGAGTGTCCTTGGACTCTCTCCCCAAGTTGCAGCGAAGATCGATCCCGAGTAGCGCCAGGGAGGGTGATAGGGCTTATTCCCTATGGATCCGTAGTCATAGTAGAGTTCCTCAGTAGTTCCTAGTTCATCCCAAGAGACGAACCGGGTGTAAGGGAAGTCATAGGACGTCTCGTCGGTCCGCCATTCGACAGTCACTCCATCCTCACCGGTGCTCTCGTCATGCCACGGACCATCGTACTTGGGTCTTGCTTCTATGGCTGATTGCCTAATGTCCGCTGGCATCAAGGAAAACAAGTTCATGTATGTCACTGTCTGCAGTTCCAACAGCCATCCATGATCGTCGAGTGATATACCAGATAGGAATGGTGCAGTCTGCAGGGAGTTGTGCAGTCCATCAGGTCGAGGAATTGGCATTTCTGTAGTTTCCCAATTGATCAAGTCTCTAGTGATGGACAAGAATATGATAGGAGGATTCCCTATCAACTGATCTAGCCACGTCGCCTCCTCGGCAGTTCTTCCATACCATGTATCCAGGTATGTTGGCCATTGTGACGCGACCACGAGATGCTCACCGGCGGACGAGATATGAACAACAGACCTATGTTGGTTGACCCAGCAATTGAGATCCTCATACCCTAGTTGCGATAGTAGTGAGGGCCTATTGTGTACGCTCGGAATCTCAAGATCCGAGAATTCAGTCCATTCCGCTCCGTCTGTAGAGAACCTTGTCATGAATCGGCCAGCGTCGCACGACTCCTCTGAGTTGTCGGAAGGCAGATACCCCAAGTGCAGGAACCCATCGCTCCAGGGCAGAAGCCTCTGGCGGACTAGATCCGGGAAGGCTGCCAGGTTGACCGTCTCGAAGACGTCCTTTGTCTCGGTAGGCGTTCCGTCGGGGCCTTCGTCGCCGTCTGATTCCGCGCTGGGGTCCTCGGGTGGGGTTTCCTCGTCCTCCTCGGACGTCGGAGCTTCTTCGGTGTCGGCCGCAGCCTCAGGCTCCGTGCTGGAGCCGTCGGGCGTGGCTTGGTCGTGATCTTCCGACGTTGAAGGTTCCTCGGTGTCGGTCGCGGCCTCTGGCCGTGTGGTCGGAGGCGGCTCTGGTTCGTCGGATTGAGCGGTGGTCGGAGGCGGCTCTGGTTGAGCGGCCGTGGTGGGCAAGGCTGTTGCGACGGTGGTCGTCGGTTCCTCGATGTCAGCGGTGCTCTCGTCGTCGGGTGGGGTAGAGCATGCGGACGCGGCCAAGGTCAGCAGCAGTCCGGTCGCGGCCGCCGGCAGTCGCCACCCAGGTGTCGCTGGCCTCAACCCGTCGGCCGATGATGAAAGCCAAGTGCCACGTTGACACCATACGAGGCCATGACTGCAAGGTCTAGAGAGTTGCCGGCCGGTGACGGTGCTGCCTGAGTTGGGGCTGGTCCGGTCTGGGGACCTGGACAAGGTGCTGGCTGCGGTCGACTACGAACATGCGCCGTACGCCGGGGGGACGGAGCTGGTGCCGGCCATGGGGCTGGGCTTGCGCCGGCCGGCGGCGATTGTGGACTTGAAGCGGGTCGAGGCGCTGAAGGGGATTGAGGTCGACGCTGACGCCGGCACCGTGACCGTCGGGGCGGCCGTGACCCATAGGCGGCTGTCGGATCACCCCGGCGTCCGGGAGCGTCTGCCCACCCTGGCCGCGGCTGCCTCGCGGGTCGGCAACGCCCGGGTGCGCTCCACCGGGACCGTGGGCGGCAACCTGTGCTTCGCCGAACCCCGCTCCGACCTGGGCTGCGTTCTGGTTGCGCTGGGGGCGATGGCGGAGGTCCGCTCGGCTCGGGGTGCCCGCACCCTGTCGATCGACGAGCTGATCGTGGGCGCGTTCGAGACGTCGCTGGCTGAGGACGAGCTGCTCATCGCCGTAACGGTGCCCTTCGAGCCGGCGGGCACGTCGTACTGGAAGCTCCAGAGCTACGAGCGGCCCACCCTGGGGGTGGCCTTGGTGGCCACGGACTCGCAGTGGGAGGTCACTGTGGGCGCGGCCACCGAGCGGCCCACCCGGGCCGTGATCGCCGCGGGCGACGCTGCCGGACTGGCCGCCTTCGTCGACAGTCTCGAGCTCAGCGACGACATGACCGGCCCTTCCGACTACAAGCGCTCGGTGCTGCGGGCCCGCCTCCAGCGGGCCTTGGGGGTGGAACTGTGACCTCCCCGGTGGCGACCTCGACCGTGATCCGGGTGCGGGTCAACGGCCGGGATGTCGAGGCGCTGGTGCCGGTGCGGCTCACCGTGGCCGAGCTGTTGCGGGAGCGACTCGGGCTCACCGGCACCAAGGTGAGCTGCGAGATGCAGGTGTGCGGGGCCTGCACCGTGCTGGTGGACGGCAACCCGGTCAGCTCGTGTACTGCTCTGGCCTGCGACCTCGACGGCACCGAGGTGCTCACCGTCGAGGGTCTCGCTCAGGGTCGGGACCTGCACCCGGTGCAGGAAGCCTTCATGGCGGCCAACGCCCTCCAGTGCGGCTTCTGCACCCCCGGCTTCGTCATGATGGCCGTCGCCCTGCTTGATACCTGTCCCGCCGCCAGCGCGGACGAGATCCGGGAGTGGATGGACGGCAACCTGTGCCGCTGCACCGGCTATGCGCCCATCGAGACCGCGGTCACGCTGGCCGCCGCCCGAACGGACGACGGCTCGCCGGAGGACGACCAGTGACAGCCGCCGCCGGACCGACCGTGCGAGTCCTATCGGCCCTCGTGGCCAGGGTCGGGCCGCCCTGGCGAGCCGTCTCGGCGTCCGCGGTCGGACTGCCGGGACGAGCCGTATGGGCGGCCGCCGCCTCCCGGATGCGGGCCGGGCCGCCGGAGGCTCCGAGATGACCGCCGGGCCCCGGAGCGACGCCTGGGAGAAGGTCACCGGGCGGGCCCGCTACGCCGTCGACATGGTCATGCCCAACATGGCCCACGCCGCCGTGGTGCGCTCGGAGCGGGCCCACGCCCGAATCGCCGGGATCGACCGGGCCGAGGCCGAGGCTGTCGGTGGCGTGATCGCGGTGGTCACCGCCGACGACCTCGGCCACCTCGGCCGCCGCTTCGGCCACATCGTGCCCGACCACTACGTCCTGGCCAAGGGCAAGGTCCGCTACTACGGCGAGCCGGTGGCGGTGGTGGTGGCCGAGACCCCACACCAGGCCGCCGACGCCGCCGGGCTGGTGTGGGTCGACTACGACGACCTGCCCGTCCTCACCGACTCGGCCAGCGCCCTCGCCTCCGACGTGCTGATCCACGAGCAGTCCTACACCGAGCCCGGCCAGGAGTTCCTGGGCGTGGCCCCCACACCCTCAGCCGACAACGCCGCCCACCGCGGCGAGCTGGCGTGGGGCGACGCCGAGACTGCCCTGGCCGCCGCCACCACCGTGGTCGAGACCACCGCCACCTTCCCCCTCGTCTACGGCTACGCCATGGAGACCTACAACGCGCTGGCCGACTGGCAGCCCGGCTCCCTGCACGTGGTGTCCACCGCCCAGCACCCGCTCATGGTCCGAAAGGAGCTGGCCCGCATGTTCTCGCTGCCGCTGGCCGCGGTGCGGGTCGAGGTGCCCTACATCGGCGGCGGCTACGGCTCGAAGTCCTACACCAAGCTGGAGCCTCTGGCTGCGGCCGCTTCGTGGGCGTCGGGACGGCCGGTGAAGGTCACCACCGACGTCGAGGGCGCCATGTACACCACCCGGGCCGACGGCGCGGTGGTCACCGTCCGCACCGGCTTCGACGCCGGCGCCCGGATCTGCGCCCGCGACATCGACATCCGGTTCGACACCGGCGCCTACGCCGACAACAGCCCGCTGGTGCTCACCAAGAGCATCAACCGGAGCTTCGGCCCCTACCGGATCCCCAACCTGCGGGTGCGGGGGGTGGCGGCCTACACCAACACCACACCCGCCTCGTCGTACCGGGGTTTCGGTGCCCCCCAGGGCGCGCTGGCCAGCGAGCTCAACATGGACATGGCCGCCGACCGGCTCGGCATCGACCCGGTCGAGCTGCGCCGCCGCAATCTGCTGGCCCCCGGCGACACCATCATCGACGGCAAGCGCCCCCTCGACGCCGACCTGGCCGCCGACCTCGACGCCATCGTCTCCGCTCTCGACAGCCACAGGGCCGCGCCGGAGCCCGGAACCCTTCGGGGTCGGGCGGTGGCCGTCACCGCCAGCGACGCCGGAGCCTCGCCGATCTCCACCGCCCAGGTGCGAATGCACGCCGACGGGTCGGTCACCCTGCTGGTGAGCAGCACCGAGATGGGTCAGGGCAGCCGCACCGCGCTGGCCCAGATCGCGGCCCGGGAGCTGCACGTCGACCTTGACTCGGTGGCCGTCGGCCAGAGCGACACCCGCTTCACCCCCTTCGAGTGGACCACCGGCGCCAGCCGCACCACCACCGTGGTCGGCCTGGCCGTCCAGGCCGCCTGCGCCGATCTCTGGGACAACCTGCGAGCCAAGGCCGCCGAGTCCGCCGGCGTCCCCGTCGACGAAGTGGTCGTCCACGCCGGTCGCCTCCACCCCGCCGCGGAGACGCTCACGCCGGCCGAGGTGATCCGCCGGTGGTTCGGCGTCGACGCCGGTGAGGTAGTCGGCGTCGGCGTGATCCGGCGCGACGGCGCCACCGAGATGCTGCCCCCGTTCTGGGAGATCGGCGCGGTCGGGGTGGAGGTGTCGGTGAACGAAGCCACCGGCGAGGTGACCGTCGAGCACCTCGTCACCGTGGGCGATGTCGGCCACGCCGTGAACCCCGAGTTGGTGAAGGGCCAGGACCTGGGCGCGGCCACCCAGGGCCTGGGCATCGCCCTGTGGGAGGAGATGGTCTACGACGGCGAGCAGCTCACCAACCCCAACCTGATCGAGTACCGGGTGCCCCGGCTGCGAGATACCCCCCGGCGCATCACGTCGGTGCTGGCCGAGCGGGGCGACGGAGCCGGCCCCTACGGCGCCAAGGGCGCCGGCGAGGGCGCCCTCAACCCGGTCCCGGCCGCGGTGGCCGCTGCGGTCGGCCGAGCCGTCGGCGTCTGGCCCACCGAGCTCCCGCTCACCCCGCCCCGAGTCTGGTCGCTACTCCACCAAGCCGGGGCTGGGTAGCGGATCAACCCTTCCCCCGGGGGAATCTCGGGTTGGTTGTGTGCAGTGAGTCCACAGAACTCGCACCAAGAAGTCCGAGAGTCGCTACTGCGGACCGTTCTCCAGCAGGGTCAGCGCCGCGTCCAGGTACTGCTCGGCGGCCTGGGTCATGCGGATCAGCTCGTAGGCGTCGAGCACGGCCCGCTTGAGCCGGTCGGGGCTGGCCCGCCGCAGCGCCGCCTGCTGTATCACGCCCGCCACCGCATGGGCCGGCTGATCGCCGGCACCGGCTCGACCCAGCAGCTCCCGGCGCTTGTGGCCCATCAGCTCAGCGATCTCGTTGAGGGGCACCTCGTACAGCGACCGCTCGCCCAGCTCCCGCACCACTACCGCGGGCGTGCCGGCCGGGCGCAGCACCTGCTGGACTTCGCCGGCGTTGTCGAGCTCGTCGACCTCCACCTGGCGCCTCAGCGTGAGCCGACCCAAGGCCTGCTCCATCGGCGCCCGGGCCCGCTGGGTGACCTTCGAGGACCCCGCCCCCCGGATGTACAGCCGGTACGCCCGGTCGGCGGTGATGGGTCCCTCTACGCCCACGATCTCCAGCAGGTGGGCCACGACCTGGGCGACGGGTGCAGTGCGAGGGTCGGGCAGCCCGCCGCCCTGCCACGTCGTGTACGGCTGCGGCCCGGCGGCCGGGTCGTACCCCGTGTCGGCCACCCGTTCGCCATCGCCGCCCGCAGTCCCAGCATCCGCGCCGGCCCCAGCATCCGCGCCGGCCTCGCCCGGCGCCCCGCCCGGCACGGGCTGCAGCTCCATCCACCGCTCCGGCTGGGACAGTTCGGTGAATCCCGCAGGTCGGTAGAGCTCGCGAGCGTCGCGGGTGATGAGCATCAGCCGCTTGATCCCGGCCACCGCCGGGTGTTCGCAGGCTGCCGCGACCAGAGCCTTGCCCAGTCCCAGTCCCCGGTGCTCGGCCAGCACGTACACGTCGGCCAAATAGCCGAACGTGGCCCGGTCGGTCACGATCCGGGCGCCGCCCACCATCGACCCATCGGGCCCGTACACCCCCAGCACCACGCTGTTGGCCGCGGCCACCTCGGTCTCCTCCCGGCTGCGTCCCTGCGCCCAGTACGCGTCCCGCACTAGGAAGTCGTGCATGGCGCCCGCATCGAAGCGCCCCGGATCGTCGGAGATCACGTACTCCCCGCACGGACGCTCGTACGGGGCCAAGCCCGCACCCCCCTCGTTCACGGCGCCAGACGCTACCGGCTGTGACCCCTTCGCCTGAGGCGCCGCGAGAGCTGGCGGGCCCAAGCCGTCCGCCGACGCTTGCCCCTGAGCGCCGAATCGGTATCATCGGGACCGGGTAAGCGGGCCGATTTGGCCGTAGTCCGGCGCGACCGTCTGCACCCCACCCCGACCAGCGGCGCCAACCACCTCCCGAAATCTCGGGAGAGTTCTGGTGCGCTGGCGACACACAACTCTCCCGAGAATCCGGCCGGGCCGGTGCTAGCGGCCGGGAGGGATCGCTACAAGGCGCTACAGGGTTGGGAGTAGCTCGTCGAAGAGGGCGCTGAAGCGCTCGGAGGCCGCGGCCGCGGTCTCGATGACCTCGGTGTGCGACAGGGGCTGGTCGGACATGCCTGCGGCCAGGTTCGTGCACAGCGAGATGCCCAGCACCTGGGCGCCCATGTGACGAGCGGCGGTGGCCTCGGGCACCGTCGACATGCCCACCATCGACCCGCCCAGGGCCATGGCCATGCGGATCTCGGCCGGGGTCTCGAACATCGGGCCCTGGAACCAGAAGTACACCCCCTCCCGCAGCGTCTGACCGAGCCGGGCCGCGGCCGCGTGGGCCTTGGCCTGCAGCTCGGGCGTGTACACGTCGGTCATGTCGGTGAAGCGGGGGCCGAGGCGCTCGTCGTTGGGGCCGGCCAGCGGGCTGATCCCGGCCAGGTTCACGTGGTCGGTGATCACGGCCAGGTCACCTGCGGCCATGCCGTCGCCGCAGGCTCCGGCCGCGTTGGTGAGCACCACCACCCGACAGCCGGCCGTGATCGCGGTCCGCACCGCGAACGTGATGGCGCCGGTGTCGTGGCCCTCGTAGGCGTGGGCCCGCCCCGACAGCATCAGCACCCGGTTGCCGCCCATCTGCGTCGAGTAGGCCGTGCCCGCATGGCCCACTGCGGTAGGGATCGGGAATCCGGGCAGGTCCCGGTACGACACCGCCACCTTGTCGCCGATCCGGTCCGGGTAGCTGCCCAGCCCCGACCCCAGCACCACGCACACGTCGTGGCGCTCGCACCCCGTGCGCGCCGCCAGCACCCCCGCCGTCCGCCGCAACCGCTCATACAGATCCGTCATAGGTTTCTCCCGTTGCGTCAGTCTCGTGGCCATCGTCGCTGAAGGCCGTCCGGGGTTATGGCCCAGACGTAGGGACCGGGCTTCCTTGCGCGTTGGAGTATCCGGTTGAAGTTGGTTCCGAGCCGCTCCACCATCTCAGCACCGGTGAGGTTTGCGTTGGTGAACGCGAACACGCGCAGTGTCGTCGCGGCGAGAACCTCGCGGTGGTCGCGAATGATCGAAGGATCCTTGGTCAGTGCGATCCAACCTTCTCGGTCGGCTTTCTCGATCCACTCGGGATCGGCGACTCGCTGATCGACGCCGTCCGGATAGACGTCGGCCATCGCCAGTGCTTCGTAGCCTCTCGCCCGGATCGCTTGGGCAACCATCCGTCGGCCCAGTCCTCGGTCCAGGAAGAAGACTGGGGGAGGCGCGTCAGGCTGCTGCCTTCTCCGGCCAGACGGCACGGAGAGCTTCCCTTATGTCTTCAGCGGGCGTCTCATAATCGGCGGCGATCGACCTCAACGGTTCGCCCGCAAGAACGCGGGATCGTACGGCCGACAGCGGTGCGCCCCCGTGCACAAACAGCGCGTCACCGCCCGCCACGTCCGGCAACACGCGCAAGAGGCGCCGCTCCGTTACCGGAAGAATGAGTTCGGTAGCCCACCGGTCGCCGAAGGTGATCCGGGTCAGGTACTCGGCAATGACCTCGTGAAAGACCCGCTGGCCCGTCTGCACCACCGTCAGCAGCCTTAGCTGCTTGTCGTCGTGCTTCTTCGCGTAGTCGTAGAGGACGTTTGCGCCGTCGCTGTACAACTGGTGGGACGCCAGTGCATGTTCGAGTTCTCCCTGGCCGGCAAGCACCTCGAGCGCCTTGCGGATTCGCTGCATCGGTAGGCCCGTACTGCGGAATGCCTGAACCACGGTTGCCTCGACCAGCCCAACGAAGGGGATCGATCGCGTGTCGCGCGAAGCACCGTTGAGCGAAGTGATGACTGGCCCCTGTGTAACGGGTGGGCGGTCCTTGAAGGTCTTGGTGTAACCGTGAGACCAAGTGCGCAGAGTCGATGGGCTCATGCCCACGAGACGTGCCGCCGCTGAGACTGTGTAGAGCCGCCGGGTGAATCGCTCGTCCTCGATGACTGCCCTCCGTCGCGTGCCGGTCTCCTAGTTGACAACCATGGTAACCCTGCTAGGTCTCGCCGCAGGGCTACTTCAACTCCCGAACGTTGTGGTCACCGGGTGGGGTGGGTGAAGCGGGCGATGTCGGTGGCTGCCTCCGGGTAGGTGGCGGTCAGCTCGGCGCGGTCGCCCAGTTCGAAGCCGTCGTCCTGGTAGGCGGGGGCCAGGGTGGCGCCGGTCAGCGACCAGTCGCCGGTGGTGGTGGCCGCCATCCACACCCCGGCGGGCACGGCCACCATCGGTCGCTGGCCCTGGGCCAGGTCGTCGCCCAGCACGGGCCGGCTCACGGTGCCGTCGGGCGCTAGCAGCAGCATCTCCACGGCCGCCCCGGCGTAGTGGTGCCACAGCTCGGGCCCCGGCAGCCGGTGCAGGGCCGAGAAGTCGCCCGGCCTCATCACGAAGTAGATGGCCGACGAGTGCTCGTCGCGCCAGGTCTGGGTCCACATCCCGCCCTCCTGCGGCAGCGGCTCCAGTCCCAGCAGCTCGATCACTTCGTCAGCGTTCATGGTTGTGTCCTTGCCGCGGTTGCTGTGGGCTGTGCGTTGAGGGGCGGTTGACGGCGGCTCGATTTACGTCGTCAGCGTTCATGGTGCGCTCCGCCGGCCGGTCATCGGGCTAGGCGGCGGGCCCGGGCCTGGGCGTCGGCCACGGCGTCGGCCATGTCGAGGGTCAGGACCCGGCCGTCCTCCACGACCTTGCGTCCGGCAACCCACACCCCGCTGACCGCCCCCGGCGATCCCGACCACACGATCCTCGACACCGGGTCGTCCTCCTCGGCGATTACCGGGTTCAGGGCCGGCTCGGCCGCCGCCAGGGCCACCATGTCGGCCCAGCATCCCGGTGCCAGCCGCCCCAGCTCGGCGCCCCAGCCCAGCACCTCGGCCGCCCCTGCGGTGGTCATCCGCAGCGCCTCCACCGGCGGCAGGGTCTGGGCGTCGCCGGAGCGGATCCGGGCGGTGCGGATGGCGGTGCGCATCTCCTCGAACAGGTCCAGGCGGTGGTGCGACGCCGGCCCGTCGGTGCCGATGGCCACCCGCAGCCCGGCCGCCCGCATCTCGGTCACCGGCGCCACCCCCGAGGCGTGCTTGGCGTTGGAGCACGGGCAGTGCACCACCGCGGTGTCGTTGCGGGCCAGCACCTCGATGTCGTCCTGCGTGAGCCACACGCCGTGGGCCGCGATCAGGTCGCCGTCGAGCAGCCCCAGCGACTCCAGGTACTCGGGCGCGCCCAGGCCCCCGGAGCGCTCCCGCACCGTGGCGTCCTCCCACTGCTGCTCGGCCAGATGTATGTGCACCGGCATGCCGGTGGCGGAGGCCCGCTCGGCGATGGCGCTCAGGCATTCCTGCGACACCGAGTAGGCCGCGTGGGCCGCGATCCCGGCCCGGATCAGGTAGCTGCCGGCCCAGCGGTCCCGCAGGGCCACCATCTCGTCGAGCTGGTCCGGCCACGGACCCGTGAGGGTGAACCCGGGGTCCTCGATCACGCCGGGGGTCACCAGGCAGCGCAGACCGGCGTCGGTGGCGCCCTCGGCCAGGGCCTGGCCGTGGAAGTACATCTCCATCGACGTGGTGACGCCGTTGGACAGCAGCTCGGCCGCGCCCAGCCGCATCGCGGCCCGCACATCGTCGGAGGTGAGCTTGGACTCCCGGGGCCACATCACCTCGTGCAGCCACCGGTCCACCGGCAGCCCTTCGCCCGCGCCCCGCACCAGCACCATCGGGGTGTGGCAGTGGGCGTTGATGAGGCCCGGCATGAGGATCCCGGTGCGGTGCACGTCGGCGCCCGGTTCGAGCTCGGGGGCGTCCGCGGCCGGACCGCACCACACGATCCGCCCGTCGTCGCCCACATCCACGGCGCCGCCGGTCACCGGCGCGGGCACGCCGCCAACCGGCCCGTCCATGGTGACGAGCACGTCGCACAGGTACCGGTCCATCCCGCCCCACCCTAGAGAACGCTCTGCCCTCCCGGAATCCCGGTGGATCCCCAGTGGGAGTGAATTGGCAGCGGGATGCACGCATACGGCGCAGAACGCTGCCAGTTCCGGAGGCTCCGGTCCGGGCTCGGCGAATTGGCAGCAGAATGCGCGCATACCGTGCACAGCGCTGCCAGTTCCGGGCGGGTCGACAACTAGCCTGCCGGGGGCATGGATGACGGTGGGGTGAGGACGCTGGACTGGGTCGGCGGCGGCGAGGCCGGCGGCGGCGCGGTCGAGATGGTCGACCAGACCGCCCTGCCGGCCGCCTACACCGTGCTGCGCATCGACAGCGTGCCCGACATGGTGGCCGCCATCCGCCGGCTGTCGGTGCGGGGCGCTCCCGCCATCGGCGTGGCCGGCGCCTTCGGGGTGGCGCTGGCGGTGCAGGCCCACGGCACCAGCGGACCGGCCTTCGACGAAGCGGTGGCCTCGCTGCGTGGGGCCCGACCGACGGCCGTGAACCTGGCCCGCATGGTGGACCGGGCCGCGGCCCGCGCCCCGGACGGCTTCGACGCTGTCCTGGCCGAGGCCCAGGCCATCCGCGACGAGGAGCTGGCCGCGTCGGTCGCCATGGGCAACCTCGGCGCCGACCTGGTGCTCGAGCTGACGGGCCGCGACGACGTGCGGGCCATGACCATCTGCAACACCGGCGGGCTGGCCACGGTGGAGCGAGGCACCGCCCTGGCCGTGATCCAGACCCTGCACGAGCGGGGCCGGCTGGCCGAGGCCCTGGCCCTGGAGACCAGGCCGCTGCTGCAGGGCGCCCGCCTCACCGCCTGGGAGCTCGACCGCATGGGCGCCCCCCACCGCCTGCTGGTCGACTCGGCCGGGCCGTTCATGCTGGCCAGGGGCGAGGCCGACGTGGTGCTCACCGGCGCCGACCGGGTGGCCGCCAACGGCGACACCGCCAACAAGATCGGCACGTTCTCGCTGGCCCTCGGCGCCCGCCACGCCGGGGTGCCGTTCATCGTGGTCGCCCCCGAGTCCACCGTCGACGCCGACACCCCCGACGGCGCCGGCATCGCCATCGAGGACCGGGGCGCCGACGAGGTGGTGTCGTTGGCCGGGGTGTCCACCGCCCCCGACGGCACCGCGGCCGCCAACCCCGCCTTCGACGTCACCCCGGCCGAGCTCATCACCGCGGTGGTCACCGACCAGCGCATAGTCCGCCTAGACCAGCACCAAACCCCCGGGTAGCCGCACCTCAGTCGCAAACGGTTGGCCGGGAATCGTGCCGATGTCGAGTAGATATCAGACTCATGCATTCGGACGTCATCGATGACGGTGAGAAGACGTAGACATGACTGCCTCGCCCATTCGCCGGCCGTGGTTGATCCACTTCTTTCAGCGCGCCTCGGTCGACGACGGCGGCGAGTCGGTGCCAACCATTGACTTCCTGGAGGGGCTGCCCCCGAAGGTCGCAGCTGAAGTCCACGCTGTACTCGAGGCAGTGGCCGAGGCTCCGCCGCCGGCGTTCGGCGGGGGCGGCAAGTGGGAGGCCATGCACGGCGAGATGGCTGGGTTCTACGAGGTGCGGGTCCAAGGCGGCGGGAAGAACCATCGCCTCTTGTGCCTGTTGGTCCGTGATGCCGAAGACCTGGGCGGGTCCTCAATCGTCTGCCTGGGTGGGCTCTCCAAGCCACGCCGGGAGCGGGCGCACCCAAGGGACTACAGGCGAATCAGGTTGTACCGCCAAGAGTTCGAAGTGCACCGTAGAGTGCTCAGCTAGCTCGGCGTTCCTCCATTGGCTGAGCCGTCAGTTCAAGTTCCAACGCTCGGGCGAGGGCCACGACCGTCGAGAGGGTCGGATTGGGACTCTCGGCTGAGAACAGCCGTCGGATGACCTCGGGGCGAAGATCCGCCCTCCGCGCAAGTTCCGCCTTGGTCAACTCAAGGTTGCATCGGCGCTCGTCCAATGCGCGAATAATGGCGTCGATTTGATCGATGCGATGTCTCGCGTCAATGTAGGCGCGGTCGTAGGCCGGGTCCTTCCGGCGATTCTCGAGGTATCGCTCAGCCCCGGTCATTTTGGACATGCGTCCACCATAGCGTGACACAAGTGTTACGGCCTGTCGTGATCGTGTGGGCCGCGGTCGGATGGCGCCCCCGGCACCCAGATGTCGCTTAGGCGCGAACATCCGACGAGCACTATTGAAGAGGACATGACTGTGAAGTATGCGCTGCTGGATCTGCCGACTCGGGTGGACGCGGCGGTGGCCAACGCCGCCCGGGCCGAGGCGGCGGGGCTCGACCGCTACATCGTGGCCCAGGTGGAGCGGGCCGACCCGATCGCGGTGCTGGCCGTGGTGGCCGACCGGGTGCCCCGCATCGGACTGGCCACCGGCGTGATCGCCATCCAGTCGACGCTGCCCCAGCATCTGGCCCAGCAGGCCCGCACCGTCAACCAGGTCAGCGGCGGCCGGTTCACGCTCGGCATCGGTGTGTGCCACCAGCCGATCGTCACCGAGGCGTTCGGGCTGGAGTGGAGCCGACCCTACAGCCACATGGTCCAGTACCTCGACGCCCTGCTCCCGCTGCTGGACGGCCAGGCGGTGGACGTCAGTGGCGACCTGGTGTCGCACCGCACCGAGATCGAGGTGCCCGGGCCCGCTCCCGGCGTCCTGCTCGCGGCGATGGGGCCGAGGATGCTGGCCCTGGCCGCGGCCCGCACCGAGGGGCACGCTGCTGGCATGGACCGGGCCTCGCACCATCGCCGAGCATGTGCGCCCGGCCATTGGCGACGGGCTGGTGTCGGCCGCCGTGTGGGTCTGCGTCAGCGACGAGCCCGACGAGGCCCGGGCCCGCCTCGGCGAGCAGTTGGCCGGTTACCGGACTCTGGCGTCGTACCAGGCCATGTCCGAGCGCGAGCGGGTGGCCGACATGATGGATCTGCTGGTGGTTGGCAGCCCCGACGAGGTCCGGGCCGAGCTGGCCCGCTACGCCGAGGCGTCCGCCGACGAGATCGCCGTCATCCTCCAGGGCACCCCCGCCGAACGGGAGGCCGGCTGGGCCCTGCTCGAGGAGGGCCTCACCTAGCGCCGGGTTCCCGGGCCAGCCCTCGAGGTTCCCGGTCAGTCGCGGCGTTCCCGGTCAGTCGCGGCGTCGGCGAGGTCCCCGGTCGGTCGCGGCGTCGGCTTGGTCCCCGGTCAGTCGCCGGGTTCCCGGTCGGTCGCGGGTCAGTCGCCGGCGCTCGGCCGGACGTACTCGGCTAGACGCATTCCCCTCCATATCAGGCCACCGATCAGCGTCACCGCCATCAGCGCCGGGATCACCGTCCACACCAGGTCGCGGCCGGAGATGTCGTACAGCCAGGCCCCCAGCACCGAGGTCACCCCGCCTAGCAGCACCTCAGTGGCGCCCATGAGCCCCTGGGACGATGCCTGGCGGTCGTCGCTCACCGTCTGGGAGTAGGCGTAGAGGCCGGCGATGAAGCCCAGCCCCGAGCCGATGCCCATCACCATGGACGCCGCCACCAGGGTCCACACCGAGTCGAACACGCCCAGCAGGACTCCCATCGCGGCCGATGCGAGCAGCCCGCCCGCGCACAGCCGCATCCCGCCGGTGCGCTGGGCCCACGCTCCCGCCACCGGGGCCAGGAAGCCCATCGGGGTCGCGAACAGGGTGAAGCTCACCCCGACCTCCCATGTGGCCGCGCCGAGGTCGACGAGGCTCACTGCCCACACCGCCTCCCAGGCCCCGACCATCACGAACTGGCTGGTGACTACCACCAGCGTGCCGGCCACCACCCGGTCTCGCAGCAGCCGCAGCGAGCTGGTGGTGCGGGTGCCGACGGCGCCCTCGTCGGTCTCGAGTCGGCCCATCATCACCACGGTGGCGACGGCGACGACGGCTAGGACGTAGAAGGGCACGTCCAGGTTGAAGGCGTCGGCCAGCAGGGCCGCCGCGGCCGGGGTGAGCGCGAACCCGATGATCTCGACCACGCCGAGCCGGCCGAGGTTGCGGCCTGTGTGGGCCGGGTCGGCCAGGATGACGGTCCGGCGGATGGCCGGCTGGGCCACCCCGATGGCGATGCCGAGGATCGCCCGCGCCCCGAGCATCGTCCAGAAGCCGGTGCTGGCTACGAACCCGACCATGCTGACCCCCGCGGTCACGAGCCCCAGCCGAACCATCAGGGGCGCGTGCCCCCGGTCGGCCACTCGGGCCAGGGTGATCTGGGTGACGAAGGCGGTGAAGAAGCCCGCGCCGACGATCAGGCCGAGCTGGGTCTCGCTCAGCCCGAACTCGTCCCGCAGGTCGCCGAGCAGGGTGACGACCGACGCCAGCGAACCCAGGCACAGGCCCTGGGCCAGGTAGTAGGAGAGCAGCCGCGGCGCCCGGTCCCCTTCGATCAGCACGTCGCCGCCCCTGCCCAGTTGTCGATGTGGGTGAGCGGATGACGAGGATCGAACTCGCATTCTCAGCTTGGGAAGCTGATGTTCTGCCATTGAACTACACCCGCGAAGGGCCGCGAGCGTAGCGGGTGCTGCCGGGCCAGGTAACTAGGAGTACCGCACGTATACCGGGCGGTCGGTGGACGAGCGCTCGGGGTCGAACCCGTAGCCCAGCCCGTCGAAGTCCCGCAGACCCCGCACCGACTTCACCCGGTTGCGGATGATCCATCCCGCCATCGACCCCCGGGCCCGCTTGGCGAAGAACGAGATCATCCTGGGCTCCTTGTCGCCCCGCCCGTCCAGGAACGCCGGCGTCACCAGCCGACCCTCCAGCAGCCGGGTGTCCACCGAACGGAAGTACTCGTGCGACGCCAGGTTCACCACCACCGCCGGCCCCGGACTGGCGGCCAGGTCGGCGTTCAGCACGTCGGTGATCCGCTCACCCCAGTACTCGTAGAGGTCGCGGCCCCGGTCGGTGGCCAGCTTGGACCCCATCTCCAGCCGGTACGGCTGCATCAGGTCCAGCGGGCGCAGCACCCCGTACAGCCCCGACAGGATCCGCAGCACCTTCTGGGCGTGGGTGTAGTCGCGCTCGGTGAAGGTGGCCGCCGCGTCCATGCCCTGGTACACGTCGCCGGCGAAGGCCAGCAGCGCGGGCCGGGCGTCGGCGGTGGTGAACGGCTCTTGGAAGTCCTGGTAGCGGTCGAAGTTGAGCTCGGCCAGTGCGGCGGAGATGTCCATCAGCTCGGCGATCTCGTCGGGCGACTTCTGGCGCATCACGTCCACCAGCGACGACGCCTCGTCCAGCATCCGGGGCTGGGAGTGCTTGCGGGTGGGCAGCGCCGAGCTGTAGTCGAGCGCCTTGGCCGGGGAGACCACGATCAGCATCGTGCCGTTATACCCCGACCGCCGCCCGTCCCCGAAATTGGTGCGGATTTTGGGTGTTCAGTGCCCGTTTCGTCGCCAGTTTCGGGCGGGACCGCTCCGCTCCCCGAAATTGGTGCGGATTTTGGGTGTTCAGTGCCCGTTTCGTCGCCAGTCTCGGGCGGGACCGCTCCGCTCCCCGATATTGGTGCGGATTTTGGGTGTTCAGTGCCCGTTTCGTCGCCAATTTCAGGTGGGACCGGCTCAGGCGGCTGTTGCCTTCTCCGCGGACTCGGCGGCCTCGTCGGCGGCGGCCCCGGCCCCGGACGAGGCGCTCGGCTCCAGCTCGGGCAGGCAGCGCCGCAGGTTGCGGATCCCCTGGCCGATGCGCTGGCGGTTCTCGATCAGCGCGAACCGCACGTGGCCCTCGCCGCCGGGCCCGAACCCCACCCCGGGCGACACCGCCACATGAGCCTCCCGCACCAGCTTGGACGCGAACTCGATGGAGTCCATGTGCTGGTACGGCTCCGGGATCCTGGCCCACACGAACATGGTCCCCTTGGGCGGCTCGACCTCCCAGCCGATGCGGTTGAGGCCCTCGCACAGGGCGTCGCGCCGGCGCTGGTACACCTCGCACGCCTCCAGCGGGTAGTCTGGCTGCTCCCGCAGCGTCACCGCCGCCGCGATCTGGATCGGCTGGAACGACCCGTAGTCGAGGTAGCTCTTGAGCTTGGCCAGCGCGGCCACCACTTCGGCGTTGCCCAGCATGAACGCCATCCGCCACCCGGCCATCGAGAACGACTTGGTGCACGAGTAGAACTCCACCGCGCAGTCGGCGGCCCCGTCCACCTGCAGGATCGACGGCGGCTGGTAGCCGTCGAAGCCCAGGTCGGCGTAGGCGTTGTCGTGCACGATCAGCATGTCGTGCTCCCGGGCCCAGTCGACCACCTTCTGCATGAAGTCGAGGTCGACGCAGGTGGTGGTGGGGTTGTGGGGGAACGAGATCACCGCCACCCGGGGCTTGGGCCGGCTGTAGTGCCACGTGAGCTGCATCCGGTGGACGAACTCGTCGCCGCCGGCGAGGGGCACCTCCCGGATCTGGGCGCCCGCGAACAGCGGCCCGTAGATGTGGATCGGGTAGCTGGGGGTGGGCACCAGGCAGGTGTCGCCGGGCTGGAGCAGGACCCACATGAGGTGGCTGAACCCCTCCTTGGCGCCGATGGTGTTGATGACCTGGGTGTCGGGGTCGAGCTCCACCCCGAAGCGGCTCCGGTACAGGGCGGCGACGTTGCGCCGCAGGGCGGGCAGGCCCCGGCTGGACGAGTAGCGGTGGTTGCGGGGGTTGCGGGCCGCTTCGCACAGCTTGTCCACGGCGATGTCGGGCGACGGCAGGTCGGGGTTGCCGAACCCGAGGTCGATGATGTCGGCGCCGTCGTGGCGGAGCTGGATCTTCAGGTCGTTGATGATCGTGAAGACGTAGGGCGGCAGGCCGTTTATCCGGCGGAACTCCATCGACCGAAACTAACAGCCCGGATGGGGTGATCAAGTGACATTTGTCACCCCGGGAGCACGCTGCGGCAGAGCCGGCGGGCCATCGGCCGGCGCGCTGTCGTACGCTCCTGGCATGGACTCCGGATCGAGCCGCCCGTTGGCCGGGGGTGGGCTCCGCTGCGTTTCCCCCGGCTGGTTCTCGGGAGTCTTGGGTGTTGTGGAGACCCAGACGCGCTCCCGAGAATCGGTGGCGCCGCCCTCACCTGGTTCTCGGGAGTGTTGGGTGTCGTATAGCCCCCGCCATGCTCCCGAGAAATCTAGGGGCGGCAGATTTAGGGGCGGTGACCCGGCCGGGGCCGGCTGTGGCGCCCTGAGGGGCGGGGCGCGGTGATCCTGTCGGACCGCTCGATCCGGGAGGCGCTCGACGCCGGCCGAATCGTTATCGACCCGCTGGAGGACGGTGCAGTGCAGCCGTCATCGGTGGACCTGCGTCTGGGCAGCAGCTTCCGGGTGTTCCGCAACCACACCCTGGGCCACATCGACGTCAAGCAGGACCTGTCGGCGCTCACCTCGCTGGTGGAGGCCGGCGCCGACGACCCGTTCATCCTGCATCCGGGCGAGTTCGTGCTGGGCGCAACCCTGGAGCGGGTGGCCCTGCCAGACGACCTGGTGGCCCGCCTGGAGGGCAAGTCGTCGCTGGGCCGTCTGGGCCTGCTGATCCATTCGACGGCCGGCTTTGTCGACCCGGGCTTCGACGGCCAGCTCACCCTGGAGCTGTCCAACGTGGCCAACCTGCCGATCACGCTCTATCCGCGGATGCGCATCGGCCAGATCAGCTTCCAGCGGATGACCACCCCGGCCGACACGCCGTACGGGTCGGGCGAGCTGGGCTCGAAGTACCACGGCCAGCGTGGGCCGGTGCCGTCGCGCTACTGGGAGAACTTCGAGTAAGAGGCCCCGCGGGTAGGCGAGCGAACCCGGTCCATACGGGTGATGCCGTGGCCCGAGCGGCCCGTGAGCGCAGCGAACGAGAGCGGCAATGACCACGCCGCATCGTGAGACGCTGGCACCTATTTGCGCGCGCTCTAAGGGGGCTAGCCGGTCACGACCGGCAGGCTCTCCCAGCCCCGCACGGTGGAGGTGCGGGCCTGCACAGCGTTGTCCCAGTCGACGTCCCAGGTGGGCCAGCGCTTGAGCACCTCGTCCAGCGCGATCCGGCCCTCGATGCGGGCCAGCGCGGCGCCCAGGCAGAAGTGGATGCCGTAGCCGAAGGCGAGGTGGAAGTCGATGCTGCGACCGATGTCGAACGTGTCGCCGTCGCCGAACTTGCGGTCGTCGCGGTTGGCGGCCCCGTTGAGCAGCAGCATGACGCTGTCGGCGGGGACGGTCTGGCCGTGGTGCTCGACCTCCGCGGTCACCCAGCGGGCCTGGACGGGCGACGGCGTCTCGTAGCGGAGGATCTCCTCGATGGCCTGCGGGATGAGCGAGCGGTCCTCCACCAGGTCTCGGCGTTGGTCGGGGTGCTCGGCCAGCAGCTTGCCGGTCCAGCCGATGAGCCGGGTGGTGGTCTCGTTGCCGGCCCCGTTGAGCAGCGAGACGAAGTTCATGACCTCGCTGCGGGTGAGCCGGCGCAGCGTGCCGGTCTCGTCCTCGAACTCGGTGTGGATCAGCTCGGTCATCAGGTCGTCGGCGGGGTTGTCGGTCCGCCAGCGGATGTACTCGCGCAGGAAGTCGATCGAGCTCACGTCGCCCGAGGCCTGGTAGGTGAACTCGGGCATGGTGCCGTCGTCGAGCTTGAGGCTGTCGTCGACCAGGTCTCGCAGGGTGGTCTGGTCCTGCTCGGGGATGCCGAGGAGCATGCCGATGGCCCTCATCGGCACCTGGGCGCCGAGGTCGGCGATGAAGTCGAAGCCGCCGGTGCCGACGTGGGGGTCGAGGCTGCGGGCGCAGAACTCCCGCAGCTTGGACTCCAAGGCGTTCATCCTCTTGGGGGTGAACACCCGCGACACCAGGCCCCGGTGGTAGTCGTGGACCGGCGGGTCCTCGAAGATCATGAAGCCCGGCGGGACGTCCATGCCGCTCTTGATGATCTCGAGGACGGTGCCTCTGGCCGAGCTGTAGGTCCGCCAGTCCTTGAAGGCCTCGGCGACGTCGTCGAACCGGCTGAGCGCGTAGAAGTCGTAGCGCTCGTTGCGGTACAGCGGGGCCTCTTCCCGTAGCCGGCGCCAGGTGGGGTACGGGTCGGCGTCGATCTCGAAGTCGAACGGGTCGTAGTACGGGCCGTCGTGTCCGTCGGCGGCAGGCACCGCGCCAGTTGGCGTCTCGACCGCTGGCGTTCCGCTGGTGGGCGCCGTGCTGGTGGTGGGCGTTCCGGTGGTGGGCGCCGTGCTGGTGGCAGGGGCCGCGCTGGTTGGCGTTCCGCTGGTTGGCGTTCCGCTGGTGGCAGGGGCCGCGCCGGTTGGCGTTCCGCTGGTGGGCGTTCCGCTGGTGGCAGGGGCCGCGCCGGTTGGCGTTCCGGCGGTTGACGTCCCGGTGGTAGACATTGCGCCGGTCACGCTAGGCAGGAGGGCTGATCCACGCAATGGCGCTGTTCGACGCGTTCCGGTTCGACGGCAGGCGGGTGCTGGTGGTGGGCGGCGCCACCGGCATGGGCGCGGCCGCGGCCGAGCTGGCCCTGGACGCGGGTGCCGACGTGGTGGTGATGGATCGGGCCGAGGTGGCCATGGCCGGGGTGACCGCCGTCGGCGTGGACCTGGCGTCGCGGCCGTCGATCGACGCGGCGGTGGACGAGTGCGGCGGACCGGTGCACGCCCTGCTGGCCTGCGCGGGTGTGGCCGACGGCACGCCCGGCATCGAGCGGATCAACTTCGTGGGCCACCGCCACCTGATCAACCGGATGCTGGACGCAGGGATGCTGGGCGACGGCGCGGCCATCGGTTTCATCTCGTCGTCGGCCGGGCTGGGCTGGGAGACGAACCTGGAGGAGTTGTCCGAGGTGCTCGCCGTCTCCGACTTCGACGAGGCCGCAGCCTGGTTCGTCGAGCACCGCAAGGCCGACTACATGCACACCAAGCAGGCGGTGTGCGCCTATGTGGCCACCCAGGCCTACCCGCTGCTGCGGCGGGGGATCCGGATCAACGCCATCTGCCCGGGCCCGACCGTGACCCCGCTGGCCGAGGCCAACCGGGAGCTGTGGCTGACGTTCGGCGCCGACTACCGCTCCGACGCCGGGGTGGAGGCGTCCACGCCGATGGAGCAGGCCTACCCGTTGCTGTTCCTGTGCAGCGACGCCGCCGCCTATGTCACCGGGGTGACGCTGGTGAGCGACGCCGGGTTCATGAGCTCGGGCATCACCGGGGCCTACCCCGAGGCCACCGGCGCGGCCAACTTCCTGATGGGTCGCTGGTAGCCACCGTCTATCCTCGGGACCATGCCGAGACCCACCAAGCGCCGTGTGCCGGCCGGCCGTGTGACGGCCAAGGGCACCCGTCCCGAAAACTACAAGCCGGACACCAAGACCCACACCGGGTTCGATGTGCAGGATCCGAGTCCGATCTGGGTGCCGATCCTGCTGTTCAGCCTGCTCGGCCTGGGCGTGGCGTTGATCATCGTCAACTACCTGGGCGTGATCTGGGACACCTCGAACGTGGTGCTTCTGGGGGGTCTGGGCCTGATCCTGGCCGGGATCATCACCGCCACCCAGTACCGCTGACGCAGTCCCGCTGATCGGGTCCCGCTCACCGGCACCCGGTGATAACACCTTTGTAATTTCCCCCAACTTTGTCCACAGGTGTGTATAACTCACGCCGGGTATGGGGCGATCACTCGATGGGAGTCACCAGCTCCATCTCGTCCTGGCAGTGGCGGGGCGGTTCGGGGTCCTCGTCGGGGGCCACGGTCATGCGCACCTCGGCGCCGCAGATGCTGCAGCGGTACTCGATCTTGACCTTGCGCAGGGTGCCCGGGTCGGGCGGTTCCGGCAGCGGCCGGGCCAGGTTGCGCAGCATGGCCAGACCCAGGCGCAACACCGAGTAGCCGATCACCACCGCGATCAGGACCTTCACGATGTCGGCCAGGATGGCGCCGAGCACCAGGCCGCCCAGTGCCAGCACGATCAACCCGATATTGACGGCCCTCTCCCGCTGCATCTGTGACGGCCTCCCGCCGGCAGTTTCCCCGATGCTCTGCCCACCTCGATGCTACGCCGCCGGCCCGGCCATGCTTCAGCAGCCGGCGGACCGGGTAGAGCGCCGACATCCGTCTTGGGGGTTGGCTGGTGGGCGCTCGACGCGCGCTGCGGTCCTTCCGGGTGGGTTGGCTGCCGTGGGGTCAGGCGGGTGCCGCGGTTGGACCGAACGGCTCGGACGGTGGTCGCCGGGCCGGATGATCCGCCCAGGGCTGGTCGGCACTCTCGGGCGGCGCCCGGGGCGGCTGAGCGATCTCGGGAAGCGTCTCAGCTGGCAGTGCCCTGCTCTCAGGCGTCTCGGTAGGAGGCGGCGCCGGATCCGGTGGTCGGAGGACCGGCCCTGACACCGGAGGGAGGGGCGACGACTCAGGCGTCGCAAGCTGCGGATCGGTCAAGGACCCGGCCCGGGCCAGCGCCATGATGAGATCGTCAACCTTCGCTTCGAGTCTGTCAAGGCGCGTACCGACCGAGGTGAACTGCGCATCGGTGTTCGTGGTTTGCTCTTCGAACCGGGCGTCAACATGGCTGCGCAGGTCGCGGAAGTCGGAACGCAGCCACCGGAAGCCTGCGCCGCATGCTGCGACGAGCGCGGCAAGCGCAATTCCCAGCAGCGTGGCGAGGACTCCGGTTTCCATGGGAAACACTGTAACAGACTGCTATGACACAAACAACTTGAAATGCACTCAGATATGTGTTCGCCACAGTACAGCGGCTGAGCCGGTGGGTCCGGCGCTGACGGTGAGCAGCCGCCGCCCCACGCCCGGTCTGGCCAGCCCGTCGGCGATGAGGCGCAGTTCCTCGGCCGCCCCCGCGTTGCCGGTGGCCACCGCCCCGCCGGACCGGTTGATGCGGCCCACAGCCACGCCTAGCGCCCGCGCCACCAGCCCGACCGTGGCCGCGTCATGCTCGACGATGGCGATGTCGTCCACCGTGTCGAGCCCGGTCCCAGTCTCGGCCAGCGTCCGATCCACGGCCATCGCCACATTGCCGGTCGGGTCGAACGGGTCGCCCGCGGCCCGTCCCGTTCCCACCACCGTCGTCAGCGTCGCGTTGCGTCCCCAAGCCTCCCCGGAACCGCGGTCGCTTCGGGACGGGGTCACCGTCTCGGCTGTGCTGGCGGCCGCGGGCGCGGTCGCCGCCCCGGCCGGGGGCACGCCGAACGACTCGCTCTGCGGCCCGTCCCGGTCCTCCACCGCTTGCAGCAGGATGGCGGCTACGCAGTCGGCCGGGGGAGCGAAGGTGGCCGCGGTCAGGAGGCCCTCGTCGTCGAAGGCGGGGGGCAGCTCGGCGGTGTCGCCCCAATCCCGCAGCACGTCGGCCGCCACTGGGTCGCCCGGGTACACGCCCCGCCCGACCGCATCGCCGGGCCGGGCCGCCACCGCCACGATGGCCGGGCTCGCCAGTGCGTCCGCCCGCCGCCTCCGGGACTCCTCGGCCGCGGCATCGAGCGCGGCCCGGTCGATGCCGGCAGCCCGAGCCGAACGCTCGGCCAGTCGGGGCCCGGGCAGCAGGCCACCCGCCGCCGTGAACCGCTCGGCCACCCCGCCCCAGGGCGCACCGTAGGTGCGGTTGAGGGCGGCCGCCCCCGGGGGCACCACCGAGCACAGGCCAAGCCCCACCACCAGCACGGTGCTGGCCTGCCCGGACCGGATGGACGCCACCGCGGCCTGCACCGCGGCCAGACCGCTGGTCTCGCCCCGGTCGACCACATGACCCCCCACGCCGACCGGCCAGCCCGCGGCCAGCACGATCGCCCGGGCGGCGTCGGCCCCACAAGCACCAACCGGGTCGGCGCAGCCCACCACCACCTCGTCCAACTCATCGGCCTCGAGCCGGGCACGCTCCAGCGTCTCCCGCCCCACCACCCCGGCCAGTTCCACCGGGTTCCAGCCGGCCAGTTCACCGTCCACCGGCCGCACCGCAGTCCGGGCCAACGCCGTCATCGCCACGGCCATGTCCACGTCCGTGCTCACGGGTGCGCCCGACCAGAGATGCAGCGAATGTCGCCACGCAGCGGCAGGACCGGTACCGATCCCGAGGACCGGGTCCCGAACCAGCTTGACGCAGGACTACCCACGGCATGAATGTCTACCCGCCGCCGGTCCGCGGGTCGCTTGCGCGGGTGTGGCCGGTCACGGCTGCGGTCCGAGCTCGCTGTCGAATTGGCAGCAGAATGCGCGTATGGCGTGCGTAGCGCTGCCAGTTCCCGGGATCGTTGCTGGCCGGAGGTCGTTGCCCGCCGCCCGCGCCGGCGTAGACGGCCTTGCCGGGTTGGTGCCCGCCGCTCGCCGGTGGCCAGCCGCCGGACACCCCGGCCGCTGGTGGACGTCGCACGGCGCCGGGCCGTGACGGGACCAGCCGGGAGGGGGGCGGGGTGGAGGAACGCGAGCAGCGCGATGGCCGTTCCGGCGCGGTGCCTACACTCGCAATCGGCCGCCGGCCGCCACGAGGCGGTGCTGGACACTGCGGGAGGTCACCGTGAGCAAGCGCACATCCGACATTGTCATCAGAGTGCTGACCGGTCTGACCCTGCTCGGCCTGGTGCTGGCCGCCGCGCTGTACGACCCGTGGAGTGGCGACGAGGCCGTCTGGGTCGTCTACGGCGACGGTGTCAGCGTCAAGTCCGACTCGGCCAGGGTGCTCGATATCGCCGTAATGATCCTGCGGGCCGCGCTAGGGATGATGATCTTCGTCCACGGCTACAACAAGGCGTTCCGGGGCGGCAAGCTCGCCGGCACCGGTCGCTGGTTCGAGTCGATGGGGATGCGCCCCGGCAAGGTCCACGCCACCCTGGCCGCCGGCACCGAGATGGGGGTGGGCGCGCTGCTCGTGGTGGGCCTGCTCACCCAGCTCGCCGCCGCCGGGCTGATCGCCCTTATGGTGGTGGCGTTCTGGACCGTCCACCGCGACAAGGGCTTCATGATCACCGGCGAGGGCTGGGAGTACGTGGCCCTGATCGCCGTGATGAGTCTGGTCTCGGCCATCCTCGGCCCCGGCCGGATATCGCTCGACGCCGAGCTCGAGATCGCTCACCGCCTCGACGGCTGGACCGGCCTCTGGATCGCCCTGCTGCTCGGCGTCGGCGCGGGCGCCGCCCAGCTGCTGCTCTTCTTCCGCCCCCCGCCCCCCGAGCCCGCCGACGCCGATGCCGGCAGTGGCTGACACCCAAGCCCCGCAGCGGAGCGTCTGGATGCAGGTCCTCTGGAAGCCGTTGTTCCGGAGCGACCGCGAGCGACTGGTCTACTACTCCGCCCTGTTCGTCCTGGTCTTCCTGTTCGCCTTCGCAGCCTCCGCCCTCGAGTGGACGGCCCTGACGACGGCGATGTGCGGGCTCGGCGTGCTGATCCTGTGCCTCGCTGGAATCTGGGCCTGGCTGAGGTGGGGACGGGAGCGCTACCCCCTGAAGACCGCCGGCCGCTAGCCGGCCGCTAGAACCTCGGGCGGGTCCGGGGGCGCACCCACGGGCGGCTGACCCGGCCGGCCGCTAGGTCGGCGCCGGCGTGACCGAAGATGGCGCCCATCACCAGCAGCCCACCGGCCACCGTCACCAGTGGCGGCGCCTCGGCGAGCACGATCCATGCCAGCAGGATCGAGAACGGTGTCTCGCTGGACGCCAGCAGCCCCGCCTCCGCCGCCGGGATCAGCCGCACCCCCTCTGTCCACAGCACCAGCGACACCGCGAACACCGCCCCGAAGAACACCAGCAGCGGCATCTGGTCGCGGTCCACGCCCAGCGGGTCGGCCACCACCAGCGCCACCAGGAACAGCAGCACTCCGGCCGAGCCCAGTGCCAGCACCGCGTCGGCCCCCTCGAAGCGGCGTATCAGCACGATCAGCAGGGCCAGCGTGATGGCCAGCACCACGGCCCGCAGGTTGCCGTCGAGGTCGCCGGGCCCGAGGTTGCCGGCCACCGTGAGGGTCACGCCGCCCAGCGCCACCACGGCCGCCACCACCGTCGAGCGCCGCAGCCGCTCCCGCAGGATCAGCCACGCCAGCCCGGCGGCCAGGAACGGCACGGTGGCCCAGATCACGGTCACGTTGGCGACCTCGGTCCGCTGGAGCGCGTCGATGTACAGGATCATCGACATGGCGGACAGCCCGGCCAGCAGAAGCCCCTGGGGACCGAGGGTGGCGCTCCAGCGCAGCCGGTCCTGATGCCCGCCGATGCGGCTCCGCAGCCACACGTAGACCAGCACCGCACCGCCGCCGAGCAGGCTGCGCCAACTGGCGATCTGCCAGACGTCGGCCTCGATGCTGCGAGAGATGGCGCCGGTAGAGCCGAACCCCAGCCCCGACGCCAGCATCATCGCCGCGCCCAGCCGCCGGGACCGCTTGCCGCCAACCCCACCCCCAATCGCCCCGCCGCCCGGTCCTGGTCCTGTCCCTGCGCCGGTGGGTGTGTCGCCCGGTCCTGTCCCTGCGCCGGTCGGTCCGTGGGATGGATCGACTGCCGCGCGGGAGGGTTCTGCGCCTGGTCTTGTCCCTGCGTCGGTCGCCCCGCCGCCCGGGCTTGGGTCGGTGCCCGCGGTGGTCGGCGTGTTGGGCCGCTGGTCTGGAGTGTCCCGGGCGGCCGTCAACTAGGGGGTCAACTAGAGGACCGGCGGACAGTTAGCCGGCCGCGGCTGCGGCGGGCTCGTAGCCGACCTGGCAGAAGCCGTGGTTGCAGTAGCCGTGAGGGTTCCGGACCAGGTACTGCTGGTGGTACTCCTCGGCGTAGTAGAAGGCCCCGGCTTCGACGATCTCGGTGGTGATCTCCCCGAAGCCCTGCCCGGTCAGCGCAGCCTGATACCGGTCCCGGGAGGCCTCGGCAGCCTCCCGCTGCACATCGGAGTACACGTAGATCCCGCTGCGGTACTGGGTGCCGACATCGTTGCCCTGCCGCATCCCCTGCGTGGGGTCGTGCATCTCCCAGAACACCTTCAGCAGCTGCTCATAAGGCGCCGCCGACGGGTCGTGCACCACCAGCACCACCTCGTTATGGCCGGTGCGCCCGGTGCACACCTCCTGGTAGGTCGGGTTGGGGGTCACGCCCCCCGAGTAGCCCACCGCGGTGGTGTGCACCCCCGGCATCTGCCAGAAGAACCGTTCGGCCCCCCAGAAGCACCCCATCCCGAACATGGCCCGCTCGTACCCCTCGGGGAACGGCGGCTCCAGCGGCGTGCCGAGCACCAGGTGCCCGTAGGCCTGCACCTCCATGGCCTCGGCCCGTCCGGGCAGGGTGTCGGCGGCGGCCGGCATCCGGGTCTTGTCTCGTCGCAGCAGCATGCCCCGACTGTACCCGCCCGACCGTCCCCCAGTCCCCGAGATCTCGGGTTGGTTGTTGTGCCTGTACTAGTGACAATCCTCCCGAGATTCCCGAGCCGGGTCTGCCGCTGCAAGACCAGCCCCGTCCACCAGGTCTCGGTGCGATTCCTGTGCGTCCACGACACACAACTCTCCCGAGATTCCCGAGCCGGGTCCGCTGCGCCCGCCGGGCCGGCCCGCCGGCCGCCGGGGCGGGCCGTGTGCAACCTGCCACGGCTACCCTCTGGCCCAATGCTCGACACCCTGATCACAGGGGGCACGCTGGTGGACGGCACCGGCGCCCCGGCCCGCCCCGCCGACATCGGCATCGCCGGCGACCGGATCGTGGCCGTGGCCGACCCCGGCGAACTGGCCGACGCCGCCGCCAGCCCCAGCACCACCACCGGCACCAGCCCCGCGACCGAGGTAATAGACGCCGACGGCCTGATCGTCTGCCCCGGCTTCATCGACCCCCACACCCACTACGACGCCCAGATCTTCTGGGACCCCCGGGCCACCCCGTCGAACCTCTTCGGCGTCACGTCGGTCATAGGCGGCAACTGCGGCTTCACGCTGGCCCCGCTCACCCACCCCGACGACGGCGAGTACCTCAAGCGCATGATGGTGAAGGTCGAGGGCATGGAACTGGCCGCCCTCGAGCAGGGCGTGCCCTGGGACTGGGAGAGCTTCGCCGACTACCTGCGGGCCGTCGAAGACCGGGGCCTAGGCGTGAACGCCGGCTTCCTGGTGGGCCACTGCGCCCTGCGCCGCGCCGTGATGCGCGACGACGCCGTCGGCCACGAGGCCAACGAGGACCAGATCGCCCTGATGCGGGCCCTGCTGGCCGAGTCGCTGGCCGCCGGCGGGCTCGGCTTCTCCACCGGCCGCAGCTACACCCACAACGACTGGGACGGCCAGCCGGTACCCAGCCGCTGGGCCTCCGAGGAGGAGGTGCTGCAGCTGTGCCGGGAGACGGCCACCCACCCCGGCACCACCCTGGAGTGGGTGGCCGACGGCTGCATGAAGGGCTTCAGCGACGACGAGGTCGACCTGATGACCCGCATGTCGCTGGAGGCCCAGCGCCCCCTCAACTGGAACGTGCTCACCATCGACTCGGCCCGCCCCGACGACTACCGCAACCAGATCACGGCCTGCGAACGGGCCGCCGACGCCGGCGCCATCGTCATTGCGCTCACCATGCCGATCCTGGTGGGGATGAACATGAACCTGGGCACGTTCTGCGCGCTGCACATGCTGCCCGGCTGGCCCGACACCTTCGGTCTGCCAATCCCAGAGCGTATGGAGCAACTGCGCCGCCCCGAGACCCGAATCGCCCTCGAGAACTCGGCGGCCAGCCCCGAGGCCGGCGTGTTCAGTCGCCTCACCGGCTGGTCCGACTACCGCATCGGCGACACCTACTCGGCCGCCAACGAGGGCCTCAAGGGCCGCCGGGTGGGCGACATCGCCCGCGAGCGGGGCCAGCGCGACTTCTTCTGCCTGGTCGACATCTGCCTGAACGACGACCTGCGCACCGTGCTGTGGCCGGCCCCCACCGACGACGACCCCGAGAGCTGGCGGCTGCGGGCCGAGGCCTGGGAGCATCCGGCGGTGATGATCGGCGGCAGCGACGCCGGGGCCCATCTCGATCGCATGGCCGGCGCCTGCTACACCACCGCCTGGATCGACGACTGCCTGCGGGGCCGCCGGCTCACGAGCCTCGAGAACGCCGTCCGCCACCTCACCGAGGCCCCGGCCCGGCTGTTCGGCCTCAAGGGCCGGGGCCGCATCGCCGAGGGCTACCAGGCCGACATCGTGCTGTTCGATCCCGACACCGTGGGCGCGCAGGAGCCGGTGCTGGTGGCCGACCTGCCCGGCGACGGCCGGCGGCTCTGGTCGGAGGCCACCGGCGTGCGCCGGGTGATGGTCAACGGGGTCACCACCGTGGTCGACGGCGAGGCCACCGAGGCGCTGCCGGGCACGGTGCTGCGCTCGGGACGCCACACCGAGACGGTCCCCGTCGGCGCGGCCGCCGGATCCGCCTAGTCGCCAACCAGAGAGCACCCAGGAGGACAAGCCGATGGCCGAAGGGTCGATCGAGATCTACGAGACCGAGGACCGCACGTTCCCGCCGCCGCCGGACTTCGAGGCCGCGGCCCAAGTTTCCAACCGGTCGATGTACGACGAGGCCGCCGCCGACTTCGAGGCGTTCTGGGCCGGCCAGGCCCGCGACCTCCTCGACTGGGACGACGACTTCCACACCACCCTGGAGTGGGACCTGCCGTTCGCCAAGTGGTTCGTGGGCGGCAAGCTCAACGTCTCCTACAACTGCCTCGACCGCCACGTCGCCGCCGGCCGGGGCGACAAGGTGGCCTTCCACTGGGAGGGCGAGCCCGGCGACACCCGCACCATCACCTACTCCGAGCTGCTCGACGACGTGCAGCGTTTCGCCAACGTGCTGCTGCGCCTGGGCCTGCGCCGGGGCGACCGCATCGCGGTGTACATGCCGATGATCCCCGAGCTGGCGGTCACCATGCTGGCCTGCACCCGCATCGGGGTGGCCCACTCGGTGATCTTCGGCGGCTTCTCGCCCGACGCCATCACCGACCGCTGCGCCGACGCCGAGGCCCGGCTGGTGGTCACCGCCGACGCCGGCTACCGGCGGGGCGCGCCGTCGGCGTTGAAGCCCAACGTCGACCTGGCGCTGAGCGCGGGCGCCCCGTCGGTGGAGCACGTGGTGGTGGTGGACCGCTGCGGCACCGACCCCGACATGGTGGAGGGCCGCGACCTGTGGTGGCACGACCTGATGTCGGAGGCCGCCCCCGACTGCCCGGCCGAGCCGATGGACTCCGAGCAGCTCCTGTACCTGCTGTACACCTCCGGCACCACGGCCAAGCCCAAGGGGATCATGCACACCACCGGCGGGTACCTGACCCAGGTGGCGTTCACCCACCGCTACGTGTTCGACCTGCGTCCCGATGAGGACGTGTTCTGGTGCGCGGCCGACATCGGCTGGGTGACCGGCCACAGCTACATCGTGTACGGGCCGCTGGCCAACGGGGCCACGTCGGTGATGTA
>JAJEHD010000001.1 GCA_022819505.1 Acidimicrobiia bacterium | reverse complement strand
GAACTGGTCGATCTGCATGAACGGGTGGTCGCCGCGGTCCATCGTGGCCTGGTACTGGGCGAAGATGCCGCCGCGGGGATCCTCGTAGATGTTGGGCGGGGGGCCCTCGGGCTCGGCCGGCTCGGTGGTCGTGGTCTCCTCCGGTGCTTCGGCCTCCTCGGTGTCGTCGGGTTCGGTGGTGGCGGGTGCTTCGGCCTCTTCGGTGTCGTCAGGTTCGGTCGTGGCCGGTTCGGCCGTGTCGGGCGCCTGGGTCGTGGGCGCGGCCGCCTCGTCCTCGCTATCGACGGACACCGACACCTCACCGCCGCAGGCTGCGGCCACGAAGGCCAGTGTGAGAACGATTACAAGCGCGGAGCGCAGTCTTGCGGTCATCTGGCTATTCCTCCGTCCCTCCGGGATATGACATTCGAATGACACCGGCGTTCGGCCGAGGCGTCAGTTTCACCGGCTGGGCCGGCGTGCACAAGTCAGGCTATTGGTCGCGCCCCGCTCCGCGGCGACTACTGTCTCCGCACCAACCGCGCTGCTGCCGTTCGGTCGGAGCCGGCAAGGGGGCCAATGGCCGACAACTCGACTGAACTGAACGGTCCGGAACCGACGGCGGCCGAGTTGGCCGCGGCCATCCTCGACGAGGAGGCCAAGCGCCGGGCCGAGCAGGTCGAGCGCGACGCCGAGACAGTGCTTCCCGACGACCTGCTGCCCGGCGTCGGCGGCGAGTCCATGACCCTGCGTCAAGGCCTGCGGGTCGGCGGCACGTCAATGGTCGTGATGATGTTCGTGCTCAACCTGCTCGACGAGCTGCCCCGGGCCATACGGGTGCTGGCACCGGACATTCAGAAGTCGCTCGACATCAGCGACACCGTGCTGTTCGGCATACTCGGGTTCGGCGGTGTCGCCCTGGTGCTGGGAGCGGTTCCGATGGCCGCTCTCGCCGACCGGGTCAAGCGGGTGGCCATCATCCCGGTCGCGTCGGCCTTCTGGAGCGTCACCACGTTCCTGAGCGGGCTGATAGTCAACCCGTTCCAGCTGTTTCTCACCAACGCGGGGACGGGCCTCGGGCAGGCCTACCGGATCCCGGTCTCCAACTCGCTGCTGGTGGACACCTACCCGATCCAGGCGCGGAGCAGGATCTTCGCGCTGGAGGGCCTGGGCCGGCCCCTCGGCCAGCTCCTCGGGCCCCTGGCCGTCGGTGGCTTCGCCGCCCTGGTGGGAGGCGACGACGCCTGGCGGACGGCGTTCTTCGCGGTGGCGGCCGCGCCGCTGGTGGTTGCCGTGGTGTCGGCACTGGTGCTGCGCGAGCCGGAGCGCGGCTACTACGAGAAGCGGGCCGTCTTCGGCGAGGAGCAGGTGGAGGTCGACGAGCTGCCGGTGTCGATCGGCACCGCCTTCGCCCGGCTGCGCAAGATCAAGACCTTCTACTACCTGTCCACCGGCGTAGGCGTGCTCGGCTTCGCCCTCATCGCCATCCCCATCCAGTTCAACCTGCTGCTCGAGGACAAGTACGCCATGGGTCCCTTCCAGCGTGGCGTAGTCGAGTCGTGCATCTGGGTGGCCGCCCTGGTCGGGCTGCCCTTCGCCGGACGGATCTTCGACCGGGGCTTCCGCCGCGACCCGGCGGCGATGATGCGTATGGCGGGCCTTCTGGTCCTGGCCTCCGGCGTCGTCTACGCGGTGGCGCTGCCGATCAAGATCCTCGGCGGGCTGGTCGCCATGATGGCTCTGGCCCAGACGCTGATCTCGATGGCGTTCGTGGCTACGCCCTCGGTGATCGCGGCGGTGTCGCCGCACCGCATCCGGGCCCAGGCCTTCGCCCTGCTGCCGGTCTTCATCTTCTTGATGGGCGGGTTCTTCGGCGGGTTGATCGTGGGCCAGCTCTCCGACGCTTACAACGAGCGCACCGCCATGCTGGTGGCCGCACCGCCGGCGGCTCTGATCGGCGGTGCCCTCATCGCCTACGGCAGCCGCTTCATACGGCGCGACATCTCCCGGTCGGTGGAGGAACTGCTGGAGGAGCGCGAGGAGCAGCGCCGGGCCGCCGCCGATCCCGCATCGGTGCCCGCCTTGCAGGTGCACAACCTTGACTTCTCCTACGGCACCGTACAGGTGCTCTTCGACGTGTCCTTCGAGGTGGCTCCGGGCGAGGTCGTGGCCCTGCTCGGCACGAACGGAGCGGGCAAGTCCACCCTGCTGCGGGCGGTGAGCGGGCTGGGCATTCCCGACCGGGGCGTGGTGCGGCTCGGGGGCCGGACCATCACCTACACCGAGGCGGAGGACCGCTTCGCGGCCGGACTGGTGCAGTTGAGGGGAGGGGCCGGGGTCTTCGAGGAGCTCAGCGTGGCCGACAATCTGCGGGCCTCGGTGCTGGCTGCCGGTCTCGACGACGCAGAGGTCGAGGACCGCATGCGGCGGGCCCTAAGCCTGTTCCCGGCGCTGGCCGAGCGTACCGGCGCGGCCGGGCGCGAGCTCTCCGGAGGTCAGCAGCAGATGCTCGCGCTGGCCATGGCGCTCATGCACGAGCCGGAGGTGCTGCTGATCGACGAGCTGAGCCTTGGTCTGGCCCCGGTGGTCGTACAGGAGTTGCTCGGCGTGGTCGAGAGCTTGCGTACCGGGGGGCAGACCATGATCATCGTCGAACAGTCGCTCAACGTGGCGCTGGCCTTCGCCGATCGGGCGCTCTTCATGGAGAAGGGCCGCATCCGCTTCGAGGGACCGGCCCAGGAGTTGGCCGAGCGCGACGATCTGGCCCGGGCCGTGTTCCTGGGAGGCGAGGGCGGATGATCCGGGCTAGGGCCGGTGTGGCCGCTCCAGTCGCAGGAGCGGGCCGATGATCGAGGTGGCGGGCTTCGCCATCGGCCAGCAGTCGCTGGTCATCGGGCTGGTGACCGGGCTGACCTACGCGGCCTTTGCCGCGGGGTTCGTGCTGATCTACCGCTCAACTGGCGTCCTCAACTTCGCCCACGGCGAAGTCGGCGCCTTCGGCGTGGCCCTCTTCGTGCTCCTGCTGGCCCAGTACGGACTGAATTGGTGGCTCTCGTTCGTGCTCGCGCTGGCGGCCTGCGCCGCCATGGGCATGGCCATCGAGCTGATCGTGATCAGGCGGCTGTTCGCCTCGCCACGACTGGTGGTGCTGATCGCGACCATCGGCGTGGGCCAGATCGTGGCCTTCGCCAAGATCAAGCTGCCGGCGGTGGTGACCCCCGGGCCGATCCCGGCGCCGTTCCAGGCCACCTGGACTCCTACCGACCACATCCGCATCCAGGCCCGCGAGATTGTGGTGCTCATCGTTGTTCCGGTGCTGATCGCGGCGCTGGCGTGGTTCATTGGCCGGACACGCTTCGGGCTGGCTGTGCGCGCTTCGGCCTCCAATCCCGACACGGCCCGGGTCTACGGCACGTCACCCCGGCGGACCTCGACGATCGTGTGGACCATCGCGGGCGCGTTCGCGGCGGCCACCGCGATCTTCCTGGCCCCGCTTCAGGGGATCAACTCCGCTCGGGCCGGCACCGCGGCTCTGGCGGAGCCGCTGCTGTTGAGGGTGCTGGTGGTGTCGCTCCTGGCCCGCATGCGCTCGTTGCCGCTCACGCTTGCCGGCGGGGTGGCGGTCGGCGTGGTCGAGCAGTTGGTTCGCACCAATGTCGACTCGGCCAACCGCTCGGTGGTGGACGTCTACCTGTTCGTTGCCGTGCTCGTCGTCGTGCTGCTGGTGGTGCGGGGCAGCGACGCGCAGGAGTCCTGGTCGCTGGCGCCCCAGATCAAGGCGATTCCCAGCCGCCTCGAGTCGCTCTGGTGGGTACGAAGGCTCAATGCCATCGGGTTCGTCGTGCTGTTCGGGTTCTTCGTGGTCCTCGGTCTGCTGCTGTCCACCAACAGCTCCCTATTCATCTGGTCCAGCATCCTGCTCTTCGCCATGGTGGTCCTCTCCATGACGGTGCTCACCGGCTGGGCCGGGCAGCTGTCATTGGGCCAGTACGCCTTCGTGGGTCTCGGGGCGCTGACGGTGCTGGGCCTGACCCAGGGCAACGACATCCCCATTCCCTTCAACCTGTTCAACCTGGCCGTGAAGCTGCCCTGGGGCTGGGCCATGGTGGCTGCCACCGCGGTCGGGGTGGTGGCCGCGGTGATCGTCGGCCTGCCCGCGTTGCGGGTGCGGGGACTGTTCCTGGCGGTCACCACCCTCGCGTTCGCGGTGGCCGCAGCCTCGTGGCTGTTCCTGCAGGACTTCTTCACCGGCGGCACAACGTTCCCGAGACCCGCCGAGAAGCCTGTGCTCGACGTGGGTCCGATCCACATCGACTTCGACGCCTCCCGGAAGAACTACTACTTCCTGTGCCTGGCGTCGCTGGCCGTGGCGGCCGCAGTGGTGGCCCGGCTGCGCCGCACCGGCATCGGGCGCTCCTGGATCGCGGTGCGCGACAACGAGGAGATGGCCGCGGCCTCGACGGTGTCGCCCACCCGGCTCAAGCTGACCGCCTTCGGCGTGGCCGGCGGAATCGCGGCCTACTCGGGCGGTCTGCTGGTGACGCTGGTCCCGTCGCTACAGCCCGACTCCCTGTTCCGGGCCAGCGAGTCCATCGTGGTGGTGGCCACCGCCATCATCGGGGGTCTCGGCTCGGTGGCCGGCCCGATGCTGGGCGCGCTCTGGGTGCGGGGCATTCCCCAGGCCACGCCCGATGCTCTCGATGACTTGGTCCGGCTGCTGACCAGCAACATCGGCCTGCTGGTGCTGCTCATGTACTTCCCCGGCGGTCTGCTGCAGATCGTCTACAGCATCCGCGACAAGCTGCTGGAGCGCGCCGACCGGAGAATGGCGGAACGGGAGGCCGCGGCCGCCCGGCCGGCTGCCGTGGACGGCGCCGTCCGGGCCCCAAGAGTGGTGTCCCGGCCTCGGTCGCCGGTCGAAGGATCAGGCTCCGGGGTTCCGCCGGAGTCCGCCCCGGCGCTCCAGACCCAGGACGTGTCGGTGCGCTTCGGTGGCAACACCGCGGTCGACCGGGTATCGGTGCACGTCGATCACGGCGAGCTGGTCGGACTCATCGGGACCAACGGCGCGGGCAAGTCGACGCTCCTCAACGCCATCAGCGGGTTCGTGCCTGCCCAGGGCCGGGTGTTCGTGCTCGGAACCGACGTGACCGGGCGGCGGGCTCCGGCCCGTCATGCCAGAGGCCTGGGCCGCGGCTTCCAGGGAGCCCGCGTCTACCCGGGCCTAACCGTGCGGGAGTCGCTGATGGTCGCGCTCGAGGCCCGGTCGCACTCTTGGTTGGTGCCGTCCATGGCCGCACTGCCGCCGTCGCCGGGCCAGGAGCGAACCAAGCGGGCCGAGGCCGACGAACTCATCGACTTTATGGGCCTGAAGCGCTACGCCGACCACTTCGTGGCCACCCTGTCGACCGGCACTCGCCGCATCGTGGAACTCTCCAGCCTGCTGGCCGTCAACGCCCGGGTGCTGCTGCTCGACGAGCCGACCGGCGGGGTGGCCCAGCGGGAGGCCGAGGCCTTCGGCCCGCTGATCAAGCAGGTGCAGGCCGAACTCGACGCCGCGGTGATCGTCATCGAGCACGACATGCCGCTGGTGATGGGCATCAGCGACCGGGTGTACTGCCTGGAGGCGGGCGCGGTGATCGCCGAGGGCGCGCCCGAACAGGTCCGCCAGGACCCGCTGGTGATCGCCAGCTACTTGGGCACCTCCGACAGCGCCATCGGCCGCTCCGGCCCGACCGGGCCCTAGCCCGGCACCGGCACCGGCGCTGGCCGCGCCGGCCGCCGTGTCCACGACGGTCGCGGGCCTGCATGAGAGACTTGGCTGGTGATGGCGCGATACGTCGGGGTGCTGGCCCAGTCCGAGACCGAGGCGCTGCTTGAGGACGCGCTGACGCACACCGACTGGATCAAGGCCGGGATCGTCCTGGTCTGCACCCTGTTGCTGGCCGTGGCGGTGTCGAAGCTCCTGCGCAGGGCCGTGGCCCGCGGCATCGGGCACGGCTTCGCGGCCATCCTGACTTCGAGGTTCCTGGGCTACGCGGTGTTCATCGTGGGCCTGTCGTACGCGCTGACGGTGCTCGGCGTGAGAGTGGGGCCGCTGCTGGGCGCCCTAGGTCTCGGCGGCCTGGTGCTGGCCCTTGCCCTGCAGGGAGTGGTCGGCAACTTCGTGTCCTCTCTGATCCTGCAGACCCGCAGGCCGTACACGGTGGGCGACACGGTGGAGTTGGACGGCCGTCTCGGCGTAGTGGAGGACATCGACTCCCGCACCACCCAGATCAGGGGCCTCGACGGCACCCACATCCGCATCCCCAACGCCAACGTGGCCGGCGCCACCATCGTCAACCTGACCCGCGAGCCCGTACGGCGCAGTTCCCTTGCCGTCGGCGTGGCCTACGACACCGACCTCCAGCAGGCCACCGAGGCGATATACGCCGCCCTCGAGCGGGTGCCCCGTGTGGCGGCCGAGCCTGAGCCGGCAGTGAACCTCGACGGCTTCGGAGATTCCAGCATCGGTTTCAACGTGCTCTACTGGCACGCCAGTGACGTGCCTACCGAACTCGCAGCCCGCCATGACCTGGTGTTGGCCATCCACCGGGAGTTCGCGGCCCGCTCCATCACCATCGCCTTCCCCCAGGTGACCGTCTGGAGTGGCCAGCAACGCCCGGACCGGCTCTACGGAGGCGAGGTTGGCGAGGTACGGGCTCCCTATCCCGGCCTCGACCAGCCCGAGGCCGGGCAGGAGCGCCGCGTACCGCAGTGGCGCCTGCCGAGCCGCCGCCGCCCCGATTCCGACACCTGATTCGCTGATCGTGCCGCCGCCGGCGCACGATCGTCGAGGGCCTGCTAGCCGGTGAACGCTCGCACGACCAGCGTGACGCCCGCGCCGGCCAGCAGGGCCAGCACAGCCCGGTCGAACTGGGAGCCCGACAGCCGGTCCCGCAGGTGCTCACCGACGGGCAGCATGGCCAGCACCGGCCCGAAACCCACCGCAGCCGCTACCAGCCGGTCCGGGTCGTAGGCGCCGATCGACGCCAGGGTGGAGATCTGCGCAACACCGGTGATCAGGAACAGCACCGACAGCGACAGGATGTAGGCGTCGCGTGACAGCCGGTAGGCGTAGAACCACGATCCGATGATCGGCCCGGACACGCCCACCGCTCCCTGCATCACTCCGGAGGCCAGGCCGACCGCGGGCGAGGCCCGTCTACCGGCCTCCGGCGACACCACGATGTCCCCGAACCACAGTGATCTGACCACGAACGCCAGCACGCAGACCGCGAGCACGATCAGCAACGGCCTCTCGGGCAACGAAACCAGGACGAAGGTGCCCGCCACCGCCCCCAGCGACGATGTCGCCGTCAGCATGAACACGTCACGGGTCTCCGAGAGGGCGTGGCGGGTGCGCCAGCCGATAAGTACGTTTGCCGCGGCGTTGGGCAGGGTCACCACCGCCACCGCGGTCTCGATGCCGGTCAGTGGCGCCAGGATCGGGATGGCGATGAGCGGGTAGCCGAGCCCGGTGGCGCTCTTGGCCAGCATGGCCAAGGCGGAGGCCACACCGACCACGATCAACTCGGCGGTGCTCACTCCCAAGAGGCCGAGCAAGTAGGGACGCGAGTCCGGCGCATACGGGCGAGGCCGTGGCCCGAGCGGCCCGTGAGCGCAGCGAACAAGAGCGGGAACGACACCGCCGCATCGCGAGGCATCGGCACCTACTCGCGCACGATCTCGGGCTCGGCTCCGGTGCCGACGGAGTCGAGCCACCGGCTCCGCTGGTCCTCGAGCCATTCGGGGAAGTCGATCTCGGGGTCGGGCAACGGCGTGACGCCCCGCTCGGAGCAGGCCTCGACGAACGGGCCCGGGTCGTCGCTCCAGCTTCGGGGGTCGCCCAGCATCACCTCGAACAGGGCACAGCCGGCGTCACTGGCCACCAGAGGCCCGAACTGCTCGCCCTGGGGAAGCTCGATGTGGGTTCCGGCGCCGCACACCTCGTCGCCCACCAGGATCTCACCCTCCAGCACGAACACCACGTGCGGCGAGCGATGGCCGTGGCGCCGCACCACCATCCCGGGGTCGTAGCGGGCGTACAGCGACAGGTAGAGAGGGTCGGCCCGGAAGGCGAACCACTTCTCCCACACCGACGACTCAGTGCCGTCGGCGTTGCGCTGCGCCTTGACCCGCTGCCACGGCATGTCGTCATCGGCCAGCCGGCGGATGACCGGGCCGTCAGCCATCACGCCGACCAGTCCGCGCCGGCTTGATGCAGGCCCCAGAGCTCGACGATGCGTCCGCCCTCTACCCGGTACTGCGCCAGCCAGGCCAGCGACATCGGGGCCGCAGTCGCCAGACTCACGCCCCGCACCGTTAGACGCACCCACACGGTGGCGCCCTCGGTCGTGATGGCGTCGAAGCTCACCTCGCTGGCCCGCACCGCGTCGAACGCGCCGGCCAGGCGCTGGCGCAACTGCCGCCGGGTGAGAGTCTCGGTGCCGTCGGGCCCGTGGCGCACGATCGGCTCCGACACCAGGCTCTCCAGCGCGTCGAGGTCCCGCTCAAGCCAGATCCTCTCCCAGTAGCGGCGCACCACCGACTCGGGGTCGGACATGTGATCTTGGCCGGTGTCATCGGCCATGGTCGCCTCCTCGTGTCTCGATGTTCACAGTGTTGTCTCTTCCGACAGCCCGCGCGGCTGCGCGAGGCGCGCCACCGCCATGACCAGCAGCACCAGGATCCCCAGCCCGACGAGCGTGGCCCTGATCCCGACCGCGTCGGCGACGATGCCGATGGGCAGCGCCGCGATCGCGAAGCCCGAGAAGCTCAGCATCAACAGGCTCTGGACCCTGCCGTGGTACTCGACCGGCGTCATGGTGAGCAGCAGGGAGTTGTTCAGAGCCTGGAAGACGCTCGATGTTGCGCCCACCACCGCCATTACCGCCAGAGCGGCGTAGAAGGTCGGCATCACCGCGAACACGGTCAGTGAGACACCGAAGGCAACCGCGCTGCGGGTTTGGAACGGGCGCAGCCTCCGCCGCTGGAGGTTGGCCAGCGAGAGCGAGCCGACAACCGCGCCGACGGCGGCCGACGCGTTGAGGAAACCGAACCCGGTCGATCCGCTGTCGTGGACCTGCTCGGCCACCACCGGCAGGAACGCCATGTGAGGGAATCCGACCAGCACAACGCCGAACGAGACCGCCAGCAGGTGCATCAGGTCCGGGCGGGAGCGCACGAACCGGAGCCCGTCGACGATGTCGCCCAGCGCGCTGCGTCCGGACCGGCTCGCCGGCGTGCCCGCGGGCAGGCCGATCAGCAGGATCACGCTGAGGGTTCCGAGCACGCCCGCCACGAAGAACACTCCGGCCAGTCCGAACAGCGCCACGCCGATCAGGGCTCCCGCCGCGGCCGGGCCCACCACCCGGGCCAGCTGCACGGTCGACATCGATAGGAAGATGGCGTTGGTGATGCTCTCGCGTCCCACGATCTCGGAGATGAACGAGAGCCGGGCCGGGGCCAGGATCGAGATGACCGCACCCTGCACGACGCTGGCCGCGATCAGCATCCAGTAGGTCGCGGTGCCGGTGGCGACGGCCACGCCCAGCCAGACTGGGGTAGCCGCCTGGAGGAATCCGGCCAGGATGAGCACCCTGCGCTTGGAGAAGCGGTCCGAGATCATTCCCCCGTAGGGGATCGCGACGATGCTGCAGGCACCGAAGGCCAGCATCACGCCGCCGAGGCCGGTGTTGCTACCCGTCAGCTCGAAGGCGAGCCAGGCTCTGGCGATGCCCGCCACCTGCATGGTGAGGAAGGTGAAGAGACCCCCGACGAAGAGCTTGCGGAAGGCGGGGTTGTGAAGCGCTGCGAATCGCCCGGAATCGTCGGCGGGCCTCGCTTTGCGCATCTGCCAGCGTACCCACGAGCCGTGTTCGGCTACGCCGTGCCCGCCGCCGAGCGAACCGGGGATAGTTGATGTAGTGTCCGCGCCCCGCGTGGACACCACGCGCACCGCGACCATTGGGGGTGCAGGATGCTGCCTGCCCGATTCGATTACGTAGCGGCCTCCTCGGTGGAGGAGGCCATTGCGGCCAAGGCCGAGGGAGGTGATGAGGCCCGGATCCTGGCCGGCGGGCAGAGCCTGCTGCCGATGATGAAGCTCCGGTTCGCGACGCCGTCGAAGCTGGTCGACATCAATCGGATCGCCGGGCTCGACGCGATCAGGAGCCACAACGGCCACCTGCATGTGGGCGCGCTGGTCCGCCACGCCGACATCGCCGCCTCCGGCGCGGTCTCCGGCGCGGTCGCCTCGGCCGCCCCGTGGATCGCCGATCCGCTGGTCCGCAACCTGGGCACCATGTGCGGGTCGGTGGCCCACTGCGACCCGGAGGGCGACTGGAACTCGGTCCTGCTGGCCACCGGCGCCGAGGTGGTCGCGCAGGGCCCGTCCGGCCGGCGGACGATCGACATCGGCGACTTCGTGCAGGACTTCTTCACCAACTCCCTGGCCGAGGACGAGATGGTGGTCGCCCTGCACATCCCGGTCCCGTCGGGCCGCTCCGGCGGCTCCTACCAGAAGCTCGAGCGCAAGGTCGGCGACTACGCCACGGTGGGCGTGGCCACCCACTTGGAACTCGCCGACGACGGCACCATCAGCGCGGCCGGCGTGGCCATGACGTCGGTGGCGCCCATCAACCGCAAGGCCACTGACGCGGAGGCCCTGCTGGTGGGCAACGCCCCGAGCGCCGAGCTGTTCGCCGAGGCCGGCGAGGCGGCCGCGGCCGCGGCCGATCCCCGCGACGACGTGCGGGGCTCGGCCCGATGGAAGCGCCGGGTGGTGGCCGCCTTCACCCAGAGGGCCCTGGCCGCCGCGGCCGAGCAGGCTCAATCCTGAGAGGGGGAGACATGGAGATCACGATCAACATCAACGGAACCGACCACACTGCCGACGTCGAGCCCCGACGCCTGCTCGTCGACCACATTCGCACCGGCGCCGGCCTGACCGGCACCCACATCGGCTGCGACACCACTAGCTGCGGGGTCTGCACGGTGCTGGTTGACGGCACCCCGGTCAAGTCGTGCACGATGCTGGCCGTCCAGGCCGACGGTCGGGAGGTCACCACCGTCGAGGGCCTCAAGTCCGCCGACGGTCTGCACCCGGTCCAGCAGGCGTTCAGCGACGAGCACGGCCTGCAGTGCGGCTTCTGTACCCCGGCCATGATGCTGGTGGGCGCGGCCCTGATCGACGAGAACCCGGCGCCCTCCGACGACGAGGTCCGCTGGGCCATCTCGGGGAACCTCTGCCGGTGCACCGGCTACATGAACATCGTCAAGGCCATCCAGGCCGCGGCAGCCGCGGCGTCGTCCAACGGCGACAGCTGAAAGGGAGCACGCAATGACTGACACAACGACGACGCCTCCCGAGATCGGCGGCATCGGCCACAGCGTCAAGCGGGTGGAGGACGCCCGCCTCATCGAGGGCCAGGGCAACTTCCTCGACGACATTTCGCTGCCCGGGATGCTCCACATGGCGCTGGTGCGCTCGCCGGTGGCCCACGCCCGCATCAACGGCATCGACAGCGACGCGGCCATGGCCGTGGACGGCGTCCTGGCCGTAGTAACCGGCGAGCTGATGGCCGCCCACAACCTGGCCTGGATGCCCACCCTGTCGGGCGACACCCAGGCCGTGCTGGCCACCGACAAGGTCCGCTACCAGGGCCAGGAGGTGGCCGCGGTCATCGCCACCGACCCGTACGCGGCCGCTGACGGCGCCGAGCTGGTCGACGTGGACTACGAGATGCTCGACGCCATCACCACTCCCCAGCAGTCCCTGGCGGAGGGCGCGGAGCTCATCCGCGACGAGAAGGAGGGCCAGACCGACAACCTGGCCTACACCTGGGAGACCGGCGACGAGGCCGCCACCGAGGCCGCCTTCGCCAGCGCCGACCGGGTGGTCTCGCTCACCACCCACTACCCGCGCTCGCACCCGTCGCCGCTGGAGACCTGCGGGATCGTGGCCGACGTCAACTCGGTGACCGGCCAGGCCACCATCTACATGACGTCGCAGGCCCCCCACGCCCACCGGACGCTGTTCGCGCTGGTGGCCGGACTGCCCGAGCAGAACATCCGCATCATCAGCCCCGACATCGGCGGCGGCTTCGGCAACAAGGTGCCCATCTACCCGGGCTATGTGGTGGCCACCGCGGCCAGCCTGCTGATCGGCCAGCCGGTCAAGTGGGTGGAGACCCGCACCGGCAACCTGATCTCCACCGGGTTCGGGCGGGACTACTACATGACCGGCGAGCTGGCCCTCACCAACGAGGGCCGGATCCAGGCCATGCGGGTGGACATGCTGTCGGACCAGGGCGCCTTCTACTCCGACGCGCAGCCCACCCGATACCGGGCCGGGCTGTTCCACGTGTGCACCGGCAGCTACGACTTCCCCCACGCGCACATCAAGTGCCGGGGCGCGTTCACCAACAAGGCGCCCGGCGGGGTGGCCTACCGGTGCTCGTTCCGGATAACCGAGGCGTCGTACCTGATCGAGCGGCTGATGCAGACCGCGGCGGACGAGCTGGGCATTGACCCGGCCGAGCTGCGGCTGCGCAACTTCATCCAGCCCGAGCAGTTCCCGTACGAGACGGCCACCGGGTTCGTGTACGACTCCGGCGACTACCCGACCGCGCTGCGCAAGGCGCTGGACGCGGCCGGCTACGAGGAGCTGCGGGCCGAGCAGGCCGCCGCCCGGGAAGAAGGGCGGCTGGTCGGTATCGGCATCGCCCACTTCACCGAGGCGGTGGGGGCCGGTCCGGCCCACACCTACGACATCGCCGGGCTGAAGATGATCGACTCGGCCGAGCTGCGGGTCCATCCCACCGGCAAGGCCATCCTCAAGCTCGGGGTGAAGACCCAGGGCCAGGGGCACGAGACGACCTTCGCCCAGATCGTGGCCGAGGAGACCGGCATACCCGCCACCGACATCAAGGTGATCCACGGCGACACCGACGACACCCCCTACGGGCTGGGCACGTACGCGTCACGCTCCACCCCGGTGGGCGGGGCGGCCACCGCGATGGTGGCCCGCAAGATCGCCGACAAGGCCCGCCACATCGCCGCCCACCTGCTGGAGGCCGCGCCCGAGGACATCGAGCGCTCCGCCGACAAGTTCCATGTGGCCGGCTCGCCCGACCAGTCGGTGACCATCCAGGACGCCGCCTTCGCGGCCTACACCAACCTGCCCGAGGGCATGGAGTACGGCCTCGAGGACGTGACCTACTACAACCCGCCCAACCTCACGTTCCCGTACGGGTCCTACGTGGTGGTGGTGGACGTGGATCCCGACACCGGGGTGTGGAAGGTGCGCCGCATGGTCGCCCTCGACGACTGCGGGGTGCGCATCAACCCCATGATCGTGGAAGGACAGATCCACGGTGGCCTCACCGAGGGGTTCGCCATGTCGTCGATGCAGTGGATCACCTTCGACGACGACGGCAACTGCATCGGGTCCAACTTCATGGACTACCTGATCCCCACCGCGTGGGAGACGCCCCGCTTCGAGTTGCTGGAGACGGTCACGCCGTCGCCGCACCACCCGATCGGGGCCAAGGGCATCGGCGAGTCGGCCACCGTCGGCTCTCCCGCCGCCTTCGTGAACGCGGTGATCGACGCGGTGGCCCACCTCGGGGTGCGCAACATCGACATGCCGGTGCTGCCCGACCGGGTATGGGAGGCCATCGACTCAGCCGGCGGCTGACCCGGCCCGGAGTCTGTGGGACCTTCGCCGTGGACTCGGACTCCTAGAGATCGGCGACCCCGGGGAGCCGCGGTGCCATGGACGTGTCGGTGCTGGCCGAGGCGGTGGAGCTCACTACCCACCGGGTGCCATACGTTCTGGCCACGGTGGTGTGGCGGCGCGGGCCCTCGTCGGGGCGCCAGGGCTCCAAGGCCGTCATCCTGGCCGACGGCACTGTCCGCGGATGGCTGGGCGGCGCCTGCGCGGAGCCCTCGGTGGTGCGTCACGCCCGCCAGTGCCTGGAGACCGGCGAGCCGGCGCTGCTGTTCCTGGGCCAGCCCGACGAGCTTGACGGGCGCTCACAGGAGGGAGTTCGCTCGATAGCCATGGCCTGTGAGTCCGAGGGAGCGCTGGAGGTGTACCTGGAGCCGCACCGTCCCGAGCCCCAGGTAGTGGTCATGGGCCGGTCCCCGGCGGTGGACGCGCTGGCGGAGACGGCCATAGCGCTGGGCTGGGGCGCGACCGTCATCGACGACGGCGGCAACCCCGCGGAGCATGTCCGCCCCGAGATTGTGCGGACCAAGCTCGACCTGTCGGACCTCGGCATCGACGGCGCCACCGCGGTGGTGGTGGGCACCCAGGGCCACTACGACGACCTGGCCCTTGAGGCCGCGCTGGCTTGTGACGCGGGATATGTGGGTCTGATCGCCTCCGACCGGCGAGCCGCCACCGTGATCGACCACTTGCGCAGCCGAGGAGTGGCCAGCGCCGATCTGGATCGTGTGCAGGCACCCGCCGGCCTGGACCTCGGCGCGGTGGCCAACGCGGAGATCGCGGTGGCTGTGATGGCCGATCTGGTGGCCAGGCGGGCCAGGGGCGAGCTAGTGACGGCAGGACCGGGCGAGACTCCAGCCAGGGTGGAGGCCATCGACCCGGTGTGCGGCATGACGGTGCTGGTCGACGACGCCAAGTACCACGCCGTCCACGAGGGTGACGACTACTGGTTCTGCGCCCCCGGCTGCAAGCGCGCCTTCACCAACGACCCGCGGTCCTTCCTCGCCCCGGCCTGATTCGCGGCCGTGCGCCGCCGCGGCGTCGTCGCGCTGGTGGCATGCCGTTCCGTCGCAGGGGTGGCCGTTAGCGTGGCCCGGTGACTACGGAGCGGCCGGGCGACCGGCGGCGGCTGGGGTGGCTGCTGGCCGGTGTGGGAATGCTCTGCGTGTCCACGGACTCGCTGTGGGTGCGGGTGTCGGAGGCCGGCGCCATCGACGTCGCATTCCTCGTCTCGTGCTGCGCGTTGGTGGTGCACTCCACTTTCGGACGGTGGTTCGATCGGCGTCCGGCGCTTGAGTCGCTGCGGACCCACCGGGTGCCGCTGGCCGGGGTGGGGGTGCTGGCCGCGCTGAGTCAGGTGTGCTTCATCACCGCCATCACCGAGACGCGGGTCGCCAACGTGGTGGCCATCGTGGCCTCGGCGCCCCTGATGGCCTCGGCGTCCGCCCGGCTGTTCCTAGGCGAGCCCATCACCCGGCGGGTGGCCGCGGCCATTGCCCTCACCATGGCCGGCATCGGGTTGATCGTCTCGAACTCGTTGGGGGAGCCCACCCTCAAGGGCGATGTCCTGGCCTTGGTCGCGGTGGCCGGGTTCGCGGGCAACATGACCATATGGCGCAGGTTCCCGGACCTGAGCCGCCGGGCCGGACTGTGGGCCAGCGCCGCGATCGTTGTGGCCGTCACCGGATTCGCGGCGTCGCCGTTCTCGCTGGGCACCAGGGCCTACCTGTCGATCGCGGCCATGGGCCTGTGCTTCAACCCGCTGGGCCGGCTGGCCAACTCCAGCGCCCTGCGCTTCGCCCCGGTATCGGAGGTGTCTCTGTTCGCTCCGACCGAGACGGTGGCCGGCACGGTGTGGGCCGTCCTGTTCCTGTCGGAACTGCCCAGCGCGGCAACCGTGGCCGGCGCGGTTGTCGTGCTGGCCGGTGTTTTCTACGGCACGGTCGCGGCGGGTCGTTCCAAGCGCTTCAAGCCGGGTCCGGGCGGGGTGATTCGTAGGCTGGCGCCGTGAGAGCGCTGGTGCAGCGGGCCGCCGAGGCCCGGGTGCGGGTGGACGGTCAGGTGATTGGCGAGATCGGTCCGGGACTGTGCTGCCTGGTCGGGGTGACCCACGGCGACGACCGGGACGCCGCGGTGAAGCTGGCCGCCAAGCTGTGGAACCTGCGCATCCTCGCAGACGAGAACGGCCACATGAACCGGTCGGTGGCCGACACCAGCGGCGAGCTGCTGGTCGTCAGCCAGTTCACCCTCTACGGCGACACCCGCAAGGGCCGACGGCCGTCGTTCATCGCGGCGGCCGCGCCGGATGAGGCCAACGAGCTGATCGACGAGTTGGTCGCCGAGCTGCGGCGGCTGGGAGCCACTGTGGCCACCGGTTCGTTCGGGGCGAACATGGCGGTCGAGCTGACCAACGACGGCCCCGTCACCCTGATGCTCGAAGTCTGACCAGGCAGGCCGCCGCCCCTAGGATCGACGCCCGGCCCGAAGCGAAGCCAGAGGTACATCAGTGACGGAACGCAGCATTCATATCCGGACCTGCCCGCTGTGCGAGGCGATGTGCGGGCTGGAAGTGCACCACGACGGCAGCGAGGTCAAGCTGATCCGTCCCAACCGCAACGACGTCTGGTCAAAGGGCTACATCTGCCCCAAGGGCACCACCCTCGGCCACCTACACGCCGACCCCGATCGGCTCCGCGTGCCCCTGGTGCGCAACGCATCGGGCGACTTCGTGGAGACAAGCTGGGACGACGCCTTCGCTCGGTGTGCTGAGCTGATCGGCGGGGTGCGGGCCGAGTACGGAGTGGAGGCGATCACCGCCTACGTGGGCAACCCGGCGGCCCACAACTACTCGATCAGCCGCTACGTGGGGCTGTTCATGGGTCTCGCCGGGCTGCCGGTGATCTACTCGGCCGGGACCGTGGACCAGTGGCCCAAGAACGTCGTATGCCAGTTGATGTACGGCCAGGCGTGGCGTATCCCGGCGCCCGACATCGAGCGCACCGACTTCATGGTGGTGCAGGGGGCCAACCCCCATGCCAGCCAGGGCAGCCTGCTGGCCCACGCCGACGTGCCCGCCGCGCTGGACCGGATCCGCGAGCGCGGCAAGGTGGTGGTCATCGACCCCCGCCGCACCGGGACGGTCAAGCACGCCGACCAGTGGCTGCCGGTGAGGCCCGGGACCGACGCCCTGCTGCAGCTGGCGGTGGTCAACGTGCTGTTCGCCGAGGGCTTGGTACGGCTCGGGCATCTGGCCGACCGGCTCAGGGGCACCGACGAGGTCCGCCGGATCGCGGCCGGCTTCCCGCCCGAGCGGGTGGCGGGCGCCTGCGGGACGACACCGGAGGCGATCCGCACGCTGGCCCGCGAGTTCGCGGCCGCCGACCGGGCCGCCTGGTACGCCCGCATCGGCACCTGCAACCAGGAGTTCGGCACCCTGGCGTCGTGGCTGCCCGACGTGATCTGCGCGCTGACCGGCAACCTCGACTCGGTGGGCGGCCTGATGTGGGCCAAGCCGGTGGCCGTGCCCGCGGCTCAGCAGGACTGGGCGAGCCCCAAGGGATTCGGCCGCTGGCACAGCCGGGTGCGGGGCGCCCCGGAGGCTCTGGGCCAGTTCCCGGTGTCGTGCCTGGCCGAGGAGATCGACACGCCCGGACCGGGCCAGATCAAGGCCCTGGTGGTCATCTGCGGCAACCCGGTGATATCGGCGCCCGACGCCGGCCGCCTCGACGCGGCCCTGCCCCAGCTCGACGCCATGGTCTCGCTCGACAACGCCCTCAACGAGACGTCGCGCCATGCCGACGTGATCCTGCCCGGCCTGTCCGCGCTGGAGCAGCCCCACTGCGACGAACTGCTGTGGGGGTGGGCCACCCGCTCGGCCGCCAAGTGGTCGCCGCCGCTGTTCCCGCCCGCCGACGGCCGGCCCCACGAGTGGGAGATACTGCTCCGCCTGGGCGCCGTCTGCGCGGGGATCCCGCCGGACACCAACGCGGCCGCCATCGACGACGGCTACTTCTCGCACCTCGCTGCCCTCTCGGGCGCCGACCCGGAGACGGCGTTGGCCGCCGCGCCCGAACCGGGACCGGATCGCCTGTACGACCTTTCGATCCGGACCGGGCCGTGGGGCGACCGCTACGGCGAGAACCCTGGCGGCCTCACGCTGGAGAAGCTCAAGGAGCACCCCGACGGCGTCGACTTCGGCCCGATGGTGCCCCGCATAGACGAGATCGTGCTGCACCCCGACGGCAAGGTCGATCTGGCCCCCGACCACATCACCGCCGACGTCGGCCGCCTCACCGAGCGGCTGGATCGGCCGGCCGAGCCGCTGGTGCTGACCAGCCGCCGCCACCTGCGCTCCAACAACTCATGGATGCACAACGTCAGGGTGCTGGTCAGCGGCAAGGACCGCTGCACCCTGCTCATCCACCCCGGTGACGCCGCCGACCGCGGCGTCACCGACGGGGCCATAGCCGTCGTGTCGTCTTCCAACGGCTCCATCGAGGTGCCCGCCGAGGTCAGCGAAGAGATGATGCCCGGGGTGGTGTCGCTGCCCCACGGCTGGGGCCACGACAAGCCCGGGACCCGCCTGTCGGTGGCCCGGGAGCACGCCGGGGTCAACAACAACCTGCTGGCCCCGCCCGACTTCGTGGACGTGCCCTCGGGCAACGCGGCCGTCAACGGCATCCCCGTCGAAGTCGCCCCCGCCTGAGGAGACCGGTGAGCGTGACCGAGTTCGATCGGGAGTCGACCGTCGACGAGGTCCTCGACGGCATGGACCTGTCCGGGCTGGTGTTCGTCGTCACCGGGTCGTCGAGCGGGCTGGGGGAGGAGTCGGCCCGGGGGTTGTCGGCCCGGGGCGCGCACATCGCCATGGCGGCCCGCGACGCCGGGAGCAACGCAGAGGCCGCGCAACGGATCCGCGCCGCTGTCCCGCACGCAGACCTGTCTCTGCACCAACTCGATCTCGCCGACCTGTCCAGCGTGGCCCGGTTCGCGGAGCAGGCCACCGGCGTGCTCGATCGCGTTGATGTCCTGATCAACAATGCCGGTGTCATGGCTTGCCCCGAGGGCCGCACCGCCGACGGCTTCGAGACCCAGTTCGGCACCAACCACCTCGGCCACTTCGCGTTGACCCTGCGGTTGATACCGCTGCTGCGCCGGGTACAGAACCCGAGGGTGGTGACGCTGTCCTCGGGCGGGCACCGGATAGCCGACGTCGACCTCGATGATCCCAACTTCGAGACCACCCCCTACGACGCCTGGGTCGCCTACGGGCGGTCCAAGAGCGCCAACGCGCACTTCGGGGCCGAACTCGCCCGCCGGTCCGGCGACGGGTTGCTGTCGTTCTCGGTCCACCCGGGCGCCATCGTCACCCGTCTCGGCCGCCACCTGACGCCGGAGTTGACCGAGACACTGATGGCTCGGAGGAGAGCGAGCGCGGCGCGGCAGGGCGGAGGCTCCGGCGGCATGCGCTTCAAGAGCGTCGAGGCCGGCGCGGCCACCCAGGTGTGGGCGGCCATCTCCCCCGACGTCGTCGCCCACAACGGCGGTTACCTGGCCGATTGCGGACCGACGGCTCCCGGCCCCGGAGACCGGGGCTACGAGCCGTGGATCGACAATGCGGCCACCGCCGGACGCTTGTGGGAACTGAGCGAGAGCCTGGTTGGCCTCTCCCTCGCCTAGAGGCCGAGCGGGTCGGCGAGCGAACACGGCTCACACGGGGCGAGGCCGTGGCCCGAGCGGCCCGTGAGTAGCCCCATGTCAGCTCGCCTCCAAATCTGTACGGGTTTTCCTCCTATCTGACGGGTTTCTCTACTGATTTCGGTCGACGCGCGGCGGTGTACCCTCCGGCCCATGCCGAACGGCTCCCAACCCGCCAACGAGACTCGCGCCGACCAGCACCGGCTGCCCATCGAGGGCATGACGGCCGTCGTCACCGGCGGAGCCAGCGGCATCGGAAAGGGCATCGTCAAGGCCCTGCTGCGCCGGGGCGCCCGGGTGGTGATCGCCGACATCGAGGAGCCGGTGCTGGAGCGGGCGGTGGGGGACTTGTCGCATCTCGGCCCGGTCGAGGGCGTTCCCGCCGACGTGAGCGACGAGCAGTCCGTCACCGCGCTGGCCGGCCATGTCTTCGACACCTACGGAGGCTGCAACCTGCTGTTCTGCAACGCCGGGGTCACCTCGGGCGGAGGCGGCAAGCCCTGGCAGCAGGAGCCCAACGACTGGCGCTGGTGCTTCGGCGTCAACGTCTTCGGGGTGGCCATCTGCACGTGGGCGTTCGTGCCCCGCATGATCGAGTCGGGCGAGCCGGGCCAGGTGATCATCACATCCTCCGGTGACGGCGGGTTCGCCCCCGTGCCGACCGCCTCGGTGTACGCCTCGTCCAAGGCGGCCGCCAGCTGCTTCACCGAGGCCCTCAACCACAACCTCATCAGCGAGGGCACCAACCTGCGGGCGTCGGTGTTCTACCCCTCCGGCGGCCTGATGGACACCGGCCTCTTCAACGCCCAGCGCAACCGTCCCGAGCACCTCCAGCGGGTGGGGGAGGGCACGGGTAGAGGCAGCCTTACGTTCGAGCAGCTCAAGGGGATCGTGGCCGAGATGCGCGGCGAGGAGCCCCTGGTCGCCGATCTTGACTCGCTGGGCGAGTTCGTGCTCGACGGCGTGGCCGAACGCCGCTACATCATCGCCCGGGACCTGGACGAGACCGCCGAGCTACTGCACTCCCGGGCCGACGCCATAGGCCGGGCCGAAATGCCCCCCGGCCACAACCTCGCGACCTGATCCCGTCCCGTCGCGATTGCCCGCTGGGCGGGGCGAGGCACGCGACGGGAGACTCAGTCGGCTCGGGGACCGCCCCGGGTGCCCGGCCAGCGGGAGGCGCCGATGGTGTCGGCGTGGGGCCAGAAGGCGTCGGGGTCGAGCGGTCCGGCGTTGGTGATGCTGCGGGCCTTGGCCACATGCGTCACCAACTGGGCTGACAGCTGCTCGCGGATCGGGAGGTAGCGGGCGATCGGGTCCCACGGGCTGTCCAGCAGCTTCAGCTCGCCGTCGATGCTCTCGATGTGCTTCTGCTCGAAGGTGGTGGCCACATCCACTACATGGGGCGGGAAGTCGTAGGAGCGGTCGGCTCCACCGATGGCCCGCGAGTACTTGATCCACCACTCGTGATCGCTCACGTCGCCCGGGGTCGCGTCGGCCGCTCCGGCAACATCGCCGCTGAACTCCACGAAGGTGTAGCCCTGATGGGTGGCCCGGGCGGCCACGTGATCGCCGAGTCGGAAGTAGTCGATGTCGCACAGGAACTTGGGCTGGCCGTTGGTCTCGTGGCTGATGGACACGGCCGCCTCCTGGTCTATGCCCATGCCCAGGTTGTAGAGGCCCTCAGTGCCCTGCCACGACGCCGGCACCTTCACGCTGATGCCGTACTCCGGCTCGGAGAGGATGGGCACGCAGTAGACGCCCACGGTCACCACCGGCTCGCCCGGCACCAGTCCGGGCGGCACGAGCTTCTCCACCCCGGACGGGTCGGTTCGATAGGTCACTACCAGCTTCGGCCATCCGGCCACCTCGCCGGGACGGCTCATCGGAGTCTCGGTCACGCTGCCTCCTGTCCTCGTCGGACCGGCTCAGCGTATTGGAGCCGAACGCTCCCGGGCAGACTGTGGGGGACACGATCCAGGAGCAGCCATGGCCATCGACTTCACGCTGTCCGAAGAGCTCGAGGACATCAGGACCCGGGTCCGCTCGTTCATCGACGATGTCGTCAAGCCGGCCGAGGCTCGCATCGAGGGCCGCGACGGCAGCGAGCCGCTGACCGGCGGCGACCGGGTGAGCGTGCTGATCGACCTTCGCAAGCAGGCTCGGACCGCCGGCCTGTGGCTGCCGCACATGCCGCCCGAGTGGGGAGGCATGGGCCTCGGACATGTGGCGCTTGCCATGGTGCAGGCCGAGGCGGCCAAGTCCTACTACGGCCCGTGGGTGCTGAACTGCCAGGCCCCCGACGAGGGCAACATGCACACCCTTCTGCACTGGGCCACGCCCGAGCAGGCCGAGAGGTACCTGCGCCCTCTGTGCGAGGGCAAGGCGTGGTCGTGCTTCGCGATGACCGAGCCGGAGGTGGCCGGCTCCGATCCCACCCTGATCCAGACCCGGGCCTACCTCGACGGCGACGAGTGGGTGATCAACGGGCACAAGTGGTTCATCTCCAACGCCCACCGGGCCAACTTCGCCATCCTGGTGTGCCGCACCGAGGACGACCCCGACATCCCGCAGGCCGCCAACAGCGCCTTCATCATCGACCTGCCCCATGAGGGCTGGACCGAGGTGCGCCAGATCGAGACCATGCACGGCAGCACCGGCCACAGCGAGATCCTCATCGAGGATCTCCGGGTCCACAACGACCAGATGCTCGGCGGGCGGGGCCAGGGACATCTGCTGGGCCAGTACCGGCTGGGTCCGGCCCGGCTGGCCCACTGCATGCGGTGGATCGCCCAGGCCGAGACCGCGCTGGACATGATGGTGGACCGCTCGCTCCACCGCTTCTCACACGGCTCGCTGCTGGCCGAGAAGCAGGGGATCCAGTGGATGATCGCCGACTCGGCCATGGAGTTGTACCAGGCCAAGTTGATGGTGCTGCACGCGGCGCACAAGATCGACCGGGGCGACGACTTCCAGTCGGAGGTGTCGATGGCCAAGCACTTCGTGGCCAACATGCTGAACCGGGTCGTGGACCGCTCGATCCAGGTTCACGGAGCCCTCGGCTACTCCACAGACACCCCGCTGGCCCACATGTTCCAGCACGCCCGCTGGGCCCGCTTCGCCGACGGCGCCGACGAGGTCCATCAGATGCGCATCGCCCAGCGCACCATCGCCGCCTACACCGACGAGGGCACCACCCGCCGGGCCACCGGCGACCTGCCCATCTGAGCAGGCTCGACACTGCGAGGAGGATCCCGATGACCAGCGGCCATGATTCCCTGTTCGATCTCGAGGGCAAGGTCGTCGCGATTACCGGCGGCTCCCGCGGTCTGGGCCGCGAGATGGCCGAGGCGTTCGCCCACCGGGGAGCCCGGGTGGCCATCGCCAGCCGCAAGCGGGACGTATGCGATGCCGCCGCGGCCGAGATCGCGGCGGCATCGGGCTCCGACGTGATCGGGTTGGGCCTGCACGTCGGCCGCTGGGACCAGTGCGAGCCCTTCGTGGAGGAGGTGACCGACCGGCTCGGACCCGTCGACGTGCTGATCAACAACGCCGGCAGCTCGCCGCTGTACCCCTCCCTGGCCGAGGTCTCCGAGAGACTCTTCGACAGTGTCATCGGCCTGAACCTCAAAGGCCCGTTCCGGCTGTGCGCGCTGGTGGCCGAGCAGATGCTGGCCCGCGACGCCGAGGGCAGCATCATCAACGTGTCGAGCATCGCCGCGGTGCAGCCCAGCGCAGTCGAGGTGCCCTACGGGATGGCCAAGGCAGGACTCAACAACCTGACCGTCGCCCTGGCCCACATGCTCGGACCCAGGATCCGGGTCAACTGCATCATGCCGGGACCCTTCCTGACCGACATCTCCAAGGCGTGGGACCTTGAGGACTTCGCTGAGACGGCCCGGCAGCGCATACCGATGGGCCGGGGTGGGCGTCCCGACGAGATCGTCGGCACTGCCCTCTACCTGGCCTCCACGGCCTCCAGCTACACCACGGGCGCGGTCATCAAGGTCGACGGCGGCCTGGCCTGGCCCCCGGCCTGAAAGCGTCGGGCCGACCTATCCTGCGGTCGTGACCCAGGAACCGGCCGCGGGCGACGAAGCAGGGCTCGCCGGCGCGGCGGCCGCCGGTGCGGCGCCCAGCGATGCCGAGGTGCGGGACAGGCTCCCCGACAACCTCGACGCGTCCGGATACGTGGGCCCGTACCTATTCCCGAACAACAACAGGCGCCGCATCGCCGGAGTGCTCTACCTGCTGATCGGAGCAGCCGCCATCGTGGTTCCGCTGGCCGCCGATTCCGACGCCGTGCTTATCAACGGCGGCTTCATCGCCGGCGGGATCGGGCTGATCCTCTTCGGCCTGTACTGCCTCCAGGCCGGCTGGAACCTCGCCGTCGACGAGAACGACGCGCTGGTCTCGGCCACGCGGGAGGTCGGCTTCCCGGTGGGCCACGCCTCGGCCCAGCTCGCCTGGCGGGGGCTGCGCAGCCGGCCCACATGGCGCATCCTGCTGTACTCCAACGAACCGTCGCCAACGAGCCGCGGACTGGTGCTGGTCGACGGCGTAGACGGCGGGGTAGTCGGGTGCTTCGTGGAGGACAACCCCGAGGACTGGACCGGCCTCGACGCTTGACACGCTCGTGCCCCGCCGACGGCACCGCGACCCCCAGGCGGCGGATGCGGGTGTTCGACTTGCGAGCGAGTAGGGCGAGGCCCGTGCGAGCAAGCGGACGCCCGCAGCACCCGCCGGACGCCCGCAGCACCCGCCGGGGGCGCACCGCAGCAAGCTGGTAGCGTTCAGTCGCAGCCGAACCGGAAGGCCGGTGAATGTTCGACGGAAACTGGCGTGATGCAGTCGACCGGGGGCTCACACCTATGGGCGTTTCGCTGCGCCGCACCGGCGTGACCGCCGACATGGTGACCATCACCGGCATTGTGATGGCCACCGGCGCGGCCGTCGCCATCGCGACCGGCTACCTGCGGCTGGGATTCCTGCTGCTGATCCTGACCGGCATTCCCGACGCCCTCGACGGTGCGGTGGCCAAGGCCTCAGGCACGTCGTCGCAGCGGGGCGCCTTCTTCGACTCGGTGTCCGACCGCCTAACCGACGCGCTGCTCTTCGGCGGCCTCGCCTGGTACCTGTCCGACACTGAGCCGGGCCACATCATGATGCTGCCGGTGGCGGTGATGAGCCTCGCCATGCTGGTCTCCTACCAGCGGGCCAAGGCGGAATCGCTCGGCTACAGCGCCAAGGGCGGCATCATGGAGCGGGCCGAGCGGTTCATCGTTCTCGGCTTCGGCCTGCTGTTCAGCGAACTGCTCATCTGGACCCTCTGGCTGATGCTGGTGCTGACCGCGGTCACCGCGGTTCAGCGGTTCATCAAGGTCTGGAGGCAGGCGTCGGAGGATCGGCCGGTTCGCTCCCGCTCGCGCCGCCGGTTCCGCCGGTCCCGGGGGTCCAGGGCCGGTAGGCGAGGCGTCGACAGCGCATGGCGGGCCCGTATGCGCAGCCGCCCGCCGACCGACCCTGCCTGATCCGCCAGCGAGGGCTGCCGGATGCCGTCGGCGTCGGCCTACCGGGCCGGCGAGTTCTTCGCCCGCCGCGCACCGTCAGCTGTAGCCAGGGGCGGGGCGCTGGCCGCGGCGCTGGCCGCCGCGGCCACCAGCGGCGACAAGCGGCTGCTGGTCCGGCGCAACCTGGAGAGGGCCCTGGGCCGGCCGATGGGACGGGTCGAGGCCGCCCGCCGGGTGACGGCCGTGTTCGACTGGTACGCCCGGTACTACCTGGAGAGCTTCAAGCTGCCGAGCATCGACGCGGCCGTCATCGACGCGGGGTTCGGCTACGAGGGTGTTGACGCCATCGAGCGGGCCGTCCGCTCCGGCACCGGCCCGATCCTGGTCATGCCTCACCTCGGCACCTGGGAGTGGGCGGCATGGTGGCTGGCGCTCGTTCCGAAGGTGAAGGTGACTGCGGTGGTCGAGCCGCTGGAGCCTCCCGAGGTGTTCGAGTGGTTCACGTCCTTCCGCCGGCGGCTCGGCATGGACATCGTCCCTGTGGGGCCGGACGCGGGCGGGCGCCTAGTGACCGCGATCCGGCGCGGCGATGTCGTTTGCCTGCTAGCGGACCGGGATGTCGCCGGCAACGGCATCGAGGTGGACTTCTTCGGCGAGCGCACCCGGTTGCCGGCCGGTCCGGCGCTGCTGGCGCTGCGCACCGGCGCCCCCCTCATCCCCGCCGCGGTGTACTGGAGGGGGTCCGGTCGCCACGCCGTCGCGGCACCCCCGCTCGACACCCGGCGGCTCGGCGGCATCCGCTCCGACGTGTCCCGGGTCGTCCAGTCCTACGCCGCGGCCCTCGAGCGGCTGATCCGGGCCGCGCCCGAGCAGTGGCACCTGATGTCACCCAACTGGCCCAGTGACTACGAGGCGCTCGGACAACCCGTCCCGGAGTCGTTGCGCGGCATCTAGCCTCTCAGGAGTGCGGATCGGCATTATCTGCCCGTACAGCCTCACCCTGCCCGGCGGTGTGCAGATGCAGGTGCTCGGGCTGGCCCGGGCCCTCAGCCGCAGCGGGCATCCCACCCGGGTGCTCGGCCCCTGCGACGGCCCGCCGCCCGATCCCAACGTGACCCCCCTCGGGAACAGCCTGCCCGCGATCGCCAACGGCTCCATAGCCCCGGTGGCGCCCGACCCGTCGTGCCAGCTGCGGGCCATTCGAGCCATGCGGGACGAGTCCTTCGACGTCATCCATCTCCACGAGCCCCTGGCGCCGGGACCGACCATGACCGCTCTGCTCGTGAGGTCCGCGCCCCTGCTAGGGACCTTCCATCTCGCCGGCGGCTCACTCGCCTACGACCTGCTCCCCCGAGCCACCCGCTTCCTCGCCAACCGCCTCGATCTGAGGGTGGCGGTCTCGCCCGACGCCCGGGACACCGCCCGCGACGCGCTGGGCGGCAGCTACGAGCTGCTCTACAACGGTGTGGAGCTGGCCCCCTACCAGGCGGCCGAGCCGGCCTCCACCGACAGCCCGACCATCCTGTTTATCGGTCGCCACGAGCCCCGCAAGGGTCTCGGCGTGCTTCTCGACGCGCTGGCCATGCTCCCGGAGACGGTGAGGCTGTGGGTCGCCGGTTCAGGTCCCGAGACGGGGGCCCTGCAGGCTCGCATGGCGGACGACCCTCGCATCGAGTGGTTGGGCACCATCACCGACAGCGAGAAGATCGCCCGGCTCAAAGGGGCCGACGTGCTGTGCGCTCCGTCGCTGAGAGGGGAGTCCTTCGGCATCGTGCTGCTGGAGGCGATGGCCGCGGGCACCGCGGTGGTGGCCAGCGACCTTCCCGGTTACCGCAATGTGGCCCGACCGGACCTGGACGCGCTGCTGGTGCCGCCGGGTGACTCTCAGGCGCTGGCGGGCGCCATCGACCGGGTCCTCTCGAGCGCCTCCGAGTCGTCGCGGCTGGTCGGGGCCGGACACGTGAGAGCCGAGGCCTTCTCCATGTCCGGTCTCGCCGATCAGTATCTCCAGCGCTACGAGCGGATCGCCGTGTCGACTGGCGCCGGACGGGGCTAGGCGGAAGACCGTCGGGTCGCAGTGGTGTCACTCCCGCTCTTGTTCGCTGCGCTCACGGGCCGCTCGGGCCACGGCCTCGTCCGTCTGCGGGGGATTCGGTCGTCCATTCGCTCGGCCTCTGGCGCCGGGCGGGGTTAGAACCGGTCGCGGAGATACGGTGGCAGCCCGAAGGTCCGCTACCCCGCACAACGCCTTGAGGAACAATCCCGCAGCCGTAATCGCTACCCCAGCCGCCACCATCGGGCTCGCCGTGTGGGCGATCCTCTGGGCCGTCGGCGTCGTGCCTCTCACCGCGATCGTTCCCGCCGTGGTCGTGGGCGGAGGAGTCGCCGCGCTGCTGTGGCTCAATGCGCCCCAGTCGGCGTTGTCAGCGCTCGGAGCCCGGCCGCTGGCCCGCGGCGAGTACCCGCGGCTGGAGAACCTCGTCGATGGCCTCTGCACGACTCACGGATTCAACCGGCCGTCGCTGCATGTGGTGGAGACGCCGGCGATCAACGCGGCGTCAGCGGGTCGGCGCGAGCTCGCTGCCCACCTGATCCTGACCCGCGGGGCGCTGACGGAGCTCGACCGCCTGGAGCTGGAAGCGGTGGTGGCTCGCCAGCTGTGCGAGATCCGGCGAGGAGTGGCCATGGAGACGGCGCGGGCCAGCGTCGCCCGGATCCCCGGAATCGGAGCCCTCGCCGTCCGTCTTGCCGGGGGCGCCACCGGCGATGACCGGGTGACCGACATCGACATCGAGGCCGTCCGCCTAACCAGCTACCCGCCCGCCCTGGCGTCCGCCCTGTCGAAGGCCGAGGCTGCGGCCAGCCTCATGGCATCCGGAGCGGCCGGTCATCTTTGGCTCGCGGCGCCCCAGGGGGCTGGGCCCGCGGCTGGGACGCGGCCGTCGATGGCTCAGCGGATCGACTTACTCGGCGAGATCTGATGGTCCCGCGGCTGCGTCCACAGGCCGCGGGCAGCTTCGCCTCCAAGCGGTGCCGACCCGTTTGAGACTCCCGCCGGCCCTGCTGGCCTCCCTTGCCGCGGCTGCGGCTGTGGCGCTGGCCGTCGCGTGCAGCGGCTCACCGAGTGCGAGTGGCGATCCGGTCGAGCCCGACGTCGCCCAGTTGCCGGGGGATCCGTCGTCCACGCCGGAGTCCGATCCGACCGCCCCTGCCGGTCCCGCCGGTACCGGCGATGCGCCCGACGGCGACAGCCCGAACGCCGTCCCCGATCCGGCCGGAACTGGGGAGGCCGGCGCGGAGGGCAGCGCCGCCGCAGACGGGAACGGCAGCCCTGCGGCTGAGAGCGATGTCGTCGCGGGTTCCGGCGGCGCGACCGACGCGGGGGAAGGGATCGCCGGGGACGCCGACGCCGGGGACGCCGAGTCCGACGACGGAGTCGCCGGGGGTGCGGAAGCCGACGACGGGGTCGCCGGGGGCGCCGAATCCGACGGCGGAGCCGAGGTGGTGACAACCCCCGACAGCAGTGGGACCAACGGCATAGAAGTGCCGGAGACGGACCCCGACACTCCGCGGGCTCCCCTCACCGGAGAGCTGACCAGCGATCCAACCCTGGACCAGCGCCGCGCCCTGGCCGTGAAGGTGGGCAACAGCGGCCGGCGCTCCCGCCCCCAGGCGGGGCTCGCCGCGGCCGACATCGTCTACGAGACGCTTATCGAGGGCGGCGAGAGCAGGCTCTTGGCGGTGTTCCATTCGGAGATGCCCAGTCGCGTCGGTCCGGTCCGCTCGGTGCGGACAAGCGACTTCGACCTTCTCGCCGACCTGTCGAGGCCCTACCTGGCGTCGTCCGGGGCGAACCCGACGGTCCTGTCGGAGACACGCCGGGCCGAAAGGGCAGGGACCATCGTCGACGTCGGCGGCATGAGGACCTTCGTGCCCTACTCCCGCGACCCTGCTCGCCGGTCCCCGCACAACCTCTACTTCCACAGCGAGAGCCTCACCGATTCGGGCGGCGCCGCCCTCCGGGGCGGGCCGCTGGAGACGCCGGTGGTGCCGCTGCTCGACTACGGCACGTCCAACCCCGCCGGCATCACCGGCGCGAAGGGCGTCACCGTCACCTACCACCTGCCCACGAACAACGTCGTGTCGCACATCTGGGACCCTGCCGTCCGCGGATGGGTGCGGATCCAGGACGGTGACCTGATGTTGACCGAGACCGACTTCGGCCCGCAAGAGGTGGCCCCGGTCAATGTGGCTGTCGTGTGGATGACCCACCAGTACGCGCCCGCCGACCGGGAGTCCCCCCTCACCGTGTCGTTCGGCACCGGCGACGCGCTTGTGTTGACCGAGGGCGCGGTCCACGAGGCTGTCTGGGAGCGCACCGAGGACCGGGCCGGGATCCGGTTCGTCGATACCGCCGGAAACCCGCTGAGCTTCTCGCCCGGCCCGACATGGATCCTGATCGCCAACAGCAGCCGGCGCTTCGCGGTGACGGAGGCCGAGGTTCTCTACGCTTACAACGGGGCCCGGATGCTGGCTGAGGCCAGGGAGGCCCACGAGGCGGCCATAATCCCCTAGACCGTGCGCGGGCAACGGGACGCGGTCATCCGCTCGGCCTCTAGGATTGACGCCATGTCCGCCAACACCGAGACAAGCGCGGCAGGCGCCGCGGCGGGCCAGAACCGGCCGGCTACCGGCACCACCCTCGTGAAGCGGGGCCTGGCCGAGATGCTCAAGGGCGGCGTGATCATGGATGTCGTCACCCCCGACCAGGCCCGGATCGCCGAGGATGCCGGCGCGGTCTCGGTCATGGCGCTGGAGCGGGTGCCCGCCGACATCCGCGCCCACGGAGGCGTCTCGCGGATGTCCGATCCCGAGATGATCCAGGGCATCCAGGCCGCGGTGAGCATCCCGGTGATGGCCAAGGCCAGGATCGGCCACTTCGGAGAGGCCCAGATCCTCCAGGCTCTGGGCGTCGACTACGTGGACGAGTCTGAGGTTCTCACCCCCGCGGACGAGGTCCATCACATCGACAAGTGGGCCTTCACGGTGCCGTTCGTCTGCGGCGCCACGAACCTGGGAGAGGCGCTCCGCCGGATCGGTGAGGGCGCCTGCATGATCCGGTCCAAGGGGGAGGCCGGCACCGGCAACATCGTCGAGGCGGTCCGCCACCTCCGCTCGATCACCGGCGACATCCGCAGGATCGCGGCCGCGGGCGACGAGGCCGAGTTGTTCGAGTGGGCCAAGCAGCTGCGGGCGCCGTTGCCGCTGGTGCAGGAGATCGCCGACACCGGGGTTCTCCCGGTTCCGCTGTTCTGTGCCGGCGGTATCGCGACGCCGGCCGACGCCTCGCTGGTCATGCAACTGGGGGCGGAGGCGGTGTTCGTGGGATCCGGGATCTTCAAGAGCTCCGACCCGCCCAAGATGGCGTCGGCCATAGTGGAGGCCGTCACCCACTTCCGCGACCCTGAGATTCTCGCCAAGATCAGCGCAGGGCTGGGCCAGGCCATGGCCGGCCTCGAGACGGCCGCACTCACCACCAAGATGGCAGAACGGGGTTGGTGAAGCCCCGCATCGGCGTACTCGCCCTGCAAGGGGGGTTCGCCGCGCACGGTGCCATCCTCGACAAGCTCGGTGCCCGCACCGACGAGGTCCGCACGCCCCGGCAACTCGCCGAGGTCGACGCTCTGGTCATGCCCGGCGGCGAGTCGACCACCATGTCGATGCTGCTCGAGCGCTCCGGGCTGCTGGAGCCCCTCTCGGAGCGCCTCAATGAGGGGATGGGGGTTATGGGAACGTGCGCCGGGATGATCCTGCTGGCCCGTGAGGTGGTGGACGGGCGGGCCGACCAGCACGCCCTGGGGATGGTGGACATAACCGTGCGGCGCAACGCCTACGGCACCCAGATCGAGAGCTTCGAGGCCGACATCGACGTGGACGGCCTGGAGTCGCCGTTCCATGCGGTGTTCATCCGGGCCCCGGTGGTGGAACGGGCCGGACCGGAGGTTGAGGTGCTCGCCCGCCACGAGGAACGGCCGGTGCTGTGCCGGTCGGGCCGGGTAACGGTGGTCGCTTTCCATCCCGAGCTGTCGGGCGACGAGCGCCTGCACGCCCGATTCCTGGCTGACTTGTAACATGCTGCGCCGTGAGCGGGCACAGCAAGTGGGCGACCATCAAGCACCGCAAGGGCGCGGCCGACGCCAAGCGGGGCAAGCTGTTCGCCAAGCTGATCAAGCAGGTTGAGGTAGCCGCCCGGCAGGGTGGCGGGGATCCTGACGCCAACCCGACGCTGCGGACCATGTACCAGAAGGCCCGCGACAACTCGGTCCCGCTGGACACCATCGAGCGGGCCGTGAAGCGAGGAACCGGCGAGCTCGAGGGCGTCAGCTACGAGTCGGTCACCTACGAGGGGTACGCCCCCGGAGGCGTGGCGCTCTACATCGAGTGCCTCACCGACAACCGCAACCGCACCGGCAGCGAGGTCCGCAGCACGCTCACCCGCAACGGCGGCTCGCTGGCGGAGCCCGGCTCGGTCGCCTGGCAGTTCGAGCGCAAGGGCCTCGTGCTGGTGCCGTCGGCCGAGGCCAGTGAGGACGACTTGATGATGGTCGTGCTCGACGCCGGCGCCGAGGACCTCGATGCCGAGGGAGACATGTGGCGGGTCACCACCGACCCCGGCGACCTCAACGCGGTCCGCGACGCGCTGGCCGAGGCCGAGATCTCCTTCGCCAGCGCCGATCTGACGATGCTGCCCAGCAGCACGGTGGCGGTGACCGAGCCCGGCACCGCCCGGTCGGTGCTGAAGCTGATGGACCTCATCGATGACCTCGACGACGTGCAGGACGTGCACAGCAACTTCGACATCGGCGACGACCTCATAGAGGAACTGGCCGGCTAGACACCGCGGCCATCCGCGAACTCGTCCCAGGGTGTCAATAGAGTCGCGCACATGTTCGTATTGGGCATCGACCCGGGGCTGTCGCGCTGCGGGTACGGCGCGGTGCGCCGGGGCCGCCGCCCGGCGGCCGAGGCGGCCGGGGTCCTGAGCACGCCCGCCGACATGGACCGGGCATCCCGGCTGGCGGAGCTGCAGGCCGACGTTCGCTCGCTGATCGCCGAGCTGCGGCCCGATGTGGTCGCGGTGGAGCGGGTGCTGTTCCAGCGGAATGTGGCCACCGCCATGTCAGTGGGGCAGGCCGTGGGCGTGGTGATGGCGGAGTCGGCCGCGGCCGGCTGCGAGGTGGTGGAGTACTCGCCCAACGAGGTCAAGGAGGCGGTGGCCGGCTGGGGTGGCGCCGACAAGCAGCAGATGGCCGAGATGGTCCGGGTCCTGCTCGGCCTCGGGGAGCTGCTAAAGCCGGCCGATGCCGCCGACGCGGTGGCGGTGGCGCTGTGTCACCTGGCCCGCATGGGACCCTCCGCGGTGCCGCCGGACCGGCCCGGGCGGGCTGCGGTGGGGAGCGGCGCCCGATGATCGGGTCGCTGCGGGGGGTGCTGCTGTCCCGATCGCCGGACGCCGAGCTGGTGGTGGAGGTATCCGGGGTCGGCTACCGGGTGCAGGCCACGCCCAGGACGGCTGCCGCCGCGGGCGCGCCGGGCTCTGAGGTGTTCGTCCACACCAGCCACATCGTGCGCGAGGACGCCCAGATGCTGTACGGCTTCTCGACGCTGGACGAAAGGCGGACGTTCGAGGCACTCATCGGCGCCCGCGGCGTGGGGCCGACGATGGCGCTGTCGATCCTCGCCGTCCACGATCCTGACGGGCTCCGCCGGGCGGTGGCCACCGACGATGTGGACATGCTGTGCCTGGTGCCGGGAGTGGGTCCCAAGACCGCGGTGCGAATGCTGGTCGAGCTCAAGTCGCGCCTCGACCTGCCTGAGATGGAGGCACCCCCCGCCACCAACGGGTCCGCGCCCGCCGCCGCTCCTGACGATGCCCGCACCGACGTGCGGGCCGCTCTCGACGGGCTGGGCTACGGCACCGAGGAGATCAGGGCCGTCCTTGCCGACCTGCCCGCCGCCGACGACGCCGGCCTGCTGCTGCGTGAGGCGCTGCGGCGGCTGGCCGGTGTGGCCTGAGGCTCTGAGGGCGTAGGGTCCCGCCATGTCCCGCTCCGAGATCCTGGCCCGGCCGCCCGGCGATGCTGCCGCGGTCGAGCCCGGCCCGCAGGAGGCTGACGACCGCGAGCTGATGTCGCCGGACCGGCTGCCGTCGGACCGCCTCGGCGAGGCTGCGCTGCGGCCCCGCAGCCTTGAGGAGTTCGTCGGCCAGAGCGAGCTCAAGGGACACCTCGACGTGCTGCTCGGAGCGGCCCGCAAGCGCCGCGAGCCGGTCGACCATCTGCTGTTCGCGGGCCCGCCCGGCCTAGGCAAGACCACGCTGGCCCACATAGTCGCCAATGAACTCGGCGCCCACCTCCAGACCACCTCGGGACCAGCGCTGGAGCGGGCTGGCGACCTGGCAGCCATGCTCACCAAGCTCGAGTCCGGCGATGTGCTCTTCATCGACGAGATCCATCGCCTCCCCCGGCCGGTGGAGGAGGTGCTCTATCCGGCCATGGAGGACTTCCGCATCGACATCGTGCTGGGCAAGGGCCCCGCCGCCCGTTCCATCCCGCTGGATCTGGCCCCGTTCACCCTCGTGGGCGCAACCACCCGCACCGGCCTGATCACCGGCCCGCTGCGCGACCGCTTCGGGCTGGTGGCCCGGCTCGACTTCTACACCGTCGACGACCTGGTGTCGATCACCGAGCGCACCGCGGGGATCCTCGACGTCGCCACCGACACCGCCGGCGCAGCCGAGATCGCCCGCCGGGCCCGGGGCACCCCACGGATAGCCAACCGCCTGCTCCGGCAGGTCCGCGACTTCTCCGAGGTGCACCGCGACGGCCGCGTCGACGCCAAGGTCGCGGCCGACGGGCTGGACTTCTTCGGGGTCGACGAGCTGGGACTGGACCGGGCATCTAGGGGGGTGCTGGAGGCGGTCTGCAGCAACTTCGGCGGCGGTCCGGTGGGACTGTCCACGCTGGCCATCGCGGTGAGCGAGCCGACCGAGACCGTCGAGGACGTCTACGAGCCGTACCTCATCCAGCAGGGGCTGTTGATGCGCACGCCCAGAGGCCGGGTGGCGACCGCAGCCGCCTGGGTGCATCTCGGCCTGGAGGCACCCCAGGCCGACCCGGACGCCCAGCCCGGCCTGTTCACCTGACTGCCGGCCCGATCGATGCCACGATCGCGCCAGCCACGACCGCGCCATCCGAACAAGGAGATCGAGGCGGCGGTGCGGGAGATGGAGGCTGCCGGCTGAATCATCCATCTCGCGGCAGGCCGGAGCAGCCACGCTTGGGCCCGGGCCGATTGCCCGCTCGGGCATCTCGAATGCACTCTGTCCGTGTACCAGACGCCGGCCGTTGCGCATCGCGAAGCGCGTAGACTACGGTCCGCGATCAGGCGCTGCGAGCGCAGGAGCGAGACATCATGAGCACAGCCCGGGCGCCGGAGCACGCCGTAGCGGAGCGAGCCACCAGTGTGCACCACTTCGAGATCGAGACCGAGGGCGCCGATCTGTTGGACTGGGAGATGATCGACGCCCTGTACGAGGCGGGCTGCTCCGATGCCACGATCCGGCACACCTCCGTCGAGTTCGACCGTGAGGCGCCGACGCTGGCGGAAGCCATCGAGTCGGCCGTCAACGACATCGAGACGGTTCCCGGCGTCACGGTGAAGGGCGTCCGGCACCTCTAGCCGAACTCGATCCGAGACGCCCGTGCCCGCAACCGAGGACCGGCGGGCGGCCGCGGCTGCGCCGGTCACGCCTGATGACCTGGACTACGAGCTGCCGCCCACCGCCATCGCCCAGGCGCCGTTCGAGCCCCGGGACGCGGCCCGGCTGCTGGTGGACCACGGCGACCAGGTGTCGCATCTCCGTGTCAGCGACCTTCCGGAGCTGGTCGGCCCCGGCGACGTCGTGGTGGTCAACGACACCCGCGTGCTTCCGGCCCGTCTGCGGCTGCGCCGGGCCACCGGGGGAGCGGTGGAGGTGCTCTTGCTGCACGAGCGCGACGACGGAGACTGGGAGGCCCTAGTGCGGCCGTCACGGCGACTGCGCCTCGGTGAGGTCGTCTCGCCCGAGCACCCGGTCGCTCCGGCCGATGTCGGCATGCGTGGCGACTCCGGGGACGGTCCGGTCGGTGTCGAGATCGGCGACGACTTGGGGGAGGGACGCCGCGTCGTGCGGGTCCGCACCGGCGGTCGTCCCTTGCTGGCGGTGCTCGACGAGATCGGCGACATCCCCCTGCCGCCCTACATCTCCGGCAGCATCGACGACCCCGAGCGTTACCAGACGGTGTATTCCCGCACGCCCTCGTCCGCCGCGGCTCCGACCGCGGGCCTGCACTTCACCGAGCAGTTGCTGGACCGGGTGCGCGACTCGGGCGTCGAGGTGGTCGCCGTGGACTTGGCCGTCGGCCTCGACACTTTCCGGCCCATCACCGCGGCCCGCCTCGACGATCACGTCATGCACACCGAGCGCTACCGGGTGCCCGAGGATGTCCAGCACGTGCTGGGCCGAGCCGAGCGGGTGGTGGCCGTGGGAACGACCGTCGTACGCTGCCTGGAGACGTGGGCGGCCACAGGCGAGGCGTCGGGCCGGACCAGCCTGTTCATCCGCAGGCCGTACCAGTGGAGGATCGTCGACGCGCTCATGACCAACCTCCACATGCCTCGCTCGACCCTGCTGTGCCTGCTCGACGCGTTCGTCGGGCCCCGCTGGCGCACGCTGTACTCGGCCGCGCTCCAACACGGCTACCGGTTCCTGTCCTTCGGCGACGCCATGTTCGTGTCCCGCTCCGAGCCGGTCGCCCCGACCGACCGAGCGTCGTGATGGGCTTGTGCGGCCGCGGTGTGGGGCTAGGCCGGAATATGTGCACGAATTGGGTACCTGACGCCCATTTGGTCGCCAATTTCGTCTGGGGGCCGTAGTGGCGGCCGCTGTCTTCGAACTCGAGGCGTCGGACGGCGAGGCTCGCACCGGGACGGTCACCACCGCACGGGGCAGTTTCGCCACGCCGTGCTTCATGCCGGTGGGCACCAGGGGCGCGGTGAAGCACCTCGACTCGTCGGACCTGGAGTCTCTGGGCGTGGAGGTGGTGCTGGCCAACACCTACCACCTGATGCTGCGACCCGGGTCCGAGACCGTGGCCCGCCTGGGCGGCATCCACGGCTTCGCCAACTGGTCGGGTCATGTGCTCACCGACTCGGGTGGGTACCAGATCTACTCGCTGGATCCCGCCGTGGACGACGAGGGCGCCAGCTTCGCGTCGGTCTACGACGGCTCGCCCTGCCGGCTCACGCCCGAGGAGGCGGTGACCGAGCAGGCGCTCATCGGCGCCGACATCACCATGGTGCTCGACGTGTGCCCTTCCGCGGTGGCGGAGCGCCCGGTCCTGGAGGAGGCGGTCCAACGCACCGCGGCATGGGCCCGGCGGGGCCGTGACGCGTTCGCAGCCCACCCGGACGCGGCGCAGCGCCAGTGCCAGTTCGGCATCGTCCAGGGCGGCGCCGAGGCCGACCTGCGGCGCGAGTCTGCCGAACGGACCGTGGAGATCGGCTTCGACGGGTATGCGGTGGGAGGGCTGTCGGTCGGCGAGGAGCGACCGGCGATGCTGGCCGCCCTGGAGGCCTGCACTGCCGTTCTTCCCGCCGACAGCCCCCGGTACTTCATGGGCCTGGGCGACCCGGTGGGCATCGTGGAGGCCGTCGCCCGCGGCATCGACATGTTCGACTGCGTCCTGCCCACCCGTCTGGGCCGTCACGGCACGGTTCTCAGCGACGCCGGCCGGTACAACCTCTCGGCCGCCCGCCATGCCGGCAGCGACGAGTCCCTCGACCCCTCCTTTCCCGACAGCCCGGCCGGCCGCTGGTCACGGGGCTACCTCCGGCATCTGCTGGCGACCCACGAGCCCACCGCGGCCCGGCTCGTCACCCTCCACAACCTGGCATGGCTGCTGCGCCTCATGGATCGGGTGCGGGCCGCGGTGCGGGCCGGGACATTCGACGAGTTGCGCGCAGGCGTCAGCCGCGTGTGGGAATAGGCTCGGGGAATGGATATCGGTTCCTTCTTCTTCCTCATTCTCGTCATCGGCGCGTTCTACTACCTGCTGCTGCGTCCCCAGCAGAAGCGGGAGAAGGCTCGCCGGGAGTTGGTGCGCTCCCTGCAAGTCGGCGACGAGGTGGTGACCAACGCCGGCATCCACGGCGTGGTGGTCGAGGTCGAGGAGGCCGTGGTATGGCTCGAGGTGGCCCCCGACGTCGAGTTGAAGCTCTCCCGGGACTCGGTGGCCGGCAAGGTGGCCGAACCTGCCGACGACGTCGCTGAAGCCGACGACGAAGCCGGCGACGACCCGGCGGACGACGAGTCCTAGGGCGTTTCCACCGAACGACCGGCGAGACCGCGGGAGGCGCCGTGCGCCGCAAGCTCGTCTACGTGATCGCCATCATCGGGGTTGCCGTCGGCGGCGTGGTCTACACGCTGGCCTCCGGCAACGAGCCCCTTCTCGGCCTCGACCTGCAGGGCGGCGCCAGCGTGGTGCTGGAGCCGACCCGGGCCCCGGAGCCCGAGGAGTTGGAAGTGGCGGTGGAGATCATCCGCAACCGCGTCGACGGTCTCGGCGTCGCCGAGCCCGAAATATCCACCCAGGGAGGCAACATCCTCGTCCAGCTTCCCGGCGTCGACGAGCAGCAGCGGGCGCTCGACCTGGTGGGCCAGACCGCGGAGCTGCGGTTCCGTCCCGTGCTCAGCGTGCTCGGCGAGGAGGACTACGCCGCGGCGGCCGCCGACGACCCCCTCGCCGGCCTGTACGCCCTCACCGAGGGCGAGGCCCCCGCCGGCGCCGAGGTGATACTCCCCAACTACGACGAAAACCGGAACATCGTGGCCCGCTACCGGCTTGGACCCAGCGCGGTCGCCGGCGACAGCCTCGAGGGTGCCGTCGCCCAGTTCCACTCCTTCATCGGCTGGCACGTCGCGCCCACCTTCAAGCCGGGATCCGAGGGCATCGACCTGTTCAACGCGGTGAGCCGCCGATGCCACGGCCGTGACCTGTCGTGTCCCACCGGGCAAGTGGCCATCGAACTCGACAACGAGGTGGTGAGCGCGCCGGCGGTCCAAGCCGACAGCGTCGTGTTCTCCCCGTTCGAGCGTTCCGAGATCACGATCTCGGGTCGGTTCACCGAGGACGAGGCCAGAGATCTCGCCCTGGTGCTGGACTACGGCGCCCTCCCCGTGGAGCTGGAGGCCCAGCAGAGCCAGATCGTGTCGGCGTCGCTGGGCACCGACGCCCTCGCCGCCGGTGTGGTCGCAGGACTCATCGGGCTCGCGCTGGTATCGGCCTACCTGATCGTGTACTACCGCCTGCTCGGCCTGGTGGCCATCGCCAGCCTGGCGTTGTCGGGGGCCATGCTGTGGACGATCATCGCCTGGCTCGGAGAGTCGCAGGGGCTGGCGCTGACCCTGGCCGGAGTGACCGGCCTCATCGTGGCCATCGGCGTGTCGGTCGACTCCAATGTCGTCTACTTCGAGCACCTCAAGGAGGACGTGCGCTCGGGCCGGACGTTGCGCTCGGCGGTAGACCGTGCCTTCCCGGTGGCGTACTCGACCATCGTCAAGGCCGACTTCGCCTCGCTGATCGCGGCCGGGGTCCTGTACTGGTTGACCTCCGGCCCGGTGAGGGGCTTCGCCCTCTACCTGGGGCTGGCCACCATCCTCGACCTGATCGCGACGTACTTCTTCATGGGGCCGCTGATCGGCCTTCTGTCGCGGGGCTCGGGCCTGTACGCCCATCCGGGACGCTTCGGAATACCCGCCTCCCTCGCCAAGTCGGGGGCCGGGCAGCCGGGGGCGGCACCGTGACGGGCCGGTGGTTGCGCTGGCTGGGTGCCGCGTACCGCGGGGAGCACCAGATCGACTTCCCCGGTCTCTGGAGGCGGGCCCTGATCGGCTCGCTGGCCGCGGTGGTGATCAGTCTCGGCAGCTTCGCAGTGCGAGGTGTGGACCTGGGCATCGAGTTCGAGGGGGGCACTTCCTGGGAGGTGCCCGCGCCGGGGCTGTCGGTGGGGGAGGTGCGGGACGCCCTGCGGGCCACCGGCGCGGCCGACGCCAAGATCCAGACGGTCGGCGGCGACACCGTCCGGGTGCGGGCCGACATCGAGGGGCCCGAGGCGGTCGACAGCGTTCGCAACGCCCTGGCCGAACTGACCGGCGTGACCGGCAACGATGTCAGCGTCACCACCGTGGGCCCGTCGTGGGGCTCCGAGACGACCTCCAATGCCCAGATCGCTCTGATCGTGTTCTTCGCTCTCGTCGCCGTCTACATCGCGATCAGGCTCGAATGGAGGATGGCCGTCGGGGCGCTGCTGGCGGTGGCCCACGACATCGTGCTGTCGGTGGGCTTCTACTCGCTGTTCCAGTTCGAGATCACGCCGGCCACCGTCATCGCGTTCCTCACCATCATGGGCTACTCGCTCTATGACACCATCGTGGTCTACGACAAGGTGCGCGAGGTCGTCGGCCGGGTGTCGGCCACCGGCCGGTACACCTACACCGAGATGATGAACCTGTCGCTCAACCAGGTGCTGATGCGTTCCGTCAACACCTCGATCACGTCGATGATCCCGGTGGCGTCGATGCTGGTGATCGGCTCGTTCGTGCTCGGCGCGGTGACCCTGCAGGAGTTCGCCATCGCTCTGCTGGTGGGGATCATCGTGGGCACCTATTCTTCGTTGTTCGTAGCAGCTGCGGTGGTGGCCAAGATGAAGGAGCGGGAGCCCGCCTACGTCGAGATTGCCGAGAGGATCCGCCTGCGCGGCGCCGCAGGCGGCGGCCCGACCCGCACCGTCGCGGTGGACGACGCGGTGCTGGGCACATCGGCCGCAGCCAAGAGATCGGCGACCGCTCGCCGGGGCGGGTCGGGATCCAGGCCCGCGGCAACGCCGGCGTCGGGCGCCATTCCCCCTCGTCCCCGCAAGAAGAAGAGGCGGTGAGGGCCTGAATGGCCACCGTCACCCGGGTCCTGCCTTGGCGCCGTGGAGCCCGGAGGCCGGCAGCTGCCGAGATCGCTCCGCTGCTGGAGGTCTACCGCCAGCGCCACCGCGACGGTTCGGGTGACCTGATAGTCCGGGCCTTCGACGTGGCGGCCAAAGCCCATGAGGGTCAGATGCGCCTGTCGGGGGAGCCCTACATACGCCACCCGGTGGCCGTGGCCGCCATCGTGGCCCGGCTCGGGCTCGACGACGTCACCATCGCCGCATCGCTGCTGCACGACGCGGTGGAGGACACCGATGTCGCCCTGGCCGTGATCGAGGCGGATTTCGGCGCGGATGTGGCCCGCATAGTCGACGGCGTCACCAAGCTCGACCGGGTCCAGTACGACACCCGCGAGCAGCAGCAGGCCGCCTCGGTGCGCAAGATGATCGTGGCCATAGCCCGGGACCTGCGGGTGTTGATCATCAAGCTGGCCGACCGGCTGCACAACCTGCGCACCGTGGCGGTGCTGCCCGCGTTCAAGCAGGACTACATCGCCCGGGAGACCCTCGATGTGTACGCGCCGCTGGCCCACCGCCTCGGGATGCAGGACGTCAAGCAGCAGCTGGAGGACCTCGCCTTCGCCGCGCTGGAGCCCCGGCGCTACGCCGAGATCGACCAGATGGTGCAGCAGCGGGCACCCGAGCGCGACATCTACCTGGAGCAGGTGCTGGGCGACGTGGAGTCCCGCCTGGCCGAGTTGGGGATCAAGGCCGAGGTGACCGGACGGCCCAAGCACCTGTGGTCGATCTACGAGAAGATGGTGGTCAAGGGCCGGTCTTTCGAGGAGATCTTCGACCTCATCGGGATCCGCGTGCTGGTGGGCTCGGTGCGGGACTGCTACGCCGCGCTGGGCTCGATCCACGCCACCTGGCGACCGGTCCAGGGCCGGTTCAAGGACTACATCGCCATGCCGAAGTTCAACCTCTACCAGTCGCTGCACACGACGGTGGTGGGCCCTGCGGGCAAGACGCTGGAGGTGCAGATCCGCACCCGCCAGATGCACGACCGGGCCGAGCACGGCGTGGCCGCCCACTGGGAGTACAAGGACGACTCGCCGTCGCAGGAGATGGCCTGGCTGTCGCGCATCGTCGACTGGCAGTCCGAGACGTCGGACCCGGCCGAGTTCATGTCCAACCTCAAGATCGAGCTGGACACCGACGAGGTGTACGTGTTCACGCCCCAGGGCAAGGTGATCGAGTTGCCGGTGGGGGCCACGCCGGTCGACTTCGCCTACAGCATCCACACCGATGTGGGCCACGCTTGTGTGGGCGCCAAGGTGAACGGCCGGCTGGTGGCTCTGGACAGCCGCCTGCTGTCGGGCGACGTGGTGGAGATCTTCACCACCCGCACCGAGGGCGCGGGGCCGAGCCGGGACTGGCTCAAGTTCGTGGCCAGCCGACGGGCGGCCAACAAGATCAAGCAGTGGTACTCACGCGAGCGCCGGGCCGACGCCATCGAGCACGGCCGCGACGACCTGATCCAGGCCCTGCGGCGGGAGGGCCTGCCCGCCCAGCGCCTGCTGAAGGACAAGCTGCTGGACACCGTTGCCGAGGAGCTCAACTACAGCTCCACCGACCTGCTGTTCCTGGCCATCGGGGAGGGCCATCAGTCGGCGTCGTCGGTGGCCGGCCGCTTCGCGCGTGCGCTGCGGGGCGACGACGACTCCAACGAGCAGGCCGAGCGGGACCGCTTGCCCACCACGGCCCGTCGCCGGGCGGGGCAGCGGCGCAGCGACGCCGATGTGGGCGTGCACGTGGAGGGTCTCGACGACATCCTGATCCGGTTGTCGCAGTGCTGCGCGCCGGTGCCGCCCGACGAGATCATGGGTTTCGTGACCCGGGGCCGGGGGGTTTCGGTGCACCGGGCCGACTGTGTCAACGCCATCGGGCTGGCGGAGGGTCAGACCGACCGGTTGATCGAGGTGGAGTGGGACGCCGACTTCGCGGGACGGTTCTCGACGACCATCTCGGTGCACGCGCTGGACCGTCCCGGCCTGCTGCGCGATGTGACTGATGTGCTCGCCGAGCATCGTCTCAGCATCATCAGCGCGCGGGCCGAGACCGGCGACGATTTCATCGCCCGCATGGACTTCGAGTTCGAGCTGGCCGACCTGTCCCAGCTCGACTCGGTGCTGTCGAGCGTGCTGGCCCTAGAGGCCGTCTTCGAGGCCTACCGAGTCCTCCCCGGCCGCAACGGCTGATCCAGTTAGCCCCAGTACGGCCGCAGTTCGTGGGATACCGTCTGAATCTCAGGCAGTTGGAGGATCTGATCGAGTGTCGACAGTGTGTAAGTGCGCCCCTGGGTCGCGATCACAACCTCTAGGAGGGCCGCTGTGCGCTCGGTCCAGCCCTTGCCGTCAACGACTGCGCATGCCTTGAGTCCTCGCGCGTCGGCTGCGCTGGTCATGCTCTTGATACGAGCAGCTTTGTCCCGGACGGTCCCGCCGTCCTCTCCGACCTTCGACTCGACCACGAGTGTCGGGGACTCGTCCGGTATGACGAAGTCAGGTCCGGGTGACATGCCGTACCGTTCAGCGGTCTCTTGGGCGCCCGACGCACCAGGTCTTGTGTGGTGATAGGGGATGCCGTGCTCGTCGAGCAAGTCTCGCAGCGGAAACTCGAGGATGGCGTCGCCCTTCACCTCTGAGTAGGCGTCTTGAACCTGCCTCCAGACTCCTCCAACGTAGCGCTGGTAGAGCAGCGCTGAGTACGGCACTCCGCCTGCGTCCGCCTGAACGCTCGACCAGCCCGCTCGTGTGTCGCGCTTATCCAGTTTGGAATGGAAATACGCCTCGGCGCTTGGTGGGACCGTCAGGATCTCCCGCCGCATGGCCGCGGTAACTGCCTGGGCGATCTTCGCGGCTAGCTGGTCGTGCCTCTCTGACGCTTGCTCGGGGGGAGGGTTTCGCTCGAACTTCTTGAGGGACTCTCCACTGGAGCGTGCCCCTGCATCCGCGAGCGTGATGGCGACCGCGAGCTCGTTGTAGGTCAGCCCCACGATCATCCGCAGCGGCGCGAGCGCTGCAGGCGTGTGCCGTAGAACCTCGGCCAGTGATTGAGCATCCGGGCGCAAGAAGTTCTCGGTGCCGTCGGCCAACGCTACGTACGCGTCGGCGAAGCTCGCCTCGTCGGCCATCGAGTCGCCCTTGGGTATCAGGTGGAACGAAGGGCGAGTGTGGGCGAGGAAGCCCGTTACCAGCAGATTCCCGGCCTGCACCGGATCTGGGCCGGACTTCGCCAAGTAGATGCCAACGGCTCGTTGTCGATCAACGGGATTGGGGTTACCTCCCGCTTGCTCGAGAATCGCCTGTTCGTCGTCAGACAGCGACACTCAACTGCCCTTGGGGATCATCTGCCTCATCGGCGGCGATGCGGCTACGGGACACCTCGACGTAGTCGCGGTGTAGTTCGATGCCTGCGGCTCGCCGCTGGTGTCGACGACCGACGACGACCGTTGTTCCCGACCCTGCGAAGGGATCGATCACCAAGCCGTCCGGTGGGCAGGCGGCCTTGACGAAGAACGCCGCTAGCCCTTCAGGCATCACCGCGGTGTGCTGGCCAGCGGGGCCCTTGTGCTGGTTGTACGTCTGGCAAACCTCGATGACGTTTCCCGGATCGGCGCCGCCCTTCTCATAAGTCTTGCGCCGGTCGCGTCCGAAACCGGCCTCGGTGTTGCGGCGTCCGTTGCCGTCGAGACGGCGGCGGTTGATCTCGGCGTTGTCCGCCTTGTACGGAACCCGCACGGCGTCGAGATCGAAACAGGGCTTGGCGCCCTTGGCGAAGTGGTAGACGTACTCGAAGCTGTCCTTGGTGCGCGGTCCGAAACGGCCGGGGATGGCGTTGGGCTTCGACCAGATGTAGGTCTCGATCCAGCGCCAGCCCATGCGCTGAATGCCCAGCACCAACTCGTACACGTAGGGGTGTCGCTGCCCGCGGAGGGGACCAGCGTTCGCGACGCGGTTCTTGATGTTCAACACGAACGACCCGGACTCGGCTGCCGCGTCGAGCATCGCGGCGGCGAAGGGCAGGAACCACTCGACGTAGTGATCCGGGTGAATCTCCGAGTACGAGCGGGCGTCCGCGTAGGGCGGCGATGTGAAGAACAGGTCGACGCTCGCCTCAGGCAGGGCCGGCAGCCACTCCGCGGCATCGCCCCACACGACCGACTCCTCCAGGAGTCGCGACAGCACAGCGTCCGGGTCCGCCGGGACGTCCGGACGACTTCCGTAAGCGTCTGTCGACTCCATGAGGCCGACAGTAGCGGACACATATGACAGTGCCGGGGAACCCTCTTCGCGCGAGCGGAGCAGCGACTTCCTTGCTCCGAATCGAGACCACGCCTGTTCCTGTCAATGGGCGCTCGCAGCCTCCTGCCTCCAGCGCTGGCACGGGCCGATGAGCGTGCTGGCAGTTTCGGCCTTGACCGTGTCGGGCGACTTGGCACCCGCAGGGTCGGTAGCCTTGTCTCTCGGACTCGCAGGCAGAGGCAGGAGGCCGATGGGGCTCAGGGAGACGGTGGAGCGGATTGCGGCGATGCCTCGCCCGCCCGCCAACGAGGAGGCAGCGAAGATTCGAGTGCTGCTGCCGATTCTGTGTCGCCGAAGCGGTCTATCAGCGCCATCCGCATGACTTCTTGGAACGAGCGAAGGCCATGGCGGGTCGGAAGCGCCCGTTCGTTTCATCAGACCTTGCGGACCTGACCACGGCCGGGCAGATCGCGTCGTCGGGAATGTGGGTCGAGACAAACCTCTCAGCGGAAGACACACTCAAGAAGTGCAGGAAGATGCTGGAAGTCTTCGGATACTCCGCGAGCGACCTAGAGGTTCTGACCAAGCAGTAGTCGAGGCGTCCCGCTAGCCGACTGCTCGTCCTACACGCAGCGGGGTCGCGGCCGCTGCGGTGGCTTTGTCGTGGGGGAGCAGCCCGGCTTTCGGCAGGAGTTTATGGACTGGGCGTTCAACGCGGCTGCCGCGGCGCGATACCTGCTGGTTGTGGGCGGCGCAGTTCCTTCGCAGGGCGGGGGCGCGGCATGGACGCCCAGGGCGAGGTCTGCGTCGTACACCTGCGCGACGAGTGACCTCCAGAGGCTGCTGAGGGTCTGGAGCGACGCTGGCTCGCGCCTGTGATTCTGCGATAGCGCCTTGGTGAAGTAGTCGCTATTGAGTTCGATGGCCGGGCGGGCAAATCCGGGACCATCATCAGCCGGGCTGGCGGGGAAGAAGCTGTACATGCTGTCAACGGGGTCGTCGGGCGTGGCTCCCCAGTAGAAGCGAAGCTCCCCGTCCCAGCCTTCGGACGCGAGCGGTGCAGCGGTGACGTCCAAGAATGCCTCTGGAACCTCTACCTCAGGCGCCGGGTCCTCCAGATCCCGGTCTGCCTGCGAGGCGGTGTAGGGGACTGACCCGGCGACGACGAACACAGTGTCGAGAATCCACTGGCCTGCCTTGTAGCTTCCGAACGCGATCACCGAGCCGCGGGCGAGGCCCCTTAAACCCGGCCTAGCGGGCTGTTGGCAGTTCGAGTACAGGAACCGCCCGCCGAAGACGAACGGATCTGTGTTGCGCAGTCCGTCGAAGCGGCCATCGGCTGGAACGGTGTAGTACGGCCGCCAGAGATAGTGCGGATACCCGTCCCTGAGATTCCCGCCGAGCGGGCGCAGTAGTTCCGACTGGGCCTCCCACTCGCCCCACGCGTAGAGGTCTCCACTGCGCGCGCTGCCGTCGCGCTCTACCCACCTGCCCTGCAACTGCATGAACTTGCGCGCATGGGGCGTGTCCAGCGCAATCCAGTCCTTGAAGCTGTCCGCGTCGGGCCGATGCTCTCCGCCCGGGTGAACGAACTGAACAAAGTGAGTTCCGTTGTCCATGGAGCCACCGTAGTGTCCGCGGGAGCGCCACAATCTTCGTTGCCGCATCAACCAAAGGTTGGGTGGGCTGCTCTGGCGAGTAGCAGGGCGGCGGTAGCCTCGGGGGTCGTGGCCCAGCCCTTGTTCCGCGCCCCTGTGGGCACCCGCGACCTCCTGCCGCCCGAGTCGGTCCGGCGGCGGCGGTTGGTGTCCGTGTTCGCCGATCTGGCCGACCGCAGCGGCTTCGAGCTGCTGGAGTCGCCCATCTTCGAGGAACTGGGAGTGTTCCAGCGTCTCGGCGCGAACAACGATGTCGTCACCAAGGAGCTGTTCGAGTTCTTCGACAAGGGAGACCCGCCCCGGCACCTCGCCCTTCGCCCCGAGCTGACCGCCAGCGTCTGCCGGGCGTTCGCCGAGCACCGGCCGACGGTGCCCTGGAAGATCTGGTACTCCGGCCCCCAGTTCCGCTACGAGCGGCCCCAGGCAGGCCGCTACCGGCAGTTCGAGCAGGTCGGTGTGGAGACTCTCGGCACCGACGACCCCCACGCCGACGTGGAGGTGATCGGCCTCGGCGTGCGCTTCTACGAGGCCCTCGGCATGAGGCAGGTGCGCCTGCAGATCAACAGCCTCGGAGATGCTGCGAGCCGCCCGGCCTACGACGCCGCGCTGGCCGCCTACCTCCAGAGCCGGCGGGGTGAGCTCTCCGAGCAGTCCCGCCTCACTCTGGAGCGCAACCCGTTGCGGGTGCTCGACTCCAAGCGCGAGCAGGACCAGCCCGTGATCGCGGCGGCGCCCGTCATGGCCGACTTCCTCTCGGGGGCCTCCGCCGAGCATTTTGAGGCGGTCACCGCCGGACTCGACAGCCTCGGCGCGGCCTACGAGGTGTCGCCCCGCCTGGTACGCGGGCTCGACTACTACACCCGCACCACCTTCGAGTTCGTGGCCGACGCGCTCGACACCGCCCAGAACGCGGTGGGCGGCGGCGGGCGCTACGACGGGCTGGTGGAGGAGTTGGGCGGGCCCGCGACGCCCGGAATCGGCTTCGCCCTGGGCGTCGACCGCATCCTGCTGGCCTGCGACGCCGAGGAGGCCTTCGGCGGGGCTTCGCCGCCGGTGCAGGTGTTCGTGGTGGACGTCGCCGGTGGACGCAGCGCAGTGGTTCTGTGCGACCGGCTCCGTCAGGCCGGCCTGGGCGTGGACCGGGCCTTCGACGGCCGTTCCATGAAGGCCCAAATGAAGCGGGCCGATCGCTCCGGGGCCGCGGTGGCGGTCATCGTCGGCCCCGACGAGCAGGCCGCGGGCGCAGCCACCGTGCGCGACATGCGCCCCGGCGGCGGCCAGCGCCAGGTGCCCGAGTCCGAGGTCGTGTCGACCGTCACCGAGATGCTGGCCGGAGCGGCGTCGTGACCGGGAGCGAGGGCACGGCCATGCGGACCGATCTGTGCGGCCGTCTCGGATCCGGCGACGCGGGCCGCGCCGTGACGGTCTGCGGCTGGGTGGACCGCCGCCGTGAGCACAGCGAGCACCTCGCCTTCATCGACCTGCGCGATCACACTGGCGTGCTCCAGTGCGTGGTGGACGGGGCCCGCGACCTGCGCTCGGAATACGTCGTGCGCATAACCGGCACCGTCAGGCTGCGGCCCGAGGGCACCGCCAACCCGGCGCTGGCCACCGGCGAGATCGAGCTCCAGGACTGCGAGGTCGAGCTGCTGTCGAGGGCTGAGCCGCCGCCGTTCCCCCTCGACGAGCGCACCGATGTGGACGAGACGCTGCGCCTGCGCCACCGCTACGTGGACCTGCGCAAGCCCCGCATGCAGCGAAACTTGCGGGCCCGGGCCGCCGTCAACCGGGCCATCCGTCGGGCCATGGACACTCAAGGGTTCGTAGAGGTCGAGACCCCGATGCTGATCGCCTCCACCCCCGAGGGGGCCCGCGACTTCGTGGTGCCGTCCCGCAAGGAGCCTGGCTCGTTCTACGCCCTGCCCCAGAGTCCGCAGATCTTCAAGCAGCTCACCATGGTCGGTGGCGTCGACCGCTACTACCAGATCGCCCGCTGCTTGCGCGACGAGGACCTGAGGGCCGACCGCCAGTTCGAGTTCTCCCAGCTCGACGTGGAGGCGTCGTTCGCAACCCGCGACGATGTGCTCGGTTTCGTGACGCGGGCCGTAGCCGAGGCCACCATCGAAGTAGCCGATCACGACCCCGGCCAGTTCGATCGCATGACCTGGCACGAGGCCATGGAGCGATTCGGTTCCGACAAGCCCGACACCCGCTTCGGCATGGAGTTGGCCGAGCTCACCCCGGTCTTCGCCGACACCCAGGCCCGGGTGTTCCAGGCCCCGTGCGTCAAGGGGATCTGCCTGACAGGAGGCGCCGAGGCGCTGCCCCGCAGCCGGGTCGACGAGCTGGTGGCCACCTGCCAGCGCTGGGGGGCCAAGGGCCTGGCCTGGATGCGGGTCGTGGCCGCCGAGGAGGGCGGCTCAGTCCTCGACGCCGGCGTGGCCAAGTTCCTGTCTTCGGAGGAGGGCGCAGGCGTGATCGAGGCCCTCGGCGCCCGGCCCGGGGACATGGTGTTCCTGGTGGCCGACGAGCGCCCGCTGGTTCGCCACGTGCTGGGGCTGCTGCGCCTCGAGCTGGGCCGCCCGCCCGTCAACGACGGCCGCTTCAACTATCTGTGGGTGGTCGACTTCCCGCTGTTCGAGGGGCTCAACGCCGAGGGCGAACCGATCCCGTCGCACCATCCGTTCACCATGCCCCACACCGACGATCTGCCGTTGCTTATGTCGGGACAGCCACTCGACGGCGAGCGCCTGCTCGGCATCAGAAGCCAGGCCTACGACCTGGTGCTCAACGGATGGGAGCTCGGCTCGGGCAGCGTCAGGATCCACCGCCGCGAGATCCAGCAGCGGATCTTCGAGGTTCTCGGGATCGCGCCCGACGAGGCCCAGGAGCGTTTCGGCTTCCTGCTCGACGCCTTCCGGTACGGCGCCCCGCCCCACGCCGGCTTCGCAGTTGGCCTGGACCGGCTGGCCGCCCTGCTGGTGGGGGAGGAGAACATCCGCGAGGTCATCGCCTTCCCCAAGACCCAGTCCGGGGCCGACCCCCTGACCGACGCCCCCAGCCCCATAGCCGACGCCCACCTCCAAGAACTAGGCCTACGAGTCCTCCCCCCAGCGTGAGCGGCCGGCGCATTGCGGCGTGTCTGTGTTCGCCGCGGCTGTCCACCGCTCAGATCGAGCCGCGAGGGACCACCCACTCGGTGCGCTGACCGGTCACCTCGGCGATCTTGTCATAGTCGCGGTCATAGTGGATCACGGCAACCCCATTGACCTCTGCCGTCGCTGCGATCAGGAGGTCGGGCACGGACACGCGGTGCTGGCCTCGTCGGGCTAGCAGGTGCTGCACTTCCAGCGCGCGGGTTCCAACCCTCACGGTTTGAGGCAGCGTGGGAAGGCCTCCCCGCTCGACTTGGGTCGCCTCGTAGTCGCGGAGCGAGCGGGCGCTGTAGAGGACCTCCAAGTCGATGACGGCACAGGTGGCGACCTGCCGGGAAAGGATGAGGGGAACGAGCCGCTCGGCCACCGGGGCTTGCGTGATTCGCGCCAGAGCGCTCTTGTCGGCCAGGTAGTTCGGACTCACCGCCATGCGTCGCGCATGACCTGGTCGTCGGCCAGATCGAGTCCGTCCATGGTCAGCAGCCGGCGGACGTGGCGCAGACGCAGGTCGAAGTCGACCACATGCTGGAGGGCTCCGTTCACCGCCTCCTTCATCGTGGCCGCTCCGATCAGGCTGCGTACCTCCTCGAGCAGGTCGTCGTCGATGTCTACGAGCCGCTTCGTCACGATCATTAGTATATCTATTCAGCTCCGAATCGGATATACCCATATCGACTGGATCCGTAACGCCATCCGTCGTCAATGGCGCGTAGGGTCGGGTGGTGGCAGCGGACCTGTTCGATGCGGCTGCGGCTGAGCGTCTGCGGGGGCGGGCGCCGTTGGCGGCACGGCTGCGGCCCCGAACACTGGACGAGATCGTGGGCCAGGACCATCTGGTCGGGCCGGGGCGGCCGTTGCGGGAGTTGATCGCGTCGGACCGGCTGTCGTCGGTGATCCTGTGGGGGCCGCCGGGTACGGGCAAGACCACGCTGGCCCGGGTGGTGGCCCGCACCACAGCCAAGTACTTCGAGGAGCTGTCGGCGGTAACGGCCGGGGTCAAGGATGTGCGGGCCGTGATCGAGCGGGCCCGGGACCGCCTCGGCACCCAGGGAACGGGCACGATCCTGTTCCTCGACGAGGTCCACCGCTTCAACAAGGCCCAGCAGGACGCCCTGCTGCCCGCGGTGGAGGACGGCCTGATCGTGCTGATCGGGGCCACCACCGAGAACCCGCACTTCGAGGTCAACCCGCCGCTGATGTCGCGCTCGACGCTCTTCCGGTTGCACCCCCTCGATGACGAAGCGCTGGTGGAGTTGGTCCACCGCGGCCTTGCCGAGGAGAAGGCCACCGCGGATGACGCAGCCGTCGAGCATCTCGCGGCCCGCAGCGGAGGCGACGGCCGCCATGCCCTCACCGGAATAGAGGTGGCGGTGGCGCTGGCCGGCCGCCGGTTAGAGAGCCGATCGGGCGCGGTGCCGCCGGGACCGGTCCATGTGACGCTGGCCGACGCCGAGGCGGCCGCCGACGCAAAGGCGGTGCGCTACGGCCGCGACGGCCACTACGACGTGATCAGCGCGTTCATCAAGAGCATCCGGGGCTCCGACGCCGACGCCGGCCTGTACTGGCTGGCCCGGATGCTCGAAGCCGGCGAGGATCCTCGCTTCATCGCCCGGCGGCTGGTGATCCTGGCCTCCGAGGACATCGGGCTGGCCGACGACGGAGCTCTGCTGGTGGCCGACGCCGCGGCCCGGGCCGTCGAGTACGTCGGCCTGCCCGAGGCCCAGCTCAACCTGGCCCACGCGGTGGTGCGCCTGGCCACCGCGCCCAAGTCCAACCGGGTGACAGTGGCACTGGGCCGGGCCGCGGCCGACGCCAGAGCCGCCGGCGCTGGTGAGGTGCCGATGCACCTGCGCGACGCCCACTACCAGGGCGCCAAGTCGCTAGGCCACGGCGAGGGCTACCGCTACCCCCACGACGACCCCGACGGGTGGGTCTCCCAGGAGCACCGGCCCGCCGATGTGGCCGGCAACGTCTACTACGAGCCATCAGATCACGGCGCCGAAGCCACCCTCCGCAAGCATCGGCCCAGCCCCGGCCCACTCGATCGAAATAGGTAGAGAAACCTGTCATATGGGTGCAAAACCCATACAGATTTGGCGAGCGTGACAAGCGTGACGTAGTGCGCTCACGGGCCGTCCGGGCCATGGCCTCGCGCCGCGAGTCGCAGGAAGCGGGAGGTTGCGGCCCATTCTCTCCACCCCCGCTACCGGGTATCTTGACTGGGTGAGCGCTGTCGACCTGGCCGCAGTGATCGTCACCGTCGTCTGCTTGGCGACCGTGGCTGTGCTCACGGTGGCCGTCATCTCGCTGGTGCGGACCATGCGGGAGCTGCGCGACGTGGTCGACGACCTCAGGGACTCGGCGCTGCCGATGGTGGACGACCTCCATGCCACCGTCACCAAGGTCGACGCCGAACTGCACCGCGTGGACCGGGTGATCGGGCGGGCCGAGCGCATCGCCGCCACCGTCGACCACGCCAGCCGGCTGACCCACCGGGCGTTCGCCCCGCCGCTGATCAAGGGCCTGTCGCTGGTGTCGGGCGCGGGCCAGGCCGGACGTCGCCTGCGAGACCGGCGCCGCATTCGCCGATCCCTCGATGTGGCTGCCGCGGCCGGGCCCATCGCGACCGAGGCGCCCGCCGCGGCTGTGGGGTCGGCTGGGGCTCGTCGTGGCGATGGTGCCGGTAGGGCTGTGGGGTCGGCTGGGGCTCGTCGTGGCGGTGGCGCCCGGCCGGTCGACACCGGCCGGGCCCGGACCCGGACTCGGAGGCGGCGGCGATGAAACGGCTGTGGTGGCTAGGCGCCGGCTACGCGGCCGGCCTCGGGACGGCCGCGTGGGTGCGCAGCAAAGCCCGCGCCGCCGCAGAGAAGTACGCGCCCGAGAATGTCCGCAACGCGGTCGCCGACCGGTCCCGGGAGGCTGCCCAGCGGGCTCAGCAGACCGCGGCTGACAGCGCCCGCAGCCTCGGCCGCGAGGCCCGCCGGATCGCCGACGACATCCGTCACGCGGTTGCCGAGGGACGCGAGGCCATGCGCGACACCGAGTCGGAGTTGCGCGACGACGAGCCGCCGGGTGCCGAGAGCGGCTCGAACGGGAGCGGCCGGCCGTGAAGGCGATGACCGCGGCGGAGGTCCGAAAGGCCTTCGTCGACTTCTTCGTCGAGCGGGGCCACACCCATCATCCCTCGGCCAGCCTGATCCCCCACGACCCCACCCTGCTGTTCACGGTGGCCGGCATGGTGCCGTTCAAGACGTACTTCACCGGCGAGCAGCCGGCCCCCTTCCCGCGGGCCGTCACCGTCCAGAAGTGCGTGCGGGCCGGCGGCAAGCACAACGACCTCGATGAGATCGGGCGCACCTCCCGGCACCTGACCTTCTTCGAGATGCTCGGCAACTTCAGCTTCGGCGACTACTTCAAGTCCGACGCCTGCGCCTGGGCATGGGAGCTCGTCACCGGGGTGCTGGGCCTCGACCCCGAGCGGCTGTGGGTGACGGTGCACCTCAGCGACGACGAGGCCGAGGCCATCTGGCGCGACGAGGTCGGCGTGCCCGCCGAGCGCATCCAGCGCCTGGGCGAGGACAACTACTGGCGCATGGCCGACGTCGGACCCTGCGGGCCGTGCTCGGAGATCTTCTGGGACAAGGGACCCGCCTACGGCCCGGGCGGCGGCCCCGCCCATGGCGGCGAGGAGCGCTTCGTCGAGGTCTGGAACCTGGTGTTCATGCAGTTCGAGAGCACCCCCGACGGCACCGAGATCCCGCTGCCCAAGCCGTCGATCGACACCGGCCTGGGTCTCGAGCGCACCGTGGCCGTGCTCCAGGGTGTGGACTCGGTGTGGGAGACCGACGAGTTCGTGGCCCTGCTAGACGCGGCCCAGCGTCTCACCGGGGCCAAGCTGGGCGAAGCCGAGGCCCGCGACGTGTCGCTCCGGATACTCGCCGATCACGCCCGGTCCACATCGCTGCTGGTGAGCGACGGCGTGTTCCCCTCCAACGAGGACCGCGGCTATGTGCTGCGGCGCATCATCCGGCGGGCCGTGCGTCACGCCTACTTGCTGGGCGTGACCGATCCCGTCATGGGCGGCATGGTCGACGCCGTGGTGGACGTGATGGCCGAGGCCTACCCGGACCTGGCCCGCAACCACGGCTACGTGCGAGACGTGATCGACCGCGAGGAGCAGAGGTTCCGCCAGACGCTGCGCACCGGGCAGGCCATCCTCGACGGGCGAATGGCCAGCCTCGCGCCGGGCGAGCGGATCGACGGCGATGTCGCCTTCCTGTTGCACGACACGTACGGCTTCCCCCTCGAGGTCACCGTGGAGATCGCGTCGGAGAGGGGCGTCGAGGTGGACACCGAGGGCTTCGCGGCCGCGATGTCCGAGCAGCAGGAGCGGGCCCGCAGCGCCCGTTCGGTGGCCGCCGCCCACGATGTGACGCCGTTCGTGGCCCTGCTGTCGGCCGCGGGGCCGACCGAGTTCTGTGGGCGGGCCGAGCTGGCGTCGGAGGCTGAGGTTCTGTACGCCGCCGACGGGCGGGTCGTCCTGGACCGCACGCCGTTCTACGCCGAGAGCGGCGGCCAGATCGGAGACACCGGCGAGATCTCGTGCGAAGCGACCGGCGCCAGGGCCCGGGTCACCGACACCGTGTACGCCGTCGACGAACTGCATGTCCACATCGTCGAGCCCATCGAGGGCGAGCTGCAGGTCGGCGACAGGGTGACCGCGGCCGTGGACTCCGAGCGCCGGGCCGGCATCCGCCGCAACCACACCGCCACCCACATCCTGCACTGGGCGCTGCGGGAGGTCCTCGGCGAGCACGTCAAGCAGCAGGGATCCTGGGTCGGACCCGACCGGCTCCGATTCGATTTCAGCCATTACGAGGCGCTCACAGCCGAGCAGATCATCCAGGTGGAGGACCTGGTCAACTCCGAGGTGCTCGACAACGCGTCGTGCCGCCACTTCGAGACGACCTTCGACCGGGCCCAGCAGTTGGGCGCCATCGCCTTCTTCGGCGAGAAGTACGGCGAGGTGGTGAGGGTGCTCGAGGCCGGCCGCCACTCGGTTGAGCTGTGCGGCGGCACCCATGTGAGGGCCCTGGGCGACATCGGCGCCTTCCACATCACCTCGGAGGCGTCGATCGGTGCCAACATGCGCCGCCTGGAAGCCATCACCGGCCATGACACGCTCTCGCTGCTGCGCAGCCAGCAGTCGCTCATAGAGGATGCGGCCCGGTCGCTGGGGGTGCCCCCGGCCGAGCTGGCCGACGGGGTGGCCAAGCGCCAGGGCGAGACCAAGGCGTTGCGGGCTGAGGTGACGGAACTGAGGCGCAGGGTGGCGCTCGGAAGGGCTCCGGAGCTAGCCGCCGCCGCGGTGGACGGCGTGGTGGTGGCCCGGGTGGACGACGTGGGCCGTGACGGCCTGCGCGACCTGGCCGTGTCGATCCGCGATGTCGACGGAGTGAGAGCGGTGGTCCTGGGCACTGCGCTCGACTCCGGGGGAGCCGCCCTGGCTGCTGCCGCCACCACCGGCAGCGGGCTGCACGCCGGCGACCTGATCACCGAGGCCAAGAAGACCATCGGCGGCGGCGGAAAGCCCGCGGCCGACCTGTGCGTCGCCGGGGGCCGGGATGCCGGCCGGCTCGACGAGGCCCTCGACCTGGCTCGCGCCGCGGCCGGAATCAGCGGAACCAGTTGACGTGCGAGCCCTGGGGCTCGATCTGGGAGAGCGCAGGGTCGGTGTCGCGGTGTGCGACTCGGGGGGGACGGTAGCGACTCCGGTCGAGACACTCGTTCGCAGCGGGGACCCAGAACGCGACCTGAGGACCATCGCTGATCTGGTGACCGAATGGCAGGCCGAGATCGTGGTGGTCGGGCTGCCGATCTCCCTCGACGGCACCGAGGGCCCCGCCGCGGTGGGAGCCCGCGCCGAGATCGACCGCCTCGGGCGGTTCTTGGCCGTGCCTGTCGTTTCCTACGATGAACGGCTGACTACGGTCATCGCAGAGCGGAGCCTCATGGAGCAGCAGATGAAGGGCCCTGAAAGGCGCGGCGTTGTCGACCAGGTGGCGGCCGCGGTGGTGCTGCAGTCCTGGCTCGACGCGGGTATGCCCGGTGGCTGAGCACCGCAGCCGTCGCCGCCCGTCGAAGCTGTCCGACTTCATCACCGGTCGCCCCGATACCGGTGCCCGGCCAACAGCTGTGCCGCTTCGTTCGCCTGGAGCGCCGGCGAACGAAGCCCGAGCCCGCGCCCAGCCAGCCGCACCTGGTGGCGCAGGCCGCCAGCGTCCGCCCGTCGTGTCTGGTCCTGGTGCGGGTCGCGAGCGCCCTCCGGCGGCGCGTCGGCCTGGCCCCCGGGGCGGCAAGCTCCCCAAGCCTCCGAAGACCCGTCCCGATCGCCGCGCCCAGCGGAACGCGGTTCGGGCGGCGCGGTCCTATCAGCGGTCGGCCCGCAAGGCGGCCCGCCGCGACGGGCAGCGGACGGCTGCTGCTCAGAGCCGCTGGTCGACCGTGGACGAGGGCGCAATGGTCGTGGTGGAGGAGGAGCTCGGGGACGACCCGCTCGTCGATCCCGTCTACGACGCTGACGACCGCAACTGGGTCCGCTACCGACCGTTCTGGGGCGGCTTCATCCGCCTGGTGGTGCTGGGGGTGATCGTGGTGCTGGCCGTGCTGTGGGTGCGGGGCCGCGTCTACGGATGGGTGGACGCCCAGATCACGCCCGAGGGCTTGCCCGGCGACGCCATCGAGATGACGATCCCCCAAGGCGCCTCTGTGAACGAGATCGCGGGGGAGCTGCAGAGCGCGGGCGTCATCTCCAATGCCACCGTCTTCCGCTACTGGCTGCGCTGCGACGGCGTTCTGACCATCACCGGGTTCCTCGGGTGCGACACGGTCGTGGCGGTGGAGGCCGGTGATTACATCCTCTACGAGAACATGGACTTCGCGTCGGTGCGCACGGTGTTCGATGCCGGACCGTTGCCCGAGGTCTTCGAACTGGTCCGGATCCCGGAGGGCCTGCGGTGGATCGAGATGGTCCCCCGGCTGTTGGAGGAGAACCCCGTCTTCGAGCGGGACGACCTCGAGGCGGCCTACGTATCGCTGGTTCGCGAGGCGTCGTACCTTCCCGACGATGCTCGCGCTCGGAGCCTTGAGGGGATGCTGTTCCCGGCCACCTACGACATCAACGCCGACGACCTCGCAGACGAGCACGGCTTCCTGCTGAGGATGTCCGACGAGTTCGACCGGCGGTTCGCTCGCTTGCTGGAGGATCCCGGAATCCACCCCGACCTCGTCGAGTTGGGTCTGCGGCCCTATGACTTGGTCATCGTGGCCAGCCTCGTCGAGGAGGAGGCCCTGTTGCAGCAGGACCGGGCCAAGATCGCCCGGGTGATCTACAACCGCCTGGAGGAGGGAATGCGTCTCGACATCGATGCCACCGCCTGCTACGCGGCCGGCAAGTCGTGTGCCGACCTCACCTCGGAGGACATCCGGCGGGACTCGCCGTGGAACACCCGGGTGGTGACCGGCTTGCCGCCCACGCCGATCTCGGCGCCGGGCGAGGCGTCGCTGATCGCGGCGTTGCAGCCCAGCGATGGGAATTGGCTCTTCTATGTCCGCACCGACGAGGCGGGCGTCCGTGGCGCCCACTACTTCTCGGAGACCTACGAGGAGCATCTGGAACAGGTGGAGATCTGCCGCGATCTGGGTTACTGCTGATGTCGGGACGGCGGGTGGCGGCGGTCATCGGTGACCCGGTGCGCCACTCCCGGTCGCCGGCCATCCATAACGCCGCGTTCTCGGCGGCGGGCATCGACTGGGTGTTCACCGCCTTCGAGGTCCCCGCGGGCAGGGGTGCCGAGGCTCTCGAGGCGATGAGGGTTCTCGGCCTGGCCGGCATGTCGGTGACCATGCCCCTGAAGGCCGAGGTGGCCGCGGCGGCGGACACTGTCGATGCTGAGGTAGAGATCCTGGCCGCAGCGAACTGCATCGTGCCGCTGGGCGATGGCCGTCTCCATGCGGCCAACACCGACGCCGCCGGCTTCGTGGCCGGGCTGCGGGCCGACGCGGGACTCTCACCGGAGGGTCTGCGGGTGGCGCTGTTGGGCGGCGGCGGAGCTGCCCGGGCGGTGGCCTGGGGGCTGGCCGCGGCTGGCGCGGCCGATGTGGCCGTGATCAACCGCACCGGCTCTCGGGCGGAGGCTGCCGCGTCGATCGCCAATGCCGCCAGCCGGTCGGGTCGTCCCGGACGGGTCGGGACGATGGAGGACATGGCGGCCGCGGACCTCGTAGTGAACGCGACCTCCGTCGGTATGGGGTCCGACGCCTCAATGCCCTGTGACCCCACTCTGCTACGTCCCGGCCAAGTGGCCGTGGACCTGGTGTACGAGCCGATCGAGACGGCTTGGCTGGCCGCTCTTCGCGAGCACGGGGTGGAGGCCCACAACGGGCTGTCGATGCTGGTGTACCAGGCCGCCGCCGCCTTCGAGCTGTGGACCGGCATCGACGCACCCGTGGAGGCCATGCGCCAGGCCGCCGTCGGAGGCCTCTGAAAGGCCGATCAGAACGAGCGTCTGTCAAGAACTTCTGTCAGTTTTCCACCTATGCGGTGATTTCTTGACAGGAGTTCAGCCGTGGAGCAGGTCCCCGCCGCCGGTCCCTATCGTGCGGGGATGAACGCGGTGGCGCTGGGCTCGGCCCTCCTCGGTGGTTTGGTCGTGGGGCGGCTGGCGGCTGTGGTGGCTGATCGCTTCGCGCCGCGCCCCGGTGCGCGCCGCCCGGTCGGGCCCGTGGAGTTGTGCATGGCGGCCCTCTCTGCGGCGGTGGTGGCCCGCTTCGGCGTGGGCTGGAACATGATCCCGCCGCTGGTGGCCGCGGTGTCCTTGACGACGCTGTCGGCCATTGACTGGCGCTGCGGGCGGCTGCCCGATGCCGTCTCGCTTCCGGCGTCGGCTGCGAGCCTGGCCGCGATCGCGGCCGCGTCGATGGCCGCGGGTCGACCCGGCGCAATCGTCGCGGCTGTGGCCGCGGCGCTCGGCTACGGAGCGGTCATGTGGACCGCCCACGAGTTGCGGCCTGCTGGCCTCGGCTTCGGCGACGTGAAGCTCGCCCCGCTGCTAGGCCTGCATCTCGGGTGGACCGCAGGCGCGTCCGGTCAGGCGTGGACCGCGGTGGCCGGGCTGGTGGCCCAGGCACTGCTGCTGAGCTGCCTGATCGGCCTGTTGACGGCCCTGGTGCTCGCCCGACTGCGTCGGCAGGGGCTCGAGCTGCTGCCTGTTCCCGGTGAGCGCTCTGGTCCTGTTCCCGGTGAGCGCTCTGGTCCTGTTCCCGGTCGGGGCTCTGGTCCTGTTCCCGGTCGGGGCTCTGGTCCTGTTCCCGGTCGGGGCTCTGGTCCTGTTCCCGGTCGGGGCTCTGGTCCTGTTCCCGGTGAGCGGTTGCTCGACACGGTCTTCCCGTTCGGCCCGGCCCTGGCCGCGGGAACCATGATCGTGCTGCTCTACTACGGCCCGCCCGCCGGCTAGCTGTGAACGGCGTTCCGGCATGTCGCCGGGCCGCGCCGCCCCAGCAGCCGCTCCGGCTGTCGCGCTCTCGCCGTCGGGCTTGCGTCGGCTGGCAATGCCGGGCTGTTCAGAGAGCCTCACTGGTGCGTCGGTAGGCTGCTCGGATGGCCCCGGCCGATTCGCGAGCCCAGATAGTGACCGTCGACCTGGACGCGCGCTCCTACGACGTTCATGTCGGCCCGGGGGTGCGGGCCCGGCTCAACTCGGTGATCCCGGCAGGGGCGCGGCGGGCCGCCGTCCTAACCCAGCGCGACATCGGCTGGACGGTCGACAGCGGCCTCGATCAGTCGGTGTTCACCGTTGCTGACGGCGAGGAGGCCAAGTCGCTGGCCGAGGTCGAGCGGCTCTGCCGTGAGATGTCCGGAGCGGGCTTCACCCGGTCCGACGTGATCGTGGCCGTGGGCGGGGGCGTGGTCACCGACCTGGCCGGGTTCGTCGCCGCCGTCTACCACCGGGGCATCCCCTACGTCTCTGTGGCCTCCTCGCTGCTGGCCCAGGTGGACGCGGCCATCGGGGGCAAGACCGGAGTCAACCTGCCCGAGGGCAAGAACCTCGTAGGGGCCTTCTGGCAGCCTCACGCCGTGCTGTGCGACACCGAGATGCTGGCCACGCTGCCGGCGCGGGAGCTGCGCAGCGGCCAGGGCGAGCTGGCCAAGTACCACTTCCTGACCGGGGACGATCTGGACGGCCTTGGCCTCGACGAGCGGATCGCCGCGGCGGTGCGAATCAAGGCCGATGTGGTGGCGGCGGACGAGCGTGAGGGCGGCCGACGGGCCGTCCTCAACTACGGCCACACCCTGGCCCACGCCATCGAGACGGCGGGACGCTACGACCTGCGCCACGGAGAGGCCGTGGCGGTAGGGCTGATCTACGCGGCCGAAGTGGCTGCACGCATGGGTCGCATCGACACCGGTCGAGTGGCCGAGCACCGCCAGGTGGTGACCGGCTACGGCCTGCCGGACCGGCTTCCGGCGGCGCTGGAGGACGACGATGAGTTGCTGGCCCTGTTCGGCCGGGACAAGAAGTCCGTCGACGGCCTGACCCTCATGCTCGACTCGGACCGCGGGGTGGAGCCCGTCGTGGGGGTGCCCGAATCGGTGCTGCGCGACGCGCTCGCGGCCGTTCGATGAGCGGGCTGGCGCCCGGCCCGTCCGACGCTGCCAGCGAGCTGAAGGGCCTGCCGCCCCTGCGGGTGGAGGGGCGTCTCCGCCGTCTCCGGGACCGGCTGGTCGCGGCGGGCGTGGACGCGGCGGCGATCGTCGAGCCGGCCAACGTCCGCTGGCTCACCGGGTTTACCGGCTCCAACGGGACCGTCGTGGTGCTCGGCTGCGGCGAGGCGCTGCTCGTCACCGACTCCCGCTACGCCGAGCAGGCCCCCGCGCAACTGGCAGGGGCGGGCTGTGGCGGCGAGGTGGAGGTCGTCGTGGCTCGCCGGGCGGCTGAGGCGGTCGCGGGACGGCTGGAGGGCGCCACCCGGCTCGGACTGGAGGACAGTGTCGCCTGGAGCGAGCAGATCCGCTGGAGCGAGGCCGTCGAGGTCGAGACGGTGCCGCTGACTGGGATCGTTGAGAGCCTGCGCGCAGTCAAGGACTCCGCCGAACTGGCCCGAATCGAGGCGGCCGCCGGCATCGCGGACACCGCGCTGGCGTCGGTGGTACCGATGCTGCGTCCCGGCATAACCGAGTCGCACCTCCAGCAGGCTCTCGACGGCGCCATCCGCTCGGCCGGCGCGCCGGGACCCGCTTACGACACCATCGTCGCTTCGGGCCCGAACGCCGCGCTGCCCCACGCCACGCCCACCGGCCGGAGGTTGGAGTCCGGCGACCTGGTGATCATCGACATCGGGGCGCTGGTGGACGGCTACCGCAGCGACATGACCCGCACGTTCGTGCTGGGCGATCCGAGCGACCGGGCCGCGGCCATGCTCGAGGCGGTCGAGCGCAGCCAGGCAGCCGGTGCCGCCGCAGTGGCGCCCGGCGTCGAGGCCGGTGAGATCGACAAGGCCTGCCGGGCGGTCCTTGATGACGCCGGCATGGGCGACGCTTTCGTGCACGGCACGGGCCACGGCGTCGGGCTGGATATCCACGAGCTGCCCCGTGTGGCATCGGGCTCGGCTGCGACGCTCGAACCCGGCAATGTGCTGACCGTCGAACCCGGCGTGTACTTTCCCGGGTTCGGGGGTGTCCGGGTGGAGGACCTGCTGGTGGTGACCGACTCCGGATGCCGCCCGCTTACGCTGCATCCGAAGACCTCCCTGGTGCCGCTGCCGGCCTGAGCACGGCGCCCGTCCCCCCACCGAGACCCGACAAGACCCGACAAGGAGCAGACCTTGCCCACCATCACCACCAACGATCTCCGCAACGGCATGACCCTCGAGATCGATCAGAACCTGTTCAGCGTGGTGGAGTTCCAGCATGTCAAGCCGGGCAAGGGCCACGCCTTCGTGCGCACCACCCTCAAGAACGCTCGGACCGGGGCGGTGGTGGACCGGACGTTCCGCGCCGGCGAGAAGGTCGAGCGGGCCACCATCGACAAGCGCGAGATGCAACTGCTCTACCGGGAGGGCGAGAACCTCGTATTCATGGACAACGAGTCCTACGACCAGATCACGGTGGCACCCGAGGTCCTCGGTGACGCCGCCCGGTTCCTGGTGGAGAGCTCGGTGGCGCTGATGCTGATGCACGGCACCGAGATTGTCGGCGTCGACCTGTCCGCCGCGGTAGAGCTTTCCATCGCCGAGACGGAGCCGGGAATCCAGGGGGACCGGGTCTCCGGCGCCACCAAACCGGCCACCCTGGAGACGGGACTGGTGGTACAGGTCCCGCTGTTTGTGTCGCCCGGTGAGCGGGTGAAGGTGGACACCCGGACCGGGGCATACATCGGGCGGGCCTGATCCCCGCCGGTGGTGCGGCCGCCTCCGTGACCAGCGTTCCCGGTTTCGGGACCCGCCGCGAAGCCCGCGAGGACGCGCTGGCCGTGCTCTATGAGGCTGAGATAGCAGGCGGCTCGTCGCAGGAGGCGCTGGGCCGCCGGGCCGTGCCACCCTCCGACTACGCGGTGGAGATCGCGCTGGGGGTGGACGCCGACCGCGAGCATCTCGACGGCCTGCTGCGGAGGCATCTGGTGGGTTGGCGGCTCGAGCGGCTCGCGGTGGTGGACCGGGCTCTGGCCCGCATGGCGGCCTGGGAGCTGGCCCACCGCGACGACGTTCCGACCGGGGTCGTGCTGTCCGAGGCTGTGGCCCTGGCCACCCAGTACTGCGGCGGTGACTCGCCCCGCTTCCTGAACGGGGTCCTGCGGGCGGTGGCCAACGAAGTGCGCGGCGCTACATGAGGAGTGGCGGGACCCCCCGCCTGATCACCGATGTTCGGTGCCTGGCCGGGCCGACGACCCTGCTGAGGCCGTGGCGGGCCGCCGACGCCGGTGTGCTTGCCGCGGCCTGGCGGGATCCGGTGATCCGGGACCGTCTCGAAGTGCCCGAGCCGGCCGACGAGGCCACGGCATCGCGTTGGATTGCCCAGCGGGAGCAGGCGGTGGCGGAGGGGCGCTCGGTGGACCTGGCCGTGGTCGATCCGTCGTCGGGCGAGGTCATAGGCGAGGTGGGGCTGAGCGGGCTGGACCCGGTGCGGCGGGCAGCTCTGATCGGCTGGTGGATCGCCGAGGGCTGGCGTGGCCAGGGACGGGCTACCGAAGCGGTCCGGCTGGTGCTCGACTGGGCGCTGTCGGAGGGACCGCTCGACGTGGTGATGGCCGAGATCGACTCCGGCAACCCGGCTTCGGCGGCTGTCGCCCGCCGGGCCGGGATGCGCCAGGTTGACGTGCCGGGGTCGGAACCCGGAGGCGGCGCCATGCTCGTGTTCGCCCGCACCCGGACGGGCGCCCAGCGTTTCTCGGGTGACTAATGTGTTGTGGAGGCACCGAAAGTCACCCGAGATTCTCGTCGGCGCCGTTCAGGGACTCCAGTTGTGGCCGAGGATGTCCTCGAGGTCGATGGCATCGACGTCGAAGACGTCGTAGTCCGTGGCGACGCGAGGCTCGGCCGTGCGGGCGAGGCTCCGGTAGTGCCGCTTGGCGAACCACCAGCGCCCGTCGTCGTCACGCTCGAGCCGGTCGTGATACACGCCGTAGGCGTCGGTCCGTCGCCCGTCCGAGACGTTCTGGCGGATCTCCTGCATGTACACCCTGGCGGCGGCGACGCCCGCCGGGGCGTCGATGCTCATCACTGTGTTGAGCAGCACGAACTCGAACAGCGAGAAGCGCTCGATCTGGCGGGCGATGAACTCGCCGTACTCGGACGGTCCGGTCAACTCGAACTTCCGGTGGCGCACATCCACCACGATCGGGCAGTCGGGGCGCACCATCCCGGCCAGTTCGTCCCAGGCACGGCGGGTCACCACGTCGGCGTAGCGGCTCTGCAGGCGCTGCAGCGCCACGTACTCGACGGCCTCAGCTATCCGGTCCTGGATGGTCATGGTCCCGGCGTACGGGCGATGAGAGCGATCAGGTCTTCCAGCCTGTCGATGAGGTGGTGCGCTCCGCCGTCGTGCAGGGCGTCGGCCCCGTCATAGCCGGCTGTGTATCCGATGGCGACGGAACCGGCGGCGCGGGCCTGCACCATGTCGAACTTGGTGTCGCCCACGTACCAGACCGCACCGGCCGGCGCGCCCTCCACGTAGCGGCTGATAGCGGTCTGCTTGAGCGACACCCCGGCGTGGATGTCGTCGAAGCGCGGCGCGAGGCCGTGTGCCTCGATGTCTCTCAGCACGGCAGCCTCGCCGGCCGAGCTGACGACCGCGATTGCGATGCCGGCGTCCCGTAGAGCATCCAGCGTCTCTGACAGGCCCGGGGCGAGGGGTGCGTCGATGGTCGCGAGGTAGTTGCTCCAGTCTCGCGTCGCTTCGGTGTTGCGGTCGTCGGGAACCGCTAGGCGCTTGACGTGATCCGACAGGGGCAGGCACCAAGCCTCTCGGAACTCCTGAAGGGTGAGCTCGCCCAGGCCGGCCCACTGCTCGCGGACCAGGTTGCTTGCTATGCGGGCCCGCTCCATGTCGTCGAGGAGGGTCCCGTTCCAGTCGAACAGGACGGTCGTCGGCGGGCCGGCAGCGGTCACAGGAGGGGCCGGGGCACCCGGTAGGAGGCCAGATCCCGGCCGTTGACAGTGACGTCCAGGTGGGTGGCTCCGGCCTCGACGAGAGCCCATGCTCCGGCGGGCTTACCGTCGTTGGCTGCGTTCTCGACCAGCGACTGGATCGTGATGTGCGAGATCCCGTTGTGAACGGTGTGGTTGTTCCAGTGGACGTGCCCGTTCATGGCCATGGCCACAGCGTACGGGACGCCCTGCCGAAGTGAAGGTCAGTGATCACCGCGAAGCGCACCAATCAGAATGATTGTCCGTCCCGGCCCGGAACGCACGGATCAGCTTGACGTCCCGATTCTGAAGGTGCCTTGGGCGCTGCGCAATGCGGCTCGTGCCGTGGCCGGTCCTGCCCGCGGCCGTGGACCAGAGCCGTCCAGTGAGCCGACGATCGGGACTGCTTGGGACTGGGGGAATGGCGCTCAGGATTGAGAGACTCCGCGTCGAAGTGCTCCAGTAGCGCGACAAACAGCTAGGTCAGAGCAGCCATCGGAGCTATGCGCGCGTCTTGGCGCGACCGGTGATACCGTCGCCGCCCGACCGTAAAACGGGTCCGGTGAGGCCCGAACGGGAGGAAATAATGGCTGAACGAGAACGCCGCTTCACGGTGCCCCACGCCAGCGGCACGTTCCGTGCTCGGAGCCAGGTCATGACCGCCGACGATGTGGAGCGGGCCGTCCGGCGGATGACCCACGAGGTGATCGAGCGCAACCACGGCACGCACGACCTGATCGTCATCGGGCTGCAGACCGGCGGCGTGCCCATCGCCCATCGCATCGCCGAGACCCTGTCGGAGATAGAGGGAACCGACGTGGCGGTGGGCTCGCTCGACGTGGCCCTGCACCGCGACGACATAGGCCTGCGGCCGGTGCTGCCCCATGCGGTCACCGACATTCCCGCCGACCTCGACGGCCGGATCGTGGTGCTCACCGATGACGTTCTGTTCACCGGCCGCACTGTGCGGGCCGCGCTCGATGCTCTGCACACTTGGGGACGACCCCGGGCGGTGCAGTTGGCGGTAATGGTCGACCGGGGCCATCGGGAGTTGCCGATCCGCCCCGACTACGTCGGCAAGAACCTCCCCACGAGCCGGTCCGAGATGGTCGACGTGGGCCGCGACGGGGTGTACCTGGGGGAGCTGGAGTGAGCCGCGCCACCCGCACAGGAGCAACCGCATGAGCCCATCAGGCCGAGGCCGGCCACGCCAGCACCTGCTGTCGATCAACGACCTCGTGCGTCCCGACCTGGAGCGCATCCTCGACCTCACCGAATCGTTCGCGGAGGTGAGCGAGCGGGCCATCCCGCGGGTGCCGGCCCTGCGGGGAAAGACGGTGGCCTGGCTGTTTTACGAGGACAGCACCCGCACCCGGCTGTCGTTCGAGGCGGCCGCCAAGCAACTCTCGGCCGACACCCTGAACTTCACCGTTCGCTCGTCGTCGGTGAACAAGGGCGAGTCGGTGCGCGACACGGTGCAGACCATCGACGCCATGGGAATCGACGCGATCGTCGTGCGCCACTCCTGTGCCGGGGTGCCCCACCGGGTGGGGGACTGGATCGACGCCTCGGTCATCAACGCCGGCGACGGTCGCCACGAGCATCCCACCCAGGCGCTGCTCGACCTGTACACCGCCCGCACCCACCTCGGCGACCTCGACGGCGCCCGGGTGGCGATCGTCGGTGACATCCTCCACTCCCGGGTGGCCCGCTCCGACGTGCTCGCGTTCGCGGCCATGGGCGCTCAGGTCACGCTGGTGGCCCCGCGCCCGCTGCTGCCCTCCAGCCTCGACGGATGGCCCGTGACCGTCACCCACGACTTCGACGACATCCTCGGCGAGATCGACATTTGCTACCTGCTGAGGATGCAGCTCGAACGTCAGGCCAGCGCCCTGGTGCCCTCGCTCAGGGAGTTCAGGGCCGAGTACGGCCTCAACTCATCCCGGGCCGACCGCCTCGCCGAGGGTGCGCTCATCATGCACCCCGGCCCCATGAACCGGGGCGTGGAGATCGACGGAGACGTGGCCGACCGACCCAACGCAGTGATCACCGAGCAGGTCGCCAACGGCGTAGCCGTGCGCATGGCGGTGCTGTTCCTGCTCCTCGGCTCCGGACTCGATCAGGCTGAGGGCCACAAGGAGATGGCGGCATGAGTACCCGGCTCACCGCAGTGGCTCCCGGTGGCACGATCGCCATACGGGGCGGGACGGTCCTGGACTCAACCGGAAGCCGCCGCGTCGACGTGGTGGTGGGCGACGGCCGTGTCACCGCGGTCGGCCCGGACTCCGGTGACGTCCCGGACGCCGACCGCACCCTCGACGCCTCCGGCTGCATCGTCGCGCCCGGGCTCGTCGACCTGCACGTCCACCTGCGCCAGCCGGGCCGCGAGGACGCCGAGACGATCGACACCGGAGCCAGGGGCGCGGCCCTCGGAGGCTTCACCGCGGTGGTCGCCATGCCCAACACCGACCCGCCGATGGACTGCGCCGCGGTGGTGCGCGAGGTTCAGGAGCTAGGCGCCGGGGCGTGCTGCGACGTGTATCCCACGGCGGCCATCACCGTGGGCCGCCGGGGCGCGGAGCTCGCCCCCATGGCCGAGCTGGTGCGTCTCGGGGTGCGCATCTTCACCGACGACGGCGACGGCGTGCAGGACGCCCAGGTCATGCGCCGGGCCCTGGAGTACGCCGGCGGCCTTGACCACCTCGCCGGCGGTCGCCGGATCGCGCTGGCCCAGCACTGCGAGGTGGCCGAGCTCAGCGCGGGCGGGTACATGCACGAGGGGGCCTGGTCGAGCCGGCTGGGCCTGGGCGGCCAGCCCTCGGAGGCCGAGGAGCTGATGGTGATGCGCGACATAGCTCTGGCCCGTCTCACCGGATCGAGGGTGCATTTCCAGCACCTGTCCACGGCCGGGTCGGTGGCCATGGTCCGGGCGGCCAAGGAGGCCGGCCTGCCGGTGACCGCGGAGGCCGCCCCCCACCACTTCACCCTCACCGACGCCTGCTGCGCCAGCTACGACACCGTCTTCAAGGTCCATCCGCCGCTGCGCACCGACGACGACGTGGCTGCCATCCGGGCCGGGCTGGCCGACGGGACCATCGACGCCATCGCCACCGACCACGCCCCCCACACCAGCACCGACAAGGAGAGGCCGTTCGACTCGGCGCCGCCGGGAATGCTGGGGTTGGAGACAGCCGTCGGGCTGGCCCTGACCGAACTGGACCTGCCCATCGAGCAGGTCCTCGCCCTCATGTCGTGGCGGCCGGCCGCCATCGCCGCGATCGACGACCTCCACGGACGGCCGATCGCGCCCACCGAGCCCGCCAACCTGTGCGTGATCGATCCCCAGGAGACCTGGACGGTGTCGGGCGCGGCGATGGCCAGCCCGAGCCGCAACACCCCCTACGAGGGGCGGACGCTTCGGGGCCGGGTCCGCCACACCCTGCTGGCCGGAGAGCCCGTCGTGATCGACGGCGAGCCGCAGCGATGACCACGCCGGTGACCGAATCCAAGACGCCACCCCAGACCGCGCCGGAGCCCGCCCTGCTGGTGCTGAGCGACGGGGAGGTGTTCGAGGGCGAGGCTGCCGGCGCCCCAGCGGAGGTCGCCTCGGGCGAGGTCGTGTTCAACACGGTCATGAGCGGGTACCAGGAGGTGATTTCCGACCCCTCCTACGCGGGCCAGATGATCGCCTTCACCTATCCCCACATCGGCAACTACGGCACCAACGATTCCGACTCCGAGTCGTCCCGGCCCCACTGCCGGGGTGTGATCGTGCGGGACCTGACCCGGCGACCGAGCAACTGGCGGGCCACCGGCAGCCTCGACGACTACCTGTGCCGTCACGGCGTGCCCGCCATCACCGGCCTCGACACCCGCCGGCTCACCCGCCACATACGCGATGCCGGGGCCATGCCGGGCGCGTTCGGCACCGCCGACGAGGCCACGCTGCTGGCCGCGGCGCGAGCCGAGCCCGGCACCAGCGGCGTCGACCTGGTGAGTGAGGTCACCACCGAGCGTCCCTACACCGTGGGCACCGGCCCTCGCCGTGTGGTGGCCTACGACCTCGGCATCAAGTCCACCATCCTGGACTGTCTGGGGGATCTGGCCACCGTGACCGTCCTGCCCGCCCACACGCCCGCGGCGGACGTGCTGGCGCGGGAGCCCGACGGCGTGTTCCTCAGCAACGGGCCCGGCGACCCGGAGCTGGCCGGTCCGGTGATCGAGGCGTTGCGGAGCCTCGTCGGAGAGGTTCCGGTCTTCGGGATCTGCCTGGGCCACCAGCTGCTGGCGCTGTCCCTCGGCGGGCGCACCTTCAAGATGCGCTTCGGTCACCACGGCGGCAACGTCCCTGTCCGCTGCACCGCTACCGGCCGCATCGAGATAACCAGCCAGAACCACAACTTCGCGGTGGAGGCGGGGTCGGTGCCCAACGTGACCGAGACCCACCTGTGCCTCAACGACAGCGCTCTGGAGGGCTTGGCGGTCGACGGCGAGGCCGCCTTCGGCGTCCAGTACCACCCCGAGGCCGGACCGGGGCCCCATGACGCCCGGCACCACTTCGCCAGCTTCGCCGAGATGATGGACCGTTGCCGTGCCGCGGCGTGACGACCTCGAGTCGATCCTGATAATCGGCTCCGGACCCATCGTCATCGGCCAGGCCTGCGAGTTCGACTATTCCGGGACCCAGGCCTGCCGGGTGCTCCGGGCCGAGGGTTACCGGGTGATCCTGGCCAACTCCAACCCGGCCACCATCATGACCGACCCGGAGGTGGCTGACTCCACCTACGTCGAGCCGCTCGACGCTGCGGTGCTGGCCAGCATCATCGAGCGGGAGCGTCCCGATGCCGTGCTGCCCACCCTCGGTGGCCAGACCGGGCTGAACCTGGCCATGGAGCTCGTCGCCAACGGCGTCCTCGAGGCCAGCGGCACCGAGTTGATCGGGGCCGACGCGGCCGCCATCGCCACCGCCGAGGACCGCCAGCTCTTCAAGCAGGCCATGCTCGAGATCGGTCTGGACGTCCCCCGCTCCGGCATAGCCAAGAACATGCCGGAGGCCCGCGAGGTGCTCCAGGATGTGGGTCTGCCGGTGATCGTGCGTCCCGCCTACATCCTCGGCGGCCGCGGCGCGGGGATTGCCACCAACGACGTGGAGTTCGAGCGGGCGGCGGCGGCAGGCCTGGATGCCAGCCCCATCTCGGAGATCCTGATCGAGGAGTCGATCGTGGGCTGGAAGGAGTTCGAGCTCGAGGTGATGCGCGACCGGGCCGACAACTGCGTGGTGGTCTGCTCGATCGAGAACCTCGACCCGATGGGGGTACACACCGGCGACTCCATCACTGTCGCCCCCGCTCAGACCCTCAGCGACCCGGAGTACCAGCGGATGCGCAACGCGGCGTTCGCGGTGCTGCGCCGGGTGGGGGTGGAGACCGGCGGGTCCAACGTGCAGTTCGCAGTCGATCCGGCCACCGGCCGCCAGGTGGTCATCGAGATGAATCCCCGGGTGAGCCGCTCCTCGGCGCTGGCCTCCAAGGCCACCGGCTTCCCCATCGCCAAGATCGCGGCCCGCCTGGCGGTCGGCTACACGCTCGACGAGATCCCCAACGACATCACCGCGGTGACGCCGGCCTCCTTCGAGCCGACCCTCGACTACGTCGTCACCAAGATCCCCCGCTGGGCGTTCGAGAAGTTCCAGGCGGCCTCGACGGAGCTGGGGACGTCGATGCAGTCCGTCGGCGAGGTGATGGCCATCGGCCGCACGTTCTGCGAGTCGCTGCAGAAGGGCCTGCGCTCACTGGAGCAGGGCCGTCTGGGCCTCAACGTCGACCCCGCCGAGGCGGCCTATGACCGTCTCGGTGACGCCGAGCTGATGGCGGCCGCGGCCGTGCCCACTCCGGAGAGGATCTTTCAGCTGGAGGCGCTGCTGCGCCGGGGCGAGCCGGTCGATGCCGTGCACGCCGCGACAGGTGTGGACCGGTGGTTCCTCGACCAGATCGCCCGCATCTGCGCCGAGCGGAAGGCCCTCGAGGCCGCGGAGCCGACCGGGATGAGCCGGGCCGGATGGCGCCGGGCCAAGCGGCTCGGCTTCTCCGACGCCCAAATCGCCTACCTGTGGAGCGCCTCACCATCCGAAGTGAGGGCGGCGCGGGAGAGCGCCGGGGTGCTGCCCACCTTCAAGACGGTCGACACCTGCGCGGCCGAGTTCGAGGCGACCACCCCGTACCACTACTCCACCTACGAGGACACCGACGAGATAAGGCCGGCCACCAAGCCGAGAGTCCTGATCTTCGGGTCCGGCCCCAACCGGATCGGCCAGGGCATCGAGTTCGACTACTGCTGCGTCCACGCCGGGCAGGCCCTACGGGCCGCCGGGTACGAGACCGTGATGGTGAACTGCAATCCCGAGACGGTGTCCACCGACTACGACACCAACGACCGGCTCTACTTCGAGCCCCTCACGCCCGAGGACGTGGCCAACGTGATCGCGGCCGAGGATCCTGTGGGCGTCATCGTCTCTCTCGGTGGTCAGACGCCGCTGGCCCTGGCCGGCGAGCTCCCGCCCGAGCTGGTGCTGGGCACCCCGCCGGCGTCGATCGAGGCGGCCGAGGATCGCGAGCACTGGAACGCCCTGTGCACCCGCCTGGGCATCCCGCAGCCACCCGGAGGCGCGGCCACGAGCCACGCCGAAGCCGTGGCGGTGGCTGACCGGGTGGGCTACCCGGTGCTGGTGCGTCCCTCCTATGTGCTCGGTGGCCGGGCCATGGCCATCGTCTACGACGAGGATCAGCTGGCGGCCGCGATCGACGAATTGACCGACCTGGGCTCCCTCGGCCGGGAAGGCGGCCCGGCCTCGGAGCGGCCCGTGCTGGTGGACCGCTTCCTCGAGGACGCCACCGAGGTTGATGTGGACGCGGTGCGGGACCGCACCGGCGAGGTGCAGATCGGCGCGGTGATGGAGCACGTCGAGGAGGCCGGCGTCCACTCCGGGGACTCGGCCTGCACGATCCCGCCCACCACGCTGAGCGACGAGGTCGTCGCGGCCATCTGCGAGCACACTCGCCGCATCGCGGCCGCCCTGAACGTCACCGGCCTGCTCAACGTCCAGTTCGCGGTGCGAAGAGACCCCGGCAGCCCGCTGGGGATGGCTTCGCGATGGGGCGGCTCCGGGGTGGACGACGTGTTCGTGATCGAGGCCAACCCGAGGGCGTCGCGCACGGTGCCGTTCGTCGCCAAGGCCACCGGGGTGCCGCTGGCCATGGTCGCGGCCCGTGTGATGGTCGGGGCGACGCTGGCCGAGCTGAGGGACGAGGGCATGCTGCCCGCAGCCCCTGCCGGACTGCCTCAGGTCACCGACTACGTGGCGGTCAAGGAGGTAGTGCTGCCGTTCAACCGGTTCCCCGACGCAGACGCCGTGCTCGGTCCCGAGATGCGCTCCACCGGCGAGGTCATGGCTCTGGACACGACACCGGGCCTCGCGTTCGTCAAGGCTCAGCTGGCGGCGGGCACCAGGCTCCCGGCCGAGGGAACGGTGTTCATGTCGATGGCCGACCGAGACAAGGAGGCCGGGCTGCGGGCCGCCCGGATCTTCCACAGGCTCGGCTACCGGCTGGCCGCCACCACCGGCACCGCCCAGTTCCTGCACCGGGGAGGCGTGCCAGTGGCCGTGGAGGTGGCGAAGCTGGGCGACGACGAAGGACGCCATGCCGTCGACCTGATCGAGGCGGGCGAGATCCAGTTGGTGATCAACTCACCGCGGGGCCGCGGCCCCCGAGCCGACGGAGCGCACATCAGGTCGGCCGCGGGACGGGCCGGACTGCCCCTGGTCACCACCGGGGCCGCCGCGCTGGCTGCGGCCTACGGCCTGCGCGACCTTCACGGCCTCCATCCCACCGTGCGGAGCCTCCAGGAGTATCACCGGAGTCTCCGGGGCGCGGCCTAGATGGCCGAGCTGGCGACCCAGGTCGGCAGCGTTGGGCTGCGGGCGCCGGTCATGACGGCGTCGGGCGCGTCGGGGCACGGCGCCGAGCTGGCGCCCTACGGTGCGCTCCGCGATCTCGGCGCGGTGGTGGTGAAGTCGCTGCGTGACGGAGCGTGGCCGGGCAACCCGCCGCCCAGGCTGCACCCGCTGCGCTCTCCTGCGGCGGGGATGATCAACAGTGTGGGGCTTCAGGGCCCGGGGGTGGCCGCCTGGCTCGACGGTGACCTGCCCGCCCTCATCGACGCAGGCGCCGACGTGGTGGCCAGCATCTGGGGCGACACCGTCGATGCCTACCGTCGCGCCGCTGAGCTTCTGTCGGCCGGGCCTCCCCAGATTGTGGCCGTCGAGGTGAACGTGTCGTGCCCCAACACGGAGGACGGCATGCGGATGTTCGCCCATTCGGCCGAGGCGACTGAGGCGGTGGTGTCCGCCACCGCTGGATGCGGGCGGCCGCGCTGGGCCAAGCTCAGCCCCAACACACCGGAACTGGTGGACATGGCCGCGGCCGCGGTGCGGGGCGGTGCGGAGGCGGTGGTGCTGACCAACACGCTGTCAGGGCTGGTCATCGACATCGAGAAGCGGCGCCCAGCCCTCGGCGGGCAGCGCGGCGGCGTGAGCGGCGCCGCCCTGCATCCAGTGGCGGTCCGGGCCGTCTACGACGTTCATGCGGAGCTCCCGGCGGTGCCCATCGTCGGTGTGGGCGGGGTGGCCACCGGCGCGGATGCTGTCGAGATGCTGATGGCCGGCGCGTCGGCGGTGCAGGTGGGCACGGCCATCTTCGCCGACCCCCGCGCTCCGTGGAAGGTGCTCGCCGAGCTGGAGCAGTGGTGCGACGACAACGATCTGGCCGGCGTGGCCGAACTGGTCGGAGCAGCTCACTGAGGCCGGGCGGGTAGGAGCCTCTAATGCGGGGATGGCCGGCGTCATAGAGAATAATCGAGGCATGGAGGGAGCAGCCGATGGATGAAGGAGTGCGCGACCGGCTCGCGGTAGCGCTGGACGTCGACGACCTGGTGGCCGCGACTCGGCTGGCCCGATCCCTTGCCGGACACTTCCGCGTCGCCAAGATCGGCCTGGAGCTCTACACCGCGGCCGGTCCCGAAGCCATCGGCGTCATGATCGACCTCGGCTACGACGTCTTCTGCGATCTGAAGCTCCACGACATTCCCAACACGGTGGCCAGTGCAGCCCGCGTCGTGGGCGAACTCGGCGTGTCATACCTGACGATCCATGCCGCCGGCGGCACCGAGATGCTCCGGGCCGGCGCCGAAGGGCTGGCCGAGGGCGCGACCCGCCCCGCGGGAGTGCTGGCCGTGACCGTGCTCACCAGCGAAGCCGAGGTGGCCGCCACCCGCGACATGGTGGCCGATCGCATGGAGGTGGCGTTCGAGGCCGGCTGCGCGGGCGTGGTGTGCGCCGCGCCCGACCTGACCGCGACACGCCACATCCGCCCGGAGCTGATCCGGGCCGTTCCGGGCATCCGGCTGGCGGGGGACTCGGTGGACGATCAGCGGAGGGTCGCTTCGCCGGTCCAGGCCTTGGCGGCCGGCGCGGACCTGCTGGTCGTGGGCAGGCCCGTCACGAGGGCCGCCGACCCCGTCGAGGCGGCCGAGCGTCTGCATCGAAGCCTCCAGCCGTAACGAATTGGAAGTTCTTGCGCTTGAAGCGAACACGGGAATTGCTGGCGCGCTAGCGCATGCTCAGCTAATCTCGTACCCCATGGCTCAACCCTTTTCCATTTCAGACGAGGTCCGCCGCGAGGCGTTGCTCAAGGCTGCCGCGGTTCGGCGGGAGCGCGCGGAGCTTCGCGTCCAGCTCAAGGCTGGCGACGTCTCATTGTCGGACCTGCTCGGCCGGGTCGACGATGACACCGTTGGCAAGATGAAGGTGCTGGCCGTGCTCGAATCGCTGCCCGGTGTGGGCAAGGTGAAGGCACGCAAGGCGATGGAGCGAATCGGGATCTCCGACAGCCGCCGCCTGCGCGGGCTGGGGACCAGGCAGAGGAGTCAGCTGCTCGCGGACTTCGGCTGACCGCTTACGCGGCCGTCGTACGGCCGAGGCGCTCTCGCCTCGGTAGCCTCGCGGGGTGACCTCGCTAGCGGGCCGATCGGTCATCATCGTCTCCGGCCCGGGGGGTGTGGGCAAGGGCACGATCGTCGAGCGGCTCATGGAGCGCGACCCGAAGCTGTGGCTGTCGCGGTCGTGGACCACCCGACCCCGCCGGCCCTCCGAACCGGCCGACGCCTATCGATTCGTGGACCGTGCCGCCTTCGAGGCTGCGATCGCGGCTGATGGGTTCCTCGAGTGGGTCGAGTTCCTCGACTACCTGCAGGGCACCCCGGTTCCGGACCCTCCCGAGGGATCCGACGTGGTTCTGGAGATCGACGTGCGAGGAGGGCAGCAGGTCCGTGGACTGCTGTCTGACGCCCTGCTGATCTTCGTCGACGCGCCCAGCCCGGAGCATCAGAGGGCCCGGCTCGAGCTCAGGGGCGACGATCCCACCACGATCGCTCGCCGGATGAGGAAGACCGCCTCTGAGCGAGCCGAAGCCCTCAAGATGGGCTATGAGATAGTGGTGAACGACGACCTGAGCCGAGCCGTGGAGGCGATCGAGTCCCTCATCGCCTCGGATCGGGAGCGGCGCCGGTCAGCTTCGGCGCGTACCTGAGCGCGGCGGCCCGCTCGCCGCTCCGGCCCATCGGTCCGGAACTCCGGTGTCGCTGGTAGCGTGAGGATTCCCTAGTCGGCCGATCCAGCGGAGCGCGCCATGGCCCACGGCTACGACACGATGATGACGCCTGCCATCGAAGACCTGCTCGAGCGGACCGAGTCCAAGTTCGTTCTGGTGACCCTGGCTGCGCTTCGAAGCCGCGAGATCACCAACTACTTCGGTCAGCTCGGCGGGGGCATCGGTGCCTCCGTACCGCCCCAGGTGGTCTCCACCTCGTCCAAGCCCCTGTCGATCGCCCTGGAGGAGGTCGCCGCGGGCAAGATCGAGGCGGTCGAGGTCGACCCCGACGCCGAACCGCCCGCCGACGAGACCGGTCCGCTCGAGGGAGCCCATCTCCAGGATGTGAGCGACCCGGAGCAGAGCGGCGCTGGGGGTGACTCCCCGGAACCTGCCGGCGACGTCGGCGCCTGACAAGAGGTCCACGAGGACTCCATGAGCGCGCTCAACGGCCGCTGCGTGGTGCTCGGCGTGACCGGCGGCATCGCCGCCTACAAGGCCGTGGAGGTGTGTCGGCGGCTGGTCGGCCAGGGAGCCCATGTCGTGCCGGTGCTCACCGAGGGTGCGCTGCGGATGGTGGGGGAGACCACCTTCTCGGCTCTGGCCTCGGAGCCGGCGATCACTTCGCTCTGGAATGACCGGTCCGGGCCGATTCCTCACACCGCGGCGGGCCAGAGGGCCGACGCCGTCGTCGTGTGTCCGGCTACCGCCAGGCTGATATCGGATCTGCGCACCGGCCGCTCCGGCGACGTGCTGACAGCCACCCTTCTGGCCACCCGGGCACCGGTGGTGCTGGCCCCGGCGATGCACACCGAGATGTGGGAGCAGCCGTCGGTGCAGGAGAACCTGGCCGTGCTCACCCAACGCGGGGCCACCATGGTCGGTCCCTCCGAGGGGCCTCTGGCGGGCGGCGACTCCGGGCCCGGCCGGATGGCCGAGCCTGCCGAGATCGTCGCCGCGGTGGAGGCCGTGCTGACCGTTCCCGACCTGGCCGGCACCAGCGTGCTGGTCACTTCGGGCGGCACCCGCGAGCCGATCGACGCGGTGCGCTTCGTCGGCAACCGGTCCTCGGGCAAGCAGGGCGCGGCGGTGGCCGAGGAGGCCGCGGCCCGGGGCGCGGAGGTGGTCCTGGTGACCACGCAGAGCGAGAAGGCCGCCGGAGTCCCAGCCCGGGTGGTGGCCGTGGAGACGGCTGCTGAGATGGCCGCCGCAGTGGAGCTCGAAGCACCGCATGCCGACTTGGTGGTGATGGCGGCCGCGGTGGCCGACTTCCGGCCCGCGCAGCCCTCGGGCACCAAGCTCAAGAAGGATCGGGGTGTGCCCGCGGTGGAGCTGGAGCCCACAGCCGACATCCTGGCCGCGCTGGGTGCCTCGAAGCGACCCGGTCAGGTGCTCGTCGGGTTCGCGGCCGAGACCGAGGACATCGAATCGAACGCCGTCGCCAAGCTGCGCAGCAAGAACCTCGACGTGATAGTGGCCAATGACGTGTCCAAGCAGCATGTCGGCTTCGGTCATGACACCAACGAGATCGTGATGTTCACCGCCGACGGCGCCCGCCATCATGTCCCGCTGACCACCAAGCGGGAGGCGGCCCGGGTGGTGCTCGACGTCGCGGTCTCGCTCATGGGTTCCGCCGGCGGCGGCCCCTTCGAAGATCACGACACCAGCGACAGCAGGGAGCGGCCTTGAACACCTGGACCTTCACCTCGGAGTCGGTGACCGAGGGCCATCCCGACAAGCTGGCCGACCAGATCTCGGACGCCATCCTCGACGCGCTGATCGACGCCGATCCCAATAGCCGGGTTGCCTGCGAAACGTTGGTCACTACGGGCCTGGCGGTCGTCGCGGGCGAGATCCGCACCGAGGCCTACGTAGAGATCCCGAACATCGTGCGGCAGACGATCTGCGCTACCGGCTACGACGACGCCGCCTTCGGCTTCGACGGCCACACCTGCGGCGTGGTGGTGGCTATCGGCGATCAGTCGCCTGACATCGCTATGGGCGTGGATCGCACCGATGGAGACTCCGACGACCAGGGCGCGGGCGACCAGGGGATGATGTTCGGCTATGCCTGCGACGAGACCGATGTGATGATGCCGCTACCCATCCATCTAGCCCACCGGCTGGCGGCGCGCCATGCTGAAGTACGCCGGGCCGGAACGATCCCGTACCTGCGACCCGACGGCAAGACCCAGGTCAGCATCGAGTACGAGGGCAGCCGGCCCGTACGCCTGCGCACTGTGCTGGTGTCGACCCAGCACGGTCCTGGCATCGACCGCGATCGAATGATCCGTCCCGACGTCAACGAGCAGATCATCGAGCCGGTCATCAGTGAGCAGTGCCCGCAGTTCGCCGGAGACGACTACCAGGTGATCGTCAACCCGACGGGCAAGTTTGAGACCGGCGGACCGAAGGGCGATTCGGGCTTGACCGGCCGCAAGATCATCGTCGACACCTACGGCGGTATGGCCCGCCACGGCGGCGGCGCATTCTCGGGAAAGGACCCGTCCAAGGTGGACCGCTCGGCCTCGTACGCGGCCCGCTGGGTGGCCAAGCACATCGTGGCCGCTGGTGTCGCGTCGCGCTGCGAACTTCAGGTGGCCTACGCCATCGGCATGGCCGAGCCGCTGTCGCTGATGGTCGAGACCTTCGGCACCGAGACCGTGGACCGGGCCCGGATCACCAAGGCGGTGAGGGACGTGTTCGACCTGCGCCCCGCGGCCATCGTGCGGGACTTGGGCCTGCTGGGGCCCATCTACACCCCGACCGCGGCCTACGGCCACTTCGGCCGGTCCGGTGACGAGGAGATGTTCAACGAAGAGAAGGCCGAGCACCGTGCCGCGCTGTTCACTTGGGAGAACACCGACCGCTTGGCCGACCTGAAGTCGGCTCTCGGCCTCTGAACTCCGGCAGTCAGGGTCGGCTCTCCTTCGGGGAGACGCCCGGCGAGCCCCCGGCGCCGGCAGGAAGCGCGCCGGAGAAGGGAGACAGCGCCTCAGCGGGACTGGTTGTGCGGGTGCTGCCCGATGTGGTCCGCCTCGACAGGATGTTCGACTACTCGGTCCCGGATGCCTGGCACGCCGATGGCCGGGCCGAACGGCTGGCGGTGGGCTCGATCGTGCGGTTCTCCCTCGGCGGTCGCCGCCTGCGGGGCTGGATCACCGAGGTCGGGGTCGATCCGCCCGCGGGCGTGGAACTCCAGCGGTTGGAGCGGCTCACCGGCATGGGTCCGCCCGCGGACATCGTCGGCCTGGCCCGTTGGGCTGCCTGGCGGTGGGCCGGCCGCACCGTGCACTTCCTGCGGGCTGCGTCGCCGTCCCGGGGGGTCGCCGGCCCCGCACCCGCCCGGATCGCGCCTACGCCCAGCGGTGGCTCGCCCGCGCGGTACGACGACATGTTCTCTCATCCCGGAGCCGTGACCGTGCTGCGTTGCCCGCCCGCGGACGACTGTGCGGCCTTGGCCGGCGCCGCGACGCGCCGGGGCGACGCGCTGATCGTCGTGCCCGCCCTCGCCCATGCCCGCCGCATCGCGGCCGATCTCAGACGGCAGGGCGTGCGGGTCGCCCTGGGATTCGACGACTGGGCTCAGGCCGCGGCCGGCGCCACGGTGGTCGGCACCCGCACTGCGGTGTGGATGCCCATGCCGCAACTGGCCGCGGTGGTCGTGCTGGACGAGCATTCCGAGAGTCTCCAGAGCGAGCAGGCCCCGACTTGGAACGCCCGCGAGGTGGCTCTGGAGCGAGCCCGGCGGGCTGGGGCGCCCGCCGTGCTGGCATCACCCGTCCCGACGCTGGAGGCGCTTGACGTGGGTGAATTGAGAACCGTCGGAAGGACGGCCGAGCGTGACGGCTGGCCCGCGGTCGACGTGCTGGATCGCCGTCTCGACGACCCGGTCCGGGGCGGCCTGTTCGCCGAGGGTCTGCGCGATCGCCTGGCTCGGGCCCAGGGACGGGTCGCAATCGTGCTGAACCGCAAGGGCCGCGGGCGGCTGCTGGCCTGCAAGGCCTGCGGCGAGCTGGCCCGCACCACCGATGGGCGGCTGCCGATGAGACTCGTCGACGACGAGCTGGTAGCGGCCGACGGAAGCGAACGACGCCCGATGGTCTGCGCCCACTGCGGTTCGACGGTGCTTCGCAACCTGCGCATGGGCGTCACCCGGGCCCGCGAGGATCTCGCTTCGCTCACCGGGGAGCCGGTGGGGGAGTTGACCGCAGAGTCGGATCGGGTGGGCTCCGAGCGGATTGTGGTGGGCACCGAGGCTGTGCTGTGGCGCCTGCGGTCCGCGGCGGCAGTGGTGTTCCTGGACTTCGACCAGGAGTTGCTGGCGCCCCGGCAGAGGGCCTCGGAGCAGGCGTTGGCGTTGCTGGCCCGCGGTGCCCGGCTGGTGGGCGGGCGCCGGGGCGAGGGGCGCCTCGTGGTCCAGACCCGCCAACCCGATCATCCGGTGGTGCGGGCCGCGGTGCTCGCCGACCCGTCGATCGTGGCCGACATCGAGCGCTGGCGGCGCCGGGAGATGGGCCTGCCGCCCCATGGCGCGCAGGTCGTGGTCTCCGGACCGGGAGCAGAGGCCTTCATCGAGGCGCTGCGAGAATCAGCCGGCACGACGGTGAGCATCCGGGGCCCGCTCGACGGCCGGTTCCTGCTGCGGGCCCCGTCACATGACCCGCTGCTGGACCTGCTGGCCCGCAGCCCCCGTCCAGCAGGGCGTCTGCGGGTTGAAGTGGACCCCCTAAGGGTCTGACTCGGTGCGGGCCTGCACTTCCAGAAGCCGGTAGCCCCTCTTCGACTGCAGGCGGGTCACCTGGTGGCCCCGGTCGGTCAGCCATCGGGCCAGCGAGTCGCTGCCCAGATGGCGTTGCACCACGAGGTGGGCTCGCCCGCCGGCCGCGAGCCGGTCCAGCCACCTGGCCAGCAGTTCATGCAGGGCGGGCTTGCCGATGCGGATGGGCGGATTGCACAGGATGCGGTCGAAGCGGCAGTCGGGGTCCACCGCGTCCGGGTGGGCCACCGTCACGTTCCCCGCACCGGTGACCTCTGCGTTTCGCGCCGTCAGGGCCAGGGCCCGCTCGTTCACGTCCACCGCCAGCACCTCGGCGGCGGGGGAGCGCAGCGCGACGAAGCAGGCGATCGGACCCCATCCGCAGCCCAGGTCGAGCACTTGCTGCTCGCCGGCGGTCAGCGGCGGCGACTCCGCCAACAGCAGGTGGGTGCCCGGGTCCAGCCGGCCGGGTGAGAACACCCCCGAATCGGTCTCGAATCCGAGCTGCATCCCGCCGATGTCCGCCGTGATCGACCGGGGCGAGGTGGCGGCGGCAGGCTCGGCTTCGAAGTACTGGCCGCCGGCGGGCTGGGCAGCGGGATCGGCCACACCGCGACGGTAGCCTCAAACAGCAGTGGCCCCCTACGACATACGCATCATCGGTGATCCGGTCCTGCGGCGCCGCGCCGCCGACGTGGACAACGTCGACGGCACTCTGGTGCGGATCGTCGAGGGCATGGTCGAGACCATGTACAGCGCGGACGGCATCGGTCTGGCCGCCCCCCAGGTCGGGGTGCAGAAGCGCCTGTTCGTATGGGACATGGGTGACGGCCCCCGCACCATCGTCAACCCGCAGATCGTCGAGTCCGGCGGCGAGTGGGTCTACGACGAGGGGTGCCTGTCGGTTCCTGGGCTGACCTGGGAGATCGTCAGGCCCAAGGAGGTCCACATCGTCGGCCGGGACCTGGACGGCAACGAGGTCTCCGTCGAGGCCGACGAACTCGAGGCCCGCCTGTTCCAGCACGAGTTGGACCACCTCGACGGCACCCTGCTGATCGAGCGTCTCGATGACTCCACCCGAAAGGCTGCCCTGCGCACGCTGCGCGAGATGGGGATCGGGCCCGGCTCGCCGACATCGTCACGGCTGCCGGACACGGGAGGCGACAAGCCTTCGGGCGGTCTGCGCCTGCTGTGACGGCGCGCTCGGCCTCTGGTTGGCGCGTCGTCTACTTCGGCACCCCGGAGGTGGCGGTGGCGCCGCTGCAGGCGCTGTGCGGGGCCGGACACGACGTAGCCCTGGTGGTTACCCGGCCGCCGAAGCGCCGGGGGCGGCGCAAGGCACCGACGCCCTCGCCGGTGGAGGACGCGGCTGCGGTCCTGGGTCTGAAGGTCACCTACGACGCTAAGGACGCGATCGCGGTCGAGGCCAACCTGGGCGTGGTCGTCGCCTACGGCGAGTACATCGGTGACGACGTTCTTGAGCCGCGTCGCACGGTGAACCTGCACTTCTCGCAGCTGCCCCGGTGGCGGGGGGCTGCACCGGTGGAGCGGGCGATCCTGGCCGGCGACACCGAGACCGGGGTGTGCCTCATAGACATTGCGTCTGAGATCGACACCGGGGCCGTCTACCGGCGGACGTCGACCGGCATCGCAGAGCACGAAACGGCCGACGAGTTGCGGGCCAGGCTCTGCGAACTCGGCATCGGGCTGCTGCTCGACGCGCTCGCGGCGGGGTTCGGCGAGCCGGTGCCGCAAACAGGAGAGATGACCTGGGCCCACAAGGTCGACCCCGGGGAACTGCGAATCGACTGGTCTGCTCCCGCTGAGCACGTCCTGCGGCTCGTGCGAGTGGGGGGTGCCTGGACGACCTTCCGAGGCCGGCGGCTCAAGGTCCTCGACGCCCGGCTCGCTACCGCCTCGGACCGCCCCGGCCTCCCGGCCGCGATCTCGCTGGAACCGCGGTCCAGCGGGGGAGCGACGCTGGTGGTCGCGGCCGGCTCCGGGGCAGTGGAACTGGTGACGGTGCGGTCGGAGGGGCGGCCGGCTGCTCCGGCCCGGGACTGGGCCAACGGCGCTCGCATCGCCGGCGGCGAGCGGTTCGACGGGTGAGCCGGCGCACTCGCCGGTCCGGCGCCTCCGGCCGCGGGGGAGCGGGGCCGAGTGCCCGACGGCTGGCGCTGGATGTGCTCGTCCGCATCGACACCGGCGGCGCCTACGCCAACGTCGCCCTGCCGGCCGCACTGGCCGAGTCCCGTCTGGCTGAACGCGACCGGGCCTTCGCCACCGAGCTCGTCTACGGCGTGACCCGCCGCCGGCGGGCACTGGACTGGGCGATCGACCCCTTCCTGGTCACGCCCCCGCCGCCTCCGGCTCGGGCCGCGCTGCGCATCGGCGCCTACCAGTTGATCGAGCTGGACACCCCGGCGTACGCGGCGGTGTCAGCCACTGTGGCCGCGGCTCCCCGCAGCCACCGGGGGCTGGTCAACGCGGTGCTGCGGCGGGTGGCCGAGGCCGGGCCTCGGGACTGGCCCGACGACGCCACCCGGCTCAGCTACCCCGACTGGATCGTCGAGACGCTCATCGCCGACCTCGGCCGCGACACTGCGCTGGAGAGCCTGGAGTCAATGAACGCCCCGGCACGCGTCCAACGCCGCGCCGACGGCTACGTCCAGGACCTGAGCTCGCAGATGGTGGTCGACGCCATCGACGTGCAGCCCGGCGACTTGGTGGCCGATGTCTGCGCCGCGCCGGGCGGCAAGGCCACCGCCCTGGCCGCACGGGGCGCCCGTGTGGTCGCCTGCGATTCGCATAGGGGCCGCATCGGTCTGCTGGAGGCCAACCGGGCGGCCCTCGACGCCGAGAAGATGCTGCTGCTGGCAGCCGACGCCCGCCATCCTCCGCTGCAGCCCGGCTGTTGCGACGCCGTACTGGTGGACGCACCTTGCAGCGGCCTGGGGTCGCTCCGGCGCCGCCCCGACGCCCGCTGGCGCGTCGAGCCGTCGGCCGTGTCCCGGCTGGCCGACCTCCAGCGCGAGCTGCTGGAGGCGGCAGTGGGCCTGCTGCGCCCCGGAGGCGAGCTGGTTTACAGCGTCTGCACGCTGACAGCCGCCGAGACGCTGGAGGTGGCGGCTGCCGCATCCGCTGACGAACGTCTCGAAGTGCTGCAGCCGTCGGTGGAGCCGTGGCTGGCCCACGGCGACGGTGCCATGCTGCTCCCCGATGCCGGTCACGACGGCATGGCCCTGTTCCGATGGTGCCGCCGCTGAGGACCCGCACGCCGCCAACTAAGGTGAGTGCCTAGACCTGACAGCGATTGTTCAGTCCGGAGGTGGATCGCCCATGGCCGTATCCGTGTACGACGTATTCGATGGCTACCTTGTGGGCAGCCGCAATCAGACGAAGATCCACACGCCCGATTGTGAAGCGGTTCAGTCCGTTCCTCTCAGGTCGCTGGTCGTGTTCGAGTCACTCGAGCACGGCAAGAAGCGGGGTTATACGCCCTGCGGGTACTGCGAGGGCGAGCCCATGACTGCAGCCATGAAGGGCCACAGCGTCCGCTAGTGAGTACCGTCCACCACACCGGCAATCCAGTCGAAGGCAGTGATTCTGGGCTGGAGGCCAAGGTGCTCACCGTGTCGGACGGTGTGGTGCAAGGGACCCGGGAGGACCGCAGCGGCGAGGTGCTGGAGGCCTACCTCGTAGGGGCCGGATGGCGGGTGGTGGAGCGATCCGCGATCGCTGACGGCGTGGACTCGGTGGCGGGCGAACTGCGACGGCTGGCCGAAGGCTTCCACGGCCTGATCGTCACCACCGGAGGCACCGGGTTCGGACCCCGCGACTCCACGCCGGAGGGGACCCGGGCCGTGATCGATCGGGAGGCTCCGGGACTGGCAGAGGCCATGCGCCTGGTCAATCCCCTGGGTCGCTTGTCGCGCGCGGTGGCCGGCACGCTCGGCACCGCGCTGGTCCTGAACACCCCCGGCTCCTCGAAAGGCTGTGTGGAGACGGTCGACGCCGTCATCGACGTGGTCGGCCATGCCGTGCGGCTGCTCGTCGACAACTACGACCCTCACCCCCACGGCGGGTGAGCCGGCCCCGCCCGAACCCGTGACCCCAGCGGAGTGGACGGTCCAACCTCGCAATGTGACCGCGCCAAAGAGCCGAGCGGGCGGCCGCTGGGAGGGGGCCATGGACAAGGCCATCGAGGCCGCTTTGACGGTCCGGCACCTCACCAGCCCCAATCCCTGGGTCGGCTGCCTGGTCATTGCCTCCAACGGCAGCGCCTTCACGGGGGCGACCAGCCCGCCCGGCGGTCCCCACGCAGAGCGCCATGCACTGACCTCAGCGGGCCCGGCCGCCAGAGGCGCCACCCTCGTCACCACGCTCGAGCCGTGCGACCACCAGGGTCGAACCGGCCCGTGCACCGACGAGATCGTCAAGGCCGGCATCCGCCGGGTGGTGATCGCCGTGCTCGACCCCGACCCAGCGGTCTCGGGCGCCGGCGTGGCCAGGCTGCAATCGGAGGGCGTCGAAGTACTGGTCGGGGTACGGCAGGCCGAGGTCGAGCGCCAGCTCCTGGCGTACCTGCACCACCGGCGCACCGGCCGGCCCTGGATGGTGGCCAAACTCGCGGCCAGCATCGACGGCCGCACTGCGGCACCCGACGGCACGTCGCAGTGGATCACGTCCCTGGAGGCTCGCACCGACGCTCACCGTCTGCGGGCCGTCTCCGACGCGGTGATCGTGGGCGCAGGCACGGTGCGGGCCGACAACCCCAGCCTCACCGTCCGCCACTGGACCCCGCCCGGGGGCCGGGTCTGGAGCGACGGCCGCGAGCCCACGGCGGTGGTCCAGCCCCGACGGGTGGTGGTCGGGTCGGCTGTGAGGGGAGCTCGGATCCATCCGTGCCTGCAATGGGAGGGCTCCCTCGACGACCTGGTGGTGCGGCTGGGCGCCGACGGCGCCACCCAGGCTCTCATCGAGGGCGGCCCGGCGGCGGCCGGCGCGTTCGTGCGTGCCGGGCTCATAGACAGCTTCGTCGTCTATCTGGCACCCGCCCTCTTCGGCGGCGACGACGGGGCGCCCATACTCTCGGGACCGGGAGCCGAGTCCATAACCGACGTCGTGCGGGGCTCGATCACCGCGGTGGAGCGCCTCGGGCCCGACGTGCGCATCGACGTGGCTGTGTCGCCGGTCTTCGCCGGAGGCTCCCCAGGCAGCGCCCGGGCCGCACGCCGGTAGCCTCAGCGCCGTCGCTGGCGCTCGCGAGGCTTAAGGAACGCCGATGCTCAAGCTCGTACTTCCCAAGGGATCGCTCGAGAAGGCCACCCTCGAGCTGTTCGAGGCTGCCGACCTGCCCGTGCGGCGATCCTCGGACGTGGCCTACAGCGCCTCGATCGCCGATCCCCGCATCAGCGACGTGAGGATCCTGAGGCCCCAGGAGATCCCCGTCTACATCGCCGACGGCCTCTTCGACATAGGCATCACCGGCCGGGACTGGGTGACCGAGACCGGCAGCGAGGTGGTCTCGCTCGGCGAGCTGCAGTACTCCAAGGCGACGTCGCTGCCGATCCGGGTGGTGCTGGCGGTGGCCGGAGACTCGCCCTACCAGAGCACTGCCAACCTCCCGCAAGGCGTTCGAGTGTCGACCGAGTACCCGGGGCTGACCCGCCGGTTCTTCGAGAGCGCCGGCATCGAGGCCCAGATCGCTTTGAGCTACGGGGCCACCGAGGCCAAGGTGCCCGACATCGTGGACGCGGTGGTCGAGATCACCGAGACGGGCCGGGCTCTGCGGGCCGCTGGCCTGCGCATCATCGACACCCTGCTGACCTCCTACACCGAGTTGATCGCCAACCCCGAGGCGGCAGCAGACGCAGACAAGCGGCACGCCATGGGCCAGATCTTCACGCTGCTCCAGGGCGTGCTGGAGGCGCGGGGCAAGGTGCTGGTGAAGCTCAACGTGGGCGCCGACGCCCTCGACGACGTGATCGAGATCCTGCCGGCCATGAAGGCTCCCACCGTCAACGAACTCTTCAGGGGCGCGGGCTACGCGGTGGAGACGGTCGTGCCCCGCAACGAGATCAACATCCTGATCCCCGCGCTGCGAGACCTGGGCGCCACCGACATAGTGGAGATGCCAATATCGAAGATCGTCCCCTAGGGGAGTGTCCCGCCGGGCTCAGGCGGCGGGGTCGTCTTCTGAGCCGTCGTCGCCGGTGTCGGCTGCCTCCGGGTCCTGGGGGCGGTTCTTGAGCTGGACGAAGGCCATCTGGATCTGCGACATGGCCTCGCGCAGGGTGGCCTCGGGTTCGCCGAGCCGGCCCTTCATCCCGTCGAGCAGCGCGCCGAGGGCGTCGATGGCCACCGTGGCTTCGGTGAAGTTCGGCGGCTGGCTGGCCAGATGGAGGGCGGCCAGCTCATAGAGGCCCATGGCGTGGTTGGCCACCACCACCCCCGCCGGCACCGACTTGAGCCGCTCCCGGGACTCGGCCAGCTCCCGGATGTACTGCTCGGCCTGCTCGCGCTCCTCGGGTGAGAGGCTGTCGAGATCGAAGCCCTCGGGTGCTGAAGGGTCGGACGCCTCCGCGGTGGCGGCAGGAGCGGGATCGGAGGGACGGTCGCTGACCGGCACCTCGCCTCCGGGTGTCCACAGCGTGCTCATATGAACACCTCCAGGTTGGCGGCTCGCCAGGGGCGTGGTCGCTTGCTGTGACCGGCTGCTACCCTACCGGGGTCAATCCAGCGGACCAGCGCCCCGGCCGCGGCCGGGGCGTTCCGCCCGAATACGGAGGTTCCGTGCTCACGAGGAGTGAACGGCGATAGCACCGCCAGGCGAAGAGCCCAACATCAACGACCAGATCCGAGCCGCCGAGGTGCGCCTCGTCGGTGAGGATGGTCAGCAGATCGGCATAAGGACGCTTCAGGAGGCGCTGAATCTGGCCCGGGCCGCGGGACGTGACCTCGTCGAGGTGGCGGAGTCGGCCAACCCGCCCGTCTGCCGCATCATGGACTACGGCAAGTTCAAGTACGAGGCGGCCCAGCGAGCCAAGGAATCCCGCCGCAAGTCGTCCAGCGTGATGGTCAAGGAGATGAAGTACCGGCCCAAGATCGGCCGGGGCGACTTCGATACCAAGACCCGCAGGGTCGAGAAGTTCCTGGGCGAGGGCAACAAGGTCAAAGTCACGATCATGTTCCGGGGCAGGGAGGTCCAGCATCCCGAACTGGGCAAGAAGATCCTCGACGACGTGGCCGCCACCGTGGAGCACGTCGGCAAGGTTGAGTTCCAGCCCCGCCAGGACGGACGCAACATGGTGATGGTGCTCGCTCCTGACAAGCAGGCTCAGGCTCGGCACCGCCGTAGGCTGGAGGCCGAGGCGGCCATGGCGGCCTCCGAGCCACCCCAGCCCGGCGCCGCCGAGTAGAAGCCGCACCGCTTCGCACGCACACCGCAGCGAGCACCAGCAACCGCAAGCCAGACACCACAGGATCGAGAGCCAGCCATGCCCAAGATGAAGACGCACCGGGGTGCGGCCAAGCGCTTCCGGCGGACCGGCACCGGCAAGCTTCGGCGCCGCCGGATCAACAAGAATCACATCCTCGAGAAGAAGTCCCCCAAGCGCAAGCGCCAGCTCCGGGCTCCCGCCGACGTGTCATCGTCGGACGAGCGGATGCTGCGGGACCTGGGCATCTAGCAGGGCCACCCGAGACGCTCGGCTGAGCGCCCGAAGCACATCAAGGAGACCAGACGATGGCCAGAGTGACACGCCCCGCCCAGTCCAGGCGCCGCCGCCGAGCGGTGCTGTCGCGGGCCAAGGGCTACTACGGGAACAAGTCCCGGTCCTGGCGGTCCGCCAACGAGCAGCTCATGCACTCCGGCAACTACGCGTTCCGGGATCGCAGGGCCCGCAAGAACGACTTCCGCCGGCTCTGGATCCAGCGGATCAACGCCGCGTGCCGCCAGCGGGGAACCTCCTACAGCCGCTTCATCGCCGGGCTGAAGGCGGCCGGAATCGAAGTCGACCGCAAGATCCTCGCCGACCTGGCCGTCAACGATGCCGACGCGTTCTCAGCTTTGGTCGAGACCGCCTCCGAGGCCTCGGCGGCCCAGGCGCAGGCGAGCTGACCGAACCCCAAGCGCTCGGACCGCGCCACAAGCGGGTAGCCGAGTTCCGGCGCCTCGTGCGCCGTCGATCCCCGGGCGATGCCCGGGTAGTGCTGGAAGGGGCGCGCACCCTGTCGGAGGCGCTGGCGGCCGGGATCGAGCCCTCGGTCGTGGCCGTCGCCGAATCCGCCGCCGAAGACGCGAAGGTTCAGGAGTTGCTGGCCCGTCTCAGATCCGGCGCGGAGATGCTTGTCCTGTCGGACCGGGCCTTCGAGTCGGTGGCTCCCGCCGTGAGTCCCCAGCCGATGCTGGCGCTAGCCGGCAAGCCACGGACTTGCCTGCCGCAGTCGCTGGCGCAGGACGATCTCGTGCTGGTGCTCGTCGACGTGTCCGATCCCGGAAACGCCGGGACGATCATTCGCACCGCCGAGGCCTGCGCGGCCTGCTGCGTGGTGGTGGTGGGCGGTGCCGACCCGTGGGCACCGAAGGCGGTGCGGGCCTCCGCCGGGTCGGTGCTACGTGTGCCGGTGGTGCAGGAGGCTGGCGCCATCACCGTCCTCGAAGCACTCCGGTCCGCGGGTGCGGTCATCGTGGTCGCGGATCCCCACGACGGGGAGTGCCACGATTCGGGCGTGCTGGCCGCGGGCACCGGCCCGGTGGCTCTGGTGCTCGGGTCGGAGTCGCACGGTCTCGAACTCGCGCTCCGTGAACGGGCGGATCGCCGGGTCCGGATCCCGATGGCTGGTGACGCCGAGTCCCTCAACGTCGCCATGGCCGCCACCCTCCTCGCTTTCGAGTACCGCCGCTAGGGCGGAATGTCGCCCGCTAGGGCGGCCTCTACGGCATCGGTCTTGCCGAGCGATGCGATCAGCGCCGTCAGCTTGCGGTCGATCTCCGCCTGGCCCTTCGCCAGTTCTTCGAACTTGGCGTCGAACTTGGCGTCTTGCTGGGCGAATCTGGCGTCGATCTTGTTGTCTTGCTGGGCGAATCTGGCGTCGATCTTGCTGTCTTGCTGGGCGAATCTGGCGTTCACGTCTTCAGCGAGGGCATCGATGTCGTCTCTGGCCCGGTCGACTTCCTCGTTCAGGAGGAACACGGGGATGCCGACGAGGACGCTGACCGAGCCGATGAGTCCCACGATGATCCCGATCAGCAGGGCCGTGTTGCCGGCGTCGATGCGCCGTGCGCCCGGTTCGGTCCGGGCATCGGAGGCGGACGGAGGAGATGGGGCTGCCTGAGGCGCCTGGTCAGGTTGTGGCGTGGCGGTCGGCTCCTGAGGTCGGACACCGGCGTCGGGTACGGCTGGGTCGGAGGGCTCGGCCACTGGCTTCCTTTCGGTCTCGTCCATGGGGGTCACCACCCCGCTCGCGGTGGATTTGGCTGGTGCGGTCAAGAGAAACCTCGCTCGGGTCGGGCGGCGCTAGGGATGGCGCTCTCAGACTCAGTGGCTGCCGCTCCGAGCCCGGCAGCGAGGCTGAATACAACATTAATCAACGCCAAGTGTCATGTCAAATTCATCTCTAACATCATAGTCAAATCATGTACAGCCAAGCTCCTGCTTCACACCGTGGGAACTCCCGTCGCCTGGCGCGGTGCGGCAAAGCGGGCGCTCTAGCCTTGCTCGGATGATCGAGGGCTACGAGCAGGCCGCCGCCCGCGCCGAGGAGCGCCTCGCCGCGGCCGCCGATCTCGGTGCCGTGTCCGGCATCGAGCGGGAGCTGCTGGGGCGGCGCTCGCTCTTCGCCGACGCCAAGCGCCGGCTCGGCGATCTCGACCCCGGCGACAGAGCCGAGGCCGGCCGCCGGCTGAACGGGGCCCGCGCCCGGGTGGAGGCCGCGGCCGCTGCGGCCCGTGAGCGTCTGGCGGCCGCTGACCGGGACGACCGCCATGCCGCCGAGCGGCTGGACCTCACCGAGCGGCTTCCCCAGACGGTCCCGCTGCGCCGCGGTCGCCTGCATCCCGTGACCCAGGCCCGTGACCGGCTCGAAGACGTGTTCGTGGGCATGGGCTACACCGTGGCCGAGGGCCCCGAGGTGGAGAGCGCCTGGTACAACTTCGAGGCCCTGAACATCCCCGACTGGCATCCGGCCCGGAGCAGCTTCGACACCATCTTCGTCGACCTCGGCGAGCCCGAGGAGGTGATGCTGCGCGCCCACACCTCCCCGGTACAGATCCGGGTGATGGAGGGCCGGAAGCCGCCCGTCTACATCGTCGCGCCGGGCCGCACCTTCCGGTCCGACACCGCCGACGCCACCCACCTCCCGGCCTTCAACCAGATCGAGGGGCTGGCCGTGGACCGCAACATCACCATGGGCGACCTCGCGGGCACCATCGACGAGTTCGTGAGGGCGTTCTTCGGCCGGGAGGTCAAGAGCCGGCTGCGACCGTCCTACTTCCCGTTCACCGAGCCGTCGGCCGAGTTCGACATCTCCCGCCCGGACGGGTCGTGGTTGGAGCTCGGCGGCTGCGGGATGGTCCATCCCAACGTGCTGCGCAACTGCGGGATCGACCCCGAACAGTGGCAGGGCTTCGCCTTCGGCTTCGGCATCGACCGTCTGGCGGTCATGCGCCACGAGATCGACGACATCCGCGAGTTCGTCAACAACGACACTCGCTTCCTGAGCCAGTTCTGATGGGACACGATCGACGATGAAGGCTCTGCTGTCGTGGCTGCGGGAGTTCGCGCCCGGCATCGACGGCGACGCCGCCGCGCTCGGCGACATGCTCAGCGCGCTGGGACTCACCGTCGAGGAGACGACCGTCACCGGCTCGGTGCCCGACGGCGTGGTGCTCGGCCGGGTGCTGGAACTGCGTCCCCATCCCGACGCCGACCGGATCCAGCTCGTCGAGGTGGACGACGGGTCGGGCAAGTCCCTGCAGGTCTGCTGCGGCGCGTTCAACATGGCCGTTGGCGACCTGGTGCCCCTGGCGCGGGTCGGGGCCGTTCTGCCGAGCGGGTTGGAGATCGCCCGCCGAAAGATGCGGGGCCAGGCCTCCGAGGGCATGTGCTGCTCGGAGATCGAGCTCGACATGGGTGACGACGCCGAGGGCATCATGATCCTCAACGACCGGGTCCCCGCCGGTGCCGGACCGGGCACGCCGCTGGCCGAGGCGCTCGGCCTGGAGCCGGACGTGCTGTGGGACCTGGAGGTCGGCGCCAACCGGCCCGACGCCCTGTCGGTGATGGGTGTGGCCCGCGACCTGGCCGCCGGCCTCGGCGTGGCCTTCGAGCCGCCCGACTGGTCCACAGCCGCCTCCGGCCCGGACACCTCGGATGTCGCCGCGGTCGAGATCGTCGACCCGACGCTGTGCGGCCGCTTCGTCGGGCGGGTGCTGCGCAACGCTCCGCAGGGAGCGTCGCCCCCGTGGCTGGCCAATCGGCTCACCGCGCTGGGGATGCGTCCCATCAACAGCATCGTCGACATCTCCAACTACGTGATGCTCGAACTGGGCCAGCCCAGCCACACCTTCGACCTGGGGAGGGTCGCAGGCGCGCGGATACGGGTGCGCCGGGCCCGCGACGGCGAGACCATCACCACTCTCGACGGCGTGCGCCGCACGCTGGCGGCCGGGGACGGGGTGATCGCCGACGGCGACGATGAGGCGATCGGCATTGCCGGGATCATGGGCGGCGCGTCCACCGAGATCGACGCCGGCACCACAGACGTGCTGGTGGAGATGGCGTGGTGGGACCCGCCGTCGATCTCCCGCACGGCCAAGCACCTGAACCTGGCCAGCGAGGCGGCCACCCGGTTCCGCCGGGGCGCCGACTGGGGCGACAACGTGGAGCGCTGCATGAACCGCTTCGTGCAGCTGGCGGCCGAGCAGGGCGCCGGGGTGGCGCCCGGGCTGATCGACGAGCGCGGCGATCTGCCCGATCGTCGCCCGCTGCGAGTGCGCACGTCCAGGGTCAACAGCCTGCTCGGCACGGGCCTGAGCACTGCGGACATGGCGGGCCACCTGCGATCGATCGGCTTCGGGGCGGATCCCGCCGACGACGCCGAACTGGACGTGACCATCCCGACCTGGCGCTGGGACACCGAGACCGAGACCGACATCGCCGAGGAGGTCGCCCGGCTCCACGGGTACGAGAACATCGAGCGCACCGTGCCCACCGCCAACGAGGCCGGCGGGCTGTCGGCCTACCAGCAGGACCGCCGGCTGGTGCGCGAAGTGCTGGTGGGCGCGGGCTGCTACGAGACCCAGCCGATGCCCTTCGTGGCACCCGGCGCGCTGGCTGCCGTGGGCCTGCCCGAGGACGGCATCACGCTGTCCAACCCGGTCGACGACAGCGAGTCGGTGCTGCGGACCTCTCTGCTGCCCGGCCAGCTGCGGGCGGTGGCCTACAACCAGCGCCACTTCAACGGCGACACGCGGCTCTTCGAGATCGGCCACGTCTACCTGCCCGCACCGCAGGGCCAGCTGCTGCCCGACGAGCGGGAGTTCCTGGCCGTGGCCCTGTCGGGCGAGGAGGCCCCGGCCGCGGTGGCGGTCCTGGACCTGCTGGCCGAGGCCTTGGCCCTGCCCGCGGTCGAGCTGCGCAGCGGATCGCTGCCGGGGATGCACCCCACCCGCGCCGCCGAAGTGGCGGTGGCCGGGCGGGTTCGGGGCGCGGTGGGGGAGGTCGATCCCGGAGCGCTCGAGGCCGCCGGCGTGTCGGGCCGGGTGGCGTGGCTCCAGATCGACCTGCAGGAGGTGCTGGACGGGCCCAGGGCCCGGCGCCGTTACCGGCCGGTTAGCAAGTACCCGCCCAGCGATGTGGACCTGGCCTTCGTCGTGCCCGAGAGCGTGGCCGCGGCCCAGGTGGAGAGGGCGCTGCGGGCCTCAGCAGGGGCGCTGCTGGCCAGGATCGAGCTGTTCGACGTGTACCGGGGCCCGGGCGTGGCCGACGGTTCCCGCAGCCTCGCCTACCGGCTGCGATTCCAGGCCCATGACCGCACCCTCACCGACGCCGAGGTGGCCGAGGCCCGTCAACGCTGCATCGACGAGACGACCCGCCGCACCGGGGCAGCGCTCCGATCCTGAGTGCAAGAAATATCTTTTATCTGCACATAGTTGCAGAGTGTGAGGCCGGCCGGTAGCTTGGCGTGATGCACAAGGTCGCGGTCATCGGCGCGTCCGGGTTCACCGGCGCCGAACTGCTGCGGATCTGCGCGTCCCATCCCGACCTGGAGGTGGCCGTGGCCACCGGTGACTCCATGGCCGGCCGGGACGTGGCCGACCTCTACCCGAGTCTGGCCCCCGCCTACGGAGGCACACAGTTCGTGCCGTATGTGCCGGGCGTCGCGTCGGGCTGCGACCTCGCCTTCTGCGGGCTGCCCCACGGAGCGTCCCAGGCCGTGGTCGGTGAGTTGCGGGACGACGTCAAGCACGTCGTCGACCTGGCCGCCGACTTCAGGCTCGACGACCCCGACCTCTACCCGGCGTGGTACGGCGAGGAGCACTCCGTGCCGGCGCTGCTGGACGAGTTCGTGTTCGGCCTCCCCGAGCTGTTCCGCAGCGAGATCCGGGCCGCCGAACTGGTGGCCGCCCCCGGCTGCTACGTGACGACGGCCGCGCTGGCCCTCGCACCGCTAGTGACCGCCGGCGTGGTCGAACCCACCGGCATCATCGTCGACGCCGCCAGCGGGGTGTCTGGCGCCGGCCGGCCTCCGAGGGCCAACACGACCTTCTGCGCAGTGGACGAGGACTTCACCGCCTACGGGTTGCTGGACCACCGGCACACGCCCGAGATCGAGATGGCGGTGTCACGCCATGCCGGTACCGGTGTCCAGGTGCTGTTCACGCCTCACCTGGCCCCCATGAACCGGGGCATTCTCGCCACCTGTTACGCGCGGCCCGTCGCCGGCACCAGCACCTCCGAGGTCCTCGGCGTGCTCGGGGACGCCTACTGCGACGAGCCGTTCGTGGTGGTGAGCGAGCGGTCGCCGTCCACCAAGGCGACTCTGGGATCCAACAGCGTCCACATCACCGCTCGGGCCGACGACCGCACCGGCTGGGTGATCGCCATCGCCGCGCTCGACAACCTGGTCAAGGGAGCCTCGGGCCAGGCAGTGCAGTGCGCCAACCTTGCGCTGGGGATCGACGAGACCGCCGGACTGGCCTCGGCCGGCGTCTACCCCTAGGCGCCGAGATGGGACCAAATTGGCAGCGTTCTGCACGGATGGCAGGCATTCTGCTGCCAGTTCCTGGTTGGGCGTGCGGGCCAGCATCGAATTGGCAGCGTTTTGCACGGATGGCGTGCATTGTGCTGCCAGTTCCTGGTGAGCGCGATGTCTGAGATCAAGGTCTCGCCGCTCGCTCCTGCAGTGTTCCCGGCTGTGTCCGGCGTCGCAGGTGTGCGGCTGGCCACCGCCGCGGCCGGGATCCGCTACTCCGGCCGGGACGACGTGATGCTGGCCGAGCTTCCGTCGGGCAGTTCGGTGGCCGGTGTCTTCACCCGGTCGTTGTGCACCGCCGCGCCCGTCGACTGGTGCAAACACGCCCTGGCCGCGAGCTCCGGACGGGGCCGGGCCATCATCGTCAACTCGGGCAACGCCAATGCGTTCACCGGCGCGGCCGGCTACGCCGCCGCGGTGCACACCGCGGAGTCGGTGGCCCGCACCCTGGGCGCGCCCGCACACGAGGTGCTGGTCGCCTCCACCGGCGTGATCGGCGAGGACCTGCCTGTGGAGCGCATCGACGCTGTGCTCGGCACCCTCGTCACCGGACTGTCCGCGGCCGGTCCGAACGGCTGGGAGGCTGCCGCCAACGCCATCGGCACCACCGACACGTTCCCCAAGGGGGCGTCGGCCCCGGTGCCAGGCACGAGCGCCCATGTGGCCGGCATCGCCAAGGGCAGCGGCATGATCGCCCCCGACATGGCCACCATGCTGGCCTTCGTGTTCACCGACCTTGCCATGGACGCCCAGACCGCCCAGCAATGCCTGGCCGCCTCGGTCGAGAAGAGCTTCAACCGCATCACCGTCGACTCCGACACCTCCACCAGCGACACCGTGCTGCTGGCCGCCACCGGCACGTCGGGACAGCCTGCGACCCTGCACATGGCGGACTTCGAGGACGCGCTCGACGCGGTGACCATGGATCTGGCCCACCAGATCGTGCGCGACGGCGAGGGCGCCACCAAGTTCGTGGCCGTCACCGTCACCGGCGCCGCCGGCGACGACGCCGCGCAGGCCATCGCCAGGACGGTGGCCGACTCCCCGCTGGTGAAGACCGCGCTGGCCGCCTCCGACGCCAACTGGGGCCGGATCGTGGCCGCGGTGGGCAAGGCCGGCCAGCGGGCCGACCGGGATCGGCTCGCGATCTGGATCGGCGACGAGCAGTGCGCGGCCGGCGGCGTGCCCAAGTCCGGCTACCGCGAGGAGAGGGCCACCGAGCACCTGCTGGGCGACGACATCGAGCTCAGGGTCGACGTGGGCGTGGGCGAGGGTGAGGCCACCGTCTGGACCTGCGACCTGACCCACGGCTACATCGACATCAACGCGGGGTACCGGACATGAGCGTGGAGACGACCGAAGCCCCCGGCCCGAGCGGCGAACCGCACGGCTTCGAGCCCGACCGGCGGGCCCGGGCGCTGGTGGAGGCACTGCCCTACATCCGGCGTTTCCGGGGCGCGGTGGTGGTGGTCAAGTACGGCGGCCACGCGATGACCGAGCCCGCCCTGGCCGCATCATTCGCCCGCGACATCGTGCTGGTGCGCTCCGTCGGGCTGCATCCGGTGGTCGTCCACGGAGGCGGCCCTCAGATCGGCGAGCACCTGGCCCGCATGGGCAAGCAGAGCGAGTTCCGCGACGGCCTGCGGGTGACCGACGCCGAAACTCTTGAAGTGGCCCGGATGGTGCTGGTCGGCAAGGTCGGCCGGGATATCGTCGGCGCCATCAACGCGTACGGCGGCACAGCCCTGGGGCTCTCCGGCGAGGACGGCAACCTCGTCACCGCCGTGCCCCGGGATCCGGAGTTGGGCTTCGTGGGCGACGTCGAGTCGGTCGATCCCCGGATCATCGAGGGTCTCGTCGCCAGGGAGATCGTCCCCGTCGTGTCGTCGATCGGGGCCGATACCTCCGGCCAGGCCTACAACATCAACGCCGACACCATGGCCGCGGCCCTGGCCGGCGCGCTCGGCGCGGCCAAGGTCGTGTACCTCACCGACGTGCCCGGCCTGCTGGCCGACGCAGCGGACCCGTCCTCGCTGGTGAGCCGGGCCACCGTCGCCGACGTGGAGTCCATGATCGCCTCGGGCGCCATCAACGGGGGGATGATACCCAAGGCTCGGGCCTGCGTCGACGCGGTGCGGTCCGGGGCCGGCACCGCCCACATGCTCGACGGCCGCATACCCCACGCCGTGCTGCTCGAGCTGTTCACCGACGCGGGAATAGGAACGATGATCACTGAGGATGTTGAGGACTAGCTATGAGCAGGGCTGCGCTGATGAACAACTACGGGACCCCGCCGGTGACGTTCGTGCGGGGCGACGGCGCCGAGCTGTGGGACGACCGCGGCCGGCGCTACCTCGACTTCCTGTGCGGCCTGGCCGTTACCGGGCTGGGCCACGCCCATCCGGCGGTGACCGACGCGGTCGCCTCCCAGGCGTCGACACTGATCCACACCTCCAACCTGTTCGCCAACGAGCCGACGGCCGAGGTCGTGGAGACACTCGACCGGCTGATCCGGTCCGGGCCCGGAGGCGACCCCAAGCCGGGCCGGATCCTGTTCCAGAACTCCGGCGCGGAGGCGGTCGAGGCCGCCCTCAAGCTGGCCCGCAAGCACTCCGGCAGGGGCCGCCACGCGGTGGTGAGCGCCTACGGATCGTTCCACGGCCGCACGCTGGCCGCGCTGGCCGCCACGGGCCAGCCCGACAAGCACGAGCCCTTCGCTCCCATGCCGGACGGCTTCCGTCACGTGCCCTTCGACGACATCGACGCGCTCGTCGCGGCCCTGGATCCCTCCGTCGGCGCGGTGGTGCTGGAGTCGGTGCAGGGTGAGGGGGGTGTGATCCCGGCCACTGACGGCTACCTGCGGGCCGTGCGGGAGATCTGCGATGAGCGGGGCATCCTGATGGTGTTGGACGAGATCCAGACCGGACTGGGCCGGACCGGCCGGTGGTTCGGTTACCAGCACGCCGGCGTGCAGCCCGACATCGTGACCATGGCCAAGGCGCTCGGCAACGGCGTCCCGGTGGGCGCGGTGTGGGCCCGGTCGGGGGTCGCGGCCGCCTTCGGTCCCGGCGACCACGGATCCACCTTCGCGGGTCAGCCGCTGGCACTGGCCGCGGTCCGGGCCGTGCTGGCCGAAATGCAGGCCATGGACGCGCCCGCGGCGGCGAGCCGTCTGGGTGCCGCGCTCAAGGCCATGCTGGAGAGCCTCGACGGGGTCACCAGCGTCCGGGGACGAGGCCTGCTGCTGGCCGCCGAGCTGTCCGAGGAGGCCCGCGCTGGGCGTGCCGCCAAGGACGTCGCCTCGGCCTGCCTCGAGGCCGGCCTGGTCGTCAACGGTGTGACCCCGACCGCGCTGCGGCTGGCGCCGCCGTTCGTGGTTTCCACCGAACAACTCGCCGAAGGGTGCTCCATCCTGGCGGGTGTCCTGGCGCAGCGCTGATGCACGACCGCGACCCACTTGCTACAACCGATCCACACTCGATGAAGGAGCTCAGATGCGCCACTTCCTAGATATCGACGACCTGCAGCCGAGCGAACTCGCCCGGATCATGAACCTGGCGACCACCCCGAACCCGCCGCCGGTGCTGGCGGGCAAGGGCGCGGCCCTGCTGTTCGAGAAGCCCTCGGCCCGCACCCGCAGCTCCACCGAGATGGCGGTCGTGCAGCTGGGCGGCCACCCGATATACATCGGTCCTGCCGAGGTCGGACTGGACGAGCGCGAGAGCGTCGAGGATGTCGCCCGCACCCTGGCCTGCTACAACGCGGTGATCGGGGCGAGGGTCTTCGCCCACGACACGGTGAAGCGCATGGCGGCGGTGAGCGCCGTGCCGGTGATCAACCTGCTCAGCGACGCCGCCCACCCCACCCAGGCCGTGGCCGATCTGCTGACGATCCGGGCGGCTCGCGGCCATCTCGAAGGCCGTGTCCTGGCCTACGTCGGGGACGCCAACAATATGGCCCACTCGCTGGCGTACGCCGCCGGCCTGGCGGGCATGGCGGTGCGGATCGCCAGTCCCCCCGGCTACGAGTTCAGCGAGGCCGACCTGCGGCGGATGCGCCGCCGCGGCTGCGAGCCGGTGCAGGTGCAGAGGCCGGCCGAGGCGGTGAACGGTGCCGACGTGGTCTACACCGATGTGTGGACGTCGATGGGCCAGGAGCAGGAGGCCGAGAAGCGCCGCAAGGACTTCGCCGGGTTCAGGGTGGACCGGAGGATGATGGCCCGCGCCTCAGCCGATGCCGTGTTCCTTCACTGCCTGCCCGCCCATCGGGGCGAGGAGGTGGCATCAACCGTCCTCGACGGGCCCCAGAGCCGGGTGTGGCCGCAGGCCGCAAACCGGATGCACGCGGCCCGGGGCCTGCTGCTGTGGCTCATGGAACAGGCCGATTGAGTTCGATCATGAGCAAGACCAGCCGCCAGCACCTCATCGTCCAGCTGCTCGCCGAGCACGCGGTGGTGAGCCAGCAGCAGCTCGTCGACCTGCTGTCGGACTCGGGTGTCACCGCCACCCGGGCCACCGTGTCGCGCGATCTCGACGGCTTGGGCGCGGTGAAGGTCCGGGTGCCCGGGGGCAGCACCGTGTACGCCATCCCGGAGCACCCGACAGAGCGCATCGCACCGGAGGAGCATCTCCGCAGGGTGATGGGCGACTGGGTGGCCGACATCGGCTCGTCGGGGAATCTCGCGATGGTGCGCACGCCGCCGGGCTCGGCCCATGTGGTTGCGTCCGCCCTCGACCGGGCGGGCCTGCCCGAGGTGCTCGGCACTGTCGCCGGCGACGACTCGCTGATCGTGGTGGCCACCGACGGGACCCCGGGATCGGACTTGGCGGAACGCCTGAGGGACCTGGCCGGCCTGGGCCGGTGAACCAAGGACGAGGTTTGGGAGAGAATCGATGAGCACAACCCGTGGCGCCCCGGCTGGAGCCGCGCCCGTTTCCAGAGTCGTCCTGGCCTACTCGGGCGGCCTCGACACGTCCATAATCCTGCACTGGCTGCAGGAGACCTACGGCTGCACGGTGGTGACGTTCACCGCGGACATCGGCCAGGGCGATGAGCTGGAGCCGGCCAGGGCCAAGGCCCTGGCCATGGGCGTCGCGCCCGCCGACATCTTCATCGAGGACCTGCGTGAGGAGTTCGCCCGCGACTTCGTGTTCCCCATGTTCAGGGCCAACGCGCTCTACGAGGGCGAGTACCTGCTGGGCACCTCCATCGCCCGGCCCCTGATCGCCAAGCGGCTGGTGGAGATCGCCACCGAGACGGGCGCCGACGCCATCAGCCACGGTGCCACCGGCAAGGGCAACGACCAAGTCCGCTTCGAGCTCGGCGCCTACGCGCTCAAGCCCGACATCCGGGTCATCGCGCCCTGGCGGGAGTGGGACCTGGGCTCGCGGGAGTCGCTCATGGCCTACGCGGCCACCCACGGCATCCCCATCGAGCGCAAGCGGGGAACCGAGTCGCCCTTCTCGATGGACGCCAACATGCTGCACATCTCCTATGAGGGCGGCCCGCTGGAGGACCCCTGGTACGAGCCTCCCGCGGAGATGTGGCTGTGGTCGGTGAGCCCCCAGCTCGCCCCCAACGAGCCCACCTACGTGGACCTGACGTTCGCGGCGGGCGACATCGTGGCCGTCGACGGCCGGCCCATGACCCCCGGCCAGGTGCTGGCCACGCTCAACTCGCTGGGCGCGGCCAACGGCGTCGGGCGTATCGACATCGTGGAGAACCGCTACGTCGGCATGAAGAGCCGGGGCGCCTACGAGACGCCGGGCGGCACGATCATGCTGCGGGCCCACCGGGCCATCGAGTCGATCACCCTCGACCGGGAGATGGCCCACCTCAAGGACGAGCTCATGCCCCGGTACGCCGAGCTGATCTACAACGGCTACTGGTGGAGCCCGGAGCGCAGGATGCTCCAGACGGCCATCGACTACAGCCAGGCCAGCGTGAACGGTGAGGTCCGGGTGAGGCTCTACAAGGGCAACGTGGACATCGCCGGGCGCCGCTCCGACGAGTCGCTGTTCGACTACCGGACGGTCACCTTCGAGGAGGACGAGGGCGCCTACGACCAGGCCGACGCCACCGGGTTCATCGCGCTGCACGCCCTGCGGCTCCGGAACCTGGCCCTCAAGCAAGCCCAGAGGCCGAGCGGATAGGGATTGACGGTGGACGATTCAGCGACTCTCTGGCACGGGCGGTTCGACGGGGATCCCGCCGCAGCGCTGCGGGCCCTCAACGACAGCCTCAGCTTCGATCGCAGGATGTTCCGCGAGGACATCGCGGGGTCGCGCGCCCACGCGGCCATGCTGGCCGGGGTCGGTCTGATCACTGCGGCCGAGCGGGACGCCATCGATGCCGCGCTCGACACTGTCGAGGCCGAGATGGCCGGGGGCGCCTTCGTCGCCGCGCCCGGCGACGAGGACATCCACACCGCGGTCGAGCGGCGGGTCACCGAGATCACACCGGCCGGGGCCAAGCTCCACACCGGGCGCAGCCGCAACGATCAGGTGGCCGCCGACCTGAGGCTGTGGACCCGGGCCGCCCTCAGTGATGTCGCCCGGGCCGTGCTCGGGCTGCAGGCCACACTGCTGGCCCGGGCCGAGGGCGCGGGCGGTGCGCTGCTGCCGGGCTACACCCACCTCCAGCAGGCCCAGCCGGTGCTGCTGGCCCATTATCTGCTGGCCCATGGCTGGGCGCTGGCCCGCGACGTCGACCGGCTGGTCGAGGCCCGGCGGCGGGCCGACGTGTCGCCTCTGGGGGCGGGTGCGCTGGCGGGCTCGTCGCTGCCGCTGGACCCGGAGCGGACCGCATCGGAGCTGGGCTTCTCGGCGGTGTTCGACAACAGCCTGGACGCTGTGGCCGACCGGGACTTCGTGGCCGACGCCCTCTACGCGCTGGCGATGCTGGGCGTTCACCTGAGCCGGCTGGGCGAGGAGCTGGTGCTGTGGTCGTCGTCGGAGTTCGGCTTCGTGGAGCTCGACGACGCCTTCGCCACCGGCTCGTCGATGATGCCCCAGAAGAAGAATCCCGATGTCGCGGAGCTGGCCCGGGCCAAGGCCGGACGGCTGATCGGGCGCCTGGCCGGCCTGCTGGCCACCCTCAAGGGCCTGCCGCTGGCCTACGCCAAGGACCTCCAGGAGGACAAGGAGCCCCTGTTCGACGCGGTCGACACCGTGACGCTGACGCTGGTCGCTCTCGACGGGCTGATGGCCAGCGCCCGCTTCGACACCGACCGGATGGCCGCGGCCGCATCGTCGCCCTACGGGGCGGCCACCGACCTGGCCGAGTGGCTGGTGGCTCGAGGGACACCGTTCCGGCAGGCCCACGCCATCGTCGGCGAGCTGGTGAAGCGCTCGCTGGCCGGCGACGGATCGCTGGCCGATCTGGTGGCCGCCGACGAGCGGCTCGGCCCCGACGCGGCCGCGCTGCTGGAGCCGGGCGCCTCCGCGGCCCGGCGCAACACGCCCGGCGCTGCCGGCCCCGAGGCCGTGGCCGCCCAGCTGGAGCGGTTCCGGAACCGGCTCGAAGCCGACGCAGCCCGCCTCGGGTGACTAGCAGAAAGCTCGATCGGGACTTCTACGCCCGCGGCGCGCTTGAGGTCGCGCCTGAGTTGCTCAACAAGGTGCTGATGGCGCCGGACGGCCGAACCGGCCGGATCGTCGAGGTCGAGGCCTACCGGGGCGCCGACGATCCCGGCAGCCACGGCTTCCGCGGCCCCACCAGGCGCAACGCCACCATGTTCGGCCCCCCGGGGCATCTGTACGTGTACTTCACATACGGCATGCACTGGTGCGCCAACGTCGTGGCCGAGACCGCCGGGGTAGCCGCGGCCGTGCTGCTGCGCGCCCTGACCCCGCTTGACGGGCTCGATGCCATGTACGCGGCCCGGGGCCCGGTGGCCCGGCGCGACCGCGACCTGTGCAGCGGCCCGGCCAAGCTCACCCAGGCCCTGGGCATCGACGGCGCCCTCGACGGCTCGAACCTGATCACCGCAGACCGGAGCGTCACCATCGTCGACGACGGCACGCCGCCCCCGCCGGACCCTGCCGTCACCCTCAGGATCGGCTTGACCAACGGAGCCGACCTCCCCTGGCGCTTCCACGTGCCCGACGCGCCCGACGTCTCCCGCCGCTGACCCGGACCGGGTGCGGTCAGACGTCGCCGGGGACCTGGCAGTTGTCCATATTGTTGAGGCGGGCGAAGCCGTCCATGCGCTCGGTGTAGGTGCTGCCCTCGGTCAGGTCCAACAGCAGGAAGCGCAGTTCCCGGTCGGGTGTGTCCTCGCTGGCGGTGCGCAGCCGCTGCGAGTGGCTGCGGCGGTCCGAGATGTACACGTCCCAGTCCTCGAGCCAGGCGCCTACCAGATCCGTGTCGGGCGGTCCCTCGCTGTCGGTGGACACCGACAGCGAGGTCTCGGCCCGAACGCGGATGTCGGCTACCAGGGCCTCCACCTCGTCGGTGGCCCGGTCCACCTGGTCGGCCCGCTCGGCGCGCGAGGACGCCTGGCGGGCGGTCGGCAGGGCGTCGATGGCTGCCTGGGCTCGGGCGCAGCGCTGGTCGGCCCACCCCACGAAGGACCGGTCGTCGAGCCGGCCGGGGTTCTCGGTGCGGGCCCACGGCGAGAAGGCCCACACCCAGAACACGAAGCTCCCCGCCACGAACAGTCCGCCCAGCCACTTGCCTGCCAGCCGCAACCGGCCCCGGCCCGGGCTCGGCGCGGTGCCGTCGCCGGCGCCGGAGCCGGCCGGGTGTGTCGGAGGCGGCTCGCCGGTGGTCACTGTTCGGGGTTCACCCATATCTGTGCCGACCTGCCCGGCTCGACGGGCACTCCGGCTGCGGGAGCCTGACGCCACACCGCCCCGGGCTCGCCTCCGAACTGCTCGGCCTCCTCGTCGAAGAAGGGTTCGACATAGACCTCCACACCCAGCCCGGCTGCGACCAGCACCTGGCGGGCCTCGGCCTCGGTCAGGCCCACAACCCCGGGCATGGCGAGCACCGAGGGCACGTCGGGTGCCACCGCCACCTCGACCGTCACCGTGATCCCGCCCCTGTGGAGCGACCCGGCCGCCGGGGCCTGGCCCATGATCGTCCCCTCGGCGTACTCCACCGTCTCGACCTCCACCGCGACGAGGCCGAGCGTCAGCTCGCCCAACTCGGCTGTGAGCTGCTCCGCGTCCCAGGCCCGGCCCACCAGGTCGGGAATCTCGACGGAGTCGAGCCGGGGCGGCTCCGTGGGCGGCGGGGGTGCGCTCGGCGGGGGAGGGGGCAGGGCGACGGCATCGATGCCCTCGTGGGCCGCGATCATGATCTCCCGCCAGATCTGGGCCGGGTAGGTGCCTCCCGTCACCCTGATGTCGGTGGTGGGCGGCTCCATGGGGATCTGCGCGTCGGGGAAGCCGACCCAGACCGCGGCGGCCCGCTGGGGGGTGTACCCGACGAAGGTCGCGTCGGCGTAGTTCTGGGCGGTGCCGGTCTTGCCCGCCGCGGGCCGGTCGATAGCGGCCCGGTGCCCGGTCCCCTCGGTGATCACGCCCTGCAGCACCCATGTGATCTGGTTGGCGACCGATGGATCGAGCACGCCCACGTCATCGGTGCGGTGGCGGAACAGCGCGGTTCCGTCGGGCTGGATGATGCTGGTCACCATCGTCGGGTCGGCCTGCCGCCCGGACCGGGCGAACGTGGAGAACATGGTGGCCAGCTCGACGGTGTTGACGTCCTCGGTGCCCAGCACCCCGGCGCACACGGGCGCGATCCGCCCTGGCTCGAGGCCGAGCCGCTCGGCCATGGTCACGAAGTTGGCCGGACGGACGTCCACCATGAGCTGGGCGTACACCGTGTTGATCGAGCGGCGCATGCCCTCGATCAGGTTCGATTCCACCGGAGCCTCGGGCTCCGAGCCGAGCCCGCCCCTGATGGTCCACACCGGACCGCAGATGTCGGGACGGTCGATCTCCAGCTCGTCGGGCGCGTCGTAGGTCTTGGTCACCGAGAGGCCGCGGGTGAGGGCGGTGGCCAGGGCCACCGGCTTCATGGCCGATCCGGCCTGGCGGCCCTTGCCGCTGGCCAGGTTGAACTTGGCGTCGGTGTCGTCCCCGAAGAAGTCGCGGCCACCGACCATGGCCAGGACATGGCCCTCCTCGGCACCGCCCACGCCCAGCACGGTCGCGGCTGCGTCGGGATTGAACTCGGTGTGGGGCAGGATCGCCTCGATGGCGGCCTCGGCCTTCGCCTGCAGCTCCAGGTCGACGGTGGTGTGGATGTCGAGGCCCCCCTCGAACAGGAGCTGGGTGCGGTACTCGCGGGTCGGCCCGAAGGCCGGGTTGTCGAGGAACCACTGCTTGACGTCCTCGACGAAATGGGCCGCCGGGTAGCGCTCCTCCAGCAGCGGGATGTCCTCGATCAGCACGATCGGCTCGTCGAAGGCCCGATCGTGCTCGTCGGGGGTGATGTAGCCGTTGGCCAGCATCCTCTCCAGCACCAGGTTGCGGCGCCGGCGGGCGTCCTGGGGGTTGCGGTACGGGTCGAAGGCGCTGGGCCGCTGGATGAGCCCGGCGAGGAGCGCGGCCTGCTCCAGAGTGAGCTCCGTGACCTTGAGGCACGCCCCGGCGGCCCGCTCGGGCGCAGTGGCTACCAACTCGCAGGCGGGCGCGCCGAAGTACTGGCGGGCCGCGGCCTCGATGCCGTAGGCGCCGTTGCCGAAGTACACCCAGTTCAGGTAGCGCAGCAGGATGAAGTCCTTGGTGAAGAACTGCTCGAAGCGCCGGGCCATGAAGAACTCTTCGATCTTGCGGGTCACGGTCTGCTCGGACCGGTCGAGGAACACGTTGCCGACGTACTGCTGGGTGATGGTGGAGCCGCCCTGGCTGATGCCTCCAGCCGACACGTTGGAGCGGGCCGCCCGCAGGATGGCCTTGAGGTCGACCCCGTCGTGCTCGTAGAAGCGCTCGTCCTCGATGGCGACCACCGCGTTGCGGACCACTTCGGGGATGAGGGCGATGTCGGTCACGTCGGTGCGGCGCTGCTCGCCTCGCAGCTCGGTGATCAGCACCCCGTTGCGGTCATAGATCCGCGACGACTGCGCAGTGGTCAGCTTCTCGACGTCGAAGGTGATGTCGCGCTGCTCGACGGAGCAGCCGGCGACCAGCACCGACGCGGCCAGCACCGAGATGCCAAGCATGGTGGCGGCGCGTCGCACGCCTGCCATTGTGCTCCGTGCCGTACTTCAAGCGGCGCCACCCGCGGTGAAACGGGTGTGATGGCGCGTGCAGCCGGCGGTCAGGAGCCGATGCGGCCGCCCCCCGTCCTGGTCACGGCCACCAGGCTCGGCAGCGGCGGCCACACGCCGTCGGGCCACAGGCTCTGAGGATCCTCGGGCCCGGCGCTGCGTTCCCCCGGATGCTGCACGTTCACGAACAGCGACTCGAAGTCCGGCGTGAACTCGGGACCGCACACCTCGGCCCCTCTAGGCACGCTCAGGAACGGCTGAACGTTGCCCCGCTGAGCACCCGCTGCGGGCACCGCGAACAGCGTGTCGTTCAGACCGAGCGTCCTGGGCTGGCCGTCGGTGGCGATCCAGACGTTGCCCAGCTCGTCGAATGCCAGATTGTCGGGCGCCGCGATCGGGCTCACGCTCGACTTGTCGAAGCCCGCGAAGAAGGTGGTCGGATCGCTGGGCTCGCCGCAGATCAGGAAGAACTCCCAGGTGAAGGTCGACGCCGAGAGGTCGCCGCCGTCCTCGGTGATCTCGAGCACATGGCCGTACTGGTTCTCCGCCCGCGGGTTCACCGCGTTCTCCTCGCCGGGGGCCCGGCGGGTGTTGTTGGTGAGGCACACGTAGACCCGGTTGTTGCGGGGGTTGACCTCCACGTCCTCCGGTCGGTCCATGGGAGTGGCCTCCAGCAGGTCGGCCGCGCCTCTGGTGTTCACCAGCACATCCGCCTGGGTGAAACCCGCCAGCGGGCCGGTCCGGCCGGCGACGATCGGGAGCCATTCGCCGGTGCCGTCGTCGTGGAACTTGGCCACGTACAGGGTGCCGGAGTCGAGGAGCGAGAGATTGGCCTGCCGGTCGTCGGGGTCGTACAGGCCGCTGGTCACGAACTTGTAGAGGTAGTCGAAGCGCTCGTCGTCGCCCGAGTACAGAACGACCTGCCCGCTGTCGGCTATCGCCGTCGTCGCGGCCTCGTGCTTGAAGCGGCCCAGCGCGGTGCGCTTCTTCGGCACGAACCACGGGTCGTGGGGGTCTATCTCCACGATGTAGCCGAAGCGGTTGATCTCGTTGGGCTCCTCGGAGAGGTCGAAGCGGCGGTGGTGTAGCTCCCACTGCCGGCGCGACGCTCCTGCGGGCACCCCGTAGCGCTGGTTGACCATCCTCAGGTAGGGGTTGCTGTTCAGGTCGTTGTTGGCGAAGTACTGATGGAAGTTCTCCTCGGCGGTGAGCACCGTGCCCCACGGGGTCTTGCCGCCGGCGCAGTTGTTGAGCATGCCCAGGACCGTCCGGCCCGTCGGGTCCTCAGAAGTCTCGAGCGCTTCGTGGCTCGCCAGCGGTCCCGTGATCTCCATGGGCGTGAACCCGGTGATGCGGCGGTTGTGCCGGCTGCTCAGGTTGACGGACCATTCACCGTCGGGGGTGCTCTCCAATTCGATGACGCTCATGCCGTGCGCAGCGATCTCCACATCGACCTGCTCCTTGGTGGGACTGGCCGCGTCGTAGTCGGAGAACATGCGGGGGCCCTCGGTGTACTCGTGATTGACGCACATGAGGCCGCTCGCGGCCCGACCCGAGCCGTGTCGACTCAGCGGGAAGTAGGCATTCAGGTCGGCGTTCCATCCGAACGTCCTCTCCTGAAGGGCACGTGATGCGTTGGCCGCGGTCATGCGGTCCACGCCCGCGTGAAGCGGGTCGCCCCAGCGCATCAGCACCTTTGACTCGTAGCCGGCCGGAACGACCACCTCGTCGAGGTCGCCCAGCACGATCGGCGTGAACCCGAGCGAGGCGCCCGTCGATGCGGGACTCGGGGCGGCTCCATCGGGCGACTCGGCCTGCAGTGTGGGGTCGGTGCCGGATCCTCCGTTCGAGGATCCCGAGATCAGTGACGCCGCCGCTGGGCTGCTGGCGGCTAGCAGCAGCGGCGGCGCCACGGCCGCGCCCTTGAGGAGGGTCCGGCGGGCCAGTCGGCGCTCGGCCACGTCGGCGAAGGCGCGGCCGTCGGCGGCACGGTGCTCGTTGGGCGCCTCATGGAAGCAGGCCCCGTCGCACTTGAACTCGCACTTGCGGGGAATCCCGCTACCGGGCCTTCCCGGCAGCCCGGCGAAGAGCCTCCTGCCCAGGTGTTGTGATCCAGATGCCACCGTGTTTCCCTTCGGTCGTGTCGGTTGACATATGTCGATGCCAGGGTCTCCCTCGCAGCTACGACACAGGCACGGTACGCGCTGGGAGGTAACGCCGAGGTCGGTTTGCGACCAACGATCGGCAAACAAGAGCGTCGCGGCGATGAACTCTTGGCGTCGCCCAACTCCGGATGCCGGCGCAGCAGAGGCGCCGGATCGGCTCCGGATCGGCTCCGGTTCGCGTCGGTAGGCTGAGCCGCGATGGTTGACCTGCTCGACGACCTGCGCGCTCGGGGGCTGGTCCACGACCACACCGACGAGGCTGCGCTCCGGGAACTGCTGGGGGCCGGCCCCGTCGTCCTCTATTGCGGCATGGATCCCAGCGCCGACAGCCTGCATGTGGGGCACCTCGTGGGGGTCCTGGTGCTGCGCCGCTTCCAGGACGCCGGCCACCGCCCGCTGGCGCTGGTGGGCGGGGCCACCGGCATGGTGGGCGACCCCAGCGGCCGCTCCGACGAGCGCACCCTGCTCGACGCGGCCACCCTCCAGGCGAACGTGGCCGGAATCAAGGCCCAGCTCGAGTCGTTGTTCGACTTCTCCGGGGACAGCGCGGCCCGGCTCGTCAACAACTACGACTGGACCCGCGACGTGACGCTGCTCGACTTCCTGCGGGACGTGGGCAAGCACATCACCGTCAACCAGATGGTGGCCAAGGACTCGGTGCGCAGTCGCATGGACAGCGAACAGGGGATCTCCTTCACCGAGTTCAGCTACATGCTCCTGCAGGCCTTCGACTACTGGTGGCAGTTCGAGCAATACGGCTGCCGCCTGCAGGTGGGCGGCTCCGACCAGTGGGGCAACATCACTGCGGGGATCGACCTGGTCCGCCGCCGCAGCGGAGCGGCGGTCCATGGGCTCACCTGGCCTCTGATGACCCGGGCCGACGGCCAGAAGTTCGGCAAGACGGCCGAGGGCACGGTGTGGCTCGACGCGGGACGCACGCTGCCCTTCGAGCTGCACCAGTACCTTGTCAACACCGACGACCGCGACGTCGAGCGGCTGCTGCTGCAGCTCACGCTGCTGCCGGTCGCCGAAGTGACCGGGATCATGGCGACCCACGCCGGCGCCCCCCATGAGCGCCGCGCCCAGCGGGCGCTGGCCGACGAGGTCTGCACGCTGGTGCACGGCGCCGCGGCCACCGAGCAGGCCCGGCTGGCGGCCGAGGTGCTGTTCGAGGCACCCGAACTGTCGGCCGAGCGGCTCGAGGCGGTGCGGGGCATCGTGCCCGAGACGGTGGTCGAGGGCTCGGCTCTCGAGGGCGGCGAGCCGGTGGTCGACGCGCTGGTGACGTCCGGCGTGTGCTCATCGCGCTCGGACGCCCGCCGCTCGATCGCCTCCGGCGGGATCCGCGTCAACGGCCGGCGTGTCGGGTCTCCAGCCGAGCAGGTCGACCTGGTGGGCGGCCGTTACGCGCTGGTTCAGCGGGGCCGCCGCCAGCGCCATCTCCTCGTGGTGGACTGATCCCGAGCCCGTCCACCGCGAGGGAATCAGGTCCTCCCGAAACCGGTTGTCTTGGTCGGCCGGCCGCGATAGCGTAGGCGTTCACCCTTGGCGGGGCCTTCGGGCGCGGTCGGGTTCACAGTAGAAGTGCTGTGGCTTCGGTGCCATCTGCCCGGTTCCATCCGGGTTGAAATGGCCCCGGAGCGAGATTGCTTCTTGAAAACGGAAGAGACGGACGCATAGCGAGTGCGGGCGTCGGCTCGGGCTGCGTGGCCTGAGGCGATGTCCGTCAAATTACGGTCCGGCTGCTTGCCGGACCGCCCGGCGCTTCGGCGCCGGGGAGGAGCCAAGGTCTCCCGCACCCAAGCGGCGAGGCCGGCTCTCTGAAACGCAAGGCTGCTCACGCACCCGCCTCGGCGGGGAGCAGCCGAGCAACCCGATCGATGGCCCCGGCTTCGGCCGGTGCCGGAGATCTCGACGGAGAGTTTGATCCTGGCTCAGGACGAACGCTGGCGGCGTGCTTAACACATGCAAGTCGAACGAGGCAGCGGCCTTCGGGCCGCTGTCGAGTGGCGAACGGGTGAGTAACACGTGAGGAACCTGCCCCGGAGACCGGGATAACCAGGGGAAACCCTGGCTAATACCGGATGCCCTCGGATGGTCGCATGGCCGACCGAGGAAATGCTCAGGTGCTCCGGGAGGGCCTCGCGGCCTATCAGCTAGTTGGCGGGGTAACGGCCCACCAAGGCATCGACGGGTAGCTGGTCTGAGAGGACGATCAGCCACACTGGGACTGAGACACGGCCCAGACTCCTACGGGAGGCAGCAGTGGGGAATATTGCGCAATGGGCGAAAGCCTGACGCAGCAA
>JAJEHD010000011.1 GCA_022819505.1 Acidimicrobiia bacterium | reverse complement strand
TGTCGTTCGGCCTCGCGGTCGTCCACGACGCCGACGAGCTGCGCGCCTCCGCCAAGGTGATCTTCGACCGGTTCTCCCAGCCGGTGCTGGCCGAGCAGTACATCGAGGGCCGCGAGATCAACGTGGGGCTGCTGGGCAACGCTCCTCCGGAGGCGTTCCCGCCGGTGATGCTCAGCTTCGGCGACGGTCCCCAGATCTACACCTACGAGGACAAGACCGGCCGCAGCGGCCGCCAGATCCAGCCGGTGTGCCCCGCCCCCATCTCCGAGGAGCTCACCGCGCAAGCCAAGCAGATCGCTATTCGCACGTTCTCAGCGCTGGGGCTGTACGACTGCGCCCGGGTGGACATGCGCATGGACGCCGACGACAACCTCTACGTGCTGGAGGCCAACAGCCTGCCCAGCCTGGGCGAGCACGGGTCCTACCTGGTGGGCGCGGCCCATGTGGGGCTGGACTTCGCCGCCTTCGTGAACCGGCTGGTGGAGGTGGCCAGCGCCCGCTACTTCGGCACCCCGCAGCCACCGGTGGTCGACACTCGCACCGCGGATCCATCCGATCGGGCCTTCCAGTACATAACCCAGCGCCGCGACGCCATGGAGCGCTCGCTGCAACGGTGGGTCGAGCTCTCCAGCCGCACCGACGAACCAGTTGGTCTGTCACGGGCCGTCGAACGCGCCGGGCGCATACTCACCGAGGCGGGCATGCGCCCAGTGCCGGAACTCACCCATGACCCTGAGTCCCACATGTGGGAGACCGCCAGGGGCTTCGAAGGAGGAGCGCTGCTGGTGGCCCACCTCGACGTGCCGGTGATGCCGGGCTCCGTGCATCAGGGGTTCCGCCGCGACCCGGAGTGGCTCTACGGCGAGGGCATCGGGCGATCCCGGGCCTCTCTGGTGATGCTGGAGTACGCCCTGCGAGCCCTCAGAAGCACCAGGAGTCTGCGCCGCATCCCCCTGGGCGTGATGCTGTACTGCGACGAAGGACACGACGCGACACGCAGCCGGCGACTGATCGAGCAGGCCTCGGCCCGGGCCGAGCATGTCCTGGTGTGCCGGCCCGGCACCGTGGCCCACAGCATCGTCACCCAGCGGAGGGGCAGCCGGCGCTACGACCTCACCATCGACGGCGAGAGGCTGAACCCGGGCCAAGTCGGTCGCCGCCGGCCCGTCGTGCGCTGGGCCTGCGAGAAACTGGAGGACATCGGCCAGCTGAGTTCGCCCCGTCGGCGCCTGTCCATCGGCGTCGTCGACATGCGCACCGAGCGACACGCCATGTTCATGCCCCACCGGGTCGAGATCTCGCTGATGATGTCATACCTCAAACCGGCTCACGCCGACGACACCGAGGCCTCGATGCGCCAGGCCCTCGGCCGGGGCGGACCGCGCTGGAGCCTCAACCGGCTAACCGACCGGCCGCCGATGCACGACCTGCCCGGCAACCAGCCCCTGGCGGCTGATCTGGAGGCCGCCGCGGCCAAATGGGACATCACCCTTGAACGGGAGTCCTCAGCCTGGCCATCGGTGGCCGGCCTGGTCCCCGAAGGCACCGCCGTCGTCTGCGGGGTCGGTCCCGCCATGAGAGACGGCGGCACGCCCGACGAGGCCGTACAGCGAATCAGCCTCGTGGAGCGGACACTGCTGCTGACCGAATACCTCATCGGCCGAATCGGACGATGACCACATGACCGAACTCGGCGCGGCACAGCGGTCATCCACGCAACCCCGACGCAACACGGGACAGGCGCGCCCAAGGCGCCTGCGGGAGGTCGACACCGACCTGCTGGAGCTGACCGACACCCGCATCCACGAGCCCCAGCGCATCGCCACCTCCAAGCACGGCATGGTGAGCACAGCCCACTACTCGGCCACCGCGGCGGGTGTCAGAACGCTCGAGCAGGGCGGCAACGCCATCGACGCCGCTGTCGCCGCCGCGCTGGCTCTAGGCGTGTGCGAGCCGGCCGCGTCGGGGCTAGGCGGCCAGACCATGATGCTCGTGCATTACCGCGCCTCCGGCACCACCGTCGCGATCGACGGCTCGTCGAGGGCACCGAACCGGGCCGTGATCGACAGCTTCGCCAACCTGCGATCTGACCGCAGACGTGGGCATCTCGCCACCACCGTCCCCAGCTCGGTTGCCACCTACGCCCACGTGCTGGAACGCTATGGCCGTCTCAGCTGGGCGACCGTGATCGAGCCGGCCATCGTGCTCGCCGAAGAAGGCTACGAGGTCAGCCTGCTGCAGCACCGTCTCACCAGGCGGGAACGCAAGCACCTGCAGTCCCGTTCGGCCGGACCCCTTTTTCTGCATGACGGGCGGCGGGTCCGGCGAGCCGGCACGAAGTTGGTCCAGCCCGCGCTGGCCGCGACGCTGCGCCGGCTCGCCGATCGCGGCTACGAGGACTTCTACCTGGGCGAGACCGCCCGATTGATCCATGAAGACATGGAGGTCAACGGGGGCATCCTCCGAGCCGACGACCTCGCCCAGATCCCCCACCCGATCGAGCGTGAGCCCCTGGCGGGACGATTCAGACGGAACCGGCTGCTCACCATGCCGCTGCCCGGTGCGGGTCGCACCCTGGTGGAGATGTTGAACATCCACCAGAGCCTGCCCCGTGAACTCCAAGACATCGACACCCCCGAAGGCGCCGTGTGCCTGGCCCAGACCATCAGGCAGGCATTGATTGACCGCCGGGACCGGCCCTTCGATCCCAACCTGTACTCGCAGGTGTCCGACAAGCAGATGCTGAATCGCCGCTACGCCCAGCAGGTGGCCCGCCAGATCGCGGAGGTCCACAGTCCCGGCGAGACCACGCATCTGTCGGCGATGGACTCCGACGGCAACGTGGTGGCGCTCACACAGTCCATCGAGAACGTCTACGGCTCGTGCGCAGCATCGCCGCAACTCGGCTTCCTCTACAACAACTACATGAGCGCGTTCGACTACGAGGACCCCGCACACCCCTACTACCTGCGACCCAACGCCGTTCCGTGGGCCAGCGTGGCCCCCACGATCGTCCTAAAGGACGACACTCCGTGGCTGGCGATCGGCTCGCCCGGCAGCGAGCGAATCCCTCCCACCATCCTCCAAGTTCTGCACCGGCTCCAAGGATGCCCTCCCCTGGCAGCAGTCGACGCTCCCCGAATCCACTGCTCGCTTCAGGGCGTGGTCTCCGTCGAGGCGTCGCGCATCGCCACCGACGTGCTGACCGCTCTAGAAGGCGCCGGATTCGAGTTGAACCGCCGGGAGCCGTACTCGTTCTACATGGGATGCGTCCAGATGGTGATGAACGAGGGCGGCCGCATGATCGGCGTGGCCGACCCGAGACGCGACGGCGCAGCCGCCGGCCCAGACTCAGTCACCACTGAGGCCGACTGATGCTGCCGCTGCTGGTCTCGGTCCCTCACGCCGGGCTGCGAGTACCGGCTGAATACGAGCCGCTGTGCGCCCTCACACCCGCAGAGATCGCCGAGGACGGCGACGGCGGCGCCAGCGAGATCTACGACATCGAGACGGAAGTGGGTGCCTTCGTCACCACCGACATCGCCCGAGCCATCGTCGACATGAACCGGCCCCGGAACGACCGTCGACCCGACGGAGTTGTCAAGACCCACACCTGCTGGAATGTGCCGGTCTGGCACCGCCCGCTGTCCGCCCAAGAAGCTGACGACCTCCTTGACGCCTACCACGCCCCCTACCACGAGCGACTGACCGAGCTGGGACTGAGCGGCGAGTGGTTTGCCGGCATCGACTGCCACACGATGGCGGCCGCAGGTCCTCCGGTGGGCCCGGATCCGGGCACCGAGCGGCCCTGGGTGTGCCTGAGCAACGGCGACGGGACCTGCCCCCAGGACTGGATCGAATCCCTGAGGGAGTGCTTCCAGGGGCAACTCAGCGGTCCAGTCACCATCAACGACCCCTTCCGCGGCGGCTACATCACCCGCGCCCATTCAGCGGAAATGCCGTGGATCCAGATCGAGCTGTCCCGTGCCCCGTTCATGCCCAACGAGGACAAGCGCCAAGTCGTGCTCGCCGCGCTGCGCCGTTGGGCCCGATACTGCGCTTGACACACGAGTACCCACGAACGCACAGCCCGCGAGCCCAGCCCGTGGAAACCGAAGCAGAAGCCGCGACGAAACAACGGAGGTTCAGAAGCCGCCATGACTGTCACCGTCAGTTCAACCGATCACAGGGCCCCGGGAATGTGGGCATGGACGATCCTTCGGATCCTTCTGGGCTGGTCGTTCCTGTGGGCCTTCCTCGACAAGATGTTCGGACTCGGCTTCGCCACCTGCCGCGCCGACGACTCGTCAGCCATCGACTTCGGCTGCGACGCGGCCATGATCAGCGGCGGGTCACCGACCTACGGGTACCTGAACTTCGCCACCGGCGGCAGCCACACGGGTGACCTCTTCAGCTGGATGGCCCCGGCCGCGCCCGACGCCATCAATCTGGCCGATGTCGGGTTCATGGCCGCGCTGCTGGTCGGCGGGCTGGGCCTGATGCTGGGAATCGGCATCCGCTTCTCGGCCATCGGCGCAGCCCTGCTGATGCTGTTCATGTTCCTGGCCGGCGACGTCTGGCCCGAGAACAACCCTGTCAACAGCAGCCACGTCATCGAGATGGTGGCATTTGTGGGAATCGCAGCCGTACGCCCGACCCGATGGAGCCTCAACACGTGGGCCGCCGACAACCTCCCCGTGCTAGGCCGCATCCCCTAGCTGTTCTGGGCATAGAGGTTGGTAGCTCCTAGCCCTGTTGGTCATGCGAGGCTGGAGCCGTAGTCGGTGGGGGTGATGGTGCGGCCGCGGGGCTGGCCTTCGATGAGGTCGCGGTCATCCAGGGCTGCTGTGACCGCGGCGATGACACGCAGGGCGGGCTGCACGGCTTCGGGGTCCGTGGCGTGGGCGATCTCGGTGGCGGCGATGGTGACGAGTTGAGCCGCCGCAGTGGCGAGACTCGGGGCGAGACGGCTGGTGGTGGCGAGGTCGATCTCGGGGTGATCGGCCAGGTAGGCGCCGGCGCTGCGCCAGATAGTGACGTGTCCGTAGAGATTGCCTTCATCGTCGGGGCTGTCCGCTGCGAGAGATTCGAGGGCCGCTCGGGCCTCGCCGGTGCGGGGGCCGGCCCGGTTGACGAGGTAGTCGATGTCGTGCATCCGCCTGACGGGTTCGCCGGTGAGCGCTATGAGCGATTTGAGGGCGGTCTCGATAGCCATCGCGGCGCTCTGGCAGACGTTGATGAGCCGCCAGTGGCGGTAGTGGTCGACCGAGGCGCGGTCCGCGGCGATGAGCGACTCCTGTTCGAGTTCGCTGAGGCGGGTATGGCCCAGCAAGTCATTGAGGGCCTTAGCGGCCTCATCGAGACGGCCGAGGGCTTCTTGGATGTTGTCTGCGGGCAATCCGATCTCCTTGTCCCAGGCCACATCGGCGGCCGGGCGGTCGCACAGAACGACGGTTTCAGCCGCGATGCCAGCCTCGAAGGACGCCGAGACCCTTCGGGTGCGGTGGAGCCATTCGGGCCAGTCGGTGACGTGGACCTGCACCCGATGCCCGGTGCAGGCCTGCGCGGCGGTCTGCAGGTTGAGCTGGCGGCTGAGGCGGCGGCTGTAGTCGAGGTCGTCGAAAATGGCCACCAGGTCAATATCGCTGTCGGGTTGGGCCAGACCCTGGGCTACCGAGCCGAACAGCAGCACCCTGCACGCGCCGGCGTCGACTAGTTCGCGCCCGGCGCGGCGGGCGTCGTCGACGGTCGGCACGGTCAGGGCCTCGGTAAGCATCACTGTGAAGGATACTGGCCGCCGGGATGCGGGGCCTGAGAAAGCTGGCCATGTGGTGGGTGGTTGGAGATGCGCCGCGCCCCTCCGTTGCGAGGGGCCAGCGCGACAACGATCTCATTGAGCACATCCTGGATGCGGCCGGCAAGCTCGCCGAGATCGTCGCAGCCGGCCGGGCGGCCTTCGACGACAGTTGGCTGGTGCGCAGCGCCGCCGAGCGCCAGTTGGAGATCATCGGCGAAGCCGCCGGCAAGCTGTCCGAGCGGCTAGTGAGCGGCGCCCAGACCTGCCGATCAGTGAAGCTAGGAGCCTGCGCAACGTTATAGCCAATGAGTACGGCGACGTGGACTACGACCTTCTGTGGCAGACCATGTCAGCAAGCGTCCCGCAGTTCGCCGACTCGCTCGCCACGGAGCTAGCCGTCCGCTCCACTGACGCAGTCGAGACCGATCCGCCGATTCTCTAGCCACGCCACGGCCACCCGCCCGAACGGCTGATCTCGCCTAAGCCGTCGCGCCGAACACGCGAGCCAGTCGCGGGTTGGATCAGTAACGAGCCTCACCGGGGGCACACCAGAAGGCTCAGCACCACCAGATGCGGACCACTCGGGTGTAACGCAGCTACCGGAGCCAGTGTCGCCCAGCCACCGGAACCGCGTCCCCAAAGTGTCACACACCTACCGGAGCCAACGCGTCAGGCAGGGGGCGTCCCGCCCTGCGAATCGGAGACCTCGCTCGCATCGCTACGGAGGCGCGATACGTAGATAGTGTTGCGCATATTGCGCATATCAGCTAGCATGGCCCGGTGGCCAAGCCGACCAACGTGTTGCTGGATCCCGCCCTGCGAGCCGCGGCCAAGCGCCGGGCCAGCGAGCGCGGCCTCAGCGTCTCCGCCTACATCCGCGAACTGATCCGCGCCGACGACGCGGCAGCCCGCGCCACCGGAAACGACATCACGCCCCTGATCGGCCTGCTCGACACCGGCAGCGAACCCACCGACATCGCACGCCACAAACACGAGATGGTCCAGCAGGCCTTCAGCGAGAACCTCCGCGCCCGAACCGGTACCGAGTGAGCCGCGTCTTCGTCGATACCAGCGCCTGGTACGCGCTGGCCGCACCCGACGACACCTCTCATCGTCTCGCCGTGCGCCTGCTCGGCGAGCACCAACGACGACTGGCCACCACCGACCATGTGCTCGTGGAGACCTGGGCGGTCGCCCGCAGCCGGCGACACCGAGCCGCCGCTGACGAACTCGTGGCCACCATCCTCGACCGGGACATCGCCGAAGTGCTCACCGCCACCCCCCAGGACATCGCGACCGCCCTGCGCATCGGCGAGACCTTCGCCGACCAGGACTTCTCGATGGTCGACAGGACCAGCTGGGCCGTCATGGAGCGCTGCGGCATCACCGAGGCGGTGGCCTTCGACATCGACTTCTCCGTGTACCGCTACGGCCCCGGCCTGCACCAAGCCTTCACGATCCACCGCTGAGACACAGCCACACGCGGCCCCGAGGGCACCCCCAGAAACGTCAGAGTTCCGGCCGAAACGTCGGCGTGGTCAACCCCGGCCGCGCCGCAGCGGCAGCTAGGTGGCAGAAACCTCGGAGGCCTGCCCGACCGCGTCTTCAGCCTCCTCGGCCTCCGCTTCAGCGATCCATCGCTTCAGCTCGCCACGGTCGTCCGACGCGCCGTAGAAGGACGAGTCGCCGATCTTGCCCGAAGCGGTCCACTTGGGGTCGCCGTCCGGGTTCCTGACGATCTGGACTCCAGTCACAAGACTCCTCCCATCCACAATCCTCGCCCGACACCGCCGTGCGGCCACGACCTCTAGGTCGGTGTGGCCGACGGTGACCGTCGCGCCAGCGGGGCCAGGAGTTCCAGCAGCTCCGCCATGCTCGCCAGGTCTCGGCCGATCTCAGCAGAGTCAAGGTGGCGCTTGCGCCGGTAGTAGTTGCTGTGCAATTCGTTGGCGATGGCACGCAGACCGCGCAACCGGTCGTCGCCGGTCGCCGCTGTGGCCCTGTTCAACACAAGGCTGAAGTCGACGTGAGTGTCGTAGTCCCACCCCTGGGCGACCGAGACAGCCTTCGCCATGTGGGCGGCGGCACCCCAACCCTTCTCTGAGGCTTGGTGGAGGTGACCAGCGGCGAGATACCCGCGCCCCCGGTCCAGGAAGTCGTGAGCTTGAGCCTCGAAGTCAGCGATCGCGATGAGATCTTCGGCTGTCATCGGCGTCCTCTCCCCCAGCCGTGGCCTGACCGGACGGGCTGTATAACGTATTATTTACTGTATATAGGTGTAGTTGAATTATGCAAACCACTGATCCCGAACGGTTCCTCGGTCTCGTCCGCCATCACGGCATAGATGGTCCGACGTTCGGTGACACGAGTCTTGACTGGTAACTCGTATCCGCAGCCTTCGCAAGGCGGGCAGAGGCAGGGCGGAGCGTTAGTGGTTCTGGGTGCCCGGGGTGGGGGTCGAACCCACATGCCCTTTCGGGCAGCCCGTTTTAAGCGGGCCGCGTCTGCCAGTTGCGCCACCCGGGCAACGTCGTCAACCTAGCTTGTCGCTTCCCGCTCGCCTGTCGCAGACGGCTCCGCCGGGCGGGGTGGGGCTAGGCGGCTGCGGCCGTCTCCTGGGCTGGGGCGCCGGCGTCCGGTAGCGCCGGATCGTCACCGGGGGGCGGTAGCTGGGCGGCGTCGCCGTCGACCGCCAGCCATAGGGCGGAGCGGGCCAGGTCCGCCCTGGAGCCCCCGAGGTAGTTGGCCACGATGATCCCCTCGATCATGTCGGCCAGGACCGCGCCCCGGGGGCGGCCTTTCAGACGGACCGACACGATCGGCGATCCGTTGCGGCGGCGGATGGAACGGTCTAGGTCACCCCGGGACGGAGGGCTGGCGAACACCGGCACGACCAAGCCCCGCAGGCGGGCGGCCCGACCCAGAGCGCGAGCCGCCGAGCCGAAGTCGAGCGATGTGATTCCCATGACCGCTATGGTCGCGCCGGGGTGTGACACGAGCCCCTCCCCCACTCCCAGGAGCCGCTCCGAGCCCAATGCACGCCGACCAGTACAACCCGGCCCAGCAGGAGGTCGTGACCCTGCTCGGGGCACCGAGAGAGGCTCGTCCGGAGTTCGATCCGGGCCTGCGCGACGAGCTGCGAGATCACCTCGAGGCTCGTCTGGAGCCGCTGATCGCGCCCATCGAATCCAACGACTTCGACGGCGACAACCTGTTCCTCAGCAAGTACATGCTCTCGCAGGTGCTCGGATGCGAGCGGAAGTTCCTGGCCGAGCGGTCCGAGCCGTTCTCGTGGTCGCCGCCCATCGCCCGGGGCACGGTCATGCACAAGGCGATCGAGCTGTCGGTTCACTGGCGGGGCGAGAGCTCGCCGCTGGTGCTGGTGGACGAGGCCATGGCCAGCCTCGCCAACGCAGACAAGAGCATCGGCGACTACCTGACCACCTGCTCCGAGTCCGAGCGAGCCGAGCTACGGGCCGGGACCAGCGCGGCCATGACGCAGTTCCTGGAGTGCTTCCCGCCGCTCAAGGCGGCCTGGAGGCCGGCGACCGAGAGCCCGATACGGGCCTCGCTGCTCGAAGACCGGATCGTGCTGTCGGGCAAACCGGACCTGACGCTGGGCCAGCCCGACGGCGCCGTGGCCGGCAAGGTGATCATCGACTTCAAGACGGGCGGCTTCTCCCCCACCCACCGCGAGGATCTCCGCTTCTACGCTCTGCTGGAGGCCCTGCGGATACTGCCGCCCCGCCTGCTGGCCACCTACTACCTCGACCAGGGCCGCATCCACTCCGAGGAGGTGACCCACGACCTGCTGCTCGCAGCCTGCGAACGGGTCATCGACGGAGCCCACCGGTACGTCGAACTGGTCGGCGGCACCCGCCAGCCGGGCGTCGCTCCCGGCCCGAGCTGCCGGTGGTGCCCGGTACAGCTCGACTGCGACGAGGGGACCGAGTACCTCGAAGGCGCCTACGAGGGCGTGCCCGGAGACTGGTGACCCGGCGCGTCCTCCCGGTGGCGAGGGGGCGAGGGCGTCGTCGGATGGACTTCGGGCACCACCGCCGGGGAGTACTCCCCTACCTCCAGGTCCAGGTGTCGCAGCCAGCCCACGCTGTGGAGGACCGCCGTGCCCACCAGCAGCAGCGCCCCGAAGGCACCGAAGGCGGCCCGGGGGCCGATCAGCTCGATCAACTGGCCGAGACCAAGCTGACCGAGCGGGTTCGACGACATCAGCACCATCACGTACAGCGACATCACCTGCGTCCTGCGGTCCTCGTCAACCTGCAGCTGGACCGCGGTGTTGAGCGAGCTCGCAGCCCCGAGATGGGCCGCCCCGATCAGCACTAGCGGCACCAGGTACGACACGAACGTGGGTGCGACCGCGAGCGCCAGCACGGCCGTGCCGTAGACGAGGAGCGCGACCCGCTGGAGCATGGACCGCGGCACCCGCCCACCCAGCGACGCCACCACAGGAGCAGCCACCAGCGCGCCCCCGCCGAGCATGGTGAGCATGAGGCCGAACCCACCCGGTCCCCGATGGAACACGTCCTCGGCGAACACGACGCAGAGGATCTGGATCGGCAAGCCGAGCGAGCCGATCAACGCGACCGAGACGAAGGCGACCACCAGACCGCGGCGGGCCCGCACATACCGGGCCACCGCCACCGTGTTGCGAATCAGCCTCATGCTCGGGATTCCCGACGACGACACAGTCCGGCGGGACTCGACCCGCACGAGCGCGAACAGAATCACCAAGACTCCAGCCGCGCTCACCCAGAACGCAGCCGCCGGGCCGGCGGTGGCCACCGTGATTCCCCCCAGCATCGGTCCGAGCAGCCTCGAGCTGTTGAACTGAGCCGAGTTCAGGGTCACCGCGTTCAAGAGGAGTTCCCGGGGCACCAACTCACTCACGAAGGCCTGCCACACGGGCAGGTTCAACCCGCCGCCCACCCCTGAGGCGGCGGCCAGCGCGACGTAGGCGGCCGGCGAGCGGACACCCTGCATCCAGGCCAGGGCCATGATCAGCGCAACCAGACCCATGAGAGACTGCGACACCATCAGGATCCGGCGTCTCGAATAGTGGTCGGCCAGCACGCCCGCCGCCGGAGCGACCGCCGCCATCGCCGCGAACTGGGCGAAGCCCGCGAAGCCGACCCAGCCGGGGCTCCTGGTGAGGTCCCACACCACAGCGGGCACGGCCACATACTGGAACCACCGCGCCGAGTTGGTGATGAAGCCGCCGAACCAGAAGTAGCGGTAGTTGCGATGGCTGAACGAGGCGAAGGCCGCCAATGGCACCGGAGCACCGTACCGCCGGTCCCGCGCCATACTGCGAACCATGCCTTTCGTGAACATCGACATCTCCGACGGCGTCGCCCGGCTCACCCTCAACGATCCCGGCAAGCGCAACGCCGTCAATCAGGCCATGAACGACGAGATCTGCGGGGCCCTCGACGAGCTCGAGCCCGACCCGGCGATCGGGGCTCTGGTGGTGACCGGCGCGGGCAAGGGATTCTGCGCCGGCGCCGACCTAGACGACCTGCTCGCCGCCGAGTCCACCGGCATCACCCGCATCTACGAGGGCTTCCTGCGGGTGGCCCACTCGCCGCTGGCGACCGTCGCGGCGGTCAACGGCGCCGCGGTGGGAGCCGGGATGAACATGGTCCTGGCCTGCGACATCGTGCTGGCAGGCCAGCGCTGGGCCCGCTTCGACTCCCGCTTCCTTCAGATCGGGCTGCATCCCGGCGGGGGCCACACATGGCGGCTCAAGCACGCCACCGACCGAACCACCGCCATGGCCATGGTGATCTTCGGCGAGGTGCTGTCGGCCGACGACGCCCACCGCACGGGACTCGCATGGGAGGTCGTCGACGACGACGCCCTGCTCGACCGGGCCCACGAGCTTGCCGCCAGGGCCGCGGCCCAGCCCAAGGAGCTGGTAGCCCGGACCAAGGCGACGATCCTGTCGCTCGACGAGGTCACCGGCTCTGAGGCGGCCGTCGACCGGGAGCTGCACCCGCAGCTGTGGTCCATGGGACAGCCACCCTTCAAGAACCTCGTCCGCAGGCTCCAGTCGCAGATCACGTCCAAGCCCTGAGAGCAGGCAGCCGCGCGCGGTAGCCATGTAGTGTCGGTGGCCGCGCCGGCGCGTCCGGCGAGCACCGCGGAGCCGGAGCCTGGTTGAGGGAGGTCATGGAGAAGCTCTTGGTGGCCAACCGGGGCGAGATCGCCATCCGAGCGTTCCGGGCGGCCACGCAGCTGGGGATCCGCACCGTCGCCATCCTCCCCGCAGAAGAGGAACGCAGCGGCGCCCTGCACCGGATCAAGGCCGACGAGGCCTACGTGATCGGCGAGGCGGGCCGGCCGGTGCGGGCCTACCTCGACCACGACGCCATTGTGGCCAAGGCCGTCGAGGTGGGCGCCGACGCGGTCTACCCGGGATACGGGTTCCTGTCCGAGAGCCCCGACCTGGCCGAAGCCTGCCACTCCGCGGGGGTCACCTTCGTGGGGCCGAGCGCGGCGGTCCTGCGCCTGACCGGCAACAAGATGCGGGCCCGGCGGGCCGCGGAGGAGGCCGGCCTGCCGGTGCTGCGCCAGTCACCGCCCATCGACAACCCCGCCGGAGCCGCAGACCTCGCGGAACAGATCGGCTTCCCGCTGTTCGTGAAGGCCTCCTCCGGAGGCGGTGGCCGGGGCATGCGACGCGTCGAGCGGGCCGCGGAGTTGGCCGAGGCCGTCGAGGCGGCCCAGCGCGAGGCCGGCAGCGCCTTCGGCGACTCCACCGTCTTCTTGGAGGAGGCCATGACCGGCGTCCGCCACATCGAGGCCCAGATCCTGGCCGACGGTGACGGCAACGTCGTGCACCTCTACGAGCGGGACTGCTCGGTGCAGCGGCGCTTCCAGAAGGTGGTCGAGATGGCGCCGGCCCGCGACCTCGACCCCGCAGTGCGAGACAGCCTGCTGGACGACGCCGTCCGCTTCGCCTCCTCCATCGGCTACTGCAACGCCGGGACCGTCGAGTTCCTCGTGGACGGCGCCGGCCGCTATGTGTTCATCGAGATGAACCCCAGGATCCAGGTCGAGCACACCGTCACCGAGGAGGTCACCGACGTCGACCTGGTGGAGTCGCAGCTGCTGGTCGCCTCAGGGTCCACGCTGGCCGACCTGGGCCTGACGCAGGACAGCATCAGCCTGCGGGGCTTCGCGGTGCAGTGCCGGGTGACCGCCGAGGACCCCTCCAACGACTTCCGTCCCGACACCGGACGGATCGTGGCCTACCGCCCGGCCAGCGGCGCCGGGGTCCGGCTCGACGGCTGCGTCTACCAGGGGGTGGAGATCACCCCCCACTTCGACTCGATGATCGAGAAGATCACCTGCCGGGGCAAGGACTTCCCCACGGTGGTGCGTCGCATGCAGCGCACCCTCGCCGAGTACCGGGTCCGGGGCGTGTCGACCAACCAGCCCTACCTGCAGGCCATCCTGGCCGACGAGCAGTTCAGGGCCGGTCCGGTCACCACCAGCTTCATCGACGACCGGCCCGAGCTGACCGCGGCGTCAGTCGGGGCCAACCGGGCGACCCGGCTGCTGCGGTATCTGGCCGACGTGACCGTCCACCTGCCCCACGGCCCCGCCCCCACCAGGGTCAGCCCGGCGGCCAAGCTAGCGCCGGCCCGCAGGGGCCAGCCTCCGGCCGGGTCACGCCAGCGACTGCAGGAACTCGGCCCCGAGAGGTTCGCCGCCGACCTGCGAGCCGCGGAAGTGGTGCAGGTGACCGACACCACCCTGCGCGACGCCCACCAGTCGATCCTGGCCACCCGGCTGCGCACCATCGACCTGGTGGCCGGCGCCCGCGAGATGGCCCATACCATGCCGCAGCTGCTGAGCATGGAGTGCTGGGGCGGCGCCACCTTCGACGTGGCCCTGCGGTTCCTGCACGAGGACCCCTGGGAGCGTCTGGCCCGGATCCGGGAGGCCGCCCCGAACATCTGCACCCAGATGCTGCTGAGGGGCCGCAACACCGTCGGCTACTCCCCCTACCCGGACTCCGTGGCCGGACACTTCGTGGCCGAGGCCGCAGCCACCGGCATGGACATCTTCCGGGTGTTCGACGCCTTCAACTCCATCGACCAGATGGCCCCCGCCATCAGCGCCGTGCTCGAAGCGGGGGCGGTGGCCGAGGGCACGATCTGCTACTCGGGCAACCTGTCGAGCCCAACCGAGGACCTCTACACCCTCGACTACTACTTGAGGGTTGCCGAGCAGCTGGTTGAGGCGGGGGTTCACATCCTCTGCGTCAAGGACATGGCCGGCCTGCTGAGGGCGGGCTCGGCCACAACGCTGGTCACCGCGCTGCGGGAACGGTTCGACCAGCCCGTGCACCTGCACACCCACGACACCGGAGGAGGCCAGCTCGCCACCTACCTGGCCGCCGTCGACGCCGGCGTGGACGCCATCGACGCGGCCGCGCCGCCCCTGTCGGGCATGACCTCGCAGCCGTCGATCGCCTCGGTGGTGGCCATGACCGACGACACCGACCACCAGACCGGCCTCAGCCTCGACGCCATCGGCGACCTGGAGCCCTACTGGGAGGCGGTGCGGCGGGTGTACGCGCCCTTCGAGGCGGGCCTGCAGTCGCCCACCGGCACCGTCTACCGCCACGAGATCCCCGGCGGCCAGCTCTCCAACCTGCGGGCCCAGGCCCGGGCCTTGGGCCTGGGACACCGCTTCGAGGAGGTGGAGCGGCTCTACGCCGCCTGCAACGAGCTGCTCGGCCGCCCCATCAAGGTCACACCGTCGTCGAAGGTGGTCGGCGACCTGGCTCTGCACCTGGTCGCCTCAGAGGTGACCCCCGAGCAGCTGCTGGAGGACCCGGCCAGCGTCGACCTTCCCGACAGCGTGATCGGGTTCCTGCACGGGCAGCTGGGCACGCCCCCCGGGGGGTTTCCCGAGCCGTTCCGCACCCGGGCCACCGAGGGCCGGTCCTGGTCGCCGACCCGCAAGGACCTCACCGACGCCGACGAGACCGGCCTGGCCACCGACCGCCGGGCCACCCTCAACCGGCTGCTGTTCCCCACACCGTCGGCGGAGCAGGCCGACAAGACGGACCGCTACGGCGACCTGTCGGTGCTGCCGTCGCTGCTGTTCTGGTACGGCCTCGACCCCCACGAAGAGGACACCGCGGTGGTGCTGGGCCGGGGCGTTCGGCTTTTGCTGGGACTCCGGTCGATCAGCGAGCCCAACGACGAGGGCATCCGCACCGTCGGGTTCAGGGTCAACGGCCAGCCCCGAGACATCGACACGCTGGACCGCACGGTGGCATCGGACCGGCCCGAACACGCCCGAGCCGACCCCACCCAGCCCGGCCATGTGGCGGCACCGTTCAGGGGTGCAGTCAACGTGTCGGTGACCGTCGGCGACCGGGTCGAGGCCGGCGAGACCGTCGCGGTGATCGAGGCCATGAAGATGGAGTCGTCAATCTCGGCACCGGTGGCGGGCACGGTCGAGTCGGTTGCGGCCGCGCCGGGCGGGCTGCTCGAGCCCGGCGACCTGATCCTCGTGATCCGCCCCGCGGGCCGCTCGGCCAGCCCCGAGACGGAGCGCTAGAGCCAATCAGCCCTGACCCGGGCCGGTCTCAGACGGGCTTCTTGGTGCGCCCCGGCACCAGTTCGGAGACCGGGCGCCCGGCGTGGCTGTCCGGCACCGGCGCGATCCACGCCGCGACCAGCTCCGGCGCCCGGACTCGCCACTCCTCCTCGGTTATGGCGAAGCGGTGGTGGTCCTCCCACACCCCGTTGATCTCGACGTAGCGCTCTGCCAGGCCCTCGTATCGGAGGTCGAGCTTCTCCACCACCCTCAGGCTGGCCGAGTTGCGGGGCACGATGGCCACCTGCATCCGGTGCAGCTTCAGCTCCTCGAACGCGAAACGGGCCGCCACGACAAGCGCTTCTGGGGTGTAGCCGTTTCCGGCGACGGCCTCGTCGATCCAGTAGCCGACGTAGCACGACTGGAAGGGCCCGCGCTGGATCGAGGACAGGTTCATCTCGCCCCGGAAGCGCCCGTTGACGAACACGCCGAAGCCGTAGCCGGTGCCGTGCTGGCGCTCGCGCCTGCGGGCCGAGCAGCGGTCAGCGAACGCCCGGGGATCCTCGGCGGAGTCAGGGCGCCCGGGCAGGGCCTGGGGCTCCCATGTCTTGAGCCGGGCGCGGTTGCGTCGGCGGACCTCACGCCACTCACCGAAGTCGTTGCGTGTCAGGGGCCGCAGCAGCACTCGCCGCCCGAGCAGGGTGCTCACGGCCGCGCACTCTAGCCGCCGCTTGGACCTCAGGCTTCGAGCAGGGACAGGGCCAGGCCGTCGAGCAGGTCCGCCTCCGAGACGAGGCATTCGTCGAAGTCGAAGTACCTCATGAGTCTCACCAGGATGCACACGCCGGCCACGATCACGTCGGCCCGCCCAGGGTGCAGGCCGGGGTTGTGGACGCGATCGGCCAGCGCCTCGGTGGCCAGAGTGCGGAACACGTCCTCGGCCGCGTCCTTCGAGAGCCGGAAGTGGTGCACCCGGTCACGGTCGTAGGTGGCCAGGCCCAACTCCACCGCGGCGACCGTGGTGATCGTCCCGGCGACGCCGACCAGCCGGCATTCCCCGCTCAGCGCGGGGATGGCCCGCACGGCGTCGTCGAGGTGCAACTCGGTCACCGACAGGCACGCCGAGAGCTCCTCGGGCCGGGGCGGATCGTGATGGACGTACTTCTCGGTGAGGCGCACGCTGCCGATGTCGAGTGACAGCGCGTCGGTGCAGTGCTCCACCCCGAACGACAGCTCGGTGGATCCTCCCCCGATGTCGACCACTAGGAACGGCCCGTCGGCCGGGTCCAGCTCGCTGACCGCGCCCCGGAAGGACATGTCGGCCTCCTCGCGGCCCGACAGGACCTCGGGGACCGCGTCCAGGATCGACTCGGCCGGCTCGAGGAACTCCGACCGGTTGGCGGCGTCGCGCACCGCGGAGGTGGCGATGACCCGCACCGACGACGGGTTGTGGCGGTCGATGGCCTCCCGGTAGTCCCGCAGGCAGGCCAGCGTGCGCTCGACCGAGGCCACCTCGAGCCGGCCGCTGGCGTCGACGCCCCGTCCCAGGCGGGTTATCTCCGAGCGTCTCTCGACCGCGGGGCCGCGGCCGTCGGTGACGAGAAGCCGGGTGGTGTTGGTGCCGCAGTCCACCACGGCAACCGGGCCGGGGCTCATCCCACTCTCCGCAGCGGCGCCGCCGCGTCCGGACCGAGACGCTCAGCCACCCAGCGCCCGACCGGGTCGTCGCCGCCGGCCAGGTGCCAGGCGTAGTGGGCATGGAGGCACTTGACACCCCGCCGTGTGCCCCCGACCCCGGCCGAGGGTGCCGGACCGGTGTGGCCGTCAGGGACGGCCGCGTCTCGCTCGGCCGCGTAGCGGGCGTGGGCCGCGGCAAGATCCCCGGGGTCCACGGCAGCCTCCGCGGCCCGCACCCCGCCCTCCGACTCCAGCCGACCGACCATCCGGCGCAGCCGTTCGTCCACCAGCCAGTAGCGCGTGGGCATGGGCCGCCCGTCATCGAGGATGGGGGCGTTGCGGATTACTGCGGGAGAACCCGAGGCGTCGCGCACGACGACCTCGAAGTCACCAGCCGGTTCGCGCCCCAGCAACCTCGCCACCTCTACTTGATCGAAATCAGTAGAGAAACCCGTCATATAGGAGCAATACTCGCTCAGGTTTCGGGAACCTCGGCTCTATGCGGCCAGGACGATGACGACCAGGATCACCACGACGATGACGGCCACAGCCACGGGCACGAGCCGCTTCAGCACCGGTGTGCCGGCCACGCTCAGCAGGTCGACCGCCTCGACCTCGCTCGCAGGCGCCGGCGCCGGTGGCGCAGCCGCGGCCTCGTCCTGACCGCCCCCGCCCGACGCATCTGACCCGGCGGGCTCGCCGTCGGCCTCCGCCTCGGCGGGGTCGCCGGAGTCGACATCGGCCGCGACCAGCGCGGCCAGGTTGTCGGCGAACTGCCCCATCAGCTTGCGGCTGACATCGGCCAGCACGCCCCGGCCGAACTGCGCGACCTTGCCGGTGATGGTGAGATCGGTGTGGACGCTCACCTGGGTGGACGACTCCGACACCGACTCGAGCGAGACCGTGATCTCGGCTGATGCGTTTCCGGCGCCGCGGGTGTCGCGCCCGCTGGCCGACATGAGCAGCCGGTGGGCGGCGTCGTCCCGCTCCGTGAAGGAGGCCTTGCCCTTGTACTGGGAGGTGATGGGACCGACCTTGACCTTGACCAGGCCCTCGTGTGTGTCGCCGTCGCTGCCGGTGAGCTGCGCGCCGGGCAGGCACGGCGCGATTCGCTCCACATCGGTGATGACATCCCATACCGCACCGATGGGATGGGCCACCTCGAATGAGTCGCTTAGTTCCATTTCTTCAGGTCCTCCAGCGTGTCGATGTCGTCGGGGTTGCCCTCGCAGGGTATCGCCCGCACCAACTCCGGTCTGCGGCGCATCAGAACCCGCCCGCCCTCGTCGCCGGTGAGGGGCAGGTGGCTCCACAGCGCGGCGCCGATCCGGACCGGCGGCCGGCGGGCACCGTCGAAGTCGGCCACGGCGAGGTCGCAGTCGGCCTCGGCCACCGCAGCCCAGGCCGAAGCCGGCACTCCGGGCTGGTCGCCGCAGCCGAACACCACCGCCCGGTGACCCCGCGAACCGGCGTAGCTCACCGCCGCGGCCAGCGATGTGGCCTGGCCCTGCTCCCAGGCCTCGTTGTGCAGCACGGTCACTTCCTCGGGCAGCACTTCCAGCAGGTCGACCGCCCCCATCACCACGATGGTCTCGTCAAGGTCGGCAGCCAGGGCCGCGTCCACAGCGCGGCGAACCAGCGGCACGCCCCCCACCTCGCACAGCAGCTTGTGACGGTCGCCGGCGAAGCGCTCCCCGGCCCCCGCGGCCAGCACCACCGCCGCAACACCCAGCCGGGGACCCTCGCCGTGCTCGTCAATCACGCCGCCGCGATCTTCCATCACTGCTCCAGTCTGCCTGCCGGCAACACAACATCGCCGCCGGTTGCGAGGCGTCGCGGGTGAAGTTACACTAGATGTCACGCAAGTGCCGGAGCACCACCCTACCGGTCTCCAAAGGTTTGTGGGGGTGGCACTCCGGCACTTCGCATCATTACATGTGTTTTAGTGATGTGCAACGTGTGCCGGGCCGCAGCTGGCCGGGTCAGTCGTGGATGGGGCCCGAGGTGGCCGACAAGGCCCGGGCCTGGCGGCCGGTGCGCAACGAGATGATCTCAGACACGATCGACACCGCGGTCTCCTCGGGGGTGGCCGCGCCGATGTCGAGCCCGATGGGCGAGCGCAGACGGCCCAACTGCTCCTGGGTGACTCCGGCCTCGATCAGGCGGCGGGTGCGGTCCTTATGCGTGCGGCGGCTGCCCATCACCCCGATGTAGCCGACATCGGTGCCCAGGGCCGAACAGATGGCGGGCACGTCGAACTTGGCGTCGTGGGTGAGCACGCAGACCGCGTCGCGCGGCCCAAGCCCGTGGCCGACCTCGCTCAGCAGCCGGTCCGGCCACGAGACGACCACCTCATCGGCCATCGGGAACCGCTTGGAGGTGGCGAAGACCGGCCGGGCGTCGCACACCGTCACCCGGTAGCCGAGGACCTTGGCCACCCTGGCCAGGGCCGCAGTGAAGTCGACGGCCCCGAAGATCAGCATCCGGGGCGGCGGCGCGAACGACTCGACGAACACCGCCACTTCCTCGCCCTCGATCTCGCCCTGCTCGGAGTACTCGCCCTCGGTCGAGTACCGGCGAAGCCCCGAGCGGCCCGCCACCAGCTCTCCCCGGGCGTCTCGCTGCACGGCCCGGTCCAGGCCCGCGGTGCCCAGTGAGCCGATCGTCGCGAATCGCTCCTGATCGGGGCCCTCGGGGCGGACCAGCATCTTGGCGCCCACCCCGGGTCCCTCCACCACCGTGGCCAGCGCCGCCGGAGACTCCTCGGCCAGGTCCGAGGCCAGAGCGTCATAGACCGGACCCCATTCCAGCGGCTCCAGAAACAGATGGATGGTCCCGCCGCAGGTGAGCCCGACCGCGAAGGCCTCGTCGTCGCTGTAGCCGAAGGTGACGATGCGCCGGTCGCCGGCCGCCATCACCTCCAGCGACTCGGTCACCACCGCGCCCTCCACGCAGCCCCCCGAGACCGAGCCAACCACCTCGGCCTCAGCGGTCACTGCCATGGCCGCGCCCGGCGAGCGGGGTCCTGAGCCCTCAAGGTCGATGACGCGAGCCACCGCAGCCTGCTCGCCGGCCCGGTGCCAGCGATCGAGATCGGCCAGGATCTCCTTCATGCCTGCAGCTCCTTCACTGCGAAGCTCCGGTGAGCGCCGGTCCTGCGGCGCGCCTCCCGTCCAGCGGCCGCGAAGCCCTGGGGGTGTCGGTGAGCACCAGTTCGGCCAGGCGCTCCAGCGACTCGAGGTTGTGGCCCTCCACGAAGTCGTCGACATGGGGCAGGGCGGCGGCCATCCCCCGGGCCAGCGGCGCGTAACCGGGCGAGGCCTTCAGCGGGTTGACCCACACCACCCGGTTGGCCACCCTGTGCAGGCGCTGCATCTGCTCGGACATCTCGGCGGGGTCGCCCCGGTCCCAGCCGTCGGAGAGGATCACCACCACCGCTCCCCTGGCCATCCCCCGGCACCCCCACTCGTCGTTGAAGGCTCGCAGGCCGGCGCCGAGGCGGGTGCCGCCGCTCCAGTCGGGCACCGCGGCCGACGCGGCCCTCATGGCCCGGTCCGGGTCCCGTGACGACAGCTCCCGGGTTAGCCGGGTTAGCCGGGTGCCCAGCGCGAAAGCCTCGACCCGGCTGCGTCCCGCCACGGCCGCGTGGACCAGGCGCAGCAAGGCCCGGGCGTAGCGCTCCATAGAACCCGACACGTCCAGCAGCATGACCAGGCGCCGGGGCCGGCGACCGCTCATCCGGCGGTGCATCCTCATCGGCTCGCCCCCGGAGCGCATGGCGGCCCGGACCGTCCGGCGCACATCGAGGCTCCCCCGGCACGACCGGCTCGGCTCGGGGCGGCGGCTGGGACGGGTCGGGCCGGAGAAACGCAGGCGCTCCATCAGCCGGCGGGCCTCCTCGAGCTCGGAGTCGGTGTAGTCGGCGAAGTCCTTGCTCGTCAGCGTCTCGGTGGCGCTGTAGCGCAGCGTGATCGTCTCACCGTCGCCGGGAGACTCCTCGCCGTGCTCATCGGAGGCGTCGGCGTCGTCGACCTGGAGGACCACAGGGACGCTCGCCGCGGCCATGGGGGACACGCCCAGCGGCTCACCCAGCCAGTAGGCCCCGAAGACCGCGTCGTACACGCCGACGTCCTCGATCCGGTGGACCAGCGCGGCCCTTCCCGCCCAGTACAGCGAGGGCCGGCTGGCGACATCGCACACCGACAGCGCCTCCGCGTAGAGCAGGGCCGACGTGAGCGACACTTCCAGGCCGGCCCGGCGCAGCGCGCCCGCGAAGCCGACGGCGACATCGACCGGGTCGGACTCCAAGGGGCCACGCGGCCCGGCTGCTGCGCCCGAGGCGTCGCCTCCCTCGTCGCTCATGGACTGTGGGCGGTGGCGGCGTCGGCCACGATGGCGGCCAGGTCGTGCTCGATCACCCGGTCGCGGTCCTCGCGGTACTTCAGCAGCGCTCCAAGGGTGGCCGAGGCGTTGGCGAGGTCGAGCGTGGCCCCGCCCAGCAGGCTCAAGGCCCGGGCCCAGTCGATGGTCTCGGCCACTCCCGGCGGCTTGTACAGCCCGACCTCGCGCATCGCGGCCGCGGCGTGGGCGACCTGCCTGGCCAGGCGATCGGTCACCTCGGGGGCTCGCAGGCGGATGATCTCCGCCTCCCGCTGTGGGCCGGGATGAGCTACCCAGTGGTACAGGCAGCGGCGCTTCAGGGCGTCGTGCACGTCCCGGGTGCGGTTGGAGGTGATGAGCACCACGGGCGGCTCGACCGCGGCGAAGGTGCCCAGTTCGGGGATGGTGATCGAGTAGTCCGACAGCACCTCCAGCAAGTAGGCCTCGAACTCGTCGTCGGAGCGGTCGACCTCGTCGACCAGCAGCACCGGCGGGGGGCCTTCGGAGGCCTCGATCGCCTCCAGCAGGGGCCGGCGCACCAGGAAGCGCTCGTTGTACAGCTCGTCGGCGAGCCGGTCCTCGTCGGCGCCGCGGGCACGCCCGGTGGCCTCCATCGTGCGCAGGTGCATCAACTGGCGGGCGTAGTCCCACTCGTAGACGGCCTGGGCCGCGTCGATGCCCTCGTAGCACTGGAGCCGGATCAGCCGGCCGCCACCCCAGTCGGCGATCACCTTCGCCACCTCGGTCTTGCCCACGCCGGGCTCGCCCTCCAGCAGCAGCGGCCGGCGCAGACGCAGGGCGAGGTACACGGCGGTGGCCAGCGCCTCGTCGGGCAGGTAAGCGTGGTCGCGAAGCCCCTGCGACACCTCGGCCACGCTTGAGACGGAGCGCAGATCGGCGGCTGCCATCCGACTGAGCCTAGAGGCCGAGCGGGTCGGCCGCGATCTCGTTGGGGTCCCCCGCCGCGCTCAGCGAGGCCGTGGCCCGAGCGGCCCGTGAGCGCAGCGAACAAGAGCGGGAATCACAGAGGCCGAGCGGGCGGGCGCTCACACGAAGTAGGGGCCCAGTGCCTCGATCACGTCGGGGGGGACTCGAACCGGCTTGCCCTCGGTATTGGTGATCGCGGCCCGCACCTCCTGGCGGGCCACCACCTCGTCGCCGCGCATCAGGCGCTGGCGCCATACCGACGAGGCCCGGCGGAACTCGACGACCTCGGTCTCCACGGTGATGGTCTCGGTGGCATGCACCGGGCGGTCGAACGATGTCTGGATGCGGTTGACCACGAAGCGGTAGCCCCGGGCCGCGAAGGACTCCAAGCCCACTCCGACCTCCTCTAGAAGCTCGATCCGGCCGGTCTCGAAGAACTGGATGTAGGCCGAGTGGTTCAGATGCCCGTAGGGGTCGAGCTCGTAGAAGCGGACCTTGACGTCGACGCGATGGGCCGGCACGGCTCCCTCACCCGCCCTGCGTCGGGGGCTGGCCGACGCATCCGCTGAGGCCCATCACCGCGTAGACCTCGGTCCCGGGCTCCACGTATGGCCCGAAGCAGAGCGCCTCGCGCCGCACGCCGTCCTCGGCGGTGCGCCTGTCGATCTCGTCGGTGAGCTCGACGATGCGGGCCTCGAGCTGCACCGCGATGTGCTCGGCATCGGCCCGTTGGGCGTTCTGGTCGAACCAGGTGCCCACCGACGACGCGCCGAACATCACGGCCGCGCCGAGGGTGCCCGCGAACAGGGCCACCAGGAGCAGCCGATGCCACCAGGCCCGTTTCATGACGTCGGAGATGCGCTCGCGGCGGCGGGCGCCAGCGCGGCCCGGCCTCTGAAGGCAGCCGCCTCGCCGAGCTGCTCCTCGATCCGCAGGAGCTGGTTGTACTTGGCCACCCGGTCGCTGCGGGCTGGAGCGCCGGTCTTGATCTGACCGCAGTTCGTGGCCACCGCGAGGTCGGCGATGAAGGTGTCCTCGGTCTCCCCGCTCCGGTGCGACATCACGGCCCCGAAGCCGCTGCGAACTGCGAGTTCCACGCACTCCAGTGTCTCGGTGAGGGTCCCAATCTGGTTGACCTTGACCAGGATGGCGTTGGCGGCCGCCGACTCGATGCCGCGGGCCAGCCGCTCGCTGTTGGTTACGAACAGATCGTCGCCCACCAGTTGCACCCGCGCCCCCAGTGCGGTCGTGAGCTGTGCCCAGCCGTCCCAGTCCTCCTCGGCCATGCCGTCCTCCACCGACACGATGGGATAGGCGTCGCAGAGTCGGCAAAGCTCATCGACCATCTCGCCCGAGTCGAGGCTCCGCCCCTCGCTGGACAGCACATAGCGGCCGTCGGCGAAGAACTCCGTCGACGCCACATCCAGCGCGAAGGCGATGTCGTCGCCGACCGCCAGGCCGGTCCGCTCGGTGGCCTCGGCCAGCAGTGCGACCGCGTCGGAGTTGGAGCCCAGGTCGGGGGCGAAGCCTCCCTCGTCGCCCAGTCCGGTGGACAGTCCCCGGGACCGCAGCACGGCGGCAAGTTCGTGATACACGTCAACGCCCCACAGCAGGGCCTCGGAGTACGAGGCGGCCCCGACGGGCACCACCATGAACTCCTGGAAGTCGACGTTGTTGTCGGCGTGGGCTCCCCCGTTGATGACGTTCATCATGGGCACCGGGAGCACATGGGCATTCGCTCCACCGACATGGCGCCACAGCGGGATCTCGAGCTCGGCCGCCGCAGCCCGGGCCGCGGCCAGCGAGACCCCGAGGATGGCGTTGGCGCCCAGACGCGACTTGGTGTCGGTGCCGTCGGCGTCTATGAGCGCCACGTCCACGGCCCGCTGATCGACCGCGTCCAGCCCCCTGACCGCGTCGGCCAGTTCGCCGACGACGTTCGCGACGGCGTCGAGGACGCCCCGGCCCCGCAGCCGGTCCCCGCCGTCGCGCAGTTCGACCGCCTCGAACGCTCCGGTCGACGCGCCCGACGGCACCATAGCCCGGCCGCTCGCGCCCGAGCGCAGCACGACATCGACCTCCACGGTGGGATTGCCCCGCGAGTCGAACACCTCGCGCGCATGGACTGCCTCAATGCCACCCACCGGCGAACCTCCGGGTTGCGATCTACGCCGCGACGAGCACGACACGGCCTCACGGTCGGGCGCCGCTCCGTCCGATCCCTCGGCGTCCGTCGGTGTGGAGCCTGGATTCTAGCCCGGCTCAGCCTCTAGGGCGCGATAGTGGCTCTCAGCCCGTTCGGTCGCGGCCCGCAGAGCGTCCTCGGGATCGACCTTGATGCGCCGGCCCAGCTCCACCGCGGCCAGCAACAACTCCCCCAGAGTGTGCTCGTTCGGCTCGGCTCGAAGCTCGGCCAGCGCCCCCTCCGTCTCGACGAACGGCTCCCGCAGCCGGTCGTCGTCGGAGAGTCCTGCGGCGGCTGCCCGCTTCTGGACCTTCACGGCTCGCAGCAGCGCGGGAAGCGTCTGCGGGATGCCGTCCATCACCGAGTCGCGCCCCTTCTCCTGGAGCTTGATGGCGTCCCAATTGGCCCGTACCGCGTCGGCGTCGGGGGCGTCGACGTCGCCGTACACATGCGGGTGGCGGGCGATCAGCTTGTCACGCACCCCCTGGGCGACATCCACGATGCTGAACGCGCCGCGCTCGGAGGCCAGATGGGCCTGGAACCACACCTGGTAGAGCAGGTCGCCCAGCTCCTCGCACAGGTCCCGGTCCAGGACCTCGGTCTCGCCGTTCGTGCCGGTCCTGGCGTCGAGGGCCTCCAGCGTCTCGTAAGTCTCCTCCAGCAGGTAGCGGCGAAGGCTGGTGTGGGTCTGCTCGCGGTCCCACGGGCATTCGGTGCGCAGTGTCCGCACAAGCTCGTCGAGACGCACGATGGCGGTGTGCATGCCCTCGGCACCGCGCTCGTGGGCGCCGGGGCTGGAAGCGGGGTTGGCCACCGGACCGGCCCCGGTCAGCCGGCCTGCTCGAGGATCACCCGGAACTCGTCGGGGTCCCAGCGCCCGTAGCGGTCGTCGATCCTCACATCCGGCCCGTAGCGCTCGAAGATCTGCTGCTGTATGTCGATCAGAAGCTGCTGGCGCTGAGCCTGAACCTCGCCCTCGGCGGCGCTGAGAGCAGCCAGCTCCGCCTCCTCGGCCATCCGGGCCAGCGACTCCGCGTCGAGCTGGGGATGATTCTGTGAGGTCGCGGGCCCTGAGCTGAGCACCTCGATGACGTGGAAGCCGAACTGCGACTCCGCCACCACCACTTCGCCCCGGCCGGCGCCGTAGGCCGCCTCCTCGAAGGGCGCCACGAACGAGCCCTCCAGCACGCAGCCGAGATCGCCGCCCAGGGATCCGCTTCCCGGATCGAGTGAGAGATTGAGGGCGAGCAGTGCGAAGTCGTCTCCCGCTCCGAGTAGGGCCATGACCTCATCGGCCTCTGCCTGCGTCGACACGAGGATGTGCCTCGAGCACAGATGGCGCAGCGGCTCGCCTGCGACCACCTCGGGAACCTCACGCTCGGTCCACTCGAACGCGGCCAGGGTTGCGGCCCGCTGACGGATCGTGATGTCACTCCCGGCGGCGCCGGGCACGAAGGACGGGTCGGCCTGGGTGATGTCGGCGACCGCTTGGGCCTCGTGCGCGTTGGTGACCGCGATTCCCCGCTCGGCCATCTCCTGCTCGAGAGCGGTAAAGAACACCCAGTTGGTGAGCCAGGCAGCCGCCTGGGTGCGCTGCGCCCGGGCCTCGCTGTCGGGATCGGTGGTCTCGAGGTAGGCGGTCAGGTCATCGACCGGGTACTCCACGCCGGCCACCTCAGCGGCCGCGTCCGACGAGGCTCCGCACGCCGACGCCAGCACGGACACGGAGGCCAGGATGGCGCAGGCGGCTGCGATCGGTTGGATCCGGCTCACGAAGTCCGAACCCTAGCGTCGGGAGGAGCGCCGGCTGGCGCGCCGGCCGCCACTACGTCGTCCAGCAGTGTCACGATCTGGTCGATGACCGGTCCTGCGTCGGCCCGCAACGGGACGTGCAGTTCCCGTGCCTCGTCCTTGTAGACGGCACGGTCGCCGTACAGGCGGCGCAGCCGCACCTGGCGGCTGGCCGGCAACTCCACCGGTGCCAGTCGGGCCGCGTACCGCGCCACGGTTAGTGGACCGGTGCCGCGGCGGGTGACGACCACCTCGGAGACGCCGTGGCGCAGGCACTCCACCCGCAGCCTGCCGATGGACAGCAGCGCTTCCGCCGGCTCCGGCACAGGGCCGAACCGATCGATCCACTCGGCTCGGATGTCGGCCAGCTCGGACAGCTCCGTGACCGCGGCGAGGCGGCGGTACGCCTCGAGGCGTGCGGCCTCCCGCCCGATGTAGTCGGCGCCGATGTGCGCGTCGACAGGCACCTCGATGCTCACCTCGGGCGGCTCGGGGACGGTCTCGCCCCGCAGCTCCGCCACCGCCTCGCTCACCAGGCGGCAGTAGAGGTCGTACCCGACCGCGGCGATGTGCCCCGACTGGGCCTCGCCCAGCAGGTTCCCCGCGCCCCTGATCTCGAGGTCGCGCATGGCGATCCGGTACCCGGATCCCAGCTGGGTCGCCTCGCCGATCGTCTTGAGCCGCTCGTAGGCCTCCTCGCTGAGAACGCGGTCGACGGGATGGAACAGATAGGCGTAGGCCCGCCGGCCGGCCCGTCCCACCCGGCCGCGGATCTGGTGGAGCTGGCCCAGGCCGAGGCGGTCGGCCCGGTCCACCACCAGGGTGTTCACCGTGGGCATGTCGATGCCCGACTCGATGATGGTGGTGCAGACCAGCACGTCGTAGCGGTAGTCGGCGAAGTCGAGCACGACCCGCTCCAGCGTGCCCTCGTCCATCTGGCCGTGGGCCACGGCCACCCGGGCCTCCGGCACCAAGGAGCGCACCCGCTCAGCGACATGCTCGATGTCAGCCACCCGGTTGTGGACGTAGAAGACCTGCCCGTCGCGCAGCAGCTCGCGCCGGATGGCCTCGGCCGCCGGGCGGTCGGCCTGCTCGCCCACGTAAGTGAGGATCGGCTGGCGGTCCGCAGGCGGGGTCTCGAGCAGGGACATGTCGCGGATGCCGGTGAGGCTCATCTCCAGGGTGCGGGGCACCGGTGTGGCCGTCAGGGTCAGGACGTCCACATCGGCCTTCAGCGACTTGATCGACTCCTTGTGCCGTACCCCGAAGCGCTGCTCCTCGTCGATGACCAGCAGACCGAGGCGCTTGAAGCCCACATCGGCCGAAAGCATCCGGTGGGTGCCCACGACCACGTCGACCTCGCCCGCCTCCAGTCCTCGCAACACCTCCCGGGTCTGGGATGGGGTCAGGAACCGGCTCAGCGTCTCCACCCGCACCGGGAAGGGCCCGTAGCGGTCACGGAACGTCTGGGTGTGCTGCTGGGCCAGCAGCGTGGTGGGCACCAGTACCGCCACCTGGCGCCCGCTCTGGACCGCCTTGAACGCGGCCCGCACCGCGATCTCGGTCTTGCCGAAGCCCACGTCCCCCACCAGTAGCCGGTCCATGGGCACCGGCCGCTCCATGTCGCGCTTCACCTCGTCGGCGGCCTGCTGCTGATCCCGGGTGTCCTGGTACTCGAATGAGTCCTCGAGCTCCCGCTGCCACGGGGTGTCCGGGTCGAAGGCATGACCGGCGGTGGTCATGCGCTTCTGGTAGAGCACGACCAGTTCCTGGGCCACCTCGGCCACCGCCCGCCGCACCCGGTTCTTGGTGGCCGCCCAGTCCGAGCCCCCCATCCGCGACAGCGTCGGCGAGTCGCCGCCGGTGTAGTGGCGGATCGAGGCGATCTGGTCGGAGGGCACGTAGAGACGGTCCCTGCCCCGGTAGGCAAGGAGCAGGTACTCGCGTTCGTGGCCGCCGACGGCCCGGCGGGCCATTCCCTCGAATCGGGCCACCCCGTGGTGCTGATGCACGACGAAGGCCCCGGGAACGAGATCATCGAGGAAGCGGCGCTGATCGCGCGACCGCGTCCTCGGCGGCCGGTGAGCGCGCCGCCGGCCGGTCACATCGGTCTCCGACAGCAGGGCGAGCTTGATCCCTTCCAGCACCGCGCCCCGGCCGAGAGTCGCCTCCACCGGCTCTACGCTGGCGCCGTGCTCGGCGAGCAGGCCGCTCAGGCGCGCGGCCGCCCCGCCCGGCGCGCCGAGCACCACCCGGTAGCCCCGCCCGCTCAGATCGCGCAGGCGCGCCGCCAGCGGCTCGACATTGCCGTGCACCCGGTCCCAGCCCGACGCGGCCAGCGCCGGCGCGCCGGCAGAGCTCGGCACTGCCGGCAGTTCCCACACCGGCGAGGCGGCCGCCGCCACCAACTGGTCGTAGCCGGCGTGAAGAGGGGGCATACCAGCGGCGTCGGTGTTCCAGGTCTTGGCGAGGCCCGCAGCGAGGTCCGCTTCCTCGGCCAGGATCTCCGAGACCCTGTCGGCCAGGCGGCGGGGTTCGACAACCGCCAGCGCGCCGCCGGAACCCACCAGAGCGGGCACCAGCGCGGGCCCTTCGACCAGCCACGGCCACCACGACTCCATCCCTTCGAAGAACTCTCCGTCGGCGAGCCGGTCCCACTGCTCCCGACCCCAGGGCTGACTGGCCACCAGACCGGCGGCCCGCCGGCGCATCGGTCCGTCGGGACGCAGTTCCCGGGCCGGGTAGACCTCAAGGTGGTCCAAAGGGTGGGTGGACCGCTGATCGCCCACCGAGAACTCCACCACCCGGTCGACGTCGTCACCCCAGAAGTCGATGCGCACCGGTGCCGACGCCGTTGAGGGGTACACGTCGACGATGGAGCCGCGGACGGCCAGCTCCCCCCGGTGCTCCACCTGGTGCTCACGGTGGTAGCCGAACTCCGACAGGCGCCGTACCAGCGCCGACTGATCGACGGAGTCGCCGACACTCAGATTGATCGGTGCGGCGGCCTTCTCCGCCGACACGAACTGGGCCAGCGCCCGCGCCGAGGCCACCACCACCGCCGGCGCTCTGGCTGGGTCCGCCATCCGGTGCAGGACGCGGCAGCGCCGGCCCATGGTGTGGATCGAGGGGCTCACCCGCTCGAAGGGCAGGGTCTCCCAGGCCGGCAGCTCCTCGACCTCGTCGGCGCCCAGGAAGGCGGCCAGATCATTGGCAAGGGACTCCGACTCTGTTCGAGTCGGCACCGCGACCAGCAGCGGACGTCGACTCGAGGCCGCGCTCAGGCCGGCCACGGCCGGAGCCCGGGCGGCTCCGGGCACCGCCAGCGCAGCGGTAGGCCGGCCCAGCAGCTCGTCCAGACCGGGAAGCTCTGCCAGCAGCGGCGGCAGGGATCGCAGGCCGTGGCGGGTCCCGGAGGTATCGGCCACGGCCCTCAAGCTGTGTTGAAGCGGTTCATGGTGACCTCGAGTCCGTGCTCCAGGAAGCACTCCACCGCGTCAGCCGCTCGGGCCACAGCCCCCTGTAGCTCAACCTGCTCGGACCGGGACGGCCGCTTGAGGACGTACTCGCCTCCCTTGGGGGTCATCTGGGGTTTGCCGACCCCGACGCGCACGCGGGTGAAGGCGTCGCTTCGCAGGTGTGCCCGGATGGACACCAGGCCCTTGTGTCCGGCGAGCCCGCCACCGGTCTTGACCTTCACGCGGCCGACGGGCAGGTCCAGCTCGTCGTGCACAACCACCAGGCGTTCCAGGTCGCGGATGCCGAAGCGGCGCACGAGAGGCGCCACCGCCCGACCGGACTCGTTCATCCATGTGACCGGTGCGGCCACCGCCATCCGGCGCTGCTGGACACGTACCTCGCACATCATCGCCTGCAGGCGGCGGGCCCGGCGCAGCCGGCCGCCGTGGCGGAGCACCAGCTCGTCCACCACCCAGCGGCCCGCGTTGTGGCGGGTCCGGGCGTACTCGTCGCCGGGGTTGCCCAGCCCCACCACCAGCAGGTCAGCCGCTGAGCCGGTACGCGCGCCGATGGCCATAGCGACGGCCGGGCCGCCCGGCCTCTAGGACTCTTCGTCCGCGTCCGCCTCTTCGGTCTCGTCGGCCTCGCCCATGACGATGAGCGCCTCGGCCTCCTCTTCCAGAGCCTTCTGCTGGCGCAGGTACTCCTTGGTGGAGCGGGTGATGAGGCCAACCGCGAAGGTGGCGTCAGGATCGCCGGCCGGCGTGACCCCGGCGGGAAGCTCGATATCGCTCACCCGGAGCGACGACCCGACCTCCAGGTCGCTCACGTCGGCGGTCACCTCTGTGGGGATATCGGACGGCTTGGCCAGGACGGGCACCTGATGCATCACCTGGTCGACCATCCCGCTGGCCTGGGTGACCTTCTTGGCCTCCCCGACGAGCACGAGGGGCACATCGACCTCCACCTCCTCGTCGGGATCGATGCGCAGGAAGTCCACATGGAGCACGTCGCGGCGGACCGGGTGCCGCTGGAGGTCCTTCACGATGGAGAGCTGCCGGTCGCCGTCGACGTCGAGGGTGATGAGGGCGTTGAGCCCCGCGTCGGTGGACAGCGCGCCCCGCAGGTCGGCCCGGTCGACCGACACCGCGAGCGGGTTCTCGCCCAGGCCGTACACCACCGCGGGAACGCGGCCGGTCCGGCGCAGGCGCCGGCTCGGACGGGTGCCGCGCGGCCGGCCGGTTTCGGCGGTCAGAAGGTTCGTAGCCATTCGTCTGAGGCTACTGCCGCGCCGCGCCTGCTCCACTTGCAGCGGGCGCGGGTTGTGGGCGGTCAGACCAGGTTGTTGCCGCCGAAGATCTCGCTCACCGAGGTGTCCTCGAAGACCGCCGAGATGGCCCGGGCCACGATCGGCGCGACCGACACCACGTGCAGTTTCGAGAACTGCTTGCGGGACGTCAGCGGCAGGGTGTCGGTGCACACGACCAAGTCGATCACGGAGTCCCTGAGCCGCTCCACGGCCGGTCCCGAGAACACCGCGTGGGTGGTCGCGGCGATCACCCGGCTGGCCCCGCTGGCGGCCAGCAGCTCCGCGGCGGCCACGATGGTGCCGCCGGTGTCGATCATGTCGTCGACGATCACGCATGTGCGGCCGCGGACATCACCCACGATCTCCTTGGCCGACACCTCGTTCTTGCCGTTGTCGCGGCGCTTGTGCACGATGGCCAGATCGGCGTGCAGCAGGTTGGTGTAGCGCTCGGCGACCTTGACCCGTCCCGCGTCGGGCGACACGATCACCAGGTCGTCGCTCTTGAGGGACTGCAGGTACTCGAGCAGCACCGGCATGGCCGTGAGGTGATCGACCGGGCCGTCGAAGAACCCCTGGATCTGTCCCGAGTGCAGGTCCACCGAGAGCAGCCGCTTAGCCCCGGCGGCCAGGAACAGGTCGGCCAGCAGGCGGGCCGAGATGGGCTCGCGCCCGGATGCCTTGCGGTCCTGGCGGGCGTACCCGTAGAAGGGAGCCACCACGGTTATGCGCTTGGCGGAGGCCCGCTTGGCCGCGTCGACCATGACTAGCTGCTCCACGATCGCGTCGTTGATGGAGCCGCCCTCCCACTCGGCGTGGGTGCCGACGATGAAGGCGTCGCAGCCCCGGATGGACTCGCCGTAACGGACATGGATCTCGCCGTTGGCGAAATTCTCGATGTGGGACGTACCGAGCTCGACGCCGAGCTCCCCACAGACGCTGGCGGCGAAGTCCTGACTGGACCGGCCCGACACCACCCGGAGCACTTTGTGGGTCTGCTGCTTCATGGCGCCCGGCATTGTAGGACGGCGCAGACGCCGCCGGGCAACGCTCCGGTCACCTTCTTGAATCTGCTGGCCGGGCAGGACTCGAACCTGCAACATCCGGAGCCAAAGTCCGACGTTCTGCCAGTTGAACTACCGGCCACCGCCGCCCGCCCGGAGACGGACGACCCGACTCACATTACCGATCATTCCCGGCGATCATCGACACGATGCGTGTTCGGGCGCCGGGCCCGGTAGCGTTCTCCCCTCGTGGGATCGCTCATCAAGAAGCGCCGCAAGCGCATGCGCAAGAAGAAGCACAAGAAGATGCTTCGGCGCACCCGCCATCAGCGGCGCAAGTAGCGGCCGGCCCTCTCCCACCGACACCCTCAAGCGAACGGCGTGGCCGCCACGGTCGTGGTCGCCACCACGCGGTTCGGGCCGGGATGGGCACCGGCCACGAACCAGGTGCTGCCGCTGCCCGCCAGTCGAGGGGTCTGACCGGTGGCGTTGCCGAACTCGTCGCGCCATGCGGCCAGCTCCGGCGCAACCCGGAGCGCAGCGGCCTCCAGGTCGTTGCCGCCGGAGCCCGCCGGTCCCCCGAGATCGTCCCAGGCCGCGTACACGGCCGCGGTGCTGCACGACAGCGGCACCAGCATGAGGGTGTACTGCTCGCGTACGTAGGGAAGCGCCTCGACGACCTCCCCTATGCCGCGCACGCGGGCCCGGCCGCCGGTCAGGCAGAAGGCCACGTCTGCGCCTATCGAGGCCGCCCGCACGGCGTCGGTGAACCCGGCCCAGCGCAACACCGCGGCCGCGTCGGCAGACCCGCCCCCCAGTCCGGCGCCGGCCGGGATCCGCTTGTGGACCGTCACCCGGGCGCCGCGCCCGGCCAGGGATAGAGCCCGCACGACGAGGTTGCCGGCCACCGGCGGCGCGGCCGCGAGGTCATCGCCAGCGGCGTCGAGCATCCGCACGTCGGCCGCGCCCCCGGAGTCCGGGTAGATCTCCAGCCGATCGCAGAGGTCCAGCGTCACCATCTCGGCGTCAATCTCGTGGTAGCCGTCGTCCCGCACGCCGGTGATGCGCAGACTCAGGGTCAGCTTGGCCGGGGCCAGCGCCTCGATCACGCCGCGAAGCTACTTCCGGACAGGGCGATGGCGCACCGCCGCGAGCCACCGGCGCGGCCCATGAGGCCGCCGACCTCGCGCTGGCTCTAGAGTCCACGGGTCGCAGTCGAACAAGGAGACCGCCGTGGCCTCAGGATCGTTCATGGGCAACGCGGTGCTCAGGCGGGAGGACCCCGACCTGCTCACCGGCACCGCACGGTATGTGGGCGACATGTCGCCCCCCGGGACGGTTCATCTCGCCTTCGTGCGGTCGGTGATGGCCCACGCCGGCATCGCGTCCGTCGACACCGAGGCGGCCAGCGCCGCGCCGGGCGTCGTTGACGTGCTGACCGCGTCGGAGGTGTCCATCGACCCGCAGCCCGGCTTCGTCCTGCTGCCGCCCGAGCTCAGCCGCCGGCCGCTGGCCGACAAGGCCCGCTATGTGGGTGACCCGATCGCGGTGGTGGTGGCCGAGACCCGGGCCGCGGCCGTGGACGCGGCCGAACTGGTCGAGGTGGACTACGAGCCCCTGGACGCGGTGACCGACCCGTTCGAGGCCCTCGAACCGGACGCACCGGTGATCATCGAGGCCCACGGATCGAACCTGGCGATGCAGTTCTCCACTCCCGCAGACCCCGAAGCGATGGGGGGCCACGACCTGACAGTCAAGGCTCGCATCGTCAACCACCGCATGTCGGGGGCACCCATCGAGCCCTCCGTGGTGCTGGCTGCACCCGGCAACGGCGACCGAGCCGAACCGTTGACGGTGTGGTGCACGACCCAGCGACCCCACGAGGTCCGCAATGCCATCGCCGCGGCCCTGGGAGCCCAGCCGGAGGATGTGCGGGTGGTCGCGCCCGCCGTCGGCGGTGGATTCGGCTCCAAGGCCCCCGCCTACCCGGAGTTCCTGGTGGCGGCCTGGATAGCCCGGCGGCTGGACCGACCGGTGAAGTGGACCGAGACTCGCAGCGAGAACCTGGTCAACATGACCCAGGGAAGGGACTACGTCAACGACGTGGAGCTCGGCTTGAGCACCGATGGGACGTTCCGCTGGATCAGGATCAAGGCCACCACCAACGCGGGGGCCTACCCCGGCATCGGGGCGTTCCTGCCCTTCTTCACGATGATGATGGCGTCGGGGCCCTACCGCATTCCGGTGGTCCACTACGAGGCGGTCGCGGCGGTCACCAACACCACCCCGGTGGCTGCCTTCCGGGGGGCGGGCCGGCCCGAGGCGACCGTCTGCCTGGAGCGGATCATCGACATGGCCGCGGCCGAGCTGCGCATCGACCCCGCGGAGCTGCGGCGCCGCAACCTGCTCGCGCCCGGCGACTTCCCCCTGACCACCCCCACCGGCGCCAACATGGACTGCGGCGAGTACGAACGCGCCCTGGACCTGGCTCTGGAGACGGCCGGCTACGAGGAACTTAGAGTCGAGCAGGCCCGCCGGCGGGCCGCCGGTGACCGCAGGCTGATGGGCATCGGCGTGTCCGCCTATGTGGAGATAACCGCGGTCGGGCTGTTCGAGGAGTTCGGGTCGGTCACCGTCGAGCTCGACGGCACGGTCACCGCCAGGGTGGGCACCGCCTCGCACGGCCAGGGGCACGCCACCGCCTTCTCCCAGATCCTGGGCGAGGTGCTGGGCGTGCCCGCCGAGCAGGTTCGGATCATTCACAGCGACACCGCCGAGGTGCCCCGGGGCACCGGCACGGTGGCGTCGCGGTCGCTGCAGATAGGCGGCAGCGCGGTGTGGACCGCGGCCACCGAGGTCCTCGACACCGCCCGGCGCCTGGCCGCCAACCTGCTGGAGGCCGATGTCGACGACATTGTGGTGGCCCCCGGGGGCCTGGCTCCCGCGGGCGTGCCGGCCCGGACTGTGTCGTGGGCCGAGCTCGCCGCGGCCGCCGCCGCGGAGGACCTCCCCGAAGGGGTCGAGCCGGGCGGGCTGGCGGCCGAGACCGACTTCAACCAGGGCGAGTCCAGCTACCCCTTCGGCGCCCACGTGTCGGTGGTGGAGATCGACGCCGACACCGGTGAGACCCGGTCCGTGCGCCATGTGGCGGTGGACGACTGCGGCCGCATCCTCAACCCGGTGCTAGTGGAGGGCCAGGTGCACGGCGGTGTGGCCACCGGCATCTCGCAGGCCCTGTACGAGGAGACCACCTACGACTCCTACGGCAACCCCCGCAACACGAACTTCGCCGACTACGCCATACCGGCCGCCTCCGAACTGCCCCGGGTGGAGACGGCCCACACCGAGACGCCCACCCCACTGAACCCGCTCGGCGCGAAGGGCATCGGCGAGTCGGGCACGATCGGGTCGACCCCGGCGGTGCAGTCGGCGGTGCTCGACGCGCTGGCACCGCTCGGCGTCACCCACCTCGACATGCCGTACACGCCCCAGCGGGTCTGGCGGGCCATCGCGGCCGCCGCGGAGGCGAGGTAGGCGCTACGCCGGTGTCTTGGCCAGGCTGATCCACTGGTCCACGGTCAACGCCTCGGGGCGGGACGACGGGTCCACGCCCGCGGCCGCGAAGCTCTCCCGTCCGGCGAGCCCGGCCAGCGAGCGGCGCAGCATCTTGCGCCGCTGACCGAAGCCGGTCCGCACGAGAAGCTCGAACCGTGCGTCGGCCTCAGGGGGCCACGGCGCCTCGCGGACGGCATGGCGCTCGATGCGCACCACCACCGACTCGACCTTCGGCCGGGGCCGGAACACCGAGGCCGGCACCCTTCCCACCACCCGCGCCGTCCCCCTCCGCTCGACCAGCACGCTGGGAATGCCCCGGGCCCTCGACCCGGGGGGAGCAGCCAGCCGCTCCCCCACCTCGCGCTGCACCATCACGACCATGGTCTCTATGGCCCCGGCGTCGCGCAGCAGGTCCAGGACCAGCGGTGTAGCGATGTTGTAGGGAAGGTTGGCCACCAGCATCCACCGGTCCGAACCCGCCAGGACCTCATCGAGGTCGAGTCTGGCGGCATCTGCCTCGACCACTTCGACGTGCCGGGCGCCCGCCTCAGCAAGGACTTCACGCAGCGCGGCCGTCAATCCGGGGTCGACCTCGACCGTCCGCACCGACGCACCCGTCTCGGCCAGGGCGAGGGTGAGCGAGCCGAGACCGGCGCCGATCTCCAGCACGTGATCGGCCGGGCCTGCGCCGCTGAGTCGGGCGATCCGTCGCACCGTGTTCGGATCCGTCACGAAGTTCTGGCCCAAGGACCGGCGCGGCGACACGTCGAAGCGGTCCATCAGCGCCTGCAGACCCGACTGCGTGTGGGTCAGGAGGGCAGCCTCTTCTTGCAGGTGGGCCAGGGGTCCCAGCCGTTTATCTCGTAGAGCTTGTAGGCCATCTTGTCCTGGTCCGGAGGCGAGGCATCGATGGGATCGACGCCGACCAGGTCCGGGTAGTGCATCTCGGCCACCCAGTTCCATGTGCGGATCGAGAACTGGTAGGCGCCGCGGTACCGGCCACTGGAGCTGATGGCCCGGTAGTTCTGGGTCGACTCGCACTGCCGGAGGGCGTGCCACTGCGCTTCTGTGGTCCCCGCCGGTATCGGGTGCTGGATCTCGCCGTCCTCGGTCGTTGTCGGTGGTTCAGTGGTTGTCGTCGTCGTGGTTGTGGTCGTCGTCGTGGTCGCAGTCGTCGTCGTGCTGGTGGTGGTCCTGGCCTGGTTGGCCAGTTCCTCGGCTCTGCGCAGAGCCTCCTCCCGCGCACGCCTGCGAGCCTCGTTCCACTGCCTCGCCCGGTCCTCGAAGTCCTCCACGTTCGCGGCCGTGTCCTCGGCGCTTTCGGTCGGCGCCGACGTCTGGGCCCACGCGGGGGCAGCGGTGGCGGTCAGCAGGACGAGCGCGGCCACCCCGATCAGGGCCAGCCGGAAACGGCGGTCAGGCCGGGCCATCTGAACCGGCCTCTCCGTCGAGCCCGTAGAAGGCACGGGTCGTCTCCCAGGTCGCCGCCTCCACCTCCGAGACGTCGAGACCCTTGGCCGCGGCCACGGCCGCGCCCACAACCGGAACCAGCGCGGGGCGGTTCTTGCGACCGCGGTGGGGCACCGGCGCCAGATAGGGGCTGTCGGTCTCGACCAGCAGGCGATCCAGCGGGCATGCCCGGGCCGCGTCGCGCACCTCGTCGGCGTTGGGAAAGGTGACGATCCCCGAGAAGGACAGCACGGCGTTGCGGCGCAGGCATTCCTCGGCCTCGTCGGGACCGCCCGTGAAGCAGTGCATCACCGTCCGGGACGGCACTCCTTCGCGGTCGAGCACCGCGAAGGTGTCGTCCCAGGCCGACCTTGAGTGCACCACCAGCGGCAGGCCGCGCCGGTTCGCTAGCTCCACCTGGGCAGCAAAAGCCCGACGCTGCACCGGGCGCGGCGAATGGTCGTAGTGATAGTCGAGGCCCGTCTCCCCCACGGCCACCACACCATTGTGCCCCAACACCAGCGCCTCCAACCCATCGAGGCCGCTGGAGGCCTCATGGGGATGCACACCCGCGGTGGCCCACACCCCGTCGTGAGCCTCGGCCACCGAGATGGCCCGCCGGGAGTCCTCCACGTCGGTGCCGACGTTGATCAGCACGTCGACGCCGGCGGAGCGAGCATCGGCGATGACCTCGGTGGCCGCGTCGCCGGCCGGGAGGTGGCAGTGGTGATCGGCCCAGGGCACGTCAGCCACCTCCCCTCATCCCCCGCCCCGGGCGAGGTCGATCGCGTCCAGGTCGACTTTGGCGAACAACGGAGTGGGCTTGGGCACCGACGTGCCCGGCGGCACGGCCGGGCGCTCCCAGGACGCGACCGGACCGAACACGTCGTCGAGGGCCTCGGTCGAGAACGGGAGGTAGGGGGCCAATCCGGTCCGCACACCGGCAACGGCCTCCAGCGCGGTGACCAGAACCGTCGCGGCCCGGTCCGGCTCCGACGACGTCAGCTTCCACGGCTCGGTCGAGTTGAGGTAGGCGTTCACCTTGGCGGCCGCCTCCATGGCGGCGCGCAGGCCGGCCCGCAGTTCGACCCGCTCGATGCAGCCAGCGCCCTCGGTCAGGGCGTCGTCGACCGCGGCCAGCAGCGCAGTGTCGGTGGCTAGGCGTTCACCGGTCTCCGGGACGGTGCCCCCGAGCTTCGAATGGACCATGGTGAACACCCGGTGCACAAGGTTCCCCCAGGTTGCGACCAACTCGTCGTTGATGCGCCGGGCGATCTCCTCAACCGAGACCTCGGTGTCGGCGTGTTCGGGCAGCGCCGCGCCCAGGGCGTAGCGCAAAGCGTCGGGCTCGAAGAGCCTCAGGCCCTCGCCGATGGTGAGGCCGACACCGCGGCCGGCTGCCATCTTCGCCCCCGAGAAGGTCACGTACTGGTTGGCGGGCACGTCGTCGGGCAGGTGGAGGTCGCCGTAGCCCATCAACTGGGCGGGCCACAGCAGCGAGTGGAAGGGGATGTTGTCCTTGCCGACGAAGTAAAGGTGGCGGGCGTCGTCGTTGTGCCACCAGCGCTTCCAGGCGTCGGTGTCGCCGTTGCGGGCGGCCCATTCTTTGGACGCCGACAGGTAGCCGATCACCGCGTCGTACCAGACGTATATCCGCTTGCCCTCGCCCAGGTCGTCGACGGGAAGCTCGACTCCCCAGTCCAGGTCCCGGGTGATGGCTCGATCCTGGAGACCCTCGTTGGTCCAGCCGGTGGCCGAGTTGAGGACATGGGGGCGCCAGCCCTGGCGCGTCTTCAGCCAGGCGCCGACCCGCTCGGTGAAGTCCGAGTAGCGGAAGTAGAAGTGCTCGGTGGGGCGAAGTTCGGGGACGGCCCCGCTGATCTTCGATCGGGGCTCGATCAGGTCGGTGGCGTCGAGGGTGGTGCCGCAGTGCTCGCACTGGTCTCCGCGGGCTGCGTCGAAGCCGCAGTGGGGGCACTCCCCCTCGATGTAGCGGTCGGGCAGGAACCTCTCACCAACGGGGTCGTAGTACTGCTCGGACACCCGCTTGTCGATGAAGCCGTTCTGAAGCTGCACCAGGAACATGTCCTGGGTGACTGCAGCGTGGTTGGGGGTCCCGGTGGTGGTGTAGAGGTCCCACGAGATGCCGAGCTGCTCCCATTGACGGCAGAACTCCGCGTGATAGCGATCGACGATCTCGGCCGGGGTGACGCCTTCGGCGTCGGCCCGGACGGTGATCGGCGTGCCGTGCACGTCGGATCCGCTCACCATCAGCACGTCGTTGCCCGCCAGCCTCTGGTAGCGGGCGTAGATGTCGGCAGGAAGGTACGCCCCGGCAACGTGGCCGAGATGGCGGCTCCCGGACGCGTAGGGCCACGCAACCGCGACAAGTACAGGCACCCGCACCGCCATGGCGGGCCACATTATCCCCAGATGCGAAGGTCTTCCCCAGCCGAGCCCACCGTTTCTCGGCGAAGCCCCAGGATGCCGAGCGGGGTTTGCTACTCCGGCGTCGGCCTCTGAGAGTCGATTGCCAGGTTGTAAACCCGTCGGCGGGACACGCCATGAGCCGCCGCGGCCGATGCCGCCGCGTCCCTGCGGCTGGCGCCACCGGACACGAGGGCTTCGACCGCGGCCCGAAGCTGATCATCGGTGGGTGCCGGCCCCGCCTCGGCAGCACCCTCGACAACCACCACGACCTCGCCCTTCACCGGCCCCGCGGACCACTCGCAGAGTTCGGCCAGACTGCCCCTCACCACCTCCTCGTGGAGCTTGGTGAGCTCACGGGCCACGACGGCCCGCCTCTGCGGGCCGCACGCCTCGGCCAGGTCTTCGAGACAGGCCTGCAGCCGGCGGGGCGACTCGTAGAGGACCGTGGTGCGGCGCTCGCCGGCGATCAGCTTCAAGCGCTCGGTTCGGGCCCTGCCCTTGCGGGGCAAGAACCCCTCAAAGCAGAACCGCGTGGTAGCCAGCCCACTCACCGCCAAGGCGGCCAAGCCGGCCGACGGGCCGGGCACCACGGTCACCGTGTGTCCGGCTGCCGCGGCGGCGGCCACCAGCCAGCTCCCCGGATCGGCCAGTGCGGGCATGCCGGCGTCGGTCACCATCGCCACCGTGGCTCCGGCTCCGAGCAGCCCGCACACCTCGGTGCAGGCCTCGGCCTCGGTGTGCTCGTCGACCCGGCGCAGGCGGGCGCCGGTCACCCCGGCGCGCTCCAGCAGGCGCCCCGTGCGCCGGGTGTCCTCGCAGCAGACGAGGTCCGCTGAGGCGAGCGTCTCCACAGCCCGGGCGCTGAGATCGCCCAGATTGCCGATCGGAGTGCCGACCAGCACCAGGCAGCCACCCTCCGGAGGATCCCCGCCTCCGGGCCGCGAGCCGCTCACTGCCGGATCTCGAGCTCTACGCCTGGAGTCACTCCCCAGCGCCGGAAGCTGCCCGCCTCGGCCTCGATCACGACTCTGGCCTTCGGCACGATGCGGCCGACCCGATTGGCTCGCATCGTCGTCACCCGCAGAACCCGCATCTCGGCGTCGCAGTGGGCGACGTCGATGGGAAACCGCATGCCGAGTGAGTGCACTGAACGGGTGCGCTCCAGCAGCAGCGCGCCCTCAATCCCGTCGCGGCCCGACAGGCCCTTGCGACGCTCGCGGCGGCTGGAAGCGATCTCCAGCGACGCGATGACCCGGTCGCCACAAACCAACCACGCCATAGAGGCGAATCTAGTGCCTCACTAAGCCCGCTCTCACCGGGTGCCGCCGGCCCAGCCCTTGGAGCGCAGCCGATCCAGGCTCCAATCATGCGGACTCCTGGCCCGGCGTTCAGCGCGGCGCTCGACCATGAGCCGGCCAACCCGTCCGATCCTGTCTATGAGCCTCATGAGCCGATCCCGGGCCGCCTCGGCCACACCCGAGAGACCGGTGAGGTTGGGTAGCTTCCAATCCCGCATCAGCACAGGCTGGAGTATCTGGTCGTGGTGGATGGCCAGGTCGTAGATGCCGGCGTCCGCGATGGTGCGGGCGTGCGCCTCGAAGTCGGTGATGCCCACGCCGGGCATCGCGAAGCCCTTCACCTGGTTGGCGATGGCCACGACCGCTTGTGACGGCTCCACCTCGAGGGCGGCGGCCATAGCGTCGCGGTAGAACAGGAAGTGAAGGTTCTCGTCGAACGCGACCCGGCGCATTATGGCCCTGCCAGCAGGGTCGGTGATGTGCTTTCCGGTGTTGAAGTGCGATATGCGGGTGGCCAACTCCTGCAGCGTGACGTAGGCCAGGCCCTCCAGCGCGTTGGGCGGCGCGGGCGCTTCCCCGGACTGCACCTGGGCCATACGGGCCCGCTCGAGGCTCACCGGGTCGACGGAACGGGTCACGGCCAGGTAGTCGTGGATCACCTGGCCGTGACGGCCTTCCTCGGCCGTCCAGCGTCTCACCCAATGGCCCCAGGCGCCGTCGCGGCCGAACATGCGCTCGATGTCCCGGAAGTAGTAGGGCAGGTTGTCCTCGGTGAGGACGTTGACGAACAGAGCGCTGCGCGCCTCCGGGCTCAGCCCGGCGTCATCCGGGGACCATTCGTAGTCAGGCGCATAGTCCTCTCCCCGGCTCCAGGGAACCAGGGCGTGGGGATGCCATTCCCTGGTCTGCTGGAGGTGCCGCTCGTAGAGCCTCTCGACGCTCGGCTCGAGGTCCGCAAGCAGCCGGACATCGGCGTCGGTGGGCATGCCGGAGGGATCCTAGCTGCCCCCGCTGGAGAGCCGCAATAGCTCTGTTTCTGCCACCGGTCAGCCTCTTGGTCTCAGACGTTGAACCTGAACTCGACAACATCGCCGTCGGCCATCAGGTAGTCCTTGCCCTCGGAGCGGACCCGGCCCTGCCTCTGGGCCGCGACCCACGAGCCAACCTCCAGCAGGTCGTCGTATGCGATGGTGTCGGCCCGGATGAAGCCTCGCTGGATGTCGGAGTGGACCGCTCCCGCGCACTCGACCGCCGACGCGCCCGCCCGGAAGGTCCAGGCCCTGCTCTCCTTGGGCCCGGTCGTCAGGAAAGTCCGCAATCCCAGCAGGTGGTAGGCGCTCGCCAGGAACCGGTCGAGAGCGCCGCTGCCAAGGCCGAGGGCCGCCAGCACCTCCGGCTTCTCAACCTCGTCGAGTTGCGCGGCCTCGGCCTCCAGCTGCACGCACAGTGGCACCACCTCGGCGTCGCCCAGTTCCTCTCGCACCGGCGCCGCCAACTCCTCGGCGTCGGCGATGCGGTCCTCCCCGATGTTCACCACCGCGAGCACGGGCTTGTTGGTGAGCATGAAGAACTGGCGCAGGCCGGCCCGCTCCGCGTCGTCGAGGCCCGCGCGGTACAGCGGCAGGCCTTCCTCCAGGGCTGCGACGGCCCGAGCCAGCAGGTCGTGCGAGGCCCGCAGCGACGGGTCCCCCTTCAGCGCCCGGGCAAGCTTGCCGAGCTGACGGGTGGCGCTGTCGAGGTCGGCGAGGGCCAACTCGGTCTCGAGCACACGCAGGCTGTCGAGCGGGTCGTCGTCGCCGGGCACATCGGGATCGACGAAGGCACGCAGCACGTACACGATGGCGTCGGTGTCGCGGACGTGGCCCAGGAAGGCGTTGCCCAGGCCCTCGCCCCGGCTCGAGCCCGACACCAGGCCGCCGATGTCGGTGAACTGAACCGATGCATGAACGGTGCGGCGGCTGGAACTCATCTCGGCCAGTCGCGGTAGCCGGCCGTCGGGCACCTTGGCCACGCCCACAGTGGCGGACCTGGTCGAGAACGCGTGGCGGGCTGCCACCGCGTCACCGCCGGCCAAGGCGTTGTGCAGTGAAGTCTTCCCAGAGTTGGGAAGCCCGACGAATCCAAACCGTTCCAAAGTGGGCTCCGAGTTGCGCAGCCGACAGTCGTCGACCGGGAGTCAGGTCAGCTGTTGCGACCTGCGTTGGGCTTGCGGCCGTGGTTCGCCTTCGAACGGCGGGCCTTGGCCCGGCGCTTGCTGGTGCGCTTGGACATGGCTCCCAACGCTACCGGCGCACCGCGGCGAACCCGCCAACCTCGCTCGGCTCCTGCGGGCAGACTGGAGGCGTGCTGCTGGTGTACGACGGCGAATGCGGCTTCTGCGTGCGCTCGGCCCGCTGGATCGGGGCCCGCCTGCCCCCCGGCGCCCGGGTGGCATCATGGCAGTCGCTCGAACTGGGCGAGTTGGGACTGTCCCGAGCGGATGTGGCGGCCGCGGTGTGGTGGGTGGACAACCGCGGCCTGAGGTCGCGGCGCAGCCGCGGCGCCGAGGCCATCGGCCGGTCCCTGGTTGCCGTGGGCGGAGCCTGGGGCGTCATCGGGCACCTGATCGTGCATCCACCCCTGTGCTGGCTGGCCCAGCCCGTCTACGCGCTGGTGGCCGCCAACCGTCACCGGCTTCCCAGCAGCCGGGCCGGCGACCGCTAGCGTCGAGGCCGTGCGACCCTCGGTGGCGCTGTCGCTCGCCATTCACTATCTCGACCGGGAGCTGGCTCCCGGCCCCAAGGTGCGGGCCTTCCAGCGGGCACTGGCGGTGGCGGAGGACCTCGGCGACGCCGAACTCTCCCAGCGGGCGGCCGCAGGCACGCTCACCGACCTAGACGGTGTGGGACCCAGCACGGCGCGGGTCATCACCGAGGCCCTGGCGGGCGTCGACGACGGGTACTTGGCCGAGCTCGAGCAGCGCAGCCGGGTCCCGGTCGGAGCCGGCGGGCCGGTGCTCGAGCGTCTGCGGGGTGACTGCCACTGCCACACGGACTGGTCCGACGGCGGAGCCCCGTTGCGGGCCATGGCCGAGACCGCGGCGGCGCTGGGCCACGAGTGGGTGGCGATCACCGACCACTCGGCCCGCCTCACGGTGGCTCACGGTCTCGACGAGGGCCGGCTGCGTCGGCAGATGGAGGAGATCGCGCGGCTCAACGCCGAGATGGCACCGTTCCGGATCCTGACCGGGATGGAGGTCGACATCCTGGAGGACGGCTCGCTGGACCTGTCCGACGACCTGCTGGCCGAACTGGACGTGGTGGTGGCCTCGGTCCATTCGAAGCTGCGGATGCCGTCGGCCGAGATGACTCCCCGGATGGTGGCCGCCGTCGCCAATCCCAACACGGACATCCTCGGCCACTGCACCAACCGCAAGGTGGTGGGCGGCGGCCGGCCCCCGTCGACCTTCGACGCCGAGATCGTGTTCGCCGCCTGCGCCCAGTTCGACAAGGCGGTGGAGATCAACTGCCGCCCCGAGCGCCAGGACCCGCCGGAGGAATTGCTGGCGCTGGCGGTGCAGTGGGGCTGCAAGGTGTCCGTCGACACCGACGCCCACGCCACCGGGCAGCTCGAGTGGCAGCCCTACGGCGCCGACAAGGCAGTGCGCTGCAACGTTCCTGTCGACGACATCGTCAACACGTGGACGGTGGATGCTCTGCTGGAATGGACCGGCAACCGTTCGCGGAACTGAGCCTCGGCGGGCTAGCATCCGCTGCGCAACTGCCTATCGACCCTGGAGGAAGGCCCATGCATAAGCGCCTCTTTGCGCTGCTTGCAATCCTGCTGTCGCTTGCCCTGCTCGCCTCGGCGTGCGGGGACGACGAGGAAACTGAGACCGTCGCCGAGCCCGAACCGGCCGCCGCCGAGCCCGAACCGGATCCCGAGCCGGAACCTGAGACCACCGAAGCCCCCGAGCCCGAGCCCGAGCCCGAGACGACCGAAGCACCCGAGGCACCCGAGCCCGAGATGACTGACATCTCAGTCGGCCTGGTGTTCGACATCGGCGGACGTGGCGACCAGTCCTTCAACGACTCGGCCGCCGCCGGCATCGAGCGGGCCGCCGCCGAGCTCGGCATCACCTTCACCGAGGCCTCGCCCGAGCCCGACGGCTCCAATCGGGGCGAGCTGCTCCAGCTCGCCGCTGACGCCCACGACATCGTCATCGGCGTCGGGTTCCTGTTCGAGGGTGACGCGGCCGCGGTCGGCGCGGAGAACCCCGACACGCGTTTCGGCGTGGTCGACTCGGCCATGCTCAACTTCGGCGCTGATCCCGTCGCCCCCTACGGCGAGAACATCGCCGGCCTGGTCTTCGCCGAGCACGAGGGCTCGTTCCTGGTGGGAGCAGCCGCCGCGCTAAAGAGCCAGACCGGCAAGATCGGCTTCATCGGCGGGGTGGCCAACGTCGGCGGCCTGATCGAGCGTTTCGAGGCCGGCTTCAACGCCGGGGCACGGACCGTCAACCCCGACATCGAGATCATCGGCGACTACATCACCGAGGCCCCCGACTTCGACGGCTTCAACGCCCCGGACAGGGCCAAGGAGATCGCGCTGGCCATGTACGAGGAAGGGGCCGACATCGTGTACCACGCGGCCGGCGGCTCCGGCGCGGGCCTGTTCCAGGCCGCCCTGGAGCAGAGCGAGGCCACCGGGTCCAAGGTGTGGGCCATCGGCGTCGACTCCGACCAGTACCACACCGCCGACGCCGGTGTGCGGGACTACATCCTGACGTCGATGCTGAAGCGGGTTGACGTCTCCATCTTCGAGATGATCAAGTCCGTGATCGACGGCACCATGCAGCCCGGCCCGACCGCGTACGACCTGTCGGTCGACGGCGTCGGCTACAGCACCTCGGGCGGGTTCGTGGACGACATCGCCGGCGAACTCGAGGCCCTCAAGGCTCAGATCGTGTCGGGCGACATCGCGGTGCCGACCGAGCCGTAGCCACTGAGCACCGGAGCGCCCGGGATTCGGGCCGCTCCGGGCACAAGTCAAATCATGAGACCGGGCCGGGCTAACCTCCGGCCCGGTCGTCGTTTCCGAGGGAGGCTGCGTGGCGCCAGCCATTGAACTGACGGGCATCACCAAGCGGTTCCCGGGCGTGGTGGCCAACGACGACATCCACCTGGAGGTGGCCGAGGGCGAGATCCACGCCATCTGCGGGGAGAACGGGGCCGGCAAGTCGACTCTGATGAAGATCCTCTACGGCATGCAGCCCCCCGACTCGGGGACCATCAGGATCCAGGGCGACGAGGTGGAGTTGCACTCGCCCGCCCAGGCGATCGAGCTGGGGATCGGCATGGTCCACCAGCACTTCATGCTGGCCGATCAGCTCACCGTGCTCGAGAACGTGATCCTGGGCGCCGAGCCGATGCGGTCACTGGGCCGGATCGACTTCCAGGCGGGACGCGAGCACCTCGACGAGGTGGGCCGGGCCTACGGGCTCGACATCAACGCCGACGACCTGGTGGAGACCCTGGAGGTCGGCGAGCGACAGCGAGTGGAGATCATCAAGGTGCTCTACCGCGGCGCCAAGATCCTCATCCTGGACGAGCCGACCGCGGTGCTGGTCCCCCAGGAGGTCGACGAGCTGTTCCGCAACATCCGTGAGCTCAAGGCCAGCGGCGCCACCATCCTGTTCATCGACCACAAGCTCGACGAGGTGCTCGAGATCGCCGACACCATCACCGTGCTGCGCCAGGGCCGCACGGTGGGCACCGTCAAGCCCGGCGAGGTGACCGCCCACGACCTCGCCGAGATGATGATCGGCTCGGAGTTGCCCGTCCCCGACGCGGGCGCTTCCACCGTGACCGAGGAAGTCGCGCTGGAGCTCTCAGGTCTGAGGGTGGCCGGCGAGGGCGACCGGGCGGTGGTTGACGACGTGACCCTGAGCGTTCACCGGGGCGAGATCGTGGGCATAGCCGGGGTCGAGGGCAATGGCCAGGCCGAGCTTGTCAACGCGATCATCGGGATACAGGACCCGGATCAGGGCGTAATCACGCTGCTGGGCCGCGACATCACCCATGTATCGGTGCGGCACCGGCGCGAGATGGGGCTCGGGTACGTGCCTCAGGACCGCCACCGCGACGGGCTGCTGCTGGGTTTCACCCTCTGGGAGAACGCCGCTCTGGGCCACCAGACCGAGAAGCCGTATTCCCGCGGTCCGTGGCTGAGCCGCCTGGGCATGCGAGGGCGGGCCAACCGGATCAAGGAGGACTTCGACGTCCGCACGCCCAACATCGAGGTGTCGGCCCACGCGCTGTCGGGCGGGAACCAGCAGAAGCTGATCGTGGGACGGGAGATGGTGGCCGACCCCGCGGTGCTCATCGCCAACCATCCAACCCGCGGGATCGACGTCGGGGCCCAGGCCGCGGTCTGGGACGACATCCGCGATGCCCGCTCCCGAGGCCTGGCCACCCTGCTGGTGTCGGCCGACCTCGACGAACTGATCGGACTGTCGGACACCATCGTGGTGATGCTGCGGGGCCGCCTCGTGGCCCGCCTCGACCCCAACGACGTCACTCCCCGTGACCTCGGCGCCTACATGACCGGTGCTGCTCTGGAGGCCGGGGCCCCGTGACCGAGCGCCTCACCCACCGGCTGATGCTGGCGTCGGCGGCGCCCATCGCGGCGGTGGTGATCGCAGTGGTGCTCTCCTCGATCGTCCTGCTGATCTCGGGCAGCAATCCCTTGGCCGCCTATGCGGACATGGTCCAGCACGCCAGCAAGCTCGAAACCCAGGTGGACATCCTCAACCGGGCCACCCCCCTGTACCTGTCGGGTGTGGCCGCCGCCATCGGCTTCCGTATGAACCTGTTCAACATCGGCGTGGAGGGCCAGTACCTCCTGGCCTTCATCGTGGCGGCCCACCTGGGTGCCCAGGTCGAACTCCCATCGGTGCTGCACATCGCGTTCATCCTGGTGGTCGCCATGGCCGTGGGCGGGATGTTCTCGGGCGCGGCCGGAGTGCTGAAGGTGACCCGGGGCGTGAACGAGGTGATCTCGACCATCATGCTCAACGCGGTGGTCATCTCCGGTCTGGCCGCCTGGTGGATCGTGGAATGGCAGGCCGGGGGCGAGATATCGGCGACCGGTGGCCGGGTCGGCACCGAGCCCATCGCGGAGAGCGGCCTGCTGCCCGACATCAACTCCTGGCTTGAGGTCTTCACCCGCGAGGTCGGCCTGGGCAAGAAGCTGACCGGCATGCTGGTCGTCGCGTTGGTGGTCGGGGTCGTCTACCACGTGATCCTGAACCGGACGGTGTTCGGTTTCGACCTGCGGTCGAGCGGCGCCAACCCGACGGCATCCCATGTCGGAGGGGTGTCGCCCAAGCGCATGGTGGTGATCGCCATGACCCTCTCGGGCATGGTGGCCGGACTGGTCGGCATGACCGAGCTGATGGACACGGGCTACTACCCGTCGAACCCCATCAGCCTGCTCGGATTCACGGGAATCGCGGTGGCCCTTCTCGGGCGCAACCATCCGGCGGGAGTGGCCGTAGCCGCCCTCATCTTCGGCTTCCTGGACGTCTCATCGGGGATCCTGCAGATCTCGGGGGCCGCGTCGCGCGAGATCGTCGAGATCATGAAAGGCGTCATCATCCTCACCGCGGTGATCGCCTACGAGGTCGTGCGCCGTATCCGCGAGCGCGAGGAGGCTGCCGCCGCGGCCGCCGCGATGGCAGCCAGCCCGGGGGCTGACGCATGAGGGCCGCGCTCGATCGGCTGCCCTCATGGGCCCGATGGATGGTCTACGCCGCGGTCGGCGTGCTCGTCCTCACCGTCGTCCAGGGCTTCGACGACACCGAGAGGCTCACCGCGGTCACCTCGTCGCAGGCCATGCTGCGCTGGGCGGTGCCCATCATGCTGGCCGGGCTCGGCGGGCTGTTCTCGGAACGAGCCGGGGTGGTCAACATCGGCCTGGAGGGAATGCTGATACTGGGCACCTGGTTCGGCGCCTGGGGCGCCATCAACTACGGCGGCTGGGCCGGGCTGGTGATCGGCATGGGCGGCGGCGCCATCGGAGGGCTAATCCACGCCATCGCCACCGTGTCGTTCGGCGTCGATCACATCATCTCGGGCGTGGCCATCAACGTCACCGCGCCGGGCGTGGCCCGGTTCCTGTCATCGGAGATCCTCACCGGCTACGACGGCGGCTCGATAACGCAGTCGCCCCGCACACCGGGCGTCGGCCGGTTCACCTTCCCGTTCCTGGCCGGCGGCGACCTGTTCGGCTGGGACACGCCCGACGTGCTGGGGTGGTTCGCCCGTAAGGACTGGTTCTTCGTCTCCGACATCACCGGGCTGGTACGGGGGCTGGTGGCCCAGGTCTCGCTGGCCACCATGATCGCCTTCGCCCTGGTCCCGTTCAGCGCCTGGCTGATGTGGCGGACCCGGTTCGGGCTGCGACTGCGGATCTGCGGCGAGCACCCCACCGGCGGCGAGACCCAAGGCATCAACATCTACCTCTACAAGTACTTCGGCGTGGTGATCAGCGGAGCGCTGGCCGGGCTGGGCGGGGCGTTCATCGCCAGCCCGGAGCTGTCGGGCATCTACCTCGAGGGTCAGACCAACGGTCGGGGATTCATCGGCCTGGCGGCGCTCATCTTCGGGAACTGGCGTCCGGGCGGGATCATGGCCGGAGCCCTGCTGTTCGGCTACCCCTTCGGCGTGGGGCTGCGGGACCTGGACGGCTCGGCGTCGCACGCGCTGCTGCTGGTGAACACCATCGCTCTGCTGGCCGTGCTGGCGTGGGCGTTGAACCGCAGGCGCCGCATCGACGCCGGGCTGGCCGCCGGGTTGGGGCTGGGTGCGGCTGTCTGGTACTTCCTGTCGACGACCGTGCCCGACTGGTGGATCGCGATCCTGCCGTTCGTCATCGTGCTGGTGGTGCTGGTGTTCTTCTCCCAGAGGCTGCGAATGCCTCGAGCCGACGGTCTGCCGTACCGCAAGGGGGAGGCCTAGATGGCTCTCTCAATCCTTGAGCCGGACCAGTTGCGGGACTGGGAGCGAGACGGCTTCCTGGTGCTGCCCGGCTTCGTGCCCAGCGAGCGGTGCGAGGCCCTCAAGGCCCACGTCAACTCGATGCTGGCCGGAATCGACCCGGACACCGACGGCAGCCTCACCGTGTTCTCGACCACAGAGCAGAGCCACGCCTCCGATGAGTGGTTCCTCGGCTCGGGCGACACGGTGCGCTGGTTCTTCGAGGACGGGGCCATCGTTGACGGGCGCCTGACCAGGCCGATGCCGCTGGCCGTCAACAAGATCGGCCACGCCATGCACGACCTCGACCCGACCTTCGACGCCTTCTCGAGGGCCCCCGAGCTGTCTGCGCTCGCCGCCGACCTGGGCCTGGCCGACCCGCGGCTGCTCCAGTCCATGTACATCTTCAAGCAGCCCGGCATCGGCGGGGAGGTCATCTGCCACTGCGACCACACCTTCCTGTGGACTGAGCCCCAGAGCGTGATCGGGCTGTGGTTCGCGATCGAGGACGCCACGCTGGCCAACGGCTGCATGTGGGCCGTGCCCGGTGGCCACCGGATACCGGTCAAGACTCGCTTCCGCCTCGTGGACCCTTCCGACCGCAGCCAGGGCACGGTCACCGAAGTGCTCGACGACACTCCCTACCCGGTTGATGACCTGGTGCCGCTGGAGGCCGCAGCCGGGACGCTCATCGCCCTGCACGGCACGCTGCCGCACTGGAGCGCGGCCAACACCTCGGACCGCAGCCGCCACGCCTACACGATGCACCTGATCGACGGCACCGCTGACTACCTGGCCGACAACTGGCTCCAGCGCGGCGCCGACTTCCCACTCCGGGGCTTCAACTGACCGACCCCGCCTGCCGGGCGGGTCGCTGCGATCAGGTGGGCAGGACGGGACGTCTCGGTCCGGGAGCGCGCCGGCGGAGCCAGACCAGGTACGCGGCCGAGCCCGCGATGAGCACGAGACTCATCCAGATATTGACCCGGACACCCAGGATCAGGCTGGCGGGATCGATGCGCACCGCCTCGATCCAGAGCCGCCCGAGCCCGTATCCGAGGACGTAGACGGCCATCAGGGATCCGGGCCGGCTAACCCTGCGGGGGTCGGTGACCAGGGTCGGAACATCGAGCAGCCGGCGCCGGCGGTCGAGGAGCAGCAGCAGGCCGCAGAGAAGCAGATTCCACACCGCCTCGTAAAGGAAGGTCGGATGGAAGGTCTCGACGTCGAGGTACTGCGCCGGGCGGTGGGCCTCGTCGATCTCGAGGCCCCAGGGCAGGTCGGTGGGCCCGCCGAACAGCTCCTGGTTGAACCAGTTGCCGAGACGCCCGATGGCCTGGGCCAGCGGGAGGGTGGGCACGATCGCCGCGATGGCCTCGCCCTGGTTCATGTGCTGGCGCCGGATCATCCACAGCCCGACCAGAATCCCGGCCGTCATGCCCCCGGGTATGCCCAGCCCGCCCTGCCAGATGGCGAGGGCGTCCAGCCAGCCGTCGGACTGGAACTTCTTCCAGTCGGTGATCACGTGGTACAGGCGGGCGCCGATCAGTCCCGCGATCACGCCCCAGACAGCCACCCGGCTGATCTGGTCGGGGTTGCCGCCCCGGGACGCCCAGCGCCGCCTCGACAGCCACACCGATGCGAGCACGCCCAGCGCGATCATCACGCCGTAGGCCCGCAGCTGGAGCGGCCCGAGATCGAGACCGTTGCGGGGCGGGCTCGGTATCGAACCGATCAGCAGGGTCGAGACGGCAACCACGAGGTCCGCCGGCTCCTCAGCCCGCCAGGATCCGCCGACCGGCCGCCACCAGATCGTCGGCGGGCTCGGTCACCGCAGCCAACAGTCCCGGAACTGCCGACAGCCGGTTGGCTGCGAAGAAGCGGGCCAGGACCGCCCGGTCGGCCGCGAGCTCGGGCGCTTCGAGCCGGTCGGCGGCCAGCGCTCCGTCGGCCAGGGCGGCCCCGCCGGTCGTGGTGGCCAGCATCCTCAGGTAGGCGTCGGCACCCGCGAGGCGATCGAACGGCTCGGCCGCCAGCAGCCACTCGCTGGCCTCGCCGGTGGCGTCCACCGCGGCCTCGAGGTGCTGGCAAACGGACTTCAGCCCCGCGGTGCCGTTGAGGGCGGCTGCGGTCTCCCGGACGCCGTCGAGGTGATCGCGCACCGCGGCACCGCCCCGCATGGACAGCTTCCGCCCGACGAGGTCGGCCGACTGTATGCCGTTGGTGCCCTCGTAGATGGGAGCGATCCTGGCGTCGCGATAGTGCTGGGCCGAGCCGGTCTCCTCGATGAAGCCCATGCCTCCGTGCACCTGAAGGCCGACGCTGGCCAGTTCGCATCCCAGGTCAGTAGCCCACGCCTTGGTCAGCGGCGTCAGCAGCGCGGCCCGTTCCGAGCCCTCCTGGCGCTCGTCGGCGTCGGCCCCGTGCGAGGAGCGGTCGATGGCCTCCGCGTTGCGGTAGGCGAGTCCCCGCATCGCGCCAGTGGTGGACCGCATGTCCAGCAGCATCCGGCGCACGTCGGGATGGTCGATGATGGCCGACGACTCGGTGGCGGGCGCGCCGGGCGCCCGGCCCTGGCGTCGCTCGTGGGCGTAGGCGAGGGCCTGCTGGTAGGACCGCTCGGCGATGGCCACACCTTCCAGGCCGACGCTGAGACGGGCGTGGTTCATCATCGTGAACATGGCCCGCATCCCGCCGTTCTCATCGCCGACCAGGAACCCGACCGCGCCCTCGTCGTCGCCGTAGGACATCACGCAGGTGGGGCTGGCGTGGATCCCCAGCTTGTGCTCGATCGAGACGCAGTGCACGTCGTTGCGGGCGCCGGTCGATCCGTCGGCGGCGGGCAGGTGCTTGGGCACCAGGAAGCAACTGATCCCCCGGGTCCCCGGAGGCGCGCCGGGCAAGCGGGCCAGCACCAGGTGAACGATGTTGTCGGCCAGGTCGTGCTCGCCGTAGGTAATGAAGATCTTTGTTCCGAACAGCCGGTAGGAGCCGTCGGGCTGGGGCACGGCGCGGGTCGTCACCGCCCCGAGGTCGGATCCGGCCTGGGGCTCGGTGAGGTTCATGGTGCCGGTCCAGACGCCGGAGGCCATCTGCGGCAGGTAGAGGGCTTTCTGCTCGCCGGTTCCGTGCGCGCCCAGCAGGTTGATGGCGCCCTGGGTGAGCAGTGGGCAGAGCGACCATGACATGCAGGCAGTGGTGAACATCTCCTCCACGGCCAGCCCCACAAGGTGGGGGAAGCCCCCACCGCCGTAGTCGGGATCCATGGACACGGCGCCCCAGCCGGCCTCCACGTAGGACCGGTAGGCCTCCTTGAACCCGGTGGGCGTCGCCACCGAGCCGTCGTCGAGGCGGCGGGAGCCCTCCGTGTCGCCGACGCGGTTCAGCGGCGCTATCACCTCCTCCGCGAACCGGGCGGCCTCGGCGAGGAGCTGGTCGACCGTCTCGGACTCCACGTGCTCGAAGCCGTCGAGCGCGGCGAGCCCCTCGAGATCGGCCACGTGGCGCAGGTTGAAGGTGATCTCGTCGAGATCGACCCGGAACTCACTCATCGCTTGCGAGAGTACCGCTGGAGAGACAGCTCTGGGGTGTGCAGGTCGCGGCGGCCGTGGAGGATGTGGTTGATCTCCGCCCCGACGAGCAGGCCCATCGCCAGCAGGTAGAGCCAGATGAGCAGGCTCAAGGCCCCGCCGAGCAGGCCGAACACCGCGTTCACGCCGCTGGAAGCGGCATCGAGGTAGACCCGGAAGCCCAGCGACACCACCAGCCACCAGATCGTGCCCACGACCGCGCCGGGCAGATCGGTCCGCCATGGAGTCCGGCGGCGGGGGGCGAAGTGATAGATCGACGTTCCCCAGCAGACCACCACCACGAACACCACCGGCCAGCGGAACCAAACCCAGGCGGTGGTGAACGCCGAGCCCGCCCCCAGGCGGTCAGCGAGCTCCTCGCCGCCGCCGAGCAGCGGCCCCACCACCACCATGGCGGCCACCAGCGCGGCCACCACCAGGGTGAACAGGGTGAGCACGAAGCCCATCACCCGGGTGGAGATCCAGTTCCTGCGGTTCTCATGGCCGTAGGTGACGTCGAGGGCTCCGACCACCGCGGTGAACCCCCGCGACGAGGCGTAGAGGGTCAGCACAACGCCGGCGGTGATCAGTCCCGCGTTGGACCGGTCGAAGAGCTCCTCGACCGTCTGCCGCAGAGTGTTGTCGCGGCCGAAGGTCTCGACGACGCGGTCCAGCAGCCATTGCTCGGTGTCGGCTGCGGCGCCGGCGCCGATCACCACGTCGAGCGAGCCGAGCGCGGCCGCGAACACCAGCACCGCGGGGAACAGGCCCAGGAGCCCGAAAAAGGCGATCTCGGCCGACAGGCCACCGACGCGGGCCCGGGACCACTCGTCGCGGAAATCGCCGATGAGTGTGAGGATGCCGCGCCACAGCGCGGGCAGCGAGGGCATCGATGGGCGCGCCATGCCCAGCCGATACTACGGTCGATGGCTATGGGCTCCGACGAAGCCACCGCCATTACCAACGAGCTGTACCGCTACGCCGAGCTTGTCGACGCGGGGCGCTTCGACGAGGTCGGCGAACTCATGGAGCACTGCACCTTCAGCTACGGCGACGACGGCGACGGTCCCTCGGGAGCGCAGGCCATCGCGGACATGTACCGGAACACGGTGATCACCTACGACGACGGCACCCCTCGTACCCGGCACATCACCGCCAACCCGATCATCGAGACCGAAGGCGGCACCGCCACGGTCCGCTCGGTCTACATCGTCTTCCAGCAGGCTCCGGACTCACCGATGCAGGCCATCATCAGCGGCCGCTACCACGACACTCTGAAACGCATCGACGGGCGCTGGCGCTTCGTCGAGCGCTGCTTCCTGGTCGACCTCGTAGGGGACCTGGGCAGTCACCTACGCTTCGAGCTGTCCCCCTGACCCTGCCCGGAGCAGGCACCCCACAGCAAGGAGCGTGAGCCATGAGCCGTTGGAGCCGAGAAGAGATCGAGGAGGCCTTCACCCGCTACCAGGAGGTGGCCCGGCGAGCCGGCACGTCCGGCGATTGGCGCGAGTGGGCCGACCAGTTCACCGAGGACGCCACCTACATCGAGCACCACTTCGGCACCATGGGCGGGCGGGAGGCCATCTACAACTGGATCCAGTCGACCATGAGCCAGTGGCCCAACAACGAGATGATCCACTTCCCGATCGAGTGGTACATCATCGACGAGACGAGGGGGTGGGTGGTGTGCAAGGTATGGAACCGGATGGCCGACCCCGGCGACGGCTCGCTCCACCAGGAGTACAACTTCACCCTGCTCAAGTACGCGGGAGGAGGGCTGTGGAGCTACGAGGAGGACATCTACAACCCGGCCCCGTTCGGTGAGATGGTCGGCAACTACCTGCGCCACAAGAAGAAGCTGGCCGCCGGGACCGCGGAAGCGACCGGCGAGTAGCTCAGCGGGGGATCAGCTGCAGCCGCTGGTGGCGCCGCAGTCGTTGCACACGTAGCACGAGCCGGCGCGGCGCATCGGGACGCCGCAGGTCATGCAGAAGGGCGCGTCCAGCGGGCCCGCCTGCCGGTCCGCGGCGTGTTCCCCGCTCATGCTCGCTGCGCTCGCGGGCCGCTCGGGCCCTGGCGGTTCGGGCGGTGCCGACGCCGCGGAGAAGTCGAGCTGGCCGATCAGCTGGACCGGCGACGGGACCGAGGGCGGATCGGGTGGGAGGTCGTGTCCCTGCTCGGTCTCGGCGACCTGCTCCTCCACGCCGGGAAGCGTGGGCTGGGTCCGCTCGCCGGTGGTGTAGACGCCCAGCGCGGCCCGCTCCTCCGGTGTCAGGTACATCACCGCCAGCTTGCGGAACAGGTAGTCCATGAGGCTGGTGGCGATGCGGATGTCGGGATCGTCGGTGATGCCGGCCGGCTCGAAGCGCACGCCGACAAACGTGTCGACGAAGGCGGACAGCGGCACGCCGTACTGCAGGCCGTGGCTGAGCGAGATGGCGAAGGCGTCCATGATCCCGGCCAGCGTCGAGCCCTGCTTGGAGACCTTGACGAAGATCTCGCCCGGACGGCCGTCGGGGTACTCCCCCACCGTCACGAAGCCCTTGCAGTCGGCTACCCGGAACTCGAACGTCTGCGACCGGCGCGACTTGGGGAGCCGCCGGCGCACCGGCTCCGCCGGGGCCTCGCCAGCCGGCGGCTCGATGTCCGGGGTCCGGGCGGGGCCCTCGGCGGTGCCGGAGCCCTCGGCCGTGCCGACGGTCAGGGGTTGGGACACCTTCGAGCTGTCGCGGTAGATCGCCACCGACTTCAACCCGAGGCGCCAAGAGTCGATGAAGAGTTCCTCCACATCGTCGATGCTGGCGTCGGCCGGCATGTTGACGGTCTTCGAGATGGCGCCGGAGAGGAACGGCTGCACTGCGGCCATCATCTCGATGTGCCCGGACGTGCTGATGGCGTCGTCACCCAGCGAGCAGGCGAACACGTCGCGGTGCCCGGCGTCGAGGGGCGCTCCGGCCACGCTGTGGTGCTCGGCGATGTGATCGGTGATGCTCTCGACCTGCTCGTCGTCGTAGCCGAGGCGGCGAAGCGCCCTCGGCACGGTGGTGTTGACGATCTCCATGGTTCCGCCGCCCACCAGCCGCTTGGACTTGACCAGCCCTAGATCGGGCTCGATGCCGGTGGTGTCGCAGTCCATCAGCAGCCCGATGGTGCCGGTGGGCGCCAGGACGGTCGCCTGGCTGTTGCGCACGCCGTGACGGTCGGCGCGCTCGCAGGCCTCGTCCCACGCCAGCTGGGCCGCCTCTAGGACTTCGGGGGGCGCCAGGTCCTCGTCGATGGCGGCGGTGGCGGTGCGGTGCTGGTCCAGGACCCGCAGCATGGCTTCGCGGTTGGTGTGGAAGCCGGCGAAGGGTCCCATGCGCTCGGCCAGGCGGGTGGAGGTGAGGTAGGCCTCGCCGGTCATGAGCGCGGTGATGGCCGCAGCCACCGCCCGGCCCTCGTCGGAGTCGTAGGGCAGGCCCACGGCCATCAGCAGCGCCCCGAGGTTGGCGTAGCCCAAACCGAGCTGGCGGAACGCCCTGGTGGTGTCGGCAATGGCCTGGGTCGGGTAGTCGGCGTGGCCCACCAGGATCTCCTGGGCCGCGAACACCACCTGCACCGCCCTGCGGAAGCCGCCGACGTCGAAGCGGCCGTCGTCGTCGAGGAAGCTCAGCAGGTTGATCGAGGCCAGGTTGCAGGCGCTGTCGTCGAGATGGACGTACTCCGAGCACGGGTTGCTGGCGGTGATGGGGCCGGTGACCGGGGCGGTGTGCCAGTGGTTGATGGTCGTCGCGAACTGCACGCCGGGGTCGGCGCACTCCCACGCGGCCTCCGCCATCTGGCGCAGGATCGAACGAGCGGGAACCCGCTTGAGCACCGTGCCGTCGGTGCGGGCCGTCAGGTCCCAGTCGTCGCCGGAGGTGGCCGCCCTCATGAACTCGTCGGATACCCGCACGGAGTTGTTGGCGTTCTGATACTGCACCGAGGCGGTGTCGGCGCCGTCGACGCCCATGTCGAAGCCGGCCGCGGCCAGCACTCTCGACTTGCGCTCCTCGCGGGCCTTGCACCAGATGAAGTCCTCGATGTCGGGATGGTCGGCGTCGAGGACCACCATCTTGGCCGCCCTGCGGGTCTTGCCGCCCGACTTGATGGTGCCGGCCGAGGCGTCCGCTCCCCGCATGAAGCTCACCGGCCCCGACGCGGTGCCGCCACCGGCCAGGGGCTCCGAGCTGGCCCGGATATGTGACAGGTTCACGCCCGCGCCGGAGCCGCCCTTGAAGATCCGGCCCTCCTCGGCGTACCACTCGAGGATCGACTCCATCGTGTCGTCGACCGACAGGATGAAGCACGCCGACGCCTGCTGGGGCACCCCGGCCACACCGATGTTGAACCACACGGGCGAGTTGAAGGCGGCCCGCTGGGTGTAGAGCAGGTACGACAGCTCGGTCCGGAACCGCGACGCCTCGGACTCGTCGGCGAAATAGCCGTCCCCGTCGCCCCAGGCGGTGATGGTGCCGACGACGCGGTCAACCACCTGCCTCAGCGACCACTCCCGCTCGGACGTGCCCAGCGGGCCGCGGAAGTACTTCTGGGCCAGGATGTTGGTCGCGTTCTGCGACCAGGTGGCCGGGACCTCCACATCGGGCTGCTCGAAGGCGACCGATCCGTCTCGATGGTCCAGCAGGCGCGCGTCGCGGCGCTCCCACACGATCCGGTCAGCCGGATCCTCCTGACCCGCGGGCAGAGGGTGGCTGCCGGAGATCAGAGCGGTCTGCTCGGGGGCCATCGTCATGAGAATTACCCTCCTGAGATTCTACCGGGCGTGCGGCGGTGCGCCCGCCGTCGCGACCCTAGGACGCCCGGCGACGATGACGCCCGCGTGACTGTGGACCCTCCTAGGGATTTCTGGGCTCGCCTCTGGATTACTTCGGGATTAACTGTGTACGGCAACATTGGTACCGTCGCGAGCGTGCGGAGACTGCTGCCCGGCCCCGTCGTCGACGTCGACCCGATGGAGCTCTACCCGGCTCTGGCTCGCCCCAAGCCAGCCGGAAGGCCGTGGCTGATGGTCAACATGATCGCCTCCGCCGACGGCGCCGCCGCCGTCGACGGCACCAGCGGAGCGCTCAGCAACCCGGCCGACGAGGCCGTCTTCTCGGCTGTGCGGGCCAGCACCGACTGGATCGTTGCCGCGGCCAGCACGGTGCGGGCCGAGCACTACGGCGTGCCCCGGCCCCGGGCGGCCTCCCGCCGGGCGCGGCTGGCCGCGGGGCGAGCCGAGCGGCCCCGCCTGGCCGTGGTCAGCGCCAGCCTCGACCTCGGCCTGGGCCTGCCGCTGTTCGCCGATCAGCGCCCGGGCGACGACTTGCCGGTGATCCTCACCGGCAGCACCGCCGCGCCTGAAGCCGTGGCCCGCCTCGATCCGGTGGCGGAGGTGGTGCAGCTGCCGTCGCCACGGCCCCAACCGGCCGAGATCCTGGCCGAGCTCGACCGACGCGGCGCCAAGGTGGTGCTTTCCGAGGGAGGCCCCTCGTTCAACGGGCAACTGGCCGATGCCGGCCTGATCGACGAGTTCTGCCTGTCGGTCGCGCCGCTGGTCGCCGGCGGGGCCAGCTCCAGAATTGTGCACGGATCGAGGCGAACAGTGCCGCTCCACCTGTCCATCGACCATGTCCTCGAATCCTCCGACACCCTCTTCGTCCGCTACATCCGGGAGCTGTCTCAACCGGCTGTGGCCGGCTGAGCGGGCGGCGTGTAGGTCTCGCCTCCCAGGTCGCCGAGAGCCACGGCGCGAACGTCGTCGATGACGATCCGCTGGCCGGGCTCCAGCCCGGCTCCGCCTGCGGTGCCGGCCAGTTCGTGGACCAAAGCACGGGGATCCTCGCCGGGTGCGAGGGCGCGGGCGATGTCCCACAGCGTGTCGCCCGGCTGCACCACATAGACCCCCGGCAGTTCCGTCGACAACGAGACCTCCGCCGTGGAAGGCCAGGGGTTGGCCTCGCCCACCGGAACTCCGTCGGGACGGCCCACCACCACCATCAGCGTGACCACCGCAGCCGCTACCAACGCCGCGACCGCCCGCCGTCGGCGGTACACGGACTCCGGCAGGCGAGCCGCCCGGGCCGCGGGCGGCGGAGCGCCGCAGGCGGGGGCGGCGGAAGGGACGAGAGCATGGGTGGGGGCTAGGGCCATGGGTCCATCCTCCCGCGGGGGTGTGACAAGGCCGCCGCCGCCCACGCCGGAACCGAGATCCTTGACATCGAACGCGTGTTCCACAAACATGTGTACGGATATACTCCTGTGTTGAACATGTGTTCGCATACTCTATAGCGAACAGATGTTCGGACACAACCCGTTTCAAAGTCCAAGATCGGAGACAGACATGACGCCGCCGGCCCACCGCAAGCCGCTCACCGCCCGCCGCCGCCAGATTCTCGACATGATCGTCGAGCACCAGCGGGACCGCGGCTACCCGCCCTCGATCCGGGAGATCGCAGCCAAGGTCGGTCTGAGGTCGCCGGCCTCGGTCAAGGCCCACCTCGATGTGCTCGATTCGGCCGGCTACCTGCGGGTCGACCCCACCCGCCCCCGGGCCATCGAGGTCTGCTACGACGAGAACTCGGGCGCGGCCGTCGAGCGCCGCCCGGTGCGCCATGTTCCCCTCGTCGGCGACGTCGCCGCCGGATCAGGCGTGCTCGCCTCCGAGAACGTCGAGGAACTGGTGCCGATGCCGGCCGACCTCACCGGTGAGGGTGAGCTGTTCATGCTGCGAGTACGGGGCGACTCGATGATCGACGCCGGGATCCTCGACGGTGACTACGTGGTGTGCCGGGCTCAGAGCACCGCGGAGGACGGCGAGGTCGTCGTGGCCGGGATCCCCGGTGACGAGGCCACCGTCAAGACGCTGCGGCGAGGCGGAGGCCGGATCGTCCTGGAGCCGGCCAACGAGCACATGGAGCCGATGGAGTTCGGGCCGGAGGAGGTGACCGTCTACGGCAAGGTGGTCACCATGATGCGCCGCTACTAGCCGGTCTCGGCGCCCCGCGGCGCCCGCTCAGGCGCCGTTGACAAGCAGGTCCTCGAGGGCGGCGTGGACCGAGACGAGTTCGTCGCGGTGCACGCGTTCTCCGGCGGTGTGGGCCAGCAACGGATCGCCGGGACCGAAGTTCGATGCCGGCACCCCCCGGGCCGCGAAGAAGGCGGCATCGGTCCAGCCCAGCTTGGCTCGCACCGGCACGCCGCTGCGCCGGATGAGCCCCGTCAGCAGCGGGTGGTCGAGCCCGGGAGCCGCAGGCGGAGCCATGTCGGTCAGCTCGACGGTGTCACCCTCGGAGAGCACGCCCGCGAGGAGCGACCGGACATGCTCCTCGGCTTGCCGGGGCGTCCGGTCGGGAGCGAACCGGTGGTTGAGAATCAGCGTGGCGCGATCGGGCACCACGTTGCCGGCCACTCCCCCGCTCACCGAGACCGCCTCGAGACCCTCGCGGTACTCGCATCCCTCCACCACGGGCCGGCGGGCGTCGTAGGCGGAGACCGCGCTCAGCACGGCCGCGAGCCGGTGTATCGCGTTGCGACCCATCCAGCCGCGGGCGGTGTGGGCCCTCTCCCCGGCCAGGGTGACGCTCAGCCTCATCGTGCCCTGGCAGCCGGCCTCAACCGCGGCGGCGGTCGGCTCACCCAGCAGGGCCACATCGGCCTCGATCAGGTCGGGTCGGGCTGCGGCCACCTCCAGCAGGCCGTTGTCGGCCGCGTCGACCTCTTCGCGGGCATAGAACACGTAGGTGACGTCGGCGGCCGGGGCTTCGACCTCCCGGGCCAGCTCCAGCATCACGGCAATGCCGCCCTTCATGTCGGCCGCGCCCAGGCCCCACAGCACATCGCCGTCGACGCGGGCCCGCGCGTTGTTGTTTGCCGGCACGGTGTCGGTGTGGCCGGCCAGGACTATTCGCCGGCCGCGGCCCAGATCGGTGCGGGCCACGACGTTGTCGCCCACCCGATCCACGCTCAGGTGCCCGGCCTGGCGCAGGTCGGCCTCGATCAGGTCCGCGAGCGGCCCTTCGCCGTAGCTCTCGGAGGGCACGTCCACCAGAGCGGCCGCAAGCGCCATCAGGTCGCCGGCCGGCAATGCCCCGGGGGCCATGTCAGGTGGTGGCGCCGTGGTCGCGCAGGATCTGGTTGAGGGCCGACTTGTCGTGGCGCTCGCCCTCGGACAGGCGCTTGATCACCAGCACCGCGGGCAGGCCGAACTCGCCGCCAGCGAACTGGCGGGTCCGGGTGCCGAGCACGGCCACCGACCAGGGCGGCACCTCACCGCGGCCCAGTTCCTCGCCTGTCTCGGCGTCGATGACGGGGATGGAACCGGTGAGGATCGCCCCTGCTCCCAGCACCGTGCCCCGCCCGACGCGGGCGCCGTCGGCCACGATGCAGCGGCTGCCGATCAGGCAGTCGTCCTCCACGATCACCGGTTGGGCTACCGGAGGCTCGAGCACGCCGCCGATGCCGACCCCGCCCGAGAGGTGCACGTTGGCGCCGATCTGAGCGCAGGAACCGACGGTGGCCCAGGTGTCCACCATGGTGTTGGCCCCCACATGGGCGCCGATGTTGGTGTAGCTGGGCATCATGATCACGCCCGGCCCCTGGTAGCTGCCCCAGCGGGCCGACGCTCCCGGCACCACCCGAACGCCCCGGGCCGCGTAGTCGGTCTTGAGGGGGATCTTGTCGGCGAACTCGAACGGTCCTAGTTCGATGGTGCTCATCCGGGCCGTGGAGAACAGCAGCAGGATCGCCTGCTTGCACCACTGGTTGACCCTCACCGTGCCGTCGTCGAGCACCTCGGCCACTCTGGCCTCGCCGGTGTCGAGGGCGTCGATGGCCTCGTGCACGGTGGCGATCACCTCGGGGTCGTCGCCGTCGAGATCAGGGCGGGCTTCCCAGAGCTGGCTGATACGGGACTCAAGCGTTGACATGGGCTGGAAGGCTACTGGCCGCTGCCTCACTGACGAATGCGGGTGCTGCGGCCGAACCTCTGTCAAGAAACCACCGTAGAGGTGGAGAATTGACAGAAGTTGGTTGGCTACCGCTAACCAGCCGGTTCCAGCAGGCGGGACTCCGCCAACTGGAGACGTCCTTCGGGCTGCACCGCGGCGATGCGGACATACTCGCTGGCATCGACGGCCCCGGATGCGCATGGCTGCTCGCAGTAGAACTCTCCCGGGCTGACGATCAGGCCGCAGCTGCGGGCCAGCGCATCCGCGCACGCCCAAGCGTCGCCACCGGGAACTCGCGTCCAGAGGTAGAAGCCACCGGCGGGCGGCTCGGGCGGCTCGAACGCGTCATCGATCGTGATTCGGGCGTCGCCGAGGTGTCCGAGCCTGTTGGCCAGCTCGATGATGGACGCGAGCCGCTCAAGGCGGTCCCGGTAGCGGGCTCGCTGCTGGTCCACATGATCCTGGTCGCTCCAGGCGGCCACTGCGGCCGCCTGCACCGGGCCGGGCACCATGCAGCCCGCGTGCTTGCGGCACTCGCGCAGGTAGTGGACCAGTTCGGCGTCGCCCGCGTAGAACCCGGCCCGCACGCCGGCCATGTTCGAGCGCTTCGACAGCGAGTGAACGGCCAGCACGCCGGCGGTGCCGTGCTCCAGGATCGTGCGGGGCGGGCCGTCCCAGGTGAACTCGGCGTAGCACTCGTCGCTGGCGACGAGCACGCCGTTGTGCCGCCCCCACGCGGCGGCCGCACCCAGGTCGTCGAGGGCTCCGGCCGGGTTTCCGGGCGTGTTCACCCACAGGCACAGGGCCCTTGCGGCGTCGCGGGGGTCGATTGTGGAGAGGTCGACGCGGAAGTGCCGGTCCACGGCCACCGGCACAGGCCGGCACCCGGCCAGGGTCGCCCCCATCGCGTACGACGGGTAAGACACCGCCGGGTACAGCACGGTGTCTCGATCAGGATGGCGAAGTCGCAGATAGCCGGGAAGCGACGCCACGAACTCCTTGGTTCCAATGCACGCCGCGACCTGCGAGTCGGGATCCAATTCGACGTTGAAGCGGCGCTGCGTCCAGCCGGCCGCCGCCTGACGGAACGCCGGCGAGCCGATCGACGCCGGGTAGCCGCGCTCAGTGCCGGAGCCGGCCAGCGCGGCCACCACCTGAGCCGGCGGCGGGTCGCAGGGCGTCCCGATCGAGCAGTCCACCGCGCCGCCGGGCAGAGGCGCGGCCGCGGCCCGCAACTCGTCGAGCCTCTCGTAGGGATACGGGGGCGGCGCGAAGCCCGAAGTCACCGGTCGTCTCCAGCGCACACCGTGCCGCTCCCACCGCCGCACCTGTTGTTGGCGCGCCCGGGATTCGCCGACCGGCCCTCGCCCCGCCTCCGGGCCACCCTCACTCGCCGTCCCAGCCGTTGACCACGTAGCGGCTCAGGGCGCCGACCGACGACGGTTCCAGGCGGGCCCTGACCCTCATCCCCTCCTCGGTGGCGGTGGAGTCCAACACCTGACCCTCGCGGTGCACTCCCGCGAGCACGTCGCCCCGGTCCCATGGCACCACCAGCTCGACCTCGCGGGCGACGCGGCGCATCCGGTCGCCGATGGCGCCCAGCAGTTCCTCGATCCCTTCGCCGGTAGCGGCCGACACGGCCAACGAGCCCTCGGTGCGCTCGGCCAGCCGGGCTGCCGCCGGGCCCAGGTCGCTCTTGTTGTACACCACCAACTCGGGGACCTCGTCCGCCTCGATCTCGGCCAGCACCACGCGCACGGCCGCCATCGAGCCGTCGGGATCGCTGTCGGCGCTGTCCACGACGTGGACCAGCAGATCGGCGTCGCGTACCACGTCGAGAGTCGTCTTGAACGCCTCCACCAGCTGGTGGGGCAGCTTGCGCACGAAGCCCACGGTGTCGGTGATGAACACTGTCTCGCCGCCGGGCAGGCCTAGCCGCCGGGTTGTGGGGTCGAGGGTGGCGAACAGGCGGTCCTCTACCGCAACCGAGGCTGAGGTGATCCGGTTGAGCAGCGACGACTTGCCCGCGTTGGTGTAGCCGACGATGGCCACCGCCCGGTTGCGGGTGCGGGTGCGGGCCTTGGACTGGGTGCGACGGTGGCCGGCGATGCGGCGCAGGTCGGCCTCGAGCTTGTGGATACGCCGCTCAAGGCGCCGGCGGTCGACCTCGAGCTGGGTCTCGCCGGGGCCCCGGGTGCCGATGCCGCCGGCCTGCTGGGACAGCCGGCGACCGGCGCCGCGCAGGCGGGGCAGCCGGTACCGGAGCTGGGCCAGCTCTACCTGGGCCTTGCCCTCGGGGGTGCTGGCGTTCTGGGCGAAGATGTCGAGGATCACCGCGGTGCGGTCCAGGGCGGTGCGCCCCAGGAGCCTCTCCAGGTTGAACTGCTGCGCGGGGCTGAGCTCGTCGTCGAACACCACCGTGTCGCAGTCGACCTCGTCGGCCACCGCCCTGATCTCGCGAGCCTTGCCGGCACCGACGAAGGTGGACGGGTCGGGGGCGGTGCGGCGCTGGCAGACCCTCTCGACGGCGTCCGCGCCCGCGGTGTCCACCAGCAGGCTCAACTCGTCGAGGGAGGCGTCGGTGGCGGCGGCGTCCCGGTCCGGCCGGGTCACGCCGACGAGGATGATCCGCTCCCGGAAGGCCCGGTCGATGAGACCGGGACCGTCCCCTCCGAACTCACCGAACCCGCCCCGGTGCGTGTCGGCGCCGCCCACCTGGGCGTCGCTGCTCTCGCTGGCGTCGAAGTCGCTGTCCGGCACGCCGTGGCCCTCCAGCGGCTCGCCGGCGTCAGACACGGGCGGCGTCCACTGCGGCCACGTAGGTCGATTCGCCGGTGAGGGTCACTGGTCCCGAGAGGTCCACCCGGGCATCGCCGCCGGCCATTCGCACGGTGACATTCTGTCCCACCTCGCCCCAGCGGTGAAAGGCGGCCGCGGCGGCCACCGCGCCCGTACCGCAGGCCGCGGTCGCCCCGGCACCGCGCTCCCACACGCTTAGGGTCAGCTCGTCCGCACCGGTGACCGCCCCAAAATGGACGTTTATGCCGCCGGTGAAGATGGCCTCCACTGCGGGTCCGGCGGGATGCAGCGGCACCTCGGCAGGATCGTCCACAGCAACGACGATGTGGGGGTTGCCCACGTTCAACGTGGTCCACCGCTTGATCGTCCCCGGTTCGAGGAGGCACTCCAAGGCAGTCTCGGGACTGCGGCTGAGCCGGTCGGGGTGCGGGCCGGTGCCCGGAGTGCCCATCTCAGTGGTTCCGATGACGGTGCCGGGCGTCTCCGTCGGGCGGACCGAGCATCGGCGCGGGCCGGCCACGGTGCGCGCGACGATCTCGAGTTCGGCCGATCCAAGGGTGACCGCGATGGCGTGGGCCAGGCACCTGAGGCCGTTGCCGGACACCTCGGCCATGGAGCCGTCGGAATTCCATAGCCGCATGGTTGCGGAGCGATCCCCACCGCCGCCCACCGGATCCAGCACTGCGTAGATCAGCCCATCCGCGCCCACGCCCCGGCGGCGATCGCACAGCGCAGCGGCTGTCCTGGCGGCGTCGGCGTCCGTCGGCAACTGGTCGACGAGCGCGACAAGAAAGTCGTTGCCCAGCCCATGAAGCTTGTGTAGTCGCAGCCCGCCGGTCACTGTTGCATTCTCTCCGGCGCAGCGCAGTTCGGAAACGTAAGCGCCGCACTCCTCGGTCGGTGATGTGTCGATGCGCACGCATCTTGAGCTCGCGCTCGCCAGGCCCTGACTAGCTGCCGCACTCTGGCCTGCTAATCGCGGCCGCGTGCCACTCGCGCATGATGTCGGCGGCGGACGCGGGGGCGTCGAGCCAACCGATGCGAGGGTCGCGGCGGAACCAGCGCTCCTGGCGGCGGGCGAATCTTCGAGTGCGCACCACCGCCAACTCGACCGCCTCATCGAGGGTCATTTCAGCCTGCACATGGCGCAGCAGTTCCTTGTAGCCGAGAGCCTGGGACGCAGTGCGCGAAATGGGGCGTTCAGCTAGGGCTCTCACTTCGTCGAGGAACCCGTCAGCGAGTTGGCGCTCGTATCGGGCCGCGATGCGCTCGTCGAGGCGGTCACGGTCCCAGCGCAGCCCGACCTGCGCGAACGGCGTGGGCGGGTAGTGCGCTAGGCCCGGACCGTAGGACGAGAAGGGCTCGCCACTACCGATGGTGACTTCAAGGGCCCTAACCACACGCCGCCGGTTCGACGCTTCCATGCGGTCGGCGGCAACCGAGTCGAGATCGGCCAGGCGCCGGTGAAGTGCCTCGGTGTCGGGATCGGCCTCCAGCTCGGCCCGAACCTCCGGGTAGCGCCCGGGGATCTTCAGATCGTCGATCACGGCTCGCACGTACAGGCCGGTGCCGCCCACGAGCACGGGGACGGCGCCCCGGCCGCGGATCTCGCCGATCACCGTTCGGGCATGGGCTTGGAGTTCCGCCACCGCGAACTCCTCGGAGGGGTCCACGACATCAATCAGATGATGGGGCACCTCGGCCTGCTCGGCGGCAGTAGGGGTGGCCGTGCCGATGTCCATGCCCCGGTAGACCTGCATTGAGTCGAGGGCCACGATCTCGGTGTTGCCGATCAGGCGCGCCACGCCCATCGCCAGGTCCGACTTGCCGGAGGCGGTGGGACCGACGATCACCAGTGGCCGCTCTGCGAGCATCGCCAGATCACGAAGCCCCATTTCTGTGCCGCAGGTGTCTCCGTCAGATTTCTTGGTGCGGTTTGTGTGGATTGAGGGCACAGAACCAACCCGAGATTCCACAGAGGTCTGAGCGCGCCGCCTGAACTTACGACTCAGAACACTATGTCGCGGCGGCCACGGGAATCAGGCGACGGCCCGCCGATGCTTGTGCCGGGGCCGCTGGCGGCGCCTCGATGTCGACTATGGCGCCCTGCAGGAAGTTAGCCGCGGCCGCGGTGACCTCTACGTGGGCGTAGGTGCCGGTCGGCGGCACTCCGCCGGGCGGCGATCCGAAGTGCACCAGGGTGTTGCGCCGGGTGCGGCCGGTGGCCACGGACGGATCCTTCTTGCTGGGCCCCTCCACGACGACCTCCTCGACTCGGCCGACGCGAGCCTCGTTGGCGACGCGGCTGGACCGCTCAATCACCCGCCGCAGCCGCTCGTAGCGGTCCACGGACACGTCGTGGGGCACGAACCGGTCACCCATCTCGGCCGCCGCGGTGCCGGGCCGGGGCGAGAAGATGAACGTGAAAGCGCTGTCGTAGCGGGCTTCGGCCGCCACTTCGAGGGTCTTCTCGAAGTCGTCCTCGGTCTCGCCGGGAAACCCGACGATGATGTCGGTGGACACGGCCAGGTCGTCGACCGCGGCCCGGGCCGCTCGCAGCCGCTCGAGGTAGCGCTCGGCGGTGTAGCCCCGGCGCATCGCCCTCAGGACGGCGTGGCTGCCCGACTGGAGCGGCAGGTGCAGGTGCTCGCATACCGCCGGTACCTCGGCCATGGCCGCGATGGTCTCGGGTCGCAGGTCCTTGGGGTGCGGGCTGGTGAAACGCACCCGCCGGATGCCGTCGAGGGCCCCCACCGCCCGGAGCAGGTCGGCGAACAGCGGCCGGGCCCGACGGTCCGACACCCAGTTCGACCCACACCACCATGCGTCGTCTCCCGCCGCGCTCACACTGTTGCCGTTGGCGCTTCCACGGCGGGACAGGGCCAGGTCGCGGCCGTAGCTGTTGACGTTCTGGCCGAGGAGGGTGACCTCGCTGACGCCGCCGACGGCCAAGGCCCTCACCTCGTCCACCAGCTCGCCGAAGGGGCGGCTGATCTCGGGTCCGCGTACCGCGGGCACGATGCAGAACGTGCAACTGTTGTCACAGCCGATCTGGATGGTCACCCAGGCGGAGTGCTCGGCCTCCCGGCGCACCGGCAGCGCCGACGGGAACGCCTCGGCGTCCTCACGGACCGTCTCGGTGAGGATCTCCACCACCGGCCCGTGCCGCCGGGCATGGTCGATGAGCTCGGCAGCCCGGTGCACGTTGTGGGTGCCGAACACCACGTCGACGTGGCCGGCCCGCTCCCGGACCAGCTCCCGGTCCTTCTGGGCGAGGCAGCCGGCCACCGCGATCAGCGCGTCGGGCCGCTTCGCCTTCACCGCCTTGAGCCGTCCCAGGGCGCCGTACAGCTTGTTGTCGGCGTTCTCGCGGATGCAGCAGGTGTTGAGCACCATCACATCGGCCTGCTCCAGGACCGAGGCTCGCTGGTAGCCGTCACCCTCAAGCAGGCCCGCGATCCGCTCGGAGTCGTGCTCGTTCATCTGGCACCCGAAGGTGCGGATGGCATAGGTCCGGGCCACGACCCCAGGCTACGGCCACCAACTTGCGCTAGGCGGCCGTGGCCACCTCCACCACAGCCGCAGTGCACAGAGGATCCGGGATCGACTCGCCGTGGTCGCGCAGGCTCGCTATATGGAACTCGATGGCCGCTCGGATCTCCGCCAGCAACTCGTCAAGGTTGTCGCCCGTGGCTACGTAGCCAGGCAGGTCCGGCACGTAGGCGGCGAGATTGCCGGGTGCCCGCTCGATGACAACTGTGTACCTCACCGCGACCCTCGCTCCTTCAAGCCCGGCTGTCTCATGATACTCGCCCAGGTGCGTGGCGAAGATCGTCACCTGCCCTTCCCGCAATCGTGACAGTTCCCGGCTTGGAGGGATGGCGGTATTGGCGATGACTGCCCCTGGTACGGACACACCGCCATCCGTCCGCCTCAATCAGACCGATGGCATCTCGCACCTCGGGCATGGCTTTCCCGAAGCACGCCGACGATGCCCTGCGATCGGGCTATGCGGCCGAGCGGGCGGTGTCGCCTGGACCGTCGTAGGCAGCAGCCGCAGCAGCCGCTTCGATCTCCTCGGGGTCGGGTTCGGGCATTACGGCCTTCCAGACCAGGTCGGAGATCTCCACCATCAACTCGGGGTTGTCCTGGAGGAACGCCTTGGCGTTCTCGCGGCCCTGGCCGAGTTGCTCGCCGTCGTAGGTGTACCAGGCCCCGGACTTCTTCACGATGGACTCGGTGACGGCCAAGTCCAGCACCGAGCCCTCACGGGAGATGCCCTGGCCGTACATGATGTCGAACTCGGCCTGCTTGAACGGCGGGGCGCACTTGTTCTTCACGACCTTGACCCGGGTGCGGTTGCCCACCACCTCCATGCCGTTCTTGATCGACTCGATCCGGCGGATGTCGAGCCGCACCGACGAGTAGAACTTGAGGGCCCGGCCACCGGGCGTGGTCTCCGGCGATCCGAACATCACCCCGATCTTCTCGCGCAGCTGATTGATGAAGATGCAGATGGTGTTGGACTTGTTGAGGTTGGAGGTGAGCTTGCGCAGCGCCTGCGACATCAGCCGGGCCTGGAGGCCGACGTGGGTGTCGCCCATGTCTCCCTCGAGCTCGGCCCGCGGGGTGAGCGCGGCCACCGAGTCGATCACCACCACATCGAGCGCCCCCGAGCGGATCAGCATGTCGGTGATCTCCAAGGCCTGCTCGCCGGTGTCGGGCTGCGAGATGAGCAGCTCGTCGATGTCCACGCCGATGGCCTTGGCGTAGACCGGGTCCATGGCGTGCTCGGCGTCGACGTAGGCGCAGATGCCGCCGTTGCGCTGGGCCTCGGCCACCACATGGGTGGCGAGGGTGGTCTTGCCCGAGGACTCCGGCCCGTAGATCTCGGTGACCCGGCCCCGGGGCAGGCCCCCTATGCCGAGGGCCAGGTCGAGCGACAGCGCCCCGGTGGGGACCGCCTCGATGCTCATGGTGGCCTTCTCGCCCATCTTCATAACCGAGCCCTGGCCGAACTGCTTGTCGATCTGGCTCATGGCCATTTCCAGTGCTTTTTGTCGATCGTCCACTTCGTTCTCCTGTGTCTGTGCCCCTCGGGGCGGGTGAATTGCTGGTGGCCTCTCGGCGAGTCGGGGATGCTTGATGAACTTATGAGGGGGGTGTGACAGGCCGGATACCGGTGGATCCGCGCCAACCCGTCCTCGTAGTATAACAACACTGTAGTTCCGAACACCTGTTCAGGTCAAGCACCCGCGAGATGCGCCCGAGCGGCGCGACTTATCGCCCTCGAGCGGGATGGAGCGGGCCGGCAGTGCTCGCATCAAGGCACCGCAGGACTTCGACTCGCCGGCCGGGAACCAAACGAAGCCCGTGTGCGTTGCCTACCGTAGAGCCGTCAACGAGAAAGGCAACACCATGGCCCGGCGAATGTTCCGTGCAAGACGCCGCCAACCCGGATCCGAGCCCAGCAGAAAGGCATCCACCATGACCTCGCAAGCCTCCCCCGCCCGCCAGACCTTCGACGACGCCGAGCTGCGGGACCGCCTCACGCCGGCCCAGTACCAGGTCACCCAGCAGGCCGGCACCGAGCGGGCCTTCACCGGGGAGTACTGGAACTGCCACGACGACGGCACCTACCACTGCATCGTGTGCGACGCCCCCCTGTTCTCCAGCGACACCAAGTACGAGTCCGGTACGGGCTGGCCCAGCTTCTGGGAGGCGGTCGACCCCGCCGCGGTCGAGATCCACACCGACCGCAGCTTCGGCATGGTCCGCGAGGAGGCCGTGTGCGCCAACTGCGGCGCCCATCTGGGCCACCGGTTCCCCGACGGCCCCCGCCCCACCGGCGAGCGATACTGCATGAACTCCGCGTCCCTCCGCCTCGAACGCACCGACGAAGACGGCTGACGAGCCCAGCGCCGGCCCGGGCTAGGGCACGGAGAACGTCAGCGTCTGCTGGCCGTTGACTTCTGCGGTGTAGGTCTCGCCGGTCGCGAGGGTGTCGCCTGCACCGCCCAGCAATACCCACGCGTCGAGCTCGAGGGTGCGGTCGGAACAGTCGATGGCCCATGGGGTCGGGCGGGGAACCCACGCGGTGACTTCGACGACGATGCGGTTTCCGTCCACGGCGGCCTCTTCGCGGCCGATCCGGTAGCAGCCGTCGGCTTCGGAAATCGCGAACAGGACGTGGGCGAAGGCTAGCCGGCCCTCCCAGACGATCTCCGCGCCGGTGACGTGGACCGGCTCCTCCACCGGCTGGCGGTCCTCGGCGCTGAACTCGCCGTCCACCATCTCCGGCGGCGGCTCCACCAGCACGAGAAGCATGTCCACCTTGGTGGGATTGCCCCTGGTGATCACGTCGTAAGCGGTGTCGTTGATGAAGGCCAGTCGGCCGTCGGCTTCCTCGATGCGGGCCGACACCGAGTACGTGCTGCGGGAGTCGATGTCGTCGGCGTCGTAGTCGACCTCGAAGGAGATCGGGACCTGGCCGGGGTCGGTGATGACCTGCTCGGCGATCAACTCCGCGGCCGCGTCCGCGTACGAGGTGTCGCGTAGCTGGACGATTACTCTCGCGCCCGGCGTGAGCGCGATCCGCTCCCGGTAGGTCACCGTCCCAGTCACCGACGATCCGCCGAACACTGACCCGGCTACGCCACAGCCGGTCGCAGCCACCAGCATCAGCATGGCTATCAGCATGGCCGCCTTGCGACTGTGGCTCATGAACGGGCTCCTTGTGTCGGGAAGGACGCCTGGCTCCGTGGGCACGATCAGCGATATGACGCTCCGGGGCCGGGGCTGGTTCCCCGATCCATGATGTCGCCCGTACGCTCCGCTTGTGCGGATTGTCGATGCCCGATCACTCGACGCAGCCGAATTGGCCGCGTCGCTGCAACTCCAGCAGCGACTTGACCGCCAGCGCGACCCCGGGCTGCCGGTCACCCCAGCGGCAGAGTTGCGGGCCACCTTCGACGACGACGCCACCGACCACTGTCGCCACCAGCGGGTGGTTGCCTTCACGGACGGCAACGCTGCCGCCGCCATCGGGCACGTGGAGTTCAACACGGACGCGGCCAACGCCAACCTGGCCGGGGTGGAGATCACCCCCACCGACGACCGCACCGCGGCCGCGGTGCTGGCCGAACTGCTGAGACGAGCCCGACACGACGGCCGTACCTCGGTGATCGCCTGGGGCGACCACACCCCGGCCGCCGACGCCTTCTGGACCGGCCTGGGGGCCGAACTGCGCTACACCGAGCAGGAGTCCAGACTCGACATGGCCTCGGTCGATCCCGAGCTCATGGCGGGCTGGATCGCAGCCGGTCCGGCCGACCTGGAGCTCGTGCACTGGGCCCGACGCTGCCCCGAGGACCGGATCGACGCCCTGGTGGCCACCGCCAACGCCATGAACGACGCCCCCACCGACGACCTGGAGATCGCCGACACCGTCATCGACGCGGCCATGGTGCGGGCCGAGATCGAGGCCCGGGCAGCCCGCGGGCTGGAGTACCACGGGGTGCTGGCCGTCACCGCCGATGGCGAGGCGGCCGGAACCACCGAAGTGTTCGTCAGCCGGCACCGCCCGGCGGCATCCTGGCAGTGGAGCACGGTGGTGCTGCCCGCTCACCGGGGGCGGGGCATCGGGCGCTGGGTGAAGGCCGCCATGTGGCAGCGGCTGCGGGCCACCGAGCCCGAGGTGACCACACTCCAGACCGGCAACGCGGCCAGCAACGCCCACATGCTGGCCATCAACATCGAGATGGGCTTCAAGCCCACGCACCTGACGGGCTGCTGGCAGGCCGACCTAGAGACCCTGGACCGGGCGCTCGGCTAGTCGCCCTCAGCCAGGAGCTGCTGGAAGGCCTCTGCGACCTCCAGATGTCTGGCGCTGAAGTGCTCAACTACCCGGTCTCTGATGTCCTCACCGAAGATCTCCTCCATGGCGGCGTCACTCTTGACCGGGCCAAAGTCCACGAGATGTCGGAGAACGCCACTGACCTCGGAGTAGTGCAAGTCGATGCCGTACCTGCGGAAGTGCAGCATGACGGCCTGCTCGATGCTGATTCCGCCACCCGTCTCGATGAACATCACATCGATGAAGTCACGTAGCTGCTTTCGGCCGGTTATCGCCTTGAACTTGCCCGCCGCGATGTCCTGTAGCGAGGCGACATGAAGTCCATCTATCTCTAGCGTCGGGCCGAGCCGGTGCGCGCCCTCGTCAGCGACGATGTCCACGCTCACATCGTTGAACACTCCGCGAATCAACCGCTCTGAGGCATCCGTCAAGAGGAACTCTCCAGCAGACGATAGTTCGGAGAGAACCGGATCGATGTCGAAGCGATAGGGAAAGAAAATGTCGAGATCGACGCTGCGCCGGTGGCGTAGCCAGATCGCAAGACCTGTGCCACCCATCAACGCACCGCCCTCGGGGAGAGCAGCCGCGACGGTGGGCCAGGCGTTGAGCGTTCCCTCGGGCAGTAGGTCGCGATAGTCAGAAAGGCGACGCACGGCGCTTCGCTAGTGCGGTACGGACGAGTTGCCGCCTGTCATCAGGGATGTGGGGATGCCCTTCGACGAACTCCAGGGAGTCGCAGGGCAGCGTCGACAGTGCCCATCCCCAGGAGGAGACATCTGAGGAGGCGAGGATGCGCTCCGCGACGAAGTCGGCGTGGCGGGGCAGCTTGTACAGCGACGTGTCGCCCCACCAGAACAGGTGCGCGAAGCGCTCCGGGAGGCAGTCGGGCATCGGCGCGGGCGGCACCTCGGGAAGCTCCGTGAAGCGCAGCACGTCGGGGACCCGCGACCAGGCGGCCGCGACGTCGAGGCGCCAGACGACTTCGCGCCGCACGGGCCGGGCCAGCACCATCTCGGGGTCGCCCGTTATCAGACCCAACTCGACGAGCCTCTCCAGGCACGGCAGCGTCTCGTCACGGTCGAGTCCGGCCGCGACCGCGACCGAGGCGGCCGGGTAGAGCCCGAGCGGGCGCCGCGACAGGGCGGCCAGGATGCGCTTCTCCGGCTCCGACAGCGCCGGCGCGCCGCCCGGCCGACTGCCGTTCGCTGTGTCGACCTGCTCCCGCACTGGCTCAATGCTATGGGATGCGCCGACGCGTCTGGAGGCGCATCTCAGCGACCGCGGCTCCAGTCAGGACCGTCGCCCGGCAGTACGGGGGTGGACGGTCGCCGGCATCTGAGCCGCTGGCGCCCCGCGATCAGCCGGCTCGGGCCAGGAGGCGGGTCCGCAGCAGGTTCAATGCGGTGATCGTGCCGAGCTGGCGCACCATGGTCCGGGCCATGTTGAAGCGCACCCGGGCGGCCTCGCCCTCGCCGTCGAGGTGCAGACCGATCCAGACCGTTCCCGCCTCGGCGCCCTCGTGGGGGTCGGGACCGGCGGCACCGGTGGTGGCCAGACCGACGTCGGCACCCAGCACCCGGCAGGCCCCCTCAGCCATGGCCAGCGCCATCTCCGAGCTGACCGCGTTCACATCGGGCGCGCCCAGGACACCGGTCTTGATCTCCCTGTCGTAGGGCACCACCGCGCCCCGCAGCACTTTGCTCGCGCCGGGGACGTCGGTGAGGCGAGCCGCGATCAGCCCGCCGGTGACCGACTCGGCCAGCGCCAGCGTCAGGCCCTGCGACTGCATCAGGTCGACGACCACCGACTCCATGGTGTCGTCGTCGGCGCCGAACACGGCCTCGCCGATGACCGCCCGCGCCCTCGACTCCACACGGGACAGCACTCCCTCGGCGGTCTCGTCGTCGGCGGCCTTGGCGGTGATGCGGACCTTCAGCCCCTCCATGCCGCTGGCCAGGAAGGCGATGGTGGCCTCGCCGGTCGAGTCGAGGCGGCGCATCTCCGGCTCGAGGAGCTCGGCGAGGCCGGACTCCGAGTGTCCCCATGTGCGCAGGGTCCGGCTGCGGATCACATGGCGCTCGCCGGCTCGGGCCTGCAGGTCGGGCAGCACGCACTCGCTGACCATCTTCTGCATCTCCCAGGGCACTCCGGGAACCGCGTAGATCACCTTCCCGCCGCCCGGATGGCCGGACCCACCGTCCCGGCTCACCGGGCAGATCAGCCCGGGCGCGGTGCCGGGCTGGACGTCCATCACCCGGGCTCCCACCGGCACGTCGGCCTGCTGCAGGTTGTTGGCCGGCATCTGGCGGTCCCGGCGGTAGAACATGGCCCGGATCCGCTCGACCACCGCCTCGTCGCGACGCAACCCGACCCCCATCACCGCCGCGATCGCCTCTCGGGTGATGTCGTCGGGGGTGGGGCCGAGGCCGCCGCACACGATGACCGCATCGCTGCGATCCAGCGCCTGCTCGAACGCGGCGATCATCCGGTCGAGGTTGTCGCCGACCTTGGTCTGGAAATGGCTGTCGATCCCGGCCAGCGCGAGCTGCTCCCCGATCCACGAGGAGTTGGTGTCGACGATCTGGCCGAGCAGCAGCTCGGTCCCGACCGCCACTACCTCACATCTCACGGTTGCCAGCGAGGGCGGAGCGACCGTCGATCAGGTACTGGAGTCCCGTGACCACGGTGAACACCACCGCCGCCCACAGCGCGACGGTCAGCACGGTGTGGGCGTCCTCCAGGGTGGGCATGACCGCCATCGCCAGCGCAAGCCCCTGCACCGACGTCTTGTACTTGGCCGAGCGGCGGGCCGGGATCGAGACCCCGGCGCCGGCCCACCGCGCCCTCCAGGCCGTTATTCCCAGCTCGCGGAAGGCGATGATGGTGACCGGCACCCACCAGTAGCGCTCCACCGCCACCAGGCAGAACGCGGCGCCGAGCACCACCACCTTGTCGGCGAGAGGGTCGAGGAAGGCGCCACTGCGGCTGGTGACGTTGGCCCACCGGGCCACCCGGCCGTCGAAGAAATCGGTGCCGGCCATGGCCAGGCCCAGCCCGAAGGCCGCCCAGGACGCGCCCTTGGTGTCATCTGCCTGCAGGATCAACAGGAACAGGAGGGGCGACAGCAGCAGCCGGGCGAGGGTCAGCAGGTTGGCGGGGTGAAGCAGGCTGGCCTGTGCGGGCGCTTCGGAGCCGCTCGGTGAGCTCATGCCGCCACCAGGTCGCAGCCCTCAGCGGCGGTAACGGTCACGTCTGCGAAGGTACCCGGCGCGAGAGCGACGGGCACATCGACGATCCCGTCGATCTCGGGAGCCTCGCGGTGGGTCCGGCCCACGCCGGGCTCGTCCACGAGCACCTCGACCCGGCGCCCGACCAGCAGGTCGCGGCGCCGGGCGGTGATGGCGTCCTGGAGTTCGGTGAGCTCGGCCAGGCGCTCCGAGCGCAGGCCCTCGTCGACGTTGCCGCCGAGGGTCGACGAATGGGTCCCCTCCTCCTCGGAGTAGGCGAAGAACCCGCACCAGTCGAGATGGGCCTGCTCCACGAAGCGCAGCAGCAGGTCGTGGTCGTCCTCGGTCTCGCCCGGGTAGCCGACGATGAAGTTGGAACGGAAGGCGGCGTCGGGCTCGCGCCGGCGGATCGCCTCGATGCGGGCCAGGAACCGCTGGCCGTCGCCCCATCGCCGCATGCGCCGCAGCAGCGGCCGGGACACATGCTGGAGCGACAGGTCGAAGTAGGGCACGCCGGTGGCGCAGATCGCGTCGATGAGGGCGTCGTTGAGGTCCGACGGGTACAGGTAGAGCAGCCGGGTGCGGGCGACCCGGGCCGACACGGCCTCCACCAGCGGCACGATGCTGCGCTCGCCCCGGCCCTGGTCCCGGCCGTAGGAGGCGAGGTCCTGGGCGACCAGCACGATCTCGGCCGCGCCGAGTTGGTCCACCTCGGCGAGGATCTGCTCAACCGGGCGGCTGCGCTGCGGGCCCCGGAAGCTGGGGATGGCGCAGAAGCCGCAGGCCCGGTCGCAGCCCTCTGCGATCTTGACGTACGCCCACGGGCGGGGCGACCGCGGCCTCCGAAGGTTGAGAAGGTCGAAGGCCGGGACATCCCGGGTGCCGGGGCGTCCCAGCTCGACCGGCACGGGCGCAGGTCGAGCCGCAGCGCCGGCGCCGGGCGCGCCGGTGAGCGCCATTCCGAACCCGGCGATCCGGTCGACCTCCGGCAGCGCTCCGGCAAGCTCGTCGCCGTAGCGCTCCGCGAGGCAGCCGGTCACCACCAGCGACGCGCCGGAGGCCTTGGTGCCGGCCAGCGCCAGGATCGTGTCGATCGACTCCTGGCGAGCCTCCTCAACGAAGGCGCAGGTGTTGACGACGACCAGGTCGGCCTCGGAGGCGTCGGCGGCCGGAACCATGCCGTCGGAGACCAGCAGCCCGGTCAACTTGTCGGAGTCGACCTGGTTCTTGGGACACCCGAGGGTGTGTACCACGAAGGACTTGGGCCCCTTGGACATCCCGCTCGGCCCCTAGACGCCGGCCGTCCCCGTCGGAGGGGGCAGAGTGGTGGTCGTGGTGGTGCTGGTGCGCTCAGGTGGCGGGGGGTCATGGGGAGCGCAGCTGCCGGAGATGATGTCGCGGATGCGTTCGACGCGCTCGCCGGAATCGATCGGAGCGGGCGCGCCGTCGGCGTCGAGAACGTGCGGGTGGAACTCCCACGTCACGACCCCGTCGCCGTCGAAGTCGATCTGGAGAACCCCGGTCTCGCCGAGGATGCCCGAGCGGACGTGCCAGACGAAATTCCCCAGCGAGTAGGCCACCAGCTTGCGGCCGACCAACTCCACCGGCTGGAGCACGTGCGGGTGGTGCCCGATGACAGCGTCGGCGCCCGCGTCGAGAAGCTGCCGGGCCAGAAGGCGCTGGTCGTTGCTGGGGCAGGTGTCGCGCTCGATGCCCCAGTGGACCGCGACGACCACCGCGTCGGCGTCCGCGGCGGCGGCCCGCACCGTGTCGAGGACGCGGGCCCGGGCCGGCGAGTGCGCCGAGGCGATCCCCGGAGTGGTGGCACCGGCCGCGAACATGGCTGGCACGATCATCGAAGCGCCGACGAAGGCCACCCGAACGCCGTTGCCGGTGGACAGGAGCCGGTACTGGTAGGCCTCGTCGGCGTCGCGGCCCGCACCGATGGTGGTCACTCCGGCCGCTTCGAGGAGATCGATAGTGTCGGTCAGGGCGTCGGGGCCGTAGTCGTTGGCGTGGTTGTTGGCCAGGTTGGCCACGCTGACGCCTCCGGCCGCGATGCGCTCGGCCGCCGACGGCGGAGCCCGGAACACGAACTCCTTCCAGTGGGGCTCGCCGCGGTCGCTGATGGCCATCTCCACGTTCACGAGCGAGAAGTCTGCTGAGCCCAGCGGCGGGTCCAGCAGGGCGAAGGGGTCGATGCCCGCCGGCTCCGTCCGCGTCATCAGCACATCACCGCCGGCCAGCAGCCGCCAGGACCGGTCGGGCTCGGTTGTCGTCGTGTCGAGCGAGGTTGTGCCTGCGCTCGCCGATTCCGGCAGCTGCACCGTGGTTGAGGAAGGGGGCAGGGTGGGTGACGCCCCACCGGATGAGCGAAGCTCAGAGCCGCCCGCGCACGCTGAGGCCATCAGCGCAACGGTCGCCAGAACGCACCGAAGCGCGCCACTCCTCACTCCCACTGGGGCACCTCCACTATGCGGACCCTATAGAGCCTGGGCCAGAGCTTGCCGGTCATCCACAGGGTGGCGCTGTCCGGATCGAATGCCACCCCGTTGAGGACGTCTATGTCACCGGAAGCGCTCCGGCTCACGTCGTCGACGAGCGGTCCCGCATCGATGGCCGCCACCACCTGGCCCGACACCGGATCGATCACCAGCAGCCGATCGGTCTGCCACACGTTGGCGATCACCAGGTCATCCACGCACTCGAGCTCGTTCAGGTAGTCGAGCCTCCCGTCATAGCCGGACGCGGTCACCGGCACCGTCCCGAGGAGCGTGAAGGTCTCGGGATCCCGGCGGGCCAGCCGGTCCGAACCGTTCGACATGATCAGCGCATCCCCCGACAGGCACAGACCCCAGCCCTCGCCCTCGTAGGCGTGGGCTCCCAGTTCCTCGAGCGTCTCGCGGTCGTACACGAGGGCCGTCTCGCTCGTCCAGGTCAGCTGGACAATCGCTTCGCCGACGATCGTGAGCCCCTCGCCGAACAGGTCGTCGGGCAGGTCGACGCTTGCCGTGACCTCGCCGGTGACCGCGTCCACGGTCCGCAGCGAGGAACGGCCCAGCAGGCCGGTGCTCTCGTACATGGTGCCGCCGGCTATTTCGAGGCCCTGGGTGAAGGCCTCAGGATCGTGCGGGAACCATTCGATGATCTCGACCGTCCAGCGAGCCACATCGGTGCCCTCGCCCAACGGCGGGAACACCGAGGATTCCTCGGCTTGCGGTGACTCATCGACCGCTGGGGACTCCCCCGCCGGCGTTGGAGCCGTCGTGCCCAGCGGTGCGGTGTCCACCGGCGCCGAACCGTCGACAGCCGGAGTCGCAGGCTCGCTGCTTACCGGCGGGCTCGTTTCGTCTGAGGCTGAAGTGCAGCCCGCGCAGAGGAGGGCGACACAGACCAGTGACCGGACGGTGCAGCCGATCCGCGTCATAAGCGCGTCACCCTCGCAACGGTCAGCCGGCCAGCAGCGCGATGCTCACCACCCAGAGACCGAGCAGCACTATCCCGTCGATGCGTCTGACCCGGTGGCCTATGGCCATGGCCGCCCAGCTCACCGCGCAGATCACCACCATCATCAGCGAACCGAGGGTCTGGAGGGTGACATCACCGACCGGGCCGGGTCCGACCAGGCTGATGACGCCGCCCACGGCCAGGGAGTTGAACACGTTGCTTCCCAGCAGGTTGCCCACGAGAAGCTCGGTCTCGCGCTGCCGGGCGGCGGCCACCGCCGTGACCAGCTCGGGTGCCGACGTGCCGACGGCCACCATGGTGTAGCCGACGAAGCCGCCCGAGAGGTTGAGCGCGTCGGCTACCCGTTCGGCGCCCTCGACGAGGATGTAAGCCGAGCCGGCCACCAGAGCGAGCGACACCACGGTCCGCAGCGTCTCGATACCGAGGGCGGGAGGATCCTCGCCGACCAGCTCCGAGAGGTCGTCCATGTCTACTTCGCGGTCGACGATGCGCGCCCCCCGGAGGACCAGCACGAACCAGGCGCCCAGGGCGACCAGCAGCAGCACCCCCTCCAGGCGGTTGAGTTCGCCCTGCACGAGCAGCGCGAATATCGCTACCGCAGCCACCGAGACCGCGGCATCCCTCCTCACCACGGAGCGGCTGACGGGCACGACCGCCACGAACGACGCCGCGCCGAGCACCAGAGAGATGTTGGCAACGTTGGAGCCGATGATGTTGCCCACGCCGATGTCGAGGCGTCTGTTGGCTGCGGCTACCCCCGACACGAGCATCTCGGGCGCGCTGGTGCCGAAGCCCACCACGACAGCGCCCACCACGATGGGCGCCATCCGCAGCACGACGGCCAGCCGGGCCGCCCCCCGCACGAACTGGTCGGCGGCCAGCGACAGCACGACCAGGCCGGCGATGGAGTAGACGAGACCGAGCAGCATCCGCTCAGCCGGCCTGCCGGCCCTCGAACTCCTCGGGAGTGATCAGGACTTCGCGGGCCTTCGATCCGGTCGACGGGCCGACGACGCCGCGCTGTTCAAGCAGGTCCATGATCCGTCCCGCCCTCGCGAAGCCGACACGCAGACGGCGTTGCAGCATGGACGTGGAGCCCAGCTGGGTCTCGATCACCAGCGCCATGGCCGCCTCGAGCAGTTCGTCACCGTCGTCGTCCTCCACCGGGGGCGCGTCCGTGATGCTCGCCGGCATTATCGGCGCCCCGCCCAGGTCGGGTCCCGGCTGGAGCCGGCCACCGGACTCACCGCCGGCGGGCCCGTCGGTGGAGACCGACGGATCGTCGTCGAATTCGGGCGCCTGATCCACCCAGTGCCCCACCACGGCTCGAACCTCGTCCTCGGTCACCCAGCAGCCCTGGATGCGGTGCGGCGTCGACGACGAGGGCCCGAGCCACAGCATGTCGCCCTGGCCCACCAGCCGCTCGGCACCGGGCTGGTCGAGGATGACCCGCGAGTCGGTCAGGCTTGCCACCGCGAAGGCGAGCCGGGCCGGGATGTTCGCCTTGATCACCCCGGTGATGATGTTGACCGACGGCCGCTGGGTGGCGATCACCAGGTGGATGCCGACAGCGCGAGCCATCTGGGCGATCCGGGCGATCGACTCCTCCACGTCTCGGGCGGCCACCATCATCAGGTCGGCCAGCTCGTCCACCACCAGGAGCACGAACGGCAGGCGCTGGTATTGCAACGGCTCGCCGTCGGCGTCCCTCGCACCGGGCGGGGGGTCAAGGGCATCGTCGTCGACCGCGCCGTTGTAGCCGGTGATGTCCCGGAAGCCGGTCTCGTGAAGCAGGTCGTAGCGCCGTTCCATCTCCCGCACCGCCCAGCTCAGCGCGTTGGCCGCCTTGCGGGGGTCGGTGACCGGAGCGGTCAGCAGGTGCGGCACACGGTCGTACTGGCCCATCTCCACCCGCTTGGGGTCGACCAGGATCATCCGGACATCGTCGGGCGTGGACCGCATCAGCACCGAGGTGATCATCGAGTTGAGACACGATGACTTGCCGGCTCCGGTGGCTCCGGCGATCAGCAGGTGCGGCGTGGTGGCCAGGTTCATCATCACCGACTGGCCGTTGATGTCCCGGCCGATGGCCACCTCCAGGGGATGCTCCGCGGCGCGTGCCTCCGGAGAGCGCAGGACGTCACCGAGGCGCACGATCTGGCGGTCAAGGTTCGGGACCTCCACGCCGATGGCGCGCCGGCCCGGGATGGGCGACAGGATGCGAATGTCGGGCGAGGCCATGGCCAAGGCGATGTCCTTGCGCAGGCTCTCGAGCTTGGAAACTCGCACTCCCTCGCCCAACTCCAGCACGAAGCGGGTCACCGTCGGCCCGACCACGGGCTCCAGCAGGATCGTGGGCACGTCGAAACGGGCCAGCGTGGCCTGCAGGAGTTGGCCGCGCTCGGCCACCTCGGCCTTGTCGATCTGACGTGACGGCGTCACCGCCAGGGTCTTTGCGGACGGCAGCTTCCACTTGGACGGGCCGTTGCGCCGCTTTCGGCCCGCGCCCGCAGCGAGGGCCTTGGCGGGATCGGCAGGGGCAGCCACCGCTTTCTTATCGGGCGAGGGCTCGAATCCCGCTGGCGTCGGCTCGTGGTCCGTGTCGGCGTCGCTCGAATCGGGGTCCGCCCGGGACGGTGCGCCCTCGGGATGCCCGAAGTAAGGAAGGCCGGCGGCCTCGCGGCCCGCGGGGGCCTCCTTGATGTCGCTGAACAGGTTCACCACCAGGGACCGCAGCAAGCGCCATGGCGGGCGAAGCGCCGCCGCCAGCGCGGCCAGCGCCGATCGCACGGTGAGGCCGGTGACGACGATGAGGCCGACAAGCCCCGCGAAGACGAGCAGCAGCACGGAGCCCCACGCCGCGGTCCAGGCGTGCAGGAAACCGCCGAAGGCGACTCCCAAGGCACCACCGGCAGCGCCGAGCTCGTCCACGCCGTCGCCCAGGCCGGGGCGGCCCCTGGCCAGATGCAGCAACCCGGTGGACGACACCAGCAGCAGCACCCCGCCCAGCACCATCCGGGCCGCAGAGTCGGATCTCTCAACGGGTCGCGTGTCGCCCCGTCGGGCGGCCTCGGTTCCGTCGCCGCCATCGGTTGCACTCCTGGCGGGATCGCCACGACGTCCGCCCCAGAGCGCGGCCGCTCCAATCGCTGCCAGCCCGACGGGCAGGGCAGAGCGCACCAGACCGAACCCCGCGGCCAGGGCCCGATCGATCTGCTCGCCCACCGGTCCCGCGGCTGCGAACCAGACGCTGCCGGCCACGATCAGACCGGCCACGATGGCAGCCAAGCCCAATATGTCCCGGCGATGACGCTGAACCACCGAGCCGACCGCGGCGGAGCGCCGCGACGGGCCTTTCTTGGCCTGCTTCGGCCCGTTCGACGTGCTCTCGCCGCTCTTGGCGTCCTTGCCGGCCATGAATCGTGACGCTACCAGTGACGCCCGACAGCCTTGTGAACCCCCGGCACTGGCGGCCAGGCATGCTGGCGCCTTCCGATCACAGCAACTCGCCGCTGTGTCGGGTCAGGACGCGGCCCGAGCGTCTCGTGAGCAGGCCACTGCCGGGCTCCGCCCAAATCTGCACGAGTTTTTCGCCTATATGACGGGTATCTCTACAGATTTGATGGCTCGGCCCAGGCGGTCTAGGCCTCGCGCACCACCGGGACGATTACCGGCCGGCGGCGGGTCCGCTCCCGGGACGTTCGCCGGGCGGTGCGGAGTACGAGATCCTGGAGGGTGTCGAGGTCTCTGCTGCCGTCATCGAGCGCGGCCCGGACCTCGGCGTTGACGGCGTCGGCGACCGCAGTCTCGTGAGCCAGCAGGGCCGGCTGCTCCACCCAGCCACGCGACACCACCTCGACTCGGCGCAGGAGCACGCCGCGGTCCAGATCCAGGTCCACGACCACCGCCACAAAGCCGTCCCCACCGAGCTTCCGCCGATCGTCGAGCACGATCGATCCCAGGTCGCCGACCGTGCCGTCCACGTAGAGGTGGGCGCCACCGACCGAGCCGGCGTGCCTCAGACCGTCGTCGGTCAACTCGATCCGGTCGCCGTCGCAGCACAGCAGCACCCGCTCGGAGTCCATGCCCATCTCGGCGGCCAGCCGGGCGTGGGCCACCAGGTGCTCGTACTCGCCGTGCACCGGCACGAACCATTGCGGCGATGCGGCCGAGTGCAGCACCTTCAGCTCCTGCTGCTTGCCGTGGCCCGAGGTGTGCACGTTGAGGTTGCCGGTGTGCAGCACCCGGGCCCCGCGCCGGGCCAGCCCGTTGCGGAGCGCTCCCACCGCGGCCTCGTTGCCGGGGATCGGGTGGGAGCTGAAGATGACGGTGTCCCGATCGCCGATCTCCACCCACTTGCTGGCGCCCTCGGCCATCTGGGTCAGAGCGGCCCGGGGCTCGCCCTGGGACCCGGTGCAGACGATCAGCACCCTCGCCGGATCGATTCCCTCGATGTCGGTGATGTCGCGCAGAGCGTGATCGGGGACCCGCAGCAGCCCGAGCTCGCGGGCCAGGCCGACGTTGCGCTGCATCGACAGGCCCAGCGTGGCCACGGTGCGTCCCGTGCCGACGGCAGCATCGATCACCTGCTGGATGCGGTGGATGTGGCTGGCGAAGGCCCCCACGATCACCCTGCGACCCTCCTCGCGGCCGATCGCCTCGCGCAGCACATCGCCCACATCTCGCTCCGATCGGGTCGACCCGGGGTCGTCCGCGTTGGTCGAGTCGGCCAGCAGCAGGCGCACGCCCGGGTCTTCGGCGAGCGCGCCGATACGGGACAGCGCGGTGCGCCGCCCGTCCACAGGCGTGAGGTCGAGCTTGAAGTCGCTGGAGTGCAGGATCAGGCCCTGCGGCGTGGAGAAGGCCGTTATGAAGCCGCCGGGGACCGAATGGGTGACCGGCATGGCCTCGCATTCGAAGGGCCCGGCGCTGAAGCGGTCGCCGTCGCGAACCTCGCGGAGCTCGGCCCGGTCGAGCAGGCCCGCCTCTGCGAGCTTGTGCCGGACCAGACCCAGCGTGAACGCCGATCCGTACACCGGGAACGACAGGCGCTCCAGCAGGTACGGCAGGGCACCGATGTGGTCCTCATGGGCGTGGGTGGCGACACAGGCCTCCACTCCCCCCTTATCGAGCAGCCATTCGAAGTCGGGCAGGACCGAGTCGACGCCTGGCAGGTCGTCGCCCGCGAACATCCGGCCGCAGTCCAGCAGCACCCGGCGACCGGCGGTCTCGATGACCGCGCAGTTGCGCCCGATCTCCCCGAGGCCACCCAGGAAGGTGACGGCTACCGGCGCGGCCACAGCTGAGTGTCAGCCTGCGCCCAGCGCGGTGAGGACTTCCCTGGCCCGGTCCTCGAGGCCGGGAGGCTCGGGTCCCATGGGCAGGCGGCACGGCCCCGCGGGCAGTCCCAGCACCCGCATCATGCACTTGGTGGGCACCGGGTTGGGCGCGTCGTCGCCGGTCTCGAAGTCGTAGGAGTCGAGCAGGCAGCGGTTGATGGCCGCGGCCTCGGCCACCCGGCCGCTCTCGAAGGCGTCGAACAGGGCCGCCATCTGCCGGCCCGCCCAGTGGGTGGCGACACCGATGATGCCGACCGCCCCGATCGACAGCAGGGGCAGGGTGAGCGAGTCGTCGCCGGAGTACACCTCGAAGCCGTCGGGGGCCATCTCCAGCAGGCGGGCCGTCTCCGCGGGCGAGCCGGCCGCGTCCTTGATTCCGACGATGTTGGGAACCTCGTGAGCCAGCCGGGCCAGGGTCTCGGTGGCGACCTTGCGGCCCGTCCGCCCCGGTATGTCGTAGATGAGGGTCGGAAGGTCGGTCGCTTCTGCGCAGTGCCGGAAGTGCGAGTCGAGCCCGGCCTGCGACGGGCGGTTGTAGTAGCCGGCCACGTGCAGGATGCCGTCGGCGCCGGCCGCGGTGCAGCGCTCGGTGAGGTCGATGGCGGCGCGGGTGTCGTTGCTGCCGGCGCCCGCGACCACCGGCACGTCGACCGCGTCCACCACCGCGGCGACGAGGTCGGCCTGCTCGGCGTGAGTGAGGGTCGGGCTCTCCCCGGTGGTGCCGGCCACCACGAGGCCCTCGTTGCCGTGAGCAGTGAGCCAGTGCGCCAGCCGGGCGGCGCCGTCAAGGTCCAGCGCCCCCTCGTCGGTGAAGGGCGTGACCATCGCGGTGAGCACACGTCCGAACCGTCCCATGGCCCCAAACCTTAGGCCGTAGCGGGAGCCTCTTGGCGACCGGTCACGGCTCGGCGGAGGATCAGGGCGTACACCACTACCGCTCCGGCCGAGAAGAAGAACCACTGGAACGCGTACGACAGGTGCGGCCCTTCGGTCAGATCGGGATCGGGCACCGGCTCCGGAAGTCCCTCGGGCTGCGGTGGCGACTGGGCTCGCAGCCTGATCCAGACGTCCTCCACGTCGACCCCGGAGACCTCGGTGAAGCGGTCCAGGTCCATGCGGGAGATCTCGGGCGTATCGCCCGGACCGGTCTCCGCGATGCGGCCCCCGTCGATGCTGTCGAAGGCCAGCCCTACCACGGTCACCTCTCCCGCCGGCGGGGCCGGACTGCGGTCGTCGAGCCCGACCATGCTGCGCCGGGGAACCCAGCCCCTCACCACTGCCACGGCCCGACCGTCGGCTAGCTCCAGCGGGGTCGCCAGCCAGAAGCCCGGCTGCCCGCCGCTGCTGCGATTGCCGATCCGCACCTCGGCGCCGGGGAGATAGGCACCCCTCGCCGCCACCGCGGTGTAGGAGGGGGGCAGCCCCCGCGTGTCGAGATAGGCGGCAATGTCCGCAGGATCCTGAGCCATCGCGGCGGCAATCTGGGAGTTGTCGGCGCGCCGGTCGTCGAGCCGTCGAAGCTGCCAGAACCCCAGGTTGACCATGAGCACGACCATCGCCACCGCGAACAGGTGTGAAGCCACCCATCCCGGTGATGCCAGCCTGCGCACTCGGAGACTCCGCGGCCTAGATGCCCAGCACCTCGCCGAGACCGACGGTCACGCCCGGCCCGAGTGTCACGACCCGCTTGGTGGCCAGCAGCATCCCGGGCATGAACGCCGACCGGTCAATGGAGTCGTGACGGATCGTGAGGGTCTCGCCCGGCCCACCGAGCAGCACCTCCTGATGGGCGACCAGGCCCTTGAGCCGCACGGAGTGGACCCGGATCCCGCCGGGGCCCCGGCCACCGCGGGAGCCCGGAAGCACCTCATTCGCGGTCGGGTCCGGCGCCCACTCGCCGGATGCTCCGGCCATGGCCTCGGCTGTCGTCAAGGCCGTCCCCGACGGCGCGTCGACCTTACGGTCGTGGTGAAGCTCGATCACCTCTGCGGTGTCGAAGTACGGAGCCGCCAGAGCCGCGAAGTGGGTCATCAGCACTGCACCGACCGCGAAGTTCGGCGCGACGATGCAGTGGCTGCGCACGAAGGCCTCCCTCAGCTCGCCGATGTCTTCCGGGGTCATCCCGGAGGTGCCGATGACCGCGTGGATACCCGCCTCCGCGATGCGCCCGATGTTGGCCCTGACCGCCTCGGCGACGGTGAAGTCGACCACCACCTCGGCGCCGGCGTCGACGAACTCATCGACCGAGCCGGCCGAGCCGACGGCGGCCACCAGTTCGGTGTCAGGATCGGCTTCGACCGCCCGGCACGCCTCGGCGCCCATGCGCCCGGTGGCGCCGCATACCCCGACTCTGATCATGGTCGGCTAGCGAGGGCCGCGAGGTCCCCGGCGACCGGCTCGCCGGGCTCGGGGATCCGGACCCAGGTCTCCGAACTCCTTCTCCAGTTCCTGGTCGAAGGAGTCCTCGAACGAGACCTGCCTCGCGCCCGCGGCCGCGGCCGGCTGGCGGACGCGGCCGGAGCCGCGGTCGTCGCGCCGGGGCTCAGAGTCCCGACGGTCGCCGCGGCCGTCGTCGGACCGACGGAAGTCTGACCCAGCACGTTCGCCGCGGCCGGAGCCGCCGTTGCGGTCGGAGCGTCCGGATGAGCGGTCCGTATCGCCGCGATCGGGGCCCCGGCGCCGCTCCGGACGGCCACCGCCCTCGCCGCGGCGGTGCTCCGATCGGACCGAGGGCGCCCCGGCGCCGTCGGCGCCGTCGGTCTTGGGAATCAGCGAGATCTTGCCGTTGGGGTCGACGTCCTCCACGACCACCTCGATCTCCTCGCCGAGCTCCAGCACGTCCTCGACCCTGTCGATGCGCCTGCCTCCCCCCAGCTTGGAGATGTGCACCAGCCCATCGCGGCCGGGGAGTATGTTCACGAACGCCCCGAACTTGGTGATGTTCACCACCCGGCCTCGGTAGGTGGCGCCCACGTCGGCGGTGGGCGGATCCAGGATGAGCTTGATCTGGCGCTCGGCCTCGAGCACCGCGCCCCGGTCGGTGGAGGCGATGGCCACGAGGCCGACGGCGCCGTCGTCGTCGACGCTGATGTCGGCTCCGGTCTCGGCCTGGATGGCGTTGATCACCTTGCCCTTGGGGCCGATCACCTCTCCGATCTTCTCGACGGGAATCTCGAAGCTGGAGATCTTCGGGGCGGTGTCGCGCACGTCGGGCCGGGGCTCCATGATGGTCTCGGCCATCACGTCGAGGATGTCGAGGCGAGCCTCGCGTGCCTGTCGCAGCGCGTCGGCCAGCACCGACGCCGGGATGCCCGCGATCTTGGTGTCGAGCTGCAGCGCGGTGATGAAGTCGGTGGTGCCCGCCACCTTGAAGTCCATGTCACCGAAGGCGTCCTCGGCGCCGAGGATGTCGGTGAGCGTCACCCAGGCGCCGTCGGCGTGCACGAGGCCCATGGCCACGCCGGCCACCGGCGCCTTGATCGGCACGCCCGCGTCCATCAGCGACAGCGTGGACCCGCACACCGACGCCATCGAGCTCGACCCGTTCGAGGCCAGTACCTCCGAGACGGTGCGCACCGTGTAGGGCCACTCGTCGAATCCCGGGACCACCGGGAACACGGCCCGTTCCGCCAGCGCCCCGTGACCGATCTCCCGACGCTTGGGCCCCCGCATGAACCCGGTCTCGCCGGTGCAGAACGGCGGGAAGTTGTAGTGGTGGAAGTAGCGCTTCTTCTCGGTCGGCGACAGGTCGTCTATCAGCATGTCGCTGCGGCCGATGCCCAGCGTCGTGAAGTTGAGCACCTGGGTCTCGCCCCGCTGGAACAGCCCGGAGCCGTGAGCGGTGGGGACTACCCCGACCCGGCTCATCAGGGGCCGCAGCTGGTTCGGGGAGCGCCCGTCGATGCGGATGCCCTCAGCGACGATCCGGCTGCGCACGGCCTGCTTGGTGACGGCCCGGATGGCGCTGCTGATCTGCTTGGCGGTAGCCGGGTCGTCGCCGAAGCGCACCTCTAGCTCGGCGATCACCTGGCCGGCCAGGGCGGCCTCAGCCTCCTGGCGCTCGGTCTTGTCGGCGATCTGCTGGGTGGCCGCGATGCGATCGGTTGCGCTCTCGCGCACCGCTGCGAGGATCTCGTCGCTGTGGTCGAGAGCCAGCGGCGGATCCATCTTCTCCACCGCGCCGACCGCGTCGATCATCTGCTGCTGCAGCTCGATCATCTCGCGGATCCAGGTCTTGGCCGCTTCGAGGCCACCGGCGAGCACGTCCTCGTCCACCTTCGGCGTACCGTCCTGGTACAGCTCCCAGGTGGTGGAGGTTCCCCCGGCCTCGACCATCATGACGGCCACGTCGTCATCGGCGAGCCGGCCGGCCACTACCATCTCGAAGGCTGAGTTCTCGCCCTCCTCGTAGGTTGGGAACGGCACCCACTCACCCGACGACGACCACGCCAGCCGCACCGCGCCGATCGGCCCGTCGAAGGGGATCGGAGAGATGCACAGCGCCAGCGAGGCTGCGTTGAGCGCGATGATGTCGTAGGGGTGGGACTGGTCGGCGCCGAGCACGGTGGCCACGACGTGGACCTCGTTGCGGAAGCCGTCGGGGAAGCTGGGGCGCAGCGGGCGGTCGACGAGCCGGCACGTCAGGATGGCCTGCTCGCCGGCGCGGGCCTCGCGCCGGAAGAACGAGCCCGGAATGCGGCCCGCGGCGTACATCCGCTCCTCCACGTCGACGGTGAGCGGGAAGAAGTCGGCGCCCTCCCGGGCGGACTTGGCACCGGTAGCGGTGACGAGCACCACTGTGTCGCCCATGCGGGCGGTGACGGAGCCGCCCGCGAGCGGGGCCAGCTGGCCCGTCTCGAAGGTGGCGTCCTTGCCGTCGGCGCGCGTGAATGCGCCCGTGACGGAAATGGCATCGGCCATGGAATTACTCCTTGCGGACCCCGTCCCGGGGCCCGATCTCGGGCACGGCCCCGCCAGTTCCCAGTCGTATCGGTCCCGCCGCCGCTAAGGGGCGAGGCCGATACGACTGGCACCGGAGTGGCCGTGCCGCTGGTTTGATTGTCACTGGGATCGTCGCCGGCCCGTCAGCGCCGCGACCGGCGCCGGCAGCCGGAGGGGCGGCGCAGCGGCCGCCCCGTAGTGCTCAGCGTCGCAGACCGAGATGGGCGATCAACGCCCGATACCGCTCGACGTCGTTCTCCTTCACGTAGTCGAGCAGCCTCCTGCGCCGGCCCACCAGCATCAACAGACCCCTCCGGCTGTGGTGGTCCTTCTTGTGGACCCTCAGGTGCTCGGTGAGATGGTTGATGCGGTCGGACAACAGCGCGACCTGGACCTCGGGTGAACCGGTGTCGTTTGCGGCGAGCCCGAAGGCTTCCGCCATCGATGCGATGGTGTCCGCCTTGGGGGGGAGGCTGGTTGGCATGGTTTCTCCAGTGGGCTTCTTACCCTGCTGCATGGCCCGCAGTGCGAGACCCGCAGCCTGCGTGCTGCGCACAAATGCGCCCCACCCTGCGGTGGAACTCCGTCAGGCTACCGGTGGGCGGGAGGTTTCAGAACTCGGCGGCTAGGGCCTCGTCGAAGGTGGCGCCCTGCTCGATCAGGGCCCGGTAACGCATCACGTGGCGGGGCCGGTTGAATCCGAGCACTCCGGTGATGCGGCCGCCACGCCCGTAGATCGCCGCGAAGCGGCGCTCCGCGACGGAGCCGTTCACCACCCGGACCTCGTCGTCGGGCCGCACCCGGCCGGCCAGCTGGATCTTGCGGTCGTACTGGTCGCTCCAGAACCAGGGCACCGGCGCGAACGGCCCGGTCGCCTCGTCGAGCAGCCGCCGGGCTGCGTGGGCGCCCTGGGCCGCGGCGTTGTCCCAGTGCTCGACCCGCATGGTCTCGCCGAAGAGCTGGTTGGGCCAGCGGGCCACATCGCCCGCCGCGGTAACCCGGTCGGCCACCAGGCACGAGGCGTCGCAGATCACCCCGTCGTCGATCTGCACGCCGGAGCCCTCGAGCCACTCGGTGTTGGGGATCACGCCGATGCCGACCACCACGACATCGGCATCGACGGTAGCTCCGTCCGACAGCACCACCCGCTCCACCCGGTGGTCGCCCTCGATCCGGTCAACCCCCACGCCGGTGCGCAGGTCGACACCGTGGTCGCGGTGGACCTCGGCGCAGACGCTGCCCATCTCGTCTCCGAGCACCCGGCCCAGCGGGGTGGGCAGCGCCTCCACCACCGTCACCTCCAGGCCCCGGCCCCGGGCGGTGGCGGCCACCTCGGCCCCGATGAATCCCGCACCGACGACCACCACCCGCTGCGGTCCGGCCTCCAGATCGGCCCGCAGGGCGAGACAGTCGTCCAGCGACCGCAGCACGTGCAGGCCGCTGAGTCCGTCGGTGCCCGGCATCGTGCGGCAGCGGGCCCCGGTGGCGATGACGAGCCCGTCGAACGCCACGGTCTCGCCGGTGTGGAGGCTTAGCTCGCGGGCGTTGAGGTCCAACCCGGTGGCCCGCAGGCCGAAACGGGCCTCGATCCCGTCGTCGGCCAGTTCCTCGGTGTCGGTGAGCGCGGCCCGATCCGGCTCCCAGTCTCCGGCCAGCACCTGCTTGGAGAGCGGCGGGCGGTCATAGGGCGGGTGGTCCTCGGCGCCGATGAGGGTGACCGGACCCTCGAAGCCGTCGCGGCGCAGCGCCTCGGCGGCGTTGAATCCGGCCAGCGAGGCCCCGACGATGGTGACGGCGCGCGGGATGGAGGTCATCTGCGTCTAGCCGGGCGGGGGGCGTCGATCCTCGGCGGGGTGCCGGCTCGGACCCCTCAGTCCTCGGCGATGGAGATGGCCTGCTTGGGGCAGCGCTGGACGCACTCCTCCACGCGGGACCGGTCGGCCTCGCCGGGCGTCTCGTTGAGGATGTAGAGGAAGTCGTCGTCCCGCACCTCGAAGATGTCGGGCGCGATCTGCATGCAAACGGCGTTGCTCTCGCACAGGTCGAAGTCCACCACGATGCGCATCGGCTCTCCCTTTGGTCAGTCTGAGTGAGTGTCCGGCGCCCACGGTAGCGAACCGAGCCGGCGCCGGGGGGATCAGGAGAGGAAATCGGCCAGGCGGTCCTTGGCCTTGGTCTCGCCGAGGGGCCGCCCGATGATGGCCCGGTCGCCTCGCACCAGCACCGGGCGCTGCATGAGCCTCGGGTACCTCAGCAACACGTCCACCACCGCGTCGGCGTTTCCCGCGTAGTCGTCGGGATCGAGCCCGAGCTTGGAGAACTGCGAGTCCTTGCGAACCAGGTTCTCCACCGGGTCCTCGAGCCGTTCGATGATCCCGGTGAGGGTGTCACGGTCGGGGCGCTCGGACATGTAGAGCACCACGTCGACGTCGGCACCTGCGTCCGTGGCGACCGCCACGGCATTCTTGGAGGAGTTTCAATGCTTGTTGTGATAGATGGTGATCTCAGCCATGGGTCTCGTCTCAGTCATCTTCCTGTCGGGCTATGTAGACCTCTCGTGCGGTCAAGTTGACCGGTCGTCTGGCCTCGTAGAGCTCTCGCAACTTGTGCTTGAGGATCTTGAGGGTGGCGTTGCGAGGCAGTGGGGCGGGGTGTATCTCTAGCTGCTCGGGGACCTTCTGGCGGGCCAGACCGGCGTCGACGCAGGCCTCGACCATCTCGTCGAAGGTCAGATCCTCGGAGCCGGGGGCGGTCTCGACCACCGCGCAGACCCTCTCGCCCCGTTCGGGGTCGGACAGGCCGATCACCGCGGCCGCCGCCACCTTGTCGTGGGCGTAGAGCACGTCCTCGATCTCCTTGGCCGAGATGTTCTCGCCCTTGCGGATGATGATGTCCTTCACCCGCCCGGTGAGGATCAGGTGCCCGTCGGGCCGCAGGACTCCGAGGTCGCCGGTGCGGAATCGGCCTCGCGTGTCGAAGGCCTGCTCGTCGAGGCTGGAGTCGGTGTAGCCCGCGAACAGCATCGGCCCCCGCACCCGCACCTCGCCCTGCACCCCTCTCGGGGCCGGTGCCTCCCCGCCGTCGGCGGCGATCGCCACGATCGACACCTCGCAGCCGTGTACCGGGCGGCCGTCGGTGTGCGCGAGCTGGTCGGCGGTGTCGCGGGGCGAGCCCTGCGAGATCATCGGGCACTCGGTCATCCCGTAGCCGTGGGCCACCGGAATGCCCATCTGCTCCTTGACCTGGAAGTAGATCTCCGGCGGCTTGGGGGCGCCGCCGCCCGACAGCACCCTCAGTGCAGGCATGGCCGGGCGGCCGGTGGCCTCGCGCGACTTGCGATCCTCCTCCAGGAACATCTGGTAGAAGACCGTTGATCCGCCGGCCATGGTCACGCCGCGCCGGGCGTAGGTGGCGACGGAGGCGGCCGGGTCGAAGCGCTCGACGAGCACGGCGCCGAATCCGGACGAGAGCATCGTGACGATGTAGTCGGGTCCCCCGATGTGGGCGTAGGGGAAGGCGATGGACCCGACGTCGTCGCCGCTCATGTCGAGGGCCCGCGCCAGCCCTATCCCGCCGGCGATGAGCGACCCGTCCGTGTGCTTGACGCCCTTGGGATCGGAGGTGGTCCCCGAGGTGTAGTACAGCCAGCGAACGCTGCCAGCGTCTCCAGCATCGGGAGGGGGAGGCAGGGTGGCGGGATCGCCCTCGGGCAGGGTGTCGTAGCCGGTCAGCGTCCGGCAGGGGTGGCCGAGTTGGGCGACTATTTCGCCGACCATGGCGCCGTAGTCGAATCCTGCCCACGCTCCGGGATGCACGATTAGCTTCGCTCCGGTCTGGCGGACGCAGAACTCGATCTCCCGCTTGCGGTAGATGTGGATGATCGGGTTCTGGACCGCCCCGAGCCGGCTGAGGGCGAAGCTCAGCAGCACCGTCTCGATGCGGGTCGGCAGCACCCACGTCACCGGTGTGCCCTCGGTGACGCCCATGGCCATCAAACCCGCCGCCACCCGCTCGGCCTGATCCTTGAATCCGGAGAAGGTCAGGACCCGGCCGGTCTCATCCACCAGCATCATGCGGTCGGGCGTGGCCGCCACCCGTCTCTCAAGCAACTCCCAGAACGTCTGGGCGTCGACGATGGGACTGCTCATAGCCGGAGCGTACAACCCGCCGCAGCCGGCCAGACCAGACGCGCCGGAGCCCGCTAGCTGCAACGCGCCGGAGCCCGCCAGCTGCAACTGGCGGGCTCCGCACGGTCCCTGGAGGGGGGGATTGCGGATCCGGTTCTGTCGAATCCTGTTCTTCAGACCCGGTTCCTGACAAGCAGGTTACACCATCGTCACGGGTTTGTCACATTCTTGTCAAGATTTTTTCTGAATATTTCTGGAAGACTGGGTTGAATCCCGGTTAACCGGTGCCGTAGACGGGTGCGGGAGGCTGCTCAGCCCCCACCGAGCGGCGGGCCAGGTCGCCTGCCTCGGCGACCGTCATCGGCCGCTCGCCCACCGACACGACCGGCCCGTGCTGCCATCCGTCGCACACATTGAGCTGGCCTGCGGTGCACTCGAACACCCTGCCGGTCACGTCGCAGGCCGCGCTGCCGAGCCACACGACCAGCGGGGAGACGTTCTCAGGGGCCTTCGGGTCCCATCCGTCGGCGGGCGCCGCCGGGTAGTCGGGGATGACCGCCGTCATCCGGGTGCGGGCGTCGGGCGCGATCGCGTTGGCGAGAACGCCGTAGCGCCCCCACTCCGCGGCCTGCTGGATGGTCAGCGACGCGATGGCGCCCTTGGCCGCGACGTAGTTGCCCTGACCGATGGATCCCATCAGGCCCGCTCCCGACGACGTGTTGACGATCCGGGCGACCGGGGGCTCGCCGGACGTCTTCTGCCGCTCCCGCCAGTGGCCCACCGCGTGGCGGGCCGGCGCGAAATGGCCCTTCAGATGGACCCGCACCACGGCGTCCCATTCCTGCTCGCTCATGTTGACCAGCATCCGGTCGCGCAGGAACCCGGCGTTGCACACCAGCGTGTCGAGACGGCCCCAGGTGTCGATGGCCTGGGCCACCATAGCCCCGGCTTGATCCCAGTCGGCCACGTCGGCGTGGTTGACGGCCGCTGAGCCGCCAGCGGCATTGATCTCCTCCGCAACTGCGGTGGCGGCGTCGTCGGAGCCGGGCTGCGAGCCGTCGCCCTCAGCGCCGAGGTCGTTGACCAGCACGTGGGCGCCCTCGGCTGCGAAGGCGAGGGCATGGGCCCGGCCCAGCCCCCGGCCCGCTCCGGTGACGACCACTGCCCGCCCGTCGCAGCAGCCCATGGTGCTCAGGCGGCCCGGTGGCCGCGCACGAGGCGACCGGGACGGGCACCCGTGTCCAGCCCTGCATCGCGGGTTTGCTGGCCGGCGACGATGGTGGCGGTGTAGCCGTCGGCGTGCTGCAGCAGGCGTCTTCCCCCGGCGGGCAGGTCGTGCACGAGGCGGGGCATGCGCAGGTTGATGGCCGCGTGGTCGATCACATTGAGGTCGGCCCGCTTTCCGGGCACCACCACTCCACGATCGTTGAGCCCGAACAGCGCCGCTGTGTCCTGCGACTGCTTGCGCACCACCCACTCGAGCGGAAGCCGCTCACCGCGGCTGCGATCCCTCGTCCAGTGGCTGATCATGGTGGTCGGCATCGACGCGTCGCAGATCAACCCGCAGTGGGCGCCGCCGTCGGAGAGGCCCATCACCGCCCGCGAGTGGGTGAGCTGCTCCCGGATCACGTCGTGGTTCCCGTCCACGTAGTTGAACAGCGGCACCATCAACAGGGCCCGGCCGTCCTCGGCGCAGAAGGCGTCGTAGGCGGCCTCCTGCATGGGAACGCCGGCCGCGGCGGCGACAGCCGGGATCGATCGGTCCGGGGTCGGCTCGTAGTCCGGCGGATCGCCGAGCACGTAGAGCTGGTCAAGCATCCGGGCCACCAGCATGCTGACTCCTTCGTGCATGCCGCCCCGGCGCTCGCCGTCGGCTTCGGAGCAGATGGCGGCCCGCACAGCCGGGTCGCGCAGGCGCTCGATGCGCTCGTCGATGTCGAGATGCTCGATGGCGCGGTAGCTGGGCCGCTTGACGAAGGGATGGCTGGTCTGCCAACCGGCCAGCAGGCCGAATGGCCGTCCAGCGACCTGCGGATAGAGCTCGGCTCCCTCCTCGGCGGCCTGAAGGGAGACCTCCATCAGCTCGCGCCACAGGTCGGGCGCGGCGGGCACCTGCAGCAGCGCGAAGCTCACCGGCTGGCCGATCGCGGCCGACAGGCGCCGCATCCACTCGACCTCCGAGCGGGGTTTGACGATGTCCTCGCCCGCCGATCCCACCGGAGCCAGCTCGAAGACTCCTCCACCGCCGTCGCGCAGCCCGCGGCCCAGGCCGAACAGCTCGTCTTCGGCCGCGAACGTTCCCGGTACGGGCTCGCCGTCCATGGCCCTGTGGGCGAGAGTGCGCGATGTCGACACGCCCAGCGCGCCGGCCGACACCGCTTCGGCCACGATTCGCTCCATGCGGGCGATCTCGTCGGCGTCGGCGGGCTCGTTGCGGGCGCCCCGCTCCCCCATTACGTAGGCCCGGACCGCACCATGGGGGACCTGGGTGCCCACGTCGATCGCCCAGCGGCGGTCGTCGAGGGCGTCGAGGTACTCGCCGAAGCTCTCCCAGCCCCAGTCGATGCCCTCCGAGAGGGCCGCGCCCGGGATGTCCTCGACTCCCTCCATCAGCTGGATCAGCCATTCCTGGGTGCCGGGGCGCACCGGCGCGAAGCCGACGCCGCAGTTGCCCATGACCACGGTGGTGATGCCGTGGCCGGAGCTGGGCTCGAGCAGGTCGTCCCAGGTGGCCTGGCCGTCGTAGTGGGTGTGCACGTCCACGAAACCGGGGGTGACGATCTGGCCGGTGGCGTCGATCGTGCGGGCCGCGTCGCCCGGGAGGTCGGTACCGACGGCGACGATCGTGTCGCCGACCGTGGCCACGTCGGCGGGCCGGGGCGGATCGCCGGTTCCGTCCACCAGCAGCCCGCCACTGATCTTCAGGTCATACATGGGGTGAACTGTACGCGGCCCGGGCAGGCCTCGGCAGGCCGGTGCCCGCTCCCTACTGGTCGGTCCGGTACAGGTAGCGGATGTCCCAGAGCGCGTACAGGGTGGGCGTGGCGTTGCCGAAGACGTTGCGTGCGGCGGTGAGCCGCTCGGTCTGCGACGTGTAGATGACGGGCACGTTCTCGGCTGCGATCTCCTGGGCCTTCCAGTAGTGCTCCACTCGCGCCTCGGGATCGAGCTCCCGGCTTCCCATGATGTACAGCTCGTCTATCTGGGCCTCCCAGTCGGTGGCCGGCTCCGGCTGGTTGGGGTACCACAGGTGCAGGTCGGCCGTGCTGTGCCAGAAACCGATCCCGCTGTAGGGGTCGGGGCCGCCGGTGAAGCCGATGACCATGGCCTCCCAGTCGTAGGTGCTGGTCAGCTGCTCGACGAGCACGCCGAAGTCGATCGCCTGGTAGTCCACCTTCAGCCCGATGGCCTCCATTCCCTGCTGGATGATCTGAGTGACCTCCTGGCGCACGAGGTTCCCGGTGTTGGTAACCAGGCTGAACTCGATCGCATTGCCGTTGGAGTCCTCGCGGATGCCGTCACCGTCGGTGTCGGTCCAGCCGAGGCCGTCGAGGATCTCGTTGGCCCTGTCCAGGTCGTAGGGGTAGGTCCTGACGTCCGGGTTGTGGAAGGCGCCGGCCGCCGGGCTTACGGAGGACCACTGGGGGTAGGCGAGGCCGTACTGCACGCCGTTGATGATGGCGTCCCTGTCGACGCTGTGGGCCACCGCCCGGCGGAACTCCACGTTGCCGAACCAGCCCAGCTTGCGGGCATCGACATACGGCTGGCCGGTGTCGGGGCTGACGCCGGGGTTGACGTTGAACGAGAGGAAGGTCGTGCCGAAGGTCGGGCCGCGGCGGTGGATGGTGAAGTTGTCCCGCTCCTGCAGCGGCTCAAGTTGGTAGTACTCCTCACCCAGCAGCCCATGGACATCCGACTCGCCCGCAATGAAGCCCTCGAGTTCGGCTTCCAGGTCCTCGACGATGTTGTGGACGATCCGGTCGAGGTACGGCAGGCGGTTGCCGGCATCGTCGGTCAGCCAGTAGTCGGGGTTGCGAGCCATCACGACTCGCTCGCCCGGCTCGTAGCCGGCGATGGTGAAGGGGCCGGTGCCGATGATCTCGGCCGGGTCGGTGTCGATGCCCCAGGTCTCGGCGAAGGTGCCGTCGTCGACGTGGGGCTCGAGGATGTGGCGCGGGTAGATGGCCGTGCCCATCGAACGCAGGAAGGGGGCGAAGGGCACCGGCAGGGTGAACTCGACGGTGTAGTCGTCGATCACGGCCACGTCCATCTGGTCCACCTGCCATTCGCCGCTGTCGTCGAGGTACCGGAACTCGAACGTTGAACGGCTGCTGGCGGGAATGTCGTCGTTGTAGATGATCCGGTTGAACGTGAAGTCCACATCGGCGGCGGTGAAGGGCTCGCCGTCGTGCCAGGCGACGTCGCGGCGCAGGTGGAAGGTCCACGTCAGGCCGTCGTCGGAGTGCTCCCAGGACTCGGCCAGTGCCGGCTCCACCTCGTCGTTGAGCCACGAGGTCTCGGTGAGGCCCTCGAACAGGTATCCGAGCACACCCGACGACGACGCGTCGTTGGAGATCGCCAGGTTGAAGGTGAGCGGATCGGAGATGGTCGTGATGGTGAGCGCGCCGCCGGGCGTGCCGATCGTGTACTCGAACCGCTCCGCGTTCCTCATGAGGCGTTCCACCGTCAAGGGGTCCACGAGAGGGGCGGGGTCATCGTCTTCGGGCGGCTCGACATCCGTCTTCGGAGCAGCATCCTCGGACGGAGCATCCTCGGGCGGCTCGACATCCTCGGACGGAGCAACATCCTCAACACCATCTGCTGAATCCTCAGCGACGGAGGCATCCTCGGACGGGGCAACATCCTCGGACGGCTCGACATCCTCGGACGGTGCAGCCTCACCGACCGCTTCATCGCCAACCGTCAGGCCATCGCCTGTGAATGCGGCGTCGGTACTCTGACTGCCCGAGCAAGCGACAAGGAAAGACGCCGCGAGGACTAGGACAATGCGAAGCACGATCCGGGGAGCTGCGGTCATGGGGCGCCACCCTACCGTTTGCGGTTGTTTCGGTAGCCGCAGCATGGGACGCGGTCACCGCATTCGACTCTTGGGCCGATGACGGTGGCATCCACTACTGAGAGCTTCGAGTTCACCGGCGGGGCCGGGGCCAGGCTGGCCGCGGTGCTTCACCGGCCCGGTGACGGCACCTCTGTGATCGGAGCGGCTCTGCTGTGCCACTGCTTCACGTGCTCCAAGGACCTGTTCACGACCACCCGCATCGCCAAGGGACTGGCCGCGGGCGGCTACCTGACCCTGGCCTTCGACTTCACCGGACTGGGGGAGAGCGGCGGCGAGTTGGCCGACACCACGGTGGCCACCAATGTCAGCGACATCACCGCGGCCGCAGTGGCCCTCATTCGGCGCGGGGCCGGGCCGTGCGTGCTGGTGGGGCACAGCCTCGGCGGGGCGGCCGCGGTGCTGGCTGCCTCGCGCCTGCACACGGTGGCGCAAGTGGTGGCGGTGGCGTCGCCGGCCTCGGTAGCCCATGTGGAGCATCTCTTCTCCGAGGAGGCTCTGGAGCAGATCCGCTCGCAGGGTTCGGGCGAAGTTCGGATCGGCCCGAAGCCGGTGAGGGTGGGACGGGACTTCCTCGACGATCTGCACCGCCACGACGTGGCCACAGCCGCGGCATCGCTGGGCCGACCCATGCTGGTGGTCCAGGCCGGGGCCGACACCGTGGTGGGCGCCGACCAGACCGAGGCCCTGGCCGAGGCCGGGTCGGCCACGCTGCACACCGTGGCCGGGGCCGACCACCTCTTCACCGACCGCGGCCACTCCGACGAACTGGTCCGAACCATCCTCGACTGGCTGTCAACCGTCAGAACCCGAGCCTGACCTGTGCCGGCCGGATACGACCGCCGGTGATTCCGCTGGTGTGAAGCGAACATATGTTCTTATAATGGGCGGATGGCGGTCCCATCCACGGCGCGGGCACTACCGGACCGGCTCGACGCGCCCGCGGGGGCGGCCCATGAGCGGCGGCTTCCTGTAGAGGAGGCGCTGGCAGCGTTGTTGCCGGAGGGCAGCATCCGGCGGGGTACCGCGGTCGCGGTCGGCGGCCACGGCTCGATGACGCTGGCGATGGCTCTGGCGGCCGAAGCCTCCCGGCGGGGCAGCTGGGTGGCCGCGGTGGGGATGGCCGACCTGGGAGTGTCCGCGCTGGCCGAGAAGGGCGTCGACCTGGAGCGCTGGGCGCTGGTGGACCTGTCAGCGGGAGGCCGGGACTACAGCGCCGCGGCTGATGTGCTGGGCGCAACAGTGGGTGGCTTCGACCTTGTGCTGATGGGACCTGGGATCAGGGTGGCGGGTGCGACGGCGCGACGGCTGCTGGCCCGGATGCGCGAGCACGGCACCTCTCTGATCTGTGCTCTCGGCAGTATTCCAACGGACCTCGCGGCTGGTCTGGTGCCGGAGGTCCGCTTGATGATCGAGCAGACGCGGTGGACGGGCATCGACGACGGGCACGGGCGGCTGCTGGCCCGTCAGGCCGAGGTCATCGTCGAGGGACGGGGCGCGGCGTCCCGTCCCCGACGGATGCTGATGTGGCTGCCCTCCACCGACGGCCGGGTGGCCTGTGCGGAGCCGGGCCAGGCCTCCGAATTCGGCCGCTGCTTCGAAGAGGTCAGAGAACGTCGAGCGGGCTAGCTGTCGCCCGACACTACCGATGGCCCGCGAACCGTCACTCCCCCGACCTCAGGCACCGCCGGCGCGGATGGTCGTGGTGGACCTTGGCGACATCGACGCTTGCGATTGCGAACCGGTGGCTGCGGCGCTGGAGCAGTTCACTCCCCTGTCAGAGGCGTTGAGGCCCGGACTGCACGCGTTCGGGGCGAGGGGACCGTCGCGCTACTTCGGCGGGGAGCAGGCTCTGGCCGGACTCGTCGCTCAAGCCTCAGCTGAGGCTGCACCATCAGCGTCGAGAGTCGGCGTTGGCATGGCCGACGGTCTCTTTGCGGCCGGCATCGCCGCCCGCACAGCCCCACCCGGAACGTCCGCGGCTCGACCGGCTGCTGTCGCCGGGCGGCACGGCGCCGGGCTACCCGCCTCTGCGGCTGTGCTGGTTGTGCCACCCCAGCGGAGCCGACGGTTCCTGGCCGGCCTGCCGGTGGTCTCACTGGCCGATCCGGTCTCGCCGCTGCACGCCGATGGGAAGGCCTCAGAAGCGCTCCTCGACGTGCTGTGGCGGTTGGGGATCCGGACACTGGGCGATCTGGCCGCGCTGAGCGAAGCCGACGTGCTGGGCCGTTTCGGCTGGCCGGGACTGGTGGCCCACCGGCTGGCCTGCGGGCTCGACGACCGCCCGCTGCAGGCTGAGGCCGCCGGTGAGGACGCCGGTGTCGAGGCTGAGATCGACCCGCCCGCCGACCGGATCGAGACGGTGGCTTTCATGGCCCGAGCGCTGGCCGACGGCATGGTGAGCCGGCTGGCCCGCGACGGCCTGGACTGCGTGAGTGTCGGCATCGAGGCCGAGTCCGACAGCGGCCATGCCAGCCGGCGCCGCTGGCGCCACGAGCTCCGCTTCGGCGCGGCCGACGTCGTCGACCGGGTCCGCTGGCAGCTCGAGGGCTGGTACCGGTCGCCCGAGCGTCCAACCGGCCCGGTCACACTCATCCGGCTGACGCCCTGCGTGGTGTCTCCGGCCGACGGCCGTCAACTGGGGATGTGGGGAGAGCGGAGTGAGGCCGACGAGCGAGCCGCCCGAGCCGTGGCCCGGGTGCAGGGTCTGCTGGGTGCCGAGGCGGTGACTGTTCCCCGCCTGGCCGGCGGGCGCCGCCCGGCCGACACCGGTAGCCGGGTGCCTCTACACGCGGCCGGAGCCGAGGCCAGTCCCAAGAAGGCCAAGGGAGCCAAGAAGGCCGGGAAGAGGACCAATGCCGCGGAGGCTCCCTGGCCGGGGCGTCTGCCTGCGCCGTCGCCCGCGGTGGTGCTGGCACGGCCCGAGCCGATCACGGTCACCGACTGCGGGGGCGCTCCAGTCACCGTCAGCGGCCGGGGTGAAGCGAGTGCGCCGCCCCAGCAGCTCACCGACTCAACAGGCCGCAGCCGGACCGTCGTCGCATGGGCCGGGCCGTGGCCGCTGGACGAGCGCTGGTGGCGCCCGTCCGCCCGTCGCCGCCAGGCCCGCTTCCAACTGGTCCTCGACGACGGCTCAGCCCACCTCTGCGTGCTGGAGTCCGGTCGCTGGCAGCGCGAGGCCACCTACGACTGACTTCTCACGAGATTCCGGCGGTTTTGGGTCGTGTATTCCCACAACTCCCGGGATGGCGAACGAACACATGTTCGCTTACGTTAGGGTCGGGGGGATGGGGTTCGACAACCCGATCATCCCCTGGCGGGAGCTGGAGCGCCGCCTGTCGGACCGGGCGGACGCACCGCCCCGGTCGAATGGAGCGCGCCGCCCCGACGCGGGCGTGGTCCGGGGTCTGCCCACCCGCCGATCCGGAGAGCCGTCAATCTCTCGGGTGCCGTATGCGGAGCTGCACTCGCACTCGCGGTTCAGCTTCATGGACGGCTCGTCGAACCCCGAGGAGTTGGTGGCCGAGGCGTCCCGGCTCGAGCTCGACGCCCTGGCGCTGACCGACCGGGACGGCTTCTACGGGGTGGTGCGCTTCGCCGAGGCCGCCACCGATGCCGGTCTGCCCACGGTGTTCGGCACCGAGCTAACCCTGGATGCGCCCGGCTCGTCCCGGCGGTCGGGCTCCGTCCTTCCCTCCGACAGGCGCCACCAGAGCCGTTCGGTGGTGGTGCTGGCCCGCGACGCGGCCGGGTACGCGGCGCTGGGGACACTGGTGAGCCGGGCTCACATGGCCGGGCGCAAGGGCGAGCCCCGGCTGTCGACCGGGGACTTCCTGGAGGCGGCCACGGCCCATCGGGACCGGTGGGCGATCCTCACCGGCGCGCACGGCGGGGCGGTGCCCTCGGCGCTGGTCGATCACGGACCGGGGGCTGCGGCCCGCGAGCTGGACCGGCTGACCGGTGCGGCCGGTGCTGGCAACGTGTTCGTGGAGCTTTGGGACCACGGCGACCCGCTGGACAGCCACCGCAACGACGCCCTGGCCGAGCTCGGGGTGCGCCGGGGCGTGCAGCCGGTATGCGCCAACGCGGTGCGCTACGCCACCCCGGCCGACCGTCGACTGGCCGACGCCCTGGCCGCGGTCGGTGACCGGCGCGACCTCGACGACCACGACGGCTGGCTCGGCGCCTGGGGAGGGGCCCACCTGCGCTCCGGCGCCGAGCAGGCCCGCCGCTTCATCCGCTACCCCGGCGCGGTTGAGGCCGCGACCCGGCTGGGCCGGGAGTGCGCGTTCAGTCTGTCGCTGGTGGCCCCGGAGTTGCCGCCGTACCCGTGCCCCGACGGCCTCGACGAGGCTGCCTACCTGCGCCGTCTTGCCACCGAGGGCGCCACCGCCCGCTACGGCCCGCCGAGAGCCGAGCGGGTGCCGGGCGCCTGGCGCCAAGTCGAGCACGAGTTGGACATGATCGAGCGGCTCGGGTTCCCGGGCTACTTCCTGGTGGTGTGGGACATCACGTCGTTCTGCCGCAGCCGCGACATCTACTGCCAGGGCCGGGGGTCGGCCGCCAACTCGGCGGTGTGCTACGTGCTGGGCATCACCAACGTGGACTCCGTCGCGCTGGGTCTGCTGTTCGAGCGGTTCCTGTCGCCCGAGCGGGACGGGCCGCCCGACATCGACATCGACATCGAGAGCGGCCGGCGCGAGGAGGTGATCCAGTACGTGTACGGCCGCTACGGCCGGGACCGCACCGCGCTGGTGGCCAACGTGATCGCCTACCGGGCCCGCTCGGCGGTGAGGGACATGGCCCGGGCGCTGGGCCATCCCCCTGCCAGCCAGGACGCCTGGGCCAAGTCGCTGGACCGCCGGGGCGGCCTGGGCGAGCCGGCCGCGGGCACAGGCTCCGCTGACCGGGACCTCGGCGCCGTCCCGGCCGACGTGCTGGGTCTGGCCGCGAGGGCCGAGGGAGGGCCACGGCATCTAGGCATCCATCCGGGCGGGATGGTGATCTGCGACCGGCCCATCGCCGAGGTGTGCCCGGTGGAGTGGGCATCGATGGCCGACCGGTCGGTGCTGCAGTGGGACAAGGACGACTGCGCCGCCGTGGGCCTGGTGAAGTTCGACCTGCTGGGGCTGGGAATGCTCTCTGCGCTGCACTACGCGGTGGACCTAGTGGCCTCGGCCCACGGCGAGCACATCGACCTGGCCGCCCTGCCCCAGGACCCGGCCGTGTACGACATGCTGTGCGAGGCCGACTCGGTGGGCGTGTTCCAGGTGGAGTCAAGGGCGCAGATGGCCACCCTGCCCCGCCTGCGGCCCCGCGGCTTCTACGACCTGGTGGTGGAGGTGGCCCTGATCCGGCCCGGCCCGATCCAGGGCGGCTCGGTGCATCCCTACATCCGGCGCCGCAACGGGGCGGAGCCGGTCACCTACCTGCATCCACTGCTGGAGCGGTCGCTGGCCAAGACGCTGGGGGTGCCGCTGTTCCAGGAGCAGCTCATGCAGATGGCCATCGACGTGGCCGGGTTCACCCCGGCGGAGTCCGACGAGCTGCGACGGGCCATGGGGGCCAAGCGGTCGGTGGAGCGCATGGAGCGGCTGCGGGGCCGGTTCTTCGCCGGGATGGCCGAGCGGGGCATCGGCGAGGAGGCGGGCGAGCAGATCTGGCTGAAGATGGTGGCCTTCGCCACCTACGGGTTCCCGGAGAGCCACTCGGTGTCGTTCGCCTACCTGGTGTACGCCTCGGCGTGGATCAAGCGGCACTACCCGGCCGCGTTCTGCGCGGCCCTGTTGAACGCTCAGCCGATGGGCTTCTACTCGCCGCACTCGCTGTGCCAGGACGCCCGCCGCCACGGCGTGGTGGTGCACGGCCCCGACATCAACCTGTCGACCGACGGGGCGACGCTGGAGCGGTGCGAGACCTCGACGGGCGGCACCGCAGTGCGCCTGGGCCTGTCGTCGGTGCGGGGCGTGGGCCCGGAGCTGGCCGCGGCCATAGCCGAAGAGGCCCCGTATGAGTCCATGGAGCATCTGGTCCGGGCCATGTCCTCGAAGCAGGCGCTGAACCTGCCGGTGCTGGAGGCGCTGGCCGCAGCCGGGACGTTCGACTCGCTGGGCCTGGACCGGCGCGAGGCTCTTTGGACGGCCGGCGCGGCGGCCCAGTCGGCCGTGGGCCGCCTGCCCGGGGCGGTGACAGGAACGAGGGTGCCGAGGCTGCGGCCCATGTCGCCCCAGGAGCAGGCCGCCGCCGACCTGTGGACCACCGGCGTGGCCGTTGACGGCCATCCCACCCGCTTCCACCGGGCCGAACTGGACGCCGCGGGCGTGGTGGCCGCCGCGGACCTTCACACTCACCCGGTCGGGCGGGTGAAGGTGGCCGGCACGGTGTCGCACCGCCAGCGTCCCATGACCGCCGGGGGCACCATGTTCATCAACCTCGAAGACGAGACCGGCCTCACCAACGTGATCGTGTCGAAGGGCTGCCAGGCCCGGTTCCGCAGGATCGCCCTCACCTCTCGTGCGCTGACGATCCGGGGCCGCCTGGAGCGCCACGAGGGGGTGGTCAACGTCATCGCCGAACACCTGGCGCCGCTGGCGCTGCCAGCCACCCTCCCCAGCCGCGACTTCCGCTAGGCCTTCAATCCTGCTCGCCGACCAGGCCGCATCCGGCGTAGTCAAGGTCGCCGTCGACCAGCGTTGACGGCGAATCGTCAGCCGGAAGCGGGTCTGGACAGTGGGCGGTACCGGCGCGGTGTCACGGCGGCGGCTACTGACGGCGCAGCCTGCTCGGCCGCGGCAAACAGGCGCTCGGTGTCGATCGTGGTGTGACGGCCGCTGCTGAGCAGCAGGCGGCCAGCAACCATCACGTCGCGGACGTCGGCCCGGGTCCCGTACCGGACCAACTCCGTGACCGGATCGTGCACGGGCACCAGGTGGGCGGCGTCGCCGTCGACGACCACCAAGTCGGCCTGCTTGCCGACCTCTATCGAACCGAGACCGTCGTGCCACAGCAGAGCGCGTGCCGCATCTCTGGTGGCCATATCGAGGATGTCGCCCGCGGGAAGGTGTTCGGGGTCGTAGTCGGGGATGGCGCCCATGCTCGAGTGAATTACCCACCCAGCCCGCATGACCTCCCACATATCGTTGATGGCGTTGTCACAACCGAGGCCGACAGCGATGCCGCGCTCGCGAAGGCGCTGAACCCTCGGAATGCCGTTGAGGATGTTCTGGCACTCCACCGGCGAATGGGCCACGGACGCGCCGGCCGCGGCCAGCAGCCCCGCCTCCCGGTCGGTCACCAAGATGGCGTGAATGGCCAGCAGCCGCTCAGAGAGCACGCCCCAGTGAGCCAATTGCTCCACCGGACGGCGCCCGTACACGGCCAGCGAGAACTCGACCTCCTCTCGGTCCCGGCCGACGTGCACCTGGAAGGACGCGCTGCGGTCGGCAGCCAGTGCCGCCGCCGTCCGGATGTACTCCGGCGAGAACCCAGTGATGTGCGAGGCCAGCACGGCGCCCCGCAGCAGCTGGTCGCCAGCGGGCGGATAACGATCAAGGAACTGCGAGGTCCGATTCAGGTCCCGCTCGGCCTCACCGGGTCGGGGCTTGGCCCATGAGTGGCCGGTGATCTGGCTGTAGGACCCAGCGTGATGGGAGTCCTGGTCGGCCGCTCCCCTCGCCATCACCACCCTCATGCCGGTCTCCTCGACCGCAGCCACGATGGTGTCCTCATGGGCTGGCGTCGCTGTCGTCTCGGCCACGGCCGTCACGCCGGAACGAATCAATTGGGCCATGCACAGGCGGGCCGAAACACCTACCTGCTCAAGAGTCATTGCGTCCTCGGCTGGCAGGTAGAGGCGGTAGATCATCGGCAACTCGTGGGCGATCAGCGAACGCACCAGCGCCTGAGCAAGGTGGCTGTGGCAGTCGATGAGCCCCGGCAGCACGAAGGCCCGGCGGCCACCGAGTCGCTCGTCGGGAACGAACCTACTCTCCAGGTCCTTCCGCCGGCCGACCGCCACGATCTGTGGGCCTCGCACGGCCACGGCACCGTCCGACAGGACGGTGCGCGCATCGTCGCAGGTGATCACCGTGCCCGACACCAGGTAGTCGACGCTCCCGGACCGACCGCGCTCCTCCATGGCAACAGAATGCCACCCGGCGGCCGGCGTGTCGTCGGCAGGACGGGAGATGCAGTCGCGGCCCGCGGCTTGTTGGCGGTCAGCGCCGGCTGCTGCGAAGATCTGACCATGGCAGGCGTACGCCGGGTGGTGCCCATGATCTTCGGATGGGAGCACCTCGCTCTGCGCTACTCGAGGCCGCTCGTCGAGGAACCCCTCGCCGACGAACTCATGCGAGAACCCGTCCCCGGCCTGCTCCTGGAAGCCGACGGCGGCTGGATCCTGGTCGACAGCGGGCTCAACGCTCCCCTCGTTCGGGACCCGGCCCACTACGGCCGCTTCTGGGGCAACGAGCACATCGACGTGGAGCTGCCCGGCCCCCCGGACGCCGACCCGCTCGAAGGGGCGTTCGAACTGGCCGGCATCGACCCCCGCGACGTTGTCGCGCTGTGCATCAGCCACTTCCACAACGACCATGTCGGGGGCCTGCGCCACTTCGCAGGACGAGTCCCGGTCTTCGTTCAACGGGCCGAGTACGACTGGGCCACCGCAGATGACGTAAGGGCGGAGACGGAGGCGATGTTCCGTATCGACTGGGACGACCCGCGCGTCGACTGGCGGTTCCTCGATGGCGACGCCGTGGTCGCGCCGGGAGTGGAGGCCATTCTGACTGCGGGCCACACGCCTGGGCACCAGAGCTTCGTCGTCGATCTAGACGAGACCGTCGTCTGCGACCACCAGTTCCCGGGCTACGTGTTCGCCTGCGACGCGGCCGACCTTCAGGTCAACATCGACGACGAGGACCCGGTCACCGCGCCCGCCGGGTGGGACCACACCATCACCGTCGAAGCGATCAGGAGGATGAAGTCGATCGCGGCCGGGCGCGGTTACCGGATCCTTCCCGGCCATGACCCCGAGGTGTGGCCCGCCTTCGCAGCTGAGCGCGGTGTGGAGGTGTTCGAGTCGGGGATCGTCTACGACGGCACCGAAACGCCGTGGTGGCGCGAGACGGTGCCCGGTCCAACCACCCGTCAGACCACTGCCTTCTGAACCACGACCTGGCAGGCCACCTGCCGGCGTGTGTCGACCCCGATCGGCTCCAAGACCTGAGTCCGCTCGCGACAGCCGGGCTCGACGTCAGGGCACCGGCCGGCGAAGGAGCATCCGACCGTCTCGCCCACCGCGCTGGGCGGCTCGCCCTGCAGGGTCGGTGCCAGCCGTCCCGGCTCCCGGGTCGGACTAGCAGCTCGCAGGCCCCGGGTGTACGGGTGTAGGGGATCCCGAAAGAGCTGCGACGCCGGCGCCGCTTCCACCACCCGACCCAGGTACATGACGAGCACCTCTTCGGCCACGTGACGGGCCGCGGCCAGGTCATGGGTCACCATCAGAATGGCCACCTTCAACTCGTCCCTGATCTCGGCCAGCATCTCCAGGATGCGTAGCGACAGCGAGGCGTCGAGCGCGCTGACCGGCTCGTCGCACACGAGCAGCCGGGGCGACGAGGCCAGGGCCCTAGCGATGGCAGCCCGCTGGCGCTGGCCTCCTGACAGCTGGCGGGGCAGCGATCTGGCCGCCCTCCGATCAAGTCCGACCCGTTCGAGCAGTTCCACCGCAGCCTCGCGGCGAGCCCGGCGCGATCCCTCGTGACGCAGACGCTCGGCAACCTGTGTTCCGATGGTCAGCCAGGGGGTGAGCGACGATCCCGCGTCCTGGAAGATCAGCTGGGGCCGCAGCCCGTCAGCCCAGTGCACAGAGCCGCGGTCGGGCTCCAGCAGTCCGCACGCGATGCGCAGCAGCGTCGTCTTGCCACAGCCACTCTCACCGACGATGGCGAGCGATCCACCCTCGGGCACGCTCAGGTTTACTCCGTCCAAGGCATGTAGCCGGTCTCGACGCGCGCCGGGCGCCCGGAACGACTTCGCCACTTCCTCAATGGTCAGGACCGGCTGCGCATCCGTCGCCAGCTTCGCCCCGGCGCTACTGGCCGCGACGGCACCGACAGTGACTGAGCCAGCCTCCGGTCCAAGCGGGTTCACGCAGGCGAACTGCCGGCCGGTGTCACCATTGCGCAACTCCGGCAACGAGTCCCGGCAGGCACTGGTGGCGTGCTCGCAGCGAGGAGAGAAGGCGCACCCCTCGGGAAGCCGCAGAGGATCAGGGGGCGCACCCGCGATGGGCAGCGCAACCGCGTCCTCGTCGAGTTCCAGGCGGGCATGCAGCAGTCCGGCGGTGTAGGGGTGGCGGGGATCGGCGAGGACATCGCGGGCCGGGCCTGTCTCGCACAGTCGCCCCGCGTAGAGGACCGCGATGCGATCGGCAATCGAGGCCGCTACGCCCAGGTCGTGAGTGACCAGCAGCAGCGCACAGCCGTGCTCGCGCCTGAGGCGGTCGAAGAGCAACAGCACCTGGGCCTGAACGCTCACGTCCAACGCGGTGGTCGGCTCGTCGGCCACGATGAGCACCGGCGACCCCTCGTCGTCGAAGACAGCGTCGACGCCGGGACCGGGCAGCTTGCCGTCAGCACCGAGGGCCATCGCCAGCATCACCCGCTGGCGGAGGCCGCCCGAGAGCTCGTGTGGCCATTGGCGCGTGCGTTGCTTTGGTTCGGGGACACCGGCCTGGCTCAGGTTCCGGCGAGCTCTCGCCGTGCTCACTCCCCGCTCGGTCAGCTGAGTGCCGATCCGCATGGTGGGGTCGAGCGAGGTGAGAGGATCCTGGAACACCGCCCCCAGCAGCCTCCGTCGCACAGCACGGCGCTGCGAGGCCGAGCCGGACAGCATGTCGATGCCGCTGACGAGGACCGAGCCGCTGATCGTGGTCCGGCGCGATTCGGGGGGTAGGCCCAGCAGGCACGAGGAGAGCACGCTCTTGCCCGATCCCGACTCCCCCACCAGGGCCAGCACCTCGCCGGGACGCAGATCCAGGGTCACTCCCCTCAGTGCATGGACCCGGCCGTGGGCGGTGTCGAAGGAGACACTCAAGTCGCTCACCGTCGCGATGGTCTCGACGGCCCGGCACGAGGAGTCGGAGGTCATCGCTGGGACCGGAGCCGGGGATCGGCCGCGAGCTGCAGCAGGTCGACAATGGTGTTGATGACGACGTAGGAGGCTCCGAGCACCATCACCACACCGAGGATGGCCGGAAAGTCGGCCCGGTCTATGGACTGATCGAGATACTGGCCCAGCCCGGGCCACGAGAACACGACCTCGACGACGATCACCCCGGCGAGCAACAGCCCGATCTGCAGCCCTGCCATGGATAGCGTCGGACCCAGAGCGTTGCGCAGGCCGTGGCGCACCAGCACCGCCCGCTCGGTGAGCCCCTTGACCCGAGCGGTCCGCACCTGGTCGTCGCGCAGTATGTCGCGCAGCGAGCCTCGCAGCGTGCGCCCGATGGCCACCGAAGGTCCGAGTGCCAGCACGGTGGCCGGCATCAGCAGATGCCGGCCCGCATCCCAGACGCCGGCCAACTCGAAGCGCATGAGCCGGCCGAAGAACAGGAAACCGGTACTGGTGGCCTCCAGTGTGTTGGAGGTGCGCCCTCCCGGCGGCAGCCATCCGAGCCGGCGGTACAAAAGGAGGATGCCCAGCAGCCCGACGAAGAACGTGGGCGCGGAGGACCACATCACCGACACGAGCCTCACCGCGCCGGTGCCTACTCCCCGGCGGGTACCGAGCAGGCCGAGCATGACACCTAGAGCGCCCGCGATGACCACCGAGGCAACTGCCAGCTCGAAGGTGGCCGGAATGAAGTCAGCCAGGTCGGTGGTGACAGGGCGCCGGGTCCGCAGCGAGGTTCCCAGGTCGAGCTGGGCCAGACGGCCCAGGAAGTCGACGTACTGCACCGGAAGCGACTTGTCGTAACCGAGCTCCTGGCGCTTGGCCTCGAGCTGCTCCGGCGTCGCATTGCGGCCGAAATAGGCCCTCACCGGATCGGCGGGCAGCACGTTCTGGATCAGGAAGATGGCCAGCGTCAGCAGCATCAGCACACCGAACATGGACAGGATGCGAGTAATGACGATGCGTCTCACTCAGTCCTCCAGCAAGTCCCTGGTGGCGTCGCCCGCGAAGTTGGCGACCACGCCCAGCGCGAACAGCGCGGTTCCCGGAGCCAGGGCGATCCAGGGCGCGTTGAACAGGTAGGTCAAGCCCCGCGCCGTCATGGCCCCGAGCTCCGCGGCGGGAGCCGGCGACCCCAGACCCAGGAACGACAGTCCCGACAGCACCAGAATCACCGCCCCGACGTCCAGTGACGCGGCCACGATCACCGGGCCGAGCGTTCCGGGCAGCACATGGAGGACCGCGGTCCTGACCCGACCTATCCCGCCCATGCGGGCGGCCTCCACATGGGGCCGCCGGGAGAGGGCGAACACCTGCCCACGCACGATGCGCGCGTACCAGGGCCACCAGGTAGCAGCCACTGCCAGGAGCGTGTTGCGCAGCCCGGGCCCGGTGGCCGCGACCACCGCCAGAGCGACCAGCGGTCCGGGCAGGGCCAGCACGGCGTCTGTCAACCGCATACAGACGGTGTCGACCCAGCCACCCGCGAATCCCGCCACCAAGCCGATCGTGCCCCCGATGACGGCGCCAATGGCGATCACCAGAACCGCCGAAAACCAACTGGCCCGCATGCCGAAGACGGTGCGGGCCCAGACGTCCCGGCCCTGGTCGTCAGTGCCGAGCAGTTGATCTCCGAGGACCCCCTCGAACGGGTCGTCCACGATCTCCAGTTCTCCCGCGCCCACCAGCCACGGACACAGCACGAGAGCGACCGTCACCGCCGCGAAGGCCGCCAGCGCGACGCGCTCGGGCCATCCGATGGTGCTCAAGCGGCCGGCACGAGCGGGCGCCGGCCCCCGGGGGGCGGCCTCGCCTGTCGCGGGGCCGCCCCTTCGGGTGTCGGTCATGCGGCCATGGGGCTCATCCCGGCCGGAGAGCGGCCAAATCCAGGGTCGCCGGCGTGGCCAGCCAGTGGGCGAAGCCGGTGATCCCGTCCCGGGCGATGAAGACGTCCTGGGGATCGGAGATGGTTATGTAGTGCGCAGTGTCGGTGATCTCGGCCGCGGAGAAGTCGTAGGCCTCATCCTGGGTGGCCTGGTCGACCGCACCCAATCCGGTGTTCATGGCGTCGTCCGAGGCCGGGGAGCCGGCCACGAAGTAGTTGAGGAATCCTCCGAAGAAGCTCTCCCAGTCGTAGTACCAGAACAACCGGGCCCAAGTGTCGGGATGAGTCGAGTCCGGGAAGGACACCTCGTAGTACATGTTGGGGGCCTCGGTCACGTTGCCCTGCCAGCTGCCCAGGTCAGCGTCGGGCGTGGGCACCAGCACCACGTCCAGACCGGCCGCGGCCCACTGGGCCTGCAGCGCCTCGGCCACCTGCGAGTCGGCGGCCCGGTCAGCGGGATAGGCCAGCGTGACCGACTTGCCCTCGGAGACGGCTTCGAGCAGCGACGGGTCGTGGTCCCAGACGTCCAGGCCGAGGTCCTCGTCGATGGAGGTCACCGGATAGAGCTGGCTGGACTCCTGGGCGTACTCGCCCCAGATCTGCTCGACCAGGCGGGGCCGGTCGATGGCGGCCCGGAGCGCGACGCGGAAGTCGGGGTCGTCGGTGGGCGGCACATGCGGGTTCAGGTGGATCCAGGCCTTCTGCAGCATCGGGAAGCCGACCACCTGGAAGCCGTCGCGATCCTCGAAGGTGCGCACGGTGGCGATGGGCTGCCCGGTGATGATGTCGAGATCGCCGCCCTCGAGTTGCAGCACCTGGGTCACCGCGTCGGGGATGATCCTGATCTCGACCCGCTCATAGAACGGCTTCTCTCCCCAGTAGTTCTCGTTGCGGGCCAGCACGTAGCGCTGCCCGAGCGTGAACTCCTCGATCACGTAGGGGCCTGAGCCGGCTGAGTGGGTCTTCATCCATTCGACGCCCCAGTCACCCTCAACCTCATTGGCCGCGACCAGCGCCGGGTTGACGGCTTTGGGGCTGAACGGGCTGGCCAGATAGGTCAAGAAAGCCGACTCCGGGTAGGCCATGTGGATGATGAAGGTCTGGGGGTCGGGCGTCTCGTACCGATCGACCGGAAGCAGCATGTAGGCCGACGGCGCGAACACCGCCTCAGCGACCCTGCGTTCGAAGCCGAACTTGAGGGTCTCGGAGTCCAGCGGGCTGCCGTCCGCGAAGGTCAGACCCTCCCGCAGCGTGAAGGTGTACGTCATACCGTCGTCGGCCACCTCCCAGCTCTCGGCCAGCAGTCCCACGATCTCGTTCGTGTTGTTGCTGGAGTAGCGCAGCAGCCCCTCATAGAGCGCCTCGGTGACCTGATTGCCGTGGAGCTGGTAGTTAGTGTCGGGGTCGGGCGGGTCCATGTCGGTCGGGAAGGCAAGACGCAGGGTCGTGCTGACCTCCTCTGCGGGCTCGGTCGCCTCCGGCTCAACAGCCGCGGTCTCCTCGGGATCAGGAGCGCCGGTCTCCTCGGGCTCCGCAGCAGCAGGCGCCGGGTCCGGCTCAGCGGCGTCGTCGCCTCCGCAGGCTGCGGCCAGCAGGGCCAACACCAGTATGAACGATGCAATCAGACGCGAGCGCATCTCGATCCTCCCCCAAGCACCCTCCCGGTGGGGGATCCGGCGGCTTCCGGCCCCCTGCAGGCGCCTGTCCGGGCCAACCTAGTCCTCGGCCGTCAACCCGGTCGAAGCGAGCGACCGTAGAGGAGGGCCGCCAGCGCGTACACCCCACAGCAATCGATGACGTCCTGCGCGATGGCGTAGTCGTCAATACCAGCGGACAGGGTTGGCTGCGGGCCGTAGCACACCGCAGGACGTCCCAGAGACCGCCACCGCATGGCGTCGCTGGCCGGGTGGCGCACCGTCAGTACCGGCGGGTCGCCCCTGATCAGGCGGGCCGCGGACGACACCGCCTGGGCCAGGTCGTCGGCAGGATCGGTCCAGTTGGCCGCCCAGCTCCGGCCCCGCCGGTACTCGATGCCCGAGCCCTCGAGAGTCTCCAGAACCCGGGCGTCAAGCGCCTCAAGGGAGAGTCCCGGTGGAAGCCTGACGTCGAGTTCAGCCCGGGCGTCGGGGGCGATCATGCCGCGGGCGTCCCCAGCTTCGAGGATCCCGGCGTTCAGTGCGACCCTGAGACCAGGATGGTTGGGATCGCCCAGAGCGCCGGCCAGGGCTCGCGGCGGCTCCACATGCCAGTCGTTCAGCTCGTCCACGCGGTGCAGGGCCCGGGCCAGGCGGGCTACGGCGGTCTCACCGCGCAACGCGGCCGAGGCATGGCCGGCCGAGCCACTGGCTCGCAGGTCCAGCCAGGCCACTCCCTTCTCGGCCACTGCGAGGGTCATCCATCCTGAGCCCTCGCCGGATATGACTGCGTCCCCGTGCATTCGCGGGGCGCGTTCCAGCACGAAGCGGGCACCGTGGTCGCCGAAGCGCACCTCGTCGGACACCAGCAGGAGCGTCACGGTTCCGGCCAGCTCGCGAGCATGCTCCGAGAGGATCGCCATGGCGGCACACATGGCGGCCACCGCTCCCTTCATGTTGCCCATGCCAAGCCCGTAGAGGCGCCCGTCGACGGGTGTCAACTCGAACTGCGGCACGGTCCAGCGGCCGGCGTCGCCCGGACCCATGGTGTCGAGATGACCGTTGAGTATCAGATGAGGGCCCGGCTCAGCCCCTGACACCTCCACGACGATGTTGGGCATGTCCTCGCGTTCGCTGATCACATGGGGTTCGAGTTTGCGGGCAGCGAGCCATTCGATTGCCGCAGCTGCCGCGGCGCGGGTGTCCCCGGGCGGGGTGATGCTGGGCGCGGCCACCAGCGCGCCGCAGAGTTCGACGATGTCGGCTCGTGCCGCTTCGGCCTGCGACCCGACCATGGTGGCCAGCGACTCGGAGGTCTCCATCACCAGGCCCTCACCGTGAGGCGGCTCTCATGGAGACTCGAGCCAGGCGAGGACCGCGCCGACGTCCACGGTGTCCCCCTCGCCGACCACTATCTCGGCGACGGTGCCGGTGTCGGGGCACGGAAGCTCCGTCTCGACCTTCTCGGTCTCGATCACCGCGATGGGATCACCCTCCCGAACGCGCTGACCCTCGCTGACCAGCCACTCGACGATGGTGCCGTCCTGCATCGTCATCCCCCACTTGGGCAGGATCACCTCGGACCGCATCGGGCGAGACTACCGCGCCGGGAGCAAGCGACTGGAGCGAGGGTGACTATGGTGAGCCGCGGCATGGCTGATCGAGCGGCCGGAGCGGGCACCGAACTGGATCACCTCGAAGCACTGCGGGTGATGATCCGCATACGGGAGTTCGAGGAGATGTGCCGGCGCCTGTTCGCACGGGGCCGCCTGCCCGGGTTCGTCCACCTGTACATCGGCCAGGAGGCGGTGGCCGCCGGCGCGTGCCTGGCGCTGAGAGCTGACGACCAGATCACGTCGAATCATCGGGGCCACGGCCACGTCATCGCCAAGGGCGGCGACCCCGCCCGGATGTTCGCCGAGCTCCTGGGGAAGGCCGACGGCTACTGCGGCGGCAAGGGCGGCTCGATGCACATCGTGGATTTCCCGTCGGGCATGCTGGGCACCAACGGGATCGTCGGCGGCGGGATCCCCATCGCGACCGGGGCCGCCTTCGCCAACCAGCACCTGGGCAACTCCAGGGTGGCGCTGAGCTTCTTCGGCGACGGCGCCACCAACCAGGGCGTGTTCTTCGAGTCGCTCAATCTGGCCGCGCTGTGGAAGCTGCCGGTCATCTTCCTGGCTGAGAACAACCAGTACACCGAATGGACCCGCACTGAGGATCTGACCGTGGGCGAGATCACCCAGCGGGCCGCTCCGTTCGGGGTCCCGGCCCGGCAGGTGGACGGCAACGACGTGACCGCCGTCCATGAGGCCGTCCGCGAGGCCGCGGGACGGGCCCGCTCAGGCGACGGTCCCAGCCTGATCGAGTGCGTGACGTACCGCTGGCACGGGCACAACGAGGGGGAGGAGGCCTTCGCGGGACGGTACCGGCCCCAGTCGGAGATCGAGGAGTGGAAGGCCCGAGATCCGATCGCGGCCCTGGAGTCGCGCCTGCTCGACGATGGAGTGGCGAACGCCGCCAGCCTCGACGCCATCCATGCTTCTGAGCGCGGCCTCATCGAGGCGGCGTACGAATGGGCGTCGGCCGCGCCCGCCGCTCCGGTCGAGGATGCTCTGACCGACGTCTTCTCCCCCGCGAGACCCTGATGGGTGATTCGTACCTAGTCACGGCAATGCGCGACGGGCTGGCCGAGGCCATGCGCGAGGACCCCGCGGTCGTGCTGTTCGGCGAGGACGCCGACCGCTCGGTCATGGGCTCCACCCGGGGCCTGATCGACGAGTTCGGTCCGGACCGGGTGCGCAACATCCCCCTGTCGGAGGCGACGATCGTCGGCTGCGGGGTAGGAGCGGCCGCGGCCGGGCTCCGCCCGGTCATCGACCTCATGGTCAGCTCGTTCTTCTACATCACGATGGACCAGCTGGCGAACCAGGCCGCCAAGCTGCGGTACATGTCGGGCGGCCAGGTCCAGTTGCCCGTGGTGTACTTCGCGGCGACGGGCGGCGCGGGCTCGGCCGCCGCCCAGCACTCCGAGAGTCCCCACCCGACCTTCATCCAGCAGGCTGGGCTCAAGGTGGTGATGCCGTCCACGCCGTCCGACGCCAAGGGTCTGATGCTGGCGGCCGTTCGGGACCCGAACCCGGTCGTGTACCTGCAGGAGGCCTCGTTGGGGGGAACCCGGGGGCCGGTCCCTGAAGGCCCGTTCGAGGTGCCGCTGGGCAAGGCCACGGTTCGGCGCGAAGGTGCAGATGTGACGGTGGTGGCGGTGGGGCGCACGGTAAGGGTGGCGCTCGCGGTGGCCGAGGAGTTGCACGGAGAGGGCGTGTCGGTCGAGGTGATCGATCCCCGGACGCTCCATCCGTGGGATGCCGACACCGTCATGGAGTCGGTGGCCCGCACCGGCCGCCTCGTGGTGCTGGATACCGCCCGGCAGAGTTGTGGCTTCGCCGCCGAGGTGATCGCGACGGCCTGCACCGAGGCATTTGGCTCACTGACAGCGGCCCCGGTGAGGGTCACCGCTCCGGACGTCCCCATGCCCTTCGCGCCTCAATTGGAGCGCCATCTCGCGGTTGACGAGCACAAGGTGAAGGCCGCGGTGCTGCGGTCCCTGGCGTGACCGGTCCGGCCGCAACCGCCTTGTTGGAGGGACGGGTCGGAGTCGTCACGGGCGGGGGTCGCGGCATCGGGGCCGCGGTGGCCGGCCGCTTCGCTGAGCACGGGGCAGCCGTGGTGGTGGCCGACATCGACGACGAGGCGGCGCGCTCGACCGCGGCCTCCATCGCGGAGGAGACCGGGGCGCTGGTCGAGCCGATGGAGTTGGACGTGACCGACGAGCACGCGGTGGAGACGGCCTTCGAGTCGATCCTGTCGCAGCACGGCCGACTCGACTGCGCGGTGGCCAATGCGGGAGTCCTGCACCTCGAGAAGGTCGTAGACCTTGATGTCGCCGACTGGCGCCGCGTGATAGATGTCAACCTCACCGGGGCGTTCCTGACCGTTCGGGCCGCGGCTCGCCGGATGAGCCGCGGGTCCATCGTGGTCACATCCTCGCTGTTCGGCCTGCGGGGCGGCGCCGGCAACGGGGCCTACTCCGCGTCGAAGTTCGGGGTGATCGGCCTCGCCCAGTCACTGGCCGCCGAGATGGCGCCCGCGGGGGTGCGGGTCAATTGCGTCTGTCCGGGCCAGATCGCCACTCCCATGCTCGACAATGTGGTCGAGGGCCTGTCCCGGATCGGGAGTGACGGTCCGGCGTTGAGCGTGGGCGAGCTCGCGTCGCGGATCCCGTCGGGCCGGTTGGGCACTCCCGACGACATCGCGGATGCGTGCGTGTTTCTGGCGTCCGACCTGTCCAGCTATGTCACCGGCCAGTCACTGGTGGTCGACGGCGGCTGGCAGGTCGGCTGAGGGACTCCGTCGCAGTGAGCCCACCCAGGACTACCGCATTCGATGACGCCGCCGAACGGGTGGCCGGGGGCTCCGACCCCAGGGCCGAGGCCGACGCCCTGGTCGCCATGATGACCTTGGAGGAGAAGCTGGGCTGCCTCTCGGGCGAGCCGGCGTTCTGGCCCGGAATCCTGGATCTGGTCGGCGGCGGCTATCACGCCCACGGATGGCCCGCAGCCCGGGTGGAGCGGCTGGGAATCCCCGGGCTCAACTTCGCGGACGGGCCTCGGGGGTGCGTGCTCGGGCCGTCCACCACGTTCCCGGTGTCGATGGCTCGGGGCGCGTCGTTCGACCCGGGACTGGAGGAGCGCATCGGCGACGCCATCGGAGCCGAGTTGCGGGCCTCGGAGGCCACCTTCACCGGCGCGGTGTGTATGAACCTGCTGCGCCACCCGGCCTGGGGCCGGGCCCAGGAGACCTACGGCGAGGACCCCTGCCATGTGGGCGAGATGGCCGCCGCCCTCACCCGGGGGTTGCAGCGCCACGTGATGGCCTGCATGAAGCACTTCGCCTGCAACTCGATGGAGAACGCCCGCTTCAAGGTGGATGTCGTCGCCGGCGAGCGGGCCCTGCACGAGGTCTACCTGCCCCACTTCAGGCGAGTGGCGTCCGAGGGTGTGGCGGCGGTGATGAGCGCCTACAACTCTCTCAACGGCCGCTGGTGCGGCGACAGCCACCCGCTGCTCACCGGGATCCTGCGCGACGACTGGGGCTGGGACGGGCTGGTCGTCACCGACTTCATCATGGGGCTACGCGACCCGGTGGCCTCGGTGCTGGCCGGGTGCAACATCGAGATGCCGTTCCGCCAGCAGCGGGCCCAGGTGCTTCCCGGCGCGGTGGCGTCGGGCGAGCTCGACGTCGCCGACGTCGACGCGAGGGTGGCCGAGACCCTGGCCACGTTCCTGCGCTTCATCGGAGTCTTCCGGGCCGAGCCCGACCGCTCGGTCATCGGCTGCGCTGCCCATCGAGCCCTGTCCCGCGAGGCTGCCGTCTCCTCGATGGTGCTGCTGCGCAATGCAGACCTGCTGCCGGTGGATGCGTCGAGGCTCGGGAGGATCGCGGTGCTGGGCCCGCTGGCTGCGGTGCCCAACCTCGGCGACGGCGGCTCCAGCAACGTGCTCCACACGCCCGACCCGGTGACTCTGCTCGCCGGCATCGAGGCCGCCCTCGGCGACACCGGCACAAGCGTCGTCCACAGCGACCGCGACGCGTCGATCGCGGCCGGTGCCGACCTCGCGGTGGTGGTCGTGGGCTACACCCGCCAGGACGAGGGCGAGTTCATGGACGACGGTGGAGCCGTGTTCTTGAAGCTGGCGCCCGCCCTGGACCATCCCGAACTCGGCGTGGCCGACCCGACCCAGGCCGAGTCGCTTCTCGCCGGCTTCGGTGACGCCGGCGCGGTGGCCGGATCCTCCAAGGGCGGTGACCGGATCTCGCTGCGCCTGCATCCGCACGACGAGCAGCTCATCGTCGACGCGGCCGCAGCCTGCGACCGGGTGGTGGTGGCAGTGATGGCCGGCAGCGCAGTGGTGATGCCATGGCTCGACACCGTCGACGCCGTGCTCATGGTGTGGTACCCGGGTTCGGAGGGTGGCCACGCACTGGCCGATGTGCTGTTCGGCCAGTCCGAGCCCGGTGGCCGTCTCCCCTTCGCCATCCCCCTCGACGAGTCCGACCTGGTCGACTTCGACCGCGACGCCGAGACGGCCGTCTACGGCCTGCTCCACGGCCAGTGGCATCTCGACGCCAGCGGCACCGACGCCCTTCTGCCCTTCGGTCACGGCCTCGGCTACACCACGTTCGAACTAGGCGACGCGGAGGTGAAGGAAGATCAGGTGGTCGTCGGAGTCACCAACACCGGCCAGCGCTCCGGCTCGACGGTCGTGCAGGTCTACGCGAGCGTGCCCGGATCGGCCTACGAGCGCCCGCCCAAGCGCCTGGTCGGCTTCAGCAGGGTTCAACTCGACGCGGGCGAGAGCACCGACGCCGCGGTGCCGATCGACCCTGCGGTCCTGGACTTGCGGATCGACGGATCCTGGGTGCGCGAGGACTTGCCAGTCCGGTACCACGTCGGTCTCGATTCGTCCTCCGCGGAGCGGGTGACCGATTAGGCGCAGAGGTCCATGGCTACTGCGGCGTAGACCTTGGCTGCGGCCACCAGGTCGTCGAGCTCGAAGTGACCGGTGCCCTGCACTGCGGCCGAGCCCCGGGGCGGGCCGAACGTCAGCGACGGGATCCCCACCGCGTTGAAGATGTTGGTGTCGCGCCACATGGACGTGTGGGCCACCTGGGGAGGCGGCGTGGCTCCCCCGACGATCTCGCCGTAGGCCTGCTCCACTGCGTCGCTAAGGGGCCCCAAGCCGGTGCCGACCCGGCCCGCCTTGGCCATGTAGCAGTCCACCTCGGCGGCCGGGTCCACCGAGCGGGCCACCGCCCGGACCTCGTCCACCACCGCGTCCTGGTCGGCCCCCGGCAGGGTGCGGACGTCCATGTAGAGCTTGCAGACCGGCGACGACCGGTTCGGCCGGTACGGCACGCCTCCCCGGATCGCCCCGACCTGAGCCTTGGGCCGGACCTCGCCCAGCTCCGAGATGTACGCGTTGCGCTCCTCGTAGTCGATGCCCCATGCCTCCAGGACGGTGGCCACCACCGCGCCCTTGACGATGGCGTTGGGATGGTCGGGAAGGTCCGGCTCGCGGATCAGCCGGGGCGTGTACATGTTGCGGCCCCGCAGCGTGATCTTGAGGTACACCGCCCCGCACTCGATCCAGGACTTCGACCAGGCGGTGGTCTCGGCCACCAGCGCATAGTCGGCCCGCACACCGTGGTCGACGAGATGGCGGGTGCCGAAGCCCTTGCCCTCGTAGTTGAGGCCCTGGTACTCGTCGACCGGCGCCATCCCGGTCTCGCCCGCCACCGAGGTCAGGATCACGTCGCCGCCCAGCTGGGCCCCGGCACCCTTCAGCGCCTTGGCCATCACCATGAACACCGACATGCAGCCCCGGTCGTTGAGTACGGTGTGACCGAAGATCCGGTCGCCCTCGCGCCAGGCCCCGACCAGGTTGGGGTCGCTCGACTCCATGAGGTTGGCGTGGTCGGGGCCGCTTATCTCGGTGTCGAGATGGGCGTTGAAGATCAGGCTCCTGGCTCCCGGCCTCGACCCGGCCAGGGTGGCTACGACGTTGGACCGGTCGGCCAGGATCTGCTGCTGGCGGGCCGGGATGCCGTGGCGCTCGTACCAGGCGCTGACCGCGTCGGCCACCGGCTGCTCATGCCCGCAGGGCGCGAAGGTGTTGCCCAGCTCCAGGCACGTCTCGGCCAGCAGCTCACGGTCGGCGTCGATCAGCTCGAAGACTCTGTCTCGCGATGCGGTGTCTGCTCTGGTCATGGCTGCTCCTCCCGGCTGGCGCGCTCGATCCATGTTGACTGTGCAGCCCATCGGCTCGGCGCGCCAACACCGACGGCCCGCGAGCGGACCGGGGACCGCGCAGCCATCGACGGGTTGCGCAGCGCCCTAGTGAGCGACGCTGGCGCTCTCAGCCTCCGGCCGGGGCGGCGAGCAGCGCGATCCAGATGGAGATGCTGGCCAGCACGATTGTGGACACCGTCACGTAGAGGTTCCTGGCCTGGCTCTTCACGAGCCCCGCCCGCTCCACCGCGGCTTGGGCGAACCCGGCCTGCATGGCGGCGTTGGTCTCGGACAAGGCGTCGGTGAACGCCACCCTCGTCTCGGCGAGAGCGGCGGTGAACGTGGCCGCGAGGACTTTGAGGTCGTCCTTGGTGGCGATGTTGTCCCAGCCGCTGGGTGGAAGCTGCTCCATGAGGGTCTCGGCGTCTTCAGTGCCCATCAGTTCCGCCAGTGTGTTGAACAGCGAAGCTCGCTGCGCCTGCGTCGTCGCCACCTCGGCCTCCCGTCTACTCGTGGATCTCGACTAGCGGGGAGCCTTCGACGGCTCCGATTGCGCCCGGAGCGACTGCGCCGGGACGGGGATGACAATAGCAGCAAGTTGCTGCAATCTCAATATACCTGGTTGTCAAGTGGCGTCGAGCACCTACCCGAGCAGTCGGGCTTAGACGCTACGGTTCTGCCCCTATGGCGGGACCGCTGGAAGGGATCCGGGTCGTCGAGCTCGGAGTGTGGGTGGCCGGACCGGCCGCGGGCGGGATACTGGCCGACTGGGGCGCCGACGTTGTGAAGGTGGAGCCCCTCAGCGGTGACCCGTCCCGCCTGTTCCAGCGCATCCTCGGCGGGGACATGCCCACCAACCCGGTGTTCGACATGGACAACCGGGGCAAGCGCAGCATCGCGCTGGACATCACCGCCGACGACGGGCGGGCCGTCGTCGATGAGCTGCTCGCCGGCGCCGATGCGTTCATCACCAACGTCCGCCTCGGCGGGCTGGGACGTCTGGGGCTCGACCACTCCTCGGTGACCGATCGCCACCCGAGGCTCGTCTACGCCGCCGTCACCGGCTACGGGATGGAGGGTCCCGAGGCCGACAGCGGCGCCTTCGACGTGGCCGGGTTCTGGGCCCGCTCTGGGATAGCCCACCTGCTGACCCCCGACGGCGGCGACCCGCCGTTCCAGCGGGGCGGCATGGGAGACCACCCCACCGGGCTGGCCACCGCCGCCGGCGTGTGCGCAGCCCTGCTGGCCAGGGAGCGCACCGGACGGGGCCAGGTGGTTAGCACCTCGCTGCTTCGCCAGGGGGCCTACACGATCAGCTTCGACCTGTCGATAACGCTGGGGTGGGGCCTGACGCTGAACATCGGCCGCCGCGACAACATGGGCAACCCGGCCATGAACAACTACGCCGCGGGCGACGGCCGCCGGTTCTGGCTGGTCGGCCTCGAGCCGGAACGTCACTGGGCGCCGCTCACAAGGGCCGTCGGGCGGCCCGACTGGCTGGAGCACGAGCACTACGGCACAGCCCGAGGGCGCCGCCACAACGCAGCCGGCCTGGTTGCCGACCTCGACGAGATCTTCGCCACCAAGTCACTTGACGAGTGGGCCGAGATCTTCGCCGCCGAGCCGGAACTGTTCTGGGCGCCAATCCAATCGCCCGACGACCTGCTGGCCGACCCTCAGTTCGCGGCGGCGGGAGGCCTGGTGGAGGTGCCCGACGGACCGAGCACGTCGACGATGGTCGCCACCCCGGTCGACTTCTCGGAAACGGCTTGGGCGCCCACGGGCATGGCTCCCCGGCTGGGAGAGCACAGCGACGAGATCCTGCGATCGCTGGGCCGCAGCAACGCCGAGATCGAGGCCCTGGTCGCCGGGGGTGTCGTCGGCCGCGACCGCGCCAGCTGACCGGCGCCCCTCAGCCCTCGATGTCGGCCACCCGGCGGGCCCGCAGGGTGCACAGCGAACCCCGCACCCGCACCACTCCGTCGGTGACGACCACGGCCACACCGGGAAACTCCCCCGCCGCGATGGCGTCGAGGGCGGTGTCGTGCACCGATCCAAGAGAGGCGTCCATCACCACAAGATCGGCGACAGCCCCCGGCGCGACGACGTTGCCGTCGGAACCGAACGCGGCCGCTCCCTGGCCCGAGGCGATGGCCCAGGCCGTCTCGGGGGCCACGCCCGCGAGCGAGCACACGTCGCCGATGGTCTTGAGAACGCCGAGCGACGTCACGCCGTAGCCGGTGGGCGTGTCGGTGCCGATCAGCAGCCGGTCGAGCCGGCCGCGCTCGGCCAGGCCCTCCACCACCCGAAGCATCGAGCGGGTGCCGCCGGCCTGCACCACCTCCACATACGGCGGGCCGCCGTCCTCGCAGAGCATGTCGATGTCGGCATCCGACAGCGAGGCGAACGTGTTGGCGTGCGACGCGATGGACGGTCGCGCCTCCATCACGTCCTCCGCGGAGAAGTACGGGTGCTCGTCGCCGCCCGGCCCCCGGTCAGACGTGCAGCCGCAGTGCATGTGCACGGTCATGCCCAGCTCCCGGGCGTACAGCGACAGCTCGCCGGCCCGCGCCGGGTCCTTGAGCGAGCCCACGCCTATCTCGCCGATGATCCGCATACCGGAGGCGAAGGCCCGGTCGATGTGGGATGGTTCGGTGTCCTTCTCCATCAGCATCGCCCCTCCGTGGACCTTCATTCCCGAGGGCCGGTGCCGTTCGAAGGAGTGGAACGCTCCCAGGGCGATGCCCAGGGCAGACTCGGCGCCGGAGCGGCCCGGCGCGTGGACCTCGCCGGCGGAGACGGCCCGGGTGACCGCTCCGTGCATCATGCGCTCGAGGTATCCCGCCGACTGCTGCTTCGGCGCATAGTCGCCGAGGGTGGGATGCACGTGGGTGTCGACGAGCCCGGGGGCCACCGTCATGCCCTTGCAGTCGACAACGGTGTCGGCGGTGGTGGCCGCGCCGGCGTCCAGCGAGGCGATGCGACCGCCGTCGATGACGATGGTGTCGGTGTCCAGCATCGGCGCGTCGAGCACCCCGGTCAGCACCTGGCCGATGTTGTGCAGTACGAGTTGCATTGGGTCACCTCCGGGGCGTGGTGCAGCCGTTGCCGATCTGAGCCGGCTCGACACCGCACCGCGGGCCGGCGTCTTCAGACGTTGGCCATGATCTTGTCGGCGAACAGGTCGATCTGACGGGGATCGTCCGTCAGCGGGTTGATGATGAGATGGTCGATCCCGGCCTCGGCCAGGGCCCTTATGCGGGCCGTCATCTCGTCGATGGTGCCGAACAGGTAGGCGTTCTGGAGGTCGGCGTCGGAGCGCTTGACGTCCATCACCGTCCGGTAGGCGGCGAGCTGCTCAGCGATCACCCTATCGCGGTCGGCCGAGTCGACGATGTGCAGCCACTGAGCGTGCGACATCGTGAAGCTGCTCATGTCCCGGCGGGCCTCCAGGTAGCCGCGCACCGACGCGATGTCGCCGGCCACGATCTCGGGGCTGGTGCCGCTGGACCGGCAGATCCAGCCGTCGTGACGGCCGATCCGGGCCAGCACGGCCGGGGCCATGTTGGGTGTGTCCACGTTGTCGACCACATGCACCTGGGAGCCACCGCCGATCCAGACCGGGATCGGCTGTTCGGGCCGCGGGTAGAGCGTCGTGCCGTCGTCGACGCGGTAGTAGGTGCCCCCGAAGCTCACCTCGTCGGTGCTCAGCAGCAGCCCGAGCAGCTCCAGGGCCTCGTCGGTGCGGCGGCCGCGCTCACGCCGCGGCACCCCCACCGACGCGAACTCCATGTCGTCGTGGCCCGTGCCGACGCCCAGAACCACCCGGCCGCCACCCGAGATGCTGTCGAGGCTGGCGACCTCCTTGGCGATGATGGTGGGATGGCGGAAAGGCGCGCAGAGGATGGCCGTTCCCAGGCGGATCCGCTCGGTGGCCCCCGCAGCCACGGCCAGCGTGATCATGGGATCCTGCCAGGCCACCGAGTACACGTTGGGCGCCACCAGCAGGTGGTCGATCACCCACAGCCCGGAGAAGCCGGCCTCCTCCACCCGGGTGAAGTACGGCACCAGGGCCCGTGCGGAGGCAGGAGTCGTGAGGGGCCCCGCGTAGGAGGGCACGCGCCAGCCGAAGTCCATCAGCAGTCGCTCCCGTACCGCGAGGTCACACCGAGACGCCCGCGGCCCGCATCTCGGCGCCGATCGAGCCGTACAGCCGGCGCATCACCAGCCGGTACACCAGAGCGTGGATCTTGTCGAGCAGCAGCCCGAGCACGGTCAGCTGCACGAAGGCCACGAACATCAGCTCGGTGTCGAGGGTGCCCTGCGAGACGATGATCAGCGCCCCGAGACCCTTGTTGGCCCCCACGTACTCGGCCACCACTGCGCCCACCAGCGCCAGCATGAGCGCGACCCGCAGCCCGCTGAACACCGCAGGAACGGCGTGCAGGGCCTTGCACTTGGTGAGAGTCGTCCACCGGGAGGCTCGCAGCGCCCGGAACAGCTCCATCATCTCCGCCGGCGCGGTGGTGAGGCCCAGGTAGGTGTTCTCCAGCAGCGGGAAGAAGGCGATGAGGGCCGCGATGATCACCTTGGGAGTCATGCCGAAGCCGAACCAGATCACCAGGATCGGCGCCAGCGCGAACTTGGGCAGCGCCTGGGTGATGATGACGTAGGGCATGATCACCCGCCGGGCGATGCCGAACTCGGAGGCCAGGGTGCCCAGCCCGATGCCGGCGACGCCGCCCAGCGCGAACCCCAGCACGATCTCCTGGACGGTGATCCAGATGTGCGGGTTGGCCCGACCCGACGCCACGTAGTCGATCAGGCGGCTCAGCACCGGGCCCGGCTCGGGAAGGATCAGAGGCGAGTTCGTCCTGGCCCACAGGTGCCAGACGACGATCAGCACGACGGCCGACACCAGAACGAGCACGCGGCCGATCCACGCTTCGGAGCGGGCCGCCCGCAGCAGCCGCTTCATCGTCCACTCCCCCGCCGAATGGTCAGCCGCTTCATTCGAGCTGCTCCCTGATCCGCTGGCGCAGCGACCAGAACCCCTCGTCGGCCTCGACCTGCTCGAACGTGCGGGGCCGCTCCAGGTCCACATCGATCACGTCCTGGACCGCGCCGGGGCGAGCCGACATCACCATCACCCGGTCCGACAGGAACAACGCCTCGCCGATGTCGTGGGTCACGAACACGACGGTGGTCTGGGACTCGTGCCAGATCCGCAGGAGTTCCAGGTTCATCTGGTCTCGGGTCTGGGCGTCGAGCGCCCCGAAGGGCTCGTCCATTAGCAGGATCGACGGCTCCACCGCCAGCGCCCGGGCCACCGACACTCTTTGCTGCATGCCTCCCGACAGCTCGCCCGGCCGGTGCTGCAGGTACTCCGAGAGGCCCACCATCTCCAGCACTTCGTGCGCTTTGCGCCGGTCGTCGTCGGTGGGACGGCGCATCACCTCGAACGGCAGCATCACGTTGTCGAGAACCCTGCGCCAGGGCAGCAGGACCGCCTTCTGGAAGACGTAGCCGATGCGGCGGTCGGGGGCGGTGACCACCTCGCCGCCGATGCGGACCTCTCCGTCGGACGGGCCGGTCAGGCCACCGATGCAGCGTAGCAGCGTGCTCTTGCCGCAGCCGCTGGGCCCCACGATGCCGACGAACTCTCGGGGTGCGATGCTGAAGTCGATCCCCTCCAGAGCCGTGATGTCGCCCGCGTCGGACGCGTAGGTCTTGGTGAGGCCGTCGATCTCGATGTGGCCGCGCCCCGAGAGTTCTCCGGTCTTGTCGCTCACGCTGTTCCCCTGGCCCCGGCGGGTGGGGGTGCCCGCCGGGGCCAGGCTAGCTTTCGCTCTTCGCTCGGCCTGTTAGTTGATGAACCGGTTGGAGATCACCGCCGAGGCATCGGCGGAGTCCGGCAGGATCCCGAGTGCGGTGGCCTGGTCGGCCACATCCTGGATGGTGGCGACGTCGCACCAGCCCATGCCGTTCTCATCGACGCCGGGGCCGTTGGTCTGCATCTGGATCCGGTAGTCGATTACCGCGAGGTTCCGGTCCATGTTGTCGGCGCCGACCGCATAGCGGGAGCCGATCTCGGCCGCGGCCTCGGGATTCTCCGCGATCCACAGCTTGGCCTTCTCCAGTGCGTCGATGAACCGGCCGACACCCTCGGCGTTCTCATCGACCCAGCCCCGGTCGGCGAAGTACACGTCGTTGGGGCCGGGCACCTGGTCGTACTGCCAGATCTCGTAGTCGCCGATCTGGTCGTCGGGGATGCCGCCGGCTTCGAGCAGGGCCCAGTTGATCGAACCCCAGGTCGACGCGGCCTGCGCCTGCCCGCCGAGCAGGGCCTCACCGAAGGCGATGCCGGTGGCCGCGAAGGTCACGTCGTCCTCGGTGATGCCGTTGTCCGCGAGGAGCAGGGCTGCGTACCACTTGCTGGTGGAGGCCTGCGATGTGACCGCGACGGTCTTGCCCCGGAGATCCTCTGGCGACTCGACGCCTGAGGCGGTGTTGACCAGCATGGTCATCCAGTTCTGGGTGTAGGGGCAGTAGATGCCCTCGAGGTCCGCGCCCGCGATGGTCGCGAAGAAGCCGGACAGGGCGTCGGCCATGGCGATGTCGGCGTTGCCGGCCACAACCTGGCGGACTGCGTCGCCGGCACCGGCGCCCGGAAGCTGCTCGAGGGTCACGCCGGCCTCGGCGAAGTAGCCGTTCTCCTCGGCCACGTACAGGTCGATGAAGTCGATGAACTTGCCTCCACCCCAGGTGACGAGGCGGATGTCGATCGGCTCGGGCGGGGCCGCTGGCTCGGGCTCGGGCTCAGGCTCCGGCTCGGGCTCGGGCTCCTCCGCAGGTTCTTCCGCGGGCTCGGGCTCCGGCTCGGGCTCCTCCGCCGGTGCGGGCTCCTCTGCGGGCTCCGGGTCGGGGGCCGGTGCGGGCTCCTCTGCCGGTGCTGGAGCCGGAGCGGCCGGCGCCGCCTCGTCGTCGTCGCCGCAGGCTGTGAACAGCAGTGCTGCGGCCAACGGAACCGCGAGCCAGCGCAGTCGCCTGATCCTATTGCTCGTCTCGTTCATGATGGGTCTCCCTCCGCCGTCGAGACGGGCAAACTCTATAGGAAATCATCAATCGGATGTCAACTCCGCCCGCGCATGGCATCATGGAGCGTTGTGAGCTCATTCGAGAGACCCAAGACCGCGCAGGAGGCCGTGCTCGCGGAGATCCGCCAGCAGCTCCTCGACGGCCGGCTGGCACCGGGAGAGTCCATCCGACCGGACGCGCTGGGCGAGGAGCTCGGCGTGTCGGCCGTACCGGTGCGGGAGGCGCTGAGGATCCTCGAGGGCGAGGGGCATGTCCACTACCGGCCCCACCGGGGCTATGTGGTCGCAACCCTCGACGTGGACGACCTGATCGAGATCTACCGGATCCGGGAGCTCCTCGAGACCGAGGCGGTGCTCCGAGCCGTCCCCCGGCTGCGGGCCGACACTGTGGTCCGCCTGCGCGAGATCATCCATGAGATGGACGAGGTGCAGGACGACGTCATCTCACTGACCGCGGTGAACCGCCGGTTCCACTTCACCGTGTTCGAGGCGGCCGAGATGCCGCAGTTGGTGCGGGTCCTGCGGATCCTGTGGGACTCCTCGGACCGCTACCGCTTGCGCTACCTGATGTCACCCGAGAACCGCCAACTCGTCCACGACCAGCACCAGAGGATGATGCAGGCCATCGCCGACGGGGACGCCGAGACCTTCCTCGACGAGAGCCAGAGGCATCGGGCCCACGCCATCGCGGCTCTGGCCGACGCGATCGAGGTGGCCGGGGGCGAGGCCGCCCAGAAGACGGCCTGACCAAAGAACGGCCTGAGCCGTCTAGCCGGCCCCGGGGCAGTTCACGTCACCCTACGGTGGGGCTGGTCGAGGTCGCGGTCCCCTATCCGGGGGAAGGGCCGGCTGCGGCTGGCGCCCGCGACCGCCACGATCACCTCGTCGGCCCGGGGGGCGTCGGCGACGGCCGTCTGGGCCGTGTGGTAGTGGGTCCGCCGCAGCATCTCGTCCTTGTGGACCATGGGAACGACGATCGGCGCTCCCGGACCTCCCCGGGTGTTGGTGAACACCAGCGTGCTGGACGCATCGGCCCGGACTCGGATGGGATCGCCGAACATGAGAGTGTGGATCATGGCGTTGGCGTGCTCGATCTCGCCGTCGACGCCCACCACCGAGGACTTCCCGTACGCTTCCAGCGCCTCAGGCCCGCCGAATGCGTCCAGGAGGCGGCCGGCCATGAGAGTGCCGAGGTCGTGGGCGAAGCCGCAGATGTCGGGGTGCAGGTCGTCCACGAAGGCCCGCCCCGCCCAGGGATTGGGCATCACCGCGGCCACGATCACCGTCGTCAGGGGCGGCTCGACCGCACGGCCGCCCTCAATGCGGATCTCCTCGGTCGCAGTGTGAATCTTGCGGATCCCCTTCATGTGGCCTCCTCGTCAGAAATCGGGCTACCGGCCCATCAGGTCGATCTTGCGTTGCTCGATCTTGGTGCGCAGAGGCGGGAACACCTCTTGGGGGTCGATGCTGACCGCGAGCAGAGCCGGACCCTCTTGAGACAGCGCCCATTCGAAGGCGCCGTCGATCTCTGAGGAGTCTCCGACGGTGCGGGCCGGGACACCGAAGGCGCCGGCCACCGCAGCGAAGTCGATGGACCCGAGACGCACGAAGTGGTCCTCGCCGTACATCGCCTCGGCCTGGTGGCGAAGGATCCCGAGGGCGCCGTCCACGAACACCACCGCCACCAGCGGCAGATGAAGGTCCTTGGCCACGACCAGTTCCCCCATGGTGTGCACGAACCCGCCGTCACCGGCGATGGCCACCGCGGCCGTGCCCGGCAGGGCGACCGCGGCTCCGATGGCCGCGGGGAGGCTGAAGCCCATGGCGTCGAACTCGCACGACTGGAGCAGGCCCTCCGGGCGGCGAACATCGAGCTGCTCGCAGACCCACAGACGATGGTTCCCGATGTCGGCCGACACCACCATGCCGTCCGGTCCGTGCCGGTTGAGGGAATCGATCACGGTGGCCGCGCTCAGGCCCCGGGCCGGGTCGTTCTGCGGCGCGGTGCGCACCGGCCTGCCGGTGAACCACCGATCGCGCCGCTCGACCCGGTCGACGACGGCCTCCAGCACCGCGCCGACGCTGCCCACGACGCCCTGATCGACCCGGTAGACGCGGTTGATCTGCGAGGGGTCCGCGTCCACCTGCACGAGCTGCGCGTCGTCGGCGAACAGGTCGGCCCGCCAGCCGAAGGTCGTCTGCTCGCCGAGCGCGCAGCCTGCGACCAGCACCAGGTCGGCTGAGCCGATGGCGTCGCGGGCCGTGTCCGTTCCGTAGAAGCCGAGCATCCCGACGCTGTGCGGGTGGTCAGTGGAGATGCTGCCGATGCCGGATCGGCTGGTGGCGACGGGCGCGCCCAGACGGGCGCAGAGGTCGCGCAGGGCCGCGCTGCCGGCGCAGCGGAGTACGCCGTGGCCGGCCAGGATGGCGGGCCGCTTCGAGCGCTCGAGCTGCCGAACGAGCTCCTCGACGCTGGACTCGGCCGGCGCCGCGCTGGCCTCGGCTGCCGGTGTGACGGGCCCGGCGGTCCGGCCCGAGGTGTCGGCCTGGAGATTCTGAGGCAGGGCGACGTGAACCGGGCCGGGCCGGCCCGATGCCGCCAGCTGGAGGCCGGTGGCGATGAGGTTGGGGACCTCGTCGATGGAGGCCGCCTGCACGGACCGCTTGCAGAACGGAGCGAGCAGCCCGACGTTGTCGCAGTACTGCAGGATGTTGCGGTGGACGTATCGTCGATCGACCTGGGCGGTGAGCACCAGCAGCGGGATCGAGTCGGCCTGGGCGTTGGCCACCGCAGTCACGAGGTTGGTGGCACCGGGGCCCGGAGCACCCGACAGGACCACACCGGTGCGCCCCGCTGCCAGCGCGTAGCCCGAGGCCATGTAGCCGGCACCCTGCTCGTGACGGGCGGCGACCACCCTGGGGGCTCCGGCTCGGCCCAGCTCGTGGTAGGTGGGAAGGAAGTGGCCGCCCGCGACCGTGAACACGGTGTCGATGCCGGCTGAGCTGATCGCGTCCGCGATCACGCGGCGTCCCAGATCGCCTGAGGCTTCAGCCATTCGATCTCCCTTCCCGGGTCCCGAGCAGCATCATATAGTCGATCAAATACAAGAAGCGTTGCGGCACGCGGCCTTGGGTCGCTCCAAAACGCTCGGAAACCGGTACGGAGCGGCGGTTTCCGGTCGTTACAATGCCGCCACATGACGCCTCCACCCCCTGCATCGTCCAATTCGAGTTCCCCGACCGTGGCAGTGACCATGGACGGGGTCATCGCGAACTGGGTCAAGGGCCTGCGAGCCCACGTCGCCGCCCGCCACGCAGTCGCCGACCGGCAGTTGGCCCTCAATGTGTCCTGGGACCTGTCGGAGTGGGATGTCGCCGACCCGGCCGCAGCCATCCGCGAGTTCCTGCTGTCACCGATGTCGGGACGGCTCAAGCTCGTCGAGGGCGCCGAGACCGGGATCGCCAGGCTGCAGTCGGCGGGCTTCAAAGTCCTCGCAGTCACCAGGCGGGACCGCATGGTGGGCGACAACCCCGACGACCAGCAGTTGACCCGTGACATCGCCCGCCAGTGGTTCGCCGGACAGCCCGAGCTAGGCATCGGCGACGACGCTGTCGTGTTCACCGACGATCCGGTGTCGATCGACGCCGACGTCTGGGTGGACGATGCTCCCCGCCGGATACAGCGGCTGGCCGAGGCCGCCAAGCCGGTATGGCTGCTGCCACAGCCCTGGAACCGCTCAGTCATGCAGCATGCGGGCGTGAGCCTGCTGTTCGACGGCTGGGACTCGGTCGACGACCTGATCGCGGCACACTCGACCTGATCTGACCCTCGGCCTGATCGGGAGGCCGAGCGATCGCAGCATTGGCTCGCTGAAGGAGTTCCGGCGATCCCTGCGCGGGCTGGAGCGGAGTTCCGGGCTCGCGAATCGGCGGAGGGGCCGACGTTATGCTGACCGGCCGTGAACGGGCCGAGACCGACCGTCGGATCCATAGCCCGACGCCGCCTGTTGCTCGCGCTCGGATTCGGAGTCACCAACGTGGCTGTGCTTCGCCGTTTCGGCTCGGGCACGGATTCAAACACGGCCCCGGGCATCAGTCCGCCCTCCGATTCGGTCGAGCCCGGCGACCCCGCGACCGCCCCTGAGTCACCGGACGCGGGTTCGGCTCCGGTGGCAGCCGTCGCGGAGCCGGCGCCGTCCGATGACCCGCCGGAGATACCGGTACTGGACGAGTCGGCGGCCCGAGGCCCCGATCACGTGTTCGACCTCGCCATTGTCGGCGGCCGGGTGATTGATCCGGCGTCCGGTTTCGACTTCGTGGCCAGCATCGGCGTCACCGGCTCGACGGTCTCCGCCATCGCGGCCGGACCCGACGCCGCGCCGTTGCAGGCGTCCGAGACGATCGACGCCACCGGTCTGGTGGTGGCACCGGGGTTCATCGACATCCTGTCGTACAGCCCCAACGGCTACGGCGAGTGGTTCAAGCTGGCCGACGGCGTGACCGCCAACCTTGGGATGCACGGCCTCGACGGCCGCGCCGACGGCTGGTTCGCAGCCCATCCCGACGGGAGCTCTCCGATCCACTTCGGCGGGGCCTACGACAACGCCTTCGTCCGCCAGACCTACGGGCTGGATCCCTACGACACCGCAGCCCCCGGCACCATGAACGCGATCATCGAGGACGCCCGAACCGACCTCCGCAACGGCTTCGTCGGGCTGCACATGCAGCCCGAGTACACCCCGGGCACCACCGGCGAGGATCTGCTGGCTCACGCCGTGCTGGCCGCTGAGCTCGACGTCCCGTTGTGCGTCCATGCCCGCTATTCCGACAACATCGCTCCGGGTACCAACCTGCAGGCCATCGGCGAGCTCGTGCAGGCGGCCCGCGAGACGGGCGCGCACATCCACGTCGAGCACATCAACTCCACCGGCGGCACCGGGGTAATGGCCGAGGCGCTCGGACGCATCAGCGACGCCCTCGACGAGGGCCTTTCGATGACCGCGTGCGTTTACCCCTACGAGTTCTGGGCCACGTACCTCAAGTCGGCCCGCTACCAGGACTGGCAGGAGAAGTACGGCATCAGCTACGGCGACCTCCAGGTAGCGGGAACCTCGGAGCGGCTGACCGAGCAGACCTTCGACGCGGCCTACGCCAGCAACAGCCTCACCGCAGCCTTCGCCATGTCCCCCACCGATGTGGAACTCCCCCTGCAGGCCGACTTCGTCATGGTCGGAAGCGACGCCATCCTCGACCGGTCCCACAACAACCATCCCCGCTCCACCGGGTGCTTCAGCCGGGTGCTGGGCCGCTACGTGCGAGAGCGCCAGGTGATCGACCTGCCCACGGCGCTGTCGAAGATGACGATCCAGCCCGCCCGCCTGCTGGAGCGCCGATGCCCCGACCTCCGGCGCAAGGGCCGCCTGGGAATCGGGGCCGACGCCGACATCACCGTGTTCGACCCGGCCACCGTCGCCGACCGCTCCACCATCGAGAACCCGGCCCAGGAGTCCGTGGGCATCCAGTGGGTGGTGGTCGAGGGCCGGGTGGCCCTGTCGCCTGACGGCGCTCCGAGCGAAGCCCTCAACGGCCGGGGCCTCCAGTCCGACATCGGCACGGGCTGAGACCGGGCTGAGTCGGCGTGAGCACCCAATCCCCGCTGGAGCGAGGAGTGGCCTGGCTGCTGTTTCTGCTGCTCGTGGGGGGCGCGGCGGCGTCGATCGCCTTCGACCGCGACGCCCCGGAACCGGCCCCCGCCACGGCCGACGACGAGCCTGACGACACCGTCGAGGACACACCCGCCATCGAGCCGGAAGAAGTGGCTGCCGCCCCGGCCGCGGAGCCTGGTCCCAGGACCTTCACCATTGCCGCCACCGGCGATCTGCTCATCCATGAGTCAGTGGCCGACGCGGCCCGGACGGCGGACGGGTGGGACTTCTCTCCGATGTTCACGCACGTGGCGCCCATCCTCGGCGCCGTCGACCTGGCCGTCTGCCACGTGGAGACGCCCATGTCTCCCAACAACGCCCAACTGTCGTACTTCCCGGCGTTCGTCGTGCCCCGAGAGCTGGCCTCGGCCATCGCATACGCCGGCTACGACACCTGCTCGCTGGCCTCCAACCACGCCACCGACGGGGGGCAGGAGGGCATCGTGGGCACGATCTCCGCCCTGGACCGGGCCGGGGTGGCCCACGCCGGCATGGCCCTCTCGGAAGAGGACCGCGACCGGGTAACGCTGGTCCAGGCAGGCGACGCGACCGTGGCCCACCTCTCCTACAGCTACGGCTTCACCAACCGGCAACTGCCCGACGACGAGCCCTACCTCTCCAACTTGATCGACGAGGAGACCATCCTCGACGAGGCGAAGCGGGCCCGCGCCGAGGGAGCCGACTTCGTGGTGCTGTCGATGCACTGGGGAGCCAACTACGAAGCGGCGCCCGACGAGCTGCAGACCACGCTGGGCCCCCGCATTCTGGCCTCCCCCGACGTCGACCTGATCCTCGGCCACCACTCCCACGTCGTGCAGCCCGTGGCCCGGATCGGCGACGAGTTCCTGGTGTACGGGATGGGGAACTTCCTGTCGAACCAGTCCCCCGAGAGCTGCGACGTGTGCCCGGTCTCCACCACCGACGGCGTGATCGTGCACCTTACCGTGACCGAGGACGCCGCCAGCGGCCAGTGGCGGGTGACCGACATCTCCCATACACCGACCTGGGTGGACCGCTCCAACTATGAGATCATCGACGTGCTGAGGGGCTCCGGACGAGACCCTGCGCTGATGGCGGAGTCGGCCCAGCGCACCGCCTCGGCGCTCGAGGCGCTCGGGATCGCGGTGGCCCCCCGGTAGAGAGCAGGGGTCGCCGCGGACCGGCCGCCGGATCGCCGGCCGCGCCGGAACGATTGCCCGCGGCTGTAGAGTCGGCAATGTGAGCTTCAAGGTGGGTGATCGGGTCGTGTATCCCCATCACGGAGCCGCCGAGATCGTCAGGCTGGAGAAGCGCACGGCCTTCGGTGAGGAGCAGGACTACCTGGTTCTGCGCATGACCCACGGCGAGATGACTGTGGCCGTGCCCGCCGACAAGGCCGAGGACGTCGGCATGCGGTGGCCCATCAGCACCGAGGACGTGGACGACCTGTTCGAGGTCCTGGCCCGCCGGGACGTGCGCGAGCCGGCCAACTGGTCCCGCCGCTACAAGAACCACCAGGAGAAGCTCAAGTCGGGTGATGTGTACCAGGTCGCCGAGGTAGTGCGAAACCTGGCACTGCGCGAGCGGGCCAAGGGGCTCTCGGCCGGCGAGAAGACGCTCTACAACACCGCCCGGAGCGTGCTGGTGTCGGAACTGTCGTTCGCGCTCGACGTGAGCGAGGACGAGGCCTCCCGCCGGGTCGACGTCGCTCTGACCTAAACCAAGCGCAGCGGCCGTCGGGTCGGGTCAGGCTCTCAGCGGACGAGTCCGCCCCCGTCGACGATCAGCGACTGCCCGTTGACCATGCTGGAGGCGTCGGAGGCCAGCCAGACGGCCACCTCGGCGACCTCGTCGGCGGTGAGCATCCGGCCGCCGATGTTGGTCGAGGCGATGAGCTTGGCGATCTCCTCGTTGTCCCCGATGAAGCGCCGGATCATGGGCGTGTCGGTGGAGCCGGGCAGCACCGCGTTGACCCTGACGCCGCGCCGTGCGTACTCCTGGGCGGCCGCCTTGGTCAGTCCCACCACACCGTGCTTGGCTGCGGTGTAGTGCGGCTGGCCCGGCGCGGCCACGACACCTGCCCCAGAAGACGTGTTGACGATGGTGCCGGCGCCGGCGGCGGCCATGTGGAACAGCTCGTGCTTCATGCACAGGAACACGCTGGTCAGGTTGACGGCGATCATGCGGTCCCAGCGGGCCAGGTCCAGATCGTGGAACTCCGACATCTGATCGGAGATTCCGGCGTTGTTGAATGCGCTGTCGAGGCGGCCGTGCGTCGCGACGATCCCGTCGACCAGCGCCGCCACCGCGGCCTCATGAGTCACGTCCACCTGGACAGCGGAGGCCCGCGGCCCGGACGCGGCGGCGTTGATCCCGTCCGCGGTGTCGGCCGCCGACTCGCCGTCAATGTCGACAACGATCACATGAGACGCGCCCTGGGCTGCGAACTGCCGGGCTGCTGCCCTGCCGATGCCGCCCCCGGCTCCAGTGACGAGCACCACCTTGTCCAGCGCCAGACCGCTCACGACGCCAGCGCTCACAGGCGCTCGATGATGGTCACGTTGGCCTGGCCGCCACCCTCGCACATGGTCTGCAGGCCCCAGCGGCCGCCAGTGCGCTCCAGTTCGTGCATCAGCGTGGTCATCAGCTTGGCGCCGGTGCAGCCCAGCGGATGGCCCAGCGCGATGGCCCCGCCGTTGACGTTGACCTTGGCGTGGGGGATGTTGTGCTCGTGCATCCAGGCCATCGGCACCGGCGCGAAGGCCTCGTTGCACTCGAACAGGTCGAAGTCGTCGATGGCCATGCCGGTGCGCTCCAGCGCGTAGGCGGTGGCTGGGATGGGCCCGGTGAGCATGTAGATGGGGTCGTCGCCCCGCACCGACATGTGATGGATACGGGCCCGGGGAGTCAGCCCGTGCTCGTCGACGGCCCGCTCCGATGCCACCAGCAGGGCAGCCGCCCCGTCGCTGATCTGGCTGGAGACCGCCGCCGTGAGCCGGCCGCCCTCGGTGAGCGGGCGCAGGGACTGCATCTTCTCCAGGGAGGTGTCCCGTCGGGGGCCCTCGTCGGTTGCGACCCCGTTGACAGGCTCAATCTCGGCGGTGAAGCGGCCCAAGTCGATGGCTTGGATCGCCCGCCGGTGGCTCTCCAGCGCGTAGGCCTCCATGTCGGCCCGGCTGATGTCCCACTTCTCGGCGATCATCTCCGCGCCCCGGAACTGGCTGACCTCCTGGGTGCCGTAGCGCTGCACCCAGCCCTTCGAGCCGGTAAAAGGGTCGCTGTGCCCCAGCGGCTCGGCCGCGGCCGTGGCGGTGCCTATGGGGATCATCGACATGTTCTGCACACCGCCGGCCACCATCAGGTCGTTGACTCCGGCCTTGACGGCCATGGCCGCGAAGCTGACCGCCTGCTGGCCCGAACCGCACTGCCGGTCAACGGTCACGCCCGGCACGGCCTCGGGCAGCCCGGCGGCCAGCCAGCAGGTGCGGGCGACGTCGCCCGCGTTGGGGCCTACGTTGTCGAGGTTGCCGAAGATCACGTCCTCCACAGCCATAGGATCGACGCCGGTCCGGCGCAGCAGCGCCTTGATGGCCGCTGCCCCGAGGTCGGCGGGGTGCACGTCCGAGAGCCCGCCGCCCCGCCGGCCTGTCGGGGTGCGCACCGCATCAACGATGTATGCCTCACTCATCGCAGGTCCCCTTTCGGATGTCTCTGTATCGATTATGCCGGTCGCGACGGTGACGCGAACCGCGGGATCACTTCGGTTCCCATGAGCTCGATGGTCTGCATCACCTTGTCATGGGGCACGTTGTACGGGTTGAACAGGCAGAAGACCATGTCGCAGCCGGTCGCCTCGTAGGCCCTGAACATCTCGACGGCCCGCTCCGGGTCGCCGCACACGCAGGCGTTGGTGTCCATCAGGTAGTCCATGGTGAGGTGCTCGATCGAGCCGTCCTCCACGTGGTCGGCGGTCCTGCCCAGGTAGTCGTAGGTTCCCAGTTCGGCCTCCATCTCGCGCAGCCACTGGGCCACCGACCCGATGAGGCGGGCCCCTTTCTTGGGGTACCACTCGAAGGACTCGGCCGAGACGTCGATCGACTCGGCCATCGTCGGCGCCACGTTGACCATCGTGAACGTGGCCGCCTGATCGTTCACGAACCGGCCGATGGGGTGGCTGCACGCCGCGATGCCGTCGCGGTAGATGCTGATGCGGCGGGCCAGTTCCTCGGGAGGCGTGCCCACCGAGAAGGAGAGCAGCCCCAGGCCGGCCTCACCGATCATGCGGTGCCCACCGTCGGAGCTGGTGGCGGCCCAAAGCGGCGGATGCGGTTGCTGGATGGGCTTGGGCAGCACCCGGCGCCGCGGCATCTGCCAGTAGTGGCCATCCCACTCGATCTCGTCGTTGGTCATGGCGGCCACCGCCATCTCCAGCGCCTCGCGCCACATGGCCCGGGTCTCGCCGGGATGGATGCCGAAGCCCTCGAGCTCGGACCGGGTCGCCGACCGTCCGGTTCCGAGTTCCACGCGGCCGTCGGAGAGCAGGTCAAGCACCGCCACCGACTCGGCGGTACGCACCGGGTGGTTGTAGGGCTTGGGCATCAGGCGCACCCCGTAGCCGAGCCGCAGGTTCTCGGTGACCGCGGCCAGGTGGCCGTACAGGACCTCGGGGTTGGAGCAGTGCGAGAACTCCTCGAGGAAGTGGTGCTCCACCGTCCAGACCGAGTGGAACCCGACCCGGTCGCCGAGCCGGACCTGTTCGACGACCTCCTGATAGGCCTGCTGCTCGCTGCGCTCGGACCAAGGCCGGGCCACCGGGATCTCGTAGAACATGGCGAACTTCACGGCTGTACCTCACTGGATGCGGGCTTGCGCCCGATGGTGGCTATGGATGTGGGCCCGAGCATGGCGAAGCCCGGAGCGCGCATCTGCTCCAGGGCGGTGGCGGCGTCGGACTCCGGCACGGCGCCGGCCTCGACGAGCCTGGGAACGGCCCGCTCGAGGGCCAGGAACCACCACTCCCCGCTCGCCTCGCGGGGCCGCATGATCCGCACGCTGCCGCGAGCGTCGAGGTCCTGGAGGCCGAGGTCCCGCATCCAGCCCAGGACACGCACGCCTGCATTGGGATCCCGCCACTGCGACATCGCCGCGGTGGCCACCATGCGGTGGACCGAGCCGAGCGGCTCCGGCAGCGTCTGCTCGGCGAACTCGGCCATGGCGCCGTCCTCGATCACCATCACCCCCGCGGGCCGGAGCGCGTCCGCCAGCTTGGCGAGGACCTCGACGCGCTCGGGGATGTGCTGGATGACGGCGCGGGCGTGGACCAGGTGGAAGTGCTGCGCGGGCAGCCGGTCCCGGGCGGCGTCGTGCTGGCGCACGATCACGTTGGGCGGCATGTCCGCGTGGAAGCGCAGGTCGATGTCGGTCGACATCACCCGACCCTGCGGGCCGACCCGCTCGGCCAGCCAGGCGGAGACGCTGCCGGTTCCCGCTCCCATCTCCAGCACGTGCATCCCGGGCTCGACGCCAACGCGTTCGAGCAGGCGGAAGGTGCCGGGATCTAGCGTCCTGGCGAGCATCGACAGCCGGACACGCTCGATGTCAACCTCGTCGTCGGCGACGCCGTAGCGTTCAGCTGTGCCGGACACGCCGCCGATGGTAACGGTCATCGCCCGAGCGCCCTGAGAGGACTGCCTTGATCAGCCCCGAACCCGATCAGAATCCGGGCCGCCACGCCGGCGAGACCGCGGAGCAGGCCGGGTTCCGGTCCAGGGTGCGGGCCTGGCACGACATCCACGCCACCGTCCGGTCGGGCGACGACCTCTGGAGCGTGCCTCTGTATGTGGAGCCGGGTCGGGCCGAGGAGTACTTCAACGCCGGGCGAGCCTGGCAGCGCAGGCTGTTCGAGCACGGCTGGGCCGGCTTGACGTGGCCCAGGGAATACGGCGGGGGCGGGGGCGAGCCGTGGCAGGCCCGGATCTTCTCGGAGGTCGCCGTCGGCTATGAGGAGGCCCCGGGCTTCATCGGGGCCACCATCGCCATGCTCGGCCCGACCCTGCTGCGCCACGGCACCGAGGACCAGAAGCGCCGGTTCCTGCCCGGCCTGCTCTCGGGCGGGCTCGCCTTCTGCCAGCTGTTCAGCGAGCCCGGCGCGGGCAGCGATCTGGCCGGCCTCGCCGCGAGGGCGGACCGCGACGGCGACGAGTTCGTCGTCAACGGCCAGAAGGTGTGGAACTCCCAGGCCCAGTTCTGCGACTGGGGCTTCCTGCTGGTCAGGACCGACCCGGGGGCGCCCAAGCATCGGGGCATCACCTTCCTGCTGGTGGACATGGCCACACCCGGCATCGAGACCCGCCCGCTGGTGCAGATGAACGGGGCGGCCCACTTCAACGAGGTGTTCCTCACCGACGTCCGCATCCCGGTGTCGAATGTCGTGGGCGAGATCGGCGGCGGTTGGGGGCCGGCCCGCACGGTGCTGCTCAACGAGTCGGCCTTCATCGGGGACCGCAAGGGCACCACCGTGATGTCGCCGCTGCTGGAGCTGGCCCGCCGCCACAGCCGCCTCGAAGATCCGGTGGTTCGCCAGCGGCTGGCCGACGCCTGGGCCCGGGAGCGGATGCAGCGGTGGATGGGCGAGACCATCCAGAACGCGGTGCGGCGCGGCGAGCCGCCGCCGATGGATCCCTCCCTGATCAAGCTGTTCGCCGCCGAGTCGAAGCTCCGCACCGGCGAGCTGGCCACCGCGCTGGGTGCGCTGGCCGTGGTGGCCGACACCGGCGAGGCGGCCCGGTGGGCCCGCCACGAGCTGATGGGCCGCTTCGCGGTGTCGATCGGCGGAGGGACCAACGAGGTGATGCGCAACAACCTGGCCGAGCGCTCCCTGGGACTGCCCCGCGAGCCCAGAGTCGACCGGGACACGCCCTGGCGGGACATCCCGAGGTGATCGGCGTTTTGGCTTGTCAACGCGCCGCGCTAGCGGCCGGGATAACGCCGTATGTCACCCCGAGGCGGCTCAGCCAGCGCCGGTACACGATGGCCGAGCGGTCGGCTCGGATCGGTGTCTCCGCTCGGGGATCCAGCGGCAGGAGCTTGGGGTGCTGGTTCTCGAGGATCGGCTTGTCCTGACCGATCACGCCCTGCTGGAACCGCCGGATCTCCGTGTCGGTGCTCACGTCGTCGAGCACGCTGACAAACAGGTGGGCCCGGATCCGGGTCTCGGTGAGGGGATGGACGAAGATGCCGATGGCGTCCATCCTGTCGACGTCGCTCGGTGACGACTTGTAGAGCATGGCGCAGTAGGGATGCGGCACCCGGTAGACGTAGGAGGCCAGCACTGCCTGCGAGGAGGCCGCGGCGGCACGCGGCTGGTAGAAGAGGCAGTCGAAGGCCCACAGCTCGCCGTTGCGCTCCTCGACCCGGTACTCGGCCACCTCGGTGCGGGGCTCCTCGCCGAGCACGCCCCCATGCACGTAGGGGAAGTGAGCCATGTCCAGGAAGTTCTCCACCGCCCGCGGGGCCGACACCTCGATTCCGACGGTGACGGCATTGAGGGTTCTCCGGTCGTCCTCGTGGGTCTCGGGGACGTCGAACACGCCTCCCTCGGGTTCCCCCAGGGTGGTCCACAGGTACCCGTAGTCTGTGCGGACCTCCAGCTCACGGCCCGATCCTGTCTCGGCCCGGGCCGTGCCGCCGCTGTCGATCCAGCAGCGCAACCGCTCGCCGAGCAACAGGGTGTGGAGGTCGCCGCGGCGGATCTCGTCCAGATCCGCCACCGAGTGCCAGTCGTTGAGGATCACCGGGTCGGAACACACCTGCATCTCAGTCCCCTCCATCGTCAGCCAGGAAGGCATCCAGGTCGGTCAGCCAGGCCCGCTTCTGGTCGGTTGCCGCGAAGCTGGCCTCGAGGCTGTTGCGGGCGCACTGCGCCAGCTCGCCGCGGGTCAAGCCGAGTGCCGCGGCTGCAGCCAGGTAGTTGTCGCCCACGTAGCCCCCGAAGTAGGCGGGGTCGTCGGAGTTGATGGTTACCTTCAACCCGGCGTCGAGCAGACGCTTGAGGTTATGGCCGGCCAGGTCGTCGACCACGCACAGCGCCAGGTTCGACAGTGGGCAGACCGTCAGCGGAGTCTGGGCCTCAACCAGCCGCGCGACCAGAGCGGGGTCCTCCTCGCAGCGCACGCCGTGGTCGATGCGCTCAGCGCCGAGAGCGTCGAGAGCGCCGGTGATGTAGGAGGGAGGTCCCTCCTCTCCGGCATGGGCCACGGGACGAAGACCGGCGGCGCGGGCCATGGCGTAGGCCTCGGCGAACTCCTCGGGCGGATGGTCCACCTCGGAGCTGTCCAAGCCGACGCCGATGATGCGGTCGAGCCAGCCCTCCGCGGCTCGGAACGTGTCGCAGGCTGCCTCGCCGGGCAGGTGCCGCAGGAAGCACATGATCAGGTCGGATGAGATCCCGGTGGCGGCCTCGGCGTCGGACATGGCCGAGGTGAAGCCCTCCATGAACACGTCGAAGCCGACACCGCGCTCGGTGTGGGTCTGCGGATCGAAGAACATCTCGGCCCGCCTGACGCCGTCGGTGTGGGCCCGCCGCAGGTAGGCGGCCATCAGGTCATAGAAGTCCTGCTCCGTCTGCAGCACCGCCGCGCCCTGGTAGTAGATGTCCAGGAACGACTGGAGGTCGGTGAAGGAGTAGGCGGCTCGCACCGCGGCCGCGTCGGCGAAGGGAAGCTCGACATCGTTGCGGCCGGCCAGTTCGAAGAGCATCTCCGGCTCTAGGGTCCCCTCGATGTGCAGGTGAAGCTCCGCCTTGGGCAACGCCCTGACGAAGGCTGCCAGATCCTGGTCGGTCGTTGGTGTCGCCATGGGTCCTCGGCCTAGTCGCGCTCTGGATGGTGCGTGTCGATAGTGCCATACCGGATGCCGCGGGCGCGCAGCCACCTGCGGTAGGCGAGGCTGCCCGCGTCGGCCGCCTGGTGCGACTCCATCCTCGGGTCGGTCGGCAGCCGCCGGGGCCGCTGGGACTCCACGACATCGATGTCCTGGGAGAAGATCAACTCGTTGAAGGCCCGCTGGGCGTCCAAGTCGGCGCCGGTGTCGTGCACGACCGTCGAACGCCACACGACGCAGGCGGTCTCGGTGACGGGGCTGGCCACGATCAGGATGGTGAAGCCCCCGGACCGGTCACCGTCGTCGCCCGAGGGCACCTTGGTCAGGGTGGCCGCATAGGGATGCGAGACCGAGTACTGGTAACGGACCGGTCCCCCACGGGCCGCGGCCGGTCCCGGGTCGGGCTGCCAGAACACGCAGTCGGTCAGACGCAGCTCCTCGTCGTCGGCCTCGACCTCGTAAGCGACGACCTCGGTGTGGGGTTCTTGGCCGAGGTATCCCTCGTGCACGAACGGGAAGTGGGCCAGGTCCAGGAAGTTCTCGATCACGCGGGGCCCCGACGACTCGACCCGCACCGGGTCGAGCCACACGGTCAGCTCGGGATGGGCGCCATGGTCGGGCGCGAGGGGCAGGTTCCGGGGACGGTCCCCCGCACAGACCCACCAGAACCCGTACCCGGCCCGGACCTCAGCCCCGCGCAGGCGGATGCCGGCGGGTCGGCGGCCCGGGTGGGCCGGCTGGTGTATGCAGCGGCCGTCGATGCCGAACTGCCAGCCGTGATAGCCGCATCGCAGCCGCTCCCCGTCGAAGTCGCCTAGCGTGATCCGGGCGCCCCGGTGGGGGCAGGTGTCCACGAAGACCTCCACCCGGCCGGAGTTGTCGCAGGCCAGCACCCAGCGCTCGTCGAGCAGCTCGAAGGGCAGCCACCGGCCCGCTTCCAGATCGCCGGCGCGCGCCACCGGGAACCATTCGTCGCGTATGGAGTCGGTCAGGGTCATCGCGCTGCGAGGCTCCGACCGGTCCCGGCCCGAGGCTCAGCGCTCCTCGCGCGAGTACGGGATGGCCAGCGCGGCTGGCGCGGCGGTGGATCGCACCCGTCTACCAAGCTTCACCGCCCCCGCCGGGATGAGGATGGCCACCAGCGTGACCACGTAGGGCAGCATCGACAGGAAGAAACTGAGATCGCTGGCCCCCATGAACGGCAGGCCCCAACCTCGGGCCTGGGCGGTGGTGTCGAGGGAGATCATCGATCCGTACAGCAGGGCCCCGGCCACGGCCCAACCCGGACGCCAACCGGCGAATATGACCACCGCCAGCGCGACCCAGCCCCTCCCCCGGGCTATGTCGGGCGACCACGTGGGCGTGAACGACAGCACCATGTAGGCCCCGCCCGCCCCGGTGAGGGCCGCGCCCAGCACCGAGTAGAAGATCCTCCATCCGGTCACGCTGACCCCCACCGCGTCGGCCGCGGCCGGGTTCTCGCCCACCGCCCGCATGTTCATGCCATGTCTGGTCCGGAACAGAACGAACCACAGCACTACCGGCAGCCCGATGTAGGCGATGTACACGACCGGGTCGTGGAAGAGGAACGCTGACACCGCGTCGTGGTTGTCGAGGATCCCGCCCGGGTTGACCTCGCGGAACAGGGTCTGGATGGGGGTGCCGTTGCGGTTCGTGCCCAGTTGGTTCGACAACCCGATCCCTCCGAGCGCCAGCGCCAGCCCCACCAGCACCTGGCTGGCCCGGAACGCCACCACGCAGACCGCGAAGATGAGACCGGCCACCGCGGCGGCGATCATGCCGATGAGCATCGCCAGCCAGGGACTCTCGACTCCCCATGACAGCACCGCGATCACCGAGTAGACCGCGCCGATGCCGATCAGCCCCTCCTGGCCGAGGTTGAGCACCCCGACCCGCTCGCCGAGCATGGCCCCGGTGGCGGCCAGCATCACCACCGCACTGGCCGGGATGGCCGAGCCGATCAGGCTCAGGAAGGCGTTCTCGATGATGGCCAGGATCATGGTCCCGCCTCCCGGGACGCCTCCGTGCCCACGGCCGCGCCGGGGTGGCTGGCGGCCTCGTCAGCGTCGCGGCGCACCACCCGGTAGCGGGCCGCGATCTCGCCGAGGGCTATGCCGGTGAGGATGACGCCGTAGATGGCGAAGATGATGTACACCGACAGGCCCTTGGTCTGCAGCACGATCCCGGCGTAGAACATCGACGCGATGAACAGCCCGCCGCCGATCACGCCCCAGAACGAGGCGCCGGCCAGCGCAGCCACGATGAAGCCCGACAGCCCGAACTGGGCCGAGAACCCGGCGTTCATGGCCTGCGCGCCGGGGGCGCTCAACTGGAGCATCCCTCCGAGGCCAGCGATGGCCCCGGTGAACAGCATGACCACCAGGATGCGGCGGCGCACCGCGATGCCGGCGAAGCCCGCGGCCCGCGGGTTGCCGCCGATGGTGTCGATCTCGTAGCCGATGGTGGTGGAGCGGAACACCCACCACAGCGCGGCCGCGATGACGAGGGGCACGAGCAGGGCGATGGTCACCGAGTTCGCGCCGGGGAGCCCGGGCAGCGTGTGCGACACCTCGCGGGTGGACTGGATGACCGCGGCCTCCTTGTCGCGCCAGAACCCCAGCGCCGACCAGGTCACCAGTTGGAGGGCCACGAAGTTGAGCAGCAGCGTGGTGATGATCTCGTTCACATCCCAGTAGGCCCGAGCCAGGGCGGGCACCAGGATCCAGACCGCGCCGGCCAGCGTGGCCGCCACCGCCATCAGGATCAGCACCAGCCAACCGGGGCCGTCCATGTGGATGCCGACACCGACCGCGGCCAGCGCTCCCATCAGGAACTGGCCGTCGGAGCCGATGTTCCACACCTTCATGCGCAGCGAAAGGGCCACACCCAGCGCGGTCATCAGGATGGGGATCGCTCGAAGAGCCGCGCCCTCGATGCCGCGCTGGCGGCCGAATATGGCGTCGAGGGCCTGCCAGAAGATCCAGAATGCGTTGCGGCCGGTCAGCAGCAGCAGGATCCCGACCAGGACCATGGCGCCGACCGCCCCACCGATCCGGGAGAGGGCAGCCCGGCGAGCCTCGACCTCCAGGCGGCGCTCCAGCCGCCAGGGCGTGGCCCGCAGCACCGCGCTCGCGATCGAGCCGAGCGGCGTCATCGGGCCACTCCCGCCGTGCCGTCACGCCCGGGCGTCACGACGCCGCCTCGACTGCGGAGTGGCCGCCCATCAGCAGTCCGATGTGCTCGCGGTCGGCGTCGGCCGAATCGAAGACGCCCATGATCCGGCCCTCGTACATGACCGCTATCCGGTCGCCCATCAAGAGCACCTCGTCGAGATCGTCGGAGATCAGCAGCACCGCGCACCCGGAGTCGCGCTTGTCGATGAGCGTCGATCTCACCTCCTGGGCTGCGTTCACGTCCAGGCCCCTGGTGGGGTGAGCCGCCACCAGCAGCCGGTCCGCGGCGAGAGCCTCACGCCGGGCCACCAGGCGTTGCTGGTTGCCGCCCGACATCTGGCCCGCCGTCGAGAACACCGAGCGGGTCTGGACCCGGGCCGTCTCAACCAGTTGCTTGGCGAAGTTGATCACACCCTGGCGGTCGAGGGTGAGGCCCTGGGAGAACTCCTCGGTCCAGTAGTTGTGCAACACCGCGTTGTCCTTCACCGGCGCCGACAGCACCATGCCCATCCCGATGCGGTCCTCCGGGATGTGACCCACGCCGATGTCGGTCACCGCCCGCACCGACAGGGAGGCGAGGTCGGCGCCATCGAGCGTGATCGACCCCGATTGCAGGGGTCTCAGCGCGCAGATCACCTCGGCAAGCTCGGACTGGCCGTTGCCCGACACCCCGGCGATGCCCAGGATCTCCCCCGAGCGCACCGTCAGGTCCAAGTCGTGAAGCGCTTCGATTCCCCGGTCGTTGAGCGCCGAGACGCCCTTCAGCTCCAATGCGGCCTGGCCGGTAACGGTGCGGTGCTCGACGTCGAGAACACGCTCTTCGCCGGTCATCAGCCGGGCGATCTCGCTGGCGGTAGCGCCCTCGGTGGGCCGGGTGATCTCCCTGACGCCTTGGCGCAGCACGGTAAGCCGATCCGACACCGCCAGCACTTCCCTCAGCTTGTGGGTGATGAAGATAATGCTGAGCCCGGAGGCGGCCAGCTCCCGGATCACCCTGAAGAGGTCGTCGGCCTCCTTGGCGGTCAGCACCGCGGTGGGCTCGTCGAGGATCAACACCCTGGCGCCGCGGGCCAGCACCCGCAGGATCTCGACCCGCTGCTGCTCCCCCACCGACAGCTGCCAGATCCTGGCGGTCGGATCGACATGCAGGCCCATCTCCCCCATGAACTGCTCGGTGCGGTCGACCAGGGCCCGCTGGCTGACGACGCCGGGCGTTTCCGGCCATCCCAGGTGGATGTTCTCGGCCACTGTCATGGGCTCCACCAGCCGGAAGTGCTGGTGCACCATGCCGATGCCGGCGTCGATGGCGTGGGCCGGGCTGCGGAAGTCCCGCTCGGCCCCGTCGACGAGCACCTGGCCGGCATCGGCTCGGTAGATGCCGGCCAGGATGTTGCACAGGGTGGTCTTGCCCGCGCCGTTCTCGCCCACGAGGGCGTGGACCTCCGACCAGCGCACCTCGAAGTCGACCGCGTCGAGGGCGGCTACGCCCCCGAAGGCCTTGCTGATGCCGCGCGCCTCTACGGAGGGCCGTGTGCCGTCGCCGGTCAACTCAGTCGTGGCTGCTGCCTGGGTCCAGGCTCAGACCGGGGAGATGCCCGTCACGCCGTCGACCGGCCAGTCGATGGCGTAGGCCTGCAGCGAGTCGAGAGTCTCGCCCGCGGCCAGCCTCTCATTGCCCTCGTTGTCGTTCAGCGGGCCCTCGTACACGTGGAGTTCGCCGCTGTCGAGCTTGGCCCCGGCGTCGTGCACCGCGTCCTGCACGTCCTGGGGGACGTTCGGGCCGAAGTCGCCGATGGGCGTGTCGAGCAGCCACACCTCGTCCTGGGACACCCAGGTGCCGTCCAGCACCCGCTGGCACTGCTCGGTGTAGAAGGGCCCGAACTCCGACAGGTCGAAGTGGGACACGTACTTCGTGGGCGCGGCCGAGCGGAAGTCGAGGTTCCAGTAGCCGGTCCACACCCCGGCCTCCTCGGAGAGCTGCAGGAAGGTGGGCTCGTCCATCACGCCGAACAGGAAGTCGACACCGGCGTCGAGCAGGGCGTTGGCCGCCTGGGCCGCCTTCTGCGGGTCGAAGAAGGTGCTGACCAGCACCGTCTCGACGGTGGCATCGGGGTTCACCGACCGGGCACCCAGCAGCAGGCCGTTCACGTCGTTGAACGCCGTGGCCGTCGGGAACGCGCCGATGTAGCCGATCCGGCCGTTGCCGGCGAGATGCCCGGCCGCGACGCCCAGCTGGTAGGCGGTCTTCTCGTGGGCCAGGTAGAACGGGAACAGGTTGTCGCTGTAGTAGTGCCCGTTGATCTCGCAGAACTTGGTGTCGGGAGCGTTGTCCGACACCTCGGTCAGCAGCCCGGCGTACTCGGTGTTGGCGAAGATGATGTCGTTGCCGTCGTCCACCAGCTGCTGGAACGTCTCGGTCGTCCCGGCGTCGAAGCCGATGTTCGGCACGAACGAGGTCGTCAGCCGGTCGCCGAGCGCGGCCTCCGCGGCGAGGCGGCCACGGTCGTGCTCCTGTGTCCAGCCGTTGTCGTCGGGCGGGCCGATGTACACCCACGCGGCCTTGATCGACTCCTTGCCGGCGGGAGCCGCCGTGGTGGTCGCGGCCGCCGTCGTGGTGGGTGCGGCGGTCGTGGTGGCGGGAGCGGCCTCGTCGTCGTCGCCGCAGGCAGCCAGCAGCGACCCGCCCACCGCCAAGCCTCCGATCCCGGCGGCGCCCATCTTGAGCGCCTGGCGGCGCGACATGGTGGCGCTCGGCGGAAGGATCAGCCCGCGGTTCCTCTTGTTGTCAGCCATGTGAAATGCCTTTCTGGTATCGAGACTTGCTCAAGCTTGGGTCAGGTCTAGTCGAGCTGGGCGACCAACTCGTCGAACTCGAGGGCCCACTGGCGGCGCATCTGGCGCTTCTCGGGCTCATCCAGCCAGGAGCCGTCGATGCCGTTGAGCATGCACTGGCGGAAGTCCTCCACCTCGAAGCCCATGTGGTTGTGGGCCATGATGTAGTCCTTGGTGGGGTCGGTCTTGAACATAGGCGGATCGTCGCAGTCCAGGCTGATCTTGATGCCGAACTCGCGCATCCGGCCGATGGGGTGGTTGTCGAAGTCGTCGTTGAAGTACACCCACGCCGTGGAGACCGGCGTGCACGTGAATACGACGCCCTCGTCCCGGCACCGGCGCATGATGGCCTCGCTCTCCACGACGTGGTAGCCGTGGTCGACCCGCTCGCAGTTGAGGAGGTCGAGGCAGGTCACGATGTTGCGGGGTGGGGCGTCCTCGGACTGGTGGGCGGTCAGGTGCAGGCCGGCCTGCTCGGCCATGCGGTAGGACTTCCAGAACCGTTCCGGCGGGAACTCGGCCTCGGCGTAGTCCATCCCGATGCCGATCACCTCCTCGCGGGGATGGTCGAGGAGGGTCTCCACCATGGAGACGCCCAACTCAGGGGTCTCCATGCGGTTGATGGCCGCGATCAGGCGGCACTCGATGCCGTGGTCGGTGCGGGCCGCGCTGATCCCGTCGATGAGGCCGTCGACGCAGGTCTCGTAGTCCACACCGGCCGCCATGTGGGTCGTGGGGTTGAAGAACATCTCCCGGTAGCGGACGTTGTGGTCGGCCGCCTCGGTGAGCGTCTCGTAGCAGATGCGCTCGAAGTCCTCCCTGTCGATCACCCCCAGCGCGGTGTTGTCGTACATGTGGAGGAACTTGTAGATGTCGGGGTAGTCGTAGAGGTCCTCGGGCTCCTCATAGTCGGGCAGAGCCACGTTGTGCTTGTTGCAGAGTTCGACTGCGGTCCGGGCCTGGACCGACCCCATAAGGTGCAGGTGAAGGCTCACCTTGGGTATCGCCTTGAGGAAGGAATCCATGTCCATGAGCGCGTCAGCCCCCTTGCCTAGCTCCGGTGCGCGGACACTACCACCAGCCGATACGTCACTTGCCAATCGCCGGGAGGGTGCCGACCTGTGCGTGCGGGACGCGGATCTGGTGGTGACCATGGACGCCGACCGCCGCGAGATTCCCGGCGGCTGGGTGGCGATTTCCGGCGGGTTCGTGACCGGTGTGGGCCCGTCCGGACAGGAGCCGGACGCCGACCGGATCGTCGACGCCGGCGGCTGCCTGGTCACGCCGGGGCTGGTCAACACCCACCACCACATCTTCCAGAACCTGACCCGGGCCTTCGCCCCGGCGCTGGCCGGAGACCTGTTTCACTGGCTGCGCACCCTTTACCCGGTCTGGAGCCGCCTCGACAGCGAGGCCGCCTACGTGTCGGCCTGGATCGGCCTGGCCGAGCTGGCCCTGGGCGGCTGCACCACCAGCACCGACCATCTGTACCTGCATCCTCGGGGCGGAGGCGACCTGATCTCGGCCGAGATCACAGCCGCCCGAGAACTGGGTTTCCGGTTCCACCCCACCCGGGGGTCGATGAGCCTCTCCCAGAAGGACGGGGGCCTTCCGCCCGACTCGGTGGTGCAGGACGATGACGAGATCCTGGCCGACTGCGAGCGGCTGGTCGCTGTCCACCACGATCCCGGCCCCGGTGCCATGGTGCGCATCGCATTGGCGCCGTGCTCGCACTTCTCGGTGACGCCCGACCTGATGGCCCGCACCGCGGAGCTGGCCGAGCGCCTCGACGTGCGGCTGCACACCCACCTGGCCGAGAACGCCGACGACAGCGCCCTGTGCGAGTCCATCCACGGCTGCAGGCCGGTCGAGCTGCTCGAGCGGGTGGGCTGGGGCTCGGACCGCTCCTGGATTGCCCATTGCGTGGTCCCCAACCCCGCTGAGATCGACCGCCTGGCCCGATGGGGAACCGGGGTGTCCCACTGCCCCAGCTGCAGCCAGTTGATCGGGCTCGGCGTGGCACCCATCCGTGAGATGCGCGACGCGGGCGTGCCCGTGGGCCTGGGCTGCGACGGCTCGGCGTCCACCGACTGCGCCTCGCTCTGGCTGGAGGCCCGTGCCGCCCTGTTGCTGGCCCGGCTCAGGGGCGGTCCCGAGGCCATGGACGCCCGCGAGGTGTTGGAGATGGCCACTCTCGGCGGGGCCGCCTGCCTGGGCCGCGACGACATCGGATCGCTGGAGCCGGGGAAGGCCGGCGACCTGGTGGTGTGGCCGACCGGGGGAGTCCAGTTCGCCGGGGCGCTGTCCGACCCGGTCGAGGCGCTGCTGCGCTGCGGGCCGGTGGCGGCCCGCCACACGATCGTGGCCGGCGAATCGCTGGTCGCCGGCGGCGAGCTGACCGCCGCGGGGGTCGACGAGATGCTGTCGCGCCACCGCCGCATCGCCGGCGAGTGGCTCGACGCCGCGACCGGCTAGTAGCCGCCGAGCTGGCAGCGTGTTGTGCCCATTCGGGCGCGTTTGGCTGCCAGTTCCAGTGGGAAGGTGGCTAGCCCACCGCTCAGTGGGAAGCGACCACCACGTTCTCGAGCACCTCGCTGTCGCCGGTGCGCACGTACCACTCCCACCGGGTGCCGTCGGGGTCGGTGACCCAGGTCTCGGTCTTGGTCGCGTAGCAGCACAGGGCGTCGTCCACGCCAGTCGTCTCCAGCCCGGAAACGGTCATGCGTCGCTCGGCGTCCACGACCTGGGCCGCGGTCTCGGTCTCGACGCCCAGGTGGTTGATGGTTCCTCCCGCCCCGCAGCATCCGGCGGTGCCGGCTGCACCGTCGCCGGTCTCGAACAGCACCAGCTTCAGCGGGGGCTCGTCGATGGCGAAGTTGGCGTAGCCGGGCCGTCGCCGGGCCGGCTCCGCGCTGAACAGCCGGGAGTAGAACGCCACGGCCGCTTCCAAGTCCGTGACGTTGAGGGCAAGTTGCAGTCGCATTGGTTCTCCTATGTCTCAATCACCTGTCTCAATCAATTGTCAACGCAACCCAACCGTACGACGGCCGCACAGTATTCCCGCGGCCTGGGGCGGAATGAGGGTGGGCGGCAGCGCCGGGGGGTTAGTTTCTTGTGTCGTGGCGCACCGCGCTGCGACCGCGCAGATCGCAAGGCCGCGTCCCACAAGGAGCACGCAAGGTGAAGAGGGTCCTGGTTGCCGGTGCCGGAGGGTTCATCGGAGGCCACCTGGTCGGTCAGTTGAGCGCGGAGGGCTGCTGGGTGCGGGCCGTTGACGTGGTGGAACCCGAGTTCCGGGACCTGCCCGCCGACGAGTTCCTGACCCTGGACCTACGCGACGCCGACGCTTGCCGCAGGGCGCTCGACGGCGGTTTCGACGAGGTGTACCAGCTCGCCGCCGACATGGGCGGCATGGAGTTCATCTCCTCCGCCGAGTGCGAGATCATGCGCAACTCGGCCGCGGTCAACGCCAACATGATCGCAGCTGCGGCCGACGCCGGGATCGACCGGTACTTCCTGGCCTCGTCGGTATGCGTGTACCGCGACATGGCCCCCGAAGAACCCCGCTTGAGCGAGGACGACGCCTACCCCGCCAATCCCGACAACGAGTACGGCTGGGAGAAGCTCTACGCCGAACGCATGGTGTCGGCCTTCGCCCGCCGCCACGGCTTCGAGGCTCGCATCGGGCGATTCGAGAACTGCTACGGGCCCTTCGGCACCTGGCGGGGCGGCCGTGAGAAGGCCCCGGCGGCGATCGCCCGCAAGGTCGCAGAGGCGCCCGACGGCGGCACCATCGACGTGTTCGGCGGCGGGACCACCATCCGTACCTTCGTGTACGTCAAGGACCTCGTCGACGCGGTGCTGCTGCTGGCCCGCTCCGACGAGGACCGCCCCACCAACATCGGTCCCGACGAGCGAGTGACCATCGCCGAGTTGGTCGACATCGTGGCCGATGTGGCCGGCAAGCGCATCGACATCCGCTCCGTCGACGGACCCCTGGGGGTCGCAGCCCGCAACTTCAGCCACGAGCGGATCCAGTCGCTCGGCTGGACCCCGCAGTACGACCTTCGCAGAGGCATGGGCGAGACCTACCCCTGGATCGCGGAGCAGGTGGCCCGGACCGGACGCTCCCCCGACGCCCCCTAGCCATCCCCCCGGCGCCCTAGCGTGGACCGGGTTCCGCAGCTTCGAGATGAAGGACTCGGAGAAGGGGTGGACATGCGTCAGCCAGGCGTGAAGAACGATGGCACGCAGCAACGGAAGGGTCTCTGCCTGGTCGGCAGACCAGCGCTCCCAGGCCTCCATGTCCGACATGACCTGGTGCCACGTAGCGGGAGGGGTGTGAGGAGATCCCGAGATCCGAACAGGATTGGAACGGAACAGACCTGCTGCCGGCCCCCCACCGAGAATCAAGCTGTGAAGCTCTTTCACCTGCAGGCAGTCGGTTGGCGATGAATCGCGAGCAAGCTCGACCATGTGCTCGAGCGCCCGAGACAGGTTGACGGCGTCGGCCGAGTACGCCGGGTCGTGACCTGTGATGGTGATGCCCTTCTCGACCGCCATTTCAGTTTCTCCGACACTCAGGGTGCTTCCCTCGATGGCGTTCGACTCTGCGATCTGCTCGTAGCGCTTGTCACCGAAGTAAGCGCGGAGCGTCGCCTCCGTCAGGCGACCTCGCTCCCTCAGCAGATCGGCGCGCTCCTGAAGTTCCGCTGCCTTGTCGACAACATGCCGGCCCGTCGCTTCGATCGTGTAGGGGCTGCCGTCCAGGCTGAAGACGATGGGCTGACCCGGCATGCGGTAGAACCTACAAGCCACATGAGGCACGGCAGGTGAAATCGAGGCCTGGAGCGATACAACCAGTGCGGACCCGCTACTCGGAGGACCAGCAGGCTGTGGCCGAGGCCTTCGGCGACCTGTTCGCCCGCGAGGCGACACCGGAGGCGGTGCGGGCGGCGGAGGCCGGCTGCGGCTTCGACCGGGGGCTGTGGAGCAAGCTGGCCGCTGCGGGCGCCCCGGGCATGGCCGTGCCGGTCGAGCACGGGGGCGGGGGCGCCTCGCTGGTGGATCTGGCCGTGGTCGCCTTCGAGTGGGGCCGGCGGATCGCTCCTGTCCCGCTGGTGGAGCACGCGGTGACCGCCCGGCTGCTCGCCTCGCTGGCCGAGAGCGGGGCCGTCGACACCGCGCTGGCCGGGGCGGTCGCCGGCGGGGAGCCCATCGCCACCCTCACCCTGCGACCGGCCGGACCCGACGGCGCCGCCCCCCTGGTGCCCGCAGGGGCGGTCGCCGATGTGGTGGCCGGGCTGCGAGGCGACGCGCTGGTCGTCGGGCGGGACGAGCCGTCCGGTGTGGCCCGGCCCAATACGGCTGGCCTGCCCCTGGCCGACAGGGACCTGTCCGACGCTGGGATCCTGGCAACCGGCGAAGTGGCCCGCGGCGCCTTCGACGACGCGTTGACCGAGTGGAAGGCGCTCATGGCCGTGGCCTACGCGGGTCTCACCAGGGAGGTGCTGGCCATGGGGGTGGCCTACGTGAAGCAGCGCCACCAGTTCGGTGTGCCGGTCGGGTCGTTCCAGGCGGTGCAGCACGGTCTGGCCGACGCGGCCACCCGGGCCGAAGGCGCCCGGCTGCTTGCCTTCCGGGCTGCCTGCGCCGTCGACGCCGTCACCGATGGCGCTGCCCGGCTCGCCTCGATGGCGCTGCTATTCGGGGCCGAGTCGGCCCGCTTCGCCGCCGACCGGGTGCTCCAGTACCACGGCGGCTACGGCTACAGCGCCGAGTACGACGTCCAGCTCTACTACCGCCGGGCCGCGGCCTGGCTGCTCCAGCTGGGTGAGCCGGCCGCCGAGATCGCCCGGCTCGCCGAGGCCGATCTAGGTCCCAAGCGGCCCAAGGCTGCGTGATGGACTTCAGGCTGCCGGCGAAGGCCGAGGCGTTCCGGGCCGAGGTCCAGGAGTTCCTGGCCGAGCACCTCACCGCTGAGATGATCGCGGCCACCCGCGACGGCACCATTCACTCCCCTGAGCTGCACCGGGCCATCGCCGACCGCGGCTGGCTGTCGGGGGCCGTGCCGGCCGAGCTCGGCGGCGGCGGGATGGACCCGGTGGAGTTGTGCGTGCTGCTGGAGGAGCTCCAGCTGCATCAGGCACCCGCCGACGCGCTCGGGGTGGCCGTGGTGACCGTGTCGATGATCCTCGAGCACGGCAACGACTTCCTGCGGTCCGAGACAGTCCCCCGCCTGCTGTCGGGCGAGGCGCTCGGCTGCTTCGGCTACAGCGAGCCGGAGTCCGGCTCCGATGTCGCCGCGGCCCGCACCCGGGCTGTGCGCGACGGTGGCGGCTGGATCATCAACGGATCGAAGATGTGGACCACTCTGGCCCATGTGGCCGACTACGTGCTGCTGCTGACCCGCACCGATCCCGATGTGCCCAAGCACCGGGGCCTCACCTTCTTCGTGGTGCCACTCGACACGCCCGGCATCGAGATCCGGCCGGTCTCCACGATGGGAACCGAGCGATCCAACGCCACCTTCTACGACGACGTGCGCCTCGGCGACGAGTGGCGCCTCGGGGAGGTGAACGGCGGCTGGAACGTCATGAAGACCGCCCTCAAGTACGAGCGGGGCATCGCGGGTGGGCAGTTCCCGTCGCCGCCCGTCATCGAGGCCGCTATCGACTGGGGCCGCACCGCCCGCCGGGCCGACGGCACCCGCCCCATCGACGACGACGCGGTCCGCCACCAGCTGGTGCAGGCCATGATCGACGTGGAGGTGTGCCGCAGCTTCGCCTATCACACCGCGGCACTGGCGTCGGAGGGCGAGATGTTCGGGGTGGAGGGGTCGATGACCAAGCTGTTCGCGTCGGAGTCCTACAAGAAGCACTGCGCCTGGTTCCTCGACATGATGGGAGCCGACGGTCTGCTGACCCACGACGATCCCGGCGCCCACATGGACGGCCGTATCGAGGAGCACTTCCGCCACGCCCCGGTGACCGCCATCTACGGCGGCACCAGCGAGATCAACCGCAACCTGGTGGCCGAGGGCTGGTTGGGGCTCCCCCGGTCCCGGTAAGCGAGCTTGGAGCGCGCCGGGGCGCCTCGGTAGCCTGATTGGTCGCACGGGACGTGGCGCAGCCAGGTAGCGCACCTGCTTTGGGAGCAGGGGGTCGCCGGTTCAAATCCGGCCGTCCCGACACACACCCCGACACACACGATGAGCCAACTTCACGAAGCCCAACGCCGGGCCGATCCGATCAAGAGATACATAGCGCCCGAGTCGTTGGATGACGCTCTGGCCGCTCTGGCCGCGCACGGCTCCTCGGCCCGCGCCGTCGCCGGGGGCACCGACCTGCTCCTGGAGTTGAGCCGCGGGGCCCGAACCGGGATCGACACGCTCGTGGACTTGAGCGTCCTCGACGGTCTGGACACCATCGTCGAGTGCGACGGGCGGATCGAGCTGGGACCGCTGGTCACCCACGCGGACGTGGTCGCCTCCGAGAGGATGCTCACGGCGGGACTGCCTCTCGCGCAGGCCTGCCTGGAGGTCGGTGGGCCGCAGCTCCGCAACCGGGCCACCATCGTGGGCAACATCGTGACCGCTAGCCCCGCCAACGACACCATCTCGGCGCTGTACGCGCTGGGAGCCGACGTGACCCTGGCGTCGGCCGCCGGCGGCGAGCGGACGATGCCGATCGAGGACTTCTTCACCGGCTTCCGCACTACCGCGCTGGGGCACGGCGAGCTGGTGACCAAGGTCGCCTTCGATGCTCTGGGCGGCAACCGCCGCGGCATCTTCGTCAAGCTCGGACTGCGCAAGGCGCAGGCGATCTCAGTGGTCCACGCGGCCGCGGTGGTCACCGACGGCGACGACGGCACGGTGGCCGACCTGGTGGTGGCCCTGGGCAGCGTCGGCCCCACTATCGAGTTGGTTCCCGACGCCGGCTCCGTCGCCGCCGGACGGCCGCTGGCGCAGGCCGCCTCCGACGTCGCGGCCGCGGCCCGGGCCGCGGTCACACCCATAGACGACCTGCGCTCCACCGCGGAGTACCGCAGCCACACCACCGAGGTGGTGGTCAAGCGGGCCCTGCTGTCGCTGGCCGCCCGGACCGAGGCCGACACGTGGTCCGAGCGCCCGCCTCGGCTCGTGGCCGCGAACGGCGCTGCGGGCGCCTCCGGGGCGGGTCGGATGCCTCGGCGTGAGATCACCGACGGCAGCACCATCAGCGCCACCGTCAATGGGCAGGAGCGTCGCGCCTCCAATTCGGCCCGTCGCACCCTGCTCGACTGGCTGCGCTTCGACCTGGGCCTGACCGGAACGAAGGAAGGCTGCGCCGAGGGCGAGTGTGGCGCCTGCACCGTGCACCTTGATGGTCAGGCCGTGCTCGCCTGCCTGGTGCCCGCGGCCCGCGCCGACGGAGCGGCCATCACCACCGTGGAGGGCGTCGCCCCACCCGGAGGCGGCCTGCACCCGGTTCAGCAGGCCCTGGCCGACTGCGAGGGCGTCCAGTGCGGCTTCTGCACGCCGGGGTTCGTGATGAGCTCAGTCATGCTCGCCTCCGAGGAGCCCAACCCGAGCCGAGCGCAGGTCGAGCACGGCCTGGCCGGCAACCTGTGCCGCTGCACCGGCTACTACTCGATCATCGAGGCCCTGATGGGGTCGGAGGCCGAGCCTGGGGTTCAGGGCACGGCGGAGCCGGTGTCATGAGCGTCGGCCGGTCGGCGGCCCGGATCGACGCGCCCGCGAAGCTCACCGGGCAAGCCTCCTACGGAAGCGACCGCATCGGTGCGGACGCCCTGTGGGCCATGGTCGTGTTCACCGACCAGCCTCACGCCCGGCTGGTCGAGCTCGACTTCTCCGCGGCCGAGGCCGTCGAAGGAGTGGTGGCCGTGCTGGGCTCGGGCGACGTGCCCGTGAACGAGTACGGCCTCACGATGGCCGACCATCCCGTCTTCGTGGGTCTCGAGCACACCGGACGAAGTGCCGTCGCCAGCGACGTGTCCCGCTGGGAGGCCGACCGGCTGGCGCTGGTGGTGGCCGAGTCGCCGGAAGCGGCCCGGGCCGGCGCGGCCGCGATCAAGTCGCGGTGGGAGCCGCTGCCGGTGCTGGCCGACATTGACGAGTCGCTGGGCTCGGACACGCTGCTTCATCCCGAGAACGGGAAGCCCTCGAACGTCTACCACTCGCTGCGTATCCGCAAGGGCGACATGGCTCAGGGCTGGGCCGACGCCGATGTGGTGGTGGAGTCCACTTACGAGTTCCCCTACCAGGAGCACGCCTATCTCCAGCCCGAGGCCGGGCTGGCCTACATCGACGACGAGGGCCGGGTGACGGTCGAGGTTGCCGGCCAGTGGACTCACGAGGACCGGGAGCAGATCGCCCACGCCCTGGACCTTCCCGTCGAGCGCGTGCGGGTGATCTACCCGGCTATCGGCGGGGCCTTCGGCGGCCGGGAGGACATCTCCATCCAGATCGTGCTGGCCGTCGCCGCGGTGAGACTCCACGAGCGGGGAATCGACCGGCCGGTGGGCACGGTGTGGTCCCGTGAGGAGTCGATCGTCGGGCACTGCAAGCGCCACCGGGGCCGCATCACCACCCGTTGGGGGGCCAAGCGCGACGGCCGCATCACCGCGGTCAAGAGCACGGCCTGGCTCGACGCGGGCGCCTACAACTTCACGTCCAACAAGGTGCTGGGCAACTGCCACATGCACCAGTCGGGTCCTTACGTGGTGCCCAACGCCGAGATCGACAGCTACGCGGTCTACACCAACGCGACACCGGCCGGGGCCTTCCGGGGTTTCGGTGGGCCCCAGGGCGCGTTCGCGGCCGAGTGCCAGATGAACAAGCTGGCCGAGGTGCTGGGAATGGACCCGGTGGAGTTGCGCCGTATCAACACGCTGCAAGAGGGCAGCATCGGCGTCACCCAGACACCCATGCCCGAGGGTGTGTCCATGCCCGAGGTGATCGACCGCTGCGCCGAGGCCGCCGAGACCCCGGCCGATGACGGCGCCCCGGACTTCAGCCCGTTCCCGTCCCTTCCGCCCGAGCCGTCGGCGCTGCGCCGGGGCCAGGGCTTCGCGTGTTCGTTCAAGAACGTCGGCTTCTCGTTCGGCTTCCCCGAGCGCTGCGAGGCCGAGATCGTGCTGCACGGCGGCGAGGACTCCGACGAGCCCGACCGGGCCGAGCTGTTCCACGCCGGTGCCGATGTGGGCCAGGGCTCGCATACCGCGCTGGTGCAGATGGCCTCGGAGGCGACCGGCCTGCCCGCGGACCGCATAGGGCGCCGGTTCTCCGACACGGCCACCTCCGGCGACTCGGGTTCGGCCTCCGCGTCCCGGCTCACCTGGATGTCGGGCAACGCGATCCTCGGCGCGGCCGAGGAGGCCGAGAAGGCCTGGCGTGACGGCCAGCGCCCCGCGGTGGGCCGGTTCCGCTACGTGCCGCCGCCCACCGAGATGCTCGACGCCGCCGACGGCAGCGGCTCGCCGAACTTCACGTACGGCTACGTGGCCCAGCACGTCGACCTCACCGTCGACACCGACACCGGCCACATCCGGGTGAACCGGGTGGTCAGCGCCCACGATGTCGGCAAGGCGATCAACCCCAAGCTGGTGGTGGGCCAGATCGAGGGCGCGGTGATCCAGGCCCACGGCTACGCGGTCAGCGAGAACCTCCGCTCCGACGGGGGCCGCCTGCGGAACATGCGGCTGAGCATGTACCTGATGCCCGGCATCGGCGACATACCGACCCACGTCGACAGCGTGGTGCTGGAGCTGGCCGACCCCCACGGCCCCTGGGGCGCCCGCGGCATGGCAGAGATGGGCATGATCCCCTACGCCCCCGCGATGGTGGCCGCCCTCCACGACGCCACCGGCGTCTGGTTCGACAGCTTCCCGCTGACCCCCGACCGGGTCCTGGCCGGCCTACGCAACTCGGACTGCTAGCGGGGCCAGGCGGCTGTTAGGCGTTCCCAGCAGTCTTGAAGGCTCTGGGGGAGGACCCTCACGTCGGCCAGCGCGGTCATGAAGTTGGTGTCGGAGCGCCAGCGGGGCAGCACGTGGATGTGGACGTGGTCATACACGCTGGGTCCGGCGCCCTCTCCTAGGTTGGCGCCGACGTTCACCCCGTCAGGCGAGAACGCGGCCTTCACCGCGGTCACCGCGTCGTGGACGGTGTCCCACAGCTCGCGGCGCTCGCCGGCGTCGAGACCTTCGAGGTCGGGCACGGCCCGGTAGGGCAGGATCAGCAGGTGACCGGTCGAGTACGGGTAGCGGTTCAGGATCGCGAACACCCGCTCGCCGCGGTGCACGATGTGGGTCTTGTCGTCGGGCAGTCCCGAGTCGAGGATGGCCTCGAACAGGCTCTGGCCGGTCTCGTCGTCGGGCCCGGTCCCGGCTCCGGGCACCGTGCCCGGAATGGTCCCCGACGAGTCGACGACACCGGCTGCTGCCGCCTCACGGTCGGTCATCATGGCGGGGATCCGCCAGCCGGCCCAGAGGCGCTCGACCATGTCAGCTCCGGGCCTCTACCTCTTGCGCCAGACGATCCGCGAAGGCCTCCAGCGGGACGTCGCGCTCGGGTCTGGAGGCCCCCCTGGCGTTGACCCCGACTGTGCCGTTGGCGGTGTCGTCGTCGCCCACGACAAGAACGTACGGGACCTTGGCCACCTTGGCGTTGCGCACCCGCTTGCCCAGAGGCTCCTCCGCCGGGCTCACCTCGGTGCGGAAACCCCTCGACTGCAACCTGTCGGCGACCTCAGCCGCATAGCCGGCGTGAGCCGCGGCCACTGGCAGCACCTCGGCCTGCACCGGTGCCAGCCAGGCCGGGAACGCCCCGGCGTAGTGCTCCAGGAGCACTCCGAAGAACCGTTCCACCGCCCCGAACAGCGCCCGGTGGATCATCACCGGCCGGGGCCGGGAACCGTCCGACGCCACGTATTCCAGCCCGAAGCGCTCGGGCAGGTTGAAGTCCACCTGGATGGTGGAGAGCTGCCACGACCGGCCGATGGCGTCGCGCACGTCCACGTCGATCTTGGGACCGTAGAAGGCGCCGCCGCCCTCGTCGGTCTCATAGTCGAGCCCGGCCGATTCCAGCGCCGCCCGCAGGCCCTCGGTGGCGTCGTCCCAGAGCGCCTCCTCGCCCACGTACTTCCCCTCGGGGCGGGTCGAGAGCCTGGTCTGGAAGTCGTTGAAGCCGAAGGCCTCCAGCACGCTCAGGACGAACTCCAGCAGGGAAGCCAACTCGGCCGCCAGATGCTCGCGGGCACAGAAGATGTGGGAGTCGTCCTGGGTGAAGCCCCGGCTTCGCAGCAGGCCGTGGACCGCTCCCGACAGCTCGTAGCGGTACACCGCTCCCAACTCGAACAACCGCATGGGCAGATCCCGGTAGCTGCGCTGCGACGAGCGGTAGATCATCACGTGGAACGGGCAGTTCATCGGCTTCGGGTAGTAGTCGGTGCCGTCCATCTCCATGGGCGGGTACATGCTCTCCGCGTAGAAGTCGAGATGCCCGGAGGTCTCCCACAGCACCGACTTGGCTATGTGGGGCGAGAACACGAACTCGTAGCCGCCGTCGGCGTGGCGCTGCCGGGAGTAGTCCTCCATCAGCTTGCGCACCAGCGCTCCCTTGGGATGCCACACCGCCAGACCGGGCCCCAGCTCGGCCGGCCACGACACCAGGTCGAGCTCGGCGGCAAGGCGGCGGTGGTCGCGCCGCTCGGCCTCGGCCAGGCGGTGCAAGTGGCCCGCAAGGTCCTTGCGGGTGGCCCACGCTGTGCCGTAGATGCGCTGGAGCATGGGGTTGCGTTCGCTGCCCCGCCAGTAGGCGCCGCTCACCCGCTGCAGGGCGAAATGGCCGAGCCGTCCGGTGGAGGGCACATGGGGACCCAGGCACAGGTCGACGAAGCCGTCGGAGTCGCCGCCGCCGGAGTCGTTGCGGTAGCAGCTGACCGTGCCGCCCCCGGACGCCTCGGAGGCCAGGTCGCCGTCGGCGCCCGCCCCGAGGGCCACCGCCTCGATGATGGCCCGCTTGTAGGGGTGCGTCTCGAAGAGCTCCATAGCGTCCTCGGCGGCCATCTCGACCCGCCGGAAGGGCTGGTCGGCTGCGATGATCTCGCGCATCCGGTCCTCGATGCGCTCAAGGTCGGCATCTGAGAAGGTGCCGCCGTCGGGCAGCTCGAAGTCGTAGTAGAAGCCGTGCTCGATGGGAGGCCCGATGGCGAAGGTGGCGCCGGGGAACAGGTCGAGAACCGCCTGGGCCAGAACGTGGGCGGTGGAGTGGCGCAGGGTGTGCAGGCCCCGGTCCGACGAGGCGGTCACGATCTCGACCGACGAGCCGTCGGCCAGCGGTGCGGCCAGGTCCCTCTCGGCACCGTCGACCACCGCTACCACCGCGTCGGAGGCCAGCCGCGGGCCGATGGAGGCGGCCAGATCGGCTGCACTGGCGCCCTCGGCCAGCTCGCGCTCGGAGCCGTCCGGCAACGACACGGTGATCTGAGACATCGTCTCCGAGGCTACCGCTGCCCCTCGGGCGCGACTGCCGCGAACCCTGTGCGCCCGAACGGTGCTTAGAGGCCAAGCGGGCAGGAGAGCGAATCCGGCCCATACGGGCTAGGCCGTGGCCCGAGCGGCCCTCAGGTCGCAGCGAACAAGAGCGGGAAACACGGCGTGTGGCGCGGCTAGAGGACGACGCCGAGGAGGGACGCGGCAGAGTTCACCGGCCGCCCAGACTGGGCGGCGGCATCCACTGCGGCCAGGGCGCCGGGGACGTCGAGGTCGTCGTCTAGGTGTTGGCGCACCTGGTTGAGGAGGTCGGAGTGGTTGCCGCGCCGGGGAGCGCGGCGCCAGAGGGCCAGGCGGCGCTGGGCCTCGTCCAGCAGGCCGTGGTGCCAGGGCCACGGGGTGCGGTAGTGCTGCGACATCAGAGCCAGGCGGATCGCCATGGGATCGTGGCTGCGGCGCAGCTCGTGGACGAACACCAGGTTGCCCAGCGACTTCGACATCTTGGAGCCCTGGTAGTGGACCAGCGCCTGGTGCAGCCAGAGCCGGGCGAACGGCTTGCCGGTCACCGCCTCGGACTGGGCCCGCTCGCACTCGTGGTGGGGATAGAGCAGGTCGACTCCCCCGCCGTGCAGGTCGATGGTCTCGCCGAGCTCCCGCAGTGCCAGCGTCGAGCACTCCACGTGCCAGCCCGGCCGGCCTGGACCCCAGCGCGACTCCCAGGACGGCTCGCCGGACCGGGCTGGCTGCCACAGCACGAAGTCGAGCGGGTCGCGCTTGGCCGGGTCGTCGGGGTCGTCGCGCCACTCGCGGGCCAGATCGACCATGCGGTCACGCCCGAATCTCGACAGCGAGCCGAACCCGTCGAAGGCCTGCGTGTCGAAATAGACGCCCCCACCCGAGCAGTAGGCGAAGCCTCGCTCCAAGGCCTCGTGGATAAAGCCGCGGATGTCGGGGATGGCCGATGTGGCCCTGGGCTCGGAGGCCGGAAGCAGGGTGTTGAGCGCAGCCATGTCGTCGTCGAAACGGGCCGTTTGCTCGAAGGCCAGGTCGAGGTAGTGGACCCCCCTGCGCTCCGCCGCAGCCAGAATGTCGTCGTCGACATCGGTGATGTTGCGCACGCAGCGGGTCTCGCAGCCCATATCCCGCAGGCGCCGCTGCAGCACGTCGTAGGTGATGTAGGTGGCCGCGTGACCCAGATGGGTGGCGTCGTAGGGGGTGATGCCGCACACGTACATGCGCACCACCGGCAGAGCGTCGAAGTCCACCACCGCGCCGCGGGCGGTGTCATAGAGCCGCACGAATCCCAAGGTAGCGTTGCGGGCCGTGGGCCTACTCGACGGCAAGCGGATCGTGATCACCGGCGTGCTTACCGACGCCTCCCTGGCCTTCGGCGCGGCCGAACTGGCCCTGGCCGAGGGGGCCGAGATCCTCCTCACCGGGGCGGGGCGGGGCATGAGACTCACCCAGCGCACCGCCCGCAAGCTCGGCGAGGGCATCGACGTGGTGGAGTTCGACGTCACCGAGCCGTCCCATGCCGACGCGCTGCGCGACCACCTGTCGCAGAGCTGGGGGCACGTGGACGGCGCGCTGCACGCCATCGGCTTCGCTCCGCAGGTCTGCCTGGGCGGCTCGTTCATGGAGGCGACTTGGCCCGATGTCCAGGTGGCGCTGGAGATCTCCACCTACTCGCTCAAGATGCTCGCCGATGCGGTCGCCCCGCTCATGGGTGACGGCGGCTCGATCGTCGGGCTCGATTTCGACGCCTCGCGGGCCTGGCCCGGGTATGACTGGATGGGGGTGGCCAAGGCGGGCCTGGAGTCCACCTGCCGGTACCTGGCCCGGTACCTGGGGCCGCAGGGCATCCGGGTGAACCTCGTGTCGGCCGGGCCGATGAAGACCATGGCGGCCCGCTCCATCCCCGGCTTCTCCGAGTTCGAGGACGCCTGGGACGGCCGCTCACCTCTCAGCTGGAACGTCACCGACGCGACCGGGGTGTCGCGCACGATCGTGGCGATGCTCAGCGACTGGCTGCCAGCCACCACCGGATCGATCGTCCACGCCGACGGCGGCTACCACGCCGTCGGCGCCTAAGACTCACCCGCTGGCGGCTTATACGCCGTTGTCGTCGGTCTCGTCGAAGATGTCCCCGACGAGCGCCTCGAGCACATCCTCAAGGGTGACGACCCCCAGCATGCGACCCGCCTCGTTGCGGACCAGAGCCATGTGCACCCTCGACCGGCGCATGTCGAACAGAAGGTCGCGGCCCGCCATCTCGGGGCTGACCACCCGCATCCGGCGCAGCAGTTCCAGCGGCACCGGATCGTCACGGGCGTCCGGCGGCATGCGGGGCAGATCCTTGGCATGCACGAAGCCCAGCACGTCGCCAGGATCGGACCCCCACATCGGCACCCGGGTGTGGCCGGTGGAGGCCACGACATCCTCAAGCTGGGCCACCGACGCGCCCCGCGACACCGACACCAGCCGATCCGCCGGCACCATCATCGATCCGACCGACCGGACCCGGAACTCGAGGGCACCGGAGAGCAGCTCATGCTCGGTGGACTCGATAACGCCCTCCTCACGGGCATCGGCCAGCAGCGTGTGGAACTCGTTGATGGTCAGCGCGGTGTTGATCTCGTCCACCGGCTTCATGCCCATCAGCCGCACGAGCCCCGTCGCCACGATGTTGAGCGACCAGATAAGCGGCTTGAAGAGGGTCATGTAGACCTTCATGGCCGGCGCGAGCAGCCTGGCCGAGGACTCGGGCCCGGAGATGGCGATGTTCTTGGGCACCATCTCGCCCACCACCAGGTGCAGGGTCGTCACCACGAACAGCGCCACCGCGAACGAGATGGTGTGCAGCACTCCGGAGGGGACCTCGACCGCCAGTTCGATGGCCGGCTCGATGAGGTGGGCGATGGCCGGCTCGGCCACATAGCCCAGAACCAGGGAGGCCATGGTGATGCCGAGCTGGGCTCCCGCCAACTGGGTCTGGAGATCTCTCACCGCGTCGAGGGCGAGCCGGCTGCGCCGGTCGCCGTCGGCCGCAGCCGACTCCAGGCGGACAGCCCGGGCCGCCAGGAGCGCGAACTCGGCCGCCACGAAGAAGGCGTTGGCGCCCAGCATCACCACCGCGGTCACCAGGGCCACGATCGTTCCCGTGCTCACGACGACCCTCCCGAGGGGGCTGTACCAGGCGGCGGAGCGTATTCCGCCACCACCCGCACGGTGGCGATCCTCAGCCCGTCCACCGCCACCACCTCGAGCCTCCATCCGTCGACCGTGACGGTCTCGCCGGGCACCGGGATGTGACCCAGCCGGTCCAGCACCAGACCGGCCAGCGTCTCGTAGGCGCCCTCGGGCATGGCGAACCCGGTTGCCTCGAGGATCTCGTCGGTGTGGAGCGACGCCGGCAGCACAGTCGAGCCCCTGGACTCGGACCGGGTCCGCTCGGGTGTGGACGAGTCGTGCTCGTCATCGATCTCGCCGACTATCTCCTCCAGGACGTCCTCCAGGGTGATGATCCCGGCCGTCCCCCCGTGCTCGTCGACCACCACCGCCAGCAGCCCGGCCCCGGTGCGCAGGTCGTCCAGCATGTCGTCGAGGTCGCGGGACTCCGGCACGGCCAGGACCTGCTTCGTCAGCCGTGACACCGGCGTGGACGGCCTGTCCTCCACCGGGACGGCGAACAGCGACTTCACGTGGACTACACCGACGACGTCGTCGATATGGCGTCCGATGACCGGGAACCGGGAGTGGCCGGTGCGGGCGGACAGCTCCGCGAGGTCGGCCACCGAAGCGTCGGCTGCGATCGGCACCACCTCGACCCTGGGCACCATGGCGTCGTCGGCCTGCTTGTCGGCCAGCCGAATCGATCGGGTCAGCAGGCGGACCTCGCCCTCGTCGAGCATCCCCTCCTCCCCTGAGGACACGAAGAGATGTTCAAGCTCCTCACGGTCCGGCACCGTCTCGAGCTCGTCCCGGGGCTCGATGCCGAGGCGGCGCACCATCCAGTTGGCGACGTTGTTGAGGGACATCACCACCGGCCGGGCCAGCACGCCGTACACCGTGGTGGGCACGGCCACCGTCACCGCGGCGCCGTAGGGCTTGGTGATGGCCACCGCCTTGGGCACCAACTCCCCGAACACCATCTGCACGAACGTGGCCAGGAACAGCGCGACGGCGACGGACACGCCGGTAGGGGTCTGCGACCCGAAGAGATCCTCGATCAGAGGCGCGAACATCGGTGTCAGCGCCGGCTCGACCATGAAGCCGAGCAGCAGCGACGACACCGTGATGCCGATCTGGGCGCCGGAGAGGTGAAACGACAGACGTGCCACCAGACGCTGGACCATCCGGGCCCGCCGGTCACCTGCGCCGGCCCGCTCGTCCACCCGGGTTCTGTCCACCGCCACCAGTGCGAACTCCATGGCGACGAAGAAGGCGTTGGCGGCAATCAGCGCGAGAGCGGCCAGAAGCCACAGCGCGATGTCTATGGGTCCTCCCAAGTAGACGGGATCTTCGCCTGCGAATCTAGCGCTTGCACCCCTTGCTTCCCGCTCTTGTTCGCTCCGCTCACGGGCCGCTCGGGCCACGGCCTCGCTCTCGCAGGTCGGTCGCGCACGCCTGCCCGCTCGGCCTCTAGCGTGACTTGATGCCGTCGCCGGGACTGCACCCAGATCGCAGCCTCGGGTGGATCCGCAGGATCCTGCCCGTCTTCGACCGGCAGCGACCGGTGTTCACGGCCGCGGTGGCGGCCGGGCTGGCCACCGTGGCGGTGACGGTGGCGGTGCCGATCGTGATCGGCCGAGGCGTGGACGCCGCCGCCGCGGGCGATGACCTGAGCCGGCTGGTGCTGGCCCTGGCTGTGCTGGCCGCGGCCCGCTTCGGGCTGGGCTACGCCTACCGCTACGGGCTGTTCCGCTCCGCCCACCGCCTCGACGCCGACCTGCGCAACCTGGTGTACGAGCGGCTGACCGAGCTCTCGTTCTCCTACTGGGACCGGACCCAGACCGGGCAGGTGATCTCCCGGGCCAACAGCGACATCCGCTCCATCCAGCTGCTGTTCGCGTTCGCGCCGCTGGTGGCCACCCAGATGGTGATGCTGGTCATGGGGACCGCCGCGATGGTGCTGCTGTCTCTGCCCCTGACCCTGGTCGCCATGGCTCCCCTCCCGCTGGTGCTGTATGTGGGCATCCGGCTCCGGAACCGGGTGTTCCCCCTCAGCTGGGTGACCCAGGCCCGAATGGCCGATCTGGCCACGATCGTGGACGAGAACATCCAGGGCGCCCAGATCGTGAGGACCTTCGCCCAGGAGCACAACCAGGTACAGACGCTGGCCCGGTCCGCCCGGCGGTTGCGCTGGGCGGGTACGGCCACCGCGGATGCTCGGGCCCGCCACGCGCCCCTCATGGAGGCCCTGCCCCGCCTCGGCCTGGCTCTGGTGCTGCTCGTCGGGGGACTGCTGGCCATCGACGGCCAGGTGGCGGTGGGCGACATCGTGGCCTTCAACGCATACGTGCTGATCATGGCCGCACCGTTCCGGATGATCGGGTTCGTGATGATCCAGTGGCAGCGGGCCTCGGCCGCGGCCCAGCGCGTGTTCGAGATCCTCGACGAGTCCCCGGAGATCACCGAGCGCCCCGACGCCGTGACGCTGGCGGATCCGGTCGGGCGGGTGGAGCTAGACGATGTGACCTTCGCGTACACGACCGGCTCCAGCGCCGACGGGGGCGGTACCCGCGTGATCGAGGACTTCAGCCTCACGGTCGAGCCGGGCGAGACCGTGGCTGTGGTGGGCCGCACCGGCAGCGGCAAGAGCACCATCGCCCGGCTGCTGCCCCGCTTCTACGACGTGGACCGGGGCACTGTCCGGATCGACGGCATCGACGTCCGGGACTTGCGCCTGCCGGATCTGCGCAGGGCCGTGACCGTGGTGACCGACGATCCGTTCCTGTTCGCCACCAGCGTCCGCGACAACGTGGCCTTCGCCCGCCCCGACGCCGACGAGGCGTCGGTGGCCGTGGCCCTGGTCGACGCGGCCGCCGGGCGCTTCGTGGCCTCGATGCCGTCTGGGACCGGCACCGAGCTCGGCGAGCGGGGCTCGACCATTTCCGGCGGGCAGCGCCAGCGCCTGGCCATCGCCAGGGCGTTGCTGGCCGACCCGGCGGTGCTGGTGCTCGACGACGCCACCAGCGCGATCGACAGCGAGGTCGAGGAGCGGATCCATGCCGCGCTGCGGGAGCGGCGCACGCAGCGCACCACCATCCTGATCGCTCACCGGCTGTCGACGATCGCTCTGGCCGACAGGGTCGTCTTCATCTCGGGCGGCCGGGTGGCGGCGACCGGCAGCCACCGCGAGCTGCTGGCGACCGTCCCCGAATACGCACTGGTCCTCACCGACATCGGCGCCACCGGCGCCGACGCCGACATTGCCCCCAGGTCGCTGATCTGATGTTCCCGTCGCCGGTAGGCATGCGCAGCGCCCCCACCGCAGGCCAGGCCGCGGCCGCGGCCGGCCTGCCCCACGCGGAGGTGCCCGGCGACCTTCGTAACCGGGTCGAGCAGGTCCTTCTCGATGAGCCCGAGCACCCCGAGCCGACGGTGTCGTGGGTGCGCGAGGCCGACGAGGCGGACCGCAAGTTCGGGCTCCGGAGATTCCTGCGGCCGCATCGCCACCGGCTGGCCGTGGCGTTCGTTCTGGTCGCCGTCGAGACGGTCGCTATTCAGCTCGGGCCGGTCCTGACCCAGATCGGTGTGGACGACGGGATCCTGGCCGGAGACCGGAGCGTGCTCGTCGCCGCAGCCCTGGCGTATACGGGGCTGCTGGTGGTCGCCACCGCACTCGGCGCGGTCCGCACCGCGTTCACGGGACGGCTGGGCGAGCGACTGATGGAGCGCCTGCGCATCCGGACCTTCGCCCACATGCAGCGTCAGGGCATGGACTTCTACACCGACGAGAAGGCGGGCGTGCTGCTGACCCGCATGACCTCGGACATCGAGGCCCTGTCGGTGCTGTTCCAGGAAGGCATCGTCAACTTCGCCGTGCAGGCCCTGACCCTCGTGGTGATTACCGGGCTGCTGTTCAACTACGACCCGCTGCTGGCCATCGTCACGCTGCTGGCCGCGGTCCCGCCGACGGTGGCGGCCTCGATGTGGTTCCGGCGCCGGGCCGCGGCCGACTACCGCACGGTGCGCGACCGCATCGGCGACCTCCTCGGAAACCTCTCGGAGTCCCTGGCCGGAATCCGGGTCATCGCGGCCCACGACCGCCGCGACGCCAGCGTCGCCGAGCACCGCGACGTCGTCGCCCGCCACCGCGACGCCAACCTCCGGGCCTCCCGGGCCAACTCGCTCTACGGACCGGGCAGCGAGGCCATAGGCATCGCCACCCAGGCCGTGCTCCTCGCCGTCGGCGGTGCCATGACGGCCAGCGGACGCATCACGGTGGGAGAGCTGGCCGCCTACCTGCTGTTCCTGACCGCCTTCTTCGCCCCCGTGCAGGCCCTGGTCCAGCTCTACAACGCCTACCAGCAGGGTGGCGCAGCCATCGCCAAGCTCCGTGAGCTGTTCGCCACCGAGCCGACCGTCGCCGAACGGCCCGGCGCGACCGACCTCGCCCCGATCCGGGGCGACATCGTCTTTGATCGGGTGTCGTTCTCCTACCGCTCCGACCGCGAGGTCATCCACGACGTGAGCCTGCGGATCGCTGCGGGCGAGACGCTAGCGATGGTGGGCGAGACCGGATCGGGCAAGACCACCCTGGCCCGCCTGATCGCCCGTCTGCACGATCCGAGCGACGGAGCGATCCTCATCGACGGGCACGACCTGCGGGACGTGACCATCACCAGCCTGCGCTCCCAGATAGGGGTGGTACCCCAGGAGCCCTTCCTCTTCGCCGGCACCGTGCGCGACAACGTGGGGTTCGCCCGGCCCGGAGCCACCGACGACCAGTTGCACGACGCGTTGCGGGCCGTCGGCGTCGACGAGGTCGTGGACCGCCTCGGCGGCCTCGACGGCGTCATCCACGAGCGGGGATCCACCATCTCCGCGGGCGAGCGCCAACTGCTGGCCCTGGCCAGAACGTTCGTATCGCAGCCCCGCGTGCTGGTCCTCGACGAGGCCACCAGCAACCTGGACCTGCGTTCGGAGGCCCAGATCGAGCAGGCCCTCGACGTCCTGCTGAGCGGGCGGACGGCGGTGGTGATCGCCCACCGGCTGGCCACCGCCCGCCGGGCGGACCGCATCGCGGTGATCGACGGCGGGCGAATCGTCGAGCTGGGCAGTCACCGCGAACTAGTAGCCGCCGGGGGACGCTATGCGACCATGTTCGCCATGTGGCAGAGTCATTCCGAAGGTGCCCAGCCGGACACAGGGCCCGAACGCGACGGCGGTGTCCTGTGAGCACCGGAGACGGCACAGGCGCGTCGAACCGAGCGGTGCTGTCGCTCAAGGGTGTGAGACGCACCATCGACGGCACCGAGGTGCTGCGCGGCATCGATTGGGAGGTGCACCCGGGGCAGCGGTGGGTGGTGCTCGGCCCCAACGGCTCGGGCAAAACCACTCTCGTGCGCATCGCGACGATGTGGGAGCACCCGTCGGCGGGAACCGTCGAGTTGCTCGGCCAGCGGCTGGGGCGCACCGACGTTAGGCAGCTGAGGGCACGGGTGGGCTTCACCAGCGCCGCGATGGCCGACATGCTCCGGCCATCGCTCACTGCGCTGGAGGCAGTGATGACGGCCAAGCACGCCGCCTTGGAGTCCTGGTGGCACACCTACGACGACGAGGACGTCGACAAAGCGCTGGCCGACTTGGAACGGGTGGGCTGTGATCACCGCGCCGGGCAACGCTTCGGCACCCTCTCATCCGGCGAGCGCCAGCGGGTTCTGCTGGCCCGGGCGATGGCGCTGGACCCCGAGGTGATCGTGCTGGATGAGCCCAACGCCGGACTCGACCTCTCGGGCCGGGAGGAGCTGATCGGCGCGCTGCAGGCCCTGGCCGCCGACCCGGCCACTCCCCCACTGGTGCTGGTAACCCATCACGCCGATGAGATCCCCGACGGCTTCACCCACACCCTGCTGCTCCGGGCCGGGACCGTGCTGGCCGCCGGGCCGATCTCCGAGACGCTGACCAGCGCGACCCTCTCGGAGTGCTTCGGGCTGGAACTCGAACTGGAGCGCCGGCACGGCCGCTGGACGGCCTGGGCCCGCAGGCGGAACACCGTTCGCTAGCTGCCCCGGTCGGGCCTGTGCGTCAGCCGAGACGGGCGTGGACCACTCGGGCCAGGGCTGCGATGCCCTCGGCGATGGCTTCGGTGGAGAGATGGCCGAAGCACAGACGCATCCGGCTGGCTCCGTACGTCGGGTCCACGCACCACCCGGCGCCCGGGTTGAACTCCACGCCTGCGATAGCCGCGGGCGCGACCAGCTCGGCGGTGTCGACTCCCTGCGGCAGCGACGCCCACAGGAAGATCCCGCCCTTGGGCGGCTCGAACTCGGCGACGCCATCGAGGTGGTCGCGCAGCGCGGCGGCCATGGCCCGGCACTTGGAGTCGAGCACCCCGGTCAGCTGGGCCACGTGCGCGTCGAAGTGGGCGGTTGCGTACTCCGCGATGACAATCTGCTCCAGCGCCCCCGAGCCGGCGTCGGTCTTCAGGGCCAGGAGCCTTCCCATCAGGGGCCAGTCGGCCACGATGTAGCCCACCCGCAGCGCCGGGGCCAGCGTCTTGGAGAACGAGCCGCAGTACACGACCTGCCCTCCGGTGCTGTCCAGGGAGCGGATGGTGGGCGGGCGGCTCCCGTCGAAGACCAGGTCGGCGTAGCAGTCGTCCTCGAAGATGGCCACACCGTGGCGGCGGGCAACCTCCAGCAGCTGATGGCGCCGTTCGACGGGCATGACCGTGCCCGTCGGGTTCTGCACGGTGGGGATGGTGTAGACGAACTTCGGCCGGCGCCCCCGGGCGGCGAGGCTCCCGAGGATCTCGTCGAGGTGGTCGATGCGGATGCCGTCGCGGTCCAGGCCCACGCCGTGCACGTCTGCGCCCCGCTCGGCCAGCCGGCTCAACGTCCCGGCATAGGTGGCCTCCTCCACCACAACCGGGTCGCCGGGGGTCAGCATCGCGGCGTTGACGAGGTCGAGCGCCTGCAACGAGCCCGAGGTGACCAGGACCTCCGACGGGTCCGTCGGCATCGAGGCCCGGCGGTCGAGCGCGGCCGCGATGAACTCTCGCAGGGGCAGATGGCCCTGGGGGCTGCCGCCGAGGTTGTAGCGGGCTAGGGCTGGCCCGTGGCGGGCCAGCGCGACCGCGGCGGCCTCGGCGAACCCGCCGAAGGGCACGCTGGCCGGATCGTTGTGGCCGCCGACGAAGTTGAACGGCGGATCGCCGCTCCAGCTGGCCTCGCCGTCGGGGAGATCCCGCCGGAGCAGGGCCGTCATGTCGAAGCTCACGGCGGGACGCTAGGAGCGTCCCGGAATGGGTGCAAACCGCCCCGCGCGATGGAGTCCTCTACTCCGCGGCCAGACCGGAATCGGAGGGCGCGCCGCTCGGGCGGATGGCCAGCAGGACGCCCTCGACCACATCCACCGTCGGCGGCGCGGCCACGATCACGTTCGACGTGCCGCGTCCCGATGTCGGGCTGAGTGCTTCCTCGACCAGCGGGAACAGCAGGCCTGAGGTGGACGCCACGAGCGCGGGCCCGCCGACAGCCAGCAGCGACACGACCTCGCCGACCTCACCCCGGAGGCGCCGCAGTCCCCGTACCACGGCCACATGGGCCTCCCCGACCGTGGCCGACACCTCCAGCGCCGACCAGCGGGACGACGCCAGCACCGCCAGGCTGGCCATCGCCTGATCGAGCCGTCCTCCCGCTGGCAGCAGCACATGCACCGCCTCGACCTGACCCAGCGCCGAGGCCATGGCCAGCTCGAGATCGGTCGCGTCCTTGTCGACGGGATAGGGGTCGACGGTTGCGCCGCAGTGCTTGGCCCAATCCATCGCGGCCTCGCTCGCGGAGTCCAGATCGCCCACCACGGCATCGACGCGCAGTCGCCAGCGGCGGGCCGCGTCCAGCCCGCCGTCAGCGGCAATTACCAGGTCGGGAGATCCGGTCGCGGGCGCGTCGCCGTGCTGGTCGCCGGCCACCAGCAGCGCCCATGATCGACGTTTCACGACGCCGCTTGCACTGCGCCTCCAACCCTCACGGGAGATACGGGGTGGGGTCGACGGCCCGGCCGTCGATGCGCAACTCGAAGTGCAGGTGGGGGCCGGTCGACCAGCCGGTCGAGCCGATGGCTCCGATGCGGTCGCCGCTGTCGACCTCCTGGCCCACCGACACGTCGATCCGGCTCAGATGGGCGTAGAGCGTGCTGTATCCGAGCCCGTGGTAGACGACGATGGTGTTGCCGAAGCCGCCGCGCTCCCCGGCCAGGATCACCTCGCCGGAGCGGGCAGCCCGGACCCGGTCGCCGGTGTCGCCGCCGATGTCTATGCCGTTGTGCTGGCGCACCGACCCGAAGATGTGGTGGACCCGCGGCCCGAAGCCCGAGGTCTTCTCGCCGTCCGCGGGCCAGGCCACCAGCTGGAACGGGCCGTTGGCGGCCTCGTGGGCTCGGCGCTGGGCCTCGATCGCGGCCCGGCGAGCCTCCTCCTCCTGGCGGCGGCGCTCCTCCTCGGCGCGGCGGATTTCCTCCTCGATGCGGAAGATCTCCTGCTCCATCTCCTCGTCGTCCTGCTCGATCTCGGCCGAGACGACCTCCCACTCCTCGATACGGGACTGGATCTCGGCCCGCAGTTCCACCGCCGCAAGCCGGGCGTCCTCGTAGTCGGCCAGCCGCTGCTGCTGGGCCTGCCGCTCCCGGTCAGCCTCCTCGGCTCGGGACACGGCACGCCTGCGCACCACCTCGAGCTGGGCCTCGGCCGTTCTCAGCTCGTCCGCGATCTCCAGTTCGTTGCCGATGGCCAGGTCGAGCAGGAACATGCGCACCGCGCCGTCGTTGAGTGTGTTGCTGGCCAGCTGGTCGAACGTGTCGGCCGACGGCTGCACGTAGGCCGCGATGGCTCGCTGGCGCAGCCGGTCGCGTATCGAGTCGATCTCGTCGACCAGCCACTCGGCCTCGGCCCGGGCTGCTGTGGCCTCGGCCTCGGAGGCTGCGATTGCTGCCTCGGCGGCGCCGATGCGAGTGTGCTGCAGCCCTATGTAGCCGTCCAGATCCTCCAGGGCGGCGATGAGGGCCTGGTCGTCGGCTATGAGCGCGTCCACCTGGCTCGCGACCTCCGCGGCTTCGCGGGCGAGCTGCTCTCTCTGCCTGCGAATGTCGGCGATCCGATCATCACCCTGAGCCAACGCAGCGGTGGCCATCATGGCCGCCGCCGACCCGATCAGCAGCAGAGCGCCACCGAGGCGCCGCAGCCTAGACATGGGTCAAGACTGTAACGTGATGGCAATACTCTCGCAATGTTATCGCAATAGGTCTGGGGGTCTGGCGTCCCTGCCGGAGGACCGCGGCGTCGGGTCCTGCCGGTTTCATGGGATCTAGGGCTTGCCCGAGCCGACGATCCACATGGCGTAGTACTGGGCTCCGCCGCCGTAGGCGTGACCCATGGCCCTGCGGGCGCCGTCCACCTGGTGCTCTCCGGCCGCGCCCATGACCTGCAGGGCCGCCTCCGCGAACCGGATCATCCCCGAAGCACCGATCGGGTTGCTCGACAGCACGCCTCCGGAGCAGTTGACGGGCAGGTCGCCGCCATCGAGGGCGGTGGCGCCGGACTCCACCATGCGCCAGCCCTCGCCCACCGAGGCGAAGCCGAGGCTCTCCAGCCACATCGGTTCATACCACGAGAACGGGACGTACATCTCGACTGCGTCGATCTCGGCTCGCCGGTCGACGATGCCGGCCTGCGCGAACACGTCGTCGGCGCACTGCTCCGACGCGGCCGGCGACACCATGTTGCGGCCCCCGTAGCTGTTGCTCTCGCTGCGCATGGCGGTGCCGTGGACCCAGGCCACCGGGCCGTCGTGGGCGTCGCCGGAGGCCTCGTCGACGAGGACCATGGCGCACGCGCCGTCCGAGGACGGGCACGTCTCGGAGTAGCGGATCGGGTCCCACAGCATCGGCGAATCCACCACCTGCTCGAAGGTGAGGTCGTGCTGGTGGAGGTGGGCGTAGGGGTTGAGCAGGGCCTGGCGGCGGTCCTTGTGGGCCACCATGCAGCCGATCAGCTCCGGCGCGCCGGTCATCATCATGTAGCGGCGGATGATCGGCGAGAAGTAGCCGCCTGCCCCGGCGTTGACTGAGGTGGCGAAGGGCTGGGGCAGCGAGAGGGCCCACATGGCGTTGGACTCGGACTGCTTCTCCCAGCCGATGGTGAGGACGCAGCGGTGGACCCTGCTTTGCACCATTGACGCGGCCACGCACGCGGTCGAGCCGCCGACCGAGCCCGCGGTGTGGACCCGCATGATCGGCTTGCCCACCGCGCCGAGCGCCTCGGCCAGGTACACCTCGGGCATCATCACACCCTCGAAGAAGTCGGGCGCCTTGCCGATGATGACGGCATCGACATCGCTCCAGCTCCGCTCGGCCATCTCCAGGGCCCGGTAGGCGGCCTCTCGCAGCAGCCCCGCTATCGACACGTCCCGGCGGGCCGCCGCGTACTTGGTCTGGCCCACCCCGATCACGGCGGTCCGCTCGGCGGCCACGGCTAGTCACCCTCCAGGACGCACACCAGGTTCTGTTGCAGGCACGGGCCTGAGGTGGCGTGGGCCACCGCCCGGTCACCGTCGCCCCGCCAGATGCGCGACGCCGCCTCGCCGATGCGGATCAACCCCGACGCCATCATCGTGTGGGCGGCCAGCGCGCCGCCCGACGGGTTGATGGCGGTGGCGTCCTCGTCCAGGCCCAGTGCGTCGATCAGCAGGTGCTCGGAGGTGGTGAAGGGTCCGTACAGTTCGGCGAGGTCGACCTTGTCGTCGGCCACGCCGGCGTGCTGCGCGGCCAGCCGGGCCGACATCGACGAGGTCAGGTCGCGCACGCCGAGGGTGTGGGCGTCGCCCCGGTGGTCCATGCCTCGGATCCACGCGGGCCGCTCGCACAGCTCGCGGGCGCGGTCCCCGGCGGCCAGCACGATCGCGCAGCCGCCGTCGGCCTCCGCGGGCAGGTCCGAGGGCCGCAACGGATCCAGGACATGCTCTTCGGCAAGGATCTCGTCCACGGTCTTGGGCTCGACCCGCACCGCGTGGGGGTTGGAGGCCGCGCTGGCCCGGCTCCGGGCCGCGATCTCGGCCAGCCGGCGTTCGCTGACGTGCCCGCCCTCCAGCATCAGGCGGGCGGCCAGAGCCTCGACCGCGTAGGAGTCGGGCCACAGCGGGCACACGTAGTAGGGGTCCATCTGGGTGGCCAGCACGTCGCGCAGCCAGCCGGGGGAAGACTTCCCGTAGCCGTACACGAAAGCGGTGTCTATGCCGCCGCACTGGATCTTGACCCAGGCCTCGTAGAGCGCCCACGCGCCGTCCTGCTCGACGTGGCTTTCGCTGATGGGAGGAACCGGGCCGGTGCCGTCGATGGTCATAACGAACGAGAACGCCTGTCCGGCCAGGAAGTCCGAGGAGCCCGAGCAGGTGAATCCCATGTCGGCCTGCGTCAGGTCCACCGCGGCCTTGGCCTGCTCCATCAGCGGGACCATGAACTCCACTTCGGACTCGCCGGGGATGGAGGCCTCCTGGCGCTGGGCGAACGAAACCACCGCGACGTCTCGCATGGGGGCGCTCATGCCCGGCCCGGGTCGGCTCGGCCGAGGCGCTCGTAGTCGTCGATCACCTCGTCGGGCTCGCCGGTGGGCTCCCAGCCCAGGATGTTGGCCGCCGAGGTCTCGAGCTCGTCGTCAGGCTTCCAGACCGCCCGCACCCGCATGCCGATGCGCACCTCCTCGGGAGCGATGTTGATCACGAGGCCCATGAACCCCACCGACGCGCCGTCGAGCACGATCCAGGCGCTGCAGTAGGGCGGCTTGAGATCGGGCCGGCGCTCGATGGGGACCCTGGTGATGTTGAAGGAGTCGACATAGCCGGTGTCGGCCAGCTCCACGACTCCCGCGGTGGTTGTGCCGGCCAGCGGGCTGACCCCCCGCGGGGGAACGAACACCTGGCCGGTCACACCGCAGCGCTCCCCGAGTATCCGTCTCTCCGCCATGGCCCGCAGGTAGCGCGACAGGGCCTTGCCGGGGGTGTAGGTGTAGCTGAGACGGATCGGGGTGCACACGCTCTGCACCGGTTCCGCACCGGCCACCGCCGGCGGGACGGTCACATCGCCGGCGAGCGCGGCGGGAGGGGCCAGCGGGTCGTCGGCCATCAACTCAGGTCGGCGTCCACGGGATCGAAGCCGGCGATGTCGGCTATGTGGCCCTCTCGTTCGTTTCGCCACACCGCCCGGACTCTCATCCCGGTGGACATGTCGGACGGGCTGTCCGCGAACACGGCGTGCAGCATCGAAGTGTCGGCGCCGTCGAGCCGGATCAGCGCCCAGGCAAAGGGGCGGTCGAAGGGCTGCATGGGGCGGGGCTCGCCGTTCCACGCCCAGGTGAGCACTTCGCCCGACTGGCCCACTTCCACCAGCTCGGTGAGGGGTTCGGCGGTCAGCGGGTCGTACTCCAGCGGCGGGCATAGCACGGTTCCGTCGGCCCGCCGAATCCCGCAGATCACGCCCTCTCGCAGGCCCGTGAGGAACGCCCCGATGACGGGACCCGTCGAGCGTGTGAACGGGTATTCGAGCACGAGCGGAGCCTGCAGGACCCCAGATGGCGTTGCCGACGTCATCGCCTTCGATGCTACGGGCGCCTGCCGGCTTACTGGCGCATGGTGATCAAGCGCCGAGCAACAGCAACAGACCGATGACCGTGTAGCAGATCATCACGCCCAGCATCGGGTACTGGGAGCGCACCGCAAGCTGGCGCGGCCAGCGCTCCACCGCCCGGTCATGGGCCACCGCAACCGCCAGGACATGGCCCACCGCGATCGCCGCGGTCTGTATCCAGGCGATGGCGTCGGTGGAGATCAGCGTGAAATCCACCAGATAGCCGGCCGTGCCGAAGAAGTCCCTTCCCCGCCCGAAGGGATCCGAGATGAGGGCGATGACCTGCTGGCCCTCAAGCAGCAGGTAGCTGAAGTAGTGGGCCACGGTGTAGGCCGCGGCTATCGGCAGCAGGGACGGGGCGAAGACCTCGGCCAGTTCCCGCTCGGTGTCGCCGGTGACCGCGGCCATCGCCGCGATCCCGGCCCGGTACAGCACCGCCACCACGAAGATGATGAAGACCATCCCGACGGTGTTCACCGCGGTCAGTCCCCAGCCGGCGCGCTCGGCGGCCACGTCGAGCCAGATCGAGCTGCGGGTGAAGCCGTCGAAGGTGGTGGAGCCGAGCACCACCAGGATGAATGCCACCGAGCCCCGCTTCATGGGCAGCACGGCCAGGCCGGTCAGCGGCGCCCGCAGTCTCAGGGAGCCGCCGTCGCGGTGCAGCGGGGCCATGGCCGACAGCTTGGTGAACAGCACGCCGAACCCCTCGGCGTCGCGCAGCCACCGGTTGCCGAAGACGGCCGCGCCGACCAGCAACGCAGCCGTGTAGGCGGCCAGGTAGATGCCCAGCACCCGGGGTTCGGCGTTGTCGTGGAAGGCGAGTTCGAGCCAGACGAAGCCGAAGATCGCACCCACCGCCCACCATTCGTTGCCGGCACCCCGGTCCGCGTCCACGGCCTCTGGGGGCTGGCCGTGGAGGCGGGCCCGCAGCCGGGCCGAACGGTCGGCCAGGAACCGGAACGGGCTCATATGCGACCAAACGTCGCCGACCAGCACCGACACCACCTGGAGCCCGACCCAGAAGACGATGTAGACCGCGACCGGCGCGATGTTCACCGAGGGGTTGGTGTTGCCCGCCAGCCCGGCGTAGAGCAGCACGACCAGGGCGAGCAGCCCGAAGGCTCCGACCACCAGCGACTGAATCCTGCAGGCCCGTTGCAGCGGCCCGGGTAGTACCCGTCCGGCCGCGGCGGAGCGGAACTTCGGGGTGTCCCAGAACATGCCGAGCGCAACGAACGAGGCAGCCACCGCGAACGACGCGGCCCAGGCGAGCTGCCAGGCCGGCACGGGGAGATCGGTCCGCCCGCCCACACCGTGCGCGGCGGCCGGGCCGGCCCATGCCCACAATGCGGTCGCCGCCAGGGCGGCCACGGCTCCGGAGCGTCGCCAGGCTCGCGGTCTCACGGCAGGAATGGCGCGGGGTCAACCGCGGTGCCGTCGATGCGGGCCTCGAAGTGCAGGTGCGGTCCGGTGGACCGACCGGTGGATCCCATGGCCCCCAGCAGCTGGCCGGCCGCGACCTCGTCGTCGGGACCGACCGCGAAGGAGTCGAGGTGCGCGTAGACAGTGGAGAGGCCCGCGCCGTGATACATGACCACAGTGTTGCCATAGAACGGGCAGTTCTGGGCCGAGATGATCTCGCCGTCGAGGACGGCCACCACCGGATCGCCGGTGTCGCCCTTGATGTCGACGCCGTTGTGCTGGGACCAGGCGCCGGTCACGGGATGGACCCGCATCCCGAAACCCGATCCGATCTCACCTGGAACCGGGACCTGCTCCATGGGCAGGAACCCGTCGATGCCGCCGGAGGCCCGTTGCTGTGCGGCCCGGTCGCGCATGTGCGCCTCAACCTGGCGGAGTCCGTCCGCGATCAGCTGCAGGTCCACGCCGGCCTCCTCGCTCACCGCGATCTCCTCGAGGTCCTCGTCCACGCTGCGGTACAGCAGGTAGATGCGCATCTCGTCGCCGCCGACGGCGTCGGCGACGACCTGCTCCAGGATCTTCTCCAGCGGCTGCGGGCAGGGCACCCGCATGCCGGGATGAAGCACCGCGGTGTCCGACACCGGCGCCGCCGAGGGCAGCGGCATCTCGCACCAGCCCCGGGAGTCGTCCCGCCAGACGCCTCCCAGCCCCACGCAGGCCTCCGACAGCGAGATCGGCTCTGCGGGCGTCTGCGCCAGCTCGATGGCGGCCTCGATGGCGGCCGCGTCCACGGCTTCCTCCGGCGGCGGGACGGTGGTATTGATGTCGCCGGCGGGATCGGGTGGGTCCGCTCCGCCGTCAGGCTGGGTCGGAGCCGGCTGGTCGGGCGTGGTGACCGGAGCATCCGCTGGGTCGACCAGAAGGTCCGGCGTCTCCCGGATCAGCCATGACGCCGCGAGCACCATCAGCAGGATCACGGCTACGAAGCCCAGGATGCCGCGCCAGTCACTCACGTCCGGTCCCCGGCGCCCGGGTGGCAGTCTGGCCTCACCGCCTCGCGACTGTACCGGTGGGCGATACTGGACTCGAACCAGTGACCTCTGCCGTGTGAAGGCAGCGCTCTAGCCATCTGAGCTAATCGCCCGGAAGGAGGCGAGGCTACCAGCCGCCCCGATTACTGCCCTCTTCCGCTGCGGATCTTCTCGGCGTTCTTGAGGGCCTCTCGACGGCTCAGCGGGCTGATGCGGCCTTCGTTGCGAGCTATGTAGGACTCGACGGTGTCGAGGTCGGTCCAGGCCAGGGAGCGGAGGGCCCATCCGATGCCCTTGCGGATGAAGAAGTCGGGGTCACCGAGATTGGGGTCGATGCAGTCGAACAGGAGGGTGAGGTCGGTCTGCTCCTTGCGATTGAGCTGGCAGATGATGGCGGAGCGACGTTTCCACTTGTCCGGGTCCCGACTCCAGCACCGCATTTCACGGCTCATTTCAGCGGGGAATCTCTCCAGGAGTTCGCGGAGTCGGTGGGAGGCGATGCCATCGACGTAGTCCCACCAGGCGCCTGTGACGACCAGTTCTTCCCAGAGGGGCAGCGTGTCGAGGGTACGGAAGGGCGCGTGGGGCTTGGCACCGGCGAGTTCCAGGGCGGCGTAGCGTTCCTCCCGGTATTCGGCGTTTCTCCATAGGTCCAGGACAACCCCGTGCCAGACATCCTTCTCTTCGATGGGGTGACGGGGAAGCAGGTCCCTGCACATCCGGCGCAGGAGGGGAGTCTGAACACCGCGGTAGGGCATCTCCGATTTCATGTACCGCCGCATGCCCTCGGCTTTGGTGGGGTCTCCGTTGTCGGCAAGGGCCTGCCGGACCGCGGTGACGAGCGGGTGGGGCATTTGATTCAAGACCGCCATCTAACGCCTCTTGGTTGCGGGTCTGCGCTGGACGGCTGGGTACCTGCTAGTTGGAGCTGGGAGTGGGCGGGTTCGTCCCTTTCGTCCCCGGGGTTCTGCGGCCGTGGTGATCTTCGGCGGGAGGGTGCCGGCGCTCGGGGCACGGGAGCGCCGACATCGGCTGGGGGTCCCGCTCGGGATGATCGTGGCGGTGGGACTCCGGCTCGCGGCGGCGTCTTGTTGCGGCGCCGCGGGGCGTGTGCGGTTTGATCCTCGGTGGCGTGGGCTGGGCCGTGGCAGATGCGGTCCGACGGTGCGATTGTGCTAAGGCCCCGCCCGTCGGGGACCACCTTCCAGTTGTGGTGATGCACTTTGTGGTGGCAGTGCCAGCACAGCGGGATCATGTTGGTGATGTGGGTGGCCCCGCCCTGTGACACCGGACGGATGTGATGGGCCTGACACAACAGCGGCGGCGCGTCGCAGCCCGCGCATCCGCCATACTTGGCGATGAGAGCCCTGAACTGGGCCTCGGTCGCGATGGTCTTGGTGTGGCCGTGCCACAACGGCACGCCCTTGTCGCTGAACACCATCCCAGCGACTCTGGCGTTGCACATGTGCTCTTCGAGCACGCTCTGGGGGATCACTGCTCCGCCGGCGATCTCTGCGAAGTCGCGCGTGCCGTCGGCGCTGAGATGCTGCACGATCGAGATATCGGCGCGCCGACCCGCTCGACGGTTGGAGCCGTCGCCGGTGCCGTCAGCGGTGAGGGCCTCAAGCGCATCGGCCATGCGCTGATCGGGGCTGCGCGCCTCGACCTCAGCATGCTTGCGGTCCTGTCGGCGAAACGTCTCGGCCTGCTCGTTCAGGCGCTTGCGCAGCTTGGCACCCGCGACCGGATCGAACTCGCCGCGCAGATGCACCATCCCGTCGCCGCCGTCCCAGATCCGCAGCCCGCGCCGGCGCCGTAGCCGCTGCCAGTCGGCCTCGACGCTGTCGGCCTTGCGCTGCGCCGACCACCGGCTCGCCTCCCGAGCGAACTGATCCGCAGGCAGTGACGAGGCCTTGGCCAGCAACTCAGAATCCTCAGCAACCGCCTCAGGGCTGGTCCTCTCCGACGCGTCAGCCAGAACCTTCGCATTGGCGAAGGACACCTGACCGTCCTCGACAGCCCGCTGAACGTCGGGCAGGGCCTGAAGCCTCTGAGCGGTCTTGACCTGTCCGGCGGCCTCCTTGCGCGACAGCCCCGCGGCCTGCGCCAGCACCCCTGCACCGCCGTCACCATGGCGCTCACGGGCAGCCAAGCCTCCAGCGGCATGGGTTTGGCAGGCGTCGAGCTTGGCCCTCATCGACTTGAACGCCCCAAGCCCCACACGCAACTCACCCGTCGAGGCATCACCGGACTTGCACAAAACGAGCACATCATCAAGCGCCGCCTCGGCCCGCCGGATCGCCTCCTTCATCATGAGCAACATCATGCCACACCCCTGTGACATCTGTCAAGCATTTACATGCATGTAAATTGATTTCCCATCTATTCGGCTCCGGGCACAGTCACCGCCTTCAGCTCGCCGCTCACGCCTCCTTCCGCTCAACCGACGAGGTAGTCGCGCCCTTGGACACCTCGAAGCACACGGGCATACGCTCCGCCACCTCTCGAATGTGAGTCACCACGCACACCATCCGGCCGTGCGAACTGAGTTCCGGGCTACGTAGCCAGGTCAGGGGCAATGGGGTTCAGAGCGAGCAGGTCCTCCAGTACGGCGAGGGTCTCCAGCACTCGCAGGTCGTCGAGTTGGTGGCCGACGACCTGCAGGCCGATGGGCACGCCCTCGGAACTGAAGCCGCAGCACACCGTTCCGGCCGGGCGGCGGGTGAGGTTGGCGAGGGGCGTGAATCGGAACCAGTTGGGGGTCTCTTCGCCGTTGATGGTGCCGTGCCCGGCGGGTGCAGGAGCCTGGCCCGCCAGCGTGGGCATCAGCAGCACGTCGTAGCCGTCCATCATCCCGGCCAGGGCGATGGACAGCTCGCCCGCCTGCTGGCGGGCCTCGTAGATCGACTCCGGCGTGGCCCGTCCGTATACGTCCTCCAGCATCACGGCCAGCACGTCGGTGACGTTGGCCCACTCATCGGTTCCGTACAGCGGGCGGAACGCGGGGCCGATGAGCCCCCCGAAGAACAGCTGCAGGAAGGCCCCCGGCACTGCGCTGATCTCGGTCTGCGCCTCCACGACCTCGACGCCCTCGGCTGCCAACCGCTCCACCGCGGCCGCACAGGCCGCGGCGATCTCGGAGTCGACCGGCTCGCCGTCGATCGACGGGGCCCACAGCACCCGGGCCGGCACCCGGGGACTGTCGAGAGCGGCCCGCCAGGACACCTCCGGCTTGGGCAGGCTGCGCAGGTCGGCCGGATGGGGACCGACCATGGCGTCGAGGCACAGGGCCACGTCCCTGATCCGCCGGGCCATCGGGCCGACGCACGACAGGTCGATCAGCCCCGACGGCGGCGGCCCGCTCGGCACCCGGCCCTGGCTGGTCTTGATCCCCGACAGCCCGCAGATCGCCGATGGGATCCGGATCGAGCCTCCCCCGTCGGAGCCGGTGCCGACCGGGACCATGCCCGACGCGACGGCCGCGCCCGTCCCGCCCGAGGACCCGCCCGGGGAGCGCTCGATATTCCAGGGGTTGAGGGTGGGTCCGAACCTCGGGTTGTAGGTGTCGCCCATGCAGCCGTGCTCGGGGGTGTTGGTCTTGCCCACGACCACGCAGCCCGCGGCCCGCATCCGGGCGACCTCGGTGCTGTCGGAGGCGGCCGGCGGGTCGTTGCGGGTGTACATGGCGCCCTTGGAGGTCTGGAACCCGGCCGCGTCGGCGAGGTCCTTAACCCCGACCGGGATGCCCGCCAGCGGTCCAACGTCGGCGCCCGCGTCGAGGCGCTCGTCGATCGTCGCGGCCTGGGCCCGGGCACCGTCGGCGTCGACCGCGACGAAGGCGTTGAGCACCGGGTTGAGAGCGTCGATGCACTCCAGCGCGTGCTCCGTCACCGCAGCCGCGCTGAGGGTGCGATCCCTGACCATGGCCGCGAGGGCCTCCACGGTCACCGTCCGGAAGTCGGGTACGTCCATTGCTCGGGCCTTTCGTGGGTGTCGGGGCCGGCCGGCGATGCGCGCCGGTGGCGCGCCCGCCGATTCAATCAGCCATCGGCGCCGGCGACGAGTCGCTCCACCAGTCGCTCCAGTCCGGCCACCCGGGATCCCTTTACCAGCACAGCATCGCCAGGGGCCAGATCACCGAGCTCGGACAGGGCGACCGCCGCTCCGCCGATTCCCGCTGCCTCGATGACGCTGCCTTCACCCGTTGAGTACCCGGGCGCGTCCACCGCCACCACCGTGACGCCGAGCCGGGCCGCCAGTGAGGCCGCAGCCGCATGCTCGGCGGCCTCGAAGTCACCCAACTCGGCCATGGTGCCGAGGACGGCGATCCTGCGAGTCGCCGGCAGAGCGGCCAGCGCGTTCAGGGCCGCCCGCATCGACAGCGGGTTGGCGTTGTAGCAGTCGTTGAGCAGGCGGGCGCCTCCCGCGGTGCGGACGACCTCCATGCGCAGCGGCGACAACGTCGGGGCGGCCAGCCCCGCCGCCACATCCTCCGGGGAGACTCCGAGCTCCAAGCCCACCGCGGCTGCGGCCATGGCGTTGTCAACCGAGTGGACACCCCGAGCCCCCAATTCCACGTCGATCTCCCCGCGGGGGCTGTGCAGTACGAAGCGTGGTGTCAGTTCGTCGTCGAGCTCGAGGCTCCTCGCGCTCACCTCTCCCCCATCGCCGAAGGTGACCACCCGGGCCTCGGTGGCCGCCGCCATGGCCGCCACCTCGGGGACGCCTGCATTGAGGAAGGCCACTCCCCCGCCGGCCGCTGCGGGCAGCGACTCGACCAGCTCCTGCTTGGCCGACACCACCGCGGCCAGCGATCCCAGCTCGCTGGTGTGCGACAAGCCCACAGTGGTGACCACACCCATAGTGGGCCGGGCGATGCGGCAGAGTTCCGCGATGTGTCCCGGTCCCCGCGAGCCCATCTCGACCACCAGCGCCTCGGTGCCGGCGGGCGTCGACAGAAGCGTGATCGGCACCCCGATCTCGTTGTTGAACGACCGAGTGCTGGACCACACCCGCCTGTCCCGGCCCAGCACCGCGGCCAGCAGGTCCTTGGTGGTGGTCTTGCCGACAGATCCGGTCACACCCACCACCGGCACCGCCTCGAGACGCCGGCGGGCCTCGCGCCCGAGCGCGGTTAGCGCCTCCAAGGTGTCGTCCACCCGCACCGCCGCAGCACCGGGCACGGACGGCTCATGGGCGGTCAGGTAGGCGGATGCGCCAGCCGCAACTGCGTCGGCGATGAAGTCGTGGCCGTCGCGCTCGGCCACGAGCGGCACGAACAGCATGCCGGGTCGCACGTCGCGGCTGTCCTGGGTCACGCCGTCAACGACGGTGGACCCGTCGCCGTGCAGGCGGCCGCCGGTGGCCTCGGCGACTTCCTCCAGCGTCAAGCGCACGGCGCGAGTGTGACACGCCCAGCCGCCAACTGGCGGCACAACGCACGCACACCGCAGCGAGCAGCGAGGCCGGCGGGTGGCGACGGGTCCGGGCGGTCGACAATGGGGCGAAGCCCCGTCGGCAGGACGGAGCCCGGCGACAGGACCCGCCAGCCGGACGGCCCGACTGTCAGACGAACACCCGAGACGACGCCCGCCGCTGCCGACTGGGCGCCGGGCGCTAGCGTCGCCGTGATGGCCGGAACGGAGGACCGCAGGGTGAGGCTGGTCGTGCTGTTCGGGGGACGCTCGGCCGAGCACGACGTGTCCTGCGTGTCGGCCCGCCATGTGGTGGCCGCAGCCGATCCCGAGAAGTACACCGTCGAACCGATCGGCATCACCCGGGAGGGGCGCTGGGTCCATGCCGCGGAGGCTCTCAAGGCTCTGGGGGCCGGACCGGACGCCCTGCCCGAGCGGCTCCAGGCGACCGGGCCCGGCGTGGACCCGCTGCCGGTGCTGGCCGCCGACTCCGGTCCCGGAGACGGAACAGGCGGGCCCACGGTGGTGCTGCCCATCCTGCACGGGCCGATGGGAGAGGACGGCACGGTCCAGGGACTGCTGGAACTGGCTGGGGTGCCCTACGCAGGAGCGGGGGTGCTGGCATCGGCGCTGTGCATGGACAAGACCGCAGCCAACACGATGCTGGAAGCGGCCGGCATCGCCCACACCCGCTGGCGGGCGGTCACCCTCGACGATCCCGACGCCAGCGACCGCGATCTGGAGCCCGTCCTCGACGCCATCATCGACGACCTGGGCCTGCCGGTGTTCGTCAAGCCGGCCAGCATGGGATCCTCGGTCGGCGTCTCCAGGTCGTCGACCCGCCCGGAGGTGGCCGAAGGGCTGCGCCTGGCGTCGCGCTATGACCGCAGCATCATCGTGGAGGAGGAGGCCCGGGCCCGGGAGATCGAGGTGGCCGTGCTCGGCAACGACCACCCCGAGGCCAGCCTGCCCGGGGAGATCGTCCCCGGAGCGGAGTTCTACGACTACGCCGACAAGTACGAGGACGGGGCCAAGCTGCTGGTTCCCGCTCCCCTCGACGATGACGAGGTCGCCGAATGCCGGCGCCTCGCCATCGACGCCTACCGGGCCCTACGGGTGGAGGGGCTGGCCCGGGTCGACTTCCTCTACGAGGACGGCCGCGACGGCCGGGGCGACCGGGGCTGGATGGTGAGCGAACTGAACACCATGCCGGGCTTCACGCCCATCTCGATGTACCCGAAGCTGTGGGCGGTCAGCGGTATCGAATACCCGCAGCTCATCGACCGGCTGGTGGACCTCGCTCTGGAGCGGCACGCCCGGCGCGAGCACCACACCGACACCGACCCCGAGCCCGGCGCCGGCGGGTCGCCGTGAGCCTCCGGCGCTCGGGGCCACTAGAACTAACGCCGTGATCGCGGAATCCCTGGCCGGCAAACGCATCGCCATCACCGGTGCCACCGGGTTCTTGGGGACCGCGCTCACCGAGCGCCTGCTGCGCTGCGTGCCTGACTGCGAGCTCGTGCTGGTGGTGCGTCCGGGCCGTCGCGGTGCAGCTCAGCGGGTGCAGCGCGACGTGCTGCGCAACGACGCCTTCGACCGCCTCCGATCCGAACTGGACCAGCCGGACGCGACCGAGACCTACGACGAGATGACGGCTCGGCGGGTGAAGGCTGTCGCCGGCGATGTGAGCACCGACGGGCTCGGGCTCGACGACGGAGACCGGGCCCTGCTGGCCGGCTGCGACATCGTGGTCCACTCGGCCGCCACCGTGAACTTCGACTCGGCCCTCGACGACGCCGTGGAGGTCAACCTGCTGGGACCGGCCCGGGTGGCCGCGGTTCTGGACGAGGCCGGATCCGAGGCTCACATGATCGCGGTGTCCACCTGCTACGTCGCCGGCAGCCGGCGCGGCGCAGCCCCCGAGCAACTGGTGGACGACTCCCCCTTCTTCACCGATGTCGGCTGGCGCGAGGAGGTCGACAGCGCCCGCCGGGCCCGCCGCGACGCCGAGCAGGCCAGCCGCAGCCCCGAACGCCTGGAGGCGCTGGCGGTCCAGGCCCGCCGGGAGCTGGGCGCGGCCGGCATCCCCGCGCTGTCCGAGAAGGTGGAGAGCCTGCGCCGACGCTGGGTCGACGACCAGATGACCGCGGCGGGCCGGGCCCGGGCGTCGAGCCTCGGCTTCCCCGACGCCTACGCCTTCACCAAGGCGCTGGGCGAGCGTGCCCTGGCGGAGACCCGCGGCAACGTCCCGGTGAGCATCGTGCGGCCCTCGATCATCGAGTCGGCGCTGGCCGAGCCCTATCCCGGGTGGATCCGGGGATTCCGCATGGCCGAGCCGGTGATCGCGGCCTACGCCCGGGGACTGCTCAAGGAGTTCCCGGGAGTTCCCGAGGGGATCATCGACGTGATCCCCGTCGACCTGGTGGTGGCCACCATCTTCGCGGTGGCCGCCCGCGGCCCGGTCGACGACCGCCCCGACGTGACCCAGGTCGCCAGCGGGGCGATCAACCCGCTGAAGTACGGCAAGCTCTTCGACCTGGTGAGCGGATGGTTCACCGAGCATCCCGTCTACGACGAGTTCAACCAGCCGATCCCGGTGCCCCGGTGGTCGTTCCCGGGTCGCGGGAGGGTGGCCCGGCAGCTGCACCGGGCCCAGCGGTCGCTCGAGACCGCCGACCGGGTACTCACCGCGCTGCCGCTGAGGGGCCGCCACGCGGTGATGAGCGCCACCCTGGAGGAGCGCCGCCAGCAGCTCGAGCGGGCCAGCGAGTACGTCGAGCTCTACGGCGCCTACGCGGAGTGCGAGGCCATCTACCAGCTCGACCGCCTCCTGGCGCTGTGGGACTCGCTCGATGTCGCCGACCGGTCGGAGTTCTGCTTCGACCCCCGCAGCGTGGACTGGACCCACTACGTGCAGCAGGTCCATCTGCCGTCGATGGTGGAGCAGGCCCGGCTGAAGATGGCTCCCGGCGCCGGACCCGGCCGGACCGAGTCGCGCTCCAAGAGGCTGCGGCGCCAGGTGCTGGACCCGCAGCGCCATCTGGCCGTGTTCGACCTGGAGAACACCCTGATCGCGTCGAACGTGGTGGCCAGCTATGCGTGGCTCGCCACCCGGGACCTCGACGACCTCGACCGGGTGCGGTTCGCGGCCCGGACGCTGGCGGAGGCGCCGAGGCTGCTGGCTCTGGACCGCCGCGACCGCAGCGACTTCCTGCGCTACTTCTACCGGCGCTTCGAGGGCGCCTCGACGGACCGGCTCGAAGGTGACTGCGCCGAGATGCTCAGCGACCTGATCCTCACCAAGTCGTTCCCGCAGGGGATCCGCCGCATCCGCGAGCACCGCCAGGCCGGCCACACGACCCTGCTCATCACCGGGGCCCTGGACTTCGTGGTGGAGCCGCTGCGGCCCCTGTTCGACCACATCGTGGCCGCGGAGATGGGCTCCAGCGACGGCGCCTACGACGGCCGGCTGCTGAACGTGCCCCCCACCGGCGAGGCCCGCTACCAGACACTGGCCGACTTCGCCGAGGCCCACGGCCTGGACCTGCGGGAATCGGTGGCCTACGCCGACAGCACGTCGGACCTGCCCATGCTGGAGGCGGTGGGCTTCCCGGTGGCGGTGAATCCCGAGACCAAGCTGGCCGCTCTGGCCCGGCGGCGGGGCTGGCTGATCGAGCACTGGGCCACCAGCGCCGGCGCCCCCACCAAGCTGCTGCCGATGGCGCCCCGGGTCCGCGGCCGCAGCCGCCGGCCAGCGCTGGTGGGGTCGGCCTGATGGCCGCCGAGCGCCGCCAGCGCGCCCCGCGGCCCGGCCTGGTCCTGGACGTCGACCGGTCCACGCCGCCGATCCTGTTCCACCACGGCGAAGGCTTCCGCCTGGAGAGGCTGCCCGCGGGCCGCAGCCGGGTGATCTATCCCGCCGAGCCCCTCCCGGGCCTCGTCGACCCTGAGGCGGCCATCCGCGACGCCCTGCTGAACCCCCTCGACTCCGATCCGCTGCCGGCACTTCTGCGTCCGGGAATGAAGCTGACCATCGCCTTCGACGACATCTCGCTGCCGCTGCCGCCCATGCGCCGCCCCGACATCCGCCAGAGGGTGATCGAGCAGGTCCTCGACATGGCCGCCGCCGCGGGGGTCGACGACGTGCACCTGATCGCGGCGCTGGCGCTGCACCGCCGCATGACCGACGACGAGCTGCGCCACGCGCTGGGCGAGCGGGTGTTCGACGCATTCGCCCCCCAGGGAGCGCTGTACAACCACGACGCCGAGGACCCCGACGGCATGGTGGTGCTGGGCCGCACCGACCACGACGAGCTGGTCACCATGAACCGGCGGGCCGCCGAGAGCGACCTGCTGGTGTACGTGAACATCAACCTGGTGGCCATGGACGGGGGCTGGAAGTCCACCGCCACCGGCCTGGCCGACTACCCGGCGCTGCGCCACCACCACAACGTGCACACCATGCAGCACTCCCGCTCGTTCATGGACCGGCCCCGCTCCGAGCTTCACCGCTCCAACTGGCGCCAGGGCGAGGTGATCAAGGCCAACGGGCCGCCGATCTTCCAGATCGAGACCACCGTCAACAACAACACCTTCGGCTGGGACGGGCCCCTGGCCGTGCTCCAGAAGCGGGAGTGGGAGTGGACCGCGCGGGACCGGGCCTCGTTCATGGCCATGCAGGCCGGGCTCAAGGCGATGCCGCCGGCTGCCTGCCGCGGAGTGTTCGGACGGTGGCTGGCGCCCTACGAGATGACCTCGGTGCAGGCCGGGGCGGTGGAGCCGGTGCACGAGAGCACCACCGCCAACGTGCTGGCCCAGCATCTGGTGCCGGTGCAGGGTCAGACCGACGTGCTCACCATGGGCCTGCCGTACATCTGCCCCTACAACGTGAACTCAGTGATGAACCCGATCCTGGTGATGTGCCTGGGCCTCGGGTACTTCTTCAACCTGTACCGGGGCCGGCCGCTGGTGCGCGAGGGCGGGGTGGTCATCATGGGCCACCCGACCCGCTGGGAGTTCCACCCCGCTCACCATCCCAGCTACATCGACTTCTTCGAACAGCTCCTGGCTTCCACCACCGACCCGGCCGAGCTCGAGGCCAAGTACGAGGAGCAGTTCGCCACCGACGAGTGGTACGTGCACCTGTACCGCACCGGCTACGCCTACCACGGGGTGCATCCCTTCTACATGTGGTACTGGGGGGCGCACGCCCTGCAGTGGCTGGGTCGGGTGATCGTGGTGGGCGGCGACCCGAGGGCGGTGCGGCGGATGGGCTTCCAGCCGGCCTCGACGCTGTCGGACGCCCTGGAGATGGCCAGCGACGTGGTGGGGCCGTCGCCGACGATCACCCACCTGCACAACCCTCCGATCCTGATGGCCGACGTGGAGTGACCGGGAGGGGCTGAGCCGGTGGGGATGGCGCACGACCTGGGTCTGATGCGGGTGGCTCGCCGCCTGCCGTCGCCGGTGCGTGCCCTGCGCGCCCGCTCCTTCCCGCTGCGTGCGCCGACCGTTCCCCGGGGGGTGGAGCCGCTCGAGGAGCTGGACCGCACCGGCGCGGGGTTCGACACCGACTGGTCCCGCCGCTGGGGGGCACGGATGTGCCGGGCCGCCATCGTCGAGGGCCCGATGCGGGTGATGGTGCAGGCGCTGGCGTCGCCCAGCCGCAGGGGCGCCGACCGGCTGGCCGACCTCGAGGGCCCGCTGATCTTCGCGGCCAACCACCACAGCCACATCGACACTCCCCTGCTGCTCACGTCGATCCCCGAGCCGTGGCGCCACAAGATCGTGGTGGGCGCGGCGGCCGACTACTTCTTCGGCACCCGGGTCGCCGGCGCGACCGCCGCGCTGGTGATGGGGGCCATCCCCATCGAGCGGGCCCGGGTGGGCCGCCGGTCCGCCGACCTCGCCGCGGCGCTGATCGACGATGGCTGGAGCCTGCTGATCTACCCCGAGGGCGGCCGGAGTCCCGACGGCTGGGGGCAGCCGTTCCGGGGCGGGGCGGCCTACCTGTCGGTGCGCTGCGGGGTGCCGGTGGTGCCGATCCATGTGGGCGGCACCGGCAGCATCCTGCGCAAGGGCCGCACGATGCCCCAGCCCGCGGAGGCGACCGTCACGTTCGGCACTCCGATGCGGCCCGAGGACGGCGAGCGGGCGCCCCGGTTCGCGTCCCGGATCGAGGACGCGGTGACCGCGCTGGCCGACGAGGCCAGCACCGACTGGTACTCGGCCCGCAAGCGCGCCCACGCCAGCGCCAGCGGCACCCTCACCGGCCCCGAAGTGGGAGTCTGGCGCCGCCAGTGGGCCCTAAGCGGCCGCCGCCGCACCCCCTCAACCCGCGCCCGCCGCTGGCCCGACCTGTAGCGCGCCTACCGGCCTATTGCGCTGGCCCGACTGCTAGCGGGTGTCCATCGACGGTCGTCGGGGTCGTGCCGGGAGTCTCGGTGCGATTCCTGCGGGCGTACGACACGTCTTTAACCCGAGTCTCCGTGGAGCGCGAAGGCTGCAACAGATCGATGCTGTCACGCGACATAACCTTGCAGATGGGATTCCGCTGATGTTGCGGCGATCGACCTCGACTCTCTGGCCCCGGCCACGAAAGAGGACAGATGGTCGGGTCCTCCTCGCAACTGCCCTAGCGGTCGCAGCCAGCTTGGGGGTGGCGGTACTCGTGGGTTGCAGCGACAACAACCAACCGAACCCCGCAGCCACACCATCGACAGCACCACCCGACACGACTCCCGCGACGTATGCACAACCCGAACCCGAACCCACGCCGAACACTGAACCCACAACCCCCACAGGACCCGCACCGGAGCCCACCGCAACCGCCGAATCCGCACCCGAGCAACCCGAGGAACCTCAGATCGAGCAATCGGAGCAGGTCGAGCTAATCCCAGGACCTGAGGTGGTCGTGAGGGGATCGCCGGCGCCCGAGTGGCCGTTCCGCGGGCTGGTGGCGGTCGATTACAACCCGGGCGAGGGCGGCGGTCCGAGCACCTACACCATCCGCTACCTAAGTTCCCGGGATCGAACGGTCACCGAGATGGCGGTTGAAGGACTGGAGCCCTTCCCTGCTCGGCCAGCATCGACAGTGTGAACGAGGCGGGCGTAGCTATCGAAACAATGTGGAACCCTTCAAGCGGGGCGCGCGGTTACGGCACGCTCATCATCCCATGGGGTGACACCCCCCGAGTGGTTGCACAACGCCTATACACCGAAGGGGATACGTGGTGGCAGGACCTTCTGACCGCCACCTACGATCTCGCCCACGGCTACGTCATCGGGGGCACAGCCTTCGATGTCAGCATCCACGCCAACGGCCTGCGCTTACAGGCAGGCGATGCTGCTGCGAGCTACCAGTACGAGACGTGGGGATCCCCGCATGCCGATGGCGAGGACAGCCCGCCGCCGGAGAACGTCCAGCTGTACGGCGACCGTATGGCCACTCTCGACAGCGCGTACTTCTTGGGCACCGACGGAGAGTTCGTCGGGTTCGCGACCCATCCGTGGGAGCCGAACTGCGCCCCATCAACCGGATATCTAGTATCGATGCGAACTGGTGAGGCCTTCGCCTGTGGATTCGCAGCCGACGGGATCGCGCTCGTTCAGCCGCCTGAGGAAGGGCTGCTGGTCGAGGAGGTCGCCCTTCCCGACAACCTCCAACTCCGAGAGGAGTGCGGCACCGGTGACCTCGCCGAGCGGTGGGCCGCGCTGCCACGAGCGTCGGCGCCGTACCTCCCACGCCCGGGACCCGCGGCACCGCCCTTGCCGACAGCGCCCGGGCCGCAATGGCCGTTCCGGGGCGCGGTACTGGCTTTGCAGCGCTACGTACCACAGCTCTTCAGCTACGAGACCGTGCTGCAGTACCGCTCCTCCGAGGACGGTTCAGTGACCGAACTCACATTCGGACCGATGCGCCGGCGTAGCCAAGACCTGGTCATCGAGACCGACGAGCACGGAGTCGAGATGTGGAACCGAGACTGGGCTGTGAGGGTGCCCTGGGGCGATACGGCGGAACTCGTGGATATCGAGCCGGCGACCGTCCGTCCGACCAGCACCACCACCTATCCGACTCTCATGACCTTCGGGTCGCGTAAGACGAGCATTGAAATCGAGTCATTCGTCGCTCGAGAGCAGATCTCCCGCCTCACAGTTGGCCCGCACCGGGCCGGAGGCCAGCGGTCCTGGTACGTGTGGTCTGGGCCCGCAGCGAGCATGACCAACACGTCGCTCGAGATCAGCAGCCGACACTCGGGGCTGCCCGTCTGGCTTCGCGGGGACCGACGGGACGGTGATGGCCATCAGCCGGCAGAACTTCAGCGAGATGTGCGCCTTTTTCTGCGATCCCGCGCTCACGGTCTTGATCTCGCTAGAGACAGGGCAGGTGCTGAGTTGCGGCATCGAGCTCGACGGGGCTAACGCCTTGGCCTTCGTGGCGCCTGCAGGCTCCAGCATGACCCCCGATGTGAAGCTCCCCCCGTCAGGCTGGCTCGACCCCGATCCCTGCCTCAGCCAGGCGACCGACGACGCCCGCCACTGCTCACTAGTGTGGCTGTACGAGATGTGGCAGTACGGCAGCGCACAGAACTGCGGCCCTCTCTTCGAACTGGCCACACCCCCCGACGGCACTGCCGTTGCCGTGGTTCCGGCCTGGATCCAAGCCGACCTGGATCGTCAGGAGCTGCTGATCCAACCAGCGGTCGGCGAATGATCGGCAACGTCACCGTGGATTCGGAATGACTTGCAACAGATTGCTGCCGTCACGAGTCGGAGCCCGCAGATGCGCGTAACAGAGTGGCTCCGGGTTGTTACGACACCTGAGCTGCCTCGGTCGAGGCTTCGTCGAGTTCGTACGGCTCGACTCGGAGCACTCGCAGGCCCGGTACCGATTCGATGGCGGCGCAAGCAGAGGCGACCGCCTCCTCGAACGTGGGGGCTCTCCGTCCGAAGTCGAGGAAGTCCCCACCCGGATTAGTGCCCACCAGCGCGTCATCACAGCCAGCTTCGAAGAGCGCGTCGAAGACATCGTCGTCCATCACGCTGACACCTGCGGTGCGGACAGTGAATTCGTGCACTGGTAGCGAAGTCGCCATCACGCCCCCTACCTTGGATCTGGAATACATCTACAGTTTGCCATAGTAACCCGAATCCTATGTGCCAGGTACTCGGGCACACGCGGAGTGCTGGACACCATGACCCGGCAAGCGTCGCCCGGGCACACCGCCATGCCCCAGGCATGACTGGAGCGACCCTTGGACCTCCTGACGGACCACCCGGCGGCGCGGGCTTGCTTGAGCGCCTTGCGCACTTCCTTCTTCGGATGCTCAGGGAGGGCAGGCACCAGACTAGCATAACCTTGAATAGATTGAAAATGATTTACATATTATATAAATGTCTAAGACATCTAACCGACCGGCGCGGGACTCTGCGCTCGTAGGCTGGGTGCATGGCTGTGTTTGCTAGTACTCCGGTGGAGTTGATCGAGGGTGTGTACGCCACGCTGGACGAGCGGGTCGGGCGGGCCACCGCGAGCTTCGGGCGGCCGCTGACGCTGGCCGAGAAGATCCTCGTCAACCACCTCGACCCGTCCGAGACCGGGGTGCCGGAGCGGGGCGTGACCTACGTGGACCTGCGGCCGGACCGGGTGGCCATGCAGGACGCCACCGCCCAGATGGCCTGGCTGCAGTTCATGACCGCCGGGCTCGACACCGTCCAGGTGCCCACCACCACCCACTGCGACCACCTGATCACCGCCCGCACCGACGCCAAGCGCGACCTGCTGGCCGCCCTGTCGGGCAACGACGAGGTGTACGAGTTCCTGCACAGCGTGTCCGCCCGCTACGGCGCCGGGTTCTGGAAGCCCGGCTCCGGGATCATCCACCAGGTCGTGCTGGAGAACTACGCGTTCTGCGGCGGCATGATGATCGGCACCGACAGCCACACCCCCAACGCCGGCGGGCTGGCCATGGTGGCGGTGGGCGTGGGCGGCGCCGACGCGGTCGACGTGATGACGGGATTCCCGTGGAACGTGCGCTGGCCCAAGCTGATCGGCGTGCACCTCACCGGCGAGCTCAGCGGCTGGAGCGCCCCCAAGGACGTGATCCTCAAGGTGGCCGACATCCTCACCGTCGCCGGCGGCACCGGCGCCATCGTCGAGTACTTCGGGCCCGGCGCCCGCTCGCTGAGCGCCACCGGCAAGGCCACCATCTGCAACATGGGCGCCGAGATCGGCGCCACCACCTCCATCTTCGACTACGACGAGTCCGTGGGCCGCTACCTGCGGGCCACCGGCCGCTCCGACGCCGCCGACCTGGCCGACGCCGCCGCGCACCATCTCTGCGGCGACCCCGAGACCGAGACCGACCCCGAGCGCTTCTACGACCGGGTGGTGGAGATCGACCTCGACACCCTCGGCCCCCACATCAACGGCCCCCACACCCCCGACCTGGCCCGGGAGGTCGCCGACCTCGGCGACGAGGCCCGCTCCAACGGCTGGCCGCTGGAGATCAGCGCAGCGCTGATCGGCAGCTGCACCAACTCGTCCTACGAGGACATCACCCGGGCCGCGTCCATTGCCCGCGACGCGGCCGCCAAGGGCCTGCGGGCCCGCACCCGGCTGCTGGTGACCCCCGGATCGGAGCAGATCCGCTCCACCATCGTGCGCGACGGCCTGATGGACGACTTCGAGTCCCTCGGCGCCACCGTGCTGGCCAACGCCTGCGGACCCTGCATCGGCCAGTGGGACCGCTCCGGCGAGGAGGGCCACACACCGGGCCGGACCAACGTGATCGTCACCTCCTACAACCGCAACTTCCCCAAGCGCAACGACGGCGATCCGGCCACCCTGGCCTTCGTGACCTCCCCCGAGACCGTGATCGCGCTGGCGCTGGCCGGCACCGTCGACTTCGACCCGGTCAATGAGACGCTCACCAACGACGCCGGCGACATGGTGACGCTGGCCGAGCCGTCCGGCATAGAGCTGCCCCCCGACGGCTTCGATCCCGGCGAGGACACCTTCGTGGCCCCGCCCCCCGACGGCTCGACCGTCGAGGTCACGGTGTCGCCCCATTCCGAGCGCCTCCAGTTGCTTGAGCCGTTCGCCGCGTGGGACGGCCGCGACTACGAGGACCTGCCCGTCATCGCCAAGGCCAAGGGCAAGTGCACGACCGACCACATTTCCGCGGCCGGTCCCTGGCTGCGGTACCGGGGCCACCTGGAGAACATCTCCGGCAACTTGTACCTAGGCGTGGTCAACGGGTTCGACACCTACGAGGTCGGCCACGGCCGCAACCAGCTCACGGGCGAGGTCCAGTCCCTGCCCGACATCGCCCGGGAGTACCACGAGGCCGGGCTGCAATGGGTGTTCATCGGCGACTCGAACACCGGCGAGGGCTCGAGCCGCGAGCACGCCGCCATGGAGCCCCGCTTCCGGGGCTGTGTGCTGGCACTGGCCCGCAGCTTCGCCCGCATCCACGAGACCAACCTCAAGAAGCAGGGCGTGCTGGCGCTCACGTTCGCCGATCCCGCCGACTACGACCGCATCGGCGAGAGCGACCGCATCGCAGTGCGGGGTCTGGCCGATCTGGCGCCCGATGAGCCGGTGACGGTGGAGGTCACCACACCCGGCGGCGCAGTGTGGTCATTCGAGGGGCTGCACACCCTCAGCGCCGAACAGATCGAGTGGTTCCAGGCCGGGAGCGCGCTGAACATCATCCGCAAACGCACTCGCGCCTAGATCAGCCACCGGAAGCACCCGCACAAGACAGAAGCGGCTGATCTGGGGTTCGATCAGCCGCTTCATTTGGTGCTTGAACCGATTGGGGGGGGTATCGATCCAAGTCTAACCGGTCGGCCGGTGAGGAGGAGTACACCTGCCGACCGGATTGATATTAGCAATATAGCACACATCAGCGCTCTGTCACCGATCAATCCAACAGTTTGCATCGATAGCTTATATCGTTTCTTGTGATGGATGTCCGGCAACTCAACGTCTTGCTCGCGGTCGCCGAGCATCAGAGCTTCTCGGCCGCCGCCCAAGCCCTGCACACCGTGCAGTCCAACGTCTCCGCCCACATCTCCCGTCTCGAGCATGAGGCCGGCGCCACCCTGATCGACAGGGCCCGGCGGTGCCTCACCCCCGAAGGCCAAGTCGTCGCCGACCGGGCCCGCCGCATCCAAGTGGAGCTGCAGGCAATATCCGACGACCTGGCGTCCATGCGAGCCAATCTCAGCGGAACCGTGACCGTGGGCGTGATCGGTACCACGGCCCGATGGATCGTCCCCCTGGTGCTGGACGAGGTGGGCCAGCTCCACCGGAGTCTCGAGGTGGTCATCCTCGACGCCACAACCACGTCGCTGGTGCCGCTGCTGGTCCAGAACCGCCTGGACCTGGCGGTCGTGAACCTGCCGGTGGAGGATCCCGACATCGAGACGGCCGACCTGTTCTCCGAGGACCGGGTCGTGATAACGCCGCAGGACCATGAGCTGGCCCAACGCGACCGCATCGACCTGGCCGAGCTGGCCCGGCACGAGATCCTGCTGCCGCCCAAGGGCACCGCGTTCCGCGACGAGATCGACACGGACGCTCGGCGGGTCCGCGTCGAGCTGCGGAGCCGAGCCGAGATCGACGGCCTGCGGCTGCTGGCCTCGCTGGCCTTCGCGGGCTTCGCACCGGCCCTGTTGCCGGCCAGCGCAACCTACGGCTCATCACCGGAGGGCTGGCGCAGCGTGAAGGTCGACCGGCTGAGCCCGCGGCTCGTGGGGCTGGCCCGCAACCGTCGCACCATCCCGGCCGCACCGCCGCGGGCCGTCGCCGACGCCATCAGGCGGATCGTCGACCGTGAGTCGGTCAACCAGCCTCACATCCACGCCCTGGAGACGCCCTCGCCCCAACCGGCCGAGACACGTTCCTCGCATCTACCATAAGGACGTGCGCGGATCGACCGGCAGCCAATCGCGGCGCAGGGTGGCCATTCCCGCTCTTGTTCGCTGCGCTCACGGGCCGCTCGGGCCACGGCCCCGCCCCGTATGGGCAGGGTTCGCCCGTCTATCCGCGGGGCCTCTGACCCGGTGATGGCGGACTCCCAGACGACCGTGGTCGGCGTCCGCGCCGGGGCATCCGGATTCGTGCACAGCCGTGTGAGCACTGTCGGCGGCCGCACCGTGGTGGAGATCGACGCCCGAGGGTCCGAGGAGAACCAGAGCGGCGCGCTCACCCCGACCGACGGCCAGAGCATGGCCGCCGCAGCCCGCCTGGCCCGCGACCAACGCCTCCCGGTGCTGCTGAGGCTGGCCTCCTCGGGAGCCGACCTCAACGCCGGGGTGGCTGCCCTGCACGGCTGGGCCACTGCAGCAGTTGAGCTGTCCCGGTGCTCGGGGGTCGTGCCGGTGATCGTGATCGCGGCCGGGCCCAACGTCTCGGGTCCGGCCCTGCTGCTGGGCCTGGCCGACTTCGTGGTGATGACCGCCGACGCCTACGCCTTCGTGGTCGGGCCTCGGATGGTGGAGCACTTCACCGGAATGCCGGTCGACCGGGGCGACCTGGGAGGGGGCGAGACCCACTCGGTCAACTCGGGCGTGGCCAGCTTCCTGGCCGACAACGACACCGAAGCCGACGAGATAGCGGCCGAGCTGCTCGGCTACCTCCCCGACAGCAACGGCTGCGACCCGCCTGCCCGGGTGTGCGTCGATCCGGCGGACCGGGCGGTGCCCGAAGCCTACGAAGTGCTGCCGCCGGAGTCGGGTGGCACCTACGACGTGCGTGACGTGGTGGCCGTGGTCACCGACAACAACGTGCTGCTCGAGCCGCACGCCTACTGGGCCACCAACCTGGTCACCGCGTTCGCCTCCTTCGGGGGACGGCCCGTCGGGATCGTGGCCAACCAGCCCCAGTCGCTGGCCGGGACGCTCGACATCACGGCCTCCCGCAAGGGGGCCCGGTTCGTGGCGTTCTGCGACGCGTTCAACCTTCCCCTGGTGACCTTCGTCGACACGTCCGGCTTCTACCCGGGCAAGGACCTGGAGTGGCGGGGGATGATCCGCTACGGGGCCCAGATGGCGTTCGCTTACGCCCGGGCCACGGTGCCACGCGTGAACGTGACCCTTCGCAAGTCCTACGGCGGCGCCTACATCGTCATGGACTCCAAGCCCATGGGCAACGACGTGGCTCTGGCCTGGCCGACGGCCGAGATCGCAGTGATGGGGGCCAAGGGGGCGGTGGAGATCCTGCATCGTTCGGCCGGCGAGGCCGAGCGGGCCGAATTGGAGGCGGCCTACGAGCAGCGCCTGCTGAACCCGTACGTCGCCGCGGAGCGCGGCGCCATCGACTCGGTGATCGAGCCGGCCGACACGAGGCGGCAAGTCTGCGCCGCATTGGAGATGCTCATCTCCAAGCGGGAGCGCCTCCCCCGGCGACGCCACGACAACTCGCCGCTCTAGTTCGCTAAGCCGCGGGAGCCCCGAGTCCGGGCGGCCGTCGGCGCCACACGGCAATATCCTCGAATCTTGCGCCTCATCGCAACATTGCGGATGCGCTCACTCGACTGCAAAGTGCGGTGCCATATCCGGTCCCCTGTAATCTGATACTCGATGACAGCGACCACCACGATCACCGCCTCGCTGAGACGGGGTGAGTCACGTGGCTGAGAGCATCACCATCACCGACAACCGCACGGGCAACAGCATCGAGATCCCGATCGTCTCCGGGGGCGTCGACGCCGGGGCGTGGCGCAAGCTGCTGCCGGGCATCTGGTTCCACGATCCGGGCATGGCCACCACGGCGGTCACCTCCAGCGCGGTGGCCGAGATCAACGGGGAGACCGGCATCCTGCGCTACCGGGGCTATCCCATCGAGCAACTGGCCGAGCAGAGCACCTTCCCGGAGGTCGCCCACCTGTTGATCTACGGGGAGCTGCCCACGCAGGCCGAGCTCGACGAGTGGGTCGACCTGATCACGCACCACACCTTCATCCACGAGAACTTCCGCAAGCGCATCTACGACGCCTTCCACTACGACGCCCACCCGATGGGGCTGCTCACCTCGGGCGTGGCCGGGCTGTCCACCTTCTATCCCGAGGCCAAGGACATCTTCGATACCGAGAACCGCAGGGCGCAGATCGTGCGGCTGATCGCGAAGATGCCCACACTGGCCGCGGCCGCGTACCGGTTCTCCAGGGGCCTGCCGTTCATATTCCCCGACAACGCCAACGACTACCCGACGCGCTTCCTGAAGATGATGTTCGACGTGGGCGGCGAGTACGAGCCCGACGAGGCCCTGGTGCGGGCCATGCGGGTGCTGTTCATCCTCCACGCCGACCACGGCCAGAACTGCTCGACCACCGCGACCCGGGTGGTCGGCTCCAGCCACGCCGACCCCTACACCGCCATCGCGGCCGGCTGCGCAGCCCTATACGGACCGCTGCACGGCGGGGCCAACGAGGCCGTGATCAACATGCTCACCGAGATCGGCTCCTACGAGGAGGTCGACAGCTTCATCGCCAGCGTCAAGCGGGGAGCGCACCGGTTGATGGGTTTCGGGCACCGGGTCTACAAGAACTACGACCCGCGGGCCGTCATCATCAAGAAGGCGGCCCACGACGTGTTCGGGGTGATCGGCAAGAACCCGCTGCTCGACATCGCCCTCAAGCTCGAAGAGGTCGCGCTGGCCGACGACTACTTCATAAGCCGGCGCCTGTACCCGAACGTGGACTTCTATTCCGGCCTCATCTACCAGGCGCTGGGTTTTCCCACGAACATGTTCACCGTGCTGTTCGCCATCGGCCGCACACCGGGGTGGCTGGCCCACTGGAACGAGATGATCGAACAGAACTCGCGGATCTACCGTCCCCGCCAGGTGTACGTGGGCTCCGAGCTGCGCGACTACGTGCCGATGGAGGACCGCTAGTCGAGGCTTGCCCCCAGAATCTCGGTGCGAGAATTGCGGACCTAGTACACACAACCAACCCGAGATTCTGGCTGCGGCCTACCCGCTCGGCGGTCTAGGCGATGTCGAGGACGATCTTGCCGGCGTTGAGGTTGGCCTCCATGCGCTCGTGGGCCGCGGGTGCGTCAGCCAGCGCGAAGCGGCTGTCGATCACCGGGGCCAGGGCGCCGGAGGCCACATGGGGGAGCATCTCGGCCGCGAACTGGCGGGTGACCGCGATCTTCTCCTCGATGGGACGGGCCCGCAGGGTGGTGCCGATGAGCGCCGCTCGCTTCATCATCAGCCCGGCCGGGTTGAACGGCACCGGCGTGCCGGCCATCGTGCCGACCTGGATGATGCGTCCGTTGATGCGCAGGCACGAGATGTTGCGGGGTAGGTAGTCGCCGCCGATCACGTCGAGCACCACGTCCACGCCGGAGCCTCCGGTGGCGTCGCGGACCGCCTCCACGTAGTCCTCGGAGGCGTAGTCGATCACCAAGTCGGCACCCAGGGCCTCACATACGTGGTGCTTTCCCGCCGAGGCGGTGACTGCGATGCGGGCGCCCATGGCCTTGGCGATCTGGATTGACGCCGTTCCCACCCCCGATGCCCCGGCGTGGACCAGCGCCCAGCGCCCGGTGGTGAGGCCCCCCTGGCGGACGAGGGCGTCCCAGGCGGTGATGTAGACCTCGCAGAACGCGCCGGCGGCGTCAAGGCTCAGTGGGCTGGGCACTGCCATGGCCTGGCGCTCGTGGATGGTGACCCGCTCGGCGTAGCCGCCGCCGGCGACGATGCCCATGACAGCGTCGCCGACCGCGTGCTCGGTGACCCGTTCGCCGGTCGCGGCCACCCGGCCGGCGAACTCCAGGCCGGGGATCTCGTAGTCGCCCGGCGGCCCCGGGTACATGCCCCGGCGCTGCAGCAGGTCGGCCCGGTTGATGGCCGAGGTCACGATGTCGACCAAAACCTCTTCGGGTCCGGGGACGGGGTCGGGAACCTCCTGCACGACGAGGACCTCGGGCCCGCCCTTCTCGGTGATCACTATCGCTCGCATGATGGTCCTTGGGGTTCTATGACGGGTTACGCGCCGGTTACGTCGCGGGTGGCTGGTCCCGGTGGAGGCGTACCGAGGCAGGGTAGGGAAAGAAGTCTGGGATGTCGCCTGCCCGGTTGCGCTGCTTCATCGACTGCCAGAAGTCCAGGGTGGCGATCTCGGGGTGGTGCTCGGCGAACACCTCTCCCACCATGGGCGGTGAATGCAGGTAGGTGGAGAACTCCTCGGGGAACACGTCGTCGGCGCCCACGGAGAACCACGGTTGGTCGAGCATCTCGTCGGCGTCGTCGCGGGCCGCCGGCAGGGCCCGGAAGTTGACCTCCGAGAGCAGGGCCAGCTCGTCGTAGTCGTAGAACACGACCGAGCCGAGCCGGGTGACGCCGAAGTTCTTGCAGAACAGGTCGCCGGGGAAGATGTTGGCCGCGGCCAGGTCCTTGATGGCGTTGCCGTAGTCGACGGCCGCGGCCAGCGCCCGATCCGGCGCCATCTCGCGCAGGTAGAGGTCCAGCGGGTAGACCCGGCGCTCGGTGTAGACGTGGCCCAGCACGACCTCGGTGTCGGTGACGGTGACGGTGCGGGAGCACTCCCGTAGGAGCTCGTCGATGAGATCGTCGTCGAAGCGGTCCCGGGCGAAGGTGAGGTTCTCGAACTCCTGGGCGTCGACGAGCCGGCCCACCCGGTCGTATCCGAACACGAGGCGGTAACGGCGTTTCACGTCGGTGGGGGTGGTGCGCTTGCTGGGCGGGAAGCGGTCCTTGATGACCTTGAAGACCACGTCGAACGACGGCAGTGCGAAGACCGCCATGACGGTGCCGGGGGCGCCCCGGGAGTGCTCGAAGCGGGTGTTGGAGTGCTCCATGTGCCGGTACAGGGCGCGGAACAGGTTGGTCTTGCCGTGCTGGGAGTATCCGAGGGACGTGTACAGCTCGGCCACCGGCTTGACGGGCAGCATCGACTTGAGGAACGCCACCACCGCGGCGGGGCGCTCCGACAGCACGTGCATGTAGGAGCGGGCGTAGCTGAACAGGCGGCTGGCGGCGGGCTCGGTGAGCAGGGCAGCGTCTACATACACGCCGGCGTCATCGTGGACGACGGGCAGGATGCACGGCGACACCCGGTTGAGCCACCGCAGGCGGCCCACCAGGTAGGCGCCCTTCTGGCGGTAGAAGACGGCGCCGAGCACGTCGATGGCGTCGAGGTATCGCCATACGCCGTCGAGGTAGCCGTCGATCCGTTCTGCGACGAGCCTGGCGTCCCGGTCGAGGTCGGAGAAGTGCGGACCGAGGGGGCTGCGCTCGAGGACGGCTGCGACCGCGCCCTCGGTGGAGTCGTTCGCCCGGGCGCTGTAGTACTCGGGTCCGGTGACGTCGACGGCCGGCAGGGCGGTGGGTCCGAGCCAGATGAACTCGAGTTCCCGGTCGAGGCCCACCACGCCGAACAGGCGACGGGTGACGGAGTTGTAGAAGGTCTCGGCCAGCTCCATGTCACCGCGGTCGGTCACCAGTTCCACGTAGCGGCGCTGGGCGTCGATCCAGGCTTGGCGGGCACCGGTTCCGGGAAGCCGGCTGCGGCAGGCCTCGACGGTGTCGAGCACCGCGTCGGTGTGCAGGTTGAGCCGTTCTGCGGCGTCTTGGCGGTGGCCGTGCCAGTCGCGGGCTAGGAAGCGGCCCTCGGCGCGGGCGGTGACCGCGATGAAGTGGACGTGGAAGGCCTCGAAGCGCCGGTAGAGGATGCCGGCCAGCTCTTCGGCGTGCGAACTCCGGGAGCTGCTCACGGCTCGCGCTTCCTCAGAGCCCGCTGCAGCGCCTCGGGTGCCGGTTCGACGACGACGGCACCGTAGGACCTCTCAGTCGCCGGCGGGGCCGGCGCCGTCGCGAGCCCGGGTGTGGTGGCGGATCACCTCGTCGATTATCAACCGCAGGAACTTCTCGCTGAAGGACGGGTCGAGGTTCGCCGACGCGGCCAGCGCATTGAGCCGGGCGATCTGCTCCTCCTCACGCTGGGGATCGGCGGGCGGGAGGCCCACGCTCGCCTTGTAGATCCCGACCTGTCTGGTGACCTCGAACCGCTCGGCCAGCAGCAGAATCAGCTTGGCGTCGATGTCGTCGATGGTCGACCGGTATCCGGCCAGCGTCTCGTCCTCGGTACCCGCGGTCACAGCAACTCAAACTACCGCCCGCCATGCGCAGGAACGCCGGTCAGGCCGCGCTACTCGAACGTCGAGGCGTCGGGGCCTACCCACTTGAGGATGAGGGTGTTCACGGTGCCGTCGGCTTTCGTCGACGCCAGGGCCTCGTCGAGCTTGGGTTTCAGATCGCTGCCCTTGCGGACGCCGATGCCGAGGCCACTGTCCAGCAGCACCGACGGACCGACGATCGCCAGCCGGCCCTGGTGCTCCGAGAGCTTCTCGACGGCGTAGCCGTGGTCCACCAGGACGGCGTCCACTGTGCCGTCCAGCACTGCATCGACGGAACTCGTGAAGCCCTCGTCCTCGTTGAGCGGCACGAAGGGGCGGCCCAGCTCGGTGAAGTAGTCGGAGTAGATGGTGTCGGTCGCCGCGCCGATGGTGCCCTCGACGGCTTCGTCGCCCTCACCGGCGCGGGCCACGTACACCGAGGGGGTCGGCGGGTAGTACGCCTCGGTGAAGTCGATCAGCTCCTCCCGTTCGGCGGTGATGCTCATGCCCGAGAAGATGGCGTCGAACTCTCCAGCCATGAGGTCGGGGATCATGTCCACCCAGTCGTTGATGACCCACTCGCATTCGAGGCCGGCTCTCCGGCACAGCTCGTCGCCCAGCTCGGGCTCGAGGCCGTCTATCTCGCCCTCGTCGTTGACGAAGTCGAAGGGATGGTAGGAGCCGACGGTGGCGATCGTCACCGTGTCGACCCCTCCATCGGTGGCGACGCCGGAGCTGGAGTCTTCGCCGAGGGCAGCGAAGACAGCGAGCGTCGCGTAGATCGCGCACCAGATGGCGAAGCCGATGGTGAACACGCGGTAGGCGCCGGCGCGGCGGCGCACCAGCGCTACCACGACCAGGGCCAGGCCGGCGGCGAGAGCCACCGGTGGAACGAGGACCGTGAGCACGAACGCGACGGCCCCGCCGGCCAGCAACCACAGCACCCGCAGGAGGGGCAGCAGCAGACGTTCGGTCTCTTCGCCCATTGCGGTCAAGCTACCTGCCGCCCGCCTAACGGACGACAGGGCTCGACCGTAGCCGGGTCAGGAATCGGTTGCTATCCGGTAGAGCTCGCCCACTATGTCGTCGTAGCGGCCGGTGGCCAGGGTGACGGCGTAAGCCGCGCCCACTGCAACACCGACGGCGGCCACGGGCAGGCGGTCGAGGAACCGCCTGGTGGCGGGCACTGCGTGGGGCAGTACGGCCAGCAGCACCGCCGGCAGCAGAGCCCCGGCCATGTACACCAGCATCAGGCCCAGCGTGCGGGCCCTCTCGGTATCGACGTTGTCGAGAATGTCGCCAAGCCTCGGTCCCACGCACGGGCGCCACAGCCACCCGGCCAGCGCTCCCGCCGCCACGCCGGAGCCGGTGGCCGCCAGCGACGCCGGCCTCTTGGCCCACCAGGCCAGCACGAAGGCGCCCGCGGCCAGCGCGGCCGCGACGGGCACCATCGTCCCGCTCAGCTCGACCTGCCAGTGGCCGCCCGCCCGGGCCCAGGTCAGCAGGGTGGCGCCGACCAGATAGCAGAGCGCCACCGTGAGCCGGGCCTTGCGGGCCACCAGCACCAGCGCGACCGCTGGCACCAGCGCGGCCAGGGTGCATGCGACTCCGATGGAGCCCACTCCCTCCAGGAACGTCGCCACTGCTCAGCCGCTACGCCGGGCGTCGCCGGCGTGCTCAGGCATCGGCCAGGAGGCGCTCGACGGTGTCGTAGAGCTGCTCGTAGGTGGCCCGGCCGTCGCCCGTTCGGTCGAAGCGGATCTGGTTGTCGCCGTCGATCACGTAGACGCGGGGCCAGTAGCCGATGTTGCCCTCCTGCCAGCGGTGGAAGTTGCGCTTGTCGGTGTCGAGGGCGATGGGCCACACCACGCCGAGGTCGGCGGCGGCCTCGATGATGTTGTCCACGTCGGCCTCGTAGGAGAACTCGGGCGAGTGCACGCCCACGATCTCCATGCCCTGGCCCCGGAAGTCGGTGTAGAGCCGGCCGAGGGCGTCGAGGGTGTTCTTGCAGTTGCGGCAACCGAAGGTCCAGAACTGCACCACGGTGAGCTCGTTGGCCGCCCGGATCTCCTCAAGGGAGGTGGCGTCGGTGTTGAGCCAGCCGTCGAGGTTGGTGAGGGTGTCGGCTGTCCCCAGCACCTCGATGGGCTCGGGAGGCGCCGTTGTCGTGACGATCGTTGAAATCGAGACTTCGACGGCGGCCGTGCTCGTCGTCTCGGTCTCGGCGTCCGCGGCGACCGTGGTGGTTGCGCCGCCAGCGTCGCCCCCGTCGACGACAGACCCAGCATCAGCGTCGATCACGGCGGGATCGTCCACCGGCGCTGCGCCGAGGCTGGCCGCGGAGTCCTCGCCGGCTTCGTCGCCGCCCAGCGCCGTCCATGCGATTGCAGCCAGCCCGACCACCAGCCCACCCAGCGCCAGGTACCGCACGAACGACGAACTCATCGCCTCCTGAACACTACGGCGGCCACACTTCGCTGCGGTTAGCCGGCGGTGAGTGCGACTGCTCTCGCACGGGTGACGGTCACTAGCGTCTGGGATGGTGGATGGCCAGGGTGGCGTGTACGCCGTACCGGACGTCGAGCGGACCGCGGAACTGGTGCGCGACACCGCCCGCGGGCTGGGGCTGACCAGCGCTGGGTTCGGGCTGCTTCGTCTGGGCAACCACGTCGTGCTGGGAAGCCTCGACGACAAGTTCGTGGCCAGGGTGGCGTACACCAACCGCAGGCCCCTCGAGTATCACGCCGCCCACCACCGCCTTGTCGAGCAGCTGGCGGCTGCAGGAGCGCCGTTCGTGGCTCCGCTGTGTGCGCCGTGCCGGTTGAGCGACGGTCGGGTGGTCACCTTCTGGCCGATGCACTCCCCTGTCGGGCAGGTCTCCCTGGAAGCGCTGGTCGAGCTGGTGGCGCAGTGCCACCGCGTTGAGCCCGTTGGCGAACTGACGGTCTGGGATCCCAGCGTGTCGTATCTCACACGTTGGGCGGAGCGGCTGCCGCTGATGACGGCGAGGGGCGTGCCGGCCGATGTGTGTTCCTTTCTCGAGGAACTGCTGCACAGCCGGGTGGGGGCGCTCAGCGACTGCTGGGCGATCCTCAGCGGTGAGGCCCACGCGCAGGTCTTGATCCACGGCGACCCGTGGCCGACCAACGTGGTGCGCCGCGACGACGGGATGCTGGCGCTGGTGGACCTCGACTTCGTCGGGATCGGCCCGCCCGAGGCGGATCTGTCCGCGGCGCGGCTGCAATTCGAGCGCCACGATCAGGAGCCCCGGGTGGTCGACCGGATCGTCGCCGCCTACCACGGCGAGGTGAACGAGCAGTTGCTGGCTCGGGTCTACGCCGCCGACGAGGCGATCGAGGTGGTGTGGCTGGCCTGTCTGTGGGGGGTCGTGCCGGACGCCGACACCGAGTTGATGCGACGCCTGGACCATTGGGACGACCCATCGGTGCCATGGCTGCCCTTCTAGCGCCGACCCAAGCTCGCAACCGCCACACCTGGCTTGACCCGGCCGGCACCTAGAATCGGCTGCCGATGGGGCTCATCAAGCATTGGCGTGCAGTGCACCGGCTGAAGAAGCGAGCCAAGGCTGACCCTGCGATTCGCGACAGTTGGATCACCTTGTACTACTCGGTCATGACGGAACCCCGCCCCAATCGCCATGTGCCGTCCACCTGGCGGACCGTGTTCGAGAGGTTCGAGAAGCTTGAGGGTGGACCTCCCTGCCGCCAGGAACTGGAGTGGTGGCGAGCCATGTACATGATGAGCCTGGACTTCCGGACCCGCCCCATGTACACGGCCAGTGTCGAAGCAATCAAGGAGATGCTGCCCGACGCGCCCGACGGCCCCAGCGACGAGCGCTACATCCCCGAGTTCGGCCTGGAGTAGGAGTCCACTTCGGCGACAGCGACTTGGCTCACCGGAACTTAGTGGCTAGTGCTGCCGTCTAATGTGCGTTAATCGCTGCAGAGGGAGTGCTGAGATGGACTTCTTCGGTCCCACAAGGCGGCGCATGTGCGGCGGGCTGGCGATTGCCGCACTCGTGGCTGTCGTCATGGTCACGGCGACCGCGGGCACCGCCCTCGCGTGCAGTTGTGTCGAACACGATCTGGCCGACTACGCCGATGACATCTCTGTCGCCTTCGCCGGAAGCCAGGTGGAACGAACGGTTCACAGCCAATTCGAGGACAACGGTGTGGCCCTCGTGTTCAGCGTCGATCAGGTGTACAAGGGCGAGGTCGGTCCTCTC
>JAJEHD010000004.1 GCA_022819505.1 Acidimicrobiia bacterium | reverse complement strand
TACACCGACGACAGCGCCACCTGGTTGCCGACGAAGCTGCCCCGGCTCACCTGCGTCATCTTCACGAACGTTCCCGGCACGGTCAGCGCATTCTCATCGGGAACGAAGGCGTTCTCAAGCACGATGCCGTGGGTGGCGGTGGCCCGCATCCCGATGGCGTCCCACTTGGCTCGCTCGCTCACGCCGGGGGTGTCGCGGGGGATCAGGAACATCGCCAGCGCCTCGGCCGTCTCGCCGGTGTCGAGCTTGGCCGTGACCAGGTAGTCGTCGGCCACCCCGGTGGAGCAGCCGAACGACTTGACCCCGTTGATCAGCCACCCGCCGTCGGTGCGGGACGCCTCGGTGGTGATGGTTATGGCGGCGTGCTTGGACCGCACCGACTCGCTGGCGAAGTTGGCCACCCAGCGGCCGTGCTCGCCCATCCGGCGCAGCACCCGCTCACCGAACGAGCGGGCCGCGGGGATCTCGTCGGGAGCGAACAGTCCGGCCTCGATGGCGGCCAGCGGGAGCAGGCCCCGGGACGAGCCGCTGCACTGGAAGTAGTAGGCCAGCGCGGTGGACGGGCAGGCGGTGGCCATAGCGAAGGTGGCCGCGGCCAGATCCCGCAACCCGCCGCCCAGGCCGCCGTACTCGACCGGCACGGTGATTCCCAGCAGGCCGGCCTCGGAGATGGTGCGGACGTGCTCGAGGGGGAACTCGCCACTGCGGTCGGCCTCCTCGGCCCGGGCGGCCAGGGCGGGCAGCACCTGATCGACCCGCCGGGCCCGCTCGAGCTCGGCCCCGGTCATGTCCTCCACCAGCATCTCGCCGGTGGCCCGCCCGGCGGGGTCGTGCCCGGTCGGCGGCATTCAGCTGCCCATCGCCTGGAGACCGAGCATCAGGTCGGCTTCGCCCGCGGGGTCGGCCTCGAACGACCCGAAGGTGTAGCCGCTCCACACCACCGTGCCGTCGGCGGCGACGTCGAGCCCGGTGGCGTCGTCGACGGCGCCGGTGCCGAACTGCTCCACCTCCACCAGGTTGCCGGCCACATCCAGCCAGACCAGGACGGCATCGCGTTCGCCCAGCGGGCTGCCCGCGGTGCCCAGGCTGCCGTCAGTGGAGCCGGTGACCACGATGAACTGTCCGGTCTGGCGCACCTCGAAGGCAGTGTCCATCCCCTCGGTGCCCGCCTGCCAACGCCAGCGCTCGTTGCCGTCGGCGTCGAGCAGCGCCACGAGCATGTCCCGCCCGCCGGCATGGTCGGCCGCGAAGCTCCCCTCGGTCGATCCTGCCACCAGCATCCCGCCGTCGGGGCCGGCGCCGGCGCCCTGGGTCCAGTCCAGGGCCGCCGACCCGAGCTGGGTGGCCCAGGCCAGGCTGCCGTCGGGCCGGAGGCGCACCGCGAACAGGTCCTTGTCGCCCGCGTTGGGACCCTCGATGTCGCCCTCGGTGTACCCGGTCACGTACAGGCCGCCGTCGGGGGCGAGCGCCGAGCCCTGGCCCCAGTCGGTGGCGTCGGTTCCGAATTGCCGGACCCACTGCTGGTTGCCGTCGACGTCGTAGCGGGCCGCGAAGCCGTCGAACCCGCCCATGTCGGTGTCGGGGTCAAGCGGGCTGGCGGTGTAGCCGGTGACGTAGGCGCCACCGTCGAAGGCTGTCACGTCGAAGCCGCGATCCCAGCCTGGGCCGCCGAACTGCCGGCGCCACAGCTCGTTGCCGCCAGCGTCGAAGCGGGCCAGCCACACATCGGCCGACCCCTGGTTGGGCGAGGCGAAGTCGCCGTCGGTGAAGCCGCCGACGTAGATCGAGCCGTCGGGAGCCACCGACACCCCCAGCGGCGAGTCGTTCTGCGGCCCACCGACCTGGAGCGCCCACACCAGTTCCCCGTTGCCGGAGTACCTGGCGACATACGCGTCGCGCTGGCCCTGATTGTTGCCGGCCAGGCTGCCCTCGGTGGCCGCGGCCACCACGACCGAGCCGTCCGGGCCCGCCGACACGCCAAAGGTGGTGTCAGGACGTTCCGTGCCGAACTGGATGCTCCAACCCGAACGCTCGGGCAACTCGGGAATACCGGCCGGCTCCGTGCTGTCCGGAGTGTCGGCCGGCTCTGTGCTGTCCGGCATGTGGGCGGGCTCGGTGGTGGATGTCGTGGCGGGAGCGGCAGTCGTGTCCGGCGCCGGTTCGGGAGCAGCCGTGGTGGCGGTGTCGGTGGCGGCGGCTGTGTCCGGTTCTGGTTGGGGGGCGGCCGGCTCGGTGGCCGACGACCCGCAGGCGCCGGCCAGCACGACCGCCCCGGCGACGGCCGCTGCCATCCTGAGTCCGATCACATCATGAAGCTGATCGGCGGCGCATGAGCACCCCCGCGGCCACGGCCAGCACCACGATCGCGATGATCACCGGCACCAGCCAGGATGCCGCCGAGCCGCCGCTGTCGTCGTCGGCCGGGGCGGCCGCCGCGGGCTCCGGCTCGGGGGCGGGCTCTGGTTCGGGCTCGGGCTCAGGTGCTGGCTCTGGTTCGGGCTCGGGCTCTGGTTCGGGCTCCGGCTCGGGCTCCGGTTCTGGTGTGGGCTCGGGCTCTGGTTCCGGTTCGGGGGCGGGCTCTGGTTCGGGCTCCTCGGCCGGTTCTTCAACCGGTTCGGGCTCGGGCTCCTCGGCCGGTTCGGGCTCGGCTTCGGCGAAGGTGAACTCCTGGGCGGCATAGTTGGCGTTCGCTCCGAAGCCGTCGCCGGCCACCACCAAACACGGTGTGGTGTGGTCGCACCGTCCCGGAACAATCGAGATCGGGTACTCCAGCGTGGCCGTCCCGTCGTCGGCGATGGTTGCGGTGTGCGTGCCGTAGTTGCTGAGCTCGCAGTCGGCCGGCCCCGCGGCCGGGTAGACGTAGCACGTCACCACGGTTGCGGTCTTTCCCGGCAGCCAGCTCGTCAGGGTGACGGTCACGACCTCGCCGTCGACCAGGCCCTCGCTCTTGGACAGCTCCAGGGTCTCGCCGTTGTGCCCCTCGCCGTGGTCGGCGATCGCGGCGGGTGCCAGGGCGGCTGCGGCCAACATGGCTGCGGCGCTGGCCACCAGCAGCCGGCCGATGGTGCGGTATGACATCGATCCTCCCCCGTGCTCGCAGGCTCGCGGCCCGCAGGCGACTTTCAGTTTCTCCAGCTTCCAAGACCTCGGCCCGCGGGCCGGCGCTTGTATGCGGACTGTCCGACAGACTAGAGGGAAACGGTGTTCCGGTCAACGGAACGAACGGGGTGCGCCGACCTCCTCCAGCTCGTCGTGCATGGCGGTCACGGCATTGATCATGGACGCCTGGAGCATGTAGGCCCGGGCCTCGGCCGGATCGGTGGCCCGGGCGGCCATCCGGTCGAGGGCCCGCTGGCGGGCGGCGCCGTCGGGGGCGGCCAGGCTCTCGGCGTTCTCGTGGGTGTGCCGGCGTACGTACTCGATGGCCAGCTTCCGGCGGAGTCCGGCATGGTGGGCGAGGCGGTCGGCGCCGATGTCGCCCCGCAGCACCGCGGCCAGCGAGGCCCCGAGCAGCACCGCGTCGTGGATGCCCCCGTTCATACCCATCCCTCCCAGCGGGTTGTTGATGTGAGCGGCGTCACCCATCAACACCACCCGGCCCACCAGGAAGGTCTCGGCCACCCGCTGGTGGACCCGGTAGATGGTCCGGTGGGCGATCTCGAAGGGCTCGTCGTGGGCCGCGATCCCGGCCAGCCGCCGCTGGGCGCTGCGGTCGCTCAGCGCCTGGTCGTCGCTCTCGCCCTCACCCACCGGGAACAGCGCCCGCCAGAGGCCCGCGGTCCGTAGCAGGACCAGCCACTCGTCGGGGTCGGAGATGTAGTTGACCGCGGCCAGGCGGTCGAGGCGGGTCGCCATGTCGAAGGGGGTCGACAGCACGAGGTAGCGGTCCTCGTAGGTCATCCCGTCGAAGGCCAGGTCCAGCGACTTGCGAACCGCGCTGGCCGCGCCGTCGGCGGCCACAACCGCGTCGGCCTCCAGGCGCTCCCCGGAGGCCAGCACCACCGACGCGGCGTCGCCACGGTCGACCGCGCCGACCACCTCCGCGCCGAAGCGCACGCTCACCGTCCGCTGTCGCTCGAGGGCCTCGAGCATGATCTCGCACAGCTTGAACTGCTCGCACTGGAGCCGGTACGGGTGGCCGGTCACGTCGGCCAGCGCGCCCAGATCGAACTCGGCGACAACGCCCTTGCGGCGGTCCCGGTAGGCGAACACCGGGGCCACCAGCCCCCGACCAATCAACTCGTCTACCACCGAGAGGGGCTCGAGCAGGTCGAGCGTGGCCGGATGGAAGGTCGACGCCCGTAGCTCCCGGGGCAGCTGCGGGGCGGCCTCCAGCAGGGTCACCTCGACACCGCCCGCGGCCAGCACGGCGCTGGCCACGCAGCCCACCGGGCCGGCGCCCGCGACGATGACCCGGGAGCCGGCCACCGATCAGTGCTCGCGCAGCATCATCCCGTGGCCCACGAACTGGTCGGAGATCCCCAGCGTGCGGAGCGCATGCCACAGGCAGATGGCGTTGATGGCGAGGACCGGCTTGCCCAGCCAGCGCTCGGCCTGGTCGGCCACCTCGACCATCGACAGGTTGGTGCCGCACTGCACTATTGCGTCGATGTCGTCGCCGTCGATCTCCTTGAGCACCTCCACCAGGGTCTCGGGCGTCACGTCGGCGATGGAGGTGGCCGACTCGCAGCGCAGCCCTCTCACCCGCCTGACGTCGTAGCCGCACTCGGTGAAGTACCCGTAGACCTGTTCGTCGGCGGCCGGCTGGTAGGGCGTGAGGCAGGCGATCCGCTTCACGCCGAGCAGCTCCAGGGCGGCGTTGCAGGCGGCCGCCCCTGAAGTGATGCCGATGTCGCCGGCTATCTCGCGCACCCGGGCCGAGAAGGCGGCGTTGCCCTCCTTGCCTCCCCAGAACGTCTCGGCCGACATCCCCATGAGAATGTGGTCGGGCTTGCAGGTCATGATGTCGCGCACCGCGTGCGGGATGGTCTGGCGGATCAGGTCCAGGAAGTAGAGGAACGCCTCGTCGCTGCTCAGGTCGGGCGCCTCCACCAGGAAGCGCCCGCTGTGGAACGTGACCCCCGCGGGACGCACCCGGGCGAAGTCGTGCTCGACCACGGTGTTGGTCGACGGCACGATGACCCCGATCTTGGCCCGGTAGCCGACGACGTCAGGCATTGATCGACCCTCCCAGTCACCAGTGCAACGGAACTGTGTTCCGCTGGTGGGAACACTAGCCTCGGCGCCGGTGATGGGAAACGCTGTGCTGCGGCGCGAGGACCCCGATCTGTTGACCGGGGCGGCCCGGTTCGTGGCCGACATGGCTCCCGCCGGAACCCTGCACCTGGCCTTCGTACGGTCGACCATGGCCCACGCCCGCATCGACGCCGTCGACTCTGCCGAGGCACGCGGCGTCGAGGGGGTCGTCGACGTGTTGACGGCCGGGGACCTGGCGGTCGCGCCCCAGCCGCTGTTCATCGCGCTGCCGCCGGAGCTGAGCAGGCTTCCGCTGACCGACAAGGCCCGCTATGTGGGCGACCCGATCGCGGTGGTGGTGGCCGAGTCGGCGGGCGCGGCCGCCGACGGGGCCGGCCTCGTGGTGGTGGACTACGAGCCGCTGCCTGCGGTGACCGACCCCTTCGCGGCGCTGGAGCCCGGCGCGCCGGTCGTGTTCGAGTCGCACGGGTCGAACCAGGCCGCGGAGCTGAAGCTCGGCGCGGATGAGGCCGCGTTGACCGGCCACGATCTGGTGGTCTCGGCCCGCATCGCGAACCCTCGCATGTCGGCCGCGCCCATCGAGCCGTCGGCGGTCCTGGCCGTTCCCGGGATCGGTGACGACCGTGGCGACGGCGCTGGCGACGGGGTGACGCTGTGGTGCACGACCCAGCGGCCCCACGACACCCGCGACGTCGTGGCCGCCGCCCTGGAGGAGCCGCCCGAGCGGGTGCGGGTGGTAGCGCCCGCGGTCGGCGGGGGGTTCGGGGCCAAGGGGTCGGCGTACCCCGAGTTCGTGGTGGCCGCCCGCCTGGCCCGCCGGCTCGGCCGTCCGGTGCGATGGGTCGAGACCCGAACCGAGAACCTCACCAACATGACCCAGGGCCGCGACCACGTCCACGACGTCGAGCTCGGGTTGACGAGGGACGGCCGCTTCTGCTGGCTCCGCACAAAGGTGACGGCCGACGTGGGCGCCTACCCGGGCATCGGTGCGCTGCTGCCGTTCTTCACCATGACGATGGCGTCGGGCCCCTACCGGATACCGGTCGTCGATTTCGAGTCGGTCTCGGTGATCACCAACAAGGCGCCCATCTTCCCGTTCCGGGGAGCGGGACGGCCCGAGGCCACGGTGTCACTCGAACGCATCGTGGACCTCGCTGCGGCCGAACTCGGCATGGACCCGGTCGAGCTGCGGCGCCGCAACCTGCTTGCACCCGCCGAGTTCCCCGTGACCACGCCCACCGGCGCCAACATGGATTGCGGCGACTACGCCAGCTGCCTCGACCTGGCCCTGGAGACCGCTGGCTACGAGGACCTGCGGGCCGAGCAGGCCCGCCGCCGCGCCCGCGGCGACCGCCGGCTGCTGGGCATCGGCGTGTCCGTCTATGTGGAGGTGACCGCGGGCGGCCTGTACCAGGAGTTCGGCTCGGTCACCGTCGAGCGCGACGGCACCGTCACCGCCCGGGTGGGCACCGCCCCGCAGGGCCAGGGCCATGTCACCGCGTTCGGCCAGATCCTCGGTGAGGTCCTCGGGGTCGGGGCCGAGCGGGTGCGGGTCGTGTGCGGCGACACCGCCGAAGTGCCCACCGGCCAGGGAACGGTGGCATCGAGGTCCCTGCAGATTGGTGGCAGCGCGGTGTGGACCGCGGCCAGCGAGGTCCTCAACAAGGCCCGGCTCCTGGCGGCGAGCCTGCTGGAGGCCGACGCGGCCGACATCGTGGTCGCACCCGACGGCCTGGCCGTGGCCGGCGTGCCGGCCCGTACCGTGTCGTGGGCGGAGCTGGCCGCGGCCGCCGACACCGGGGATCCGGCCGCCGGCGGGGGAGCGGGCGGCCTGGCCGCGGAGACCGACTTCGATCAGGGCGAGGCCACCTACCCCTTCGGCGCGCACGTGTCGGTGGTGGAGGTAGACGCCGACACCGGCGACACGAGGCTGTTGCGCCACGTCGCGGTGGACGACTGCGGGCGGATACTCAACCCGCTGCTGGTCGAGGGCCAGGTGCACGGAGGGGTGGCTACCGGGATCTCCCAAGCCCTCTATGAAGGGGCGACCTACGACGCCGACGGCAACCCCCGCAACACCAACTTCGCCGACTACGCCCTACCGGCGGCCCCGGAGCTTCCCCGCTTCGAGACGGCTCACACCCAGACGCCCACCCCTCTCAACCCCCTCGGCGCGAAGGGCATCGGCGAGTCGGGCACGATCGGATCCACGCCCGCGGTGCAGTCGGCGGTGCTCGACGCCCTGGCGCCGCTGGGGGTCACGCACCTCGACATGCCCTACACGCCCGAGAGGGTGTGGCGCGCCATCTCAACCGCCGAGCCGGCAGCTAGTGGATGACTCCCGTCTAGGGCGGTCATCAGGGGTGCGCTCCAACCCCCCGCCAGCACCGTGGCGGGTGGTTGTGGGGATTTGACGGAGCGGTGCCGGTCACATATGGTGCAACCGGTTGCAATACCACGGTTTGCACCCTCATCCAGAGCAGAGCGTTAAGGAGGAAGCGCCACTCATGAGAGATCGAAGATTGCTACGGATACTCGCGGTGTTGTTCGCGTTCACGCTGCTGGCCGCAGCCTGCGGGGACGACGACGCCGACGAGGCAGCCGACGATGCCGGGCAAGTGGCTGACGCCGCGCCCAGCGATTCGGATGACGCTGCCGACTCCGGCGACGCAGCCGACGCCGTCGACTCTGACGATGGCGCGGCCGACTCGGCTGAGCCCGCGGAGGTCAGCGATTCCGGCGACACCGGCGCCGACGACGACGCGGCCGACATGGCCGACGCCGCACCGGCGCCCTCGGGCACGTTCGTGTTCGCGGTGAACCAGGAGCCCCAGGACCTGGCCGCGCAGGGCACATACAAGGAGATCAACGCCCCCGGTCTGCGCAACGTGGTCGAGACGCTCATCGCGGTCGACCCCGACGGCACGACCGTGCCGGTGCTGGCCGAGTCGTGGGACGTCATCGACGACTCGACCATCCGGTTCACCATCCGTGACGGCGTGTCGTTCCACGACGGCACACCGCTCAACGCCGAATCGGCGGCCTTCGCGGTGAACTGGGTCTGGAGCGCCGACAACGCCTTCACCATCCAGGAGTTCGCCGGGCCCGGCGAGATCACGGCCTCGGTGATCGACGACTCGACCATCGAGGTCGTGTCGTCGGTGCCCGACCCGCTGCTCGAGTGGCGCATGACCCTCGGCGGCATCACCTCGATGGCCCAGATCGAGAACGACCCCGCGGCCCACTTCAACCAGCCGATCGGCACCGGCCCCTACACGTTCGACGAGTGGGCCGTCGGCCAGTACTGGACGGCCAACGTCAACATGGACTGGTGGGGCTGGACCGCCGACGATGTCTACGGCGACTCGCTGCCGATGTTCGAGCGCCTCGAGTTCATCTTCAGGGCCGAGGACGCGGTCCGCTCCGCCACCGCGCTCACCGGCGAGTCGCAGCTGGCCATGTTCCCGTCGGGAGAGGAGTGCGCGTCCGCCGGCGACGGCGTGACCTGCTTCGCCGGCCCGTCCGACACCTACCTATACGGCCGGCTCGACCACTCGTTCTTCTCGATTCCCGAGCTCATGGACCCGCGGGTGCGCGAGGCCGTGTTCGTCGCCATCGACGTGGAGGGACTGGTCGACCTGGTCGGTCTCGCCTCGGTGCCGCAGGGCCAGCTCGGCGCGGCCGGACAGGTCGGGTTCAACGACTCGCTGTCGGCGTATGCTTACGACCCGGACCGGGCTCGTGCGTTGCTGGACGAGGCCCGAGCCGACGGGGTGAACGTCGACGCGGTCAACATCGAGGTCGTCGGGCGCGACACCACGCCCCGCATCTCGTCGATCGTCGAGGCGATCGGCGGTTTCCTGAGCGAGGCCGGCATCAACAACTCGGTGGCGGTGCAGGTCCCCGACGTGTTCAACCCGCGGGTGCGGATCCAGGGCTACGCCGACGAGGCCCCCCGCCAGATGATGCAGGTCCACGTGCGGGGCAACCCCTCGGGCGACTTCGGCCTGACCCTTCAGGCCAACTACGCCTGCCCGAGCCTCGACGACCCGACCGGCCCGAGCCGGTCGAGCGTCTACTGCAACGAGCAGTTCGACGCCGACCTGGCCGCCGCGTCGGCCATGACCGGCCAGGCCAGGGCCGACGCGCTCGCCGATCTGGTGGAGTTCGTCCACAACGAGCACCTGATCGTGCCGTTGGCGCTGGTCGACCGGGCCTACCTGGTCGACGACGACTACACCTTCCGGTTCGGTGTCGACCACCGGATCCTGGTGGTGTACATCAGCCCAGCGTCCTAACGCGCTGCGTCGCGGGCGGGCTGACCCCCGGAGCTTCCATGGAGGGTCAGCCCGCCGCGGCGTCCGAACCCAGCCCGCCGGCGGCCGGCCGGCGGCACCCGTGCTCCCGAGCGGCGCGCCGCCAGCCGGCACGACCCGGCGGGAACCGCGGGTGAGGGGGCCGGGTCTGTTAAGACAGCCCCGGACCAGCGCGAGGCGATAGGAGAACATGGCCTACTTCGTAAGGCGGTTTGCGAACTCGCTGGTGCTGCTGCTGGCGCTGGTCAGCTTCGTCTTCCTGTCGGGCCGCCTGATCGGCGACCCGGCCCTGAACATCCTCGGGATCAACGCCTCCGAGCAGGCGCTCGAGAACTTCCGGGACAACACCGGGCTGAACGACCCGATCCTCGTGCAGTACGGCGGCTACATCGTCGACGTGGTGCGGGGCGACTTCGGGGTGAGCTACCGCTTCGGCTTCTCGATACTGCCGTCGGAGGACTTCCGCGACTCCGGCACCGAGGTGTTGCCGATCGCGTTGGAGCGCCTGCCCTACACGTTCCGGCTGGCGGGGGCCTCGATCGCGATCGCGGTCACGTTCGCGATGGTCATGGGGGTGCTGGCCGCCCGCCGCCCCGGCTCGGTGCTCGACCGGGCCATCAACGTGGTCGCGCTGGCCGGCGTGTCGGTGGTCCAGTTCTGGCTCGGGCTGATCCTGATCACCGTGTTCGCGGTCCGGTTCGGGTGGTTCCCGACGTCGGGCTCGGGCGGGCTCGATCACTTGGTGCTGCCCGCCCTCACCCTGGCGATGCGGCCGATGGGGCGGATCGCGCAGGTGGTGCGGTCGTCGATGCTCGACGAGCTGGCCAAGCCGTACGTCATCGCGGCCCGGGCCAAGGGGGTGAGCGAGCGACGGGTGGTGCTGGTCCACGCGCTGAAGAACGCCGCCGTCCCGATCGTGACCATGATCGGCGACGAGCTGTCGGCGCTGCTGACCGGCGCGGTACTGGTCGAGACCGTCTTCGCATGGCCTGGCATCGGCCTGCTGCTGTTCGACTCGCTGCGGCGCGGCGACCTGCCGCTCATCCAGGTCTCGATCTTCGTGGTCGGGGCGCTGGTGGTGATCGTGAACTTCCTGGTCGATCTCAGCTACGGCGTGCTGCACCCGAGAGTGCGGGTGGCCGGGGCCGCGTCATGAGCAGCGACACCGCCGAGACCGCCGCCCCGGCCCTCGAGGCTGCCGACCCGGACGACGGCCGCGGGGCCCGGCTGGGCGCCACGGCGTACCTGCGTGCCCTGATCCGCGAGCCGGTGGCGGCCGCGGCCGCGGCGTTCCTGTTGCTGATGGCGGTGGTCTCGCTGGGAGCCGACTGGGTCGCCCCCTACGACCCGACCGACCAGAACCTCAGGAACCGGCTCCAGGCCCCGTTCTCGGCCAACAACGAGGGCGGGCTGGTGCACATCCTCGGCACCGACGAGCTGGGCCGCGACGTGCTGAGCCGCGTGTTGCACGGCGGGCAGGTCTCGATCTCGGTCGGCCTGGTGGGGGCGCTGGTGTCCGGCGCCATCGGCGTGGTGCTGGGGCTGGTCGCCGGCTACCGCCGGGGAGTGCTGGAGACGGTGATCATGCGGCTCGTCGACGGGATGCTGGCGCTGCCGTCGCTGCTGATCGCGCTCATCATCCTGTTCCTGGCCGGAGCGGGCTTCTGGAAGCTCATCCTGGTGTTCGCGCTGCTGCGGTGGATGGTCTACGCCCGCATGACCCGCGGGCTGGCCCTCGCCTACCGCGACGCCGAGTTCGTGCGGGCCGCCACCGCGGTCGGGGCCCGCAGCCGGCGGGTGATGTTCCGGCACCTGTTACCCAACTTCGCGTCGCCGCTGCTCGTGCTCGGCACGCTCGAGGTGGCCTTCCTGATCCTCTCGGAGGCGTCGCTGAGCTTCCTCGGGTTCGGGATCCAGCCGCCGAACCCGTCGTGGGGACTGATGATCGCCAACGGGCGCGAGTACCTCCAGCAGGCGTGGTGGATCGTGACCTTCCCCGGTGTGGCCATCATGCTGTGCGCGCTGTCGCTGAACCTGGTGGCGACGTGGTTCCGCAGCGCCACCGACCCCCAGCAGCGGTGGCGGCTGCTGAACCCGGTCCGCCATCGGGTCCGGGCATCCTCGGAGACGCCGGACGCCACGGGCCCGGCCGTGCATCTCAGGGAGCAACCGGCAGAGGACCCGGCCGATGAGCACGCTGTCATGGCCAGGCCGGAGGCCCTGCTCGAGGTCCGTGACCTTCACGTCCGCTTCGAGACCCCGACTGGCCGGGTGCACGCCGTGCGGGGCGTCGACCTCAGCGTCAACCGGGGCGACACCATCGGCATCCTCGGCGAGTCGGGCTGCGGCAAGAGCGCGACCATGCAGGCGATCATGCGCATCCTGCCCGAGCCGCCGGCCCGGGTCACTGCCACCACGCTGCGCTACCGGGACGTGGACCTGCTGACCGGCACCCGTGCGGAGATCTCGTCGGTGCGGGGCACCGGCATGTCGATGGTGTTCCAGGACGCGCTGACCTCCCTGAACCCGGCGCTGCGGGTCGGGTACCAGATCGGCGAGGTGTACCGGGCCCGCACCGGGGCGTCGCGCTCGGCGGCCCGCCGGCACTCGATCGACCTTCTGGCCCGGGTGGGGATCCCGGCGCCCCGCGACCGCATCGACGACTACCCGCACCAGTTCTCGGGCGGCATGCGGCAGCGAGCCATGATCGCCACCGCCCTGGCAATGGGCCCCGAGCTGCTGATCGCCGACGAGCCCACCACCGCGCTCGACGTCACCGTCCAGCGCCAGATCCTCGACCTGCTCGCCGGCCTGCAGGACGAGTTCGGGATGGCGCTCGTGCTCATCACCCACGACCTCGGCGTGCTGGCCGAGGTCGTCGACGAGATCCATGTCATGTACGCGGGCGAGATAGTCGAGTCGGGGCCGGTGGGGGACCTGTACCGCCGGCCGCTGCACCCCTACACCGGGGCGCTGATGGCCTCGAACCCCCAGCTCGACGATCCCGCCGTCGACCTGGTCCCGATCGAGGGCACGCCCCCGCAGCTGATGAGCGAGCCGGTCGGGTGCCCGTTCGAGCCGCGGTGCGACCGGCGGCGCGACGACTGCCGGGTGGTGACGCCCACGCTGCGGGGGATCGGCGAGGACCATGCCAGCGCCTGCCTGTACGCCGAGGAGCTGGTCGATGCCTGACCGCCCGGCCGCCGCCGAGACGCCGCTGCTTCGGGTCACCGGGCTCGAGAAGCACTTCGCCACCCGCCGCCTGCCCTGGCGCCGGGGCCAGCCGGTGCGGGCCGTGGACGGCATCAGCTTCGACCTGCGGGCGTCGGAGACCCTCGGGCTGGTGGGGGAGTCCGGCTGCGGCAAGTCGACCGCGGGGCAGGCCGTGCTGCGCCTCATCGAGCCTGGCGCCGGGACGATCGAGTACGACGGCCAGGACATCACCCGGGTCGCGGGCGGCGAGCTGCGGCGCCTCCGGCGGGAGCTCCAAATCATCTTCCAGGACCCGTACGCCTCGCTGAACCCGCGGATGACGGTGTTCGAGATCGTGAGCGAGCCGTGGCGGGTGTTCCGGGAGATCGAGCCTCGTAGAACTTGGCGCCGGGCCGCCTGCGACCTCCTCGAGAGGGTGGGCCTCAACGCCGACCACGCCAACCGCTACCCGCACCAGTTCTCGGGCGGCCAGCGCCAGCGCATCGGGATCGCCCGTGCGCTCGCCATGCAGCCTCGGGTGATCGTCTGCGACGAGCCGGTCTCGGCGCTGGACGTGTCGGTGCAGGCCCAGGTGATCAACCTGCTGCGCGACATCCAGCGCGACACCGGGGTCGCCTACCTGTTCATCTCCCACGACCTGTCGGTGGTGCGCCATCTCTGCGACCGGGTGATGGTCATGTACCTCGGCCGCTGCGTCGAGGTCGGCCCGACCAGGGAGGTCTTCGATGCGCCGACGCACCCGTACACCCGGGCCCTCATCGACGCCGTGCCGGTGGCCGATCCCAACCAGCGGGGCCGCAAGCGGATCGTGCTGACCGGCGAGGTGCCCGACCCCAAGGACTCGCCGTCGGGCTGCCGGTTCCGGACCCGGTGCTGGAAGGCGCAGGACCGGTGCGCTGCTTCGGAACCGCCCCTCGAAGATCGGTCGAGCCACACGGTGAGCGCCTGCTACTTCCCGGAGACCGTGCCGGTGCGAGCCGGCCCACCGGATCGGACGAGCGGTGGCTGACGGACCGGCCCCACCGCCGGCGCGGCGCGGCGCTCGCCCGTCGAAGCTGGTGACCGCGGTCGACGTGGCCCGAGCCGCGGGCGTGTCCAAGTCGGCGGTGTCGCGCACGTTCTCGGTGGACCGGTCGAACCTGGTGGCGGAGGAGCGCCGCAGGGTCATCCTGTCGGCCGCGGCCGAGCTCGGCTACCGGCCCAACCGCATGGCCAGCAGCCTGGCCCGGGGCGGGCAGTCCGGCCTGGTCGGGGTGCTCATCGGCAACTTCGTGAACCCCATGTACCTGGAGATCCTGGGGTCGGTGGCCCACGAGCTCAAGAGCCGCGAGCTGCACGGGATCGTGTTCAACACCGAGGACCCCGACGAGGTCCACGACGCCGTCCGGCTGGTGCTCGGCTACCAGGTCGACGGTCTGCTGGTGACCTCCACCGCGCTGACGCTGTCGGTGGTCACCGACTGCCGCTCCTTCGGTGTTCCGATCGTGTCGATGTTCGGGGCCGAGACCGGCAGCGGCGTCACCGGCGTGGAGACCGAGAACGACGTCGGCGGCCGGCTCGTGGGCGAGCATCTGCTGGCGCGCGGAGCGAGCCGGATCGCCTTCATCGGGGGCCATGTCCCCACCAGCGAGCCGAGGCTCGGAGGGCTTCGCCAGGCGCTCGAAGCCGGGGGCTGCGAGCCGGCTGCGGTGGTGGAGGCTGGCCAATACTCCTACGAGGCCGGGGCCGGGGCCATGCGCACGCTGCTCCGCGATCATGAGATCGACGCCGTGTTCTGTGCCGACGACAACCTCGCGCTCGGCGCGATGGACGTCGCCCGCTACGAGTTCGGCCGCGACATTCCCGGTGACCTGATGATGGCCGGGTTCGACGACATTCCGGCCGCGGCCTGGCGGGGCTATGACCTCACGACCGTGCGGCAGCCGGTGGAGAAGATCGTGCCCGCGGCCGTGAGGCTGCTCGCCAGCCAGATCCACGAGGAGTCGGTCCCGCCCTCCAGCTCGGAGCTGATCCCCGGCGAGCTAATCGTCCGCGGCTCCACCACCGGAGGCGGGTCTTAACCCGGCGTCGGTCGGGTTCCTCAGCGTGGGCGGTAGGCGTCTCGTCGGTATGTGCGTCCGCCTTTCGTCACAGGGCCAGACGATATCGACGGCGCAACGCGAGTTCGTCGGTCTATGTCCACTGCCGTGAACGAGGACGCTGAGGCTTCCGCGACCCCTCCGGCCTAGCCGGGGCCGATTTCAGGGAGGATATTCAGGTGGTCGCAGTGGTCCGGTCGGACGACTGTGAAGTCCCGTCTGTCGGTGGTGGCGACGGTCGTGATCTTGAGCCGCTCGCATGCGGCCACCACTGAGGCATCGACGGTTCCGAGGGGCAGGTCGCGGTATGTGTGCACCAGCTCAGCTATCCGCATCCAGTCGCCCGCAGCGACGGGTTCGACTTGAAGGTCGCCCGATGCGAGATCGCCGATGAAGCGCACCTCTGCCTCCGGGCCGAGGCGTGTGCTCACGAGGTAGGCAACCTCGGTCACCACCAGAGTCGGGACGACGAGCGGGCCCGGATGGGTCCTCAGGAGATCGAGGCTGGCCGTGTGATGCCGGTCGTCGGCGTCGACATAGGCGTAGAGCGGGCCGGTATCAACGATCAGTGCGACGTCGGCACCTCTGACGCGAGGATCTCCTCGATGCGCTCGGACACGTCGGCGCGGCCGCTGCGCCCGGCGGCCGCCGCACCGAGCCGGCGGCGGGGGCCGAGGTGGCTGTCGATGGCTTCCCTGGTCAGTTCCGAGATGGTGATCCCGCGGCGCTGCGCCTCATGGCGCAGGCGGGCATCGAGTTCCTCGGGGAGCTTGACAGTGGTGCGAATCATGTATGCCAGCATACCCGTTGCGGTATTGGATGCAATACGCCAACAGCGTACCTTGAAGTTTTCAATCTATGTTGCATGATTTCATGTATGGCAGCAGTTGACGAGACTCTAAACCCGACGCCTGATGCCACTAGCGTCCGAGAATCACCTACCACTCAGAAATGGGACTGTCAGATGGTGCAGCCGGCGTGGGTCGTCTATCTGATGAATGAGGGCTCATGATCCGAGGCGTTGAGTTTGGGGTTGTGTTCGACTGTGATGGGGTGCTCGTCAACACTGAGGAACTTGGGTGGCAGGTGTGGCGGTCGCTTGCGGGTGACTACGGGGTTGAGTTGACGCTGTCGGACCTACGGGCGGTGACCGGGTGCACCGACGAGGAGAGCGTCAGCTACTTCGGGAAGTGGCTGGACAAGCCGGCGCTGTTGGAGCTGGGCACGCGGTTTGCGGCGGCGTTCGCGGCGGCCAGGCAGAATGATCTCAGGAGCTATGCCGACGCTCGGGAGACGCTGAAGGACTTGCGGGCTCGGGGGATCCCGGTCGCGGTGGCGTCCAACTCCATGACCGGTGATGTCGAGGCGGCTCTCGGCCGGACCGGGCTCGACGGGCTGGTCGACGGAGTCGTTGGTGCGGATCAGGTGGCGGCGCCCAAGCCGGCTCCGGACATGTACGAGCGGGCCGCGGCGTGGTTGGCCCGTGACGTGGTTGTCGCGGTTGAGGACTCGCCGGCGGGGATCGCTTCGGCGCGGGCGGCCGGGCTGCCGGTGCTGGCCGTCGATCGGGGTGCGTTTGATCCGGCGTCGCTGGTCGAGGCGACTGCCGTCGCTCCGGTGGTCAGCTACCCGCAGCTCGAAGCGCTGGCCAGCGCCTGATCAGACCGGGACCAGCTCGAACGAGACCGCGAAGGGCACGCCTGCCATCTCACCCACCTGTTGGCAGCTGCCGCGCAGGAACGAGTCGGGGTCAAAGTCCGGGTCGCCGAGGTTGTCGATGTAGGTGCGGTGGCAGTCAAGCGAGGCCACGCCCTCATCGATGTGGCTCGACACGTCCACCGCGTGGGTGGACGCCAACGAGGACGCGAAGGCGACCCAGCGCACGCCGCTCCACGGCTCGCCGACGTCGGTGAACAGCCAGCGGTTGGCCGCGTCCCGCACGGCGTCCGGCAGGGCCCGGCCCAGCTCCCGGTGGTCGACATGGTTCCAGGGCCCCGCCTCGCCCCAGCGGTCACGGAAGTTCGAGCCGATGATCACCTCGGGCCGGTGGCGGCGGATGGCTGCGGCCAAGTCCCGCCGCAGCTCCAGCCCGTTGACCACCAGGCCGTCGGGATGGTCCAGGAACTCGACCACCGACACCCCTACGGCAGCCGCGGCGGCGACCTGCTCGGCGGTGCGCAGAGGGCCGGTCTGCTCGGGCGGCATCGAGTCGATGCCGGCCTCGCCCCGGGTGGCCAACACGTAGCGGACGTCCTTGCCCATGGCGGTCCAGCGGGCCACGGCCGCCGACGCGCCGTACTCCAGGTCGTCGGGGTGAGCGACCACCGCCAAGGCCCGGCTCCAGTCCTCGGGCAGCGGGCCCAGGGCGGGAGCCGCCTGATCACCCATCCTGCTCACCGGACGCGTCGATGCCGCTCACGGCGCTCACATTACGTCGGTCCAGAAGGTTGTCATGTCCTCGTAGAAGAGCGGCACCAGATCGGGGTTGCCCGAGATGTGGGCGCCGCGCACCCCGAAGCCAGCCTCGATGGAGTAGAGGAAGCCGTCACGGTCGACCAGGTCTGGGTCGGGCTCGTCGGAGGCCGGGAGGATGAAGGCGCCGTCATCGGCGATGTAGAACGTGGGCGCCCCGGGCGTCACCGAGGCGTCTGCGATGTACTCCACCGGAGTAGTGCGGTCGAAGCTGTGGTTGGCGCCGGGCACGATCCGAACCGTCGCGTCGCCGCCCGCCAGCCGGATGGCGTGGATGTGGGCCTGAACTTGCAGCGGCGGGCACCAGTCGTCCTGGTCGCCGATGATCGCCCGGATGCGGGTGGGTCCGACGGAGGGGTCGAGGAACTGCTGGCCCGACCACGGGTAGGCGGCGTACACACCGGCCAGCTTGGGGGCGCCCGACGCCGCCGCAAGGTGCACCGACGCCGCGCTCAGCACTGCCGAGCCGCCCCGGCTGTGGCCCTGCGCACCGATCCGGGCCTCGTCGATGTCGGAGCGGGCCGCGAGGACCTTGGCGGTGGCGAGGACGTCCCAGGCGCTGGCCGCGAACGAGAACTGGACCTGCCGCACGACGGTGCTCGACACGCCCCGGTTGCTGAACGGGTCGATGGTGCAGGCCGCGATGCCGGCATCGGTGATGGCCGCGGCGATGGCCATGTGGTGCTCCTGGAGCCCGAGGCTGCCCGGGGCGACGATCACCACCGGATGGGGCCCGGAACCCTCGGGCATGAAGAGCTTGGCCCACAGGTCCTGGCGCGGCATCGCAGCGGTATCGGAGATCGCCTGATGGAAGTTCCTCGGATTGGCCGACGGGATCGTCAGCGCCTCGCCGGCCAGGCCGTTGGCGAGGCGAAAATCGTCGCGGTGGATGGCGTCGTCGCCGGTCAAAGGCCTCGGGTGAGGGGCTTAGGCCCTCGCAAGCGCCCCGCTGCTTGAGCAGGGTGAACTGAATCCGACTACCTGCAGTCCGTCCCAGCCAGCCAACGAACCAACAGCGTCCTGCACTGCCCTTTCCAATGAGTTCGCAGGTCTCGTGAAGTGGATGTAGTGGTGCCCGCCCCTGGTGGCGTGCCCAGTGGCGCCGGTGAGCGACGCGACCCACTCAGAGAAGTCGTCGTCGGAGCAGTCGGGGCCCACGACCTCGAGAGTGAATCTGAAACTGGTCATGTGCGGCTCCTAGCTGCCCTCACGAGGGTACTCCGCGTGCGGGCACCGGGCCATGTCGGTACGGATGGCAGCAGCGTGATCGTCCGTGTTGCGCGGCGTCGCATAGACCCGGATACGGCAACCCTCCCGATCGGACTGTGGACATAACAAAAACCCCCACACGTGACCCCTCGGTCTGCCCTTCTGGAATCGCCAGCCAGCCTTCAGGGCCGCCGACAGGGCCCACAGGTCCTGGCGCGGCATCGCAGCGGTATCGGAGATCGCCTGATGGAAGTTCCTCGGATTGGCCGACGGGATCGTCAGCGCCTCGCCGGCCAGGCCGTTGGTCAGGCGGTAGCCGTCGCGGCGGATGGCGTCGCCAGTCAACCCCGCAGCCGGCGGTTGGAGGCTGTCGTTCATATCAGGGGAGAAACGTAACGGGGAAAGGCCGTGCTGATCACGGCGTATTTGCAGATCTGGCGTCAGATTCTGCTAGAGCGTTAAGGACGGACAGAGCGAATCGGTAGCATGTCCGCCGTCCGTGCCGCGGGAGGAGCCGTCGTATGCATCTTGACCGACCCCGGATCGCCAAGGTGGTCTTGGCGGCGCTGGTGGTGCTCGGGTTCTGGGCAGTCCTGCCCGGCGCTGCTCAAGCGGCCCAGTCCGAGGCCGCCCCGACCGCTTCCTACCAGGACATCGAGTTCATTCTCAGCACGTTCTCGTTCCTGGTGTGGGGAGTTCTGGTGATGTGGATGGGCGCCGGATTCACCATGCTGGAGGCCGGTTCGGTCCGCACCAAGAACGCGTCGATGATCTGCCTCAAGAACGTGGGCATCTACTCGATTGCCGGATTGTCGTACTTCGTGGTGGGTTACAACCTCATGTATCTGGACGTCGGCGACATCGTCGGCAGGTTCCAGCTGTTGCACGGACCCACCGGTGCCGAGGCGGCGCTGTTCGACGGCGCCACCGGCCGCATCGACGAGATCGTCGCCAACGGGCACGCCTCGATGTCCGCCTGGTTCTTCCAGATGCTCTTCGTGGCCACCGCGGCGTCGATCGTGTCGGGGGCCATCCTGGAGCGGGTCAAGCTGTGGGCGTTCTGGGCGTTCACGCTCGTGTTGACCGCGTTCATCTACCCGATCGTCGGAGCCTGGGTGTGGGGCGGCGGCTGGCTCTACGACATGGGCTTCCAGGACTTCGCCGGCGGCACCGTCGTGCACACCACCGGCGGATGCGCCGCTCTGGCGGCGCTGCTGGTGGTCGGGCCCCGCCGGGGGAAGTTCCGTCCCGACGGCAGCGTGAAGGCCACCCCGCCGTCCAACGTGCTGGTGATGACCCTCGGAGTGCTGATCCTGTGGCTGGGCTGGTTCGGATTCAACGGCGGCTCGCAGCTGGTGCTGGGCACGCCCGGGGACGCGGTGGTGATGAGCAGCGTCCTGGCCAACACCCACCTCGCCGCGGCCAGCGGCCTGGTCGCCGCCGTGGTGGTCGCTCGCCCCCTCTTCGGCCGGCTGGGACTCGCCTCGAGCCTCAACGGTGCCCTGGCCGGCCTGGTGGCGATCACTGCCGGCCCCAACATCGCCGAGAGCGAGTGGGCCATCGTCATCGGCGCCGTCGGCGGGTTGCTCTGTTCTGTGGCGACCTACCTGCTGGAGCGCTTGAAGCTCGACGACGTGGTCGGGGCCATCCCCGTGCATCTGGTGGCCGGAGTCTGGGGGACGCTGGCCGCGAGCATCGCGGCCGGAGCCGACCTCGGCGTCCAACTGGTCGGCGTCGGGTCCGTCATCGCGTTCGCGTTCGTCGCATCCCTCATCGTCTGGAAGGTCATCGACCTCACGATCGGCATGAGAGTGTCCCGCGACGTCGAGTACGTCGGCCAGGACGTGGGAGAACTCGGCATCGAGTCACACCCGGAGTTCGTGCTCGTGCCGGAGGACTTCGACGACTACGAGCGGCCGCTCAACTCCCGCGAGCGTCGCTGGCGCCGGAGCGAGCGAACGGTGAGTCCCGGCGAGGGCTGGATGGATCCACGCCAACCGGTGCCGCCCGGCCTGTTCCCGCCGGCAGGCGCAACTCCGCCCAGGCAGGCTCCGCCACCGGGCGCGGTCCCGCCGCGCCAGGCCCCGCCGCCGGGCGCAGTTCCGCCGGGCCAATACCCGCCCACCGATCCGGCCCCACCCAGGCAGGCCCCGCCACCGGGCGCGGTCCCGCCGCGCCAGGC
>JAJEHD010000009.1 GCA_022819505.1 Acidimicrobiia bacterium | reverse complement strand
GCGGACCCGGCGGACGCCCTCCCGGCCGGGGCGCCCCAGGCGGTGCGCAGCGGCGCCCGCCCCGACGCAAGAGCCGCCGCCGCCGGGTGCGCGAGGAACTCCAGCCGATGGACATCCCGTCCTACACGCCCAGGCATGCAGCCGTGCCCGAGGGCGTGGTCGTCATCGAACGGGCCTCGGCGGCTCAGGACTTCGGCCCGAAGCTGAACCGCACCGCGGCCGACGTGGTCCGCTTCCTCATGCAGCACGGCGAGATGGTCACCGCCACCCAGTCGCTGAGCGACGAGATGATGGAGCTCTTCGCAGCCGAGATCGGTGCCGAGATCCGCCTCGTCGATCCCGGTGAGGAGCAGGAGGCCGAGCTGCGCAAGCTCCTCGGCATCGACGTTGACACCGGCGACGACACCGACGAGGCCGAGTTGCGCCCGCCTGTCGTGACGGTCATGGGCCACGTGGACCATGGCAAGACGCTGCTGCTGGACCGCATCCGCGACACCAACGTCGTCGACGGCGAAGCGGGGGGGATCACCCAGCACATCGGCGCCTACCAGGTCGAGCGCAACAGCCGAACCCTCACGTTCATAGACACCCCGGGTCATGAGGCGTTCACGGCGATGCGGGCCCGGGGCGCGAGCGCCACCGACATCGTCGTGCTGGTGGTGGCCGCCGACGACGGTGTGATGCCCCAGACGATCGAGGCCATCAACCACGCCAAGGCCGCCGGCGTGCCCATAGTCGTGGCGGTGAACAAGATTGACCGGCCCAACGCCGACACGCAGCGGACCGTGGCCGGCGTGGCCGAGCAGGGACTGGTTCCGGAGGCCTGGGGCGGCGACACCATCTACTGCGAGCTGTCGGCCCTGACCGGCCAAGGCATCGAGGAGTTGCTGGACCAGATCCTTCTGGTGGCCGAGGTCGAGGAGCTGCGATCCTCGCCCGAGGGACGGGCAGGCGGCGTAGTGCTTGAGTCGAACCTCGACATCGGGCGCGGTCCCGTTGCGACTGTGCTGGTGCAGCAGGGCACTCTCCGGGTGGGCGACCCGATGGTTGCGGGAGCGGCCTGGGGTCGCGTCCGGGCTCTGCTGGATGATCACGGCCAGGGTGTCGACTCGGCTCCGCCTTCAGCTCCGGTCCAGGTCCTGGGCCTGTCGGAGGTCGCCGTCGCCGGTGACTCGTTCGCGGTGGCCCCCAACGAGAAGATCGCAGGCCGGGTGGCCGACACCCGCGAGCACTGGCAGCGGCTGTCCAGCCTTGGCCGGGAGGCTCACGCCCTGTCGGGCGGGGCCAAGCTCGAGGATCTCTTCACCCGGATCCAGCGGGGCGAGACCGCCACCCTGAACGCCATCGTGAAAGCCGACGTGAACGGCTCCCTGGAAGCCGTCACCGAGAGCCTGCGCAAGCTCGAGACCGGCGACGTCCGCATCGCCATCGTTCACCGCGGCGTCGGCGGCATCACCGAGAACGACATCCAGCTCGCCTCGGCCTCGAACGCCACCATCATCGGGTTCAACGTCCGGCCCGACCGCAAGGCACGCGAGGCGGCCGACGCCGAGAACGTCGAGATCCGCACCTACGAGATCATCTACAAGCTCCTCGAGGACGTGTCCTCCGCCATGGTGGGCATGCTGGCCCCCGACATCGAGGAGGTCGTCACCGGCGAGGCCGAGGTCCGCCAGGTCTTCCGCATCCCCCGCCTCGGCGCGGTGGCGGGCTGCTACGTGCAGAACGGCACGATCACCCGCGGATCCAAGGTGCGGTTCCTGCGCGACGGGGCGATCATCTGGAAGGGGACCGTCTCGTCGCTCAAGCGCTTCACCGACGATGTGCGCGAGGTCCAGTCCGGGTTCGAGTGCGGCATCGGTCTGAGCAACTTCCAGGACCTCAAGGCGGGCGACATCATCGAGACCTTCACCGAGCGTGAGGTGGCCCGGACCCTCGAGGGCTGAGAGGCATAGACCCGTCGAGCCCCCTGAGGCATCCGATGACACGACGAGCGAGACGCTTCCAGCCCGATCATCGGGCCGACCACCGCACCGCCCGGGTGGGCGAGCTCATCAGGCGCATCGTCGCCGAGTCCATGGAGCAGTTGGACGACGACCGCTTGGCGATGGTGTCGGTGACGGGCGTGGACGTAGACCGGGACCTGCACCGGGCCGTGGTGTGGTTCACGTCGCTGGGCGACACCGAAGAGGGTGATGCCGACATAGCCGAGGCCTTCGAGGAGCACGCCGGCGGGCTGCGGCGCACCGTTGGGGATCAGACCCGGCTGCGGCGCACGCCCGAGCTGGTGTTCCGCCCGGACGCCGTGCTGCGCTCGGCCGAGCGGATCGAGCGGCTGCTGGACTCCCACGGGCGGCGCGACGGATCCCGGGATCCGGCAGGGCCCGGCGGCATGGACGGCGGCGCCGATCCAGAGGGCTGAGATGCCCGACGGCATAGCGGTCATCGACAAGTCGGCCGGGTGGACCAGCCACGACGTGGTGGCCAGGGCGCGGGGCGTGCTCGGCACCCGCAAGGTCGGCCACAGCGGCACCCTCGACCCCGACGCCACCGGCGTCCTGGTGCTCGGCATCGGCCGGGCCACCCGCCTGCTGCGCTACCTGACCGAGCTCCCGAAGAGCTACGAGGGCGAGATCGTTCTGGGGATCGAGACCGACACCCTCGACTCGTCGGGACAGGTGACGGCTCGCCACGAGATGGCCGGCGTGACCGGGGCGCAGGCGCGCCGGGCGGCCGCGTCGCTGACGGGCGACATCCTCCAGGTGCCGCCCATGGTGTCGGCCGTGAAGGTCGGGGGACGAAGGCTGCACCAGCTGGCCCGGGAGGGGATCGAGGTGGAGCGCGAGGCCCGTCCCGTCACCGTCCACCGCTTCGAGGTCGCACCGGTTCCCGGCTGCGAGGGGGTGCTGCGGGCCGTGGTCGACTGCTCGTCGGGCACCTACGTGCGGGTGCTGGCCGCCGACCTGGGCCGGGCGCTGGGAGGCGGCGCCCACCTGCGAGGCCTTCGTCGCACGGCCGTGGGCGGCTTCGGGCTGGCGGAGGCCCGCCCGGTGGAGTCGCCCGAGATCCTTCCCATGTCGAGGGCGGTCGAGCACCTGGACGGGGTGCGAGTGGTCCTGGAGGTGGCCGCCGAGGTGGCCCACGGCCGTGTGCTGGCTCTCGACCGCCTGGGTGCCACGGGTGCCGGCCCCTGGGCGGTGCACGATTCCGAGGGCGGGCTGCTGGCCGTCTACGAGCGGTTCCGTACGGGCGCCAAGCCGGCCGTGGTCATCGCGGCGCAGGTGTGAGGTAGGGGACTGGCCTCGGTAGCCTCACAAAGCCGGATCAGCGCCCGGAGCACACTCACTATCCGCGCTGGAGGCATCTGTGGAACTGCTGCACGATCGGCGCGACCAACTCCCCGACACGGTGTCGGTGGCGGCCGCGGTCGGCGTGTTCGACGGCGTGCATCTCGGTCATCAGGCCGTGCTGCACCAGGTCCGGGAGACCGCGGAACGGCTCGGGGTGGCGTCGGCTGTGGTCACCTTCGACACCCACCCCGCCTACGTGGTCCGTCCCGAGAACGCGCCCAAGCTGCTCACCACCCTCGATCAGAAGCTCGAGCTGCTCGAGGCCCAAGGACTCGACTACGGCTACGTGATCCAGTTCGACGAGGCCCGGGCGGGCACCCGGCCCGAGGAGTTCGTGGAGCAGGTCTTCCTCGACGCCCTCAACGCCAGGGCCGTGGTGGTGGGGGAGGACTTCCACTTCGGCAAGGGACGTACCGGCAACGTCGCCGAGCTCCAGCGCCTGGGCCGGGAGTGGGACTTCGAGGTGGTTCCCCTGGAGCTCATCCGCCACCGTGAGGAAGCCCGCGAGCCGGTGTCGTCCACCACGGTGCGCCGGGCCCTCGCCGGAGGCGACGTGGCTCGGGCCGCAAGGATGCTCGGCCGCTGCTACGAGGTGCGGGGCACCGTGGTCCCCGGCGACCGGCGAGGGGTGACGGTCGGGTTCCCCACCGCGAACGTGCCGGTTCCGAAGTTCATGGCCTGGCCGGCCGACGCCGTGTACGCCGGATGGTGCACGCTGCCCGACGGCAGCCGGCGGGGCTGCGCCATCAACATCGGTCGTCGCCCCACCTTCTACGAGCACGCCGAGCAGTCGCTGCTGGAGGTCCACGTCATCGACTTCGACGGCGACCTGTACGGATGCGAGGTGCGAGTGGAGTTCGTCGACTTCCTGCGGAGCGAGCGCAAGTTCGAGGGGCTGGAACAGCTATCCGAGCAGCTTGCGGTCGACGTGGCCGACGCGCGGAGCCGGCTCGGCCTGGCGTGACCGACCCGGTCACACCGGGGGCGCCCCGCCCGGCGTCCGAGGTGGAGCACTTCGCGGAGGCGCTGGTGCCCACTCCCCACGGGGAGTTCCTGGCCCACGTGTACATAGCGGACGGTGGCCAGCAGCACATCGCGTGCGTGATGGGCGATGTGGAGGACCCGCCGCCGCCGCTGGTGCGGGTCCACTCCGAGTGCCTGACCGGCGACGTGCTGCAGTCGCTGCGCTGCGACTGCGGGGCGCAGCTCGACCACGCGCTGGCCTCCATCGCGGCCGAGAAGCGGGGCGTCCTGCTGTACATGCGGGGCCACGAGGGCCGCGGCATCGGGATCGGGCACAAGATCAGGGCCTACGCCCTCCAGGAGCACGGCCTCGACACGGTGGAGGCCAACGCGGCCCAGGGCCTGCCGGTGGACGGCCGGGTGTATGACGCCGCGGCCGCGATCCTGGCCGACCTGGGCCTGCGCGGGGTGCGGCTGCTCACCAACAACCCGGCCAAGTGCGAGGGCCTGACCAACTGCGGGATAGAGGTGGTGGAGCGGGTGCCCATCGAGATCGACGCCGGGCCCGAGAACCTGCGCTACCTGCAGACCAAGCGCTTCAAGCTGGGACACACTCTGAGCGACTGAGTAGCTCCGCGAGGCCCAGCGACGAGCGGCCCAGCGACGAGTGGCCCAGCGCCCAATCGTGCAGGTCGCGGCCGGCCAACCGACGACATGTTCGTCCTCGGGTGTGAATTCGGCCAGCGGGTTCGGGCGGAGCGTTGCGGCTCGATCTGACCGCAGAGCAGTAGTCCGAGAGCCGGCTAGTTGAGCGCGAACAGCGGCTCGGGATGCCCGGTGGTGGAACGGCGTGGTTCTTCTCGCCGGAGGGCGGGTTCTCGTGGGGATGTGGGCGGGTCAGCGTCGTGCTGGGTGTCCGGCGCCGGCAGCGATGCCCGGTGTTGTCCAGGGGCGAGCGCGGGTCCGTAGTGGATGCGGTCCGGAGGGTGAAGGGTGTGCCACCCGTCCGGGCTCTTGAGGATCCACCAGTCGTCGTGGTGGATTCGCTGGTGGCAACTCCAGCAGGCCGGGACGAGGTTGTCGAGCTTGGTGGGCCCGCCCCGGCAGGCGGGGTCGATGTGGTGGGCCTGGCAGATGCCGGGGTTGGCGCCGCAGTGGAAGCAGCCGCCCCACTTGGCGATGAGAAGCTGCCACTGGGCCTCGGTGGCGGTGCGGCGGGCCTCCGTGCGCCAGATGGGCTTGCCGGTGCGGTCAAAGACGGCACCGGTGAGCCTGGCGTTGCAGGAGAGCTGTTCGAGCACCGCCCGGGGCAGCCGGACCCCGTCAGGAAGCTCGGCGATCAGTTCGCCGGTGGCGTCGTCGACGTGAGCGACCACGCATATGTCGGCGAAGGGCTTGCCGCCGCCAGCGCGCGAGTCGTCGTTGCCGATGAGGCCAGTGAGGCCGGTGAGGCTTTCGAGCGCGTCGGCCATGCACTGGTCGAAGTTGCGTCGTTGAGCGTCATCGCTGCCGGCGGCCTGCTGCTTGTCGATGTCATGAAGACGGCGGGCCTCGGCCCGCAGCCGGTTGGCGATGCGCTCGCCGGTGACGGGGTCGAACTCGCCCCGCAGGTGCACCATGCCGTCGTCGTCGTCCCACACCCGCAGGCGGCGACGGGCTCGCTGGCGCCCGTACTCCGACGCTCCGCCGTCGGCCTGGCGGTCGGCGGTCCAGCGGCGGGACTCGCGGATGAACTGCTCGGGCCGCATCGACTCGGCCTTGGCCAAGAGCGCCGAGTCGGACTCGACGGCTTCGGCGCCGGTCTTCTCGATGGCCTCGGCGAGCCGCTTGGCGTTGGCCGGCGACACCCGCCCCGACTCCACCGCGTCGCGGACCGCGGGCGCGGCCTGGATCACCCGGGCGGTCTTGACCTGGCTGCGGGCCTCGTGGTGCGGCAGCCCGGCGGTGTCGGCCAGCATTTGGGCGCCGCCGTCGCCATGGCGCTCAGCCTGGGCGATGATGCGAGCCGCGCCGGCCTGGAACGCCGAACCAGCGGCCATGAACGCCGTGCAGACCGCAAGCGCCTCGCGCATCTCCGCACACGACGCGGAGCCGCTATTGACGTACGCCAGCATCTCCTTGGCGGCGGCCTCGGCCCGGCGGGCGGCTTCCATCAGCATGAACAGAGTATTCCATATAGGTGTGACATCTGTCAAGCATTTATCATAATTTCTGAGCATTGCCAGGTCTGAGTTCAATTTGGGGGCGCGTCCGGCGACAACCTCTAAGTTCTCTATTTGACTAGAGAACTAGCAAGGTTTAGGGTGGCGTCATGGGGCTAGTTGACGCAAGCGAGCTGGTGGCCCTGCGACTCGGCATCGATCGAGCCGCACGGACGCCGCTCGCGACACAGATCGCGGAGCAGCTGATCTCACGGGTCGCCTCCGGTGTCGTTGCGGCCGGAGACCGGCTTCCGGCATCGAGCGATCTGGCCGAGCACCTCGGGGTCAACGTGCATACGGTGCGTGCGGCCTACGCCCAGCTCGCCGCCGACGACGTCATCACGATGCAGCGGGGCAGCCGGGCCGTCGTGTTGGGCTATGACGCCAGTGCGGCGCGCTCGGGCCGGGTCGGAGTCCCCACCTTCATGATCGGCGTCATGGTGCCGCACTTCTCCGACTACTACGCCGAGTTCCTCCAGGCGGTGGCGGAATCGGCCGAGGTCGAGGGCTGGCTCCCCGTCATATGCCAGACGCGGCAGTACGAGCCGAAGGCGGTAGCGCGACACGTCGATCAGCTGCTGAGCCGCGGAGTGGACGGGGTCATCGCGGTCCACTACGAGACGCCCGATGCCGCCGAGACGACGGCGACACTGGCGACAGCCGCCGAGATCCTGCCGCTGGTGTTCGTCGACAGCGCCAATCTCGACTTCGGTTCTCACATCGTCGTGGACCGCGTCGCGGGCTCGCTCGAGGCGACCAGGCATCTCCTAGACCACGGACATCGACGCGTCGCCTACGTCTCAACCCCGACGGGATGGAGCTCCGGCTCCGAGCTCCGACGCGGGTATGTGCGAGCGCTTCATGAGGCGGGACTGGAGCCCGACCCCGATCTCGTAGTCGCGGCGGGCGACATGTCGCTGGGAGCCGGCGCGAAGGCGGCCGCCAACCTCATGCAGATCCACGAACCCCCGAGCGCGATCTTCTGCGCCGGCGACATCCTCGCCTGGGGCGCTCTGCAGCAGCTGCGGGACATGCAGCTTCGAGTGCCCGAGGACGTGAGCCTGATGGGCTACGGCGAGTTGCCGCTCTCGTCGTTGGCGGGTCCGCCGCTGTCGTCAACCCGCCTGCCGGCACGCCAGCTGGCCGAGCTGGCGGTCGTCACCCTCCGGGCCGCCATCGATGACGGCGAGCGGAAGGCAGTCGGACCGATTCAAACGACCCTCACAACCCGGCGGTCCTGCGGCTGTTGATGAGCCGCCCGATCGAAGCCCGCCGCCCAGCTAGGCCGAAAGGAAGCCGAATCCGAAAGGAAGCCCAATGAATGTGCGAGGAGTCCTCACCAGATGGCTGGCGATTCTGGCCGTGATGGCCATCGCGGCGTCTGCCTGTGGAGACGATGACGATGCGTCGGCTCCCAGCCAACCGGAAGCCACTGATGCCGCCGGCCAGCCGGAGCCCGAACCCGAGCCCGAGCGGGCCGCCGAGCCCGAACCTGAGCCCGCGGCCGAGCCCGAACCCGAGCCGGCCGCCGAGCCTGCGGCCGAGTCACCCCCACAGGAGATGCAAGACGTCTCGTTGCGGCTGCCTTGGTTCCCGAGCGTTCAGTTCGCGGGTTCTTACGTCGCCGCCGCCAAGGGCTTCTTCGCTGAGGAGGGACTGAACGTCGCCATCAACCCCGGCGGGTTCGACGTCAACAGCATCACACTGGTGGTCGCGGGGGAGGACGAGTTCGGCCTGCACGACACGAACTCGCTCCTCTTCGCGGCCGGGGAGGAGATTCCGCTGGTAACGGTGGCGACCTACCTCCATGCGCACCCGGGCGCGATCATGGCCCTCGAGTCCTCGGGATTCGAATCGTTGGCGGACCTCGAGGGAGCCACGATCGGCTTCCAGGAAGGCGGCCCGTGGCAGCTCACCCAGGCGATGCTCACCCAGAACGGGGTCGATCCGGACTTGCTCAACCAGGTCGCGGTCGGCTTCGACCTCACGCCGCTGCTCGAGGGTGACATCGATCTGCTGACGGTGTTCTCGACCAACGAGCCGATCCTGGCCGAGCAACTGGGGTTCCCCGTCGACGTATTCATTCCCTACGACTTCGGCGTGCAGACCTCGGCCAACGCACTCTTCACGACCACCGCCTACCGGCAGGACAACCCCGAGGTGGTGTGTGCGATGGTGCGCGCTCTGGCCAAGGGCTGGCAGTACGCGCTCGACAATCCACAGGAGGCAGTCGACATCGTCGTGGCCGTCGACCCGGAGAACCTCTCAGCCGAGAAGGAGTCGGCCAGCCTCGAGGCGGTTCGACCGAGCGTCCTCTCGGAGTCCGCGCTGGCCGACGGGATCGGGACGATGACCCAGGAGCGGTGGCAAACCGTCGACGACGTCCTTCGCCGGTACGGCGGATTCGAGGCCGACATCGACCTGGATTCCGTCCACGACGACTACTGCTTCTGATTGCCCCACTGAGCAATCGGTGCGGTCGGTGCAAGAGCCGGCACCGACCCGCGACCCCATGAGACGGCAAGGAGAGGAGCCTCCGTGGCGGTTCTGGACAAGAACGCGAGGACGCTGAACGCGCGGCAGTATCACCTGCATGTGAGTCCGGGCGACGTCGCACGGTACGTGCTGTTGCCCGGCGACCCGGCCCGCGTGCTCATGATCGCCGATCATCTGGACGACCCTCGCGAGATCGCCGTCCACCGCGAGTACCGAACCGTGACCGGGCGCTACCAGGGCATCGAGGTCAGCGGCACGTCCACCGGCATCGGGTGCCCGTCGGCGGCTATAGCGGTGGAGGAGCTCGCAAACGTCGGTGCAACCCACTTCATTCGAGTCGGCAGCAGCGCCGCCTACCTGCCTGGGATGGCTCCGGGCGACCTGGTCGTCAACACCGCGGCCATGCGCCTCGACGGCACCAGCGCCGCCTACGTCGACCAGAGATTCCCGGCCGTGGCTGATCACTTCCTCGTTCGGCACCTGATCGACGCGGCCCGAGACCTTGCCGCTGAACGCGGGTTCGGGGTGCATGTGGGCATCAACGCGTCGAGCGACGCGTTCTACGCGGAGACGCCGGAGTTCGTCGAGCGGCTCCAGAAGCACCGCATCTCGAATGTCGAGATGGAGAGTTCCGCGATCTTCACGATTGCTCACTTGAGGGGCCTGTGCGGGGCCATGGTCTGTGCCGTTTCCTACAACTACCTGCAGCCCGACGAGGTCGACTTCGAGAGCAGGAACCAGGCACTTGTGGCGGGTTGGAGCAACGCGATCGACGTGGCACTCGACGCAATCGCCCGCTACGAGGCGGACCATGGCACGCCATGACCGGCACGGGCATCGCGATCGACGGCGTCGGCATGCAGTTCGGGGGCGGTCAGGGCGTGACCGCCCTCGATGGGATCGATCTGCACATCTCCGCCGGCGAGTTCGTCGCTCTCGTCGGCCCTTCCGGGTGCGGCAAATCGACCCTGCTCCGGATCGTGAGCGGGCTCCTGGAGCCGACCTCGGGACGGGTGGACGTCAGCGGGAAGACACCGGACGAGGCAAGACGCGACGTCGACTTCGGCTTCGTGTTCCAGCAGCCGACCCTGTTCCCATGGCTCCGGGTCCTCGGCAACGTGCTGTTGCCGGACCGGGTCCTTGGCCGCCGGAACCCCAACCGCGGACCGCACCGCGAACAGGTCGCCCGAGAGCTGCTGCGCGATGTCGGGCTGGAGAGGTTCGAGGACCACTACCCGGGCCAGGTCTCCGGAGGCATGCGGCAGCGAGTCGCGCTGGCGCGGGCACTCAGCTACGACCCCAAGATCCTGCTCATGGACGAACCCTTCGGAGCACTCGACGAGTTCACCCGCGACCGCCTCAACCTGCAGCTGCTTGACGTCTGCAACAAGACTGGCTCAACCGTCCTGTTCGTCACCCACAGCATCCAGGAGGCGATCTTCCTGGCCGATCGGGTGGTGATGCTCAGCTCCAGACCGGGCCGCGTCACCCGGATCGCCGAGGTCCCGTTCAGAAAGCCGCGCGGCCTCGAAGTCCGCTACGAACCCGAATTCGCCGCACTGACGGGCGAGCTGCGGGGCCTCCTCGAGGTCGAAGACGAGGTCGAGCTGGCGAGGAGGCAGCTGTGAGCAGCAGGGAACGCAGCCGCGTGGTCGACGCGGCGTTGCGGTCCCTGCCTTCACTTGCGGTCTTCGTGGTCGGGCTCGTCGTTTGGGAAGTCTGGGTCAATGTCAGAGACGTTCCCGCGTATCTCTACCCGAGCGCATCCGAGGTTGGGAGCGAGCTGCTGGCTGAAGGGCCGTCGCTGGCGGCTGATGACCTCCGTTGGACCATGATCGAGGCGGTCTTGGGATTCCTGCTCGGCAGCTTTGCCGCCGTTCTGACCGCGATCGTGTTCGTCCACGCCAAGTTCATCGAGCGCGTGCTCTTTCCCTGGGCGATAGTGCTTCAGACGGTGCCGATCGTCGCGGTGGCCCCGTTGCTGACGATCTGGTTCGGCTTCACGCTCCAGCCGAAGGTGATAATCGCCGCGCTGATCTGCTTCTTCCCCGTGCTCGTCAACACAACCAAGGGGTTCCGAGCAATCAGCAGTCAAGCCCTGGAGCTCATGCGCATCCTCTCGGCCACCAGATGGTCGATCTTCTGGCGGCTGCGTGTCCCGAGCTCCCTGCCGTACGTCTTCGCCGGCCTGAAGGTGGCATCAACGCTGTCGGTCATCGGGGCGATCGTCGCCGAGTTCACCGGGGCCGATCGAGGGATCGGCTTCGTCATCATCCAGGCCAGCTACCGGCTCGACACCCGGCTGATGTTCGCCGGCATCGCTCTCTCCTCAGCGGCCGGAGTGGTCTTCTTCAATGTCATCGGCGCCCTCGAGCGTCTCGCGCTCCGGTGGCCTGACGCCCGGCTCGAACAGTGACCCGGGGATCGTAGCAGGTCCTCCAGTGGCGCGGGGTCATGGATTCGGCGGGTCGACCCCGCCCGTTCTCCGCGCGGCCATCGCGAACACAGCGGCTGCGAGGCGGTCGGACTCGCGCGCTCTCAGGGCGACGTTGATGTCGAGCCGCTCAAGGTGCTGGGCGACCTGTTTGGCCCCCTGGGGTACGGGGTTTGCGGCCATGAAGTCGCGCACCTCGGCGGCGAGCTCGACCCGGTCGAGCGCGGTGACTCCCTCGAGCATCCGCGACAGCGAGTTGCTCGGGAAGGTGGCGGCAAGATCGTCCCAGCGGCTGGTGAGGAAGTCCCAGGCGTCCGGTCCGGCGTGGCGGTTGGTGAGGGCACGCCGGATCAAGTACGGGCCGTCCTGGGTGCGCACGGAGTTGTCCAGGGTGCCCTCCAGGATGGAGCGCACCAGTCCGGAGTCGGGAAAGTCGGCCAGCGCGGCGAGGTGGCGCTGCTCGGTCTGCGGGTCGGACGCCTCGGTGAAGCGGCCGCGGATCCGGGCGAAGTCGCCGGCGTCTCCGTGGGCGGCCACCACGCCCAGGGCGGCCGCCGCGAGCGTGGGGTCGGGATGGTCCAGTCTCGCCCGGCACGCCGCGATGGTCGGCGGGTGATCCGCGACTGCGCCCCGCAGCCGCAGCAACGTCGCCCGCAGCTCGCCGGTGCGCTCGTCCTCCCCGCCACCGACGGGCGGGTCGAGCCCGACGTCTGCGGCGGCGTCGTCGGAGGCGGCTGCGACCAGCTCGCAGAAGCGGCTGGCCGCCTCGCCGTCCACCAGCCGGCGGAGATGGGCCAACGCTGCGGCGATGGCCTGCCACACCGTGAGGTCGCGCTCCGCGGTGAAGCCCCCCACCACCAGGTCGACGAAGGCCGGCGCGTCCAGGCGACCGGCCAGGGTGGCGGCCCAGGCATCGTCGATGAGGCCGTGGCGCTCCTCGGGGGTGCGGTCGCCCGGCCCCGCCTGCGATACCGCCGCCAGGCTCGCTGGATCGGGGTCGTCACGGTAGAAGCCGGAGGCGCCGGCGTTGAGCGTCACCGGCGGACCTGCCGGCATGGTCAGGGTCCGGCGGGGCTGGTCGAGCAGCAACCGCAGCTCGTTGGTGTTGGTCCCGGGCTGCTGTACCCGCAGCCGTAGCGGAACCGTCCAGTCCCGCGGCTCAGCCCGGCCGGGATCGAGCGTGAAGTGGCGCTGCGACAGCTCCAGGCCGTGCTCGCCGGCGACGGCGCTGACCGCCGGGTAGCCGCCCTGGTAGATCCAGCCGCCCATGATCTGTCCCACCGGCTGGCCCGAGGCCTCGGCCAGGGCGTTCCACAGGTCCTCGGTGACGGTGTTGCCGTAGGCGTGGCGCCGCAGATAAAGGCGCACGCCGGCTCGGAACGTCTCGGCCCCCAGGTACTGCTCCAGCATGCGGACCAGGGCCGCTCCCTTCTCGTAGGTGATCACGTCGAACATGTCCTCGGCCTCGGCCGGGGAGTGCACCGGGTACTCCACCGCCCGGGTGGTGCCGAGGGCGTCGGTGGACAGCGCCGAGGCCCGGCTGCGGCAGAACGTCGACCACACCTGCCAGTCGGGCCGGTAGGCGTCGCTGCAGGCCGTCTCCATGAAGGTGGCGAAGGCCTCGTTGAGCCAGATCCCCTCCCACCAGGCCATGGTCACCAGGTCTCCGAACCACATGTGGGCCAGCTCGTGGTTGATCACGTCGGCTACCCGCTGCAGTTCGGGCTGGCTGGCGGCGGTCTCGTCGACCAGCAGCAGGACCTCCCGGAAGGTCACGCAGCCGAGGTTCTCCATGGCGCCGAACGCGAAGTCCGGTATGGCCACCAGGTCGAGCTTGTCGGAGGGGTAGGGCAGGCCGTAGTAGTCGGAGAACCACTCCAGGGCGTGGGCCGCGACGTCGAGCGCGAACCCGGTCTGGTCGCCCCGGCCGGGCCGGTGGACCACCCGCACCGGCACCCCGCCGCAGTCGATCGGGTCGGTGACCTCCAGCGGCCCCACCACGAAGGCCACCAGGTAGGTGGACATCGGCATTGTTGTCGCGAAGCTGACCCGAACCCGACCGTCCTCCAGCGGCTCGCGGCCCGTCTCAGCCGTGTTGGACACCGCCAGCAGGCCCTGCCGCACCACCAGCGTCGTCGCGAAGGTGGCCTTCAGCGCAGGCTCATCGAAGCAACAGAAGGCCCTCCGGGCATCGGTGGACTCGAACTGGGTGGTGGCGACGGTGTGGGTCTCGCCGGCGTCGTCGGTGTAGGTGGACCGGTAGAAGCCGTGCAGCTGGTCGTTGAGCACCCCGGTGAAGGCGATGTCGAGCCGGGTCGGGCCTGCCGCCAGCGGTGCGGATCCCCCTCGCGGCGACAGCGTCAGGCGTTCGGAATCCTCGTCGAGCTCGAAGTCGAGTTCGAGGGCCTCGCCTCCCGGGGCGGTGATCTGGGCACTGGCGATGTCCAGCTCCGCCGCGTTCAGCACGATCGTGTCCCGCGGCTCCGTGACCTCGATGTCGATGCCGACCCGGCCCGTGAAGGCCGCGGCCTCGAGGTCGGGTTCCAGCTCGATGTCGTAGTGCCGGGGAACGACGCCGCCGGGCAGTCTCGGACTCATGGTCCGACGGTACCCGTGATGGTGCTGTTGTCAGCCGTCGACGACCCGGTAGCGGTGGTTCAGGGGCCAGTACCGCCGGTCCGTCAGGTCCTCGCGCATGCGCTGCGCGACCTTCTCGGCCTCGTCGAGCAGGGCGGCCTCGTCGACGGTGAGGACGCGGCCGCCGTCCACCACCAGCGAGCCGTTCACCAGGACGCTCTTGACGTCGGTCCCGGCCGCGTACCTCACGATCGATCCGACCGGGTTGTGCCGGGGTGAGAGTCGCGGGTTCTCGCCGTCGATCACGGCCAGGTCGGCGGCCTTGCCGACCTCGAGCGAACCGATCTCGTGGTCCCACAGCAGCGCCCGGGCCCCGTCGATGGTGGCCATGTCGAAGGCGTCCTCGGTGGTGAAGCCCACGGGGTCGTACAGCGGGATGCCCGCGGCCTGGCCGTGCATCATGTAGGCGATCCTGGCCACGGCCAGGATGTCGTTGATGACCGTGTCGCATCCGAGGCCGACGGTGACGCCGGCGGCCCGCATCCCCACCACGTCGGTGACGGCCGACACGATGTCGGTGCACACCACCGGTGCATGGGTGAGCATCGCGCCCGACTGGGCCATCATCTGCGCCTCGCGGGCGGTGGTGAGCATGGCATGGATGGCCAGGAAGCGCGGTCCGAGCACGCCGAGGTGGCTGAGGTGCTCGAGTGGCCGGTGCCCGAACAGCGAGACCGACAGCTCGATCTCCTCGCGGTCGCGGTTGATGTGGGTCATCATCGCGGTGTCGTGGCGCTCCGCCAGGTCCCGGGCCGCACCGAACATCTCGTCGCTGACCGAACCGACGCTGGGTGCATGGATGTAGGGGCGCACCCGGCCTGCGCCCCGCGTAGCCCAGCGGGTGCAGAAGTCGTCGATGTGGGCGATGTTGTCGGCCCGCACTGCCGGGTCGTCGCGGTACTCCGAGCGTCCCTCGATCTGCTCGTAGTTGCTGGCGAGGCGGGAGGTGCGGTCGCGCTGCCCCACCGCCAGGGCGCAGCGGATGCCCATCTCCAGCGCGGTCTCGCCCACGGCGTCCTCGTGGTCGGGAGTGCAGGTGGTGTCGGTGGTGGTGGTGACGCCGGCCCGGAGCAGGTTGGCCATGGTGACCCGGGTGCTGGTCCTGATCCCGTCGTCGCCGAGCACGTCCTCAGCCGGGATGTAGATCCGGGTGATGTTGGGCAGGTCCTCGAAGGCCATCCCCCGGACCAGGGCCTGGGCCATGTGGTTGTGGGTGTCGATCAGCCCCGGGATCACCAGGTCCCGTGGCCCTCCGAGTCGCCGGCCGCCCGGGTAGGCCGCCTCGACCTCGGCCCTCGGTCCCACCGCGACGATCCGCGAGCCTGCGACCGCCACCGCACCGTCGAGGAACACCCGGCGCTCGGAATCGACGGTTATGACGGTGCCGGCAACAACGAAGTCCGCGGCCCCGGCTCGGCCGTCACGGACGTCAACGGCTTCGGTCATTCGCACTCCTTAGTGTGGCGCGCTGCGGACAGGCGAGAATAGGCCCGGCTGGGGCCTCCCGGCTGACCGGGAGGCCCCGCCGATTCAAGCACTAGAAGCCGATGCTCTCGTCGATGAACTCGTTGGTGATGATGTCGCTGGGCTGCATCGAGGGGTCGACGTCGAAGCCGGCCGCGATGATCTTGGCGATCACCTCCGCGATCCGGTCCTCGTCCATGTTTGCCACGGTGTCGTCGGGGCCGTTGCCGACCAGGCCGTAGTCCTTCTGGGCCTGAACGGAGAAGTCGGCCAGCGCCGGCGGGTACACCCAGAAGCTGTCGATCGTCTCGACCGCATCGACGATGATGGCGTTGGCTCTGGCCGGGTCGGTAACGAAGTCCACCACCGATTGCTGGACGATGGGCACGAAGCGCTCCAGGCAGGGACGCAGGCTGTCGAGGTCACCGGTACGGATCGACAGCGTCTGTGAGTAGATCCGCAGTCCGGCGTCGTGGATCAGTTCGAAGGCGATCGGCTTGCCCCACTCCTCGTAGACGGTCTCGTAGCTGTAGGGCGATTCCGAAGCGAACCCCTGCTGAGCTATGGCCCCGCCCTCGGAGATGAACCGGGACGGCGCGCCGTCGTAGGACGGGTCGATCTGGTCAGCTGAGAGCACGCCCTCGTTGACGAACACGTCGATGAAGGTGCCGCCGGCGAACACGTTCACGGTGAGTCCGGCCTCGCCGATGTCAGCGATCGTGTTGATGTCGGGGTGCGTCTCGGGATCCCATTGGATGATCTGGGGATTCTTCTCGAGGGGTGCTGCAACCGAGAGCGTCGGCGTCTCCTCGTTGCGGATTATCGACTGATCGATGCTCACGTAGGCGAGGGTGATGTTCTCGTCCACATATATGTGGGTCGAGCCGGAGGCGAACCCGATCGCGGGCCCTCCGGCCCGGATCTCGATGTCGATCCCGGTGTCGACGTCGCCCACCATGAGGCTTCCGGTCGTCGTCTGGTTGTCGGCGTCTATGACGTAGTCCGCACCGACCATCTGGTACAGGGCGCCGTGCTCGGACTCGGGGAACCAGTCGGTCTGGATGACCAGAGGATCGGGACAGAGACCGGCCAGGCTCATGGCGTCCTCGGCCATCTCCTCATCGGCGGGCTCTTCCGCCGGCTCGGGCTCAGCGGCCGGTTCAGGCTCTTCCGCCGGCTCGGGCTCCTCCGCCGGCTCTGGTTCGGGGGCAGGCTCGGGGTCCGGTTCGGGGGCGGCAGTTGTGGCCGGAGCCTCGGTGACTGTCGTCGCGCCGCCGTCGTCGCTATCGTCGTCGCCGCATGCAGCTGCGATCAAGCCCAATACCGCCAGCGCGCATAGGGCGCGTATCCATGACTTCTTGCTCATACTGTCCTCCAGGTGTTGGTCCGAAATGTTGACATGACCTATATCAATCTTGATACCATCAACATTTGCTCGGCGCAAGCCGGATGGGAACGCGAGCCGGAACAAGCCTGTGAACTCTGAGAACGTTGCTGTTGGCACCGCGGGGGCGAGGCTTGAGGGCCGGGTCGACGACGCGGAGCGCATCCGGCGGCTGGGAGCCAAGATCCGGGCCCTGCGCAAGGAACGAGGGCTCACTCTGAAGGGGCTGGCCCAGTTGAGCGGCCTGTCGCATCCGTTCCTCTCACAGGTTGAGAGGGGACTGGCTCGGCCGTCGATGAACTCGCTGCACCAGATCTCCGAGGCGCTGGGCACCAACGCCTCCTGGCTGCTGGCCGGGTCGGAGAACACCCGGGAGGCAACCGTCGTCCGGGCATCCGACACCTCGGTGGTGCCGGCCAGCGAGCTCGGCGACATGGACGGGTTGCGCCGGGTTGTCGCGCCGGAGGCCAGTCCCTTCCAGGTCGTCGAGTTCAGCGGCGCGCCCGACACCTTTCGCGAGTACTGGGTCCACGACGGATTCGAGACGATCTATGTCATCTCCGGCGTGGTGGACGTCGACCTGGACGGCGAGATCTTCCGGCTCGAGCCCAGCGACTCCATCTCTTACGACACTCGCCAGCCTCACCGGCTGCGGGCCGCGACGGACGAGAGGGTCAAGCTGCTGATGATCGAGGCCTCTCCCGGATTCACCAACGTCCGCCTCCGGTAGCCTGCGGCCCCGTGCCGCGTGCTGCCCGGAGTGGGGATCAGAACTCAGCGATCGAGGCTCGGGGCCTCGTCCGGACCTTCGGCGAAAACCGGGCAGTGGACGGCGTCGATCTGAACGTCGACGCCGGCGCGATCTACGGCTTCCTGGGCCCGAACGGCGCGGGCAAGAGCACCACGGTGCGGATGCTGTGCACCCTGCTGAGGCCCACCGCAGGTCAGGCCGCGGTGGGCGGCTACGACGTCGTCGACGACCCGGGCGAGGTCCGCATCCGCATCGGAGTGGCGCTGCAGGAGGCCGCGCTCGACGAGCGCCAGACGGGCCGGGAGATACTCGACCTGCAGGCCCGGCTGTACGGCCTGAGCGCACCCGACCGGGCCGCCTCGATCGCGCGGGCCGTCGACCTCGCCGACATCGGCGACGCCATGGAGGATCGTGTCAAGACCTACAGCGGCGGCATGAAGCGCCGCCTGGACCTCGCGGCCTCGCTCATCCACGGCCCCGAGGTGCTCTTCCTGGATGAGCCGACCACCGGCCTAGACCCGGTCAGCCGGGCTCAGGTCTGGGACGAGGTGCGCCGGTTGAACGGCGAGCTCGGAGTGACGGTGTTCCTCACCACCCAGTACCTCGAGGAGGCCGACGCGCTGGCGGACCGGGTGGCCATCATCGACGGCGGCCGCATCGTCGAGGAGGGCTCGCCTACGGAGCTCAAACGGGCCGTGGGCGCCGACGTGATCGTCGTGGACCTTCCATCCGAGGCCATTGCGCCCGCGGCTGCGGTGGCCGAGACCGTGCCCGAGGTGGATGCCGTCACCCAGGGCCGTCGCGGCATCACCATCGCCACCGCAGACGGCGCGGCCACAGTCGGCACGGTGGCGGTTGCCCTGTCGTCGGCGGGACTTCACCCGCAGTCGCTCACGGTGCGCACGCCGTCGCTCGACGACGTGTTCCTGCTGGCCACCGGGTACCGGATGTCCGCAGTGGATTCGACTGGCGGCGGGGGCGGCGCGGCAGCCACGGGATCGGATCCGCAGCACGCCGGCCGGGTGCCGGCGTCTCCGCGGAGCGGCCCGCCGTGAGCGTTCAGAGCGGAGCCCCCGCCGTTGCCGGCGGCGGCATGGTGCGTCCCGTCGGGATCCTCACCGACATCGCCACCGTGGCCCGCCGCTCGGTGCGCAGCCTGCTGCGCGAGCCCGAGGCGATGGCCCCGGCGCTTATCATCCCCACCTTCTTCTTCCTGGTCAACATCGGCGCGCTCGAGTCGTTCGTGGAGCGCTCGCCCGGCATCGACTACCGGGCCTTCCAGATACCGGTCGCCATAATCTTCGCGGTCACCGGCATCTCCCGGGCGTCGGTGCTGGTCATCGACATCCAGACCGGCTACCTCGACCGGATGCTGGTGACGCCGGTGCGCCGGACCACACTGCTGCTCGGCATGATGGTGGCCGACATCGTCCTGGCCATCTCACTGTCGCTGGTCGTGATCGCCATGGGCTTCGTGGCGGGCGTTCGTTTCGAGACCGGGCTGCTGGGGATCCTGGTCTTCCTGGGATTGGCGGTGGCATGGAGCCTGTCCTTCACCGGATTCCCGTACACGGTGGCCCTGCGAACCGGGAACCCGGCCGCGGTCAACTCGTCGTTCCTGATCTTCTTCCCCTTCGCCTTCCTGACGCCCGCGTACCTGCCGCGGGAGCTCATGACCGGCTGGATGCAGACCGTGGCCGCCTGGAACCCGGTGACCTATCTGCTGGAGGGAATGCGCTCGCTGCTGTCGGGGGGCTGGGATGTCGTCGCCATCGGCAAGGGGGCGGCCGCCATCGGCGGCCTGGGCCTGGTCACGTTCGTGATGGCCTTCCGCTCCCTGGCTCGCCGGGTGGCCACCGGCTGAACTCCCGCTCTCGCTCGCTCTAGTGTCTCGGGGCGACCGGGAGGCTTCGTGGAACCGTCACTTGATGCCGTCGGCGTCGGCAACGCCATCGTAGACGTGATCGCCACGGTCCCGGACTCGTTCATCGACGACCACGGGCTGGTGAGGGGGGCCATGACGCTCGTCGGCGCGGACCGGTCGGCCTCGCTCTATGACGCGATGCCGCCGGGCATCGCGGCCTCGGGCGGATCGGCGGCCAACACCATGGCCGGCGTGGCTTCCTTCGGCGCGCGGGCCGCCTTCATCGGCAAGGTGCGCGACGATCAACTCGGGGAGGTGTTCGTCCACGACATCCGGGCCACAGGGGTCGCCTTCGACGTGCCTCCCTCGCCGGAGGGGCCTCCCACCGCCCGCTGCCTGATCCAGGTGACCCCCGACGCGGAGCGCACCATGAACACGTATCTGGGCATCGCCGCGCTGCTGGCACCACCGGACGTGGACACCGACCTGGTGGCGTCGGCCGGGATCACCTACTGCGAGGGCTACCTGTGGGACGTCCAGGTGGCCAAGGAGGCCATCCGGGTGGCCGTGGCGGCCGCGGGGGAGGCCGGCAGGACGGTTGCGCTGGCCCTGAGCGACTCGTACTGCGTCGAGCGCCACCGTGACGAGTGGCTCGACCTGATCGAGGACCATGTCGACATCGTGTTCGCCAACGAGGCGGAGGTGTGCGCCCTTCACGCGACCGACGACTTCGCCGCCGCCCTCCAGCGCACCGCCGGGATGGTCCGCACGCTGTCGGTCACCCTGGGGCCCCGCGGCTCGGTGGTCGTGCAGGGCACGACGACCGATGAGATTCCCGCGGCCGAGATCGCCCCCGTGGTCGACGCCACCGGAGCAGGCGACATGTACGCCGCGGGGTTCTTGTGGGGCATGAGCCGGGGCGCCCCGCCGCTCCGGTGCGCAGAACTGGGCAGCCTTGCCGCAGCCGAGGTCATCAGCCATGTCGGGGCGCGCCCCCAGACGGCGCTGTCGCAGCTCGCAGCCTCCCACGAACTCGCCTAGCCCGGTGCCTGCCATCAGGGTCTCGACGGTGGTGCCCGCCCGGCCCGTGGAGGTGTGGGAGGACCTCCGGCACATCGGCAGCCACACCGACTGGATGAGCGACGCCGCGGAGATCCGCTTCCTGACCGAGGCGACCGAGGGCGTCGGAGTGCGCTTCGAGTGCGACACCAGGATCGGCCCCGTGCGGCTCACCGACCACATGGAGGTCACCGACTGGCGCGAGGGCGAGGTCATGGGAATCAGGCACTCCGGGGTGGTGTCCGGTACCGGGCAGTTCCGGCTGTCCGTCTGCGAAGGCCCGGAGGGCGCCGTCCACACCCGCTTCGAGTGGACCGAGTCGCTCCGGTTCGGATGGTGGATGGGTGGCCGCCTCGGAGCCGCTCTCGCCCGCCCAGTGCTGCGGGCCGTTTGGGCGAGGAACCTCCGCAGGTTCGCCGCCCGTTTCTGAACGTCGACCGCACCGGCGTCGCTCCCAAGAGGCCCTGCGAGCCATTGGCTTCGGTCAAGGCAACTAATACACTTACACACAATGCAAGGATATCTCACCGAATAACGGTTATTATCAGTGGGAGGTAGCACAGACGTCACCGAACGGCTGCTGGACGCCGCGGTCGAGGTGTTCGCCGAGCATGGGTTCGAGGCTGCCCGCGTCGCCGAGATCGCCCGCCGCGCCGACCTCACCACCGGCGCGATCTACGCGCGGTGGCAGGGCAAGCGCGATCTGATCGTCGCGGCCGTCCGCCACATCGTCGCGCAGTGCGTGCACGCCTCGTCGGCGGTCGCGGCGACGCCCGGCAAGGAAGTGCTTGCCGTCCTCGGCGACGACCTCTCGACGGCCCGCGATGTCCGCATCCGGGAGGTGGTGCTTGAGGCGATGGTCAGTGCCCGGCGCGACGACAGCTTCCGCGCCGCAGTCTCCGACGCGATGAGCGAGGAGAGGGCCAGCTTGAGCTCGATCGTCGCACGAGGCAAGACCGAGGGTTCCATCGACCCTGCACTCAGCACCCCTGCCATCGTGGCGCTCTGCCAGTGCCTGGGCCTCGGAAGGCACCTGGCGGTGTCTGACGAGCTCGCGAGCGGCCGTGTCAAGGCCGGTGACTGGGATGCGCTGGTGTCACGGCTGATGGCCGCCTTGAGCCCCGCTACCGGCTGAGCGCCCAGGCTCCGGCGCCCGCTGACCCGGCTAGCCTGCGGCCATGGGCTACCGGTGCTTCGAGGTGGAGGAGTCCGATCGCATCGCGCACCTGCGCCTCAGCCGCGGCGAGCAGCTCAACACCATGATCCCGGAGTTCTGGTCGGAGCTGCCCGCGATCGTCGACGAGATCTCCGACGCCGGGCGGGCGCGGGTCATCGTGCTGTCGGCGGACGGGCGCCACTTCTGCGCCGGCATGGACCTGTCCGTGTTCGCCGGCGACTCCATGCTCGAGGGCGAGTCGACCGAGGTCGGCCGCCGTCGAGCGAACGTGCGCCTCAGCCTGCTGCATCTGCAGCGCTCGTTCACCGCGCTGGAGCAGGCCCGCATGCCGGTGCTGGCCGCAATCCACGGCGCCTGCGTGGGCGGCGCGGTCGACCTGGTGACCGCGGCCGACTGCCGCTACGCCACAGCCGACGCCTGGTTCTCCGTGCACGAGATCAACATCGGCATGGCCGCCGACGTCGGCACCCTTCAGCGCCTGCCCAAGCTCATCCCGCCCGGCGTGGCCCGCGAGTACGCATTCACCGGCAGGCGCATGCCGGCGACACGGGCTCACCAGCTGGGCCTGGTCAACGAGGTGTTCGATGACCGGGACTCGATGATGGAGGCGGTGATGGCAACAGCCGGGGAGATCGCGTCCAAGTCGCCGCTGGCGATGCACGGCACCAAGGAGGCGCTCAACTACAGCCTGGACCACACGGTGGAGGACTCGCTGCGCCACATCGCGCTCTGGCAGTCGGGGATGCTCCACCCCCAGGATCTCGCCGAGTCGTTCACGGCCCAGTCTGAGGGACGCGAGCCCTCCTACGAAGATCTCCCCGAGGTGCGGCGCGGCCTGTGAGCCGGTGCCGCTGCCGACGCGATCAGTCCTCCAGGACCGGCCGGTAGCCCAGTTCCAGGTCGCCGAGACGCACAAGCATCGAAGCGATCCAGCCGCCCAGCGCGGTGAAGTGCTTGTCGAGCTCGGCGCCGTCTGACAGGCCGGCCTCGTCGAGCTCGTAGACACCCTCGTAGCTCACGTCGATGGCGTACTCGGTGGCGTCGGCGTCGTCGAGGTCCTCGGCGTACAGCGACTCCACCCTGGGCCCTCCCCGCCGGAGGGACTCGCTGCCGATGTCGGGGCTGGCTCCGGGAAGCACATCCAGGACCATCGCAGGCTCGGGCGCGCCGGCCAGGCATTGGGCCCGCAGCAGGATCTTGATCTCGATGCGGGGCGGCTCGGCGTAGCCCTCGCCCGCGTACCAGCTGAGATAGGCCGCCTGCGACCAGGTGGGCCACACGCAGCTGACGTCGGCACACACTCTGGGCGGCTGACCCTCGCCGGGGAGGGCGTATGAGTTCTCCCAGGAGACGTCGCCCAGCAGCACGTCGGTCTGGAACCGCTCCTCGCCGGCCTGCCGCTCCAGCAGCGCGTCCTCGAACGCGTCCCGCAGGGCGCCGATGGCGTCGGTGAAGACGTGGTCGAGCATCGTCAGGTTCGCCTCATCGCGGTCTTGGCCGTGCCGGCGACAGTATGGCCCCGCCGCGGGGCGGCCCGGTCGTGGAACGAACGACCAGTTCGGGTTGCAGAGTGTGGCGGATCGGCCCGCTGGGTCCGTCGGAGAGGCGCTGGAGCAGTGTGGCCACCACGAGGCGCCCCATGGCCAGCGTGGGCTGGTTGACAGTGGTGAGCGACAGGTGGCGCAGTGCGGAGATGAAGGTGTTGTCGAAGCCGACCAGCGACACGTCGCCGGGGACGGCCATGCCCGCGTCGGCGAGCCGGTTGAGCGCGCCCGCGGCGAGCAGATCGTTGAAGGCGAACAGGGCAGTGGGGGGATCGTCATCAGCCAGCAGCTCGTCGATGACTTCGAGGGCATCGGCCTCATCGTCACCTGCGGGGCGGATGTCGACCAGGTCGCCGAGGCCGGCGGACCGCATGCCTGACTCGTAGCCCGAACGACGCTCCCCGGCGGAAACGTTGGTCCCGCCGTCCAAGTGCACGATCCGGGTATGGCCAAGCGCGGCCAGGTGCTCCACGGCCAGCTCCGCCCCTCGCCGGTCGTCGGTGCCGACGGTGTCGACACCGGTATGGACCGCACCGCTGGCCACCATCACGCAGGGACCGGCCAAGCCGACCCGGGCCGTGTCGCTGTCGTCGAGGCGGGCGCCGACCAGAGCCATCCCCTCCACCCGCAACTGCAGGAAGGTCTCGACCGCTTCGGCCTCGCGCCGGGCATCCCGGTGGCCGTTGAGGATGAGCACCCTGAGGCCGTGATCGGCGGCCTCTGCCTCGATACCGTCGACGACCTCGCCGAAGAACGGGTTCCGGAGGTCGTCGACGAGCACGCCGATCGTATGGGTGCGCTGCTGCGCGAGGATGCGGGCGATCAGGTTGGGCCGGTATCCCAGCTCGCGGGCGGCCTGGAGCACCGAGCGCCGCTTCTCGTCGGACACCTGCGGCGAGTCGTTCATCACCAGCGACACCAGGGCGCGCGATACCTTCGCCCGCTCCGCCACGTCCTCCATGGTGGGGCGGTTCATGCCGATCACCGCCGCCCGGTTTGACAGAACACGGCCGGGACGATAAACCATTAGAGCGCTCTAATACAATGCGGCGCGGCGGATCCAGGGAGGACATCGAGGGGGAAATGCCTGCACGACAGGGCGGGCCTGAACGCTGGCAAGGCTCGTCGGGTAGCGGCCCATGACAACCGCGGCGCCGACCGCGCTGCTCGACCGCGTCGCCACCGCGCCCATCAGCTGGGGCGTGTGCGAGGTGCCGGGCTGGGGCTACCAGCTCCCCGTCCACCGCGTGCTGGCCGAGATGAGGGCGGCCGGATTCACCCACACCGAACTCGGTTCGTGGGGCTACCTGCCGACCGAGCCGACCGAGCTCCGCGCGACGCTGGACGGTCACGGGCTGGGCCTCCTCGGGGGTTTCGTGCCGCTGGTCCTGCACGACCCCAGCCGCGCCGAGTCGACCCGGGCCGCGGCCCACCGCTGGGCCCGTCTCATCTCCGGTGGGGGTGGCCGGTTCTTCGTCACCTGCGCGGTCAGCCACGAGGACCGCTGGCGTCACGAGCCCCTGAGCGAGACGGAATGGGCCGTGCTGTGCGCCTCGCTGGACGAGATCGACGGCATTGCGGCCGAGCACGGGCTGCGGCAGGTGTACCACTCCCACTTCGGGTCCCTCGTGGAGACCGATGCCGAACTGAGGAGGATCCTGGAGGGCTCAGACGTCCCGCTCGTGCTCGACACCGCGCACATCACCATCGGCGGGACCGATGTCGAGGAGCTACTGGACCACTACGAGCGGCGCGTTGGCCTAGTCCATCTCAAGGATCTTGAGCCCGCGCTGGCGGCCGGGCTGAAAGCGGGAGAGCTGTCTCTCATGCAGGCGGTGCAGCGCGGCCTGTTCCCGCCACTCGGTCGAGGAGAGGTGGCGATCGCGAAGGTCGTCACCCGACTCGAAGAATCAGGACGGAATCTCTGGTACGTCCTGGAACAGGACGCGGCTATCGCTGAGGGGGACCTCTCCGCGGTGGCTGGGCTCAGGCGGGATGCCGACCTGAACCTGGAGTTCCTTAAGAGTCTGGTGCCCGCTTCGACGGGCAGCGGAGCAACCAACAACAACCACCGAATCCCGGAGGGATAAACAACCATGTCAAGACTACTGAAGCTGCTCGCCGTGGTGCTCGCCATCACGCTCGTGGCCGCGTCGTGCGGCGACGACGGTGACGACGCCCCCGCGCCCGCCGCGCCCGCCGAAGAGGCCCCCGCCGAGGCGGCCGCACCGGCCGACGAGGAGGCTCCGGCAACGACCGCGGCCGCGGCCGACGAGGTCGTTGAGACCCAGGGCTGCGATCACACCTTCCACGTGATCACCCACGGCGACTCCGGCGTGTTCTGGTCCGTGGTCGAGGTGGCCGTCAGAGACGCCGCCGACGCCATCGGCTGCGACGTCGTCTACTTCGGCTCCAACAACGACGCCCTGGCCCAGGCCCAGGAGATCGAGGCCGCGGTCGCGTCGGGCTCCTCGGGCATCGCCATCTCGCTGGCCGACCCGGCCGGCGTGAGCGACGCCGCCGCCGGCGTCGTGGCCGCCGGCATCCCGCTGTACACGCTCAACTCGGGCGTGAACAACTACAAGGACCTCGGCGGGGTCACCCACGTGGGCCAGACCGAGGTCGTGGCCGGCAACGGTGCGGGCGAGCGCTTCAACGCGCTCGGCGCCACCCATGTCCTGTGCGCTCGCCAGGAGCAGACCAACGTGGCGCTCGAGGAGCGCTGCGACGGTCTGGCCGAGACCTTCAACGGCACCGTCACCTCGGAGTTCGTCGGTCTCGACGCCAATCCCGACGAGCAGCAGAACAGCATCGCGGCCCTACTGCAGGCCGACCCGTCCATCGACGGCGTTCTCGGTGTGGGCCCGAACCTGCCTCTGCGGGCGCTGGCCGCAGGCGAGCAGGCTGGACGCGATCTGGTGATCGGCGGCTTCGACCTCTCCGGCGACCTCATCGACGCCATCGAGGCCGGCGACGTGGCCTTCACCGTCGACCAGCAGCAGTACCTGCAGGGCTACCTGCCGGTGATCCTCATGTTCCTGCAGGCCACCAACCAGAACACCGCCGGCGGCGGGCTGCCCATCCTGACGGGCCCCGGCTTCGTGGACACCGCGAACGCCTCCGTCGTCAAGGCGCTGGTCCAGCAGGGGACCCGCTAATCAACACGTAGCGGTCCGGGCGGCCGGTCGCTGCCGGCCGCCCCCTGCTAGTTTCCCCCAGCGCGGGGCCCGCCCCAGGGGCGGGCCCCGGTGCTGGCGGGATCACGCGAGCTGTCCGGTCGCTACGAAGTGGATGGCCGGCGAAGTCGACTTGCCGTTGGGGGACCGAATGGCTGACACGACCAACGACCAGTCCGCCGCCGCGGCCGACGCCGGCGGAGACGAACGCTTAGCCCACCGGGGACCGATCCAGACGCTGCTGACCCGGCCCGAGATCGGCGCGCTGCTGGGCGCCGTCGGCGTATGGCTGCTGTTCTGGCTGGTGTCCGCGCCCTTCGGCACCGTCGGGGGCACGGCCAACTTCCTCGACGTTTCCGCCTACCTGGGGTTGATGGCTGTTCCCGTCGCGCTGCTGATGATCGGCGGCGAGTTCGACCTGTCGTCGGGCGCCATGACCGGAGCGACGGCCCTCATCGCCATCCTGCTGGCCAACGACATCAACGGCGCAGGGCTGGGACTCCATCTCGCGGTGCCGCTGTCACTGGCGTTCGCCCTGGCCATCGGGTGGTTCAACGGCACCGTTGTGGAGAAGACCTCGCTCCCCAGCTTCATCGTGACACTCGGCACCTTCTTCATGCTGATCGGGGCCAAGCTCGGCTTCTCCAAGCTATTCACCAACAAGGTGCTCGTCGAGGGTCTCGACGAGGCCGAGGGCTACGAGTTCTGGAATGGCATCTTCGGTGCGGAATGGCTCCGCAACTCCCATCTCTGGGACGTCCGCAGCTGGTCCAACCTGTGGCTGGTTCGTGACGAGATGTGGGCCCTGCTGCTCGTCGGCGGGGTCGCGGCCCTCATGATCGGGACCTTCGAGCTGACGTACGCCCGGCGCCGGTCTCCGAACCCTGTGGCACTGGTGGTCGCGGCCGCCGGCACCGGGTTGGCGCTGGTGGGTCTGATCCTCCTACTGGCCCAGGACACCACGGCATCCAACTGGATCGGGGGCATGCTCGTCGCGGCCGGGGTGTTGATCAAGGTCGCGGGCTGGTGCCGGTACCGCTACGAGACACCGGACCGATCCGAGCGCGGAGCCTCGGCCCGATGGTGGCAGTACCTGATCGGCGGCGTCGCCGCTCTGGTTGTCGCCATGGTCATCGCCGTCGTGATGGACGCCACCGACTCCTCCCAGCTGGGGTTCCTGAGCGGATCGTTCGGCAAGTTCGTGTTCGCTCTGGGAATCGCCGCAGTGGGGGTGCTGGCCGTCGCGGCGGCGACGGGACGCATCACCCCCGGCTATCCCGCCCTCGGGGCGGTACTGGTGGCGCTGCCGTCGATCAGCTTCCTGGTGACGGTGCAGGCCGCCCGCGTGATCCTTTTCGGTGGGCTCGCGCTCCTGGGGATCGCGTTGCTCTGGGCGACGACCCGGAGAGTGCAGCCCGCTGTGACTGTCTCACTGGCCATCTCGGCCGTGATTGTTGTATTGGCGTTCTTCATCCAGTCCGAGTCGGCGTCGCGCAAGCTGCGGGTCGAGCTGTTCACCGTGCTGCTGCTGGTTGCGCTGCTGCTGGCAGCCTCCGCGGTAGCCCGGTATCTGAGTGCCACCCGCACTACCGCACCGCCGCCCCCCCAGTTCGGTCGCTGGATGCACGTCTGCGCCGTGCTGGGCCTGGTAGGCGTCGTCGTGTTCGCCGTGATCGAGCTGGCTGACGGCGATGGGATCCTCTACGCCGTGCTCACCGGCGCGGCCAAGGGAGGAATCGTGGGCTTCGCGGCCTACGCGGTGGGAACGGTGGGACGTACCCTGCTGACCCGCGATGAGGGGGTCGGACGGGCCCTGGTCACCGTGGGGATCGGGGCGGTCATGCTCAGCGTCGCCACCCGGCTGCTGTTCGTGACCGGCAGCGAGCTGGAGACGATCTGCACCGTGGCCACCGACGGCGAACTCAGGTGCCCGCAGACGCAGTTCGGTGTGGTGGTGCTGTCGTTCCTGGTCTTCGCGGCCATCGGTTCGTGGCTCCTGATGCGCACCCAGTTCGGCAGCTGGATAATGGCTGTGGGCGGCAACAAGGAGGCGGCCCGCTCGGTAGGCGTGCCCGCGGCCCGCACCAAGACCACGCTGTTCATGATGGTGTCGGGGGCGGCGTGGATCACCGGCATGCTGATCGCCTTCCGGCTCACCGCGGTGCAGGCCAACGTGGGCGATGGCAACGAGTTCCGCTACATCATCGTGGCGGTGGTGGGCGGCAACCTGCTCACCGGCGGGTACGGGTCGGCGCTCGGCGCCGGCATCGGCGCGGTGATCTGGGGGATGATCTCCCAGGGCATCGGCTTCGCCCAATGGAACAGCGACTGGCGTTTCCTGGTGCTGGGCGCCCTGCTGCTGGTGGCGGTGATGGTCAACAACTACGTGCGGGGACGGGCGGAGAAGGCGCCGATCGCGTCGAGCGCCACGAGACCCGACAAGACCGAGATCACCATCGTTGTGCCCGCCGAGCCGGCTGCGGATGCAAAGGAGGATCAGCCATGAGCACCGACTTCCTCGAGCTGAGGAACATCTCGAAGTTCTACGGCAACATCATCGCCCTCACCGGAGTCACCACGACGGTGAACCCCGGCGAGGTCACGTGCGTGCTGGGCGACAACGGCGCCGGCAAGTCCACCTTCATCAAGATCCTGGCCGGCGTGCACCAGCACGATGAGGGCGAACTGATCCTCGAGGGTTCCAAGGTCCGGTTCGCCCACCCCCGGCAGGCCCTGGCCGCCGGCATCGCCACCGTCTACCAGGACCTGGCAATGGTGCCGCTCATGTCGGTGTGGCGGAACTTCTTCCTGGGCCAGGAGCCCAAGAAGGGAATGTTTCCGTTCCGCCAGATCGACATCGACGAAGCCAAGAGGATCGCCAAGGAGGAGATGGCCAAGATGGGCATCGACATCCGCGACACCGAGCAGAGTGTCGGCACCCTGTCCGGCGGCGAGCGCCAGTCGGTTGCCATCGCCCGGGCCAGCTATTTCGGCGCCCGCGTCCTGATCCTCGACGAGCCCACGTCCGCGCTGGGAGTGAAGCAGTCCGGCGTGGTGCTGCGCCGCATCGTCGAGGCCCGTGATCAGGGCCTGGCCGTGATCTTCATCACCCACAATCCCAACCACGCCTACCCCGTCGGCGACCGGTTCGTAATCCTGCAGCGGGGCGTGTCGCTGGGCAACTGGGCCAAGGACGAGTTGTCGCAGTCCGAGCTGACCCAGCTCATGGCGGGCGGGGCCGAGCTGGAGGAACTGCAGCACGAGCTGGCCGAGTCCAGCGCCAACTGAAGGTGAGCGGGCTGGCCCGAGCCGCCGCGACCGAGGTCGTCGACAAGCGGGATCCAGGTTCATGACCGGGTTGGAGCTGCTTACAGTCGGCCGGGTGAGCGTCGACCTGTACCCGCAGCAGAGCGGGGTTCCCCTCAGCGGGGTGGAGTCGTTCGCCAAGTCGATCGGCGGGTCGCCCACCAACGTGGCCGTGGCCGCGGCCCGGCTGGGCCGCCGGGTGGCGGTGGTCACCCGGGTCGGCGACGACGGCTTCGGCGAGTACATCCGCACCGCGCTCGCCGAGCGCTTCGGTGTGGTCAACGACTACGTGTCGGTCGACCCCGAACTGCGCACGGCGCTCGCATTCTGCGCGCTGGACCCGCCGACTGATCCACCGCTGCTGTTCTACCGCGAGCCCCGCGGCCCGGAGATGAACCTGACCATCGACGACATGCCGGCTGCCGCTGCCGCGGTCCCAGTGCTGTGGGTGACTGGTTCGCGGTTCGCACAGGAGCCGTCCCGATCAGCCGTTCGCGCCCTGCTGGAACGGCGCGCCCGGAAGGAGCACACCGTGCTCGACCTCGACTACCGCGACAGCTTCTGGTCCTCGCCCGCCGAGGCCCGCGCCGAGATCGGCCCGGCCATCGACCGGGTAACCGTGGCGGTGGGCAATCGGACGGAGTGCGAGATCGCGGTGGGATCCTCCGATCCCGACACTGCCGCCGACCGGCTGCTGGAGCGGGGCGTATTGCTGGCGGTCGTCAAGATGGGCGCCGACGGCGTGCTCGTGGCCACCGCCGACGGCCGCTGGTCCGTCGCGCCGGTGAGGGTGGAGGTCGTGTGCGGTCTCGGCGCCGGTGACGCCTTCGGCGGTGCGCTGGCCGACGGGCTGCTGGCCGGCCTCGACCCGGTAACCATGGTGACCAGGGCCAACGCGGCCGGCGCCATCGTGGCCGGCCGGCTGACCTGTGCCGACGCCATGCCCACCGCGGCCGAGATAGACGCGGTGATCGCCGGAGCCGGGGTGGAGGAGGTGGACGCCGCATGAGCAGGGCCGCGCCGTGGCGCATCCGGATCGATCGACCGCCGCCGCCCGGGGTGGCCGTTCCCGACGGCATCGAGCTCACCGACGATCTGACCGCGGCCGACGGCGTGGTGGTGGGAGCCAGCGAGCCCTGGGACGCATCCGTCTGTGATCGCCTGCCCCGCCTCAAAGTGGTGGTCCGTGCCGGCATCGGCTACGACAACGTCGATCCTGCCTCTTGCGCGTCGGTCGGGGTGGCAGCGTGCAATGCACCCGACGCTCCCACGGTCTCCACCGCCGAGCACGCTCTGGCGTTGCTGCTGGCCGTGTCCAAACGGATCAAGCCCGCGGAGCACCGGCTGCGCGCCGGTCTTGGCAACTATCAGGCTGCCCACGGCGCCCTAGAACTCGAAGGCAGGACCCTGGGGTTGCTCGGCGGCGGCCGCATCGGCGGCCGCGTGGCCCGCTACGGGGCTGCCCTGGGCATGAGAGTGCAGGTCTGCGATCCCTACCTGGATCCCTCCCTCCTGGCGGGCGTGGCCGAGAGCGTGGAACTCGATGAACTCTGGCGCGGCAGCGACGCCGTGTCGCTCCACGCACCGGCCACGGCTGCGACCCGCCACATCGTCAGTACTTCCACCATCGCAGCGATGAAACCTGGGGTGATCGTCATCAATTGCGCCCGCGGCTCGTTGATCGACCACGACGCATTGCTCGCCGGGCTGGAGTCGGGCCGAATCGCCGGGGCCGGCCTCGACGTCACCGAGCCCGAGCCTCTGCCCGAGGGTCACCCGCTGCTCGGGCGTGACAACGTGATAGTCACCCCGCACATCGCCTCGTCCACCACCGTCGGAACGGTGCGGCTGATCAGTCAAGCCCTGGGCCAGGCGGTGGAGTGGCTGCGCGGCGGCACCCCCCAGCACCTGCTGGACCCCGCGGCTGCCGACCCGGCAGTGGACCGGCGGCGGGAGGGCCGGTGAGCTCCCAGCGCCGTCTCGGGGTGGCCGTCATCGGCTTCGGCTGGATGGGCCAGGCCCACGCCCGCTCCTACGCCCGCCTGCCCATGATCTTCGACGGCCTCGCATACCGGGCCGAGCTGACCGTGTGCGCCGACACCCTGGAGTCGCGCCGAGCCACCGCGTTGAACGACTTCGGCTTCCGCGAGGCCACCGGCGACTGGCGGGCCGCGGTGGACCATCCCGATGTGGATGTGGTCGCCATCTGCGCGCCCAACATGGTGCACTGCGAGATGGTCGAGGCCGCCGCCGCGGCCGGCAAGCACGTCTTCTGTGAGAAGCCGGTCGGGGGCACTCCCGCCCAGACGGCCCGGGCCGAGAAGGCCTGCCGAGACGCCGGCGTCATAACCGGTGTCGGGTACAACTACCGGTTCGTGCCGCTGGTGCAGCACGCCCGCAACCTGATCGAGGCCGGCGAGCTGGGCGAGATAACCAACTACCGGGGCCGTTTCTTCTCCATGTACGGCGCCGACCCCCTGGGCCTGCTCAGCTGGCGCTTCCTGCTCGAGCAGGCCGGGCACGGCGTGTCCACCGACATCCTCAGCCACGCCATCGACTTGGCCATGATGATCAACGGCCCCATCGTGCGGGTGGTGGGCACCGGCGAGACGTTCATCAAGGAGCGGCCGCTTCCGTCGGCGTCGGGCACCCACTACGACCGGGGCGGGCCCGACGACCCGGTGGGCGTGGTCACCAATGAGGACTACTTCGGGGCGATGGCGGTGTTCGCCAACGGCAGCCGCGGCACCTTCGAGACGAGCCGCACGATGGTGGGGCCCCAGAGCCAGATGGCCTTCGACGTCCACGGCACCGGCGGCGCGCTCAGCTGGAACTTCGAGACAATGAACGAGATCCGGTTGTTCAAGCTCGTCGACGGCGACCGTGGCTACACCACCGTCTACGCCGGGGAGCGCCACCCGTACCACGCCGGCTTCGTTCCCGGCGAGGCCAACTCGATCGGCTTCGAGGACGTGGTGACCATCCAGGATCACGAGTTCCTGGCCGCGGTGGCCGAGGGCCGCCCGCACTCCGCGGGGATGGAGCAGGCGCTGGAGTACGTGAGCGTTCAGGCCGCGCTGCTGCGAAGCTGGGAGACCGGCTCCTGGACGGACGTGGTGTCGGTGAGGATCGACTAGGGCCGAGCGGAAGGGCAGCAGCCATGGACACAATCAGGCTGACTACATCGGGCGCCGTCGTGCGCTACCTGGCCGCCCAGCGCACCGAGGTCGACGGCGGCGTGGTGCCGCTGTTCGCAGGGGTGTTCGCCATCTTCGGTCACGGCAACGTCACCTGCCTGGGCCATGAACTCGAGCAGGTCCAGGACGCACTACCCACCTGGAGGGGCCAGAACGAGCAGGGGATGGCCCTGGCCGCCTGCGGGTTCGCCCGGGCCTCCAAACGGCGCCGGATCATGGTGGCGTCCAGTTCGGTCGGCCCCGGTGCCACCAACATGGTGACCGCGGCCGCGGTGGCCATGGCCAACCGGCTGCCGATGCTGGTGCTGGCCGGCGACACGTTCGATCACCGCATCGTGGATCCCGTGCTGCAGCAGGTGGAGCACTTCGGCGCGCCGGCCACCACCGTCAACGACGCCTTCCGGGCGGTGGTGCGCTACTGGGACCGGATCACCACCCCCGAGCAGGTGGTGCAGTCGCTGCCCCACGCGGTCAACACGATGCTCGATCCCGCCGACTGCGGCCCGGCGTTCATCGCGCTGCCCCAGGACGTGCAGGCGCAGGCCTACGACTATCCGGTCCGATTCTTCGACGAGACGCTACACCGCATCCGCCGGCCCCGTCCCGATTCGGGTGAGCTACGGCGGGCCGCAGCCGCGCTGACCTCCGCCGAGCGGCCGCTCATCATCGCGGGCGGAGGGGTCCGCTGGTCCCTCGCCGAGGAACAGCTCGCCGCCTTCGCCGAGGCCCACGGCATCCCGGTGGTCGAGACCACTGCGGGCCGGACCTCGCTGCCGGCCCACCATCCGCTCAACTGCGGCCCCATCGGGGTCACCGGATGCACCTCGGCCAACGCCATGGCGGCGCAGGCCGATGCGGTGCTGGCCGTGGGCACGAGGATGCAGGACTTCACCACCGGCTCCTGGACGGTGTTCGGCGACGAGTCGGCCGCCATCGTCGGGCTCAACGCGGCCCGCTTCGACGCCACCAAGCACATGTGCCTGCCGCTGGTGGCCGACGCCCGCGAGGGCCTCATCGAGCTCGGAGCGGCCCTCGGCAACTACCGGGCCGGTGCCGGCTGGACGGCGCGGGCCGCGTCCGAGACCGCCCAGTACCACGCCTACATCGACAAGATCGCCGCGCCGGTGACGGTCGGCGCCGCGGGCGGCGACCGCTCCCCGGACCCCCACGCCGATCTGCCCACCTACGCGCAGGTCGTCGGCGCGGTCGATCGGGCCGCCGACCCCTCGACCTACGTGGTCGCCGCGGCCGGAGGCCTGCCCGGGGAGCTGGTCAACGGCTGGCGGGCCAGCACCGTGCACTCTTTCGACTGCGAGTACGGCTACTCGTGCATGGGTTACGAGATCTCGGGCGCCTGGGGGGCCAAGATGGCCATGCCCGAGCGCGAGGTGATGGTGCTGCTGGGCGACGGCTCGTACCTGATGATGAACAGCGACCTCTACAGCACGGTGCTCACCGGTCACAAGCTCATCGTGATCGTGTGCGACAACGGCGGCTACGCGGTTATCGACCGGCTCCAGGTCAACCAGGGCGGGGCGTCGTTCAACAACCTGTTCGCCGACTGCCGCACCGAGCGGCTGGTCGCCGTCGACTTCGCGGCCCACGCGGCGTCGCTGGGCTGTGAGACCGAGACGGTTGGCACTATCGCCGAGCTGGAGGCGGCCATCGAGCGGGCCCGAGCCGCCGACCGCACCTATGTGATCGCTCTTAGGACCCATCCCCACACCTGGACCGAGGGCGGCTCGTTCTGGGAGGTCGGGGTGCCCGAGGTGAGCTCCAGCCCGTCGGTGAGGGCGGCCCGCGAGGCCATGGAGGCCGGCCGGGCCAGCCAGAGGGTGTGGTGACCATGGGACAGTCGACGGCTTCCTTCGGCGGCGGGATCGCGTTGATCACCGGAGGGTCGCAGGGGCTGGGCTACGCGGTGGGGGAGCGGCTGGTCGCCGAGGGCGCGGCCGGACTACTGCTGGTGGGCCGCGACCCGGTCAAGGGCGTGGCCGCGGCCGCGTCGCTGGCGAGCCTGGACTGCCGTGCGGAGTTTCTGTCCGCGGATCTCTCCCATTCGGACGCCTGCGCCGAGGTCGTCGCGACTCTGGACGAGAGGTTCGGCGTCTGCCACAGCTTCGTCAATTGCGCGGCCGTCACCGACCGGGGCACCGTGTGGGACACCACGCCCGAGTTGTGGGACGCCATGCTGGCGCTGAACGTCAAGGCTCCCGGGCTCCTCAGCCAGGGAGTGGCCCGGATCATGGCCCGCGAGCGGGTCGAGGGAACCATCGTGCTCATCGGGTCGATCGCGGGCCGGGGCGGCCCGCCGAAGCTGCTTCCGTACTCCACGTCGAAGGGCGCTCTAGTGGCCATGACCCGCAACCTCGCCTTCTCGCTCATGCGCCACCGCATACGGGTCAACCTGCTGTGCCCCGGTTGGATGGACACCCCCAACGAGGATGTCGTGCAGCGCACCTTCGACGGCGCCGCCGACGGCTGGCTGGAGCAAGCCGAGGCCGAGATGCCCTTCGGCCAGCTCATCAAGCCCACCGAGATCGCCCGCACCATCGTCCATCTGGCCACGGCAGACTCGGGGATGATGACCGGCGCGGTGGTGGAGTGGGACCAGACGGTCCTGGGCGCAGGAGACTCCGTGTTTCCGGGCCCCGAGCTGGGCCGGTGGCCGCCCGATTCCGGGGTTCAGCCGTGACTGCGGTCATGCGGGACTACGGCCTCACGGGTGAGGACTCCAGGCTGGCGATCGACCGGGGCCTGGTGGAGGCAGAGTGGTTCCGCCCGCCAATCGACCCAGAGCGGTTGCGGGCCCTGCAGGTCCGCACCAACGCCCGAGCGGCCCGCGACACCATCCTGTGGCTCGGCCTGCTGGCCGTCTTCGGCTACCTCGCCTTCCAGGCGCTCGGCTCCTGGTGGGCCGTGCCCGCCTTCATGGCCTACGGCGCCCTCTACGGCGGGGCGGGCGACTCCCGCTGGCACGAGTGCGGCCACGGCACCGCCTTCCGCACCAAGTGGATGAACGACGTCGTCTACTACATCGCGTCATTCATGCTGCTGCGCCAGCCCACCCTGTGGCGCTGGTCGCACGTGCGCCACCACACCGACACCATCGTGGTGGGGCGCGACCCGGAGATCATGTTTCCCCGCCCGGGTTCGCTGCGCACCGTGCTGGGCGTGTACCTGCCGGTGGCGATCCTGCCCAAGGCGGTGTGGCGCACCCTCAAGCACGCCGCTGGCCGCATCGACGACGATGCCCGGGACTTCATCCCCGAAGACGAGCTGCCCAAGCTCAAATGGGAGTCGCGGGCCTACATCGCCGTGCTGGCCGGCACAGGAGTGTGGTGCGTGGCCATCGGCTCGATCGTCCCCGCGCTGTACATCGGGCTGCCCACCTTCTACGGGGCCTGGCTCATGGTGTTCTTCGGGGCGATGCAGCATGCGGGCCTGCGAGAGGACGTGCTCGACCATCGCTACAACTCCCGCACGGTGTACATGAACCCGTTCCTGCGGTTCCTGTACTCCAATATGAACTACCACGTCGAGCACCACATCTTCCCGACCGTGCCCTACTACGCCCTACCCGCCCTCCACGAGGAGATCAAGGAGTACCTGGCCCCGGCGGACCGGTCCTCGATCAGCGCTTACCGCCGGATCTTCACCACGCTGCGCCGCCAGTGGCAAGACCCGTCCTACGACGACCCCCGACCGGACATGCCCGACGTCGCCGGCGCGCCGCGGTCGTTCGTGAACACCGGGGTCACCGCCTGGGCCGGGGAGGTGCACGACGGGCTGGTCGACCTCGGTCCGGCCGAGGGCCTCAGCCCCAACTCGGCCCGGCGCCTCGACCACGGCCACGACACCTACGCCCTGTACCGGCTCGACGCCGACGATCTCGAGGACGCCCCTGCGGGCGGCGAGTTCGTGCTCAGCGACGGACTGTGCACCCACGGCCAGGCCCATCTCGCCGAGGGTGTCGTGCTCGACGGCCTGATCGAGTGCCCCAAGCACAACGGCTGCTTCGACCTGTGCACCGGTGAGGCGCTGCGCCTTCCCGCCACCGAGCCGATCACCCTCTACGACGTGGCTGTGCGCAACGGGCGGGTGGTGTCGCGCCTGGTGCCGCAACCGGTCGGCGAATGAGCGATCCGGTCCGTATCGGGCTGCTGGGCTGCGGGCGCATCGGCTACATGCACGCCGAGTTGCTCTCCCGCCGGGTCCAAGGCACGACCCTGGCCGCTGTCTACGACGTGTTCAGCGAGGCTGCGGCCTCGGTGGCGGAGGCCTACGGCGCTCAGCATGCGTCCAGCGCGGCCGAGCTGATCGAGGCCGACGACGTGGACGCGGTGGCGATCTGCAGCTCCACCGACACCCACATCGACCTGCTCGTGGAGGCGGCCGCTGCCGGCAAGCCGGCCTTCGTCGAGAAGCCGCTGTCGCTAGATCTGGCCGAGGTCGACCGGGGCATCGCGGCGGCTACCGAGGCCGGCATCGGCGTGCAGGTCGGCTTCAACCGGCGCTTCGACTCCGCCCACCGCCACGTGCGCGACCGGGTGGCTGCCGGTGAGGTGGGCGACGTGCACCTGGTCCGTATCTCCAGCCGCGACCCTGACCCGCCGCCCATCTCCTACATCGAGGTGTCGGGCGGGATCTTCTGCGACATGACCATCCACGACTTCGACATGGCCCGCTTCGTCACCGGCAGCGAGGCGGTCGAGGTGTACGCCACCGGCGGTGTGAGAGTCGATCCGGCCATCGGCGAGGCTGGCGACCTCGACACCGCCGTGGTGATCGTGACCCACGCCAACGGGGCCATCACCACCATCGACAACAGCCGCCGGGCTGTGTACGGCTACGACCAACGGCTGGAGGCCTTCGGCTCGGCCGGTATGGCGTGCTCGGACAACCCGACCTCGGCCACGGCCAGCTACTGGGACGCCGACGGATCACACGGCAGGCCGCTGCCGTACTTCTTCCTGGATCGCTACATCCCGTCGTATGAGGCTGAGTGGAACGCGTTCGTCGCCATGGTGCACGGCGGGCCCTCGCCGGTCACGCTGGCCGATGGGCGGGCGCCGCTGGTGATGGGCCTGGCCGCCTGGGCCTCGGTCCGCGAGGGCCGCCCCGTTCCTGTCGCCGAGATCGGCTGAACGAGGGAGATTCGACCGTGCGCGCCTATGTGACCGGGGGGACCGGATTCGTCGGGTCGAACATCGTCAAGGTGTTCGCCGATCGCCACGGCGCCACCGTGCACTGCCCGGTCCACCGTTTCGTTCCTGCCGACACCGACGGCTTCACCGCAGAGCCCCTGGACCTGCTCGACGACGGGGCCGTTCAGGCCAGCGTGGACGAATTCGATCCCGACGTGATCGTCCACTCGATGATCCTCAACGACTTCGCGGCCATGTACGCCGACCGGGACCTGGCCTGGCGCAGCTTCGTCGGCACCACCGAGAGCCTGGCCCGGGCCGCTGACCGCGTCGAGGCCAAGCTGATCCTGGTCTCGACCGACTGGGTGTTCGACGGCACCCAGGCCGGCGCCGACGAGGACACGCCGCCCAACCCGGTGAACCTCTACGGGGTGCTCAAGATGGCCAGCGAGCAGGCCGCGATGCTGGGCGCGGCACGGGCGGCGGTGGCCCGGGTGTCGGCAGTAAGCGGCATGCACTGGATGCGGGACTCGACGCCCAGGGTGCAGGACGGCGGCTTCGGCTACTTCGTCACCTCGATCGTGGACGCGCTGGAGGAGGGACGGCCCTTCGCGGTGTGGGAGGCCGACAACATCAACATGGTGGCCAGCCCGTCGCTGGCCAGCGAGTGCGCAGAGGTCATGTGGCGGATCGCGGCCGACGCATCGGCCACGGGAATCTTCCACTGCTGCGGAGCCGAGTCGGTGGGCCGAATGGAGTTGGCCCGGATCGCCTGCGACGTCTTCGATCTCGACCCGTCCCTGCTGAGTTCGACACCCCCCGACACCAGTGCGGTGGGAGCGGTGGGGGAGTTCCCGATCCCTTACGACACCAGCCTGACCGTGCGACGCACCCGCGAGGTCCTCGGCTACGAGCCCCCCGGCATCCGCGAGCTGCTGGCCCGGTTCCGCCACGAGCGCACCACCGGAAGTCTGGCTGCGTGAGTACACACGATCAGGAGCAAACATGACATCTTCGTCGCTGATCCGCCCGACCGAGGGGCCGGGACGGATCCTGCACGTGACGCCGGAGTCGGCCGGCTGGGACCACGTCGAGTTCGGCGTGGTCGACGTGGCCGCTGGCGCGCCCTGGTCGGGCGTGCAGGCCGACCGGGAGACCGCCATCGTGCCTCTGGCCGGCCGGGGTCGGGTCCACATCGGAGAGGAGATGGTGGTGGAGCTGAGCCGGGACTCGGTGTTCACCGAGATGGCGAGGATCGTGTACCTGCCGCCGGGCACGCCGTACCGGATCGAGTCGGAGTCGGGGCTCCAGGCGTCCGTCGGCTCGGCCCCGGCCGAGGGTCGCTATCCGGTCCGGGTGTTCGACCCGTCGGAGATGCGCATCGAGATCCGGGGCGGCGGGCAGGCCTACCGTCAGGTGGTCCACTCGCTGTCCCATCCGCTGCCCGCGGAGCGGCTGATCCTCTATGAGGTGTACGTGCCCCGGGGCACCTGGTCGGGCTGGCCGCCGCACTGCCACGACGGCCGGGACGGCTCGCCCTACCTGGAGGAGGTGTACTACTTCCGCCTCGACCGCCCCGAGGGCTACGCCATGCACCGCAACTGGCGTGACGACGAGTCTTACGACGACGCCATGGTGGTGACCGACGGTGACGTGGCGCTGGTCCCGAAGGGCTACCACACCTCGGTGGCCTGCCCGGGATCCAACATGTACTTCCTGAACTACCTGGCCGGCGAGCTCCTCCACGACGAGCGCCGGACGCCGCCGTGCTTCATGGCCGAGCACACCTGGATCGAGGCCGACTGGAAGGCGGGGGAGTGGGGCCTGCCGGTAGTGACCCCCGACGGTCCGGGGGTCCGGGAGTGAGTCTGGACGGCATATCCGATGGCGGGCGCTTCGGGGTGCTCGCCATCGACCATCGGGACTCGATGCGGGCGGTGCTGGCACCCACGGATCCCCACTCCGTAAGCGCCGCCGACATCACTGATCTGAAGCGTGTGCTGGTAGGCGCGCTGGCCGCCGGGGCCACCGGCGTGATGCTGGAGCCCGAGTACTCGATCCCGCAGCTGCTCGACGGCACGCTGCCCGCCGGGGTGGGCTTCACCGCCGCCCTGGAGGCTCAGGGATATGCGGCCGACCCGGAGGCCGGGGCGGTCCAGATCCTGGAGGGCTGGTCGGTGGCCGCGGCCGTTGCGTCGGGGGCGGCCGCGGCCAAGCTGCTGGCGTTCTACCGTCCCGATCGCCCCGGGCACGCCGCGGCCCAGGAGCAGGCGGTCGCCGAGATCCTGTCCGAGTGCCGCCGTGTCGGCGTGCCCTTGGTGCTGGAGCCGCTGTTCTACGGCCTGGACGATCCGTCGGCCCGCCGCAGGCTGGTGATCGAGACGGTGGAGCGCTTCGCGGCCATGGACCCCCATCTGCTGAAGCTGCCCTTCCCGGTGGACCCGGTCCGCGAGCCCGACCGCAGCGTCTGGGTGGAGGCGTGCGCCGAGATCAGCGAACGGTGCCACATGCCATGGACGCTGCTGTCGGGCGGCGGCTCCTACCGGTCCTACCGCGACCAGGTAGAGGCGGCGGTGTCGGCGGGCTGCTCGGGATTCATGGCCGGCCGGGCGCTCTGGGGCGAGGCCGTCATGGCCCCACCGGCTGACAGGTCCAGGATCATCGCCGAGGTGGTCGTTCCCCGCCTCGCCGAACTCCGCAACATCGTTGGCTAGGCACCGCTGAGCGTGGACGAGTTCTAGCCACTCGGATCGTTCTGGTCGGAGGGTGGTCCTCCGATGCCCAGATGCCCCTCGATGCGGGCCAGCCGCTCGCGAGCGTCGGCGAGGCTTCCGGTGATCTCGGCGTGGTTCTTGTCGGTGACGCGGCGGTGTTCCCCGAAGTCTTGCCGCAGGTCCCCCAGGTCTCGCCGCAGGTTCTGGTGGCTGGCCTCTAGGATCGTCGTGCGGGCCGCGAGCTCGCGGACAGTGCTGTTGGTCTCGTCTAGCTTGTCGCGCGTCTTGATCCCGTCGCGGCGCTGCTCGTAGCCGCTGGCCAGCACCGCGGCCAGCAGGGCCGTGATCATCGTCAGCAGCGCAGCATCCATGTCACAACCTTAGGAGCGCTGCACGAGGAATACAACTCTAATGCAACAAGGATCATTGAAGTTCGCTATAGAACGGCGCCCTGATCCTGCTGGTGGGAGGCGCTCTGATGGTGCTGCATAAGCTGACTCGGTGAGCACAGGAGCCGAACGTCTGGACGCTCGCCGGGGAGCGGTCCCGGCGGCCATCGGGATCAAGGTCGCGCTGACTCTGGCGTTCGTGGTGGCGCTGACGGTGCCGCTGGACCAGCTCGAGGGCAAGGGCATGGCCTTCCGGTTCCCGCTGTTCATGCTGTCGGCCGTGGTGGTGCCGCTGGCGTGGCGGCGGCGCTTCCGGCCCTATCCGGCGACCGCGGACGTGCTGCTGGTGGCGCCGTTCCTGCTCGACACGCTGGGCAACCTCGTCGGCTTCTACGACTCCTACGAGGCCACCGACGATGTGCTGCACACCGTGAGCTGGGTGCTGCTGGTGGCATCGTTCCACGCCTGGCGATTCCGCCGGGGCGGGTCGGCGTACGCGGTGTCCAAGGCCGACTCGTGGCTGCTGGGTGCAGGCGTCGGAGCTCTGGCCATCGTCGGGTGGGAGATCGCGGAGTGGATCGTGGCCGAGACCGGAGCCGGCGGCGGTCTGGCCCTCACCTATGAGGACACCGTGGGCGACCTAGCCCTCTCCACCGCCGGCGGCATGATCGGCTCCTGGCTAGGAGTCCAATACCTCGCCGGAGCGAACCACAGCGACTAGCTCCTGTTGCTGCGTCAGCCTTGTGCCACTGGCTGGTTGGTGTTGGACCTCGGCGGTGCGGTGTCAGCGTCGTGCGCTGGCTACACGCCAGTGAACAGCGGCTCAGCCTTGGGTGGTGGCCTGCTGGGCTCGGCCGGGCCCAGCCGGGACGACTCGGGTCTTGCCGGTTCGGGTGGTGCGGCTCGCTGGGCGCCGCTTCGGGGTGGCTCGGGTCTCACCGGTTCGGGCGTTGCGGCCGGCCGGCGGTCGCGTCCGTGTGGTGGTCCGTGCGCGGGTGGCGGGTCGGGGGCGTGTGCGGGCCCGTGGCGGATCCGTTCGGGTGGGGCGATGGTGTAGAGGCCCCGCCCGTCGGGCACGACCCGCCAGCCGTGATGATGCACTTTCTGGTGGCAGCACCAGCACAACAGCATCATGTTGTCGATGTTGGTGGGCCCGCCTTGTGACACCGGCCTTATGTGGTGGCCGTCGCAGATCCACATGTCCGCGCCGCAGCCGCCGCAGGCCCCGTATCGGGCCCGCAGCGCGTTCATCTGGGCTTTGGTGGCGATCCGTTTGGTGTGGCCGTGCCACAGCGGCAGCCCCTCTGAGCTGAACACCACCCCCTTGATCGCCGCGTCGCAGAAATGCTCCTCGAGCACACTCTGGGGGATCACACCGCCCCCGGCGACCTCTGCGAACGCGTCGGTGCCGTCCGCGCTGAGATGCTGCACGATTGTGACATCAGCCGACGGCTTCCGGCCCCCACATCCGCACTTGCCGCCGACACCGTTGTCACCGGCCCGGTTCAGGCCGGCGTGATCGGCCGGACTCGCCTCGTCGCTGGCCTGGCTCCCGCCGCCTCGCGCGATCTGGCTCACGCTGCTTCGATCCTCGCTTGGGTCACGCTCGCGCGAGCCATCGTCGTCTCTGGTGCCGGGACCGGTGCCGCTACCGCCGGGCCCACCGGGTCTCGACCTGTCAGCCTGCGAGTAGATGCTGCCGTGCGAGGTCAGCGTGTCCAAGGCGTCGGCCATGCGCTGGTTGGGGCTGCGCTTGTCGCCGCCAGGGCTGTGCAGGTCCTGGCGGCGCAGCCGCTCGGACTCCTGCAAGAACCGCTTGCGCACCTTGGCGCCGGTCACCGGGTCCAACTCGCCCCGCAGATGCACCATCCCGTCATCGCCGTCCCAGAATCCCAACCGCCGCCGAGCCCGCTGGCGGCGGTACCGCTCCTCGCCGTCATCAGCCTGACGCCGCGCCGCCCACCGGCCCGCCTCTCGGGTGAACTGGTCCGCTGACAACACCGCAGCCTGAGCCAACAGATCCTCGTCGTGCTCCACCTGGTCGGCGCTGGTTCTCTCCGAAGCCGCCACGAGGGTCTTGGCGTTCGCCACAGAGATCTCACCGCTCGCCAGCGCGTCGCGCGCTGCGGGCATCTCCTGGAGCCTCTCCACCGTCTTGACCTGACTGGCTGCGTCCCGCTTGGACAACCCCGCAGCCTGCGCCAACACCCCCACACCACCGTCACCGTGGCGCTCACGAACCGCCAACCCCGCAGCCGCATCCGCCTGCAACACCGCCAACTGCCCACCAAAGGCCTTGCACTCCGCCAGCACCACCCGCAGATCCGAAGTCGGCATCGCCGGATCGTTCACCAGCCCGATCAACTCCGCCAGCCCTGCCCGCACCCGCCGTGCCGTGTTCATGACCATGTTCAACATCATGCCATAGCTGTGTGACATTTATCGAGCATTTACAAGCAAAAGCATTAAAATAAATGCTACTCCATTTGGAGAACCTGGTTGTCGTGGCTGAAGAAGAACTCAGCCGGCGCTAGGGCTCGAAGCCGCTCGATGGACGACCGTGCGACGTGCATGCTGTCCTCGTCGCAGTCCGGCACCGGTTCGGGTGCCGCAAAGTCGTGAGCCCGGTAGCACGCCTGTCCGACGATCACAGCCCGGCCGCCATCGGCTTCGACCACGACGGACTGGTGACCGGGTGTATGCCCAGGCGTGGCGATGACCTCGACGCCGGCTGCGATCACGAAGTCGCCGTCGACGGGCCGAACATCGCCGTCGGGGATCCACTCCGGCACCGTGTAATGCGGGGCACGGGCCGCCTCCAATTCGGCGCGTTGCACGAAGGTGGGGGCGCTGATCCGGCCTGCCTGGCCGCAATGGTCGAAGTGGAGGTGGGTGAGGACGAGCGCCTGGATGTCCTCCAGGGCCACACCGCACGCCGCCAGCGCATCTCCGATATCGACGGTCTGCGGCTCGTAGAGCTCGTCGATGAGCGCATCGCCGCGTCCGATCCCGGCATCAACCACAATCGGCCCGCCGGGGTGATGGATCACGAAGCTGCGTACGTCGAAGGTGTCGCTGAAGCCACCGCCAAGCCAATCGGGAACGCGCGTCACTCGTCCCATCGGCACGATGTCGATGGGGGGCAGTTTCGCCAAGTAGCGGCCGGTCAATGCTTGCCTGCTTGTCCGTCGTCTCCGGCCGGCGCGTGGAGGCGCACTCCCAGGGCCCTCTCCAGGTTCGACAGGTACTTGGTGAAGGCCTGCCTGCCGGAGGCGGTGGCCTGGACCCAGGTGCGGGGCTTGGCGCCCTCGAACTCCTTGGTGATGGCCAGGAACCCGGCGGCCTCGAGCTTGCGCAGATGGATGGTCTGGTTCCCGCCGGTCAGCCCCAGGGTCTGCTGGATGAACCCGTAGGCCAACCGGTCCTCCTCCGGAACCGAGACCAGCAGCGTCATGATCCTCAGCCGGGTCGGCTGATGGATGGTCTCGTCGAGTACGACCCCGTGCCCGGCGGGGGAGGCCTCGTCGTTCACGGACCGCTCACCACTCGCCGGTCCGGCGGATCCATGCGAAGCCGAGGCCGAACGTCAACAGGGTCAACACTCCGGTCACGGCCAGGGCGGCATCGCCGAGCAGGTAGTGGGGGACAAAGTATGCGACTGCGAAGCCGAGGCCGGTCAGAGCGATCACCACCCGGGTGATGATTCCGAACAGGACGTACGCCAGGGCCACGATCGCGATCCAGGCGCGTGTCGCATCCTCCGCCCTGTCCGCGTCTATGAGTCCGGCGACCATCAGGATGAGGAATCCCCCCACGACGATCGAAACCCAGAAGAAGAACACGCGCAGTCCGGCCCGGCGGGCCGCGTCGCCGGCAGCAAGCCGCTGGCCGGCGCGGTGCCCGATGATGCCGCTTCCCACTCCTCCGACCATCCCGATGCCACCCCACAGTGGGCCCGTGAACCACGGCCGCTGCTCGGCGAAGTCCGGTGCCAGCGTGAGGATGCTGTACTGGGCCAGGAACCCCACTGAGATGATCACGCCCCAGAGCAGCAGGATCGTCGCGCTGCCGGCGAGGTACAGGGAGCTTCGGGCGTCGTCCATAGTGGCATGGATCGCCTGCCAGCTCTCCTCGGTTGTCAGGGCGTCTGCGCCCTCATCGAATGTCTCCACTTGCTCCGCCTCCCTGCAGATAGTTTGTATTGCAAACTAGTTTGCACCAACAAGAAGGCTGTGTCAAGTACTCGGCCAGGATCTAGCCGTTGGCGCCGGTGGAGTTGGGTGGTGGGATGCCGATGCCGAGGTGTCCCTCAATGCGGGCCAGCCGCTCGCGGGTGTCGGCAAGGCTGCCGGTGACCTCGTCGTGGTTCTTGTCGGTGGTGCGGCGGTGCTCCGTGAAGTCCTGGAGCAGATGCTGTTGGCCGGCCTCGAGGGCGGTCGTCTGCGCGGCGAGTTCTCGCAGGGCGTCGGTGTTCTCGTCCAGCTTCTCGCGGGTCTTGGCTCCCTCGCGGCGCTGCTCGTAGATGCTCCCGACCACGACGACCAGCAGAGCGGCGACCATCGTGACCAGTGCGGACTCCACGGCCTCGACCCTAGCGGACCGGCGCTCTCATTGCAATTGTAACATCACAAAATATATTGAAGTCATATCTAAACTCAGCGGCGGGTGTCAGTAGCCGAGGGCTACGTCGACTAGGCCTAGCAGTTCCTCGCCAGCCAGCCAGCGACCCACGTTCTCACGCACCCGGTTGGTGATCAGCGGCAGCCCCATCTCGCGCGTGTTGCCGATGTGGGGCGTGATGACGCAGTTCGCCAGACCCCACAGCTCCGAGCTGTCCGGCAGCGGCTCAGGGTCGGTCACGTCCAGAACCGCCCCGGCGATCACACCGGAGCGCAGCGCCGCGCCCAGCGCGTCATGGTCCACATGGCCGCCGCGGGCCACGTTCACCAGCCAGCACTGCGATCCCATCGCCTTCAGCAGGGCGGCGTCCACCACATGGCGGGTCTCGTCAGTGAGCGCCAACGCCACCACCACCGCGTCCGCGCCGGCCACTGCCAGGTGCACGTCGCCTAGCGCGAAGGTTCGGGCCGCACCGGCCACCGGGTCGGCGGAGCGCCGCACCACGGTCACCTGGCAGCCCCACGGCTCCAGCAGCCGCAGCAGCGAACGGGTGATGCCGCCGCCGCCCAGCACGGTGATCCTGGCTCCCAGCAGGTTGCGCCCGGACTCGGCGCACCAGGAGCCGGCCCTCGCGAACAGGTGGAAGTCCCGCAGGCCCATGAGCAGCGCCGCCATCGCCCATTCGGCCACCGGGTCGGCGTACACGCCCTTGGCGCAGGTCCAAACCAGCCCCGGGTCCAGATGATCCACGAACGGCTCGATGCCCGCGTACGGGAGCTGCACCCACTCCACCGCAGGGGCGGACGCGATGAGTTCGGGGTACATGTGGGCCGCATAGGGATCGGCCCAGATCATGGCCCGAGCGCTCGCCAGGTCCGCGGTGCCGACCGCCTCGCCGCCCGCGTCGCGGACTGCGCCGGTGAACGCCCCATGCATCACGGGCCGGCTGTCCGGGACCACCGCAATCGGACCGCTCACAGCAACCCCCGAATCAGCTGGCCGGCAGCACCGGCGCGGCGGCGGCAGCACCGGCGCGGCGCCGGCTCACGGTGGGCCGAACTGGCGGTCCCCAGCGTCGCCGAGGCCCGGCAGTATGAACCCGTTGGAGTCCAATGACTCGTCGACCGCGGCCACGCAGATGGCGTCGGCCACCCCGGCGTCGCGCACCCGCTCGATCCCCTCGGGCGCGGCGAGAACGCACACCGCGGTCACCCGGCCCGCCCCGGCGGCTCTCAGCAGCTCGCAGGCGTGCACGAACGACCCTCCGGTGGCCAGCATCGGATCCAGGATCAGTGCGTCGCGGCCGTCGAGGTCCTCGGGCAGCGTGCTCGCATACTCCCTCGCCTTCAGCGTGCTCTCGTTGCGCCTGAGCCCCACGAACGCCACCTGCACGTCACCGAGCAGATCCAGAGCGGCGTCGAGCATCCCCAGACCGGCCCGCAGCACGGGCACCACCACCGGGAGACGCTCGAAGCGCATCCCGGTGGCCGGTCCCATAGGCGTGGTGATGTCGACGGGCACCAGCGGCGCCTGCCGCATCGCCTCGTACACGAGGACTGAGCTGAGGTCGCTCAGCAGCCGCCTGAACTCGTGGTTCGGGGTGGACGAGTCGCGCAGGCGCGTGACCCGCTCGGCAACCAGCGCGTTGTCGACGACATGGACTTCTGTCACGGCCTTCTAGCAATCTCGATACGCCCGCCCTCACCGTAGAGCGCTGCGGCCAGGGCCTGCACATCCTCGAGGGTCAGGCGGTCCAACTCCTCGCGTCGGCGCTTTTGGGTGAGCACATTCTCGTCGCCGACTTGGGACCGCAACAGTAACGCGCTGAGCAGGTGGGAGTTGCGCACCCGGTTGTAGTCGGTCGTCAAGATGGCGGTCGCCTCTTCGAACTCATGGGGCGTGATGCCGTTGGCGGCCACATCGGCGAGGATGTCCAGCATGGTGGCGTAGATCTCGTCGAACCGGGCCGGATCGAGCGTGGCGTACACCGCCGAGTCGAAGTACTGGCGGGGGATGATGTTGCCCTCGACCGCTCCCCCCGCGACATAGGAGGCCCCGAGTTCCTCGCGTATCACGAGGAATAGACGCTCGGCCAGCGCTGTCCCGAGCACATCGGCGGCCACTGCCCTCAGCGGGGTCACCTCCACGTCGGCCTCGTGGTAGATCTCCAGTATTGCGCTCTCGCCCTCGCCGACCGTCACGAGCCTCTGCAGCAGCCCGGTGGGCATGGGTCGCCGGCGATCGATGTAGGTGTCGGCCTCGCCTGCGGGGAGGGTGCCGATGTAGTGGCGGGCCAGACGCTCGATCACCGATGCGTCGATGTCGCCGACGACGGCCACCACCAGGTCGTCGACCGAGCCGAGGCGGCTCCGGTACATGGCGAGCAGCCGCTCCGGGGTGAGAGAGTCGATCTCCTCGCGGCTGGCGATGGCCCGGTGCCAGGTGGTTCCGTAGCGGGCCTCGAGGTAGGCGATGGCCGCCTGCCAGCGGGGGTCGCGCTCCGACAGCTCCAGCCTCGTCTCGGCGGTGTGGATGGCGTCGGCGTAGGACTGGTCGTCAATCCGGGGTTCGGTGACCAGCAGGTGGATGAGCTGGAACATCGTCTCGACGTCGTCCACGCCTGATCCACCTGTGAAGCCCTCGACGGTCTCGCCAATGAAGGCGCTGAGCGACACGGCGCGGTCCTCGAGGAAGCGGCTGAGCTGCGAGCGCGACAGGTCGCCCACGCCGCTTCCCTGCACCGCGTCGGCGGCGATGGCCGATAGCGCCCGGTCGCCGGGCTCCAGCACCGACCAGCCCCCGAGGGACTGGGCCTGCATGTTGACGACGCCTTCATCGATGTCCGAGGGCACGAACATGACCCGGGCCCCGTTGGCGAATTCCCACTCGTATCCGTTCTCGAGGATGTCGAAGGGACCCTCCGAGACGGGGTCGGCCGGCTCGGGGAGGTCCATCAGCCGCTCCAGGACGGCTTCCTCGGGCGGGGGCGGTCCGGGCTCGGCCGCGGCCAGGGCCTCGTCGAGGCCGTCTACCGTCGGCACGCTGGCGGGATCGGGGCCGACCGCAATAGTCACCAGGCCGCCCCGCTCCATCTGCTTCCGGAAGTGCTCGGTCAACTCCTCGGGCGTGATCTCCCTCAGCAGCGTGGCGGTCCGGATCACCGATCCCGCGACGGAGTCGATGTCGGCCCCGTAGAAGAAGTGCTGCTGGTAGAGGCCGGCCCACTGGTTGTCCTGGATCGTCGGTGCCCTGTCGAGCCGCAACTGCAGGGAGGTCACCATCTGCCTGATGGCCCGGCTCAGATCGCCCACGGTGAAGCCGTGCTCCTGCGCGGTCAGAAGCACCGAGAGGTAGTCGCTGGAGGCGGTGTCGAGGTTATCGCCCTGCCAGTTCGTGCCGTAGTACCTCAGCCCGCGGTTGTGGGTGAAGCTGGAGAAGTGCGGCGGGTCGACCTGGCTCAGCTCGCCCCGGTGGTAGGCGTCGATGACCCGGTTGTTCACCATCAGCTCGATCAGGGCGTCCATCGTTGCCAGCCGATCGCCACCGAAGGTGCCGAGGTTGTGCGGATCTATGGGGATGTCGAGCGAAATGAAGGTGACGCCGAACCGCTGGTCGGTGACCACGTGGGTCGAGGACTCGGCGGGCGGTATGTAGATGCTGGGCGGCTGGCGCTCCTCGCCCGGCGGTAGCTGCCCGAAGTACTCCTCCACCAGGTCCTGGATGTCATCGACGGGCATGTCGCCCACGGCCACCACCGCCATGTTGCCCGGGACGTACCACTTCTCGTAGAACGCTCGCAGATCCTCCGCTGTCATCGCATTCACGGTTTCGACGGTGCCGATCGGGTCGCGTCCCTCGTACGGGGTGCCCTGGGTGTAGACCCGGTCGAACTCTCTGCCGATGAAGCCGTTGGCACTCTCGACGCTCAACCGGTACTCGTCGAGAACGACGCCTCGCTCCGATTCGACTGCATCAGCCTCGAAGGTGGCCGCGCTGGCCATCTGCGACAGGGCGTGGAACACCAGCGGCGCCTTGTGCGGCGCGTCGAGACGCACCTCGATCCGGTACAACGTCAAGTCGTGGCCCACGCCGGCGTTGATGTCGGGACCCAGCTCCACGCCGATGTCCCGTAGTGACTCGCCGAGGGACAGGCCAGGGAAGTCGGTGGTGCCGTTGAAGAGCATGTGCTCGATGAAGTGCCCGATGCCGGACTGCTCGTCGGTCTCGTCGACCGATCCGACGTTGACCAGCAGGCGCACGGCCAGGTTCTTGCCCGGGTCGTCGTTGTGGCGCAGGTAGTAGGTGAGGCCGTTGTCGAGGGTGCCGATCACGACCTCCGGGTCGACCGGCAGCGGCGTCGGATCCTGTGCCGCGACGGGTGGAGCCAGGTCGACGATGAGCAGCGCCCGGGCCAGGAAAGTGGCCATCTGGCCCCGGGTAACGTGCTGGTCGGGGCAGTAGCGGGCCGGGTTCGTCCCGCATCCCGCGGTGATCCTCCCCCCGGCGAGCCGGTCGATGTCGTCGACGTTGGGGTGGTCGGCGCTCACATCGACGAAGGCAGCCGTCCCGGCCCGGGGCAGGTCGAGGATGCGGACCAGGAATTCGGCCATCTGGCCCCGATCCATCCGGTCGTGGGGACACAGCTGGTCGGGCCCGCATGACAGGTCGATTCCCATCTCGGCAAGACGTTCCGCGTGCGGGGCCCACCAGGCGCGGGCGTCGACGTCGTCGTAGCGCGACGACCGGGTCGCGGGCGGGTTGGCCCCGTCGATGATCCTTACCAGCCAGACCGCTATCTCCCAGCGCAGTACCGGCTCCTCCGGGCAGAGTTCGTCGCTGTCGGCACAGCCGGTGCCCGCGAACATCTCCACCCCCGCGTGGTAGCCGTACCTGTCCAGCGCATCGATGGAGGCCTGATGCTCGCCGGCGTCCTGTGATGCCGTCTGGGCGGCCGCGCCGGGTGCATAGGCGAGGATCGAGGCCGCCACCGCCAAGGCGGCCAGCACGGCGACGCGACAACGTGGCCTGGTCATCGTTCAGTCTCCTGGATCGGGAGTGGGGAGGGGCGCGGTCCGGCTCGTACTCCGGACAATCGGGTGGGCAGCGTAACAATGCCACCACCGAACAATCGCCGCTTGCCGAGCCGATGCTTCCATTGCCGTGCGCGTCTCGGAGGTTTCAGACCGGTGGCTCGCTCTGAGCCGCCTCGAGTGGTGCGTACCGGGGCTTGATCACGCCCTCGATTATCTGGAGCCGCTCCCTGAACGGCAGGAAGCTGGACTTCATGGCGTTGACCGTCAGCCACCGCAGCCGGGCCCAGTCGTAGCCGAATGTGTCGGCCAGGGCGGCCATCTCCGAGGTCATCGACACGTTCGACATCAACCGGTTGTCGGTGTTGACCGTCACCCGGAACCGCAACTGGACCAGCGCGTCGATCGGGTGGTCGGCCACGGAGGCGAACACGCCGGTATTGACGTTGGAGGTGGGGCACACTTCCAAAGGGATGCGGCGGTCCCTGATGTAGTGGGCCAGCCGGCCCAGGGTCCGGTCCCCGTCGTCGCCGGTGACGATGTCTTCGACGATGCGTATGCCGTGCCCGAGCCGCTCGGCGCCGCAGAACTGCAGGGCCTTCCAGATCGACCGGGGTCCGTACGCCTCGCCCGCGTGGATGGTGATGTGGAAGTTCTCCCGCTGGCAGTACTGGAAGGCCTCCAAGTGGTCGTCGGGGGGGAAGCCGTCCTCGGGTCCGGCTATGTCGAAGGCCACCACGCCCCGGTCCCTCCAGCGGACCGCGGCCTCGGCCACCTCGGCCGATCGGTGAAGATGGCGCATAGCGGTGCAGATGGCCCGGATGGTCAGCGGCGTGCCGTCGCTGCCCTGCGTGAAACCCTCGAGGACCGCTTCGATGGCGTCGTCGAGGGTGAGTCCCCGTTCGGTGTGAAGCTCGGGGGCGAAGCGGACCTCGGCGTAGACCACCCCGTCGGCGGCCAGGTCCTCAGCGCACTCCCGGGCCACCCGGGAGATCGCGTCGGCGGTCTGCATCACGCCCACGGTGTGGGCGAACGTCTCCAGGTACAACGTCAGGTCCTTGCGGTTGGCGCCGCGGCGCATCCAGGCGGCCAGCTGCTCGGGATCGGTGGTGGGCAGGTCGCGGTATCCGGTCTCGGAGGCCAGCTCGACGATGGTCGAGGCTCGCAGACCTCCGTCGAGGTGGTCGTGGAGGACGACCTTCGGGGCGCGCCGGATGCGTTCGAGGGTGGGCGGCCCGGGGTCGACGGCATTCAAGGGATTCGGGATACCGCAGGGTAGCCTTGTGGTCCGGATGACCCTTTCTGATCAGCTTGTCGACGTAGACACCCTTCGGCAGGACGGCTTCGACCCCTCGGACGTCGGCGGTGTGACCTTCGCCAGCCTCGGTCTCTGTGACGAGATCGTGGTGGCGCTGGCGGCGCGGGGAATAACCGTGCCGTTCCCGATCCAGGTGCTCACAATCCCCGACGCGCTGGTGGGCCGCGACGTGTGCGGCAAGGCCAAGACCGGTTCGGGCAAGACGCTCGCCTTCGGCCTGCCCGTCCTGCAGCGGCTGCCCCGGGCCAAGCCCGGTGCGCCCGCCGGCCTGGTGCTGGCACCCACACGCGAGCTGGCCAACCAGATCTGCGACGAGCTGGCTGCGCCCGCGGCCGCGGTGAAGCGCCGGGTGCTGGCCGCCTACGGCGGGGCCCCGATCGACAAGCAGATCAAGGCGCTGCGTGCTGGCGTGGACCTGGTGGTGGCCACGCCGGGGCGGATGATCGACCTGATCGACCGGAAGGCGGTCAGTGTCGGCTCGGTCCGCCAGGTGGTGGTGGACGAGGCCGACCGGATGGCCGACATGGGCTTCCTACCCCAGGTCGAGTGGATCCTGCGCAACGTCGAGAGCGGTCACCAGACCCTGCTGTTCTCGGCCACCCTCGACGGAGCGGTCGACTCGCTCATCCGGCGCTACCAGAGCGATCCGGCCATGCACGCGGTGGCGCCCCGCGAGATCACGGTGGCCGAGATGGTGCACCGCTTCGTGGGCGTCCACAAGCTCGACAAGGTGAAGGTGGCCGCGGCCATAGCCGGCTCGGCGAGCCGCACGCTGATGTTCACCCGCACGAAGGTGGCCGCCGATCGCCTGGCCCGCGACCTGCGGCGCGAGAACGTGAAGGCGGCGCCAATTCACGGTGATCTCCGCCAGACGGCCCGCGAGAAGTCCCTGCGCGAGTTCATCGCCGGCGACCTTCCGGTGCTGGTGGCCACCGACGTCGCCGCCCGGGGGATCCACGTCGACGACGTGGACGTCGTAGTGCAGTTCGACCCGCCCGCCGACCACAAGACCTACGTGCACCGCGCCGGCCGCACCGCCCGCGCCGGTGAGTCCGGGGTGGTGGTGACCCTGTCGCTGTGGGACGAGGAGCTGGACGTGAAGCGGCTCCAGCGGCGCCTCGAACTCGACGAGCCCATCGTCGAGATGTTCTCCAACGACGCTCGCCTGGGTGATCTTCTCGGCTGGGAGCAGGCCGGCTGAGCCTCGCCGGTCCGGCGTGTCGCGCCGCGTGACCGCGATCTGCTTCTAGACTGGCCGCTGACCTCACGGTCAAGACATCACGAGCGGTTCGGCCCTCGGGCCGGGCCCGGCAACCTGGGAACGGACACCCAAGGTGCCAGCCCGCCTCCGGGCGGGGATGTGGCGCCGGCCTGGCTGGCGCAACCAAGTGTCCTTCGGGCACCCCCGACATCACGGCCTCCGAAGTGTCCGGTCCCACAAAGAGCCGCCCGCGATGCGAGGGCGGCTGGAGCGGATCACAAGGAGCGACGGTTGAGCGCAGGTTCCGGCATCGAGCCTCCGACTCCCGCGGCCGGGCGAGCCGGCCCCGGGGGGCGCTTCCCGGCCGGGCTGCCCGTCACGGGCGCCTGGCAGGTCGGCGACCCCGCCGGCGACCGCCGGTTCGTGACCGTCACCGACACCGGTCCCTTCGCGCTGGAGTGGGGAGGGCGCCTCGGTGAGGTGCGGGTCGCCTACGAGACGTGGGGCGAGCTCGACCCGCAGGCCTCCAACGCTGTGCTCGTGTGCCACGCCCTCACCGGCGACTCGCACGCCGCCGGCGAGAGCGGGACGTCGCATCCCACGCCCGGCTGGTGGCACGAGCTGATCGGGCCCGGCAGGGCGATCGACACCGACCGCTACTTCGTGGTGTGCAGCAACGTGCTGGGCGGCTGCCAGGGGACCACCGGCCCGGCCGACCTCGATCCGGTCGACGGGCGGCGCTACGGCCCTCGCTTCCCGGTGGTGACCGTCCGCGACATGGTGCGCATCCAGGCCCGGCTGGCCGACCATCTCGGAATCCGCCGCTGGCTGGCCGTGATCGGCGGCTCGATGGGCGGAATGCAGGTCCTGGAGTGGGCCGTCATGTACCCGCGGCGGGTGCGGTCGATCCTGCCGCTGGCGACCTGCGCGTCGGCCAGCGCTCTGCAGATCGCCTGGAGCGCGGTGGAGCGCCTGGCCATCGCCACCGATCCCGGCTGGCACGACGGCGACTACTACGACAAGCCGGAGGGGCCCTGGATGGGGCTGGCCACCGCTCGCCAGATCGCGCAGGTGACCTACCGGTCCGGCGAGTCCTTCGAGCGCCGTTTCGGGCGCCGGATGTTCGACCCGGCCGGTGCCTTCGACCTGTGGGGCCGCTTCCAGATGGAGTCCTACCTCGACCACCACGGCCAGAAGCTGGTCCGCCGCTTCGACGCCAACACCTACGTGGTGCTCAACCGGTCGATGGACCTGCACGACATCGGGCGGGGCCGGGGCGGCACAGCCGCGGCCCTGGGCCGCATCCGGGTGCCGGTGCTGACGGCGTCGATCACCAGCGACCGCCTCTACCCGCCGCACGAGCAGCAGGAGTTGCAGGACGGGATCGTCGCCGGAGGCGGCGACTGCCGCCGGGTGGTGCTGGACAGCGACGAGGGCCACGACGGGTTCCTGCTGGAGCACGACCTGCTGCACGATCCCGTGGTCAGCTTCCTCGAGGAGGTATCCGGTGACTGAGCGCACCGACCCTGAGCCTGCCGACGCTCCGGGCGACGGCACCGTCGGGGCCGGCTCGGGCGACGGGCTGCACGTGCAGACCCGTGCGATCCGCGCCGGCCGGGACGACAACCAGAACGCGCTGGCCCCGATCCTGTGGGCCACCTCAACGTTCACCGCCGACACCGTGTCCGAGGCCCACGACATGGCGGTCAACACCCACTCGAGCCGGTTCTACACCCGCTACGGCAACCCGACCGTCAAGGCGTTCGAGGACGCCGTGGCCGACCTGGAGGGCACCGAGTCGGCCCGGGCCTTCGCCTCGGGCATGGGAGCGCTCAGCGCCATCGTGCTCGGCCTGTGCTCCAGCGGCGACCACATCGTCGCCCAGCGCCAGCTCTACGGGGGCACGCAGCTGCTGCTGCAGACGGCGTGCCCCCGCTTCGGCATCGGGGTGACCTTCGTGGACGGCACCGAGCCCGGCGCCTTCGCGGAGGCCGTGCTGCCCGGCCGCACGGTGCTGGTGATCGCCGAGACGCCCGCCAACCCGAAGCTGGTGGTGGCCGACCTGGCCGAGGTCGGCGCCATCGCCGGCCCGATGACGGTGGTCGACTCGACGTTCGCCACGCCGCTGGGTCAGCGGCCCGCCGACTATGGGGTGGATCTGGTGGTCCACTCGGCCACCAAGGCGATCGCGGGCCACAACGACGCCACCATCGGGGTGGTGGCCGGCAGCGAGGAGCTGCTGGCGTGGTTGTGGAACTACGCCGTGCTCCACGGGGCGGTGGCGTCGCCGTTCGACGCACTCAACGCTCTGCGGGGCATCCGCACCCTGGCCGTGCGGCTACGGCAGCAGACCGAGACCGCCACTGCGCTGGCTCAAGCGCTGGAGGGCCATCCGATGGTTGGGGCGGTGCACTACCCGGGTCTGGAGTCGCATCCCCAGCACGAGCTGGCCGCCCGGCAGATGGACCTGGCCGGCGGGCTGGTCACCTTCGATCTGGCCGACGGCTACGACGCTGGCCGGGCCTTCGTGGAGGAGGTCCGGGTGGTGAGGCTGGCCTCGTCGCTGGGCGGGCCCGAGAGCATCGTCACCCATCCGGCGTCGACGACTCATGTGAGCCTGCTGCCCGAGGAGCTGGAGGCGGTGTGCATCGGCCAGGGGACGGTGCGGTTCTCGGCCGGTCTCGAGCACACCGATGATGTGGTTGCCGACGTGATCGGGGCGCTCGACCGCGTCGCGGGAACCGTCGGCGGCGCCTCCCGGTAGCGTCGGGATTCGTGCGTTCGCGCAGAGCCTGGTTGGCGGCGCCGCTGCTGTCGGTGGCGCTGCTCGTCGCGGTGGCCGGCCCGGCGTCGGCTACCGGCGAGGGCGAGGCTCCGATGGTGGTGAGCGCTGAGGTGTCCAGCTCGCTGGGGGTGGTCAGCACGGCCCAGTCCGACACCGAGATCAGTCCGGACTCAGACACCGAGCCGCGCCTTGTCGGCCGCGAGAGCAGCGAACGCGTCGATGGCGTGGTTATCGCGCTCTGGTCGATCGCGGCGGGCATGACGGTGATGCTGGTGCTGTTCCTGTGGCACACCAGCCCGCGCCGCCGGCTGCGTCTGGCCCGGCGCCGTTCGACGCAACTGTACGACGGCGAGGCGGACCGGGCTGAGGACGGGCCCGGCGCGGGGTCCGAAGGCGACGCTGGGACTGTCGATGATGCCGAGGCCGCGGCCGAGGCTGCCAGGCAGGACGCCGAAGCCGTCGAGGTGGCCGCCTCTGGAGCGGACGAGGATCCGGAGCCGTCAGGGCCCGCGCTTCCGACGGCGTGGGAGGAACCCGCGGCGGGGCCGGCGGACGAGGATGAAGCCGAGCCCGAGCCGGTCGAGCAGGACTCCGGATCTGCCGGGCCGGCGGTCTCGACGGCTTGGGAGGAGCCCGAGGTGGAGGAGCCGGAACTCCCGCCAGTCTGGGAGGATGAGCCCGAGCCGGCCGGCGAGGAGACGGAACCTGCCGGCGGCCCCGCGAGCGAGTCCCCAGAGGCCGGCAAGGCAGCCGGCGAGCGCCGGTCGGGCTTCTGGATGCAACTGAGGCGGACGCTCGGTCTAGATTGACGGCCGTGACCGAGGGATTCGACGCCGACGCGATGATCGAGCGCTTCCGCGAGCGGGCCGAGGGGGTCAAGCGCCGCAACCTTCCGCCGGTGGCGGGCGACGAGCGGCGCCACTTCCTGGAGCAGGCTCAGAAGGACTTCCAGGACTTCGCCATGATCGGCGACGCGGAGGCCACGCTGGAGGACGGCGTGTTGCGGCTCACCATCGACCTCCGTCCCCCGGAGGACCGCTGACAGCGTGGCCGCGGGCGGGCCCCGCCGGTAGGATCGGCCCCCTTCGCGGACGTAGCTCAGTTGGTAGAGCGCAACCTTGCCAAGGTTGAGGTCGCCGGTTCGAGGCCGGTCGTCCGCTCTGGTGAATGGTGGGGGAGCCGTCGGCGTGGGCTCTCTCGCAATGCTCGGCGTGGAACTGCTCCTGCTGGATGACTACTGGCGTGCTGATTGCGATGAGCGCACGGATGTCGGCTGGCTGGTCCATCGGGCCAAGGACCAGGATGATCCCGGGTGTGCTGCCGAGTTGGCCGACCGGTTCTCAGGCCTGGCCGGCGCGCTCGCGGAGACTCCCGACGGCTCCGATCGCCTGGTGGTGCCGGTCCCATCGACGCTGCCGGCCGCGGATACCACCGGCGGGCTGCTGGTCGATGGGCTGGCCCGCTCGCTGGCCGCAGCCGGGGCGGGGGAGTACCGGGGCGATCTTGTGGCCAGAACCGCGGCGACGCCGCGCCTGCGCCATGTCGATCCGCGGCAACGGACCGAGATCGCGGCCGCAGCCGGCTACCGGGCTTCCGATGCGGTCGCCGGCCGCCATGTGGTGGTGGTCGACGACGTGATCCTCACGGGCACGACCGTCGGGGCGGTAGCCGCTTGCCTGAGCGAGGCCGGAGCAGCCTCGGTCACCGCCGCGGTGGCCGCCCGAACAAGACTTCGCTGACCGTCTGCGCCCCGCCGTAACCGGGTCTGCCCGGGGCCCTGTCGCCGGTACGCTGCGATTCCCTGCGCCGGTGCCCGAGCGGACCAAGGGAACGGCCTGCAAAGCCGTAAAGCCGCGGGTTCAAATCCCGCCCGGCGCTCGATCGAGTCTTGTCCTTGAAAAACTGCTTATCTGTGTCGGAATTTCAAGCACAACTGCTATCTCGCGCGAGGTCCCGGGGGACTGAACTGAGTCATCCCTCAGTGCCGGGGGTCATCCTGTGGTGCGGCGGTGCTGGAGGAAGGGGAGTTCGTCGACGGTAGCAGGGGCCGCGAACACGATGCCGGTTCCGGGGATGGCCCAGTCCACGAACACCTGGGTGCCGGGCTCGCTGTGCGCCTTGTCGAGGTGCCCGAAGCCGATCAGCCGATCGACCGACGGGCCCCAAGTGATGCTGGATGCCCGGCCGGCGCGGCTGCCGTCGAGCGAGACCGGTTTGGCCACCCATTCGACGCGCGGCGAGATGTTCGGGGGGACGCCGTGGTCGAGGTGGGCCGCGACGACGGCCCGCCAGTCGATGTCGAGCCCGACCAGCCGCCTCGGCGGCCCGCCCGCCTCGGCCTCCGCGACGAGGGCGTCACGACCGATGAAGGACTCCTTGGACAGATCGACGAAGGGCCCCATCCTCAGCTCGAACGGCGACGAGTGGCACTCGGGATCCGACGCCGAGACCGTGTGCGAGCCGGTGGGGTCCGGTCCCGCGTTGGCGTAGTCGGGTCCCGGAATCAGCAGACCGGCCTCGACCCGGGCCACGTCGATCGCCCACTCGCCGCACGGCCGTAGCCCGTGGTCGGCGCCGGCCTCGGCGACTGCGTCCCATACGGGGGCGCCGCTGCCGGCCGGCATCAGGATCTCGTAGCCGAGCTCACCGGTGAAGCCCTGCCGGGCCAGTTCGATCTCGACGCCGCCGATCCGGGTGCGGACCATGCGCGAGAAGTCGAGGTTGGACCAGTCGGCCCCCGTCGCCCGCTCGACCACGTCGCGGGCCCGGGGTCCCTGCACCATGAGGATCCCGTAGTCGTCGGTCTCGTCGAGGATCTCGACGTCGTAGCCCTCGGCCTTCTGGGCGAACCAGTCGCAGGTCGGATCCCCGGTGAAGCGGTAGCTCGAGTCCGAGGCGCGGAACACGAGCCCGTCGGAGACGACCTTGCCGTCGTCGTTGCACCACGGCGTGTACTGCACGGTGCCCACGTCGAGGTTGTCGATGTTGCGGGGCACCAACTGGTCGACGAGCCGGGTGGCGTCCGGGCCCGCGATCGTGCACTTGCACAACGGTGACATGTCGCCCATCGCCACCGTCTGTCGGATCGCGCCGAGTTCGGCGTGGAAGTCGTCGTAGACGTCGACGACATGGTTGAGGTCCCAGTTGAAGTACCACGGAGTCTGGCTGTGCCGCGCGGTGCGGGTGTGCAGGGGCGTGCCCACGACGCCGTCGGGCCGGAAGCGGCTGGCCCGGGCCTCCTGCCAAGACGGTTCACTCATCTGGGTTCTCCTCCCCGGCCAGCGCGCCTGCCCCCCATGTGTTCACAGATGCTAAGGAGGTGCTCACCGCCGATGCAAAGGGCGGTATCTGTAGTGTTGGCGCCCGGTTCCGCAAGATGGGCCCGGGACTAGGCTCATCGGGTGAGGTTGGCGAACCAGTGACTGCCGGCAGCGCCGAACAGCCCATCCGATTCGAGCCCGAGGAGCCCTGTCCTCCGTCGATCGCACTGCTGGTCGGGTTCCAGGGGGCCGCGCTGGTGGTCGCGCCCATGGTGCTCAACGTGGCCATCGCTATTCGCTCCTCGGGACTCGACGACAGACACCTGACCTGGAGCGTCTTCGCTGCCATGCTGATGTGCGCGGCCATCACGGCGTTGCAGGCGCGCCAACTATGGCGATTCGGTGCCGGCCATGTCGTGCTCGCGTGGCCCGCGGCCATGTTCATCGCGATCATGGTGGCCACCGTCTCCGCGGCCGGTCTGGCGACGTTCGCGAGCCTTATGATCGTCTGCAGCCTGCTGCAGGTCGGGCTCGCCTGGTGGTTGCCGACACTGCGACGGATCGTCACGCCGACCGTGTCGGGCACGGTGACGATGCTGATCGCGGTCAGCGTGCTGCCCATCGCGTTCGACACCGTCAGCGACCTACCCGACGACGCCCCGGCGGCGGCCGGCCCAGCCATCGCCGCAGTGACCTTGCTGGTCTCGGTGATCGTGACACTGCGGGCCACCGGACGTTGGCGACTGGTCGCGCCGTTCACCAGCATCCTGGCCGGATGCGTCGTCGCCGCCGGATTCGGTGTGCTCGACGGTGACCGGATCGTCAACGCCGCCTGGTTCGGCATTCCCGAGATGCCGGCCTTGAGCGTCGATCTCACACCGAGCAGGGAGTTCTGGGCGCTCCTGCCCTCGTTCGCGATCCTCACGCTGGTGCTCGGGCTCAAGACCATCAGCGACGGCGTGGCCATCCAGCAGGGCTCCCGCCGGGTGCCGCGGGCGATCGACTTCCGCCAGATCCAGGGCATGGTCAGCGCCAACGGCGTCGGCATGCTGCTCGGCGGTCTCGCCGGCACGCTCCCGCCAATGGCCAATTCCTCATACAGCCTGTCGCTGATCAACCTCACCGGAGTCGCCGCCCGTCGAGTCGGGGCCGGTGTGGCTGCCGTCACGGTGGCGCTCGCCCTGTTCTCCAAGTTCACTGCCGTCCTGTTGACGATCCCCGGACCGGTTCTGGGCGCCTACCTGATGCTCGCCATGGGGATGCTCTTCGTCAGCGGCTGCCAGACCGTGTTGCGCGACGGCATCGACCCCCAGCGCGCGCTGGTGGTCGCGCTCGCCAGCGCGCTGGGCTTGGGCCTCCACGGTCACCCCATCACGCAGGAGCTCCTCGGCGATGACCTGGGCGGGCTGCTCGCCAACGGCGTCACCATCGGCGCCATGGTCGCCATCGCGATGACGCTCCTGCTCGAAGCGACGAACACCCGCCGTGCGCGCCTGGAGGTCACGCTGGACAGCGCCTCGATCCCGGCCATCGACGAGTTCCTCACCCGGCTGGCCACCCGGCTCGAATGGAGCGAAGCCTCCGCGCTGCGGCTGCGGTCGGCCGGCGAGGAAACGCTCGCCAGCCTGCTCTCCCAGGACGGCGACGCCGACGGCTCGGAACGTGCCCGCCTGGTCATCCTCGCAAGGCCGCGCTCCACGATGGTGGAACTGGAGTTCATCGCCACGACACGCCAGGAGAACATCGAGGACCAGCTGGCATTCCTGACCGAGGAGTCAGCCGTGCCGACGGTCGAGAACCTCTCGCTGCGACTGTTGCGCTTCCACGCGGCGGCCGTGCGCCACAAGAAGTTCCACGGCGTGGACATCGTCACCGTCCACGTCGAGCGCAGCCGCTGACACTCGGCCATCTGCAGGCACCCGTTCCTTGGCATTCAATCTTGCTAGCATTATTGCATGCAGAGTACGAGTGTCCGGATTGACGGCGCAACCCATCAGGAGATCAAGAAGCTGGCGTCGGCCCTCGGCGCGACGGTGGGCGACACGGTTGCGCTGGCCGTCCGGCGCCTGCGACAGGAGTTGATCGGCGACGACCTGCGCGGCGGGTTGACCGACGACGAGTCGAGGTGGCTCGATGCTGACCTCGGGTGACGTGGTCGATCTTGACCTTGGTGCGCCCGCTGGGAGCGAAGCCGGGTTCCGTCGTCCGGCCGTGGTGGTCAGCGCGCAGCGGGTTCTGGACGCCGGGCCGAGCGTCGTCCAGGTTGTGCCGCTCACCTCGACTGTTCGCGGACTCGCTTCGGAAGTGGAGGTCGACGCCGATGCGGCCAACGGCCTGGACCGTCGGTCAGCAGCCCAGTGCCAGCACATCCGGGCTGTAGCTGCCCGGCGGATCGACGACCGGCGCGGGAACGTCGGAAACGCGGCGCTGGCACAGATCCGCGATCTTCTCGGATTGATCCTGGACATTCCGAGCTGAACCGCCCGCGGGCGGGTCGGGTCACACAGGGCGCCTGCAGAGCCTCTGGTGCCGGCGCTCGGTGGGCGTCGTCTGGCCTGGTCCTAGGCGGTCGGGTCGACGAGGCGGCCCACGAACAGCAGGGCGCCGGTGTCCTGGTGGACGATGGCCCACAGGAAGGGGCGGTCCGCGACGATGGTGAGGTCGGGTGGGGGAGGCAGGGAGGTCCGGCCCACCAGCGCGGTGGCGGCGGCCGCTTCGGTGCCCTTCTCGTCGACGATCACCTTGGCGCCGTGGAGCGCGGCGGTGATGAAGATGCCCGGGGCGATGTTGTCGAAGCGCGCGCCGGGGCAGAACCCCTGCGGGCATAGCCACCCGAACAGATCGGCGGGCGGCAGGGTCTGCTCCCACTGCGGCATGATGACGTCGACCATGCCTTCCTGGGCGGCCTGCTGCAGTCCGGTCACGCCTCGGGCGCCGAGCGACTCCTCGACGGCGGCCAGCCCGGCGGGGTCGTGGGGGACGACTAGCCACATGGCCAGTTCGCCGCCCTGGTAGGGCAGCTCGACGGCGTCGGCGTCCTCGAGGCGGGCGAAGCGACGCGGTGCCGGTCTCTGGTCGCGCATGAACGGCACGGTCACCGTCTGGCCGTCGCCGGTGGTGAACTGGCCGTCACCGGTCAGCTCCGACGGGAACTGCGCGACCCAGTCGGCTTTCAGGTACACGGTGTTGACGAGGACCAGTTGCTGGCCTTGGACGACGTCCCCGTCGACGATCATGGGAATGAGTCCCCGGGTGCTCTCCGACACCCACCGGTTGATGATGCCGGCCGCGGCGGCGCCGTCGGCGGTGTCGACCGGCTCGACGGCGGCCCCGTACTGGGCGGCGGCCGTGTGGAGGAACTCGGTCCGCATGGTGAAGTCGTCGTCGGGGAACAGCCGGTTGGCCACCTCCAGGGTGGTGGGCTCCACTGAGGGCTCGGCCAGGCTGAGGTCGACGGCGTTGGCCGCGCTGTGGGTGCCGTCGTCGGGGAATCCGAAGATCCGGTCGAGAGCCGCTCCGGAGTCGGGCGACGCCCCGGCCCGGCTCAGGCTGAAGGCGACCCCGATGCTCACCGGGCTGGAGACCGCGTTGCCGGTCAGGTGCCGATGGAAGCCCCATCCGGCTGCGTTGATCCCGGCCACCCATTCGCCAGTCGGGGCGTCGGGATCGGCCGGCAGCCGTTCAGGCAATGGCGCCGGCGTTGTGGCGGTGGTGTCGGCCTCTTCGCTGATCGGGTCTTCGGTGGTCTCGGGATCGGTCGCCGGCTCCGGCTCCGGGATCGTCGTGGTGGTTGCGGTGGTGTCGGCGTCTTCGGCGGCCGGGTCTTCGGTGGTCTCGGGATCGGCCACCGGCTCCGGGATCGTCGTAGTGGTTGCGGTGGAGTCGGTTTCGGGCTCCGGCTCCGGGATCGTGGTTGTGGTGTCGGCCTCGTCGGTGGTCGGGTTTTGGGTGGTCTCGGGATCGGTCGCCGGCTCCGGCTCCGGGATCGTCGTGGTGGTTGCGGTGGTGTCGTCTTCTTCGGTGGTCGGGTTTTGGGTGGTCTCGGGATCGGCCGCCGGCTCTGGGATCGTGGTGGTGGTGTCGGCTGGTTCCGTGGCAGGGTCCTCAGCGGCTACGGGAGCGGTTTCGGGTTCTTGGGCGGGCGTTGCCGTGTCCGCCGAACCGCATGCCGCTGCGATGAAGCACAGCGCAACTAGGAATCCGAGCGCCTTGGTCACAGCGGATTGGACGTTACCGCGGCGCCTCCGGTTCCCGGGGCCGTTGTTCTTGACCCGAGCCGTGACGTAGTGTCATGGAGTGGCCGGGCTCGGTGTGGGTGGCCTTTCTGCGGAACAGCTCGACCAGTTCGATCGCGACGGGTTCCTGGCCATCGAGCGCCTGCTCACCGACGATGACCTGGCACCGCTCTATGCCGAGTACGAGCAGGTCCTCGAGAGCCAGGTCGACCGGCTGATCGCGCGCGGCGCGCTGGCGGTGCCGCCCGGCGGCAGCTTCGGCGACCGGTACGCGGCGGCACTGGCCGCCGATCCGGGTTCCCATCGCTGGTTCAACATCTCGCTGCCGTTGCTCAACGGCCCCGTTGATCCTGAGTCCTATGTGATGCACTGCAGTCCGGCGGTGTTCGACCTGCTGCGCCATCCGGCCATCCTCGATGCCGTCGAGTCGGTCATCGGGCCCGAGATCGCGTCGAACCCCGTGCAGCAGATGCGCATGAAGCCGTCACAGGACACGGTCGCCGATGAGTCGCTGCGGTTGCACTCCAACATCGGCATGACCACCTGGCACCAGGACATCGTCGCGTTGCTGCCCGACGCCGACGACACGCAGATCGTCACGGTTTGGGTCGCGCTCACCGACGCCTTCGCCGCAAACGGCTGCCTGGTGTCGATCCCGGGCTCGCACCGCCTCGGCTCGCAGGTGCACTGCGCCAACGACGAGTTGGCTTCGGAGCCCTACGTCCCGCCCGCGGTCCTCGAGGGCCTGGAGGAGCGCTCGCTGCCGGTGCGGCGAGGAGGTGTGGTGCTGTTCGACAAGCTGAACGTCCACCGGTCGCTGCCCAACCGCTCCGGGGCGATGCGGTGGAGCATGGACCTGCGGTACAACCCGATCGGGCAGGGAACGGGCCGTCCCGCGTTTCCGTCCTTCGTCGCACGAAGCGCGCGGCAGCCCGAGTCGGTGCTCGACGACTATGAGACCTGGGAGACCATGTGGAACAACGCCCGCGAGGCCATCATCAGCGGCGAGTACGGAGATCGCATCTTCGAGGACGTCCGTTGGAACGACCCCGCCGTCTGCTGACCGCCTGCGGCCCGGGCGCCCGGCTCCTGGGCTGCCGGAGGTCTCGCCGGGTGCTTACAGGATCAGGTCGGTGAGCAGGCCTGCTGTCACAGCCACCGCGAACACGTAGGCGAAGAACGCGGCGACGATCCGGCCCCGGGCGATCTTGGTGAGCAGGGCGAACTCGGGGATGTTGGCTCCGGCGCCCGCGATGACCAGCGCCACGATGGCTCCGGTGCCGGCTCCCTTGGCGTGGAGGGCGTCGCCGATGGGAACGAAGAGCTCGGTGCCGAAGTAGAGCGGGATGCCGGCGGCGGCCGCTGCGGGAACGGCCAGCGGGTTGTGGGCGCCTGCGATGCCGGCGAGGGCGTCGGTGGGTACGAGCAGGCCGATCGCCAGCCCTACGCCCACGCCTGCTGCGATCAGCCAGGCCATGCTCCTCAGCAGCGTGACCGCGCGGCGCCAGGCCGTTCGGGATTCGCGGCGCCATCCGGACCATGGGGCTCCCTCCGGGGACGAGCAGCTCACTGGCGGCGAGGAGGATCCCGGTCTCGCCGGACTGGACGCCGGGGCGGGTGACCCGACCAGCGCCGGGACCGGCTTGAGGTGGGGCGCGATGTCGACCGCGTCGACGATGAGCGCCAGCAGGAAGGCCGCCGCGAACGCGGTGGTGACGTACACCGCCGCGCCCGCGGGGCCGATGATGATGGCGAGGACGCCGACCATGACCGGGTCGACCACCGGTGCGGCGAAGATGAACGCGGCGTATCCCGCGGGCCGCACACCGGCCTGGCGCATACCGAGGAGAACCGGTATGGCCGAGTAGGTGCAGAACGGCGTGATGAACCCCACCGCGATGCCCTTGAGGGCGGCCCGCCGGGGAGGCCCGCCCATCCACCGTCGGATGGTGGCGTCGCCGAGCCGGCGCTGCAGCAGCGTCACCGCCAGTGTCACGAGCAGGAAGAGCGCGACCATCTCCGCGACCAGCAGCGCCGCTCCCGGCAGCGAGGTCATGGGTGATCGGTGCCCATTATCCGGGCGGCCGCCTCAGGGAACTCCTGGAGGCAGTCGCGGTTGACGGTGACGAGCGTCCGTGTCCCTTCGGACCGCATGTGGACGAAGCGCTCCTCGGCCAGCACGCGAAGGTGGTGCGACACCGTCGACTGGCCCACCCCGGCGCGCTCGACGATCTCCCCGACCGTCATGGCCTGCGGCGCGGTGGCCACGATGTTGAGCACGAGCAGCCGCGTCCCGTCGGCCAGGCACCGGAACCAGCTCGCGTACTCGTCGGCGTCCTCGTGCGAGAGCGCCGTCCGGATGGGGGCTCGGGTTGCGGTATTCATCGATCATTGACGATAATAGATTATTGGCGTGCCGGCAACCTGGTGGCGCAGTACCCTCACCGGGTGCTGATGACCGACGCTGTGGGGATCGAGGTCGGTGACGACTACGTGGCCGCCATTGAGCTGCGGCGCCCGCCCAACAACTTCTTCTCGCTGGAGATGATCGACGGGATCGCCGACGGGCTGGAGGCGCTCGACGACGACCCCCGGTGCCGGGCCGCGGTGCTGTGCGCGCAGGGCAAGCACTTCTGCGCCGGCGCCGACTTCTCGGGAGAGGGCGTCGGCTACACCACCAAGGACCTGTACGCGGCGGCAGTCCGGATCTTCCGCACCCACACTCCGGTGGTGGCCGCCGTACACGGCGCCGCGGTGGGCGGCGGGCTGGGCCTGGCGCTGGCGGCCGACTTCCGGGTGGCTGCGCCCGAGGCTCGCTTCAGCGCCAACTTCGCCCGCCTGGGGTTCCACCAGGGCTTCGGCCTGAGCGTGACGCTGCCGAGGCTGGTCGGCCCGCAGGTGGCGGCCGACCTGCTGTACACAGGCCGGCGGGTCCCGGGCGAGGAGGCCGCGGGCCTCGGCCTGGCCGACCGCCTGGTGGCTCGTGACGAGGTCCGGGGTGAGGCGCACGCCATGGCTCGCGAGATCGCGATGTCGGCACCGCTGGCGGTGCGGTCCATCCGGGAGACCCTGCGCGGTGATCTGGCCGACCAGGTGGAGGCGGCCGTGGCCCACGAGCACCTCGAGCAGGACCGCCTCCAGCGGACCGCCGACTTCGCCGAGGGCAGCCGGGCCATGGCCGAGCGCAGGATTCCCGAGTTCCGAGGCGAGTGACGCCTGCTACCCTGCGTGGCTCGGGGCCGTTAGCTCAGCCTGGTTAGAGCGCCTGCTCGACACGCAGGAGGTCAGAGGTTCAAATCCCCTACGGCCCACCGCTAGTTCGCTAGCGTGCGATGCAGCGGACCGGCAACGCCGCTCCTTAGAAGGGGGAACACGCCATGGTTTCTGGCACGCAGGCAGAAGCCGCTCGTTCGGTCCAGTTCCACACCCGTACGTACGCGTCCGTGCATCGCGAAGCGTTAGAGCGTGATCATTGGGGCCGGTCAGCGCTCATGCGCGACGGCGAAGTGATCGAGATATTCGATGCCGGCATCGATGCCTACGACGCTGGCATGGAACGATTCGGTCAGGGCAACTCCGCCACTCAGGGCATCGGCACGGTCAGCGTCGGCTATCGCATCGTCCGTTCCATCGACTGACCTTCCCGTAGCGTTGCCCCAGGTCGAGATCCCGGTTGAGCGCGCCCGCATCGTGGTGCGACTGGCCGTGTCAGGTGTGTCTCACGACGGCGAGGAACACGTCGAGGGACTGCTGGACGCCGGCGCGACGCGGAGTTTCCTCAGCAGTGAGTTGGTCACGCAGTTAGGGGTGGTCCCTAGCGGAACCGTGGAAGCAACCGCCCTAGACATAGCAACCAAGCAGAGACCGACCTACCCCGTGCAGGTGCGTGTGCCTGCCCCGCAGTTTGTTTCAGCACCAGCCGAGGATCATTTTCGCAAGCGAATCGAGGCTGTGGGATCGGAGCGCCGCTTCGAAGGCAGGCACCCCGCCGCGCCGTGTGATGTGTTGCTAGGGATGGACCTGATCAGTCAGTGGCGGGTCGAGATCAGCGACGGCCGATGCATCATTAGTTGGTGAGCGCCCGCGGCGGGAAGCCGTCTTTGGTTGAGTTCCTGGGGCTGGTTGCAGCGGTTGCCCGAGGCAGACCACGGCCTGCGCAATACCCCGTGGCGGTTCACCTGGGCGTCCTAGTGGACTGGTTGGGTCAGCGTTGCTGGGCTCGCTGTTGCCTGAGCTCGTCGACAGCGGCGAGTAGTTCGTCCAGTCGTGCGTTGATGTCTTGTTCGGGTTCGCGTCTGGCGGTCATCGCAGCTGCGACGTTGGCGGTGACGAGCCCGAACGCGGCGATTCCGGTGATCATCAGCACCGCCGCGATGAAGCGGCCCTCGACGGTAACCGGGGCGATGTCGCCGTAGCCGACGGTGGTGACGGTGGTGATGGCCCACCACGCGGCGTCTCCGTAGTCGTCGATGTTGCCGTTGCTGTGCCGTTCGACCAGCCAGACGCCAGCGGATCCGGCCGCCACGATGGCGGGTATCAGCACCACCAGCACCCGCCCGGTCAGGCTCCCCCACAGCCTTATAGCGGCGTGCCAGAACCGTGCGCTGTACGCAACCACGCGGGCAGCTCGCAACACTCGCAGCGCTCGCGCGGAGCGCAAGGCCCTCAGCGGCAAGAAGTACGGAACCACCGACAGCACAACGATGCCGACGTCATACCAGTGCCTGGCCAGGTACCTCATGCGGCGGCTGCCGACGAGCCACACCCGCACCGACAGGTCCACAGCAAACAGCGCCCATATCACCCAGTTGGCGATACCGGCGGCCAGCGCCAGGGGGCCCTGCCCCACGTCTTCTAGAACAATGAGCGGGATAGTCGCCAGCGCAAGCACCAGCAGCGGAGCGTCGACCGCTCGCTCCCAGGAGCTGATCTTGGTCGGCGTGCTCGCCTCAGAGTCATGGGCAGTCATCGGTCACTCCCTCGGTTTGGATGCCACTCGCACGGCAAGGATGCAGGAAGTTCAGCAGTTGCAAGCGCAGCGAACGAAATTGCACATCCTGGCATCGGCCTCTTACGTCCTGCTACAACGGCCGAGCTGGTGATCCCGAGGTGGTCCCGTCGCTATAACTAGTGGAGTTCTCCACCAGTTATGTTAGGGTGGACGCGTGAGCGTCCAGGGCATGCTGTCATTGGCAGAAGCTAGCCACGTGCTCGGCGTGGGGCCTGAGCAGGTCCGCCGCTACTTGCACAGAGGGCTGCTGCCGGCTGCGAAGCTCGCCAACGCGTGGGTACTGCCCGCCGCAGAGGTGCACGCTCTCGCCGAGGCACCGCCTCGTGGTGGCCGGCCGCTGTCTCAGGCCGCCGCCTGGCGGAGCATCCTCGCTGGGAGCGTCGACTTCGATGATCCCTGCAGATACGCCAACCGCGGCGGCCTCGCCAGGTACAGCGGCGGTGCCGGCATGATCATGGCGCTGCTGGGCTGCCCCGATGTGGTCGTCAGCGGGATGCACGCCGCCGGCGCCTATGTGGACCTGCTCGATCCGCTACCCGATGAGGCGCAGGTCTACATCGAAGAAGGATGGCAACAGAGCGCCGCCAGCCGGCACCCGATGCGCGGCCTCGCGGCGGATCCGCTGGGCAGGGTGCTGGTGCGGGCGCTGTCCCCCGACAACTGGCACACCCTGCGGGCGCACTCCGCGGCCGCCGGGCCGCTCCAGCGGCAGGGGAGCGAGGTGCCGCTTGTGGCTCCGGCGGCCGCGGTCGCTCTGGACCTGTGCGTCTCGCCGCACCCGCGCGAGCAGCGTGTCGCCGACGCCATCATCGAGGGGCTCTGATGACCAGCGCGCCGGTCGTGCTGCCTGCCCTGTCGGGCCGCCAGGCGCAGGCGTGGGATGCCTTGATGAGCATCGCGGGGAGCCTGGGCGAAGGCTGGACGCTCATTGGTGGCCAGATGGTCCTGCTGCACCAGTCGGAGCGCCAGCCCGCGGCGGCGCACGCAGCCCCCGACGCCGCTCTGTGCTGGAGCTACGACCTGGATGTCGTCGTGAACCTGCGGGCGGCCGCTCGCGCATGGATCACATCGACTCCGCGCTGCGAGCCCACGGATTCGAGCAGCAGCACCTGCCGATCGGACACCGGTACGTCTCCTCGGACGGAACCGTCTTCGATGTGCTGGCCCCAGACCATCTAGGCAAACACCTGCCACGGTTCGGGCACGGCAACACTCTTCAGGCGCCCGGCGGGACCCAAGCCCTGAAACGCTCAGAGCTGGTGGAGGTCGAGCACAACCAATGCCGGGCTCTGATCCCTCGCCCCAATCTCGTCGGGGCGATCCTGATCAAGATCGCGGCCGCCTCCGGTCCGGGGGGAGGCCGCGGCAACAGGCGCCACCTCCTAGACGTCGTGACACTGGCGACACTCATCACCCCACAGGACGTCGCGACGACCGCTCTAACCCGCAACGAACGCAAGCGGATCGGCCGTGCCGCTCAGGCTGTCCTGCACTTGGGCGACGAGCGATCCCAAGCAGCGACCGCGGGCCTGTCTCTGCTGTCGCCGACAGTCTCGTAGCGGCGTTCGGGGGTAGGTGTTTGAGCCTCACTGTTTCACGCAGGTGGTGTGCCCTGTGTTTCGCGTCATCGGGTTGATTGGTCTCAGGCGCTGGTACTGCGGCTACTCCAGCGGAGCGATCTTGCCGGGACTCTCGCGGCGCTCCGCTCGACTCCAGGCTTCGTCGAGTTCGCGGCGATGCTGCTTGGCCCACTCGGTGACCATGCGCTCGGCTCGCGTAGGCAGACGGCCGTCTGTGACCCGGAGATCCTCGATGCGCAAGGTGGCCTTGTAGCCGCCGTACTCCGCGTGGAAGTGGGGCGGTCGGTGGTCCCGGAAGTACATCCGGATCACGATGCCGTAGAAGCGACAGATCTCAGGCATCCGCCGTGTTCCGCAGCCGCGGGAACAGGTCCTCAGGCTTCATCCCAGTGATCTCCAAATACAGCGCGTCGCCGCACATGTCGATGTCGTCGCTCCAGGCGATCGAGCCGGCGGGGCCGAGATGCACGCCAGCGAAGAACGAGTGGTCCTCCCAGGCGGCGAACACGCCGTCGCTGGCCATGTCCGACAGGTCCACCTCACCTTCGACCCCGTCGTCGTAGCGAAGCCAGATCCGGTACGGCTCCAGGGCACGTACCTCGACGGGACTCACCCTCGTGTCGCTCGGAGGCATAAGAGCAATCTATCCGGGCCTCTCGAGGTCGGTCGCTGGACACGTCGGCAGGCCAAGGGGCTTCTTGATCCTGGTGAAGCGCCTGGCGGGTCAAGGGGCGAGCTTCGGGAGATCATTGAGGATGTCCTTCAGGACCGGGTGGGGACTTGCAGCGACCGCCGACAGTTGCGAAGAGTGAGATGCGAGATAGGCAGCGCGACCAACCCCGCAAGGAGGCGCCGCCCAGACGTGCGACACCTATGGCTTTCGACCGTCGTTTCCTTTGCTGCATAGGCTCGGGGGTTCGGCTTTGGGGACATTCGGGCCCAGTTCAGTCCACCGAGCGGACTCGGCAGTTTCGACGCCGGATGCGATTGAGTCCGCTCAGGCGTGTTGTGTCTGCTCGGCCCGTTCGACGTCTAGGAATCTGCGCAACGCCTCGCGGATGATCTCACTTGTCGTCGTGCCGTCGGTCTCAGCGCGGGCCGCGACCGCGGCTCGCAGTTCCGGGTCGATGCGCACGGGCACGACTTCTGCTGGCCCCGAGCCGATGGTGGGCCGGCCTCTGCGGCGCTTGCGCAGCGCCGTGATGTCGTAGTCGGTGGTCTCGACCTCTTCGGCGATGGCGTCGAGGTCGGCCTCGGCGAGGATGCGGCCTGTGGTGGTCTTGTGGGTAGTCACGGTTGTTCGCCTTGGAGCGGGAGGAGTGCGTAGAACGATGGGCGCAGCGGCATTGCGTGAATCACCATCTCGGTGCCGCCGTCGAGTTCGAGCCACACGATCTCCAACAGATTCCCTGCGCGGTCGGCGCCGATGGCGAGGACTCTGGGCGGGTCGGCAGCTGGATCAAGCTCGATGACGGTGAGGGCGTGTTCAAGCCCGTGCAGGATCGCGTTGCGGTTGAGGCCGTGCTTGAACGCGGAGCGATAGAACTCCGCACGCATTTATTGTAACACGAAATCATTGGAAGGTGCCTCGATGCGGTCCGCAAGCGACTGACGCCGCATCAGACGGCAGCTCCCCTCAAATTCGGGCCGGCCGGCAGGCCAGCAGAGACAGCGCCTTGCCGGCCACATAGCGCTGGGGTGAACGCTGCCTCGTGACCTTAGGGCAAACTCTGGGAGCCAATACTGAGGGGTGTTCGCGAGGTGGAGAACCGGACAGGATCGCGTATGAGCGTTGGGGCTTTGCTTCGTTCGATAATGACGGGTTCCGCCATCCACACTGCGGACGGCACCAGAGTCACGTTCCGCGTCGACTGGCTCACCCGGATTCTGAACTGGGGCGCTCAGATCTTGTTGATAGCGGCCCTGTATGCCTCGTGGTGGCCGCTGTGGATGTCGTCGTGGCTGTGGTGGGCGGTAGCGATGACTATGGCGGTGACCGCAAGCGTGCGCGTGTGGCTAGTGGTGCGCCGTGTTGATCGTGGCCGGCAGCCGCCGTCGGTCCGGTCGCGAGAGTCGTGGACGTCGCGCTTCTGGCTGTGGGTGGCTGACAAGTGCGACCAGGAAGCCGATGAGCGCTTGGCGAAGGCCCAGACCGCGAAAGACAGGCTGGGAGTGGCCACGCAACTGCATCGGGCCAAGAAGGCTCGTGAAGCGGCCGAGCGGTACCGAAATCGCGCACTTAGATCCATCTGAGTTGGTCGCGAGCCTCACCAATGCGGACCTGACCGTCGTTCTCGGTATGAGAGGGCGTCGGGGGCGCCCTCGCTCATGCCGGCGAGTCGGCCCGCCAGGGCATCGTCCACCGCACTGGTGGCGTTGAGATGGGCTATCAGCGCAGTCAGCTTCCGGTCGATCTCCGCGACCGCGGCGTCGAGCTCGTCGAACCTGGCCTCCATCCTTTCCTCGAGGCGGTCGATGCGCGCGTTGGTGTCGTCGATGCGGATGTGGGGGCTGGCGATGGCCGCGGCCAGCAGGGCCACGATGAGCAGGCCGAAGAAGCTCAGCAGCGGATTCTCCGCGATCTGGGATCGCAGGCTGGGCCTGACCGCGGCCGCGGCGCGGGTCTGAGCGGGCGGCGCCTCAGATGCGGTGTCGGACGGGTGTGCCATGCTGGGAGCCGCGTCGGCGGTGGGGAGCGGAGTTGATGTGGTCATCGGAGCCTCGTCTCAGGGCCGCCGGCTGACACGGGCGACAGTGCGGTTACAGGAAAGGCTGCCGACAAAGCCCGGCGACAAGGCTCACACTGGAAGTTACACGATAATCAATGTCATGTCAACACCAGAACCTTGATGGGCGCCGCAGGGACGCTGGCCGAGGCGACCGAGTGGTGTCGCCAGCAGTGGCCTCGAAGTCCACCGGCACGACCTCGATGCTCGTGTCCCGGACAAGGCACCCGCAACACATGCGGCCACTTCTGCGGCACAGACGCTGCTGCGAGAAGGTCAGGTCGAGATCAGCGACGGCCGATGCATCATTGGTTGTAGGCACACATGGTGGAACATCAAGGCATCATTTAATGGAGATGCTATGATGTCTACATGCGAACAACGTTGACTCTCGACGATGACTTGGCCGCCGCCCTCAAGGAACAGGCCCGGCGCGCGGATCAGCCGTTCAAGCAGGTCGTCAACGACACCCTGAGGCGAGGTCTGTCCCCGGCGCTCGCAGAGGCGGAGTCCGGCTACCAGGTCACGCCCCACGACAGCGGTTTCAGGCCCGGCGTCGATCCGTGGCGGCTGAACCAGCTCAACGATTCGCTCGAGGCTGCCGACTTCGCTGGCTCGCCGCCGCAGTGATCGTCCCGGACCTGAACCTGCTCGTCTATGCCCACAGCAGCGGCGCGCCGCGGCACGAGCCGGCGCGCCGCTGGTGGGAAGATCTGGTGAACGGAACCGAGCGAGTCGGTGTTCCGTGGCTTGTAGCGGCAGGCTTTGTGCGGCTGCTCACCCACCCCAGCGTTCTGAGCACTCCAGCGGCTCCCGAGCACGCCGTCGACCTCATGGCCCTATGGTTTCGCTCACCCAGCGTCACACCGTTGAACCCAGGTACCCAGCACATCGCCATCTTCCGCAGCATGCTGGCCGCCGCCGGCGTAGCGGGGAACCTCGTTACCGACGCCCATATCGCCGCGCTGGCCATCGAGCACCAAGCCGAGGTCCACTCCAACGACAGCGACTTCGTCCGCTTCCCGGGACTGCGCTGGCGCAACCCACTCTGATCCCGCACCACACCACAGCCTGCGTAAGAGCCCGGGGAGGTTCAAGGTCCACATCGACCGATTCGGTTGGTGAGTAGATCTGACGGGGGTTGCTAGCTGCGGCGGCGCCAGGCGGCTGCGCCGACCAGCAGGACGATTCCCGCTCCGGCAACCAGTAGCACAAGGCTGGTGCTGGGGAAGTCGTCAGAGGGACTCTCGGCGAGGCGAATCGACTCGTCAGGCGGATGACCCTCGCCGAACACGTCCTCTAGCGCCCCCAACGATACGACCGATCCACACAGGTTGACGTTGAGATCGCCTCGCCACTCCCCGGCGACTACACCCACCATGCCTCGGCCGTCCATATCGATTCCGCAGGCGGAGTCCTGAGCGTGGGTGCGGACTTCAATGAGAGGACCGACCTCGCCCTTGTACACCTGATCGACGCTGAACACGAGGGCCACACCGTTGTCCTCGAATTGGCTGTGAACCGTTCGTTCCACCTGGCTTCCGGCGAAGGCGACAGAGATGTCATCGGCGTAGTCGGCCAG
>JAJEHD010000005.1 GCA_022819505.1 Acidimicrobiia bacterium | reverse complement strand
CTGCGGCGGTGGCTTCGGCCTCGGCGGCCGCGGCGGCGGCCTCGGCCTGGGCCGCTTCCAGTTCTGCCTCGAGTTCGGCCAGGACCGCTGGGTCCACGGCCTCAGCCAGAGCGGCCTCGAGGGCCGCCTCGGCCGCGGCTGCGTCGGCTGCGGCGGCGGCCGCGTCGGCCGCGGCTGCGTCGGCTTCGGCGGCGGCTGCGTCAGCTTCGGCCCGCGCGGCGGCTGTCTCAGCCTCTGCCTGCTCAACGGCGGCATCGGCCGCGCCGGTGTCCGGGGCCGCTGGCTCGTCGTCGCCGCAGGACGCGGCAACAAGGGCCAGCGTCACCAAGGCGGCGGTCAGCAGTCGAGACAGTCCGTTCCGGGTACGGGTCATGTCGTCATCCCCTCCGATCGGGTTGCGGGAAAGCACTGCGGGACATCTCTGCGGATGAATCCCATAGTAGTGAGGTGGACACTAATGGAGAGAGCCTGACCGCACAAGCGCAAGCGGTCGGGATTGACCGCCCTGATGGGCCGCGACAGGCTCCGCGGCGCTGCTACTGCTTCGCCAGTTCCAGCACCGATCGGCCCGCGAGCTCAGGTCCACTGGTGTGTAGGTGGCATCGCACTTCGGTGCCCGCCGGAGTCACATAAGGCTCTGGATCGATCTCGCGGCACATCTCCATGACGTAGGGGCAGCGGGTGTGGAACCGGCATCCCTTCGGCGTGTCGGCTGGGTTGGGAAGGTCACCGGTGAGCACGATCCGGCGTCTCGACCGCTGGACGACCGGGTCGGGGACGGGAACTGCGGACAGCAGTGCCTCGGTGTAGGGGTGGGCCGGCTGGGTCGTCACCGCGTCGTTGTCGCCCCGCTCCACGATCTGGCCCAGGTACATGACCGCGATTTGATCGCTTATGTGGCGCACGACCGACAGGTCGTGGGAAATGAACAGGTAGGCGATCTCGTACTCGCGCTTGAACTCCTCCAGCAACTGCAGCATCTGGGCCTGGGTGGACACATCCAGTGAGCTCACCGGCTCGTCGGCGATGATGATCCTGGGCCGCACCGCCAGGGCCCGGGCCAGGGCGATTCGCTGGAGCTGCCCTCCCGAGAACTCGTGCGGGTAGCGACGCAGATGGCTGCGGTTGAGCCTCACCGTCTCCAACAGCTCGACCACCCGCCGGTCCCGCTCGGCCCGGGGCAGGCCGAACTGGGTGCGCAAGGGTTCCCCGACGTTGTCGGCGATGCTGGCCCTCGGGTCCAGTGACGAGTAGGGGTCCTGGAAGATCATCTGCCCGTGCCGGCGCTGTGTGCGCATCTCCGCAGCCGACAGTTCCCCCAGCTCCCTGCCGGCCAGTACCACCGACCCCGCCGTCGGCTCGATGAGCCGGAGTGCCATCCTGCCCAGGGTCGACTTGCCCGATCCCGACTCCCCCACCAGGCCCACCGTCTCGGCCGTCCGAACGGTGAGGCTCGCGCCGTCGACGGCCCGTACATGGCCCACCGTCCGGCGCAGCAACGGTGTGCGCACGGGGAACAGCTTGGTGAGATCCGACACCTCGAGGGCCTCGGTCGATGCCGGAGCGGCTGTCGTCGCGGTGCCGGTCACGGCCCGTCCGCCGTAATGCCCTGCGAGTCCGGCCCTGCGGCCCGCACACGGATCAGCTCGTCGGTACGGATGCAGCGCGAGACGCTGTCGCCGACCTCCACCAGCGACACGGCGCCAGCTGCACACTCCTCGACGGCCAGCCGGCAACGGGGATGGAACCGGCACCCGGACGGGAAGCTCTCGATGGTCGGAACTGATCCTGGAATGGTCACCAGTTCCTTGTCCCGGTCGGTCAGGCGGGGCATGGCGGCCAGCAGAGCGTCGGAGTAGGGATGGGACGGATGCTCGAACAGGCGGTGGATCTCGGCCTGCTCCACGATCTGGCCGGCGTACATGACCAACACCCGGTCGCAGAAGTCGGCGACGACGCCCAGGTCGTGGGTCACGAAGATGATCGACAGCCCGAACTCCTCCCGCAGCTCAGCGAGCAATTCGAGGATCTGGGCCTGGATGGTCACATCCAGTGCCGTGGTCGGCTCATCGGCTATCAGCACCTTCGGCGAGCAGGACAGTGCCATGGCGATCATCGCTCGCTGGCGCATGCCCCCGGAGAACTCGTGGGGGAAACTCCTCGCCCGGGCCCGGGCGTCAGGGATCCCGACCCGGTCCAGCATTTCGACGGCCCGCTTCTGGGCCGCGGCTCGCCGGACATTGCGATGAAGCCGCACGGCCTCCGCAATCTGGTGGCCCATCTGCATTGACGGGTTCAGCGCGGCCATTGGGTCCTGGAAGATCATGGCTATGTCGCGACCCCGTATGGCTCGCATCTGGTGGATGGAGCGCTGCAGCAGATCGTCACCCTCGAACAGGACCCGGCCACTGGCCACCCTGAAAGGCGGTGACGGCAACAGCCGCATCAGCGACAGTGACGTGACCGTCTTGCCCGAGCCCGACTCCCCCACCAGGCCGAGGACTTCGCCGTGTCTCAGCTCAAAGCTGACATCCTCGACGACCGGGAACAACCCGTGCTCGGTTCTCACCTCCACGGTGAGGCCTCTCACGTCGAGCAGGGGCGCGGTATCCGCTGGGGCGGTTGCTTGGGTGGCGTCGGTCTCCCGGCCCCGTTCCCCTCCGGGGGCCAGCGTGAGGCCCATCCTGGTGCGGGCGCCGTAGCGGTGGCCGGCGTCCAGCCCGAGAGCGTCCCTCAGCCCGTCGCCCAGCAGATTGGCGGCCAGCACCGCGATGGCGATGGCCGCACCCGGTATGACCACGTTGGCGGTGTCGGTGTAGATGGACTGGAAGGCCTCCTCCAGCATCGAGCCCCAAGCGGCGCTTCCCGGAGGCACACCAATTCCGAGAATGCTCAGCGACGCCTCCAGCAGGATGGCGCCGCCCACATAGATCGAGGATTGGACGATGATGGGTGACGCCGCGTTGGGCAGGACGCGCTTGATCAGGATCCGCCGCATGGGCGTACCGATGGACACCGACGCCTCGATGAAGGTCTCCTCGCGTACGGCCAGCGTCTGGGCCCGCACCAGACGGGACATGGTGGGCACGAAAGCGAGGGAGATCCCGAACAGCCCCCAGTTGAAGCTCAGATTGAAGGACGCCGCGAAGACCAGGGCCAGCATGAGCGTGGGGACGCTGTGGATGGCGTCCATGGTTCGCATGGCGACCACGTCGAGGCGGCCCCCGATGAATCCCGAGAAGAGTCCGATGGGGACCGCGATGGCCAGGGTGATGCCGACCACCTGCAACGCCACCCGCACGGCAACCTGAGCGCCGAATATCAACCTCGACGCCACGTCGCGTCCCAGGTGGTCGGTGCCCAGCCAGTGGTCCCCCGACAGCCCCTCGGCGCGTTCCCCCACGAAGAGCAACTCCGGATCGTAGGGAGCGAGCCAGGAGGCAAAGGCGGCCAGAAAGGCAATCAGCAGGAGTATGAGCATCCCCGTCACGGCGAACTTGTCGCGCAGGACCCGGCGGAAGAGGCGGACCCGCTTGGGCGGCATGGCCTCCCCGTCCGCAGCGGACTCGTGCGGCTGCGAGTCCGACGTCGTGGCTTCAGCCGTATCGGTCAACTGACCCGCACCTTCGGGTTCAGGTAGCTGTAGAGCAGGTCGATGATCAGGTTGATGGCCACCGTCACCACCACGAAGAACAGCACCAGGCCCTGGATCATGGTGATGTCATTGGATCGAACTGCGGTGACCACCAGCCACCCCAGTCCCCTTATGCCGACGAGGCTCTCGATGACGATCGTTCCGCTCAGTAGGTGGGCGAACTGGTTGCCCATGACCGTCAGCGGGGCGTTGGCTGCATTCTTGAGGGCGTGCCGCACCACGACCCGGGCCGAGGAGCCGCCCTTGGCCCAGGCGGTGCGGATGTAGGCCGCACCCATCACATCCATCAGCGCGGCCCGCAACTGCCGTGCGGTGACCGCGGCCATGGCCACCCCTACCGAGATTCCCGGCAGCAGGATGCGGCTCAGCCAACTCCACAACCCGGTCTCTAAGGGTTCGTAGCCAGTGGCGGGCAGCCAGTCCCGGTTCACGGAGAAGGCGATTATCAGCAGCATGATCAGCCAGAAGCTGGGCATGGCGATGCCGGCGGTGGTTCCCAGCACGCTGAACCGGTCGAGCAGAGATCCGGGACGCAAGCCTCCGATGAGCCCGACGGTCACCCCAACGGTCACGCCGAAGACCACCCCTACCATGGCTATCGACAGGGTGCGGGGCAGCGCGTTGCGGATCTCGGTGGCCACTGAGCGGCCCCTGAACTCGGTGCGGCCGTCGGGCGTGTCGACCGGTATCGGACGCGTGAGCGACTCTCCGAGATCGAGCCGCACGACGTCGTACAGCCACCGTCCGTAGCGCTCGTGGATCGGCTTGTCGAGATGGAGCTCGCGCCTGATGCTCTCGATGATCTCGAGCGAGGCATTCTCGGCGCCTCCGGCCCGGATGTGGGCGGCTTTGTCCGGATTGAGCTGCAGCGAGATGGCGAACAGCCCGATGGAGACCAGGAACATCATGGGGATGAGGGTCAGCAGCCTCCTGAGGATGACGGTCCCCATGCCCATGCCTCAGCCCCACTCCGTCATGGGCAAGTCAACGATCGCGGCACGCGATCGGTCCGCGATTCCATGATCACGATAATAAGCTAATCGCGCTGGGCCGGGCCGTCGCTGTCCGCAGCCCGGCCAGGCACGACACGGCCGGCGAGGAGGTCGGGCCATGCCCTCCGAGACGCCCTATCCGGTCACCGGCAGGCCGGCGCCGGGCTTGCCCCCTGAGGCTGAGTCTGTGTTGGAGGAGTCGCCGTCGGAGCCGTTCTGGTGCGAGAACCTGCTGTTCGCGCTTTACGACTCCCGCAGCGACATCGGTTTCTGGCTTCACCTGGGCACAGCGCCCAACGACTGGACCATGTGGGAGGAGCGGGTGCTGGTGCTGCTGCCGGAGGGCGAGGGCTTCCTGTCCATGTGGTCCTTCCACCGCACCGCCCCGGAGCGGCGACCGGCCGCTTCGAATCTTGAGTTCCGCTGCATCGAGCCCTTCCGGCGCTGGCGCGTGAGTTTCGACGGCTACGCAGCGCACACCACCGAGGCCCAGATGGTGGCCGGAGAGTCCCCGCCGGGCGAGCGGCGCAGGCTGGCCCTGGACTTGGACATCGAGTGTGTCGGCACGGTCTGGGACGCAGCGGCCGCGGCGACCGGTGGGCGCGGGTCCGGCAGCCTGGACTCCCAGGGCTGGGCCAAGGAGCACTACGAGCAACTCTTCCGGGCCTCGGGCCGGGTGACTGCCGGCCCCTGCGAGATCGACTTCGAGGGTGTGGGCTGGCGCGACCATTCTCGCGGGCCCCGGGGCTCTGGATCGGGCGCGCTCTGGGGCGGCCACGTGATCATGGGCGGTCTGTTCCCGAGCGGCCGAGGCTTCATCGTGTCGCGCTACTGGACGCCAGCGGGCCTGGTCACTCTCGAAGGCGGAGGCGTTGTGGAGGACGACGGCCGTCTGCGCTACGCCCGGGTCGAGTCTGCTCCCCGGCTCGCCGGGTTCGTCATGGCCGGCGAGTCCCTCCCGGTTGGGCTGAGCTGGGACACCGGCCAGGTCGACCTGGAATGCGTCACCCGCCGGTCGCTGTGGACGCCTATGCGCAAGAAGTACGCGGCCGCGGTCGACATGACCGGTACGGGGCTCAACTACGCACTCAACTTCTCGCGTTGTGTCTGGGACGGCGAGGAGGGCTGGGTGTACTCGGAGCGCTCCGAGATGCTGAACCAGCCCGCGCCGGAGCTTCACCACCCCGGGGCTGTTGGTTGACCCGCGGCGACTCGACTCGGTCCCCTCGCCAGCTTCGGTGATGCGCCGCTCGGCCAACGAGGACAGGGGCTACGAGTCGCCGGTCACGGACACCGGCCGCGACCGCGAGGAGCTCCGGGCCGACCTCGCGCCGTGGCTGGCGGACCGTATGGGCCTGCCCGGCTTGCAGGTCGGCGCAGTGGAGATCCCGTCCACATCGGGTGTCGCCAACGAGACGCTGCTGGTTGACGCGTGCTGGACGAGCCGGGGCCAACAGTGGAGCCAGGGCCTGGCGGTGCGCATCGCCCCTGACCGGCCGCTGTTCCCGGACCGGTCGTTCCTCTCGCAGTACCTGGTGCAGGAGGCTCTCGAAGCCGAGCGCGACGTGCCCGTTCCACGCCTGGTGGGGTACGAGGAGGATCCGTGTGTGCTCGGCTCGCCGTTCTTCGTCTCGGAGCGGGTCGTCGGCCTGGTGCCGGGCGATCGCCCCCACTTCAGCGAGACCGGGTTCCTGGCCGATGCCCGCCAGGACCAGCGCCGGCACCTGTGGGAGAGCGCGGTCGACACGCTGGCCCGACTCCACTCGGTGTCGCCGGCCCGGGTCGCGTTCCTGGATCCGGGAACGGGGCGCAGCGGCCTGGAGGAGGAGATGCACTACTGGCGGGGCTACACCGACCGGCTCGAAGTGGGGCCGGGATGGAACCGCGACATGCTTGAGCAGGGCTGGGAGTGGCTCGTCGGGCACCAGCCCCGTGATGCGGCCTCGGAGTTGTCGTGGGGTGACGCCCGCATCGGCAACATGGTGTTCCGCGACCTCGAGGCAGTCGCGTTGCTGGACTGGGACACCGCTTCGCTGGCCGGCCCGGTGGCCGACCTGGCGTGGTGGATCCAGATGGACCGGCACTCGTGGGAACTGCTGCCGGGGCTGGGCCGGCCCGACGAGCTGGTCGAGCGCTGGGAGCGCCACACCGGCCGCGAGGCGATGCACCTGCACTGGCATCTGGTGTTCACCGCGTTCCGGCTGGGCGTGATCCGGATGAGGCTCCGCAGGATGATGGCGGCGGACGGCCTTCTGCCCGCAGCCGAGGCCCGCCCCGATGCCCGCAACGAGTCGATACAGCTGCTGGCCCTCTGGCTCGACGAGACGCCGCGAGGCTCACCCGTGCCCCGCAAGCCACCAATATCGCTGCGGTAGATTCGGGGTTGTGAAGGGGGGATGACGTTGAGGATCGGCTTCGTCGGCTTGGGCAGTATGGGCAGCCAGATCGCAGGCGACCTGGTCTCCGCGGGCCACGAGATGACTCTCTTCGATCTGGACCCGGCCGCCCTGGAGGCGTTCGCCCGAAGCGGAGCGCGTCTGGCCGCGTCGGTGGCCGAGATGGCGGCCGGCAGCGAGATCGTCGGCATCTGTGTGGTCGACGACGAGCAGGTCCGGGACGTGGTGTCGGGCGCAGGAGGGCTGCTGGAGAGCGGTCTGGAGCCTGGCGCGATCGTGATGGTGCACTCGACCGTGCACCCCTCGACCATCGAGGAACTGGCCGGGCTGGCGTCGACCGCGGGGGTGGACCTCATAGACGTGTGCGTGTCGGCGGGGCCGATGGGCAAGGGCCGTCTGGACCGGGTGGCCATTGTGGGCGCCGGTTCGGACACCTACCGGCGCTGCGCCGATGTGCTCAACGAGATCGGGACTCCGGTGCTGGTGGGGCGACCCGGCACCGCCAGTCGGGTGAAGCTGCTCAACAACCTGCTGACCACCGCAACCGTCGGCACCGCCGAGGCGGCCCTGCGGATCGGCGAGCAGGCCGGCATCGATCGGCGGGTGCTGCAGCGGGTGTTCCTGTCGGGCAGCGCGGCCAGCGCGCCGCTGTCGATGATGGTGCGGCGGACCGACCGCACCACCCACCGCTACCGCATGCTCAGCAAGGACTTCGAGCTGGCCGTCTCCAGCCTCGACTCGGCGGACGGCGGAGTCGACGATCTGTCCCGGATCCTGGACATGGCCGAACTCGGGCTCGAGGCAGTGGAGTCCGACATCGACCCCTCACTTCGGGATCCGGGATGAGCGGTTGCCGCTTGAGTCAGCCCGGGGAATTCAGAGGGTGAGCCGGCCGGAGGCCACCGCGCTGCCCACCACCAGCTTCTGGATCTCGGCGGTGCCCTCCTCGAACCACAGGGCCCGGGCGTCGCGGTAGAGGCGCTCGATGCGGTGCGCCTCGGTGTAGCCGATGCCACCGTGGAGCCGCAGCGCCCGGTCGGTCACCCGCCCGACGATCTCGATTCCCAGCAGCTTGCACATGGCCGCCTCGCCCTCGATGGACTCGCCCCGGTCGAAGCGGGCGCAGGCGTCGCGGACAGCAGCCTGCAGCGCGTAGGTGTCGCTCGCCATCTCGGCCAGGGCCAGCCTGACCGCCTGCCGGGTGGCGATCGGTCGCCCGAATGTCACCCGCTGCCGGGCGAACTCGGTGGCCAGCGCAAGGGATCTGCGGGCTATTCCCAGCGCGGAGCCGGCGATCCCGAGCCGGCTGACGTCGAGGAAACCCCTGAGGCCGAGGTCGAGCCCGGCGTCGACCTCGCCCAGCACGGCGTCCTGGGGCAGCCTGACGTCTTCGAGGGTCAGGATCTCGTGACTGGCGCCCCGGCATCCCATTGTCGGCGGGAGCGGCTCCGCCGTCACCCCGGGCGTTCCCTGCGGGAGCAGGAAGCAGGTGAGCGTCCTGCCCCGCTCGTCGTTCCCGGTGGCGGCCAGCAGATGGATCATCTTGGCCGATGTGGCGAAGGAGATGAGCCACTTGCGCCCGTTGATGATCCACGTGTCGCCATCTCGGACCGCGGAGGTGGAGATGTCGCGGCCGGTGCCGTTGTCGGGCTCGGTCAGGCCGAATGTGACGGTGTCGCCCTCGGCCATGCGGGGCAGCCAGTGCTGCTTCTGGGCGTCGGTGCCGTACTGGTCCACCAGCCGCCACATGCCGTTGGCTCCGTGCACCACCATGCGGAGCGCGCCGTTGATTCCCGCGACCTCCTCCAGTACCGGAAAGTAGTCGGCGGTGCTGAGACCCTGGCCGCCCCACTCCCTGGGGAGAGTCAGGCGGTGGAGGTCGTTGCCGATCACGAGCTCGTAGATGCGCTGCGACACCGGGTCCTCACGCGCCGCGATGTCGTGGACCTCGGCTTCGACCCGGTCCGAGAGCTCCTCCAGCTCGGGTGCCAGACCCTGCACGATCTCGAGGTAGCGGCGAGCGGTGCTGCTCAGCTCCATGTCGGGGCTCCTAACGCCGGGGTTGCGATGGCACCAGGGGTAATCTAGGCCAACGGTTCGCACCGATCGTGAGCCCGCAGGATGCGAACTCGATGCCCTCGGGCTGGAGCTGAGAGGCCGTGACCAGGACAGCGACCGCCACCACAGCCGACGGAACGCTCCGACGACGACCCGTCATCGGCTACCTGCACGAGCGCTGCCTTATCACCGAGCAGCTGCGGTCCGACCTGGAGGCGATGGGCGAGTTGCGACTCGTGCCGCCGACCGTCGAGGGTCTGGCCGACGTGGATGTGCTGTGCACCTTCGCCGGGTTCTTCCTGGACCGGGACTTGCTGGAGGCCGCCCCCCGGCTCCTGGCCTGCGTCGATCTGGGAACGGCCATCCATTGTGATGTCGACGCGGCCACCGACCTCGGGATCGCGGTGCTTCACGCTCCCGGGGCCAACGCCCAGGCGGTGGCCGAGCACACCGTGGGCCTGGCCCTCGCCCTCGGCAACGGCATCGTGCGCTCCGATCGCCGCATGCGCTCGGGCGAGTTCAAGCTGGCCCACGTGCGGACCTGGGGTCTGGAGTTCCACGGGCGCACCATCGGCCTGGTCGGGTTCGGCCATGTGGCCCGTCGGGTGGCCCGCATCGCGCGGGCCGGGCTCGGGATGAGGGTGCTGGTCTGGTGCCGGCAGCCCGAGGAGGCCGAATCGGCCGGCTACGAGCCGGTGTCTCTGCCCGAGCTCATGCGGGCCGCCGACATCGTGTCGGTACACCTCGCGCTCAACCCGGATACCCGGGGTCTGGTCAGCGGCGAGCTACTGCGCCTCATGAAGCCCAGCGCTCTGGTCGTGGTCACCGCCCGGGTCGAGGTCCTGGACCTGGACACCCTCACCGAGTTGGTGGTGCAGGGGGGCATCGCCGGAGCCGCCCTCGACACCTGGCCCGACCACATCCCCGACTACTCGTCCCCGCTGATGGATCACCCCAACGTGGTGCTTACCGAGGCCAACGCGGGGCTGACCGACATCGCCGCCCGCAACATGGCCGAAGCGGTAGCCGACGCGGTGCGGGCCACGCTGAAGGGGGTCCGGCCGGCGGTGGCGACCATTGTCAATCCCGGCACCTGGCCGCCCCGACTACGGGTCGGGCGCACGCGCTGACGGCGGGGAGAGCCCGGGACACCATGAGACTCGAATTCGACGACGAGCAGGCGCTCCTGCAGGCCACGGCCCGCGATTTCGCGGCCCGCGAGCTGGAGCCCTTCCTGGCCCGGCACCCCGACGAGCCGCTGCCGCGGGACTCGGTGCTCGAGCTCTTGGGCATGGTCAAGCCTTTCGGGATGCTCAGTGCCCGGGTGCCCGGTCACCTCGGCGGCGCCGGCATGGACGCGGTGTCTCTGGGGATCCTCTACGAGGAGTTCCCCCCGGACGTGAGCCTCACCGCCTCCGCCAACGACATCATCGGGCTCAGACTGCTGGACGGCGGATCCCCCGAGATCGTCGACCGCTACCTTCCCCGCCTCATCGAGGGCGAGATCATGGCCGGATCCTCGATCAGTGAGCCCGACGCCGGATCGGACGTGACCGGCATCACCACCCGGGCCGAGCGCCACGGCGACAGCTACATCGTCGATGGCCGCAAGGTCTGGAGCAGCCACTGCACCATCGCCGACGTCCTGCTGGCCGCGGTCCGTCTGGGCACCGACGACCGTGGCCGGGCGGTGGTGGGCCGCCTGCTCATCGACCGGGAACAGTCCGGGTTCGAGACCCGAGACCTGGAGCTGATGGGACTCAGGCGCCACCATCTGGGCGAGGTGGTGTTCGACGGGTGCCGGGTGCCGGCCGGCAACTTGATCGGCGAGGGCGGGCTGGCCTCGCTGACCGCGTCGTGGCTCACCCAGCGGACCCTCCTCGGGCTGATGGCGGTGCACCTGGCCCGCAAGGCCTACGACGCCAGCGTGGCCCACGCCAAACAGCGGCGCCAGTTCGGCAAGCCGATCGGGGCGTTCCAGCTGGTCCAGTCGATGATCGTCGAGATGGCCACCCTCATCGACACCAGCCGCTACCTGTGCTACCGGGCCCTGGACCTGCTGGATCGGGGTGTCGAGGCCCGGATGGAGTCATCCATGGCCAAGTACTACGCCACCGAGGCCGCGGTGAAGGTCACCAGCCTGGCCATCCAGGTGCACGGCGCCTACGGGCTGTCCACCGAGTACCCGCTGGAGCAGTACTTCCGGGACGCCCGCATGCTGACCATGCCCGACGGCACCACCGAGATCCAGAAGCTGATGATCGGCCGGGAGATCCTCGGGATCAGCGCCATCCGCTGACTGCGCCCGGTCCCCCGTGACCGGACTTCAGCGCCACTCGATGGGTTCGTTGAGCAGGTGCGGGAACAACTCCACCATCTTGGCGTTGATCGCCTTGACATGGCCCTCCGACAGGCGGGCCGCCTCGTCGGCTGAGCCGTTCATGATCGCCTCGGCGATGCGCTGGTGGATCCGCCGGGTGGTGCCCCGCTCGCCCGGCGGGAAGATCGGTCGGGTGCGCTCGGCCAGCATCGTAGTAAGCGTCCGCCCCAGCAGGTCGAGGATCGGGTTGCCGGTCATGCCGGCCACCTCGGCATGGAACGCTGCGCTGGCCCGGCCCCACCCCGCGCCCGGGTCCTCCTCAGCTTCGCGCTCCTGTCGCAACACCTCGCGCATCGACTCGGCTCTCTCGGGGGTGATGCGCTCAGCGGCCATGCGAGCCATGAACGGCTCCAACGCGGCCCGGGCTTCCAGCAGGTCGCCCACCGTGGCGCCCAGAACGTTCAGATAGAAGCTCGAGGCTCGGCCGAAGTCGGCGCTGTCCACCGAATCCACGACCGGACCGCCGCCCGGACCCGGCTTGATCTTGATGATGCCGTATATCTCCAGGATCCGCAGCGCCTCCCGCAGCGACGCCCGCCCCACCCCGTAGCGCTTGAGCATGGCCGTCTCCGGCAGCAGCTTGGCTCCGGGCTGCAACGCCCGTTCCTCGATGTCGCTGAGGATGTCACGGGCCAGCAGCTCGGAGACTTTCGCCGACCGGTGATTTCCGAGCCATCGATCTTCGCCGGCCTCGATACTGGTGTCGATTGCAGTTTGTTCGGCCATGCCCACCCCAGGAATCGGATGTAGGGCGACGAGTGTAATGGTCAGCATCGTCTCGGGTCCGAGGATCGGCGCGGGAGCATCCCCAGTACCATCGCTTCGGTGAATGCCAGCGAACCCACCGGCGCACCGGGCCCGGTCAGTGTCGAGGAATTGCTGGTCCGCGAAGAGATACACGACGTCCTGAAGCGCTATGTGCGGGCTGTCGACCGCGCCGACGCCGAGCTGATGGTGTCCTGCTACCACGACGACGGTGTCGACGACCATGGGATGTTCCGGGGCCCGGCCACAGAGTTCGCTGAGTTCGTGTGCGGCCAGCGTTCCAGGCGCTACGAGGCGACTCACCATTTCATCGCTCCGCCCAACATCCGCGTCAGCGGCGACCGCGCCTACGTCGACACCTACTGCATCGCCCACCAGATCAGCGCGCCCGACGACGCCGGGCAGCGATTCGACTACGTGATCGGGCTCAGATACGTGGACCGATTCGAGCGGCGCGCCGGACGGTGGCTGATCGCCCATCGCACTGCGGTGTTTGACTGGACCTACACGGTGGCCATCGACGAGGAGCGGGCCCGCTCCTTCGGCCCGGATTGGTCTGTCGGGTCCCGCGACCGGCTCGATCCCTGGTACCGGCTGGCCTCTCGTGATCCCTGATCAGCGGAGAGGCTGCAGCAGTTCCACCATCGATGGGCCGACAACCTCGGGTGCCTCCAGGTAGGCGAACTGCGAGCCCCGGGGCGACACGCCTCGGAGCACCTCGCGGAAGCCTGCAGCCTGCATCTGGGCCGATTCGGCGTCCAGATCTGTGACCACGAAGCGGACGTGGTGCAGGCCGGGGCCGTGGCGGCCGACGTGATCGACGGTAGGCCAATCGCCTGCCAGCACCTCCACCAGCTCGATCTCGATCGATCCGGACTGGCACGTCCCGAGCCGCAGCCGGATTTCTTCCTCCTGACCCCGGTACACAACCGTTCCGGGTGCCAGCACGGACTCCCGGACATCGAACCGGCCGAATAGGGGTTCGAGAAGCGACACCGCCTCCGCTATATCGGCAACCGCGAACGAGATCTGGTCGGGAGGCCCGAGCCCGGGCCGGGCTTCAAGGGCGGCGGACCGAGCGTCACTTGACATTGATCGACCAGCCCCCGTCGACGGTGATGGTGTCGCCGTTGTGGTAGGCGGCGGCCTCGCTCGCCAGGTAGACCACGATGCCGGCAATCTCCGCGGGCCGCCCATAACGCGGCACCGGCCCGCGCTCGGCCAGTTTGGAGGCGAACCGCCCCGGCATGCCGTCCCGCTCGATGTAGCCCGGGCAGACCATGTTGGCCCGCACGCCGTACCGGCCGTATCCCGCGGCCACTCCCCTGACCAGAGCACCGAGCCCGGCCTTAGCAGCGGCGTAGTGCTCTCCCCCGCTCAGCCCGCGGGCAGTGGCCAGGCTGCCGTTGACCACGATCGATCCGCCCGGATCGCCGCGCTCGTGCCTGTCGACCATGTGCGACACCGCGGCGCCGACGGTTGACCACGCACCGAGGAGGTTCGTCTGCAGTACCCGGTCACGGGAATCGTCGGTGATGTCCAGGAACGACGCGGCATGCTCGGCGATGCCTGCGTTGGCGAATACGCAGTCAACCCGTCCGAGTTCGGCGACGAGCCGCTCGAAGCCGGATCTGACCGCAGTCGGATCGGCGACATCGACCCGGTCGGCAAAGATCGGAGCGGCAGCCAAGTCTTCCAGCAGATCAGCCGCTGAGGTATTGCGGGTGTGGTCGCGGCCCCACAGCGCCACCGACGCGCCGGCCGCGGCCAGACCGGCGGCCGCCGCCAGGCCGATGCCGCGGTTGCCCCCGGTGACCAGGGCGACCTTGCCGCTCAGATCGAGGGATCTGACCGCGACGGCAGCCTCGCGAGCTGTCTCGGCTGCCACCTCAGCCCAGTCCCGGGCCTCATTGCTCATCAGCCATCCTCCGGTCCGTGTCGGCTATCTGGCTGCGGAGCCACATCACCTCGCTCAGGTTCTCGCCCCGGCTGCGCTCGAGCAACTCCTCTAGAGCGTCGGCGCGCACAGCCAAGGCGTCGCGGTGGTCGGGCACGGCGTGCAGGACCAGGTCCGTCAAGTGGAGCGCCTCCACCGGGCGGCCTCCATCCACGTGGTCTCGGGCACGCGCCGCCAGCTCCGGTGCGCCGGCCAGCTCGACCAGGTCCGCGGCCACCGACGACGCCGGCACCGAGTACAGCTCGGTGGTGGACTCCATCAGGAACCAGCCGACGTACTCGTGCCAGATCGACCGGGCGTTCCATGATGCCTTGCCGTGGGCCTCGAGCAGGCGCAGCTCTTCGGGTGGCTCGGCCGCAGCCATGACATCGGCCAGGCTCTTGCCCGCCAGCATCCCCTCCACGGTGCGGTCGTGGACGTGCTGGAGGGCCTCGCTGATCCTGTCCAGTTCGGCTCGGATCGTCCCGGCACCCCGGATCGGGTCTCCGTGGCCGGTGATCAGCAGTTCTGGCTCCAGGTCGCGCACCCGCTCCAGCGACGCGACGAACTGCCGGGCCGAGCGCAGCTTGTCGCCCCGCAGGGTGGCCAGGTTGGGCATGCCGCCGAACACGGGGCCGAACAGGTTGCTGGTGAACACTGCGCCGTCGTCGGGAAGCCACACCACCATCGAGTCGGTGGTCTCCCCTCCGGGGGTGGCCAGGAGCTCGAAGCGTCTCCCGCCCACCTCGGCTGCCCAAGAGTCTCCCACCAGAATGTCGGGCTCGCGGTCGGGACCGGCCCGGTTGCCCAGCTCGACGACATCGTTGAGCACGCTGCTCCACAACACGTTGCGGCGCCGCAGGTACACGTCGTGGAGCATCCGGACGTCGGCCCGCCACTGCGTGGAGCTCTCGTGGGCGACCCAGCGGGTGCCGGGTCCGCTGAGCACGGGTACGCCGCCCATGTGGTCACGGTGGCTCTGGGTGGTGACGATGTAGGCCGGCGGGTGCGGATCGATGCGCCGGTAGCGGGGCAGGTGGGCCCGGCGGGCCTCCTGCTCGGACCCGGCGTTCACCACCACCGATCGGTCACCGGTGGTGACCAGATAGCTGTTGGTCACCCCGAAGGACATGTGAATGAAGTCGGTGATCGCCATGGCGTCGATCGATCCGTCAGTGGAGGCTCCCTGCCGGGTTATGCGGGCCAGTTCGGGTTCGCGGTGGTTCATTGCCCTGTCTCCGCGGGTATGTCGAAGCGGTTGACGTAGTCCGAGAATAGGGAGGCGACCGCGGACCGTTGCAGTCCGAAGTCCTCGAGGGTGTAGCGATGCGGACCGAGCCTGGCCTGCCTGCCCTGGTTCAGCCACCGGTGCATCCGGGCTTCGACGGCTGGTGTTAGCTCATCGCCGAGCCAGGCGTAGAGGCGTCTCATGGTCTCGATCTCGCCGCCCACGAGGCTGGAGAACTGGATGTGGTGGATCCGGTCCCCGATCTCATCGAGCATGGCCATCGGCCGCTGGACATGCTCGATCAGGCCCAGCGGCACGTTGCGGCTCAGGTACTCGACGTCGGCCTCGTCGCAGTTGCGGCGGTGGGCGTTCGCCATGAGGCTGCACAGCGACGCCACCGCGGTGCACGGGTCCCGATGGGTCCATACCAGCCGGGCGTCGGGATAGATGCTCAGCAGAGTCGGCAGCCACAGGGCGTGTGACGGCCCCTTGAGGGCCCACGGACCGGGGGCGCGGTGCTGAAGCACCTGCAGGTATCGCCGGTGCAATGTGTAGGCCGAGTTCATGTCGCAGGAGTAGATGAACTCGGTGTATGCGGGCATCGGGGCGGACGCCTCCCACTGCATGGCCTTGAAGTCGTGGTTCATCACGTGGACGCACTCTGCGGGCGAGTCGGCCCACTCGAAGCGGATGTTCGTGCCGGCCAGGCCTTCGGCCAACGCTCGCTCCTGCTGTTCGAGGGCGGCCAGGCAGCGAGGATCGGTGTAGAGCCGGTCGGCGGTGGGCGGCGGCACCGGCTCCTCCAGCGTCCAGCGCAGCACCGTCCGTCGGGCCGGGTCGCAGGCCAGCAGGTTGATCACCGCCGTCGTGCCGGTGCGGGGCATGCCCATCACGAACACCGGCCGCGCCACCTCGGCCGCGAGCGCGTCGGGGTTCGCGGCGAGGTACCGGTCAACCCTCAGTCGCCGGACCAGGTGAGTGACGATCAGCCCCTCGAGCCGGCCGCGCCCTGCCGCGTTGATCCGGTCGCAGTCGTTGATCGACCGGGCAAGGACCTCTAGGCCCTCCTCGAACGAGCGGCTCTCGAAATCGCCGGCTCCCTCCCCGGCCTGCTGGCGGGCCTGCTCGACCAGCTGCGCGACGCTCAGCACAGACAAGCGTCGCGGGCTGGCACCGGGCCGGGCTTCGGGCCCGGTGCTGATCCCGGCTGCCTCGTCCCGGACCATTCTATGATCATGGTTGCATCGTACTGGGCGGCTCGGCCGGGCTCGGCCCGGCACGCGTCCTACGCCCGGGGAGACACATGTCAGAGCCCAGCTACACCCGGATCCTGGCCCGGTTCGCGGTCGAGGCTCGTACCGGCGATCTGAGTCGCGAAGCGGTTTCCGCCACCAAGCGGGTCGCGCTGGACACGCTGGGCTGCACCGTCGGCGGGCGGGGCGTGGCCTCCAGCGAGATCCTGACCAGGGTCAGGACCGCGTCCGGCGGCGCCGGGGAAGCAACCGTTCTGGTCGGCGGGGAACGGCTTCCGTTGGCCTCAGCCGCCTTCCTGAACGCCCACTACGCCAATGCGCTGGATGCCGAGGAGACCATCCGTCATTCGGGCCATCTGGCCGCGTGCGCGGTCCCGCCCGCGCTCTCCGTTGCTGAGGCCTTGGGCAAATCCGGTGCGGAGTTGCTCGGAGCCATCGCCGTCGGCTTCGACGTGGCCGCCCGCATCGGACTGTCGTTGCGCCACATCGACCTGCTCGACGACGGCACCGTCGAGATAGCCCCGGTGGCCGGCCTCAGCTGGGCCGCGTTCGCGTCGACAGTCGCTACCGGGCGGCTGCTCGGGCTCGATCCCGACGCTATGGCCCAGGCCTTCGGCATCACGGTGGCCACCGCCCCACTGCCCATCGCAGGCCAGTGGGGCAACCTGCCCGCGCCCCGGCCCATGACCAAGTACGGCATGTACGGCACCATGGCCGAGGCCGCGGTGACCGCGGCCCGGCTGGCCGCGGAGGGCTTCGCCGGCGATCCCACCATCCTCGACGGCGACCGCGGGTTCTGGCGGATGATGGGCTCTCGCCGGTGCCAGTGGGACACGTTGACCGATCGGCTCGGGCAGCGGTGGCTCATCGAGGAGACCTCGTTCAAGGTCTATCCCGCGTGCCGCTTCGCCACCCCGGCGCTCGACTTGTTCTACGACCTACAGGCCCAGGCCGGTGTCGAAGCCGACGACATCGCGACCGTCGACGTGCGCGTGCCCCACGCCATGATGGCCAAGCACATGGACGACCCCGACGTGCAGACCGTGGTGGACGGACAGTTCAGCGTGCCCCACGTGCTCGGCCTGGCGGCCTGCATGGGTCCGCCCGGGCCGCGGTGGCACGGCACCGAAGCGATGTCCGACCAGCGGGTGCGCGACTTCGCGACCCGAGTCAACGTACGGGTCTACCCGGAAGCCGCTCCGATCATGGAAGAACTCATCCGCAAGCAGGGCCACTGCGAGCTGATCCCCACCGCCATGACCCTCACCACCACCGCGGGCCAGACGTTCGAGGCCCGCACCGACCACGCCAGCGGCGATCCCTGGGAGCAGGACGCGGTGGTCGCCGACGCCGAGCTGAAAGACAAGTTCAGACTGTTCTGCGAGCCGTTCCTTCCGTCCCAACAGATCGATGAGGCCATCGTCTGCGTGGAGTCGTTGGAGGACTTGCCCGACGTCAGGCGCTTGGTGTCAGCCCTCGTGGCCGGCAGCTGACTGCCAGGCGGCTACAACCCGAAGCGGGCCTTGGTGCCGGGGGTGTCGAAGGTGTCGGTGAGCGCCGCGCCGACCAGGCCCTGGTCGACGATCAGGCAGGTGCCGGTCACGCCGCTGGCCGCGTCGCTGCACAGGAAGGCCAGCGGGTAGGCCATCTGCTCGGCAGTGAGCGGCTCCAGTCCGGTTGCGGCCCGGTACTCGGCGCCGAAGCGGAACCAGCGATCGGCGTTGGCCCGGGCCAGCGGGGTGTCGGTCATCGACGGCTCGATGCCGTTGATCCGGATCCCCCTCTGCAGCAGCGGCATGGCCCGCAGCGCGATGTAGGCGCTCATGGCCCGCTTGGTGAACCGGTAGGTGGGCACAACGTCCCGGTCCCGCACCCAGGCGACCGCCGACGGCCAGTCCGGTGTGGCCAGGAACTCCAGCACCTCGGGGGTGTGCACGTACCAGCCGGTCCCGGCCATCGACGAGATCACTCCGATGGCAGCTCCGTCGGCCAACAGTCCCCCACCCACCACCCGCTCGATGATGTGGCGCTGGGCCACGAAGTTGACCTCGAGGATCCCCTCGGTCCCGTCGGCCACGCCCGCGCACGAGAACAGCGCGTCGATCGGCCCGGACAGCGCGCCGACGGCCCCGTCCACACTGTCGATGCTCCGCAGGTCCACCCGCACCGAACGGTCGACTTCGACACTCACCTCCGCGATGTCGAACACGGTGACGTGGGCCCCGAGTGAGCGCACCAGCGACGCGGTGGCCGCGCCCATGCCCGTCGCGCCGCCGACCACCAGCGCCCGCTTGCCGTCGTAGGAGAACGCGTCGACGGGCGGCCCCATGCCGGTTAGTCGACCGGCTGGTGGTAGTCGGCGCCTATGCGGTAGTGCTTGGGGTCGTTGTTGTCGGGCGGCCCGTGGAGGGCGCTGCCCGGCGGGTACAGGTCCCGCAGGAACGGCCGGTCCCGGTTCACGTCGCACGGCTCGAGCATCAATCCGCCCGGCCCGCGGTGGATGGCCACGCTGTGGGCGTTCATGAAGCACGGCCAGCCGAGACCGCCGAGCCTGTCCGACTCCGCGGGGAGGTCGTCGACCCAGTAGCCGATGTGGTGCAGCCAGGTGTCGCCGGGAGTGGCCAACGGCGTTCCGGGCACTGCCTGCCACATCTCGATCGACGGCGGGCCGCCCTCTGAGAACGTGAAGACGCACTCCACCTGGTGCTCCTGGCCATGCTCGTCGCGCAGGACGGTCTCCGCTCGGTGGATCGGCCGCCAACTCACCTTGAAGGCCTCCCCGACCTGCTCCATGGCCTCTTCGAGGTCGGGCACGGCCAGGGCGAAATGCCAAATCGATGTCATGATGATCATAGAATAGCCGTCTTGGAGGAGCCCCGGCCCCCGCTCGAGCGCGACGACGTCCTGAGGCTGGCTCACGAGTTGATGGCCGGCACTGTGAGCGGGCAGTTCAGGCTGCCCGACGACTTGGCGGTGGTGGCGGCCAGCGGATCCGGCGCCCATCTCTACGACCTCGACGGGCGCCGGTACATCGACTACATGCTCGGCAGCGGCCCGGTGCTGCTCGGGCATGCCCATCCCGAGGTTGTGGCCGCGATCGTGGAGCAGGCGGCCAGGGGGTCGACGTTCTACGTGCTCAACTCCCCCACCATCGAGCTGGCTCAGCGGATCGTCGAGGTGATGCCCTGCGCGCAGCAGGTGAAGTTCGCCTCCTCCGGCCTGGAGGCCACCCTCTACGCCCTGCGCATGGCCCGGGTGTTCACGGGCAAGCCCAAGATCCTGAAGTTCGCGGGCGGCTTCCACGGCTCCCACGACGTGGGCATGATCAACGCCTTCACGGAGCCGGTGCAGTATCCGTGCGGGACGTTCGACTCCGGAGGGGTGCCGTCCGGCGTCGCCGATGACGTGATCGTGTCGCGATGGAACGACTTCTCGATGACCGAGGATTTGATCCGGCGCAACGCGGGCGAGCTGGCCGCGGTCATCTGCGAGCCCATGCAGAGGTGCCTGGTCGCCGCGCCCGGGTTCCTCCGGATGCTCCGGGCGGTGACCGCCAGTGCGGGGGTGCTGCTCATCTTCGACGAGATGGTCACCGGCTTCCGGTTCGCGCTGGGCGGAGCCCAGGAGCGCTACGGGGTCGTGCCCGATCTGGCCACCTTCGGCAAGGCCCTCACCAACGGGATGCCGATGACCGGAATCGCCGGGGCCGCCGAGATCATTGAGGTGGCCCAGCCTCAGAGCAGCCTGCCCGCTAGCGGCGCGTACTACGGGAACACCCTCAACGGCAACCCGCTGTGCGCCGCCGCCGGTCTGGCCACCCTGGGCGTGCTCAGCCGCCCCGGCACCTACGACCGGCTCGAGGCGACGACCGGCGAGCTCAGGCGGGGCATCGAGCGGGCCGCCGCCGATCAGGGCGTCGTGGTGCAGCTGCTCGGCGACGGTCCCGTCGTGCAGGTCGCCTTCGCCGAGCACCCGATCGGTGACGTTGCCGGCCTCAAGAGAGCCGACTCGGCCAGGGCCGGCCGGTTCCTGCTCGAGTGCGCCCGGCGGGGGGTGCTCAGCTCCGGAAAGTTCTACGTGTCGGTGGCCCATAGCAACGACGACGTGGATGAGACGGTGGAGGTTGTCGCCGAGGCGATAGCCGCGTCGGCGGTCTAGCGGCTCTCGGCCTCCGCGATCGCTGAGATGATCGTGTCGGGGGTGAGCGGCTGGCGGGAGAGGCGGATCCCGAGGGGACCCAGCGCGTCGTTCACCGCGTTCACCACGCAGGCGGGCGCGCCGATGGCCCCGCCCTCCCCCACGCCCTTGTGCCCGCCGGGCGTGTCCGAGGGAGTCACCACGTGGCCGTGCTCGAGGATGGGCACCTCCGCAGCAGTCGGCATCACATAGTCGAGCAGTGTGGTGGCCCGCGGGTTGCCGTCGGCGTCATAGGGCGCCCACTCGTAGAGCGCCCCGCCGACGCCCTGCACCACGCCACCCGCTATCTGGCCCTCGACGATCATCGGGTTGACCATGTTGCCGCAGTCCTCGCTCACGACGTACTTCAGGATCCGAACCACTCCGGTGCCGGAGTCGATCTCGCAGATGCAGGCATGGGCCGCGTTGGAGTGGGTGACCTCGGGCGCCCGGTAGCGGGCAGTGTGCTCGAGGCCTTCAGGGACTCCCTCCGGGAGCGACTCGGGGCGGCGGTAGGCCGCGTCGGCCACCTCAGCCACTGAGACCTGCCGTGCTGGAGTGCCGGCCACGAATGCTGATCCCCGGTCGACGATGACGTCCTCGGGGGCCGCTTCCAGCAAGTGGGCGGCGATCCGCCCGATCCGGGCCCGCACCTCGGAGGCCGCGGCCCGTGCCGCCCCGCCCGCGATCACCGCGCTGCGGCTGCCGCCCGTCCCGAAGCCGTAGGGGGTGCCGTCACCCTGGCGCAGGATGACCCGCTCCATCTCGACGCCGAGCTCGTCGGCCACCACCTGCGCGATGGTGGTCTCCAGGCTCTGACCGTGCGCGCCGGTTCCCATCGACACGGTGACGGTGCCGTCGGGCTCGACTCTGACCACCGCCCCCTCGGCACCGAGCGCTCCCCTGCCCATCGATGTGGGCTCGATGAACAGGCTCAGTCCTAGCCCCAGCAGCCGCCCGCGGGCGCGGGCCTCGGCCTGCTCGGCCCTGAACGAGTGGTAGCCGATCATCTCGGCGGCCTGCTCCAGAGTCTCCGCCGGGGAGATCTGCTCGTAGACCCGGCCCGTGGCTGTGGTGTGGGGCAGTTCGGCCCGCTCGATCACGTTGCGGCGGCGGAAGTCCAGCGGGTCCATCCCGAGCCGCTGGGCCGCCAGGTCGATCATCATCTCCCGGCCCACGGTCTCCATCTGCCACGGACCCCGGTACGCGCCCCGCCCGACGGTGTTGGTGAAGACCGTCGCGGTGGACCAGCCCAGACGGGGGATGCGGTACGGGCCCGGGAACATCGACACCAGCTGCGCGCTCTTGGCGGGCGCGCCGCCCAGCGGGTAGGCGCCGCTGTCGCTCAAATGGTCGATCTCCGCCCCTAGGATCCGTCCGTCGGCGTCTACGGCCATCGTCACCGTGAGACGGTCCACCCGGGCCGAGTTCGAGGCCATCAGGTTCTCGCGGCGGTCCTCGATCCACTTGACGGCCCGGCCCAGATCGCGGGCCGCGAGCAGCACCGCCATCTCGTCGCGGCCCGAGTACACCTTCTGGCCGAACGCCCCGCCCACGTCGCCCATGTGGACTCGCACCTGGTGCTCGCCGATCTGCAGGACGCGGGCCGCGGTGAACGCCAGCTCGTGGGGGCTCTGGGTGGACGCCCACAGGTCGAGGCGTCCGGCGTGGCGCTGCCAGTGAGCGACCAGGCCTCGGGTCTCCATGGGCATGTTGCACTGCCGCTGCTGGTGGAAGGTCTCGGTGACCACCAGGTGGGCCGACTCGAACACTCGAGCCAACCCTGGGTCCGGACCGGAGCCGGACGCGCCCAGGTTGGTCCCCAACTCGGGGTGGACCAGGTGGGGGCTGCCGGCGGCCTGCTCGTAGTCAACGACCGGTGCCAGGGGCTCATAGTCGATGTCAATGAGTTCGAGGGCGTCCTCGGCCAGGTAGCGGTCCTCGGCCACGACCAGCGCCACCGGATCACCCACGAAGCGCACATCGCCGGGGGCCAGCACATGGCCCGGGACGATGGCCAGATCGGGAGGGTTGACCGAGGATCGCAGCGAGTCGACGTAGTGGTTCAGGTCCTCCGCGGTCAGCACCGCGACCACCCCGTCCAGGCCGGCAGCCGCGGTGGTGTCCAGTCGCCGGACACGGGCCCTGGCAAGGTCGCTTCTCAAGAATGCGGCGTGGAGCATTCCCGGCAGCCGGACGTCGTCGACGTACTGGCCGTAACCCGCCACCAGGCGCCGGTCCTCGACCCTCTTGACAGACTGGCCCACGAACCGGCCGGCCGCCTCCGAGGCCTCCACCCCGGTGGAGACTGCTGCCGGGTCCGGTGATCGGTAGCCCCGAGTCACGGCTCCAGCACCTCTCGCTTCAGGGTCTGGGCGGCCGCCTGCTGGACCGCGGCGATGATCCCCTGGTAGCCGGTGCAGCGGCAGAGGTTGCCCGACAGCGCGCTGCGGATCTCGTCCAGGGTCGGCTCGGGATTCTCGGCCAGGAAGGCGGTCACCGACACGATGAACCCGGGCGTGCAGAACCCGCATTGGAGTCCATGGCAGTCCCGGAACGCCTGCTGTACCGGGTTGAGGGAGCCGTCGGGGCCGGCGAGTCCCTCCACGGTGGTGACTTCCGCGCCCTGTGCCTGCACCGCGAACAGCAGGCACGAGCGGACCGCGATGCCGTCGAGGAGCACGGTGCAGGCCCCGCAGACACCGTGCTCACATCCGAGGTGCACGCTGGTGGTCAGACACTCCTCGCGCAGGAAGTCGGCCAGCGTCCGGCGCGCCTCGAGCACAGCCCGGCGCGGGGCCCCGTTGACGCTCACCGACACTTCCGGGTGCCCCCGATCCCGGTCAGACATCGCAGCCCTCCCGGCTGGACTCCACCGCTCTCCGGGCCGCCGCCGCGACGGCTCGAGCCACGATCACGGCTCCCACTCGGCGGCGGTATGACGACGACGCGTGAATGTCGTCGGTCGGCTCGGATCCCGCCAGGGCCAGGCGGCCGATGTCTGCCTCGTCGAGATCGCCACCAACGGCCATGCACCCCAACAGGGCGGTCTCGGCCTCGGTGCACCTCACCGGCGCTCCCCCCACCCCGAGCATTGCGATGGAGGCTCGCCGAATGATACCGGCAGTGTCCATCCCGACTCCGACCGCGGCACCAACGAGCGCGAAGTCGCCCTCGCGCCGGGCCACCTCCTCGAAGGCGAAGCCGCTTGGGTCATCCCAGGTCGGGAACCTTGCGGCCACCACCAACTCGTCGCCGTCCAGCGAAGTGGCGAAGGCTCCCTCGAAGAAATCGGCGGCCTCCATCAGGCGGGTGCCCCGCACGCTGGCTACCTCGAGCTTGGCACCCAGCGCGGCTGCGACCGCCGGATACTCCGCGGCCGGGTCGGCGTGGGCCAGAGAGCCCCCGACGGTCCCCCGGTTGCGGATCTGGAAGTGGCCGATATGGGTCGTGGCCATGGCCAGCAAGGGTGCGTGGCTCGCGACCAGTGGATCTGCGCCGATGGTGGCCTGCCGGGTCATAGCCCCTATTCGCAGGCCGTCGCCGGTGTGCTCGACGCCGGTGAGCTCGCCGAGGTTGTTGAGGTCGATCAGATGGTCGAACCGGGCCAGCCGCATGGCCAGCATCGGCACGAGGCTCTGCCCCCCGGCGAGAGGTTTGGCCTCGTCGCCGTACTCCGCCAGCAACTCCAGGGCCTCGGCCTGGTTCTGCGGCGCGTGATACCCGAAGGCGGCGGGCTTCAGCGGAACTCCCGGGTATCGCAGTACTCGCTGTTGGTGTGCTCGGCCACGTTCACCAGCGCTCGTCGTCCCCTACTAGGTAGCCGTAGTTGCCTGACTATCATCATCCTTGATTGACGATAATCCCGGATCGGCGCGCCACCGGGCGATCAGAAGGGTGAGCACTCCAAGATGGCCAGCACGGACTCCGACGGCGGCGACCGGAACACCACCGACGGCGAGTCCCCGGACCAGCAGTTGAGCCGCCAGGAGATGCTGGCCGTCTTCGAGCGGGTCTCGGGGCGAGCTATGGGCTCGCCGACAGAGTTCCGCGAGCTGACTCTGCAGGTGATGAGCCGGATCTGGTCCCGGGGCCGGCTGTCGATGCGGGAGCGCCGGCTGATCACCATCGCGGTGCTCGCGGCCAGCGGCGCCGGGCGCGAGCTCGACGTCCATGTGAGGGCAGCGCTTCAGGCTGGTGACCTCGACATCGCCGACCTCGACGAGGCCAGCATGCAGATCGCGCTCTACGGCGGCTGGCCCCGGGGAGCGGCCCTCCAGTCTGCCATCGCGGACGCCGCGGCAGACCCAGGGCCTGCGCCAGTCGACAATCGCCGCCAGGGCTCGGGCTGATGCCCCAGCAGCACACCGGCCGCGGGAACTGAGCCCCGGTGGCCGCAACCGTCTCCGATGTGGGGACGCACCGTGACCTGCTCGAGGGGGCCATGCACTCGGCCGAGGGGCGTCACGACCCGTATCCGTTCCTGGCTGACATGCTGGCCCGCGACCAGAGCTGCGTGCTCGACGACGGCCGCTCCTTCGTCTACGGGTACCGGCAGTGCACTGCGGTGCTGCGGTCGCCGGACTTCCTCAAGCACGGCGAGCACGCCAGCTCCGTGCCGTCGGGAATCACTGCGCAGCAGGCCGAGATGCTCAGGCGCGAGCGACCCGACTCGCCGGGGATGCTGTCCTCCATCGACGACCCGGCTCATTCCCGCTTGCGTCGGCTGGTGAGCCTGGTCCTCACTCCCAGACGCCTGGAGCCCTACGTCTCGCTCATCTCCAGGACGCTCGACGAGGTGCTGGCCGGTCTCGACCCAGCCGAGCCCATCGATCTCGTCTCCACCGTCAACTCGCAGATCCCCAGCCAGGTCGTGGGCGAGCTGATCGGTCTGCCGCTGCCCGACCGCGCCCACTTCGCGCGTCTGGCCGGCCTGCAGTCGCTGGGCCGTGACCCGGACGCGTCGTTCGCGGACCATCTGACGGCCGTGAGGGCCCGCCGGGAGATGTACGAGTACGTCGAGGGCCTGATCGACGCCGAGCGCTCCGGATCGGCGGACACCCCGGTCGGGCGACTGGTACGCCAGCAGCAGGATGGCGAGATCAGCCGGGCCGAGTTGGTGTCGCTGGTGGCGACCGTCTACTCCGCCGGGTTCGGGACCACGGTGCGCATGCTGGGCAACGGGATGGTCGCCCTCTTGCGCCATCCCGATCAGGCCGCCTGGCTGCGCCAGAACCCGCACCTGGCTCGCCAGGTCACAGACGAGCTCCTGCGCTACGACACCCCGGTGATGACGGTGGCCTACTATGCCGGCGATCAGGCTGTGCTCGAGGACCGGCCGCTTGAGCCCAGTTCGCTCTGCACCGTCGTCCTCGGAGCCGCCAACCACGATCCCAGAGTGTTCGAGGATCCCGATGGGCTGGACGTGACCCGGCCTCGCGGTGACAGCCCGCTGTCCTTCGGCTACGGGGCCCACTACTGCATCGGAGCGTCGCTGGCCCGCCTCGAAGGAGACGTGGTGCACTCGGAGATGGTGCGCCGCTACCCCCGAATGGAGCTCGCAGGCGAGCCGGTGCGACAGAACACTTTCCGGGCCCGGGCCTTCAGCGAGATACCGGTAGTGCTGGAGCCGTCGTGACAGGCAGGCTGGACGGCAAGCGGGTCGTGCTTGTTGGCGCCGGCCAGACGCCGGGCGCCACGATGGGCATAGGCCGGGCCACCGCGCTGCTCTTCGCCAGGGAGGGTGCTCGCCTGCTGCTGGCGGACCGCGATACGGCCAGTGCGACCGAGACCGTCTCGATGATGGAGCCCGACACTCCAGAGGTGTCGATCCTCGGGGCCGACATAACCCGGGCCGGCGACTGCCAGCTGCTTGCAGATGAGGCTCGAGCGAGGCTCGGCGGTGTCGACGTGCTGTTCAACAGTGTGGGGATCCTCGGCCCAGGCTTGGCGGCCGACGTCACCGAGGAGGTCTGGGACAGCGTCATGGAGACCAACCTCAAGGCTATGTGGCTGGTGGCCAAGCATGTGCTGCCCGTCATGGTCGAGCAGCGGGGAGGGTCGTTCGTGGCGGTGTCGTCGATAGGAGCCGAGCGCGGTGGGACCTCTGCCGCGTACGGGATCTCCAAGGCCGGGGTCAGCCGTCTGGTGAAGTCGATCGCAGCCACCTACGGCCAGTACGACATCAGGGCCAATGCCATCCTGCCGGGTCTCATCGACACTCCCATGGCCATCGACGCAGCCGTGGCCGGCACCGGCGCACGCCGTGATGAGCTCGCCCGCCAGCGTGAGGCGCGGGTGCCGATGGCCTACAAGGGCTCGGCTGCCGATGTCGCCTATGCCGCCCTGTTCTTCGCCTCCGACGAGTCTCGCTACGTCAGCGGCACGTGCCTGCCGGTGGACGGAGCGGTCCTGGCGGCCCGCTGAACCCCGTCCTGTGACCTAGCCGCGGATGTGGCCGGCTGCGCTGGTCGGGGTGAAGCGGGCGATCAGACGGCGCTCGTCGATCATGGCCTGGCGGTACTCGTCCCAGTCGGGGTGCGGCCCTCCGGCGACCCGCTCGTAGTAGTCGACCAGTGCGTCGCTGGTGGCGTCGCTGGGGCTGGCGGTGACGGGCGAGAGTCCGACTGTGCCGTCGAGCGACACGTACGACCATGCCTTCTCATCGGAGATGTGCAGCACCGCCCTCGGGTCGCGCCGCAGGTTGGCGGTCTTGGCCCGGCCCGCAGTGACCGAGATGACGAAGGCGCCGTCGCTGACCGTGTAGACGATGTCGGAGGATTGGGGTCGGCCGTCGGAGCGGATGGTTATCAACACCCCCAGCCGGCGCTCGGCCGCCCAGGCGATCGCTTGTGACAGTTCCATGCCTGTCTTCCTAGCGGCCCGGCCGGCTCAGCGCTCAGCCGGGTCCCGGCAGGCCTGGGCCGTCGATGTGGGGGCCGGTCGTGCCCCCGAGCTCGGTCTGACCCATGCCCAGCTTGCGGTGGTCCCAGGTGCGGGTCCGCTCCACATCGAGGCGCACCGCCACCCGCTTGCGCAGCATGGCCTCCACGAAGCTCCGGTACTCCTCGGAGTAGGGGCCGGTGTAACGCTCCCACACATTGACCCCGACCCGCCAGATCATGTCGGGATCCTCCACGATGACGCCGCGGCCCTCCAGCGACACCCCCCGCAGCGTCTCGTAGGTGTTGCCCGCCTCGACCATCACCGCCAAGCGGTCGTCACGGCGCAGGTTGACGATCTTCTGAGCCTTGGCCTTCGACTCCAGCCAGACGTGCCCGTCGAGCCAGGCGTACCACATCGCCACCAGATGGGGCATCCCGCCGGGACCGACAGTCGCCATCGTGCAGGTGCGCGACTGCTCCAGGAATCGGGACACCTCCTCGCCGGTCATCTCGATCTGTGACCGCTGGTTCTTGCCCACGCTGCTCCCCTCGGTCTCGGGCCGACGACTCTAGCCATCTGCCCGGTAGCTTCTCGGCGCAGGCGTGCTAGTCACGAAGGTCACCGGAAGGGGCAGCGTCATGTCGAAGGTTTCTGTGTTCGCGAAGTTCTCCTGCCAGGAGGGCAAGGGCGAGGAGATGGATGCGGCCCTGAGGGCCGTGGTGGCCGCCAGCGAGTCGGTGGACGGGGTGGAGTCGTACTCCTACCACCGCGGCGAGGACGGCACTTACTGGTTCTTCGCACTGATGTCGAGCATGGAGGCGGCCCAGCAGCACGCCGGCAACGAGGCCATGCAGGCGGCCATGCCCGCGCTGATGGCACTGCTGGACGGCCCGCCCGACATGGCCATGACCACCCCGGTGGCGGCCAACGGCTTCGACTTCTAGGAGGCCGGGAGTTCAGTCCGCTAGCGCCGTCAAGCGACGAGGACGTCGGTCCGGGCGAAGTCATCGCCCACGAACAGCAGCGGAAGGCCCATGCGGCGGGCCAGCGCGTAGGAGAACGTGTCGCCGTAGTTGAGCCCCGCGGGATGTCTTCCCTTGCCGAAGCGGCGCCAGCACACCAGCGCCTCGTTCGCCATGTCGGCGTCCACCGGCTCGATCCTCATCTCGATGCGCGCCAGGAGTTCGTCGAGCAGCTGAGCGCCCGCAGGTCCGGCTCGCGCCTCGACCACGATCCCGAGCTCGACGCGAGTCGCGGCCGACATGACGCAGGGCGAGTCAACGAGCTCCCGCTCGATCTCGGGGCCGCCAGGCTCGCCGAACAGCACCGCGACGATGGCCGAGGTGTCGACCACGTTCACGACGGCAGGCCATGCTCGTCGTAGCCGATTACATCCTCGGGTTCCCGCTCATCGAGTCGCGGCAGCTGCTGGAATCGTTCGATGATGTCGTCGAGGCGTCGGTCCCGCTGGCGCCGCCTCTCCGCGTCGAGTCGGGCCCGCAGCGACTCCACAACCGCCTCGGTGATGGACTCCCCCGTCAGCTCGGCCAACTCTCGGGCGAGTTGATCAGCGGCAGCGCTCTTGATGCTCAGCACCATAGGTACTACAATACCAATACAGGTAGAAAGGTGTCACCGTAGTCTCGGGAGTCATGCTCGACCGTCTGGTCCGGTTCGGGGGATGCACCGGCTCCACCGTGGCCTGGACGAGATCCTCGACGATGTGCGCTCTTCTCGGACCGCCCCAGGCTTCGATCGCGTCGAGATTCCGGGCCAGCGAGAGCACGCGCTGGCCGTTCAGCGTCGTCGCAGCGGTATCCCGATCCCGACATCGGTCTAGGCGGGGCTAGTCGAGCTGCACGACAGGCTGCGCCAGCAGCAGCCGTGACAGGCCGGTGGCGTGTCAGCCGGACTGATCGGCCGGGGTGTCACGCCCGCCGGGTCCGGCTGACCGCGGAACCCGGTCGCATGAGCCGAGGATCTCGTCGAGCTGCGCAGCGGACTCCGGGCTTCGCGACGATGGCAGCGAGTCGGCGTCCACCGGGTTGGCTTGGCGCAACTCATCGAGCATCTCTTCGGTCTCCGGCGGATCGGCGCTCATCTGTATTGAAGTGTCCGGTAGAGGCCGTTCCTTTCTGTCCTCTAGCGGCGGGTGCCGCGCTCCGCTAGCCGGCCGATCTGCAGGTGTCGTGCAGGCGGTCCAGCACCACTCGGGCCGCTTCCCCGTCGGCCGAGAGTTGCTCGAGCCGGGCGCACAGCGGGTCGGAGCCGGAGACGAGCCCGGTGCAGCCGACCGCGTCGGCGTCGCGGGTCTGTTCGATCATCGCGTTGGCGAGCCACTGGCCGGCGCTCGCGACGGCCGGGCTCGCATCGGCGAGGTCCGCGACGGTTGCCGTGCCGAGCCGGTCGAGGTACTCCTGTTGCAGCACCGCCCACCGATCGGCGAGACCCTCGCACCCGAGCGCCGCCTCGAACCCACCAGCCGGCGACCGCCCCGTCATCGCCGGTTGGTGGCCGGCGGCGCCACAGCCCGCCACGATCACGAGTGTCGCGGCCACAAGCCAGAGCTGGGCGCGGGCGTGCCGCCGCTCCCTCCACGGGTGGTTCCGGCACAGGTGCGAGAGACCGCGGCGACGGCTCTCAGGTCTGCTCGGTGTGGTCGCCGCCTGCGTCATGGTGTCTCCATGGTGTCAGCGGGTCGACCCGTACCCAAGCCCACGCCCTAGGGGCCGCGATGTCCCGCCTATTCACTCGGCCTCTTAGATTTGGTTCGATATGAACGAGCCGCTCACCGGACCCGGCGGAGCTCCGGTGCCACCGAAGGGTTTCCGGGTGTCGGGCCGGCTGCTGGTGTCGCGGCCGTTCCGGGCCATCGGACCCCGCATCATCCCCCGGTTCCACCGGGCGGTCAGCCGGCTCACCGGGGGCCGCACGCTGCTCGACTCCCCTACCCAGCCCATGCTCATGCTGTACACCCGGGGAGCGAGGACAGGCCGGCGGCGCGAAACGCCGCTGGCCGCGGTCCCGCTCGAGGAGGGACGCTTCCTGGTAGTGGGCAGCAACTTCGCCCGCGAGCACCACCCGGCCTGGACGGCCAACCTCATCGCCAACCCCGATGCCGAGATCGTGTACCGGGGCGAGCGGACCGCGGTTCGGGCCCGGCTCCTGGAAGGCGACGAGCGGGAGCGACGATGGCAGACGGCGGTGGGCTGGTTCCCGGGTTGGACCGACTACGTCACCGTCACCGACCGCCAGTTCCGCCTCTTCGAGTTGGAACCGAGACAGTCGCCGTGATCGACGAGCTGCTCCGGCGTATCGCCGCGTTCCACCGGAGCCGCCCGGTGGTCCCAGAGTTCCCGATGGTCGGGCCGGTGCTAGATGCGCTCGACAATGCCCGCTGTCCGGCCGCTGTTCAGCCGGACCCCCTCCCGGTCGTCCGGCACCTCGACGCGGTCCAGCCCAGCGGCGATGCCGCCATCGACGCGATCCTCGAGGAGTTCCTCCGTCTCGCTCCGGCTCTGCCGTGGCTGCACACCGCCGGCTACCTCGGCGTGTTGAGCCGGGACTACCTCGACAACTTCGGCTACGTCCAGCTTCTCGGTCCGAACTCGATCGTCGAGCACTCGGGCGTGAGGGTCGGGATCGGCGTGTGGGGCCCGCACCTCCACTACCCCGCCCACCACCACGAGGCCGAGGAGCTGTACCACGTCCTGGCCGGCGAGCCGTTGTTCAGCGGCCACGACGGCAACCGTCGCGCCACCCGGCCCGGTGATGCCGTCCACCACGCGCCCTGGCAAGTGCATATCCAGGACTTCGGCGCGAAACCGACCGTGCTCCTGTACTGCTGGACCGGCGCCGTCGAACCGGACGCGGCGCTGGTGGACGGCCCCTGACGGCTGCGGTGGGTTCCAGACGCAGGGGCGCCGACCGGTCAGCCGTGGACGTACTGGGAGGCGACCGTCCCGAACATGTCTTGGCAAGGTTTGCCAACGCACTATGCTCGGATGCCATGACCACCATGAACGTGTCGCTCCCGGAAGAACTCAAGAGCTTCGTCGACTCCCAGGTGGACCTCGGCCACTACGGATCGACGAGTGAGTACGTGCGGGATCTGATCCGACGGGACCATGATCGTCGACAGCTCCGAGCCGCGCTTCTCGACGGAGCCCGCGCCCCGGTCGCCGGCACGGCAGACGCCGCCTACTTCGCGTCGCTCCGCCATCGAGCCCGAGCCGACGCCTGAACTGGATCGGTGCAGGTCGACGTTCGAGCCCACAAGCGTCCAGGGGCGCCTGAGCGCCGGGGCGTGAGCCTGGTCAGCCGTGGACGTAGTGGGAGGGGTCCTCGCGGGGGTCCGGGGTCTGGTTGATGGGGCAGTCGTTGGCGATCTCCAGGATCGCCATTGTCCGTCCGATGCCGACGCAGTAGCCGATCAGCGTCACTAGCTCCAGGATCTGCTGGTCGGTGAAGTGCTGCTTCATCCGGGCCCAGTAGTGCTCGTCGCGCATCATGGCCTCGTGGTCCCAGCAGAACCGCTCGGCCGTCTCGGCCGCCAGCTTCTCGGCCTCGCTGAAGGCGTCGCTCTCGGCGTAGGTGGAGACCCGCTGGTAGAGGTCCTCCTCAAGTCCTTGCTGCATCGCCGATGCAGACCGGGTGTCGATTCAAATGTGGCACTGGTTGATCTGAGCCACCCGCATGCGGGCGATCTCGCGGACCCGCACGTCCAGGGAGACCTTGGTGTACAGCGCCATGGCGGCGGCTCCCATCGCCATGCCGACATCGGGCTGGAGGCTCCACATCCGGATGCGCTCGAGCCCCTCGCCGTCCGGGAAGTCGATGCGTGCCATGACTCGGACTCTAACCCGGTGAGTCGTACCAGTCCTCTCAGGCAAGTAGACAAGTATGCATGCAAAATGTAGACTGAGCTGCATGGCGACCACGACGATCCGTATCGACACCGACACCCACGCCCGACTCGTCGAGCTCAGCGATGCAGCCGGCGCGTCACTCATCGACACGGTGCGCGACGCCGTCGAGGCGCTCCGGCGCCAGCGGTTCGCCCGTCGCGTGACGGCCGAGATCGCCGAGTTGCGCAGCGATCCCGCAGCGTGGGCGGCGTATCTGGCCGATGCCGAGAGCACGTCGGTGACCGATGGCCTCAATTGATGACCTCTGGCTGGTGGACTTTGGTGACCCCTATCCGGGTGAGCCCGCCACTGTTCGTCCCGCGCTCGTGATCGGGCCGCCGGACACGTTCGGCCCCGACTTCCCGTTCGTGATCGTGGCACCGCTGACGACAACCCGGCGCGGCCTGTCGTTGCATGTCGAGATCGAGTCGGACGCAGAGACTGGTCTCGACGAAACCAGCTATGCCCAGTGCGAGCTGATCCGGTCCATCAATCGCCGCCGTCTCGTGCACCGCTTGGGCCAGATCGACTCCAGCGCGAGCCACCAGGTCACATCAGTGGTCAAGACGCTTCTCAACCACTGAACCCGGTGCGCTCGCCGGCTGGGATCGGCCTACCGGTCGCGAACATGTCGAGGATCCATGTCGTCGCCGGGGAGTAGACGTCGAGGAACACCGCGGGCTCGTCGCCGAGCACCTGGCCCCCATGGGGCACGCCGCCGGGTGCGTACCAGCCGTCGCCCGGGCCTATCTCGCGGGTCTCGTCCCCGACGGTCAGGAGCAGGTGACCCGACAGCAGCAGGCTGAACTGCTCATGGGGATGGCTGTGCATCTCATAGATCGCGCCCGGGTCGTAGACGGCCCGGATCAGGTGCATGTGCTCGCCTGTCAGGATCTGGGCGTCGACCTGCTCGTCGTCCCAGCGCACCCCGTCGAGTTCGCCCCAGCTGAAGATTCGCTGGGACGTGATCTCGGCACCGTGCTCGTTCAACCGCCGTTCGCTCGTAGTGCCCCCTCGTCCCGTTCGATCCGGCCGCTGGTTGCCGACTGTACAACCCGGGGACTGTCCGGGCGGTCAACTGGTGGCTAGTTCGAAGCCCTCGTCGAGCCAGCCGATCTTGCCGCCGATCATCTTCTTGACCGGCCGCCCCAGCCGTGCGAGCCGGGCTGCGGCCCGGTCGGCGCCGTTGCAGTGCGGCCCGGCGCAGTAGACGACGAACAGGGTGTCCGCCGGGTAGGGCGCAAGGGTCTGCTCAGTCATGGACGAATGGTGCATGAAGGTCGCCCCCGGAACGTGGCCGGCGTCGAAGCCGGCCCGGTCGCCGTTGACGTGCAGGAGCACGAAGTCGGGCGCGCCGTCCTTCATTGCCTCGTGCACGTCCCAGCAGTCGGTCTCCAGCGCCAACAGACGTTCGAAGTGCGCGGCAGCCTCGGAGGGGGCGGCTGCCGGAATCTCGGTCACATGGCTCGAAGTCATCACACTCACCTGACTGCAGTCCTTTCTGTGCAAGACCCCGTCGAGTGTGCCCTTATGGCGATCCGATGCCTACCCGCCCGCATCGATGTCAACCACACCGTCGCAACCCGTGCACGTTCTAGACCGCCGTCGCGATCCGGCTCGCGGGTGCCTTGGCGGTGGTGCCCCGCAACACCAGTTGGGTTGGGAGGATGGTGCATGCTTCGATGGGCTCGTTGCGGATGATGTGGGCGAGCTTGGTGGCCGCTTCAATGCCGAGGCCGGTGACGTCCTGGCGGACGGTGGTGAGATCGAGGTAGGGGGCCAGGTCGTGGTCGTCGAATCCGACGACCGATATGTCGTCGGGCACGACAAGCCCGGCGGCTCTGGCAGTGTGGACGGCACCGATGGCCATCTCGTCGGAGATCGCGAACACGGCCGTCGGCGGGTTCGTGGTGGCCAGCATCATCGCCATGGCGTCGGCGCCGCCGGCTGCAGTCTGGTTGCCCGGGAGGATCAGACACTCGTCAACGTCGAGGCCCGACGCCTTGAGGGTCGCCCCGAAGGCCTCGGTGCGCACGACGGTCTGGCCGAACTCCATCGGGTCGTCGAGCAGGGACGTGATCAGGCCGATCCGTTGATGGCCCATGTTGATCAGGTGCTGCACCGCCATGGTGGAGGCGGCACGGTCGTCGATGCGCACCGACGGCAGCGTGCTCTCAGGTGAGTTGACGGTGACCACGGGGAGTCCGCTGCGCCTGGCGTAGGCCTCGTCGTCACCCAGCAGCGGGAAGCTGACCGCGATCAGACCGTCGATACTGTCGATGGCGAGCACGCCCTCGAAGAGTTGCTCGCGGGCGGTCGGCAGGCTGGCGAGCGTGTAGCGGATGACCTCATAGCCCACTCCGGCCAGGGTCTCCTCGATGGCTGCGGCGATCTTGCCGTAGAACCACTGGTCGAGCACGGGGACCACCACGCCGACGGTGCCCTCCCGGCGGCGACGGGTGGCCGCCAGCCGCGAAGCCTTGTGGTCGGGGCGGTATCCCAGGTCGCGGGCGACTGCGATGACGCGGTCCCGGGTCGCGGGCGTGACGTTGGGCAGTCCGTTCAGCGCCCTGCTCACGGTGGCGTTCGACACGCCGGCGGCGGCGGCGATGTCGTCCATGGTCAGCCGGCGCGTGCGCGTACGCTTGGGGTTCTCGTTGGTCACGCGGTCGAGCCTACCTGTCGCCCCAATCTTCGTACATTTCTTGTATGGTCCTACATGCGAATGAAGATCATCTGCACTGAAGGAGCTTGAGGTGGTACGGGTCGGGATCGCAGGAACCGGGCGCATCGTACCTGCTCACATCGAGGCGATCCGCTATGTGGGCGGCGAGGTTGTGGCAATCGCAAGCTCCGACCGGCGGCGGGCGAGAGAGGTCGCCGCCCGTCACCGGGTGCCTCGGAGCTGCAGGGTGGCCGAGATCGTGTCGGACCGCGCGATCGATGTCGTTCATGTGGCGGGCCGCAATGTCGACCACGTCCCGGTCGCGGTGGCGGCCGCGGAGGCCGGCAAGCACGTCGTGGTGGAGAAGCCCCTGGCATTCACGGCGGGTGAATCGGCGCTAATCGAGTCGAGGGTCAGCGCTGCCGGGCTCCGTGGCATGACGTGCTTCACGTACTTGGGTCATGGCGCTGTGAGGGCGGCGCATGAGCTGGTCGCAGCAGGCGAGGTCGGACCGGTGGTGCTGGTGCGGGGCCACTACCTGCAGGACTGGCTCGCGCTGGAGTCGGACACCGACTGGAGGTGCGATCCGGAGCTCAACGGACCATCTCGAGCACTGGCCGACATCGGGACCCACTGGTTTGCGCTGCTCGAGTACATAACCGGCCAGCAGGTGGTCGCGGTCCGGGCTGAGATGGAGACCGCGGTCCGTCGTGCGACGCCCGCGGCGCGGTCCGGCGGATCGGGCGGTGACGATGTCGCGGTAGTGTCGCTGCGTCTCGACCGCGGCGCTATCGCGAGCTGTGTCGTGAGCCAGCTGTCACACGGCCACCACAACGACATTCTCGTAGAGGTGACCGGGCGGTCGGGATCTGTGTCGTGGTCCTCGGAACTGCCCACGGAACTGGTGACGGCCGCGAGATCGGGCGCGGACCGGGTGCGCGACGTTCGAGCCGTAGACGGAGATCGCCCGCCGCTCGCGGCGCTGCTGGCGAACTTCTACGCGGCGGTGACTGGAGAAGCCTCACCGGGGTGGTACCCGCCCCTCTCGCTGGGGGTGCGTGCCGCCATGTTCGTCGACGCGGCGCTGCAGTCTTCTGCCAGCGGGGACTGGGTGCCGCTCGGACCTGCGAGGCAGCGCCGGCCGCCGGGCTAGGCCGAGGTCCGGCGGAGCCCCCGGATGAAGTCGGGGCTCGCGTACTGGAGCAGTCCGGGCTGCTCGTCGTGAATGAGGATGGAACGCAGCTCCGCGAGCACCGCGTCCCCTATTCCGTGGAGCACTCCGGTGAGCGCACCGGCGATGTGGGCGGTGAGGACGGCGTTGTCGGCTTGCCGGATGGGATGGCCGCCGGGCAGCGGTTCGGTCGGGAAGACGTCGACTCCGGCGCGGAATCGCCCGGCGGAGACGAGTTCGCTGAGCGCGTCGAACTCGACGAGGTGGGCCCGGCTCGCGATGACGAGAATGTCGTCAGGGTCGAGTCGTTCCATCAGCGTCCGCGATATCAGGCCCGCGTTGGATCGAGTCGGCACGGCGAGCACGAAGATCAGGCTGCACGCGTCGAAGAGGTCCTCGAGGGAGGTGGCCCGCCTTATCCCGCGCGCTTCGAAGTCGTCGTCCGCCAACCAGGGGTCATAGCCGACGCATGCCGGTCGGAACGGCACCAGCAATGGCTGAAGGGCTCGCGACAAGGCGCCGCACCCTACGAAGCCGACAGTGCGGTCGAATAGCGAAGAGCAGCCCACGGTGCCGGCGTGCTCGTACGCCTCGTCGCCTGTCCGGAAGCGGCGGTCGCTGAGGGAGATGCCTCGCCCGGCTGCGAGGGCGAGGCCGAGGCTGTGCTCGGCGACCGCTGGGGCGAAGACCGGGGCGATCGTTGCGACCTGGATGTTGTTCGCGAAGCACGCCCGGTAGTCGAGGTAGGGGTGGTCCAGCGTGCCGCACACGTCGATCATCAGGCGCAGTTGCTCCGAGTCCGGGACGGTCACACCCTCCGGCCATTCGGCGAAGATCACTGCTTCTGCACCGGCGATGGCAGAGGCGAAGTCGCCGGCGGGCATCGGATCGTCTCGGGCCCACACGAGATCGAACTCATCAACGAGGCGATCCCAGGCTGCGGGCGAGAAGATCTCGTCAAGGCGGCGGAAGTGGGGGGTGACAACGATCCTGGGCTTGGTCATGATGCTCGAAGCTGCTGCGCTCAGCCCTTGACGGCCCCGGCCGTGAGGCCGCTGACGAAGTGCCGCTGGAACAGCAGGTAGACGAAGACGATGGGCGCGGAGGCCATGATCGCGCCGGCGGACACCAGCGACTGGTCGGAGCCGTAGCGGCCCTGGAAGAAGCTCAGACCCAGCGGCAGTGTGCGAGCCTCGTCGCTCTGGAGCAGGAACAGGGGGATTACGAACTCGTTCCACGAGAACATGAACTGGAACACGATCACGGTGTAGACGACCGGTAGCGCGAGCGGGGCGGTCACGTGGACCAGGACGCGCAGCGGAGTGGCGCCGTCGATCACGGCGGCCTCGACGAGGTCGGTCGGGATGTCGCGCAGGAACGACCGGAACAGGAAGATCGCCAGTGGAAGCCCGATGGCTGCCTCGACGAGGATCACGCCGCTGCGGGTGTCGAGCAGCCCGGCGTCGCGCACGAGCCGGAACAAGGGGTTGATCAGGGCCCAGATGGGCAGGGTCATCCCGATCAGGAAGACGGCGAGCAGGGCGCCGCTTCCCGGAGGCCGCAGCGTGGTCATCCCGAAGGCGGCGAGCAGGCCGGTGATGACGACGAGCACCACCACTCCCACCGCGATGAGGAAGCTGTTGAGGAGGTAGTCCCCGAAGCGTGCGGTGTTCCATGCCTCGGTGTAGTTCGCGAGCGTGGGGGGCACGGGAAGGCCGATCGGGTCGTCGGCGACATCCCTAGTGCTGCGAAGCGAGATGACGAGGATCCAGAGGGTGGGGATCAGGGCTACCGCGCTGGTGGCGCCGAGGGCTAGGTAACCGAGAGTCCTCTTGGCCGGCATCAGTTCTCCTCGCGCACCTTCAGGAAGATCACCGAGGTGATCAGCACCGAGATGGTCAACAGCACTGCCACCGCCGATCCGTAACCGACCTGGCGGCGGAGTTGGATGAGGTCGTAGATGTAGATCCCGATGAGCTCCGAGGCGTTGCCCGGGCCGCCGCCGGTCATGATGAACACCAGATCGAACTGCCTGAGGGTGTTGATGAACGAGATCACCAGCAGCAGGTTGATCTGGTTGCGCAGGCCCGGAACGGTGATGTGGAGGAACTGGCGCCAGGAGCCGGCGCCGTCCAGTGCTGCGGCCTCATAGAGGGACTGGTCGATGCTCTGCAGTCCCGCCAGGAAGATGACCATGGCGAAGCCGAAGTAGGTCCAGTTGGCGGCGTTGATCACAGACGGCAGGGCCCAGGTCTGGTCGCCGAGCCAGGCGCGGGTCAGCGAGTCCAGACCGACCGCTTCCAGCGCGGTGTTCAGCCCTCCCCACAACGGGTTGTAGATCGCGTTCCACATGACACCGACGACAACGAGGGAGAGGGTTGCCGGCAGGAAGAAGATCGTTCGGAACGCCGTTCGACCCGCGATCCAATTCGCCGACAGCAGCGCGGCCAGCCCCAGCCCGAAGGCCTGCGGCAGCCAGCTGCCGACGACCCAGGTGAGGTTGTTCCACAGCGCTGAGCGCAGGCGGCCGTCGGTGAGGGCTTTGCGGTAGTTCTCGACCCCGACGCCGTCACGGGTCGAACTCAGCCCGTCCCAGTCGGTGAAGCTGATGCCGAGCGTCTGGACCAGCGGGTAGAGGACGAAGGCGGCGTAGATCGCCAGGGCGGGGACGATGAACAGGTAGTGCGTCGGTCCCGACCAGAGCCCGAACCCCATCCGGCGCGCCGCGGAGGGGCGTCGCGCGGCGGACGGGGGCCGGCGGGGAAGCCGCCGACCCCCGGTGCCGACGTCAGCTACTGGAGGGGCATCGCCTGGCATCAACTCGCATTATCGCGAGCCTCCACGAGGGCGTCCTGCATCCTGGAGACGTAGTCCTCGACGCTGAGGCTGCCGTCGAGCACGATCTGGGAGTTCGACGTGAACGCGTCGGACACGATCGGGTGGGCTGTGAATCCGAGCCAGTACCCGATTCCGCCCTCTGCGCTGGCCGCTTCGAGAACGGCGAAGTTGTCCTTCAGCAGCGGCGGGGCGTCGACGGTGGACATGTCGAAGTTGGTCGTCGGGAGGACGCCGGCCTCCACCCATGCCGCCTCGGCCTCGTCGGAGAAGTGCACGAAGTCGATCCACAGGGCCGCGGCGTCAGGGCTGTCCGAGGAACTGGTGATCGCCCAGGCGCCTCCGATGCCCCCCTCTGCTTGCTTGGGCAGTGACTCGTCGATCATCGGGAAGGCGATGAAGCGGACCTCGGTGTCGGTCATGTTGGCGGTGATGTCGCCCACCAGCCAGGTGCCGGTGATGTGCATCCCGGCCCGACCGGCGTAGAACTCGGCGTTGCCGTCGTCGTAGCCGAGGCCGTTGAACCCTTCGAGCGCGTAGCCCGCCTCGACCCAGCTGACCGACTCGGCCACGGCGTCGGCCACCGCCGGGTCGTCCCAGGCGCCCGAGCCGGCCAGCGACTCGAAGCCTCCGATCTGATCGATCGGCACCGAGGCGTGCACCGCGACGCCCAGGAAGTGCGACGCCGGCCACTGGTCCAGGTTGGCGAAGGCGATGGGAGTGACGCCGGCCTCGGCCAGCCCGTCGGCGGCAGCCAGGAACCCCTCGTAGGTCTCCGGAGCCTCCAGCCCCAGCTCGTCGAACAGGTCGACGTTGTAGTAGATGCCGACGACCTCGTTAGAGCGGCCCACGCCCACGGGGCCCGCGCCGAACCTCACCCGCTCGCGTACCCAGGGGAACAACTGGTCGTCCCAGCCGTGCTGCGCGAAGTAGGGCTCGAGGTCGATGACGAGATCCGTCTTGGCCAGAGCACCGAGCGTGCTCTCGTTGGCGTCGAAGTCGATGATGTCGGGGCCTGCACCGGACGCGAGCGCGGTCGGAACGGTCTGTTGCAGGTTGTCGAAGGTCTGGTGTTCGATCTCTACCGAGATGTTCGGATGCTGGGCCATGAAGGCCTCGTTCAGGCCATCGAGCACCCCCTGCAACGCGGGATTGTCGCCGAGCTGGGTCCAGACGGTCAACGACGCCGTTTCCGGCGCCTCCTCGGTGCTCTCTACCTCCGCTTCCTCAGCCATTTCCTCGGCCTCGCTGGTCTCTGCGCTGCTGCCGCTCTCCGGCGCGGCCGCCGGCGTGGCTTCAGCGTCGGCGGCCGCGCCGTCGTCGTCATCGTCGCCGCAAGCAGCTGCCAGCAGCACCAGCACGGCCAGCACAGCGGTTGTGAAGAACCATTTCGTGGATCTCATGTTCCACCCTCCTTTGGGATGAATGTAAGAGTCATCATCTTCTTACATTGGTCATACACTTGCCAACTCACCCGGGCATGTCAAGCAATTGCCTCAGCGGGAGAGGTCGATCACGAGCCCCTCATCACCGGCGAGCTCAAAACTGCCGTCGGGACCTGGACGGAGATGGGTTCGCCCATGCGACGACAGCAGCAGCTCTGCGCCCGGCGCGGCCTGCAACGTCGCCGGCTCCGTGCCGAAGTTCAGCGCCACCAGGATCCGGTCCTCACCGGCGAGACGTTCGTACGCGAGGACGCCGCGCCGGCCGGCGTCCACGAACCTCATGTCGCCGGAGTGCAGTGCGGGGCGCGCCCGTCGCAGTGCGAGCAGCGACCGGTACAGCCCGAGGACGCTCCGTGAGTCCGAGAGTTGTTCATCGACGGGAGCGACCCCCTCGCCGACGGGCAGCCAGGGCTTCACGCCTGGGCGAGTGAACCCGCTGCCGGCAGAGTCGGTCCAGGGCATCGGTGTGCGGGCGCCGTCGCGGCCGAGCCCCGGCACCCGCAGCCCCCACGGGTCCTGCTCCTCGCCGGGCGGGATGGGCACATCGGTCATGCCGAGTTCGTCGCCGTAGTACAGCGTGGGAGTTCCGCGCAGGGTCAGGAGCAACATCGCAGCCGCTCGAACACGCTCCGTTCCGAACCGTGACGCCAGTCGGGCCTCGTCGTGGTTACCGAGGACATGGTTGGGCCAGGCTCCCTCGGGGAGGTCGGCCGTGAACGAATCCACCCGGTGACGCACCTCGCCGACGTCCCACGGCGTGTAGAGCAGGGAGAAGTTGAACGGCATGTGCAGTTCGTCGTTGTTCGTGCCGAAGTACAAGGCCCAACGTTCGGGATCCCACTCGTGGATCTCTCCGATGCAGACCCGGTGGCCGTCGTAGCTCTCCAGGATCCGGCGGAACTCGCGGAAGACGCCATGTACATCGGGGTGGGCCTTGTCGTGGATGTGGTCGAAGCGGTCGTAGGCGCCCCTGGACTTGAACATGTCCGCCGCCGGGCCCGCGGCCGGATTGCTGCGTAAAGCGGGATCCTTCATCAGGTAGTCGGCGACGTCGATGCGGATCCCGTCCACTCCTCGATCGAGCCAGAAGCGGACCGTTTCGAGCATGGCCGAGCGCACCTCGGGATTGCGCCAGTTCAGATCGGGCTGACTCGGAAGGAACGAGTGCAGGTAGTACTGCCCGGTCGCGTCGTCCCACTCCCACGCCGGCCCGCCGAACACCGAGAGCCAGTTGTTCGGAGGTCCGCCATCGGGCGTCGCCTCCGCCCATACGTACCAATCACGCTTCGGCGACGAGCGCGACGATCGCGACGCCTGGAACCACGGGTGGCGTGACGAGGTGTGGTTCGGCACCCAGTCGACGATGATCGCCATCGAGCGGCGATGGGCCTCGGCCACGACGGCGTCGAAATCCTCTAACGACCCGAATAGCGGGTCGACGGCCGTGTAGTCCGCGACGTCGTAGCCGAAGTCGTCCATCGGCGACGGGTAGAACGGTGACACCCAGACCGCGTCAACGCCTAGTACCTCGCTCAGGTAGCCCAGGCGCGATCGCAGACCCTCCAAGTCGCCTACGCCGTTACCGGTCGAGTCCTGGAAGCTCCGCAGGTACACCTGGTACACCACTGCCCGGCGCCACCAGTTCTCCCCGCGATGCCGATCAGCCCCCTGGCCGCTCGCGCCGTTCGGTGCAGATGGAGTATCTGCCGCAACAGGTGTATGTATGGTCATACATCGATGGTAGCTCGACGTACCACGACAAGTTCCGCACGTTGTCAGGACGTACGGCGGCCCCGGCAGCCCCCTTGGAGCAGACCAGCACGGTTCTCCGGAGTCAGGTACTGCATGACCGTCGGCCGGCGTCCGTCCGCAAGGGCCTGCAGGTCCGCCACGACCATGCGTCCGATCTCGAAGAGTGCTGCAGGCATGGCCCCGGCGAGATGGGGCGCGAGGACGGCCCAGTCGAGGGCTCGAACCGGATGGCTCGGGTCCAGTGGCTCGTCGGGGTACACGTCGATGGCAGCTCGGAATCGACGCTGGGCTACCAGCTCGACGAGTGCATCGAAGTCGACGAGACGGGCTCGGCTGAGAAGCACCAGGGTCTGGTCCGGAGTGAGCATGCGCAGCAGTCGCCTGCTGATGAGCCCGTGGTTGCTGGCTGTCGGCGCGGCGAGGATGAAGACCACCCGTGCGTCCGCCATGATCGTCTCGAGTGAGGCCGGGACGATCCCCCGCGAGCGCAGGATCTCCTCTGAGATCGGAGGGTCATAGCCGAGGACCTTCGCCCCGAAGGGCTCGAGCAGTCGCTGCAGGTGCACCGAGATCCGGCCGCAACCTACGAACCCCACGGAGGCGCCGTGCAGCGAGGTGTTGCCCTCGTTGCCGGCGTGAAGCCACTGTTCCGACCTGCGGCGCATGAGCCGATCCGCCTGGGTCACGCCCCGCATTGAGCTCAATGCCAGGGCCAGCGCCATCTCCGAGACGGCGGGCCCGAAGGCTGGTGCGCATGACCCGACGGCGATGCCTCGGTCGAGGCACCTGTCGTAGTCGAGGTCGGCGTGCTCATGGCCGCCGGCGACCTCTAGCAGGGCGCGCAACCGGGGAGTTGCGGCGTCGAGTGCGTCCGCGCCATACCGCCACCCGCCGAACACGACCACGTCGGCGTCGGCCAGCGCCCTGAGGAAGTCGTCTCGTGGCATCGGTCGATCGAGACCCCAGACGACATCGACCAGTTCGTGCAGTTCCGCCCGATCAGCCGGGGTGAAGATCTCGTCCATGGTCCGGAAGTGCGGGTCGATGACAACGCGGAGGCGGGCGCTCACGGCTGCTCGTCTCCCGCGTCGTCAGTTGCGAACATGATCTCGAACACAAGCGGATCCGGGCCGTCGTTCTCGACCACCATGCACCCCGTCGAGCCGACGACGGGCGTCAGCACCGAAGCGACGCCGAGTCCTGCGTCGGCGAAGACCTCGAGCGAGCCGTAGTCGGAGATCAGCATCAGGTCACCGGCATCCGCGTCCACACGTTCGCGCCGCACGCTGACGTCCGAACTACTGACCTCGAGGGCCGTGGGTCCCAAGCTGACGCTGGTCGAGTCCGCGTTCGCAGGTCCGGAGTCGAGTTGCAGGCGGATGGCTTGAATCCGATCGTCCGCTCCGCCCCCCGTAACTCTGGCGGCGAATGTCCCGTGTGTAAGCGCTACCGACTCCGCCGATCCTGCGTTGATGACCACACGGACTGACGGAGACCAGTCGGGAAGCACGGGACGCTGCCGCAGCGCGAGAGCGTCTCCTCGTTGAACGAGGCTGAGCCGGCGGGGAATCGACTGGCGACCGCACCACGACCGCGGACCCCCTCCGTCCGGCGCGGTCCGCTCGTCCATCCAACCGATGGCTATCGGCTCCTCGGCGCAGTTGAGATCCCAGGTGAGGGCCGCGTAGTAGGAGGTCCCGACGTCGACCACGCCCCCGCCTCGGGTAGTCATCGCGGCGAAGCCGGTATCGCGAACGGCGCCCGGGATCCAATGGACCTGCCGCGCGTGTCTCGCCGTGCCGCGCGGTGGTTGGACGCTGTAAATGAGCGTCCAGACGTCCGTCCCGGTCCCTTCGACAGGGACACGCACGAGGTCTGGGACCTCTATGATCGACTGCGGGGACGGGACGGGCGGCGTCATCTTGTCGGCGAACTCCCAACCACGGAGATCCTGGCTCCGGTACCACCAGAGCTCAGATCCCACGGCCAGCACCATCAGCCAGCCGGCTCCGTGGCCGAGAACCTTCGGGTCGCGAAAGTCCCTACAGCCGGGTGGTGCCTCGAGGACCGGGTTGTCCCGGTAGGGCGTCCATGTCCGACCTCCGTCGAGACTCCACGCCAGGCTCTGGCGTTCGAGCCCTGCGAGATGCTGGGTGAACACGGCCACCAGCGCTCCCGCGCCGAACCCGGCGGTGCCCTCGGTGTCGTGAACGACCGAGCCTGTGAAAATCAGACCCTGCTCGTCAGGCCAGAGGGCGATCGGCTCGTGGCGCCAATGGAGGAGGTCGGTGGAGCTCGCGTGGCCCCAGTGGAGGTTTCCCCAGACCGGCTCGTCGGGGTTGAGCTGGTAGTAGAGGTGATAGCGGCTGCCGAGACGGATGGGGCCGTTGGGATCGTTCATCCACCCCGATGGCGGTGTGAGGTGCCACCGGGGCCGGGGGAACGCGTCGGCGTCCTCCCGGGCCTTCACCCCTTCAAGCCCTGGGATGCGACGGACTGCACGAACCACTTCTGGAAGGCGAGGTAGAGAGCGAGGATCGGAAGGGTCATGACTGCTGCGAACGCGAACACGTCACCCAGCGGCACGTTGGGGTCGGAGAACAGCACCTGCATGGCCACCGGCAGTGGACGCACGTCGGGGCCGCGGGTGACCATCAACGGCCAGAAGAACGAGCCCCATACGAACAGTGCCTGAAGGATGCCGACAGTGGCGAACGTGGGTCGTGACAGTGGCGCGACGATGCGCCGGTAGATGGTCCAGCGCCCTGCACCGTCGATGAGGGCTGCCTCCTCGATCTCCTTCGGCAGCCCGATGAACGCCTGATAGAAGAGGAAGATGAAGAACGGGTTGGCCACGAACGGGATGATCTGTACGTGATACGTGTCGAGCCACCCGAGCCGGTTCACAACCAACAGAAGCGGAACCGAGACCGACTGGAAGGGCACGATCATCAGCGCCACCACCGCGCCGATGACGACGCTTCGACCGATCCACTGGAGCCGGGCGAGGCCGTAGGCGCACATGCTGTTGACCACGAGGCCCAAGCCCACGGTCACCACGGTGATCAGCGCGCTGTTGAAGACGGCGCGACCGACGTCGCGACCGAAGATGTCCTCGTAGTTCTGCAGTGACAGGGCACGAGGGAAGAACGCCCAGATCGAGTCCTGGTCGGCGATGACCTGCGTCTCATCCGGTTGCAGCGAGAGCACCACCATCGCGACGACCGGGAAGACGAAGAAGATCGCCAACAGGACCATGACCGCATAGGTCAACGGACGCCGGAGGCGCAGCCGCCGCGAGCGCCCTGCCACGTCGACGCCCTCCTCGACGTGTCTGACTGCATCCATGACTTCCATCACGCCACCGCCCGCTCTTCCTTGAGCAGCCGTCGTTGCGTGAAGGCGACGACGACCACGAGGACGAAGTAGAAGACACCGAGCGCGGAGCCCATTCCGACCTGGCCCTGGCGGAACCCGAAGGTGATGAGGCGCAGGATCATGGTCTGAGTGGCGTCCTGTGGGCCGCCCTGAGTCATGATCTCGACCTGGTCGAAGAGCGCGAATGCCAGAATCGTCGTCGACAGCACTACGAAGATCGTGGTGTTGCGCAGCTGCGGGATCGTGACGTGCCGGAACTGCTGCCACGGGTTCGCGCCGTCTATCCGGGCCGCCTCGTACAGGCTGTCCGGGATCGACTGGAGCCCTGCGAGATAGATCACCATCTGGAATCCCACGCCCTGCCAGATGGACAGGATGATGATGGCCGCGCGGGCGCCGTGACGGTCGAGGGCCCAATTCAGGAAGCCGAACCGCTCAGGGGTGAGGAATCCGAACGAGACGGTGTCAAGGACACTGTTGACCAGACCCGCGGACGGATTGAAGAACGACGTCCACATGACGGCAACGACCACCATCGTGACTGCCACCGGAGCGAAGTAGATCGTCCGGAACGCGTTCCTGAACTTCAGCTTCTGATTGACCAGGACGGCCAGGCCAAGGGCGAACGCGGTCTGCAGCGGTACCACCACCAGGACGAAGATGCCGTTGAAGACGAGACCGGACAGGAAGCTCTCGTTCTCGAACAGCCGGCGGTAGTTCCGCAAGCCGACCCACTTGGTCGGCAGGTTCGGGTTCGGAACCAGGCGTTGATCCGTGAACGACGAGTAGATCGCCAGGATGAACGGGAGCACGAGGAACACCGCCAACAGCACGATCGCCGGGGCGGCGAAGCCCCATCCTTGGAGAAGCTCCCGTCCCCTCCGTCGTCGTCGATCAGAGAGCCGGTCGCGAGGCATAGGCTCGATTGCGGTGGCCATGTCCTCCCCCTGCCTGTGTTTCGGCTAGTTCTACCCAACAGTTGCTCATCAGGATTCGCGGTCGGGTCCCCCCGTCAGGAGGGACCCGACCCGCGTGTGCCAGCGACGGCAGGGAGGGCGGCCGTCGCTCGCCGAGACAACGGGGAGGTCAGCCGGTCGGGTACCCGCTGTTGTCCTCGATGTCCTGGTCGATCGCCGAGGCCGCGTCGCTCAGCTCCGACTGGACGTCGGCGCCTGCGATGATGTCGGCGACCGCCTGGGCGAACACCTCCGTCACCGTGGCGTAGCCCGGGAAGATCGGCCGAGGCACGGCTCGACCCTCCGACAGCTGCTGAGCGAAGATGGCCAGCGGACCGTCTGCGCTGTAGAGATCGGACTGCTCCAGTGCCGACAGCCGAGCCGGGACCGCGCCATTGCCCGCGGTCATTCGCAGGATCTCCTCGGTGGAGACGAGGTGCGAGAGGACCTCGAAGGCTGCTGCCGGATCCTCACAGCTGCTGGAGATCCCGTAGTTCCAGGAACCCATCCCGGTGACCGTCTCGCCCCCGAAGTTCGGCATCGGCAGGACCAGGAGATCGTCGCCGAGCGCCTCGGAATGGGGCGTCCACATCCAGTGACCCACGAAGCTGATGGCCGCGGTCTTCGATCCGTAGAAGGAGTCGTCGGCTGGGGTGGCGGGGTCCACCCACCCGTTGTCGAACCAGCTCTGGAAGGTCTCCATCGCCTCCACTGACTCTGGGCCGTCGAGGACTCCCGATGCGCGCTGGTAGTCGCTGCGGTCGACGAGGTCGCCGCCGAAGGACTGGAGGATCGGCGCGAAACCGTAGGTGTACCACTCCCCCTGGCCGTAGTTGATCTTCAGGTCCAGCGGGAACTCGACCTCGGGAAGCTCGGCGAGCGCAGCCAGGCCGGCCTCGAACTCGTCGAGAGTCCAAGGCTCCTCGAACGTCGGGATGCGGACCCCGGCGGCGTCGAGGTACGCGCGGTTGGCGTACATCCCGAGGCCGGAGTCGAATTGGCCGAGGCTGTAGAGCTCGCCGTTGTAGGTGCCTTGATCGATGATCGACGGGAGGAAGTCGGCCCGCATCTCCGCGGACACGTACTCGTCTATCGGAATCAGGTAGTCCGACCACGCGAAGTTGTAGACGAAGGGTCCATCGAAATCGAGCACACACGGCAGGTCACCTGCAAGCGCGGCTGCGTTCACCTGATCCGTGTAGGCCCCTCCGGGGATATCGGTCTTATCGATCTGGATGTCGGTGCGGGACGCGTTGAACGCGGCGACGGCTGCATCGGTCGCCTCCATCTCCTCAGGCGTTCCGGTATGCCACCACATGGTCACGGTGACTGCCTCGGCGGCGGGCTCGGCCGCGGGTTCGTCGGCCGGCTCAGCGGCGGGCTCAGCGTCCGAGTCGTCGGCGGGCTCGGCGGCGGGCTCGGCGGCGGTGTCGTCGGCCGGCGCAGCACCGGTCCCGTCGGCATCGTCGTCCCCACCACACGCGCTCGCCGCCAGAGCGAGGACTGCCAACAGTCCCAGCAGCTTCAGCAGCAGGTGCTTCTTCATCGAGTTGGTCTCCTTCTCCTTGTCGGGATCAACCGCGATTGGTCACCGGCGATCCACGTCCTAATACGTAACGGTAATATGTAACAGTAATACGATCCAATTGCAAGGCGCCTGCAAGAGGCCCCGGGAGTGTGATCAGGTACCCTCGGAACCCGTGACGAACGCGTCCGGAAGGGACAGGGAGCCCTCGAAGCGCCATCGCCGACCATCCATGCATGATGTCGCCCGGGTGGCTGGGGTCTCTCAGAGCAGCGTCTCACTCGTACTGAACGATCCCGAGAACTGCGGGATACCGGCCGCCACCCAGGAGCGCATCCACGATGCCATCCGCCAAGTCGGGTATCGCACCAATCGCTTGGCCAGAGCGATGCGCCTCCATCGAACCGACACCATCGGGTTTGTGTCCGACGACATCGCCACCACTCCCTTCGCCAACCAGATGATCAAGGGGGCCCAGGATGCGGCCTGGGAAGCAGGACGACTCCTGCTGATCGTCAACACCGGAGCCGTCGACCATCCCGAGCATGCCGAACTGGAGTCTGCCGCCATCGACCAGATGCTCGAACGGCAGGTGGACGGGATCGTCCTCGCGGCGATGTTCCATCGAGTGCTCACGCCACCCCCGGCGCTGAAGGAGACCCGCGCCGTCCTGCTTGACGCCCGTGTCGCCGACGAGTCCTTGCCCTCTGTAGTCCCCGACGAACACGGTGCGGCCTTCGCCGCCACAGATCATCTCATCGGATACGGGCACCGACGGGTCGGATTCGTCACTACCGACTACCCGAGCGCCGCGCCGCCGGCGCGTCTGTTGGGCTACCGCGACGCGCTCGGTGCGCACTCGATTGCATTCGACGATGATCTGGTCGCCGTCGGTGTTTCCTCGACCAGCGGGGGGCGGGCCGCAGTCGGCGACCTCCTCGACCTGGACGATCCTCCGACCGCGGTCTTCGCATACAACGATCAGACCGCGATGGGCGTCTATCAGGCCGCCCGAGACCGTGGCCTCCGGATCCCAGAGGATCTCTCGGTCGTCGGTTTCGACGATCAGCAGCTCATCGCCGCTGAGCTCGTGCCCCCACTGACGACCATGGCCCTGCCCCACTACGCGATGGGGCACTGGGCTGTGAGCTACTTGCTGGCCGAAGACCTACCGGACGAGCCTGCCCAGATGGTCCTCCCCTGCCCGCTCATCGAGCGAGGGTCGGTCACAGGCCCACAGACGGCTGGCTAGATCCTCCTGTCGGAACCGGCTCATCGGGCCACCCTTGGCTGTCCGGGCACATCCGGGTCCGTCCGCCGTTCTGCTGAGTGAAGTCCGAGACGGCCCGCATCTCCTGGTTGACGGCGCCACGCACCTCCGCGCAGCCGGGCGGCTGTCCGCACGTCAGTGGCGTAGCATGCCGTGCTACACTTATGTCATGAGCGGTGCGATCAGCCAACGGGAGCTTCGGAACGACAGCGGCCGCATCATGCGTGCCCTTATTGAGGGAGAGACCTTCGTCATCACTCGCAACGGTGAACCCATCGGCGAGTTGACCCCGCTGCGCCGTCACCGCTTCGTCCGCACCGAAGCCGCCGTCGAGCTCTTCCGGACTGCTGCCCCCGTCGCCTACGACCGATTCCGCCACGATCTCGACCAGATCGCTGATCAAGACGTCGCGCCCCGTGCCTGACGACGTGCGCCCCGAACGCGGCCTGCTCGACACGTCGGTGGTCATCGATCTCGAACACATCCCCGCCGGCTCGCTTCCGGTTGAGATCGCCATCAGCGCGGTCACTCTCGCCGAACTCGCCGCAGGCCCGCACGCCACTGATGACCCGGCAGAACGCGGCCGCCGCTAAGACCGGCTTCAGCGAGTTGAGGCCGTATTCGACCCGCTCCCGTTCAGTGCCAACGCCGGCCGTGCCTACGGCAGAGTCTTCGCCGCGGTCACCAGCGCTGGCCGCAAGCCCCGCGGAGCCCGAGCGGTGGACTTGCTCATCGCGGCCACCGCCCTGACTGAGAGTCTCCCGCTCTACACCCGAAACCCGGACGACTTCCGCGCTCTCGAAGACCTCATCGAAGTAGTCGCGATCTGAGACAACCGTGCGTGCCGGCCAGTGTGTCGGAGGGGGGACTTGAACCCCCACGCCCTATAAGGGCACTAGCCCCTCAAGCTAGCGCGTCTGCCAATTCCGCCACTCCGACGTGGGCGTCCGATGCTACCGGGGGGCGTGCCCGCCACAACGGGCCGGGCTCAGCCGCAGCAGGTGTGCTCGAGGGAGTCGGCCCGCCACACCGACACGGTCTCGTAGGCCGCCAGCGAGGCGATGAACAGCCCGGCCAGCGGGTCGGCCCACCACCATCCCACAGCGGCGTTGGCTCCCAACCCGATGAGCAGCCCGCCCGACATGAGCGCACACAGCACCGTCTGGGTGGCCTCGGCCTCCACGGCGCGCGATCCCATGATCGGGGCCAGCTTCCGCTTGGCCCGACCCAGCATCGGCATGACGGCCAGCGACAGGGCGGCCATCACGATGCCCAGCAGAGACTCGTCGGGCCGGTCGGCCGTCGCCAGAGCGCGCACCGACTCGGCCCCCACATAGACGGCCAGCGCCGCGAAGCTCACTGCGATCAGCCTCTGGGCGAGCTTGTCGGCGTCCTGCTTGCAGCCAGTGCGGCGCTCTTGGGCCAGCCGCCAGGCGAGGACTACAGCAGCCGACACCTCGATGCCGGAGTCCAGCCCGAAGCCGATGAGGCTGACCGACCCTGCGGCGACGCCCGCAGCGATGGCGACCACGCCCTCGACGGCGTTCCAGCCGATGGTGGCACCAGTCAGCCACCTCTGCTGGATAACGGCCTGGTCCCGGGTCTTGGGTGCCGTGATGGCCATGCAGCCGTCACCTCCGTTGGCCTGCTCCCTAGGACGAACCGGAACCTAGCTGGTGCTATTCCACGCCCCGGTGGGGTTCACGCCAATCCGCGGCCCCTCCTAGTCGACGGCCAATGTTGTGTATCGGGTTGACAGTGTGATACATTAAAAATCATGGCATCAGATGATATGGTCATGGATGTCACGTTCAGTGAGTCGGTTCCGATGGGCGGCACCTACGCCAACGGCGCGCTCGTGTGGAACACCCCGCATGAGTTCACGGTTGATTTCACGTCGCACCGCTCACCGACTCATGACGGCGACGCCCACGATGTGCTGGTGGTGGCGCGGATGAAGATCCCGACCAGCGCCATGTTCCGGATCGTCCAGGCCATGTCGGCCAACATCGACCGGTACGAGCAGCAACACGGGCGGATAACGCCAGGACCACCCAAGGAGGAAACATGAGCAACAACGGCAGCGGTCCGGCCCCCGCCTCCTCCGGAGGCTTCCGCTTCACCGTCAGGGCCGGCGACGACCACGTCTCGATCTCTCGGCCTGTGAGCCGCGAGGACGTCGACCGGGTGCGGCGCCAGCTCGCAGAGTGGGAGCGCCGCCACCCCACCCAGCCCGCCTAGCGCTCGCCACTCCTGCCATGCGGCGCGAGCCACTAGTGCTACCCTGTAGCACATGGAACGGATCGGAGTGCGCGAACTGCGGCAGCACGCCAGCCGGTGGCTGCGGCGGGTCGCGGAGGGCGAGACCTACGAGATCACCGTCCGGGGGGTCCCGGTGGCGCGTCTGAGCCCCCTGCCACCGCCGGAAGACAGCCTGGAGCGACTGGCCGGCGAGGGCATCGTCACCCTCGCGACAGAGGATCTGGACGAGGTCATGGACAGGCTCGGTCTCCCGCTGGAGATCCCGCCCGGTGTGCAGCCGCCCAGTGAGCGCCTGGCCGAACTGCGCCGCCATGAGCGGTGACCTGTGGTTCCTGGATGCTTCAGCGTTCCTCAAGCTGCTGCTGGACGAGCCGGAGTCCGCGGAGTTGGAGCGTTGGAGGGCCGGGAGGCGGCTGGCCTCGTCGGACCTGCTGCGCACTGAGGCCCGGCGCGGGGTCGCTCATATGGAGGCGTCCGTGTCGCGCAGTTGCGACGGGCTCCTGGCCGTGGTCCACAAGGTCCGGCTGACGCCGGCCCTGCTCGATCGGGCGGGCCGCATTCCCGGCCGTGGACTGCGGACGCTCGACGCGATCTATGTTGCCTCCGCCCTGCAACTCGGGGGCGATCTCGCCGACTTCGTAAGCTACGACCGGCGTCAGCTCGAAGCCGCCGAGCGTCTCGGTCTCCGCACCCTGTCCCCCGGCGCGGCGTGATGCAGCGTCTCCATCCCCGTCGACGGCAGCCGGCGCTGCCTCGGGCCGGAGTTATCATCGGCTGCCCATGGAGGCTGAACTGAGTCTGGGCGAGGCCGGGGGCGCGAGCGACTTCGGGCTTGAGGAGGCGTACTCGGTCGAGTCTCCAGACGACAACCGGGCGCTGTACCGGGCGTGGGCCGACACCTACGACGGCTTCCTGGGCCAGAGCCGGTACATCTACGCCCGGCAGGTCGCCGAGCTCTTCAGCGAGCGGTCTTCGGCCGGGGACGAGCCCGTTCTGGACGTCGGGTGCGGCACCGGCGTCGTGGGTGTGGAACTGCGCCGGCTGGGCGTCGCGGTGATCGACGGCCTCGACATCTCGCCGGAGATGATGGCCAAGGCCCGGCAGCGGACCGGGCCCGACGGCAACCCCGTCTACCGGCACCTCATCGAAGGCGATCTGACCGGGCCGCTAGATCTTCCGGCCGACAGCTATGCGGGCATCGCCAGCTCCGGCACGTTCACTCACGGCCACGTGGGGCCCGAGGGGCTGGCAGAGCTGCTGCGGATCGCCGGGCCCGGCTCGGTATGCGCCGTCGGCATCAACGCCGCCCACTTCGAGGGACGCGGCTTCCGCGAGCATCTCCACCGGTACTCGGCGGACGGCGCTATCGGCGGCCTGGAACTGGCCCTGCGGCCCATGTACGAGGATGCCGACGGCAGCGAGCCCGACCACATGGCCCAGATCGCGGTGTTCATCGTCAACTGCCGCTGATCACGGCCCCCCCCCCCCCCCCGAGCCGGGCCGCGGCGGAGCACGGAGTCGGTCGTTCGACCGGCGAGACCGCTAGCGTCGAGAGATGGCCGGCGAGCAGTCACCGGAGGCCGAGGCCGAACTAGAGGCCTGCCTCACCGCGGCGTACGCGGTCAGTAGCCCCGACGACAACCGGGATCTGTACGCCAAGTGGGCCGCCACCTATGACCAGTTCTTGGACTCGAACCGCTACATCGCGGCGCGGCACGTGGCCGAGATCTTCAAGGAGCGATGGTCGTCACGGGCTGGGGCGGTTCTCGACGCGGGCTGCGGTACCGGCCGGGTGGGACTGGAGCTGGCCCGGATGGGTGTCGCGCCGATCGACGGCGTCGACATCTCGCCGGAGATGCTGGCCGAGGCTCGCAGCCTGTCCCGGCCTGACGGCGAGACCGTGTACCGCAGCCTTGTCGTGGCCGACCTCACCGGCATCATCGACGTGGAGTCGGACAGTTACCCGGGCGTGGTGAGTTGCGGCGCCTTCACCCAGGGGCATCTCGGCCCTGATGTCCTGGCGGAACTCCTGCGGGTGGCCCGGCCCGGCGCGGCTGGTGTGATCGCAGTCAACTCCTCGGTATTCGACACGAACGGTTTCCGGGATCGCTTCGAGCGCTACGCGGCCGACGGCGTGATCGAGGGCCTCGAGGTGATGCAGCGCAAGTCGTGGGAGGGCGCCGACGGCAGCGAGCCCACCCGCATGGCCCATATCGCCGCCTTCTCGGTCGCCTGACCGCCGCGCGCCCCTCCGCAGCCAGGAGGGCGAGCGGATAGGCGAGCGATTCCGGCCCATACGGCGCGAGGCCGTGGCCCGAGCGGCCCGTGAGCGCAGCGAACAAGAGCGGGAATGACCCCGCTGCGACGCGACAGGCTCTCACCTATCCACGTGGCCCCTACGTGCCGGCGCTTGTGCTCAGGCGACGAGCGAGTAGGAGATGGACGAGAAGGCGAAGACCAGGGACGCGATGACGGTGATGCGGTCCAGGTTGCGCTCCACCACCGTGGATCCGGCCGCCTGGGCACCGAGCCCGCCGCCGAACATGTCCGACAGCCCGCCGCCCTTGCCGCTGTGGAGCAGCACCAGGAACACCAGCACGAGCGCGGAGATCACCTGCACCGGGGCGATGAACCAGATCACGGTGCTGAGGCTACCAGTCCCCTGCTCCCGCTCCGCGGCCGCCGCATCCCGCGGCAGCGAGGCGGCTCACGCCGCGTACAGGCGGTAGTTCACTATTCGGGCGAAGTCGGCGGCGTCCAGGCTGGCCCCGCCCACCAGGGCGCCGTCGATGTCGGGCTGCTCCATCAGGTCCGGGGCGTTCGACGGCTTCACCGAGCCTCCGTACTGGATCCGCAGCGCGGAGGCCGCGTCGCTCCCCCACCTGCCGGCCACCAGCGATCGGACGTGGCTGCACATGTCTTGCGCGTCGGCGGGCGTGGCCGTCTCGCCGGTGCCGATGGCCCAAACCGGCTCGTAGGCCATCACCAGCTTGGCCACCGTCTCGGCGTCGAGCCCGTCGAGGCTGCCCGCCAGCTGGCCGGCCACCACGTCGTGGGCCTGGCCGGCCCGGCGCTGCTCTACCGTCTCGCCCACGCACACGATGGGCACCATTCCGTGGCGCATAACGGCCTGGGCCTTGGCGTTGACCAGCTCGTCGGTCTCGCCGAACAGCCCCCGGCGCTCGCTGTGTCCCACGATGACGTAGGCCACGTCCAGCTTGGCCAGCATGGCCGCCGACACCTCACCTGTGTACGCGCCCGAATCCGCGGTGTGGCAGTCCTGGGCGCCGAGCGCGATCGGGATGTCGTCGGCCTGCAGCACGGTCTGCACCGACCGCAGGTCGGTGAACGGCGGATGCACCGACACGTCCACGTGCTGGTAGTCGTCGGTGTTCAGCGCGTAGGCCAGCTTCTGGATCGTCTGGATCGCCTCGAAGTGGTTGTGGTTCATCTTCCAGTTGCCGCTGATCAGCGGCACGCGGCCTGACGTGCTTCGTCCGGTGGTGGCCGACTCCCGGCTCGCCGCCCTGCGTCTAGGTCGCATCCGGTTCTCCTCTCAGCGCCGCCAGCCCCGGCAGGTCGCCCTTCTCTATCAGCTCCAGCGACGCTCCCCCGCCGGTGGACACATGGTCCATGTCGCGGTCCACGCCGAAGCGCCGGACCGCGGCCGCGCTGTCGCCCCCGCCGACCACGGTGAAGGCGCGGGTCTCGGCCATGGCCGCGGCCACCGCGCCAGTCCCGCCGCCGAAGCGGGGGTCCTCGAACACTCCCATCGGCCCGTTCCATAGCACCGTGCCCGCCTCGTGGATCACGTCGCCGAAAGCGGCCGCGCTTCCCGGGCCGATGTCCACCCCCATCCAGCCGTCACCGACGTTGGCTCCGATCTGGCGAACATCGCCGCCCGCTCCCGGGTCCCCGGGCACCCCGCCGGGACCGAGCGCGGTCAAGTCATAGGGAAGGTGGATCGGGGTCGCGCCCTCGAGGAGCTGCTGGCAGCGCTCCACCATCGAGTCCTCGCACAGCGAGGCGCCCACGCTGTGTCCCTTCGCCTTGAGGAACGTGAAGCACATGGCCCCGCCGATCACCAGGGAGTCCACCGTCTCCAGCAGCGCGTCGATCACGCCGAGCTTGTCCGACACCTTGGCCCCGCCCAGCACGGCCACGAACGGCCGCCGCGGCGATCCCCGGAGCCCGCCCAGCACCTCCACCTCCCGGGCCAGCAGCCGGCCCGCCGCCGACGGCAGCCTGCGGGGCGGGCCGACGATCGACGCGTGGGCCCGGTGCGACGCCCCGAAGGCGTCGTTCACGTAGGCGTCGTGGCCCTCGACGAGGCGGTCGACGAAGGCCGGGTCGCCGGCCGTCTCGCCCGCATCGAAGCGCAGGTTCTCCAGCAGCTCCACATCCGGCGCCAGCTCCGCCAGCCGGCGGCGCACCGGCTCGATCGAGTACCGGGGATCGGGGCTGCCCCGGGGCCGTCCCAGGTGGGTGCAGGCCGTTACCGCGGCTCCCTGCCTCTGGAGCCAGCGCAGCGTCGGCAGCGCGGCCCGGATTCGCAGGTCGTCGGCAATCTCGGCGACGGCGCTAGACCCGCCGCCCGCGAGCGGCACGTTGAAGTCGACCCGCACCAGCACCGAGCGGCCGTCGAGGGGGCCCAGGTCCTCCAGTTGGGGAACAGGAAGCACAGGGGCGGGACTGGCCGGCGCCGCTCAGCGGTTGGCTGCGCCGACGATGCCGGCCATGTCCACCAGCCGGTTCGAGTAGCCCCACTCATTGTCGTACCAGCCGTTGACCTTCACTAGGTCGCCCATGGCCATAGTCAGACCCGAGTCGAACACGCACGACGCCGGCGAGCCGACGATGTCGGACGAAACCAGTGGAGCCTCGCTGTAGTCGAGCACCCCGGCCAGCGGGCCGGCGGCGGCCGCTTGGGCGAACGCAGCGTTGATCTCATCGACGCTGGGCTCGGAGGCCAGCTTGGCGGTGAAGTCGGTGATCGACCCGTCGGGGATCGGGACCCTCAGCGAGATCCCGTCCAGGTGGCCCTGCATGGCCTCCAGAACCAGCCCGGTGGCCCGGGCCGCGCCGGTGGAGGTGGGCACTATGTTCACCGCCGCGCCCCGCGCCCGCCGGAGATCGGAGTGGGGGCCGTCCACCAGGGCCTGGTCGCCGGTGTAGGCGTGCACCGTCGTCATCAGGCCCCGCTGCACCCCGAAGGCGTCGTCCAGCACCTTGACCATTGGCACGAAGCAGTTGGTGGTGCACGACGCGTTCGACACCACCGTGTGCACCGCAGGGTCGAAGTCCGAGTCGTTCACGCCCACCACGAAGGTGGCGTCGGCGCCTGAGCACGGTGCCGAGACCAGCACCCGGGGCGCGCCGCCGTCGAGGTGGCGGGCCGCGGCGTCGCGCTTGGTGAAGATGCCGGTGGACTCCACCACCACGTCCACTCCGAGATCGCCCCATGGGAGTTCCTCGGGGTTGCGCACCGACAGCACCCGCAGCGAGTCGTCCCCGACGCTCAGCACGTCCCCGTCGACCGAGACGCCGGAACCGAGCCGGCCGTGGACCGAGTCGTAGGCCAGCAGATGGGCCATGGTCTCGATCGACCCGAGATCGTTGACGGCCACCACGTCGATGTCGGCGCCCTGGCTCCGGGCGGCCCGGTAGAAGTTCCTGCCTATGCGGCCGAAGCCGTTGATACCCACTCGAATGCTCATGAGCCAGAGGCTAGGCCGGTCCGAGCGCCTACTTGTTGATGTCGCGGTGCATGACCGCCGGCTTGTGGCCCAGGGCCGCCAGCACCTTGGCGAAATGCTCGGTCATGGCCACCGAGCGGTGCCGGCCGCCGGTGCAGCCGAATGCCACCGTGAGGTATGACTTGCCCTCGGCCACGTACTGGGGCACCAGCAGGGCCAGCAGCGACTCCATGCGCTCCAAGAACTCCGCGGTCACCGGCTGGGCCATCACGAAATCGACGACCGCGGCGTCCAGGCCGCTGAGCGGCTTCAAGTCCTCCACCCAGTAGGGGTTGGCCAGGAACCGGCAGTCGATCACCATGTCGACGTCGAGCGGGATGCCGTGCATGTAGCCGAACGACAGCACCGTGACCCGCATGGCGTGACCCTCGCCCTCGTCGAACAGCTCGGACATTCGGTCGCGCAGCTGGTGGACGTTGAGTTCGGTGGTGTCCACGACCACGTCAGCGGTGGCCCGCACCGGCTCCAGCGCGATCCGCTCGGCCTCGATGGCCTCGGCCAGCGTGCCGGTCTCCGAGAACGGGTGGCGGCGCCGGGTGGACTCGTATCTGCGCACCAGCACGTCGGTGGCCGCGTCGAGGAACAGGATCCGCAGACCCGGTATCTGGGCCCGCAGGTCGTCGATCATGCCCGCGGCCTCGTCGTGGTAGCGACCGCTGCCCACCACCAGTGCCAGCCGGTCGGTGCCGGTGCCTGGTGGCCCGGCCAGTTCGGCCACCTTCGGGATGAGCGACGGCGGCAGGTTGTCCATCACGAACCAGCCGAGGTCCTCAAGGTTGTTGGCCGCGTGGCTGCGGCCCGCTCCCGACATCCCCGCAATCACGACGAAGGCACTCACTCGGTGTTCATGGTAGTTGGGGCGCCGCACCCGAACGGTCGCTCCTCACACCTGGGCCTAGATGATTGCGGTCTCGACGAACGGCTCGCCCCGGGCGATGCGCTCGTAGCCGAGCGCCGACAGGTCGAGCGTCCGGTACTCGCCGTAGGCGATCAGCTCCGACACGGCCCGGCCCATGGCCGGCGACTGCTGTATGCCGTGGCCCGAGAAGCCGTTCACGAAGAGGAAGTTCGACACCTCGGGATGGGGGCCGACCACCGCATTGTGGTCCAGGCGGTTGTAGGCGTAGTGCCCGGCCCACCGGCTAGTGACCTTGATCCGCTCGAAGGCGGGGATGCGGTGGGCCAGCGCGGGCCACACCTTGTCCTCGAAGATGTCGTGGTCCATGTCGAAGTCGTCGTGGTCCACCGGAGGGTCGTGGTCCGGCGGGCAGCCGGCCATGTAGGCGGCACCGTCGGTGCGGACGTGCACACCGGTGGGGTCGATCGTCAGCGGCAGGTCCTGCTCCAGCGGCTCGGCCGCGTCGAAGATCCACGTGAACCGCTTGCGGGGCTCCACCGGCAGCTCCAATCCCGCCATGGCGGCCGTGCGGGCAGCCCGGGGACCGGTGGCGTTGACCAGGGTGCCGCAGCCGATGCGGCCGCCCGACGCCAGGGCCACACCGGTCACCGCGTCGCCGCAGCGATCGATTCCGACTATCTCGTCGGTGCGGTACTCGACGCCGTTGCGGCGGGCCTGTCGCCGCCACCAGTCGAAGACGGTCCCCGAGTCGAACCAGCCCTCCCCGACGAGGTTGTGGCTGCCGCACACGACGTCGTCGACGTTGTAGAACGGGTACTCGGCCGCAATCTCGGCCGGGGCCATGATCCTGGTGCCCGCTCCCAAAGAGGCCTGGATCCGCTGGTTGGCCTCCAGCACCTTGGCTGTGGCCGTATCGGACGCGAAGTACATGTAGCCGAAGTGGTTGACCGGGACCTCCGGCGCTTCGGGATCGTCCATCCAGGCCCGGAAGTCGCGCACGAACTCGGCGCCGAACTGCGAGATGCGGATGTTCACCTCGCGGGAGAACTGCTGGCGCATGCAGCTGTTGGTCCGGGCGGTGGAACTGTCCTGGTACGACGGGTCGCGCTCCACCACCAGGACCGTGCCGTCGAAGTCCGGGTTGCGGGCCAGGAACCAGGCGACCGACGATCCCATGATTGCCCCGCCCACGATCACGACGTCATAGGAGTCCTTCAAGAGGCGGAGTCCTTCAAGAGGCGGCGTTCCTCAAGTCACGTAGCCCTGGGCGATGTCGTTGGCCATGGCGGCCGGCTCTCGTTCGGCTGGGTCGCCGAAGCCGCCTCCGCCGGGCAACTCGAGGATGAGCCGGCGCCCGGCCGCAACCGTCTGCTTGCCCTTGGCCGAGAAGGGAGTGCCGTCGTCGAGCCTCACCCGGCCGCGGGCGCCGTCCGCTCCACCGGCCCGGCCCCGGGCCGGGTTGTCCACCCGGTCGAACATGGCCGAGAACTCGAACATGTAGCCCTCCGCGGGGCTGATCTCGATGACCTGCCCCAGGCCGCCCCGGAACCGGCCCTGGCCCCCGCTGTCGTCGCGGATCTCCTTGCGCCACACCACTATCGGACCCACCTGCTCGGTGGCTTCGACGCTCATGGTCCTCACGCCCGACGGGAAGGCGGTGGCGGTCAGCCCGTCCAGGCCGGGCCGGGCGCCGGTGCCGCCGCTGTTGAACATGAGCATCTCCACCGGTGGGCGGGGATCCGCCGGATCGGCGCTGCGGGCGCTGGCCTGGAAATTCCACAGCGCGCCCGAACCCTCGGCCGGCACCACCTCGGGCAGGGCCTTGGCGATGGCGCCCATGCACAGGTCGGTCACGAAGTGGCCGATCACGTGACGCACCGCCACCGGGTCGGGCTCCACCGCGTTGAGGATGCTGCCATGCGGCGAGCTGACCGTGAACGGTTCCAGCGATGCGAAGTTGTTGGGCAGCTCCGGTGCCAGAGCCACCAGCATCCCGTAGGTGAAGTAGGCCTGGGCGTAGGTGATCGGGACGTTGATGCCGAAGGGGCTGACCGGCGATGTTCCCGTGAAGTCGGCGTGCATGCCGGTGTCGGTCACGGTCACCGCCGCCGACAGGGTCACCGGGTCGTCGTAGCCGTCCACCCGCATGGTGTTGCGGTAGACGCCGTTGGGCACCCGGCCGAGGGCGTCGAGGGTGGCTCGGCGGGTGCGATCGAACACGAAGCCGGCCAGCTCCTCCAGGTCGGCCAGCCCGAACTCGTGCAGCATGTCCAGCAGCCGCCGCCGGCCCGTCTCGTTGGAGGCGGCCAGGCCGTGGATGTCGCCGACCACCTGGTCGGGCTCGCGCACGTTGCAGCGCACTATCTCGACCAGGTCGCGGTTGAGGCGGCCCCGGTCCGCCCACCTCATGATCGGGACGCGGAGGCCCTCCTCGTAGAGCTCGCGCCCGTCGGGTCCGAAACCCCGCCCGCCGATGTCCACCACGTGCGCGGTGGAGGCGAAGAAGCCGATCAGGTTCCCGGGCTCACCGGGGGTGTGCTCCATGAACACCGGAGTGGCCACGGTGAAGTCGTGGAGGTGGCCGGTGGCCTTCCACGGGTCGTTGGTGAGGTACACGTCGCCCGGCCTCATGCTGTCGGTGCCGATCTCGTTGATGAAGTGCCCGAGCGAGGCGGCCATGGTGTTGACGTGGCCGGGGGTTCCGGTGACGGCCTGGGCGATCATGCGGCCGGAGCGGTCGAACACGCCTGCCGACAGGTCCCCGGCCTCCCGCACCGACGTGGAGAAGGCGGTTCGCACGAGCGTGAGCGCCTGCTCCTCCACCACCGAGACGAGCCGGTTCCACATGATCTGGAGAGCAACCTCGCGCTGGGCGGCGGCTGGCTTCCCGCTTCGGTGCTGCTGGCTGGAGGCGGTCGGGCCGGACGCCGCGTCGCGGCCATGGCCGTTGCTGCGGGCGATCCGTAGGGTCAGGTCGGCCTCCACCACGGCCTGGTGGCCTGAGGCGATCACGGTGGTGGTCTGGTCCTCGGTGATCAGCGCTGGACCGGCCACCGTGTCGCCGGCGGCCAAGACGCCGCGGTCGAACACGGCCGTGGGCACCCTGCCGCCGGTGGCCAGGTCGTGCACCAGCCGGGTGCTCACGGCCCTCGGCGGCTCCCCGGCCGCGACCGGCTCCACCGTGCGGGGCGCCTCGCGCACCGAGGACACGGTCACCGACCAGCTCACCGCCTCGATGGTCAACCCGTCGATGGCCCGTCCGAAGAAAGCTTCGTAGGCCTTGACGAAGGCACCGACGAGTTCCTGGGCGGCGATGTCGTCGAACTCGCCCTGGGGCAGCGCCACCGGGATCTCCCATCCCTGGCCGCGGTAGCGCATCAGCACCTCGCGTTCGATCATCACCGCCTCGGTCGTGCCCATCCGGACGAACGCCTCGGCCTCGGCGGCCAACTCGTGGAGCACCGACTTCACGCCCCCGGTGTCGAAGTTGTCGGAGGTGGCGTAGAAGCTGCGGGTGGCCTCGTAGGAGAACGGCGCCAGCAGGAACCCGATCGCCGAGCCCACCCCGGCGCCCACCGGCACCAGCACCTCGTCGATGTCGAGCTTGTCGATGAGATGACTGGCGTGGAGGGGCGCCGCGCCCCCGAAGGCGACCATGGAGTAGCCGGCCAGGTCCTTGCCGCTCTCCACCGCGTGGGTGCGGGCCGCGTTGGCCATGTTCTCGTCCACCACCTCGTCCACGCCGACGGCGGCCGCGTCGGTGTCGAGTCCCAGGGGGTCGCCCACAGCTGACTTGAGCGCCTCGGCCGCCCGCTGGACCGACAGCGAGATGCCGGAGGCGCCGAAGGTGTCGGGATGCAGCCGGCCCATCTGCACATCGGCGTCGGTGACGGTGGCGGCCGTGCCACCGAGGCCGTAGGCGGCTGGGCCCGGATCGGCGCCCGCGCTCAAGGGCCCCACCCGGATCTGGCCTAGAGCGTCGACGGTGGCGATGGAGCCGCCGCCCGCCCCGATCTCGATCATCTCGATGGTCGGAACCGAGATCGGCATGCCGCTGCCCTTCTTGAATCGGGCGGTGCGGGCCGTTTCGAAGGTCTTGGCCGTGCGGGGCGAGCAGTCCTCGATCAGGGCGATCTTCGCCGTCGTCCCGCCCATGTCGAACGAGACGATCCGGTCACGGCGATGGGTCCGGGCCAGGTGGGCGGCGAAGATCGCTCCCCCGGCCGGTCCCGACTCGATCAGCCTCACCGGGAAGGCCGCTGCGGCGGCGCTGCTCATCAGGCCGCCACCGGAGTGGATCAGCAGCAGCGGGCACGAAGCGCCCATTCGGCGCAGCTCGGACTCGAGCCTGCGCAGATACGAGGCGATCAGAGGCTGGACGTAGGCGTTGGCGCACACCGTGTTGAACCGCTCGAACTCCCGCATCTGGGGTGAGACCTCGCAGCTGAGCGACACCGCGATGTCGTCGGACGCCTCCAGCAGCAGATCGCGGAAGCGGCGCTCGTGGTCCGGGTTTCGGTAGCTGTGCATGAACCCGACGGCCACCGAGGCGTACCCTCCGTCCACCACCCGGTCCACGACGCCTCGGGCGGCCGTCTCGTCGAAGGGCAGCAGCACCTCGCCGCGGGCGCTGATCCTCTCGGGCACCACGAAGCGGTCCTTGCGCTCGATCAGGGGGGCCGGCAGCACGATGTTGAGGTCGTACTGCTCGAAGCGGCTCTCGGTGCGGGTCTCGATCACGTCGCGGAACCCGGCGGTGGTGACCAGCGCGGTCTTGGCCCCCCGGCGCTCGATCAGAGCGTTGGTGGCCAGGGTGGTGCCGTGGATGATCTGCGCGATCTCACCCATCGCCGCGCCCTCGCGGGCCGCGACGGACGCGATTCCCGCGAGGATCCCCTCCTCGGGCCGTTCATGGGTGGTGAGGACCTTGATGGACGAGAACGTGCCGTCGGCCCGCTCTAGGGCCACGTCGGTGAACGTGCCCCCGACATCCACACCGATCCGGGGCCCGGCCACGGCTACAGGTCCTCGACGGCGGGGAAGCTGTCGGGCCTGACGATGTCGGCCGTGGCCGAGCGCTGCTGGGCCAGCATCCCGCCGTCCACCCGTAGCGTCTCGCCGGTGATGTAGCCGGCGTCGTCGGAGGCCAGGAACAGCGCGGCGCCGGTCATGTCCAGGGGCTCCCCGATCCGTCCCAAGGGCACGTTCTCGCCCCGGTGGGTGCGCTCTTCGGCCGTCATGCCGCTGGTGTCGATCGAGCCGGGCACCAGGGCATTGACCCGCACGTTGTAGGGGCCGAGGTCCAGCGCCATCGCCCGGGTGAGGGCCTCGATGCCGCCCTTGGTGGCGTCGTAGGCGGTGAACGAGCGGTGGGCCCGGGTGGCGCCGCCCGAGCTCATGTTGATGATGGCGCCACCGCCGTGAGTGGCCATGATGCGGGCGATCGGGTGCGACACCAGGAAGTGCCCGGTGAGGTTGACGTCGATGATGCGCCGCCACCACGCCTCGTCGGCCTCGAAGAAGTGCAGCATCGGGCTGATGATCGCGGCGTTGTTGACCAGCACGTCGACGCGGCCATGCTCGGCCATCACCCCGTCGACCATGGCACTGACCTGGGCGCTGTCGGACACGTCAGCCGGAGCCGCCATGGCCGTGCCGCCGGAGTCGGTGATCGCCCGGGCGGTGCGGGCCGCGGCCTCGCCGTCTACGTCGTTGGCCGCGACCGCAGCTCCCGCGCCGCCGAAGCGCTCGGCTATCGCCCGGCCAATACCGCGGCCGGCCCCGGTGACCAGGACGATCTTGCCGTTCAAGGAGTCGTGCATCGGGGACCTCCCTCGTGGCCGGTGGCCGCCGCGACCGAGGCCTGACGGTAGGCATCGAGCGTGAGCCGGTTGATGATCGCGACGGGGGCCTCCGGACCTTCGACGTATCGCATCCGATCGACCGTCGATGCGACCAGGTTCCCGTGCTGGATCTCGAGAGCCGCCGCGAGTTCGTCGAGGTGGAGCTGCTGTCGTGAGCGGATCGGCGATGCCGTCATGGCCGTTCGGCTCGTGTGGCGTCCGGAGCCATCTCCTTGGCGTGCCGTAGCCAGAGGCCGCCGCCCGGGTGGGGCCGCGGGTCATAGGAGGCGTGACCGAGGAGCCGTCGAACCCGCTCACTCCTGCAGGCGAGCTCGCCCGGGGCGAAGTCGAGCGGACTCGCCTCCTCCGGGGTCAGCCATCCGGCGACGAAGCTCACGTGCATGGCCTTTCGCCAGCGATTCTCCGTCGTGTTGGCGCCGCCGCCGTGGAGTACGTATCCCGAATAGAGCAGAGCGTCTCCGGGGCCGAGCTCGGCCGGCACCGATTCAGCATCTGCGAACCGCTTCAGCTCGCCACCGGCATGGGTGCCCGGAACCACCCGGGTCGCACCGAGCTCCTCGGTGACGTCATCGAGACCGATCATGGCACTCACCGTGATCTCGGGAGCGTCCGGCCAGATCCGGCTGACGAACTCCCACCAGTTGTTGGCGTCGCGATGCAGCACCTGCGCGACCTCGCCCGGGCCGATGTACATGACCTGGGCGGTGTTGAGCCAGTAGCCACCGCATACCGGCAGCAGCATCTCGTCGGCGACCGCAGCCAACAGGTCATCGTCCAGAACGTCGAAGAACGCCGGGCACAGCCTGGCCAGGCTCGAGAACCGCACAGTCCTTCGCCCCACGAACGCCCGGCCGTCCTCGCCGAGCCCCTGGGTGGCTGATCCCGGTTCGACCGAGGCGGCGTAGTCGTCGGCCGAGGCGCGAACCGAATCGATGAGGTCCCGGTCGAACATGCCCTCCACGACGATCCCACCATCACGGCGAAGGATCTCCACGATCTGCTCAGGACCGGTGTCCGCGGATACTCGTTCGAGGGGCGTCATCGCCCTCTCATTCTCTCCCAGCATGGCCGCCCGGGTGGAAGGCGGCGTGGACGTTCTCGGCTACCGCGTCGGGCAGCCAACCCAGCGCCTTCAGCTCGTGCAACTCCGCTCGCTGGACGGCGCGCACGCCGCCGAGCTCCTTCGTGAGCCGGGCCTTGCGGACCGGTCCGAGGCCGGCGATGCCGTCGAGGGCCGATCCGGTCATGCGTTTGCCCCGCAGGGTGCGGTGGTAGGAGATGGCGAAGCGGTGGCTCTCGTCGCGGATGCGCTGGAGCATGTACAGGGCCTCGGACTGGCGAGGGAGGCGTACCGGCTCGGCCAGGCCGGGCAGGAACACTTCCTCGAACTGCTTGGCCAGCGCCGCGGTCGGGATCTCGTCGTCGAGGCCGAGCTCCTGGAGGACCCGCACGGCCACCCCCAACTGGCCCTTGCCGCCGTCCACCAGCAGCAGCTGCGGCGGGTACGAGAACCGGCCGTCGCGCTCGGTCACCGGCCGGGCCCGCTGCTCCAGGTAGCCGCTCAGACGCCGGGTCAGCACCTCGTGCATGGCCGCGAAGTCGTCGTTGCCGGGCACAGAGCGCAGCCGGAACCGCCGGTAGTCGGCCTTCTTGGGCAGGCCGTCCTCGAGCACCACCATCGAGCCCACATAGTCCTGCCCCGACAGGTGGCTCATGTCGTAGCACTCGATGCGCAGCGGGGCCTCGGCCAGCGCCAGGTGCTCCTGGAGCTCGTTGAGCGCCCGGGCCCGGCTGTTGTGGTCGGTGCTGCGCTTGAGCCGGTGCCGGGTGAACGACTCCTCGGCGTTGCGGGTCACTGTCTGTTGCAACGCCCGCTTGGGGCCGCGCTGGGGCACCCGGATCTGCACCCGTGAGCCGCGCATCTCGGTGAGCCACTCGGTGTAGAGGGCCGCCTCGGCGGGCGTGTCGGGCACCAGCACCGTCTTGGGCCAGCCCAGCGGGTTGTCGTCGAAGTAGAGCCGTTCGAGAGTCCGGCTCACCAGCTCGGCCCGGTCGAGTTCCTCGGCCTTGTCGATCATGAAGCCCCGGCGTCCCATCACCCGGCCCCGGCGCACGAAGAACACCTGCACGGCCGCCTCCAGGGCGTCCTCGACAAGGCCGATCACGTCGAAGTCCTCGCTGCGGGAGCCCACCATCTGCTGGGTCTCCACCGCCTTGCGGACCGAGTCGAGCCGGTCTCGGAGCCGGGCGGCCCGCTCGTACTCCTGCTCGTCGGCCGCGGCCGTCATCTCGGCGGTGAGGCGGTCGATGACCGGGTCGGTGTCCCCCTCGAGGAACTCCAGCAGGTCGGCCACCAGCGTGGCGTAGTCGTCGGGGGTGACGTCGCCCACGCACGGTCCCGAGCACTTCTCGATGTGGTACAGCAGGCAGGGCTTGCCCAGGCTGGCGTACCGGCGGAACTTGCCGTCGGTGCAGGTGCGGATCGGGAACGTGCGCAGCAGCAGGTCGAGGGTGTCGCGGATGGCGTAGGCGTGCCCGTAGGGGCCGAAGTAGCGGTTGCCCTTGCGCCGCCGGCCCCGCATGACCATGGCCCGGGGCCACTCGTCGAGCATGGTCACGCACAGGAACGGGTACGACTTGTCGTCGGTGTAGCGCACGTTGAACCGGGGCCGGTGGCGCTGGATCAGCGAGAACTCCAGCATCAGGGCCTCGACCTCGTTGGCCACCTGTATCCACTCCACCGACGCGGCCGCGTCCACCATCTGGCGGGTGCGCAGCGGCAGGTGCGAGCCGAAGTAGTTGTTCAGGCGCGACCTCAGGCTCTTGGCCTTGCCCACGTAGATGACCCGGCCCTCGGCGTCGAGGAACTGGTACGACCCGGGCGCGTCGGGGATGGACCCCGCCGCCGGCCTCTTCAGCGCGCCCATGCCTTGGCCCCTGCTGCGTCAGCGGCGTCTGATCGCGCCCTCCCGTCCATGCAACAGGGAAACGCGACGAGAACGCCGGCTAGCACAACATCGGGCGCAGGTAGCGGCCGGTGTGGCTCTCGGGGACCTCGGCCACCTGCTCGGGTGTGCCCTCGGCCACGATCCGGCCCCCGCCGGAGCCGCCCTCGGGACCGAGGTCGATGATCCAGTCGGCCGTCTTGACCACGTCCAGGTTGTGCTCGATGACCACCACGGTGTTGCCCTGGTCGACCAGCCGGCCCAGCACGCCCAGCAGCTTGCGGACGTCCTCGAAGTGCAGGCCGGTGGTGGGCTCGTCGAGGATGTACATGGTGTGGCCGGTGGAGCGCTTGGCCAGTTCGCTGGACAGCTTCACCCGCTGGGCCTCACCCCCCGACAGGGTGGGCGCGGGTTGGCCGAGGCGCACGTAGCCGAGCCCGACATCGGTCAGGGTGCCCATGTGGCGGGCGATGGCCGGCTGGTTGGTGAAGAACTCCCTTGCGTCGGCGCACGGCATATCGAGCACCTCGGCGATGTTGTGGCCCTTGAAGGTCACCTCCAGGGTGTCGCGGTTGTAGCGCTTGCCCTTGCACACCTCGCAGGGCACGTACACGTCGGGCAGGAAGTGCATCTCGATGCGGATGGTGCCGTCGCCCCGGCACGCCTCGCAGCGCCCGCCCTTGACGTTGAACGAGAACCGCCCGGGCATGTAGCCCCGCACCCTGGACTCGGCGGTGTTGGCGAACAGCTTGCGGATGTGGTCGAACACGCCGGTGTAGGTGGCCGGGTTGGACCGGGGGGTGCGTCCGATGGGCGACTGGTCGATGGCGATCACCTTGTCGAGGTGGCCTGTGCCGTCGATGCGGGTGTGGCGTCCGGGCGGGGTCTTGGACCGGTAGATGTGCTGCATCAGGGCCCGGTGCAGGATCTCGTTCACCAGCGACGACTTGCCCGAGCCCGACACGCCGGTCACGCACACGAAGCGCTGCAGCGGGAAGGCCACGTCGATGTCGGCCAGGTTGTTCTCGCGGGCGCCCCGCACCACCAGGCGGGTCCCGTCGCCGAGGCGGCGCGCCTGCGGCACCTCGATGCGGCGGCTGCCCGACAGGTACTGGCCGGTGATGGAGTCCTCCACGCCGAGCAGGCCGTCGAGCGATCCCGAGTGCACGATGGTCCCGCCGTGCTCCCCCGCGCCGGGACCGATGTCGACCACATGGTCGGCCACCCGGATGGTCTCCTCGTCGTGCTCCACCACCATCACCGTGTTGCCGAGGTCGCGCATGCGCAGCAGCGTGTCGATCAGGCGCCGGTTGTCGCGCTGGTGCAGCCCGATGGACGGCTCGTCGAGCACGTACAGCACCCCGACCAGGCCCGAGCCGACCTGGCTGGCCAGCCGGATGCGCTGGGCCTCGCCCCCGGCGAGGGTGGCCGCGCTGCGTGACAGGTTGAGGTAGTCCAGGCCGACGTCGAGCAGGAAGCCGAGCCGGGCCCGGATCTCCTTGAGGACCTGCTCGGCGATCATCGTGTCGCGGTCGTCGAGGCTCAGCTCGGCCAGCGTCTTGGCCGCATCGGCGATCGACATGGCGCACAGCTCGTGGATGTTGCGCCCGTCGACGGTCACGGCCAGCGATAGCGGGTTGAGCCGGGCGCCGCCGCAGTCGGGGCACGGCACCTGGCGCATGTAGCCCTCGATGTTCTCCCGGGCCGAGTCGCTCTCGGACTCGTTGTGGCGGCGCATCAGGTGCGGGACGATCCCCTCGTAGCGGGCCTGGTACACCCGGCGCCGGCCGAACCGGTTCTGGTAGCGGACCTGCACCCGGCCCTTGACGCCCTTGGCGTACAGCAGCATGTCGTGCTGGCGCTGGGTCAGTTGGCGCCAGGGCACGTCGCGCGGGATTGCGTATTCCTCGCAGACCGCCTGCACAAGGCGCGGGTAGTAGCGCGACCGGCTGTCGGACCACGGTGTGATCGCCCCGCCGGCCAGGGTGGCGTCGGGATCGGGGACCACCAGCTGGGGATCGACCTCGAACACGGTGCCCAGGCCGTCGCAGTGGGAGCAGGCCCCGTAGGGCGAGTTGAACGAGAAGTTGCGGGGGGCGAGCTCCTCGAAGGACTTGCCGTCGGAGGGCCGGGCCAGGTGCTGGCTGAACACGATCCGCCGTGACTCCTGGTCCGCATCGGCGGCGTCGTCCGGTCGGGGCACTATCTCGATCTCGGCGATCCCGTCGGCCAGGCGCAGGGCGGTCTCGACCGAGTCGGTTAGGCGCCGCTCGACGCCCTCGCGCAGCACCAGACGGTCGACCACCACCGCGATGTCGTGCATCTCGTAGCGGGCCAGTTCCAGGCCGTCGGCGCCCCCGGAGAGGCCGGTGGCGCCGGCCATGTCGGCCAGCTCTACCAGTTCGCCGTCGACTATGGCCCGGGCGTAGCCCTGCCCGGCCAGGTCGGCCAGGAGCGTGTCGTAGGTGCCCTTGCGGCCCCGCACGACCGGGGCTAGTACCTGGAAGCGGGTGCCGGGCTCCATCTCCAGGATCCGGTCCACGATCTGCTGGGGGGTCTGGCGGATCAGCCGCTCACCCGTCTCGGGGTCGTGGGGCACGCCGATGCGGGCGTACAGCAGGCGCAGGTAGTCGTAGACCTCGGTGATGGTGCCGACGGTGGAGCGGGGATTGCGGGACGCGCTCTTCTGGTCGATGGATATGGCCGGTGACAGGCCTTCGATGAAGTCGACGTCGGGCTTGTCCATCTGGCCCAGGAACTGCCGGGCGTAGGCCGACAGCGACTCCACGTAGCGGCGCTGGCCCTCGGCGTAGATCGTGTCGAACGCCAGCGAGCTCTTTCCGGAGCCCGACAGCCCGGTGATCACGATGAGCTGGTCCCTCGGCAGGTCGAGGTGAACGTCCTTGAGGTTGTGCTCGCGCGCCCCCGAGATCACCAGCCGCTCAGCCACGCTCAGACTCTACCCGCTGGGCCTACGAGCATGGCGAACATGTGTTCATTATCGGTGCTTGGAGAGGGCCGGCCTGTGCGCCGAGGGTAGGCGCGGGCACCGTTGCCGGCGCCGGCCGGCAGGACGAGTCGCCGTCATCCGCCGGCATCCTGCGGCACAGGCGCATGCCGGTCCGCCTCGAGCCTGTGACGGTCCCGCCCGTGCCGAACGGACGGCTCAGTGCCAGAGGGCTGCCGCGAAGGTGGTGTTGTCGTTGAGGCCCAGGCTGCGAGCCTCGTCCAGGAGGTGCGCGGCGATGTCCTCGGCGGTCTCTGCGCCGGGTCCGCAGGCTGCTCCGATGCCGCCGCCCGCCGAGTCGTCCGAGAGCCACCCGACGCCGTGGGTGTATACGAAGGGCTCCCAGCCGCCGTCGCTGGCCAGGATCACCGCGTCGGGCCGGGTTCCGTCGCCGGACTCCCCCACTATCTCCACCTCGACCACTCCGGCGCCCGCGCTGGGATCGGCGGGCGGCATGCCCAGGCAGATCTCGATGCTGCCGCCCGGGACGCGGTGGGGGCGGCCGCAGCAGAATCCGCGGAACCCGTCCGGTCCCCGAGTGGCGATGAAGGGCAGGGTGTCGCCCATCCAGCCGATCAGCTGGCCGCCCTCGGGTGTCCAGGCTGCCACGGTCAGGGTGCTCATCGGGAACATGAACAGCGGCAGGCGCCGCTGCCAGTCCTCCGGGCCGGTCAGCGCGAGTACCCGCTCGTTGGCCTCCCCGAAGGCGACCGCCATCTCGTCCGGGCTGGCGATCCTTTCGGGGAGTCCCTCGATCGCAGCCTGGGCAGCCTCATCGCCCCGGGTGTGCCCGCCCAGCCCGTCGGCCACCGCGATAACCCAGCTGCCGTCCTCGTCCGATACCGTCGCCGACGCCCGGTCCTCGTTCACCCGCCGAGGCCCGATGTCGCTCACCCAAGCGACGGAGGCAGCCTGCCCGGAGCGATCCTCGGCCTCTCCCACGCCAAGATCATGCCACCGCGGCGCCGTCGCCGCCCTGACGCTCGATCACCGCCTAGCAGCGGCGGACCTTGATCGTGCGGACGCCGTCCGGGCGAGTCCCATCACGACCCCGACCCCGAACGCGGCGGCGTTCGCTTTCCACGCGCCGGATGGTTCGTGGCGGCGATCGGTATAGCGCCACGCGGGTAGCGGCGGGTCCGTGGTGACGGGGACGGTGGCCGGTAGCTGGCGGACGTTGCGGCGCTTCTGGGGTCCGCTGCGGGTGGTGATAGTGGCCGTGCCGTCTTCGAGGGTGATCGCGGCGACGGTCTCGCGGCCTACCGGTTCGCCGGCAATGGCGGTGATCGTGTCGCCGCGGCGTAGGTGCGCAGCGGTGGCGTTCCGTGCCACGGTCATGGCGTCACCATAGCTTCGGCGACACAATCGGGTTCGAGGTCGGCGCCCGAGTGGGCAATTGCCGGCTGCCCGATGAGCCACGGCATGGCGGGCCGTGGATCAGGGGCGGGTCGGGCGCCCGGGCGGGGCCATGACGGATGCGCTCGGGGGGCGCGATCGTGTGTAAGTCGCCATTGGGCACGACTCGCCAGCCGTGGTGGTGGACCTTGTCGTGGCACCCCCAGCACAGCAGCATCGAATTGTCGATGTCGGTGGGGCCGCCCTGCGACCGGGGCCGGATGTGGTGGGCCTGGCATACCGCGTAGTGCTCGTTGCAGCCTCCGCATCCGCCGTAGCGGGCGATCAGCGCGTCCATCTGGGCCTTGGTGGGCCGCGGCAGCGCCGAGCCCCGCCACAGCGGTACGCCTTTGCTGCTGTAGACCACGCCGACGATCCTGGCGCTGCAGAAGTGCTCCTCGAGCACGCTCTGGGGAATCACTCCCCCGCCGGCGACCTCTGCGAACGCCTTGTCGCCGTCGGGGTCCAGATGCTGCACGATGGCGATCTCTGCCGACGGCGCTGCCCTGCTCCCCTCGCCCGAGTCGGTCGCCGTGAGTGTGTCGAGCGCATCGGCGAGACGCTGTCGGAGGCTGCGCTTCTCACCGCCGGGGCTGTTGAGGTCTAGTCGCCGCAGCCGTTCGGCTTCCTCGAGGAGCCGCTTGCTCAGCTTGGCCCCGACCACCGGGTCGAACTCGCCCCGCAGGTGGACCATGCCGTCGCCGTCGTCCGTCCAGATGCTGAGCCGGCGGCGGGCCCGCTGTCTGCGGTACTGGCCCTCGCCGCCGTCGCCCTGACGCTGCACCGCCCACCGGTTGGCCTCCCGGACGAACTGATCCGGCGGCAGCGAGGCGGCCTTCTGCAGCAGTTCGCCGTCCTGCCGTACCTGATCAGCGCTGGTCCTCTCCGAGGCCTGGGCCAGGGTCTTGGCGTTGGCCAGCGGAATCTCGCCGCCCGTCAAGGCGTCGCGCAGGCCGGGCATCGACTGCAGCTGCTCGATCGTCTTGACCTGTCCGACAGCATCCTTCCGTGACAGTCCTGCCGTCTGGGCCAATACCCCAGCACCGCCGTCTCCGTGCCGTTCGCCGGCCGCGACCAGAGCGGCCGCATCAGCCTGAAGCACCGCCACCTGCGCCGCGAACGCCTTCGACTCCGACAGCACCCGCCGCGCGTCCACGGTCGAGGCGTTCCCGGAATTGACCAGGCGGATCAACTCCGCCAGCCCGTCCCGCACCCGCTGCGCTGCTTCCAACTTCATGATCACATCATGCCATAGGGGTGTGACATCTGTCAAGCATTTACAATCAATGTCCATCAGCTACAGTTAGTATCCCTATCAACTTCTGGACATCTGAGGAGGAACCTAATGACGGGCACCATTCCCTTCGGTCGCGACTCGTGGGTTGCGGTGAATCTGTACTCGATGCGCACCGACGGACGCCAGACGCTGACCCTCGACGGCGTGCCGCCCCCCAACTACAGCCCGCAGCGCACCGTGGACTACCTCGACAGATACGAGGACGGGCCCCACGAGCTAGGCATCGGCGGGACGTTCTACCTGATCAAGACCAACGTGCCCCCGCCGCCGGACCTGGTCTCGGCACTGGTCGAGGCCTTGAATGCCAGAGGCCGCGGCCGCTGGCTCAGAGTCGTGCGCGAACCTGTGCGCGAACACACGTTCCAACTCTGGGACGAAGAGGGGAATCTCCTGGATGACCAGCGCCCGATATGCACCTGCGGCGGCGGCATAGCAGTGGACCCCGATTCAGTGGTCTGCTGGTCCGGCGCCGCGATCTTCGAAGCAACCTGAATGATCAGCCGCGGATTTCGGCTAGTTCCCGGCGTAGGTCCTTGATCTCGTCCCGCAACCGGGCGGCGTACTCGAAGCGCAGGTCGCCGGCGGCTTCGCGCATCTCCTCGTCCAATGTGCGGATCAGGCGCTCCAGCTCGGCGTCGGGCAGGTCGCCCAGGTCGGGGCCCTCCCGCCGGCGGCGGGCCTCGGCCAACCCTCCCCCGCGCTCGCCGCCCACGTCGGCGTCCGGCACCGGAGCGGAGTCGCGGTCCGGGCGGATCATGGCCAGGATGTCGGTGACCGCCTTGCGGATCGTGGTCGGGTCGATGCCGTGGGCCTCGTTGTGGGCCTGCTGCAGCCCCCGGCGGCGGTTCGTCTCCGAGATGGCCCGCCGCATCGAGTCGGTCACCTCGTCGGCGTACATGATCACCTGGCCGTCGACGTTGCGGGCCGCACGCCCGATGGTCTGGATCAGCGACGTCTCGCTGCGCAGGAAGCCCTCCTTGTCGGCGTCGAGGATGGCCACCAGCGACACCTCGGGCAAGTCCAGGCCCTCCCGCAGCAGGTTGATCCCCACCAGCACGTCGAACTCCCCCAGCCGGAGGTCTCGCAGGATCTCGATGCGCTGGATGGTGTCGACCTCGCTGTGCAAGTAGCGGACCCGCAGACCCCGCTCCAGCAGGTACTCGGCCAGGTCCTCGGCCATCTTCTTGGTGAGGGTGGTCACCAGCACCCGCTGATCCCGGTCGGTGCGAGCCGAGATCTCGTCCAGCAGGTCGTCGATCTGGCCCTTGGTCGGCTTCACCACCACCTCGGGGTCCACCAGGCCGGTGGGCCGCACGATCTGCTCCACCACCTGGTCGGACACCTGAACCTCGTAGTCGCCGGGAGTGGCCGACATGAAGATCACCTGGTTGAGCCGGCTCATCACCTCGTCGAAGCGCAGCGGCCGGTTGTCGGCCGCCGACGGCAGCCGGAAGCCGTGGTCGATCAGGGTCTCCTTGCGGCTGCGGTCGCCCTCGTACTGGCCGTGCAGCTGGGGCACGGCCACATGCGACTCGTCGATCACCATCAGGAAGTCACCGGGGAAGTAGTCGAGCAGCGTGTACGGCGACTCGCCCGGACCCCGGCCGTCGATGGGCGCCGAGTAGTTCTCGATGCCGTTGCAGTAGCCCAACTCGACCATCATCTCCAGGTCGTAGCTGGTGCGCATCTGGAGGCGTTGAGCCTCCAGCAGCTTGCCCTCGGCCTCGAAGTGGGCCAGACGCTCGGCCAGCTCGACCTCGATGCGCCCCACGGCGGCCTCCATACGGGCCGCGCTGGTGGCGTAGTGGGTGGCCGGGAACACCACCAGGTCCTCCAGGGTCTCCAGCCGCTCACCGGTCAGCGGGTCGACCACCGTGATGCGCTCGACCTCGTCGCCGAAGAGCTCCACCCGCACCAGGGTCTCGTCGTAGGCGGGATGGATCTCGATGGTGTCGCCCCGCACCAGGAACTTGCCCCGCACCAGGTTCATGTCGTTGCGCTCGTACTGCATGTCCACCAGGCGGCGCAGGATCGACCGCTGGTCGTACTCCTGACCCTCGTGCAGGACCAGCAGCTGCGTCTCGTACTCCTCGGGCGAGCCGAGCCCGTAGATGGCCGACACCGACGCCACCACGATCGTGTCCCGCCGGGTGAGCAGGGCCGACGTGGCCGAGTGGCGTAGCCGGTCGATCTCGTCGTTCACCGACGAGTCCTTCTCGATGTAGGTGTCGCTGGCCGGCATGTACGCCTCGGGCTGGTAGTAGTCGTAGTAGCTGACGAAGTACTCCACCCGGTTGTGCGGGAACAGCTCCCGCAGCTCGTTGGCCAGTTGGGCGGCCAGCGACTTGTTGGGGGCCAGCACCAGCGTGGGCCGCTGGGCCTGCTCGATGGTCCAGGCGATTGTGGCGCTCTTGCCCGAGCCGGTGATTCCCAGCAGCGTCTGGAAGCGGTGCCCCTCGGCCACCCCCTCGGCCAGGGCCTCGATGGCCCTGGGCTGGTCGCCGGCAGGTTCGAACGGGGCCACTACCTCGAAGGCTCGCCGATCGCTGGGAACGGTCACCGGCGGCATGAACTCCCGCTCCTGTTCGCTTCGCTCACGGGCCGCTCGGGCCCTGGGCTCCGATCGTACCGACTGGCGTTTGACTCGACGGGCGTCCGTTACCGACAGGCGCCCGCATGCACGGTCGCCCGACGCCTCGCGACTGCCGTCGCGGCCCCGTCTGCGCTCGACGCGGCGAGGGCAGCTCTAGCTACGGATGGCCTTGCCGGTTGCCGGATCGAAGAAGTGAATCGCTCCTACGTCGAGCGCCACCTCGATGCGGTCACCGACGCCGACAGTGCTCTGCTGGGCGAAGCGCCCGATGAACCCGGTGTCGAAATCGTCCTCGGTGTCGGCGGAAGCCGAATCCGCGGAGTCGATCCGGGTCACGCCAACATCCAGGTGAGCAACGATCTCCGACCCCAATTCCTCGAGTATGACCACCTGGCCGTGGACGCGCTGCTCGAAGGGTGGGGCGAGGGCGGCGTCGTACACGTCATCGGGCCTGATGCCGCAGGCCAGCGGAGCCCGGTCGTAGGCACGCAGGGCGGGACGCTCATCCAGGTACGAGAGCGGGAGCTCGATGCTCTGCTGACCCAGCTCGACGCTGATCGACTCGTCACCGATGCTGATCGACGACTCGAAGAGGTTCATGGCGGGCGAGCCGATGAAGCCCGCGACGAACAGGTTGGACGGCTCGCGGTACAGCACGGAGGGCTCGTCGGCCTGCTGGAGCACCCCGCCCTTGAGCACGGCCACCCGGTCGCCCATGGTCATTGCCTCAACTTGGTCGTGGGTCACGTAGATGGTGGTCACCCCCAGTTCTCGCTGGATCCGCGAGATCTCGCTGCGCATGTAGACGCGCAGCTTGGCGTCGAGATTCGAGAGGGGCTCGTCCATCAGGAACACCGACGGCTCACGCACGATCGCCCTGCCCATAGCCACCCGCTGGCGCTGGCCCCCCGACAGCGCCCCGGGCTTGCGGTCGAGGTACTCGCTCAACTGCAGGATCTCGGCGGTGCGCTGGACCCGCTCCTGCATCTCCGCCTTGGGGACCTTGGCCAGCTTCAGCGGGTAGGCGATGTTCTTGCGGACGGTCAGGTGGGGGTAGAGGGCGTAGTTCTGGAAGACCATGGCAATGTCGCGCTGGCGCGGGTGCACCTTGGTCATCTCGTTGCCGCCTATGCGCAGCACTCCCTCGCTGATCTCCTCCAACCCGGCGACCATGCGCAGCGCCGTGGACTTGCCGCACCCCGACGGCCCCACGAACACCACGAACTCGCCGTCCTCGATCGAGAGGCTCATGGCGTTCACCGCCTTGACCCCTCCCGGGTAGATCTTGGTCAACGCCTCCAGTTCCACGGTGGCCATGTCATTTCCTCCTTTGAAGGCGCGCGCGTAGGTGCAAGCCCGTCGTATTGCAGTCGTGTCTCTCCCGCTCTTGTTCGCTGCGCTCACGGGCCGCTCGGGCCACGGCCTCGCCCGTATGGGCCAAACTCGCGTACCCATTCGCTCGGCCTCCGGAGCGAAGTAGTTCGGGGGCAGTAGCCCCGGATTTGGGAGATCTGTGGGAGCGTGCGGCGGCCGCCAGCGCGCTGTGTATCGGCAACACCCACGGCGGATCGAACAGCTCGCCGTAGCGGGCCCTGTTGGCGGCCACTGCCGACATCAGCAGCCAGTTGAGCAGCAGCAGGAGCAACAGCAGGACGCCGACGGCGACCAGCACCCCGAGTGCCTCGACGCGGGCCCCCAGTTGCAGCATGCCGTAGACGCCCAGCGTGTACAGAGCCACCGTGATGTTGAAGTCAACCGCCCGGACCCGATGCTCCAGGCCGACTGCTCGACGGCCCGCAAGAACCCGGCCACCCAGGAGCGGGCCGAGCGGCAGGAGAACGGTCAACCACAGGGCCTGACGACCGGGGACCGCGACGACCGCCGCGGCTGTGGCGGGCGCAGTCAGATGGATGGCCGCGTCCCGCAGCCGCTGCCCCGGCGTGCCCGGCCTGACCAGATAGTCGCGGCTCACGGCGACTCAGCCCCGTCCTGGCGGTGCACGGACGCGTGGTGGTCAACAGGAATCCCCGATAGGCGGGAGACCCCTCCGTCGGGCCAGACGACCTCGAGGTCGACCGGGCCCGCGGCTGCTCCCAGGCCGATGTGCACGATCGGTGAGGCCCCAGACAGGTAGCCGCGGGACGTCTCCACCGTGCGGACGAAGGCGCCTCCGTCGGTGCTGGTCGCGGTGACCCGTGCTCCGACGGCGGAGGGGTTGAGTGTCCCCGCCCACTCCAGCGCGACGGTGAGGGAACTGCCGGCGCACAGGCGGTTCTCGTACAGCAGAGACGGGGAGTTGAGGTTGTTGACCACTATGTCGAGGTCGCCGTCGGAGTCGAGATCGGCCATGGCCATGCCCCGACCGCCGGTTGTGTCGTCGAGACCCCAGCCGGCCGCGAACTCGAATCGCGAGCCCTCCACGTTGCGGAAGGCCTGGTTGGGCTCGGTGAGGCTGGCGCCGGGAAGGTGGTCGAAGAGGTTGTCGGCGACCATGCCGTTGACCACGTAGAGGTCCTGGAACCCGTCGTTGTCGAGATCGCCGAAGAGGCCGGACCAGCTCCAGCCGGTGGCCTCTATCCCGAAGGAGGGGGCTTCGCTGGCGTAGCCGTCTCCGTCTGCGAGGAGGAGCACGTTCTCGGGGCGCTGGATGTCGTCCGTTGGGGAGGCGTCGATGTCGGCCTGCACTTGCGAGTATGCGGCGAGCGTCTCCGGCTTGTCGTCCATGGGTTTCATGTCGGTGGCGAAGAGGTCGATGTCGCCGTCGTTGTCGATGTCGCCGCTGTCCACTCCCATGGTGCTGAACGCGGTCTGTGTGAACGGCGATGCCGGGATCCAGGCGCCCTCGGGGCCGGCCAGCCATATCAGGTCGGGCGTGGCCAGGTCGTTGCCCACGAAGATGTCGACTGCGCCGTCGCCGTCGATGTCGCCTATGCGGGCGGCGAGCGCCTGCGACTCGACCGCCATCTGGGTGTGGACGAAGGTGCTGCCCTCTCGCTCGAACAGCCCCACCCCGCCCTTGTCTCCCAGGTTGAGGCGACGCTCAGCGGTGAGCTCCGCGTTGTAGGCGCCGGTGACCGCGTCCAGGTCACCGTCACCGCCGAGGTCCCCCCAGGCGATGGCATAGGTGTAGGCATCGAGGCCGTCGAGTTCCGCCCGGTTGAAGCGCTCCGAGGCGTTGGCTCCGGTCCCCGTGTTGAGCATGGCCAGGGGCCGCCCCACGCCGGTGGTCAGGATCACGTCGTTCAGCCCGTCGGCGTCACCGTCGACGATCACCGCCTGACGGAAGCGACCCTTTACCAGCGATTCACGCCGGAACTGGAGGCCTCCGTCGTTCCACAGCACCGACGTGTCACCGCTCAGGTTGGCCAGCACCAGATCGTCGCGGCCGTCGGAGTTCAGATCGCCCACTGCCAGGCCCGCGCCCATCCCGTCGAACATCGACCGGCTGGCGCCAGGTCCCCTGGTCTCGTGGTCGAGGGCGTGCGGCACGAACCGGCTCTCACAGGGACCCCGGTCGAGGTGGGGGGCGACCGCCACCGAGGCCGGCGCGCTCGGACCGGCCTCGCGGGTGCCACTGCAGGCAGCCGCCGCCACGGCGATCAGCGCTGAGGCGAGGACGGCGATGCGTCGGATGCGGGCCCTCGGCAGGGCTCGGGCGGGACAGCACAGCGGAGCCAACGTCGACTTTAGGAGTCTCATCGACATCTCCGGTGCATCCGGCCCGAGCCCTGCTGGGTGGGGGACAGTCCGATCAGGAGCCGAGGATCGAGTTCACGTCGCCCGCAACCTGGGCGAGACGATCAGCCGCGTCGGCTTGGCCTCGCAGGATCTCCTGCATGGCCGGACCGACGATGGCCTCGATCTGGCTGGCGCTGTCGGTGATCGGGAACAGGAACGTCGTGCCCTCGTCCACGTGCACCGTGAAGGCGCTCACGTCGACGCCGTTGGCCTCGTGGCTGGCCACCGCGATGTCGGCTGAGGACGGTATGGCCGGGAACACGACGGCGCCCTCGCCGATGATGTCCTGGCAGGCCGGCGAGGCCAGGTGCTTGACCCATTGCCAGGCCTCCTCCTGATGGTCGGAGTTGACGTTGATCGAGTCGGCGAGGCCGTTGAACATCGAGGCCCGCGATCCGCTCGGTCCTACCGGCACCGGGGCGAACTCCACCGGGAAGGGGGTGTCGGCGCCGAGGTAGGTGCCGATCTTCCACGAACCGTCGGCCATCACCGCGGCCGAGCCGTTCTGGAACACGGTCGTGCCGCCGAGCGACTCGACATCCTCGATGGGAACGGCGTAGCCCTCGTCGATCATCCGGGCGAACCAGTCGATGGTGGCCGCCAGGCGGGGGTCGTCGTAGTTGGCCGAGTCCCCAAACGGGTTCACGTCCAGGAAGCTGAACCCCGTCGAGCCCGCGAATGCGGAGAAGGTGGTCTGACCGAAGGCGCCGAAGTTGCCTTCGAGGCCCAGCCCGTAGACCTCTACATTGCCGGAGTCGAAGTCGGCGGAGTCGCCGCGGTTGCCGTTGGCGTCCACGCTGAGCTGCATGATGAGCTGCTGGAAGGAGCCCCCGTCGTCGGGGTTCCACTCCGCGGCGGCGAAATCCGCCGCGGTCACGCCGGCCTCGCCGATGATGTCGGAGTTCATGACGAGCGCGATCGTGTCGAAATCCTTGGGCAGGCCGTAGCGGTTGCCGTTGTTGTCGACCCACAGCTCCGCCAGGCCCGGGAAGTAGGCACCGGTGTCGACCCCGTCACGGGCGACGAAGTCGTTCAACGGAACCAGCACGCCGCTGGCCACGAACTCGGGATAGCGGGCCAGATGGTCGGTGAAGACGTCAGGCCCCGAGCCCGATGCGAATCCGGCGGTGACGTTGGTCCAGTAGTCGCCCCAACCGAACTGGACGATCTCGACGTCAATCGCCGGGTTGGCGGCCTCGAAATCGGTGGCGCACTGCTCGTAGTAGGGCTGCTGGTTGCCGTCCCACAGCCAGTACTCGATGGTCACGGCCTCTGCCGGCGCCTCGGCCGGCTCCGGAGCCGCGGCAGCCGGTTCGTCGGCCGGCTGCTGGACGGCTCCCCCGTCGTCATCGTCTCCGCCGCAAGCCGCGGCGACCAGCGTGACTGCGATTGAGGCTGCCACGAGCCTCCACAGCGTCTTTCTCATCAGTTTCTCCCTTCCAGGGGTTGATTGCGCGACCCGTGCGGGCCCCGGCTGACTTTCGGAATCACTTGATTCCTGAGAAGCCGATGGAGTCGACCACCTTGCGTCCGAAGATCATGAAGATGACGATGATCGGCAACGCGGCGAGCAGGGTGCCCGCCATCAGGCCCGACCAGTCCGGGGAGGTGCCCGGCTGCTGGGCCGTGAACTGCCCGAGGGCGACAGTCAGCGGCTGGCGCTCAGGGGCTCTGGCCACTACCAGCGGCCAGAGGAACTCGTTCCATGCGGTGATGTAGGTGAGGATCGAGAGTGTCGCGATGGGCGCGGAGCTCATCGGCACGATGATCCCGAAGAAGGTCCTGAAATGGCCGGCGCCGTCGAGCAGCGCGGCCTCCTCCACCTCCCGGCTGATCCCGAGGAAGAACTGCCTCAGGAAGAACACCGCGAACGGCGTCATGAAGAAGAAGGGGGCGATGATCCCCGGGTAGCTGTTCAGCCAGCCCAGATTCTTCACGAGTACCAGGTTCGGGATGAGGGTGAAGATGGGCGGGATCATGAGCCCGCTCAGGAACAGGAAGAAGAGCTTGTCGCGTCCCCAGAACTTGAGCCGGGCGAAGGCGTAGGCCGCCATTGCCGAGAAGAGCACCTGGCCGACGGTGATGGCGGTGGCCACGATCACGCTCACCTTGAGCGACTGCAGGAAGTCGAAGGAGCCGGTGTTCTCGCGGCCGAGGCTCTCCAGGATCTCGGCCTCGGTGGCGGTGCCGAGCACCCGCTCGAAGTTGTTGTCGGTGTAGCCGACGGGCAGCAGGCTCTGGTCGCCCGCGAAGAGCCGCCCGTTGGTGGACAGGCCCGTCCGGAGCGCCCACCAGAACGGGAACAGGCTGACGATCAGGATGGCGATCAGGATCAGCCAGGCGGCTCCCCGGCCGATGCCCAGCCTGCGAAGCCGGGCGGACGGCTCCATTGCCGATCCCAGGTTCTCGATTCGATCCGCGATGTTCGTCATGCCAGATCGCTCTCCCCCGCTCGCAGGAGCTTGAGCTGGAGGAAGGTGATCGCGAGCAGGATCACCACGAGCAGCACCGACACGGTGGCCGCGTACCCCAACTGATTGAAGTCGAAGGCGTTCTGGTAGATGTAGAGGTAGATCACCCGGCTGGCGTTGGCCGGGCCGCCCGGCTGGCCGCCGAAGCCGCCGGTCGCCACGAAGACGGTGTCGAACACCTGCAGCGAGCCCACGATCGTGATGACCAGGACCAGCGCGAGGATCGGGCGCAGCAGCGGGATGGTGACGTCCTTGAACATCTGACGCTCGGTCGCGCCGTCGAGAGCCGCGGCCTCGTAGAGGCTCTTGGGGATGGTCTGCAGGCCCGCGAAGATCAGCAGGGCCGTGTACCCCATGTGCCGCCAGGTGTTGATTCCGGCCAGGGTGGGGATGACCTTGTCGGTGTCGGTGAAGAACCTGACCGGCTCCATTCCGAACCACCCCAGGAACTCGTTGACGATCCCGAGGTTGCCGTCGAGCATCCAGACCCACAGCAGCGCCACGATGACGTTGGGGATCAGCCAGGGGAACAGCAGGATCCCCCGGATCATCACCGACTTGGTGAGCCTGTCCATGAGCACGGCGATGGCCACGGCCAGGACGGTCTGGGAGGCGATGTTGATGACCGTGTACCGGAAGGTGATCTTGAGCGACTCCCATACCTGGCGGTCGTCCAGCAGCCGCTCGTAGTTGTCGGTGCCGACCCAGTCGCCCCGGTTCGCGATCAGGTTCCAGTCCGTGAAGCTGATGTAGACGCCCCTCAGCGCCGGATACAGATAGAACGCCACGAAGCCGATCAGCGCCGGCAACAGGAACCAGATCGCTGATCGCCAGCCTCCGTGAAGGCTCACCGGCCTGAGCCACGATTGTGGGCGCCGCTTCAGCGGCGGTTCAACGGCCACGGTCATTGGTCCACCTCCATGCTTCCGTTGACGAGTCGCAAGGGCTGGGGGATGAACTCACCGTGGGCCTCGACGAGAGCGTCGACCAGCGACCAGATCTGGTCCAGGTCGAGCTCCGCCGCGGTTCGGGGGTCGAGCATGGCTGCGTGGTAGACGCTCTCGCGGCGACCCGACTTGAGCGCCTCGACCGTGAGTTCCTGGGGAGCGATGTTCGTTCTGATCAGCGCAGCGAGATGCGCCGGAATGCGACCCACCGGGTCGGGGCTGACACCCGCGCCCGACACCGTGGCGGGGACCTCCACGATGCACGCCTCGGGAAGGTTGTCGATCAGCCGCTCGTTCCTGACGTTCACATAGACCCGGCGGGCCGTACCCGTCTCGAGGCTGTGGATGATCTGGGGCGCGAACTCGCCGCTGTCAGGCACATCGACGGGGCTGTCGGGATCCTCGAGGCGGGCCCGAAGGTCGTCCCACTCCGCGATCTGCAGCTCGCAGCGCCGCACATACTCGCGAACGGGGATCTGGAAGCGCTCCACCAGGTCAGGACGTTGACGCCTGAGGAAATAGGGCGTGTACTCGGCGAAGTGCTCGCTCGACTCCGTCACGAAGTAGCCGAGGCGTCGCAGCATCTCGTACCGAACGGCGTCGGGCAGACCCCACTCCCCCCGCACCGGCGACTCTGCCGGGTCAGTGTGGAGCCGCCTGAGTTCCGGGTAGAGGTCGCGGCCGCGGTGCTCCAGGCGCAGGAAGAACGACATGTGGTTGATGCCGGCGACCTGGTAGTCGAGGTCGTCGACGGCGATCCCAAGATCCGAGGCGAGGTGGGCCGCGGTCAGGGGAACGCTGTGGCACAGCCCGTACGCCTTGGTGGGGCACAGCTCGGCCAGACCCCACATGTTGATGGCCATCGGGTTCGTGTAGTTGAGCAACAGGCTGTCGGGGCACAGCTCTTTCATCGCCTCGGCCACTTCAACGAGGGCCGGCACAGTGCGCAGCCCCCGCATGATGCCGCCGATGCCGATCGTGTCGGCGATCGTCTGGTCCAGCCCGTAGCGCTCCGGGAGGTCGAAGTCGATGACGGTGGCCGGCTCGTATCCGCCCACCTGGAACAGCGTGATCACGTAGTCAGCGCCATCGAGGGCGGTACGAAGATCGGTGGTGGCGTTTACGCGGGCAGCGGCTCCGCGAGCCTCGACAATCCGGCGCGTCACGATCTCGGAGGTGGCGAGCCTCGATTCGTCGATGTCGTGAAGTCGAAGCTCGAGCCCATCGCGCAGGTCATCGAAGGCGAGCAGGTCGCCCACGAGGTTGCGGGCAAAGACCGTGCTCCCGGCTCCTACGAATGCGATTGCTGCCACTCCGTCCCCCTACGGATCGCCTTGCCCTCGTGGACAGTATCCGAGCAGCGCCCGAGTTGTCAACGCTGACAATAACATACTCCCGCCTTTCTGTCAACGATGACAATTTCAACGCTTAGATATAGTTGCTAACGTTGACAAATCATGACTAAGTCGTCACTTCCGCGGGCCACTCTTGACGACGTAGCTCGGCGGGTCGGCATGTCTGCTCGCACCGTGTCGCGGGTGGTGAACAACGAGTACGGCGTGGCCGAGGCAACCCGCAAGCAGGTGCTGGAAGCCATCGAGGAACTGGGGTACCGGCCGAACCTGCTGGCGCGCGCGCTGATCACCAAGCGCAGCGGCACCGTGGGACTCGTGGGTGGGGACATGACCGACCCCTACTTCCCCGCTCTGGCCGAGGCCGTCCATCACCGGGTGTCGGAGTCCGGGCGCACCACGTTCTTCGCCTGCACAGGAAACGATCCCCAACGCCAGGACATGGTCCTGCGGTCGTTGTGGTCCTATGCGGTGGACGGGGTGATCGTCTTTCCGGCCCCCGACTCCGTCGACCAACTGCGAGGCTATGCCCGGCTCGGACTTCGCATCGTGGTCGTGGACGACGTCATAGACGCTCCAGGCATTGCATGCGTGCGCTTCGACCTCGTGGCTGGCGCGCGCCTAGGCGTCCGACACCTGCTCGACAGCGGGAGACGCCGCGTCGGGATGCTCGCGTCGGAGCTGTCACCCCCGCGCCGGAGGCGACGAGAGAGCGGCTTCCGGTCCGCCTTCGACGACGCCGGCCTCGATCACGGAGCTATCGTCCGTGCACCACCGACGGTTCAGGGCGGTGAGGCCGGCATCGACAGGCTGCTCGACTTGCAACCGGATCTCGACGCCATACTCGCCTACAACGACGTCATGGCCATCGGCGCCGTGCGCGCCATTGAGGCACGGGGGCGTCGCGTTCCGGATGACATCGCCGTCGTCGGCTTCGACGATGTCGAGCTGAGCGCCTATATGCGCCCCGCGCTGACGACGGTCCGCCTCGATCGCTCGCTGCTAAGCATCGAGGTCACCCGCGCCCTTCACAGCTTCATCGACGCCCCCGGAGACCGATTCGATCCAGTGGTGCTGCCGGTCGAACTCGTCGTGCGGCAGTCCGCATGACTAGGACAGCTGCTTGAGACCTGATGGCCAGGGTCAGGACTCCCCCCGTTTCGACGTGCTCGCGTTGGGCGAGTCGATGCTCACCCTGTACCGCGATCGGGGCACGGCCACCGACGCCTTCGCCTGGGACGTGTGCGGGGCCGAGTCGAACGTCGCCCGCTATTGCGCCGCCCTCGGGCTGAGGAGCGGCTGGGTCAGCCGTCTGGGCACCGGCATGGCGGGGTCGCTTGTCCATGACGTGGTGGCCGGCAGCGGCGTCGACACCTCCCTGGTCGAACTGTGCGATGACGCTCCCACGGGCCTGATGCTCAGGGACTCGCCCGAACGGGGTCAGCGGGTCGAGTACTACCGCCGGGGGTCGGCTGCCTCGCTCATGTCCCCCGAGACGGCTCCCGTCGATGCGTGCTTGGAGGCCTGGGCGCTGCATCTCACCGGCATCACGCTGGCGCTGTCGGATGGGTGCCGCCGGCTCGTCGAGGGGTTGCTGAGGAAGCCGTCCGACGCCTTGCGCTCGTTCGATCTCAACTGGCGGCCGGCTCTGTGGCCCGACGGGCCGCCGAGCCGGATGTTCCTGGAGATCGCGAACCTCGCCGACATCGTGTTCGTCGGCCTGGACGAGGCATCGGAGGTCTGGGGCCACTCGGACCCGGCACAGGTGAGGGCGGCTCTGCCGGGGCCGGGCATCGTGGTCGTCAAGGACGACGCGACCGGAGTGCACACCTTCGCCGGTGAGGACGCGCTGTTCGAGCCCGCGCTGCGAGGTCCGATCGTGGCCCTCATGGGGGCCGGGGACGCCTTCGCGGCCGGGTTCCTGTCCGGCTACCTGGCCCATCCCGAGGATCTGAAGCGATGCCAGCGGCTCGGCCACGTGGTGGCCATGAGTGCGATCACGTCGGAACTGGATGTGGGGCCGCTGCCCGAGAAGGCCGCAATCGAGGCGATGCTGGCCGCCGACCCGGCCCAGTGGGGGCAGATCGTCTACCCCCGCCCGCCGCCCACCGGCCAGCGATAGCGGTCCGGGTCGGGATCAGGCCAGGGAGCGGGCCCAGCGGTAGCAGGCGTCGATCTGGGGCTCCAGTTCCTCGACGGTGCCGTTGTTGTCGATCACGAAGTCGGCCACCTCCAGGCGCGACTGGCGGCTGGCCTGATTGGCGATGCGGGCCCGGGCGTCGTCGTCGGACAGGCCCCGCTGGGCCACGAGGCGCTGCACCGCCACCTCGGGGTCTGCGTCCACCACCACGATGCCGGCCAGGTCGCGGTAGCGGTTCGCGATCGGCTCCCCGTCGGGGCGGACCAGCAGCGGGATGTCGAGCACCACCACCGCGCCCGGGGAATGCTCGGCTGCCGCGGCGCGGCGCCGGGCCATCTCCTCGCCCACCGCGGGATGGACGATGGAATTGAGGGCGGCCAACTCGTCGGCGTCCTTGAACACCACTGCAGCCACCGCGGCCCGGTCGAGGGTGCCGTCGGCGGCCACCACCGTCCGGCCCCACCGGCTAACGATGGCGTCGAACACCGGCTCGCCGGGCTGCTGGAGGTCCCGCACGATCTCGTCGGCGTCGATGAGGATCGCGCCCCGCTCGACCAGTCCGGCGCCCACCGTCGACTTGCCGGCGCCGATACCCCCCGTCAGCGCGATCTCAGCCAGAGGTCAGGTCTCGTCGGTACCGGCGTCGGAGGCCTCGCCGGCCGCGGCCACGAACTCGTCTCCGGCTGATCCCGGATCGGCGTCCTCGCCCTCGTCGTCGACGTATTCCTCGCCGGCCTCGGAGTAGTAGTCCTCCCAGGCCTGCTGGCCCTCGGAGTCGCCGGTGCCTATGTAGTTGCCCTCTTCGTCGTAGGCGTGGTCACCGAAGTGCTCCTGGTACTCGGCCGCGACCACACCGCCCTCGGCGGCCTGCTTGATCGACAGACTGATGCGGCGGCGCTGAAGGTCGAGGTCGATGATCTTCACCCACAGCTCCTCGCCGGGTGTGACGACCTGCTCGGGAAGCTCCACATGGTGCGCCGACATCTCTGAGATGTGGACCAGGCCCTCGATGCCGTCGCCGACCTGCACGAACGACCCGAACGGAACCAGCTTGGTGATGCGGCCGTAGACCAGCTCACCCACCCGATGGCTGGCCGCGAACTCCTGCCACGGGTCCTGCTGGGTGGCCTTGAGCGACAAGCTGATCCGCTCGCGCTCCAGATCCACCTCCAGCACCTGCACGTCGATGCGGTCGCCGGCCGACACCACCGCGCTCGGGTGGTCGACGTGCTTCCAGGACAGCTCCGACACATGCACGAGCCCGTCCATGCCGCCGAGGTCGACGAAAGCGCCGAAGTTCACCACCGACGACACCACGCCGCTGCGGATCTCGCCGGGCCGGAGGTTGTCGAGGAACGCCTCGCGCTGTTCCCGTTGGGTCTCCTCCAGCCACGCCCGGCGGCTCAGCACCACGTTGTTGCGGTTCTTGTCGAGCTCGATGATCTTGGCGTCGAGCTCGCGGCCCACGTACGGCTGAAGGTCACGCACCCGGCGCAGCTCCACCAGCGAGGCCGGCAGGAAGCCCCGCAGGCCGATGTCGACGATCAGCCCGCCCTTGACGACCTCGATCACCATGCCCTTCACCGCGGCGTTGGACTCCCGGAGCTCCTCGATGCGGCCCCAAGCCCGCTCGTACTGGGCCCGCTTCTTGGACAGGACCAGCCGGCCCTCCTTGTCCTCGCGGGTGATGACCAGGGCCTCGATCGCCTCGCCCAGTGCGACCACCTCGCCGGGATCGACATCGTGGCGGATGCTCAGCTCCCGGGCCGGGATGACGCCCTCGGACTTGTACCCGATGTCGAGCAGGACCTCTTCCTTGTCGATGCGGACGACGATGCCCTCCACGATCTGGCCGTCCTCGACGACCACCATGGTTGAGGCGTAGGCGTCGTCGAGGCTGATGTCGCCCAGGTCGTCCTCGACGATCTGGCGTGGGATGTAGGTGCCGTCCTCGGCGAAGGTGCCCATGTCGGCGGGCGGCGGCGGCTCGAGGATGGCGGTGGCGGTGTCGGTCACGGTGTCTTTCCGGGCAGGTCTGATAGTCGGATGGGACCCAGTGAGGCTACCGGCCGAAGCGCCGGACCGGTTCAGCCTTTGGCACCGGCCCAGGTGCTGGCCACCTGGAGGTCCACCTCCAGCGGAACCCGCAGCTCGAAGGCGCCCCGCATCACCTCTCGGGTCAGCTCAGAGGCCGGTCCGACCTCGGCGTCGGGAGACTCGAGGATGATCTCGTCGTGTACCTGTAGCACTATGCGCGACTCCAGCCGCTCGGTCTCCAGGGCCCGGTGGAGACGCACCAGCGCGACCTTGAAGATGTCGGCTGCCAGTCCCTGGATGCCCGCGTTCATGGCCTGGCGCTCACCGGCCTGGCGCAGCCGCACGTTGGGGCTGGCCAGTTCCGGGATCTGCCTGCGCCGCCCGAAGAGGGTCTCCGTATAGCCCTTGCTGCGAGCCTCGGCCACGGTTCGGTCCATGTAGTCGCGCACCGCACCGAAGGCCTCGAAGTAGGCGTCGAGGATCTCGGCGGCCTCGCCGGTGGCGATGTTGAGCCGCTGGGCCAGGCCGTAGGCCTCCATCCCGTAGGCCAGCCCGTAGGACACCATCTTGGCAGTGGACCGCTTCTCCACCCCGACCTCGGAAGGGTCGATGTCGAACACCCGGGCCGCGGTGGCGGTGTGGATGTCGTCGCCCGCCTCGAAAGCCGCGATCAGCCCCGGGTCCTCGGCCAGATGCGCGATGCATCGCAGCTCGATCTGGTCGTAGTCGGCGACCAGCAGCTTGTGCCCGGCGGGAGCCACGAAGGCGGTGCGGAACACCCGGCCCCGCTCGGACCGCACCGGGATGTTGTGAAGGTTGGGCGCGTCGGAGCTGAGCCGGCCGGTGCGGGCCACCGTCTGGTTGAACGTGGCCCGGATGCGCTCGTCCGGGCCGATCTCGGCCAGCAGGCCGACCCCGTAGGTGGAGCGCAGCTTCTCCACCTCGCGGTATCCGAGCAGATGGTCCACGATCGGATGCTCGCCTCGGAGCTTCTCCAGGGACTGCGCGTCGGTCGAGTAGCCGGTCTTGGTGCGCTTTGTGGGGGTCAGTCCGAGATCCTCGAATAGCACCTCGGCCAGCTGCTTGGGCGAGTTGACGTTGATGGGCCGCCCCGCGTCGGCCAGCACCTGCTCGCGCAGTTGTTCGGCCTCGGTGTCGAGCTCGTCGCGGATCTGTTCCAGCACAGAGCGGTCCACCCCTATCCCGATGTGCTCCATGCGGGCCAGCACCCGCACCAGCGGCACCTCCACGTCGTCGTTGAGGCTCTCCAGGCCCTGAGCGGCCAGCGCCTCCCGCAGCGGTGTGACCAGGCGGTCGATCGCCAGCGCGGCCCATCCGGCCTGCTCGTGGGGCTCGATGGAGTCGCCGTCGAGGTCCAGCCGCCCCTCCTGGGGAGCGTGGGAGGGCGGGTCGATGCCGGCATAGCGGCCGGCCAGGTCGCTCAGGTCGTAGCGGGCGTCGGCCGGGTCGAGCAGGTAGGCGGCCAGCATCGTGTCGATCAGCGGGTCGCGCATCTCGATGCCGCGGTCCAGCAGCGAGCGCATGAGGGCCTTGGCCCCGTGAGCGGCCAGTGGCCGGCTGGAGCCTCGGTCGGCGCCGCCGGTCGGACCGGACAGGAGGTCGGCCAGCGCAGCCGACACGGTGGCGTCGTCTTGGAGGTCGCCGGAGACGAAGGCCACCCGGCCGGCGGCTCCGTCCACCACCCAGGCCAGGCCACCCTCGAGTCCCCCGGCCGGAGCGGTCAGCGCCAGGGGCGGGGCCGACGCACCCTGGGCGGCCGCAGCCCGCAGGGCCTGGGCGGCCGCCGCGGGCGTCTCCAGCACCGCCACCTCGGGGGTGAGCGCCCTCGTGGACGGGCCCTCTCCGGCGTCGGCGCCGAGGGAGTCGCCGAGGGCCTCGGCCAGGCGAGTGTGCAGGGTGCGGAACTCCAGGAAGTCGAACAGCTTGCGCACCGCCTGGGCGTCCACCTCTCCGAGGGTGAGATCGTCGAGTCGGGCCTCCAGCGGCACGTCGCGCACCAGCAGCATGACCTCCGCGTTGGTGCGGACCTGGTCCTCCGCGGCCGCGAGGTTCTCCCTCAGCTTGGGCGTGAGCTCATCGAGAGAGGCGAAGATCCCGTCCAGGCCGCCCTTGGTGTTGATCAGCTTGGCCGCGGTCTTCTCCCCTACGCCGGGCACTCCGGGGAGATTGTCGCTGTTGTCGCCCCTCAGAGCCGCGTACTGCACGTAGTCGGCGGGCTTTACTCCGGTGCGGGCCAGAATGCCGGCCTCGTCGTACAGCTTGTAGTCGGAAACGCCTCGCACGTTGTAGAGCACCTTCACCGAGGGGTCCTCCACCAGCTGGTAGGTGTCGCGGTCGCCGGTGACCACGATCACGTCGTCGCCGGCGTCGCGACCCTCGGTGGCCAGGGTGGCGATCACGTCGTCGGCCTCGAAGCCGGCAGCGTCGACGGTGGGCACGGCCAGCGCCTCCAGGACCTCCAGGACCAGTCCCATCTGCTGGCGCAGGATGTCGGGCGCCGAGTCGCGGGTCCCCTTGTAGGTGGGGACCATCTCGTGCCTGAAGGTCGGCTCGGGGCGGTCGAACGCCACCACGACCTTGTCGGGCTGGTGGTCGCGCCACAGGTTGATCAGCATCGACGTGAAGCCGAACACCGCGTTGGTGATCTGGCCCGAGGCGGTGGCCATGTCGGTGGGCAACGCGAAGAACGCCCGGTAGGCCAGCGAGTTGCCGTCGATCAGCATCACCTTGGCCATGGCTGAGAATCTACGGCAATCGGCGCCGTGCAGTCACGGCGCGATGCGGTCCTCGAGCACGTCCTCTGCGACCGCCTGCATGGTGCGGCGCTGAGACATGGCGGTGCGCTGGATGAACACGTAGGCGTCTTGCTCGCTCATCTGATGGCCGTCGATCAGCCGTCCCTTGGCCCGATCGAGGAGCTTGCGCACCTCCAACCGGCCCTCGAGGTCGCCGACCCGGCCTTCGAGCGCTTCCATCTCCTTGAAGCGGGCCAGGGCCAGCTCCACTGCGGGTACTAGCGCGTCGCGCCGGTACGGCTTCACGAGATACGTCATGGCTCCCGCCTCACGGGCTTGCTCGATCAGCTCGCGCTGGCTGAAGGCGGTGAGGATCACTACCGCCGTTCCCCGCTGCGGCGCGATCCGCCGGGCCGCCTCGATCCCGTCGAGGCCCGGCATCTTCACATCGAGGATGGCCACGTCGGGACGGTGCTCGGCCACCAGCGCCACCGCCTCGTCGCCCCGGCCGGTGTCGGCTACCACGTCGAAGCCCTCCTCGCGCAGGGTCTCGACCAGGTCGAGCCGGATGATGGACTCGTCCTCGGCCACCACCACCCGGACGGCGTCCTTTGCGCCGGCGCTCACAGTGCGCTGAACCGATCCAGCAAGGCGTCCTGGTCGGCTTCGAGGCGGACGATCCGCTCCGCGATCTCGTCGCGGTGACGTCGCAGCCGCTCGGCGTGCCGGCTGGCCTCCCGGTACTCGCGCTCCGCGATCGGCGTCTCCGACACCAGTGCTCGCAGGCGGCTCTCGTCAGCCTCGTCGGTGACCTGCAGGAGCTGCTCCTCGCACACGAGCAGGTCGGTCCGCAAGGTGCTCAACTGCCGTCCGATTCCCCGCAGACGGCGCTCGATCCGGTCCCGGGACATGCAACCCAGTCTAGGTGCCGACGGTCGGGACCCCGGCCGAACGGCGAGGTCCGGGGGCGTGGCGCACCGGCTGCGGCTGTGGACTGTCAGGCGATCAGCCGTCCAGGAGCTGCTGCTCGACCTGATGGAGCACCTCGTAGCAGGGCAGCACCGAGGCCACGCTGGCGACTGGCTCGCGCCCTTCGACGATGGCTGCGATGAAGTCGCGGTCCTGGAGCTCGATGCCGTTCATCGAGACGTCCACGCCGGAGACGTCTATGGGCTCCTCGCTGCCGGTCACCAGATCGTCGTAGCGGGCGATGTAAGTGCCGGTGTCGCCGATGTAGCGGAAGAACGTTCCGAAGGGTCCGTCGTTGTTGAACGACAGCGCCAGGGTGCACAGCTGGCCAGCCTCGGTGAGCAGCTGGATCGACATGTCCATGGCGATGCCAAGTTCGGGGTGGGCGGGTCCCTGCATGGCCTGGGCTGCGACGACGGGGCTGCCCGTCTGGTACTGGAACAGGTCGACGGTGTGGGCGGCGTGGTGCCACAGGAGGTGGTCGGTCCAGCTGCGGGGCTCGCCCAGGGCGTTCGTGTTGGTGCGCCGGAAGAAGAACGTCTGCACGTCCATGTGCTGGATCGAGAACTCGCCGGCCTGAATGCGATTGCGCACCCACTGGTGGCTGGGATTGAACCGTCGGGTGTGCCCGCAGGCCGCGACCTTGCCCGAGCGCCGCTGCGCCTCCACGACGGCCCGGCCGTCGGCCAGGTTGTCACACAGCGGGATCTCGACCTCGGCGTGCTTGCCGGCCTCAAGGCAGGCGATGGCCTGTTCGGCGTGCAGCGGGGTGGGGGTCGCCAGGATCACGGCGTCGATGCTGTCGTCGGCCAGGACCGCGTCCAGGCTCGTCTCGACCCGCTCGATGCCGCGGGCGCCGGCCGCCTTGCGAGCCGCGGCCTCCACCGGATCGACGACGGCCACCACCTCGGCGCCCGGTATCAGCGCGAGGCCGTCCAGGTGCTTGTTCCCGAACGCGCCCACGCCGACCATCGCCACCTTCACCATCTCGCATCACTCCTCGGTTGCTGGATCCCGGCGGGCGCAATTCCGACGTCGGCGCGCGACTCTGGCATCCTCTTGACGCGCCCAGCGAGCGCTCGCCGAGCAGTATGTCGGCCTGAACCACGACTAGCACCCGGAGCACCATGGCACTAGAGAAGCCGTACCTCGACATCCCCGGGACGACCGTCTTCGACACCGACCAGGCCGCCAGGGGCTATCACCTCAACCAGTTCGCCATGTCGTTGATGCGGGCCGGGAACCGTGAGCGGTTCAAGGCCGACGAGGACGCCTATCTCGACGAGTGGCCCATGACCGGCGAGCAGAAGCAGGCCGTGCGGGACCGGGACTACAACCGCATGATCGAGCTCGGCGGCAACATCTACTTCGTGGCGAAAGTCGGCGCCACCGACGGGCTCAACTACGTGCAGATCGTGAGCTCGATGACCGAGAACGACGCCGAGGCCCACGCCGAGATGATGATCGGCGGCGGTCGCTCACCCGACGGGAACCGCTACCTGCACGAGTGGGAGGACAAGGGCTGACCATGGCCAGGATCACCGCAAGCGTGTACACCAGCCATGTGCCCGCCATCGGCGTGGCCATGGACCTCGGAAAGACCCAGGAGCCCTACTACGCGCCGCTGTTCGCCGGATACGGGCCGGCCCGGGCGTGGATGGCGGCCAACACGCCCGACGTGGTGGTGCTGGTCTTCAACGATCACGCCAATGCGTTCAGCCTCGAGATGGTGCCCACCTTCGCCCTCGGCATGTCGGCACGGTACGAGCCCGCTGACGAGGGCTGGGGCGCCCGGCCGGTGCCGCCGGTCGTAGGGCATCCGGCGCTGTCGGCCCACCTCGCGCACTCGGTCATCCGCGAGGACTTCGACCTGACGCTCGTCAACGACATGCCCGTCGACCACGGCTGCACCGTGCCCCTGTCGATCATGTTCGGGCAGCCCGACGCGTGGCCGTGCGCCGTCATCCCGCTCGTCGTCAACGTGGTGCAGTACCCCGTCCCGTCGGGGCGCCGCTGCCTGGAGCTCGGCAAGGCTGTCCGCCGCGCCGTGGAGAGCTACGACGAGGACCTCGACGTGCAGGTCTGGGGCACCGGCGGCATGAGCCACCAGCTCCAGGGGCCGAGGGCCGGTTTGATCAACCGGGAATGGGACAACGAGTTCCTGGACCGGATGATCAGCGATCCCGAGGGCCAGGCCGCTGTCGAGCACGTGGAGTACGTGCGCGAGGCCGGGTCCGAAGGGATCGAACTGGTGATGTGGCTCGTGGCCCGCGGCGCCATGGCCGACCTCGCCGGTGGCGGAGCGCCCACCGAGGTCCACCGGCTCTACCACGTGCCCGCCAGCAACACCGCGGTCGGCCAGCTGATCCTCGAGGACGCCCCACGATGACGACCTTCACTCAACAGCTGCCGGCTGATGCCGCGCTCTCAGCCGGCGAACCGTGCTGAACGGGCTCAGGCTGGGATTGTTCGCACGTTCAACCCGAGTGTGTGGGCGGCATCTATCAGCGCCTCGTTGCGGTCGACGTCGGCGAGGCGCATCTCGGCGTCGAGGACACGTGCGGCGGCAATTGCTTCCAGTGACAGCAAGTTCAGTCGCAATCCCCCCGACAGCAACTCGGCCATCGGCCACCCGAGTGTGCGAAGCGACACCATCTCGATGTCGGCTGGAAGTCGCACAACCGACGCGATTGCCGCCGAGGCCGCGGCAGGGGCGAGCCCGGACAGTCGCCGCGACATGGAGCCGACAACCGTCGAGTCGGTCACCGCACGGCACAATCGGTGATACCACAGTCCTGTGGTCGCGAGGCGGGTATCGCTGGGTCGAAGCGCTGCCGGCTCGCGGTCGAGCAGCACTGCGAGCAGCAAGTGGTCATCGACAAGGACCGCGTCGGCCACTGACGCCTATGCCAAGTCGGGATCTTCGGCCGCGATGCCGGCGGCGAGTGCTGGATATCCGCCCGCTTCCTCGATTGCCTCAGCGAGCAGGCCGCGCAGCCCATCGCCGTCTGCGGGCATGACCAGTACGGCTGCACCGAGATCGGCGATCTCGACTGGTCCGCCGTCGGCAATGTTCCATCGGCGACGGGTCTCCGCGGGCAGCGCCACCTGACCTCGGTGCGAGACGTGATGGCGAACGATCGTCACACCGACAGGTTACAAGACGAAAGTGCACGATTACAAGTCAAGGCTCTGGCCTCACTCGGACGCGCTACCTTGACCGCAAACACAAAGTGGTAACACCGGGCCAACAGACACCCTCGCGAGCACTCGTGATTATCGCTCGGTCGGCCCAGGCCAGTACCCTGCCGGTACTGGGGCAGGATGTGCGCGCGATAGGGAGGCCGCGGGGTCGGATCGTTCTCCATGGCTGAGCTGATCCCGACAGAAGGGAGGGTGCATCGCCGCGCCTGGCCGTCCAGCATGGGTGACGCCCGGATGGCCTGGCCGACCGGCTCAGAGTCTCGACGGAGGCATGGCATATGACGGAACCGAGGAGCGAGAAGGCGCATTGGATGCCACCGCGTTGGTTTGTTCGTCTCGCTTGGTGGATTCATGCTCAGCTGTACCGGCTCACGAGTGGGAGGCGGGGGCTCCGTCGGCCGAGGCCTGATCAATACGGTTTAATGCACCTGACGGCCATCGGACGCCGTTCTGGACAGGAGCGCGCTGTGATGCTGGCCTACGTCGAGGACGGCCCCAACCTGGTGACCATGGCCATGAACGGCTGGGACCCTGCTGAGCCTGCGTGGTGGCTGAACCTCCAGGCCAACCCGGGGGCGCACGTCGAGCTGGTCGATGGCGATCGTGAGGTGATCGCGCGTCCGGCGACCGAGGAGGAACAACACCGCCTCTGGCAACGATGGACCGACGTGAACCGAAAGCTTGACGAGTTCGCAGTCCGCCGTACGAACGGAACCACCGTCGTCATTCTCGAGCCCGCCCAGGCGGGGGCGTAGGCATGTCGGACACACCCGACGACGTTGCGTACACCAGCCTCACTGCTGACCAGATCGATATCTCGAAGACGCGCAACTCGTTCGCAGCCGGCGAGACGGTCGCTACAAGTTCCACACCATCGACACAGCTCCGCTGCAAGCAGCGATGGCCCGATGGCTCAACGAGGAGACCAACCCATGACCATCCGCCTTCACCTGACCAGCGTCTTCGTTGACGATCAGGACGAAGCACTCCGCTTCTACACCGAGGTGCTCGGCTTCGAACCGCGCACCGACGAGCCGAGTACGAGCGCCTCCGCGGCGCGGGGGTGACCTTCACCCAGCCCCCGACGACGATGGGACCGGTCACGACTGCAGTTCTCGACGACGGCTGCGGCAACCTCATCCAACTCGTCGCGCACTGACATCGATCCTTACGAAAGGAAGAATCACCATGGCCAAGTCAATCGACTTCCACATCCTGTTCCAGAACGGACAGGCGAGACAGGCTCTGGAGCGCTACGGCGAGGTCTTCGACGACTACGCGCTCGATCGCCTCGACCTCTACCAAGGCGACGGCGACGGGCCGGCCGGCCAGGTGAAGGTTGCCGACTTCCGAGTGCTCGGCAGGCGATTCGTCTGCATCGACTCCCCGATCCAGCACGAGTGGGACATGACACCTGGCATCGCGCCGTTCATTGAATGTGACGACGACCCCGAGCTAGAGCGACTCTTCGATGCGCTCGCTGACGGAGGGACGGTCCACATGCCCCTCGGCAACTACGGATTCGGACGGCGCTTCGGCTGGGTCGAGGACCGATTCGGCGTGTCCTGGCTCCTGAACATCACCTGACCGAACTCCCCTCTCACCCTCAACCCAACCGCGACTACCAACCACAGACCAGAACCTGACGCCCGCGTGGGTTCACGAGGTTCCTATGTCTTGACACATCACAATCGTGCCCGGAGAGGGATTCGAACCCTCACACCCTCGCGGGCGGCGGATTTTGAGTCCGCTGCGTCTGCCTGTTCCGCCATCCGGGCCGGAAGGGCCGAAGCATACCGGCGGCCGGTCCGGTGGACCGCGGCTCCCGCCGCCGCGGTAGCACCTGGCGCTGCGCCGTCTAGCCTGTGAAGTCTTGCGTCCGCCGGGCGGTCAGTCGACGAATCGAGCCAAACCCTGCCATGAGCAACCGCAGTGAAACGCGAACGGGCCGCAGCGAGTCTGAACATGAACCGGCCCGGAGCACCGGCGGGTCCATCGTCGCGGTGAGGGAGACCCATCGATGATCGTCTTCATGTATCCGGGCCAGGGTTCGCAACAGCCCGGCATGGGCGAGGCCTGGATCGATCATCCCTCCTGGGAGCTGGTGGCGGAGGCCTCCGAGGTCACCGACCGCGACGTCGCCCGGCTGCTCCTGACCGCCGGCGCCGACGAACTGACCGAGACCCGCAACAGCCAGCTGTCCACCTTCGTCATGTCGATGGTGGCCCTCGACGCGGTGACCCGCCTCGGCACCGAGGCCGCCGGCCATGCCGGACACAGCCTCGGCGAATACTCGGCGCTGACCGCGTCGGGCGTGCTCGACTTCGGCGACGCCGCCGCGCTGGTGGCCGAGCGGGGCAATGCCATGCAGGCCGCCGCCGACGAGCGCGAGGGCACGATGGCGGCCATCCTCGGCCTCGACGACGATGACGTCCAGATCGCCTGTAGCCGCGCCCCCGGCGAGGTTTGGCTGGCCAACCACAACGCCCCCGGCCAAGCCGTGATCGCGGGCACGCCCGAAGCCATCGACAAGGCGGCGACCATCGCCCGCGAGCTCGGCGCCAAGCGGGTCATGCCCCTTCAGGTGGGCGGCGCGTTCCACACACCCTTCATGGCGCCGGCGCGGGACCGGCTCACCAAGGCCATCGACCGCACCGAGTTCCGCGACCCGCAGGGGACGGTCGTGGCCAACGTCGACGGAATGGCCCACATCCGGGGCCCCGCATGGCCGGATCTGCTCAAGGCTCAGCTCACTAGCCCGGTCCGGTGGCGCCAGACGCTGATGACCCTCCACGACGCCGGGTTCACCACCTTCGTGGAACTGGGGCCCGGAGAAGTTCTGGGACGTCTCGTCAAGCGCACCCTCAAGGGAACCCGGCCCTTGTCCGTAGCTGCCCCCGAGGACCTCGACAGCCTTCTCGAGGCGCTGGCCGCCACCCCGACCGGGGCCGCTGCCGCCCTCGAAGGAGAGCATCTCTTCGCCACCGAGCGTCTGGTCGTGAGCCCGGCCAACGGCGTCTTTCAGGCCGGCGAGGGCATCACCGCCGGCGCGCCGGTCGGTGTCGGCCACCTCATCGGCCGGGTGGGGGACCACGAAGTCCGCAGCCCGTTCGCGGGCGAGCTGATGGGCATCCTGGCGCTGGAGGGCGAAAGGGTGACGGCCAGCCAGCCGATCGCATGGCTGAGAACTATCTGACAGGATCTACGTATCAAACGGGGGTGACCTGATGGGCGCAAGGGTGATAGGGATCGGCACGTCGCTGCCGGAGAAGGTCCTCACCAACGACGACCTGGCCGCGATGATGGACACCAGCGACGAGTGGATCCGGGAGCGCACCGGCATCCGCGAGCGCCGCATCGGGCTGCCCACCTCCACCATGGGCATCGAGTCGGCGCGGGGCGCCATGGAGATGGCCGGCCTGGGACCCGACGACATCGACCTGTTCATCCTGGCCACCACCACCCCCGACCAGCGGGTGCCGGGAACATCGGCCGTGATCCACGCCGAGCTTGGGCTCAGTTGCGGCGCATTCGACCTGAACGCAGCCTGCGCCGGCTTCACCTACGGGTTCGTCACCGCCCACTCCCTCATCGCGGCGCCCGGCGGGCCCGAGCGGGTCCTGCTCATCGGCGCGGACTCCCTCTCCCCCCTGACCGACTGGAGCGACCGGGGCACGGCGATCCTGTTCGCGGACGGCGGCGGGGCCGTGGTCCTCGAGCGCACCGACCGCCCGACCCTGCTGGGCTGGGACCTGGGCGCCGACGGCAACCACCGGCGGCTGCTGATGGGCGATCACGACTCCTTCATCACGATGGAGGGCCGGGAGGTGTTCAAGGTGGCGGTCCGGGCCGTTACCGACTCGCTCCTGACTGCTCTGGACCGGGCCGGCGTGAGCCCCGAAGAGGTCGACGTCCTGCTCCCCCACCAGGCCAACATCCGGATCATCGAGGCCATCTGCAAGCGCAGCGGCATCGACTTCGCCAAGAGCCACAACGTCATCGACTACACCGGCAACAACTGTGCGGCCACCATCCCGCTGTCGATGGCCCAGGCCCATGCCGACGGCGCGCTCACGCCCGGCGCGATCGTGGTGATGACCGGCTTCGGAGCCGGCATGACCTGGGCCTCAACCGTCGTCCGCTGGTAAGAGGCCGACCCCGTGAGCGGCGGAGAGGACCCAGACGACGGACCCGCGCGGCGGGTGGCCCTGGTCACCGGCGGCAACCGCGGCATCGGACTGGCCACCGCCCGCCGGCTCAGCCGGGCCGGGCACCGGGTGGCGGTCACCTACCGCAGCGATCCGCCGCCCGAGGCCGACGCCCACAACCTGACGTGCGTCCGGTGTGACGTGACCGACCACGAGTCGGTGGGGACCGCCCTGGCGGAGGTGACCGAGCGGCTCGCAGCGCCCGAGATCGTGGTGTGCAACGCCGGGATCACCCGGGACAGGCTGGTGCTGCGCATGTCGGAGGAGGACTTCGGCGCGGTGATCGACGCCAACCTCACCGGCGCCTTCCGGGTGGCCAAGCAGGCGGTCCGGTCGATGGTTCGGGCCCGCTGGGGCCGGATCGTCTTCATCTCATCGGTGTCGGGCATCGCCGGCCAGGCCGGCCAGGCCAACTACGCGGCCTCCAAGGCGGGCCTGATCGGGATGGCCCGGTCGCTGGCCAAGGAGTTCGCCTCCCGCAACGTGACCGTCAACGTGGTCGCGCCCGGCGCCTTCAGCACCGACATGCTCGCCGCGCTCGACGAGAAGCAACTCGGCGCCATCGTGGAGCGGGTGCCGCTCGGACGGGTCGGAGACCCCGACGAGCTGGCCGCCGCCGTCGAGTTCCTCGCCTCTGAGGACGCGAGCTACCTCACCGGTATCGTTCTTGCCGTGGACGGCGGCCTCTCGATGGGCTGAGGCTCCGCCCGTGGCAGCGACACCGGCCCGACCAGGACCCGACCGCAAGCAGGAATGGAAGGACAGAGCCGTGGATGAGAACTTTGAGCGATTCAAGCAGTGCACCGTGGAGGTGCTGTCGGTGGACGAGGCCGACGTGGTGCCCGAGGCAGATTTTGCAGACGACCTGGACGCCGACAGCCTCGACATCGTCGAGTTGGTGATGGCCCTCGAGGAGGAGTTCGACGTGAACGTCGACGAGGAGGAACTCGAGGGCGTGAGCACCGTCGCGGAGGCCTTCGAGCTGATCACGTCGAAGCTCTGATGGGCAGACCCGAGCGCAGGCGGGTCGCCGTAACCGGCCTGGGGGTCGTATCGGCGGCCGGCATAGGCACGGAGGCCTACTTCGAGGGCCTGTGCAGCCCTGCGCCCGTCGGCGAGCGCCGGGTCACCGGCTTCGACCCGAACGAGCACTTCGACAGTCCGAAAGAGGCCCGCCGGGCCGACCCCTACACGCAGTTCCTCGTGGCGGCAGCCGATCAAGCCATGGCACAGGCCGGCGAGATCGACGCCAATCCCACCCGGTGCGGAGCCATGATCGGTACCGGCGTGGGCGGCATCAGCACGCTGGAGCTGCAGATCGGCGTCCTCAAGGAGAAGGGACCCCGCCGGGTCTCGCCGTTCCTGGTGCCGATGATGATGGCCAACGCCGGCGGAGCGACCCTCTCGATGCGCTACGGCTGGATGGGTCCCTCCGAGAACGTGGTCACCGCATGCGCGGCCGGCACCCACGCGGTGGGCAACGCGGCCCGGCTCATAGCCGACGACCGGTGCGACGCCGTGCTCGCGGGCGGCACCGAAGCGCCCTTCACCCCGACGGCGGTGGCCGGCTTCACCAACATGACCGCGCTGTCGTCCAGCGGCATCAGCCGCCCCTTCGACATCGGGCGCGACGGCTTCGTCATGTCCGAGGGCGCTGCCGTGCTGGTCCTCGAGGACTGGGACACTGCCCTGTCACGGGGCGCCGAGATTCTGGCTGAGGTGCTGGGATCGGCCTCCACCGCGGACGCCCATCACATCACCGCTCCGTCACCGGGAGGCAGCGGCGCGGTCCACTGCATGCAGCTCGCGCTCGATGACGCCGGCGTGGGTGCCGCTGACGTGGTCCACGTGAACGCGCACGGCACGTCCACCGACCTGAACGACGCAGCCGAGGCCGAAGCGCTGTCCAAGGTCTTCGGGACGTCGCCGGGCCCGCTGGTCACATCCACGAAGGGAGTCACGGGCCACGCCCTGGGAGCCGCGGGCGCACTGGAGGCGGTCGCAGTAGTGCTGGCGATGCAGAAGCGGCTGGTGCCGCCCACTGCCGGGCTCACCGTCCTGGATCCGGAGCTGCCGCCGATCAGGGTGGTCATGGACGAGCCCGAGTCGTGGGATCCGGGCCTCTCGATCTCAAACTCGTTCGGCTTCGGAGGCCACAACGGCACGCTGGTGATGGCCCCGGCCTGAGCGGCGGGTCGATCAGGCGTCGGCGATCACGAACATCAGGTCACACTCGGCCGCGACCTTCCCGTCGAGCAGTGCCCGCCCCGAGCCCCGGCCGGCCCGGCTCGAGAGACGGGTCATCTCGGCTTCGAGTTCGAGGGTGTCACCGGGACCGACCTGCCGCCGGAAGCGGGCCCGGTCCATCCCTCCGAACAGCGGCAGCCGCCCGGCGTAGCGGTCATCGGCGAGCAGCGCCACCGCGCCGAGCTGCGCGATGGCTTCGCACATAAGCACCCCGGGCACAGTGGGCACCCCCGGGAAGTGGCCCTCGAAGAAGGGCTCGTCGCCGCGCAGATGCCAGCGGCCACGAGCCCGTTCTCCGGGGACCAGTTCGATTACCTCGTCCACGAACAGGAACGGCTCGCGATGAGCGATGACCTCCTCGGGACGGGGCAGGCCCATGATCGGCCCGGGAGGCCGGGGGTCAGCCCCTGGCCGCGGCCTTCAGCCTGGCGCCGGCCTGGATCTTCACCCCGGTGGACGCCGGGACCGACACCGACTCGCCGGTCTGGGGGTTCCGTCCCATCCGGGCGGCCCGCTGCACCGTCGAGATCTTCAGGTAGCCGGTCAAGTTGACCTCGCCCCCATTGGCGACCTCGTCACAGGCGAGCTCGAGGAGCGCGTCGATGCACTTCGCGGCATCGGCTTGGGACACGCCGGCTCTGACAGCCACAGCACCAACAACATCACGCTTGTTCATTTTGTTGCTCCTTTGCGATGACGGCGCCGATCGCCGCACCGGTTGCGGCCCGTGACTCTAGGGGAGGCCATCGCGAATATCGGGGATGCCCCCGGCCCGAAGCCCGTGGAGGGTCGCGGCCGGCCGGGTGTCAGCGGCGGAGGATCACCGAGGAGCCGTGGCCGAAGAGTCCCTGGTTGACGGTGATCCCCACCCTGGCCCCGTCCACCTGCCGGGCGCCGGCGGTGCCTCGGAGCTGCCAGACCAGCTCGCAGACCTGGGCTATGGCCTGAGCCGGGACGGCCTCGCCGAAGGCGCCCAGGCCGCCGCTGGGGTTGACCGGCAGGCGTCCGCCGATGGCGGTGTCGCCGTCTCGCAGGAGGCGCTCGGCCTCACCGGCGGCACAGAAGCCGAGTTGCTCGTACCAGTCGAGTTCCATGGCCGAGGACAGGTCATACACCTCGGCCACATCGATGTCGGCGGGTCCCAGACCGGCTTCGGTGTAGGCCCGGGCGCCGATCGACTCCTTGAATCCGACCGTCGCGGAGGTTGAGCCGGCCAGGGAGTCGGCGGCCAGGTACGGCAGGTCGATCACCGGGTCCGGGTATGTGGGCGACACGGTGGAGATGCCGGCCACCCGCACCGGGTCGCGGTGGCCGCGGTCGCGGGCCCACTCCATCGACGACACCACCAGGGCCGCGCCCCCGTCTGAGGTGGCGCAGATGTCGAGGAGGCGCAGCGGATCGGAGACGACCGGCGAGTTGCGCACGTCGTCGAGGCCGTACTCCTTGGTGAAGCGTGCGTTGGGGTTGTGGGCCCCGTGGCGCGAGTTCTTGACCTTCACCATGGCGAAGTCGTCGGTGGTGGCCCCGTAGAGGTCCATCCGGCGGCGGGCGTGCAGGCCGAAGTAGACGGGGTTGGTGGCGCCCACGAGGTGGAACCGCAGCCAGTCGAGGTCGTCGGGGCGGTCGCCCTCGTTGGGGGCCAGGAAGCCCTTGGGGGTGGTGTCGGCTCCCACCACCAGCGCCACGTCGCAGGCGCCCGAGAGGATCTGGCCGCGGGCCACCTGCAACGCAGTGGCTCCCGAGGCGCACGCCGAGTAGCTGCTGGCCAGTTGGGCGCCGGTGAAGCCGAGGGCCCGGGCGAAGGTCGAGCCGGCCACGTAGCCCGGGTAGCCGCAGCGCACCGTCACCGCGCCCGACACGAAGCCCACGGCCGAGTAGTCGACGCCGGCGTCGGCCAGTGCGTCGCGGGCCGCGGCCACCCCGTACTCGGTGAAGTTGCGGCCCCACTTGCCCCACGGGTGCATCCCTGCGCCGAGGACGGCGATCTCGTCCATGGTTCAGTCCCCCGGTTCGGCGGCGGTCACGGGCCGCCACTTCCAGACCAGGTAGTCGCGGTCGTCGTCGCGGTAGAGGGTGTCGGTAGTGAGTTCCATCTCCATGCCCACTTCGAGATCCTCCGGCGTGACCCCGGCCACGCACTGCCCGAGCACCACCATCTTCTCGACCTCCAGCTCCACCGCCGCGATGGTGATCGGCTCGTAGGGTTCGGTTGTCACCACGAAAGGCGGCGGAGGCGGGTAGTGGCTGGTCGTGTAGGACCACACCCGTCCCCGCCGGCTGAGCAGCACCTCCTCGAGTTCGACCGGGCCGACGCGTGGGTCGGCGCCGCCGAGGTGCTTGGGGAAGAAGTACGACTCGGTCCCCGGCACCCGCCCACCGATCAACCGGGGCTCGTCCTCATCCGGCGTGAAGAGCCCCTCTACCGCGGGCACCTGCGCTCGCTCCATGGCGCGCAAGGCTAGCGACAGAGGCCGTTCAACCCGGAACGGATGCGACGGCGTGGCCCGCCAGACGTCCGGGACGCCGCTAGCGTCCTCGGCCATGAGTTCGTATCGATCCATCTCGGCGTGGGACGACTTCCCCGTCCATCAGACCTCCGAGTACGTGCGCCATCCGGCCACCTCGGACCGCAACTTCTACGACCGCTACTACTTCAACCTGCATCCCTCCAGCGGCGACTACTTCGCCATCTTCGGGCTCGGCCAGTACCCCAACCTGGGAACCACCGACGCCTACCTGGCGGTGACCCGCGGCGACGACCACCTCGTGGTCCGGGCCAGCAAGCCCCTCACCGACCGGTCCGACATCTCGGTGGGGCCGATCCGCATTGAGGTGATCGAGCCGCTGCGCAAGCTGCGGGTGATCGTGGAGCCGGGCCGGCCCGCCGACTCGAGGCTGGCCATGGACGTCACCTGGACCGCCCCCATCGACCCCTTCGAGGAGCCCCGCCAGTACCTGCGGGCCCGGGGCACGGTCATGTTCAACACCCAGCGGTTCGCCCAGCTGGGCCGCTGGGAGGGCACCCTCACGGTGGACGGAACCGACATCGCGGTCACCCCGGACGTGTGCGGAGGGGCCCGGGACCGGTCCTGGGGCGTGCGTCCCGTGGGCGAGAAGCAGCCCGACGGTATCCGTCAGACCATCTCGACGCTGGCCGGCATGTGGAACTACATGCCCGCCGACTACGGCGACCACTGGGTCATCTACCTGTGCCACGAGGAGCCCGACGGCAACCGGACCATGCAGACCGGCATGCGGGTGTGGACCGATCCCGACCGGCCGTACGACTTCCTCGGACGCCCCGAATGGACCCACGACACCATCAGCGGCACCCGCCTGCTGTCCGGGTCCCACATCGCGTTCGGTGACGCTCCCGGCGGGCCGATCACCGTCGACGTGGAGCCGCTGTGCACCAACTTCCTCTCCATCGGGGCGGGCTACGGCGTCGAGCCCGACTGGCGCCACGGCATGTGGCAGGGCGAGGAGCTGGTGGAGCAGGCCCGGTCGTACCAGGTGAGCGAGATCCGGGGCCTGGGACAGTACGGGGTGGTCGACTCGGTGGCCCGGTTCACCTACGACGACCCGGCCCGCGGCCCCCAGGAGGGCTACGGCCTCTACGAGCACGGCTTCTTCGGCCCCTTCCCCAAGCTCGGCCTCACCGACCGGGGAGATCTGTTCCCGTAGCCCGCAACCGGTCCCTGGCCTCCGGATATGGGCGAGGCGCGCCCTCCCGGTAGATTCGCGCAACGATGACAGACACCAAACGGTCCAGGCTCAGGTTCGACGATCTCCGCGACCGCCGAGCTTTCCACAGCCGCCACATCGGTCCGACCCCCGAAGACATATCTGAGATGCTCGCGGTGGTGGGGGTGGCCGACCTCGATGAGTTGATCGACCGCACCGTGCCCCATGACGTCCGCCAGCGCGAGCCGATGGATCTGCCCACCCTCGGGCCCCGCCTGACGGACTACGACGAGTTGTTGGAGATGGCCCGCTCCAACCGCCTGGCGGTGTCGATGATCGGCATGGGCTACCACCACACCATCACACCGGCCGTCATACGCCGCAACGTGTTCGAGAATCCGGGCTGGTACACGGCCTACACCCCGTACCAGCCGGAGATCTCCCAGGGCCGTCTGGAGGCGCTGCTCAACTTCCAGACCATGGTCAGCGAGCTGACCGCCATGGACATTGCCAACGCCTCGCTGCTGGACGAGGCCACCGCCGCGGCCGAGGCCATGACCCTGCTGCACCGCGTCAGCCGCGGGCGCCAGGGCGACCGCTTCGCCGTGGACGAGGCCTGCCACCCCCAGACCGTCGCGGTGGTGGCCGCCCGTGCCGAGCCCATAGGGCTCGAGGTGGTGGAGTGCGATCCGGCCACCGCCGACCTCGAAGGAGTGTTCGGCGTGCTGGTGCAGTACCCGGGCACCACCGGGGCGGTCCCCGACCTGCGGTCGATCATCGAGCGGGCCCATGGCTCGGACACACTCGTGGCCGTGGCCGCCGACCCACTGGCGCTGTGCGTGCTCACCCCGCCGGGCGAGATGGGCGCCGATGTGGTCGTGGGCTCCACCCAGCGCTTCGGCGTTCCCATGAGCTTCGGCGGACCCCACGCCGCCTACATCGCGGTCCGCGAGGCCTACCAGCGCTCCCTCCCGGGACGGCTGGTCGGGGTGTCGAAGGACGCCGCCGGTCGCCAGGCGCTGCGGCTGGCCCTCCAGACACGCGAGCAGCACATCCGCCGCGAGAAGGCCACCTCCAACATCTGCACCTCGCAGGTGCTGCTGGCGGTGATGGCGTCGATGTACGCCATCCATCACGGGCCCGAGGGGTTGTCGCGGATCGCGCTGCGGGTCAACCGGGTGGCGTCCATCCTTGCGCACGGGCTCAGGGAGAACGGCATCGAGATCGTCCACGAGCAGTTCTTCGACACGGTGTGCATACGCGTGCCCGGTAGGGCCGACAAGGTGATCGCGGTGGCTCTGGCCGGCGGTGTGAACCTGCGGCGGGTCGATGCCGACACCGTGGCGGCGACCGTCGACGAGCGCACCACCCCTGCCGACCTGGAGGCAGTGTGGAAGGCGTTCGGCTACCGGGCCGACTTCCGCATCCTGGATCGCATCGTCGACGACCCCCGGCCACCGGAGTACCGGCGCACCACTCCCCCGCTGTCGCACCCGATCTTCTCGGCCTTCCGCAGCGAGACCGAACTGGTGCGCTACATGCGCCGCCTGGTGAACCGCGACATCGCCCTGGACCGGTCGATGATCCCGCTCGGCTCGTGCACGATGAAACTCAACGCGGCCACGGAGATGGAGCCGGTCAGCTGGCCCGAGCTGGCCAACATCCACCCCTTCGCCCCCCTGGAGCAGACGGTGGGCTACCAGCGGCTGATCGATCAGCTCGAGCACTGGCTGGCCGAGATCACCGGCTTCGCGGCGGTATCGCTGCAGCCCAACAGCGGGGCCCAGGGCGAGCTGGCCGGCCTGCTGGCCATCCGGGCCTACCACCACAGCCGGGGCGACACCGGCCGCGACGTGTGCCTCATCCCGTCATCGGCCCACGGCACCAACGCGGCCAGTGCGGTGATGGCTGGGATGCGAGTGGTGGTCGTGGACTGCGACGACATGGGCAACGTCGACGTCGACGACCTCAAACGCAAGGCCGTCGACCACAGCGACGCCCTGTCGTGCCTCATGATCACCTACCCGTCGACCCACGGCGTGTTCGAGACCGCGGTGCGCCACATCTGCGACGTGGTCCACGAGCACGGCGGGCAGGTCTACCTCGACGGCGCCAACCTCAACGCCATGGTGGGGCTGGCCCGGCCGGGGCGGTTCGGCGCCGATGTCAGCCACATCAACCTGCACAAGACCTTCTGCATCCCCCATGGCGGTGGCGGGCCCGGGGTCGGCCCCATCGGCGTGGCCGAGCACCTGATCCCGTTCATGCCCAACCATCCCCTCGCTCCCGTGGCCGGGCCGCCCACCGGCCCAGGGCCGATCGCAGCCGCGCCGTGGGGCTCGGCCGGGATCCTGGCCATCCCGTGGATGTACATCCACATGATGGGAGCCGAGGGACTTCGGCGGGCCACCGAGGTCGCCATCCTCAACGCCAACTACGTGGCCGCCCGGCTCAGCGCGGCCTACCCGATCCTGTACACCGGGTCGGAGGGGTTCGTGGCCCACGAGTGCATCATCGACACCCGCGTCCTGCGGGACACCTGCGGGATCAGCGTCGACGACATCGCCAAGCGGCTGATCGACTACGGCTTCCACGCCCCCACGATGAGCTTCCCGGTTGCGGGAACGCTGATGATCGAGCCCACCGAGTCGGAGGGCAAGGCGGAGCTGGACCGCTTCTGCGACGCCATGCTGGCCATCGCTGAGGAAGCCCGCAAGGTGGGCCGGGGCGAGTGGCCCGCCGATGACAACCCGCTGGTGAACGCCCCCCACACCTGTGAGGACGTCACCGCCGACGAGTGGACCCATCCCTACACCCGCACCGAGGCCGCCTACCCGGAGGCGCACGAACGGGCCAACAAGTACTGGTCCCCGGTGGGTCGCATCGACGGCGCCTACGGCGACCGCAACATCATGTGCTCGTGCCCACCCATCGAGGACCTAGCCGAGATTCTTGAGGGCTGAGCCGGCCGGCCCTTCTAGTCCAGCCCGACGGGAGAGCACCATGCCCGACGCCCTGGTCGAACGCGACGGCCACGTGATGATCATCACCATGAACCGGCCGGCGCGCATGAACGCCATCACCGGGCCGATGCTGATCCGCATGTACGACGCCTACGAGGAGGCCTCCGCCGACCCGGAGGTGCGCTGCGTCGTGGTGACCGGCGCGGGCGGCAACTTCTGCTCCGGCGCCGATCTACGAGCCATGGCCGGCGACGCCGACGATGCCGACCCGCTCGACACCAGGGCCCGGATGGCCGAGGACCCCGACATCGTCTACAAGGCCCTGTTCCGCCACTACCGCCCGACCAAGCCGATCGTGGCCGCAGTGGAGGGCGTGGCCATCGCGGGCGGCACCGAGATCCTCCAGGCGATGGAGATCAGGGTGGCCGGCGAGTCTGCCCGCTTCGGGGTGAGCGAGGCCCGGTGGTCGCTGTACCCGATGGGGGGCTCTGCCGTGCGGCTGCCCCGCCAGATCCCCTACACCCACGCGGCCGAGATCCTGCTGACCGGCAAGCACATCACCGCGGCCGAGGCCCTGGAGATCGGCCTGGTCGGCCATGTGGTCCCCGACGGCGAGGCCCTCGACAAGGCGATGGAGCTGGCCGGGGCGGTGGCGTCATGCGGCCCGCTGGCCACCGCGGCCATCACCCGCACGCTGCACGAGTGCGACGGCATGGAGCTCGACGACGCCCTGCGCCACGAGTGGGACTACGGCCAGGCCGTATTCCGCTCCAACGACGCCAAGGAGGGCCCCAAGGCCTTCGCCGAGAAGCGCCCCCCCAACTTCACCGGCACCTGAACCCGCCGCGGGTGCCAGCTGACGGTAGGGTGCCGCGCTCGATGCGGAGTTTCGACCTGCTGATCATCGGTGCGGGCTCGGGCAACTCGGTGATCGGGCCCGAGCACGACGGCTGGGACATCGCCATCGCCGAGCACGGCCTGTTCGGCGGTACCTGCCTCAACGTGGGCTGCATCCCGTCGAAGATGTTCGTGTATGCGGCCGAGGCGGCCGCCCTGGCCGCCGACTCCGAGCGGCTGGGGGTTCGCACCAGTTTCGATGGCGCCGACTGGCCCGCGGTGCGCGACCGGATCTTCGGCCGGATCGACCCGATTGCCGAAGGCGGTCTCACCTACCGGCAGGGTCTGCCCAACGTCACCGTCTACACCGACACCGCCCGCTTCGTGGGGCCCCGCACGGTGGCGGTCGCAGGCGAGACCATCACGGCGGAGCGGATCGTGGTCGCGGCCGGCGCCCGGCCCGCCATTCCGGACGTAGACGGTCTGGCCACCTGCGGCTACCACACCTCCGACACCATCATGCGGCTCGACCGCCTCCCGGAGCGTCTGCTGGTGCTGGGAGGGGGCTATATCGCGGCCGAGCTGGGCTCGGTGATGGGCGCCTTCGGATCGCAGGTGACGTTCGTGCTGCGGGGCGACACCTTCCTGCGACGGGAGGACGACGAGATCCGCAGCCGCTTCACCGCGGCCTACAGCCGCCGCTTCGATGCGCGGCTCAATACCCGGGTGCTGTCCGCCCGCCGGGAGGGCCCGGAAGTAGTCCTCGAGGTGCAGGACCCGGAAGGCAGCCGCACCGAGCTGCGAGCCGACGAGCTGCTGGTGGCCACCGGCCGGATTCCCAACGGCGACCGGCTGGCGGTGGCCGCGGCAGGCATCGACACCGACTCGGCCGGCTACGTGGTCACCGACGACCGGCTCGGGACCAGCGCCGAGGGCGTGTGGGCCCTGGGTGACATCACCAACCCCGTCCAGCTCAAGCATGTCGCCAACCATGAGGCCCGGGTGGTGAGCCACAACCTCTGCCATCCCGACGACCCGATCCGGGTCGACCACCGCTTCATCCCCCACGCGGTGTTCGGCCACCCCCAGGTGGCCAGTGTCGGCCTCACCGAGAGGGAGTGCCAGCAGCAGCAGATCCCCTACCGCAGCCACGTCCAGCCGTTCAGCTCGGCCGCCTACGGCTGGGCCATGGAGGACACCGAGAGCGCAGCCAAGGTGATCGCCCACTCCGGCACCCGGCGCCTGCTCGGCGCCCACATCATCGGCCCCCAGGCGTCCACCCTTATCCAGCAGCTGATTCAGGGGATGCACTTCGACCTGACCGTCGACCAGATGGCCCGCCACCAGTACTACATCCACCCCGCCCTACCAGAGGTAGTAGAGCAAGCCCTACTAGAGCTCTAGACAACCCACTCAGGGTCCCGACCGGGCGGGCCAGGCTGTAGCGGTACCCACGGACCGCCCAGCACGGGCGCGCTAGGCCGGCGGGTGGCGGCGAGTGAGATGACCGACGAATAGGGCGAAGCCCGTGTCGGTCATCTCGGCTCGGCGACAGGACCCGCCGGCCGGGACTGACACTCACACGGAGGGGGCGGTCCGTATGCTGAAGCACATGGCCAGCACGTTCGGGACCGTCTTCCGGGTCACCACATTCGGCGAGTCGCACGGCGGCGCGGTGGGCGTCGTCGTCGACGGCTGCCCGCCCAGGCTGGCCTTGGACCCGTCCGAGGTCCAGGCGGACCTCGACCGGCGCCGCCCCGGCCAGAGCCGGCTGGTCACCCAGCGGGACGAGTCCGACACCGCCGAGATCCTCTCGGGCGTCTTCGAGGGCTACACCACGGGCACGCCCATCGCGGTGCTGGTGCGCAACAAGGACGCCCGTCCGGAAGCCTACGAGCACCTCCGGGACGTGTACCGGCCCTCCCACGCCGACTTCACCTACGACACCAAGTACGGATTCCGCGACTGGACCGGCGGAGGCCGGGCCTCAGCCCGCGAGACCATCGGCCGGGTGGCCGCGGCCGCCATCGCCCGCAAGCTGCTGCAGGCAGCCGCCGGTGTCGAGGTGCTCGGGTGGGTGCAGTCGGTGAACGACATCGAAGCGGCCGCCGATCCGGGCGCGGTCACCCGCGACGATGTGGAGGCCGGTCCCACCCGATGCCCGGACCCGGCCGCAGCAGAGAGGATGGTCGAGGCCATCGACACGGCCCGGCGCGACGGCGACTCCCTCGGCGGCGTGGTGGAGTGCGTGTGCCGCGGTGTGCCCGCCGGGCTGGGCGAGCCGGTGTTCGACAAGCTGGACGCGGCCCTGGCCGGGGCCATGCTGTCGCTTCCGGCAGCCAAGGGCTTCGAGATCGGCAGCGGTTTCGCCGGCACCCGCCTCACCGGGCTGACCCACAATGATCCGTTCACGCCGGGCGAGAACGATGGGATCCGCACCACCTCCAACCGGTCGGGAGGCGTGCAGGGCGGCATCTCCAACGGCGAGAACATCGTGATCCGGGTGGCGTTCAAACCCACCTCGACCATCGCCTCCGCCCAGCAGACCGTCACTCGCGACGGCGAGGCCGCCACCCTGGCCGCCCGCGGCCGTCACGACCCGTGTGTGCTGCCCCGCGCCGTGCCCATGGTAGAGGCCATGGCCCTGCTGGTTCTCGCCGACCACTGGCTGCGCCAGAAAGCAGTAGACGTACTAGAGCCCCTCCCCGAACGCCCCTGAGGGAGAACGCGCTAGGCCGGGGGGTGGCGGCGAGTCAGATGACCGACGAATAGGGCGAAGCCCGTGTCGGTCATCTCGGCTCGGCGACAGGACCCGCCGGCCGGGAGACCGGAGTCAGCGAGTCAGCGGTGGAAGGGAGGCTTCACCACTTGTGCCGGCAGATCCCGGCCCCGCACGTCGATGACGACCTCGTCGCCCACACTGATGTCGGGCGCCAGAAAGGCCAGCGCAACGCCCTGACCAAGCACCGGCGAGAAGTTGCCGCTGGTCACCACGCCGACCTCGTCGCCGTCTCGCCTGACTGCGCAGCCGTCACGGGGCGGGCGGCCCTTGGAGGCGAGCAGGCCCCGCAGCCGCCGGTGCGGCCCGGCCTCCCGCTCGGCCGCCAGCGCGGCCCGGCCCCGGAAGTCGCCCTTGTCCCAGCGCACCACCCACCCCAGACCAGCCTGCAGCGGCGTAATGCCAGGACCGAGCTCGTGGCCGTGCAGGGGAAGGCCCGCCTCCAGGCGCAAGGTGTCGCGGGCTCCCAGACCGGCCGGGGTCACCCCTGCGTCCACGAGGCGCTCCCAGACGGTCGGAGCGTCCTCGACGCCCACGGCCATCTCGACGCCGTCCTCACCGGTGTAGCCGGTGCCGGCCACGGTGACCGGGATCTCGCCGAAGCGGCCGGCCGCGACCTTGAACCGCCCGACCGAGGCGACCTCGTCGCCGCCTGCGGCCGCGAGGCGGGCCCGGGCTTCGGGGCCCTGCACCGCGATAACGGCTCGTTCCGCGGTCACGTCGGCCACGTCCGGACCGGCCGCTCCCTCCATTAGGGCGTCGACGACCCGGTCGGTGTTGGATGCGTTGGGCATCACATCGAAGCGTTCGTCGCCGACCCACCACACGATGATGTCGTCGAGCACCGACGCGTCGGTGGCGTCCAGTAGGTGGGTGTACTGCGCCGACCCGACCCCGACCCGGCCTAGGTCGTTGGTCAGGGCCCACTGCAGGGCGCGGTGCGCGCCGGGGCCCTGCACCCGCACCGTCCCCAGGTGCGACACGTCGAAGAGGGCCGCCCCCGTGCGGCACGCCATGTGCTCGGCCACGGTGCCGGTCTCGTACTGCAGGGGCATGTCCCAACCCCCGAACGGCACGAGCTTCGCCCCGGACTGGGAGTGCACATCGTGCAGTGGGGAGCGCCGCAACTCGGACATGGCGAAGGTCTGGCTCAGGCGGCGACGGCAAGCCCGTACTTGCGGCCGATCCACTCCATGTCACGGCGGTTCAGGAACATGACCTGAACATCCGGGTAGCACTCGGCCAGCAGTCTCAGCTTCTGCTTCTTGCGGTTGACGAGCCGCTGGCGCAGGGTGGTGAGCTCCACGTAGGTGTCGAAGTCGGGCAGGTAGAAGTCGGGCGTGAATCCGCAGGCGGTGTTCCCGCTGGAATCGCGCTCGAGCACGAACATCCGCGGCTCGTACTCCCAGCGGATGCCATAGGAGTCGAGCAGGCCGGCGAACGCCTGCTCGGAGGGGTGGGCGAAATCCACGCGCGGCCTCTAGGACTCGCCGACCGCGGTCTGAGCGTCGCCTTCCTCGTCCTCGTCGCTCTCGTCGGCGGCTGCGGGGTGGAGCTCGACTATGGCTGCGTCCACCTCGCGTCCGATGTTCGACAGCGGCAGCACGCCCTGGCCGCGCTGGAGGGCGTCGATGAGGTCGTCCTGGCTGCGGACGATGGCCGCGTTGGCCCCGTCGATCACCAGGTTGGCGGAGGAGATGTCCTCGCCGAGCTCGTTGCGGATGTAGTCGAAGATGGCCCGCACCTTCTCGAGCTTGATGCCGTTGTCGAGCAGCCGCTTGATCACCTTCAGCCTGACCAGGTCGTCGTAGCTGTACAAGCGGCGGCTGCCGCTGCCGGTGGCCTGGACGAGCGAAGGAGCGATCAGATCGGTGCGGGCCCAGTAGTCGAGCTGCCGGTAGGTGATGCCGACAACATCGGCGGTGAGCTTCGCGCTGTACCCCTCGAAATGCGCCATGTCTCGGTCCATGAACTGCTCCCTTGCTTGTCGCTGGTGCCCGTCTCGGACTCTGAAAGCAATGACAGCATCGGAATTACGATGCTGTCACCTGTGGAAACTCTACGGTGAACCGGCGCGCGAGTCAAACACCGACCCTGGAATGCCCTCTCCTAGCGGCCGACCGACGGCCGCGGCTGACGGCTGCTACGCGCCGAAGTCCTCGGGAGAGACCGAGTCGATGAACTCCCGGAACTGCTCGACGACCTCCTCGGCCGGCGGCTGGTCGGTCGCCGAGGTGCCTTCCGCGGTGTAGCCGGCCTCCTCTATCACCGACTCCTCGGCGAAGATCGGCGTGCCGGTGCGGGCCGCGAGGGCGATGGCGTCGGAGGGACGGCTCGAGAGCACGAACCGGCTGCCGTCGCGGAGCAGGTGCAGCTCGGCGAAGAAGGTCTTTTCCCGCAGCTCGGTGACCACGACCCGCTCTAGGTCTGCCGACAGCTCCTCGAGCACGTTGCGCAGCAGGTCATGGGTCATCGGCCGGGGTGTGGTCATGCCGTCGAGGGCTATGGCGATGGCGGTCGCCTCGGGCGCGCCGATGAAGATGGGAAGCAGCCGCGCCGAGTCGGACATCTCCCGCAGCAGCACGATCGGCGCGTTGGACGGCAACTCCACCCGTACTCCGAGAAGCTCCATCTGCTGCACGCCGGCATCCTACTCCAGCTCGAACTCCGGTGATCCGTAGAAGACCGGAACGTACACGTCGGGGTCGTCGGCCAGCAATTCCACATCGGCGGCCGCAACCAGCCGGAGGTTCCGGTACCGGCCCTCATGGTCGAGGCCGTAGCCGACCACGAAGGCGTCGGCGACCTCGGCGCCCGCGAAGTCGATCTCTACCGGCACCACCCTGCGGATCCGCCGGTCCAGCAGCGTGCACACGGCCACCGACCTGGGGTTGCGACGCTCCAGTTCCCGCCTCAGGAACGCGGTGCTCAGGCCGGTGTCGACGATGTCCTCGACGATCACCGCGTCGCGCCCGGCGATGTCGAGGTCGAGATCCTTGAGCAGGCGAACCCGGCCCGAGCCGGGCGTGTAGGGCGTGATGGCCATGAAGTCCACGCTCACGGGCACTGTCATAACCCGGACCAGGTCGGCGAGGAACGGCACGCTGCCTCGCAGCACCCCGATCAGCACCACGCCGTCGTGGTAGCGGGCCGACATCTCCGCGGCCAGGCGGGCGACCGTGGAGTCGATCTCCGCCGCGGTCAGCAACACGCGCGGCTGCCGAGGCGCCGCTTCCTGAGACGCCACGGCCCTCAGTCCAGGTGCGGCCGTAGCAGGCGCCGCAGCAGAAGGCGATGCAGCGTCTCGGTCAGCTCCACGACCTGGCCGAGCTCGGAGCGCAGCCGGGCGGTGGCCCCGCGCGCCATGAGAGGCCCGAGCAGCTGCTCGTACACTCCGGCCTCCCGGTCGGCGGCGACCTTGAACATTCGCAGGTTCCGCGCCGCGATCCCGTGCTCGGCCAGGGCTGCGACCGTTCTCGCCGCGAGCAGCGCCTCCTGATCGAATACGGCCTCGGTGCCGTGGCCACCCGATCCGCTCGCCGGGGCGATGAGGCCGAGACGCTGGAGCTCGTAGATGTGGTCGGCGTCGGTGCCGACGGCGCGGGCCAGCTCCCCGGCCGTGAGGGTCACGGTGTCCTCCGCGGACGGCGCGGCGTCGCCGGCGTCCTCGGAGCCCGCTTCGCCGCTCTCGGTGTCGTGGCTGGCCGCGAACAGCGACGGGGTCCCTGCCGGGGCTTCGCCCCCTCCGGCCGCACTCCGCAGCGCTGACGGCGGCACCTCGCCCGCGACCAGCCGGCGCTTGATCTCCTTGAGGGGCAGGAAATGGTCGCGCTGCTGGACCAGGATCCAGTTGAGCCTGTCGATGTCGATCTCGAAGAACTTGCGGTAGCCCGACGGGGTGCGCTGCGGGGCGATCAGGCCCTGGCTCTCCAGGAAGCGGATCTTCGAGATCGTCAGGTCGGGATGCTCGGCCGACAGCAGCGAGAGCACCTCGCCGATGGACCGGTGACCGCCGTTCACTGCGGCGAGGTCCCGTGCACGAAGACGAGCTTGAACTTGCCGACCTGCACCTCGTCGCCCTCGCTGAGCTCGCCGCGCTCGATGCGTTTGCGGTTGACGTAGGTGCCGTTCAGCGAGCCCACATCCCGGATCGAGTACCGGGCACCGTCGCGCTCAACCTCGGCGTGGCGGCGCGAGACCGTTATGTCGTCGAGGAAGATGTCGCTGGAGGGATCCCGGCCCAGCGACACCACATCGGAGTCGAGGGCGTAGCGGGCCCCGGCCTTGGCCCCCTGGTTGACTATGAACAGCCCCTGGTGGCGCCCGAACGCCGAGCGGTCGACGTAGACGGTGCCGGGCGAGGCGTCAGGCTCCACCGGCTGGTGCTCGGTGGTGGCGTCCTCAGGCACGACCGGCTCACCGCCCGAAGCGCGGGCCTCTGCTCGGCGGCGGTTGCTGTCACCGCCTTCCGGGCTCGACGCCGACGCCACTTCCCTACCCCGCTATGAGGTCCCTGTAGCCGTCCGCGTCGAGCAGGCTGTCGAGCTCGGCTGCGTCGTCGAAGGTGACGGTGCAGATCCAGCCGTCGCCGTAGGGGTCCTCGTTCAGCCGCTGCGGCGAGCCGCCCAACTCGTCGTTGACCTCGGCCACCACCCCGCTCACCGGCGCGAACAGCTCCGACACGGACTTGGTCGACTCGACCTCCCCGAAGGCCTCGCCCTGCTCGACCCGGTCCCCCACCTGCGGGAGCTCCACGTAGACCACATCTCCCAGCGCGTCCTGCGCGTAGTCGGTGATGCCGATTCGGACCGCGGCGCCTTCTACCAGCGCCCACTCGTGATCACTCGAGTAACGGAGATGCTCCGGAATGCTCATGACCCGAAGCTACCCCATCGCAGAGACGAACTCGCACCGTGGAACGCCAGCGGCTCGCATCGGCGGGCCGTTCGCGGCCTATTATCGCACTACGGCAGTGCTATCGTGGCGCTGAAAGCGTTTGCACATATCGGAGAGGGTCCAGTGGCCGACGTCGTCCTAGAGAGCTTGAACAAGGAGTACGACAACGGGTTCAGGGCGGTGACCGACTTGAACCTCGAGATCAACGAGGCCGAGTTCCTGGTGATGGTGGGCCCGTCGGGGTGCGGCAAGTCCACCACCCTGCGGATGATCGCCGGGCTCGAGGACATCACCTCGGGAACCCTCAAGATCGGCGAGCGGGTGGTGAACGACCTGCCGCCCAAGGACCGCGACATCGCCATGGTCTTCCAGAACTACGCCCTGTACCCGCACATGAGCGTGTTCGACAACATCGCCTTCTCGTTGAAGCTGGCCCGGCGTCCCAAGGCGGAGATCAAGGAGAGGGTCACGGAGGCGGCCCGCATCCTGGAGCTGGAGAGCCAGCTCGACAAGCGCCCCGCCCAGCTCTCCGGCGGCCAGCGCCAGCGGGTCGCCATGGGGCGCGCCATCGTGCGCCGGCCCCGGGTGTTCCTGCTCGACGAGCCCCTGTCGAACCTCGACGCCAAGCTGAGGGTCCAGATGCGGGCCGAGATCACCGGCCTGCAGCGCGAGGTCGGCGTCACCACGTTCTACGTGACCCACGATCAGGTGGAGGCCATGACCATGGCCGACCGGGTGGCCGTGATCAGCCAGGGCGTGCTGCAGCAGGTCGACACGCCGATGACGCTGTTCAACGAGCCCGACAACATCTTCGTGGCCGCCTTCATCGGGTCGCCGTCGATGAACATCATGGAAGGGGTGGTGGACCGCAACGGCCAGGGCCTGAAGATGACGCTGGGCAGCCAGTCGCTGTCGGTGCCCGAGGAGGTCCTGCAGCGCAGGCCCGCGCTGGAGGGCTACCTGGGCCGGAAGGTTGCCGTGGGTCTGCGCCCGAAGGACTTCGAGGACGCAGCGATCACCTCGGACCATCCCGCCGATCAGCGGCTCCGGGCGGCGGTGCTGCACACCGAGGCGCTCGGTTTCGAGATCATCGCCTACTTCGACGTTGACGCCAAGCCGGTCATCTCCCAGGAGGCTCTGGAGCTGAGTGACGAGGAGATCAGCGCGGCCGAGAGCTCCGCGACGAGGGTCCACGCCCGGTTCAACCCGTCGACCAGTGTGCGCTCCGGCGATGCCATCGAAGTAGCCGTCACCGTCGGCAACGCTCACTTCTTCGACATGGAGACTGGCCTGGCCATCAGAGGCTGAGCCCTGCCTCCGGAGGCCGACCGGAGGGAGACCGTGGCCCGAGTGGACATATCCGGCCGGCTGGCGATCGGGCCCGACACCGGAGACGCCGAGCTGGTCGCGGCAGTCGACGAGTGGATCGCGACCGCGGTGCCCGGCCGGTGGCGCTCGGCGGCCGCCAAGGGCCGTCAGGCGATCCGGGCCGTCCGCAGCCGCGAGGAGTACGCCGACTGGTACCCGGCCTTCGCGGCCTCCGGCCTGGTCGTCGCGACGTGGCCGGTCGCCTACGGCGGACTGGACCTCTCACCCCGGCAGGCCCGCCTGGCCGAGGACCGGCTGGCGCCCTACAACCTAGGTCGCCTCAACCCCCTCGGGCTGCACAACACCGCGCCCGCGCTGTTCGCCCACGGCACCGAGGAGCAGCGGCTGCGATTCCTGCCGCCGATGGTGGCCAACGTCGAGCGGTGGTGCCAGATGTTCAGCGAACCCGGCGCCGGGTCGGACCTCGCGTCGCTGGCGATGCGGGCGGCGCGCGACGGCGACGAGTGGCTGCTCACCGGGCAGAAGGTGTGGAGCACGTGGGCGCACCGCTCGGAGTTCGCCATCTGCCTGACCCGCACAGACCCCTCGGTGCCCAAGCGCAGGGGGATCACCTACTTCCTGGTGGATCTGCGCAGCCCCGGGGTGGAGGTACGAGAGCTCAAGCACTTGGGCGGCGAGGTCGACTTCAACGAGGTGTGGCTGGACGAAGTGCGGGTGCCGGACTTCCATCGGGTCGGGCAGGAGGGCGACGGCTGGCGGGTGGCCGCGGCGACACTGTCGGGCGAGCGCCAGATGGTGGCCGGAGCAGGATCGGGCGGCGTCGACCGCATCGGCGGCAGCGGGGTGCGCCGGCTGGTCGGCATCGCGCAGCAACGGGGTGTCGAGCCGGTCATGCGCGACCGTCTCGTGCGCCTCTACTGCGAGGAGCGGGTCCGGGGCTGGACCAACGACCGGGTGCGGGCCACGGTGAAGGCTGGAGGCACACCCGGTCCGGCTGCATCGATCGGCAAGGTGCACCAATCCACGCTGAACCAGGCCATCCAGATGCTGGCCACCGACATGCTTGGTGCGGCCGCCACCGCCTACCCGTCCGCCGAGACCTGGGCCGACGCGCTGCCCTACGAGGTTTCCGGGATGCTCCGCAGCCGGGCCAACACCATTGAGGGCGGCACCACTGAAGTCAACAAGAACGTGATCGGCGAGAAGGTGCTGGGCCTGCCCCGCGAGCCCGACCCGTACCATGGCTGCAGCTGGGAGGACACCCCGCGATGACTTACGAGCACCTGGTCGTCGAGCGCCACGGGCCGGTGGGTTGGATCATCAACGACCGCCCTGAGGTCCGCAACGCCATGAACAACGCCATGCGCGACGAGTTCGCCAACGCCTGGACCGAGCTCGACAGCGACCCGGCGGTGCGGGTGATCGTCCACACCGGCAACGGCCGAGACTTCCAGACCGGCGTGGATGTGGGCGAGATCGCGTCCGACGGCGTGGGCATGGAGCGCTACCGCCAGTCGATGGAGGACTTCGACGTCCACTTCACGTCGTGGCACCAGGGCGTGTGGAAGCCGGTCATCACCGCGGTGAACGGCATCTGCTGCGGGGGCGGGTTCCACTGGGTGGCCGACTCCGACATCGTCATCGCGGCCAGCGACGCCGAGTTCTTCGACCCCCACACCTCGGTTGGCCAGGTGGTGGCCATCGAGGCCATCGGCCTGATGAAGAAGATGCCGGTCGAGGCGGTGATGCGGATGGCGTTCATGGGCAGGTTCGAGCGCATGGGGGCCGAGCGGGCCTACGAGTTGGGCATGATCTCGGAGATCGTCGACCCGCCCGAGCGGCTCAGGGAGCGGGCCCAGGAGCTGGCCGAGACAGTGGCCAGGAACTCTCCCGCGGCCATGGCCGCCACCAAGAAGGCGCTGTGGGGCGCGCTGGAGACAGGCCTGACCGACGCCTGCCGGCAGGGCGCCCGCCACCTGGTGTCGATGTGGGGCCACCCCGACCAGACCGAGGGTCCGGCGGCCTTCGCCGAGCGCCGCGACCCCGACTGGCAGCCGCGGTGACCACGACACGCCGTCCGTGCCCATGAGCCTGCTGCGGCTCCTGGTCGACCACCCGTCCTCGAGCGCGGATCCGCTCGTACACACCCTCGACCGGTCGCTCACCAAGGGCGAGGTCCTGGCCGCAGTCGAATCCCAGGCCGAGGAGTTCCATGGTCGCGAGGGCGAGTTGGTTCCGGTGGTCGCCGACGGTGTCGAAGCGCTGATCGCGATGTTCGCCTGCTTCCGGGCGGGCGCGGTCTACGTGCCGATCAATCCCCGCCAGCCCCAGGCCGCGGTCGACGACATCACCGGAGCGATGCCGGAGGTCGCCGTGCCGCCCGACGCCGCGTTCGTGTTGTGGACCTCGGGGACGACCGGGCGCCCCAAGCCGGTGGTGCACACACACCGCGGCTACATCGAGATCATCGACCGGGTCCTGGAACCCTTGCGAGCCAAGCCGAGGGACCCCGCGCGGCCGCCGTCGCCGAACCTCATCCCGGTGTCGATGGCGCTCAACGCGGGCATCTTCAACGCCCTGTTCGGTCTCCGGGCCGGTGCTCGGTTGGTGATGATGAACGGCTTCGACACCGCCTCGTTCGCCATGCTGGTCGAGCGCCACGAGATCAGGTCGACGGTGCTGCCGCCGGCCGCGATGGCGATGCTCAGCGACGACCCGTCGATCGAGTCTCTGGCGCCGTTGCGCTATGTGCGCTCCATCACCGCGCCGCTGTCGCCATTGGCGGCCCGGCGGTTCGCCGACCGCTTCGGGGTGACCGTGCTCAACGGCTACGGCCAGGCCGAAGTGGGTGAGGTCATCGGATGGACCGCCGACGACGCCAGAACGCACCCCGGCAAGATCGGCGCCGTCGGCAGGCCCCACCCCGGCGTCGAGATCGGCATAGACGACCCCGACGGCGACGGGATCGGCGAGCTGCTGGTCAAGCCGCCCAGCACCGCGGCCGGCCTGGACCCGCAGCGTCTCACCGCCGGCGGGTTCGTCCGCACCGGCGATCTGGCCCGCATCGACAGCGACGGATTCGTATGGCTCGAAGGCCGGCTCAGCGACCTGATCAACCGGGGCGGGCACAAGGTCTACCCCTCCGAGGTCGAAGAGGTGCTGGTGGCGGTGCCCGGCATAAGGGAGGCAGCCGTGGTCGGAGCTTCCGACAGCCGCCTGGGCGAGGTGCCGGTGGCGTTCGTGGTCGGTGAGACCGACTACGACCTGGGAGAGGTCTGCCGCCGGCACCTAGTCGCCTACAAGGTGCCGGTGCGATTCGAGTTCCTCGATCGGCTGCCCCGCAGCGAGACTGGCAAGGTGCTCCGCAGCGAACTGGTCGCCCAGCCATGACACCGTCCGCGAGCATCGAGCCCGGGATCGTGACCGGCGACGGCGCCGCCCTGGCCGGCTTCTACTGCGACGCGCTGGGTTTCACCGTCGACACCGTGCTCACCTTCCCGCAGGGAGTGGTCCGCCGGCTGCGGCGGGGCGAGGCCCGATTGAAGCTCTACCAGCCCGCTCGATCACGCGGTGCGTCCCCGCCTGCCGGCGAATGGCCGGATCGAGCGGGCTGGGCGTACGCCGCCCTCCATGTGACCGACGCGGCCGCCGAGGCGGAGTCGGTAAGGGCCGGTGGCGGGACGGTCATCACCGAGGTGACCGTTCACCGCCCCGGGGCCTGCTTCGCGCTGATCGCCGACCCCGAGGGCAACGTATGGGAGCTGCTCCAGGATTCGGCCCCCGCATGAGGTACGAGACGCTCGAGGTGCGGGCCGACGGCCCGGTGGGATGGCTCGTCTTCGACCGGCCCGATGCGGGCAACGCGATCGACGCCCGCATGTTCGTCGAGCTCGAGTCGGCCTGGGCCGAGCTCGACGCCGACCCGGAAGTACAGGTCATCGTCAATACCGGCAACGGCCGCTCCTTCCAGACCGGCCTGGACGTGAACCAGCTCGCCACCGACCGCGAGGCGCTGCGGGCCAGCTCCCGCCAGACCCGGGACTTCACCCTGCGCATGACGGCATGGCACTGCGGTGTCACCAAGCCGGTGGTTGCGGCGGTCAACGGGACCTGCGCAGGCGGCGGTCTCCACTTCGTGGCCGACGCCGACATTGTCATCGCCGCGGACCGCGCCACGTTCATGGACCCTCACGTCTCGGTCGGGCAGGTGTCTGCGTTCGAGACCATCGGCCTGCTCAAGAAGGCCCCCATGGAGTCCGTGAGCCGGATGGCTCTGATGGGAGCGCACGAGCGGCTCAGCGCCGATCGGGCCCGCCAGCTCGGCATCGTCTCGGAGGTGGTGGCCGCCGATGGCCTTCGGGACCGGGCCCGGGAGCTTGCCGCCCGGGTGGCCGAGGGCGACCCGGCCCGCATGCGCTCTCTGAAGCAGATGATGTGGACCGCGCTGGAGGCGCCGTGAGCGACAACGAGCGGGCCTACATCCATGAGTTCATCGACATCCGTGGGGCCAACCGGGCCAACTACATGCACCACATGGCGGCCAACTGGAGCCCCGGAGCTCAGCAGGACCGCAACCAGTTGCTGTTCGGGATCTGGGCCGTGCTGGGCAGCACCGGCCCGTGGCCCCAGGTGTGCAACATCTGGGAGGAGCAGGGCCTGGACGGGCTGGCCCGCTCCTTCGGCCGCGAGGCGGTCGGTCCGGGCCTCCAGGACCCGACCCTCGAGCGGTGGTGGAACGAGGCGGCCGAGTTCCGCCGGGGCGGCTTCGACCGCATCCTGCTGCCCGCTCCGTGGATGCCGACCATCGAGCAATGGACGGCCGCCGGCCTCCGGGCCACCGTGTTCGCCCATGAGATCCTGAAGTGCCGGCCCGGCACCGCGCCCGACCTCCTCGACCTCGCCCGGACATCGGCGTCGCCCGCCTACGACCGGTTCGGGTGGACGCTCACAGGGGCGTGGACCACCGCCATGCGAGACGACGACGAGGCCGTCCTGCTGTGGGCTGTGCCGGGGTGGCAGGCCTGGGCCGACGCCGAGGCCGCCCAGCGATCCGACGAGGGACTGCTCGCCTGGCGCTCCGAGGCCCGCCTCACCACCACTGACTGGCATCGGATCCTGCTGGTGGCCGGGCCGCTCTGCCCGTTCCTCACCGGCCGCCAGCCCAGCCGCGAGGATCAGAGGGAGCTGGGTTGAGCCAATCGGCGGCTGGGAAGTCGCCCTCGCTGTGGGACCTCATCGAGCGGGCCGCCCAGCGCTGGCCCGACCAGCCCATGCTGGTGTCGCGCCAGGGCGATCGGGCGACCTTCGGCGAGTACCGCGACCGGGTCCTGACCATGGCGGCCGGCCTGGCCGGCACGGGCGTGCGCCGGAGCGAGGTCGTGTCGTGGATCCTGCCGACGTGGGTCGACACCGTGGTGCTGGCGGGCGCGCTGTCCCGGCTGGGAGCGGTCCAGAACCCGATCATCGGCATCTACCGTCATCGCGAGGTGGGTTTCTGCGCTCGCCAGGCCGGCTCCAGCTGGCTGATCTCCCCGGGGGTCTTCGGCGGGTTCGACTACGCGGCGATGGCCGCCGACATCGCTGGAGAGGTCGAGGGGCTCCGGACGCTCACGGTCGGGCCCGGATCGTTCCCGCAGGGCGATCCCGCGGCACTGCCCCCGGCCGTGGACGCCCAGCCGGATGAGACCCGCTGGATCTGCTACACGTCGGGCACCACCGCCGACCCCAAGGGGGCCCGGCACTCCGACCAGACCGTCGGAGCGTTCGGAGGGCCGATGGCCGAGCGTCTCGACGTGCAGCCTGGCGACCGCTACTCGCTCACCTTCCCGTTCCCCCACATCGGCGGCATCGGGCTGCTGTTCATGGCCCTGGAGCGGGGATGCACCCACCTGCTCGACGAGACCGTCGACCCTGAGGCCACCGTGGCGTTCCTGTCCGAACAGGGATGCACCCACGCCGGGACCGGAACGCCGTTCTATCTCATGTACCTGGCCGCCCAACAGCGATTGGACCGCCCGCTGTTCGGTGACCTGAAGGTCTGCCCCGGGGGCGGCGCGCCCATCCCCCCTGCGCTGCACCGGCGGGTCGTCGACGAATTGGGCGGCGTCGGGGTGGCCTCGGGATGGGGACTCACCGAGGCGCCCGTGCTGACCAACGGCGACGTGGACGACCCCGATGAGAAGCTGGCCGCCACCGAGGGGCGGGCCCTGCCCGGCGTCGACCTCATCGCCGTGTCGGGCGACGAGACGGTGTGCGATCCCGGCGTCGAGGGCGAGCTGCGGGCCAAGGGACCCCAAGTGATGCTGGGATACATGGACGGCTCGCTCGACGCGGAGGCCTTCGACGCCGGCGGCTACTACCGCACCGGCGACCTCGGCGTCATCGACGCCGACGGGTACGTGACGATCACCGGGCGGGTCAAGGACATCATCATCCGCCACGGCGAGAACATCTCGGCCAAGGAGGTCGAGGACCTGCTGTTCGCGCTGGACGGCATCGCGGACGCCGCCGTCATCGGGCTTCCCGACGCCCGCACTGGCGAGTCGGTGTGCGCGGTGGTGGTGCCAGCCGAGGGCGCCCAGATGAGCCTCGAGGGCCTTGCCGGCCAGTTGGCGAGGGCCGGTCTGCGCCGCCAGGCCACTCCCGAGCGCCTGGAGATGGTCGCGGCCTTACCCCGGAACCCCGCGGGCAAGGTACTCAAACGCGAGCTCCAGCGGCGATTCGGGCTGGAGAGCACGTAGAACTGCAGTTGAGATTCGCTCCGCCGCTGTCAAGATGGAGACGATGATGAACGCAACAACCTACGGAGACCGCTACACGATCGTGTCGGCGGACTGCCACGCGGGCGGCGACATCGACGACTACCGCCCGTACCTGCCGTCGAGGCTGCACACCGACTTCGACGCCTGGAAGCAGGACTACATCAACCCATTCGACGATCTCCGGGACTCCAAGCGGGTCCGCAACTGGGACAACTCGGTGCGCCAGCGCGACCTTGAGGCCGACGGCCAGGTCGCCGAGGTCGTCTTCCCCAACACGGTGCCGCCGTTCTTTCCGTCGTCGCTGCTGGTCGCCCGTCCCCCGGCGACCACCGCCGAGTTCGAGCAGCGGTGGGCGGGTCTTCAGGCCCACAACCGCTGGCTCGTGGACTGGTGCGGCCAGCTGCCGGGACGCCGGGCCGGTCTGGCCCAGGTGTTCCCCAACGACATGGATGCGGCCGTCGGCGAGGTGGAGTGGGCGGCTGAGAACGGGCTGAGTGGCGTGCTGGTGCCGGCCGTCCCGCCCGATTCGCCGGTCCCGCCGCTGTGGAGCGACTACTACGATCCGCTGTGGGCCGCCTGCCAGGACACCGGGCTCGCAGTGACCCAGCACGGCGGCGCCGGGATCCCCGACCTCCAGGACTCCCCCAACCGCGCCTTCCTGATGCTGATGGAGGTGCCGTTCTTCGCCAATCGCAGCCTGTGGCACCTCATCGTGAGCGGCGTGTTCGAGCGCTTCAAGCGGCTGCGCTTCGTGATGACCGAGCAGCGCGTCGGGTGGGTGCCGGCCGCGCTGTCGAAGATGGACGCCTACTGGCGGCTCTTCACCGGTGACGGAAACGTCGGGGAGATGACTGCGGACGCCGCGCAGCTGCCCAACCCGCCGAGCAGCTACTTCAGGACCAACTGCTACATGGGAGCCAGCTTCCCCGGCCGGGATGAGGCCGAGGCGATCAAGCTGCTGGGAGTCGACCGGTTCATGTGGGGCAGCGACTACCCCCACAGCGAGGGCACGTTCCCCGATTCGGTGGCGTCGCTGCGGCACGTGTTCTGCGACTGGTCCGAGGACGACCTGCGAAAGCTGCTGGGCGCGACGGCCGCAGAGGTCTACCAGCTAGATCTGGACGCGCTGGCGTCCGTGGGGGTCGGGCCGACGGTCGCCGAGGTGGCCGAGCCTCTCACCGAGCTGCCCGACAACCCCAGCATGGCGTTCCGGACGCGCCCCTGATCGTCGGAGGCGGGTCCGACGCCCGATGGACTTCCCGACATCACCGGAGTCGCTCGGCCCGCCCGAGCTGACCGGCTACCTGCGGGCCGCGGGTGTCCTGGCCGAGGGTCGAGTCGCTGAGGCCCGCTTCGAGTTGATCGGCGGGGGGAAGATGGGCGACAACGCCCGCTACTTGCTGTCCTATGGCGGCGCCGCGGACCAGGCTCCGCCGACTCTCGTGGCCAAGTTCCCGGCCGCCGACGAGCGGGCCCGGACCATGGCCGGTGCCGCGGGCGCCTATTACAACGAGGTGATGTTCTACCGGGTGCTGGCTCCGAGGACCGCGATCCGCATCCCGGCCGTGTACGGCAGCGAGATCAGCGCCGACCGCGGGTCGTTCCTGCTGCTATTGGAGGACATGGCCCCGGCCGAGCCGGGCGTCCAGACGACGGGCGAGAGCCGTTCGCACACTGTGACCGCGCTGCGTGAGGCGGTGAAGCTGGCCGCCGCCTTCTACGGCGACACCAGTCTCGCCGGTATCGACCATGTGGTCGGCTCGACCCGCGGCGGTGAGAACGCCGAGTTCGCGCAGCTGCTGCTCCAGGACGCCTGGCCCAGCTTCGTGGACCGGTTCGGTCACGTGCTCGACGCCGGCGGCCTGACCTTCGGCGAGCGCTACGTGGCCAACTTCGCCTCGGCTGCCTCCTCCTACCAGGGAGCCACCACGCTCGTGCACGGCGACTTCCGCAGCGAGAACATCCTGTTCCACCGCGACACCGCCACCATCGTCGACTGGCAGACTCCGGCCGAGGCCAACCCCCTCACCGACATCGCTTATTTCCTGGGGGGAAGCGTTGAGGTCGACGACCGCCGGCTCTGGGAGCGCGAGCTGGTGTCAGGCTGCCGCCGCCAGTTCGGCGAGGCTGGCGTCGATCTGGCCGGGGCCGAGTGCTGGGACATGTACCGCCGCGCCGCCATGCACGGGATCATCATCACGGTGCTGGGCGCCACCTTCACCAGCCCTGACCCCCGCGGCGACGAGATGTTCTCCACCATGATCCGCCGCCACCTTCAGCACTGCATCGACGTCGGAGCCTCCGAGTTCCTCCCCTAGCGCGCCGTTCCCGGGTCAGGTGGTGGCACCACGCGCCGGGAGCGGGCCGTCGTTGGACAGCACGATGGTGGTCTCGGGTGGGACTGAGACTGTGTCGTGGACCGGAGTGTCGAGGCGGCAGCCTGGCCGGCTGGCGAAGACGGGTTCCCAGCCGGGTGAGCCCAGCGTGACGCTTGTGCGACGCTCGGACAGGTTGGCGACTACCGCGATCGTGCCTCGCCGCAGGGCGGCTACCCGCGGATCAGAGGTCTCGATCCATTCCAGCGGGGCCCGCCACATGTCGGGGTGCTGCCGGCGAACGGCCAGCAGGGTGCGGTAGCGGTGCACCGGCGCGTCGGGATCGGCCTGCTGTCCGGCGACCGTCTCCTCCGGCGGGCGCCGCTCGGCGGCGATCCATGGTTTGCCGGCCGTGAAGCCGTTGTGGGTGCTGCTGTCCCAGGGCATGGGCGTCCGGCACCCGTCGCGGCCGCTGGTCGCGCCCTCGTTCCGTACCGACACCGGATCGTGGTAGTCCCGGAGCACTCCGTCGGCCAGAGCGAGCTCCTCGCCCTGGAAGAGGAAGGGGGTGCCTCCGAGCGCCATGAACAGGGTGCTCACGGCCAGGGACCGGCGCACTCCGGCCTCGCCCCCGCCGTAGCGGCTGACCGGCCGGGAGCGGTCGTGGTTGCTCAGCACCCAGGAGATCCCCTGGGGCGCGGCGTCGTGCATGACCCGCACCATGGTCAACAGCGTCTCGGGGTCCCAGCCCAGGAAGGCGGACTGCAGGAAGAAGGCCTGGTCGAGCGCGCCCGCACCGACGTAGCGGGCCATCCGGTCGGGCCAGGGGGCGTTGACCTCGCCTAGGAGCATCGCCTGCCGGTGCGCGCAGACTTGGTTCCAGCGGCGGAAGATCTCGACGTTCTCGGACTGGTCCATGTCGTGACGGTGCTCGAAGGCATAGAACGCGTCGAAGGGGTCCATGCCTTCCACGACCGGCGCGATCTGGGGGTTGTCGCGCAGCTGGACGTCCTTGACGAGGCCGTGGGCAACGTCGACACGGAAGCCGTCGACGCCGCGGTCCATCCACCACTCCAGGATCGCGTCGAAGTCGTCCCTCACGATGGGGTTGCGCCAGTTGAGGTCGGGCTGCTCGGGCAGGAACAGGTGGCACCAGTACTGGCCGGAGGCCTCGTCGAGGGTCCAGGCCGGTCCCCCGAAGTGGCTGACCCAGTTGTTGGGCGGCCCGCCGTCGGGGGCCGGGTCGGCCCACAGGTAGCGGTGCCGATCGGGTCCGTCCCGGTCCCGGCGGGCCCGCGCGAACCACGGATGCTCGATCGACGTGTGATTGGGCACGATGTCGACCATCACCCGCAGCCCCCGGCGGTGAGCCTCGGCCACGAGGGTGTCGAAGTCGTCGAGCGTCCCGTGGCGGGGCGAGACCGCGCAGTAGTCGCTGACGTCGTAGCCGTGGTCGTGGCCCGGCGACGGGTAGAACGGCGTCAGCCACAGCGCGTCGACGCCCAGCCAGCTCAGGTAGTCGAGCCGGCCGGCGATCCCGGCCAGGTCGCCGACCCCGTCTCCGGTCGAGTCGGCGAAGGAGCGCACATAGATCTCGTAGCCGACCGCTCCTCGCCACCAGGGCTGGGTTCTGTCAGACCCGCCGGTGCGCTGTTCCGACGTGCTGGCCCTCACTTGGCAATCCTCCGCAAACGTTTACAGTCAGGCCACTCTACTGACAGGCGGGATGGTCATGTCGAAGCGGAGCCCGGCTAGAACGGAGCGAGTCGGCCGTGGTCCAGGCGGGGCAGCACATGACGGCCGACCCGGTCGCACTCGTCGAGATGCGGGTACCCCGACAGGATGAACGCGTCGATCCCGACCCTGCGGTACTCCTGCAGCTTGGCCACCACTTCGTCCGGGTCTCCGACGATGGCCGCGCCCGCGCCGGAGCGGGCCCGGCCGATGCCGGTCCACAGGTTGGCCTCGACGTAGCCGTCGCGGTCGCTCAGGTCGCGGAGCTCGGACTGCCGGCTCACCCCGACCGAGACGGCGTCCAGGGACCGTCCCCGGATCGCCGCGCCGACCTCGTCGTCGAGGCGGCTCACCAGCGAGTCGGCCGCCGCTCTGGCCTCCTCCGCGGTCTCCCGCACGATCACATGGCTGCGCAGGCCGAAGCGCAGCTTCCGGCCCCGGCGGGCCGCTCGGGCCTCCATGTCGGCGACTGTGGCCGCGACCCCCGCGACCGTGTCCGGCCAGGTGAGGAACACGTCGCAGGCCTCGGCCGCGGTCTCCTTGGCCGCCTCCGAGAACCCGCCGAAGTAGAACGGCGGGCAGCGTCCCGACACCGTTCGGGCCCTGGGCGGGTCGAGGGTCAGGTCGACGAACTCGCCGTGGAAGTCCACCGGCCGGCCGTCGAGCAGCGTGCGCAGCACGTGCATCCACTCCAGCGTGCGGCGGTACCGGGGCGCCGACTCCAGGGTCTCGCCGGGAATGTCGCTGGAGATGATGTTCACGGTGAGCCGCCCGCCGAGCATCCGGTCGATGGTGGCGATCTGGCGGGCCAGCTGGGGCAGCCACAGCTCCCCCATCCGCACCGCCAGCAGCAGCCTCATGCGCTCGGTCAGGGGCGCGATCCCGGCCGCGAAGGCGGTCGCGTCGATGCCGAGCGTGTAGCCCGAGGGCAGCAGGATGTTGTCGAAGCCGTTGCGCTCGGCCGCCAGGGTGATGTCGCGACAATGCTCCCAACTACTGGCCAGGGCCTCGTCGGGAACACCCAGGTACTGGTAGTCGTCGTCGCACAGGGCGCCGAACCACGCGACCTCCACCGGATCAGACCCGTTCATCGCATCCACTGGCGCACACCAAATCTGTAGAGAAAGTCGTCATATAGGTGTAAATCCGATGCAGATTTCTGGAACGGGGGCCAATCGAGCCTGGCATTGGGCTACTCATGGCAGCCGGGCGCCTTCGGAGGCCTCGATCACGTCGTAGACGTCGCTGCGGTCGAGGCGGACCCCGGGCGCGGCTGCCAGCTGGACCAGCCGCTCGGGCCGCTGGGTGCCGAGCAGGGCAACCGGCCTCGACGGATGGGCCAGCACGAACGCCACCGCGATGGTGGCCCGCTCCACGCCCTCCCGCTCAGCCAGACGATCCAGCACCGCGAGCAACTCGGGACGGGTACCGGCGCCGTCGGCCAGGCGGCCCCCGCCGAGAGGGCTCCAGGCCAGCGGCAGCACGCCGTCGCGCATGCACAGGTCGAGGGTGCCGTCGCGCAGCGGCGCCAGATGGGCCGCGGAGAACTCGGGCTGGGTGGTGGCCAGACCGAACGGCAGGTGGGCGGCCAAGGCCTCGTGCTGGCCGGTCGTGAAGTTCGAGACCCCGACCTCGCGGATCTTGCCCGCAGCCCGCAGAGCGCTGAGGGCGCCGGCCAGCTCGGCGGGGTGGGTGAGCATGTCGGGCCGGTGGATCTGGTACAGGTCGATCACGTCGGTGCGCAGCCGTCGCAGCGACGCCTCGCAGGCCGCGGTGATGGCGTCGCGGCCCGAGTTGTACGGAACTCCGGGGACGATCCCGCCCTTGGTGGCCAGCACCATCCGGTCGCGCAGGCCCGGCGCGCCGGCCAGGATCCGCCCGAGGTTCTCCTCGGCCTCCCCGAAGGCCTGCCCGCCCCATCCGAGCCCGTAGATGTCGGCGGTGTCGACGAGGTTCATGCCCAGGTCAAGCCCGGTCTCGAGCAGGGCCCTGAGCTCGTCGTCGGGCCGCGCCAGGAACCGCCAGCAGCCCACCCCCAGCGGTCCTACTTGGAAATCGGCTCCGAGCGGGCGACGATTGGGGTCTATGAGTCCGTGTTCCACAAGGTCACGCTATCTGTGAGAGTTGAAGCGCCCGAGGCTCCGGGGTCGCCCCGACCGCGGCGGTGAACAGGCCCGATGAACGCTCCTGACGTCCGTTACGGGGTGATCGGCACCGGGATGATGGGCCGCGAGCACGTCGCCAACATCCTGCACCTGCCCGGAGCCCGGGTGACCGCGGTGGCCGATCCGAGCGCCGAGTCGCTCGACGCGGCCGCCGCGCTGGTGCCCGCCGCGGCAGCCTTCAGCGACGACCGCGACCTGATCGCCAGCGGCCTCTGCGACGCGGTGGTGATCGCCACCCCGAACATGACCCATGCGGCGGTGCTCGACGACGTGCTCGGCAACGATCTTCACGTCCTGGTCGAGAAGCCGCTGTGCACCACCGTCGCCGACTGCCAGAGGGTCCTCGAGGCCGCCGCCGGGCATCGCGGCCTGGTCTGGGTCGGGCTGGAGTACCGCTACATGGCCCCGTTCGCACGCCTCATCTCCGAGGTGGGGGCCGGCACCGCGGGGCGGGTCCGGATGGCGTCGCTGCGCGAGCACCGGTTCCCGTTCCTCGACAAGGTGGGCAACTGGAACCGCTTCCGGGACAACACCGGCGGCACCCTCGTGGAGAAGTGCTGCCACTTCTTCGATCTCATGAACCAGGTGATGGCAGGCCGTCCCGAGCGGGTCTACGCCTCCGGGAGCCAGATGGTCAACCACCTCGACGAGACCTACGGTGGCCGAACTCCCGACATCATCGACAGCGCCTACGTGATCGTCGACTACGACGACGGCGCCCGGGGCCTGCTCGACCTCTGCATGTTCGCCGAGGCCACCCACGATCAGCAGGAGTTCGCGGTGATGGGCGACGCCGGCAAGGTCGAGGCGCTCGTCCCTTCCGGGACCGTACGTATAGGGCGCCGGGGCGTCCACGGCATCGGCGACGTCGAGAGCCTCACGGTGGACAGCACGGCCGCCTACGAGGGGCTCCATCACGGTTCCAGCTACGTCGAGCACCAGCACTTCCTCGACGCGGTCAGGACCCTCGATCCGGACGGCTGGAGGGCGTCCTCGGAAGAGAGCCTCCGGGCCGGCCTGCTGTCGGTGGCCATGGGCGTCGCCGGGAGCCGGTCGCTGGCCACCGGCTCGGCGGTGCGGCTGGCCGAGGTGATGTGACGCTCATCATCCCTTGACGGAGCCGGCCAGCAGGCCCCGCACGAAGTGCCGCTGGAGGCTGAAGAAGACGATCAGCGGCAGGATCATGATGACGAAGGCCGACGCGAAGCGCAGCTGGAAGTTCTGGCCGCGCTCCCCGACCAGGTTCACCAGCGCCACCGTCATCGGCTCGTTGTCGTTGAGGAACACCGAGGCGATCAGGTAGTCGTTCCAGGTCCACAGGAACTGGAACACCGCAAACGCGGCCAGCGCGGGCCGGGCCAGCGGCACCACCAGGCGCCAGAAGATGGTGAAGTGGCTGGCGCCGTCGATGCGGGCCGCCTCGAAGATGTCGCCGGGCAGCTGGCCGATGAAGTTGTGCAGCAGCAGCACGGCCAGCGGGAGGCCGAAGGCGGTGTGGGTGAGCCACACCGCGGCCGCGGTGTTGCCGATGCCCAGGTCGGGCAGCAGCACGAGCGTCCAGTCGAGGCCGGGAACCGTGAACCGGGCGCCGTTGTTGAACAGCTGCAGCAGGGGCACGAACGCCATCTGGTTGGGCAGGGCGATCATCGACACCAGGCCGATGAACAGCCAGTTCCGGCCCCGGAACTCCATCCAGGCGAACCCGTAGGCCGCGAAGGCGGCCACCGCGATCGGGATGATCGTGGCCGGGACGACTATGGCGATCGAGTTGAGCGCGAACTCCCACATCGACGGCTGCGCGGCCGACTCGCGGAACACGTCGCGGTAGTTCTGCAGCGTCAGGTTGTCGAGGTCGTTCCAGGCCGTCCACCAGCCCGAGGTCTCGATGTCGGGGACCTTGCGGAACGACGACACGAACAGCCCGAAGGTGGGGACCGTCCACAGGATCACAATCAGCCACATCACCCACGTGGGGACCTCCGCGGCCAGCCGGCGCAGCCGCTGGCCGGTCGGCATCACCGCGGTCTGCACGGCGGTCATGCCAGCTCCCGCTGGAGTCGCCGGATGTTGTAGACCATGACCGGCAGCACCAGCGCGAACAGGACCACCGCGAAGGCGCTGCTGGACGTGAAGTTGCGGTCGCGGAGCTGGTCGAACATCTCGTTGGCCAGCACGTTCGTGCGGTTGGCGCCGTTGGTGGTGGCCTTGACCAGGTCGAAGACCTTGGTGACGATCACGATGAGGGTGGTGACCACCACGATGATGGTGGGCCGGATCTGGGGTATCACCACCCGCCAGAACACCTGGGCCTCGCTGGCCCCGTCCACCCGGGCCGCCTCGGTCAGCTCCTCGGGCACGGCCCGGATGGCCGCCGACAGCACGACCATGGCGAAGCCGGTCTGGATCCACACCATGATGAACATGATCCAGAAGTTGTTCCAGGGGATCATCGAGGCGTTGATGAAGAAGCCGCGGGGGGTGAAGCCGATTCCCTGGAGGACCGCGTTGAACAGCCCGGTCTGGTTGCCCATGGGCTGCACCTCGTACATGAAGTCCCAGATCACCGCGGCTCCGACCATCGAGATGGCCATGGGCATGAAGATCAGGGTCTTGCCGATCCGCTCGCCCCGGGATCGTTCGGCCAGCACGGCCAGCAGCAGCCCCAGGACGGTGGACAGCCCGGCCACGGTGACCACCCACCAGATGTTGTTCCAGACCACGCCCCGCAGCGTGGAGAGTGCCCCGAAGATCAGCAGGATTGAGGCCACGACGGCCAGTGAGGACGAGGCCGGTGACCCCCAGTCCATCTCGACCTCGCGGCTCCGGACCCGGGCGATCAGCCAGACCGCGACGGCCAGCACTGCGGCCGCTGCGGCGACACCCAGCGTGATCCGGCTCGACACCACGACGGTGAGCACATCCATGACCGCGGAGCGGTTCGGCTCGCGAGCGACCGACTCGATGAGGGCCGCTACGACCAGGGCCACCAGCACGACGGCTGCGATCCTGAGCCCACGGAGCATGCCGGTGGCTGCGGCCGCCCGCGCCCGCCCGCCGACGATGAGAGCCGAGCTGGCCCAGGCCGCGGCTGCGGCGGCGACGGCGGCGGCCAGTCCGACGATGAACAGCCGTCCGGTGAAGATGGCCGACCAGCCCTCGACGGTGAAGTAGGTGTCGTCGGTGAAGATGTCCTTGTAGTGCTCGAGCGTGAAGCCGGGCTCCCGCCCCCTCGTCCCCGGCTTCAGCGACAGGAAGGCCGTGCGCAGGCCGGGCAGCACCAGCCCGCCCCCCACGAACAGGAGCGCCGGGCCGACGAACACCCAGGGTCGGAGGCCGTCCGTCCAGCGGGACCGCCGGTCCAGAGCGGGCTCGGCCAGCCGGCCTCCGACCGCGGCGATCGCCGCGCCGGCAACTCCGCCCGCGAGGAGGACCAGCCAGCCCTCCTTGAGCGGTCCGCCCAGCGCGGGACCGCGAGGCAGCCAGCCGTTGTGCTGCACCACCGCGCCGGCCACGAGACCGACCATCCCCCCGATGGCGGCCGTGAAGACCGGCCAGCGGCCCCGGATGCTGTCGACGGCGCGGTTCGCGCCGACGAAGAGCACTGCGGACACAGCCAGCGACACCACGACCGTGATGATCATGGTGATGAACTGGTCCACCGGGGTCAGCCTCTCAGTTCTTCAGTCTCAGCAGTTGCCCGGAGATGAGCGGCTGCTGCGGAAGGGACAATAACCCGGCGTGGGGTGTGGGGGCGCTAGCCGCCACCACACCCCTGGGGGGTCGATTGTTCCCTGTGCCGGATGGGTGTCAGGACGGCCAGGCGTCCTCGACGTCCTCGGCGAACTCCTCGGCGGTCTTGGAGCCGGACACGAAGTCGGTGCCGGACCGCCAGAACTCGCCTGCGCCCACCTCGCCCGGCATCAGATCGGATGCGTCGAACCGGAACGGGTTGGCGCTCACCAGGATCTCGGCCAGGCCCCGGTCGAAGGAGGAGCTGTACAGCGAGGTGTCGTGATCGCGGTTGGGCGACAGGAAGCCGCCCTTGTCGGACGCGATGCGAGCGTTGGCGTACTCAGCGGTGCCGATGTACTCCAGCACCGCCAGGGTCTCGGGCTTGTCCGTGAAGGCCACCGCATGGGTGCCCGCTCCGAGCACCACGGTGCCGAACTCGTCGCTGATGGTCGGCAGGTAGAACACGTTCACGTCGCCGTCGGGACCGAGCGACGAGGCGCCGGCCTCGAGGTAGTGGGCGCCCGCGAAGTTGGCCTGGCGGTGCATCATGCACTCGCCGTTGAGGTGGGCCGCGGCCATCTCCCTGAAGCTGCGCTGGGAGATCAGGTCCCGGCCGCCGCTCACGTTGCCCTCGGTGAACCAGATGTTGCCGACGAACTCGGCCACTTCGATCACCCGGGGGTCGTTGAAGGGGATGTCGTGGTTGACCCACTGGTCGTACACGTCGGGCCCGTGGACGCGGAGCATCATGTCCTCCATCCAGTCGGTGAAGGCCCAGCCAGTCGCGGCTCCCGATTCGATGCCTACGCACCACGGGGTGTTGCCGTCGCCCTTCATCTGCTCCATGAGAGCCTCGAGCTCGGCCCAGGTCTGGGGGATGGCGTAGCCGGCGTCGGCGAAGGCCTGCGGGCTGTACCACACCAGGCTCTTCACGTCGCCCTTGTTGGGCACGCCGTACACGTTGCCGCCCGTGGAGGCCAGGTCGAACCAGAACGGGTCGTAGGAGCCGCCGATGTTGTCGAGCATCGACTGGGGCAGGGCCACCGCGTCGCCGGACTCGCCGAACTGCTTGATACGGCCGGGCTGGGGGATGATGACGATGTCGGGCGGGTCGCCGGCCTCTACGGCCAGGTTGAGCTCGGTGGTGGCGTCGCGGGTGCCCGAGTAGCGGACGACGATGCCGGTGCGCTCACGCAGCGGCTCGAATCCGGCCAGGAAGCCCTCGGCCTCGGACCCGGTCTCGGGACCGAGGATGGTGACGACGCTGCCGGCGAGGCTCATCTCCATCTCCATCATCGTCGCCTCCATGGCCGCCTCGGCCTCGGCCGCTCTGGCCGCGGCCGCGTCGGCCTCAGCCTGGGCCTCGGCCATCTGGGCCTCGAGTTCGGCGACGACCTCTGCGTCTACCGCCCCCTCGCCTTCGGCCATGGCAGCCGCGAGCGCCGCTTCGGCCTCGGCTGCCCGGTCGGCGGCCGCGTCGGCCTCAGCCTGAGCCGCGGCCGCGTCGGCCTCAGCCTGGGCGGCATCGGCCGCGGCCGCGTCGGCCTCGGCCTGGGCGGCGTCGGCCTCAGCCTGAGCCGCGGCAGCCGCCGCATCGGCGGCGCTGGTGTCCACCACGGCCGGCTCGTCGTCGCCGCAGGCCGTAGCCACCAGGGCGAAGGCGAGCAGGGCGCCGAGGATCAGCCATAGGCGCGATTGGTTCTTCATGGGTTTTCCCTCCCAGGAATGCAAACGTTTACAGATCGGACGCTAGCGCGGGCTCCAACCAGAATCAACCCAAGGCTGCCGTGGTTTCCCGCACGATCAGGGGCACGTCCCAGGTGATGTCCGTAGCGGGCTCTCCGTCGATGAGCCCCAGCACCGTCGCTGCGGCCCGGACCCCCATCTCGTCCACCGCCTGGCGCATCGTCGTGAGTCCCATTGCGCCGGCCAGATCGTGATCGTCGAAACCGACCACGGAGAGGTCCTCCGGCACGGCCAGGCCCCGCCTCGTGGCCGCTCGCATCACTCCGAAGGCCATCTCGTCGGACATGCAGAACACCGCGGTGGGCGGGTCGGGGCCGTCGAGGACGGACGACAGCGCGGCGCCACCGCCGGCCGCGGTCCATTCGCCGCTCACCGCCAGACCGGGATCGACCGGCAGCCCGGCGGCTCGCAGCGCGTCCTCGTAGCCGACGCGACGCTGTTCGGGGACCGGCGTCGGCAGGTCGGGAAGGGACGGTCCCGCGACCAGCCCGATGCGGGTGTGGCCCAACTCGACGAGGTGCTGCACGGCGCGCCGGGCCGCAGCGCGGTTGTCGATTGTGATCGACGATGCGCCTTCGAGCGTCTCGCCCACCGCCACCGCGGGCCGATCGAAGAAGGCGTCAGCCGAGTCGCCCTCGAGGCTCACGAACGTGTCGATGAGGACGAGCCCGTCGACTCGCCGGCAGAAGGACCGTGCGTCCTGGAGGAAGCGCCTGCGGTCGCCCGGGGAGGTCATCATGGAGATGAGCACGTCGTAGCCGGCCCCGGCGAACACCGAGTTGATGCCGCCCAGCGCCCTGAACGGGAACCAGGTCCCGAACTGGGGCGCCACCACGCCGATGGTCCAAGTCCGACCGGACACAAGCCGTGAGGCCTGGGGATGGGCCTCGTACTGGAGCTCGGCGGCCGCCTCGACCACGCGCGCTCGCGTCTCGGGCGCTACGTACGGGAGGTCGCGCAGGGCGCGGCTGACGGTGGCCACCGAGACGCCCGTCACCCGTGCGATGTCCTTGATGGTCGGCCGGCCGCTTGACACGGCTCCCGAACCTACCCCGCCTCCGGGCTAGCCCATCCACTGGCCGCCGTTGACGTCGATGGTGGCGCCGGTGATGTATCCGGCGTGCGGTCCGCACAGGAACGCCACCATGGCCGCTAGGTCCTCCGGGTCTCCGGGCGGGTTGCCGGGGACGGTGGCCAGGATGCGCTCGCGCCGTTCGGGGTCGAGCGCGTGCCACATCGGGGTGTCGTGTGGTCCGGGCGCGACCGCGTTCACCAGGATGTTGTCGGCGGCGTGGTGCAGGGCCAGGAAGCGGCTGAGGGTCACCAGCCCGCCCTTGCTGGCCGCGTAGGCCGGACCCGAGAGGGCGGAGCCGCCGAAGCGGGCGTTCACGGAGGCGATGTTGACGATCCTGCCCCCACCCGCCGCTCTCATGCCGGCGACGACCTGGCGGGTGCACAGGTAGGCGCCGGTCAGGTTCACGTCGATGATGCGGCGCCACTGGTCGGGACTCTCCTCCTCCACTCCCCCGGCGCCGGTGACACCCGCGTTGTTGACCAGCACGGCCGGGCCGCCGTGCCGGCGCCTGACGGTGTCGAAGACCGCGGCAACGGATGCCTCGTCGGTGATGTCGCAGGACAGGATTTCGGTTGCGGCGTGCTCGTCGCCGGCAGTCGTGTCGATGCCGACGACCGTGTCCCCTCCGGCGCTGAGGTGCTTGCACACTGCGGTGCCGATGGCTCCGGCCGCGCCGGTCACGACCGCCACCCGGCTCACGGGACCGCCCACTCCTTGCTGCGCTCGACCGCCCGCCTCCAGTCCGCGTAGGCGCGGTCCGCGGCGGGGCTGCCGGTGCCGGGCACCGCCTCGAAGTCGAGCACCCAGTGCCCGCCTACCGCGTCCAGCGAGGGCCAGACGCCGGTCGCGAGCCCGGCCAGGTAGGCGGCACCCAGGGCGGTCGCCTCCTGGAGCTTGGGCCGTTGCACGGGCACGCCGAGCTGGTCGGCCTGGAGCTGCAGCATGGAGTCCATCGCACAGGCGCCCCCGTCGACTCGCAGGCTCCGTACCGGCGTGCCGGTCGCGGCGGCCATGGCCTCCACCACGTCCCGGGTCTGGAAGGCCATGGCCTCCACCACCGCTCGGGCGATCTCGGGACGTCCGGTGCCCCGGGTGAGGCCCACGATCGTGCCCCGCGCGTAGGGGTCCCAGTGCGGGCTGCCGAGACCCGCGAACGCGGGCACCAGGTACACGCCGCCGGTGGACGAGCACTGGGCGGCAAGGCCCTCCAGCTGCGCGGCCTCGTCGATGATCTGCAGGCCGTCACGCAGCCACTGCACCGCCGCACCGGTCACGAAGATCGCGCCCTCGAGCGCGTAGGTGACCGCCGGACCCTCGGGGGTGTCCAGCAGCCATGCGACGGTGGTGAGCAGGCCTTCGGCGGGCGGCGGCATATCCGAGCCGACGTTCATCAGCACGAACGAGCCGGTGCCGTAGGTGTTCTTGGCGTCGCCGGGCGCGAAGGCGGCCTGCCCGAACAGGGCCGCATGCTGGTCGCCGGCAACCCCCGAAATGGGAACGCCGGGGCCGCAGGCCGCGTCGGGGCTGGTCGTGCCGAAGCTGCCGCTGGAGGGCCTCACCTCGGGAAGGGATCCGGCCGGAACCCCGAACATCGAGCACAGGTCGGGGTCCCATTGCAGCGAGCCGATGTCGAACAGCATGGTCCGGCTGGCATTGGTGGCGTCGGTGGCGTGGACCTCGCCGCCGGTGAGGTTCCAGATGATCCAGCTGTCGATCGTTCCGAGGGCCAGATCCGGACTCACCTCCACGCCGCCGTAGAGGAGCATCCACTCCAGCTTCGAGCCTGAGAAGTACGGATCGAGCACCAGGCCGGTGCGCTCCCGCACGATCCGCAGATGCCCGGCCCCTTCGAGTTCCGCGCACCGGGGCGCGGTGCGGCGGTCCTGCCAGACGATGGCCGGATGCAGCGGCTCGGAGCTCCGCCGGCTCCACGCCACCACCGTCTCCCGCTGGTTGGTTACCCCGATGGCCGCGGGAGGCTCCTCGAGGCGGCCGGCCACCTCCCCGAGAGTCGTCTGGACCGCGTCCCAGATCTCCGACGCGTCGTGCTCGACCCGGCCCGGCTCGGGGAAGTACTGGGTGAACTCGCGCTGGGCGGCGTCCGCGATGCGACCGGCGTCATCGAAGGCGATGGTGCGCACGCTCGTGGTCCCGGCATCGACGGCCAGCACGACGGTCATGCAGCTGCACTCCCGCTCTTGTTCGCTGCGCTCACGGGCCGCTCTGGCCCTGGCCCGAACAGCAGGCTCTCGGCTCGCTCCACCCCCGGATCGCTCCCCAGCGTGTCCGCGGTCTCGAGCATCGCCAGCATGGTGCGGCGGCGCAGGAAGTCCTCCATGGTCAAGACGTGCTCGTGGCGGGCCATGACCATCACCTCAGCGGCGCTGTAGTCGACGACGTCGCTCAGCGGCAGGCCGAGCTCGTCCGACTCCTCCACCAGGTCGGCCACCTCCAGCGCCCGGCGACCGTGGCGACGCCACAGGCGCGCCGCGGTCAGCTCGTCGATTCCGGCCCGGGCCGCGCTGCGCCCGAAGCGGGCCTGCACGCCTTCGGAGGGCTCGCCGAACCAGGCCCGCTCCGGAGGCGACGGCTTGAGACCGCAGGAGCGGGCGGCGGTCACCACCTCCTCGCCCACGTTGAGGCAGTCGCTGAGCTTCCCGCCGAGAATCGAGATGGTCCCACGGCCCTGATCGGCCTCTACGGCGTGGCGGCGCGACAGTTCGGTCCAGTCACGATCGGTGTCGGTGTCCGCGCCGATCACCAGGGGGCGAACGCCGCAGCGGTACGCGATCACGTCCTCGGCCTGCAGCGGCGACGAGAGCTGGAGCCGGGCGTTGGCCTGCTCGAGCAGGAAATCACGGTCGTGGTGGGTGATGGACACGTCCGAGTCCTCGACACGGGTGTCGGTGGTGCCGATCAGGGAGCGATGTCCCATCGGGATCACGTAGAACAGCCGCTGGTCGTCATCGAAGAAGGCCAGGATCCGTCCCGATTCGGTGACCCTGGGCACCACGATGTGGGTTCCCTTGGAGAAGCACAGAGTCGAACGCAAGGTCGATCCGGTCAGCTCCGCCAGGTCGCCTGCCCTGGGCCCCGCGGCGTTGATCAGCACGGCCGCCGACACCGTGTGGCTGCTTCCGGTCAACTGGTCGGTGACCTCGGCGCGCCAGCCCTGCCCAGCCCGCTCAGCGTCGTTCAGGCGCAGGCGCGACACCGCGACCGCTCCCTTCTCGACGGCGTCGAGCAGCAGCTGGAGCACGAACCGGGCGTCGTTGTCCACGAGGAGGTAGTCGGAGTACTCGACCGCGCCGCGCACCCCCTCGGAATGGATCGCGGGCTCCGCGGTTGCCAGCGCACGTGCCGACAGCCGTCGGGGGCGCCCGGTGGCGAAACGCCCCAGCGCCCAGTAGGCGTGCGCGCCGAGGGTGGCGTAGGTCGGGGAGTACGGCGATGTGGGGCCGAGCGCGGCGAGGAACCGGACCTCCTGGACCCGGCTCGCGTACGAGCGAGCCAGCAGGTTGCGGGAACGGCACAGCCCGGCCACGAGCCCGAGTTCGTAGGTCTGCAGGTACTTGAAGCCGCCCCAGATGAGGTTGGAGGACTCCTGGCTCACGCCCGAGCCGAAGTCCTCGGAGTCGATGATGGCCACGTCCAGGCCGTGGGCGGCCAGTGCCAGCGCCGAGACCGCTCCGTTGATGCCGCCACCCACGATCAGGGCGTCGTGGCCCGCTGTGGTCAGTTGCTCGAGGTGCCGGTCTCGGGCCTGGTTCGCGATCGGAGTGCCCTGGGCGGTCACGCCTAGCAGGCTACGGGCGGCGGGCTGTCGAGGGCTCGGGGCGACTCCGGGTCCGTTATCCACTCGGTCCAGGACCCGTCGTACACCGCGACGTCGTCGGCGCCGGCGATGGCGTAGGCCAGCGCGGTGCCGCAGGCGCCGACCCCGCCCCGGCAGTAGGCGATGGTGGGCTCGGGGGTCCGGGCACCGGCCTCGGCCAGGCGCCGGCGGGCCTCCTCAGGCCCGGTCCAGGTGCCGTCGGTGCCGGTGAAGGTGATCCCGGGGGCCACGATGCTGCCGGGGATGGCGCCGCCGTCCTGCTGGCGGGCACCGTCCATGCGCCCGTCGACCAGGCGGGTCGGGGTTCCCACCGCGGCCCGCATCTGCTGGTGGGTCACGTAGAGCTCGGGATTGAAGCGGGGGGTGAAGCGGGCCCGCGGGTGGCTGGGAACGGCGCTGGTGGTGGGGCGGCCCTCGGCCTGCCACTTGGTGATCCCGCCGTCGAGGACGGCCACACCGGTGTGGCCGTAGGTCCGCAGTGCCCACCACAGCCGGGCCGCCACCGTCACGTGCTGGTCGTCGTAGGCCACCACGAACGTGCTGTCGCCGATGCCCCGTTCGGCCATGGCCTCCGCGAAGCGCTCCGGTCCGGCCAGCATCCACAGGTCGGGGCGGTCCGGGTCGGCCAGCTCGGTGTCCCAGCGGGCGTGGACCGCGCCGGGTATGTGGGCCTTGGCGTACTCGTCGTCACCGTTGCGGGTGTCGAAGGGGCGCAGGTACCAGCGGCAGTCCACGACCCGAACGCCGGGATCGTCGAGATGCTCGGCCAGCCACTGGGTCGATACCAGAGGTCCTTCCGTCATGCTGTGATCTTCGCAGACCCAGACGGAGCCGTCACACCGTCAGGTCTGGACCACCGCTGGGCGGACCTGCTCGGCCAGCAGCCGCACCCCCTCGTCGCGGTCGGGACCGAACGTGTACCAGGCCAGGGGCAGGTCGAGTCCGGCGTCGGCGAAGGGGCCCAGCCCCTCGATCACGTCGTCGGGTGTGCCCGCCACCGCGAACACGTCCACCAGGCTGTCGCTGAGCATCGCCGCGCCGGCCTGCTCGCCGCCCTCGGCCACCGCGGCCCGCACCGCGGCCACCGCCTCGGGGTCGGCGCCGGCCTCGTCGACCACCACTCCCTCCACCCGGGCCAGGTAGTAGGCCAGCACCTCCTTCACGGCGTTGCGGGCCTCGACCCGGTCGCGGCCGACGCTGGTGAGCACATTGGCGCTCAGCAGCAGCTCGCCGACGTCCCGGCCGGCCCGCTGCGCCCCGGCGGCCAGCCGCTCCCGGGCCCAGCGGGTGTAGCCCACGCTGGTGATGGCGCCCAGTTGCACCCCGTCGGCGTACTGGCCCGAGACCTCCATCATCCGCCGGCTTACCGCGCCCACGTCAACCGGGACCGGCTCGGCCGGCGGCCGGTCCAGGCGCAGCCCCGGCACCACCGTGAACGTGGTCGGCTCGAAGTCGAGGGCCTCGCCCGCGGTGAGCCGCCGCACCGCCCGCACCGCCTCGACGGTGTTGGTGAGGGGTCGCCAGCCGGGCGGCGCCATACCGAAGCGCCTCACCGTCCACTCCGCCGCGCCCAGCCCGTAGCGCAGCCTCCCCGGCCCGATGTCGGCCAGGGTGGCCGCCTCGAGCGCCAGCAGCACCGGGTCGCGGAACACCGGGTTGGCCACGCCGATCCGAACCGTGACCCGCCGGGTGGAGTGCAGCGCGACGGCCGCCACCGGCATCACCGAGTTGAACAGGCGGCTCTCCGGCAGTGACACCTCCTCGAACCCGAGACGGTCCGCGGCGGCCACCACCGCTAGCGTGTCGCCGACGGGGTCCTCGTTGGACAGCGACAGGCCTAGGCCTCGGAACCCGCTCATCTTCCTCACGATCGTCACGGCGACAGGAGCTGCGAATGTGGATCTCCACGATTCCATACGACGAGGCCGAAGGCGAGTTGAGGGACCACTACGACCGCCAGGCCCGGGCTCTGGGCGAGCCCACGGAGATGACCATGGCCGGGTCGCTGCACCCTGCGCTGGTGGCCGCCCGGCTCGACCTTTACGCCGCGACGGAGAAGTGCCCGTCGCGTCTCACCCCCCACCAGCGCAACCTGATCAGCTTCGTGACCTCGGCCATCAACGGCACCGTTCACTGCATGAGCCAGGTGACCATCAAGCTGCGCCAGACCGGCCTCGACGACGAGGCCATCGCCAAGCTGGCCGCCGACCCCGACTGCTTCGAGTCGCTTCCGCTGGAGCCGGCCGACGCCGCGGTGGTGCGCTACGCAGTGAAGCTCACCCGCTCGCCCGGCTCGATCACCGAGGCCGACGTCGACGAGCTGCGGGCTGCGGGCCTCGACGACCTCGACATCATCGACACCAACGCCCAGTGCGCCCATCTCAACTACGTGAACCGGGTGGCCATGGGCTTGGGGATCCACTCCGTGGTCGACCCGGATTTTCCCGCTTATTCGGCCATCCCCCAGTCCTAGCGGACCGTCCCGGCCGGCGGGTCCTGTCGCCGGGCTCCGTCCGACCGACGGGGCTGCGCCCCATTGTCGGTCGCCCGGACCCGTCGCCACCCCCGGCCTTGCGGGACGCGCCGAGACGATGCTCTGAGTGGCTCGCTACTGGGCTAGGCGGCGTTGAAGATCCGGGCGCTGTATTGAATGTGGTCGGCTGCGGTGGCCTCGTCGTTCATTGGCAGCATGAAGTAGTCGAAGCAGTCGCGCAGCTCGCCGATCCGGGCTGAGATCTCCTCGGGCGTGCCGGCCAGGCCGTAGCGGTCCACCAGGGCGTCGGGCAGCAGTTCGGCCGCGGCGTCCATGCGGCCGGCCAGCATCAGGCGACGGACCTCGGCGGTGGTGGCGTCGTCGAGGCCGTCGGCTGCTCGCACCTCGGCGGGCGCGTCGACGGCCATGTAGGAGAAGTGGGGCAGCACCCGGCGCCGCTCGGTGTCGTTGTAGGCCAGATAGGCCGACCAGGCGATCTCGGCCGAGCCCGCTGACCGGATCCGCTCGGCGAAGGCGGGCAGGTCGGCGGGGGGCGCGGCCGACAGGATCACGCAGTCGGAATGCTCCGCCGCGAGGCGCTGGACGCGCGGGCCCCGCCCGGCCACCGCCACGGGCAGGGGATGTTCGGGCCGGAACCAGGGCAGGGACGCCTCCCCCACCGTCTCGCCGTCCAGCAGGCGCCGGTTGAGCTCGAACGTCTCCCGCAGGGCGGTGAAGGGGCGCTCGGGGTCCATCCCGAGCGGCTTGAGCACCCGGCTGCCGCCCACGCCCAAACCGTGCATCACCCGGCCCGGGGCCAACTCGGCCAAAGTGGCGATGGCCGCTGCGGTGGCCACCGGGTGGCGGCTGAACGGGTTGGTGATGGCCGGGGCCACCTTGAGCCCGGTGGCCTCGACGATGGTGGTGAGGGCCACGTACACGTCGCGCTCGGTGCCCTCGTCGGCCACGAAGCAGACCTCGGCCCCGAGCGACTCTCCCAGCCGGGCCAGCTCGACCAGCCGCCGGACGGGCTGGGTGGGCTCGAACCAGACCCCCCACCGCACGCTCACGGCGACATCTCCGGTGCTGATGCCTTGACTGTGCTCACGTCGCTTCTTCCTTTTCGGCTCGTCCTTGGCGCAGTGACTCGCGCCCCAACGGTATGTACTGCACCGCGGACAGGTAGCTGTAGACCAGCGACGGCACCGCGCACACCCATCCCGCGACCCGGAAGCCCTCGGCCACCGCGATGTCGGAGGCGCCGGCCAGCAGCAGCGGGAAGCAGAAGTACAGCCCGAACGTGGCGCACTTGCCCCACCAGGTCACGTCGATCGGCTTGGCCCCCAGCGAGAGCAGCACCAGCCCCACCACCGCCACAATGCCCTCCCGGGCCAGGGTCAGCACCACCAGCCACCACGGAACCGACCCGTCGAAGCCGACCGCGAAGACTCCGGCCAGCAGCACCCCCCGGTCAGTGATCGGGTCGAGCAGCTTGCCCACCTTGCTGACCGAGTCGAACCGGCGGGCCCACCAGCCGTCGACCCAGTCGGTGGCTCCCAGCGCTCCCCACAGCAGGGCCGCGGCCCAGCGGTCCCCCACCCCGAACAGCAGCCACAGGAACACCGGGATGCAGGCCAGGCGGGCCGCCGAGATCAGGTTGGGGACGGTGAGGATCCGGTCCTCGCCGGTTCTCGGCGCTGCCATGGGGGTTCAGCCTACGATCAGCGGATGCCCTCAATCTTCACCCGGATCATCGACGGCGAGATTCCCGGCCGCTTCGTGTGGCGCGACGACGTCTGCGTCGCGTTCATGGACGTGCGGCCCCTCAACCGGGGTCACGTGCTGGTGGTGCCGAGAGTCGAGGTCGACCACTGGGTGGATCTCGACTCCGAGACGGTGGCCCATCTGATGGCCGTGGCCCACGGCGTGGCCGCGGCCCAGCAGGCGGCCGGGCTGGCGCCGGACCGGGTCGGCCTGATGATCGCCGGGTTCGAGGTCCCCCATGTGCATGTGCATGTGGTGCCCATCTCGACCATGGCCCATCTCGACTTCACCCAGGCCGACACCAGCCCCGACCCCGACGACCTCGACGCGGTCGCGGACCTGCTGCGCAGCCACCTCGCTCAGCCCGGCTGACCCGCCCGGAAGGCGCTCGCCCACCGAAACTGATGCGGCCTGTGGCCCTATAAGGGCCTAACCAGCATCAATTTCGATCGGGTCGGCTCGCTCGATGAGGTGGGCGCCGTTGTTGCGGGCGTTGTTGACCTCGGTGGACACCGGGTGCATCCGGATCAGGCTCGAAGGCGCCGGCACCAGCAGAGCGGCGGCAGCCTCGGAGTCGGTGTTGGCCGGATCGAGCCAGGAGTCCCACGCGCCCGGTGGCAGCACCACCGGCATCCGGTCGTGGATCTCGGCCATGGCGTCGTTGGCCTCGCAGGTGATGATGGTGCAGGAGTGCAGCTCCAGGGGCTCGCCGTCGTCGTCGGGGTTGTTCGGGTCGCGCCACTTCTCCCAAAGGCCCGCGAACGCGAACGGCTCCCCGTCGGGACGGCTGATGAACATGGGCTGCTTGCGCTTGGAGCCCTCGAGGCGCTGCCACTCGTAGAAGCCGTCGGCGGGGATGACGCAGCGTCGGCGGGAGAACGGCACCCGGAAGGCGTTCTTCTGGGCGATGGTCTCGGCCCGGGCGTTGATCATCCGGTTGCCGATCTTGGGATCCTTGGCCCAGAACGGCACCAGCCCCCAATGCAGCGTGTCGAGGCTGCGGACGCCTTCGCGCTGCCGCACCGCGTACACGGTCTGGGTGGGGGCCACGTTGTGGTTGGGCGACAGGGTGTGCTCGGGCGATGGTGACAGGGCGCCGAAGTACTTGGCGACCTCGTCGGGCGGGGTGGCCGAGACGTAGCGACCGCACATGGGCCCGGACGCTAGTTGGGCCGCGGGGCGACCCGGTCGAGGGCGGCGACCGCCTCGGCCACGATGCGCTCGATGAGTTCGGCGCAGTTGGGAAGGTCGTCGACCACGCCCACGCACTGGCCGGTTGGCAGGACTCCGGCGTCGACGTCGCCGTCGACCATGGTCGCCCTGGTGAGCATGGGCGCGTTGGCGGCCATGGCCATCTGGCTCCAGGTCAGGTCCTGGCTGGCCCGCATGGCCAGGCCCTCCCGGAGCATCGCCGGAACCGACATGCCGGTGAGGCCCCGGAACCGCCAGGCGTTGACTGCGGCCCGCGCCAGCCGTGTGAGGCGGGCCGATTCGAGCGAGTCGACCAGACTGGTGCGGATCACTCGCTGGGGCTTGCCGTCGATGCTGCTCGATACCACGGTGCCGGTGACGGGCGTGCCCAGGTACACGGACTTGACCGCGTCGGGGACCTTGGAGTCGGCGGTGAGCAGGAAGCGGGTGCCCATGGCCACACCGTCAGCTCCCCACGCCAGGGCCGCGGCCAGGCCCCGCCCGTCGTGGAAGCCGCCGGCCGCTATCACCGGCACGTCCACCGCGTCAACCACCTGGGGCAGCAGCAGCGACGTGGGCACCGTGCCGGTGTGGCCCCCGCCCTCGCCGCCCTGGCACAGCACCGCGTCCACACCGAGTTCAGCCATCTTCTCGGCATGGCGGCGGGCCCCGACCGTGGGCATCACCAGCACGCCGCCGTCCCGCAGCCGGCGCACCACTTCGGCCGGAGGTGGGCCCGCGAAGCTGGCCACCCGCACGCCGGCGGCCACCAGCCGGTCGGCCCGGTCGGTCAGGTCAACGGCGTCAGGACGAAGGTTCACCCCGAAGGGCCGCTCGGTGCGTGACTTGACCTCTGCTATGGCCGCGTCCATCTCGTCGAGAGTCATGGTGGCCGCGGCCAGGATCCCGAGGCCGCCGCCCTCGGCGGTGCCGGTCACCAGCGACGGGCCGGCTACCCAGCCCATTCCGGTCTGCACGATGGGGTACGCCACTCCGAACAGCTCGGTGGCTCTGGTCTGGAGCCTCCCGTCGACGGTCACGGCTGCACCCTACTGGCCGCCCCCGTCCCGCTCGGGCGGTCGGTTCCGCCGTCCCCGGCGTGTTGTGGCCAGCCGCCTATCCTGCGGATGTTCACGCAACCGTCCAGGACAAGGGGGTGATCGCGATGGCTCGCCGGCTAACAGAGTTCAGCCACGGCGCTGGTTGAGGCTGCAAGATCGCTGCCAGCGACCTCGCGCAAGTTGTGCGCGGCCTTACCCCCAATCCCCCGCCGGAGCTTCTGGTGGGCCTGGCCACCGGCGATGACGCCGCCGTGTGGCGCATCGGCCGAGGGCGTGCTCTGGTGTTGACCGCCGACTTCATCACCCCGGTAGTGGACGATGCTCGCACCTGGGGCCGGATCGCGGCCACCAACTCAGTCTCGGATGTCTATGCCATGGGTGGGCGGCCGCTGCTCGCGCTGAACCTCGTGGCCTGGAACTTCGAGGAGCTGTCCAACGAGTTGCTTTCCGAGGTGCTCGCCGGCGGGGAGGACACCGCCCAGGCCGGCGGCTTCGTCGTGGGCGGCGGGCACACGGTCGACGATCCCGAGCCGAAGTACGGGATGGCTGTCGTGGGCGAGGTCAGCCCGTCACGGATGCTCACGAACTCCCAGCTGCGGCCGGGAAACGCGCTGGTGCTGACCAAGCCACTGGGCACCGGGGTTGTCTCGACCGCCATCAAGCGCGGGGCGGCCCGAGACGAGGTGGTGGATCGAGCTATCCGGGAGATGACACGGTCCAACGAGGCGGCTGCGGCCGCCGCGATGCGCCACGGCGCCACCGCGGCCACCGACGTGACCGGCTTCGGCCTGCTGGGCCACGGCCTGCGCATGGCTCAGGAGTCCAGCGTCGATCTGGAGATCCCGGTCGGCCAGGTCCCGGTGATCGAGGGGGCCCGCGAGTTGGCTGCGCTGGGGATGGTGCCCGGCGGCACTTCCCGCAACCTGGATTGGGTTTCACCGCACCTCGACACCGGCGATGTGAGCGATCTAGCGGTGACCATCCTGGCCGACGCCCAGACTTCGGGCGGGCTGCTGCTCGGCATGGTCAGCCACGACGCCGCATTGGCCGCGGTGACCGAGTTGCGACTCTCGGGACACGAGGCCGCAGTCATGGGCCAGGTAACCGAGGGCTCAGGCCAGATCCGCCTGCTCAACTAGCGCGCGGCAAGCCCGGAGGTTCAGTCGAGCAGGTCGGGCTGCTCCTGGACTATCTCGGTGTACAGGGGCTGGAACGTGAACCACATGGCCAGGTCGCTACCGACCATGGAGTAGGTGTGCCGGGCGACGTCGTCGGGTATGTCGATCGGCTCGCCGGCGGCCTCGGCCAGCAGCTGCGACCGGCAGGCCCGGTCCATGGCCACGAAGGCGCCCGCGGCCGCGTCCACCGAGGCGCCCACGGTGAGCAGGCCGTGGTTCTGCAGGATCGCCGCCTTGCAGTCGCCCAGCGCGGCCGCGATGCGCTTTCCCTCGTCCAGCTCCATCACCACCCCGCTGTAGCCGTCGAACACCACATGGTCGTCGTAGAAGGCGCAGGCGTCCTGGGTCAGCGGGCGCAGCAGCCGTCCCAGCGCTGAGAACGACTTGCCGTGCATCGAGTGCGAGTGGGCCGCCGCCACCACGTCGGGCCGGGCCGCATGTATCTGCGAGTGGATGGCGAACGCCGCGCCGTTCAGGAGCGCGCCCTCACCGTCGATGATCGTCCCGTTCGAGTCCACCCGGATCAGGCTCGACGCACGGATGTGGGCGAACGGCACGCCCCAGGGGTTGACCCAGAAGGTTTCGGGATCCTCCGGGTCGCGCACGGTGACATGGCCGGCTGCGCCTACCGCGCCGTCCTCGAACCCGAGCTTGGCGAAGATCCGGTAGGTGGCCGCCAGGCGCTGCTTGCGGTGCCGGCGCTCCTCCTCCATCGTGTCGAAGGTGGGCAGGTACCACTCGGGCTCCGGGCCCGACCGGGGGCCGGTCTCGTGCTCAGCGGTCATGGCCGGATGGTAGCGCCGCCGCTATCAGCCGTCGGCTAGGGGCTTGGCGACGGTTCTGGTGGCGAACACCCCTACGGCGGCGGCGACCATCATGGAGCTCCCGACGATGCCCAGCGTTAGCGCTCCCGCGCTGTCGAGGAGCAGCCCGCCCAGCAGCGGCCCGCCGGCGCGGCCCGCGGCCATCAGCGCCTGAGCGTCGCCCACCCGCTCCTCGGGATAGCGCGACCGGCTGGCCAGCACATCGAACACGCCCGGTATCGCGGCCCAGAAGAAGAACCCCCACACCACGAGAGCACCGAGGAACAGCCACGGCCAGTCCGTGGTGGCGACCACGATCGCGCACACCGCGGTGGCGACCATCCAGGGGCTGGGGATCTTGCGAGTGGCCCTCAGCCGGGCGCCCGGAATGGCCACCACCGCGTTGAGGCTGAATCCCACCGCGACCGCGGTCACCGTCAGCCCCGGATCGCCGGTTCCCAGCACGACTGCGTAGATGAACACCGACGACCCGCCCAGGGTGAACAGGCCCAGGCAGGCCAGCAGCACCAGCGCGGCGGGAACCGCCCGGTGGCGCTTGCGGTCCCGGGGCAGCTCGCTGACCTCGCTGTGATAGCCGAACGCCAACGGGATCAGCGAGACAACCGCGAGCATGGCGAACACGAGCCGCATGCCGCCGGCCTCCAGAAGGGCGGAGACCGCGGGCGCGGCGACCACTCCCACCACGGGGCCGGCGACGGCGACGTCGCCCATTCGACGATCGTCACCGAAGGCCTGCACCCAGCCGTACCAGGCCAGGAGGCCAAGCGCCACGCCGTTGACGAGGCGCAGCGGCACGAGCAGAGCGAACGCCGGCAGGGTCGCGGAGGCAAGGTTGGCGGCCGCCGCGGCCAGCAGGGATCCCACGAACACCGGGTTCCGGGGCTGCAGCCAGCGACCCGCACCCCAGGAGCCGATGACGAATCCGCTCAGTTGGAACACCCCGATCAGCGACGCGGAGCCGAGGCTGATGCCGTAGTGGTCGGCGATCTCGGGCATCAGGAACGGCGTCGACACGAAGGCCAGCACGCTGAAGCCGACCGCCAGGAGGATGCCGGCCTTGACGGTGGGCCTTAGCAGGTAGACGAGGCGTACTGGACTCTGCACCAGCCGACGCTACTGGCGCGACCCGTCCGCTCGGCGTGCGGGGACGCCCGGCCCGGCGTGACACTTGGCACACTCGCCCGCGCCGATCCCCTACCCTCGCTCCGAAGGGAGCGGCGAGATGTTCGACTTGAGTGGACGGACGGCCCTGGTGACAGGAGCGGGACGCAACATCGGAGCGGGCATCGCCCGGGGTCTCGCCGAGCACGGTGCCCGCGTGGTGGTCAACGACTACTTCTATGAGCGGGCTCGCTCAGTGGCGGCCGAGATCGGCCGGGCCGGCGGCCTCGCATCGCCCGCCGGCTTCGACGTGACCGAGCTCGACGAGGTCCAGGACGCCGTGGGCGATATCGGTCAGGTCGACATCCTCGTCAACAATGCCGGACTGGCCGGACCGGCCGACATGAAGGCCGAGCAGTTCCGCGACATGGACCCAGCCGACTGGCAGGCTCCGGTCGACGTGAACCTGTTCGGGGTGATGAACTGCTGCCACGCGGTGCTCGACGGCATGTGCGACAGGGGCTGGGGGCGCATCATCACCATCTCGTCGGCGGCGGGCAGCAGCGGCGTAGGCATCGGCGTCGCCCCCTACAGCGCCGGCAAGGGCGGCGGGATGGCCTTCACCCGCTCGCTGGCGCTGGAGGTGGCCCGTTCCGGCGTGACCGCCAACACGCTTGCGCTGGGGCTGTTCGAACGCAAGAACCGCGAGATCACCGAGCGTTTCGCCAGGGCCGTCCCGGTGGGCCGCACCGGCCGGCCCGCCGACGTGGCGGCCGCCTGCGTGTGGCTCGCATCCGAGGAGGCGGCCTGGGTCACCGCCCAGACCATCGGAATCAACGGCGGCTCGCTCACCAGCTGACGCTCGCCGGGAAGAGGGAGGGGCCATGAGGCTCGAGGGCAAGGTTGCGCTGATCACCGGCACGGCCAGCGGGATCGGCCGGGCGAGCGCGCTGCGGTTCGCCGAGGAGGGGGCACGGATCGTGGCGGCGGACATCGCAGAAGCCAACCACGAGACCGTGGAGCTGATCCGGGCCGGCGGGGGCCAGGCCACCGCGGTGCACGCCGACGTGTCCGACGACGCCGACATGGCCATGGCGGTGAAGACCGCCGAGGCGACCTACGGGAGCCTCGACATCGCCTTCAACAACGCTGGGATCATGCTGGCCGACGACGCCGACGCCGTCGCCACCACCACCGAGACCATCGACAGGACCCTGGCGGTGAACCTCAAGGGTGTGCTCTACGGCTGCCGGCACCAGATACCGGCCATGCGCAGGGCAGGCGCCGGGTCGATCATCAACACCGCGTCGTTCGTGGCGTCGGTGGGGGCGGCTACACCCCAGATCGCCTACACCGCGTCGAAGGGGGCCGTGCTGTCGCTGACGCGCGAACTGGCCGTCATCCACGCCCGCGAGAACATCCGGGTGAATGCGCTGTCGCCGGGGCCGCTCCGCACAGAGTTGCTCATGGCCTACCTCGACACTGACGAGAAGCGGCAGCGCCGGCTCGTGCACGTGCCGATGGGACGCTTCGGCGAGGCCGCCGAGATGGCCTCAGCCGCACTATTCCTTGCATCGAATGAATCCTCATACATGACCGGTGCGAATCTACTGGTTGACGGGGGACTCACAGCCGCCTATGTGACGCCCGAGTAGATAACACTCTATAAAGTGTAGGAAATTACACCTGTCGTTCAAACTCAGCTTTCACTTGCTGAACATAACCACAAGAAGTCAGACATTTTGTTCACGCCTTGGACGCGCCTATAGAGTTATGCGTCCTAGTCCGACTGTTCCGATTTGGCACTCAACTCGGCCGCGATGGCGCGGCGCTCGGACTCGTCGTCGTGCTTGAACGTCATGATGTCTGCGAGCAGGATCCTGCGCCGGTTGCCGACACGGCGGAACGGTATTCTGCGCTCGTCCAGGAGCTTGACCAGGTACGGCCTGGACACGTTGAGCAGGTCAGCCGCCTGCTGGGTCGTCAACTCGGCGTTGACGGGCGAGACCGCCACCGCGTTGCCGCTCGCGGTCTCCGCCAGCATGCGGGCAAGGAGCTTGAGCACGTCAATAGGCACATCCACGGCGGCCTCGTCCTCGCCTAGGAGCATCGACAGCGAAGCCCCCGTTGCCTCCGGATGTCGCTCCAGGAGCTGCTCAAGGGTGTCCGCCGCCTCGGCTGCCCGGTCCGAGAAGGCCTCGTCAGGAATCGCGAGACGATGTTTCGAGGGCACGGTATTCGTCACAAGCCTCCCTTAGTGCTCTTGACATTAGCACGGCAATCACCGCACCTATGTCACTTCGTCCGACAAAACTCATGTCCACTCCAGTGTCGATCATTTCACACTGATCTTCGGTGTCCGCAACGTGATAGCCACAGGTCGACTCGTCCTAGTTCAAGGAATCATAGGCCGATTCGCTTGTCACTATCCACAACTTTTTCAGCGGCTGCAACCTGCTGTCGTGAACCCGTCCTTGACAGGTACGAGCGCTAGTGGTTGTGGCGCGGGATGCCGTGAGTGCGGGACGTGTCCTTGTACTTCAGCGCGGGACGCAGCACCATGCCCTCGTCCATCTGGGTGACCATCGAGCGCTGGATCTCCTGCCATGGCGTCTGAGACTCCGGTACCGGATAGCCGCCGGCGGCCTCGTGGTCGGCGCGCCGGCGCTCGAGCTCGGCGTCGTCGACGAGCATGTCGGCGCGGCCGCGCCGCAGGTCGATGCGGATCCGGTCGCCGGTTCGCAGCAGTGCCAGTCCCCCGCCGGCGGCGGCCTCCGGGCTGGCGTTGAGAATCGACGGCGAGCCGGAGGTCCCCGACTGGCGGCCGTCGCCGATGCACGGCAGCGAGTCCACCCCCCGGACGAGCAGCGCCGCGGGCGGCTGCATGTTCACCACCTCGGCCGCGCCCGGGTACCCCACCGGGCCCGCGCCCCGCACGATCAGCATGCAGTCCTCGTCGATGTCGAGGTCGGGATCCTCGATCCGGGCCCGGTAGTCCTCGGGGCCGTCGAAGACGATGGCCCTGCCCTCGAACGCGTCGGGGTCGTCGGGATTCGACAGGTAGCGCCCGCGGAACTCATCGGAGATGACGCTGGTCTTCATGATGGCGCTGTCGAAGAGGTTGCCGGACAGGTGCACGAAGCCGGCGTCGGCCAGCAGCGGCTCGTCGACGCGGCGGATCACGTCGGGGTCCGCGATCCGGGCTCCCGCGCAGTTCTCGCCGATGGTGCGCCCATTGGCGGTGGGCGCGTCGGGATGGGGCAGCAGGCCGGCCCGCATCAGCTCGCCCACCACCGCGGGCACCCCTCCTGCGTGGTGGTAGTCCTCCCCCAGGTACTCCCCCGCGGGCATCAGGTTGACCAGCAGCGGAACCGCCAGGCCGTACTTCTGCCAGTCGTCGTTGTCGAGGGGGACGCCGAGGTGGGCGGCGATGGCGTTGAGGTGGATCGGAGCGTTGGTCGACCCGCCGATGGCGGAGTTAACGACGATGGCGTTCTCGAAGGCCTCGCGGGTCATGATGTCGGAGGGACGCAGGTCCTCGCGCACCATCTCGACGATCCGCAGCCCGGTGCGGTACGCCATCTGGGCCCGCTCCCGGTAGGGCGCGGGGATGGCGGCCGATCCCGGCAGCTGCATGCCCAACGCCTCGGCCAGCGAGTTCATGGTCGTGGCGGTGCCCATCGTCGAGCAGTAGCCCGTCGATGGCGCGGACGAGGCCACCAGGTCGATGAACCCGGCCTCGTCGATCTCGCCCGCGGCGAAGCGCTTGCGGGCCTCCCACACGATCGTGCCCGAGCCGGTGCGGCGGCCCTCGTGCCAGCCGTTGAGCATCGGACCGACCGACAGGGCGATGGCCGGCAGGTTGACGGTGGCCGCGGCCATCAGGCACGCCGGAGTGGTCTTGTCGCAGCCGATGGTCAGCACCACCCCGTCGAGGGGATATCCGTGCAGCAGCTCCACCAGCCCGAGATAGGCCAGGTTGCGGTCCAGCGCCGCCGTGGGTCGCTTGCCGGTCTCCTGGATCGGATGCACCCCGAACTCGAACGCGATCCCGCCGGCCTCGCGAATGCCCTCGCGCACCCGCTTGGCCAGCTCCAAGTGATGCCGGTTGCAGGGCGACAGGTCGGAGCCGGTCTGGGCGATCCCGATCTTGGGCTTGCCGGACTGGAGCTCCTCGCGGGTCAGGCCGAAGTTCACGTAGCGCTCGAGGTACAGCGCCGACAGGTGCGGATCGCCGTCAGCGCCGAACCAGGCCGCCGACCTCAGCTCGCGGTCGTTTCCGGATGCACCAGGGGCCGGGACCATGGGGCCAGACTACTCGCCGGGTCTCGCGCCCGATCCGCCCTGAATCTAGATTTCAACAGATTTTGGACTTGATCCAGAATCGGTGCTATAGTGGGTGTGTGACCGGGAACGCCGAGCAGCTGCTCAGGGACAACGGCATCCAGGTGACCGCCCAGCGGCTGGCCGTGCTCAACGCGGTGTCGGCCCGCCCCCACGCCACCGCCGACGACCTCATCGGCGATGTTCGGGCCAGCATCGGGGCAGTGTCGCGCCAGGCGGTGTTCGACGCCCTGGGCGTGCTGTCCGAGAACGGTCTGATCCGGCGCATCCAGCCGGCCCGGTCGGCGGCCCGCTACGAGGACCGGGTCGACGACAACCACCACCATCTGGTCTGCCGCCACTGCGGTGACATGGTCGACGTGGACTGTGCGGCCGGCTACCGGCCCTGCCTGGAGGTCACCGACGACTTCGGGTACGCCATCGACGAGGCCGAGGTCATCTACTGGGGCCTCTGCCCCGCCTGCCAGAAAGCGCACACCGCCGCCGGCCAGGACCCATCGAGTCGAAACCAATAACCCCCAACCTGCCAAGGAGCACCAATGACTACCGAAGACACCAGCACTGCCGCCGGAGCCGCTTCCGCCGGAGGGTGCCCCGTGCTGCACGAGGCGCCCGCAGCGATGGGCTCGCTGGCCAACCAGCACTGGTGGCCCGAGCAGCTGAACCTGCGGCCCCTCAACAAGAACTCGCCCAGGATCGACCCCATGGGCGACGGCTTCGACTACGCGGCGGAGTTCAACAGCCTCGACCTGGCCGCGGTGAAGGCCGACATCGCCGAGGTGCTGACCACCTCCCAGGACTGGTGGCCGGCCGACTTCGGCCACTACGGACCGCTGATCATCCGGATGACGTGGCACAGCGCCGGCACCTACCGCATCCATGACGGCCGGGGCGGGGGCGGCTCGGGCACGCACCGCTTCGCGCCGCTCAACAGCTGGCCGGACAACGCCAACCTCGACAAGGCCCGCCGGCTGCTGTGGCCGGTGAAGCAGAAGTACGGGCGCAAGATCTCGTGGGCCGACCTGATGATCCTGGCCGGCAACGTGGCGCTGGAGTCGATGGGCTTCGAGACGTTCGGCTTCGGCGGCGGCCGGGTCGATGTGTGGGAGCCCGAGGAGGACATCTACTGGGGTCCCGAGACCGGCTGGCTCGACGACGAGCGCTACAGCGGCGACCGGGAACTGGCCGACCCGCTGGGCGCGGTGCAGATGGGCCTGATCTACGTGAACCCCGAGGGCCCCAACGGCACCCCTGATCCTCTGGCCGCGGCCCGCGACATCCGCGAGACGTTCCGCCGCATGGCCATGGACGACACCGAGACGGTGGCGCTGATCGCCGGGGGCCACACCTTCGGCAAGACCCACGGCGCGGCCGACGGCGACGAGTACGTCGGCCCCGAGCCCGAGGGCGCCAGCCTCGAGGAGCAGGGCCTCGGCTGGACCAGCACCTTCGGCACCGGTGTGGGCGGCGACGCCATCACCAGCGGCCTCGAGGGCACGTGGACGCCGACGCCGACCGCGTGGGACAACTCGTTCTTCGAGACCCTGTTCGCCTACGAGTGGGAGCTGACCAAGAGCCCGGCCGGCGCCTGGCAGTGGGTCCCGGTCGACGGCGGCGGGGCCGGCACCGTGCCCGACGCCCACGACCCGTCGAAGAGCCATCCCCCGGTGATGCTGACCACCGACCTGTCGCTGCGCATGGACCCGGTCTACGGGCCGATCTCGCGGCGCTTCCTGGAGAACCCCGACGAGTTCGCCGACGCCTTCGCTCGGGCCTGGTTCAAGCTGGTGCACCGCGACATGGGGCCGGTCGTGCGGTACCTGGGCCCGGAGGTCCCCGATGAGGAGCTGATCTGGCAGGATCCCGTCCCCGCCGTCGACCACGAACTGGTCGACGACGCCGATGTTGTTGCGCTGAAGGCTCGGATCCTCGACTCGGGGCTCTCGGTGTCGCAGCTGGCGGCGGCCGCATGGGCGTCGGCCTCGACGTTCCGTGACAGCGACATGCGGGGCGGGGCCAACGGCGCCCGCGTCCGGCTCGCCCCCCAGGCCGACTGGGAGGCCAACGACCCCGCGTCGCTGGCCGAGGTGCTGGCCGCGCTGGAGGGCGTCCAGGCCGGGTTCAACGGCTCCCAGCCGGGCGGCAAGCGGGTGTCGCTGGCCGACCTGATCGTGCTGGGCGGCGGCGCGGCGGTCGAGGAGGCCGCCCGCCGGGCCGGCGTCGACGTGACGGTCCCGTTCTCGCCGGGGCGCACCGACGCCTCGCCGGAGCAGACCGACGTCGAGTCGTTCGCGGTGCTGGAGCCGACCGCCGACGGGTTCCGCAACTACTGGCGGGCCGGCGACAAGCGCCGACCCGAGACGGTGCTGGTCGACAGGGCCAGCCTGCTGTCGCTCACTGCGCCGGAGATGACGGTGCTGGTCGGCGGCCTGCGGGCGTTGGGCGCCAACTCGGGCGGGTCGTCGCTGGGCGTGCTCACCGACCGGGCCGGATCGCTGACCAACGACTTCTTCGTGAACCTGCTCGACATGGGCACCGAATGGAGCGTGTCGGAGACCGAGCACGTCTACGAGGGCCGCTCCCGCGACTCGGGCGAGCTGCGCTGGACGGCCACCGCGGTCGACCTGGTGTTCGGCTCGAACTCCCAGCTGCGGGCCATCGCCGAGGTGTACGGCGCCGACGACGCCTCCGAGCAGTTCGTGGCCGACTTCGTGGCCGCCTGGCACAAGGTCATGAACCTGGACCGCTTCGACCTGTCCTGAGCCGGGGCCTGGGTCCTCGACCGGGGCGAGCCCCCACGCCCCGGTCGAGCGAATCAAGATCGATCGGGCAGACTGGGCGCGCATGCCTCAGAGCGAGCCCACCCTCCTGGACGGCGGCAGCTACGTAGACGGCTGCCCCCACGCTCGCCTGGCCGAGCTCCGCGAGGCCGGCACCACCAGCTGGCAGCCAGGCACGGTCGATCGAACCATGTCGCAGCCGGAAGTCATGGGGGCATGGTTCGTGCACCGCTACGAGGAGGTCAAGGCGGTCCTGCGGGATCCGGCGACGTTCTCGTCGCAGCGCCGCACCGTGATGCTGGTGGACCCCGCCCCGGACCGGGTCGAGGCCATGGCGAACATGCTGATCAACATGGACCCGCCCAAGCACAGCCGGTACCGCCGGCTGGTGGCGCCGATCTTCACGCCCCGCCGGATGGAGGCGCTGCGCCCCCGGGTGGAGGCGATCGCCAAGGGGGTCATCGACAAGATCGCGTCCAAGGGAACCGCCGACGGCATCAACGACATCGCGGCCCCGATGCCGATGCGAGTGATCGCGGAGCTCCTGGGGATCCCCGAGCGGGGCGAGCAGATCTTCGAGATCTCCAACCGGATGGTCGGCGCGGTGGACGCCCCGGACCCCGAGACCCGGCGCGAGCTGGCGTTGGAGGCGGCACTGGACATCCACCTGCTCGGCCAGGAGACGGCCCGCGAGAAGCGCGGGTCCCCCGACGGCACGATCCTGTCGGCCTACGTCAACGGCACCCTCGAAGGCGTCGAGGGGGATCAGCCCGGCGCGACCGACGAGGAGGCCGGGTGGTTCATGATGCTGATGGCGGTCGGCGGGAACGAGACGGTGCGCACCGCCACCGCCCAGGCCATCCGGATCCTGGCGGAGTGGCCCGACCAGCGCGATCTCCTGGTGTCGGACCTGGACCGCCACATACCGGGCGCGGTGGAGGAGATCCTCAGGTACCGGGCCCCGCTCCGCAGCATCCGCCGCACCGCCAGCACCGACACCGAGATCGACGGCCAGACCGTGGCGGAGGGCGGCAAGGTGGTGTGCAACTTCACCGCCGCGCTCCGCGACCCCCGGGCCTTCGACGATCCTGACACCTTCGACATCACCCGCGAGCAGCCCCGAACCCAGCTGGCGTTCGGGTTCGGCGAGCACTACTGCCTGGGCGCCAACCTGGCCCGGCTCCAGCTGCAGGTGATCCTGCGGGAGATCTACAGCCGCATCCCCGACATCCACCCCTCGGGCGAGGTCGTGCACCAGCCGACGCCGCTGATCGCGGCGATGTTGAGGATGCCGGTGGCGTTCACCCCCGAGCGCTGAGCGTCGGTGATGTCTTCAACTGATCTGCATTACCTGTCGGCCACCGACGCGGTCGGCCTGTTCCGGCGGCGGGAGCTGTCGCCGAGGGAGCTGATGGAGGCGGTCATCGCCCGGGCCGAGGCGGTCGAGCCGACCATCAACGCCTTCACCGACACCTTCTTCGAGGAGGCCCTGGCGGCCGCCGGCGCCGCAGCCGACGCCTACGCGAGCGGCACCGACCGCTCGCTGGAGGGGCTCGCGCTGGCGGTGAAGGACGAGGTCCACGTCGAGGGCCAGCGGGCCACCGAGGGCTCGCTGCTGTTCGCCGATCAGGTGGCCACCGGCACCGACCCCTTCGCGCAGCGGCTGATCGACGCGGGCGCGATCGTGCATGCCCGCACCACCACGCCGGAGTTCTCGATGGCCGCGGTGACCTGGTCGCTGCTGCACGGCGTGACCCGCAACCCGTGGAACCCCGACTTCACCTGCGGGGGGTCGTCGGGGGGCTCGGGTGCGAGCCTGGCCGCGGGCAGCTGCACGCTGGCCACCGGCTCCGACATCGCGGGGTCGATCCGGATCCCGTCGTCGCTGAACGGCCTGGTGGGCTTCAAGCCGCCGTGGGGCCGGGTGCCGGAGGTGTGGCCGTGGAACCGCGAGGCCTACGCGGCGTCGGGCCCGCTGGCCCGCACCGTGGGCGACTCGGCGCTGTTCGAGAACGCCATGGCCGGCCCGCTGGAGACCGACATGTTCTCGCTGGAGCCGTACCGGCTTCCCGAGCCGGTCCCGCCGGGGCGGGGCATGCGGGTGGCGGTGAGCGCCGATCTGGGCTTCTTCGATGTGAGCGCGGAGGTGGCCGAGGCGCTGACCGGTGCGACGGAGGCGTTGGCCGCGGCGGGGATCGAGTGCGAGCCGGTGGAACTCGGCTGGACCGTGGAGGCCCGCTCGACCTCCATAACCCATCTGAACTTCCTGAGCCGCAGCGTGTTGATGAGCATGCTCCCCGAGGGAGGGTCGGACCGGCTGACCTCCTACATCCGGATGTGGCTGGAGGAAACTCCGGAGGTGTCGGTGGAGCAGTGGTGGCAGAGCTGGGAGTACGGCGACCGCATGTACGCCGACATGCAGGCCAAGGTGTTCGGCGCCGGCTTCGACGCGCTGGTCTGCCCCACCCTGACCAGGACCGACATCCCGGCCGACCTCGGGCGGGCCGACGACGCCGACCCCGCGGAGTGGCACAGCCAGCTCGACTTCTGCATGACCTACCCGTTCAACATCCTGGGCCGGCTGCCGGTGATGAGCGTGCCCGTCGGGGTGGCCGGCTCGACCGACGTGCCGATCGGGATGCAGATCGTGGGACCGGTCAACGCCGATGTGGTCCCCTACCGGGTGGCCGCGTCCCTGGAGGCCGAGCGGGGCCCCTTCTTCGACACCCACCGCCCGGCGCTCGGCCGCGCCTGAGCAGCATGCGGGTCCTAGTCACGGGCGCGGCGGGGATGCTGGGCCGCAAGCTGACCCGGCGTCTTCTGGAGCGGGGCCGTCTGCGGGGCGAGCGCATCGACGCGGTTGATCTGGTCGACCTGGTTCCGGCTCCGGTGGAGTCGGAGTTGTGCGACGTCCATGTGGCCGACCTCTCCCGCTCGGGCGAGGCCGAGGCGCTGGTGTCGGTGGGGCCCGACGTGGTGTTCCACCTGGCTGCGGTGGTCTCCGCGGAGGCCGAGGCCGACTTCGACAAGGGCATGGGAGTGAACGTCGACGGCACCCGCCAGCTCTTCGACGCCATACGGCTGGCCCCGGGCGTGCCCCGGGTGGTGTACGCGTCGTCGATCGCGGTGTTCGGCGCGCCGTTCCCCGACCCGATCCCCGACGATTTCCATCCCACTCCCCTCACCTCCTACGGCACCCAGAAGCTGATCGGCGAGGCCCTGCTGGCCGACTACAGCCGGCGCGGCTTCCTCGACGGCGTCGGCATCCGGTTCCCGACCGTCAGCGTCCGCCCCGGCAAGCCCAACGCGGCCGCTTCCAGCTTCTTCTCCGGCATCATCCGCGAGCCGCTCAACGGCCAGGAAGCCAAGCTGCCGGTCTCCCGCGACGTCCGCCACCCCCACGCCAGCCCCCGCGCCGCGGTCGGGTTCATGCTCCACGCCGCCGAGTTGGACACGTCGCGGCTGGGCGGCCGCCCCAACCTGACCATGCCGGGAGTGTCGGTGACCGTCGGCGAGCAGATCGAGGCCCTAGGCCGGGTGGCCGGCCCCGACGCCGCAGCCCTGATCATCGAGGCACCCGACCCCACGGTCGCGGAGATCGTCGCCGGCTGGCCCCCACGTTTCGACACCGCCCGAGCCACCACCCTCGGCTTCACAGCCGACGACACCTACGAGGACATAATCCGCGCCTACATAGCCGACGACCTGCCGTAGCCCGCAGCCAGCCGGGTTCGACCGGCCCGTCGTCCAGCACTCCCTCAGCCGAGCCCTGCCCAGCCGGTGTCACACCCGCAGCGGGTCTGCTTCAACGATCGCGGTGACGGTCATGCGGCCGAGCCCGGAGGCCTCCGCGATCTGTCTCAGCGAGGCACCGACGCGGTGCGCGGTGCGGATCATGTCGTCGCGGATGGCGATCTCCTTGTCGGCCCGCTCTGCACAGACCCCGACCACGGCGAGCGCCGTGCCGACCTCGTAGTCGACACCGGCCCGGTACTTGTCCATTCTCGCGATCGCGGCGGACACATCAGCATCGGTGTAGCTCATAGCGCCTCCCTCAGCCCGGCGGCTTCTTGTCGCGGATGCTTGGAATCGAAGACCTGGCACCCCGACCTCAGGCAAGGCTTGATGAGAACCCGACGGCACGGCCCTCATTGCTGTGCTCTTCGAACAATTGCGCGGCGATTGTCGATTGAAGTCCGACGCCTCGCACCAATTGCTCTCGAACCATCGCCAGCCGTTGCAGCGTCTCGAACCGCGCGTCCACGGCTCGCCAGTCGGGAGGAACGCCAACGAGATCGTCCAGCAAGCTTGCGATGAATCCAGTGAGTGCGCGGAACTCGCGCGTCATCAGGATCCGCGGGTCCGTCTCGATGCTCTCCGGCTGCTCGGCCTGTCCGCGATCCGTCGGTGGAGCCATCTACCGACCTCTAGGTCAGCTGGGGATGCCGGACGGCATCGTCCAGATCCGGTATGCCGTTGTCCTGCTCCCACATCGGCTGGGGAAAGTCGTCGCCGTGCGGCAGCGCAACTCCGGCGACGGTCTGCCAATACCAACGCTCCGCCCTGTGCGCGCACACGGTCGCGGGGGCCCGGTAGGGAACGCCGACCGTGTTGAGCCATCCAGGCGTCTCGCCCGCCACCCAGACTCCCCACTCTCCAGCGTCGCCGTCCCTGACGACACTCGCGATCGTCTGCTGACCCTCGCACACCAGCGGCGGCGTCGAATGGAACTCAGTTCGGTCGTCTCGCTCCGGGTACCCGCTCACAGCCGGAACGACTCCGTTGAACCGGGTCAGCGGATCGTTGATCGCGGGGATGCCATTGGACCGCTCGAACTCCGGCTGGGGATTGTTGGGTCCGTAGCCCAGTCGGCCGCCAAGGACCGCCTGCCAGTACCAGCGCTCGGCTCGGTGGATGCTGGTTGCGAGCGGCGCGCTGTAGGGCTCGCCGCCGGCGTGGAGGAGACGGGCGCTGTCGTAGCCGCCGTAGTAGGGCGGTGTCCGGAACGCACAGTAGATGTGAACACGCCAACGCTCATCGGACTGGGGCTCGTGCTGGACAACGCTCGCCCGCCAGTAGGCGGCGACCACCCAAACCCATCCCGTGCTGAATTGGCAGTATCTCATTAGTCACCCCGAAATTACATTCATCTTCATACCATACCAGATGATGAAGACGATCCAACGCAGCGCGTTCGAGCTTACGCATGCGTAAGCCCCGGCTCCCGTCCTAGACGACCCAACAGGATCCTCGGACTGGCCCTCCGGGGCTTGCGGCTTCCTCGCAGAACAGTACTGGGAGGCCCTCGCCATGGTAGCGCCGTCATGGGGTGGTGGTTCGGGCTAGGAACTCTTCGAGGTGGGCGGTTAGGGCCTCGGGCTGGTCTATGGGGATGAGGGTGCGGCTGTCGTCGACCCACACCAGCTCGGCGTTGTCGAAGTGCTCGGCGAGGCGCACGGCGTGCTCGGGCGGCATCAGCTTCTCGTCGCGGGCCCACACGATGAGCACGGGGCCGTCGAAGGCGCGCTGCTGTTCGGCCCATTCGAGCAGTTGCGCCCTGCCGGGGACGCTGCGGAGGTACTTGTCGAGGTCGCGCCGCACCTTGGGGTTGTGGCGCAGCGGCTCGATCAGGCTCATGAACTGGTCGTTGGGGAGGCGCTTCTTGGTGAGCGCCCCGCAGGTGAACGGCAGGTGCCTGATCAGGCGGGGGCGCAGGAGCTGCGCGGTGAGGAAGGTGCCGCCGGGCAGCGACGCGTTGAGGCACAGCAGCCAGCCGGGGATGCCGGGCGGGTAGTTGTCGAAGGCCTCGCAGGACACCAGCACCAGGCTGCCGACGCGGTCCGAGCCGCCGGGGGCGACCACGAACTGGTGGGCTAGGCGGCCATCTGGATGAGCCGGTTGCCGGTCTTGGTGTCGACGTAGGCGAAGCTCTGGGGCGGGCGGAAGCCCCTGGGCCTCGCTCGCAGGTCTTGGAGGGGAATCTGCCGCTTGAACGCTCGCGGTTGAGTCAGCGTCAGGGCAGTGCCCACTTCGACGCCCTCGAAGTACTCCTGGAACTCGTTGTAGAGCAACCCGGCACCAGGGCCGTGCTCTCGCCATAGAGTCGGGAGGTCCAAGGGTTGAACGCTGGTGATGATGCATGTGCCGAGGAGCGCTCGCACCGGGGAGGCCGCGTACAGCAGCGCCCGTGTCGGAACCACGATCTTGGGCTCCGTGCGTCGCAGCTCAACGGTCTTGACACCCGCGAGGATGGCCTCGGCGAATCTCGGCTTGAGCGACAAGACGACCATCCGGTCCGGGTCGAGGCCCGGCATTTCAACCGTCATCGCTTCGCATCCCCTTCTCGTGGAACCCGTCTACTCGAACTCGGAGGACTTGGCTCCGAGGCTGCGGGCGTTCTCTGAGACGGTGCGGCGGGTGGATTCGTCAAAGCCTTCGTCGCTCTTGGCTCGGACCTCCAGCACCAACTCGACATCGGAGCCGAGCTTGCTGCTGACGTGGTCGGCGATCTCGCCGAGTTGCTGGATGCACCGAACCCGATCGAGATGGAACTGCGCGTAGAACTGGGTGGGCAGGCTCGACTCGGACTCGGGTGGGCCAATAGGCGGATCGATAGGACCGTCAGGGCCGTCGGGGCCGTGCTCTGGTTCGCCGGGCGGACTCGTGGGAGCTTCGGGCTCCGGAACATGACCGGGGTGGATCAGGAAGCCGCTGGGGGCGGGCAGGATGGCACCGTCGGTGTGCAGTCCGACCCAGTGCTCGCCGTCGTGGGCTTCGGCGTAGGCGAATGTCTCCTCACGCCAGGTGATGGTCGAGTCCCGGTTCGCGATGGCGCTGTATAGGACGTCGCGGCTGGCGAGGCGGGGCATGTAGGGGAACCGGGCGTAGGTTTCCCACAGCTTGTGGACAACGATGTCGCCACGCTCGGACCAGAGTTCCCGGCGGTCGAGGTCCATGCGGATGCGTACTCCGCTGTAGGTGCCGATGAGCTTCTCCTCGCTGGTCAGCTTGGCGCTGGTCCTTGCCGCCAGATCCCCGACCGTGGTGGCTCTGGTGGTCTGCCATTCGATGTCGCGTTGGCCAGGCTGCTTCGAGGGGGTGATCGCCAGAGTGAAGGTCTCCCCTATCAGGCTGTCGACCTGTTTGGAGGTCTCGGCCAGCTTGCTGTCGGCTTGGCGCTGCTGGTGGGCGGTGAGGTTCATGGACTGGTCGCTCACGATCGACTTCCAGGCCAGGTACATGCGGGTCGCGGCTCGCAGCTCGGTGAGGCGGTTGGCGGCCGCGGCCAGAAACACCACCAGGTTCGGGTTGACTCGCGGGCCGGCGTCGCGCTGGGCCAGGATCCGCGCCGCGAGCTCCACCGCCGGGGAGTTGTCGTCGTTGGGCGAGTGGGTCGCGTCGGGTTCGAGAATCACCAGGCGCACGCCGTCGTCGTTGTCGGGGACGTCGCCGGGGCCCTCTGCGAACACTTGCACAGCCGCGAACGCGCCCCGGTCGCGCTGATTGCCAATTCGGCGCCGCACCTCGTCGTCGGCGTCGCGGTCGTCGTAGTTGGAGCTGGCCCGGTCTGCAGCGATGCGGGTGACGTTGGGGATCAGCGAGTACCAGTACTGGGCGCCGTCGACGTAGAGGTGGGTGGCCTCGCCCGACAGACGTCTGAGCGCGTCGGCGAACTGGCCGGGTGACTCCCCCGGCTGGGCGCAGCCCAGCACCACCGACTTGAGGTCCACTCCCCTTCGGCCGTCAGGGCGAGGCGCCGAGCCCATATACACCGCCCGGGCGGCTCTGCGGGTGGCCGACAGCCGGCCGAAGTGGCTGTTGTTCTGGTCGATGCGCAACGGCAGCGAGTTGGCGCCGTCCACGTCGGCTTTGATGACGGGGTCCCAGCCGTCCTCGAGGTACTTCTTCATCTCGCTGACCAGCAGCCCGTAGTCCATGGGCAGGTTGCCGGGCATGATCAGCAGCGACCGGTCGTCGCGCTGCCAGAGCTGGGAGATGGCCAGCGCCATGAGCCGCAGCACTCCCCGGGTGCGCTGGAACTTGTCGAGCGCGGACCAGTCGTCGAAGAGCCGGTCGAACAGCTCGGGATGAATCGGATAGCACAGCTCCATGCGGCGCCGGTACTCGCCCTCGCTGACCCCGGCCGGGAACCTGTCGCCCTGGTCGCGGTACATGTCACAGAACGCCCGGATCACCCCGTCGCGCACCCTGGCCTTGTCTGCGGGGATCGGGTCGAACAGGCGGCGACGCACGATCTCGAAGGACTCATCGGGCGACGCCGGCTGCCATTGGGCAGCCTTACGGGCCACCACGTTCTTGAGCTTCTCCAACGCGGTGCGGCCCTTGGGTCCGCCCACCTCCACATCCGAAGCTGGGATCGAGATCAACACCACCACATCCTGCACCGCAGCGGCCGCTTCTGTGAGGGCCTGAGCGAAGGTGAACTGGGTGTCGAAGTCTCCCCCGGCGAGACGCTCGCTTCCCGGGCCATCGTCGTCGCTGCCGTCGCGCAGCTGGCGGGCGTAGGCCACCCATTCGTCGATGAGCACCACCGCCGGACCGAACCGCTCGAACAGCGTCGTGAGCGCGGCACCGGGGCTGGTGCCGGCCAGGTCGTCGGCCCGCACGATGTCGTAGCCGTCCTTGCCGCCAAGCTGATAGGCCAGCCGTCCCCACAGCGTGTGCAGCAGGATGTCGTCACCAACCGAGTACGGCGTCGCCGCGGAGATCGCTTGGCCGACCAGCACAGCCCGATTCACTTCGGACGGTAAGGCGAGTCCCTCCTCGGCCAGGATCTCGGACAGCCCCGGTAACTCAGCCGCCTCAGGGCCGGAGGCAAGGTGATACAACGCGATCAGCGAGTGGGTCTTGCCCCCACCGAAGTTGGTCTGCAGCTCGATCACCGGATCGCCGCCCTCACCCGACAGACGCCGAGCCGCCCCGGCTAGCAGATCGCGCAGACCCTGAGTGATGTAGGTGCGAGCAAAGAACGACTGAGGGTCGCGGTACTCGGGTTCGGCGCGACCATCGACGACCTGCTCCAAGTCGGCTGCGTACTCGGCCTGCTCGAAGCGGCCCGCAGCCACATCAGCATGCGGCGTGATGATCTCCCTCCACGGCGTCAAACCCGCGTGGGGCGTGCCCTCGGTGGGCTTCGCGGCAGTTCGGCGGCGCTCAGCGCGGGATTCCTCGTCGAACATCTGGCGCATCAGGTCCCGGCGCAGGCCGCGGATCTGATCGCGCTGATCGCTGTTGCCGAAGGCCTCCAGCACCCGCTCCATCGAGTCAAGCGCACGGACGGTGTCGTCGCTCGTCAAAGACTGCTGGTGGGCCCAGCGGTTGCGCACATCGGACACCTCGAACACCAGCGACCGCACCGACGGTCCGAACCCGTGGCTGAACACCTCGTTCCACGTGGCCTTGATCCCCTTGAACAGGAATGCCGCGTCTGTAGCAGAGGGCTCTCGATCAGGGCTGTGCAACTTCGAGTTGACCTGGTGCAGCCACCCGTCGCCATAGAACCCTCGCCATGTCGCCTCGCACGTCGGCCCAAGCCCATCTCGCAGCAGATCCAGCGCCTTGGCGACCCGCTCAGTGTTGGCCATCACCATGAGAATCGACTCCCGTAACCGATGGCGTAGGCATGCACAGCTTCAGACATTCTCCAACAATGCCACGGACTTGCGACATCGCGGCTCAGAAGCGGCAATACGGCAGCTGCTGGTGGCGCCCGATCAGGGAGCACCTGCAGAAGAGTTCGCGCAGGTGAGCGTCCTCGTCCTCGACTCGGGTGCGGGTTGCGAGGGTCCTGGATGTTGAGCGTCCTCGTCCTCGACTCGGGTGCGGGTTGCGAGGGTCCTGGATGTAGCGGCGATTGTGATATCACGATATTGTGACGCCATGACCAGACAGACGACCGTGCGACTGCCGGAAGACTTGGCGCAGGAGGCTGAGGCGGTGGCCCGAGTGCGGGGCTCGAGCGTGAACCAACTCGTCGTCGACTCACTACGCGCAGAGATAAGGCGCGTGAGAGCCGATGAGGACTTCACGGCTCGCGCAAGGCGACTAATCGAACGGGACCAGGAGTTGCTGAATCGTCTGGCCCAGTGACGAGATACCTGAGCCTCTCGGAGTATCTCTGGCTCTCCGAACAGGTCACAGGCATCTCTGCTGAGGTGCTCTCCCAGTCCAGCCGCATCGAACTCGCGGACTCTGCGCTCCATGCTCCAAAGTCGGGCTTCGGCGACGAGGACTTCTATCCCGATCTCATCGACAAGGCGGCCGTTCTGTGCTGGCGGCTAGCTCGCAATCACCCGCTGCCCGACGGCAACAAGCGCGCCGCTTGGGCTTCTCTTGTCGTGTTCATCGACCTCAACGGCGGTCGGTGGGAGCCCGATCCGCCCGAGGTTGACGATGCCGAGCGGACGATGCTCGCAGTCGCCGCAGGCAAGATTGACGAGCAAGCCCTCGCGGCATGGCTCCAGGAGCGAGTCGTCTTCGAATGACGTCGAGCCACGCGATGGAGGGGTGAGGCGTCGTCACAGCAGGTTTTGCTGGGTGGGGGCGGTGGCTGCGGCTGCGACGGTGGCGGCGCCGGTGCGCAGGTTGGGCCAAGCGGTGATGAGACCGTTGTAGGCGCCGGCCTCGGCGGCCCAACCTCGGTCGTTGGCCTTCTGGTAGAGCAGGTAGGCGAGTTGGCGGGCCCGGTCGCCATAACCGCCTAGGACGTGAAGGAACTCAGCCGCCTCGGACTCGGAGCGTTCGAGCGCCGCGGCCAAGTGCTGAGTCGCCTCCCAAACGGTGCGCCGCTCGTCGTCCACCGGGGAGTAGTCCGGTGGGAGTTCGCTGCGCTCATACAGGCGGAACTTGCCGGCGCGGGCCTCGCCGATGCCAGCTTCCTCGATGCCGGTCAGCGATGTGTTCTTGGCTCGTGCCACACTGTCGGCGTCGCCTGACGGACCGGGGCTGTAGCCATGCTCAGCGAACCAGGTGAGCGCAAAGCGAGTGTCGGCATCGAGTTCGGCCTCCTCACCGTCAAGCACCTCACCCAACACGTCGTTGATGATGGAGAGCGCCGCTGACACCGGCATAGATGACCCGTCGGCCTCCACAACCCGGGCGTACCGCGAGAACACCTTGATGCCTGGCCCAATGGCGGATTGGGCCATGTCAACAGGAGCGATGTTCCCCGACTGCAGCACTCGCACCGCCTCAGGCAACTCCTCCCGCAACGCCGCGATGAACTCGCCTCGAGTCGCGAGTACGGCAGAAGTGGGCCGCGGCCTGCAGGCGAGTACCACCGAGGACGCCAAGGCGTTTGCCTTCGAAGCTAGGAGGCGATTGCCCAACTCCGTGCGCATCGGCCACGTCGCATTGACCTGGAGACCCGCGTCAAGGACGGCCTGCAAGAAGGTGTCCCAGCCGGTTGTTCGGATCGCTCCGTCCTTCGTCTCAGTCGCCTTGTACGCGTAGTAGACGGTGGCGGGCCCATCGGCTGGCTGGTTCTGGGCAACATGTGCCATGAACTCCGCCATACCCGACTCGAAATGCTCCTCGGCTTGTGCCTTCGAGCCGGCCCGGTATTGGTTCGCGATCAACTCCTCGGCCTTCGGCGTCAACAGAGTCGAGCATTCGTCAGGCCACACGTCGGACAGATTCCGTCGTAGCCACACATAGAAGAAGTCCGACAGGTCGGCGTAGGAAATGTTGTCGTAGTAGGGCGGATCAGTCGAAAGCAGCGCCCCTTCCGACTCTTGGACGCGCACTCGCGCATCTCGCTGAAGTGCCTCACCGCCTGGCATGGCAGGCACATGCTCGACCGACTTCACAATCCAATCAACCATCGCCATCCAGTTACCAGTCGATCCAGAGAACGGATTGCACTCGGCGAAGTCCCAGGTCATCGGGATTGCTTGACGTCCGAAAGTGTTGCGAATCAACTCCCGTGAGTTGTGCCATGTGCAGATCGTCGACCAGTAGTCGGCACACTTGTCAATGGCGAAGGCTAGATAGGTTACGACGGCATCCGCGTACGCGTCCGCACCTCTGCCCCCTGTGTTCAGCCTGACCCCGTCAGCCGCCAGCCCCGCTCCCGAAGCATCCGATCTTGCCTGCTCTGCTACCTCACCGAGTAGGTCTGAGAAGGTTGTCAGCGCGGTCAGCTGCCTTGGCGCAAAGGCATCGCCCCATGTGAACATGCCGTACATGGGCAGGCGGTCAACCTCATGGTTGGGTTCGGGGACGCGTTGGCTAGGCGCCCAAGAGACCCCCCGATCAACTGTGGCTGTGTTGGCGTCATCCGAGGTCGCTGCGACGTAGACCCGACGGCGCTCCCCCTCCGCTACAACGGCGACCAACTGGTGGCCCATGCGTCCGGCACGACTCTCAGACTTGATGTAGTGCCCGGAGATGGCGGCGCCCGTTGCGATGCAGGTCCCATTGCCCCGATCCACGGTCCGGTCATGGGAGGGCTCGCCACCCTCACGGACGGCGTAGCTGACCGTCATCGCTTCGCGATCGATAATCGGCTCGATCCAGATCTTGGGCTTGCTCGGCCTTTTGGCGAGTGTCCAAGATGCAACCAGTGGTACTGGTCCCGACCAACTCGGGTCGGGAGACTCCACGGTGCGGGCCCAGATCCAAGCGATAGGGGTGAGTTTCTCGCCATCGGGCCCGGTGGCGTCGGGATAAAGGTGACCGATGCGCCGTTGGGCCTCGTCGCGCATCCAGCGTCCGTAAGCCTCGACGTCAGCAGCCAGACCCTGGGCCCGCTCCCAGGTGGTGAGAGTCTTGTCGATGTTGGGATGCACCGGTGGCGTCCCGGCGAAGCGGGGCGGGATCTCGATCATTGCCTTGTTGATGAGCACCGCCACAGGGTTCAGGTCTCCGGCGAGCGCTGTGAGCCCAAGCCGCTGAGCCTCAAGCGGTATGGCACCTCCCCCAGCGAAGGGATCCAGGATCGGCGGTGGCCCCCCGGGGAAACACCGGTCGATCTCGGCTCGGGCCTCGGACAGCACGTCTGGGTTGTTGGAGTTCTCCCACTTGACGAGCCGTTCCAGAATGCCGAACAGGCGCTGTCGCTCAGCGTCGATCCTGTTGATGCGCTCGGCCTTCTGCTCGTCGGTCTCGCTGTCGGGAGCTGCGAACTCCTCATAGCCGGAGGGATCGTCCACCAGCGACGCCCAGATCACCGCCCGAGCCGCCGCCAGCGGCCGCCGAGCCCACCACAGATGCAGCGTCGATGGATGCCCATGCCGAATCGACTTCTCCCGCGCCGCCTCAGCGTTGATCGCCGCCAGCGGCAACGCCACCTCAATCAACTTCGGCCTGTACCCAGTCACAGCAAGTCACGCTACCCTTCAGACGCACACTTGGCCCTCGATTGTGTGCATCGGGAGCGTGCTCGTTGCTGCGTGGCGAGATTCTGTAGTCGAGCCTTCAGCTGGTCACTGCAACAATCAGAGCCTATGCTGTGAGTTTGGCGAGACTACAATAGAGGACAGTGATTGATGTTCAACCTGTTGGTCAAGGCTGGAGGCTGGGACAACTCAGGCCACGATAGCATGGATCGGGAAAGACTCTTCGAATACACTGCTCAGCATCTCATTAGCCAATTTGAGGTTAATGGTAAGATAGATACTAATGCGCTACGAGACCTACCAACACTTCTTATGCCTGAGACTTGGAAGTACTTCGGTGATGATCAGCTTGCTCGTGTTGCAACATTATCCGAGGTATACATTCACCGCGATGAGGTAGCAATAGTCTATACATTCGACTCCGACATTCCTCCCTTAGCCAATGACGCGATAGTTGAGAAACTAAGCATGCAGTGGGGACTAGGTAGATTTGAGACGACGAGAACCCACTGGGCGATCAAGGACGGTGATCTCTACCGTAGTCTAATACCTATTCTGATGGAAGGTGACGCCGATACGAGTTCTGAGGACACTTCACAGGGTGACCTTCATCGAATTCGTACTGTTGACGATGGAAACCACGCAGCTGCGATACCTGATCGCGAACCATTAACAGATCTACCACTGAACAACTTGCGTGATCCTTCTTCAATAGAGGAACATCTTGCTCGCATCAATCCTAGTGATCCGCCACAGGCTATCAGTTCATGCAAGTCGTTAATCGAGGCGACTATCAAACATGTATTGGAAGAGCTCGGCGAGGCATATGACGACAGGGCGGATATTCCATCGTTGACGAAACAAGTTCAGAAGTCCCTGAAGGTCCACCCTGACATCATCGCCCCGACGGTCAAAGGACGGGAGACAATTGTGCGCATCCTCGGAAGCCTGTCTCAGGTTTCCGTGGGCGTTGCAGAACTGAGGAACGAGTATGGGATGGATCACGGTCGAACAAGATCTAGCCAAGGACTCGGCCCACGTCACGCGGGTCTTGCATTCGGTGCGGCTCAGACCTTCTGCCGCTTCCTGCTCGAGACTCTTGCAGATCGCCAGAGCAAGGGATAGACAAAGTGCAGATAACAGATCGATGAGCCGCATTCAGCCATCCATGTCGCGATGCTGAGATCACGATAACAGCACAATGAATAGAGACCTAGGTCACGGCTAGCGCTTGTCGGATTGCATTCATGCAGATCTTCGAATAGCAGCCAGCTTCAAGGCTTAAGCGTCTCCCAATAGGTGCCTACATGAACATGCGATATGGATAGACACTTCTGGGAAGTGAAGGCACATTGGCGATCGTTCTAGCTAGTCGTTGCGAGTAACGGATCGTTACAGGCACTGGATCGTAGAGGGCGTCGTTGTTCCAGTCCATCTTTGTGAGAGCGAGTATCTCAGTCGCGATGAGTTCCAGCGGACCGCGGCCCATGTGCCTCGTCATGAGCAATGGTGAGGGGATGCTCTTTCCGCCTTGGTAGTAGCTGTCTCCCCGTTGAGCGACGGACGGCGCGTTACCCGCTACCCAGACAAGCGCGGCGGTGCCCGACAGCGGAATCATTGTTCCTCTGTGCACGGGATACCGATGCGGCTCGCTCACCTGTCCCTCCTTGGGCGAGGCCTTTAGCCAGACGCCGCGCCACTTCACGTCACTTGTCACTTGGACGCACTCGATCTCCTTCACAGTCGCAAGTGCATCGGAAGCTCCCGCGAGTTCGCACTCTCTGAATGCCGTCGTTTTGTGGACGACGATTCGCTCAGGAGTCGAGCCACCATTGCGTCGCCTGTACAAGTCGAGGCTTCGCGCGAGGACAGCCCGCATGTCCGCTCTGCTGAGGTAGGGGTTTCGACGCGCATCGTCAGAGCCATCGAGAGGATCACGAGCGTCGTAGGCGACGAATTGCATTCCTCCCCCGTCGGCATCGAACACCTGGGAGCAGCAGGTCACGAACTTGGCGTTTGCGGGGTCGCCTCGCAGAGCATAGGCGAGGCCGATGTAGGCGCTGTCGGAGGGCACCCCTTCCAGAGGAGCGAGGCGCCACGGTGTGCCTCCGGCCTTCACGTACAGCGCGATGGCCAGGCGCCAAGCAACGGAGGCCAGGTATTGAAAGGCGAAGGTTCGGTCATTGATGACCTGTGTCGGAATGGCCAACTCGGCACCGATGGCCTTCAGTTCGTCGTGGGCATCAAAGCCCTCGCCTTGCAGTCCGGGGCCCCACGAGTCCGGCAGGTGGACCACGGCCACATCAAAGGCATCCCGCACTGTGAGGAGTTGCCGCATCCGCTCGGAGATTGCTCGCCGTACCCGGTCCGTAGGCGAACCGCTGCCGAGTTCTTCGAGTCGGTTCGGCCAGGTCAACTGAGCGGTGTCGGGTGCCGGGACCAAGGGAACGCCGAACAGCTCCCTGAAGCCGGTGTACGGCGGTACGTAGTCCAACCGATCCGATGGCCGTTGGGGGCTCCGCACGTTGTTCAGAACGTGACGGGGACCGGCCTTGCCAGCATCAGGGCCGACGATCGCGATTCGCACCCTGTCCGTCCCCGAGGCCAGCGAGGTCCTGGTGTACGGGCCGTGGCTCGTGAGGCCCCTCAGTGGGTGAGTGTCAACGATTGAAGGGTCTGACGACGAGAACGCTAGGAGCGGCTCATCGAGCGGCGTGTACGGTGCCAACCGGCCAGGGCGTACACCGGTGCTCATCGAATGCGCCCGGATCGGATGGCAACGGGGCTGCTCCATGCAGTGGTCCAGGACACGCGAAACTCTGCATTGAGGCCCGGTCCCTGGAGGTAGTGCGCAGACAGGTCCGTCTCGGGCTCTGGCGCGATGAGCTTTGCCCAACCCGCGACGATTGCATGCCATGGTCGGTTGTAGCGTTGCGCCCAGCGTTCTCTTCGCCAGTCAGCAGCTGCCGACTTGGGGCTAACGGCATCCCAGGCTCGGTCTGAGTACGTACGGTCCTGGTCTGGATGCGCTTCGACGTCATCGTCGTTCGGTAGATCAACCCAGGTATACGGCTCGTAAACGAGCCACCATCGACCTTCCCACTCCTCGATGCGGACGCGGATGCCCTCCGCAAAAGGGCACTCCAGTCCTTGAACGCGTCCTGTGAGTCGCGACTGGTAAGCCCGCTGCAATCTCGTTAAGACCTCGCGATGCTCGCGCTCAATATCCTCACGTCGGCTCCCGTCAGGCGGTCGGACGAGCACTGAGTGACCACGGTTGCGGAGGATCGGGCTCAGCGGTCGATGTCGTGTGATGGCCTTCACCAGAGACTCGTAGACGAGCCCGAGATCGGTAGATCGTTGGGCGGGGTCCAACTCCACTTCGCCGGTCAGCCTTCCGCCCTCGGGTGCGAAGATTCGCTCGATGTCATCGTCTCGCCCGAAGACAGCCAGTGTTTGGCCGTAGGAAGCTACAGTTGCCCAGACCCGTGCGTCCTTGATCATTTGGCGAGCTTCTGGGGTGGTAAGCGGCCTATCGAGTGTCACCTCCCTGGCCACAGCGGGCAAGCTGAGCAGTTCAAGAGCAGAGCATCGGACCGCTGGGAACATCGCCGCCCTGGTCTCGGGCAGGGAGACAGGTTCGACGAGTGGCTGTGGACGCACCGAGCGCACGTGCTGACGGAGCGGCTCCGAGAGTTCAACCTCGCGCTCAAGGTCGCCTGCCAGCTCATCGAAGTTCTCAGAGTCGACGACTTGCACCTCGATACCCGACTTGGCAGCGCGATCTAGCAGTGCGGCAACTCTCGGCAGCAGCGAGGCCTGCGGCCGCACCACCCAGCAGAGTCCTGCGGGGAACGCCCCCTCATGCGCGATCGCTTCGTCCAACGCATCCATGATGGAGTCGTCACGACCGCTGTAGCCGACAACCACAAGTCCGAACCTGGCCAGACCGTCAACGAGGACTCGTCGGAGTCGCTCGTCTTGAGTCTGCAGTTCCTGCGCCGTGTTCTTGAGATGGTCCGACTGGTAGTCGCCGTGGAGCTTCACAAGCAGTGGCCATGCGTCGTCACGAAGGCACCGCTGGCCTCGCTCCACCGAGTCGATGGCGCTAACCGTGAGGTGCGCCTGGCGATCCGGCGGCAGGAGATCGTCCGTCACGGCGGTGGCTCGCTCAATAAGCGGATCGAAGTTCGTGGTGAACAAGCAACGGATCACACCGCCAGATATGAGCGATGCCAGCACGCGGTGCCCGAAGGAAGGGGCAGCCCGCCTGACCGCATTCTCGATGTACGAGCGCCGATCGGCCGCTTCGGGGTACGCGATCTCGAACGCAGTCGAGTATTCACCCGGGTCTCCGGCAGGCGGAAAGCCATGAGCACCATCAAAGTAGGAAGTGATGCGCTGTTCCCAGAGCGGGTCGCTCACATCGACTTCGTTCCTGGGGATGTTCGTACGAGCGCAGAAGAGGTGAGCCTTAAAGTCAGCAATCATGTCTGAAGCGGTTGGCACTCCTGCCGCCGCTGAGGCTCCGGCACCAACCAGCCAAGCAAGCCGGTGCGTCCTCTGACCGAAGGATCTGGCAAAGGCGTCACTCGTCACGTGCTCAACCACGGCGCGACTCCATGATCTCGACCAGCCAGCGCTTGACGTTCACGGCGATCGGCTTCCCTCGGCCTCCCAAGAGTGCAGCGGGAACGAAGTCTCGGCCCGATGGCCGGCCAGAGCGGTCCAGCCCTAGCAGCCCCCTCCGAGCAGCGAGTGGCACGGCAGCCGCGTCGGGCGTGCGCTGATCATGGTTGCCGAGATGATGAAGGGAGGTGCTCATGGGCACGGCTCCGATGTAATTACGCTGCTGTCTTTTGGGATCGGGCAACGTATCACGTTTCGGCCCGAGTAGCTACCTCGCCTGCCGACGACAACCTCAAAGTCGAGCTGATGGAAGTATCCAGCGATCCCAGATGCCGACTACGGTGGCTACATGGCCCGTCGAGTCAGCCGATCTCAGCTCCAGAGCCAACTTCGCCAGGCTCAGGCGCGCCGGCGACAGGCCATCAACAAGTACAACTCCGAGGTTCGCAAGTTCAACCGAGCGGTGACACAAGCGGTGGCAGACCACAACCGTCGAGCCCGGACACATAATGCCCGCGTGCGGGCGAACCGTGCCCGGCTGCACCGCGAACTTCAGCGGCTGAACCGAAGGCCTACCACAACCACCCTTCGATACAGCGTGTACCGCCGATCAGTGATCACACTGCACCAGTCCTTCCAGCAGATGGAGGCCACCGCAGAGGCGGGCACGTGGACCGGCGACGATGCGTTGTTCGAGATGAGCGAAGGAGAGGCGGCCAACAGTGTCGCTGTTCTGAATGCACTTGACGCTGAGGTGCCGGATGCGGCGCCCTCGACACGTGAGATCACGGAGTTGCAGACCACGACAATCGGTGACGAGCTCACGCAGGTCGATCCAGACCTCGACCAGCGCTGGAGAGGCGCACTGTTCGCCCTGAGCCCCAGCAACCCTGATGCAGGAAGACACTTCTGCACGAGTGCTCGCGAGATACTGGACACGATGTTGGTGCAGGCTGCTCCCGACCATGACGTGTTTGCGGCTAACCCCAACGCGGCCACGACACAGCAAGGGTCGCCTACGAGGCGCTCACGGGTTGAGTTCTGTCTCCGCCGAAGCGGGTCATTAGACGATTCCCTTGTGGCGTTCGTCGATGCCAACCTCGACAACGTCATCACGCTGTTCGACGAGTTCAACCACGGTACCCACGGCCGCGCTGGTCGGTTCGATCTGGTTCAACTCCGAGCGATCAAGCGGCGCGCCGAGGACGCGATTCGCTTCGTTGCTCTGATTACCAGCTAGCGGCCAACAGGAACCTGAGGACGACGACCGAGCGGCCGGGTCCGCAGCCTTCCGCGGACCCGGCGCGTTCAGTGTCGGGTGTCCATGGGAGGAAAGGGATCGTTTCCGGGCGCGACGGTGTCGCTGTCGCGGATCGTGCCGTCAGGCCGGTGAATGACGACCTCTCCCCCACCGAGGTTGCCGACGATCTCCTTGGCTCGTCGCTCAGCCTCGGCTTGCGTACGGGTGTGCGCCGACGCCCTCTGAGAATTAGGAGCCTTCACGTTCCAGCCTCCATCTGGGTCGGGCACAACATGTCTACGATTGGACTTACTCATGATTACTTGAACCTCCTTTAGGTTCGTCTTGGATGCCGGGCCGTAGTTCGCCCTGTTGGGCGAACGGCCACGACAGTTGACGCTGGTGCTCTGCCGAAGAGCCGTCGGTGGGCGTTCTGCACAACCACAACTCGGCCGTTGCAGACGCCCTCGCCTCACCGATCACTCAGTCAGCAAATGCACCAGCAGAGTGACGGTATCACAATAGTGTGATTTGTGTCAACTCAGTGCTCCAGACGCCCAGAATGCGACGTTCGGGGTAGCTCAGCTCGGGGGACCTGCGTATGTCAGGAGGTCGGCGACGTTGAGGGGGAGGCTGGTCTGTGCCGGGTGCAGGGTGACGTTCCTGAAAGGGTCCACGAGGTAATGGACCTTGGGCTCGGCGGCGGGGTCGGCGGGGACCGACACCACTGCTAGGCGCCAGCGTTCGCGGTTGTTGTGGGACTGGCCTACCTGGCGGCGGCTGACGCTGATCTGCTCGGTTTGAGGTAGATGGCCCTTAACCTCGATGAAGTAGCAGGCGCCGGTGGCTGGATCGGTGGAGAGCACGTCGTAGCCCGGGTTGCTGTGGTGCTGCTCCTCTGGGACCCGGCCCAGCTTCCGCTCGGTCTTCATTACTGCTGCCACGGCTCGGCGGTCGGTTTCGGCCTTCTTGGCGGGGTCAACGGAGATGATGGGCCGGCCGGCCAGTTCGTCGAGCAGGCCTTGAGGCACTACCACCGCTGCCGCAACGATTGTGGGCGGGCTGTTGTGCAGGTCGTCCTCCTGGGTCAGTTCCAGACGCCGTCGAGCTAGGCGGGCCTGAAGCTCGTCCGCTCTGGCCCGGGCCCGGCCGGAGTTAAGACGGGGCTTCTTGCCAGCGATCTCCTGGGCCTTGATCTCCTCAGTGCGACGGTCCCAGTAGCGGATCTCGGACTCCAGACGCTGCCTCACCGCGTCCCAGACTTTCGCCACCCGGGCGTGGGTGATCGCGGCGACCTCGTCAAAATGCGGACCGGCCAGATTCGCGATGGCCCACGATCGGGCGGTCTCCTCGGCGGCCCGGTCTGCCCATTCGAGGTCCAGGTGCCCGTCCAGAAGTGACTGCTGGTCCTGGGTCAGGGGCGCGTAGTTCAGGTAGGGCTCATCACCGGGGTCTCGGACATTGCCGTTCGCGTCGATCTCGACATAGTGGAACCGACGCGACACCACTTGGCGGGAACCGTGTACCTCGCGCCCGTCGGTGATGGTGTGGTCCAGGTACACGAGCAGGCGTGGATCGGTCGACGGGTCGCTCTCATCAATGAGTACCGAACCCCGCTGAAGGGTGGGGCCGAAGTCGAGCACCACCTTGCTGACCACGGCCGCCAGCAGTGGGGTGCCCGGCGAGATCAGATCGGCCCGAAGCGACGCTCCCGGCTGGCCGTCGCTGGCACGCTCGGGCTGGATGTGGGCCTTATGGAAGGTCACTCTCTCGTAGCGGTCGTGCACGGGCCCCAGGTCGGCATCGGCGCAGGCACGAACTGCGGCCGGCACCCGGGTGATCTCGAAGCGGCCTTGCTCGCGGCCGGCGATACGTCCGCCGTACAGGCGCAGGGCCTCGGTGAAGAACGACTCCACGAACCAAGGCTGCAACCGGCGGGCCCGGGCGACCTCCATGTCGCGGCGGATCTTGTCGTTGGCGGCAGGATCGGCCAGCCCCGCCACCAGCGCCCGCTCGTCCAGCACGTCCTGCATCTGGCGCCCGATGTCGTGATCGATCACCTCTTCCATCCATTCGACATGGGCAGGATCCTCATCGGACGCGATAGCCCGCATCAACAGCTCCCGCAGCGACATGTTGATCTGAGCATCGCCCAGCACGTCGTACACCTGGTCGCCGTAGACGCCGCGCTGTTCCTCGATCTTGGCGAACAGCTTCTCGAACACCTTGCCCTCGCGGGTCTTGAAGGCGACCAGGTTCCACAGATGACACGGCAACTGCTGGCCGATGCGGTGCACCCGCCCGAAGCGCTGTTCGATGCGGTTGGGGTTCCAGGGCAGGTCGTAGTTGACCACCATGTTGGCCACTTGAAGGTTGACGCCCTCGCCGGCCGCGTCCGTGGCCACCAGCACCCGCACGGTCGGATCGACTCGGAACCGGTCCTGGACGGCCCGGCGGTCGTGGCGCTTGATGCTGCCGTGGATCCTGACCACCGCCTCGGGTCGACCGAGCTCGGACTCGATCCGCTCGGCCACATAGTCGAGGGTGTCCTTGTGCTCGGAGAACACGATCAGCTTGCGAGCCCGCTCCGAGTCGGTGTCTGAACTCAGGTCGGCGCCCGGTGACTTCGTTTGCGCCTGAGCAGCGAAACGGTCGGAGCGCAGCAGGTCTCGCAGCTCAAGCCACTTGGTGTCGATGCCGCTGCGGCGCACGGTGTCGGCCAGCTTCACCAGCTTCTTGAGATCCGCGACCTCGGCCTCCAACTCCTCGGCGGTTCCGGCCGCAGTCGCGGCGTCGATCACGAAGTCCTCGAGATCCTCCCGCTCTTCGTCGCCGTAGTCGTCGAAGTCGAAGTCCTCCAGGTCGGCGATCTTCACTCCCTTGGGCAGATCGATCACCGAGACCGGCTGGCCCAAAGCGGCCAGGCGGCGCAGCTCCGCGGCCTGCTCGTCCAGGCGATCGCGGCGACGGCGCAACGAGTGGTAGATGGCAGCCGGCGACGAAGCTAGGCGGCGCTGGAGACCGGCCAGCGCGAAGCCCACGATGATGCCGCGACTCTTGTCGCCCTCCTCGCTCATGCGCGCCGCCCGGTTCATGCCGTTGCTCACGTAGTCGGTGACCGCCTCATAAAGCTCGGTCTCGGGTTCCGAGAGCTCAAAGTTGAGGCTGTGGGCGTGCCGCTGGGGGAACAGCCGCTTGCCCTCGAAGGTGCGCAGGTTCTCCTTCACCAGCCGCCGCATGACATCGCTCACATCGGGCATGGCCGGACCGTCGCCGTCTGAACCGCCGGTGTCGCGCAGCCGGCCGGCGAAACGCTCGGCGTCGATCAGGGTCATGAACGCGAGGAAGTCCTCGTTCTTGCCGTTGTGGGGCGTCGCGGTCAACAGCAGCAGATGGCGGGTGCACTCCCGCAGCGTCTCCCCCAGTACGAACCGCTTGGTGCGGCGCAGTTCGTCGCCGTAGCGGTGCGCCGACATCTTGTGAGCCTCGTCCACGATCACCAGATCCCAGTCAGACACCTGAACCTTGGCCATCAGCTCCTCGGACCTAGACAGCTGATCCACCCGCGCGATGAGCAGGTTCTTCTCGGTGAACGGGTTGCCGGTGCGCGACGCTTCCACCGCAGCACGCGACATCAGCTCGAACGACAGGCCGAACTTGTCCCACAACTCGTCCTGCCACTGCTCCACCAGGCTGCCGGGAGCCACGATCAGGCAACGGGCCACGTCGCCGCGCAGCACCAACTCCCGGATCAACAGCCCCGACATGATCGTCTTGCCGGCACCCGGGTCGTCGGCCAGCAGGAACCGCAACGGCCGCTGAGTGAGCAGCCGGTTGTAGACCGCGTCGATCTGATGCGGATACGGATCGATGTTCGACGTGTCCACCGCCGCGAACGGATCAGCAAGGTGCGCCTGCCGCATACGGCGGGCCTCCGAAGCAAGGCGGAACATCGCGCCGTCGGCGTCGAAGCTCCAACGCCGCTCCGACACCTCCGCCAGCCCGGCCAAGTTGTCGGCCAGGACGATTCGCTCTCCCAGTCGACCATCACCGGTCCGGTAGGTCAGCGTGGCCGAGTCGGGGCCATGCATTGCAACGGCGACCACCGTCACCACCACGTCAGCCACCACCCCCGACAGCCGCATACCCGCGGCAAGGTCACCGAAGCCCAGAGTCATGACTCTGACCCCGAGGTGTGAGTCCGGCTACCCATCGCTGTCCGCTCCCGGCCGCCCAAGCGGCGATTCGACCATCCAGCAGCGTACGCAGCCCCTGCGACAGCACCCAAGTCACTGGAACGTCGGCCGCTGAGGTCTCGTAGGCCTCATGTGGGATAATGGATCCGCCAAGGGCATTAGCCCGCGGAAGTGAAGCCCGGTACCTCTCCGGACGGAGAGTGGCCGGGCTTTCACGCGTCTAGCGGCGCCTGTCGACATCTCGGACGCGGTCGGTTAGCAGCTCGGCTCCGGGTCGCCGTTTGGAACCCCCACCGTCAGGGCAGCATGGTCGTGGAGTTGATCGGCTCGGGAGGTGATCTCGGCTGACATGGCGAGCAGCTGGCGCCAGGCGCCTGGGATCGACTGGGCTCCATAGTGGGTGCCGGCGATCTGGCTATAGTTGCCCTTGAAGACCCCGGAACCGTCCCTGCTTCGGCAAACGGCCGGGGTTACGCCCTTTCTGCACTCAGCTCCATTGTCCTCCGACTCGTCGACTGCCTCGCGCAAGTCGCCCTGCATGTCGGTCAGGTCGCGTTCTCGGGCAACTTCGGTAGGTCCGGCAGGTCGTCGTCTGACCAGGTCTCGGGCAGCATGCCGATAGCCCGGGCGGCGGAGATCTCTTCGCCGCGGTAGGCATTCAGCACAGCCTTGATATAGGCCTCGGGAAACTCGGGCGGCGCGAGGTCTTGAGGCACGAGCAGCGCGTGCTCGACGATGTCGGCCTGTTTGGTGCGCGTGGAACGGACGACGGCTGCCTCGGTGGAAGACGCGACGCCCAACTCGCTCAACCGCCGCAACAACGTGGACATGTCGACTCGGTACTCGCTGGCGATGAGCACTGCCCTAGTCCGGGTGTCCTGGTCGCGCTCCCAGGCGCTGCGCAGCGCCGGCTCCGGCAGCAGCAGCGCTCGAGCAAACCGGTCGATACCGGCCTCACGCTTGCTGGCCGGATCATCGGCCACCAACCAGTCCGTCGAGAACTCGTCGGCGAACAGGAAGTGGCCCAACTCGTGGGCGAGCGTCGCGCGGCGTCGACCGAGCGCGCGGCTGCCGTTGACCAACGCCACCCCTCCCCTGCTGAGAAGGATCGAAGCCCCGTCGGCGGCATCGTCGCCGAGCGCAAGCGAGAACACGAGCAGCCCGAGGTCGGCGGCTCGCTCGACGAGCCCGATGGCTGGCTGGACCTCGTCGTAACCGAGCATGCGACGTGCCTCACCCGCAGCGGCCTCGGCTTCCTGCGCGGTCTGTGGAACCGCCAGTTCCGGGGAGGTCGGCAAGGCCAGATCCGGTCCGATCCTCTGGAGGAACTCGATCTCGCGCGCCAGCCGCTCGACGGAGCGGTCGATCACTGGACTGGGAGCCCCGGCCTCGGCGGCGTTGCGCCGTGACACCACCGACGCCGGCGCGTCCTCGAAGAACCACTCGATCCGCACGTCGAGCGCATCCGCCAGGCGGGCTAGTTCGACCGCTTCCACCCGACGGGCTCCGGTCTCGATCTTTGCCAGCGCCGTGCGCTCGATGGCAGCACGCGCTGCGCACGCGCCCTGGGTGAGGCCGACCTCGCGTCGAGCGGCCGCAATCCTCTCGCCCAGTTCCCCGGGTGCCAAGGCCATGTGTGCGATTATAGAACAACGTTGCAAGCTGTCAACGGTGGGTCGAATCGCTTCCCGCATCCCAACCCCTGCGCCCTGGGCTGACGATCCGCTCACGAATCAGACTCCTTCGTTGACATCTCGTCCCTTCTACCCAGGGCCGCTGAGCCTGACTATGCGGGGTGGATACGGATCTCGTCGTGGACGAGCGGGGGACGCATCGAATGCGCTGCCCCGATGAGCTGCGAGATGTCGCTCTCGTCGGATGTGGCGACGACGACGCTGGAGAGGTTCGTTGCCAGGGCCGCAGCCGCAGCGACGGAGGCGTCCGCTACGTCGTCGATGCCGCTGATCATGCGCAGGCGACCTGCGATGCGAGCCATGCCCTCGTCCAGCGGGATCGTTCTGCACCGTTTGAGCGCCTGGCTGAGGCGAGCTTGGGACGGCTCTCCGTTCCACACCTGCGCCAGCGCGCATGCCGGCACCTGGGCTCTGTCGCCCGCTTCGTAGGCGGCTTCAACTAGCGCCCACACGGCACGCTTGTTCTTCTCGAGCGCGATGAGCGCCCCAGAATCGAGGACGAGGATGCTCACCGACCGAGAACGGTTCGAGCTTCTGCCTTCTCTCGGGGAGTCAACGGGCCGTGCTGCCCTTCCCAATCGGAGATCACTTCACGCATCTCCTTCTTGTCCGACTGCCGGCCCTCCGCGTCGTGAAACCACTCTCGGTGCTGCTCGACATAGCGCAGGGTCGCTTGGCGCACCTCTGCCCCCATGTCGCATCCGTCCGCACTGGCCCGAGCGTCAGTGGGCTGAACGTCAGCGGCGGCTGCGGTCTGGCCGCGGTCGAGCCTGATCCTGCCAGCAACTGAATGAACGACCACCTCGCCGCCCGTGACCCCGAACTCGGTCCGCCAGGACTGCACTGTGCCGCGCTTCACACCGGCTTTGGCCGCAACTTCGTCGATCGGGACCGTCTTGGTCAGGTGGGCCCACCGCTTCCGCTGTGATCGCGTATGCCGATTGCCCATGACCGGTCGCCTCCTGCGTCGGAAGATCACCCTACCCTGCGCAGTCGGTTGGTACTCGATTGGTCAGATCTCCGTCCATCTAATGTTCCTTCACGCATCGGAGGATTCGGCCGTGCTGGCATCCGAATTCCCCCGAGGCGAGCCTGCTGATGCCCAGCACCGTCCGCCCTGACGATCCGCGGCGGACCGGGTGTGGAGGTGGTCGGCTAGGGACGTGATCTCGGCTGACATGGTCAGGTTGTGTTGCCAGGCGTCTGGGATTGACTGAGCTCCGTGGTGGGCGCCGGCGATCTGGCCGTAGATCGCGCCGGTGGTGTCGGCGTCGTCGCCGAGGTTCACGGCCATGAGGGCGCCCTCGCGGAATCCGTCGGAGCGGTGGAAGGCCCACAGTGCTGCCTCCAGTGACTCGACGACGTAGCCGGTTCCCCTGATGTCGGGCGGGTTGCGATCCTTGAATGATCCGGCAGCGACCTGAGCGATCCTCTCCGCCAGGGGTTCGCGCTCCCATAGGCCCTCCACGGGGCAGTAGGCGGGCGCCAGCAGGGTCTCCTTGTCGACGCCGTGCAGCGCTCCGACCAGCAGGCCGGCGAAGTAGCGGCAGGCGTCCACGGCCTCCCGGGCCTGGTGGGTGGTCCTCGAACTCTCGGCGGCCATGGCGACGGCCTCGACCGCATCGCCCGCGTAGAGCATCGGCACCGGCGCCAACCGCATCAGCGAGCCGTTGCCGGCGCTGCGCGGGTCGGTGGAGCCTGCATACGGTCGCCGTCACCGACGAACCGCGACAGCGCGGCCCTTACGGTGTTGCCGATGTCGAAGCAGCGGCCCGTCGAGGACAGGTAGCCCTCGCGCCACCAGCGCACGTAGCGCTGCATCTGGTCGTCGGCGTCGAACCCGCCGCACTCGACCAGGCTCTCGGCCAGGCACAGCGCCATCGACGTGTCGTCGGTCCACTGGCCGGGACGCAGCCCGAACGGCCCGCCGCCGACCATGTCGTCGATCGGCTCGAAGGAGCCCGGCGGCCGGAACTCCAGCGTCGTGCCCAGCGCGTCGCCGGCCGCCAGCCCCAGCAGGCAGCCCCGGAACCGGTCCAGCCGCGACAGCCCTCCGATCCGCGATGTGACTGCGCCACTCACAGGCCGCTCGGACCCGGTGGACCCAAATATGTAGAGAAACCCGTCATATAGGAGCAGAACTCGCTCAGATTTGAGGCGGGCTTGACAGGTCTACTCACTGCTGCTCGACCCAGTTGCGCACATAGTCCCGCTGCTCATCTGTCTGCGGGGAGCGGAGGGCCCGCCAGCTCTTCTCCACGTGCTGCCACCACTCGGCAATCTGATCGAGTGCCCCGCCGCCGGTGTAGCCGTGGCGGACCAGCCAGCATCCGACCACCGTCCCCGTGCGGCCGATCCCGCCCCAGCAGTGCAGATACACAGTCCTGCCAGCGTCCATGGCCTGGTCGATGGCGTCGAGGATGGCCGTCATCTCGCCCGCATTGCGCGGAACCGACATGTCGACGATCGGGTGATGCTCCCGCCGCACGTCCACGCCCTCGGACTGCGCCTGCTCCTGCGCGATCAGCTCATACGGCTCCAAACCGTCAGCCGGCCGGGTCAGGTCGATGAAATGGTCGATGCCAGCTCGCAGCAGAGTCCGCAGCCGGCGAGCAGCCTCGGCGGAACTCCAGTCGCCGGGATACTCCCCCGCCGCGAACCGGCCCGGAACCACCCAGTACGTGTTCGCCATCGGCCGATCGCCACTGCTAGATGCGCTCATGTCCATCTTCTCTCCCGGTCGCCCGACGCACCCGAGGCTAGATCGGCCCGCCGTACGGATCGCCCACCGATGCAATCGCCTGTCACACGTCCCTGTCATCGTGTGTGACAGCATTTGACGAGCAGACACCGCTACCGAGCCAACTGATCGGACTGGACATAGTGAGGCCGCAATGACCGCCGGAGAGGACCACTACGCGGACATCGAGGTCGACGTGTTGGACGACGCGGGCGTCCGCAATGTCATCGACAACGCCCTCGCCCGAGCAGGATGCACTTGGGACGAGCTTCAGAAGCAGGCCAAGGCTGGAAGCTTCTCTAGCGAGATCGCTCACCGGGCGTGGTTCGTCGTGTCGTCCTTCAAGCCTTCGACAGCGTGACCTAGAGCGTCGGGTAGGGCGCGAGGTTCAGTGGCTGTTGTCAGGCTGGGGGCGGCGCGGGCCACTTCCACAGCTCGGCCTCGTGGAGGGGAGTGCCGCAGCGGCGGCAGAACTGGTGACTCTCCTCTGACGGCACTTCGTGGGAGCACCTGTCTCTGAGACCGGAGAGCCGGACGGCGCGCACTGCCAGGCGCAGAGCCACGACCGGCGAAGCGTCTCGGCCGGCGTCGCAGAGGTCTGCTGCGCTGCCGGCGGCGATCTCGATGCCGGGGGCGCCCGACGTTCCCCAGAGGTCGGTGCAGCTGGGATCGGCGGCCACCTCGACCCGCCAGTGGCCATGACGCTCCCGCAGAAAGAAGCTGCGCCCGTCACAGGTGCCGGCCACAACGAACGGGTAGGCCCAGCACTCCACTCCGGTGTCCACGTCCAGTTCTGCGGCGGCCTCGGCCAGTTGGGCGCGGGCTTCGTCCTCCTCCTTCTCCCTTCTCTCCAGCGCCTCGGCCTCTTCGTCGGTGTACTCGAACACGCGATCCCAGAGTTCGGCCCGCTCGGCTTCGGTCAACTGGCAGGGGCACCGTGCACCGCCCTCGTGCAGGCTCGGACTTGCTGGGGACGGATGGCACGAGCACCGACAGTCGGCGGCCTTGTCGATGTCACGAAGCGCCGGGCCGGTGGCGAGCACAGCCAGCCGGGCCGGGCGGGCGGCGGCGTAGTCGTCCCGCATGGCACGGGCTTGCTCCTCGAACGCATCAAGCTCCGTCTGGTCGGGCGGGTCAGGCGGCAACCACATGCGAGGCGGATGCAAGTTCATGGAATCAGCATAGGTATGAATTGTTACGTATGTTCATAGCTCATGAAGATATATTTTGATCCTTAACCCGTTGTCCAGGAAACGGCCGGTGGCAGCGAAGCCCAGCGTGGCAGACCTACTCGGGGGGTCACTGAAGGTGAGCCGCATCACGATCGAGGAACTGTGCAGCCAGCGGCTCGCCGCCATGACGGACGCCGAGAGAGCCGAATTCGACGAGGCCCTCGCCTCCGCCCGGCTCGCCATCGAAGTAGACGAGAAGGTCCGCGAAGACCGTTGGGCGGACGGAGTCGCGGAGTGCCCAGGGGCGTGGGAGACTGGCGGGCATGGCTCGGATTGAGATTGTTCCGGACGACTCTTGGGAGGGGGAGCTTGGCGAGATGTACCCGAAGGTGGTCGATCCCACCTACGGGCGGGTCGACTACATCATGGCCGTCCACTCGCTGAACCCCCGTTCCATGGCGGCCCACCAGGCCCTGTACATGTCGGCCATGGCCGGCACGGCCACGCTGCGCAAGGTCGAGCGAGAGCTCATCGCGCTGGTCGTGAGCCTCGAGAACGGCTGCCACTATTGAATCGTCCACCACCGGCGCGGTCTGCGCCGCCTCATCAACGACGACGAGCTCGTCGCCGCGGTCGAACGGGACTGGACCACCGCGCCGCTGTCGATCAAGCGGATGACGATGCTGACCTACGCGGTCAAGCTGACCCGCACGCCCGGCGCGATGAACGACGCCGACGTCGAGGACCTGCGAACCGTCGGGTTCTCCGACCGCGACATTCTCGACATCACCGAGGTCGTCGGCTACTACGCCTACGCCAACCGGATCGCCGACGGTCTCGGCATCGAGCCCGAGTCCTGGGTCCCCGACTGACCCCGCAGCCGCAGAGCTAGCGGTCCTGTCCACAACGTTCGTCGGGGACGCTGCGGAATCTCGGTGCGATTCTTGCGGGCATACGACACGTTTCTCTCCCGAGATTCCTTGGAGCGAGAGACTCGTAGAGCGAGAATCCCGGAGCCACGCGCGCAGGCCAGTGGACAGCCCGTCAGCGGTCGCGCAGGCCCTTGCCCTCGAGGATCTTGGGGGCGTGCCTGTCGATGCGGGCCTCGCGGGTCTTGGACTGCTTGGCGCCGGAGATGTGCAGGTTGTACTCCCGGCGGCGGCCCGGGGTCAGCGCCTCGAACGCCGCCTTCAGCGCCGGGTCGGCGTCGAGGCGGTCCTGGAGCTCCCCGACCAGCACCAGCTCAGGCGCCGGGCCCACCTCCAGGCCCAGCTCCTCCACGGCCACGGCCTCATCGACCAGGGCCCTGACGGCACCGGCCAGCCGGGCCACGTCCTCCACAGACGTGAACGTGACGCGGCGAGCCGACCGCGTGTTCGACCCCTGCTCGGAAAGCACCCCGTCGGGGTCGTCCAGCAGGGCGCCCTTGAAGAACATCAGGGCCAGGAAGTCGTTCATCTCCTGGATGATGGCGATGTTCCTGCCCTCGTGGCCGTAGCACGGCGAGCGCCACTTGATCTGCTCGGTCAGCCCGGCGCCCAGCAGGATCGGCCGCAGCGCGGCCATCTCGGCGGGCCACTTGTCCGACGCCTCGATGTAGGCGTCGACCTGCGGGTCCGTCGCCGCCGTCACCGTCAGGCCTTGGTGATGCGGTCCCCGACCCGGATAGCCCCGGCTTTCACGACCCGGGTGTTCACGCCCCGGAGCCGGTTCATCAGACCGACCTCGGAGTTGACCCAACGCTGCGCGGCCAGGCCGTACCGGCGGACGAACTTCCCGCACCCGGTGTGGGGCTTGGCGCTGATCTCGACGACTGCATCCCCGATGGCCACCAGGGTGCCCGCCGGCAGGTTGGTCTTGCTCAGGTCGAAGTCGACATAGAGCTGGTCGCCGGCCAGCGGCCAGCGGTCGACCGACCCTGCGATCAGATCCACAGCCCGCGCGTTCATGAGGGTCAGCTGCGCGGCGACGTTCGGCCCGCCGTCCTCGGAGAAGGGATCGCCCCGCGACCCCCAGTTGTCGCCCACCAGGCCCGAATCGGCATCGAGGGCGCCCTCGTCGATGGTCTCGCGCTCGTCCACTCCGGGCCGGCGCACGATCAGCCGAAGCTCCCCCTTCTCGGAGGGCGCATCCAGCACGTGCGCCAAGCCAGCCTCAAGCTCTTCCGGCGTGCGTTCAGACATAGCCAGAGAGACTACGGCTAGGCCCGTGCTCGCGCGCCGACCACCGGGATCAAGCAGCTGACAGTTCTCGCCGCCAATTCTGGGAGCGCTCCGAGACAGAGACCGACTTCGGTTCCAGCTTGACAAGGATTTACAAGGCTTCTATTGTTGGGAGCGCTCCCAGGAGAGGCCCATGTCACGCCCGCTCAACCTCGAGGAAGTCGGACGGCGCGCCGGCGTGTCGCGCTCCACCGTCTCGCGGGTCGTCAACGGCGGGTCCCACGTGAGCTCCGAGACCAAGCGCCGGGTGGAGGCCGTGATCGCCGAGACCGGCTACCGGCCCCACGCCGCGGCCCGTTCGCTCGCCTCGAACAGCACCGGCGTCATCGGGCTGGTGATTCCCAGCGCGGTGGCCACCCTGTTCGACGACCCCTACTTCGGCCGGCTGATCCTGGGCATCAGCAGCGCGACCAACGACGTCAGCATGACGCTGGCGCTTTTCCTGTTCGGAGACGGACCCGACGAGAGCTCGATCATCTCCCGTGTGGTCACCCCCGGCCTGGTCGACGGGGTGATCGTGACCGCCACCACCAGGGGCGACCCCCTCATCGACCACATGCAGGGCACCAGCATGCCCTTCGTGGTGGTCGGGCGGCCCGACAACGCCGGCTCGACGTTCTGCGTCGACGTGGACAACCGGGCGGGCGCCCGGACCGCGGCCCTGCACCTCGCCGGGCTCGGGCGCCGCCGTCCCGCTCTCATTGCGGCGCCCTCGAACACGACCGCCGGCGTCGACCGCCGCAACGGTTTTCTCGAGGGCCTGGCCGAAGCGGGCCTGAGCGTCGAGAGCCGCATCTCCGAAGGCGACTGGTCCCAGGAGTCAGGCCGCAGAGCCATGGACCGGCTGCTGGCCGAGCGGCCCGACGCCGTCTTCGTGGCCTCGGACCGCATGGCCGTCGGAGCGTTGAGGGCCATCAGAGAGGCCGGACTCGACTGCCCCGGCGACATCTCGGTGGTGTCGTTCGACGGCATCGTGCCGCCAGACCTCACCGCCCCCCGACTGACATCGGTCGTGCAGCCCGTGACCGAGGTGGGCGAGCGGGCTGTGCGGCTGCTCACGACCGTGATCGGTGGCGCCTCCACGCCCGAGCACGTGGTGTTCCCCACCGAGCTGGCCGTGCGCGAGTCGTGCGGCGCCACCCCGGCTGCGGAGCCGGAGAGGTGATGCCCGCCCTAGTTCCCAGATGTCCCATTGCGTCACAAGACGTCATCCAACAACAGGAGGAAACAACAACATGAGCAAATCATCCATCGGCCGGCTGCTAGCCGTGCTGCTAGCCGTATGCCTTGTGGCTGCGGCCTGCGGCGACGACGAGCCGGCTAGCCCCGCCGTAGTTGACACGGGGGCAGTCGACCAGGCCCGGGCCGACGCTGAAGCGGCCCAGGCGATGGCAGACGACGCCGCCGCAGAAGCCGCCGCCGCAGAAGCCGCCGCGGCAGAGGCTGAAGCCGCGCTGGCGGCTGCGCAAGCCGACGCCGACGCCGACGCGGGCGCGCTGGCCGATCTCGAGGCGCAGCTGGCCGAGGCCCAAGCGGCCGCGGACGCCGCCGACGCAGAGGCGGCCGCAGCGGCCGAACAGGCCGCCGCCGCAGAGGCCGCAGCAGAAGAGGCGGCCGCGGCCGCAGCCGCGGCTGCCGAGCCCCCCAAAGAGGACGTGACGCTGCGCGTGCTGGTGCACCAGAACCCGCCGATGGTGGAGTTCATGGAAGCGTTCAACGATTCCTTCGAGGCGTCCAACCCGCACGTGACCATCGACATGTCGGTGGTGGCGCCGGGCGACCTCAGCATCTCGACGCAGACCCGCCTCACCGCGGGCGACATCGACGTCATCGACATCTTCGGCTTCGCCAACGCGGCCCAGCCGTACATGTCGGGCATCCAGCCCCCCAACTGGCAGACCCTCATCGAGGCCGGCCTGCTGATGGACCTCACCCGCCAGCCGTTCGTCGACCACTACGACAGGGCGACCCTCGACGACGCTGGCTCGTTCGAGGGCAGGCTGTACGCGATCAACCTCGGACGGGTGTCCTACAGCGGCATGTTCCTCAACCTCGACCTGTTCGACTCGGTCGGCGTGGACGTCCCGACGACCTGGGGCGAACTGGTCGCCGCATGCGACACGTTCAAGGCCTCCGGCAACGAGTGCATGACGCTCGGCGGCGGCGACGGCTGGCCGATCTTCGTCGGCGCCTACGGACTGCTCGGCGCGATGTACCCCGACCAGGAAGCCCTGGTCGAGGGACTGTGGACGGGCGACATCCGCTGGGACGACGAGCGCTCCACCGAGATGCTGCGCCGGATGCAGGTGTTCACCACCGAGATGCTCGAGGACGGCGTCTCCGGCCTGTCCCACGACGCCGCCCCGGCCCGGTTCGCGGCCGGCGACGTGGCCATGATGCCCACCGGAACGTGGCAGGGGCCCGCGCTGGACGGCGTGGACTTCGACTGGACCTACATACCGTTCCCGGGCAGCGACGACCCCGAGGACAACAAGTACCTGTTCGGGAAGTATGACCAGGGCTGGGCCATCGCGGCCGACACCCCGTACCCCGAGGAGTCGCTCGCCTACCTGGCCGCCTTCTCGGAGCCGGACAACTACGAGGCGTTCGCGAACGCGGTCGGCTTCGTGCCGACGCAGCCCACAGCCGAGCTGAACACCAAGCTCGGCGCCGAGGTCGCCCCGTACCTGGCCAACTTCCGGGTCGGCCACGAGCAGTACTGGGCGGCGCCCGCGGGCGCCGGCCAGTGGGCCAACGCAGCCCAGGCTCCGGCCTGGTTCGCTCCGTTCAACGAGTGGACCGACGCGGCCGCGCTGGCAGCCCAGGCCCAGGCCGACCTGCAGGCCGGACTCGACGCCGGCTAGACAACCGCACCGTTCCCCTCCAGCTGTGGGGGGCTCCTCCCCGGCTCCGCCGGGCGCGGGAGCCTCCCACAGCGGGAACCCGGGGACTCCTGCACACAACGGCTGTGATCCACCGAAGCTACCTGTTCGCCCGGGGCTGGCGGAGCGCGACTCCGGTCCTGCTGCTGCTGCCCGGCTTCCTGCTGTACCTGGTGATGGCGGTAGGGCCCTCGCTGGCGACAGCCGTCTACTCCTTCACCGACGCCACCGGCATCCGCGGCATAGCCGTCAACTGGATCGGCTTCGAGAACTACGACGAGTTCCTGCTGCGGGGGGCGGCCTCGCGCGACAACATCGCCGCGCTGCGCAGGACCGTCTACTTCTGCTTCTTCGTCACCGTGATCCAGTTCGGCATCGGCCTGGTGTTCGCGGTGCTGCTGAACCAGAAGATCCGCGGCAAGAAGTTCTTCAGGACGCTGTTCTTCATGCCGGTAATCCTCGGCGTCGCCATCCAGGGGCTCATCTGGAAGCTGTTCCTGCTGCCCCGGGGCGGCCCGGCCGCCGAGTTCTTCCAGCTCTTCGGCTGGACGTCGGAGCTTCTGGGCGGCCAGCCCCGGCAGGCGTTCGCCTGGGTGATCGTGGTGCAGATCTGGGCGAACGCCGGCATCACGATGGTGATCTTCCTCGCCGGGATGCAGACCATCCCGAACGAGCTCTACGAGGCCGCCCGCATCGACGGCGCCGGCAAGTGGCAGCTGTTCCGCAACGTCACCTGGCCGCTGCTGACGCCGGCCGTCAACACCAACCTTCTGCTGAACATCATCGGGTCGCTCCAGGCCTGGCAGCTGTTCCTGGTGCTCATCGGGTACCGACCGGGCACACAAGTGCTCGGATACCTGGTGTTCGCCGAGGGCTTCGGGCAGACCTCGGGGTCGGTGGCGTCCGCCTTCCGGCAGGGCTACGCCGCGGCCGCGTCGATCGCGCTGTTCATCCTCGTGCTGGTGTTCGCGCTGGTGACCCACGCCTGGCTGTCGCATCGCGAGAAGAGGTACATCGGATGACCGCCGTCGAGACGCCCCAGGCGCCCCGGAGGGCCACGGAGCACAGGCCCGAGCGCGCCGCCCGCCGGGAGCCGCCCCGATGGCTCGCCTGGCTCAAGAGACAGAAGCTGGCGTCGTACGTGATCCTGCTGGTGTTCGCGGTGCTGTACATCGGACCGCTGCTGATGCTGGTCAGCACAGCGTTCAAGACGCTGCCCGAGTTCTTCCGGAACCCGACCGGCATGCCGGAGTCGCTTCGCTTCGAGAACTTCACCGAGGCCTGGAACGAGGCCCAGTTCGCCCGCTACCTGGTCAACTCGGTCGTCTACACCACGGTGGCCACTGCGGTCTGCGTGGTCACTTCGGTGCTGGTGGCGTTCCCGATCGCCCGCGGCTACCTCAAGGGCGGTCGGTACATCCTGCTGCTCTACGTGATCGCGCTGTTTCTGCCGCCGGCACTTATCCCGCAATTCCAGTTGATCCTCAACCTGGGCCTGTTCAACACCCGCGCCGGCTACATCCTGCTGTTCCTTGTCAACCCGATCGGCATCATCATCCTCGTCAACTACATCAAGGCGATCCCCCGCGAGCTGGACGAGTCGGCCGCCATCGACGGGTGCGGGTACTACCGTTTCGTGTTCAAGATCATCGTGCCGCTTATCCGCCCGGCCATCGCCACGGTTACGGTCCTGCACGCCATAGGCCTCTGGAACGAACTGGTGCTGGCGATCATCTACCTGACCAACGACGATCTCTACCCGGTGACGCGGGGCCTGATCGCCTTCGAGGGCCTCTACGGCAGCAACTGGCCGCCGATGGCCGCCGCGGTCCTGATCCTGATGATGCCGATGGTGGTGCTGTTCCTGTTCCTCCAGCGTTACATCGTGTCGGGCCTGACCGCCGGGGCCGTGAAGGGCTGAGGCCCACCCGCGATGGCTCCAGCGCCCTTGCCCCCGCCCTCCTGCTGTGCTGCTGACGTGACTCACCGCTGATGGTCAAGATCACAGACGTCAGAGCCATACTCACCCAGCCGGGCGCCTGCCGGCTGGTGGTGGTGAGGGTCGGCACCTCTGAGCCGGGACTGTACGGGCTCGGCTGCGCCACATTCACCCAGCGGGCCTTCGCGGTTCAGGCGGCCATCGAGCGTCATCTGGCCCCGCTGCTGGTGGGCCGCGACGCCGACCGCATCTCCGAGATCTGGCATCTGGCGATGAACCACGGCTACTGGCGCAACGGCCCAGTGCTCAACAACGCGGTCTCGGGCGTCGACCAGGCGCTGTGGGACATCAAGGGCAAGCAGGCGGGGATGCCCGTCCACCAGCTGCTCGGCGGACCGTTCCGGGCCGCGGCCGCTGCCTACGTCCACGCCGGCGGCCGCGACGCCCACGAGGTGGCCGACAACGCTCTCGCACTGATCGAGCAGGGCTTCAGGCATGTGCGGGTGCAGATGGGCGGGTACGGAGGCTCCGCCGACGGGCTGCACCTGCCGCCGACCGCGCCGGCGGGCAACTACTTCGACCCGAGGGACTACAGCCGGGCCATGCTCGCCATGATCGACCACCTCCGCTCCACCGTGGGTGATGATGTCGAGCTGCTGCACGATGTCCACGAGCGGCTGCACCCGATCGACGCCGTCCAGTTCGCCAAGGATCTGGAGCAGTACCGGCTGTTCTTCCTCGAGGACCCGTTCGCGCCCGAGGACATCGGATGGTTCTCCACATTGAGGCAGCAGTGCGCGACCCCGCTGGCAATGGGCGAGCTGTTCAACAACCCCCACGAGTGGCGGCCGCTGATCACCGGCCGGCTCATCGACTTCGTGCGCATGCACGTAAGCCAGATCGGCGGGATCACCCCGGCCCGGGCCGTGAGCGACTTCGCGGCGGTGTTCGGAGTCCGCACGGCGTGGCACGGCCCGGCCGACACGTCTCCCGTCGGCCTTGCCGCCAACCTCCATCTCGACATGTGGGCGCCGAACTTCGGGATCCAGGAGTGGCCCCTGCCCTCGGAACTCGAATACGAGATGTTCCCGGGCCTGCCCCGCCCTGTCGACGGCTACCTGCACCCCGGCGAGAGTCCCGGGCTCGGCATCGACATCGACGAGAAGCTCGCCGCTGAGCACCCCTGCGACGAGACGGTGGAGCAGTGGACCCAGACCCGGCTGCCCGACGGCAGCCCGGCCCGGCCATGACCGGCTCCCCACCGGAGAGCGGTCCGATCGGCCGGTACCCCGACCTCGCCGGCCGGACCGCGGTCGTGACCGGCGCGGCCAAGGGCATCGGTGAGAGCATCGCCCGCCGCCTGGTCTGCGAGGGGATGAACCTGGTGGCGGCCGACAAGGACCGCGAGTCCCTCGACCACACGGTGTGGACGCTCGAAGGGCTCGGAGTGACCGTCGAGGCGGTGTGTGCCGACCTCACCCAGGAAGCTGCGGTCGACACCGTCTTCGACGTCACCCTGGAGCGTTTCGGCACGGTCGACGTGCTGGTGAACAACGCGGCCGACCTCCAGAGGCGATCCGTGCTCGAGGAGCATCGCGCCCTTCTCGACCTCCAGCTCGCCACCAACGTGCGCAGCCCGTACCTGTGCTCTCAGAGGGCCGCCGAAGCCATGAGCGCGGCCGGCGGGGGCAGCATCGTGCTGGTGTCGTCGGTGGGAGCCGACCGGGCCCACCAGCACGGACTTCCCTACGACATGACCAAGGGAGCCATCAACGCGCTGACCCGGGCGCTGGCCGTGGACCTCGGACCACTCGGGATCCGGGTGAACGCGGTCGGGCCGGGCGTGACCCGCACTTACCGCTGGCCGCCGGAGGACATCACCAAGGGACCCCCCGAAGTCGTGACCCAGATCCCGCTCCAGCGTCCGGGCACGGTCGACGACATCGCCTCGGCGGTGGCCTTCCTCGCATCAGGCGAGGCCGGCTACATCACCGGCCAGGTGCTCTACGTGGACGGGGGCATCACGGCGCAGCTCAGCCCGCCCGGGCCGCTGGCCCTCTAGGCGCCGAACCATGGCCAGACCCGCGAGTTTGGGCAGGAGCGTGAGCGCCGCAGCGCTGCTGTGCGCCGTGCTGGCCGCGGGCTGCGGGTCGGACCCGGCGCCGCCCTCGCAGGAGGCGGCTGCCCCGGCCGCGCCGACGGCTGCGACCACCAGCTCCGCGCCCACCACAACGTCGATTCCCGCGACGTCCACCACCGAGCCCGCCACCACATCGGTTCCCGCCGCGTCCACAACCCTGCCCGCGACCGCGACAACAACCTCCTCCACCACTACGACCTCGACGACTACGACGACGTCCACGACAACGACGACCACCACCGAGCCGCCGCCTCCCCCGCCGACGGTCACCGCCCCGGACCCGGCGCCGATCGAGGAGATCAAGGGCTGGGAGCTGGTCTGGCACGACGAGTTCGACGGCGACGCCATAGACCCCACCAACTGGACCTACGACATAGGCGGCTGGGGCTGGGGCAACGGTGAGGCCCAGTACTACACGTCGCGGCCCACCAACGCCCGGGTCGAGAACGGGCTGCTGATCATCGAGGCCCACCAGGAGAAGTACGAGAACTCCTACTACACCTCGGCCCGCATGCTGACGAAGGGTCTGAGGGAGTTCAAGTACGGGCGCTTCGAGGCCCGCCTGAAGGTGCCGGCCGGTGCGGGGCTCTGGCCCGCGTTCTGGATGCTCGGCGCCCACTTCGACCGCCACTCCGAGGACCAGCAGAACCACTGGCCGTTCGTGGGCGAGATCGACATCATGGAGTACATCGGCCGGGAGCCGGACCTGGTCTTCGGCACCATTCACGGACCCGGCTATGCGGGGGCAACCGGTTTTACCAGGTGGAACCGGCAGGACTACCCCATCGCCGACGACTACCACACCTTCGCCATCGAATGGGACTACGACGGCATCACCTGGTTCTACGACGGCGAGGAGTACTACACGCTCACCAGAGGCGCTCCCGGCCATCGCGACTGGGTCTTCGACCACGAGTTCTTCATGATCCTGAACCTCGCCGTAGGCGGGCAGTTCCCCGGGCCGATCGCGCTGGACCTCGAGTTCCCGGTCGCGCTGTACGTCGACTATGTGCGGGTGTACCAGCGGGTCGACGAGATCGAGGAGGCCACGGCCAGTTGAGCAGCGCGACCACCGCCAACATGCAGCCCCAGGGCAGGCTCTGCGTCCAGGACGGCCTCGAGTGGTACCGGGTCGACGACTACGACCTTCTCGACCCCTTCCTGGTCAACGTCACCAGCCGCAGCGACCTGTGGCTGTTCGTGTCCAGCACGGGCGCGTTGACCGCGGGACGCCGCAGCCCCGAGCATGCCCTGTTCGCCTACGAGACCGACGACCGCCTGCACCGCAGCGGCGGCCGGACCGGCCCCTTCACCCTCATCAGGGCCGGCGGGGGCGCCGACCCCTGGCAGCCCTTCGCTCCCCATGCGCCCTACGGGACGGTTCGCCGGTCGGTGGCCAAGACGCTCTGCGGTGATCGTCTCAGGTTCGAGGAGCACAACCCCGAGCTGGGGCTCACCTTCCGTTACACGTGGGCGGCCGCAGCCGGCTACGGGCTGGTGCGCAGCTGCGAGCTGGCAGCAGCCGCCGGCTCCTCGCCCTGCGGCATCGGGTTGCTGGACGGGCTGATCGACGTGCTGCCCGCCGGCGTGGAGCTCGAGGCCCAGCAGACGTCGAGCACCCTCGTCGACGCCTACCGGCGCTCGGAGTTCGACCCCGACTCGGGTCTGGCGCTGTTCACGCTCGAAGCGCTGGTCAGCGACCTGTCCGACCCGGCCGAGTCGCTGCTGGCTTCGGTCGTGTGGTCGCGAGGGCTAGACGACGCGGTCACGGCCGTGTCCGACCGCCAGATCCGCAGCTTCCGCTCAGGCAAGGCTCTTGAGCCCGAGCATCTGGCCACCGGCATCAAGGGCGCCTTCCTCGTGTCGGCGACGGCCCGGGTCGGCCCGGAGTCGCCGCTGCGCTGGACGATCGTGGCCGACGTCAACCGGGACCACAGCGCGGTGGCCCGGCTGCGCAAGTGGCTGCGCAGCACCGGCGCGGCCGCGCCGATCGTACGAGCCGCGTTAGACCAGTCCCACGACGAACTGACGAGCCTGGTCGCCCATGCCGACGCGCTCCAGCAGACCGCCGACCGCGGCACAACCGTCCGCCACCTGGCCAACGTCACCTACAACTGCATGCGCGGGGGCGTGCCGCTCGACGCCCACCGCGTGGGCCTGGCCGACGTGAGCCGGTTCATGAGCGCCCGCAACCGGCCCGCCGCCGCCCGGTTCGACCAGCTCGCCGCCGGGATGGACGCGGTCGTCGAGCTCGACGAGCTGAAGGCAGCCGTGTCGCAGGACGCCACGCTGGCCCGGCTCGTGAACGAGTACCTGCCGCTGACGTTCAGCCGGCGTCACGGCGATCCGAGCCGTCCCTGGAACAGCTTCCAGATCGGCGACGGAGCCTCGGCCGGCGACCGGCTCTTCGCGTACGAGGGCAACTGGCGCGACATCTTCCAGAACTGGCTGGCGCTGGTACACAGCTTCCCCGGCTACGCCCCGTCCTTCCTGGCCAAGTTCCTGAACGCCTCCACCATGGACGGCCACAACCCCTACCGGATCGGCAACGACGGCATCGACTGGGAGATGCCCGGAGAGGGAAACTGGTCAACGTTCGGCTACTGGGGCGACCACCAGATCGTCTACCTGCACAGCATCCTCGACGCGGTGCACCGGTTCCATCCGGGCTCACTGGAGGCGGCGCTGGACCGGCCGGAGTTCTCGTACGGGGACGTGCCCTACCGGATGCTGCCCTACGACAGCATCGTGGGGGATCCGAAGCACACTCTCGAGTTCGATCACGCCGCCCAGGCCGTCATCGACGAGCGGGTGAAGGCGATCGGCGCCGACGGGCGGCTGGTCGCAGCAGCCGGCGGCGGCGTCCATCACGCCTCCCTGGCCGAGAAGCTGCTGGTACCGGCTCTCGCGAAGCTGTCGAGCCTGGTTCCCGGCGGCGGGATCTGGCTCAACACGCAGCGGCCTGAATGGAACGACGCCAACAACGCCCTGGTCGGCATCGGCGTGTCGGTGGTGACGGTGTTCCACCTCCGCGAGTACCTGGCGTTCCTCAACGGTCTGCTGGAACGATCGCCCGTTGGGGAGGTGCCGGCCGCGCCGGCAGTGCTGGAGTGGATGGCCGGCCTGGAATCGGCCTTCGACGCGCACCGCGGGCTGGCCGAAGGCGACCCGATCACCGCCGGGGCCCGCCGGGAGCTGCTCGACCAACTCGGCCGCAGCGCTTCCTCCTACCGCGCACGCGTGTACGGTCGCCCGCCCGAACCCGCCCGTCCGGCGCGCGTCGCCGCGCTGCAGGGATGCATCCGGGCCGCCCTCCCCCATCTCGACCGGATCATCGCCGAGGCCCGGCGGCCTGACGGCCTGGCCCACGCCTACCGGCTGCTGCGGCTCGGGCCCGCGACGGCTGAGCTCGACCCCCTGTACGTGATGCTGGAGGGCCAGGTCGCCGCGCTGAGCTCCGCCCTCGCGGGCCCGCAGGATGTCATCGACCTGGTCGACGCCCTCTTCGACAGCGACCTGTACCGCCCCGACCAGCATTCGTTCCTGCTGTACCCGAACAGGTCCCGCCCCTCGTTCATGGAGAAGAACCAGGTACCCGAGAGCCTTGTCGGTCCGGCTCTCAGGAGCCTCATCGACAACGGCAGCGACATCGCTCGCCGTGACGCCGACGGGAGCGTGCGCTTCGCGGCCCACCTTCGCCGGGGCCGGGATCTCGAAGACGCCATCGACTCGCTGGAGGACGCATGCCGGCCTGACCGCGCCGGCCGCGCCGAGGTGCTGGATGCCTATGAGGCCGTGTTCAAGCACCGCGCTTTCGCGGGCAGGTCCCAGACGATGTACCGCTACGAGGGACTCGGCTGCGTCTACTGGCACATGGTGATGAAGCTGATGTTCCGCTTGCAGCAGCGCATCTTCGCGGCGGCCGATTCAGGCGCCGACCGGGACCTCCTCGCGGGGATGGTCCACCGCTACCGCCGCATCAGGGCAGGGCTCGGGCCCTCCAAGACGGTCGCAGACCACGGTGCCTTCCCTCTCGATCCGCACTCGCACACGCCGGCGCACACCGGCGCCCAGCAGCCGGGTATGACCGGCGCCGTCAAGGAGGGCATCCTGCTGCGCTGGGGCGAGCTCGGCCTGCGGGTCGAGGCCGGGCGCCTGGGCTTCGCCCCGGTCCTGCTCGACCCGGCGGAGTTCCTGGCCGCAGCCTGCCCGTGGCCGCCGCTGGGCGAGGGGGAGTCGCTCCGGTCGGGCACGCTCGGGTTCACCTACTGCGGGGTGCCGGTCGTCTACCACCTGGACGGCACCGCCCCGTGGACCCGTGCGGCCCTGTCCAGCGGCGAGACGGCTGCGGGCGTCGACCGCCTGGACAGGGCCGTCAGCCGGGCCCTGTTCGCCCGTGCCGGCGCCATCGCTCGCATCGACGTGGGCATCGACCCGGCGCGGCTGTTCCCGGAGGAAGGCGCCGCATTAGTCTGAGACCGTGGGGGCGTGGTTGCTGGCCGCTGCGATAGCACTCGCTCACGGGCTGCTGGCCGTGTTCCTCATCGTGGGCGCGCCGTTCGCGGCCCGCCGGCCCCGGCTGATGGCGTGGTACCTGGTCATGCTGGTGCCGACCGCGTTCGTGAACCTCTCGCGGCTGCCGTGCCCGCTGACGGTGTGGGAGAAGGACCTCTGGCGCCTCGCCGGCGAGACCCCGTACCGGGGCGGGTTCATATCGCACTATTTCGTCAAGCCGTTCCACTCCGACGGCCTGAGCCCCGCCGGGGAGGACCTGCTGCTGATCTCGGTGGTGGTCTGGTGCCTTTCGTGGCTGCTGTACTCGGCCGTGCACCATCTCCGGAAGCGGCTGCGCAGCGGCTCGATCCCGCAGTCCGACACCCACCCGATACTGGGCACCGGCACCGGAACCTGAGACCCGGAACCCGAGACACCTGCGGAGCGCCTGTGGACCCATCCGCCTACCGCTAGCCGTGGCTGCTCGCACCGGCCGCGCCGACGCGGCTGCGGTGGCTGCGTCGGGCGCGCTGCTAGCAGCCGGAGCCATCCCGCAGATCATCTCGGGTCCGCTGGGTCCGTACCTGCGGCTCGACCTGGGGATCAGCTCATCGCAGCTGGGGTTGGGCCTGTCTCTGTCGGCCGTTCCCGGCGTGGTGTTCTCGGTGTGGGGCGGACGCATGACCGACCGCATCGGCGGGATCACCATCGGGCGGATCACATGCGTCGTCTCGTGCCTGTTCGTGGTGGCGATGTCGCAGGCGCCCAGCATCACGTGGTTCGTTGCGTTGCTGGGCACGGCCGGGTTCCTGCGGGTGATCTCCGAGCCGAGCTCGTCGAGGATCCTGGTGGACCTGCTGGTGCGCACACCGCGGGTGCTCGCCTTCGGCATCCGCGAGGCGTCGCTGCCGCTGCTGGTGCTGGTGTCCACCGCGGTGCTTCCGGTGTTCGGGGACTGGCTGGGCTGGCGCAGCGTCTTCGCGGCGTCCTCGGTCTTCGCGGTGGCGGGGCTTTGGCTGCTGCTCGGCCCGGCGCGACCCCGCAGGCCTTCGAATGCGCCGGACGGCTCCCCGGCCGGCTCCCAGCAGCCGCCGGTCCATCAGCCCGCAGCGTCCGGCGGCGATGTCCCGACCCTGGGACTGAGCTTCTACAGCGGCGCCGGTCTGCTCATGTTCAACCTGGTGGTGTTCAACACCTTCGCGTCGCTGTCGTTCGTCGACGCCGGCTCCAGTCCCGACGGCGCAGCCGCGCTGGTGGCGGCCTCCGCGGGAGGGGCCGTGCTGATGCGGGTCGGCTGCGCCTACGCGGTGGCCCGGCGGGGGCTCAACGCCCGCCTGACCCTGGCCGCCATGGCCGCGGTGGCCGTGGTCGGCTATCTGGCCATTGCCACCGGCAACGAGCGGTGGATGCTGGTGGGCATACCGGTCGCGTACCTGTCCGGCTGGGGATGGACCCCCCTGCTCTACAGTCACATCACGGTCGGGCGCGAGCAGTCCACCGGAAAGGTCACCGGGGTGGTGTCGGCCCTGTTCGCGTCCGCGGCGATCGCCGGGCCGGTCGCCGCGGGCTGGGCCGCCGAGCAGTTGGGGTGGCTGGCCGTCTGGGCGGCCGCGGCCCTGTTCTCGGCGTCGGCGGCCGTCCTTATGGGATACGGACATACCGGCGGCCAGTCTCGATGAGCATCCGCACCGCCCGAAGCCGGCGTTGGTTCCACGGAATGCGGTAGCGGCGGGAACGGGGCGCGCAACCCGCGTCTCGGCGCTCTACTGGACAGCCGCTTGGACTCACGCGACCCGGAGCGCGATAGCCTCGCCGGGGTCGCAACAATCGTTGTAACTGACACAGGGGGCTAACTCGAAGCCACTGCGCTGAGTCCCCTCCAACCGGCGGGGTCATGTACACGTATTCTCAGATTGAGGAGATTGCCAGCGCCGGCGGGTACACGATCGGCGGGCGCGACATCAGCCGGATATCGGCCGCGCACGTGCACCAGGTGTATGCGGGCCTCATGAACAGCGGCCACGAGGAGGCCTACATCGCCATTGCGGCCATGACCAAGCTGAGACAATGGCTGATCCACGGCGGCGCGGAGCCACCGCCGGTCCGGGGTGCCGGCTTCGTGCGCAGCGACCGCGAGGTGTGGGTTGCGTACACGACCTATGAGTTCCCCGCGCTGGTCCGGGGGCGCGCCTCCGCTCTCGCCGATCTCAGGAGCTACCTCCCGGTGGCGGCCAGCCCCCACTACGACGGATCCCTGCGGGTGCGCACCGACCCGCCGATCCATCTCCTCGCCGATCTGGACATCGTCTTGAGGTCGCCGCTGGGCAGCCTGACGCTGACCAGGCAGGACGCGCTCATAATCGAGCAGTGGCTGTCGGTGACGATGCGCCGCAAGGACCGCCGGGGGGTTCTGTGCCTGCCCGGTGCGTGGATCAGCGCGTAAGGCGCAGCTCCACTACGTCCTGACGCTTGGCCCCTAGGAACGAGGGTCGGGCGGGGCCGGATCCGCCGGCGGGTACTGGCCCGGCGGAACTGCGCCCGGCGGCGGCGCCTGACGCGGCGGAACTGCGCCCGGCGGCGGCGCCTGCCCGGGCGGGATCGGATCGGTGGGCGGGGCTTGCCGCGGCGGGATCGGATCGGTGGGCGGGGCTTGCCGCGGCGGGATCGGATCGGTGGGCGGGTACTGGCCCGGCGGAACTGCGCCCGGCGGCGGCGCCTGGCG
>JAJEHD010000013.1 GCA_022819505.1 Acidimicrobiia bacterium | reverse complement strand
CAACCGACCGCCGCTACCTCTCAGAAGACTCCATGAGCCTGCTCTACCCCGAGCGCGATAGCCTCGCCACAGCCGAGCTCACAGCCGGCAACTAACCACCGAGGCTCAACCCCAAAGCCCACCACTTCACGGGACGCCCCCGGGCGGCGGCGCCGCCAGGCGCGATCATGGGCGGGTACGCAGAGGCTCTTCCCCGCGGCAGGAAGGGGTGAGCGAGGCGTGGACGACGACACCCGCGACCCACAGCTGCTGACCGAGGAGACGGTTGAGCGCGTGGGCCGCTGGCTGGAGGCGGGCGCAGTCCGGGAACCGGGGCGAGACCGGGCCGCGGCCCGGCGCCTGGCCGGGGTGGTGACCGACCGGCCCGGGACCGAGTTCGCGATGCGGTTCGTAGACCGGGTCATCCGCCCCGAGGACCACGCCGTGTCGGCCCGGCAGTTGGCGTCGCTGGTGGAGGAGGCTGAGCTGCCCTCGTTCCTGTCGCCGCTCGACCGGGTGCTCGTGCGGGCCGGCGCCCGCCTCGGCCCCCGGTTGCCCTGGCTGGTGATGCCGCTGGCCCGCCGGCGGATGAGAGCGCTGGTGGGCCACCTCGTGGTCGACTCCGAGCCGGACCGGCTGAGCGCCCATCTACGGGCCCGGGCCGCGGCGGGCTACTCGCTCAACGTGAACATGCTCGGCGAGGCGGTGCTGGGCGAGGCCGAGGCCCGCCGGCGGCACACCGAGGTGCTCGACACCCTGGCCCAGCCCGACGTGGACTACGTGTCGGTGAAGGTGTCCGCGGTCGTGTCGCAGCTGAGCCCCTGGGACTTCGAGGGGTCGCTGGCCCGGGTGACCGATGCGCTCCAGCCGCTGCTGCGAGCCGCGGCCCGCACCGACCCGCCGACGTTCATCAACCTCGACATGGAGGAGTACCACGACCTGGAGCTGACCACTGCGGCCTTCCGAGCCCTGCTCGAAGAGCCCGAGTTCGACGCGATCGACGCCGGCATCGCGGTGCAGGCCTACCTGCCGGACTCCTTCGGGGCCCTGAGGTCGCTGGTGGACTGGCACAACGGCCTGGTCGCGGCCGGGCGCCGCTCGGGTTCTATCAAGATCCGGCTGGTCAAGGGCGCCAACCTGGCCATGGAGCGGGTCGAGTCAGCCATGCGGGGGTGGCCACAGACGCCGTACGCCACCAAGGCCGGGACCGACGCCAACTACAAGCGCTGCCTCGACTGGGTGCTCACCGCAGAGCGCACGACGTCGGTGCGGATCGGCGTGGCCAGCCACAACCTGTTCGACGTGGCCTGGGCCGACCTGCTCACCGCCCGGCGCGGGGTCCGCCACCGGGTGGAGTTCGAGATGCTTGAGGGGATGGCTCCCACCCAGGCCGAGCTGCTGCGGGCCGACGGCAGGGGGGTGCTCCTCTACACCCCGGCGGTCGCCGCCGAGGACTTCGACGTGGCTATCGCCTACCTGTTCCGCCGCTTGGAGGAGAACGCGTCGCCCCAGAACTTCATCCACCATCTGTTTGGCTTGGAGCCCGCCAGCGGTGCTTTCGAGGCTGAGGCGGCCAAGTTCCGGGCCGCGGTCGCCGACCGCTGGTCCGTCGGACGGACCCCGCGCCGAGGCCAGGACCGCAGCCGGGCAACCCGGCCGGCCGATCCCGCCGCCGGGTTCTTCAACGAGCCCGACACCGACCCGGTGCTGGCCCCCAACCGGGCGTGGGCCCGCCGGATCGTCTCGCGGGAGTGGCGGGGACCCGGCACCGGTGTCACCGCCACTGTCGACGGGGTGGACCGGATGGTGGCGGCTGCCGCCGAGGCTCAGCCCGGCTGGGCGGTCCGCCCGCCCGCCGAGCGCCGGGACCTGCTGTGGCGGGTGGCCGACGAACTGGGCCGCCGACGGGGCGACCTGGTAGCTGCCATGGTGCACGAGGGCCGCAAGACCGTGGCCGAGGCCGACCCAGAGGTGTCCGAGGCCATCGACTTCGCCCGCTGGTACGGCCAGCGGGCCCTGGACCTCGACGGCACCGCCTTCGCCGGCTCGGGCCTGGCCCGGTTCGAGCCGTTCGGGACGGTGCTGGTGGTGCCGCCGTGGAACTTCCCGGTGGCCATCCCGTCGGGCGGGACCTTCGCGGCCCTGGCCGCGGGCAACGCCGCCATCCTCAAGCCCGCGCCCGAGACGCCCGGCTGCGCCGAGATCGTGGCCGAATGCTGCTGGGCCGCGGGCGTGCCCCGCGGTGCGGTCTCCTACATCCGCACCGCCGACGACGAGGTCGGCCGGCACCTGGTCACCCATCGGGATGTGCATGCGGTGATCCTTACCGGCGCCTACGACACCGCCCAGATGTTCTTGGGCTGGAAGCCGGAGATGAAGCTGCTGGCGGAGACCTCGGGCAAGAACGCCCTGGTCATCACCCCCAACGCCGACATCGACCTGGCGGTGGCCGACCTGGTGGCCTCCGCGTTCGGCCATTCCGGCCAGAAGTGCTCGGCGGCCAGCCTTGCCGTCTGCGTGGGGGAGGCCTACCGCTCACCGCGGCTGCGCCGCCAGCTCGTCGACGCGGTGACCAGTCTCAAGGTCGGCCCCAGCACGGATCTGGCCACCACCATGGGGCCGACGATCAGCGAGCCCGAAGGCAAGCTGCTGCGGGCCCTGACCCGTCTCGATGACGGCGAGGAGTGGCTGGTCGAGCCCCGTCGCCTCGACGCCGGGACGTGGACCCCGGGCGTGCGCCTGGGAGTACGGCCGGGCTCGTGGTTCCATCGAACGGAGTGCTTCGGCCCGGTGCTGGGCCTGATGAGCGCCGAGACGCTCGACGAGGCCATCGCCGTCCAGAACGCCGCTGCCTACGGGCTCACCGGCGGCATCCACACCCTGGACCCGGCCGAGATCGACCGGTGGACCGACTCGGTGGAGGTGGGCAACGCGTACGTCAACCGGGGCACGACCGGCGCCATCGTGAGGCGCCAGCCCTTCGGCGGCTGGAAGCGATCCTCGGTCGGTCCCGGCGCCAAGGCGGGCGGCCCCAATTACGTGGCCCGGCTCGGGACCTGGTACCCGGCCGACGCCGGCCTCAGCGACGACGAGTGGCTGGCCGCGGCCCGCGCCAGCGACGAGGCCGCCTGGCAACACGAGTTCGGCGTCGAGCACGACCCGACCGGCCTGTTCTGCGAGTCGAACGTACTGCGCTACCGGCCGCTGGCCCGGGTCGCGCTGTGGGCCGAGGCCGACGCCAGGCCCCGAGACGTCACCCGGGTCCGGGCCGCGGCCCGCCGATGCGGCGTACCGCTCGTCGAGTCCCACGCCACCGACGAGACCGGCGAACACTTCGCGGCCCGGCTCGCCTCCCTAGAGGTCCAGCGTGTGCGGGTGGTGGGAACCTGCCGCGACGGCCTGCGGGTGGCGGCCAACGAGGCCGGCGTTCACCTCGCCGACGACCCGGTCACCGCCGAGGGCCGCGTCGAGCTGCTCCACTATCTGCGCGAGCAGGCCATCAGCCGCACGACCCACCGGTACGGCAACGTCCTTTGATGCCTGTGACCGGCGTCCCCCGGCGGGTGGCCACCGGTGCTCGCTTGCTCGCACGGGCTTCGCCCTACTCGCTCGCACGCCGAGCACCGGCGTCTCCCGCCTGATGCCGCGAGGTCTGCTTCCCATCGCAGCCGCCCCTTCCCGGCGGGTGGCCACCGGTGCTCGCTTGCTCGCACGGGCTTCGCCCTACTCGCTCGCAAGTCGAGCACCGGCGTCTCCCGCCTATCGGGTCGAACGAACCGGCGCACACCGCCCGGCGCCGGGTCAGTAGTGCCAGCCGAAGGGCGACCAGTCTGGGGGGCGCTTGTTGAGGAAGGCGTCCCGGCCTTCGGCGGCCTCGTCGGTCATGTAGGCCAGCCGGGTGGCCTCGCCCGCGAACACCTGCTGGCCGATCAGGCCGTCGTCGGCGAGGTTGAGGGCGAACTTGACCATCCGTTGCGCGGTCGGGCTCTTGGCGTTGATCTCCCGGGCCCACTCCAGCGCCACCGCCTCCAGCTCGGCGTGAGGGATCACCGCGTTGACCATGCCCATCTCGTGGGCTTCCTGCGCCGAGTAGGTGCGGCCCAGGAAGAAGATCTCCCGGGCCCGCTTCTGGCCGATCTGCTTGGCCAGGTAGGCCGAGCCGAAGCCGCCGTCGAAGCTGGCCACATCGGTGTCGGTCTGCTTGAACAGGGCGTGCTCGTCGCTGGCCAGGGTCAGGTCGGCCACCGCGTGAAGGCTGTGGCCGCCGCCGACGGCCCAGCCCGGCACCACTGCTATCACCACCTTGGGCATCATGCGGACCAGGCGCTGTACCTCGAGGATGTGCAACCGGCCCGAACGTCCGGGGTCGATGGTGTCGCCGGTCTCGCCGGTGGCGTACCGGTAGCCGTCGCGGCCCCGGATGCGCTGGTCGCCGCCCGAGCAGAAGGCCCAACCCCCGTCGCGGGGCGACGGCCCGTTGCCGGTCAGCAGCACGCAGCCCACGTCGCTGGTCATCCGGGCGTGGTCCAGGCACCGGTACAGCTCGTCCACGGTGTGGGGCCGGAAGGCGTTGCGGACCTCGGGACGGTCGAAGGCCACCCGCACCGTGCCCTGGTCGACAGCCCGGTGGTAGGTGACGTCGGTGAGGTCGTCGAAACCGTCGAGAGCCCGCCAGGCCTCGGGGTCGAAGAGCTCTGAGACCACGACGGCACACTACAGCCGCGACCGGCAGCGGCTGCATCCCAGAGGCCGAGCGAATTGACGTGCGCGACCAGCCTGCACGAGCGAGGCCGTGGCCCGAGCGGCCCGTGAGCGCAGCGAACAAGAGCGGGAATCACTCCGTTGCGGCGCGACGGGCTCCCACCTACTCGCGGACGCTCTAAGCCAGGGCGGGCCCGCCGATGCCGGTGCCAGTAGGGTTGGCCCGCCGTGAGAGCCGCCTTGCTGTCCGATCCGTCGTCCCCGCTGGAGCTGGTCGACGACCTTGATCTGGCCGACCCCCGCCCCGGCGAGGTGTGCGTGGCTGTGAGCCACAGCGGCATCTGCCACAGCGACCTCACCATCATCGAGGGCGGCTATATGGTCCCGGCGGTGCTCGGCCATGAGGCGGCCGGAGTGGTGGCCGGCGTCGGCGACGGGGTCTCCCATGTGTCCGAGGGCGACAAGGTGATGATCACGCCGCTGGCGCCGTGCGGGCACTGCGACGGCTGTGCCCGCCAGCAGGCCAGCCGGTGCACCCAGGCTATGAGCTTCGTGGCCGGCACTCGCCCCGATGCCTCATCGCCGTTCTCGCGCCGCGGCCGGCTCGTGCACCGCGGCCTCGGTGTGGGCGCGTTCGCGGAGCACACCGTGGTGCCGGCCTCCGGCGTGGTCCGCCTCGACGACGACGTGCCCCTGGAGGTGGCCTGCCTGATCGGCTGCGCGGTACAGACCGGAGTGGGGGCGGTGCTCAACACCGCGTCGGTGGAGCGCGGCGCCACCGTGGTGGTCACCGGCCTGGGTGGCGTCGGGATCTCGGCGGTGCAGGGAGCCCGCATCGCAGGAGCTTCCCGCATCATCGCCTCCGACCCGGTCGAGTCCCGCCGGCAGGCGGCGCTGCGCCTCGGAGCCACCGATGCGGTGGGTGCGGACCCGGCCGAGCTGAAGGCGGCGGTGGCCGACGCCACCCGGGGCCGGGGAGCCGACTACGCCTTCGAGACGGCCGGAGTGCCCGGCCTCGCGAGCCTGGGCGTGGAAATCACCGGATCCGGTGGCACGACGGTGGTGGTGGGCGCGCCACCGCCCGAGCACACCACCGACATCGGCTCGACCACAGTGTTCATGATCCAGCAGAAACGGTTGGTGGGCAGCCTCCTGGGCGACTGCTGGCCCAGCCGCGACATCCCACTCCTAGTCGGCCTCTGGCAGCGCGGCGAACTCGACCTCGAGTCCATGATCACCGCCCGCCTGCCCCTGGAGGGCATAAACGAAGGCTTCAACCGCCTCCGCAAAGCCCAAGGCGTCCGCACAGTCATCGAGATATCCCCTAGCTAGCAAGGAGCGCTCGCCGCCCGCGACCGCCAGGCCGGGGGGTGGCGACGGGTCCGGGCGGCCGACAATGGGGCGAAGCCCCGTCGGCCGGACGGAGCCCGGCGACAGGACCCGCCGGCCGGGAGGGGAATTCCCTTGCCCCGTCGGCCGGACGGAGCCTGCGACAGGACCCGCCGGCCGGGCGAACCTCCCTAAACGAACGCCGAGGCGAAGACCAGCGAGACGATCGTCATCACCTTGATGAGGATGTTCATCGAGGGCCCAGCAGTGTCCTTGAACGGGTCGCCGACGGTGTCGCCCACCACGGCGGCCTTGTGGGGGTCCGAGCCCTTGCCGCCGTGCGCGCCGGCCTCGATGTACTTCTTGGCGTTGTCCCACGCCCCGCCGGCATTGGCCATGAAGATCGCCAGCGCGAAGCCGCTTACCAGCGCCCCCGCTAGGAAGCCGCCCAGGGCGTCGACGTCGATGAACCCGATGACGAGCGGCACCACCACGGCCAGCGCACCGGGGGCCAGCATCTCCCGCAGCGATCCCCGGGTGGAGATGGCCACGCACGCCGCGGAGTCCGGCTCCACGCCGGGAGTGCCCTCGCGCAGCCCGGGTATCTCGCGGAACTGGCGGCGCACCTCCTCGATCATCTTGTTGGCGGCCCGGCCCACCGCGTCGATGGTGAGGGCCGCGAACAGGAACGGGACCATCGCGCCGAGGAACAGCCCGATGAACACGTCGACCGAGCCGACGTCGAGGCTCAGCACGAAGGACTTGCCCTCCTCGGCGGCAGCGCTGGTGAGGGCCACCTCGAACGATTTGAACAGCGCCAGCGCGGTGAGAGCGGCCGAGCCGACCGCGAAGCCCTTGGCTATGGCGGCGGTGGTGTTGCCCAGCGAGTCGAGCGCGTCGGTCACCTCCCGCACGCTGGGGTCGAGTTCAGCCATCTCGGCGATGCCGCCCGCGTTGTCGGCGATGGGCCCGTAGGCGTCGACCGAGACCACCACTCCGGTGGTGGCCAGCATCCCGACCGCGGCCACCGCGATGCCGTACACGCCACCGAAGGTCGTGTCGCCGAGGGTCTGCTGGCCGCCCCAGTAGGCGATCAGGACGCCGACGGCGATGAGCCCGACCGAGGCAGCCACCGACACCATCCCGGCCGACACGCCGGACAGCACGGTGGTGGCCGGGCCGGTCTCGGCCTGGGAGGCGATCCGGCGCACCGGCGGGAAGTGGTCGCTGGTCCAGATCTCGGCCACCTTGCCGATGCCCCAGCCCACGACGAGCCCGCCGATGACCGACAGCGGCAGCCCGTACCACGCCTCGAACAGGTCGGCGTCGCCGAAGAAGACGCGGCCCATGATCAGGGTGCCGATGACGGTGAGGATCATGGCCACCGTGGTGCCCCGGTGGAGCTGCTTGGCGAGCGCCTTGACCTCGGTGCTGCTCCCGCCGCGCACCGCGAACGAGCCGACGATGGCCCCAATCATGCCGACGAAGGCCACCGCCATCGGGAACACCAGCAGCTGGACGATGGGCTCCTGGTCGGCCGCGTCGGCGGCGAGGCCGAAACTGAAGGCGGTGAGGGCCACCGGCGCGATGATCGAGCCCGAGTAGCTCTCGAACAGGTCGGCGCCCATCCCGGCGACATCGCCCACGTTGTCGCCGACGGCGTCGGCGATGGTGGCGGGGTTGCGGGGGTCGTCCTCGGGGATGCCCGCCTCCACCTTGCCCACCAGGTCGCCGCCCACGTCGGCCGCCTTGGTGTAGATGCCCCCACCGACCCTGGAGAACAGGGCGATGGAGCTGGCACCGAGGCCGAAGGCGGTGAAGATCTCGAAGGCGTCGTCGGTGCCGATCCACTCGACGAACAGCAGGTACGTGAACGTGAGTCCCAGCAGCGACAGCCCGGCCACCGAGAAGCCCATGACGGCGCCGCCCCGGAAAGCGAGCGGCAGCGCCTTGGACGGTCCGTCGATGGCTGCGTTGGTGGTGCGAGCGTTGGCCCTGGTGGCCACGGTCATGCCCGCGTACCCGGCGCCGGCCGACAGCACCGCACCCAGCAGGTAGCTCAGGAACGACAGGGCCACGCCGGTGATCACCGGTATCAGCACCGCCATGATCACCACGAAGCCCGCCACCCAGGTGTACTCCTGGCGCAGGAAGGCCCGGGCGCCGGCCTGTATCTGCTTCATGATCGCGACCATCCGCTCGTTGCCGGGCGGGGCCGAGGACACGTCCTTGAAGAAGAAGGCGGCGAGTGCGAGGGCCGCCAGGGCCGACACCAGCGCGATATACGGAATTGCTTGCAAGAGTCTGCTCCCTTAGTGAAGGCGTAGAACCTTGGGAGCCTACTCTTGGGCGGTGGATTCAGTGGCGGAGGCCAAGGCCCGGCTCCGGGCCGAGATGCGGGCCCGTCGGGCCGGGTTGAGCCCCGCCGATGTGGCTGCGGCCTCCACGGCGGTGGGGCGCAGGCTCCAGTCGCTGCCGGCCATGATCGAGGCCCGCCGGGTGGCCGCCTACCGGGCGGTGAGGGGCGAGATTCCCCTCGATGGGCTCCTGGACGGCGAGCGCCGCGAGGTGTTCACCCTGCCCCGCGTGGTGGGGGAGGAGTTGGAGTTCGTGGCCTGGCACGCCGGCCGGACGTTCGAGCCGGGCGCGTTCGGGATTCCCGAGCCGGTCGGCGGCGAGTTGGTGGCCTTCGCCGACCACGATGTCGTCCTGGTGCCCCTCACCGCCTTCGACGGGGGCTGTCACCGGCTGGGACAGGGCGGAGGGTTCTACGACCGTGCCCTGGCTGCGGTGGCCCCCGGTGCGGCCCGGCCGGTGGCCGTGGGGATCGCGCACTCGTTCCAACAGGTCGGCGAGGTCCCCCGGGAGCCATGGGACGTCCCTCTCGACGCGGTCGTCACCGACACCGGCGTCGTCGTCGCGGCGGGCGGACGGCTGGCCTGATCGCCGCGGCAGCGGCCGGAGGCGCTAGAAAATAGGCGTGCATGTCATCGTCGTGGGGGCGGGCGAGGTCGGTTCCTACGTCGCAGCCCGCCTCAGCCACGAGCGCCACAACGTGTCGGTGGTCGACATTGACGCCAACCGCCTCCGCCAGGTGGCAGCCGACCTGGATGTGCTCACGGTGGAGGGCAGCGGCACCCATCCAAGCGTGCTCTCCGACGCGGGGATCGACGACTGCGACCTGGTGGTGTCGGTCACCAGCAAGGACGAGGTGAACCTGGTGGCGTCGCTGGTGGCCAAGCAGAAGGGCGTGCCCAGCACCGTCGTGCGCATCGAGGCCGAGGAACTCCGCAGCCGCGGTTCAGCCGAGTTGAGGCAGGCGTTCGGCGCCGATCTGGTGATCGACCCGGACCATGAGACCGCGGAGCGGATCCTCGACCTGCTCGACTATCCGGGGGCGTCGGAGATCGCGGTGATGGCCCACGGCGAGGCCATCGTGATCGGTACCCGCCTCGAGGCCGACGCCCCGATCGTGGGCCGGCGCCTGTCCGAGTTGGCGGCCGAGTACGAGCCCGACTGGGAGTTCATGGTCGGCGCGATCTCGCGCGGCGACAACACCTACATCCCCCGGGCCGACTACATGCTGATGGAGAACGACCTGGTCAGGGTGGTCTGCAAGCGGGAGGCCCGCCGGCGGGTGGCCAGGCTCCTGGGGCTGGGAACGGGCCGCGCCCGCCATGTGCTGCTGCTCGGCGGTGGCCGCACAGCTGGAATCCTCGCGGCCCGCCTGACGGCGCGGGGAGTGGAGGTTGTGATCGTCGAGCGCGACCCCGCCCGGGCCCTGGAATTGGCCGAGGACCTTGCCGACGTGCAGGTGTTCGAGGGCGACATCACCGACGCCGATCTGCTCGAGGAGACCGACATCGGCCGCTTCGACGCGGTGGCCGCGCTGACCGGCGAGGACGAGGCGAACATCCTGGCCTGCCTGTACGCCAAGTCGGTGGGCGCGTCGGAGACGATCGCAGTGGTGCACAAGCTGGCCCTGCTCTCGCTGCTGGACTCGGCCGGAGTGGATGTGGCCCTGTCGCCCCGCACCGCCACCGCCGACGGCGTGATGCGCTTCGTGCGCGGCGATGTGGCCGCGGTGGCGACCTTCCTTCAGTCCGATGCCGAGGTGCTGGAGCTGGAAGTGGCCAAGGACAGCCCCGCCGACGGCGCCACTGTCCAGGATCTCAAGCTGCCCAAAGGTGTGCTCATCGGGGCTATCGTGCGTGACGGCAAGCCCCACATCGCCCGCGGCCGGAGCCGGCTGCGGGGACGCGACCACCTGGTCGTCTTCGCCACTCCGGACTCGGTGCGGGAGGTCCACCAACTCTTGACGTGCGACGACTAGCTGGCAGGCAGGATCGGCCGGCGGTCCGCAGGAGACGTCTCGGCAGCCCGAACCGTGCCCGCCCGCTGCTGGGCGGCGGGAAGGACAAGGCCCCGGTGCGGATCGTGTCCTGGGCGCTCGCCTCGCTGATCGATGCGGGCCTCGCCGTCGGGGTGGCGACGCTGCTGTGTGGTCTGGCGGGCATCGGCGACGACAACGCCGACGCGTTCGCCTTCGGGGTCGTTGGGGCGGCCTGCACGGCCCTGACCGCCGTCGCTCGGCGGCGGGTCGCGCCCCCCGCGCGGCCCACCGCCGGCCGTGTGTTCGCGGGCATCGGCCTACTGTGGACAGTGCTGGTGCTGTTCGGTGCGGCCGTCTATGCGGGCACTGGATCGCTGGGGCGTCTCGACGACGCCCTCGTGGAGTCGGCCGCGGGATTCAGCACCAGCGCGGTCACACTCCTCGACGCTGCTGAGGCGTCGCGCACGGTCGTGCTGTTCCGGTCGGCCACCGGCTGGGTGGGAGGCCTGATCGCGATCCTCATCGCGGTCGTGACCATGCCGGTGGTACTGCGCTCCACCGCGCTCATCGGCTACACGACCGGGCGGCGGGGGCAGGACCTGGTGCCCAACGCATCCACCGGGATCCGCCGGGTGCTGATCCTCTATTCGGGCTTCACAGCAGCCTGCGTGGCCGCCTACCTGCTCTCCGGCCTCGGACCCACTGACGCCCTTGTCGTCGGTCTGGGCACAGCCTCCACCGGCGGGTTCACCGGTCGGGTCGATTCCCTGGCCGGCTATGGAGGCGGCACCCACGCGGTCGCCGCGGTCGGGATGCTGGTGGCCGGCGCCGGGATCTTCGTGATCTGGTGGATAGTCCGGGGAAGGGTCAGCCCCCTGTGGCGCTCCCAGGAACTCAGAGTCTTCGTGCTGCTGCTGGCCGTGGCCACGGCCGCCATCGCGATCCATCGCGACATCGGGTGGGGCGAGGCCGGCTTCATGGCGGTGTCGATGATGAGCACCACCGGATTCGCGGTCGCCGACTGGACCGGGTGGGGCGAGTCGGCCGCAGTGGTGCTGCTGGTGGCCGCCGGCATCGGAACCATGCTGGGCTCGCCCGGTGGCGGGATGAAGGTCATGCGGGCCCGCCTGCTGATGGGCTCCGCCGGGGGCGAACTGCGCCGCCAACTCGACCCGTACGCGCTAATCCTGGTGAGGCGCGACGGCGAAACCCTGACGCGCCGCACCCTCGACCGCCTCGGCGGGCACCAGGTCGCCTTCGTGGTGCTCGTCGGGTCCGGGGCCATGCTGCTGGGAATCTCCGGCGTGTCGCTGCTGGGCAGCGTGTGGGGGGCAGTCAGCGCGGTGAGCACGGTGGGCCCGGCGATGGGGGAGATCGGCGCCTACGGCCGCCTCGAGGGCTTGGGCAGGCCCGGCCGGTTGGCGCTGGTTCCGCTGATGATGGGCGGCCGGATGTCGATCCCGCCGCTTCTGGCCGGCGTCGGCCTCGTGCTGCGCTGGTATCGGGTGGCTGTCCGCCAATCCCGGTTCCAGTCCCGTCTGGCCGACCGCCGCCACGCTCGCTCGGAGTCCGGAAACGACGATGGCTAGCCGCCCGGACCCGGACACCCCGGATCTGGATCCGGGCCTGAGCCGCGGCTGGTTGGCATCCACTACCCTGCACGTCATCGGCCTGGCGCTGGCCGCCGTCTCGGTCGGGATGCTGGCGTGCACGCTGCTGGAGGCGTTGACCTCCCGGCGCGACACGGCCGCGCTGGCGGTGTCGGCGCTGCTGACCGGCACCGCCGGCGGGCTGCTGTCGTACATCACCCGACCCGGCGTGATCCGCAAGCGCCACATCTTCGCCACGGTTGCATGGACCTGGATCCTCATCACCGTGGTGGGGGCGCTGCCGTTCATCCTGAGCGGCACGTTCGCCTTCGGCGGGGCCGGTTTCGTCGAGCAGGTCGTCAACAGCGTGTTCGAGTCGGCCTCGGGCTTCTCGGCCAGCGGCTCCACCGTGCTGGCCGACTTCGAGAGCCCCGGCCGCGGCCTGATGATGTACCGGCAGCTCACCCACTGGTACGGCGGCATGGGAGTGGTCGTGCTGGCGGTGGCGGTGCTCCCGTTCCTCGGTGTCGGCGGTCTGGAACTGATCTCGGCCGAGGCGCCGGGGCCCTCCTCGGACCGGCTCACCCCCAGGGTGAGTGAGACAGCCCGGCGGCTGTGGGTCGTCTACATCGGGTTCACGCTCTGCGCGGCGCTGGCATTCTTCGCTGCCGACGGGTTCTCCTCGCTCTATGACGCGGTGGCTCACGCCTTCACGGTCGCGGCCACCGGAGGCTTCTCCGTGCACGCGGACTCGATCGGGCACTACGACAGCGTGGCTGTCGAGACGGTTGCCGTCGTCTTCATGATCCTGGGCGGCACCAGCTTCTCGATGCACTGGCGGGCGGTGGCCGACCGCACGCTGCCGTACCATCGCAACAGCGAGTTCCGGTCGTACCTGACCATGCTGGGCCTGACTGCCACCGTCATCGTGATCCTGCTGTGGCTGGAGAATGGCTTTCCGCTGGGCACGTCGATACGGGCCGGAGTGTTCACGGTGGCATCGTTGGGCACGAGCACCGGCTTGTCCAACGCCACCGGTCCGGGGTCGCCCGGCGACTACGTAATGTGGGTCGCCGGCGCACAACTCGTGCTGCTGTTCCTGATGGTTGTGGGCGGTTGCACGGGATCCACGTCGGGTGGCATCAAGGTGATGCGGATGCGGGTGCTCGGCCTGATGATGCTGCGTACCGTCCGGCACACCCAGACCCCTCATGCAGTGATCCCGATCCGGCTCGGCCGCGACGTGATCGGCGAGGGCGTGGTGTCGCGGGTGGCCGGGTTCTTCCTGCTGCACTTCCTGTTGGTCATCAGTGGCCTGGTGGCGGTCACGGCGCTGGAGGGGGACCTCGTGTCGGCGCTGGGAGCGGTCGTGTCGGCGCTCGGGAACATGGGTCCGGCGCTGAACGAGTCCGGCCCCACCTCCAACTTCGCGGTGGCCTTCAGCCAGCCGGCCCGGCTGGTGCTGGCGCTGTTGATGGTGATCGGCCGCCTGGAGATCTTCCCGATCCTGCTGGCCGCGATGGGCCTGGCCGACCGGGTCAGGTCGTCGCGGCGCCACGGCCCCCCCTTCCTGCACCAGGTGTCGCGCCGTCTCGGGTCGATCGCCGGGTCCAGATCGGACGATGTATAGGTTCCCGATACCGTCGGCGGTCGGGCTCGGGCAGGGACCACATTGGAGGAAGTTCCGCTCCACGACCCTGCACGTCACCGGCATCTCGCTGGCCGCGGTGTCGGCCGGGTTGCTGGCCTGCACGCTGCTGGAGGCGCTGACCACTGGTCGGGACACCATCGCGCTGGCGGTGTCGACGGTGCTGGCCGGCATCGCCGGCGGGGTGTTGTGGTACCTCACCCGGCCCGGCGCGATCAGCAAGCGCAAGGTCTTCGCCACCGTCGGGTGGACCTGGATCCTCACGACGCTGGTGGGCGCGGTCCCCTACCTCCTCGCGGGCACGTTCGCCCACGGCGGCTCCGGCTTCGTCGAGCAGGCCGTCAACAGCGTGTTCGAGTCGGCGTCCGGGTTCTCGTGCACCGGCTCGACGGTGCTGGCCGACTTCGAGGCCCCGGGGCTGGGGTTGATGATGTACCGCCAGCTCACCCAGTGGTACGGCGGCATGGGCGTGGTCGTGCTGGCGGTGGCGGTGCTCCCGTTCCTGGGCGTGGGTGGTCTGGAGTTGATATCGGCCGAGGCGCCCGGGACATCGTCGGACCGCCTGACCCCGAGGGTGAGCGAGACGGCGCGCCGGCTGTGGATCGTTTACCTGGGCTTCACCGCCCTCGCCGCGGCGGCGCTTTTCATGGCCGACGGGTTCTCCTCGGTCTACGACGCGGTGGCTCACGCGCTGAGCGTCGCGTCCACTGGAGGCTTCTCGCCTCACCCGGCGTCGATCGGCCATTTCGGGAGCGTCGCGGTCGAGACGGTCGCGATCGTGTTCATGATCCTGGGGGGCGCCAGCTTCTCGTTGCACTGGCGGGCGGTAGCCACCCGCACCCTGCCGCACTACCGCAACAGCGAGTTCCGCATGTACCTGTTCCTGCTGGTGATGTGCTCCGCGGCCGTGATCGCGCTGATGTGGCTCAAGGCCGGCCTGCCGCTGGGGCCGTCCATACGGGCCGGGGTGTTCAACGCGGTCTCGCTGGGCACCAGCACCGGCTTGTCCAACGCCACCGGCGCGGGCTCGCTGGGCGACTACGTCACCTGGGGGGCGGGGGCGCAGTTCGTGCTGCTGTTCCTGATGGTGGTCGGCGGCTGCACCGGCTCCACCGCGGGGGGCATCAAGGTGATGCGGATGCAGGTGCTGGGCGTGTTGATGGTCCGCTCCATTCGGCAGGCCCAGACACCTCGGGCCGTGATTCCGGTGCGCTTGGGCCGGGACGTGATCGGCGAGGGCGTGGTGTCGCGGGTGGCCGGGTTCTTCCTGCTGCACTTCCTGCTGGTCATCGGCGGCCTGCTGGTGATCACCGCGCTGGGGGGAGAGCTGGAGACCTCGCTGGGAGCGGTGGTGTCCGCGCTGGGGAACATGGGCCCGGCGCTGGGCGAGGCCGGCCCGACCGCCGACTTCGCGGCGCCCTTCAGCCTGCCGGCCCGGCTGGCACTGGCCCTGCTCATGATCGTGGGCCGGCTGGAGATCCTGCCGATCCTATTGGCGGTGGTGCCCCACGTCTACCGGGCCAGGGCCCTGGCCCGGGTCGTCCGTCACTAAGCCTGGATCCACCGGTTCGGTGGGGCTGTTTGGGTTGGCGCGCCCACCGGAAAGGCCTCCTGACATGGGAGAATGCTGTTTGGAATAACGGTCATTCTGGCCATGTGAGGAGGCACTTCCTGTGGGCAGCGTAGCAGGGGGCATCGACGGGTTGGAGGTTGTGTTCGACGATGGGTCTTTGGTGGCCGATGCGGGGTTGTTGGTGGCGGGGACGCTGATGGATCGGCTGGGTTTGGAGGCGATGGTTGACGAGGTGGTGCGCCCGCCTCAGGCGGGACGGGGGTCCGGCGCGGAGGTGCTGTCGGCGGTGTCGTCGATGCTGGTGGGCGGGTCCTTCATCGACGACGCGAGCAGGCTGCGGTCGGGCTCTGCTTGCGCGGTGTTGCCGTTCGCGGTGTCGGCGCCTTCCACTTTGGGGAGCTTTCTGCGGTCGTTCACCTTCGGGCATCTGCGCCAGCTCGACCGCGCTCTGGAGCTGGCGCTGAGCCGGGCGTGGTCTGTGGGCGCGGCGCCTGATGCGGCCGATTTGACGGTGGATCTGGACTCGACTGTCTGTGAGGTTCACGGCACCGCCAAGCAGGGCGCGGCCTACGGCCACACCAGCGTGTTGGGCTATCACCCGCTGGCGGCGGTGCGCGACGACACCGGCGAGATGCTGCATGTGCGCATGCGGTCGGGCTCGTCTCAGCGCGGCCACAGACGGTTCGTCTCGGAGACCCTGGCACGGGTGGGTCGCCTGGCGCCGGGCGCGACGATCACAGTGCGCGCCGATGCGGGATTCTTCTCCTATGGGCTCATCGACACCGTCTGCGCCCACAAGGCGCGCTATGCGATCACGGTCCCGCAGAACGCAAAGGTCAAAGCAGCCATAGACGCCATCGACGACGGTGCCTGGACGCCGATCCCCTACACCAGGGGCGGCGAGGCCCAGGTCGCCGAGACCACCGTCACAACCGGCCGCCGCGACCCCAGCGGCCCACGAAAGCTGCGCCTGGTGGTGCGCCGCACACGGCTCACGGGCCCCCAGCGCGAGCTGTGGCCCAACTGGCGCCACCACTGCTTCGTCACTGACCGCGACGACCTCGACACCGAAGCCGCCGACGCCTACTGCCGAGCCCACGCCCGAGTCGAGCTCGCCATTCGTGACCTCAAAGACACCGGACTGCGCCACTGCCCCTCGGGGCGGTTCTTCGCCAACGGCGCCTGGCTGGCCTGCGCCGCGCTCGCCCACAACATCACACGCTGGACAGCCCGCCTCGGCCACACCCACAGCACCGACCAGCTCACCGTCGCCGCCACCGTCCGCCACCGGCTCCTCGCCATCCCCGGCCGCCTCGTCAACCACAGCCGCCGACACAGACTCCGCCTGCCCGCGAACTGGCCCTGGGCACCCACCTACACCCAGGCCCTGGACCACATCCGCAACCTCCCCCTGCTCATCTGAACCCAGCCTGGGCCCCGCGCAGCCAACAAGCACCCAAGCGCCACCAACCCGCCCACACCACACCCCCTGACCCGACACGCCCCCACACCCGCCACGACCACACCACACCCGCCACACCCGCCACCAAACCCCAAACAGCCACCCACCGGCCACCCCCGGTGGATCCAGGCTAAGGACGGTTCTGTATACCCCTTGACGCGACGACCGGGTTTTCCGGTAGATTCGTGTGAGCGTTTCAGGCGGTGATGGGCCAATGATGTCCCTGCCGCTGCCGTGCTAGCCGCGGTTCGGGCACCGGAATGCGCCCGGGGAACGCCACCTACGACGATCCAGCCTCCGCGAGGAGACCGATGGCTGCCGACCCCGCCCAGCGCCAGGGCCTCTACGACCCGCAGAACGAGCACGACTCATGCGGCGTCAGCTTCGTGTGCAACATCGGTGGCGAAGCCTCCCACGATGTGGTGGCCCTCGGGGTCAAGGCGCTGTGCAACCTCGAGCACCGGGGAGCTCTGGGCGCCGATCCGCTCACCGGCGACGGCGCCGGGATCCTGATCCAGGTACCCGACCGCTTCCTGCGCGACGTGGTCGACCATGAGCTGCCGCCGGCGGGGCAGTACGCCACCGGGATCGGCTTCCTCCCCCAGGCGGTCGACGACGCCGAGAAGGCCGCCGAGCAGGTGGAGCGGATCGTGCGCGCCGAGGGCCTGCACGTAATCGGATGGCGGGAGGTTCCGGTCGACACGTCGGTGCTGGGGCCGGGCTCGCGGGCCGCCATGCCGAGCTTCCGCCAGGTGTTCATCGCGGGCGACGACCTCGCCGGCATCGAACTGGACCGGCGGGTGTACGTCGTGCGCAAGCGCATCGAGCACGAGATCGGGCCGGGCGGCGCGGGCCTCTCAGCGGCCGAGGACGACGAGGCGGCCATGGGCAACGCCGCGCCGCCCCACACCGGCGTGTACTTCCCGAGCCTCAGCGCCCGGACCCTCGTCTACAAGGGGATGCTCATCTCCCGCCAGCTCACGTCGTTCTACGCCGACCTGCGGGACGAGCGGGTGGCGAGCGTGCTGGCGCTGGTCCACTCCCGGTTCTCGACCAACACCTTCCCGTCATGGCCGCTGGCCCACCCCTACCGCATGATCGCCCACAACGGCGAGATCAACACCATCGCCGGCAACCGCAACTGGATGCGGGCCCGCGAGACCCTGCTGTCGTCGCCGCACCTGGAGGGCATCGAGAGGGCCTTCCCGATCTGCACTCCCGGCGCCAGCGACACCGCCGGCTTCGACGAGGTGCTCGAATTGCTGACCCTCGGCGGCTACTCGATGGCAGAGGCCGTGCTGATGATGATCCCCGAGCCGTGGGAGCATCACGCCGAGATGAGCGCCGAGCGCAAGGCGTTCTACCAGTACCACGCCACCCGCATGGAGCCGTGGGACGGTCCCGCCTCGATCGCCTTCACCGACGGCACCGTCATCGGCGCGGTGCTGGATCGCAACGGCCTGCGTCCCTCCCGCTACCAGGTCACCAGCGACGGCCTCGTGGTGATGGCGTCGGAGACCGGCGTCATCGACGTGCCCCAGAGCTCGGTGGTGGAGAAGGGACGGCTGCAGCCCGGGCGCATGTTCCTGATCGACACCGCCGAGGGCCGCATCGTGCGCGACGACGAGATCAAGGACCGCCTCGCCTCGGGCCGCCCCTACGGGCCGTGGCTGGACCAGAACCTGGTCCGTCTCGACGACCTGCCGGCCCGTGAGCGCAGCGAACAAGAGCGGGGGGCAGGGCGTGAGGAGGGCTCGCTGGTCCAGCGCCAGCAGGTGTTCGGGCACACCCACGAGGAGCACCGGCTGCTTCTCGCCCCCATGGCCATCAACGGCAAGGAGGCGCTGGGCTCGATGGGCACCGACACGCCTCCGGCGGTGCTCTCGGACCGCAACCGGCCCATCTACGACTTCTTCAAGCAACTCTTCGCCCAGGTGACCAACCCGCCGCTCGACGCCATTCGTGAGGAACTGGTCACGTCGCTGTACGCCCGGGTCGGGCCTGAGGGCAACCTCTTCGACCCGCAGCCGTCGTCGTGCCGGACCGTTCACCTCGACAGCCCCGTCATCACCGACGGCGAGCTGGACCGGCTGGTGGGCATCGACGGACCTGACGGGCTCCAGGACTTCCACGCCGAGGTCCTGCCCGCCCTGTTCGCGGTCGCCGACGGCGGCGACGGCCTCAGCCGGGCGCTGGACGGCTTGTGCGAAGCGGCCTCCGCGGCCATCGCGGCCGGCGCCAACATCCTGGTGGTGTCGGACCGGGGCAGCGACGAGCGGATGGCTCCCATCCCGTCACTGCTGGCCGTCTCGGCCGTGCACCAGCACCTGGTGCGGGAGCGCACCCGCACTCGGGTGGGCCTGGTGTCGGAGACCGGCGACGCCCGCGAGGTGCACCACCTGTGCCTGCACCTCGGGTACGGCGCCAACGCCGTCAACCCCTACCTGGCCTTCGAGACCATCACCCAGATGGCGTCGGAGGGGCTGCACGGGTTGGACGCGGCCACCGGAGTCGAGGCCGCCCATCGCAACTTCATCAAGGCCGCCTGCGCGGGGATCCTCAAGGTGATGTCCAAGATGGGCATCTCGACGGTGGCCTCCTACACGGGCGCCCAGATCTTCGAGGCCATCGGGCTCGGCCCGGAGCTGGTGGACAAGTACTTCACCGGCACGGCCAGCCGCCTCGGCGGCATCGGCATCGATGAGATCGCCGCCGCGGTGGCGGTGCGTCACCGGCGGGCCTTCGGCGCCAACCCGACCCGCCGGGCCCACCGCACCATCGAGGCCGGCGGCGAGTACCAGTGGCGGCGCGAGGGCGAGTACCACCTGTTCAACCCGGAGACGGTGTTCAAGCTGCAGCACGCCACCCGCGAGCGCCGCTTCGACATCTTCCGGGAGTACACCCGGCGCGTCGACGACCAGTCGAACCGGCTCGGCACGCTGCGGGGGCTGTTCCGGTTCCGCACCGGCGTGCGGACCCCCGTCCCGATCGAGGAGGTGGAGCCGGTATCGGAGATTGTCAAGCGGTTCGCCACCGGCGCCATGAGCTACGGCTCGATCTCCAAGGAGGCCCACGAGACCCTGGCCATCGCCATGAACCGCATCGGGGGCAAGTCCAACACCGGAGAGGGCGGTGAGGACGCCGACCGCTACGTCCGCGACCCCAACGGGGATCTGCGTCGCAGCGCGGTGAAGCAGGCCGCGTCGGGCCGCTTCGGGGTGACCAGCGAGTACCTGGTCAACGCGGACGACATCCAGATAAAGATGGCCCAGGGAGCCAAGCCCGGCGAGGGCGGCCAGCTTCCGGGCCACAAGGTGTACCCGTGGATCGCCAAGACCCGCCACTCGACGCCCGGGGTCGGGCTCATCTCGCCGCCGCCCCACCACGACATCTACTCCATCGAGGATCTGGCCCAGCTCATCCACGACCTCAAGAACGCCAACCCCGCGGCCCGCATCCACGTGAAGCTGGTGGCCGAGGTCGGGGTGGGCACCGTCGCCGCCGGGGTGTCCAAGGCCCACGCCGACGTGGTCCTGATCTCCGGCCACGACGGGGGGACGGGCGCCTCGCCGCTCACATCGATCAAGCACGCCGGCGCCCCCTGGGAGCTGGGTCTGGCCGAGACCCAGCAGACGCTGCTGCTCAACGACCTGCGGGACCGCATCGTGGTGCAGGTCGACGGCCAGCTCAAGACCGGCCGCGACGTGATGATCTCCGCGCTGCTGGGCGCCGAGGAGTTCGGCTTCGCCACCGCGCCGCTGGTGGTGATGGGCTGCGTGATGATGCGGGTGTGCCACCTCGACACCTGCCCGGTGGGCGTGGCCACCCAGAACCCCGAACTGCGCGAGAAGTTCACGGGACAGCCCGAATTCGTGGTCACCTTCTTCGAGTTCATCGCCGAGGAGGTGCGGGCCCTGCTGGCCTCTCTGGGCTTCCGCACCGTCGAGGAGGCCGTCGGGCAGGTCGAGTTGCTCGACACCACCGAGGCCGTCGACCACTGGAAGGCGAGCGGCCTGGACCTCACGCCCATCCTGCACCTACCGCCGCTGGGGCCCGACTCGGTCCGTCACCAGAGCATCGAGCAGGACCACGGCCTCGACCGGGCCCTGGACCAGACCCTCATCCAGCTGGCCGAGGGCGCCCTCGACGACGGCCGGGCGGTGACCATCGACATCCCGATCCGCAACGTCAACCGGACCGTGGGGACCCTGCTCGGCAGCGAGGTGACCAGACGCTACGGAGCCGGAGGCCTGCCCGACGACACCATCGTGGTCAGCTTCACCGGCTCTGCGGGCACCTCGTTCGGGGCCTTCGTGCCCAGGGGCATCACGCTGCGCCTCGAAGGCGACGCCAACGACTACGTCGGCAAGGGCCTCTCCGGTGGCCGCATCGTCGTCAGACCCCCGGCCGGCGCCAATTTCGCGGCCGAGGACAACGTCATCGCGGGCAACGTGATCGGCTACGGCGCCACCAGCGGCGAGATGTACCTGCGGGGCCTGGTGGGGGAGCGGTTCTGCGTTCGCAACTCGGGGGCCACCGCGGTCGTCGAGGGCGTGGGCGACCACGGCTGCGAGTACATGACCGGCGGGCGGGCCGTAGTGCTCGGCCCGGTGGGCCGCAACTTCGCGGCGGGGATGTCGGGCGGCGTCGCCTTCGTCTACGACCCCAAGGGCAAGCTTGGAGTCCGGGTCAACCCGGAGATGGTCGAGCTGGAGCCGCTCGACGCCGAGGACTTCGTCTGGCTGCGCCACCGGGTGGAGCGCCACCGCCATGAGACCGGCAGCGAGGTGGCGGCCCGGCTGCTGGACGACTGGGCCGCGGCCTCGCGGCGCTTCGTCAAGGTGATGCCCATGGACTACAAGCGGGTGATGCTGGCCGCCGAGCAGGCCCGGGCCGAGGGCACCGACGAGGTGGCCGCGGTGATGGCCGCCGCCCACGGCTGAGGGCCCTGGCATGAAGTTCGACTTCAGGGTGAGATCGGGCCGTGGCTGATCCCCGCGGGTTCCTGGTCCATGACCGGGAGTTGCCGACCCGTCGGCCGGTGCCGGTGCGGCTCCGGGACTGGCGCGAGGTGTATGAGCATTTCCCGGAGGAGAAGCTCCGCCATCAGGCGTCGCGCTGCATGGACTGCGGCATCCCGTTCTGCAACAGCGGCTGCCCTCTGGGGAACCTGATCCCGGACTGGAACGATCTCGTGTACCGCCGGCACTGGCGTCGGGCCATCGAGCGTCTCCACGCCACCAACAACTTCCCGGAGTTCACCGGGCGGCTGTGCCCGGCACCGTGCGAGGCGGCCTGCGTGCTGGGCATCCATGAGCCGCCGGTGACCATCAAACAGGTCGAGGTGGAGATCGTCGACCGGGCCTGGGCCGAGGGCTGGATAGTCCCCCAGCCGGCGGCGGTCAGCACCGGAAACCGCGTGGCCGTCGTCGGGTCGGGTCCGGCCGGTCTGGCCGCGGCCCAGCAACTCACCCGGGCCGGCCACCAGGTGGTGGTGTTCGAGCGGGCCGATCGGATCGGGGGCCTGCTGCGCTACGGGATCCCCGAGTTCAAGATGGAGAAGCGCCACCTCGACCGCCGCCTGGCCCAGATGGAGGCCGAGGGGACCGAGTTCCGGCCGGGCGTGGACATCGGTGCTGACATCAGTGCTGCAGAGCTGATGGACAGCTTCGACGCGGTGGTGCTCGCCTGCGGGGCCACTGCCTGGCGGGACCTGCCCATCCCGGGCCGGGAGCTGAACGGGGTCTACCAGGCGATGGAGTACCTGCCCGGATCCAACCGGGTCCAGGAGGGCGACCTCGACCAGCCGCCCATCACCGCCGAGGGCAAGCGGGTGGTGATCATCGGCGGCGGAGACACCGGCGCTGACTGCCTGGGCACGGCCCACCGCCAGCAGGCGGCCTCCATCCGCCAGTTCGAGATCATGCCCCGCCCGCCCGACGAGCGTCCCGACGCCAACCCGTGGCCGACCTGGCCCATGATCTACCGGGTGTCGTCGGCCCACGAGGAGGGCGGCGAGCGCGACTACGCCATCAACACCACCGAGTTCATCGGCGACGGGCAGGGCAACCTGGCCGCGCTGGCCACCGTGCGGGTGGAGCAGACGATCACCGACGGCCGGATGAGCTTCGACCCGATCCCCGGCACCGAGGAGGAGATAGGCGCCGATCTGGTGCTGCTGGCCATGGGCTTCGTGGGTCCCGAGCAGGGCCCGCTCATCGAGCAGTTCGGGGTGGAGCTCGATCCCCGGGGCAACGTGGCCCGCGACGAGCGGTGGGCCACCAACGTCGACGGCGTCTACGTGTGCGGCGACATGGGGCGGGGCCAGAGCCTGATCGTGTGGGCCATCGCCGAGGGCCGGGCCTGCGCGGCGGCGGTGGACGCCGACCTGACCGGATCCACCGACCTCCCCGCGGTGGTCACCCCCGCTTCGATGCCCCTGCGGTAGGGCGCCTCCGGTCGCCGCGGGCTTGGACCAGGGCGACGGCGTAGTCGCAGGCCAGGGCCAGGATGGCGGCCATGCCGACGATGTGGACCGACTCGAACCTGAACGGCCAGATGAAGTCGGGCGGGTAGCGCAGACGGTACTGCTGGATCAGCACGAACAGCGCGGCGATACCCAGCGACACGGCGGCGGTCATCGGCGGCAGCCACCACAGCCGGCGGTGGCGCAGGGCGAGCACGGTCACCACCCCCGCGAGCAGCGCCATGGCGTGCCAGTCGGGCACGCTAGTCGCGGCCAGAGCGGTGGCAGCCGCGGCCGCGATGACGACCGCAGTCGTTGACGAGGGCTGCACCGCTGCCTGGTGCCAGGGCCAGCGCAGGACGGGCCGGTCGGGCTCGGTGCGGGCCAGAGTCGAGCGGGGCGGGCCGCGGTCGGGGCGGCCCCGCCAGGCGATCAGCGCAACCGCGACCACGGCCAGCACCGACAGGCGCAGGGCCCAGTCCACCAGCCTCTGGGGCGTCCAGCGCAGCTCTACCACCCCGTCCCCTCCGGCGGGCAGCAGCCAGCCGTTGGCGAAGCCGTCGATCACCACTGGCGGACCCAGATCGGCACCGTCGACGGTGGCCTCCCAGCCCCGGTTGTGGCTCTGCCCCAGCACCAGCCAGCGACCGGTGTCCCGGCCAGGCACCCGCACGGTGTAGGAGGTGTCACTGTGGCGGACCGCGTCCACGCGGCCGGTGCCTGCCGGCGGGAGCGTCCGCTGCGGCCCGCTCAGCACGAGTTGGTCGATGTCGAAGCCGGTGCGTGATCCGGGCGCGGTCATGATCAGGCCCTCCGGGGTCCCGAGCGCGGCCGGAGCGCAACCCTCGACCCTCAGCTCGCGGCGGGCCAGCCCGTCGGCGGCCGTGCCGGTTATGCGCACCGGCACAGCCCGGCCGTCGATGGTCAACAGATCGTCGCGGCAGCCCGTGTCGATGCCGGCGGTCGGGCCGAGCCTCGGGCTGTCGCCGACCCGCACCTCGGCCACCGACACCGGCAGGGCCACGAACCCGTTGCTGTACCAGTCCCGGGTCGGGCGCTCGATCACCTCGACGAACACCAGCCGCAGCGTTGTTCCGCCCCTCGCCAGCGGAATGGTCACGGTCGCGGTCGTGTCGGGCGCGGTACCCGCCGGCGCACTCCGGAGATCCAGTTCGTAGGTCCCCGCGTCGGTGCCGTCCACCAGTACCTGAACCGCGGCCGGGGCGGAGTGGATTTCGTCCACCACGACGTCGAGCTCGATGGATCCCGGCTCGAACGGCACCGCGCGGCTCAGCTCCAGCCACTGGCCAGCCTGCGGGCCGAAACGGCCGGTCCACGCGGTCGTCCCGTCTCCGTCGAGGACCGCGGACGCCCGGCTGGGAAGGTCGCCCGCCAGATGTCCCGACGACGACGCTCCGCCTGCGGCCGTACCGGCCAGCCCGACGAGTTCGTCGATCAGCTCTGCAGGTGCGGTGGTCGCCAGCCGGGCCGTGCCCGAGATCTCGACCTCCAAGCCGCCCGGCAGCGGGACTGCTCGCACCATCTGTAATTCCGGGTCGGTGCGCACCGGCTCCCTGGGGTCGGACCGCTCCCGCGTAAGCACCACGGTCACTGTGTGGTCGTCGAGTCCGCCGCCTATGCGGTCGAGCAGGGCCCGGGGGGTGCGTATCACCTCCAGCACCGGCCCGAGGCCGAGGTCGACCTCGGCGAAGCCGACCGGCGCCACCGCGGGGTAGGTGACCCGGCGCCCGATGCTCGTGCCGGTTATCTCGATCTCGATCACCGACGCCTCCATCTGTAACGGAACCGTCTGGCCCTCCGGCGACAGCGACCTCCCGTCCAGCGCGACGGTGACCGGGCGACCGGAGTCGACGCGGATCTCCACCTCGGTGATGTGGCGGTCGTTCTCGACGGTGTGGCGTTCCGAGCGGTCCTGGGGCTGCACCAGGCGCATCGTCTCCACCACCGCCGGCTCGGCCAGCGTCAGGCGCAGCCGCTCGCCGATGGCCTCGCTGAACGCGGCCACCACCCAGGCCGTCTCCAGCGAGCCGTCCAGGGCGTTGTAGGGCCGGTCGTCGTTGGTGTAGGTGACCGGGTTGCCGTAGGCGGTGGCCTGGACCGCCACCGGGCCGCGCTGCTCGCTCACGGTGCGGACCTCGTCTACCGGGCCGGTGTTGGCCGCGATGGCCTCGTAGTCGAACGCGGGCAGGCGGTTGTCGAGAGGGTCGTGGCTCATCGGCTGCTCGGAGGCCTGCTCGGTGTGGCCCCGGTTCTCCCGCAGAGTCCCCCAGCGCTGGGCCCGGCGCCGGTTGGAGTCGGTCACCACAATGTGGGCCGGCTCCGACAGCACCAAGTCGCCGAGCGCCGGATCGGCGGCCATATCCGCGGCGAACACCAGGGACCGGTCGAGGTCGATGACCCCCGCCCCGGCCGCGTCGATGATCCCGTCGGCGTCACCGACGAGCACCGTCGCCCCGGCCACCGGCCGGGTGCGCACCACCGGCAGCGGATCGTCGACCTCGTAGCGGGATACCGGCGAGGGATGCTCGGCGCCGGCGGGGCGGGCCAGGTGGATCTCGTCGATCAGGGTCTGTTCAGGGCCGGCCACGTTGGGCACGGGCTCGCCGAAACCCTCAGCCGTCCCCAGGCCCGGTACCCGGCGGAGGAACTCGGCCGTCTCAACCGGCCTCGGAGTCCGGTAGCGCTCGAAGATCAGGTCGGCGCGGTGCACCACGTCCCCCACGGACATGAGCCGGGCCACTGGCGCCAGGCCGGCTGGATCCAGCGTTCCCTCCTGGAGCCGCCGATCAGCGGCGCCGAGGAGCGACGCCGACTGGGCCGAGCCGAATGGCACCAGCTCGCGGGCGACGTAGCCCCGGTCCATCAGGCCCGGCGTGACGGGGTCCACGGTGTTGCCCCAGCGGTAGGAGGCGAAGTCCGATCCTGGGATCTCCCACACACGGCTCTCGCCGGTGTCGTTGCCGCGGTCGAGGGCCTCGGCCGCCTCCAGCCAGTACTCGGGTATCTCCTCGGGCCGGCTGAGGTGCTCCTCCACCATGCGGATCCTCCACATGGCCGGGTTGTTGAGCACGATGCCGACCAGCACCAGCCCGGCCGCGACCGCTCCGACCCTGCGCATCCTCGAGGCCAGGGCATTGACACCGACGCCGAGCAGCACCGCCATGGCCAGCGCCAGAAGGGGAACAGCCCGCGGCAGCGAGCGCATGGCCAGCAGCGGACCGGTGCGGGAGTAGCGCTCGAAGAGCGATCCAAGCAGCGATGGATCCTCGGGCGGGTGGAATCCCACCGCGATCAGGGCGCCCACCGCGGCCAGCAGCACGAAGTAGCTCCGGTGGCGCCAACGCACCAGCGCGGCCGATGTAAGCGCAAGCACGGCCAGCCCGAACCCGACGAAGATCAGCCACCCGCCCTGGGTGTAGGCGACGCTGGGCTCGATCCAGGGTCCGAGCTTGTCGTTGCCGTAGAAGAACCAGTAGCCGAGGCCGCGCAGCACTTCGGGAGCGGTCGAGGCCAGCGCCACCACCTCGCGGCTCTCGGTGTAGCGCAGGACGTTCAGGCTGTAGCCGCCCTGCAACCCCAGACCCGCCATCCACCACAGCGAGACGCCCACGGTGAGCACGCCGATGCGGGCCGCGGTCGCCAGCGCCCGGCGCGGTCCGATGCTGCGGTCGGTGACCGCGGCGTGGACCAGCCACAGCACCGGCCCGAGCCCGGCCAGCGCCAGACTGGTGGCGTTGACGCTGCCGACGGTCACGACCGCGAGCGCGAAGAGCGCCGGGTGCCGCCAGCCGCCGGCGCGTGCCGAGCGGACGGTCAGCCCGATCAGCCAGCCCAACCCGGCCCAGGGCAGCAGAACGGCCGAGATGCGAGCCGAGTAGTTCAGCGCGTAGGGACTCAGCTCGTAGGCGAGCATGGCGATCAGCAGGCCCCGGCCCTCGAAACCGAGGGTGCGCAACAGGTAGCGGACCCCGAGACCGGCCGCGAACAGCAGCGTGCCGACCCACAGGCGCTGGGCCACCCAGTCGGGAGCGCCCAGCATCTCGAAGAACCAGTAGAAGGGGCCCATCGGCCACAGGAAGCCGATGTTCTGGTGGGTGACCGTTCCCAGCGCCCGGTCGGCGTCCCACAGCACACCGGCCTGGCTCATGAGCCGGCCCGGGTCGAGATAGAGGTAGGTCTTCGTGTCGGCCCCTACCAGCCCGGGGCTGGACGCCAGAAGCGGCCCGTAGGCGACCGCGGCCGCCATCGCGATCGTCCACCGGGATCGGTGGCGCCACCACGCCACGGCCCGGCGTGCCCACATCATCAGCGCCGGCGGCATCAGTGCTTGCGGCGGACCTCGCCGGCCAGCACGGCCAGCGTGTCGTGGGCGGTGCGCTCCCAGGTCAGGCTGGACGCCCGCGCCCTGGCCGCGTCGCCCAGGCGGGCGCGGTGAGCCGGGTCGTTGATGATCCTCGCCAGGGCATCGACGAAGTCGCTGTCGCGTGCGGCCAAGTGGCCGGTCTCACCGTCGTTGACGGCGTCGGTGTGGCCCGGTATGTCCGAGACGACGGCGGGGGTTCCGCAGGCGGCCGCCTCGGTGATGGTCATGCCCCAGCCCTCGGCGGAGGAGGCGCTGACCAGCACCCACGCCCGCTGGTACAGGGAGGCCAGCGCGTCGTCGTCGACGTGGCCGGCCAGCTCGCACCAGGCCTCGGCGTCCAGCGCGGACACCAGGCTCGCCAGCCGGTCCCGCTCAGTGCCCGCGCCCGCGATCACCAGCCGGGCCGGAGCGCGCTCCCGGAGCCGGGTCACCGCCCGGATCACCCTGTCGAATTGCTTGGCGGCGGTGAGCCGGCCCACCGCCACCAGCAGCGGCTCCGGGTCCCGGGCCCGGGGGTTCGGCACGAACCGGTCGTCTATCCCGGGCGGCACGACGTGGACGTGCTCGGGCCGGAGGCGGAATGCGTCCACCAACTGGCGGCGCACCGACTCCGACAGGGTCACCACCGGGGTGCTGCGGTACAGCCGGGGTGCCAGGTCGCGCTCGAAGATCCGGCCCGCGGTGGCCCGGCCGCGGGGCAGCACCCGGTCCCAGAGCTCGGTGTGGGGCTGGTGCACCCAGACGGTGCGCGGGCGGCGCGCCCACACCGGCGACAGGAACGGCATACCGTTCCAGATCTCGACGAGCCCGTCCCTGGCTCCGTGCCCTCCTGCCAGTTCGGCCAGGACAGCTCGGGGGAAGACCATGTACCGCCCGCCCCGGCGGATCACCCGGTAGCCGGACCGGACGGCCACCGAAGGTGAACCGGCCGAGAACGAGGTCCGCATCGTCACCTCGATGCCGGCCTCGGCCCACAGGCGGGCGATGCGGTCGGCGTGGAGCTCGGAGCCGCCGGCCTCGATGTCGTCGAGATCGCGCCAGGCGAGCACATGGATACGGCGCAGTCCGGCCTCGGCGGCCAGATCGCCGATCTTGGCCACTGTCGCCACGGCGCCGGATCGTAGCGGGCCCGCTAGTCGGGCCGGGGTGACGGAGCGGGGGCCGAGGCTTCGTCGAGCTCCTCGTGGTACTCGGACTCGACGTTGACGCTCCACACGTCGTGGGCTGTGCCCAGCACGATGTTCTCCACCGCGAGCATGGCGGTGAACATGGAGTGGTCCTGGTTGTTGTAGCGGTGCATGCCGTTGCGCCCGACCGGCCAGACGTTGGAGGCGTTGGACTCGAGCCACGATCTGAGCACCTCGACGTGGCGCTGGTAGCCCCGGGAGTACATGGGGTAGGCCTTGGGCATCCGGACCACCCATCCTTCGGCCACCGCGCCGGCGGGGACCAGGCCGAGCGCCTCCAGCTCGCGGGACGCCAGCGACACCAACTCCTCGTCGGGCGTGGTCCAGAGGTCGTCTCCCTCGAACACGAAGTACTCGAGACCCAAGCAGGTCATGCCCTCATCGGGCACCATGTGCGGCGACCACGACCGGAAGTTCTGCACCCGGCCCACCCGCACGTCGGGGGAGTGGATGTAGATCCAGTTGTCGGCGAAGGCCGAATCGGCCGGCACGGCCAGGGCGACGGTCAGGAAGTCCCTGAAGGTGAGGCCCCTGGCCGCTTCCAGCACCTCCGGCGGGGGCGCCGGGTCCATCGACGCCACCAGCAGCGGGAGCGGCATCGACGAGATCACGCTGCTGCACACGACCTCCACGTCGCGGTCGCCGGTCCGGGCCACCACCGACACCGCCCGCCCGCCGCGGTGGCGCACCGAAGTGACCGGGTGCTCCATGAGCAACCGCGCCCCGCGGGCCTGCACGAGGCCGGCACACGTCTCCCACATCATCCCCGGGCCGTGGCGGGGGTATTCGAAGGAGTCGATGAGGCTTGTGATCGACGTGGCCCGGCGGCGTGGCATCAGGGCGTTGGTGACCGCTCTCAACAGGTTGAGGTTCTTGATGCGCTGGGCCGCCCAGTCGGCCTGGATCTCGGTGGCGGGGACGCCCCACACCTTCTCGGTGTAGGTCTTGAAGAAGGTCCGGTAGAGGCGCCATCCGAACTGGGCCGCCATGTAGCCCTCGAAGGAGCTCTGGTCCTTGGGCGGTCGCAGCCGGGCCCATGCGTATGAGGCCGCGCACCGGGCGGCCTCGACCGGGCCGAGGTTCGACAGGGCGTTGCGGATGTTCAGCGGGTAGTCGTAGAACTTCCCGCCGTAGTAGATGCGGCTCAACCGGGGCCGCACCAGGAAGTCCTCGGAGCCCAGGATCTCGTGCCACAAGTCCCGCACCGCGCCGACCTTGGTGAAGAACCGGTGCCCGCCGATGTCGAAGCGCCATCCGTCGCGCTGCACCGTCTGGGAGATGCCGCCCACCTCGGAGGTGGCCTCCACCACGGTGCTGGTGACGCCGTGCTTGGCGAACTGGTAGGCCGCGGTCAGCCCGGCCGGTCCGGCGCCGATGATCACCGGCCCGGCTTTCGCTGCGTTGTCACTGACCATCTGCGGCCTGAGTGTACGGGCCGGGCGCGGCCGCGGCCGGGACGCGACGGAGCCCCGAGTAGCCTCGCGACCTGCGCCGCTCAACTTCTCGGGGCTCCGAGTGCGCCTTACCACCGACCGCATCCTCCCGGCGGAGTCTGCGGTACTCCGGGGCCCATTCCCGTATCCGGTCCTGTGCCCTGATCCTCGCCCCGGACGGCTCCGTGGCGTGAATCCGAATCCTCCGGTGGTGCCCGTCGGCACCGCACCTGGCTCCGGCTCCGCTCCTATCCCCGTCGGGATCGGATTCGATTCCGATGCCTGTGCGACACCCTCACCTGGAGGCGGTTCCGGTGACTCCCTCTCGCACCCGGCGGTGTGTTCGGTTGTCACCGGGCTTCCCGGTGAGGCGATCCTCCTTCGGCTTTGCGGTTGCCCTCCCCCGTCGGGGATTCCTACCGCTCACCCGGAGAAGAACCTCCGTGTCCCCGGCTGACCCACCTGCTCCCTAGGGAACTGGCCTGGTTGGCTGGGTGTCCTCTGCGGACCGCTCCATCGACTCCTCTCCACTGCTTCGGGCCGAGACCCTCTGCTGTGGTTTGGTGTCTCTATCGCTGCTCACTTCGGACGCTGCGCATCTTGGGGGGTCTCAACCGGGTTGTCAACCTGAATTCGCGAAATCCCCACCCAAATCCCGAACATCGGCGAGAAATCCCCAGCCAGTACCCAGTTATGCACAGCTCGACCACAATTCGGGGCGCTCCGAACGCCCCAGAACGCCCGTCACCGGGTCTGTTCAAGGCCGGCTGTGCTAGGGGACGCGCTCAAGGCGCAGCACGTTGGCGCTGCGGGACCGGTTGTCGGAGCCGGCCAGAACTGCGACGATCTCGCCGGAGCGCACGACATCCCGGTCGCGGGCCACCTCCACCGCCTGGCGCACCATGTCGTCATTGGAGCCCCGGTCCTTGACCAGCACCGGGGTGGTGCCCCAGCTCATCGTGAGCTGCTGCACGGTGCGCTCGTTGTGCGACATGCCGATGATGCGGGCCTGGGGCCGGAACCGGGCCATGGACCTGACGGTGAAGCCGGTGCCGGATATGGCCAGGATGGTCGAGATGCCCAGACTGTCGGCCGCCCGCCACGCCGCCATGGTCATGGCGTCGGTGATCGAGGCCGCGTCGTGGGTGGTGTCGTCGGTCATGCGGAGCTCGGCCAAGCGCTCGGCCCACAGCTCGTAGTTGAACTCCTCGTCGGCCCGCTGCGCGATCCGGTCCATGGTGCGCACCACGTTGGGGGGATCGATGCCGATGGCGGTCTCGCCCGACAGCATCAGAGCCGAGGATCCGTCGAACACCGCGTTGGCGACGTCGCTGGCCTCGGCCCGGGTCGGCGACGGGCGCGACACCATCGACTCGAGCATCTGTGTGGCGGTGATGACCGGCCGGCCACCGGCGATGCACTGCTGGATGATCTGCTTCTGAAGGTGGGGCAGCTCCTCGATGCTGCACTCGCTCCCGAGGTCGCCGCGGGCCACCATGATCGCCCCGGCCGTCTCGATGATGCCGGCCAGGTTCTGGACGGCCGCCCGGGTCTCGATCTTGGCGACGAGCATGGGGCCTCGGGGATGGGGCTCCGTACCGACCCGGCGGATGTCGTGGGCCGAGCGCACGAAGGAGATGGCCACCATGTCCACGCCGAGCTCGACGAAGGCGTCGAGCGCGAGGAAGTCGGCGGGGGTCGGGGTGGCCATCCGCAGCCGGTCCGCGGGGATGTGGATGCCGGGACAGCCCGAAAGCAGCCCGCCGTGGACCACCTGGACCTTGAGCCGGTCCCCGCCTTTGTCGACGACGTCGAGCACCACCCGGCCGTCCCCGACATCGAGGGTGTCGCCCACCAGCACGTCGTCGAGCAGGCCCTCGTAGTCCACCTCCACGACGTCACTGGTGGAGCGCTCATTGCCGACCACCAGCTCGACGAGGCTCTCGGAGCGGAATCGCACCTGATCCTCGCCGAAGGTGGCGGCCCGTACCTTCGGGCCGGGAAGGTCGACCAGGATCCCCACCGGCCGGCCCTCCTGCTCGGAGACCTTCCGGATCCTCCGGTAGCGCTCTATGGCCTCGTCGACAGTTCCATGAGCCAGCCCGATACGGGCTACGTCCATGCCGGCGGCCATCATGTGGGCCAGCGTGGACTCGTCCTCGCTGGCCGGGCCGATGGTGGCCACGATCTTGGTGCGGCGCGTCATGGGTGTAACGCTACCGGACCGTGGGGAATTCCTGTGGATAACTCTCCGGCCAGCTCGGCCTCTAGTGTTCGGGTGTGGCGCCACATCCCTACCTCGACGTCGAAGGGCCCATCGCCTTCGCCCACCGGGGCGGGGCCGAGGAGTTCCCCGAGAACACGCTGCGAGCTTTCCGCCACGCCGTCGATCTGGGCTACACCCACGTGGAGACCGATGTCCATGCCACCGCCGACGGGGTGGCCGTGGCGTTTCACGACGACGCCCTCGACCGGGTCACCGACAGCCGGGGCATCGTCGAGGAATTGACCTGGAGCGACCTCCAGCGGGCCCGGGTGGCCGGCACCGACCCGATTCTCCGCCTCGACGAACTCCTGGAGGAACTGCCCGACACCAGAGTCAACATCGACCCGAAGAGCGACGCCGCGGTCGAGCCCCTCGTCGAAGTTCTCCAGCGTCTCGGCGCGGTCGAGCGCGTGTGCGTCTGCTCGTTCTCGGACCGCCGCACCCAGCGGGTGCGGGACCGGATCGGCGAGAGACTGTGCGTCGGCGCCGGCCCGCGGGGCATCGCTCGCCTGCTGGCCGCGTCGGCCCGTCTGCCCGCCCCGGGCTCCCTCGACTACCACGCCGCCCAGGTCCCGGTGCGGGCCAAGGGCTTGACGATCGTGCGACCCGCGGTGGTCTCGGCCGCCCACCGCCACGGCATCGTGGTCCACGTCTGGACTATCGACGAGCCCGCGGAGATGCACCGCCTGCTGGACATGGGCGTCGACGGCATCATGACCGACCGGCCCGCAGTGCTGCGCCAGGTGATGATCGAACGCGGCCACTGGATCGGTTCCCACGGCCAAGCGTGAGGATCGCGGTGCTCTAGCAGGCTTGGACTGAGAACATCTGATAGTCTATTAAAGTTGGTGTTGTTTGGTTCAAGCTATGTTATAGTGGCGGCACGACGAGGGAGGAGGCCTTTATGGGCATGTTCAAGTGGCCGGTGCGGGTGTCCGCCCTCGACGGCGAGCGGTCGGCAGACGTCGAGGCGACGGTGGACACGGGCGCCGCCTACAGCGCGCTGCCCCGAGGCCTGCTGCGCGAGTTGGGGGTCGAGCCGGTTCGGAGCCGCTGGATGCGACTGGCCAACGGTCGGGTAGTCGACAGCCGCATCGGCTGGATGCGGGTGACCATCGACGGAGAGAGCGCGCCGACGGTGGTGGTCTTCGCCGATGACAATGCCCCACTCCTCCTCGGCGCTCACGCTCTAGAGGGTCTCGGCCTGGCGGTGGACCCCGTCAAGAAGCGCCTGGTTCCCGACGAGAACATCATGTACTGACGTCGGCGAGCGCCTGCCTCCTCGCACCTACAGGCAGTTGGGGTTGGCGTCGGCGGGGACGTCGACCTCCTGGCCGAACAGCCGGCACGAGCAGGTGTCCACGCAGTCCTGAAGGTCGGCCCGCTGCAGCCACAGGCTCGCGGCCAGCGCCCCGATGAGCGCGACGAGCACCAGGCGCACTAGGAGCCTGCGAACCCCGCGCCACACCAGAGCCGCGCCGACGACCAGAACAACCGTCGCGCCGAGAAGGATCGGCTGCAGCGATTCGGCGTCGACCCAGTCTCCTATCACCGGCGCGCAGGGTACCGGTAGCCTCGGCAGCGATGAGTGACGCTCCCGTTCCCCTGCTTTCTCACGGCCCGCCCGAGACGGTGCTGCCCCCCGAGCCATCCGAGGTCCAGGCTGCACTGGCCGCTGCCGCCGCCAGCAACGACGCTGCCGATGCCGTGGGCGCGGCCTGCGCTCGCTGGCCGCTCAGCCTGGAGGCGTGGGCCGCCCTCGGGGAGGCCCTGGAGTCGAGCGCCGCGACTCCGGCGCTGGCCTACGCGGCCTTCCGCACTGGCTATCATCGGGGCCTGGACCGTTTACGGGCCAGCGGCTGGCGCGGTTCCGGATATGTCCGCTGGGTCCACGAGTCCAACCGCGGCTTCCTGCGGGCCCTGAGCGGGCTCCAGCGCGTCGCCGCCGGCATCGGCGAGATTGACGAGGCAGAGCGGTGCGCGCTGTTCCTGCTCCAGCTCGACCCCGGCTGGCCGCCGCCGGACGCAGTGGCAGGCCCGGACGCTGAGGTCTGAGCGGGGTAGGAGCGGAGAGTTCGTGGCCGAAGCCGTGCGCTGTCTGGGCGCGGTGCTGGCGGGCGGCGCCAGTTCGAGGATGGGCACGGACAAGGCGTTCGTCGAGATCAGCGGTGTGCCGATGGTGGTACGGGCCGTCGAGGCACTGCGGGCCGCTGGACCCGCACCGGTGCTGGTGGTGGGCGGTGACCGTGAACGCCTGAACGCCCTGGGCCTCGACGCCGTAGAGGATCGCTATCCCGGGGCGGGCCCGCTGGGGGGAGTGATCACCGCCCTCGGGGCCCTCGATGAGCGCGGCGGCGACGCGCTCGAGGCGGTGGTGACCATGCCCTGCGATGTGATCTCGCCCGACGCGGCCGCGGTGCGCCGCGTACTGGCTGGACTCGCGGCCGCCACCTATTCCACTGACGGCTCGGCCGCAGCCGACCTCATCGTCCCGATCGGCGCCGGGGCTCCCCAGTGGGCCCATGCCGCCTGGCGGCGCCGCTGCCTGGGACCGCTGACCGAAGCGTTCGAGAGGGGAGTGAGGGCGCTCCGCGAGGTCGCCCGGCAGTTGCACACTGCGCAGGTGGAGGTGCCGGGCGAGGGCTGGTTCCGCGACGCGGACCGGCCCGAGGACCTTCCCGCCGGGAGCCGGGCCCGACCTTGACACGGCCAGGTACCGGCATCGCACTACGATTGCCGGCTACCCCACCAAAGAGGCAGGCATGGACGCCGCTGAGATTCCCGAGATCGATATCGCCGAGCTCGACCGCCGGCGAGCCGCGGGCGCTGCCGTCTTCGATGTGCGCGAGCCCGACGAGTACGAGGAGGTCCGCATACCCGGTGCCGTGCTGGTGCCGCTGGCGACGGTCCCCGAGGCGGTGGAGGACTTCCGGGCCGCAGCCGCGGGCCAGGCAGTGTGTGTGGTGTGCGCCGTGGGCGGGCGAAGCGGCCAAGCCGTCGGGTTCCTGCGAGCCTCCGGCGTAGACGCGGTGAATGTCGCCGGCGGCACCAAGGCCTGGCACGAGTCGGGCCGCCCTGTCGAGACGGGCCCCGAGCCGGCTTGAGAGGCCGAGCGGCGGCGGTGGGCAACTACCGCTACATCGACTCCGACGCCGGGCTGCGAGCCGCGGTGGCCGCGCTGCGCGGCGAGCGCCGGTACGCCCTCGACACCGAGTTCCACCGTGAGCGCACCTACCGCCCCGAGGCCGCCCTGATCCAGGTCGCCTGGCCCGGTGACCTGGTGCTGATCGATCCCCTGGCCGTCGATGTCCGCCCGCTGTCGGACGTGCTCTCCGGGAGCGGGCTGATGGTGGCCCATGCCGCTGGTCAGGACCTGGAGGTCCTCGAGCACTGCTGCGGGACGGCCCCGGAGCTGATCTTCGACACCCAGATCGCGGCCGGGTTTCTCGGCCACGGCACGCCTGCGCTGTCGTCGCTCTACGAGAGCGAGATCGGCTGGAGGCCCCCCAAGGCGGACCGGCTCACCGATTGGCTGGTGCGGCCTCTCAAGACCTCGCAGCTCGAGTACGCGGCCAGCGACGTAATGCACCTGCTGGACATCCATGATCGGCTGTCGTCACGGCTGCAGGAGCTGGGCCGGCTGGGCTGGGCCGAGGCCGAATTCGATCTGTTGCTGGAGCGAAGCCGCCGCATCCAGCGACCCGAGGACGCCTGGACCAGGCTCAAGGACGTCCGTCACCTGAGGCGCCGCGATCTGCCGGTGGTGCGATCGGTGGCGATGTGGCGCGAGCTGAGGGCGGCCCGGGTCAACCAGCCCGTGCGCCATGTCCTGCCCGACATGGCCGTTGTCTCGATCGCCAGGTCCGCACCCCGCACGATCGAGGATCTGGCGGCGGTCCGGGGGGTGGGCGAGGGGATGGCCCGCGGCCGGTTGGGGCCGGCCATCCTCAAGGCTGTTGCTGACGGGCTCGCCTCGGACTGGCGACCGCCTCCGGCGCCCCGGAGGCGGTCCGATCAAGCCGAACGCCTCCGTCCCGCCGTGGGCCTGGTCACCTCCTGGGTCGGCCAGCTCGCCCGGGAGCGCATGATCGAGCCCTCGCTGTTGGCCACACGGGCCGACATCGAAGCCCTGATCCGCGGAGACGCCGACGCCCGGCTGTCGACGGGATGGAGATCCGACATTGTGGGCGAGCCGATACGGCGACTGGTCGACGGCGAGGCCGCGCTGGCCTTCGACGACGGCCAGCTTGTGCTGGAGGAGCGCAGCAGGCGGCCGGTCGTCTGACCGCTGGCCGGGTAGGCGGGCGCGTGGGCCGGTCGCAGGTCTCCGATACACTTCGAACGCTGCGAAATCGTCAAACCGGGAGTTGGGACCGTGAAGAAGGGTCGACACCGAAGGTATGAGGAAGCCCGCAAGTTCAAGCGCTCGCAGGCGGATGACCTCCAGGGTCTGATCGAATCGTTCAACGAACCGGACGACTACGTGAAGCCCGAGCACGCATCCTGGGCCGAGGAGTTCGAGGACGAGGAGCTGGCTGAGGCGGAGTTGGCGGCCGACGACGACTGACGCCCGCTGACTCCGGAACCCGCCGAAGTCACCCGCTCGGGTCGGTCATCCCTCGGTCTCGTCCAATATCTCGCCGAGGCGCACGACGTCGTCCTCGGTGACCACGCCGATGAAGTTGCCGGCGTTGTCGGTGACCGCTAGGACCTCGATGTCGGCGCCCTCCATGGCGACCACTGCGTCGCGCACCGTCCACGACGGGGAGCCGGCCGGCAGGTCCGTCGCCATCATCGACTCCACCGAGGTGGTCTCCCACTCGTCCCGGCTCACCGACGAGAGCCTGGAAAGCTCGGCCATTCCCAGGTACTGGCTGCCGGACACCACCGGCACCACGCGCTCACGCCGGCCGAGAACGTGCATATACACGAACTCCGACACGGTGGCATCGGGCGGGACGGTCAGGACGTCGGTTGTGAGTATGGAGCTGAGGGGCAGGGTGAAGCGCTGCTCGAGGTGGCCCATCCGCTTGGACCGCTGGTACTCGGCCACCGACGACGGGCCTCCCACCACCTGGCTCACGGCCGCGGCCACCAGCGCGGGCACCACGAACGCGGCCGCTCCGGTGGACTCGGCCACGAACATCACCGCCGCGATGGGGGCCCGGTACCCGGCTCCGAGGAAGGCGGCCAGGCCCAGGGTGGCGTAGAGGCCGGTGGACTCCGCGTCCAGGGCCACCCCGACGAACTGTCCCACGATCACGCCCAGGGTCGCCAGCGGGATGAACAGTCCCCCGACGCCGTCGCCCAGGATGGTGGCCAGCGTGGCCGCGATCCGCACTCCGAACAGCAGCGCTATCAGCCCCAGGGCGTCCTGCTGCACCACCCACTCCATGGCCCTGATGCCGGGGCCGAGGCTGAGGACCTCGTCGAAGGCGGCGTCGGCCAGCAGCACCAGCCCGGCCATGACCGCAGCCGCCGCGAGAGCCCGTCTCGGCCAGGGGATCGTGTGGGTGGCGTGCTTGGCCCGGCGCACCAGCCAGGCGAAGCCCCGGCCCCCGAGCCCGGCCGCGATCCCCAGGATGAGCGCGCCCAGCAGGTCGCCGATCTGCACGTCCAGCACCGAGGTGCTGTCCACGCCCACCCCGCCGTCGCCGAGGAACGGGACGACTGGGGTGGTGCCCACGAGGAACACGAAGGTCACGTAGCTGGCTGCTGACGCGATCAGCGACGGCAGCAGCGCCTGGGGGGTCACGTCGTCGCGGTAGGGGGCCTCGATGGCGAAGATCACCCCGGTGGCTGGTGTCTTGAACACCGCGGCCACACCGGCCGCGGCCCCGGCGGTGAGCAGTATCCGGGCCTCGTCGCGCCGGAAGAAGCGCCCCAGGCGCTCGTGGACGAACAGACCCGTCGAGGACCCGGCGTAGATCGACGGGCCCTCGAGGCCCACCGCGCCGCCCCCGCCGATGGTGGCGATGCCGGCCAGCAGCTTGGCCGGCAGGTACCGCATCTGGATGCTGGGATGGCGCTCGTGGAACGCCCGGATGTACTCGTCGGCGGTCCGGCTGGAAGTGTCGCCGCCCACCGTTCGCAGCACCAGCTTGGAAGCCGCGATGCCGAGGATCGGGGCCAGCGCCAGCACCGCGAGGTGCTGTTCCAGTACCCGCTCCAGCACCACGTGCAGCGCCACCGTCTCGAAGGCGGCCACGAGCATCGCCACGATCACGCCGGTGGCCGCCGAGGCAGCCAGAAGGCGAGGGTTGCGGGCCGCGCCGAAGGTCCTCCTGAAGTTCTGCATGCGCTAGGTGGTCGCTAGGGTGTCAGGCATGGCTGATAAGCGTCATGATATTTCAGAGAGGCTCTCGGCCATTGCCGAGGAGATTGCGGATCTGGCACTTGAGAGTCTCCGGGAGTCCATCGAGGCTGGTGAAACGAAGCCCTCGGACACTGAGAAGCGGCTCGGTCGGGCCCGTAGGGCAGTCGAGAAGGCCGCGCACCTCCTGCGATCCGATGGGTAGCCGCCCGCGTGGGTGGGAGGCTACCGGGCCGTGACGGCCACGCGGACGCGCCGCCTGCCGTTGGAGGCGGCGCGGTGCGAGGCATCGGGGTCGACCCGGCCGTAGAGCGTGGTCCGCTGCACCAGGCGGCGCCCGAGGGGCTCGACCAGCCGTCGGAAGTCGTCGGCGGTGGCGCCCTGCCCGTGTTCGGCGCCGGCGGCTCTCGAGATGTTCTCGTCCATGAGGGTGCCGCCTAGGTCGTTGACCCCGGCCTGGAGCAGTTGCTCGATTGACTTGAAGCCGAGCTTCACCCACGAGCCCTGGATGTTGTCGATGTAGCCCCGGTAGGCGATGCGGGCGACCGCGTGCATGAGCAGCACCTCGCGGAACGTCGGCCCCCGCCGGGCCCGGCGCTGGAGATAGATGGGGGAGGCCATGTGGACGAACGGCAGCCCCACGAACTCGGTGAACCCGCCGGTCTCGGCCTGCAGTTCCCGGGTCCTCAGCAGGTGCCGGGCCCAGTGCTCGGGCCGCTCGATCGACCCGAACATGATGGTCACGTTGGAGCCCAGGCCGATGCCGTGGGCTATGCGGTGGCAATCCAGCCACTCGTCGGTGGTGATCTTGTCGGGGCAGAGGGTCTCGCGGACCTCGTCGTCGAGGATCTCCGCGGCGGTTCCCGGCAGTGACTGCTGGCCGGCGTCCATCAGGCGGCGCAGGTAGCCGTCGAGGGGTTCGCGGTTGCGCCGGGCGCCCTCGGTCACCTCCAGGGCGGTGAAGCCGTGGATATGGATGTCGGGCACCTCGGCGTGAACGGCCCGGGCCACGTCGATGTAGTAGTTCCCGTCGAACTCTGGATGGATCCCGCCCTGCAGGCACACCTCGGTCGCGCCGAGCTCCCAGGCCTCTTGTGACCGCTGCACGATCTCGGAGATCTCCAGCAGGTAGGGGGTGCCCCTCAGGTTGAGGGACAGGGGCCCCTTGGAGAAGCCGCAGAAACGGCACTTGAAGGTGCAGACGTTGGTGTAGTTGATGTTGCGGTTGGCCACCCAGGTCACGTCGTCGCCCACAATGGAGCGCCGCAGGTCGTCGGCGACCTCGGCCACTGCGGCCACCTCGGGGCCCCGGGCGCCGAACAGGGTGACGATCTCGTCGAGCCCGACCTCGGCGCCCCCGGTGACCCCCTGCAGCACCTCGCCGACCGCTCCACGGGCGGCGGCCCTGCCCGGGACGAGGACGGTCGGGTCGGTGCCCGCCCCTGAGTACCACTGGGTGGAGCGCTCTCCGACCAGCTCCACGTCGGCCCCGTCGCCGGCCCGGGCCCGTTCCATGGTCCGCTCCGGGAACTGCGAGCCGGGGTCGTCGCGCCCGAAGCCCTCAGCGTCGCTGCGGTCGATCACCGCGAAGTGCAGCCCCTCGTCGATCCAGCGCCCGGCGTCGCGCACGTACGACGGGTGAACGGTCAGGCGGGGGGCCAGCACATGCCCGGCCGCCTCGGTCACCTCCCTCAGCCGGTCCAGGTCCGGCCAGGGACGCTCGGGGTTCACATGATCGGCCGTGACCGGCGACACCCCGCCCCAGTCGTCGATTCCCGCGGCCAGCATCTCGCCGAAGTCCTCAGCCAGGTTCGGCGGCGCCTGAACATGCACCTCCGGCGGCAGGATCACCCGGGCCAGGGAGATCGCGTCGAGGTGGTCGGCTCGCGGGCACGGCGCCCAGTGCTGCATGCCCGTTTGCGGCTTGGGCAGGAAGTTCTGGACGATCACCTCCTGGACATGGCCCCAACGGCGGTGCGACTCGGCGATGGCCTCGAGAGCCTCGATGCGGTCGGCCCGGCTCTCGCCGATTCCCACCAGGATGCCGGTGGTGTAGGGGATCTGGAGCTCGCCGGCGGCCTCGAGGGTGGCCAGGCGGCGCTCCGGGGTCTTGTCGGGGGCTCCCCGGTGGGCGTCGAGGCCGGCGTTGAGCGTCTCGATCATCATTCCCTGGCTCGGCGCCACCTCGCGCAGCGTCGCCAGCTCCTCAGTGTTCATGGCGCCGGTATTGGCGTGAGGGAGCAGGCCGGTGGCGTCCAGCACGCTGCGGGCCATGGCGGCCACATAGTCGATGGTGCTGGCGTAGCCGTGGCGGTCGAGCCAGTCGCGGGCCACCGGGTAGCGCAGTTCCGGCCTCTCGCCCAGCGTGAACAGCGCCTCGTGGCAGCCCTGCCGGGCCCCGGCCCGGGCGATCTCCAGGACCTGTTCCTCGCTCAGGTAGGGCGCTTCGAGCCGGGCCGGCGGCTGGGCGAAGGTGCAGTACCCGCAGCGGTCGCGGCACAGCTTGGTGAGTGGTATGAAGACCTTGGGCGAGTAGGTCACCCTGGAGCCGTGGGCGAGATCCCGTATGGAGCGGGCCTGCGCGGCCAGCTCGACCGGATCGTCGAAGTGGTCCACAGTCATGATCGCCCCACGCTAACCGACGTTGCTGTCGCCTCCGTCACCGGATCGGCGGACCCGTGCCAGCACCTCGGCCACGATCGCCGCCGCCCCGGTCTGCGCATCGTCGGCCGCCGTGTCGATGCGCAGCTCCGGGTTGTCGGGCTTCTCGTAGGGGGCCGAGAGCCCGGTCAACCCCGCGATGGCCCCCGACCGGGCCTTGGCGTACAGGCCCTTGGGATCCCGGCGCTCGCACACCTCCAGCGGCGCGTCCACGAACACCTCGACGAAGGCGCCGTCGGGGTGCAGGCTCCGGGCCCGGTCCCGGTCGCCGCGGTAGGGCGAGATGAACGAGGCCAGCACCACGACCCCCGCGTCGCGCAGCAATGCGGCCACCTCGCCGGCCCGGCGGATGTTCTCGGCCCGGTCGTCGGGCGAGAAGCCCAGATCGGAGTTCAGGCCAAAGCGCAGGTTGTCGCCGTCGAGCACGTACGCCAGCACGCCCTCCGCCGCCAGCATCGCCGTGGCGGCGTGGGCCAGCGTGGACTTTCCCGAACCCGGCAGGCCTGTGAGCCACACGGTGACTGCGCCGTGGCCGAGCAGCCCCGCGCGGTCGCCTGCCGTCACCGTCGGTGCGCTCCACACCACGGTGGACTCGCCGGAGGGTGACGACTCTTCGCCCGTCACGGTTCGGGTGTCTCGGCGGCACCGATGAACCCGCCGGCCTCGAGCCACGCGGTGATGGCCCGGACGCAGGCGTCGACGTCGAGGCGGGACGTGTCCAGCACCAGGTCGGCGTCGGCAGGCTTGTCGTAGGGGGCGGACACCGGTGGGAACTGCCTAATCTCGCCCCGTTCGGCCGCCTCGTACAACCCGGCGCGATCCCGTGCCCGGCATACCTCCAGCGGCGGGTCGAGGAACACCTCCACGAACCGGTCGGTGCCGATCAGCTCGCGGGCGCGCTCCCTGACGGCTGCGCTGGGCGCGACCAGCGCAGCGATGGCGATGAGGCCCTGGTCGTTCACCAGGCGGGCCAGCTCAGCTGTGCGGCGCACGTTCTCGGAGCGGTCCCGGCTGGAGAATCCGAGGTCCCGGCTCACGCCCAGGCGCATGTTCTCCCCGTCGAGGCGCACGGTGGTTCGGCCCCGTTCGAAGAGCTCGCGTTCGAGGGCCGAGGCGATCGTCGACTTGCCCGCGCCGGTGAGCCCGGTCAGCAGCACCGTGGCCGGTCGTTGGCCGAGGCGCGCCGCCCGCTCGGCACCGCTGATGGAGCTGCGCTGACGCTCGAGGGTCGCCCCCGGGACGGCCTCCCAGGCCGCGGCCGGCGCGGCGGCCTCGATCATCCCGGCGGCCACTGTGGCGTTGCTGGACCGCTCGATCAGGATGAACGAGCCCGTGGTCCGGTTCTGGGCGTATGGGTCGAAGATCAGCTCGGCGTCGGTGCGGACAGTCACGGTGGCTATGTCGTTGAGCCTCACCGCGGCGGCCGGCACCGATTCGAGCGCGTCCACGTCCAGCCGGCCCATCACCTCCGCCACCCGGCAGCTCATCGTCTGGCCGCCCTGCGCCAGCAGGTACTCCCTCCCCACCACCAGGTCGGCCTCCGCCATCCACACGATGGTGGCCGTCACCAGGCGGGCCCGCTGGGGCGGGTGGGCCGGGTCGACGATCACGTCGCCCCGGCCGATGTCGATCTCGTCGCTGGTGGTGACCACCACCGACCGGCCGGTCGAGGCCTCCTCGAGGTCGCCGTCGAAGGTCACGATCCGCGTGATGGCGGTCGTGCGGCCGGACGGCTCGACCCGGACCCTGTCCCCGGCCCGCAGCGTGCCCTCGCAGACCGTCCCGGCGAAGCCGCGGAACCGGTGGTCGGGCCGGATCACCAGCTGCACCGGCAACCGCAGCCGCCCTCCGACGATCCCGGACGCGCCAGCCGCGTGGACGGCCGCGTCCGCCTGCTCCAAGTGCTCCATGAGGCACGGGCCGTCGTACCAACCCATGTTCGCGCCGGGCTCGACCACGCCGTCGCCGTGATGGGCCGAGACCGGGATGCACACCGGGTCGGGCAGGCCCAGCGCGGCGGCCAGTTCGCGGACGGCGGACGCGATCGACTCGAACCGGTCCTCGCGGTATTCGACGAGGTCCATCTTGTTGACCGCCACCACCACCGACGAGATGCCGAGGAGGTTGACGATCAGGCTGTGGCGACGGGTCTGGGTGGTGATGCCCCGAGCCGCGTCCACGAGGATGACGGCCAGCTCGGAGGTCGAGGCTCCGGTCACCATGTTGCGGGTGTACTGCTCGTGTCCGGGCGTGTCCGCGATGATGAAGCTCCGGCGGGGCGTCGAGAAGTACAGGTGGGCCACGTCGATGGTGATGCCCTGCTCCCGCTCGGCCACCAGGCCGTCGGCGAGAAGGGCCAGGTCGACCTGTCCTCCGGCGTGACCGGTTGTGGCCGAGTCCTTGCGCACCGCGGCCAGGTGGTCCTCGTAGAGGAGGTCCGAGTCGTGCAGCAGCCGGCCGATCAGCGTCGACTTGCCGTCGTCCACCGACCCGCATGTCAGCACCCGCAGCAGGTCGGCGGAGGGCCTCGGTGCCGCCGGCTCGGGACCCATCAGAAGTAGCCCTCGCGCTTCTTGTGCTCCATGGATCCCGACTGGTCGTGGTCGATGACTCGGCCCTCCCGCTCGGAGCGGGTGGCCGCTGCCATCTCGGCCACCACCTCGGCCACGGTGGCGGCCGTCGATTCGACGGCTCCGGTCAGGGGGTAGCAGCCGAGCGTGCGGAAGCGCACCGACCGCGTCTCGGGCCGCTCGCCCGCCTCGAACCGGAAGCGCTCGTCGTCCACCATCAACAGCGTGCCGTCGCGTTCCACCACCGGCCGGGGCGCGGCGAGGTACAGCGGCACTATCTCGATCTCGTTGGCCCCGATGTAGTGCCACACGTCCAGTTCGGTCCAGTTGCTCAGAGGGAACACGCGGATGCTCTCCCCGCTACGGACCCGGCCGTTGTAGTGATTCCACAGCTCGGGCCGCTGGTTCTTGGGATCCCAGCGGTGCTGGCCGTCCCGGAAGCTGAACACCCGCTCCTTGGCTCGTGAGCGCTCCTCGTCGCGCCGAGCCCCGCCGAAGGCGGCGTCGAAACGCCCCGCGTCGAGGGCCTGCTTGAGGGCCTGGGTCTTCATGACGTCGGTGTAGTGGGCTGATCCGTGGTCGAACGGGTTGATTCCCGCGGCCAGCCCGTCCTGGTTGGTGTGCACGATCAGCTCGAAACCGATCTCGCCGGCCATGCGGTCCCGGAAGGCGATCATCGCCGAGAACTTCCAGGTGGTGTCCACGTGCAGCAGCGGGAAGGGGACCGGTCCGGGATGGAAGGCCTTGCGGGCCAAGTGCAGCATCACCGAGCTGTCCTTGCCGATCGAGTACAGCATCACCGGTCTGAGGAACTGCGCGGCGACCTCCCGGATGATGTGGACGCTCTCGTCCTCGAGGCGCTGCAGACGGTCCCGCTCCACCACCGCGGGCAGGCTAAATGAACTAGCGGCGGGACGCGGCTTGGAGCTCGTTGGCCTTGTCACTGAGAACGCCCAGCAACTCGTCGAAGCTCTTGGTGAACGCGGCCACGCCCTCGTCCTCGAGTTGGGCCGTCACCGAGTCGAGATCCACGCCAACGGCCGCGAGCCGATCGAGCACGTCGATGGCCTCGTCGAGCCCGGCGGCGAGGGTTGGCTCGACCGAGCCGTGGTCCTCGAATGCCTCCAGCGTGGCGTCGGGCAGGGTGTTCACCGTGTCGGGGCCGATAAGGCCGTCGACGTAGAGCGTGTCCGGGTAGGCCGGGTTCTTGGTCGATGTGCTGGCCCACAGCAGCCGCTGGGGCCGGGCGCCCCGGGCGGCCAGAGCCGCCCAGCGAGGCTCGGCGTAGAGCCGCTGGAAGTGTGAGTACGCCACTTTGGCGCAGGCGACGGCCGCACGGCCCCTCAGGTCAAGCGCCTCGGGGGTGCCGATGGCGTCGAGGCGGCGGTCCACCTCGGTGTCGATCCTGGACACGAAGAATGAGGCCACGCTGGACACCCTCGACAGGTCGCCCTGGGCCTGCTCGAGTCCTGAGATATAGGCCTCGGCTACCTCCAGGTAGCGGTCGACGCTGAAGATCAACGTGACGTTTATGCTGCGCCCTTCCGAGATCATCGTGGAGATGGGCTCAAGGCCCTCGGCGGTGCCGGGGATCTTCACATAGAGGTTGGGAACGGCCAGCCGTTCGTGCAGGTCGCGGGCTGCGGCCTCGGTGGCGGCCGGGTCACGGGCCAGATTGGGGGCGACCTCCACCGACACGAATCCATCGAGCCCGCCTGACGTGTCGTAGACGGGACGCAGGATCTCGGCCGCCGCAGCGATGTCGGAGGTGACCAGGCGCCAGTAGGAGGACTCGACGTCGAGGCCGTCGGCGATGGCCGAGCGGAACTCGTCGTCGTAGTCGGCACCCGCGGCGATGGCCTTCTGGAATATCGACGGATTGGAGGTCAGACCCCTGACGCCCTGCTGGACCCAGTCGTTCAGGTCGCCCCCGGTGATCCAGCCCCGCCGGATGTTGTCGAGCCAGGGACTCTGCCCGCACCGGGCGTAGAGGTCCTGCAATCTGGTGGTCGCGGTCATTTCGGGGGCCTCCTCGCCGGTCTCACAGCGCCGCCCGGGACATTGAGCCCTCCACCAGGGCCCGGGCCCTGGCGGCCACATTGGGGGCGGAGATGCCGAGCTTCTCCATCACCTGCGCCCCCGGCGCCGAGGCGCCGAAGCGGTCGATGCCCACCGCCTCGTCGGTCCAGCGGCTCCATCCCATCGTGGTGCCCGCCTCCACCGAGAGCGACGGCAGGTCAGGCCGGAGCACGCGGGCCTGCTCGGAGTAGGGCTGCTGGGCGAACAGCTCCCATGACGGCAGCGACACCACCCGGGCCGAGATCCCGTCGGCGGCCAGCAGGTCGGCCGCGTCGCAGCAGACCGACACCTCGCTGCCCGTGCCCACCAGGGTGATGCTGGGTTCGTCGGGCTCGAGGACGGTGTAACCCCCCGCAGCCACCGACTCGGCTCGGGTGCCCTCGAGCACGGGCACTCCCTGGCGGGTGAGGATTAGCGCGGTCGGTCCGCCGGACTCCAGCGCCACCCGCCATGCCCCCACCGTCTCGGTGGCGTCGGCGGGCCTGATCACCGTCAGGTCCGGTATGGCTCGCAGCGAGGCCACGTGCTCCACGGGCTGGTGGGTGGGGCCGTCCTCGCCCACGCCGACCGAGTCGTGGCTCCACACGAAGACGACCTTGGCCTCCGACAGGGCGGCCAGCCGCACCGCGGGCCGCATGTAGTCGGCGAACACCAGGAACGTCCCTACCACCGGTATGGCGCCGCCGTGCAGGGCCATGCCGTTGGCGACGGCCCCCATGGCGTGCTCTCGCACCCCGAAGTAGATCTGGCGTCCTCCCGGGCCGCCGGCCGAGAACACGCCGCTGTCGGCCAGGACCGTGCCCGTGTTGCCCGTGAGGTCGGCCCCGCCGCCGGTGAGCCCGGGGACTTCCGGCAGGAGGGCCTGCAGCGTGACGTTGGAGGCTTTGCGGGTGGCCATCGACTGGCCCGGTTCGAATGCGGGGAGCGCATCCTCCCAGCCGGGACGGCCCGTCGCGGCCAGGCACGCCTCCAGGGCGGAGCGGTCTCCGTCGAAGGCGGCGGCCCTCGCCTCCCAGGCGAAGCGCTCCGCCTGGCCTGCCGTGCCCGCCTCCCGGTAGTAGGCGACCACCTCGGAGGGCACGTGGAACGACTCGCCGGCGGGCAGGCCCATCAGCCTCTTGGTCTCGGCGATCTCCTCGTCGAAGATGGCGTAGCCGTGGGCCGCGGGGGTGCCCGACGTCTGGGGCGCGGGTGCGGCGATCTCCGACCGCAGGATCACCAGCGAGGGCCGGTCCTCGTCGGCGGCCGCGTCGCGCAGGCCCGACTCCAGCGCGTCCAGGTCCTCGGCGGCCTCACCGAGTTCGATGACGTGCCAGCCGTAGGACCGGAAGCGGGCCGCGGCGTCGTCGGACAGCGCTAGGTCGGTGCCTCCGTCGATGGTGACCTCGTTGTCGTCGTAGACGACCACGAGCCGGCCCAGGCCGAGATGGCCCGCCAGGGAGGCCGCCTCGTGGCTGACGCCCTCCGACAGGTCGCCGTCACCGGCGATCACGAAGATCCGGTGGTCGCAGATCTCGGTGCCGAAGCGGGTGCGCAGTTGGCTCTCGGCGATGGCCATGCCCACCGCGTTGGCGATGCCCTGGCCGAGCGGACCGGTGGTCACCTCCACACCCGGAGTGCAGCCGGCCTCGGGATGGCCCGGCGTGGCCGATCCCCACTGGCGGAAATCCTTGATGTCGTCGAGCGTCAGACCGTGGCCGGTGAGGTAGAGCATGGCGTACTGCAGGATTGAGGCGTGGCCCGCGCTCAGCACGAACCGGTCACGGTCGGGCCAGTCCGGCCGCTGGGCGTCATAGCGCATGACCCGGGTCCACAGAACGTGGGCCAGCGGGGCCAGGGCCATGGCCGTCCCCTGGTGGCCCGAGCGGGCCGCGTGGGGCGCGTCCATGGCCAGCGCCTTGATGACGTTGATGCCGAGCCGCTCGATGGGAGTCACGGACCCTCCCGCCCGTCGCCGGATGCCTGCCGCCGGCTCACCATAGAACATCCGCACCCGCACAAAGCGTCTTGCGATCTGGCGTCGTGTTTCCCGCTCTTGTTCGCTTGCGCTCACGGGCCGCTCGGGCCACGGCCTCGCCCATATGGGCCGAAAATGCTCGCCCGCCCGCTCGGCCTCCGGAACATGCCACCGGCGGGGGGAACGACCCGTGGGGCGGCCCGGCGCGGCCTCTCATGCAGGGGGCGGCAGGAGGGTGTAGGGCACCACCATGATGGGTCCGGCGTCGATGCGGGCCCGGGCCTCGACCGTGCCGTAGTCGGCGAACTCGAGCTCGGCCCGCACCAGCCGGTAGTTGAACTTGCCCGGCTCCACCTGCAGGGGTTGCACGTTGCGAGCGATGCGCTCGTCGCCCCGGAAGTACGCCACCTCCAGGGCCCCGACGCCCGACTCGTCGGGCGCACAGCGCACGATTACCACCAGATGGGGGGCCCACACCAGAGGGACTTCGGTGGGCGCAGCTGCCGAGAACTGCACCCCGGTGAGGTCGATGCGGGTGGACGGTCCCGGCACCTGGCGGAGCTGGATGTCGTCGATGAACAGGGCGGCCACGATGTCCATAGTCGGCTCTCCGGAGGCACGAGCGGATTTGGCGGCAGTGTAGGAGGACTTCGAACAGGCGCCCCGGTCTCCCGCTCTAGTTCGCTGCGCTCACGGGCCGCTCGGGCCACGGCCTCGTCCGTATGGGCTGGGCTCGCCGCCAGCCGCTCGGCCTCTGGATGGGTGAGCCCGCTGGCACGCGCGGCGTACCATTCTTGGCGATGCGTCGGATCCTGGTGTCGATCCTGCTGGCGGCCCTGCTGACCACCGCGGTCGGCTCGTTCGTCCAGGCTCGGCGTACCGACGCCTCCTCCGACCCGGGATGGATCACCGAGACCGGTCCTCCCGAGATGGTCGTGGCCACGCCGATGCTCAGCGTGCGCCGCACACCGGGATGGGTCTCGGCGCCCGTGACCCGGACCCGCCTGCTCGAGAGGCTCTCCGGCGTGGTCGAGGAGCCGAGCGCACCGCCGCAGACGTGCCTAGCCGTCTACCGCGGCGCGGCGCCCGTTGTGTCGGAACGGGCCGATGAGCTGATGGTGCCGGCCTCGTTGATGAAGGTCGTCACCGCGGCCGCGATCCTCGAGATCGCAGGTCCGGCCGCGACCTACACCACCGAGGTGCTCGTCCGCGCCGACGCGCTGAGCACAGCCGCCGACGGCGTACTCGCAGGCGACATCTACCTGGTGGGAGGGGGCGACCCCGTCTTGTCAACGCTCGCCTACGTGAGGCGCTTCGACCAGCCCATCGTCCACACCGACTTCACCGAGTTGGCGGTCGAAGCGGCCGCGGCCCTGCGAGCGCAGGGCATCCTCACCGTCGAGGGGGGCGTCGTGGCCGACGAGTCCCGCTTCCCCGAGGCGGAGCGGGACTACACGACCCAGGTCGCGGAGCCCGACGCCGGCGCCGTCTGGAAGCGGTCCTACGTCAACAACAACCAGGTCGGCCCGCTCTCCGCGCTGCTGCTGAACGACGGCTACGTCTCCTTCCCGCCCTCGGCCGACTCCGCCAGCCGGAGCCAGAACGTGCGGGCCCAGGACCCCGCCCTCCATGCGGCCCAGGTACTGGACGGACTGATCGAGGCTCGGGGAGTCGGCGTGTCCGCCGATGCCCTCAAGGGGACTGCGCCCCCGCTGTCGGAGCTTCGCTCCCTCGCCACCGTCGAGTCGCCGCCGATGGCGGAGATCGTTGCTCGCATGCTGCGAAACTCCGACAACACCACCGCCGAGATGCTGCTCAAGGAGATCGGCAGGCGGCTGTCGGGATCGGCCCGGGCCGAGGCGGTCCAGGGCGTGCAGGACGTGCTGGAGCGGCTCCTGGGTGTTCAGACCGCCGGGATCGTCATCGCCGACGGCTCGGGCCTGTCGGTTCACAATCGGCTGACCTGCGACCTTGTCGCCGAGCTGCTCCTTCGGGCCGGTCCGGACTCGCCGCTCGTCAGGGGCCTGGCCGTGGTGGGGGAGAGCGGGACCCTCCGCGACTGCGACGCCGGCCTCGAGCCGGCTGCAGGCGCCGGCGCGGGCCCCGACGGGCAGAGTCCCCTGTCCCGCACGGTGTGGGCCAAGACCGGGACTCTCAACGATGTGTCGGCGCTGGCAGGAGTGACCGTGGCCCGCAACGGCGACGTGCTCACGTTCTCGCTGATCGCCAACCGCGAGAGCTTGTTCCTGAGCACCTGCAACGACCTGCAGCAGGGTCTGATCAGGGCGGTGTCCGGCCACCCGTACGGTCCGTCCTCCGCGGACGCGGCGCTGCATCCGGCGCCGGCGAGGCGGCCGGTGGTGGCTCCGACCCCGGATCAGGCCGACGGCGAATAGCCGCGAGCAGACGAGATGGCCACTCCTATGTTCGCGCTCCAGACGGTCCTGCTGCCCGGATCGCCGCTGCCGCTTCAGGTCTTCGAGCCCCGCTACCTGGCCATGCTCGAAACCGTCCTCGAGGGCGACCGGCAGATGGGGGTGGTGCTGATCGAACGGGGCCGCGAGGTCGGTGGCTCCGATGTGCGGTGCAATGTCGCCACCATGGCCCGCGTGGTCGAGGCTCGGCAGGTGCCCGACGGGCGGCTGCTGGTGATGGCCCTGGGGCAGCGCCGCATCCGGGTCCGGCGGTGGCTTGCCGACGACCCGCACCCCTGGGCCGAGACCGAGGACTGGCCCGACGAGCCGGAGCCCGCCGTGAGGGCCGACCCGGAGTCCATCGACGAGCTCGCCGGACTGGTCACCGAGGCCCGCGTACTGGCCCTCCGCCTCCAGATCGGGCATCCGGGTCACGCGGAGGCCGAGGCGCCCGGTCCCGTCGAGCTGGGCCGGGACCTCTCCATGGCCTCCTACCGGGCCGCGGCCCTGGCCCCGCTGGGACCGTTCGACCGGTTCAAGGTGTTGAGCACCCCCACAGCCACCGAGAGGCTGGCGCTGGCCCACCGCCTGGTGGCCGACGCAACCGAGCTGTTGCGGGCCCGGATCGAGCTCGGCAGCGGGTAGCGTCAGGAGTCCACCGACCGCGGAGGACCCACCCTTGGCACGCAGGCAGGGCGTAGCAGAAGTCGTGGACCTGGTGAAGGCGTACGCCCGCCAGGAGCTGCTCGGCCCGCTCCAGGGCGCCGGCCGTTGGGTCTCGATGGGCCTGGCCGGCAGCCTCGCGCTCGTGGTGGGGGTGATCCTGCTGATGCTGGCGCTGCTGCGGGCCCTGCAGACCGAGACCGGGACCGTCTTCGCCGGGAGTCTCTCGTGGATCCCGTACCTGATCGTCGTCGCGGCACTGGGCGGCGTGATAGCACTGCTCGTGCGCCAGGTCGGCAAGCGGGGACTCGGGTGAGCGCGGAGTCCGAGCGGATAACCCGCGATTCGCTGGAGGATGCGCTGCGCGACCTCCAGGCCGAGATCGACGGCGAGACCCAGCCGTTGCTCGTCAAGGTCGCCTACGGAGCGGCCGCAGCCGCCAGTGTCCTGATCGGCCTCGCCTACCTGCTGGGGCGCAGGGCCGGCCGGCTCCGCAGGACAGTCGTCGAGGTAAGGCGGATCTGACCGGTGGGCCCCCTGGGCGGGCGGACCGCGGCAGCCTGGATCAGCCGCCAGGCGATGCGAAGGGGCCTGCTCGGCAGCTCGCGGTTCTGGTTCGCGGCGTTCGTCGCAACCAGCGCGGTCAAGGTGGTGCGGCGGGCGGTCGGACCCCGCGAACCGATGACGGTGCTGTCGGAGCGGCTGGAGCCGTCCACCGGGATCGAGATCCGCAACGTCGAACCGGACGACGGCTAAGCCCTGGCAGGCACACAGCTCGGATGCGAGTCGTGCTGCGCAACCCGACCAGGGAGCTGGAGGTGCAGGGACCGGTGACGGTGCGCGCCCTCCTCGACCGTCTCGGCCTCAACCGGGAGTCGCATCTCGTGATCTGCGACGGCGAGCTGGTGCCGGGCGACCGGATGCTGCCGGACCGCTCAGAGGTGGAGGTGCGCAGCGTGATCTCCGGCGGCGCCGGAGACGGGCGGGCTGGGGCGCCGGCATGAAGTGCCGGGTGTGCCGCGGGCCGGCGGTGATCGACGTGCGCCGCCACAACGCCAACTTCTGCACCGAGCACTTCCTGCGCCTGTGCCGGGACCAGGTGGCCAAGGCCATCCGCCGCTTCGACATGCTGGCCGACGGCGACCGGGTGCTGGTGGCGGTGTCGGGAGGCAAGGACAGCCTGGCGGTTTGGGATCTGCTCACCGAGCTCGGCTACGCCGTCGACGGCTTCTACCTGGGGCTCGGCATCGGCGACTACAGCAAGGAGTCCGAGGGCTACGCCCGCCGGTACGCCGAGAGTCGGGGCCTGACCCTCCACACCGTCGACCTGCCCGAGGCCCACGGCTTCGACGTTCCCGCCGGTGCCCGGGCCGCCAAGAGGGCGCCGTGCTCGGCCTGCGGTCTGTCGAAGCGGCACCTCTTCGACGACGCCGCCCGCCGCGGCGGCTATGACGCTCTCGCCACCGGTCACAATCTCGACGACGAGGCGGCCGTGCTGATGGGCAACACCCTGCGGTGGCAGACCGAGTACCTCGGGCGGCAGCTGCCGGTGCTGGAGGCCCGCGACGGCTTCCCCCGCAAGATCAAGCCGCTGGTACGCCTGGGCGAGCGGGAGACCGCGGCCTACTGCCTGCTGCGGGGGATCGACTACATCGTCGAGGAATGCCCCATGGCGGCCGGCAACAAGCACCTGGCCTACAAGGCCGCGCTCAACGACATAGAGGTCGAGTCGCCCGGCGCCAAGCACGACTTCTACTTCGGCTTCCTGGACAGGGCCTCGGCCCGCTTCCGGGCCGAGGTCGAGCGCGACCGCGGCGAGTTGGCGCCGTGCGAGCGCTGCGGGTCGCCCACCGACGCTCAGGTGTGCGCCTTCTGCCGCCTGGCCGAGCGCGCCGCCGGGCCCGCGCCGGTGCGTTTCACCGATCGCGAGAGACGATGACCGGGCGGCCGTTCGAGCCGGGCGAGCCGGTCCTGCTCATCGATCGCAAGAGCCGCCGCTACCTGTTCGACCTCGCCTCGGGCCGCGAGTTCCACACCCACACCGGGGTGATCGCCCACGACGAGATCATCGGCGCGCCGGAGGGGTCCAGGCTGCGGTCCACCCGGGGCTCTACGTTCCTGGCGCTGCGGCCGACGCTGGCCGACGCGGTGCTCAAGATGCCCCGGGGCGCGCAGGTCATCTACCCCAAGGACATCGGCCCCATCCTGATGCTGGCCGACATCTTCGCCGGCGCCCGGGTGCTGGAGGCCGGGATCGGCTCCGGTGCGCTGTCGATGGCGCTGTTGCGGGCCGGCGCGGTGGTGACCGGATACGAGCGGCGCGAGGACTTCTGCGCCCGGGCCCGAGCCAATGTGGAGCGCTTCTGCGAGCCTGAGGCGCTGGAGCGGTACCGCACCGAGGTGCGCGACGTCTACGAGGGCATCGACGAGACCGGGCTCGACCGGGTGGTGCTGGATCTGCCCGAGCCCTGGCAGGTGGTGCCCCACGCCTCGGTGGCCCTGCGCCCCGGCGGGATCCTGCTGGCCTACACGCCGAGCATCGTGCAGGTCCAGAGACTGCGCCGGGCCCTGGACGATTCTCCTTTCGACCTCCATGAGACGGTCGAGGTCCTCCAGCGGGGATGGCATGTGGAGGGCGACGCGGTGCGCCCCAACCACCGGATGGTGGCCCACACCGGCTTCCTCACCGTCAGCCGGCTGATCGAGCAGTGACGTCGGGGCGGTGGCTCCTACTCGGGGTGGCCGTCGCGGCTGTCGTAGCGGGCGCGGCCATCGCGACGGTGGCGGTGCTCGAGCGCGGGACCACGGCGACGGGTGACCGTCAGCCTCACCGGCCGGCTGATGCTACGACGGTCCCGTCGACCTCGTCGATCAGGCCGCCGCTCGACGACCCGCCCGACCCCGGTCCGGTTCCCGACGACCACGGCCTGTCGAGCGCGGAGCTGGCCGCCGCGGTGGAGTCGTCGGTGAGGGTCTACGGTCCGGCCTGCCGGGGGATCGTGCGCGAGGGGAGTGGCTTCGCGGTGGTGGACGGCGATCTGGTCGTGACCATCGCGCACCTGATGATCGGCATGCAGGAGCCCACGGTCGAACTGCACGACGGCCGGGAGCTCGCCGCGGTGCTGGTGGCCTTCGACGCCGTGAACGATCTGGCCGTGCTGCGGGTCTCGGGCGCCGGCCTGCATCCCCTGCCGTTGAGCGAGGCCGTTCCTGACGGCACCGTCGGCGCGGTGCTGGCCTGGGAGGCCGCGGGCTCCCCGGACCCGACGCCCTTCCGCATCGATCGGCCGGTCACGGTGCGGACGGAGATTGTGGACGGGGACGAGCGCATCGAGCGACAGTCGTGGCTCCTCGCCGCCCAGACGGAGGTGGGCGACTCCGGCGCTGCGCTGGTGACCGGCGTGGACGGCCAGACCACCGCAGTGGGCGTCGCCTGGGGAGCGTCGCGCCGCGGCGGGGGAGGGGTGGCGTATGCCACCCGGTCCGGTCCGCTGGCCGCGCTGCTCGCCTCGTCCGACCTGGATCAGCCCGCCGAAGTCCCCGCCTGCGACTGAGCGCTGCGTGCCGGCAGCGTCAGGGCCTCTCGATCGGCCGGTAGTCGATGTTGCGGTCCACCGCCATGAAGATGTCGTTGCCTATGGGGTCGTCGAGTTCCTCGGCGAGATGGCCCAGCAGTCCGGCACAGCGGGCCAGCAGGGCAACGCCGCGGGCGACGCCCAGCGGTAGGCCGATGTCTCCCAGCACCGCGCCGCAGGCGCCTGCGCCGTTGAGGGGCAGCCTGCGGCCCAGCACCGCCGGATGAGCCCGGCCGATGGCTGCGAACAGCTCGAGATGGGGGCCGAACAGGTCGTTGCGGCGGGCAAGCTCGAAGAGAGCCGGCGTGCGGGGGTCGCCGTCCTTGTGGACCGGGTGACCTAGCCCCGGCACGAACCGGCCCTCGGCCCGGGTCCGGGCCACCACCTCGGCGGCGAGGTCGTCCCAGCCGGCCTCATCGGTGGGCAGCGAGTCGCAGTCCTCGAGAGCGGCGTGCAGGAACCGGGCCGCGTTCTCGGTCACGCCGAGGAAGCGGTCACCACCTCCGAGCAGCCCTGCCGCCAGCGCGCCCTGGATCGACTCGGGTGCGCTCAGCAGCGTCACCCGGGCCGCGATGGCGGTGGGTGTGAAGCCGTGATCGGCCAGCGCCACCAGAACGGCTTCGAACATGTTGCGCTGCTGCGGCGTCGGGCGGTGCTTGGCCATCAGCCAGAATGCGAGCTCGCCGAAGGACACCTGACCCATGAGGTCGTCGGCGAGGCTGTGGCCCAGCACGGTGATGCTGTCCGCATCGGAGGTGCCGAGGCCGGTGCGGTAGGTGGCTCCGGTCATTGCCCGCTCCCGTGATCGGTGTTCGGCTGTCTAGGTGTCGGGCTGCGGCGTAGGGGCCACGCGGATAGGTGCAAGCGCCTCGCGCCGACAGGGGGTCATTCCCGCTCTTGTTCGCTTCGCTCACGGGCCGCTCGGGCCACGGCCTCGCGCCGTATGGGCCGCATCGTCTCGCCTATCCGCTCGGCCTCTTGGACAGCCAGTCCCGAAGGTCGTCGCTGTGCTCTCCCAGCCCGGGGGGCGGGTGCTCGTAGCGCAGCGAGGCGTTGCTGAACCCGATGGGATTACGCACCAGGTCCACGCTCTCGTCACCGGCGCCGAGGGTCACCCTGGGCTCGAGGCCGAGACGCTCGGCCAGCTCGATGCCCTCGCGGATGGAGTTGATGGGTCCGCAGGGCACACCTACCTCGTTGAGGGCGATAAAGAGGTCGTCGGCGTTCCATTGCGCCACCCGCTCCATCAGCAGCGAGTGCATCTGGTCACGGTTGCGGGTGCGGTCGGCGTTGAGCCTGAATCGCTCGTCGGTGGCCAGCTCGCCGATGCCCAGGACCTCGCACAGGGACTTGAACTGCCGGTCGTTCGCCGCGGTGATGATCATGTCCCGGTCCTTGGCCGGGATCACCTCGTAGGGGTAGACGCTGGGGTGGGCGTTGCCCATCCGGTGGGGCACCGTCCCCGAAGCGGTGTAGGCGCCGGTCTGGTTGACGAGGCCGGACAGCGCCGACGACAGCAGGTTCAGCTCCACCAGCTGGCCCTGGCCGGTCAGGCTGCGGTGGTGGAGGGCGGCCAGGATCCCGATGACGGCGTGAAGCCCGGTCATGACATCGAACACCGAGATGCCCGCCCGGTAGGCGGGGCCGTCGGCGTCGCCGGTGAGGCTCATCAGCCCCGAGACGGCCTGTACCACCAGGTCGTAGCCGGGCAGCGACGCACCCTCGGCCGTGCCGAAACCGCTGATCGAGGTGTAGATGAGGGCTGGGTTGACGGCCCGGGCACTCTCGTAGTCGAGCCCGAACTTTGCCAGCGCACCCGGCTTGAAGTTCTCGATGGCCACGTCGGCCCGCCGGAACAGCTCGTGGACCAGCGCCACGTCGTCGGGGTCGCGGAAGTCCAGAACGATCGACCGCTTGTTCCGGTTGATGGACATAAAGTAAGTCGATATGCCGTCCTTCTCCGGCGGGGTCCAAGCCCGAGTGTCGTCGCCGGTCGCGCTCTCCACCTTGATGACCGTCGCCCCGAGATCGGCGAGGAGCATGGTGCAGTACGGCCCGGCCAGCACCCTGGACAGGTCGGCGACGAGTATCCCGTCGAGCGGGGCAGTCTCAGCGGCCGCGCCGGTTGCTGACGAGTCAGTGGTCCGGGTCTCCGCGGTCATGGGCGGCTCATCAGCAGGGCCGGAGTCGTGAGCCCGGCCGCGGAGGAGAGGGGGCGGCGCGAGTTCGTGGAGGCTCTGGCCCGGGGCCTCGACGTCCTCAAGGCCTTCGGCCCCACCGCCATCGAACTGACCGTCAGCGAGGTGGCCTCCCGCACCGGGCTGGCCAGGCCCACCGCCAGGCGGCTGTTGATGACCCTCGAACAGCTCGGGTACGTCCGATCCGTGGGCGGCGCGTACTCGCTGACCACCAAGGTCCTCGAGATCGGCACGGCTGCCATCGCGGCCCAGGGCCTGTGGGACGTGGCCCGTCCCCACCTGGTGGCCCTCGTGGCCCGCACGCACGAGTCGAGTTCGATGTCGCAGCTCGACGGGAGCGACATCGTGTACACGGCCCGGGTCCCGGTGGCCAAGATCATCGCGCTCTCGGTGAGCATCGGCACCCGCTTCCCGGCGGTAGCCACCTCGATGGGCAAGGTGTTGCTGTCGGAGCACACCGCCGATGAGCTCGACGCAGCCCTCGAGCAGACGTCGGAGTCGGGGATAATCCCGCGGGTGGTGCCCTCGCGGGCACAATTGGACGAGGACTTGGCCGAGGTGCGCGAGCGGGGCTGGGCCCTGTCCGACGAGTTGCTGACGGTCGGGATCCGCTCGATCGCCGCCCCGGTGCGCGACGACGGGTGCCGCATCGCCGCCGCCATGAACGTGACCGTGTACGCGGCCGAGACGTCCATCGAGCACCTGACCGGCGAGTACCTTCCCGCGCTGCTCGACACCGCGGCCGCGGTGACACGCGAATGGTCGAACCTGGCCATGCTGCCGGTCTCGGAGGCGCCTGCGCCGGACTAGCGGTAGTTGTTGTTGCTGGTGTGGTCGCCGGCCAGCCAGCGGCGCAGCGTCTCGTGGGCGTCGGCGGCCCGGTCGGCCGCGATCTCCTCCGCGTCGGGGGCGTCGACGGTGAACTCGACCAGCATGCCGTTGGGGTCATGGGTGTAGAAGGAGCGGCAGTAGCCGTGCTCCAGCACGAAGCTGCCCCCCTCCGGGTCCCAGCCCGACTCCTCGACGCGGCGCTCGAGGTCGGCCTGGGTCTCGGCGTCGACCTTCAGGGCGATGTGGCGGAACGGCGACGGCACCAGGTCGGGGTCGAACAGCTTCTGGTCCTCCTCGTCGGCGAACTGGAAGAAGGCAAGCGCGCTGCCGTCCTGCAGGCCGAAGAAGGTGTGGCAGTAGACCCGCACCGCGCCGAACAGCTCGTCGGCCTCCGACCATGTCGCGATCAGCGGGAAGCCGAGGATGTCCTCGTAGAAGGCTCGGGTGGCCTCCTGGTCCTTGGTGACGTATGCGTTGTGATGAAGCCTCTGGACGACGGCTTGGCTCATGGCATTCCTTTCGCTGATGCTCGCTCTGACGGCTGCCAGCCTCAGTTTGACCGGTATGCGGACACTTTACCGGCAGACGTACGGCGCTGCTGCTAAAGTCGGCACGAGCGTAGTATCGCGCTCCAGCAGGGTCGCCGCGTCAACGGGCTCGACGTGTAGGCCCGAAGCAATACCGTCAAACCAGAAGGAGCCGCCGTGAACAATCCGACATCGATCCTCAGTGGCCACAACCACATCACCCTCAATGTGGGCGGCGCCCAGGAGGACTACGACTTCCACACCCAGGTGCTGGGCCTCAAGAGCGTCAAGAAGACGCTCCTCTACGACGGCCAGGCGCCCATCTACCACCTCTACTACGGCAACGACGTCGGCGAGGAGAGCACCCTGGTCACCACCTTCCCGTTCCGCCATGCCGGCCTCACCGCCAAGAAGGGCAGCGGCCAGATCAGCGTGCTCACCCTGTCGGTGCCGGAGTCGTCGCTGGACTGGTGGCGCAACCGGCTCGAGGAGCACGGCTTCGAGGTGACCCCGGTCGAGCGCTTCGGCGAGAAGCGGCTCGCGTTCCAGCATCCCTGCGGGATCGACTACGAGCTGGTCGGGGTGGCCGACGACGAGCGCACCCCAGCCACCCACCCCGACGTCCCCGAGGAGTTCGGCGTCCGGGGCGTGCACAGCATCAGCTGCTCGGTGCGCGACATGGAGCTGACCGACCAGTTCATGCAGATGGGCTGGGGGAGCCGCATGGTCGAGGGTGACGGCAACGCCACCCGCTACGAGATGGGCGAGGGCGGCCCCGGGGCCATCGTCGACTACATCCTGGAGCCGAGCCGCGAGCCCGGCAGCTGGACGTTCGGTGAGGGCTACGTGCACCACTGCGCCTTCAGCGTGGACAGCCTGGAGTCGCAGATGGCCGTGAAGCTGTTCCTGGAGGGCCTCGGCTACACCGATGTGTCCGACGTCAAGGATCGGGGCTACTTCTACTCGATCTACGTGCGCACCCCGGGCGGACCGCTGTTCGAGGCCACTTACACCAAGCCCGAGCACTTCGCCATCGACGAGCCCAGGGACACCCTCGGCGCGCAGATCATGATCTCGCCCCAGTTCGAGGACTCCCGCCAGGAGCTGCTCGCCCAACTCGAGACCATCGAGTACTGAGAGCGTCCGATTCTCGGTGAACCGCGACTCCCGCGGCCGGAGCGCCCGGCCGCGGGTTGACCGCGCATCCTGAAAGGAGCACCCGTGTCCAACATCACGCCCGCCGAGCACCTGGCGGAGGTCCTGTCCCGCTTCGAGGACGCTCCCGACTCGAGGCTGGCCGAGATCATGAAGTGCGCAATCCGGCACATGCACGAGTTCGTTCTTGAAGTCGGCCTGACTCGCGAGGAGTGGTTCGCGGGAATGAAGGCCCTCGCCGACATCGGGCACATGTGCGACGAGAAACGCCAGGAGTTCATCCTGCTGTCGGACACGCTCGGCGTGTCGATGCTGGTGGAGATGATCAACCAGATGGGGGCCGAGGGAACCACCGAGCCCACCGTCTTCGGCCCTTTCCACGTGGAGGGAGCCACACCGCGCCAGATGGGCGACTCGATAGTCGTCGATGCCATGGACGCGGACGAGCCGCTGACGATACTGGGGGAGGTCAGCTCGCTGGGAGGCGGACCGATCGAGGGGGCGACGCTGGATGTGTGGCAGGCGGCCAGCAACGGCTTCTACGACGTGCAGGACTCCCGTCAGACCCCGTTGAACATGCGGGGCGTGTTCACCACCGGCGCCGACGGGGGCTACGAGGTGCGCACCGTGCGGCCGGTGTCGTACCCGGTCCCCGACGACGGCCCCGCCGGGGCGCTGCTCCACGCCACCGGACGCCACAACTGGCGTCCCGCGCACGTGCACTTCGTGGTCTCGGCGCCGGGGCACAAGACGGTGATCACCCACCTCTTCGACAGCGAGAGCGACTTCCTCGACAGTGACGTGGTGTTCGGTGTACGCGACTCGTTGATCGTCGATATGAACGGCGGTCGCTGCGACTACGACTTCGTGCTGGAGCCGACGGCCTAGGGCGCGTCGCCCTAATCCGCTCAGGCGCAGGACTCGACTGTGACCGCGATGCCCTGCCCGACCCCGATGCACATGGCGGCCAGGCCGTAGCGGCCTCCCCGGCGTCTCAGGTGATGGGCCAGCGTGGTCAGGATGCGCGCTCCGCTGGCTCCGATGGGGTGGCCGATGGCGATGGCGCCTCCCAGCGGGTTGACGATGCGCCGGTCGAGTTCGGGCCACTCCGCCAGGCACGCCAGTGACTGGGCTGCGAAGGCCTCATTCAGTTCGACCGCGGCCAGGTCCGACCAGCCGATGCCGGCCCGCTTGAGAGCCGTGCGGGCGGCCTCTACCGGGCCGATGCCGTAGAGATCGGGGTCGACGCCGCTCACCGCCCGGCTCATCACCCGGGCGAGGGGAGTCCGCCCCGTCGAGTCGAGACCGGCCTCCGAGGCCAGCAGCAGCGCTACGGCGCCGTCGTTCATGGGCGAGGAGTTGCCCGCGGTGACCGAGCCGTCGCGGCGGAACACCGGTCGCAGCCGAGCCAGCGCGTCGAGGGACGCGTCGGGCCTGATCGTCTCGTCGCGGTCGAGTTCGGCGCCATGGACACCCACGACCTCGTCGGCGAAGTCGCCGCGGGCCCAGGCTGCGGCCGCCTTCTGATGACTGCGCAGGGCGAAGCCGTCCTGCAGGGCCCGGGTGATGCCGTACTTGCCGGCCAGGATCTCCGCACCCTCGCCCAAGGGAACGGTCCAGCGGTCGGGATGGCGCGGGTTGACCAGCCGCCAGCCCAGTGTGGTGGAGTGCATCTGCTGATGGCCGCGCTCGTAGGGACGATCGGGCTTGGGAACCACCCAAGGGGCCCGGGTCATCGACTCGACGCCGCCGGCGATGCACATGTCGGCGTCGCCGACCGCAATGGCCCGGCTGGCTCCGACGACGGCCTCCAGCCCCGATCCGCACAGCCGGTTGGCGGTGGTTCCCGGAACGGAGGTGGGCATGCCGGCCAGCAGGGCCGCCATGCGGGCCACGTTTCGGTTCTCCTCGCCCGCGCCGTTGCTGTTGCCGAAGTGGACATCGTCGACGGTGGCCGGGTCGAGAGCGGGGGAGCGCTCGAGCAGGCTCGTGATCACGGTGGCCGCGAGGTCGTCGGGACGGACCCCGGCCAGGCCCCGTCCGATCTTGCCGACCGGCGTTCGCGCCGCGTCGACGATGTAGACGGCCTGGGTCACGCCGATGGGTGGCTGGTGTCTGCCACCGGCTGGGCCGGGCCACCGGGCGAGGGGCCGGTGACACCGGGCCCTACAAGTTTTCGACGGACCGGGAAGAACTGGACCGACCACCGCTTCTGGAGCAGTCCGTAGATGCCTCTGGGGGCCGTGATGGCCATTGCGGCCGCGATCAAGCCCAGGATGATGAACCGCCACTCCTCAGCGTCCTCGAGGAACTCCCGCACGAACCAGTAGATCGCCACCCCGATGATCGGGCCGGTGGTGGAGCCGACGCCTCCGATGATGGCGATGAACACCACCAGAGCGGTCCAGCGCAGCACGCTGAAGGCGGACTCGGCTCTGGTCGACGGGTTGTGGAGCAGGATCACCGCGCCGGTCATGCCCGTCCAGAACGCCGAGATGACCCACACCGCCAGCTTGGCCCTGCCTACCGACACGCCCAGGCCCCGGGCCCCCTCCTGGTTGTCGCGGATGGAGCGCAGGGCCAGGCCCAGCCGCGACCGGAGCACCAGCACCACGATGGCGGTGGCCCCGGCGGCCAGTCCCAGGGCCATCAGGTAGGTGACGGTGTTGCGGGTGTCGAGGCTGTAGCCGCCGAGCGACTCCCTGGTCAGGGTCCGGACGTTCGCTCCGCCCAGGAAGTCGCTCTCCAGCGTGATCAGCCGGAAGACCTCGGCAATCACCCACGTGCCGATGGCGAAGTACCCGCCCCGCAGGCGGAACGCGAAGGCGGCGACGGGAAGGGACAGGACGGCAGCCACCAAACCGGCGAGCAGTACCGACAAGTAGGGGTCGACGCCGAAGTCCTCGGCGAAGCTCAGCAGCGTGTACACGCCGATTCCCACGAACATCTGCTGACCGATCGACACCAGCCCCGCGAACCCGGCCAGCAGGTTCCACATCTGCGCCAGCGCCAGGTAGTAGAGGATCGCGACCAGCGGTACCCGGAGGCTGCCGTCGCTGTCCCACCAGGGCAGCAGGAACAGCACCACGAGCAGTACGGCCGACACGGCCAGCCCGGCGGTGGACTGGCGGTCCGAGCGGGTGACCCGGTGCCCGGTCATTCGGCTCTCCGGCCCAGCAGGCCGCTGGGCTTGGTGGCGAGCACAACGAGGAACACGAGATGGCCGACGAGCGGGCCGGAGCCGTAGCCGTAGGTGACCTCGAACTGTCCACCCACGGTGTGGGCCACGCCGAGCAGCAGCCCGCCCACGAGAGTGCCCCACACCGACCCGAGGCCGCCGATGACCACTGCCTCGAATGCGTACAGCAGCTGGGCCGGCCCGTCGAGGGGTCCGAAGCTCTGCCTGATCCCCAGGAAGACGCCCGCGACGGCCACCGTTGCGAAGGCGATGCCCATAGCCACCGCGTAGAGGTTGCGGTCGTTTATTCCCATGAGCCGAGCCGTCGGTGGATCGTCGGAGACGGCCCTGAAGGCTCGACCCAGCGAGGTGCGCGACAGCATCAACTGCAGCGCGCCGAGCACTGTGACTGCAACGACCAGGGTGATCAACGGGATCCAGCCGATGGCGATGGCGTCGGTGACCCTGATGCTCTCGATCTCTATCGAGCCCACGTCGAGGCCACGCGAATCGGCGCTGTAGGTCTCGAGCAGCACGTTCTGGATCACGATCCCAAGACCGAAGGTGACCAGGATCGAGGGCAGGGGGTCCGGGCTGATGGTGAAGTTGAAGGCTCCCAGCTGGAGCGCGTACCCGGCAGCCAGCATGACTGGCACCACGATCACCAGCGATACGAACGGGTTGAGGCCCGTAGCCGAGATGACCGACACGGCCACGAAGGCACCGAGGATTGCGAGGTCCCCGTGGGCCAGGTTCACGAAGCGCATCACCCCGAAGGCGAGCGACAGGCCGGTGGCGAACAGCGCGAACAGCCCGCCCAGCATGATCCCCTGAACGATGGCGTTGAGCCACTCCATCAGCTTGATGCCTCAGTACCGCTGCTGGCAGGCAGTCCGAAGTAGGCCGCGGTGATGTCGGAACGAGCCACGCCGTCCGGCCTGCCCTCAAGCGACACCCGCCCCTCCAGCAGGCACACCAGCCGGGAGGCCACCGCCAGGGCCTGTCCGATGTCCTGCTCCACCAGCAGCACGGTGGCACCCCCCTCCGACAGGGCGGGCAGGGCGTCGTACAGCGACTTGACCACCACCGGCGCGAGTCCCAGCGAGACCTCGTCGAGCAGGATCAGCCGGGGGTTCGACATCAGGGCGCGCCCGATGGCCACCGACTGCTGCTCGCCTCCGGACAGCACTTGGGAGGGACGGTCGAGCAGCGGCCGGATCAACGGGAACACGTCCAGGACGGTGTCGATGTTCCAGCGGCCGGAACGGCCCGCGTGCGCGCCGATGATCAGGTTCTCGCGCACGGTCAGGCTCCCGAACAGCATGCGGCCCTCGGGCACCAGGGCGATGCCGAGGCCGACCCGCCGGTGGGCCTTGACGTGCGCGATGTCGGTGCCGTCGAACATGATCGATCCGGCCCACGCAGGCACCTGCCCGGCCAGGACCCGAAGGAACGTGGTCTTTCCGGCCCCGTTGGCCCCGATCATGGCCAGCGTCTCGCCTACGGCCACATCGACATCGATGCCGAACAGCGCCTGGAAGTCTCCGTAGCCCGCGTCGAGGCCCCTCACCTCCAGCAGAGTCATTCCGGCGCCACCCCCAGGTAGACCTCCTGGACCTCCGGGCTGGCCATCACCTCGGCCGGGTCGCCCTCGGCGATCTTCATGCCGAAGCTCATGGCCATGATCCGGCCCACCACCGCCAGCAGGGCGTGCACGATGTGCTCTATCCACACGATGGTCACCCCGCCGGCGTGGATGTCGCGGATGGTGTCGACCAACTCCAGCACCTCGGCCTCGGTCAGGCCGCCGGCGATCTCATCGAGCAGCAGGATCTTGGGCCGGGTGGCCAGGGCCCGGGCCAGCTCCAGGCGCTTGCGGCCCAGCAGGGGCAGGGCTCCGGCCCTGGTGTTGGCCGATGCCAGCAGCTTCGCCCGCTCCAGGGCCTCGACCGCCGCCGGGGTGGCGTTGGTCTCCGACATGGGCACGCCCGCGCCGAACACCGCGCCCACCAGCACGTTCTCGAACACCGTCATCCCCTCGAAGGGCCGGGGAATCTGCGCGGTCCGAGCGAGACCGTGCCGGCACCGCCAATCGGACGATGTCCTGGTGACATCTTCGCCCTCGATGCGGATGGAGCCCCGGTCGCAGCTGAGGTCGCCGGCGATGAGGTTCAGCAGCGTGGTCTTTCCCGCCCCGTTCGGGCCGACGATTCCGAGCGCGTCGCCCGCGTTGACCTGAAGCGAGAGGTCGTCGACGACCTTCACTCCGAAGGACTTGTCGACGCCGGCGACCTCGAGCAGCGGGGCCATCCGCCCAAGCTAGCCGAGCGGCCGGGCTGGTCGATGACCCGGGCAGCCGGTCCGGGCCGCCCGGGCAGGGGCTACTCGATCAGCCGGAGGGGGCCGTCGATGGGATGGTCGGCAAGGAAGGTGTTGACCGCGACGAACAGCTCGAAGGGGAACCGATCGCCGGCCACCCACTGGCCGCCGACAAGGGTGGTCGTCGTCAGCTGCGGGACGGGGCCCTCGCTGAAGTTGACGTTTCCGACCTGGGTGTCCAGGTTTGTCTGGCCGATGGCTTCGTTGAGCGCGGTCTTCTCGGTGGTGCCGGCCCGCCTCAGGGCGTCGATGGCGACCTCCCACACCGCGTGGCCGTAGCCCAGCGGCTGCTCCCAGTTGCGGCCGGTGGCCGCGATGTAGGCCTCGGCCAGCTCGTTGGCGCTCTGCCCGGTCAGCGACGACGTAGTCGGGTAGCGGTCGGTCCACCAGATCTCCGAGCTGAGGCCGTCCCCCTTGGGGTAGGTGGCTATCGCGCTGCTGAACAGCAGGCCCTTGGCCACGGTCACCACCGGCGGGTTGAAGCCCTGCTGGAGGGCCTGAGCCTGGTAAGTGGCGAACACCGGGGGAGGCAGCACACCGGTGACGATCTGCACGTTGTTGTCCTTGAACGACGCGATCTGCGCCGAGAAGTCCTGGGTGCCCAGGTCGAAGCGGCCGTCGTCGATGATCGTGTAGCCCTCGGCGATGAAGGCGGGGGGCTGCCCGAGTTCCGGGTCGCCGAAGGCCAGGCCGTCGGGGTCGCCGCCCCAGAGGGCGCCGATGATGGGCTCCACGTCGGCCTGGGCCCACAGGTCCAGGAACACCGCAGTGAGGTGCTCGATGCCCCAGAAGAAGTGGTGGTTCCACACCGAGGCGGGCTCGGGGCCCGGGGGACCGCCCTTGACGTTGACATAGTGGGGCTGCCAGGGAGCCAGCGTCGACAGGCAGGGGGTCTCGCCCAGGTCGCAGGCCGCGGCCACCGGGATGGTGGTGTCGGGCGTACCGCCGCACAGCACCAGGTGGGCGCCCTCGGCGATGAGCTCGTTGGTGACCTCGCCGGCCCGCGTCGCGTCGGTCTCGGTGTCCTTGTCGATGATCTCGATCCGGTCGCCGAAGAGCTCGCGCATCTGTCCCAGCACGAAGTCGTCGGTCTCGCCCAGGGCGGCCAGAGGGCCGGTCCTCGGCGTGACGAAGCCGATCTTGGCCGGCGGGAGGTCCGAGAAGGCGGACGCGGCGGTAGTGGTGGTGGCCGCGGCCGTCGTAGTGGGGGCGGCCGTGGTGGTCGCCGCGGCTGCGGTCGTGGTGGTCGCTGCGGGCGCGGCCTCCTCGTCGTCCCCGCACGCGGCGAGCAGCCCGCCGCCGAGTCCGACCGCGGCGGCGCTGCCCAAGAACTGCCGTCTCGATGTTGTGCGCTTGTTGGGTTGTGCCATTGGGTTTCCTTTCGGTGTCAGCCCCGGCGGCTATGCCGGCCTGCGGCCATGGAAGGCGTCGTCCAGCATCTGCCGGATCCCGTCTCCGGTCGGTGGCCGCACGTTGGCGGCCGCTTCAGTCACAACCCGTTGGGTTGCTTCGTCGAGCCCGCCGGCCGGCATGCCGAGGGCTTCGAGACTGGTGGGTGCGCCGATACCGCCGGCCAGGTCGAAGAAGGCGGCGGGGACCTGGCGCGCCGGAACGTCGATCACGGCCGCGATGGCGTGGATGATCTCGCCGATGGCGGGCGCGTTGTAGGCCACGGCGTGGCCGAGGACGGCTGCGTTCATGCCGCCGTGGTCGAGATTGAACATCCCGCCCAGGACGTGGCACGTCTTGTGGTGTAGGGCCGTGCCTCCGGTGGCCAGCACCACACCGCCCAGGTAGGCGCCGTAGAGGACGTCGGCGCGGGCGCCGAGGTCGTCGGGATCAGCCACCACCGCGGGCAGGCCCCGGTACAGCACCCGGATGCTCTCCAACGCCATGAAGGAGATGAACGGGTTGGCGCCAGGGCCGTAGAGGGCTTCGACGGAATGGGCCAGAGCGTTCATGCCGGAGGGTCCCGCGATACGGGCCGGCAGGGTGAGGGTCAGTTCAGGGTCGTAGACGACGAGGGCGGGCTTCACCCGGGCGTCGACGCCCACCTGCTTGCGGTCGCCGTCGCTCATCCCCCATATCGGCGTCATCTCCGAGCCGGCATAGGTGGTGGGCACCGCTATCTGCTTGATGCCGACGTTGAGGACCACCGCCTTGCCGAACCCGGTGGCCGAGCCGCCGCCGATGGTGAGCACGGTGTCGGCGCCGGCATCGCGTGCCTGGGCTGCTGCCGCCTCGGCCAGCGGGACGGGCACGTGCTGGGCCACCTGGTCGAACCGGCCCACGACCAGATCGCCGAGGACGGCGCCGATCTCGGAGGCGAGGGCGTCGGTGGCGCGGTCTGCGATCACCAGGACTCGCTCGGCGCCCAGGGCCTCGGCCTCTGCGGCCAGCGACTTGCGGGAGCCCGGCCCGAAAACGACCCGGCCCGGGAGCGCGTCGTAGGTGAAACTCTCGACCCTCAACAACTGACGAACCCCCTCTCCAGCGGTGTCCGCTGTGCAGACAAGTTACCACATAGCGGACAAGTCGCGCACCTAGTTCCTCGCTCTAGTTCGCCCTCTAGAAGTCGACCGGGTGCACCGGCGCCTCGCCCTTGGCGATCATCTCGGGGATCCGGGGCGAGCCGTTCTCCCACACCAGCAGCATCGAACGTTTCGGGGAGTAGCCGGTATGGCGGATGTCGGCCGGCATGGCGGCGACGTCCCCGGCCCGCATGATGACCCGGGCCCGCTTGGCCCCGGTGTCGCGATCCTCGACGTCCCACTGGATCTCGTCGCTGATCTGAACGAACCACTCCACCCGGTCGTTGCCGTGGATCACCGGCAGGGTGAACTCCTCGGTGGTGGGGCAGTACAGGCTCTCCTTGCAGGCTGACACCACCGAGGGGTTCCAGGTCACGTCGGACCGGGACAGGTACGCGAACAGGTTGAACGAACAGACCTCGTCCTCGTATCCGGGAGCGGCATCGATCTCCGGCTCGCCCTGGTCGACGTCGGCGAAGGCACGGTTGACGGGGAAGCCGGAATCGTCGCTGCGAAGCGGCTCGTCGCCGGGAACGCCCACCATGCGCTCGGCGACCACCCGCCTGCGGGTGACGGCTTCGTCGTTGTTGCCGCTGCTGGGCCCGAAGGCGCTGCCCGTCTCCAGGGGCGCCGCGAATGGGTCGTAGCCCTCGTTGGTCCAGTCCGAGAGCATGGCCCTGAAGCAGTCGAGCAGCTCGTCGTGGCCGAAGGTCTCGTTGTAGTCAACCTCGGCCCGGCGGTAGGCCTCGTTGAAGCGGCCCGCGAACATGTCGACGGTCCCGTAGTGGTTCATCGTGCCTATGACCGAGTCGAAGTTGACGATGCCGTAGAAGAACCCCCAGGCCACGTCGCGTTGGACGCATCGCAGCCAGTGGTCGACCGGCATCTGGTGGTTGCCCGTCGGCCACTCCACGGTGACGAAGTACTCGTCGCGGCTGAACGTGAACCCGCCCACCCGGAACTGCCGGTACCCGAGCTGGTTGGGGGCTTCGTCGGTAATAGTCATTGGTGTCCTCCTTGATGTCCGCTCTTGTTCGCTTCGCTCACGGGCCGCTCGGGCCACGGCCTCGCTTGTACTAGGTGTTCGCGCATGCCTATTCGCTTGGCCTCTAGAAGGTCTGGCAGATGTCGGCCCAGCGGTACACGGTGTCGGGCCCTTCGATGGTCTGGAGCAGCACGACACCCACGCCGTCGCAGTGCATCCGGTAGGCCTTTCCGGCCGGAAGCATGGTCATGTGGCCCCGCTGGGCGGTGACCGTGCCCATGGGATTTCCCTCCGGTTCTCCGTGCAGCGTTACCGAGCCGCCGGTGGAGGGGTCCACGAGCTCGGCGGTGGGATCGAACAGCTCGATGCGCACCGTTCCGTCCATGACGAGGGCGAACTCGTCGTGGGGGGTGGCCCGCCACTCGCTGGTTCCCTCGGCCCGGATCGCCTCCAGCACGTATTCGAGGTTCTTGCCGACCGCGATCTTCTCGTAGGGGGCGGCTTGCGAGGCCACCTCGAAGATGTTGGAGAAGGCGTAGTACTTGGGGTCGTCGTCGACGATGTGGACCCCGCCCTTGGCGTAGTCCTCGAGCGAGCCGAACACAGTCTTGTAGTCCGTCATAGGGCCTCTCCCGCAGGGCAATGATGCCCAGCACGTAGTCCTTGCATCGTGTGACCCCACGGCTAGCGTGCGGTATACAGATGCTAGCAGCGGCTGGTTGACCGAATGCCAAGGAACCGAGCGGAGTCGCTCACGGGGGAGGCCATAGCCGAGCGGGTCACCCAGCTCGGCCACAGCCTCCAGGCACGCGGGGTGGAGGTCACCCTGGCCGAGATAATCGACGCGGCCCAGGCCGCGACCCTTGTCGATCTGGGCTCGCGCTCGGAGTTCCGGGGTGCGCTGCGAGCCACGCTGGTCAAGAACGCACGCCATTTCGAGCTGTTCGACGCCGCCTTCGACAGGCTGTTCCCGCTGAGCGTGGCTATCGGGGACGCCGGCGGGGAGGCCGCGGCCGTCGACGCCGTGAGCGTGGTGGCGTTCGACGCCGATCCGGCCGCCCTGGCTGCGCAGTTGGTGGCCGAGCACGGGGGCTTCGACGGCGAGCTGCGGGGTGAGCGCCACCACCTTCAGCGCGCCCTGAGGGCGGCTGACCTCGCCCGGATCATGAGCGATGCCCGCAAGGCCAATCCCGATGTGCCCACTGCCGAGCTGCGGGAGCGGATCGAGCACCTCAAGCGTCTCATGGCAGCCGAGGTGCGCTACCGGCTCGGCAGTTCCGACCATCCGCTGCCGGACACCGCGGTACAGGACATCGAGTTCCTCAGCGCCACCCGGCACCAGCTCGACGAGATACGCGATGCTGTGAGGCCGCTGGCTCGCAGGCTCGCAGCCCGTCTCGCTCGCCGCCGGCGGGCTCGGCATGGCCGCGGCGTCGACTTCCGTCGCACCATCCGCCGGTCGCTGGCCAGCGGGGGCACACCCATCGACGTGGCCTACCATCGGAACCGGCCCCATCGGCCGGACCTCTTCGTGCTGTGTGACATCTCCGGCTCGGTGGCGCACTTCTCGGTGTTCACCCTCACCCTCATGTCCGCTCTCTCGGCCGAGATCCCCCGGTGCCGGTCGTTCGTGTTCGTGGACGCGGTGGACGAGGTCACCGACCTGCTGGCCGCCACCGACCACGGGATCGAGCCGTGGCAGCTCATGCGCAACACCGATGTGATCGCCGGCCACGGCCACTCCGACTACGGGGCGGTGCTGGGCCAGTTCTGGGACGAGATCGGCCATTCCGACCTTGGCCCGAACTCGACGCTCATGATCACCGGCGACGCCCGCACGAACTACCTGGACCATGGCGCCGCCGTGCTGGAGGAGATCTCCAGCCGGTGCCGGGCCGTGTACTGGCTCAATCCCGAGCCTCGCCGGGAGTGGGACACCCACGACTCGGAGATGGAGGCCTACGCTCGGCACTGCGCCGACACATTCGAGGTGCGGACAGTGCGCCAGCTTGTCTCCTGCGTGGAGAGCCTCCTGTAGCGGTGGTCCGGCTAGGAGGTCAGCTCGGACCTCACGATGCGGGCGCCGTCGACCATGGCGGCGAGCTTGGCTCGGGCCACCCGGCGGGGCAGGAACTTCATGCCGCAGTCCGGCGACACCGAGAGCCGGTGGGGGTCGATGTGCTCGAGCACGGACCGGATCCGCTGGGCGATGGAGGCGGGTGTCTCGACCTCCTCGGTTCCCAGGTCGAGGACCCCCAGCACCACCGACCTCGGTGACAGCTGGGTGACCACCGAGGGGTCCAGGCCGGGTTGGGCGGCCTCGATGGCCACATAGTCGACCGGCACGGCCGCGAGTTCGCTCAAGAACGGGTAGCCGCCCGACTTGTCGCCCATGTAGAGGGCGTACCCGTAGCAGGTGTGGAGGGTCGTGGTCGCATCGATGCCGTCCACCGCGGCCGCCACTGCGTCCACCGCGAAGCCGCGGGCAACCTCGGCGTTGGCCTGCAGGTACGGCTCGTCGAGCTGAAGGACGTCGATGCCGGCTGCCTGCAGGTCCCGCAGCTCGGCGTTGATGGCCGCCGCGTAGGCCATGGCCAGCGAGCGCTGGTCCGGGTAGTGGTCGTTCTGGGCCAGCTGGCTGAGGGTGAAGGGACCGGGGACCGTCACCTTGGTGCGGCGCGAGGTGTGGGACCGGAGGAACCGGGCCGTGTCGAGCTCGATGGGGCGGGTCCGGCGGATCGGTCCGCTCACCAGCGGGACCACGGCCTCGCCGCCGCGCCGGTTGACGCCCTTGCCGAGCCGCTCAGTATCGACGCCGCTCAGGCTGTTGGCGAAGTGATTGAAGTAGGACTCCCTGCCGATCTCGCCATCGGTGATGATGTCGACCCCCGCGGCCTCCTGGTCGGCGATCGCGCTCAGCACGGCCGCTTCGATCGCCTCCTGCCGGAACTCTCGATCGACCTTCCAGATGCCCTCGGCCCGTACCCGGGGCACCCCCTCGCCCACCAGCAGGTCGCGATCGACGAGCCAGCCCGGCTGCGGGTAGCTGCCCATCACGGTCGTGGGCAGGAGATCCTGCACGTCTCGATTCCTCGAGTGACTCAATTCGGGCCGGCTGTGGCCAGTCCAACCTGGGGTCGGGTCAGACCTCGATGAAGATGCACTCCCCGGGGCACTCCTCGGCCGACTCGATGGTGGCCTCCTCCTGGCCGGCAGGCACCACGGCCAGCCCGTCGGGTCCGCCGGGGTCAGAGAAAACGTGGCCGTCCTCGACAACGTAAGCCAGTCCGTCGTCGAGGAGGGTGAAGACATCGGGGGCGATCTCCTCGCACAGGCCGTCGCCCGTACACAAGTCCTGATCAATCCAGACCTTCATGTCGGCGGAGATACCTCTCTTCAGCGGGCGGTTGAATCGGACTGCGAGCGCCCGCGGCTCGCAGCAACTGGCTGCAAGCATAGCGGGGCCGGAGCCCTAAGCCTGCCTACCCGCCGCCGCCAATGCCAACCTCGCGACGGCCCCCTCTCGCCAATCGCTCGGACGGCCGCGTCCGGGGGTTGTATCGCAGTCCGGTGCCGGTGCGGTCTAGGGTGTCGTCAATCCAGCCCGGCCGACCAGCGAGGAGGTGAGCGGTGAGCGAGACCGGCAACGACAGCCCGAAGCAGGACCTGGAACGCCTGCGCCGCCTCGTCTCCGAGCTCGAGGGAGAGGTCGCCTCCCTGCGCCGCCGGCTCCACGACGCGCCCAAGCGGGTCCGCATGCTCGAGGAGCGCCTCGCTGACACCAAGGGCCGGCTCACCCAGGCCGTGTCCCAGAACGAGCGGCTCACCACCATGCTGCGCGACGCCCGCGAGCACATCGGCTCGCTACGCGAGGAGGTGGAGAAGCTCACCCAGCCGCCCAGCGGCTACGGGACCGTCCTCGGCTGCAACGACGACGGCACCGTCGACGTGCGAGCCGGCGGCCGCAAGATGCGGGTAGCCGTCCATCCCGACCTGGCCGAGGACCTGTCCGCCGGCGAGGAAGTCGCCCTCAACGAGTCGTTCAGCGTGGTGCTGGCCCGCCGGCCCGACCGCACCGGTGAGGTGGCCACGGTGAAGGAGCTGCTGCCCGGCGGCGACCGCGCGCTGGTGCTGGGACGGGCCGACGAGGAGCGGGTGGTCGAGTTGAGCGCGGCCGTCGCCACCGGTCCGATCCGCAGCGGCGACAACGTGCTGATCGACTCCTCGGGAGACCTGGTGATCGAGCGCCTGCCCCGCCCCGAGGTGGAGGACCTCATCCTCGAGGAGGTTCCCGACATCAGCTACGACGATGTCGGCGGGCTCGACTCCCAGATCGAGCAGATCACCGACGCGGTCGAGTTGCCGTTCGTCCACCACGCCCTGTTCGCCGAGTACGACCTGCCCGCGCCCAAGGGAGTGCTGCTCTACGGTCCGCCCGGCTGCGGCAAGACCCTGATCGCCAAGGCGGTGGCTAACAGCCTGGCCAAGAAGGTCTCGGACCTCTCCGGCGACGCCAACGCCCGCAGCTTCTTCCTGAACATCAAGGGACCTGAGCTGCTCAACAAGTACGTGGGCGAGACCGAGCGCCAGATACGCCTGGTGTTCCAGAGGGCCAGGGAGAAGAGCGAGCAGGGCTGGCCCGTGATCGTGTTCTTCGACGAGATGGAGTCGTTGTTCCGCACCCGCGGCTCCGGGATCAGCTCCGACATCGAATCGACGATCGTTCCGCAGCTGCTGGCCGAGATCGACGGGGTCGAGGCGCTGCGCAACGTGATCGTGATCGGAGCCTCCAACCGCGAGGACCTCATCGACCCCGCCATCCTGAGGCCTGGTCGCCTCGATGTGAAGATCAAGATCGAACGCCCCGACGCCGAGGCCGCGGCGGCCATCTTCGCCCGTTACCTGGTGCCCACCCTTCCGATCGCGGCCGAGATGGTCGACTCCGTCGGGGGCGGCGACTCCGACAAGGCCGTGCGAGGCATGATCGAGCAGACGGTGGACGACATGTACCGGCCGGCCGACACCAACCAGTTCCTGGAGGTCACCTACTCCAACGGGGACAAGGAGGTCATGTACTTCCGGGACTTCGCCTCGGGGGCGATGATCGAGAACGTGGTGCGGCGGGCCAAGAAGCTGGCCATAAAGCGGGAGATCTCAGGCGGCCCTCGCGGCATCGTGACCTCCGACCTTCTGGCCTCGGTGCGCCAGGAGTTCAAGGAGCACGAGGACCTGCCCAACACCACCAATCCCGACGACTGGGCCCGCATCTCCGGCAAGAAGGGCGAGCGCATCGTGTTCGTGCGCACGCTGGTGTCGAGCGACCACGAAGAGGAAGCCTCCGGGGGGCGCTCGATCGAGCGGGTGCAGACCGGCCAGTACCTTTAGCGGTCGGTTCGGCCGTGAGCCCTGCAGTGCCTCGGCTGCTCGGAGCGCTGTTTGCCGCCGCTCTTGCCTTAGCGGCTTGCGGAGAACCCGACCCGCAGGACACCGAAGGAACTGAGCTCACTGGAGAGCCCGAGGCCGGAACGGCCGGGGCATCCGGGGCCGAGCAACCCTCTACGACGGCCGCCGACGCCGTCTACGACCGGGGCGACACCGACCTCCTCGAGATAGTGCAGGAGCGGGGCAGGCTCGTCTGCGGCGTCTCCGGCACCAGGGTGATCTTCTCTGAGACCCAGCCCGACGGCACTGTGGTCGGGGTGGACGCCGACTTCTGCCGCGTGGTCGCAGCGGCGATGCTCGGCGACGCCGACTCGGTGGAGTTCGTCTCGCTCACCACCGCGGAGCGCTTTGCGGCTCTGCAGTCCGGCCATATCGACGTGCTCTTTCGCAGCACCACCTGGACCCAGAGCCGCGACACCGAGGTGGGCTTGGACTTCGGTCCGGTGATCTACTACGACGGCCAGCAGCTCATGGCCCGCTCCTCCGACGGCTTCTCGGCCTCGTCGCAGGTGGCCGACATAGCCGGCGCCGTCGTGTGCGCCCTGGCCGGGACCACGACCGAGCAGAACGTCTCCGACGCCGCCGACGCCGCCGGCATCCACATCACCCTCACCACCCTCGAGGACTTCGACGTCATCATCGAGAACTTCATCACCGGCGCCTGCGACGTGACCACCGCCGACGGCTCGGCACTGGCCGGCCGCAAGGCCAAGCAGCAGCCCGACGACCAGGAGTGGGTGATCTTCCCGGCCATCCCGATCTCCAAGGAGCCGCTCGCCCCGGTGTACCCGCAGAACCAGTCTCGTTTCGGTGACGTGGTCAACTGGGCGGTCTACGCCACGATCATCGCCGACGAGAAGGGCATCACCTCAGACAACGTGGCCGAGATGGTCGCCGGCCCGCCCGATGCGGAGGCGCGCCGCCTGCTCGGAGGCGAGGGGGAACTGCAGACGGCCATGGGCCTGGCCCCGGACGCCTTTTACCGGGCCATCCTCCAGGTGGGCAACTACGGGGAGATCCTTGCCCGCCACCTCGAGCCGGCGGGCCTGACCCGCGGCTCGATCAATGCGGGCTGGAGCGACGGCGGCCTCATATATGCGCCACCGGCGCGTTGAACAATCTTTGAGATCATAATAGTACATACCGTTTCAGGATTACCCAGTACTTGAAACCAGACAGGCCTGTCGGTACTGTGGCACCGTCACGCAACCACACACCCACGGAGGGAGACTGTGACTCTTAAGAAAGCTCTTGTCTGGCGCGTGCTCGCTGTCGTGTTCGCGGTAACGCTCATTGCTGCATCCTGCGGCGACGACGAAGACGGCACCGGCACCACGGCAGCGCCCGAAGACACTACGGCTCCGGAGACCACGGCGGCCGCGCCCGAAGAGACTGCGCCGCCCGAGGACACCATCGCTGACACCCAGGACGGGGACCTCCTCGACACAGTCCTCGCCCGCGGCGAGTTGAACTGCGGTGTGTCCGGCTCGGCCGTGGCGTTCTCGGAGACCCAGCCCGACGGCTCCCAGACCGGCTTCGACGCCGATTACTGCCGTGCGGTGGCTGCGGCGCTGTTCGGCGACGCCGGCGCGGTCGTGTTCACCCCGCTCACCGCAGCGGAGCGGTTCACCGCGGTTCAGACCGGTGAGGTGGACGTGCTGATGCGCAACACCACCTGGACCCAGAGCCGAGACACCGAGGTGGGCATGGACTTCGGCCCGACCACCTACTACGACGGCCAGCAGCTCATGGCCCGCGAGGGCGACGGATTCTCGGGAGCCTCGCAGGTGGTCGACATCGCCGGCGCGGTCGTCTGCACCAATGCTGGTACGACCACCGAGCAGAACATCGCCGACGCGGCCGACGCGGCCGGGATCGACATCGACCTCACGACCTTCGAGGATTTCGACCAGGTCACCGAGAACTTCATCAACGGCGCCTGCGACGTCATCACGACCGACGGCTCGGCCCTGGTCGGCCGCAAGGCCAACCAGCAGCCCGCCGGCGAGAACTGGGTGATCTTCCCGGCCACGCCGATCTCGAAGGAGCCCCTGGGCCCGACCTACGGCCAGAACCAGTCCCGCTTCGCGGACGTGGTCAACTGGACCGTGTACGCCACGGTCATCGCCGATGAGAAGGGCATCACCTCGGCCAACGTCGCCGACATGGCGGCCAACCCGCCCGACGCCGAGGCGGCCCGCCTGCTCGGCGCGGCCGACGACGAGCAGCAGTCGAATATGGGACTGCAGCCCGACGCCTTCTACCAGGTGATCGCCCAGGTCGGGAACTACGACGAGATCTACGCTCGCCACCTCAACCCGGTCGGCCTGACCCGCGAGGGCTCGGCCAACGCCGGATGGCTCGACGGCGGCCTGATCTACGCACCTCCGGCCCGCTAGACCGGAAACGTCAAAGGTTTCACCTAGCCAACATTCTCGTCTAGGTTGACGGGGGTCCGGGACATGAGTCCCGGACCCCCGTTGCCGTTCTAGCCACCTATCCCGCCACCGACCGCCTTGGAGGCGCCCCGGCGTGTCCAACACTGACCAGACCACGCTGGCTGCGACTCAGTCGGGGCGTCCGCCCTTCTACCGCGACGCCACCGTCGTCAAGTGGCTGGCCCAGGTGTTCACGCTCCTGCTGGTGGTGTTCGCGCTCTTCTTCCTGACCACGCAGGCCCTCGAGAACCTCAACCGCCAGGGGATCGAGATCAAGTACGACTTCCTGGGCATCGGCCTCGGAAGCGACCTCCGGGAGGGCATCGACACCGACCCCGACACCGCCGGCCGGGCCCTGTGGGCCGGAGCGGTCAACACCATTCGCATCGCAGTGGGCGGGATCATCGCGGCCACCATCCTCGGGGTGCTCGTCGGCGTCGGGCGGCTGTCGAGCAACTGGATCGTCAGCCGCATGTGCAGCGTCTTCATCGAGACTGCCCGCAACATCCCGCTGCTGGTCCAGATCGTCTTCATCTGGGCACTGGTCGCCACCCTTCCCGACGTGGAGCTGGATTCTGGGCCCATCAACGGCGTCCTGCACCTCTCCAACAAGGGCGTGTCAGTGCCGCGGGTGCACATCGACGACGGCTTCTACCAGTGGCTCATCTTCCTCGGTGCAGGCTGGCTGGTCGGCTCCTTCGTCAAGCGCCGCCAGGAGCGCCGCCACGACGCCACCGGCCAGGACACCTACCCGGTGGCCAGCCTCGTCGCAGTTTTGGCCGTCTTCGGCGCGGTGGGCTGGTTCGCCCACCCGATCTTCGGCTGGGTGGGTTCCATCTTCGACTTCATCGGCGACGGCTACTCCAGGCTGACGCCGGTGATCGTGCAGGTGGTGCTGTCGCTGGCCGCGGTGACGGCGGCCGCATGGTGGATCCGCCGCTTCCTGGCCCGGCGCCGCACCCCGGCGGGTCTCATGAAGCTCACCGACGACGACAAGTTCCGGATCATCTTCGCCGGGGTGGGCGCGCTGGCGGTGATCGCGTTCGTGCTGGTGGGCTGGCCGGGCCTGTCGAGCTGGATCATCAACTCCGGCACCGACCTGCTCGGGGTGATCGCCGACAAGTTCGGGGACGGCCGCACCGGCAAGCCCATGGACATCAAGGCCCCCGACGTCGAGCAGATCGGCAACTTCCCCAACCCCGGCCCGGCCGGTTTGAACCTCACCCAGGGGGGCACCGCAGTGTTCTTCGGCGTGGTGCTCTACACCGCGTCGTTCATCGCCGAGATCGTGCGGGGCGGGATCCTGGCCGTGCCCAAGGGCCAGACCGAGGCCGGGCTGGCCGTGGGCCTGCGGCGGGTGACCATGCTGCGCCGTGTCGTCCTCCCGCAGGCGTTCCGGGTGATCCTCCCGCCGTTGGGCAACCAGTACCTGAACCTCACCAAGAACACCTCCCTGGCCATCGCGGTGGGCTACAGCGACTTCGTCCAGGTGGGCCAGATCGTCTACAACCAGACCGGCAAGACGCTCGAGGTGATCTCGCTGTGGATGCTGTTCTACCTGGCCTGCTCGCTAACGATCTCGGTGATCGTGAACTTCTTCAACGTCCGCATGAAGATCGTGGAGCGCTGAGATGCCCGGAGTGCTGAGATGACTGTGCCGATGGGCGATCCGGCGGCACCGGTCGTAGACCCGGCGGAGGCGTGGGCCGGCGAGCAAGAGCCTGCCCGCAAGCCCGAGGAGCCGAGTCTGTCGGCGGGAGAGTGGCTGAGCAAGAACCTGTTCTCCTCCGCGGTCAACTCGGTGCTCACCGGCGTCTTCACGCTGCTGGTGCTGCTGGCGGTGCGCGGCCTGCTCAACTTCACGTTCAGCGAGGAGCGGACCTGGCGAGCCGTCAAGACCAACATGCGGTTCCTGTTCACCCACGCCTACCCCCAGGACCAGTACATCCGCATCTGGGTCTGCGTCGGGGCCATCGCGGTGCTGTCGGGGCTGTCGGTGGGGCTGCTGGCTCGAACCGGCGCGGGCATCTCGATGAAGAAGCTGTCGATGAACCTGATGGGCATGGGGGGCGTGATCGGGCTGGGGATCCTGCTACGCGAGCCCTCGGCCGTGGTCGACAGCGAGGGCCTGGTCGTGCACCGCGAGGCCGCCGCGGTCGGCGACTCCTTCGTCGACTGGCTGGACACCAACGCTCTGGCCGTGCTCGGCGTGCTGGTGCTGGCCAACGTCGCCCTCGCGGTTTGGTTCCACCTCCAGGGCACCTACCTGCGCGACGGGCCGGAGCCGAGGCTCGCTCACGGCGTGCTGGTGCTGGCGAGCGTCGGGGTGCTGATCGTGCAGCAGTACGCGACCGGCGAGATCGCTAGGGAGTCGTTCGTCGACGCCATGGCGGACCGGGCGTGGTGGTGGCTGGGCGCGGTCGTGCTCGCCGGCTCGGGCGCGGCGCTGTGGTTCGGTCTGGGAGACTCCCGCCGCCGCAACACCTTCGTGCCGGCCATGCACGTCTTCTTCGCGGCCGCCGGGATCATGGTGCTGTCGGCGTGGGCGTACCCGTGGGGGCATTACGCCTTCCTGGAGGGCGAGTTCATCTCCGAGCCCGGCCGCACGGTCGCCATGACCACGAAACTGCCCTGGACGGTCATGTGGGCCCTGCTGGTCGGCACCTTCTTGTTGGGGCGGGCGCTCAGCACGGCACCGGCGGCTCGGAGGCTGCGGGTGCCGCTGAACCTGCTCTGGGTGATGGCCCCGTTCGTCCTGTACTGGGCGGTGCTGCGCGACCCTGATCTCGACTGGGACCACGTTCTTTCCACCGACATCCCGATGGCGGTGTTCTTCGCCGTCCTCGGGGGCCTCGTCGTGTGGTACCTGACTCACCCCCGCATCGGCGAGGCCGGCCGCATCATGGCCGTCGTGCTGGTCGGGGTGGCCGTGCTCAACTGGGTGGCCGCCTACTTCGGCTGGTACCCGATGCTGCAGAAGGCGCGGATCAGCTTCCTGCTGCTGGCGGTAGTCGCCCTGCTGGCCCACAACTTTGCCGGCGACCGCTCCCAGCGGCTGAGACTGGTGGTCGCCTGGGTGGCGATCATGGCCGTGTTCCACTGGCTGGTCACGCTGGTGAACTCGCCCTCCACCGTCGAGACGCCCACCGACGCCCTGATCGGCGGCTTCGGGATCACCCTCATCGTGGCCGTGTTCACCCTCCTGGCGGCATTCCCGCTGGGCGTACTGCTCGCGCTGGCCCGCACGTCCAAGTTGCCGATCTTCAGGGTGCTGTCCACCGCCTACATAGAGGTGTTCCGGGGCGTGCCCCTGATCACCCTGCTGTTCTTCTTCACCCTGATCTTCAACCTGTTCCTACCGTCGAACATGTCCTTGACCGACATCGCCGGAGCCACCATCGGCTTCGCGCTGTTCTCGGCCGCCTACCTGGCCGAGAACGTCCGCGGCGGCCTTCAGGCTGTCCGCCAGGGCCAGTACGAGGCCTCCGACGCGGTCGGGCTCACCACCGTGCAGCGCACCCTGTTCGTCGTGCTGCCCCAGGCCCTGAGGGTGTCGATACCGCCGCTGGTGGGCCAGGTCATCGCCACGTTCAAGGAGACCTCGCTGCTGGCCGTCGTCGGTATCTTCGACTTCCTGCGGATCGCCGACAAGGTGATCTCCGCGCAGTCGGAGTTCCTCGGCGTCAAGCGGGAGGGCCTGCTGTTCGCGTCGTTCATCTACTGGATATTCGCCTACAACATGTCCAAGCACAGCCAGCGCCTCGAGAAGCGGCTAGGAGTGGGGGAGCGCTAATCGTGCCGCCAGCCGACACACACCGCAGGGGGATCAAGCCATGAGCGTCAGCGACGCCACCACCGCATTGACCGAGGAGCTCGCCGCCCGCGACGACATGATCGTGTGCGAGGGTGTCAACAAGTGGTTCGGGGACTTCCAGGCCCTCGACGGGATCACCGCCGTCATCAAGGAGCGCGAGGTGGTGGTGGTGCTCGGCCCGTCCGGTTCGGGGAAGTCCACCTGGATCCGCTGCATCAACCGCCTTGAGGCCCACCAGGAGGGCCGCATCGTCATAGACGGCGTGGAGCTCACCAACGACCTGCGCAACATCGAGAGGATCCGCTCCGAGGTGGGCATGGTGTTCCAGCAGTTCAACCTGTTCCCCCACCTCACCGTGCTCGACAACATCACGCTGGCGCCGATCTGGGTCCGTAAGAAGCCCAAGGCCGAGGCCGAGGACCTGGCCCGCTCGCTGCTGGAGCGGGTCGGCATACCCGAGCAGGCCGAGAAGTACCCGGGCCAGCTCTCGGGCGGCCAGCAGCAGCGGGTGGCCATCGCCCGGGCGCTGGCCATGGAGCCCAGGATCATGCTCTTCGACGAGCCCACCTCCGCGCTCGACCCCGAGATGATCAAAGAGGTCCTCGACGTGATGAAGGAGCTGGCCACCTCGGGCATGACCATGATGGTGGTCACCCACGAGATGGGCTTCGCCCGGGAGGTCGCCGACCGGGTGATCTTCATGGAGGACGGCCAGATCGTGGAGACCGGCACGCCCGAGCACTTCTTCACCAACCCCCACGAGGAGCGCACCAAGCTGTTCCTCTCACAGATCCTCTAGCCCCCGCCTCCGGTAGACCCGGCGAGGCCCGGTAGCGTCCGGCCCCATGGCTGTCCCCAAGATGCTCGGGCTCGAGACCGAGTACGGCATCGTCCACCGGGGAGCCTCCGAGCCCAACCCCATCTCAGCCTCGTCGCTGCTGATCAACGCCTACCTGATCGCCCACGGTCACGCGCCGGAGCCGGGCCGGGCCGCGGTGGGCTGGGACTTCACCGACGAGACCCCCGGCAACGACGCCCGCGGCGGCGCGCCGGCGGGGTCGCTCGCTCCCGAGATCGAAACCCACCTGGTGAACGCGGTGCTCACCAACGGCGCCCGCTACTACGTCGACCACGCCCATCCGGAGCTGTCCACCCCCGAGTGCGCCGATGCCCACTCGGTGGTCCTCTACGACCGGGCGGCCGAGCTGATCGCGGCCCGCTCCATGGAGGCGGTGCGGAGGCTGCTGCCGCCCGACGAGGAGATCGTGGTCTACAAGAACAACTCCGACGGCAAGGGCAACAGCTACGGCTGCCACGAGAACTACCTGGTGAGCCGGGCCGTGCCGTTCTCGCGGATAGTCACCCATGCCACCGCGCACTTCGTCACCCGCCAGATCTACTGCGGCGCCGGCAAGCTGGGCACCGAGACCCCGGGGATGCGCCTCGACGAGGCCGGCTACCAGATCTCCCAGCGGGCCGACTTCATCGAGGAGGAGGTCGGCCTGGAGACGACCCTCAAACGCCCCATCGTGAACACCCGCGACGAGCCCCACGCCGACGCGGCCAAGTACCGGCGCCTGCATGTGATCGTCGGGGACGCCAACATGTCGCAGGTGGCGACCTTCCTCAAGGTCGGCACGACCGCGCTGGTGATGGCCCTCACCGAGGACGACGCAATGCCCCGCGAGTTCCGGTTCGCCGCGCCGGTGGCCGCGTTGCGCCAGGTGAGCCGCGACCTGCAGCTGCGCCAGCCGTTGGAGCTCGCCGACGGCACCACCATCACCGCTCTCGGCGTGCAGTGGGAGCTGCTGGCCGCGGCCCGGACCTATGTGGAGCAGCGGGGGGCCGACGCCGCCGGCGGGGAGGTGGCCCGCCGGGTGCTGGCCCGGTGGGAGGACGTGCTCGGTGGCCTGGAGCGCGACCCGGCCACGCTGGCCGGCCAGATCGACTGGGTGGCCAAGCTCAGGCTCCTGGACGGCTTCCGGGACCGCCACGGCCTTGACTTCGAGGACGCCCGGTTGCGGGCCCTCGACATCCAGTACCACGATCTGCGCCCGGACCGGTCCCTGGCGGCCAGGGCCGGGCTGGAGACGCTGGTGGACGAGGCCGCGGCCGTGCGGGCCATGACCGAGCCCCCGCCCGACACCCGGGCCTACTTCCGGGGCCGCTGCCTGCAGAAGTTCGCAGCCGAGGTGGTGGCGGCCAACTGGGACTCGATCGTCTTCGATGTGGGTGAGGGCTCCCTGCGGCGGGTCTCCATGACCGAGCCGGCGCGGGGAACGGTCGCACACGTGGGCGACATGTTCGACGAGTGCGGCTCCGCGATGGAGCTGCTGCGACGCTTGGGCTCCGCAGGCGCGTAAGGTGTGGATAACTTGGTCAGACACGATCCTGGAGGAAACCAGTGGCCGAACGAGAGCAGATCCGCAAGCCGGCCCCGTCGCCCCGAGAGCAGTCGGTGGAGGAGTCGCCGCCCGCGTCCGAGCGCGGCTCCGACATCAAGGCCCAGCTCGACGATCTGCTCGACGAGATCGACGAGGTGCTGGAGACCAACGCCGAGGACTTCGTCAAGAGCTACATCCAAAAGGGCGGCGAGTGAGCCTGCCCCGCTTCGGGACGCATAACGATCCCGGCCCGGACTTCGCCGCGCTGCTGCGCCTCAGCCGTGCCGGCTCCGACACCAATCCGCTGGCGGCTACGGACCACCCCCAGGTGGCACCGGTGGAGATTCCTCACGGCACGACCTGCGTGGCCGTCCGCTATGACTCGGGCGTGGTCCTTGCCGGCGACCGGCGGGCCACCGCGGGCCATCTGATCAGCAACCACCGCATCGAGAAGGTGTTCCCGGCCGACCGCCACTCCGGGGTGGCCATCGCGGGCGCGGCCGGCCCCTCGGCGGAGATGGTGCGACTGTTCCAGCTCCAACTCGAGCACTACGAGAAGGTGGAGGGCACGCCCATAAGCCTCGAGGGCAAGGCCAACCAGCTCGGCCAGATGGTGCGGGCCAACCTGCCAGCGGCCATGCAGGGGCTGGTGGTGGTCCCGATCTTCGCCGGCTACGACCTGGGTGCCTCGAAGGGCCGGATCTTCGAGTACGACGTCACCGGCGGGCGCTACGAGGAGCGCGACCATGCGGCCACCGGCTCCGGCTCGCTGCACGCCGACACCGTCGTGAAGCTGGGGTTCCGCCCGTCGATGACGCGGGCGTCGGCCACCGACCTGGTGCTGGATGCGCTGTTCGTGGCCTCCGACGCCGACTCGGCCACCGGTGGCCCCGACCCGGTGCGCGACGTGTTCCCGGTGGTGGCGGTGATCGACGCCGACGGGTACCAGCGTCTCGACGACGCCGAGCTGCGCCGGCGCACCGAGCGGCTGCTGCGGCGCCACCGCAGCCGGCGGGAGACCCAGGGGGGCACGTCATGACCATGCCCTTCTACGCGCCGCCCGAGCAGGTGATGAAGGACAAGGCCGACTACGCCCGCAAGGGCATCGCCCGGGGCCGCAGCCTGGTCGCCTTCCGCTACGGCGGCGGCATCGCCATCGTGGCCGAGAACACCTCCAGCACATTGCGCAAGGTGAGCGAGATCTACGACAGGATCGCCTTCGCGGGGGTGGGCCGCTACAACGAGTTCGACCAGCTCCGCATCGCCGGGGTGCGCCACGCCGACTTGAAAGGGTTCGCCTTCAGCCGCGAGGACGTGGACGCCCGCAGCCTGGCCAACGCTTACGCCCAGAGCCTCGGGCAGGTCTTCACCCACGAGGTCAAGCCGATGGAGGTGGAGATCCTGGTGGCCGAGATCGGCCTCGACGATGACGGACGGGCCGACCAGCTGTTCCACATCCTCTATGACGGCACCGTGGTCGACGAGGACGACTGGGTCGTGCTGGGCGGCGAGACTGAGGAGATATCGGAGCGCTTCGAGGACGCGCTGCCCGCCGCCCCCCGCTCGCTCGCCGACGGGGTGCGGGCCGCGGTGGCAGCCCTGGCCGGCCCCGACCGCACCCTCGGCGCCGAGAGCCTCGAAGCCGCCGTGCTCGACCGGAACGGCGACCGCCGAGCCTTCCGCCGCCTAACCGACGAAGAACTAGCCTCCATCCTCGAGGCCTAACCCCCGAACTGGGCCAATCCGTTGAGAACGGGCCGATCCGGAGTTGGGCGGTCGCGGGGGGTACGGTGGCGGGGTGCAGCGGCGCATCTTCGGGATCGAGAACGAGTACGGCGTCACCTGCACGCTGCGGGGCCAGCGCCGCCTCAGCCCCGACGAGGTCGCCCGCTACCTGTTCCGCAAGGTGGTGTCGTGGGGGCGCAGCAGCAACGTGTTCCTCGGCAACGGCTCGCGGCTCTACCTCGATGTGGGCAGCCACCCTGAGTACGCCACCCCTGAGTGCGACTCGGCCCACGACCTGGTGGTGCACGACAAGGCGGGGGAGCGCATTGTCGAGAGGCTCCTGGGCGACGCCGAGGAGCGCCTGGCCGAGGAGGGCATCCGCGGCGACGTCTTCCTGTTCAAGAACAACACCGACTCCGCGGGCAACAGCTACGGCTGCCACGAGAACTACCTGACCAGCCGCCGCGACGACCTCAGCGACTACGCCGAGGTGCTGATCCCGTTCCTGGTCAGCCGCCAGATCTACGCCGGCGCGGGCAAGGTGCTCCAGACCGCCCGGGGCGCCATGTACTGCATCAGCCAGCGAGCCGAGCACATCTGGGAGGGGGTGTCGTCGGCCACCACCCGGTCGCGGCCCATCATCAACACCCGTGACGAGCCCCACGCCGACGCCGAGCGCTTCCGGCGCCTGCACGTGATCGTGGGCGACTCCAACATGAGCGAGTACACGACCTTCCTCAAGGTGGGCGCGTGCGCCCTGATGCTGCGCATGCTGGAGGACCCCCGGGTGGTGCTGCGCGACATGACCCTGGAGAACCCGATCAGGGCCATCCGCGAGATCAGCCACGACACCACCTGCCGGCGCCGGGTGCGCCTGGCCACCGGGCGCGAGGTGAGCGCTCTCGAGATCCAGTCGGAGTACCTCAACCGGGCCCTGCGCTACGCCGAGCACCACGACCTCTCCGACGAGGAGAAGAAGGCGCTCACGATGTGGGAGTACTGCCTGACCGCCATCGAGCAGGACCCCCTCAAGCTCGACCGCGAGATCGACTGGGTCATCAAGCACCACCTGGTGGAGGCCTACCGGGAGCGCCACGACCTGGAACTGGCCGACCCCCGGGTGGCCCTCGTCGACCTCCAGTACCACGATGTGAGCCGCGGCCGCGGCCTCTACTACCGGATGCAGCGCCGCCGGATGGTGGAGACGCTGGTCACCGACGCCGAGATCCAGCACGCCGTGGAGAACCCTCCCGACACCACCCGGGCCCGCCTCCGGGGCGAGTTCATCCGCCGGGCCAAGGAGCGCCGGCGCGACTACACCGTCGACTGGGTGCACCTGAAGCTCAACGACCAGTCGCAGCGGACCGTGCTGTGCAAGGACCCGTTCAAGTCCCAGGACGAGCGGGTGGAGAAGCTCATCGCGTCCCTATAACCCCGGTCCCGGTAACGTCGAGATACCGGACCAACCTCGGACCCGATGGACAAGCTCGAACGGCTATTGAACCTCACTGCGGCGCTGCGCAACGCCACGCAGCCGCTCAGCGCGGGCGAGCTGCGGGCGCGCATGGCCGGCGCCTACTCCGAGGACCTGGCCGCCTTCAGGCGCATGTTCGAGCGCGACAAGGCCGACCTGCGGGCCATCGGGGTGCCCATCGAGGTGTCGACCCTGTACCGCCTCGACCCGCCGGTGGAGGGCTACCGGATCCCGGCCGGGGCCTACGCGGGGCGCGACGTGCGCTTCGACCCCGACGAACTGGCCGCGCTGCACCTGGCCACCAACCTGGTGCGCCTCGAGGGTGGCGCGGGTGCGGGCCTGGCCCGGCTGGGCGGCGCCGGTGCTGGCGACGAGGGTGAGATCGGGTCGGCCGGCGAGGCGGTGGAGCCGGTTGCGACGGTGGACGAGCTGCCCTTCCACGAGGCGCTGTCGAAGCTGGTGGCGGCCGCGATCGGACGCCGTGCGGTCCAGCTCGTGTACCGGGACGCCGAGCGTCGCATCGAGCCGTGGCGCCTGTCGTTCCACCGAGGCCACTGGTATCTGGTGGGGTGGGACGTCGGCCGGGGCACTGAGCGCACGTACCGGGTCGACCGCATCGACGGTCCGGTGACCGAGCTGGGCCCGGCCGACCGCCCGGTGGGGGAGGGACCCGATCCTCGCACCGTCAAGCCGTGGGAGTTCGGCGCGGGCGAGCCGGTCGACGTGCGGGTGCTGGTGGACGTCGACCAGGCCGCCTGGGCCTGCCATCGGGCCGGGGTCGACGGCGAGCGCCGGCCCGACGGGTCGGTTGTCCTCACACTGCGAGTGCGCGACCCCGCCGCGCTGCGGACCTTCGTCGTCGAGTTCCTCGAGCACGCCGAGGTACTCGAGCCGGACTGGATGCGGGATGAGATCGTGGCTTGGCTGGAGGCTCAGGCCTGACGCCCCGCTCTAATCTGTAGGGGAATTGCTCCCATATGACGGGTTTCTCTACTGATTTCGATCGAGCTGGCATCGTGCACTGGTGAGCGCCGCGGAACAGGAGCCGGGACATGACGCATCACCGCGAGGCATCAGGACCCGCGCACGCACGCCCTAGGGTGGTGCCGTGACGTCGGTGCCGGCTGCGAACCCGACCAAACTGTCCGTGGCTGAGCGGATGGCTCGCCTGCTGGGCGTTGTGCCCTGGGTGGTCGAGCAGGAAGGGGCCCACCTCGACGACATCGCGGCCCGCTTCGACTACCCCCGTGAGCAGTTGCTGGAGGACCTCGAGCAGAGGCTGTTCTTCGTGGGAGTGCACCCGTTCACCCCCGACACGCTCATCGATGTCTTCATTACCGACGGGATCGTCGACATCCAGTACGCGGACTGGTTCTCGCAGCCCCTGCAGCTCTCCGGTGAGGAGGCGACCCGGCTGCTGGCCGCTGGCCGGACCGTGCTCGACATGGGGCAGGCGAGCGGGCGGGGCGACGACGGCGACGACGAGGCCAATCCGCTGGTGCGGGCCCTGGCCAAGCTGACGCTGTCACTGGGCTCCGAGGCGGCGGACGGCGGCGACTACATCGACGTATGTCTCGGCCATGCCCCATCCGACACCCTCCGAGACCTGAGGAGCGCCATCAGCCGGCGGCGCCAGATCGAGATCGAGTACTACTCGCAGGGGCGGGACGTCATGACGATCCGGACCGTCGATCCGGCCCGCCTGCTGAGCCATGACGGCGTGTGGTACCTGTTCGGATGGTGCCACCGGGCCGGTGCCGAGCGGGTCTTCCGCGTCGACCGGATCCGCACGCTGGCGGTGCTGGCCTCCGAAGTGCAGGTCGATCTGCCGGCCGGGCCGCCACCGGCGCTCAAGGTCGACACTGTGGACCGCACCGTCACCATCCGGCTGGCGCCCGAGGCGGCATGGGCGGCCGACTACCACGGTGCGCGAGAGCGCACCGACCATCCCGACGGGTCCGTCGACGCGGCGTTCGCGGTGGCGAGCGAGTCGTGGCTGGCCCGCCTGCTGGTGCAGCTGGGACCGCAGGCGGAGCTGCTGGACTGCGACCCCGGCATCGACCGGAACCTGCGGGCGGCCACCGCGGGACGGATGCTGGCGCGGTACCGGCCATGAACGCCGATTTCGTATCCCAGCCCACCCCAAGGGGTACAGCACCCGCGGAGCATGCACCGGAGGAACAGCTCCCGTTGCAGTGGCGCACCCCGCCGCACGGGCCGCTCGACGGCGACGACGCCGGACAGACCCCTCCGACCGCGGCACGGCGGGCCTGGAGCGTGCTGTCGGAGTGGCTGGTCGTGGGCGTCTGCGCCCTGGGGTTGGCCCTGCTCCTCAAGGCCTTCCTGGTGGAGGTGTTCGTGATCCCGTCGGGCTCGATGGAGCCCACCCTGATGGTCGACAACCGGGTTGTGGTCTACAAGCTCGGATACCGCCTGCACGAGATCAACCGGGGCGACGTGATCGTGTTCCACCATCCGGGCCAGGCAGCCGACGCAGACGATCTCATCAAGCGGGTGGTCGCCCTGGGCGGTGAGACGTTCGAGATCCGGGGCACGCAGGTGTACATCGACGGCGCCGAACTGGAGGAGCCCTACCTCCCACCGGCCGGATCCACCCATCCCACGGTGCCCATTCCCGGCTGCGTCAACGATCCCGAACCAGATCGCTGCGTGGTGCCCGAGGGCAAGCTCCTCGTGCTGGGCGACAATCGCCCCGACAGCCGCGACGGCCGCTACTTCGGCCCGATCGATGCGGACACGGTGGTGGGCCGGGCCTTCTTCAAGCTCTGGCCCCCCAACGACCTGGGCGGCGTCTAGCCGCGGTCTGCGGCCCGCGGTCAGAGGAAATCGCGCCTGGTGGCCACTCGCATTCCGGCCCTGCTCGACTCGCCCATCGGCTTCGCTCACCGCGGGGCCAGGGCCCACGCCCGCGAGAACACCCTGGAGGCGTTCGCGCTGGCCCGCGAGATGGGAGCCACCGGCATCGAGACCGACGCCTGGATCACCGCCGACGGGGTAGTCGTGCTGAACCACGACGGGTCTGTGCGGGGCCTGCCGACGTTGTCGACGCGACGGCTGTTCGGCCGGCCCATCAGGCGCACCTCGCGGGCGAGCCTGCCCGTGCACATCCCCACCATCGACGAGTATTACGAGACCTGCGGCACCGGCCTGCCGCTGAGCGTGGACGTCAAGGACGACGCCGCCTTCGACGGTCTCCTGGTCGCGGCCCGCGCCCGCGGGGCTGCTGAGCGTCTCTGGGTCTGCCATCACCGCGCCGAGGTGCTGAGCGGATGGCGGGTGGCCGCCCCCGACGTGAAGCTGGTCCACTCCACCCGCCTGGACCGGCTCCCGAAGGGCCCCGAGCGCCACGCGGCCGACCTCGCGGCAGCCGGAATCGACGCGGTCAACTTCCACCGTGAGGACTGGAACGGCGGCCTCACCACGCTGTACCACCGGTTCGAGCTGCACGCCTTCGGCTGGGACGCCCAGCAGGTCCGCCATATCGCCGAGCTGGTCGACGTGGGCATCGACGCCGTCTACAGCGACCACGTCGACCGCATGGTCGAGGTGCTGACCCGCTTCGCTGGCGACGCCGCTACCTGAGAGACCGGCGGAAGCCGGCAGTAGCGTTGGAGGCCATGTGGATGCTGGCGCCGGCTGCGGCCACCGTCATCGCGCTGGCCGTGCTCGTCGCCGGGCTCCGGAGCGTGGGTCAAGCCGCCGCGGAGCTGACCGGGGCGCTGCGACGGTCGTCGGCGACTGCAGTGGCCGGCGACGAGCTGTCCCGTCTGGCCGCCCGATTGGGCGACCACGCGGAGGCCACCAGGGCCCGAGCCGACCGGGTCCGTGGCACCCGGCGCGATCGCAGCCGCCGCTGGCCCCGTAGCTAGGCTGCCGCGGTGGGAAATCTGGGCGGGGGAGAGGTCCTCGTAATCCTGCTCGTCGCCCTGATCGTGCTCGGACCCACCAAGCTGCCCCCCGCCATCCGCCAGATCGGCCGGGTGGTCGGGGAGGTCCGTCGCATCGGTCAGGGCTTCCAGCAGGAACTGCGAGAGGCCGCGCAGCCCCTACAGGAGACCCTGGAGGAGTCCAAGGAGGCGTTGAAGGCGGCTGACAAGGAGTTCCGTGAGGCGGCCCAGGAGCCCATCGAGGAGATGAAGGAAACTCTAAAGGCGGCTGACGAGGAGCTCCGGCGCGAGGCCGGGGAGCCTGTCGAGGAGAAGGCGGCGATGCCGGAGGACGCCGAAGGGGAACCGTCCGAGGATGGCGAGGAGTCGTCTCGGAATGAGCCGGACTCCGGTTCCGAGAACGCGGCCTGAGCGATGACCGACACCGACAACGGCGCCGGCACCGGGAACCTCGACGAGGGCGGCCATATGACGCTCATGGAGCACTTGGCCGAGCTCCGCAGCCGCCTGATCAAGTCGGCGGTGGCGGTGGCCGCGGGCGCAGTGGTCTGCTGGATCTTCTACGGGTTCATCCTCGACTTCCTGCTGGAGCCGTACTGCCTGACCTTCTCCGTCCAGGACCGGATCGACTCCCACCTGTTCGGACCTGACGGTGGCTGCAACCTCTTTGTGACCGATCCCCTGGAGCCCTTCAGGGTGCGCATGACCGTGGCCGGCTACGGTGGCTTGGCCCTGGCCATGCCCGTTCTGCTCTGGCAGGGGTGGCGCTTCATCGCTCCGGGCCTGTACCGCCACGAGAAGCGCTACGCGGTGCCGTTCGTGGCGGCCGGCGTGCTGCTGTTCTTCCTGGGTGGCGCGCTGGCCTACTGGAGCCTTCCCCGAGCCCTGAACTTCCTGGTCGAAATCGGCGGCCCCGATCTGGTGTCGCTGTTCAGCCCGCAGCGCTACCTGGGCTTCGTGGTCAAGATGATGGTGGCCTTCGGAATCGCCTTCCAGTTCCCGATAGTCCTCATCGGGCTGCAGGCCATGGGCATCGTCGAGAACCGGACCCTCCGCCGGATCCGCTCCTACGCGGTGGTCGGGATCGTGATACTGGTGGCGGTCATCACCCCCAGCGGCGACCCCTTCACCCTGATGGCCCTGTCCATCCCCATGTACGCCTTCTACGAGTTGTCGATCCTCTGGGGCGTGCTCACCCGGCGCCGGAAACGCAAGCGCGAGGCGGCCGGGCGGTGAGCCGCCGGCCGACGCGCCCTTGGGCCGCTGGGCCGTGACGGCGCCGGCCGGCGCGTCCCACGAGTTCGTACTCGACGGGTTCCAGCGTCGTGCTATCGGACATCTCGACTCCGGGCTGTCGGTGCTGGTCAGCGCCCCGACTGGCTCGGGCAAGACGGTGGTGGCCGACCATGCGGTCGACGCTGCACTGTCGGCGGGCCGTCGAGCGTTCTACACCACGCCCATCAAGGCCCTGTCCAACCAGAAGTACCGGGACCTGTGTCGCCGGCTGGGGTCGCAGCGAGTGGGCCTGCTGACCGGCGACAACGTCATCGCGGGCGACGCCGACGCGGTGGTGATGACCACCGAGGTGCTGCGCAACATGATCTACGCGGGCGGGGTGGACGCCAGGCTCGGGGCGGTCGTCCTCGACGAGGTCCACTTTCTGGAGGATCCTTACCGCGGGCCGGTGTGGGAGGAGGTGATCCTCCATCTGCCGCCGGACGTGGTGCTGGTGTGCCTATCGGCCACGGTCTCCAACCACCTGGATTTGGGCGACTGGCTCAACCGGGTGCACGGCCCGACGGCGGTGGTGGCCGAGAGCCGGAGGCCGGTGCCGCTGACCAACCTGTACGCCGTGGGCCGTCGCCGCTCCGACTCGGTGCAGATCCTCCCCACCCTCCCCGGCGGCCGCGCCAACCCCCAGGGCAGCCGCTTCGACCCGCCCGCAACCGCGCGCCGAGGCCCCCGCACCGGTCGTGGCCCAGGCCGGGGGCGCCGGGGCTCGGGTCGGAGGGGCCGCGGCCGGTCGAACGGTCCCGGAGCACGCGGGGAGAACCGTGACGGCGGGCTCTGGCGGCCTCCTCGACGCATCGACCTGCTGGCCGAACTGCAGGAGCGCAGCCTGCTGCCGGTGATCTGGTTCGTGTTCAGCCGCAAGGGATGCGATCAGGCGGCAGCCCGCCTGGCCCGCGACGGGGCCCGCTACACCAGTGACGCCGAGGCCGCCCGCGTCGATGAGGTCGTCGAGGCCCGCCTCGCCGGTCTCGACAGGGGCGATCTCGCCGCGCTGGGAGCCCGCGGCTGGGCCGACCGGCTCCGTCTCGGCATCGCATCGCATCACGCCGGCATGCTTCCGGTCTTCAAGGAGATGGTGGAGCACTGCTTCTCGGAGGGCCTGGTCAGGGTGGTGTTCGCCACCGAGACTCTGGCGCTGGGCGTGAACATGCCCGCTCGCAGTGTCGTCATCGACAAGCCCACCAAGTACGACGGCCAGCGCATCGCGCCGCTCAGCCCGGTCCAGTACACCCAGCTGACGGGCCGGGCCGGCCGCCGCGGCATCGACGACCGCGGCTGGGCGGTGATGCTGTGGTCGCCGGACTTCAGATTCTCCGACGTCGCAGCTCTGGCTTCCAGCCGATCCTTCGAGCTGCGCTCTGCATTCCGTCCCACCTACAACATGGTTGCCGGCCTGCTGGGGCGCATGCCCGTCGAGGCAGCCCGCGACCTCATGGCCCGCTCCTTCGCCCAGCATCAGGCCGACGCGTCCTCGTCGCCGGTGAACCTCGCCGGGCGTTTCGACGCGGTGGCCTCGGTGCTGCGCTCCCGGGGACATCTCGACGGCTGGGAGCTCACAGACTCGGGATCGCTGGTGTCGTGCATCTTCCACGAGGCGGACCTGGCCGTGGCGGAGGCGCTGCATTCGGGGCGGTTGGACGGGCTGTCCCCGCCCGAACTCGCCTCGGTGCTGTCGGCGTTCACCTACGAGCACCGGTCGCCGGGACGGAGGCCCGAGGTGTGGATCCCGTCCGGCGCCGCCTACCGCCGCCTGCGCCGCATCGAGGCCGATCTAGACGATCTGCACCGCGCCGAGAAGCGTTTCGGGGTGGAACCCATCCGATCGTTGGAGAACGGATTCGCGCCCGCGGCTCACCGCTGGGCCGCACAGGAGTCCTTCGAGGCTCTGCTGGACGAGGGCTTCTCCGCCGGCGACCTGGTGCGCAACCTCAAGCAGGTGATCGACCTGGCCCGCCGCATCGCGGCGGTATCGCCGAGTCCCGAGACTGCCAGGGCGGCCCGCGAGGCCGTCGATGCGCTGAACAGGGGAGTGGTGGCCGCGTCGGGCGCAATGGACGAGACCGATGCCGGCACCGTGACAGGAACCGTGCCGGGGGCGGCGTGATCGGGGGCCGCGGCCCCGGATGGGGTGTGGACTTCGGTGAGGAGGGGGAGATCCCGCCGGGCGCCTCCACTGCGGACAGCGACGCCGCCGCGGGCCGGATCGTCGCCGAGGCCCATCGGGCCGGGCGGCCGGTGCCGCCGGTGGTGCTCACCGGGGGAGACCTGGCCCGGACGCTCGGGATGGCACAGGACCGCAAGACCTCGCCCGCCACCGGCGTCGGGGCCCGCTTCGAGGTCGATGTGGGCGCGGTGCTGATCGACGGGCGGCTCGGATGGTTCGTCGCCCATCTCGTCGCCCGCAGGTCGTGGTGGCGGGGCCGGCTGCTGGTGGCGGCCAACGCATCGTTCATCGGCCGCTGGAACGCGGCGCCCCGGTCCCATCCCGGCGACGGCCGCCTCGACGTGTTCGACGCCAGCCCACCGCTCCCCGTGCGCCTGGCGGCCCGCCGTCGCCTGCCCTCGGGAACCCATGTCCCCCATCCGGACATAACCCAGCGCCGCGTCGCGGCAGCCCAGTACGACCTGGACCCCGTATTGGACGTCTACCTGGACGGCCACCGCCACCAGCGGGCCCGAACCCTCAGCCTGAGGGTGGAGCCCAAGGCGTTGGAGGTCTGGATCCCGGCCGGAGCGCAGTCACGACCCGGCGGGCCCTAGGATCGTCGCCATGGAGATCACTGAAGCCAAGCAGCGCGCCTGCGACGAGATCGATCGGCTGGCACCGGAGCTGCTCGATGTGTCGCACCGCATCCATGAGCGGCCCGAGCTGTGCTTCGAGGAGCATCACGCCCACGACCTGCTGACCGGGGTGCTGGTCGATCACGGACTGGCGGTGCAGCGCGGCGCCTACGGCCTCGAGACCGCCTTCGAGGCTCGGGCCGGCGACGGCGACGGGCCGCTGGTGGCGGTGGTCTGCGAGTACGACGCCCTCCCAGGGATCGGCCACGCCTGCGGGCACAACATCATCGCGGCGTCCGGTCTGGGCGCCGGTCTCGCCCTGGCCGCGCTGGCCGACGAGGCCGGTGGCCGGGTGGCCGTCATGGGAACTCCCGCGGAGGAAGGCGGGGGAGGCAAGGAGATCATGCTGCGAGCGGGCGCGTTCTCCGACGCCGACGCGGCCATGATGATCCATCCCGCCAACCACGAGCTCAAGGTGTTCCATGCGGTGGCGGTGCAGCGGCTCAACGCCCGCTACACCGGCGCGGCGGCCCACGCCGCCGCCGCCCCCGAGAAGGGCCGCAACGCGCTCGACGCGGCCGTGCTCGGCTACAACGCCATCGCCGCGCTGCGCCAGCACATCCGCGACGACGAGCGGATCCACGGCATCTTCATCGACGGCGGCACGAAGGCCAACATCGTTCCGGTCACCGCCGAGACCGAGTGGTACGTGCGTTCGACCAATCTGTCCACCGTTGAGCCGCTGAAGGAGCGGGTGGCGGCCTGTCTCCAAGCCGGTGCGGACGCGGCGGGTTGCGAATTGGACATCGAATGGGGAGATCCGGCCTACGCCGACATGAACGACAACCCGGTGCTTCTCGACCGCTACCTGGACAATCTCGCCGCGGTGGGCCGCGAGCCCATCTCCCGCCCGGACGCCCGGGTGGTGGGCAGCACCGACATGGGCAACGTCAGCTACGCCGTCCCCTCCATACACCCCATGGTCAAGGTCGCTCCCGACGACGTCGCCATCCACACCCCCGCCTTCGCCGAATACGCCCGCGGGCCCGAGGGCGACTCGGCCGTCATCGACGGCGCCAAGGTGCTGGCCATGACCGCCCTGGACTGCTGGCTGGACGCCTCCGCGATGGCGGCCGCACGAGCCGCATTCGCGGCGTCCTGACCCTCTCTGGCAATCCGCGCCCCCTGCCCGCCCGGCCTCTAGTGTCGCGGCCCGTGAACCTGTACGCGGCTGAGTCCTTCTCTGCGGACGAGGCCGACATACTGCGCCGGTACTTCACCAACCTGGACCAGCCGGTGTTCGCGCTGGTGAACCTGCCCGAGGTCGTTAAGGGCGCCCTGTTCGCCCGCTACTCGCGCTCGATGTCGAGTCTGCGCCGGTTGTTTCTCGACGAGTTCGTCGACGACCTGGACATCACCGGCGACATCACCATCGACGCGACCGTCGGCCTGCGCAGGGCCGAGGCCCTTTACGACCGGGTCTTCTTCGAGTACGGCGACGACTCCGTCGCCCAGCTCGGCGGTGTCCATCTGGCCTGCGAGCAGGCCTCCAACCTCCTCACCAAGGTGCTGGAGTGGGGCCGGCTGATGGCCTACCTCGAGCAGAGCACCCGCTATATCGCCTACGACCAGCGGCTGGGCGGAAGGTACCGCTACTACCGGGACGCCCAGGTGCTCAACTCGTCGCTGGGCACCCGCTACGTGGGCGACATTGACCGCATGTTCACGACCTACTCTGAGCTCGTCCCGGTCATGCAGGACTTCTTCCGGGCCAACGTCCCCAAACAGGAGGGCGACTCCGACTTCGCCTACCGGCAGGCCATCAAGGCCCGGGCGCTGGACTCGATCCGCGGGATGCTGCCGGCCGCGTCCCTGAGCAACGTGGGCATCTACGGGACGGGCCAGTCCTATGAGGCCCTGCTGCTGAGGATGCGGGCCCACCCCCTTCCCGAGTCGCGCTCCTATGCCGAGATGATGCTCACCGAGTTGCGCAAGGTGATCCCATCGTTCCTGAAGCGGGTGGACCTGCCCGACCGGGGCGAGCTCACCACTCGCTACCTGGCCGGCAACCGCGCCGCCATGGACGACCTGGCCGGCCGGGTGTTCGGCGATGCCGTCGGAGGCCCGGTGACCGACGACTCCGTGGAGCTGATGGACTTTGATCCCGACGGGGAGACGAAGGTGGTCACCGCGATGCTGTATCCCCACACGTCGCTGCCGGAGCGCACCATCGAGGCCAGGGTGAGGTCCATGTCGGCCGCCGAGCGCGTCGACGTGGTGCGGTCATATTGCGGTGAGCGCACGAACCGCCGCCACCGGCCCGGCCGGGCCCTCGAGCGCGTGTACTACCGCTTCGATGTGCTGTCCGACTACGGGGCGTTCCGTGACCTGCAGCGCCACCGGATGCTCACCATCGAATGGCAGCCCCTGTCCACCCGCCACGGCTTCGTCCGGCCGGAAGCGGTCGGCGCGGCCGGTGTGGACGAGCAGTTCGACGAGGTGATGGGCCGGTCGGCCCGGCTCTACGAGGCGCTCAGCGCCGAGCTGCCGGACCAGGCCGCCTACGCGGTCGCTCTCGCCTACCGGGTGCGCTACTCGATTCAGATGAACGCCCGGGAGGCCATGCACATGGTCGAGTTGCGCACCACCCTGCAGGGCCACCCGGCCTACCGGCGCGTGTGCCAGCAGATGCACCGTCTCATCGCCGAGGAGGCCGGTCACGTCGCAGTCGCGGAACTCATGTCGTTCGTCAACCACGAGCAAGATCTCGGGCTGGGCCGGCTCGACGCGGAGAAGCGGGCCGAGCAGCTGAGGGCATCGCAGTCCCACCCGTCCTCAAGCCTGTAGACCAGCTAGAGCCACGGCCTCGCCCGTATGAGCCGGATTCGCTCGCATACTCGACCGGTCGCCTGGTCGTGCCGCCCGGAAATGCTGTCGCACTTCGTCGATCTGTGTCTATGATCCGCCCACGTCCCCCGGCCGCGACCCCTCAGCAGTAGAGATGACCGACAAACACCCTCTTGACGGTGCCGATCTCGACTTCGGCGACGGGGAGGAATTCGAAGCCGAAATGGACGACGACTTCGGCGACGACGAGGACTTCACCGGCGACGACGACTTCGGCGACGACGAGAACGGCATCGACGACGACGACTTCGGCGACGACGAGAACGGCATCGGCGACGACGGCGATGAAGCCGAGTTGGAAGAGGACGACGAGGACGACGAGGACGACGACGTCCCGTTGCCGGCTGAGGACGACGACGACGAGGAGGTTCACCCCAGCGACGTGGAGGCCGACCTGGAGGAGATCCTCCGGGACCGCATCGCGGCGAGTGACGACGACGAGGAGGACGAGGAGGAGGAGGCCCCCGGTCAGCCCAAGGCTGTCGCGTCGGTGGCGCCGCCGCGTTCGGACGAATGGACCTGCAACCAGTGCTTCCTCATCGTGAGCGTGTCCCAGTTCGGATCGCGGGCCAATCCGGTCTGCCCGTCGGGCGAGGAGCCCTGCGAGTCCATCGAGAGGATCCAGGATGACCTCGATAGACGAGGGGGCTAGACGGGCCGCCGACTCCGACATCGCGGCGGTCACTGAGCTGGCGGCCACCGCAGCTGCCGAGTTGGCTCCCCGCCGCGGCGGCTACGTGTGGGCCCGTCTGGAGGCGCGAACCGAGCCGCTGGGGCAGAGCCTGGACCGTGACCATCGATCGGATGACGCGCTGGTGGTGGTCGGCACCATCGATGAAGCGGTCGTCGGCTACGGGGTGATCCGTCTGGTCGAGCTCCACGACGGGGCCGTGCTGGGGCGAGTCACCGACATCTATGTGATGCCCGAGGCTCGGGGTGTCGGGGTGGGGGAGGCGATGATGGACGAGCTGATGGACTGGGCCCGGCGGCGCGCCTGCATCGGAGTCGACAGCCTGGCACTGCCCGGCGACCGGGAAACGAAGAACTTCTTCGAGACCCACGGTCTGGTCGCACGGGCCATAACCGTGCATCACTCGCTTACAGACACCGCCAACACTCGTCGATGATCGCAGATGTGGAGGTCGCGGTGGGCGCGATCGTTCGCCGCGCCGACGAACTGCTGCTCGTGAAGCGCGGTCGCCCGCCGGGCGCGGGGGAGTGGTCCGTGCCGGGAGGACGGGTCGAGCCCGGCGAGATGCTGATGGAGGCCGTGACACGCGAGCTGCAGGAGGAAACCGGGCTGAACGGGGTCTGCGGCCGGCTGGTGGGCTGGGTGGAGCGCATCGGAGACGACCGGCACTTCGTGATCCTGGACTTCGAGGCGACGGTGACCGGCGATCTGACCCCCTGTGCCGGGAGCGACGCATCCGAGGCCCGGTGGTGGCCCGTAACCGAGGTCGCCGGGTTGCGGCTAGTGGACGGGCTGGCCGAGTTCCTGCACGACCACGGGGTGATCCCGACGATCGTCTGAGCCGAGCGGGCCCGTAGGTTCAGCGGCCCTTCCAGACCGGGGCCCGCTTCTCGATGAAGGCGCGAGGGCCCTCGGCGAAATCGTCGGTGCCGCGCAGTTCCATCTGGGCCCTACCGGCTGCGGTGATCGACTCCTCGTCGGTCTGGGTGAAGCTCTCCAGCACCAGCCGGCGGGACTCCCTCACCGCTAGCGGGCCGTTGGCATTGACACGGTCCGCCAGGCGCCGGGCGGTGTCGAACGCCTGGCCGGGCTCGCACAGCTCGTTGATGAGACCGAGGTTCAGGGCCCGCTCGGCGCTGATCGGGTCGCCGGTGAGGACCATCTCCATGGCGATGGCCAGGGGAATGGTGCGGGGCAGCCGCACGAGGCCGCCGGCGGCGGCGATCAGCGATCGCTTCACCTCGGGGAGGCCGAACCGGGCCGCGGTCGACGCCACCCGCAGATCGCAAGTGAGCGCGATCTCGGTTCCGCCGGCGAGGGCAGGACCGTCGATGGCCGCGATCAGCGGCTTCGTCCGGGAGCGCAGCACGATCCCGCCGAAGCCGCCCCTGGCCGTGGACAACTCCCGGAACCGTCCCTCCGCGATGGCCTTCAGATCGGCGCCGGCGGAGAACACCGGCCCGGTGTGGGTGAGGATCCCCAACCACAGCGTGTCGTCGGCCTCGAGCCGGTCGATCGCGGCCTCGAGCCCGCTGGAGATGGCGCCGTTGACCGCGTTGCGGGCCTCGGGACGGTTCATGGTGATGACGGCGACGTTGCCGTCAGCGGTGAACTCGATCATTTGGTCTCGTCGGCCGCGGCGTCGCCGTCGGCCGCGGGTCTCGGCGGGGGAGGGGGCGGGCGCAGCCTCGGCTGCGCAGCCGGCGCCGGCTCGATGCCGAAGAGCGCTGCTATCTGGGGAACCCGGTCTGCCAGCCGGCGGATGGTGGTCATCAGGTCGTCGCTGGGTCTCTCGGGAATGCCCTCGGGAACAACTTGCGTGCGGACGGGGGAGACCGCCACCGAGTCCACCACCGTGGCCCAGCGCTGCTGGTTGGCGGTCGGGTTCAGGTCGGCGGCGGCCATGTTGGCGAGGCGCTCGGCCATATCGGGCGGCAGCGGCGAGCCGGGCTTGACTGGCCGTGAGCTGATGCGCAGCGCCCTCACGGTGCGACCCTCGCCGATGGTGCCGGCCAACTCGTCCAGCCACTTGCGGTGGTCCACCTCCAGGCGCTGGATCAGCCCGGCCCGAAGGCTCTCGGCCAGGGCCCTGGTCTCGTCGTCGCGGGCGGCCCGGTCCGCTGCCGCGATCACGGAGCGGATGTCCCGCAGGTCGATCTTGGCGATGCCGGCGAGGGCGGCGTCGGCCCGGTCATGCCACTCAGCGGCCTTCATGACGGGCGCGAGATGCTCCGCCAGCGCCAGGATGGGCTCCGACTTGATCTGGGGGAGCTTCTCCTTGGCGGCCTTGGCGTTCATGCGGTCGATCGAGCGGCGCACGCCCGGCACCCCGCCCTTGAGCACCTCGCGAGCAAGAGGCCTCTGCTCCTCCGGGAGCGCCTCCAGCGCTGCCTGGCGATGGACCCTCTTGGCCTTGAGGCCGGGCGTCCTTGGACGGGGAGCTCTGGCGGGGCGCTTGCCTTCGTTGGACCGGGGTCCCCTCGAGGCGCGCCGCTCGTCGCTGCGCCGGTCGCGCCGGCCGTCCCGCTCAGCGTCGCGGCCCGAGGAGGAGTCGCGGTCGCGGCGGCCGCCGCGATCGTCGCGGTCCCGGCGGGGCTTACGGCCCTCGCCGCCTTCCCGGTCGCCGTCGCCGCCGCGGTCCCTGCGGCGTGAGTCCCGCTCGGAGCGGTCCCTGCGGTCGCGGCTCCTGCGCCCCTCGCCCTGGTCGCGGTCGCGCCGCCGTCCGCCCGGCGAGTGCCCGTCATCGTCCGAGAAGCCCCGGTCGCCGCGACTCCTGCGTCCGGAACGCGACACCAGGGCGGTGGTAACGGGCGGTCCCGCGCTTCCGCCGATCAACTCGAGAAGTCCTGTGGGCTCCGCCCGGGCGCGGGGGGCTGCCAGGGCGGTGATCTCCAGACCGTCGAGTCCACCGTCCACTTCGGCCTTCAGCACCGAGCCGACCGCGGCCGCGTCGGGTACCAGGTCGCCCGAGACCTCGCCCTTGGGCTGGCGTGCGCCGGCGGCCCGCCACGTCCAGGTGCCGTCGTCTCGGCGGCTGGTGAGTTCGATCTCGAGTCGTCGGGGCACGGCCCACAAAGCTACACGCCGGGGCTTCGCTTGCTTAGGCCCTTCTCATTGCCGCCGGAAATCTACATTATGTAAAGTAAGGCACGATACCAATACGGCGAGGTCATCGGGTCAAGCGGCCGTCCGCCCGGCTGCTCAGCCCTGGGCGTGCGACACCGGACCGGGACCGTCGAGGATCCAGCCGGCCGAGGCTCCGATGGCGTCGCGCACGAACCGCCCGGCTGCGCTCACCGCCGCCCGCAGATCCCGGCCGAGGGCCAGGTTGGCCGCCAGCGCGGCTGAGAACGTGCAGCCGCTGCCCCGCACGTTGTCGGTTGCTATCCGGGTGTTCCGGACGATCCAGGCATCGCCCGACGCGGTGATCACCGCGTCGTCCGGATTGCCGTCGAAGGCGCCGCCGGTCACCACCACGGCGTCTGCGCCGAGGCTCCGGAACGTCTGGGCGCAGTCCAGCACCGCCTCGGCACTCGGCAGCGACGTGCCCGCCAGCAGCTCGGCCTCGCCCCGGTTCGGGGTGATTGCCCGTGCCAGAGGGAAGAGCCGCCGGCGGTAGGCGTCCTCGACGTCGTCGGACACGAAGCGTGTTCCCCGGCCGTCGACCATCACCGGATCGACTACCACCGCCGGCAGAGCGCCCCGCTCGATCCTGTCGGCGACCAGTTCCACAATCTCACGGCGGCGCAACAGTCCGGTCTTGGCTCCATCCACGCCGAGGTGGTCGGCGGCGGCGTCGATCTGGGCGGCCACCAGGCTCGCTTGAACCGGATCGGAGGCCGTGACCGCGGTCAGGGACTGCGCGGTCACCGCAGTGAGCGCGCTGGCGCCATGCACGCCGAGAGCCGAAAACGTGGCCAGGTCGGCCTGCAGGCCTGCTCCCCCCAACGGGTCCGAAGCGGCTATCGTGAGCAGCACCGGCGGCATGGTCGACACCACGGCCCTAGATGGTGCCACACCGCCACCTCGCCGCACCGCCACCGCTATCGGGTCGCCGGATCGTCACCGTGCCGCTCCCACCAGTCCCCTACCTGGAAGACCCGACGCATGGAATCGACTCGCGGCAAGCTTCTGGTGGCCGCCCCGAGCCTGGCTGATCCGAACTTCCGGCTTACGGTGCTGCTGATGCTCGAGCACGGAGCAGAGGGTGCTCTCGGCGTGGTGCTCAACCGGCCAAGCGAGTTGACCGTCAAAGGAGCCATCGATGAGTGGGAAACTGCGGTGAGCGAGCCCCGCGTGGTGTTCGTCGGGGGACCGGTCAGCCAGTCGTCGGTGATCGCGCTGGCGTCGGTGGTCCTCGACGATGCCGAGGACCACTGGTCACAGGTCGTGGGCCGGATCGGCACTGTCGACCTGGAGAAGAACCCGAGCGACATCGGCGGGCTGGACCAGGTGCGCATCTTCGCCGGCTACGCGGCGTGGGCGCCCGGCCAGCTCGAGAGCGAGCTGGAGGAGAATGCCTGGTTCGTGCTCGAGCATGACGGCTCCGACCCGTTCTCGGAGGCGCCCGAGGAGCTGTGGTGGGAGGTCATGGCCCGCCAGGACGGGGAGCTGAACCGGCTCCGGCTGTACCCCCGCAACCCGACCGACAACTGAGTGCGCCTGCAACCGGCCTCAGCCGGGCGTGTCTGGGCTGATCCTGTCGATGATCTGCTGGATCTCGCCGCTGATCACGTCCACCACCCACCGAGAGCCTGTCCGGTTGAGGTGCACGCCGTCCTGCTGGCGCACGGGCACCGGCCTGCCCTCGGGGTCGTCGGGCGGTGCGACCGCGTCGCGGTAGGGCTCGTCGCCGCCGAACATGTCCCAGATGTCGATCATGGAGACGAAGTCCCGTTCCGCCACCTCGGCCGCCGCGAGCTGGTTCATGAGCGCGTAGCCCTCCCGGAAGTCGTCGCGGCGGGTCGGGGGCAGGCCGACCCAGATCACATGCCGGTGGGGAGCTTTCAGGACGTCGAAGAGGACGCCAAGGCGCCGGGACCACTCGTCGTTCCAATCGTCGCTCCCCCGGTTGAGGAGGTCGCCGTCCTCGGAGGTCATGGACTGCCAGTCGTTGCTGCCCAGGGTGGCCACCACCACCTCGGGGTTGTAGGTCGCTGCGATCGCGAAGAGGTGGACCGGCCAGTTGAAGTAGCTCGGACGGGACAGGCCGGTGGAGTGCCGCTGGTCGAGGGTTATCTCCATCACGTCTGTGAGGGGGCTGTCGCGCCTCAGGCCCTGCCCGAGGTAGAGGGCCTGGCTGTCGCCCGCCACCCAGACCCTCAGGGGAGTCTCGGCAGTTACCGGCACGGGCCGAACGTAGGAAGGCGGCTCCTCGGGCACTGTCGTGGTGGTCGGGCTCGGGGCAGCCGCGGCCGCGGTTGTGGTCGGGGCCGCCGGGGACTCGCCCGACGAGCTGGGTGCGCCGGCTTCGTCGATCGCCTGATCGGGCTCGGTGGGCGTAGCGGCTGATTCCCCGGTCGAGGTGTCGGGCTCGGTGGGCGTAGCGGCGACCTCCTCAACCGGAGCGGTCGCGGGCTCGACGGGCTCATCGTCGGGCCCGGCCGCCGGCGCGGGGTCTCCGGCCGCACTGGGCTGCTCGACGTTCCCGTCGAGGTCGAGCTGCAGGAGGTCCTCCACGTCGCCGATCACATCGATCTGCTGGCCGGCCTCGTCCCCGGAGCCCCGCAGGTCGCGCAGCAGGTCGTAGGGACGGTTCAGCGACAGGCTGTTGGCCAGGTCGTCGGTCTCGGTGGCTGCCTCCAGCCAGCGGTCCCGGTCCGGGCCCAGAGGCAGCCGGTCGGCGATCTCCACGATCTTGCCGCTGACGAGCAGGGCGGCCACCCCCAGGCACAGGGTCGCCGACAGGACCGAGGCCCGCACCGACTTCGTAGGCGTCTCGTGGTCACCGGTGTCGGAGAGCGGCGGCCGGACCTGGCCCACCGCCCGGCTCAGCCCTCGCAGCCTGCGGCCCACGGCCTCGACCACGAAGCTGAGCCGCCGCCGGGTCCGCTTCACTAGGAGCCGCTTGACCGCCCCGACCGCCAGCCGGCTGTCCCGGGCACGGCTGCCTCCCGAGCGCTTCGCCGACGGTGGTCTCTCCGGGGTCCGCCTGCGCATCAGAACTGGAAGTAGATGTAGTCGGCGACGCCCTCGGGGCCGAGCGCCACCACGATCATCGTCCACACCGCGAACGCGGCCGCGGTCACCGCGGAGGGGGCCGCCGCCGTCCGCTTCGACCAGCGTTCGGCGAAGTCGAGCGGCACGTACTGGGCCAGGACGGATCCGACGATCACGGCCAGCACCGTCGGCGTGAGCAACTCGGTGCCGGTCCCCCACCCCGATAGCAGGCGCTCGAATACGTCGCCGGCGTGGGCCAGCGTCTCGCTGTTGAACAGCACCCAGCCCGCGCATACGAAGTGGAACACGGCCAGTACCCGCAGCCACTCCCCCAGCGACGATCCGGCACCAGGTGCACTGGAGGCCCGCGACTCGGCCGGGCCGGCGTCGGGTGCTCTCCCGGCCGAGGCTCGGGCCGGCCACACTCGGCCGGCCAGCCGCTCGGCTGCCAGCCCGACGCCGTGGTAGAGGCCCCAGACGATGAACACGCCGGCGGCCCCGTGCCACAGGCCGCCCAGCGCCATCGTGACGAGCAGGTTCACGTAGGTGCGCACCCGGCCCCGCCGGTTGCCGCCCAGGGGGATGTACAGGTAGTCGCGCAGCCAGCGCGACAGCGTCATATGCCAGCGCCGCCAGAAGTCCTGGATCGACACCGCCGCGTAGGGCCGGTCGAAGTTCTGCGGGAAACGGAATCCCATGAGCAGGGCTACTCCGATGGCCATGTCGGTGTAGCCCGAGAAGTCGGCGTAGATCTGGACCGCGTAGCCGTACACCCCGAAGAGCACGTCGACGGCTCCGTAGCTGCCCGGGGAGGCGAACGCCTCGTCCACTATGGCCCCGGCCAGGAAGTCGGCCACCACCACCTTCTTGAACATCCCCCTGCCGATCAGCTGCGCCGCTCGGCCCAGCTCGATCCGGTCGAGGCCCCGATCCGACCACAGCTCCAACTGCACCGGCTCCTCGAGCTCGCGCCGGCCGGATCCGTTGCGGTGGTGGCGGGCCCGGCGCGGGAACCGCATCTGCGGGAGGAACTCTCTGGCCCGGACTATCGGCCCGGCCACCAGCTGGGGGAAGAACGACAGGTAGACGGCGAAGTCGAGCAGCGGCGCGGGATCGGTGTCACCCCGGTGGACGTCCACGGCGTAGCTGATGGCCTGGAACGTGAAGAAGGAGATGCCGATGGGCAGCACGATGCTGAGAGCCGGGCTGGAGATCCCGAAACTGCTCTCCAGGCTCTGGGTGAAGAAGCCGTAGTACTTGAAGAAGGCCAGCACGCCGAGGTCGAAGACCACCGCCACCGCCAACGCGGCCCGGCGGGCGCCGGGGTGAGCGGATCGCCTGTTCATCCGGGCCGCGGCTGCGTTCACCAGGGTCATGGCCACCAGCAGCAGCACGAAACGCCGGTCCCAAGCCGCATAGAACCAGTACGAGGCACCGAGGACGAACAGCTTCCACGGCATCGGGAACCGCTTCAGAGCCCAACTCACCGGCAGGACCACGGCGAAGAAGGCCGCAAAGGTGAAGGTCGGAAACAGCACCGCCGGGGAACGCTAGTTCGGGTATGGCAGGCGACCACCTGACTCCGGCTTTCATGACGAACATGTGTTCGCTATATTGGCATCGTGACGACTGCCGGATCGGGCGCCAGATGGGGCACCAGGTCAGGCACTCAGGCCGATGTGGGACCGCTCCAGGGCGACCTGTTCGCCCAGGGGCAGCCGGCCGTGAACGCCTCGGCGGCGGTGGAGCACCTGGAACTGGACGGCCGGAGCTGGATCGAGACGGCGACCCGGTGGCTGCACGGCGGCGACGAACTGCTCGAGCAGCTCGCCGCAGACCTGCGCTGGACTCGGGCCGAGCGCCCGATGTACGGGCAGATCGTGGAGGAACCCCGCCTGGGGGCCCACCTGAGGCTTCGGTCGGGCGGTGTTCCCGCCGTCATCGACGAGATGGCCGCGGCTCTGGGAGACCGCTACCGCTGCCGGTTCAACTCGGTCTGGGTCAACTACTACCGCGGAGGCCGGGACTCGGTGGCCTGGCACAGTGACCGGATCGGGGTCGACCCCGCCAATGCCGTGGTGGCGATCGTGTCGCTGGGAGGCCCCCGCCGGTTCCTGCTCAAACCCGCGGGTGGGGGCCGCAGCCGCTCGTTCACTCTGGCGTCGGGGGACCTGCTGGTGATGGGCGGGTCCTGCCAGCAGGACTGGGAGCACTCGATTCCGAAGGTTGCCTCCGCCCCGCCCCGGATGAGCGTCACCTTCCGCCGCACTGCTTCACAGCGCGGCCGGTAGCCTCCGCGGCGATCACGGCTGGGATCAAGGACAAGGCGGGATGACATGGGACGGTTCGACGGCAAGGTTGCGCTCATCACCGGAGCGGCCTCCGGCATGGGGCAGGCGGTGTCGATCCGTCTGGCCTCCGAGGGCGCCGACGTGTTCGGGGTGGACGTGAACGACGCCGGCCTGGCCGACACCGCTTCGCAGGTGGCCGAGTCGGGAGGCCGGATCACCACCCAGCACTGCGACCTGCGTTCGGTCGCCGACTGCCAAGCGGCCGCGGCCGCCTGTGTGGACGCCTTCGGGCGCATCGACGTGCTCGGCAACATCGCCGGCGTCTCGTGGCAGGACCGGGTTGAGGACATCACCGAGGAGAAGTGGGACCTCATGTTCGACGTGAACGTGAAGGGCATGTTCTTCCTCACCCAGGCCGCGCTCCCCCACCTGCTCGCCTCCGGCGGCAACATCGTGAACATCGCGTCCAATGCTGGACTCCAGGGACTGGCGTACACGACCCACTACTGCGCCACCAAGGGCGCGGTCGTGCAGCTGACCAGGGCCCTGGCCATAGAGCTGGCCAAGACCCCGGTGCGGGTCAACGCCATCGCCCCCGGTGGGGTGGACACCCCCATGACCCAGAACTACCAGATCGTCACCGACGCCGACCGGCACCTCATCCGCCGCATGATGGCCTTCAAGCCCATGAGCGGGCCCGAGCACATCGCCGCCCTGTTCGCCTTCGTGGCCTCCGACGAGTGCCCCGGCGTCCACGGCGCCATCCTCAGCGTCGACGGAGGCCTTACCACCGGCTAGACGGACCCAGGACCCCGGTCACTCCACGGAGCGGGCCCGGCGACCGTCGATCTCTCCGAAGAACTGGGCCGCGGCCTTCTGAACGCCGGCGGACCAGGTCGGGTAGGCGTGGGAGGCCTGGGCCAGGCGGCCGGCGAACGCGCCGGTGCGCATGGCCAGCACGATCTCAGAAATCATCTCACCAGCCCTGGGCGCGACGATGGTGGCTCCCAGGATGCGGCCCCCGCCTGCGTTGCGCAGCAGCCGGCGGGGCCCGGCCACGATGGCGATGAACCCGTCGGGGCGGCGGTCGGTGATGGCCCGGTCAACCTCGGCCAGCGGCAGGTAGGCGACCCGGCTGCCCGGCGGCGCGTGGCTCGGGGTCACGCCCACCGAGGCCACCTCCGGGTCGGTGAACACCACACTGGGCACGAGGTCGCCCCGGAACCGTCCCCGCTGGCCCTTGCCCAGAGCGTTGCCGGCCGCGATCCGGCCCATCTCGTCGGCACCGTGCGACAGCATCATCGCGGCCATGTGCCGCCGCCGCCGGGAGCGAGACAGAGTTGATCGGTGAGTCGATCGGGGCCGCCTGATGTTGCGCAGCATCTTCGGCCGGGAGGGAGACTCGCCGCTGCTGACCTTGAACAGAGCCGGAGGCCCGCTTCGTGACCGGTACGGGCGGCGCTCCGGCCAGGAGGCGACATCGCCGGCCGCGTACACGCCCTTCACCGACGTCTCGAGCCGCTCGTCGGTAAGCACATGGCCAGACCACTCGCCCAGCTTCAACTTCATCTCCTCGAGTCCTAGCCCCGCCGTCGCCGGTGTCCGGCCCGCCGCCACCAGTAGCCTCTCCACCACCTCCTCGGGCCTCCGGTGGCACGACACCGAGAACGGGCCGGCGTTCCCTCCACCCATGCCGTCGACGGGTTCGACCCGCTCGACATGGGAGTTGCGGCGAACGGTCACGCCCAGACGCTGCAGCGTCTCCCTGACCAGGCGGGCCGCCTCGGGCTCCTCGCCCTGGAGCAGCTGGTCGGCCGACTCGAACAGGGTCACCTTCACCCCGAGGAGCACGAAGGCCTGGGCCAGTTCGCAGCCGGTGGGCCCGCCGCCGATGATGCCGAGCGACTCCGGGGCCTCGGTCAGGTCGAACACGGTCTCGTTGGTGAGGGGCCGGGCCTCGGCCAGGCCGGGAGTGTGGTCGAGAAGCGAGGGCTGCGAGCCGGTGGCCAGCACGATGCGGGGCGCGGTGATGCGCCGCTCCCCCACCGCCACCGTGTCGTGGGTGACCAGGCGGGCCCGGCCCTCGACCACGGTGACGCCCCGGCTGCGCAGCACGTCGGCTGACTCGGTGGCCGCAACGTGCTCGATGGTCGAGCACACTCGGGCCATGGCCGCGGCGAAGTCGAGGCCGCCTCGGGCCGCGGCCAGCAGGGTCTTGGACGGCACGCAGCCGGTGAACGTGCAGTCCCCGCCCGGCGCCGAGTCGGTGACTAGGGCCACGTCGGCTCCGGCCCAGAGTGCGGCCCGCACCGCGCCCAGCCCGGCCGCGCCCCCGCCCACCACGATCAGGTCGTGGTCCATCATCCGGGCGCGCCTAGCCACGGCCAGACCTTACGGTGAGGCAGCTAGCTGTGGGCCGCGTCGAGGGCGGCCCGGAACTCGGCCACCAGCGAAGCCACGCCGTCGGGTCCGGCCCCCTCCAGCATCCGGGTGACGATGGCCGAGCCGACCACCGCCCCGTCGGCCACCCGGCACACCTCGGCCGCCTGCGCGGGCGTTCCCACCCCCACGCCGACCAGCACGGGCATGTCGGTCACCGACTTGAGGCGGACCGCGGTGCGGGTGGCACTGGCGGCCAGCTCCGAGCGCACACCGGTAATGCCCATGAGCCCCACGCTGTAGACGAAGCCCCGGGACCGGTCACAGATCCGGGGAAGGCGCTCATCGGGCGCGGTGGGCGCGGCCAACAGCACCGTCTCCACCCCGGCCGCCTGGGCGCAGTCGGCCCACTCCCCCACTTCCTCCAGGGGAAGGTCGGGAAGGATGCAGCCGCTGATGCCGGCGTCGGCCAGCGACGAGGCGAACCGCTCGTAGCCCATGTGATGTGCGATGTTCACGTAGGTCATCACCGCAGTGGGCACCCCGATGTCGGCCGCGGCTCCCCGCACCGCGGCCAGGATGGACTGGGGGGTGGCGCCCTCGGACAGGGCCTTGTCGTTGGCCTGCTGGATGATGGTGCCGTCCATCACCGGGTCCGAGAACGGCACTCCGATCTCGATGGCGTCGGCTCCTGCGCCGGCCACCGCGCAGATTGTCTCCAGCCAGTCGTCGCCGAGACCGCCGGTGAGGTAGGGCACGAAGCACTTTCCGCCGCTGTTGCGGCGGTCCCGGAGGGCGCGCTCCAGCCTCCCCCAGCTGTGTTCGGCACCGCCAACAGGGGCGGTGTCAGCAGCCACGGTCACCCGAGGATGCCCATCATCTGGTCGACGTCCTTGTCCCCCCGGCCGCTCAAGTTCAACAGCACGGTGAGGCCGGCCAGCTCGGAGCGGGCCCGCGACACCCAGGCCAGGGCGTGGGCACACTCCAGCGCGGGAATGATGCCCTCGCTGCGCGACAGCAGGCTGAACGCCTCGATCACTTCGGCGTCGGTCACCTGCTCGTAGGTCGCCCTCCCGGTGGCGGCCAGGTGCGAGTGCTCGGGGCCGACGCCCGGGTAGTCCAGCCCGGCCGAGATCGACTCGGCCTCCAGCACCTGCCCCCACTCGTCCTGCATCAGGTACGACCGCGAGCCGTGAACGATGCCGGGAACAGCCCGCCCGACGGCCGCGCCCCCGGCCGGCTCCACCCCCACCAGGCGGGCGCCGGTGTCGGCGAACCCGGCGAAGATCCCGGCCGCGTTGGAGCCGCCCCCCACCGCGGCGGTGACGACGTCGGGCACCCCGCCGTCGAGGACCTCGGCGCACTGGCGGCGAGCCTCCTCCCCGACCACCCGCTGGAACTCCCGCACCATCCACGGGTACGGGTGGGGGCCCATCACCGAGCCCAGGCAGTAGTGGGTGGTGTCGGCCACCGCCACCCAGTGGCGCATGGCCTCGTTGACCGCGTCCTTGAGGGTGCGCGACCCGGTCTCGGCCGCCCGCACCTCGGTGCCCAGCAGGCGCATGCGGAACACGTTGAGCTCCTGGCGGGCGATGTCGACGGTGCCCATGTACACGATGCAGTCCATGCCGAACAGCGCGGCCGCGGTGGCGGTGGCCACCCCGTGCTGGCCTGCGCCGGTCTCGGCCACCAGGCTCGTCTTGCCCATGCGCCGGGCCAGCAGGGCCTGCCCGAGCACGTTGTTGATCTTGTGGCTGCCGGTGTGGTTGAGGTCCTCCCGCTTCAGCAGGATGCGCAGCCCGAGCTCGGAGGACAGGTTGGGGCACTCCGTGAGCGGCGAGGGACGTCCCGCGTAGTCGCGCAGCAGCCGGTCCAGCTCGCCTCGGAAGCCGGGGTCGCCCCAAGCGGAGCGGAAGGCCCGGTCGAGTTCCTGGCAGGCGGGCACCAGCGTCTCGGGCACGAACATGCCGCCGAAGTCGCCGAAGCGCCCGTCGGCGCTCGGCTCGCCCATGAACCCGCCCGCAACCTCCCCCTCCCCGGGGGGCGTCACAGGTCCTGCTCCCAGTCGTAGGGGCCGGTGCTCGCGGCCCGCCGAGGCTCCGAGTCCCCGGTAGACGTCTCGTCGGCGTGCATGTTGCGAGTCGCCTTGGCGGCCTCGATGAAGGCTCGCAGCCGGGACGGGTCCTTGCGGCCCGGCCGGCTCTCCACCCCGCTGGCCACATCCACCCCCCACGGCCGCACCCGGCGGATAGCTCCGGCAACGTTGTCGGCGTCCAGGCCGCCGGCCAGGATCAGCCGGTGACCCGCCAGAGGGGCGCCCTCGGCCAGCGACCAGTCGAACACCTCGCCGGAGCCGGGTCGCTCGTTGTCGATCATCACGGCGTCGGCGCCATAGGCGCCCAGATGCTGCAGACCCTCATGGCCTGGGGGGAAGACCTTGATGGTCACCGGAACCCGCTCGGCCACCCAGGCGGTGTCCTCGGGTGACTCGTGGCCGTGCAGCTGGGCCGCTCCCAGCCGGGCGTCGGAGGTCATCTTCACGACGCGCGACGCCATCTCGTTGCGGAACACCCCCACGCTGAGCACGTCGCTGGGCAGGCGCCGGACGATGTCCCGCACCCTGTCCAGTGACATCTGGCGGGGTGAGGGAGCGAAGATGAACCCCACCGCGTCGGCTCCCATGGCCACGGCCAGCAGCGCGTCGTCCTCGTTGGTCGTGCCGCAGATCTTCACGAACACAACCCGACGCTACTGCCTGCCGGCCGGGCGCGGCCTGATTGCCGTCACCGCAGGGGGCCGCCCCGGCTGCGGATCAGCACCACGAACGGTGACAGCATGAACAGCAGCACCGACAGACCCAGCAGGAGCAATCCGAGCCGCAGAAGCACGAGGCCCCCGGCCATCACCCCGAAGATCACCGCGAAGATGCCGACGACGAAGGCGGCCGGCGCGCCCAGGCGCATCCAGCCCGGAAGGTTGCCGCCGGTGATGGGCCGGTCGTCCAAGTCGTCGTCGCGGCCGTCGTCGCGGTCGTGGTGGCCGGCGTAGAGGTCGTCGTCGGTGGGTGGGGTCGCCCGCCCGCCGGCCGGGCTGGCGCTCTGGGGCGCCGTGGGCTGCGGGGGCTGGCTCAGGCGGCGGTCGATGGCGGCCCGGGAGTCGGCGTCGGACAGCATCTCCCAGGCCAGGTTGATGCGGCGCATCTGCTCGGCCGCCGCGGGGTCGTCGCCCCGCACATCGGGATGGGTGCGCCGGGCCAGGGCCACATAGGCCCGCCGGATCTCGTCGGTGGGGGCGTCGCGGGCCACGCCCAGCACCGCGTACGGGTCCATCCCGCCATGGTAGGTGCCGAGCCGGAAGTCGGCGGCTCGCTCGGGCGGTGCCGCGGGCGGCGCTCCTCTACCGGGTGGCCGGCGTGGCCAGCACGGTGGCCGCCATCCCGGCGACGGTGGCCCCCGCGGGTGGCTCGACTCGCCGGTGGACCGGTCCCAGCGCCACCGTCACGGCGGAGTTAGGGTCCGCCGCGGCCGAGGTGATCTCCCCCACCGTCCTGCCGTCGACGGTTATCTCGTCGCCGGGCGAAACGCCGCCGAGCGACATGTCGCCGCGGATCTCCAGCAGGCGCACCGGGCGGGGCACGTTGCCGCCCCGGCTGTCGATCCGGGCCACCAGCTCCTGGCCGGTGTAGCACCCCTTGGTGAAGCTGACCGAAGACTCCACCAGGCCCCCGACCTCGGCCGGGATGGTGCGCTCGGTCAGCTCGTGGCCCATGGCCGGCCAGCCGGCCCGGATGCGGGCCACCTCCAGGTCGTCGGCACCGTCGGTGGGCAGGCCCGGCGGGAGCGCGATGTCCGGGCCGAGGAGGTCGACCCCGCCGAAGCCGGGCCAGTCGACCGCGGACCGGACCTCTGCATCGACGGTGTCGAGCCAGGCCTCGGTGGCCCGGGGCCCGCGGACGGCCAGCATCCGCCACCCGTCGAGGCGCTCGAAGGACACGTCGACCCGCAGCCGGAACCACTCCAGCCGGGCCACGAGCGCCTCGCCGAAGCCAGGGTCCACGTCGAGCACGAAGCTGTCGCCGATGCCGCGGGTGAGACGGAACCAGGCGTCCACCTTGCCCTGCGGGGCCAGCACCAGCGACCACGCGGAGCTTTCCGGGGCCACGGCCTCGACGTCCTGGGAGATCTGTCCCTGCAGGTAAGTTGCCGCGTCGGTGCCGGTGACGAGCACCGCGTCCCTCGGCACCGGACCCGCGACGATGCCGGCTGTCACCGCGGGGCCATCTTCCTGCGGCTCTGTGTCATCCGCCTGGCTGCGGGCACTGCGGCCAGCAGGGCCTGGGCCTTGTTCACGCACTCGGCGTGCTCCTCCGCGGGCACGGAGTCGGCCACGATGCCCGCACCGGCCTGCACCGATGCCCGCCCGTTGTGGACCAGCATCGTGCGGATCGTGATGGCGGTGTCGATGTTGCCCGAGAAGTCGATGTAGCCGACCACCCCGGCGTACGGGCCGCGCTTGACCGGCTCCAACATGTCGATGATCTCCATGGCCCGAACCTTGGGCGCGCCCGACACCGTGCCCGCGGGCAGGGTGGCCCGCAGGACGTCGATGGGCGTGGCCCGTTCGGCCAGCCGCCCCGACACCTGCGAGGTCAGGTGCATCACATGGCTGTACCGCTCGAGGGTCATCATCTCATCGAGGTTGAGGGTTCCGAACTCCACTACCCGGCCAACGTCGTTGCGGGCCAGGTCGACGAGCATCACGTGCTCGGCCACCTCCTTGGGGTGCTCGGCCAGCTCGGCGGCCAGACGGCGGTCCTCGGCGTCGGTGCGCCCCCGGCGCCGGGTGCCTGCGATGGGCCGGCTGATCACCTTGCCGTTCAGGAGCTTGACCATAGGCTCGGGCGATCCGCCCACCACTTCTAGGCCCCCGTGGCGCAGGAAGTACATGTAGGGGCTGGGGTTGACCTGGCGAAGCACCCGGTAGGCGTCGAAGGCGTCGGCGTGCAGATCGAAGTCGAAGCGCTGGGACAGCACCACCTGGAACACGTCGCCGGCGAAGATGTACTCGCGGGCCGCCTCCACCGCTTGGGAGTACAACTCCAGGCCCATTGTGGAGGTGGTGTCCACCGACTCCGACACCTCGTCGCCGGCCGGTTCGGGCGGAGATACCAGCGGTTCGTCGAGCGGCTTGGCCCCGTCGGCCGCGATGGCCTCGACCCTCAGCACCGCCTCGTAGTAGAGCCGGTCGATGAGCCGGTCGTCGGCGCCGGGGGGAACCACCACGTTGGCGATGAGCGTGGCCCGCTGGCGCCAGTGGTCGTACACCGCCAGCTCGCCGATCAACGACATCACCGCGTCGGGATGGCCCGAGTCGTCGGTGGGAACGTCGGGAAGGTGCTCCACCTCGCGCACCACGTCGTAGCCGAGGTAACCGACCAGACCACCGTGAAGCGGCGGCAGCCCCTCGATCGACGGGGCCCGGTAGTGATCCAGCAGCACCTCCAGCGCGGCGAGCATGCCCCGGTCACGGGGGACGGCCACCCCGAGGTTTCCGGTCACCGCCACCCTGCGGCCGTGGGCCACCAGGGTGGCGATGGGGTTTCGGCCCATGAAGGACCAACGGCTCCAGCGCTCGCCGTGCTCCACCGACTCCAGCAGGAAGCCGTCGCCGGGCCCGACCACCCGGGCGAAGGCCGCCACCGGCGTGGTCAGGTCGGCCAGCACCTCCCGCCACACCGGAACGACCCGGTAGGTATGGGCCAGCCTCCGGAACTCCTCGGGCGCGGGCTGGTGCATGGGAGCGAGCGGCGGTCAGCCGCCGTCAGCGGTAGCGGAGCCGTCGAAGGACCGGAAGAAGCACGAGTACCTCCCGGTGTGGCAGGCGCCGTCGCCGTCCTGGTCCACCACGAACAGCAGGGTGTCGCCGTCGCAGTCGTAGTAGGCCTCGCGCACCCACTGGCGCTCGCCTGAGGTCTCGCCCTTGCGCCACACTTCGGAGCGGGAGCGGCTCCAGAACACGGTACGGCCCTCGGCCAGCGTCAGGGCCAGGGTCTCGGCGCTCATCCAGGCCATCATCAGCACAGCCCTGGTGGAGGCGTCCTGCACGATGGCCGGCACGAGCCCGTCGGCGTCGTACTTGACAGCCGCGAGAGCCTCGTCGTTGGCGGTGATCGCTACTCCAGTCACGCCCGCCAGCCTAAGGGTTTGGCGACACCGCACGGCCGCGGCGAGGACTCGCCCGCGACCACTGGTGACATGTTCAGGCGAGAGTCGCGTCGTGGAGCTGTCCTACGATCTCCAAGAAGTCGTTCGTGCGGCTCAGTGGAGGCTTTGTCAGCAGGCGGCCGCGGCGCGCAGCGCCTCGCATATCTGGTGGTGGCCGCCTGCTGAGAGCGCGCCGAGTCTGCGCTTGAGCAGTGACTTGTGCACCGCAGCGAGGTTGTCGAACGACGCGACGCTGGGCCTGTGGAGCCCGTTGCTGCGGCCCACCGGGATGCAGGTGGGAATGTCGCGAATGGTGGACGTCACCGGGGCGACGAGCACGCTGTTCAGCACAGGGATGGCCTCATCGCGCGTCACCACCAGGGCGGGCCGGTTCTGGCCGGCAGGGGTCTCCATGAGCCACAGTTCTCCTTGGGCTACCACGGCTCGGCCTCGACCATGGCGATTCCGTTCGCCAGGGCCATCGCGTCGTCGGTTGCGCTCTGGGGCTGCCGCCGGTACGAGTCGGCGATCATCCGCCCAACCCGTTCGCGTTCCACGGAGTCTGCGAAGCATTCCAAGGCCTTGCGGATCACTTCGGAGCGGTTCCCGCCGACCCCCTCGGCGACCAGCCGGTCGAGGGTCTGCATCTGGTCGGCGGTGAACCTGGTCGGAACAGCGGTTGTCATACAATCAGTATACGCAGTCCGTGGTCCGACCACCGACCCGTCCGATGCGCGGACAACACCAGCCGAGCGGTCCCGGTCCCCCTCAGGTGGGCTGAGTGTTGTTGACGGCAGTGGTCCTCGGCCTCGGCTCGTAGGACGCGGCCGGGGCTGTGGTGGTGGATGCGCCTGGGGGATAGCCCCGAGACTCAAGCCGTCCCGGCTTGAGAAGCAGCCTCGCGGCGGGGTTCTGCTAAGAAGCGCTTCCCGCAGCTAGTGGCCACCACCTGGGCTACTGGAAGAAGGCGCCTCCGTTGACTACCAGGTTCTGGCCGGTGACGAAGTCGGAGCCTCGGCCGGCGAGATACAGGATGGTCCCGACCATGTCCTCGGGCTCCTGGGTGCGCTTCAGGGCCCGCCCGGCCACCACGAACTGGTCGCTGGTGGCGTCGGTGGGCCGCAGCGACGGGTTGGGGATCAGGTCGGGCGACACCGTGTTCACCGTGATCCCGTCGGGGCCGAGCTCGGTAGCCAGGCAGCGGGTCAACCCGATGATCGCGCTCTTGGAGGCCACGTAGTGGGGGAAGCCGACCGTGCCCTTGAAGCAGGTGTTGGAGGCGATGTTGATGATCTTGCCCGACCCCTGGCGCTGCATGTAGGGGTACACCGCGCAGCAGGTGAGCCACACGCCCCGGACGTTGACCTCAAAGGTGCGGTCCCACTCATCCTGGGGGACCTCGTGGAAGGGGCCCCGGGTGGTCTCGGAGAAGTACGCAGCGTTGTTGACGAGCACGTCGATGGTGCCGAAGGCGTCGACTGCGGCCGCGGCCAGGGCGTCGTTGTCGGCCGCGGAGCTGATGTCGGCCCGCACGCCGATGGCCCGGCCCCCGGCCGCCTCGACCCCGGCCACCGTCTCGGTGGTGTCGAGCATGTCGCTGGCCACGATGTTGAACCCCTCCCCTGCCAGCGCGAGGCAGTAGGCCTGCCCGAGTCCTCTCGCTCCCCCGGTCACGATCGCTGTCGGCGCCACGGCTGCTTCCTCCCTGCTCGCTGGATCGGGCTCGATGCTACGCGCTCGTCGCCCGGGCCTCCTTGTCGGCTGCCCGCCCACCCGGAACTCGTCCCGCGGCGGCCGCGGCTCAGTTCGGCAGCGGGAGCTTGCCCATCAGCCGGAGGACCCTCTCAGGCGTCAGGGGGGTCTCCGACACGTCGGGGTGGTAGTCGGCCAGAGCGTGGGCGACCGCGTTGGTGATCGCCGCGGGCGGGCCGACCGTGCCACCCTCGCCGACGCCCTTGATCCCCAGCGGGGTCAGCTCGGAGTCACTGCCGAAGTGCTCGACCACGAGGTCGGGCATCTCGATGGCCGAGGGAACCAGGTAGTCCATGAACGCCGTCTGGGGCTGGCCGTCCTCGTTGTAGGCCAGGTCCTCATAGAGCGTGCCACCGATGCCCTGAGCGACGCCGCCGACGATCTGGCCCAGCACGATCGGCGGGTTGATGATCGGGCCGCAGTCGTGGGCGACGAGATAGTCCAGGATCTCCACCGCTCCCGTGGTCCCGTCCACTCGCACGATGGCGGCATGGGTGGCGTTCACCCAGGCCGCGGCCGCGTTGATGCCCCCGTCCGCGTTCACCTCGTGCTCGAGGATCTCCGGTTCGTAGCGGGCGGTGGCGGCCAGGCCGGGGTCCATGCCTTCGGGCAACTCAAGGGTTCGAATGGTGGCGGCAGTGCCGATCTGCTGCCATGACACCGCAGGTGACGGCGATCCCCGCACATGGAAGCCGTCGTCGTCGAGCACCACATCGTCGGGGTTCGCTTCCAGCAGGTGGGCTGCGATGGCCGAAGCCTTGGTGCGGATCGTCGACGCCGCGTTCAGGAGGGCCCCGCCGCCCACCACAGCCTGGCGGCTGCCCCACGCACCCAGGCCGTAGGGGCACAGGTCGGTGTCGCCCAGGCGCACCCGCACCCGGTCGCGGTCCAGCGCCAGCGCGTCGGCGGTCAGGGTCTGCACGAAGGTATAGGTGCCCTGGCCCTGATCGGTCATGCCCGAGGACACCAGCGCGGTCCCGCTCGGGTCGATCTCGATCCGGCACGCCTCGTACCCCGTCCAGTGGCCGGCGACGGTGTAGTGGCTGGGCGCCGTCCCCTCGCGGTAGGTCGCGTAGCCGACGCCGATGAGCTCTGCGCCGTCCGACTCAGCCACGTGGTCGGCGCAGCGGGCCTCGGCCAGCTCGACGATGCGTTCGAAACACTCCCGGTAGGTGCCCGAGTCGAGGTGCGCGCCACCGGCGGTGCGATACGGGAAGTCGGACTGCTCGAGCAGCATCTTGCGCCGCAACTCCAGGCGATCGTGGCCGCCGGCCGCGGCGATGTCGTCGATGAAGCGCTCGAGCGCGAAGCAGGCCTCAGGAATGCCGTAGCCCCGGTAGGACCCCGAAGGCGTCTTGTTGGTGACCACCGCGGTCACGCTGACGGCGGCCAAGTCGATCCGGTAGGGGCCGGTCATGTGGCCCGCGGTAGTCAGCGAGGGACAGAACCCTCCGGGCCACACCTCGCCCGATCCGGCGTCCTGGTAGATGTGGCACCGGATGGCCTCTATCACGCCGTCGCGGCCGAGGGCCGCCTCGATCTCGATTACCTGGTCGCGGGAGTGGACGGACGCCAGCATGTGCTCGGCCCGGTCCTCGTGGTGGCGCACCGGGCGGCGCAACTGCATGGACGCCCAGCACACCAGCACGTCCTCGGGGTAGTTGTGCTGCTTCTGCCCGAACCCGCCGCCGACGGCCGGTGCCGTCACCCGGATGTCGGACTCCTCTATGGGCAGCACATACGACAGCGCGGTCCGCATCATGTGGGGGGTCTGGCAGCAGGCCCGCACATGGAGGCGGCTGCCGTCGAAGTCGGCGACGGTGGCGCGGGTCTCGATCGGCATGGCCGTGTGGCGGCCGATGCGGTAACGGCGCTTCAACGTCGACCCCGCAGCCTCGATGGCCTCGTCGACCGCCGGAATCGAGATGGCGAGATCGACGAGCCGGTTGCTGTCCCAGCCATCGAACAGCCGGGGTGCATCCACCTCCAGCGCCTGCTCGATGGTCGTGACCGGCGTCAACGGCGAGTAGTCGACCGCCACCAGCTCGGCGGCGTCCTCGGCGACGTAACGGTCCTCGGCCACCACGGCCGCCACCGGCATGCCCACATACCTGACCTTGGTGGTGGCCAGGGGCAGCATGGCCACCGGTTCTGCCAGGGCGGCCAGGTCCGGGAAGGGGGACACCCCGTGGAGGTCCGCCGCGGTCCAGACCGCGATCACGCCCGGAAGGGCCCGGGCCGCGCTGGCGTCGATCGACACGATCTCGGCATGGGCGTAGGGACTGCGCACCATGACCATCTCGACGGCGCCGTTCAGCCGGATGTCGGCCACGAAGGTTCCCCTACCGAGCAGCAGGTTGTCGTCGCCCGGCCGGGTGACGTTGGCGCCGACGTACAGCGGCCGGGGCGGGGGCTCGATCTCTGAGGTGGTGATCATGGCTTCTCACCTCACGGCATCGCCCGCTAGCGTCGCTGGCTGCGGCTCGGTTGCGCCGCGGGTACCGGCAAACAGTAGCGAGGCGCCCGGCACGGCGCCGAAAGGAGGGTGGACACCATGGGTGCGGTCACCGCGGACACTGTCCGCAAACTCCCCAAGGCGGAGTTGCACCTCCACCTCGACAGCGGGTTCGAAGTGGAGGACGCGGTCAGGCTGGCCACCGAGAACGGCGTGCCCCTCCTCAAGGAGCCGCCCGACGCCATGTTCGACTGGGAGGACCTCCAGGAGTTCCTGACCTTCCTCGACTGGGTCCTGTGCCTGCCCCGCAACGCCGAGCAGGTGGCGTCGCTGTCGTACTCGGTGGCCCGGCGCCAGGGCCGCTCGGGGGTCTCCTACACCGACCTGATGGTTAGCCCCATCCACTGGAAGAACTTCGACGGCCCTCTTGAGGAGTTCATCGCCGCGGTCGCGTCCGGGCTCGAGGAGGCCGAGCGCGACGGCCATCCACCGGTGTACCTGTCGGTCAGCATCTCCCGCAAGCACAGCCGGGCCGAGGCCCACGCCGTGCTCGACACCATGCTGGCCATGCAGCACCCCCGGGTGGCGGCCCTCTCGATCGACGGGAACGAGGCCCTGGTGGGGCGCACCGGCGACCGCTTCGCCCCCGTGTTCAAGCGGGCCCGGGCGGCCGGGCTCGGGGTACGGGCCCACGCCGGCGAGTCGAGCGGTCCCGAAGGAGTGTGGGACGCCATCGACCTGCTCAAGACCGAGCGGGTCGACCACGGCGTGCGGTCGGTGGAGGACCCCGAACTGGTAGACGAGCTCGTCGAGCGGGGCATCTTCCTGAACGTCTGCCCGTGGTCCAACGTCCTGCTCGGGCTGTATCCCAGCCGGGAGTCCCATCCGATCCGGACCCTGGTCGACGCCGGTGCCCGGGTCACCCTCAACACCGACGGCTCCGGGTTCTACCGGATCACCCTGGAGGACGAGTACGTCACCGCCAGCGAGGTCTACGGCTGGTCCACCGACATCCTGCGCCAGCTCGCGAGGACGTCGGTCGAGGCGAGCTTCTGCCCGGACCCGCTGCGGGCCGAGCTGCTGGCGGCTATCGATGCCTTCGACTTCGAGAGCTGACGGGAGGGCGCGGCGATGACGCAGCGCATGGCCATCTACATGCAGGACCGGATCGACATCCGCGAGGAGCTCGACCTGGCCCTGTACATGGAGGACCGGGGCTTCAGCGAGATCTGGCAGGGCGACAACCGCCTGGCCCGCGACTGCATCGTGGCCATGACCGCCTTCCTGACCCACACCCGCCGCATCAAGGTCGCGGCCGGGGTGTTGCCCATCTGGACCCGCAACCCGGTGGTGATCGCGGCCAGCTTCAGCACCATGTGGGAGCTGGGCGGCAAGGTCGACGGGCAGGGCCGGGTGATGCTCGGCCTCGGCGCCTGGTGGGAGCCGATCGCGGGTCGGGTCGGCGTCGACCTGGTGCGCCCGCTCACCGCCATGCGGGAGAACATCGAGGCCATCAGGGCGCTGTTCACCATGGAGCCGGTCACCTACAACGGCGACTTCGTGCACCTCGACGGCGTGAGCCTCGACGTGGTGTGGGGGGACACGTCGCCGCGCGACATACCCATCTACCTGGGCGCCACCGGACCCCGGATGCTGGAGTTGGCCGGGGAGATCTGCGACGGGGTGTGCCTCAACTACGGCGTGTCGGTCGACTACATCCGCCGGGCCGTCGCGCTGGTGGAGAAGGGGGCAGCGAGGTCGGGCCGGGCGATCTCCGACATCGACCTGCCGGAGCTGATCGTGGTGTCGATGTGCGACGAGGATCCCGACGCCGCGCTGCACGAGGGCAAGAAGCTTGCCGCCTACTACTTCGCCACCGAGCCCCACATCATGAAAGCCAGCGGCGTCAGCGAGGAGGTGGCCGAGAGGGCCAAGGCGCTGATGGGGTGGCCGGCAACCGAGGAGGACTACGAGCGGGCCAGCGCGGTCATCCCCGAAGAGATCGTGCGCGACATCATGGCCGTCGGAACCGCCGCGGACTGCCGCCGCAAGGTCCGCGAGTACGTCGACGCCGGGGTGACGTGCCCGATCATGTACCCGCTGAGGGGCAACATCCGCGAGGTGGTCGATGCCTTCGCCGACGGGTTCTAGCCCGGCTGCGGTGTCGAGACCGGAGCAGCCCAAGTGCTGATCACCAACGCGACGGTGATCACCTGGGGCCGGCCCAACCAGATCCTTGACGGCTGCGGCCTGCTGATCACCGACGGCCGGATCGCGGCGATCGGGCCCAGCGCCCGGCTGGAGGAGCATCACCGCGACGAGCCCCGGCTCGATGCTCGGGGCCAGTACGTGATGCCGGGCAACATCTGCGCCCACGGCCACTTCTACAGCGCCTTCGCCGTGGGGATGAGCGTCCCCGGCGACCCTCCGATCACCCTGCCGACGATCCTGGACCGGCTGTGGTGGCCCTACGACCGGGCGCTTGGCCCCGACGAGGTGCGGCTGGCGGTCGAGGTCGGGATGGTCGACGCCATCAAGAACGGCACCACCACCTACTTCGACCACCACTCCTCGCCCAACTGCATCGACGGTGTCCTCGACCTGATCGCGTCGGTGATCACCGACGCCGGCCTGCGGGCCGTCCTCTGCTTCGAGGTCACCGACCGCGACGGCCCGGAGCGGGCCACCGCCGGCATCGCCGAGAACGCCCGCTTCGTCGACCGCTGCTCGAGCGGCCCGATCGCCGGCGGTCGCATCGCGGCCAGCTTCGGGATCCACGCGCCGATGACGGTCTCCGACGCCACGCTGGCTGCCTGCCGCGAGTCGGTTCCGGCCGGGACCGGGTTCCATGTCCACGTCGGCGAGCACGAGTACGACCAGTACCGCAGCCTCGCCCAGTCCGGCACCCGCTCGGTGGAGCGGCTCCACAACCATGGCATGCTCGGTGAGCGGTCGATCATGGCCCATGCCATCCACCTCGACGCCGCCGAGATCGGCCTGCTGGCCGGGACCGGCACCGCGTCGAGCCACCAGCCCCGCAACAACATGAACGTGGGCGACGGGATAGCCGCGGTCGAGTCGCAGATGCGGGCCGGGGTGCGGGTGTGCCTGGGCAACGACGGCCTGTCCCCCACCATGTGGCGCGAGGCCGAGGCCGCCTACTTCCTCCAGAAGATCGCCCACCGCGACGCCCGGCGGCTGCCGCCGGACCAGCTCCTCGAGATGGCCGTCTACAACAACGCTGCCCTGGCGTCGCTGTACTTCGGTGACACCCCGGTCGGCACCATCGCCGAGGGCGCGGCCGCGGACCTGATCCTGGTCGACTACCAGCCGGCCACCCCCATGACGGCGGACAACATCGGCGGCCACCTGGTGTTCGCCATGAACGAGTCGATGATCACCACCACCATCGTGGCCGGCGAGGTCCTGATGCGGGACCGCGAGCTGCTGACCGTCGACGAGCAGGAGGTCAAGGCCCGCTGCCGCCAGGCCGCTCCCGCCTTTTGGGAGCGCTACGAGGCCGGAGTGCCCGGCGGGCCGATCCTGGGCTGACCCGCGGTCAGGTCCGCTGGTCGGGGATCATCGCCCGTACCACCGCCGGGCTCAACGGCGTCTCATGGATCTGGGGCGAGAACTCGGCCAGGGCCTGGGCCAGGGCGTTGCCGATAGCCGCCGCCGGCCCGACCGTCCCGCCCTCGCCGACCCCCTTCATCCCCAGTGGCGTGTTCGGCGACGGGCTCTCGAAATGCTCGATCACCAGGTCGGGTATCTCGATCGCCGACGGCACCAGGTAGTCCATGAACGCGGTCTGGGGCTGGCCCAGGTCGTTGAAGCACAGGTCCTCATACAGGGTCCCGCCGAGACCCTGGGCAATCCCGCCCCATATCTGGCCGTCGACGATCGGGGGATTGATGACCGTGCCGCAGTCGTGGGCCAGGATGTAGTCGAGGATCTCGATCTCGCCGGTCCCGAGGTCGACCCGGATGACGGCGGCATGGGCCGCGTTGGCGTAGGCCGCGTTGGCGTTGATCCGGCCCTTCTCGTCGGGCGTGTGCTCCATGAGCTCGGGCTCGTACCGGGCGGTCGCCTCCAGGCCCGGTTCCATGCCCGGCGGCAGGTCGATGGTCCTGATGACCGCCGTGGTGGCTATATCGGCCATCGTCACCGCCCGCACCGGGCTGCCGGCTACGTGGACCCGTCCGGCCTCGATCACCAGGTCGTCGGTGGGGGCCTCCAGCATGTGGGCTGCGATCTTCTTGACCTTGCCCTGGACCTCGGCCGCGGCCAGGAGGATGGCGCCGCCGCCGATGACGGCCTGGCGGGAGCCGAAGGCACCCAGGCCGTACGGGGTGGCGTCGGAGTCGGCCAACTCGACGCGGACGGTCTCGATCGGGACGCCGAGCGCGTCGGCTGTCAATGTGGCCACGAACGTGGTTGTCCCCTGGCCCTGGTCGGTTACGCCCGACGCCACCCGTACGCCGCCGTCGGGCTGGACCTCGATGGTGCACGACTCGTGTCCCATCCAGTGCGCGGAGGCGCCGTGGTGGGTCGGTGAGACGCCCTCGAACAGGACCGCGTAGCCCACCCCGACCCGCGAGTCGGGATCGGATCGATATTGGGCGTCGGCCCGCTGGTAGGCGTGCTCGCCCAGCTCGACCACTCTCTCGAACGACTCGGCGAAGCTGCCCGAGTCCAGCAGCGCGCCCGAGGCGGTGGTGTAGGGCAGGTCCGCGGGTTGCAGCAGCATCGACCGGCGCAGATCGAGGCGGTCCACGCCCACCTCGTCGGCGATCTCGTCGATGAACCGTTCAAGCGCGAACACCGCTTCGGGCACCCCGAAGCCGCGGTACGAACCGCCCGGCGTCTTGTTGGTGGTCACCGCAGCCACCGACACCACGCAGTCGCGGATGTCGTAGGGGCCGGTCATGTGGGCGGCCGTGGTCAGCGCCGGGCACCAGGCCCCGGGGAATATCTCGGCTGAGCCGAGGTCCTGGACGACCTGGACCCGCATGGCCAGGATCCGGCCGTCGTCCGCGATGGCCGCCTCGATGTCGATCATGTGGTCGCGGGCATGGGCCGCGGCGATCATGTGCTCGGCCCGGTCCTCGACGAAGCGAACCGGACGACCGTGGCGGAGCGCGAGCCAGGACACGAGAACATCCTCGGGATAGAGATGCTGCTTGAGTCCGAAGCCGCCGCCGACGTAGGGGATGACCACCCTAATGTCGCGCTCGGCCAGTGGCAGCACGTACGACAGCGTGGTGCGGGCGATGTGGGCGTGCTGGTTGGTGCACCAAAGGTGGAGTCGGCCGTTGTGCACCTCGGCCAGTGCGGCCCTGGTCTCCATGGGCATGGCGGTGTGGCGGCCCATCTTGTAGCGGCGCCGCAGCACCCGGTTGCCGGCCAGGATGGCGGCTACCTCTGAGTCGTCGGGCTGAAGGTCCAGCAGCCGGTTGTTGGACCAGTCCTCGAAGAGCCGGGGCGAATCCGGCTCCAGCGCGGCCTCCAGGGAGGTGACCGCGGGCAGTTCGGTGTAGTCGACCTCCACCAGTTCGGCCGCGTCCTCGGCGATGTAGCGGTTCTCGGCCAGCACCACCGCCACCGGAGAACCCGCATAGCGCACCTTGTCCTGCGCCAGCGGGAACGTTCCGGGGGTCTGGGTGTACGCGGCGAAGTTGGGATAGGGAGCGACATCGGTGAGGTCGGCGGCCGTGATCACCTCGATTACGCCATCGACGGCGGCCGCCTCGGCAGTGCGGACGGCGGTGATCCGGCCGTGTGCGACCGGGCTGCGGACCACCGCCATCTCGGCCATGCCGCTGGGGCGGAGATCGGCGACGTAGGTGCCCCGGCCGCTGAGCAGGGCGTCGTCCTGCCGGCGGGTGACGTGAGCCCCCGTGTAGACCGGGCGGCCGCCCAGTTCCCAGGTGTCAGTCATCCTGGGTCAGCCATCCTGGGGGCGATTCCAGGCGGTCCGCACCGCCTGGAGGATGCCGCCGTACCCGGTGCAGCGGCAGAGGTTGCCCGAGATGGCCTCGCGGATCCCCTCCTCCCCGGGGTATTCCTCGGGGTCTACGGTCGACAGCGTCATGAGGAATCCCGGAGTGCAGAACCCGCACTGGAGGCCGTGGTTGTCCTTGAAGGCCTGTTGAAGCGGGCTAAGGCCCTCCGACGACAGTCCCTCCACCGTGGTGATGGCCGATCCGTCGACCTGGGCGGCCAGCATGATGCAGGACCGCACCGGCTCGCCGTCGAGGTTGATGGTGCATGCTCCGCAGATCCCCTGCTCGCAGCCGACGTGGGTGCCGGTGAGGCGCAGCTCCTCCCGCAGGAAGTCGGCCAGCAGTTGGCGAGCCGGGACCACCGCCTCGACCGCCTCTCCGTTGACGGTCACGCTGATCGGCACCTCGACTGAGGGCTCGACTCGACGTGCGGTCGGGGCGGTCATGGGGCAACCTCCTGCAATGCCCGTCGCAGCAGGACAGCTACGAGCTGGCGCCGGTACTGCGGTGATCCGTGGATGTCGTCCCACGGCTCGATCTCGGCGGCCGCGGCCTCGGCAGAGTCGGCTAGGGCCGCCTCGTCGAGATGCCGCCCGGCGACGGCCGCTTCGGCACTGGTGAGCCGGACCGGGTTGGACCCCACCGCGAACGCGGTGAGGCTGGCGGCGGTTACCGAGCCGTCCTCGAAGTCGACCGCGGCAGCCACTCCGGCCACCGCGAAATCGCCCTTGCGCCTGGCGAACTCCCTGAAGGAGCACCTTGTGGTGGGTGGAACCGTCGGGAAGGTCACGCGCGAGAGGATCTCACCCTCTTCGAGCGAGTTCATGTAGGGGCCCGCGAAGAACGCGGCCGCAGGGATCGCCCGCTCGCCGTCGAGGCCGGTGGCCACCATCGTGGCGTCGAGAGTCAGGGCCACGGCCGGCAGTTCGGCCGCCGGATCGGCATGGGCGATGCTGCCGCCGACGGTGCCCCGGGCCCGTATCTGGCGGTGGCCGATGAACGGCATGGCCAGGCGCAGCAAGTCGCAGCCCTCCACGCTCTCCTGCTCGACTCGGCGCTGGGTGACGGTGGCGCCGATCATCCAGCCCGACTCGTTGCGATCCATCCGTTGGAGGTCTCCGATCGCGCCGATGTCAACGAGGACTGCCGGGCGGGCCAACCGGTGGTTGAGCATGGGGACGAGACTCTGCCCGCCCGCCAGCGGTCTGGCCTCGTCGCCGTGCTCGGCCAGGAGCTCCAGCGCCTCGTGGAGGCTGTGAGGCCGGCAGTAGGCGAACGGTGGCGGCTTCATGGTCTAGCGGAGTCCCGCCAGCTCGAGCAGCCACCGCCGGTACTGCAACAGCGCGAGGTCGGCCCCCTTGACGAACATCTCCTCGGGCAGCGTGATCGGGACCTGGCAGGGCATCTGCGACTCCACGATGGGACGGTCCTGGTCGGTGACCAGCTGCGCGAAGGCCATGAACTCCTCGCCGTGGTCGAGCCCGTAGTTGCGGCCCTGGTAGGTGAAGCACCGGGTCCGGTGGGGACCGACGGGCGCCAGGCACACCCACAGCACGTAGTCCTCGTGTTCGCCGGCGCTGCTGTTGAGCTGCATCGCGTTGGGCACGAACACCCGGTAGCGCTTGATGGCGCCGAAGATGGGCTCGCCGCCGGAGTCGGCGGTGGGGGCGTTCTTGACGTTGTCGGTGAACTCCGGGAACGGCCCGGCCACGAACCTCAGCTCGCCCCCGACCCGCTCCACGTCGTAGTCGTCGACCCGGGGCTGGTTGCTGTCGCCGAGCAGCCCGTCGTGCACCCACGGGAAGTGGGAGAAGTCGAAGTAGTTCTCCAGCCGGCGAGCCATCGAGCAGTCCCACTCGTAGATGTCGAGATGCAGGAACTGGTAGCTCGGGTCGTCGAACATCGGGACCGACGGCGGCGGGTAGATGGGGTCGCCCAGGCAGGTGTACACCAGCCCGCTGACCTCGCAGGTGGGGTAGCTGGGCAGCTTCACGTTGACGTGCTGCGACAGCTCCTCGCGGGCCGGTATCCGGGCCACTGCGCCGGTGGCGTCGTAGGTCCAGCCGTGGTACGGGCAGCGCAGGCAGTCGTCGACGACCACCCCCAGGGACAGCGCGGTCCCCTTGTGCAGGCACTGGTCGTCGAACACGACCGGCTCGCCGCCGAGGCGCACCACCACCATCTTCTTGCCGTACAGCACGAAGCCCTGCGGCGTGTCGGTCAGCTCGTCGGAGTAGGCCACCGGGTACCAGAACCTGTCCCGCATGGCCTCGTAGATCTTGTCCTCGGTTTCGGCGTCGACATAGTCGATCCGGTCCTCCAGTTGGGTCATCCAATGCCTCCTCTCATCTCTCGCCCCTAAAGTACGGCACGCCAAGGTGCAGGGGCTCCTGGCTGCGGCGCCTGTTCACGACCAACGCCGCGATGGTGAGCGCGAATGGCAGCGCGAGCAGCAGTTGGTGGGGGACGTCGACGCCGCGGGCCTGGAGCGAGAGCTGGTAGGCGTCGAGGTAGCCGAAGAAGAGGGAGCCGGCCAGGATCCTCCCGATCCGCCAGTTCCCGAAGATCACGATGGCCAGCGCTATCCATCCCCGGCCGGCGGCCACGTCCACGAAGAACAGCCCCGACAGGAACACGCTCAAGAACGCGCCGGCCAGCCCGGCCATGAGGCCCCCGAACATCAGCGCCAGGTACTGCATCCCGGTGACGTTGATGCCCCGCATGTCGCAGGCGGCCGGGTTGTTGCCGACGCTGCGCAGCTCGAGGCCGAACTGGGTCCGGTTCAGCGCCCACCACAGCAAGGGGCAACAACCGATGGCTGCGTAGGTCAGCCAGTGCTGGCTGAAGACGACCTCCCCGACCGCCGGGATGTCGGACAGCAGGGGGATCTCGGCATGGTCGAAGGTGTCGCTGCGGGGCATCTCGCTGCCGGTTTGCGGGTAGACCGCCCGGAACAGGTAGAAGGCCATGCCGATGCCGAACAGGTTGAGGGCGAGCCCGGCCACGACCTGCTCGACTTTGATGCTGCTCACGAGCACGGCCATCAGCAGCGACAGGAGTATTCCGGCCCCGACCCCGCTGACCACTCCCAGCCACAGGGAGTCGGCCTTGTCGGCCACCACGAAGGACCCGAAGGCCGACACCGTGATGGTGCCCTCGATGCCCAGGTTCAGGATGCCGGCCCGCTCGGTGACCATCTCGCCCAGCGCGGCCAGCAGCAGCGGCGTGGCGATGCGGATGGCGCTGGCCAGCACGCCCACGTTGATCAGGGCCTCGAGGACGTCATTCATCGGTGTGGGTCCTCTGGAGCCGGTAGCGCACCGCCACCGCGCCGGTCAGCACGAAGATGAGCGAGAGCCCCTGGATCACGTCGACCAGCGCGGCCGGGATCCCGGTCTGGATCTGCATCGTCACTGCGCCGTTGACGAGGGCCCCGAACGCGATGGCGCTCACGACCACCCCGGCCGGGTGCAGGCGGCCGATGAGCGCGATGATGATGCCCACGAAGCCGAAGTTGTTGGAGATGTCGAGCTGGAGGCGATGGTGTATTCCCGAAAACTCGGCCGCGCCGGCCAGTCCGGCCAGCGCGCCGCTGATGGCCATCACCAGCACAGTCACCCGGGGAACCGAGATCCCCTTGTAGGAGCCCGCGGTGCGGTTGATGCCGACGCCCCGCACCTCGTAGCCCAGCGCGGTCCGCCTGAGCAACACGTGGACCACGACTGCCATGGCCACCGCCATCCCGAATCCCCAGTGGAGCCGGGTCCCGTCGACTATCAGCGGCAGATGGGCCGACTCCGGCAGCGTCACCGTCTGGAAGTAGAACGTGTCGGGCGACCGCCACATATCGCCTAGGAGATACGACAGGATGAGCAGGACGATGAAGTTGAGCATCACCGTGGTGATGATCTCGTTGGTGTCGTAGCGGGCCTTCAGCAGGCCGGCGATCGACGCCCACAGCGCCCCCGCCGCGGCGGCCGCGATGAACAGCACCGGCACCATCACGCCGCGGGGAAGGTGGGCGTGCCACAGGTTGCTGACGAAGAACGCCCCCATGGCGCCGGCGAAGAACTGGCCCTCGCCTCCGATGTTCCACACCCTGGCCCGGAAGGCGAAGGCGGCCGCCAGGCCGGTGAAGATGAGCGGGGTGGCCTGGACGAGGGTCTCGTAGACCGCCCGCCTGGATCCGAAGGCGCCGTCGAACAGGGCCCGGTAGGAGTCGACGACGCTCTTGTCGGAGGCCGCGATCAGGATCGAGCAGATGGCCAGCCCGATGATGAACGCGCCCACCAGGGTGACGACCTCGTGCCAGGGCTTGACCGCCAGCCGTCTCTCCAGGCGCCAGCCGGACCGGCGGAGCAGACTCCCCGAGGACGCACCGGGCGTAGTTGGAGCATCCGTGTTCATGCCAGGGCCTCGCCCGGGACGCCCGACACCCCGGCCATCCACATGCCGATCCGATCGATGGTGGCGTCGCGGCGGTCGACCTCGCCGACGATGCGGCCGTCGAACATGACCGCGATGCGGCTCGACAGGTTCAGCAGCTCGTCCAGATCCTCGGAGATCAACAGGATGGCCGCGCCCCGGTCGCGCTCCTCGACCAGGCGCCGCCTCACGTACTCGGTGGCGCCGATGTCCAAGCCCCTCGTCGGTTGGTGGACGACCAGGAGCCGGGGCTGTCCGGCAAGCTCGCGGGCCATGACGATCTTCTGCAGGTTCCCGCCCGAGAGGACGCGGGTGACGTGCGACGGCGAGGGTGCGGCAATCTCGAAGTCCGTGACCGACTCGTCAGCGAACTGTGCGATGCTGGCCTGGTTCAGCCAGCCCCGCCGCCGGTAGCGGCCGGAACGCTGGCGGCCGAGGATCAGGTTCTCGCTGATCCGGAAGTCCATCATGAGGCCCTGATGGATGCGGTCGGCGGGAACGCTGGCGATGCCGATCTCGAGCCGGTCTGCCGGGGAGAGTTCGGCAACGTCCTTCGCGTCGACGAGGATGCGGCCCGCGTCGGCGGAACTCATTCCGACGAGCACGTCGAAGAGCGCGTCCTGGCCGTTGCCCGAGACGCCGGCGATGCCCAGGATCTCGCGCTCGTGCACCTGGAGCGACACCTGCTTGAGGGAGCCCCGACCGGACTCGGTGGCGACGTCGAGTCCCGAGACGTCGAGCACCAGGTCTCCCCGCGACGTCTCGGCCACGTCGATGGCCAAGTCCACGTCGCGGCCGACCATCATCCTGGTCAGGTCGGCCATGGTCACCTCCGAGGTGAGCGAGGTGCGTACCACGCGGCCGCGCCGCAGGACGGTCACATCGTCGGAGATCTCCATCACCTCGTGGAGCTTGTGGGTGATCAGCACGATGGTGAGTCCCTCGGAGGCCATGCGGCGCAGGGTCGCGAAGAGCCGTTCGATGCCCTCGGGGGTGAGAACCGCGGTCGGCTCGTCGAGGATCAGCACCTCGCAGCCCAGGTAGAGGGCCTTGAGGATCTCCACCCACTGCTGCTGTCCCACCGCCAGGTCGCCGACCGGGGTGTCGAGGTCGACCTCCACCCCGTAGAGGTCGCACAGCTCACCGAGGCGGTCCCGGGCGGCGCGCAGGTCGACCTTGGCCTCGCCCCGGGTGCCGATGACGACGTTCTCCAGTACCGACATCGGGGTGACCAACTCGAAGTGCTGGCGCACCATCCCGATCCCGGCCGCGATGGCGTCGCGGGGCGAGACCATGTGGATCGGCTCGCCCCGCAGCTCGATGACGCCCTCGTCGGGTTCGTGCACACCGTAGAACAGGTCGGCGAGAGTGCTCTTGCCTGCCCCGTTCTCCCCGAGCAGGCAGTGCACCCTGGCCCGATGGACCTCCAGCGTGATGTCGTCGTTGGCGACCACGCCGGGGAACCGCTTGGTCACGCCGCGGGCCTGCAGCAGGACGGAGTCAGCGCCGGGGCCGTTCATCGCCCCGAACGGTAATCAGCCGTGGGCATCGGTGTTGGGACGGGAGCCGCTAGGAGTCCCAGAACCCGTGATGGACCTGCACCGCCTCGTCCACGAGATGGGGGCCGCTGACCTCGATGTCGCGCTGCCCGCTGGCCAGCACGGCCCGGCATCCGACACCGGTCATCGTGGCGTTCTCGTCTCGCTCGCCGTTGTCGAACGGCATCAGGTCCGACTCGTTCATGCCATAGACGAGGCGGTTGACCCCGGCCCAGTACATGGCGCCGGCGCACATCGCGCATGGCTCGCAGCTCGCGTACACGGTGCCGGCGGCGATCTGCTCGGCAGTGAGGGTGAGGCCCATCTCGCGGGCCAGGTTCGTCTCGGCATGGCCGATCAAGTCGCCGGTGGTGATCACCGAGTTCTCGGCCTCGACGAGGACGTTCCCCGAGCCGTCGACGAAGATCGCCCCGAAGGGGTGGTTCCCGTTCCGGCGGGAGCGCCTCGACACCTCGATGGCCCGCCGCAGCAGCCGTTGCTCCCGCTCGGTCAGCTCTGACATGGGCGGCTCCCCTCGATCTGCTGTTGGCGGCGTCCGGCCCGGCTCCGCGGGCCGGACGCTCTCGAGTGGATCAGGTGATGTCGCCCGGATTGAACTCCACGACGAGGTCCCCGTTCAGGATCTGGTCCCGAGCGGCGTTGACCTCGGCGATCACGTCGGCGGGCACCAGGGCCTCGTTCAACGGAGCGATGTCGGCGCCGCCCTCGGCCATGTAGAAGTGGATTCGCTCGGCCGGGGCGTCATAGGGCTCGCCGGCGGTCTCGTGGGCCCACCACGCATCAACCAGGACCCGCAGCCCCGGATCCCACAGGATCATCACGCTGGTGATGACGACCTCGGGGGCCAGCGCCTCCTGGTCGTCCAGGTCGCCGATGGTGAATACCCGGTCGGCCTCCAGAGCCGCCTGGAAGGTGCCGAAGGTCGAGGCCGCGTAGAGGCTGTCGGCGCCCTCCTCGATGAGGGCGGCGCCGGCCTCCTGGGCGGCGGCCGGATCGAACCAGCTCTCGATGTAGGTCACCCGGGTCTCGATGTCGGGCCTCACCGAGCGTGCGCCCTCGAAGAACCCGTTGATCGGGCCGTTCACGTTCGGGAACGGGAAGGCGGCCACCGAGCCGATCATGCCGGTCTCGGAGAGGTGGCCCGCGGCGATGCCGGCGAGGTAGGCGGCCTCATGGGGCAGGACGTCCAGCCAGTAGGCGTTGCCGCCCCGGCCCTCGTTGCCGGACCCGGTGAACGACCAGAGGATGTCCGGGAAGTCGTCCCTGATGGCGTAGATGGAGTCGGAGAAGGTGCTGTGGGCGATGATCATGTCGAAATCGCCGGTCTCCGCGGTCTGGCGAAGGACCCTCTCGCCGTCGGCGTAGGAGATGTTCTCGAAGTGCTCATGGGTGATGTCGAGGCCGTACGGAGCCTCCGCAGCGACCCGGTTGAGCGCCCCCAGCAGCGAGGTGCTCCAGGTGTCGTCGGCCGGGGCCGCGAAGATGACCGCGATGTGAAGCGACGTGGGATCCTCGCTGGCCGCCGGTTCGGGGGCCTCCTCGGCGGGGGCCGGTTCGGGGGCTGCCGTGGTTGCGGGCGCCTCGGCCGGTTCCGGCGTTGCGGCCGGTTCGGGCTCGTCGTCCCCGCAGGCCACTAGGACTGTCGAGAAGGCCAGCACTGCGGCCAGCAGTCGGATCGTGAGTCGTATCATCGGTGCCCCCTCATGGTTGGTACCCTTTCCGGCCGCCGGATGTCACGCCGGCAAGCGTGAACAGGGCCGAACATTGGCAAGGGCAACACTGTGGCGCGCCGACCCGGTGAGTGTCAAGGCGGGCGACGTCGCTGCCTACCCCCGCCGCCGGCGCGAACTTGACTTGAGAGTGGGCTTCACTACACTCCGTCCGGGTATTGAACACATCAATCTCACCGGGCCGATGAGCTTGCGAACTCCCAAGGCATAGAGGACTTGACACGATGCGGATCAGCGGAACGCCGTTCACGGCCCGAATGGCCCCACTCGTCAGATCGGGCACCTGGAGCGAGTGGTCGACCGGCGAAGTGGTCTACCTTCGCCCGGAGTCGTTCTGGGATCACGGGCGTGAAGTGGCCGCCATGCGCGACGCGGCGGTCCTGGAGGACAAATCGCCCCTCGAGATGTACTTCTTCTCAGGTCCCGACGTCGTGGAGTATCTCCAGAGGCTCGTCATTCGCGACATCTCGAAGATGGAACTGCGGCACGCCTACTACAACGCATTCTGTGATGATCGGGGCATGCTCATAAGCGACGGCCTGCTGTTCCGCATGTCCGAGCAGCAGTTCTGCTACACCGCCAGCCCGCTGGACGTCTGGTATGCGCAGAACGCCGAAGGGTTCGATGTCACCGTCGAGAACGTCACCGGGGAGTGGGGGATCCTCCACCTCCAGGGCCCGGCATCCGACGACATACTGGCCAGGGCGGCAGGACAGGATCTGTCCGGTCTGCGTTTCTCCCGAGGCACCGAGATCCGGTTCGGCTCGGCCGATGTCTGGATCTGGCGGCAAGGCTTCACGGGTGAGCGCGGCTACGAGTTCTGGATACGCGCTGAGGACGCCCTTGACGTGTGGGACGCCCTGTACGCCGCGGGAGAGCCGCTCGGAATGATGCCGCTCGGGGACATGGCCGAGGATGTCGGCCGTATCGAAGCCGGTCTCATCCTGCCGGTCATCGACTACACGAGAGCCGGTCCCGACAGCTCCACGCATTCCGGCGATCCCACATCCCCGCAGCATGTCCAGTGGGAGGCGACGCCCGAGGAACTGAACATCGGGAGGTTCGTCAACTTCGGGAAGGGGGACTTCGTCGGCCGGGACGCGCTTCTGGCCGAGCGCCAGAGCGGTGGCCCGGCCCGACGCCTTGTCGGGCTGCGCATCGACGAGCGAGACATCGCGGCACAGCAGAGCGAGCGAGGCGAGCCACCCCGTGTCCCGCAGCGCTCGCGGTTCCCGCTGGTGCCGGTCCGGTCCAAGGACGGCCATGTCGGGTACGTCAACAGCATTGCGTGGAGTCCAAGAATCGGCGGACTCATCGGCCTCGCCCGGATCGGCACCGACTTTGCTGAGCCTGGGACGAACGTGATCGCGGATTGGAACCTGGCCGGTTCGACATACGAGGTTGGCGCGGTGGTCTCGGAGCTTCCATTCGTCGAGATGAAGCGCAGGAACGAGCAATAGGACTCGCCCTGGGATAACAGGGGCGCGGGCTCGCGGTCCGGCGGGCTAGAGGTAGAGGCCGGTGCTGCCCTTGTCGAGGCGCTCGGCGGCCACCGCGTGGATGTCGCGCTCGCGCAGGATGATGTAGTCGCGGCCCCTGACCTCCACCTCGTAGCGGTCCTCGGGGTTGAACAGCACCCGGTCGCCCTTCTCCATGTTGCGGACGTTGGGCCCCACGGCCACCACCTCGGCCCAGGTGAGGCGCTTGCCCACCTGGGCGGTGGCCGGGATCAGGATGCCACCGGTGGAGCGCCGCTCCCCCTCGGCCTCGCCCACCGCCACCAGGATCCGGTCGTTGAGCATCTTGACCGGCAGGCGGTCGTCGTCGTGGGGTCCTGGTGCGGAGTCATGGCGGTCGTTGCGGGACGCGGTGTCGGCGCGGGGCTCGGTCGTGGTCACGGATCCCAACGGTACCCGCCTGCAGGCCCGAGCCGCGAGGCCAGTTCTAGCGTCAGCCGGTGGGGGCCAGCTCGATCTTGCCGTCGGCGATGCTGATCAGCCAGCGCCGGTACTCGACGGTGCCCGCGTCGGCCCCCTTGACATGCATCTCGGCCGTCAGGTCGACCGGCAGTTCCTCGGGCCGCTGCGACTCGACGATGGGCTGGTCCTGGCCGAGGATCACGTACTGCATGTCCCAGAAGTCCTGATCGCGGTCCAGGGCGTAGTTGCGGCCCACGAAGGTGAAGCAGCGGGTCCGCCGCCGGTTGACCGGCGCGACCGCCACGTAGAGCACGAAGTCCTCGGTCACCCCGGCCGAGCTGTTGAGCTTCATGGCGTTGGGCATGTACACCCGGTAGCGCTTCCAAGCCTCGTAGGTCAGGCCGTCGTGCTCGACGGCTGAGTTCTTGACGTTGTCGGTGTACTCGATGAACGGGCCCGCGGTGATCCTCAGCTCCGAGCCGTGCCTGGCCACGTCGTAGTCGGCGATCTCGGCCTCGTCGCGGTCGCCGAGGATCCCGTGGTGCACGTGGGCGAAGTGGGAGAAGTCGAAGTAGTTCTCCAGGCGCCGGGCCACCGAGCAGTCCCACTCATAGGGCGGGAAGCGCAGGAACCGGTACGAGGGATCGTCGAGTTCGGGGCACTCCGACGGGCCGAACCGCGGCGTCTCCCCCGAGACGCAGGTCCACACCAGGCCGCCGGCCTCGATGGTCGGGTAGGTCGGCAGCTGGGCCACCAGCTTGCCGTTGAGCTCGGGCCGGGCCGGGATGTCGACCACGGTGCCGTCGGCGTCGTAGGCCCAGCCGTGGTAGGCGCAGCGCAGCCGGCAGCCGTCGACCCGCCCCAGCGACAGGGCCGAGCCGCGGTGGCGGCAGATGTCGCTGAAGACCTGGGCCTTCCCGTCGAGGCGAGCCACTGCCAGGCGGGTGTCGAACAGCGTGACCTGGTGGGGCGAGTCGGTCAGGTCATCCGAGAAGGCGACCGGCTGCCAGAAGCGTTTCAGCTGCTGGTAGAGGCGCTCCTCGCCGGCCATGTCGAGCTGGGTATTCCCCTGCACCTCGAATCCTTCGGGTGCGGCCGGATCCTGGGTCATGGTCATGGCGTTGTCCCGTTCATGTCTCTGTCGCGCTCATGTCTCCGTCACCTTGATGGCTTCGACCGGGCAGCAGGCCTCGGCGCTGCGGGCCTTGGCCACCAACTCGGGCGGCAGGGTCGGCTGGAGGACCTCAAGCTTGAGGCCGTCGTCGTCGATGTCGAAGATCTCGGGTGCCAGCGAGGCGCACATGCCAGAGACGATGCAGACGTCGTGGTTCACTTCGACGGTCGCGTCAGCCATCGTCGGATCCTCCGCTTCCATCGTAGGCGCTCCAGGCCTCCGTCACCGCGGTCACGATGTTCTGGTAGCCGGTGCACCGGCAGAGGTTGCCCGACAGCAGCTCGACGACCCGTTCGGGTTCGTTCCACTCGGTCGGGTCCACGCTCTCCAGGGTCATGAGGAAGCCCGCGGTGCAGAAGCCGCACTGCAGGGCGTGATTGTCGTGGAAGGCCTGCTGCATGGGCGACAAGGAGTCCGCGCCTGCGGGCGCGAGGTCCTCGACGGTCCGGACCTCGGCGCCGTCGACCTGCGCCGCCAGCATCAGGCAGGACCGGACCGCGTCGCCGTCGACGATCACCGTGCATGCGCCGCAATAGCCGTGCTCGCAGCCGAGGTGGGTGCCGGTGAGGCCGACCGTGTCGCGGATGTAGTCCGACAGCAGCAGCCGGGCCGGTACCCGGTGCCGTTGAGGCTGCCCGTTGACGGTGACCTCGACGTCCACTTCGGAGATCGGTTCGCTGATGGTCATGCGGCCTCCGCGTCCGCCAGAGCCTGCCGGGCCGCACGCACTGTGAGGGCGGCTACCGCCTCTCGGCGGTACCAGCTCGTGGCATGGATGTCGTCGAACGCGTCGGCGGTGTCGGCCATCACCGCCTCGGCGAGGGTGTCCGCCGGGTGGTCCGCGGCCCACCCTTCGATCGCGGCCTCGGCGGTCTCCAGCCGGGTTGGCACTCCCCCCAGCCCGAAGCCGACCAGGCGGGCTGAGCGCACCGCTCCGCCGTCGGCTTGCACCGTCGCGACCAGGCCGGCCACCGCGAAGTCGCCGGCCCGCCGGGAGATCTCGTCGACGATGGTCACCGAGCCGGGCGGCTGTGCCGGAAAATGCACCTCGGTAATGAGCTCGCCGTCTTCGAGAGCCGTCCAGAACGGCCCGATGAAGAAGTCCGCGGCGTCGATCCGGCGTTCACCGTCGGGTCCGGAGACGGCGATCACCGCGCCGGAGGCGACTGCGAGGGCGGGCAGCTCCGCCGCCGGGTCGGCGTGAGCCAGGCTGCCGCAGACCGTGCCCCGGTTGCGGATCTGGAGGTGCCCGACGTGGCGCAGCGCGGCCCGAAGGCCACCGACGACGCCGGCCGCGCCTTCGTGCTCCAGCACCCGGGTCTGCGTCGCGGCCGCCCCCACGGTCACGCCGCCCAGGTCGCAGTCCACCGAGGCGAGGCCGTCGACGCGGTTGATGTCGACCAGCACGGACACGTCGGTCAGGCGGAAGTTCATGGCCGGGATGAGGCTCTGGCCTCCGGCCAGCACCCGGCTGGATTCCGATGATCCCAGAGCCTCGAGGGCCTCGGCCACCGTCGCGGGCCGGCAGTAGTCGAACGGTGCCGGCTTCACGAGCCTGCTCCAGCTCCAGCCGTCCCGGCTGCCCGGATGGCAGCCCTAACCGCCACCGGAGTCACAGGACATTCGGTGAGGTCGACGCCCCATTGCGAGAGGGCGTCGGACACCGCTCCGGCCACCACCGCGGGCGGCCCCACCGTGCCTCCCTCGCCGCAGCCCTTGACGCCCAGCGGCTGCTCGGGGGCCGGCGACTCGAAATGGTCTAACTCCATGGGGGGCACCTCGGCGCACGTCGGCACCAGGTAGTCCATGAACGATGCGAACCGGGGATTGGCGGTGTCGGGGTCGTACTGGAAGTGCTCGTACATGGCGCCCGCGATGCCCTGGGCCACCCCGCCGTGGACCTGGCCCTCCACCAGCGCCGGGTTGATGACCGTGCCGCAGTCGTGGACCACGAGATAGTCCTCGATCCTCACCTCTCCCGTGCTTACGCGGACGCTGACCACCCCGATGTGGGTGCCGTTGGACCAACTGGCCGCGGCGTTGATCTTGCCGGTGTCGTCGAGTTGATGCTGCAGGTTCTCAGGGTGGTAGTAGCCGGAGGTCTCCAGGCCGGGCTCCATGCCGTCGGGCAGGTCCACATAGCGGATCCACGCCGCGGTGCCGACCTCGGCCCAGCTCACCGAGGGCTGGTCGCTGCCGGCCACATGGAACGCGCCGTCGGTGAGTACCACGTCGGCTTCGGCCGCCTCCAGCATGTGCGCGGCGATGGCCCGGGCCTTGTCCACTAGCCGCTCCGAGGCCAGCAGCACCGAACCGGTGAGCATCATCGCGCCACGGCTGCCCCATGAGCCCAGGCCGTAGGGGGCCCGCTCGGTGTCGCCCAGCACCACGGTGACGTCATCGGGGGAAACGCCCAGCATGTCGGCCGCGAGCTGGGCCGCAGCCGTCGTGTTGCCCTGGCCGATCTCGCTCAGCCCGGCGGCCACCCGCACCGACCCGTCGGGATCGACCCGCACGGTGGCCGCGTCGCCGCCGCCCCAGTGGCCGGTGGTCAGGTGGTAGCTCGGCGATGTCGGTTCCACATAGTTGCAGTAGCCCACACCCACCCGGACATCGGGGTCGTCGGCGTATCGGGAACGGGCCCGCTCGAGGGCCGGAGCCGTCATCTCCAGGGCCCGCTCGAAGGACTCGGAGTGGGAGCCGGAGTCGAGGCGGCCCCCGCCGTGCATCACGTAGGGCTTCTGCTCGGGTCGCAGCAGCATCCGCCGTCGCAGATCGACCCGGTCGGTTCCGGTCAGACGGGCGACCCGGTCGATGATCCGCTCCATGACGAACGCGCCCTCCGGGATCCCGAAGCCCCGGTAGGCGCCGGCCGGCGTCTTGTTGGTGACCACACCGATGGTGCGGGCCTCCATGTTCTCGAAGTCGTAGCCGCCGGTGATGCAGGCATTGGTCACGAAGACCGGCGCAGTGCCCGGCATGAAGATCTCGCCCGAGCCCATGTCGAGCATGGACGCGCAGCGCACCCCCCGTATCGTGCCGTCATCGTCGTAGGCGACCTCGACGGTGTGGCGCTGATCGCGGGCGTGGACCGACGCCACAAGGTTCTCCATGCGGTCCTCTATCCAGCGCGCGGGCCGACCGAGGCGCCGGGCGATCCAGGGCACCACGATGTCCTCGGGGTAGATGTGGGTCTTGGTGCCGAAGCCGCCCCCGATGGTCGGATGGATCACCCGCACCTGCGGTTCGGGCATGTCCAGCATCAGCGCGATGGTGGAGCGAACCATGTGGGGGCTCTGCGTCGAGGACCACACCGTGAGCGTCCCGTCGGTGATGTCGGCCACCACTCCCCTGGTCTCCATGGGCAGTCCTGTCTGGCGCTGGCTGACGTAGGTCTCGGTGAATGTGTGGTCGGCCTGCTTGAAGGCGTGGTCGACCTCGGGCTTGTGGGGGGCCACGTCGAACGAGCAGTTGCTCTCCCAGTGGTCGTAGAGCTTGGGCGCTCCCGGGGCCAGCGCCTGGTCGAGATCGGCCACCGTCGGCAGCGGCTCGTAGGTGGTCCCCGCCGCGACCAGGGCGGCTGCGTCCTCGGCGATGTAGCGGTCCACCGCGACCACGGCGGCATAGGGGGCGCCCACGTATCGCACCCGGTCCTCGACGAGCGGGCGCTGCTTGACCGGGCCTATGTAGGGGATGTAGTCCGGGAAGGTCTTGACGTCGGCCAGGTCGGCCGCGGTGAACACCGCCTGCACGCCGTCCATGGCCAAGGCCTCGGACGTGTCGATCGACACGATGCGGGCGTGGGCCTCGATGCTGCGCACGAGGACGACCTCGAGCATCCCGGCGATCTTGATGTCGGCGACATAACGCCCCCGGCCGGTGAGCGGGCCCCGGTCCTCCCGCCTCGGGACCGACCTTCCGATGTGGCGGGTGCTGTGGCGGATGTGGGAGTCGATGTCGAGGCTCATCGCCGCTTCAGCCGTCGTCTAGCGCTCGCCCCGGTGGTACGGGATGGTCAGCGACAGCGGGACCTGGGAGCGGCTGCGGTTGAACACCAGCGCGACGATGGTCAGAAGGAACGGCAGGGCGAGCAGGAGCTGGTAGGGCAGGTCCACGCCGCTGGCCTGCAGCGACAGCTGGGTGGCCTCGAGGAACCCGAACAGCAGCGAGCCGCCCAGGATCCATGACGCCCGCCAGTTGCCGAAGATCACGATGGCCAGGGCGATCCATCCCCGCCCCGCCACGATGTCGTCGAAGAACTGGTTTCCACCCGCCAGCGAGAGGTAGGCGCCGCCGAGCCCGGCCATCACACCCCCGTAGATCACCGCGGTGTACTGGCGGGAGATGATGCCCACACCCCGCATGTCGCACGCCTCCGGGTTGTGGCCGATGCTGCGGAGCTCCAGGCCGTACTTGGTGCGGTTCAGGAAGATGAAGGTCGCCGGCACCATGAGGATCCCGAAGTAGGTCAGCCAGTGCTGGTCGAAGAACACCTCGCCCACCGCGGGGATGTCGGACAGCAGCGGGATGGTCGCGGTCTGGAACCGGTCCACGGTGGGAAACGCGACGGCGCCGCCCTCCTCGTACACGGAGCGGTACCAGAAGAAGGCTCCGCCCAAGCCGAGGATGTTCAGCGCGAGCCCGGCGACGATCTGGTTGACCTTGACGGTGGCCGTCATCACCGCCATCAGCAGCCCCAGGGCACCCCCGCCCACGGCTGCCCCCACCAGCCCCAGCCACAGGTTGCCGGTCTCGTTGGCGATCAGGAACCCGGAGAAGGCGCCCATGGTCATGGTCCCCTCGAGGCTCAGGTTCAGGATCCCGCTGGCCTCGGCGACCAGTTCGCCGGTGGCCGCGATCAGCAGCGGGGTGGCGATCTTGAAGGTGGCCACGAAGATGCCCAGGATCACCGAGTAGGTGAAGAAGTCCTCCACGACGGCTACCCGGAGCTATCCATGGTGTGCGATCTTCCTGAGTCGGTAGCGGCAGGCGACGGCGGCCAGCAGCACGAGAACCAGGGCGACCCCCTCGATGACGTCCACGAGCGCGGCCGGGATGCCGGTGCCGACCTGCATCTGGGTCGCGCCGTTGAGCAGCCCCGCGAAGGCGATGGCCACCACGATCACGCCGGCGGGATGCAGCCGGGCCACCAGGGCGACGATGATCCCGGTGAAGCCGACGGCCTGGCCGCCGAACTCGAAGTTGATCCGGTGATGAAGGCCCAGCAGCTCACCCGCGCCCGCCAGTCCTGCCAGTGCCCCCGAGATGGCCATGACCGCGATGATGGCCGCCCCGACGCTGACGCCCTTGTACGAGGCCGCCTGCTTGTTGACGCCTATGGCCCTCAGTTCGAATCCCAGGGTGGTGCGCCGCACCAGGAAATGGATCACGGCCGCCATCACCAGCGCGAGGGCGAAGCCCAGGTGCAGCCGGCTGTCGTCGAAGAACCGGGGCAGGAATGTGCTCTCGACCATCCGCTCGGTCTGGGAGTAGGGCGTGTCGTTGGCCTGCCAGGGTCCCGAGAGCAGCCATGACAGCCCGGAGTCGATGACGAAGTTGAGCATCACCGTCGTGAGGATCTCGTTGGTTCCGTAGCGGACCAGCAGGACGCTGGCCACCGTCGCCCACACCGCTCCGAAGACGGCAGCCCCGCAGAACATGGCCACGAACAGCACCGGCGCGGGAAGGCCGGGAAATGTGTCGTAGACCCACCAGGTGCCGATGGCGCCCGCGATGAACTGGCCCTGCCCGCCGATGTTCCAGACTCCGGCCCGGAAGGCGATGGCCGCGCACAGCCCGGTGAGGATCAGCGGCGTCGCCTGCACCAGCGTCTCGAGGGCCGACTCCCGGTTCCCGAAGGCCCCCTCGTAGAGGGACGCGAACGCGTCCAGCGGTGACACGCCGACGATGATCACCAGCAGGCCGATGATCACCGCGGTGATGGCCAGCGCGATGAGGGTGGCGTACAGCTCGTACACCGGACGGGTGTGCAGCCTCCGTTCCAGGCGCCAGGCGCCCGGCTGGAACAGCATCGAGAGCGGATCGCGGCCGGCGCCCGCTTCGTGGTCGTCGGGGCGCGGGCTGTCCTGGGGCGCGTCGGCGACCTGTTCGCTCACTGTGAACCCTGGTCTGTGTCGCTGGCACCCGCCATGTGCATTCCGATCTGCTCAAGGGTGGTCGCGTCGGGTTCAGTGACCGCGACGATCCGCCCATCGTAAATCACCGCGATCCGGTCCGAGAGCTGGAAAATCTCATCGAGGTCCTCCGACATCAGCAGCACCCCCGCGCCGCGGTCCCTCTCCTGGATCAAGCGGCGCCGGACGTACTCGGTGGCGGCTATGTCGAGACCCCGCGTCGGCTGGTGCGCGACGATCAGCTGGGGCTGGCCGGAGAGTTCCCGGGCCATGATTATCTTCTGCAGGTTGCCGCCCGAGAGGGTCCGGGTGATCTGCGACGCCGACGGTGTCTTGATCTCGAAGCTGTCGATCGACTCCGCGGCGAAGGCGTCGATCTGGCCCCGGTTGAGGATCCCGGCGCGGGAGAACTGCCGCTCGCGCTGGTTGCCCAGCACCAGGTTCTCCTTCACGCTGAAGTCCATCATCAGACCCTGGGCGATGCGGTCCGCGGGCACGCTGGCCACCCCGAGGGTGGCGATCCGGTGGGGCGCCGACTCGGTGGTGTCCTGGCCGGCGATCCGGATGGAGCCGCTCGCGGGATGGCGCACGCCCACGACCGCGTCGAACAGGGCGTTCTGGCCGTTGCCCGACACGCCGGCGACGCCCACGATCTCGCCCGAGCCGACAGTGATCGACAACCCTTCGAGCGAGCCCCGCCCCGTATCGGATTCCAAGTGGATCTCATCGACTTCCAGCACTGGCTCGCCGGCTTCGGATGCTGCCTTGTCCGCTTGCATCAGGACGTCGCGCCCCACCATCATCCGGGCGAGATCGCGTTGGTCGACGTCGGCGGTGTCGACCGTGCCGACGACCTTGCCCCGGCGCAGCACCGTCACCCGGTCCGAGAGGTCCATCACCTCCTTGAGCTTGTGGGTGATCAGGATGATGGTTAGGCCCTCGTCGCGCATCCGGCGCAGGATCCGGAAGAGCTCTTCGATGCCCTGCGGGGTCAGCACCGCGGTGGGCTCGTCCAGGATCAGTATCTCGACGCCGAAGTAGAGCGTCTTGAAGATCTCCACCCATTGCTGTTCCCCGACCGAGAGCCGGCCGACCTCCGCTTCGGGATCGATCTCCACGTCGTAGTCGGCGAAGAACTCCTCGAGGCGTCGCCTGGCTTCGGTCAGGTCGAGCCATTGCCTGGCCTGGGTGCCGATGACCACGTTCTCGATGACCGACATCGGGGGCACCAGCTCGAAATGCTGGTGGACCATGCCGATGCCGGCCTCGATGGCGTCGCGGGGTGAATGCAATTCCAGCGGCTTGCCCTCGAGGAGCACCCGGCCATCGTCGGGCTGGTACACCCCGTAGAGGATGTCGGCCAGCGTCGTCTTGCCCGCGCCGTTCTCGCCGAGCAGGCAGTGGATCTCGGCCCTGCGGATCTCGACGTTGACGGCGTCGTTGGCGACCACGCCGGGGAAGACCTTCGTCACCTCCTCGGCGACGAGGATGTTCTCCCCCGGCGCGGCCGCGCCGGACTCGGCTGCATCTGCCATCGGATCGGTGCGCTCAGTCGATCGTTCGACGTGCAGCCCGGTTTCTCGCGATTACTCGAACCGGTCGAAGTTGAGCGGGACGACCAACTCGCCCGAGAGGATGGCGACCCGGGCCGCCTCGACGGCAGCCACCACGTCGGCCGGCACGTCGTCGGCTATGTCACCCAGTGAGGAGCCGTCGTCCACCATCGACTGGTAGACGATGCGCTGCGGTGGCGAGTTGTAGGGCACGCCGTGCACCGTGTAGTCGTACCAGGCGTCGAGCACGTCGGAGAAGGCGGTGTCCCACTGCGCCACTGCGCTGGTCAGCACCACCGGCGACAGGCTCAACTGGTCGGTGAAGTGGCCCACGGCCCGCACGTTGCCGGCGTCCTCGGCCGCGTTGAACGGGCCGAACCGCTCGGCGTAGATGACGTCGGAGCCGTTGGCGATCTGGGCCTCCGCCGCGGCCGACGCGGTAGCCGGGTCGAACCAGCTCTCGATGTAGGTGACCCCGGCCACCTCGATGTCGGGGTTGACCGACCTGGCGCCGTCGACGAAGGCGTTGAGCGGCGCGTTGACGTTGGGGAACGGGTACGCGGCCACACCGCTGATCCTGTTGGTCTGGGTGGTCATGCCGGCGATGATCCCGGCCAGGTAGGCGGGCTCGTGGATGAACACGTCGATCCAGTAGGCGTTGTCGCCGCCCTCGTGATCGTCGTTGCCGGAGCCCGAGTACACGAACAGGGTGTCGGGGAAGTCGGCCTTGTTGGCGGCGACGCCGTCCACATAGGTGCTGTGGCCCACGATGATCTCGTACTCGCCGGTCTGGGCGAGATCGCGGATGACGCGCTCGCCCTCGACGAACTGGATTCCCTCGAGGATCTCGAGGTTGATGGTGATGCCGTACTTGTTGGACGCCGAGACGCGGTTGACGCTGTCGATGAAGGTGGCGTACCAGCCCTCCTCCTTGGTGCCCACCACGAGCATGGCCACGTCGATCTCACTTGGTGCGGCGGCTGCCTGCTCCGCGTCCGCCTCCTCGGCGGCAGCGGCGGCTTCGGCAGCGGCGGCTTCGGCTTCGGCGGCGGCCTCCTGCGCGGCGGCGAGCTCAGCCTCGAGTTCCGCGACTGCGGCTCCTTCGGCTTCTGCAGCTGCCAGCGCGGCCGCTGCGGCGGCTGCTTCGGCCTCTGCGATGGCGGCGGCGTCAGCCGCCTCCTTGGCCTCGGCTTCGGCGGCGTCGGCCTCGGCCTGAGCCGCTTGGGCCTCAGCCGCGGCGGCGTCAGCCTGGGCCTGGGCCTCGGCGGCTTCTGCCTCGGCTGCTGCTACAGCTGCGTCGCTGGCGCCGGTGTCCGCGACCGGCGCCGGTTCGTCGTCGCTCCCACAGGCGACGAGGCCTGCGACGAGTGCAAGGGCGACCAGTAGCCGCATTGTTGTCTTGCGCATGGTGTTGCGGTTTCCCTCCTTGTGGACCAATCACAAGGCCACCGCCGGGCACGGGGCGCCTGCCCTGTGGTCCGCCGGTGGTCGTGCAAGTTGGTGGTGTGTGGATTTATTGATGAGGACTATACGCGGCGGCAGCGTTCTTGTCAGCCGCACCGCAAGGCTCTCGCCGGGGAGACTAGTGGAATCCTGAGCCACCGTTCACCCAGATGTTCTGGCCGGTGACGAAATCGGACAGCGGGCTCATCAGATAGATGAGGGTGCCCACCATGTCCTCGGGGACCTGGGACCGCTTGAACGCCCGCCGGGCCTGGATGGCCACGTCGACCTCGGGCTGGACGCTGGAGTAGGCCTCGTCGTGGGGGATGTAGTCGGGGGTGATGGTGTTGACCGCGATCCCGGAGCCGCCCAGCTCGCGGGCCATGGCCCGGGTCAGCCCCCAGATCGCCGACTTCGACGACACGTAGTGGAGGAAGCCGGGGGTGCCGTCGTTCACCGTCATGGAGGCGATGTTGACGATCCGGCCGCTGCCCTGGGCCCGCATGGTGGGCGCCACCGCCCGAGCGCACAGCCAGGTGCCCTTCACGTTCACCTTGAAGCACAGGTCCCACTCGTCGGGCGGGAGGTCCTCCATCGGGGCCCGGGTGGCGGCCATGTAGAAGGCGGCGTTGTTGACCAGGCCGTCGATGCGGCCGTAGGCGTCGACGGCGGCGGCCGCCATCGCCTCGGTCTGGGCCACGTCGGACACGTCCACCTGCAGCGACATCGCCTTGGCTCCCGTGGATTCGAGCTCCGCGACCACCTCGCCACCGTCGCTGAGGTCGGCGACCACGACGGTCGCTCCTTCGGCGGCCAGCCCCCGGCAGTAGGCCAGGCCGATGCCCTTGGCCCCGCCGGTGACGATGATCACCCGCCCGTCCAGTATTCCCATCGAGGTCCTCCCGTGTCTTGGTTGATTGAGGCTTGCCGTCGGCTCAGTTCGGCTCCAGTTCCTCGGCCAGCTCGAAGAGCCACTTGCGGTAGGCCAGGGTGATGTCGTCGGCCACCTTCACATAGGTCTCGGCGCTGAGCCGGTCGGGCAGGTGCTCGGGCCACTGCGACTCGACCACCGGCTGGTCCTGGTCGAGCACCATGTACTCGAACTCGAGCAGGAAGTCCATGTCGTCGGCGGTGGATGTGAAGTCGGCGCCGATATGCCAGAAGTTGCGGCAGGTCGCCGGGCCGGTGGGGGCGGTGACCATGTACAGGGCATAGCGCTTGCCGTTGGGGAAGGTCCGGACCAGCGAGATCGATCCGGGCACGGTGAGCTGGTACCAGTTGCGCACCGACATGGTGTCCTCGTCGATTCCGAGCATCTCCTTCATGCGGTCGACGTTGGGCTCGACGAAGACCTTGTCGAACCGCAGGGCGCCGTCCTCCCGCCACACGTCGTGCTCCTCGATCTGCGCCTTGTCCCTGGTGCCGAGCACGTTCTCGTGCACGAACGGGAAGTGGGAGAAGTCGACGAAGTTCTCGAGGCGCCGGGGCGAGCTGGTGGCCCAGTCGTAGTACGGGGGTGTCTGCCAGCGCATGATCGGGTCGTCCCACTCGGGTATCCCGGGGGGATCGCCCCACGGCTCGTCGGTCAGGCTCACCCAGACCATGCCGGAACTCTCCCGGCACAGGTAGCGGACCAGCCCGAGCTGGAGTATGCCGTTCAGCTCGGGGCGCGACGGGATCGACACCAGGGTGCCCTCCATGTCGTAGGCCCAGCCGTGGTAGGGGCAGTTGATGCACCCGTTCTCGACCCAGCCCAGCGATGGCGCGGCCCCCTTGTGGCGGCACACGTCCATGAAGGCCCGGGTGGTCCCCTCGTGGCGGACGACCAGGATGCGTTCGCCTAGGAGCTTGCCCGAGACCATCTGGCCCTCGGCCACGTCCTTCGAGTAGGCGACGGGATGCCAGAAGTGCCTCATCGCCCGGTACCACCTGGAGTCCCGCTCGGGAACGAACGGATCGACGGTCTCGCGTGCCTCGACAGTGGTCAAGGGTCCTCCTTATGATCAACCCGGCCGATGCCGGCCGGCGCGGTCGCTACTGTACTGTTCGTCCCCGGCCGCCCTGCCAGCGCGGCCTTCCCCCTGCCTAGGAGCGTCACCATGTCCACCACTCTCGCCACCGCCGAGGTCGGGCACTTCTTCGTGCCGGGGGCAGCCGGCAACCGGATCCACGGACTCGACTTCGGGGGCGAGGGGCCGACGCTGGTCTGCCTGCACGGCGTGACCGGCAATGCCTGGAACTGGCACGCGGTGGCGCTCGGAGTCCGGGCCCACCGCCGGGTGGTGGCGCTCGACTTCCGCGGCTACGGCGAGAGCCAGTGGTCGCCCGGCGGCGACTACACGACCGCGGACCATGTCGCCGATCTCGCCGGCGCGGTGGCCGCAGTCTCCGGCGGCTCGCCCGTGGACCTTGCGGGATCTTCGTGGGGGGCGCTGGTCGCCCTCCAGTACGCCGACGAGCATCCCGATGATGTCGGACGGCTGGCTGTGGTCGACGTGGAGCCCTCCTTCGAGCAGGGTGAGACCGAGTTGTTCCCCCGCCCCCGGGACCACGCCGACCACGACGAGGTCCGCGCCGCGGTGGCGGCCGCCTACCCGAACGCGCCGGCCGACATGGTCGACATCGTGGCGGCCACCTGCTACGGCCCGATCGAGGGCGGTCGGCTGGCCCCCAAGCACGATCCCTACTTCTTCGAGCGCTGGCCTTTCCGCTCCGACGACCACTGGGACCGACTCCCGCGGATCCAGGCGTCGACGCTTCACGTCCATGCCTCCGGCAGTTTCGTCCGGGGCGAGGTGATGGCCGAGATGGACCGCCTCACTCCCGACTCGCGCCTGGTCGAGATCGGCGACAGCACCCATGTCGTGCCGGTGGACAACCCCTCGGCTCTGGTCGACTCGCTCGTGAAGTTCCTGGCGGACGGTTGACCCCGACCCGGGAAGCTAGAATCTGTTGACAGATCGATGAGAACCCACCACGGAGCAGTAGAGCACGAGCGACCTTCTGAGCCGACCTCGGTCGCTTCGCAGCTCGGGCCCGCCCTACGGCAGCGCCGCAAGGCCGCCGGGATGACCATGCAGGAGCTCGCCGACCGGTGCGACCTCTCCCAGCCGTTCCTCTCCCAGATCGAGAACTCGCGGGCCATGCCCAGCCTCTTCGCACTGCACCGGGTGGCCCAGGCGCTGGGAACGACGACGGTCGCGCTGCTCGACCCGGCGGTCTCGGAGGTCACGCTGGTGCGGGCCGGCGAGGGCGAGGCGTTCTTCCTCGCCGAGGGAGCCAGTACCCGCTTCCTCACGCCGGGCGAGGGGCGTCGCCTCGAGGCCAACGAGACCGTGGCCGAGCCGAACATCGCCTCAGAGGTGATCGTGCACGAGGGGCAAGAGGTTGTCCATCTGCTCGAGGGCTCGGTCGAGATCCGCTTGGAGGGCAGGGATCCGGTCCCGCTCCATCCGGGCGACACCCTGCTGTACCCGTCGACGACCCCCCACCAGTGGGTCTCGGGGGATGCCGGAGCGCGGTTCCTGATAATCACGAGCCCGCCGTCGTTCTAGCGGCCTCTAGTCGCCGGCTCAGTTGATCCGTCTGCGCTTCATCTCGACGAAGGGCAGGTCGACGACCCGGGCCGGGACCTCGCCCTCGACCGCCTCGCCGCGACCGTTGTAGATCTGCCAGGTGAGGGTGACGTCGTCCCCGGCGTCCACTTCGGGCGATTCGAGGTGCGCGAAGCCGATCATGGTCTCGAGCACCGGGCTCCAGCACATCGACGTGGCGAAACCCACGTTGGTGCCGCCGGCGAGGATCTCGGAGTTGAAGTGGCGGTGCAGCCGCGGGCTCAGGAACGGCGGCGACCCCGCGCCCTCGTAGAGCGCGGCGATGCCGGCAGGATCGATGTCCACACCCCGCATCACCTTGCCCGGGCGGTCCCCGGCCGCTTCGGCCTCGAGTGCCCGCCGGCCGACGAAGTCGGTGTCGCGCCGGAAGTTGACGAGGCGCCCGAAGTTGAGCTCGGCGGGAGTGTGGAAGTAGCGGTCGCCGTCCAGGTAGGCGAACTGCACCTGCGCGAACGGGCCCGAAGGGCGGTAGTCGACGCCGATGATCAGCATGCCGGCCTCGACCCGGGTGGCCGCCTGCGCCGCGTTGCCGATGGGCACCGCCCCGTGCGGGCGTCCACCCTCGACGAAGACCGAATACATGTCCCTGGCCGCCTCCGGACCGACCCACATCTCGAAGCCGATCTCGCCGGTGAATCCCGTTCGCCACAGGCGCACCTCGTGGCCGTTGACGGTGATCATCCGGCCCCGGGAGAACGGCAGATCCTTGTGGGTGCTGCCGGTGACGGCCTCCATCACTTCATGCGACCGCGGGCCCTGCACGCACAGGACGCTGTAGTCGCGGTCGGTGTTCAGGGTGTCGGTGAGTTCGATGTCGTAGCCGTCGGCGAACTCGCTGAACCATCCGACCATGGGGCCGCCCATGTGGATGAACTGGTCGGCCGCCGTGCGGAACGTGATCCCCTCGTTCACAGCGTGGCCATCGTGGTCGCAGTAGAAGGTGTAGATGCCGTGGTCGACATCCACCCGGGAGGCGTCCCGGACCTGCACCCGGTCGACGAACGCCTCGGCGTCGGGGCCCTCGATGATCGTCTTGAACAGGGGTGTCTTGTCCTCGATGCCGGCGCCGGCACGCAGGGCCATCATCTCGGACACCTCGTTGACGTAGTGGTCGACGAGGTGGTACCCGCCCCAGGCGATCCACAGCCCGGTCTGGGAGTAGGGCGCAGCCCCGGGATTCAGGAACGTCCCGCCGAACGCGCTCGGATCGTAAGTGTGCTCATCTGCCATGGTGCGCGGCTCCTGACGCCAGCTTCATAGATCACATCAATAGTGACCCGAGCAGGCGGGCCCTGTCAATAGCTTGCGCTCAGCCGGCGCGCACCCGGTCGGCTCCGTCCTGATCGAAGGTGAAGTGAGCCTCCGTGACCGCGTCGACGATGCCGGCGATGCGGCGGAACGGCTTGGACGGGTCCATCTCGAGCCCTGGAAGCCGGGTGAGGGCCTCCTCCAGCAGGATCTTGGTCTCGAGCCGGGCCAGTTCGGCGCCGAGGCAGTAGTGGGTGCCGAATCCCAGGGCGATATGGCGGTTGGGCCACCGTTCAGGATCGAACACGTCCGGATGGGCCTGAGGCTGGCCGGCGTTGACGGCCTCGTCCCGGTTGGCCGACGAGAACCACACCGCCAGCACGCTTCCTGCGGGGACCTCCAGGCCGTCGAAGCTCACGTCGGAGCGAACGTACAGGGGCTTCATGGGGAACGGCGTGCCGAAGCGCAGGATCTCCTCGACGGCCCGCCGCATAGCGGTGTCGTCGCCGACGCGGCTGCGAGCCCAGTCGAGGAGATCGAACTCGGCCAGGTAGACGAATCCGTTGGCCAGGCTGGCGCCGGTGGTGTCGGTGCCGGCCGCGGTGAACCCGAAGAGGTAGCCGAGCAGTTCGCGGTCACCGATGGTGCCGTCGGCCCAGGCCCTGACAAGAACGTCGAGAAGCTCGTCGGAGGGTTCGTTGAGTCGCCGGGCCACCATCCACCAGAAGTAGGCCTGCAGCTCCCATTGCTGGGGCATGTCGTCCCACGGCGACGTCAGGAATATGTCCAGCTGCTTCCGCATCCACTCCTCGCGGTCCATGTCCATGCCGATCAGCGCGCAGATCACCCTCATGGCCAGGCGCGATGACATCTCGACGGCCACATCGACCTCGCCAGTGCCCTTGTCCACTACCTCGTTGATCGTGTCGATGGTGATCCGCCTGATCACCGGCTCCATGGTCCGGACCGCGTTGTTCCTGAACCACGGCTCCACCACGCCCCGCAGCACGTCGTGGCGGCCGGCGTCGCCGTCGAGCGTGAACGGCTCGACCATCCACATGAACTCCATGGCGATGTGGATCGGGGCGCCCTCGGGCAGGTAGGGCTCCTGGTCGCGTGAGAAGGCCTCGTCGGCGTTGTGGAGTACCCGCAGCACGTCCGCATGGCTCATCACGTGGAACATGCCGGTCTCGTCCTGAAACGGCGGGGTTGTGGGGTCGCGGAACTTTGAGTCGCGGGGAAAATCTGACGGCTTCATGCGTGCTCCCTCCTCGGGTCGAGGCTCAGCGGTCGGCGCGGCTCTCGGCGGACTCCGACAATAGGTCGCCGGCGGTGGCCAGCACCTCGGCGAGCTTGACGGTGTTGTCGTAGACGGCCCGCAGGTAGTACTCGCTGACCGCCTCGTGGCCCGAGAACGGGGGCCGTCCCAGCGACCTCACCACCGCCGAGGGATCGGCGGAGACGGTCACCTCGTGCACCGGGGGCAGCTTGTCGGCGGAGCCCCAGAAGTCCCCGGAGGTCTTGGCCGTTCCCGGCGCGGGCCCCTTGCCCCTGCCCCGGCGGGAGCGCTTGCGGGCCGCGTCGGCGCCGTTGGCCGTCATGATCCGCTCTCCCGTCCGTGGGCTCCGTTGTCGCCGTTCTCGTCGATGAGCAGCTGCTCGGGGTCGATCCCCAGCGCGGCCCGCAGCTGATCGCTGTTCAGGTCGCCCACCGAGGACGACTTCGGCAGGACCATGTCGGCGATGCGGCGCTTGCCCGCCACCACTTCCTCGACCCGCTCGTCGACGGTGCCGGGACACACCAGCCGGTGGCACACCACCGTGTTGCGCTGCCCGATGCGCCAGGCCCGGTCGCGGGCCTGGTCCTCGACCGCGGGGTTCCACCACCTGTCGTAGAGCACGACATGGTTGGCCGCGGTCAGGTTCAGGCCGGTGCCGCCCGCCTTCAGTGACAGCACCAGGGCACCCGCTCCCCTGCCCTTCTGGAACGACTGGACCAGGCGGTCGCGGGCGCCGCGGGCCAGGCCGCCGTGGTAGCAGCTGATGGGCAGGCCGGTTCGCTCGCTCAGATGGGCGGCTAGCCGCTCGCCCCAGGTGGCGAAGTGGGTGAAGATCAGCATCCGCTCCGACGCCGCGAACACCTGGCCCATGATCTGCTCCAGCCGAGCCAGCTTCCCCGAGCGCCCATCGAGGGGGCCGTCGTCATCCTGGTAGTTGACGGGATGGTTGCAGATCTGTTTGAGGGCGGTGATAGCGGCCAGTACCGCTCCCTTGCGCTCAGGGCCGCCCTCGGCCGTGGTCTCGGTGCGGGCCACCAACTCGTCGAGGACGGCCTGGTACAGCCCGATCTGCTCAGCCGTCATCGTGCAGTTGTCGAGCTCGTCGATGCGGTCGGGCAACTCCGCGGCTATGGCCGGCTCGGCCTTGGTGCGGCGGAACACGAGGATGCCGTTGAGCGCGGCCAGGGCCCCCTCACCGGCCGCGGCAGACTTGCCGACCGGGGCCGGCTGCGAGCCGTTGGACGCCTCGGAGCCGTTGGATCCCTCGGTGCCGCTGGCATCCGGCTCGGGCTTCTTCGAGACCTTCGACATCTCGGCGATGAACCGGTTGCGGGCCCCCAGCAGGCCCGGGTTGCAGAAGTCCATGATGGCCCACAGGTCGCCCAGGCCGTTCTCGATCGGCGTTCCGGTCAGCGTCACCCGGCATTGGGCGTCGAGCCGGCGCAACTGCTGGGCGGTCTCGCTGGCCGGGTTCTTGATGGCCTGGGCCTCGTCGAGCACCACCGTCGACCACTCGACCTTCTCGAGGACGTCCAGGTCGCGCATGGTGGTGCCGTAGGTGGAGACCACGAGGTCGGCTCGCTTGACCATGGCCGGCACCTGGTCGGCGGGCGTGCGGCTCGGTCCGTGGTGCACCACCACCCGGAGGCCGGGAACGAACCGGCGGGCCTCGCTGGCCCAGTTGCTCACGACCGCGGGCGGCGCGGCCACCAGCGACGGGCCGTTGCCGCGGGTGAGGTAGATGTGGGCCAGCATCGTGGGGGTCTTGCCCAGTCCCATGTCCAGAGCGAGGCAGCCGCCCAGGCCGGCCTGCTCCAGGAAGCCCAGCCACACGAGCGCGTCGGCCTGGTAGGTGCGCAGCGTGCCCTTGAATCCGTCGGGCTTGGTGGGGAGTTCGGCGCCGATGTTGCTGGCGCTGCGGATCAAGTCCGCGGCCCAGCCCTTGCCCGACACCATCGTCCCCCCGGACAGCGGGGATCCCTCCAGGCCGAGGGCGTGGCGCAGCATGTCGGCACCGGTCATGCGGGTCACGTCGGCCCGCTCGGCCAGCGCGGCCGCGGCCTCGTTCAGGTCGGCCCGGTCGAGTTCCACCCACTGGCCCCGGCTCCTGACCAGCGGCCGGGCCTGGGTGGCCAGGTCCCGGATCTCGGTGGCGGTCAACTCCACGTCGTCGAAGGCGACCGACCAGCGGACATCGGCAAGCTGGCGGGCCCCGACGACTGTCTCCTGAGCCTCGACCGAGGTGAGGCGCAGCGCCGGCGAGGGGCGCCGGCGCGACAGCGCGGGCACCCGGACCTCGTAGCCGACGGCCTGCAGGACATGTCCGGTCTCCGTCATCAGCTGCCACGCCTCGTCGGCGTCGAGGATCACCTCTCCCCGGCGGCGTCCACCGAGGCGCACCAACTCCGGGAAGAGCCGCTCCAGGCGGGTCATCTGGTGCTTCACCGCCTGGCGGCGGGCCCGCGACGCGATCACCAGGGCCCGCTCCACCGGCTGGAGCTCCCCCGAGCTCGCCTCCGACAGGACCGACAGATGCCAGGCGCCGATGTCGTCGGGAGGATCGAGTTGCACGATGAGCCGGAGCCGCGGGTCGTAGGGCTCCGTCACCGGGCGAGCCCACTGGTCCAGTCGCCGGGCCAGGTCGGAGGCGTGGCGGCTGGGGACGTCGAAGGGCGTGCCGTCCAGCCGGGCCAGCGCCGTCTCGGCCACATCCGCCCGGGTGCGCGGCGCGGGCGGGGGCGCGGGCGCTTCGAGCCGTTCGGCCGCCTCCGTGGCGATGGCGTCGAAGATGTCGGCCAGCGCGGCCTGGGTGAAGGCGGTCGCGTCCCGCTGGTTCTCGAAGGCCGCGGCCGCGCCGGGAAGGGAATCCGCCAGAGCGGACACGACGTCGGACTCCACCAGCGCCGGGGTCCAGCGCACTGCGTAGCTGGCGACGTCGCGGTGGGTCACGGCGGCCGGTGGCGCACCGTTGGTCCCGCCGGCCTCGTCGTCGGGTCGGTAGCGACGGCGGACCTTCTTCAACTGGGGAACCATGCGCCCCTGGGCGGCGAGCCGCACGGCCAGCGCGGCCACCAGTCCCAGCCATGACACGCTCGCCCCTATCCCGTCCTCCTCGGCCGCCGAGCCGAGGGCCACGAGCCAGCCGAGGCAGCTCTCGATCGGCGCTGAGACCGTCTCGGCCCGGGTCCCGGTGCCCAGCTTCACCGGGCGGTGCTCGCTCCACTCGACGGTCCCGGCGCCCGCGTCGCGCAGCCGTTTGAGGACGTCCGGTGCGGTCTCCGGGGACCGGCCCGACCCCGCCGCCCAGGCGATCACCCGCCCCGGCACCCATGACAGTTGCAGCTCGACGACGCCCGCGCTGCGGGCCTCCGCCGAGGATCCGTTCTCGAGGGGGGCCCGCGGCGGTCCTGCCAGCTTCGTCAGCACGGCGTCGATGGCGCGGTAGTCGTTCTCGAGGTCCGCCACGATCAGGGCGCGCTGATGCCCCCTTACCGTGGCCCTGACGGCGTCGATGGATTCTGCGACGTCGTCGAGCAGTCGGTAAAGGGCTCGAACCCACAGCCTGGTGTTGGCCTCGAGAAGCGCCAGGTCCGCGTCGCTGGCCAGGCCATCGACATGGCGGCGCACCGCTTCGGCGAAGTCCGGGGACAACGCCAAGCGTGGGTCCAAGGTGGCGGTAGCAGTCGTCGTCACCATTGGGTTGGGCGTGAGCCTATCAACTCGCGCGCGGCTTCCCGCTCCTGTTCGCTTCGCTCACGGGCCGCTCGGGCCCTGGCTTCCCGCTCCTGTTCGCTTCGCTCACGGGCCGCTCGGGCCCTGGTTTCCCGCTGCGGCTGCTCGCTCGGCCTCAGGCTCTTGCGAGCTCTTCTCGCATCCGGGTGATGCCGGCCATCTTGATGTGCTCGTATCCCCGCACGACCTCGGGCAGGGCCGCTCGCCGCAGAGCGGCCTCGTAACAGCCCGGATCCAGCGTCGCGAGGTCGGCCGTGACCGCGGCCCGGTACTCGCCGGGCAGGGACCGCTCCGCCCGCCGCACCGCGGTGTAGCCGAACACATCGAGGGGCGTGCCCCGCAGGCGGCGCATGGATGCCAGCAGCCGGATGGCCGGCGTCCACGACACCGGCACCGACATCTTCGACTTCATGCCGAGGGCCCGCAGGATCGGCGGGTGCAGCCTCCAGGCCAGCTTCCCGGAGGTGGTCGCGGCCTGCTGGCGGGCCTCGGCGGTGGCCCCGGTGTCGAGCATCAGCCTGGCCACCTCGTACTCGTCCTTGTAGGCGAGCAGCTTGAAGTAGCCCCGAGCCGCGGCTTGGGCCAGCCGCCCCGACCCGTCCCCCTTCGCGGCGTCGGCCGAGGCGACCGCCTCGACGAAGTCGAGATGGTCGTGGGCCAGTCGCGGCGACTGGAAGGCGCACAGCTCCGAGGCCATCAGCTCCAGATCGACGGCGCCCCGGTAGCCGTCGTCGCTCTCGGGCCCGCCGGCCGCGGTCCCGTCGAAGCCGGCCGCCCGGGCCACGTCCCTCGCCCGGGTTGCGAGCTGCTGGTCGAGCTCGGGCCGCCTGTCGCGGCGAGCCTGGCCGGTGGCCGCCGCGGCGTGCACCGCCTCGGGTCGGGCCACCATGGCCCTGCCCCACCGGAACGCCTCGATGTTGCTTCTCGTCGCGACGCCGTTGAGCTCGATGGCCTGCTCCACCGACCACGGCGACAGCGGCAGCGCGCCGGCCTGCACCGCCATTCCCACCACGAACACGTTGGCTGTCACCGAGTTGCCCAGCAGGGCCTCCGTGAGGGCCTGAGCGTCGGCCCAGTGGCGGCAGTCGGCCCGGGTCGACGCCGCGATCGCGGCCTCCAGCACGGCGGGTTCCGGCATGGCCCGCTCGGGATGGGCCACTACCGCTCCGGTAGGTGTCTGCGAGGTCGAGCCGACCACGACGGTGCGCTCCGGATCGGTCCTGCTCATGCCCGACGGCGAGGCCGCCCCCAGTTGGTCGAAGGCCAGCAGGACATCGGCCTGGCCCTCGCCGAGGCGGTTGCTGGCCGCCTCGGCGCCCCGGTACAGGCGCAGGTCGCTCACTACCGGCCCGGCCTTCTGCGACAGCCCGATCTGGTCGAGGCCCCGCGCCTCGTAGCCGTCGAACATGGCCGCGGTGCCGATCACCTGGCTGACCGTGACCACGCCGGTGCCGCCGATGCCCACGATACGGACCGACAGGTCGTCGGTCGGCACGACGGGCACCGGGTCGTGCAGATCTACCGGCGCCGCGTGAGCTTGGGTTCTCGCGGCCCGCCGCGAGACGCGGTCCCGACCGGTGATCCGGCGCAGCCACGACCGCAGCCGCCCCGGCCCCGTCACGGTCATGAACGACGGGCAGTCGCCCTCCAGGCATGAGAAGTCCAGGTTGCACGTCGTCTGGTCGATTCGGGTCTTGCGCCCGAACGGGGTCTCGACGGGCTGAACCGACAGGCAGTTGCTGATGGAGGCGCAGTCCCCGCAGCCCTCGCAGATCCGCTCGTTGATGAACACCCGCTGGCGGGGCACGGCCACCGTGCCCCGCTTGCGTCCCCGCCTCGCCTCGGCTGCGCACTGCTGGTCGTGTATCAGCACAGTCACGCCGGAGACCCCGGCCAGGAGTTCCTGGGCCTCCATCAGCCGGTCGCGGGGCCAGACGTCCACTCCCTCGGGCAGGTCGGCGCTGCGGTAGCGGGCGACGTCCTCGGTCGTCACCAGCACCCGGGCCACTCCCTGGGCCAGCAGCACCCGGCACACCTCGGCCACCCCGAGCATGCCCTGGGGATCCTGGCCCCCGGTCATGGCCACCGTGCGGTTCCACAGCAGCTTGTAGGTGACGTCCAACCCGGCCGCGATCGCTCCCTGGATGGCGAGCTGGCCGCTGTGGAAGTAGGTGCCGTCGCCGATGTTCTGGAAGATGTGCGGCGTCTCCACGAACGGGGCCATGCCGATCCACTGGGCCCCCTCCTGGCCCATGCAGGTGAGCCCGACGATGTCGCCGAAGCCGTCGGAGTCCATCAGGAGCGTCATGGTGTGGCAGCCGATTCCCGCTCCCACCGCAGCGCCCTCGGGGACCTTGGTCGAGCGGTTGTGGGGGCAGCCCGAACAGAAGTAGGGGGTGCGGGCCACGTCGGTCCCCAACGGGATCAGCTCCCGTCGGGGCTGCTCCGGGGCCAGGCGCTCGCCGATGCGCTCCGACAGGCGGCGGCGCAGCGGGTCCAGCAGGTCGTCGGCGGTGAGGCCCCCGTGGCCGGGAAGCAGCATGGCGTCGTGCTCGTCGAACTTGCCGGTCACCCGGGGCCGGCGGAGCTGGTTGTAGAGGGCGTCCTTCATGAGCGACTCGATGTTGGGCTGCTTCTCCTCCACCACGAAGATCTCCTCGAGGCCCCGGGCGAAGTTGCGGGCCCGCTGGGGACTGAACGGGATGGGCATGTGCATGCACATGAGCCGGATCCCGGCCGCCGAGATCTCGGCGTCGTCGCCGAGGCCCAGCCGGCGCAGGGCCTCGCGCAGCTCCCGGTAGGTGATCCCGGAGGCCACGATCCCGATCCAGGCGTCGGACGGGTCGACGGTGGCGTGGTTGAGGTGGTTGAGGGCCGCGTACTCGATGGCCAGCGGGTGGCGGACCTCGTAGATCTCGCGCTCGGCGTCCACCGTCTCGGGAGTGAGCAGCCTGCCGTCGGGAGTGTGGCCGTACGGCTCGCCGTCGATGGTCGGGATGACCGGATCGACCCGGAGGGGATCGAGGTGCACCGTGCCGGAGCCGTCGGCCACGTCGGCCACGATCTTGAGGCTGGTCCACAGCCCGGTGGCCCTCGACAGGTACACGGCGTGACGACCGAGGTCCAGAGCCTCGCGGGGCGTGCCGGGGTAGAGCACCGGGATGTGCTTGTCGGCGAGCGTTCCCGCCGACGACGACGGGATGGTCGAGCTCTTGGCCGCGGGGTCGTCGCCCGCGATCACCACCGCCCCGCCGCGGGGGTCCGAGCCGGCGAACACCGCATGGCGGAGAGCGTCGCCGGCCCGGTCCACGCCGGGTGCCTTGCCGTAGAAGACGCCGACGACGCCGTCGTAGCGGGAGTCGGGGCGGAGCATGGCCAGCTGCGATCCCATCACCGCGGTGACTGCCTGCTCCTCGTTCAGGGCGGGTGCCAGCACGATGGGCAGGTCCGGGGCCTGCTCGATCGCCCGGCTCAGGTCACCGTCGTAGCCGCCGACCGGAGAGCCCGGGTAGCCGCTGACGAAGGCGGCGGTGCGCAGCCCCGCGAGCCGGTCGGCCCGAAGCTGCTCGATGGGGAGCCGGGCCAGCGCCTGCAGTCCCGTCATGAACACCGTCCCGGAGTCGTCGGCGTAGCGCGAGGACAGGCGGTACGTGTCGGCGATGGTCAAAGGCGACCTCCGGGCGTCAGCGGTCGGGGCGATGGCGCTGGCGCGACCCTAGTGCGCTAGTCGCATCTGCGGAAAGGGCGATTTGCGACGGCTCCTGGGTCGCGGTGGACGGGGTGCCCCGAAGGCAGGCTCGTCCGGCCGGCGGGTCCTGTCGTCGAGGCCGTCCGACCGACGGGGCTTCGCCCCATTGTCGGTCGCCCGCTCCTCGCCGCCACCCGCCGGCCTGTTGGGTCGCGGCCTGCTGCCTGCCGGCCTGGCGAGTCGCGCTCAGCGGGTTGGGGCGTCTCGATGATGAGGGAATCAGGCGGGGCGGACTTGGATTCCGGCGGCGGCCATGCGGGTCTTGGCCTCGGCGATGGTGTGCTCGCCGTAGTGGAAGATGCTGGCAGCCAGCACTGCGTCGGCCCTGCCCTCGGTCACACCCTCCACCAAGTGGTCGAGGGTTCCCACTCCCCCGCTGGCGATCACGGGGACGCCCACCGCCTCCGAGACCTTCGATGTCAAGTTCAACTCGAAGCCCTTCCTGGTGCCGTCGCGGTCCATGGAGGTGAGCAGGATCTCGCCGGCTCCGAGCCGCTCGGCCTCGGCGACCCACTCCAGAGCGTCGATGCCGGTGCGAGTGCGCCCGCCGTGGGTGAAGACCTCGTAGCCGCTCGGCGCCTCCGTCGAGCTGCGGGCGTCGACGGCGACCACGCAGCACTGCGCGCCGAACTCCAGGCTGATCTCGCGCACCAGTTCGGGGCGGCGCACCGCCGCGGTGTTCACGCTCACCTTGTCCGCGCCGGCCCGCAGCAGGCGGCGGGCGTCGTCGAGGGTGCGGATGCCGCCCCCGATGGTGAAGGGGATGAAGACCTCGTCGGCCACCGCCCGGGCCATGGCCACAGTGGTGTCGCGGCGGTCCGACGACGCGGTGATGTCGAGGAAGACCAGCTCGTCGGCGCCCTCGGCGTCGTAGCGGGCAGCCAGCTCCACCGGGTCGCCGGCGTCGCGGATGTCCACAAAATTGACTCCCTTGACCACCCGCCCGGCGTCGACATCGAGGCAGGGGATGACCCGGGCCACCCGCATCTCAGCCGTCCCCGCATCCCGAGGCCAGAGCGGCAGCAGCCTCGGCCACCGTGAAGCGCCGTTCGTAGAGCGCGGTCCCCACGATGGCGCCGCTCAACCGGCGCCCGTCGCGGCCCTCGATGCCGGCCAGGGCCCGGAGGTCGTCGAGCTGTCCCACACCGCCCGAGGCGATCACGTCGGAGGACACCGTGTCCAGCACCAAGGCAAGACCCTCGAGATCGGGCCCGTCCAGAGTCCCGTCGCGGCTGATATCGGTGACGACGAAGGCGTCCACGCCATCGGCAGCGAAGTTCCGGGCCACCTCCAGCACCGACTGTCCCGACCCTTCGAGCCAGCCGTCGGTGGCCACCTCGCCGGCCCGGGCGTCGAGACCGACCGCGACGCGGTGCGAACCGGCCAGATCCCTCACCAGGTCCGGGTCACGCAACGCGGCCGTGCCCAGCACCACCCGCGCCACGCCGGCCGCGAACCACGCCTCGGCGGTCTCCGCGCTGCGGACCCCGCCCCCGGCCTGCACCGGCACCGGGACCGCGCCGGCGATGGCCGCCACCACTCCGGCGTTGTCGGGCCGGCCCGAGCGGGCTCCGTCGAGGTCGACGACATGGATCCACCGGGCGCCCTGCTCGGCCATCTGCACCGCCCGAGCCACCGGGTCGTCGTCGTAGACGGTCTCGGCGCCGTAGTCGCCCTGATGAAGGCGCACGCAGCGGCCGCCGCGGACATCGACCGCGCAGTACAGGTCCACGGCGCTCAGCCCGCCCCGCCGCCGGCCGAGGCCGCGGCCACGAAGTTGGCCAGGATGCGCAACCCCACCCTCGACGACTTCTCGGGGTGGAACTGGGCGGCCCACACGTTGCCGCGGGCCACCGCGGCCACCACCGGCCCGCCGTAGTCGCAGGTGGCCACCACGTCGGCGCCGTCGCCGATCTCCGGGGCCAGCGAGTGCACGAAGTAGGCCCACACCGGGTCGTCCAGCCCGGCCAGCATCGGGTGGTCGGTGCGGCGCTCCAGGACGTTCCACTGCATCTGGGGACGCTTGACCCGACCGGGGATCCATCGCACGAAGCGGTCGAAGACGCCCAACCCGGGGGTGCCTGGAGCCTCGTCGGAGCCTGCGAACAGCACCTGCATGCCCACGCAGATGCCCATGAAGGGCCGATCCGACCCGGCCGCATCAGCGGCAGCGTCGTCCAGGCCGGTGCGGCCCAGCGCCGTCATGCAGGGCGCGAAGGCGCCGACCCCGGGCAGCACCACCCCGTCGGCCGCGTCGATCAGGCCCCGATCCGCGGTCAGGCGGGCGTCGGCTCCTGCGTGCTCGAATCCCTTCTGCGCCGAGTGCAGATTGCCGATTCCGTAGTCGAGGATGGCGACGAGGGGTCTCTCAACCGTCACAGGGTGCCCTTGGTGGAGGGCAGGGCTGAGCCCTCCACCCGGACCGCGTCGCGGAGAGCCCGGGCCACGCCCTTGAACGACGCCTCCACGATGTGGTGGGTGTTGCGGCCCCGCCGCATCACGATGTGCAGCGTAATCGCGGCCGCGGTGGCGAAGGCCCGCCAGAACTCCTCGGCCAGCTGCGGGTCGAAGGGCGGATCCCCGAGGATCTTCTCCCCGGGGAAGTCCACGTCGTAGTGCAGGAAAGGCCGCCCTGACAGATCAAGCACGACCTCCACCGCGGCCTCGTCGAGCGGGACGGTGATGCTGGCGAAGCGGCGCACGCCGGCCTTGTCGCCCAGAGCCTCGCGGAAGGCCTCGCCCAGCACGATGCCGGTGTCCTCGACGGTGTGGTGGGCGTCCACCTCGATGTCGCCCTCGGCCTTCACCGACAAGTCGAGCCCGCCGTGGCGGCCGAGTTGGTCGAGCATGTGGTCGAAGAACGGCAGCCCGGTGGAGACGTCGGTCGTGCCCCCGCCGTCGAGGTCGAGGCGCAGCTCGATGCGGGTCTCCTTGGTGGAGCGGGAGCGGGTGGACGTGCGGCTCATCTTCTTGAGGGTATGGCGTGTCGGAGAGTTAGACGCGGCGCCAAGGTGCCGCGCCGCTCAGGTCAAGATCTCCTCCAGGGCGTCCAGGAACTTGTCGTCCTCTTCCGGGGTGCCGATCGTCACCCTCAGGCAGCCGGCCAGGCGCGGCCACGAGGCGCAGTTGCGCACCAGCACCGACCGGGCCAGGAGCTGCTGCCACACCTCGGCGCCGTTGCGGTCGCGGGGCCGGAACAGCACGAAGTTGGCACCCGAGGGCCATACGTCCACCGGCAACCCGCCCAGCCGGTCGGTCAGCCGGGCCCGCTCGGACACGATGGCGCTCACCCTGGCCTGCATGTCGTCCACGAAGTCGAGGGCCGCGACGCCGACGGCCTGCTTGAGGGCGTCGAGGTGGTACGGAAGGGCCACCTTGTCCAGTTCCGAAACCAGCCACCGCGGGCCGATGAGGTAGCCGAGGCGGGCCCCGGCCATCGCCCAGGTCTTGGAATAGGTGCGGGTGACCGCCAGGGGGGTCTCGTCGTCGACTAGGTCCAGGGCGCTGTGGGGTGAGAACTCGGCGTAGGCCTCGTCGACGCAGAGCAGTCCGGAGGTTGAGCCGACCGCGTCCAGCAGCGAGGCGATCACCGACGGGGGCTCCACCGTGCCGGAGGGGTTGTTGGGCGAGCACAGGAACGTGACCGAGGGCTCAGCCGTCGCGATCAGTGCCAGAGCGGCATCGGGGTCGAGGTTGAAGTCGCCGTCGCGCTCGCCGCTGGCGACGGTGGTGCCGGTCACCCGGGCGAGGTGCGAGTGCAGCGCGTAGGTGGGCTCGAAGACCACGGCGCGGCGTCCCGCCCCGCCGTAGGCGAGCAGCAGGCACTGGAGCACCTCGTTGGAGCCGTTGGCCGCGAACACCCGGTCCGGATCCACTCCGTGGCGTGCTGCGATCCGGGATCGCAGCCCGGTGGCCTGGCGGTCCGGGTACCGGTTCCAGGACACCGACTGGGCCGCGGCCGCCACCGCCTCGGCGAAGGCGGCCGGCGGCGGCAGGGGGCTCTCGTTGGTGTTGAGCCGCACGGCCACGTCGAGCTGCGGCGAGTGGTAGCCGGCCATCAGGGCAATGTCGTCCCGTGGCTGCACCCTCATGATTCGCTTCCTGTCCGCTCGGTCCCCGAGGAAGTCCCAGCTGAGAGGCGCACCCGCACCGAGTCGGCGTGGGCGGTAAGGCCCTCGGCCTCGGCCAGCGCGATCACATGGGGCGCCAGACCCTCCAGCCCGGCCCGGTCGGTGCTGACGAGGTGCATACTCCGGAGGAAGTCGCGCACCCCGAGCGCGCCCGCGAACCGGGCCGTGCCATCGGTGGGCAGCACGTGATTGGGGCCGGCCGCGTAGTCGCCCAGCGACGCGGGGGCCCAAGGCCCGCAGAACACCGCCCCGGCGTTGCGCACCCGCGGCACCAGTTCCTCGGGTTCGGCCACCAACAGCTCGAGGTGCTCGGGGGCGATCTCGTTGACCACCTCCAGGGCCTGCTCAGCGCTCGAGCACACCACGCTGTAGCCGGAGTTGCGCAGCGTCGCCTCTATCTCGGTCCGACGGTCGGCTCGGGCCGCCAGCCGGGCGACCTCGGCCTCCACCGCGCCGGCCGTGGCCTCGTCCCAGGTGACCAGCCACGCCAGCCCGTCCGGCCCGTGCTCGGCCTGGAGAATCACATCGGCCGCCGCGAAGGTGGGGTCCGCGCCGGCGTCGGCCACGACCACCACTTCCGAAGGTCCCGCGAAGGCTGCGGGCACCCCCACGACCCCGGCCACCTCGCGCTGGGCCAGGGCCACGTAGGCGTTGCCCGGTCCCGCGATCACGTCGACGGCACCGATCGACTCGGTTCCGTAGGCCAGCGCGGCAATCGCTTGGGCCCCGCCCACGGGATGGACCTCGTCGATACCCACCGTGGCGGCCGCGGCCAGCGTCACGTCGGCGATCCGGCCGTCGGGTCCCGGCGGCACGCACACTGCGATCTCGTCCACGCCGGCCACACTGGCCGGCACTGTGGTCATGATCAGCGTCGACGGGTAGGCGGCCCGGCCCCCGGGCACGTAGCACCCGGCCCGGCGCACCGGCAGGTGGCGCTCCGTGACCGTGACGCCTCCCCGCTCGTGGACGACATCGTCGAGCAGTTGGTGGCGGTGATAGGCCTCCACGTTGGCCGCAGCGGCCGCCAGGGCGTCGCGCACCTCCGGAGGCGTGCGGGCGGCTGCCCCGGCGATCTCGCCGGGCGCCACCGTGAGACTGGCCGGCTGAGTGCCGTCGAAACGTTCGGTCAGCTCCCGCAGGGCTTCGTCGCCCCGGCGCTGTACCTCGGCGATGATGGCCCGCACCGCCTCCAGCGGGCCTGCCGACGCGGCCTCGGGCCGCGGCAGGCGGGCGGCGACGGGACCGCCGTCGCCGCGCAGGTCGAGGCGGGTCAGCACCCCTCAACGCTACCGGGTGGGAAATCTAGGTGAGGATGGCAGCCAGGCGGGCCAGGACCTCTTCGACGATCGGCGCTGGGATGCTCTCAAGACGCCGACCCTCGCGAGCCGCCAAGTCGAGGACGCGTGGTTGATCGCAGCGGATTACTCCCTTGGTCCGTGTTCCCGCGTTCTCCAGGGAGACCGCGAATCCTCGCCGGCGCGCGAAGCTCCCGTCGGTGGTGATCGGCAGAACTACAGGAGTCCCTGTCAACTCGTTGAACGGCGCCGGCGATATCACCAGGACCGGCCGGGTTCCACGCTGCTCATGTCCGGCTGTCGGGTCGAGGTTGACGAGCCAGACATCACCACGCTGTATCACAGGAGTTCGGCGCCGAGGGGCTTCCCGTTGATCCACTCCCGGTCGGCCTCGCTGTCAAGGGCTGTCTCGTCACACTCCGCGAGCAACTCGTCGAGCGAGTAGCGCGGGCGAGGCCTGGGCACGACGATCAGACGACCGTCATCGACATCGATGTCGACGCTTGCGCCGGAGCGGAGTTCCAGCAGGTCAAGAAGAACAGGTGGCACAGCGAGCATGACCGAACCGCCTACCTTGCGGAGCTTCGCCCTATGCACTGCCACCTCGCACGAATCAATTCGCGTATATCAACCTCCCAGATTATATCGGCATATAACGATTATATCGGCATATAACGATTCGGGGCGTGCGGCGTCGAGTCCTCGCCATGGTTGGGTCACACGGCGCTGGACGGGCAGAAGTCGTTTAGTACGCAGTCCTCGCAGCGGGGCCTGCGGGCGATGCACACCCGGCGGCCGTGGAGGATCACGCGCAGGCTGAAGTCGCCCCGCTCGGCCGCGGGGATCATCGGGTTCAGCTCCAGCTCGATCTTCACCGGGTCGGTCTCGGCGGTCAATCCGAGCAGGTTCGACAGCCGCGTCACATGGGTGTCCACCGGCAGGCCCGGCAGTCCGAGGGCCACGCTGCGGATCACGTTGGCGGTCTTGCGCCCGACGCCCGGCAGGCGCACTAGGTCCTTCATGGCGCCGGGGACCTCGCCCCCGTAGTCGTCGACCAGCATCCGGGCCATGCCCACCAGGCTCCTGGACTTGTTGCGGAACAGCCCGATGGTGCTGATGTACGGCTGCACCTCCTCCGGCTCGACTTCGGCCAGCGACTCGGCATCACCGAAGCGGGCGAACAGCGCCGGTGTGGCCTTGTTGACGCCCACATCGGTGGCTTGGGCCGACAGGATGGTGGCCACCAGGAGCTCGAAGGCGTTGCCGTGGTCGAGTTCGCACACCGCGTCGGGGTACTCGAACCTCAGGCGCTCGTGGGTGCGTCGGGCTCGGCCCTTGGGACTTCTGGGGCGTGCCATCCGAGGTGAAGCTAGCGGTACTCTCGGTCCGGTGCGCTACGAAGTGAATGCTCCGGCGACGGCGGGCGGCGAGGCCCAGGTCGTGGTGTACGAGGGCCGGTCCGCGGGGGAACTGGACGTCATCCTCGACGAGTCGCTGGCCGGACTGGACGCCGGCGACGGAGCCCAGCTCTGGATCAGGGAGGTCGCGGCGGGCGACGACGAGGCAGCCCGGCGCCACAGATTCGAGCCCTACCGCGACCTGTGGCAGCTGCGCTGCGGGCTGCCGGCCGAGCCGTCGGGCCTAGCCACAAGAGCCTTCACGATCGACGACATGGACGAGTTCGTGACGGTCAACAACCGGGCCTTCCACTGGCATCCCGAGCAGGGCGGCCTCACCACCGACGATGTGCGCAACCGGATGGCCGAGCCTTGGTTCGACCCCGGCGGCTTCCGCCTGCACCACCGCGACGGCCGCCTGGCTGGGTTCTGCTGGACCAAGGTCCACCCCGACCACGACCCGCCGCTCGGCGAGATCTACGTCATCGCCGTCGACCCCGAGTTCTCGGGCCGGGGACTGGGCCGGCCCATGACCCTGGCCGGTCTCGAGTGGCTCTCCGCCAGCGGGCTGACCGTCGGCATGCTGTACGTGGAGTCCGACAACCACCCGGCCAACGCCGTCTACCGCCGGATCGGCTTCGAGCGCCACCACACCGACCGCGCCTACCGCCGCCTACCCCGCTAGCGCCTGCATACTGGAGCCATGGAGTCCCGCATCTGGGTCAACCGCAACCAGCCTCAGACGCTGTACCTCGCCCAGTTGCTGCTGTATTTCCGGGGCGGCTTCCTGCTGGTATTCGGGCTTCTTCTCGGAGCATTCCTGACGGTGTCCTCGCTCGTGCTGGCGGTGGGCTTCGTGATGGCCGCGTACGGCATTGCCAACGAGAGGCGCTGGGGCTACATAGTCGGCGTAGTCGTCGCCGCGCTCACACTGGCCGGATCGCTACTAGAAGTCATTCAGGACATCAACAACTTGAGCCGGACGTTCAGCCAGTTGATCGGCCTGCTGTTCGACATCGCGCTGGTGGCCCTCCTGCTGCACCCCATGAGCCGCAACTACCAGCGGTACTGGCCCAAGCGCCGGCACGGGTGAGCGAACTGCCCTCCGGCGCCGACAAGCGCCGGGCTGTTCGGGAGATGTTCGACGCCATCGCGCCCCGATACGACCTGGTGAACCGGGTCATGACCCTGCGGCTGGACGTGGCTTGGCGTCGCCGCACGGTTCGGGCGCTGGCTCTGCCCGCCGGTTCACGGGTGGCCGATCTGGCCTGCGGCACCGGGGACCTCTGCCGGGAACTGGCCCGGCAAGGTCACTCCCCCGTCGGCTTCGACTTCTCGATGGGCATGCTGCAGGCGGCTCCCCCGGAGACCGACGGTTCGGGCCCACTACTGGTTCACGCCGACGTTCTGGAGCTGCCGGTTACCGACGGCGCTCTCGACGGCGCGACCTGCGGCTTCGCGCTGCGCAACCTCACCGCCGTGCCGCCGCTGCTCGCCGAGCTGGCCCGGACACTGCGACCCGGGGGGCGCATCGGTCTGCTGGAGGTGGACCAGCCCTCCAACCCGGTCCTGCGTTGGGGCCACGGCTTGTACTTCGGCCGGGTCGTCCCACTGATCGGGGCCGTGCTGTCGGACCGGGACGCCTACCGCTACCTGCCCGACTCTGTCGCCTACCTGCCCCCCGCCGGCGAGCTGCAGGCCATGGTGCGCACCGCCGGGTTCACCGACGTGCAGCACCGCCGGTTGAGCGCCGGCATCGCCCAGTTGATCACCGCCACCCGAATCTGACGCCGCCCGCCGCTTCCGCGGCCGGGCATAGAACGATTCCCGTCAGGGGGCCGGTCGGGCCAGGTTGTCTACGACCTCGGCGCCGTCGATGGCCAGCAGCGAGGCCGGCGGGCAGAGGATCTTGCAGTCCCGGGAGCCGCCGCCCACGATCACCTGGTCGCATTGCATGACCTGGGCGTCGATCCACACCGGGAGCCCTGCGGGAAGCCCGAACGGTGTGACGCCGCCGATCATCATCCCGGTTCGCTCGATAGTTGTGGCCGCGTCGGCGAAGGAGGCCTTGCGGGTGCCGAGCCGGCGGCGCACCGCCCCGTTGACGTCCAGCCGCATGGAGGCCAGTACCAGGCAGCAGGCCATGGGCCGCTCGGCCGACTTGCCGACGACGCAGATGGCGTTGGCCGACGCCTCCATCGGGTATCCGTAGCGCTCGCAGAAGTTGGCGGTGTCGGCGAAGTCGGGATCGCACTCCACCACGTCGTAGGCCACCCCGAGCGCCTCCAGGTGGGCGACAACCGCTTCACGACTCATGGCCAACAGTCTGCCCGGGCAGCCGGCAGGAGCGCATCGAACCTGACGGGTTCGGTTCTACGTGAGTGCGATGCCGACCGCCATGGCCAGGCCCGAGGCGAGCTGGGCCTGGGCGGTGGCACCCAGCACCGGTATCAGATCCCGCCCGGACGCCCCCCGCAGGACCTTGCGCACCGCCCGCACCGCGAAGGGGGCGCCGATCACCGCGGCCGCCGCGGCCCGGCCCGTGACCGACGCGACTAGAGCCGCCGCGTAGGAGGCTTCGAGCACGGCCATGTAGGCCACGCGGGTGCCGCGGTCGCCGAGGCGGACCGCCAGCGTGCGTTTTCCGGCTGCCTCGTCGCCGGCGATGTCGCGCAGGTTGTTGGCCATCAGCAGCGACACTGCCCAGAGGCCGACCGGAACGCCGCAGAGCACCGCGAACCAGTCCAGCCGCTCCAGCAGCACGTAGGTGGTGCCCGCCGTGGCCACCAGGCCGAAGAACACGAACACGAACGCCTCGCCCAGGCCCAGGTACCCGTAGGGCTTGGGTCCGCCGGTGTAGGCCCAGCCCGCCGCGATGCAGACGGCGCCCGCGGCCAGCAGCTCCCATCCGGCCACCGCGGCCAGCACCGCCCCGGCCGCCATGGCCACCCCGAACGCCGCGAAGGCGGCCCGCTTCACGCTGCGGGCCGCGACCAGCCCCGACCCCACCAGCCGTCTCGGTCCCACCCGGGTGGAGTCGTCGGTGCCCCGCACGCCGTCGGAGTAGTCGTTGGCGAAGTTGACCGCCACCTGCAGCGCCATCGCCACCACGAGAGCGGCCCCGGCCCGCCACCACGCGGTCTGCGACCCCTCTCCCACCGCCACCGCGGTGCCCACTGCGACCGGGACTAGCCCTGCGCTCAGCGTGCGGGGACGAGCACCGTCCACCCAGATGCGGATCGCGGTCACGTTCGCTCTCGCCGGACGGGTGCCGTCAGGGCGCCACGTACTTGTAGCCGAGGCCCCGGATGGTGACTATCCGCTCCGGTTCTGCCGGGTCGCGCTCGATACGCGACCGGAGCCTCTTGATGTGCACGTCGAGAGTCTTGGTGTTGCCCACGTAGTCGAACCCCCACACCCGATCGATGAGCGTCTGGCGGGTCACCACGAATCCGGCGTTCTCCATCAGCAGGGCCAGCACCTCGAACTCCTTGAGCGGCATGCGCTCCAGCTTGCCGGCGATGGTCACCTCGTGGCGGTCGCGGTCCACCGTCACGTCCCCGATGCTGAGCGTGGCCGCAGCGTTCACGGAGCGGGCCATGCGGGCCCGGCTGCGGCGCATCACGGTACGCATCCGGGCCACCAGCTCCCGCACCCGGTAGGGCTTGGCCACGTAGTCGTCCGCGCCTACCTCCAGCCCGACCACCGTGTCGATCTCCTCCCGGCGGGCCGACACCATGATCACCGGTGTGTCGGCCAGCGAGCGGATGCGGCGGCACACGTCGATACCCGACATGCGGGGCAGCATCACGTCCAGGAGCACGATGTCGGGCTCGAGGGCCTCGAACATCGCCAAGGCCTCCTCGCCGTCGGAGGCCGCGTCCACCATGAACCCCTCGGCGCCCAGCGCTACCTGCAGGCCCTCCCGGTAGGAGGGCTCGTCGTCGACGACCAGAACACGGACTCCCGCACTCACCGCGGCCAGTCTGCCCCGGCCCAGGACCGATCCGATCATCGTGATCAGGACTCGCCGTAGGCTCACCCGCGTGAACCGACTCGAAAGTGAGACCAGCCCCTACCTGCGGCAGCATCGCGACAACCCGGTGGACTGGTACCCGTGGGGGACGGAGGCGTTCGAGGCAGCCGCCGAGCGGGACCGGCCGGTGCTCCTGTCGGTGGGCTATTCGAGTTGCCACTGGTGCCATGTGATGGCCCATGAGTCGTTCGAGGATTCTGGCACCGCGGCCATCATGAACGAGCTGTTCGTGAACGTGAAGGTGGACCGCGAGGAGCGCCCCGACGTGGACGCCATCTACATGGACTCGGTGCAGGCCATGACCGGCCGGGGCGGCTGGCCCATGACCGTGTTCCTGACTCCCGACGGCCGTCCCTTCTTCGGCGGCACCTACTACGCCGACAGGCCCCGGGGCGGGATGGCCTCGTTCCGCCAGGTGATGGCGGCCATCGACGAGGCCTGGACCAACCGGCGCTCCGACGTGCACGCCCAGGCCGACCAGTTGGTGGCGCTCATCGACCGGACGGCGCGTGCCGCCGCAGCGACGGGAGCGGAAGCCGCACCCTCGGGTGCTCTCGACGGCCGGGTGCTGGACCAGGCCGGGGACGCCATCCTCTCGTCCTTCGATCCGGAGTGGGGAGGCTTCGGGGGCGCGCCCAAGTTCCCGGCGGCCATGACGCTGGCCTCGGCGTTGCGGATCCGTCACCGCAGTGATCGTCCCGAGTTGCTGCGAGCCGTGCGCACAAGCCTCGACGCCATGGCCTCCGGCGGCATCTACGACCACCTCGGAGGCGGCTTCGCCCGCTATTCGGTCGACCACCGGTGGCTCGTCCCTCACTTCGAGAAGATGCTGTACGACAACGCCCTGCTGACCAGGGTCTACCTGCACGCCTGGATGGTGACCGGCGAGGCTGCGTACAGGCAGGTCGTCGACGAGACGGTCGGCTACGTGCTGCGGGACCTGCGCCACGCCGACGGCGGCTTCTACTCGGCCGAGGACGCCGACTCCGAGGGCGTCGAGGGCAAGTTCTACGTGTGGTCGGAGCCGGAGCTTCGTGCGGTGGTGCGGGCCGCGGCCGGTGCCGGCGCCGACGATGAGGCGGTGGCCTGGTGGGGGGTCACCGCGGGCGGCAACTTCGAGGGGGCCAACATCCTGAACCGGCCGGTGCGGGGGGACCTGATCCGGCCCGCCGCGGTGGAGACCGCCCGTCAGGCGCTGTTCGAGTGCCGCGAGAGCCGGATCCGGCCGGGCCTCGACGACAAGGTGCTCACCGAGTGGAACGGGCTGATGCTGTCGGCGCTGGCCGAGGCCGCGGCGGCCACCGGCAACGGTGAATGGCGGGCGGCGGCCATCGCCAACGGCGAGTTCCTGGTGGCGAACCTGCGCCGCGACGATGGTCGCTGGCTGCGCGCGTGGCAGGCCGGCGACGCCGAGCGTCCGGCCCAGGCCCGCCATCTGGCCTACGCCCAGGACTACGGGGCCGTGATCGACGCCCTGACCAGGCTGGCCGAGCTGTCGGGCGAGGCCCGCTGGATCGACGAGGCCCGGGCCTCGGCTGACGGCCTGCTGGAGCTGTTCTGGGACGACGACGCGGGCGGGGTGTTCACCACCGGCAACGACGCCGAGAAGCTGGTCACCCGGCCCAAGGACCTGATGGACAATGCCACCCCGTCGGCCCAGTCGCTGGCGGCCTGCGGGCTGCTGCGTCTGGCGGCGCTCACCGGCGAGACCAGCTACGACGAGCACGCCCGCCGGATCATCGGGCTGTTCAGCAGCGCCGCGGCCCAGCATCCCACCGCCTTCGGCCGGGCACTGGAGGCCCTGGACATGGCCGCCAACGGCCTCGACGAGATCGCGGTGGTCGGCGACCGGGCCGACCTTGTGTCAGCGGTGCAGACCCGCTACCTGCCCGGCGCGGTCCTGGCCTGGGGCGAGCCCTACGACTCGCCTCTGTGGGTCGACCGGCCCGAAGGCTTCGCCTACGTCTGCCGCAACTTCACCTGCCAGTCCCCCACCGCAACCGTCGAAGACCTGGTCGCTCAACTGGAGGCTTGACCGCCGGGCCGGATACGCCGGCGCGCCGCAAGCCGATCTCAAGCTCGGCGTGACCTACGGCGCAGCGCAGAGTTCTCCGGTGTCTGACCAGAGGTCAAGCGGCGGGTCCGGGCCGGATACGCCGGCGCGCTCCGTGAGCCGATCTCAGGCTCGGCGTGACCTACGGCGCAGCGCAGAGTTCTCCGGTGTCTGACCAGAGGTCAAGCGGCGGGTCAGTGCCGGGCAGGTGCAGGATCGGTTGTTCCGGGGCGAGGGCGGGGCCATGGTGCATGCGACCCGGCGGGTGCAGGGTGTGCACGCCGTTGGTGGTGCGTATCCGCCACTTGTGGTGGTGGATCCTCTGGTGGCAGTCCCAGCAGACCGGAACCATGTTGTCGAGCCGGGTGGATCCGCCCTGCGAGACCGGTCTGATGTGGTGGATCTGGCACAGCGCTGGGTGCGCCGCACAGTGGAAGCAGCCCCCGTAGCGGGCGATCAGGATCTGCCGTTGGGCCTCGGTGGCGGTGCGCTTCGACTCAGTGCGCCAGATCGGCTTGCCGTTGCGGTCGAAGACGACGCCGGTGAGCCTGGCGTTGCAGGCGAGCTCCTCGAGTACGGCGGCCGGCAGCCGGGTGCCGTCGGGAAGCTCGGCGACGAGCTTGCCGGTGTCGCTGTCCACATGCGCCACGACGCAGATGTCCGCGAGCGGTCTGCGGCTGCCGCCGCCCTTGCCGTTGGCTGTGTCCGCGTCAGACCGGATGTCCAGACCCTGGCTCGCCTCGACGCTTGACCGGTTGTCTGAACATCGGCGTGCGTCCGCGTCGGCGCCACTGTGGTTGCGGTTGGCAGCATTGTCGGCGGTGAGGCTGTCGAGGGCGTCGGCCATGCACTGGTCGAAGCTGCGCCGCTCGGTGTCGCCGCCGGGCTGCTTCTTGTCGGACTGGTGGAGGCGACCGGCGACAGCCCGCAGCCGGTTGCCGATGCGGTTCCCGGTGACGGGGTCGAACTCGCCGTGGATGTGCACCATCCCGTCGTCTCCGTCCCACACCCGCACACGCCGCCGGGCCCGCAGGCGCCGGTAGCCGCTCTCGCCGCCGTCGCGTTGGCGGTCCGCGGTCCATCTCCGGGCCTCCTTGGTGAACTGCTCGGGGCGCATCGACGCGGCCTTGGACAACAACTCGGCGTCGGACTCGACAGCCCCGGCGCCGGTCTTCTCGATGGCCTCCGCCAGCCGCTTGGCGTTGGCCTGCGGCACCCGGCCGGACTCCACTGCGTCGCGCACCGCGGGCGCCGCCTCGATGGTGCGGGCCGTCTTGACCTGACTACGCGCTTCGTGTCGCGGCAACCCGGCGGTGTCCGCCAGTACCTGCGCGCCGCCGTCGCCGTGTTGCTCTGCGCCGGCGACCACTCTCGCCGCGGCGGTCTGAGCGGCCGTCAGCGCCGCCATCGCGGGCTTGCACACCGCCAGCACGTCGCGCGCCTCCCCACCCGAAATGGAGCCGGCCTCGATGGCCGCCAGAACGTCCTTGGCGGCGGTCTCGACCCGGTGGGCGGCTTCGATCAGCATGAATAGAGTATCTCACACCGGTGTGACATCTGTCAAGCATTTACCATCTAAATTATGATGTATTCTGAAATGTTCCTGGCAGAGGGATTCCCGGGATGAGCGGCCCTTCTTCGGCAGATTGAGGCATAATCCCTGCTATCGCCAACCAGGTCGTGGCCGCGATCGCCTCTGGGATCGCCCGCATCGAGTGCGCCACCCCCGCCGACCTGGAGACAGCCGAGGCAACGGTTGCGGCCTTCGACGATCAGGCGTTCTCGTTGACCGACCGGACAAGCTTGGCGATCATGGAGCGTCTGGCCGTCAACGACTCGCTGGCCTTCGACGCCGACTTCCGGATCTACCGCTACGGCCCCGACCGCCGCCGAGCCTTCACGGTCCTCCCCTAGCGCCGGACACAGCCTGCGACGTGCCAGGCATTGTGTCAGCGGGCACGGTTCGGAGCCGCGACTCCTCAGGCGGCGGCTTTCTCCAGGATGTGGACTCCGCAGGCCGAGGCCAGGCCTATGACGTGGGCCAGGCCGACGGTGGCGCCCTCCACCTGGCGGTCGCCGGCCTCGCCCCGCAGATGGGTGGTGATCTCGTAGACGTTGGCGACGCCGGTGGCGCCGATGGGATGACCCTTGGAGATGAGCCCGCCGGAGACATTGACCGGCGTGGTGCCGTCCCGGAACGGCCCGCCCGAGTCGATGAAGGCGCCGGCGCCGCCGGGCGAGCACAGCCGGAGGTTGTCGTAGTGGATCAGCTCGGCGGTGGCGAAGCAGTCGTGGAGCTCCACCAGGTCGAGGTCCTCCGGCCCCACCCCGGCCGCCTCGTAGGCCTGGGAAGCGGCGTTTCGGGTGAGCGTGTTCACGTCGGGCTGGACCTGGCAGTCCTCGGTGAACGGGTCCGAGGTCAGCACCGACGCCGAGACCTTCACCGCCCGCTTCCGGACGTGGGCCGGCATCGAGGCCAACCGCTCCCCCGAGACCAGCACCACCGCGGCTGCGCCGTCGCCGGTCGGGCAGCACATCAGCAGCGTGTTTGGATAGCTCATCATCGGCGACTCCATGATCTCGTCCATGGAGAACTCCTTCTGGTACTGGGCCAGAGGGTTGAGGGTCGAGTGGAGGTGGTTCTTGTAGGCCACCCGGGCGAACTGCTCGAAGCCCACGCCGTCGTGGTCGTGGGCGTAGGCCATGCCGGCCTGGGCGAACACGCCGGGCATGGTCTCGGTGCCCAGATGTCCGTCCACACCGGTCACCGCGCCGTAGCGCCCCGACGGCTCGAAGACCTTCTTCTCCTTCTTGGTCGCCCCGCCGCCCAGCAGGCCCATCTTGCCCATCTGCTCGGCCCCGACCGCTAGCCCGATCTGAGCCTCACCCGACTTGATGGCCATGATGACGGTGCGGATGGCGGTGGCCCCGGTGGCGCAGGCGTTGGCGACGTTGTAGACCGGCACACCGGTCTGGCCGATCTGCTTCTGGATGCGCTGCCCTACCGCGCCCGAGGCCTGGAACAGCGCCCCGCAGGCCAGCACGTCGACGTCGTCCACGGTGACCTCGCCGTCGGCCAGCGCGCTCATGGCGCTCTCGGAGGCGAGGTCGATCAGGTCCCGGTCCGCGTAACGGGCGAACCGGTTCATGTGGGCCCCCAGCACCCACACGCTGTCCGGAGATATCTGGGCTGTCATTGGCGGGATGCCTCCCTGCTGTGTCGGTGACGTCGCGGGCCCGGACCGGCCTCAGGCGGGCTCGTAGCCGAAGGCGACCGCTTCGGTTCCGTCGTCGTCGGTGCCGATCGGATGGGTGGTGAGCCGCACTCTCATACCCAACTCGACGGCTTCGGGCGTCGGGTCGCAGTTCACCACGTTGGAGCGGACCCAGGTGCCGTCGTCGGTCTTGACGATGGCCGACACGAAGGGCACCGGGATGCCCGGTGCGGCCCGGTGGACGATCGTGAAGGCCCGGAGCTCGCCGGCGCCGGCGACCGGAACCGGCTTGAAGTCTGTCGAGCCGCAGCGGGCGCAGGCGTTGCGCCGATCGAAGAACCGCGCCCCGCAGTTGGTGCACTCGTTGGCCACCAGGTGCGGTTCCGGCTCCAGTACCAAGTAGTCGACGAGCGGGACCCGAGCCGTGGCCATCGCCGCGCAGGCTACCGCCAACCCGGTTGGGTGCCGCCCAGGAACGGTTGCCGTGCGGCCCGCTACCAGTGGGAGCGGTGGAGCACTTGGTCGAGCGGGGGGCGGCCGCGGCGGGCCGAACTGCTGGGCCGGTCGTCGTCGGTGGGATGCCCGATGGCGACGGTGCCCACGCCCCGCCGGTCGGGGGGTACGCCGAAGCGCCTGCGCACCGCCCGCTCGTGGTCGAACATGCCGAAGAAGCAGGCACCGAGACCCCGGTCCTGGGCAGCCAGCAGCATGGTCATCACCGCCGCTCCGCCGTCGACGAACCAGTACGGCACCGGCCAGGCCTCCTCCCCAGCCCCGAGGCCGGTGTGGTGCTTGTCCGGCTCGCTATAGCGGCTCAGGTATCCGTCCAGATGGGCCCACACGACCACGAGCACCGGCGCAGCCAGCAGGCTCGGCCAGGCGAAGCCGTCACGCTGCTCCGCCGGCAGGGTCGCATCCCAGTAGCCAGCCACGGCGGAGCCCTCCAGCACCAGGAACTCGACCCCCGCGGTGTTGCCCGCGGTTGGCGCCCTCCGAGCCAGGTCGCAGATCTCGTCGACCACACCCGGCTCCACCGGCTCGTTCGTGAACGAGCGCACCATCCGGCGTCGCCGGACTGCCTGCTCGAACTCCATGGCTCCGCCGCGCCGGCTGCGGGCGCGACCGCTGGCCGCTACAGCAGCTTCTCGAGCTCCTCGGCCATCACCCAGCCGTGCACGATCAAGGTGTCGCCGTCGGTCAGGACCAGTCCGTCGAGCAGGGCCGCCGCCTCGGCCTTGATCTTGTCGGGCTTGAGGCTCGCGTGGTCGAGCACCACCGGCGGGCCGCCCTTGCCCCGGGTGGTGAAGATCCGGTCCTCGTAGCTGAGCGAGCCGATCCCGAAGCGCTTAGCGAGCCGGCGTCCCCAGGCCCGCTCCTCACCGGTGGCCTTGTGGCCCGGCCGTGGGACGACATCGTGGAGATTCTTGAACGCCTCGAAAGCACCCGGATCGTTGATCTGCATGCCGACGAGCACATCCTCGTCGGGGAATGACAGGGCGGCCCGGCGCAGCTGGTCCGTCACGATGCCCCTCAGGACGGTGTCACGGCGGGTCGTGCGGCAGGTGTGGCCGGCACCGATCAGCACGCACGGCGTTCCGCCGATGCGCTCCAGGGTGCAGAACGAGAAACCGCGCAGCTTGCCGTTGTCGCGGGCCTCGGTCACCAGCACCCAGGCCTCGGCCTGCTTGGAGAGGGAGCCCACCTCGTAGGCGCTGGACGAGATGGCGCAGAGATCGGCCATCTCAGCCAGATCGGAGTCCCCCAGTGCGGTGCAATCCCTGGTCTCGATCGCGATTGCCATGGTGGCTTCCACCCCTATAGATCGCCCGTGCCGTCCGCTCCAGTCTCAGGGATACGGCGACATTTCGCAACCCTCGTAGGCCGTTTCGATCGAAGAGAACGGCTCGTAGGAAGCCGGGCTCCTGCGCCTACCCGCTCGGCCTCCTGGGGATTCGATCAGACTCCGGCGATCGCATCGGCCCCCAGCAGCTCAAGGAGTTCGGCCGGCAAGCCGTTGGCGGTGTCCACGGCGAAGTCATCGGGCAGGCGCGCCACCCGGCGCTCGCCCAGCACCAGCTCGACCGGCGACCCGCCGGGATGGGCCGCGAGCAGCGTGCTGAGCTCCTCGATGTGGCGGTCGGTCTGGTGCTCGAGACCCAGGTTGACCCGCAGCGGAGGGTCGGGCTCGGTGCTGGTCACCGGGTGCACCTCGTTGGCGAAGAACCTCAGGGACTCCTCCCGGGAGTCGAGCCGACCCCGCACCACGACCACCGCGTCGTCGGCCAGCTTCGATCCGTGCTCAGCCATCACCCTCGGGAACATCAGAACCTCGATCTTGTCCTGGAGGTCCTCGAGCGAGAAGCTGGCCATCAGCTCGCCCCGGCGGGTCCAGCGCCGCTGCAGGCCGGTGACCACTCCCCCCACCGACCAGAAGCCCGCGTCGTCGCTGACGCCGGCTCCGGCCGCCAGATCGCCGATAGTGCAGTCGGCGAGGCGGCGCACCCTGGCCTCCATCCCCGTCAGCGGGTGGTCGGAGATGTAGAGGCCCAGCATCTCCTTCTCGTGGGCCAGCTTCACCATCCGCTCGTACTCGACCTCAGGCACCTCCGGCCGGTCGTCGAAGGACGGTCCCTCGCTCTGCTCGCCGAACAGCGACATCACGCCGGCGTCGTGCTCCCGCCGCTTGCGCACCGTCATGTCGATGATCGACTCGTGCACCTGCTGAAGGCCCTTGCGGGGGTGCCCGAGCGAGTCGAAGGCCCCGGCCTTGATCAGCGACTCGACCGTCCGCTTGTTCAGTACGTCGACGTGCACCCGCTCGACGAAGTCGACGAACGAGGCGAACGGGCCGCTCTCGTCGCGTTCGGCGATCACCTTCTCGACCACGCCCTCCCCCACGTTGCGCACCGCGGACAGGCCGTACACGATGCGGCCGGGACCGGCCTCTTCGTCGGTGGGGACCGGCGTGAAGTCCGAAGCCGACCGATTGACGTCGGGCACCTGCACGTCGATGCCTCGCAGGCGGCATTCGTTGAGGTAGACCGAGGCGTTCTCGAGCTTGCCCTTGACGCTGGTGAGCAGGGCCGCCAGGTACTCGACCGGGTAGTTGGCCTTCAGGAAGGCTGTCTGGTACGCGACCAGGCCGTAGCCGTAGCTGTGGCTCTTGTTGAAGGCGTAGTCGGCGAACTGCTCGATGATCTTGAACAGCTGGGTGCCGAGGCCCTCCTCGTAGCCGTTGGCCACCACGCCCGCCACGAACTTCTCCTCCTCGGCCGCCATGGCCTCGCGGATCTTCTTGCCCATGGCCTTGCGCAGCGAGTCGGCTTCGGCCAGGGAGTAGCCCGCGAAGCGCTGGGCCACCCGCATGACGCTCTCCTGGTAGATCATCAGGCCGTAGGTGTCGGCCAGGATGTCGGTTGCGTCGTCGTGGAAGTACTCCACCAGGCGCCGGCCGTTCTTGCGGTCGGCGTAGTCGTGGTGCATGTTGGCGGCCATCGGCCCGGGCCGGTACAGGGCCACCAGCGCGCAGACGTCGTCGAAGGCCGTGGGTGCCAGGGAGCGGACCAGCGAGCGAACCTGGGGATTCTCGAGCTGGAACACCCCGATGGTGTCACCCTCCCGCAGCATCCGGTAGGTGGCATCGTCGTCGAGCGGAACCGCGTCGATGTCGACAGTGAGGCCCTGGGTGCGTCCGATCAGCTCGACGGTGTCGGTGATCACGTCGAGGTTGCGCAGGCCCAGGAAGTCCATCTTCAGCAGGCCGAGGTCCTCCACGCCGTGCATCTCGTACTGGGTGACGATGGGGGCCTCGTCGGGATCCTTGCCCTGTTCCGGCTTGCGCTGTATGGGCATGTACTCGGTCAGCGGCTCCGGCGTGATGACCACCGCGGCGGCGTGGATGCCGTCCTGGCGCCTCATGCCCTCGAGGCCCCGGGCCACATCGACCACCTTGGCCACATCGGTGTCGGTGTCGTACATCTGGCGCAGCTCGCCAGCGGCCATATAGCCGTCGTGGTGCTTCGCGGAGTCCTCGAAGCAGTACTGCAGCGGGGTGTCACGGCCCAGGATCAGCGGTGGCATGGCTTTGGCGATGCGGTCGCCGAGAGAGTGCGGGTAGCCGAGCACGCGGGCGGCGTCGCGTACCGCGGCCCGGGCCTTGATCCGCCCGAACGTGATGATCTGGGCCACGTGCTCGCGTCCGTAGCGCTCGGCCGCGTAGTTGATCAGCTCGTCGCGGTGGCGCGAGTCGAAGTCCATGTCGATGTCGGGCATCGACACTCTCGAGGGATTCAGGAACCGCTCGAACAGTAAGTCGTAGCGGATCGGGTCGAGGTCGGTGATTCGCAGGCTGTAGGCCACCGCGCACCCCGCGGCCGAGCCCCGCCCCGGGCCCACCCGGATGCCCCGGCGCCGGGCGTAGGCGATGAGGTCCCAGGTGATCAGGAAGTACGAGGCGAACCCCATGTTGTTGATCACCTCGAGCTCATAGGCCAGACGCTCCGCCGCCGCGGCCGGCAGGGGGTCGCCCCAGCGCTCGCGGGCGCCGGCGAGGGCGAGGTGCTCCAGGTACTCGCGGTCGTCGGCGAAGCCGTCGGGAACCTCGAAGTGCGGCAGCCGGGGCGTGCCGAACTCGATGTTCACCTCGGCCCGCTCGGCGATGGCGAGGGTGTTGTCGCAAGCCTCGGCGATGTCGCCAAAGATGCTGCGCATCTCGACGGCCGACTTGAGGTAGTGGTCGTCGCCGTGGAACTTGAGCCGGTCGGTGTCCTCCAGCAGCGACCCGGTTTGCACGCACAGCAGGGCGTCGTGGGCCGCGGCGTCGCTGCGGTGGGTGTAGTGGCTGTCGTTGGTGGCCAGCAGCGGGGCGTTGAGCTTGCGGGCGATCTGCAGCAGGTGGGGGTTTATGCGGTGCTGCTCGGGTATGCCGTGGTCCTGCATCTCGACGAAATAGTTCTCGCGGCCGAAGATGTCCTGGAAGCGGGCCGCCTTCTCCAGGGCCTCCTCGGGGTTGTCCCGCAGCAGCGCCTGAGGCACCTGGCCACCGAGGCAGCCGGTGGTGGCGATCAGGCCCGAGCTGTGGTCGCCGAGCGTCTCCCAGTCGCAGCGGGGCTTGTAGTAGTAGCCCTCCATGAAGGCCCGGCTGGCCACTCGGATGAGGTTCTTGTAGCCGGTGTCGTCGGTGGCCAGCAGGGTCAGGTGGTAGTACAGCTTGCCGCCGCCCTCTGTGTCCCCGCCGGAGTCGTCGACCCGTCCCCGTCGCGGCGGGCGCTCGTAGCGCGACTCATGGGCCATGTAGGCCTCCATGCCGATGATGGGTTTGATGTCGCGGTCCGAGCACTTGCGGTAGAAGTCCAGGACGCCGTACATGTTGCCGTGATCCGTGATGCCCAGGGCCGGCTGGCCGTCGAAGACGGCCGCCTCGATCAGGTCGTCGAGCCGGGATGCTCCGTCGAGTATCGAGTACTCGGTGTGGGTGTGGAGGTGGACGAAGGAGTCAGCCACCTTGCCTCCTGTGGACACTGTGAGCCCTTGTTGATGAAGCTGTGGAAGGAATCACACAGCTGTGATTCGCACCATAGTCGGCTCTTGTGGCGCTCGCGCAAGTGCATTGGGCGTCCGGCCGGCGGGTCCTGTCTGACTGGCTCGTCCGGCTGGCGGGGTCCTGTCGGTGAGGCCGTCCGACCGACGGGGCTTCGCCCCATTGTCGGTCGCCCGTTCCTCACCGCCACCCCCCAGCCTGGCGTTCGGTGCCCGCTACCGGTAGATGCTGGATTGGCTAGAGGTAGGTGCCGGGGCGGGTGCTGGGGTCGGGGGCGGCGCCCGGTGGCAGCTCGCCACGCATGGACTGGAGCTGCTGGTGAGCGGTCATCTGCTGGGCCAGCAGCATGGCCTTCATGCCCTGGATCAGACCTTCGAGCCAGCCGACCAGCTGGGCCTTGGCGACCTGCAGCTCTCCGGCCGACGGTGGCTCGGCCTGGTCGAACGGCGACGCGAGCCGGGACAGCTCGTCGCGGAGGTCCGGGGACAGGGCCGAGCCGACCTCCCCCACCGAGGTCTCGTAGATCTCGCGCAGCCGCTGCCGGCTGGCCTCGTCAAGGTCGGTGGAGCGGACCTCGGCCAGCAGCTGCTTGAGCATGGTGCCGATGCGCATGACCTTGGCCGGGTGGTCGATGGTCTCGTTGATCTCGTCGTCGACTTCGCTACCGGCGACGTCGATCATGTCCGGAGCCAACACTTCGGGGGATTCGGTCTCAGACATGCTGCCTCCCACGCGTCCGGGCGCCCACGGTCAACCCTACGAGACGTGGACGCACAGCGGCACCAGCATCTCGGCCGACGTGAGCGAGCCGTGCCGGCCGATGATGTTCGAGCCGCCGTCGTCGGGGTGGCCGAAGGCCCAGCCGTCCCTGGCCACGAGGGCCACGTCGCCCAGCCGTGACCGGGCCGCGTGGGTCACGACGGGGCCGAGCCAGCCCTCGTCGATGATCTCGGAGGCGGTGTGTACCCAGGCCTGCTGTCCGTGGCAGTCGACCGCGGCCTCGTAGAGGTCGCGGACCCGGTCCGGCCGGGCGTGCAGCCAGCGGAAGCGGGCCTCGCCCGACTCGGCCTGCGAGCAGTCGAGAACCGGCCGGTCGATCCTGACCATGCCCCCGGAGCAGTCGACCAGGCCGTGGTCGGATGTCGCCACCACTGCCGTGCCGGACGGGAGGGCCGTGAGCAGGTCGGCCATGAGCCGGTCGCAGGCTCGCAGCTCGGCCTCGTAGTGCTCTCCGAAGGCGTGCTCATGGGCCACGATGTCGAGGCCCTCGTAGTAGGCGTAGACGAAGGACTCCCCCGCGGCCAGGAGCTGGCGAACCTCCACGACGAGGCTCGACAGCATCTTGTAGCCGAAGCGCCGGGCGTCGCGCAGGTAGGCGCGGCTGAATCCCGACTTGCGATACTCGGCCTTCTGGAGCGCGGGCGGGCGCTGCCCGCCGAAGGACACAACCGGCTGGAGCCGCTCGGGCGGATGGCGGTCGAGCCCGTCGCCCACCGGCGTCCTCCACCTCAAGACGTTGAGGTTGCCGTCGTAGGTCGGGATCCGGTAGCCGACGATGCCGTGCTCGCCGACCCCTACGCCGGTGGCTATGGAGGTGAGGGCGGAGGCCGTCGTGCTCGGGGCGACGGTGGTGATGGTGGCCGCGTGCATCTCGTTGAGCGTCGGCGCAACACGCGGCCGCGCCGTGAGCTGTTCGGCGCCCAGGCCGTCGAAGACCAGCACCACCACGGCGCGAGCGTCGAGCACCGCCGCGGGCAGCGGGCTCGGTGTCTCAGCCGTTCCGGGCTCCAGGATGGCGGGCACGATGTCGGCCACGCATCCTCCGCCGTACGCGGGCAGGACCGGCTCTCTCCGCTCGGGGATGGGTTCGGGGCCGGCCACGGCATCTAGGATGCCACCATGGAGACGTGCGCGGGTAGGTGCAGCCCCGTCCAATCGGGGCGGGGTGCTTCCCGCTCCTGTTCGCTGCGCTCACGGGCCGCTCGGGCCACGGCCCCGCCCGTATGGAACGGGTTCGCTCACCTACCCGCGGGGCCTCTGAGGGTGTCGACACGCGGGAGCTGCACCGCGCTGCCTGTCGCCGCAGCCCCGCTATGAGGGTGTCGACAAGGGGCGACTACGCGTCCCGGGCCCTACTGTCCCTCGCGCTGCACAGCGACAACGCGCCGACCTCGGTGCGGGAGATCGCTGAGCGCACCGCGCTGCCCCAGCCCTACCTTGAGCAGATACTGCTGGCCCTGAAGGGGGCCGGCCTGGTGCGCTCGAAGCGGGGCGTGGGAGGCGGGTACGTGCTGGCCCGCGACCCGTCCGACATCAAGCTGTCGGACATCGTGCGGGCGGTGGACGGGCCCATCGCGGCGGGCGATTTCGGCGAGCCCCACACCGACGGTGCCTGCGACCACGAGGGCCAGTGCGTGCTGCTGGCGATCTGGGCGGCGTCGGGCTCGCACATGCGGCGGTTCCTGGACTCCTTCAGCCTGGCCCAGATCACGGCGATGGCCCAGGGCGAGGCACCCTGGCCAGTGGACTCCGAGACCTAGACCTCAGACGTCACCTAGACGTCCTAGCTACAGGCGGCCAGCACCGCGGCCAGGTTGGGCGGGAGAGGCGACTCCGCCTGGACGGTCTCGTCGGTGACCGGGTGCGTGAACGACAGGCTGCCGGCGTGCAGGAACGGCCGGGACAGCCCGAAGACATCGTCGAGGCGGCCTGAGCCGTAGGTCGGGTCCCCGACCACCGGGTGACCGATGGCCCGGAGATGGACCCTGATCTGGTGGGTGCGGCCCGTCTCGAGCCGGCACGACAGCAGGGCGGCTCCGGCCGGCTCCGAGTAGCGCCGCTCCACCGTGTAGCCGGTCCGGGCCACCCGTCCCCGGTCGGTGACGGTCATGCGCTGCGGGTTGCGGCTGGATCGACCGATCGGCGCATCGATCACGCCCGAGGCCGCCTCGGGCTGACCTCGGACCAGAGCGGAGTACACCCGCTGCGGCTGATGGGAGCGCAGCTGCTCGACCAGCAGCTGGTACGCAAGCTCCGTGCGGGCCACCACCATCAGGCCCGAGGTGCCGCGATCGAGCCGGTGCACTATCCCGGGCCGGTAGGCATCGCCGACATCGGCGATGTCGGGATAGCGGGCCAGCAGGCCGTTGACCAGCGTGCCGCGGTCGTGCCCCGCGCCGGGGTGGACGACCAGGCCGGCCGGCTTGTCCACCACGACCACATGAGCGTCCTCGAGGACCGTCTCGAAGGCAACGTCGGGGTCGGCTGCGGGCCGCGGATCGTCGCGCCGCTCGACGGCGACGGACAGCGACTCGCCCGCTGCGACCCGCCTGGTGCCCGACGTGACCACCGCACCGTCGAGGCGTACGCCGCCGGTGGCCACCAGGCGGGCGGCGACGGATCGGCTCACGTCGGCCACGAGGGCCACGACGCGGTCGAGCCGCAAGCCGTCGAGGGCCGAGCCGACGACTTCGCCCGGTTGGCTCATCGCTCCCGGCGATAGGCAGCCCATACCAGCGCGGCGCCGCCGAGCACGACCCCCATGTCGGCCACGTTCCACACCGGCCACCACTGCACGTCGATGAAGTCCACCACCGCCCCGCCGAGAAAGCCGTCGTCAGAACGGAAGAGGCGGTCGGTGAGATTGCCGAGCGCTCCCCCGGCGATTGACCCGGTCGCGACGGCCGACAATCGGCCCGACACCAGCCGCCGGTTGAGCAGCAGGATTGCGGCCACGGCCACCGCCGCCACGCCGAGCAGGGGCCCGAGGCCCTGGAAGCTGCTGAAGGCGGCCCCCGTGTTGAACACGAGGCGCAGTCGCAGCGTCCACACGAGGTCGATGACGCGGCCATCGTCGAGCGTCGCCAGGGCCCACCACTTGGTGAGCTGGTCGAGGACCACCACGACCGCGGCCGAGGCCAGAGCCGCGGCACCATAGCGACGGCTGGGCCCCGCAGTTGCCGCGTCGGTCACATCCTAAGGATTCTTACCGGCGGCCTAGACCGCCCGCCTTGACCTCGACGCGCTCAGCTGCCCAGGGGATGGCTCGGAGGCGGGCGATGGGAATCGGTGCTCCCGAGGTGATGCAGAAGCCGTAGGTGCCGTTGTCAATGCGTTCGAGCGCGGCGTCGATCTGGCTCACCGTGTGGCGGGCCTGGCTGGACAGGGCGAGGTCGCGCTCGCGTTCGACCGCCACGGTGGTGCCCTCGCCGCCCTCCTCGTCGAACTGGACATCGCCGGGCTCTCGCGTGGCCAGCAGCGACTCGGCCTCGGCCTGGTACTCCTCGGCCGAGTGCAGGTACTTGGCCCGCTCCTTGAGCAGCTTCCGCCTCATGTCCTCGAGGAACTTCGCGTCGAAACGGGGCTTGGTCCCGGACGCCTTCGCGCCGGATTTCTTGGCCGACGTCGCGGCGCCGGACGGCTCGGTGTTCGTGGTCTTGCCAGCTTGTGCCCCGTCGGCCTTGGCCATGTCAAGCTCCCGTCCTGCCGTCAGACGAAGGACCCCCGGTTATATCAGCGGTGCAAGCGTGTGCGGCGTTCAGGCCCGCTGGCCGAGCCTACCGCCGCGGCCGCCGCCCTCGTCGTGGTCGAAGAACGCAGCCATGGCGGCGTCAGCACTGGGCAAGGGGGCGTCGCTGCTGACGACCTGCCGGAGTTGCTCGATGAACTCGTCGTCCTCCTCGGCCTCGATGTCGAAGAGCTCTGGGCTACGGGTCGCCGCCGAATGCGTGGCCGGTACAGCCACGGCGTCGGAGCCGTCGCCGGGGTGTGGATCGACCGATCCCCGGTGGGCCTGCGCGGCGCCGGTCTGGCCGTCCGGATGGGCGCTGCCGGCAGCGAGGTCGTCCGTGTCTGCACTCTCCTCGGCCCATCCCACCTGCGGGAGGTCGGTCGGCGCGTCGACGCCCAGCCGGTCCGTTGTGAGCCTGTCCGCGGCAGCATCCTCGGAGGCAAGCGCGTCGAGGGTCTGCTCGGCGGCCGGAGCCTCGTCGTCGGGGTCCGGCCGGGCCGCCGGAGCTTCGTCGTCGGCCTGCTCGGCGGCCGGAGCCTCGTCACCGGCGTCCGGGGCGAACTCGATGGCTGACTCTGCCTGAGCATCAGGGTCAGCCTGGTCCTCGACCTCGGCTACCGGATCGGCCTCGCCGGGTTCGGTGACCTCGTCAGCCTCGATTTCCTGGGCCGAGCCGTCGGACCCGGCGGGGCCGTCGGCGGGATCAGCCGGATCAGTGACCGGCTCGAACTGCTCGACGAAGGACTGGAACGAGGTCGCCAGATTGCGCAGTTGCCACCGCTCGCTGTCGAGCCTGGCCTGGATGGCGGCGGTGGCCGCTTCGAGATCGGCGCGGGTTGCCTCAAGAGCCTCGATCTCCTCGATCTTGCGGGCGCGTTCGACGGCCAGCTCGGTGGCTGCCGTCCGCTTCGCCTCACTGAGAATCAACTGGCAGTTCTCCTCGGCCTCGGCCAGGGTCTGCTCCGCCCGCTCCTCCGAGGAGCGCAGCCGCTCGTTCGCGGCCGCCTCAGCCTCGGCGACCGTCTTGGCCGCCCGCTCCTGCGCCGAGTCGGTGATCGACTTGGCCTCGGTCCGCGCCTCCGCGATGGCGGTGTCGGCGGTGCGCTGCGCCAGCACGAGGGTGCGGAGCAGCATCTCACGGGTCTCGCTCAGCCCGTCGCCGTTGCCGCTGTTCGGCTCTGCCTGAGCCAGTCGCTGCTGCAAGTCCGAGATCTGATCCCTGCCCTGGGCCACAGCCCGGCTCACCGCCTTGACGTAGCTGTCGACCTCCTCGAAGTCGTAGCCGCGCATGCGCTCGCGAAACCGGACCTCGGTGGAGAGGTCGTTGAGAGCATTCATGCGGGCGATGATGCCACGGGCATGCCCGCATTTGGTGGATGCCCCCCGCCGCGGTGTCCTGCTCCTGAGGAGCAGCCCTGACTCAGCCTCTCAGCAGATTCCGGCCGCCCTGAGAAGCCTCTGCAGGAGGATGATCCCGAAGATCACGATCACCGGGGAGAAGTCGAACGCCATGCCGCCGAACCGGGCGGCCGGAAGCATCCGCCGGACCGGCCTCATAACCGGATCGGTGACGGTGATCAGGAAACCGGCGACGGTGGCCATCGCCCCGTGCGGATTGAGGGGGAACCAGCTCAGCAGCACGCGGCCGAAGATCGCGAACAGGTAGAGGTTGAGCAGCAGGCAGACGAACCAGAGCACTTACGGCGCCTGCTGAGTCAGGAGCGCTTGGGCCGGGCGGTCTCCTTCGACACCTCCACCTCCGCGGGGGTGAGCAGGTAGACCTGGTCGGCAACTCGGTCCATCTTGCCGCCCATGGCGTAGCAGAGGCCGCTCGAGAAGTCCACGAGTCGCCGCTGCAAGTCCCGATCAACTGCCTGAAGGTTCACGATCACGGGCTGGCCCGACTTGAACCGGTCCCCGATCTCCTGGGCGTCGTTGAAGGCGTCCGGAGAGACCGCGTGGGGCTTCATGCTCTTGGCGGCCACGGAATGCACGACCCGCACCGGGTGGTCGTACTCCGCCTCCGGACCCGCCCCGCCCTCGGCCGGGGCGACGTGCACCGGCCGCACCGTTCGTCCCAGGACCGGGTCGCCGGGCGCGGCGCCCGATGCGACCGAGATCCCTGGCTGGGCGGCCTCGGGCGCGTACCGGCCCGGTGCCGTGCCGTGTGGCGGTGTCTGGCGGATCGGGTCGTCGTAGCTCTCGTAGTGCTCGTCCGGACCGAGCCCGAGATAGATCATCGCCTTCTTCAGCATCGATACGTCGCTCCTTGCGAAGACTTTAGCGTGCCTGCGAGCCTCACCGATCCCCTGGCGGCGCGCCATATTGTGGCACGCCGCCCGACCCGTGACGGGGACGCACCCCGAAGAGGCTCCTTCCCACCCGGACCATGGTCGCGCCCTCGGCCACCGCCACTTCGAGGTCGTCGGTCATGCCCATCGAGCAGTGAGGCAGTCGCAGGGAGTCGACCAGCCGCCGAAGCCTCCTGAAGCCGTCTCGGGCCTCCTCGGGCGGCCCGAGCGGACCGATGCCCATGAGGCCCACCAGGCAGAGTCCGGCGTCGCCGGCTGCGGAGGCCAGCGACTCGGCGTCGCCGGGTGTGCAGCCTGCCTTGGTCTCCTCGCCCGAGATGTTCACCTGGATCATCACCTCGGCTCCGGGGGCGCGCCGGCCGATCTCGCGGGCCAGCTCGACCCGGTCCACTGTCTGCCAGACATCGACGTATCCGGCGAGCATCCTGACCTTGTTCCGCTGCAGCCGGCCGACGAAGTGGACCCGGGGCATGGGTGCTGCGGAAGCCTCCGCGAGCTTGGCCACACACTCCTGAGCGTAGTTCTCGCCGATGTCGGCGATTCCGCACGCCGCGGCCGCATCGACGGCCCACGGCCCGAACGCCTTGGTCACCGCGATGACGGTGACGCCTTGCCCGCCCGCGCCGGCGATGCGGCTCCTCAGAGCCTCGTACCGCTCGGCCACGACGGCGAGCGTCGCCGGCGGCGCGCTCACCGTCTCTCCAGCCGGGCCGCGGTCGCCTGGCGGCCCCGGTCGCCCCGGGCCCGGTGCGAGAAGAAGCCGCCCCGGGCGGTGTCGAGCCCCAGGTCCTCCACGTCGCCGACGCCGGCCGCGTTCAACGCGCCGAGCACCGCGACGCCGAGGTCCAGGGCCGGAGTACCCCAGGAGGTGGTGCCCGACACGTCGCAACCGGCAGCCGCGGCCACCGCGGCAAGATCGTCGACGCCGAACTCGTAGCTCGAGGGCCTGATGACCGGACCGATCACGGCCCGCAGGTCCGTTACCGTCCCGAGGGGTGAGGCCCGGCGCATTCCGTCGACGACCCGGCCGATCACTCCGGCCACGACGCCGCGCCAGCCGACGTGGGCTATGCCCAGTGCGCCCGATCCGGCGACGACCACCGGCGCGCAGTCGGCGGTGTGCAGGGCCAGCACAGCCCCGGGCACGGCCGTGACCGCTCCGTCGGCCACCTCCCCAGCGCAGCCACCGGGCTCGGTGACGAACACCACTTCGGCGCCATGCACCTGCCGGAGCCAGGTCCATTCACCGCTCATGAGCCCCTGGCGCCGACGATCGAGGGACCCATCGCGGTCGGCACCGGCCCCGCCGTCGCGATCGCAGCGAAAGTCGCCCTCGGAGGCCTGCGAGCAGCGGACCCTGACGAGCCATCCGTCGCCCGCCGGGACCACCCTCTCGATCACGCAGTTGGATAGGCCGAACCGGGCTGGACCGGCGGCGCGGTCATCTCAGGAAGTCGGGCACATCGAACTCGTCGTTGAGGTCTAGCCCGCCCGGCGCATCCGTATGCTCGGCCGTAGCGAACACGTCGGCGATCTGCAGGTCCTCCTCGACCGTCCTCGCGGTGTGCCTACGGTCCCGGCGGGCGCGGCGGTCCCGCCCGCCGTAGCCCTGCCGGTCGCTCTCGAAGCCGGCCGCGATGACGGTCACCCGCACCTCGTCCCCGAGCGCGTCGTCGATCACCGTACCGAAGATGATGTTGGCGTCCTGGTGCGCGACCGAATGCACCACCTCGGCTGCCTCGTTCACCTCCATCAGGCCGAGGCTCGATGAGCCCGAGATGTTGAGCAGGACGCCCTGGGACCGGTCGATCGACGACTCGAGCAGTGGACTCGATATGGCACCGCGGGCCGCAGCCACGGCCCTGCCCTCGCCGGTGGCCGACCCGACGCCCATGAGAGCGCTGCCGGCTTCGGTCAGCACGGCGCGGACATCGGCGAAGTCGACATTGATCAGCCCCGGCGTGGTGATCAGGTTGGTGATGCCCCCGACCCCCTGCATCAGCACCTCATCGGCCATGCGGAAGGCGTTGAGCATCGACGTCTTCTCGTCGGCGATAGCGATGAGCCGGTCGTTGGGGATGACGATCAGGGTGTCGACCTTCTCCTTGAGGCGCAGGATGCCCTCGTCGGCCTGGACCGAGCGACGGGACCCCTCGAAGCTGAACGGCCGGGTGACCACGCCGATGGTTAGCGCGCCGAGGCTCTTGGCCACCTCGGCCACCACCGGAGCGGCGCCGGTGCCCGTCCCGCCCCCCTTGCCCGCGGTGATGAACACCATGTCGGACCCGTTGAGGGCCTCGCGAATCTCGTCGACGTGCTCCTCGGCGGCCTGCCTTCCGATCTCGGGATCGCTGCCGGCGCCCAGGCCGCGGGTCAGGTTCTTCCCGATGTCGATCCTGAGGTCCGCGTCGCTCATGCCGAGGGCTTGGGCGTCGGTGTTGGCAGCGATGAACTCCACGCCGCGCAGGCCGGCATCGATCATGCGGTTGACGGCGTTGACGCCCCCGCCTCCGACTCCGACCACCCGGATGACGGCGATGTAGTTGTGAGAATCGGCCATCACCGTGTTGAACCTCCCTGGCTTGCGATCACTGCATCTTAGAGCCCGCATGCCCGACGACGGGTCACGGGGGGTGAAGTAGTGCTTGAGCCTTCACCCTCGGGGCCGGCACGGCTGGTGGCGGGTCACGGCGGCGATGTCGGGCATGATCACGTCGATTTCGGTGATGCAGTCGAGTTCGGTTCCCGCCAGCACGGTTCGCACTGCGCTCATCTTGTCGTCCAGAAGGTTCTGCTCGCCGAGCACGACGTTGGCTCCGCCGATGAGTTGGAGCCCCAGTTGTCCGTTGCCGGGATCGACGGTTACCGCCCTGACCCAGGCGCGTAGATCGTCGGGCATGGCAGCGACCACGGCCAGCGGCCCGTCCGCGGCGGTGTGAATGTCGCCGAGCCGGCCGGCGAACGGCACGGCGACATGGGCAAGCCCGCCCGGTTCGACCGCCGCCGTCGCCCACTCGACGGCGTACCCGTAGGCGTCGATCAGCACCATGCGGCCCCCCGTAGTGGGAACCTCGGCCACCGGGACGCGGGGAACGACCGTGATGCGCACCGTGCCCGGCCAGTCCCGCCAGACCCGGGCAGACCGTACCCAGGGCAGCGAGGTGATGGACCTCTCGGCTGCGCCCAGGTCCAGTGAGAGCATCGGCATTCCGGTGGAGAAACCCGTGCCCTCAAGGACCTCGGCCGTACGGGCCCCGCCTCCGGTGATGGAGATGCGGTCCACGTCCATCAGCGGCGTGCGGCTGATGCCGAATCCCAGCCCGGCCACCAACACGACGGCAGCCAGAGCGAGCAGGACATGGAGGCGCCGTCGCCCCTCCGCCCGCAGCACTGCGATGCGGCGGGCCTTCATCCGCGGGTCTACCGTCACCGCCGCCCCGCTCACGGCAACTCCCATGGCTCGAAGCCGACGAGGTGGGTTTCCACCGCCAGGTCCACGCCGTGTTGTTCCGTCACCAGACGGCGCACCTCCCGCATCACCTCGACGATGTCGGCCGCGCAGCCCTCCTCGTCGGACTGGATGAAGTTTGCGTGCTTGGGCGAGACCGCAGCAGTTCCGATCCGCAGCCCCTTGGCGCCCGCAGACTCGATCAGAGCGCCCGCCGCAGCCGATTCGGGATTGGTGAACACCGACCCCGCATTGCGGCCACCGGGCTGGTTGGCCCTCCGCCACTGGACTATCTCGGCCAGCAAGGCCCGGGCGGCGCCCCGGTCGCCGAACCTCAACTGGAGCTTGATGGACGCCACTACCTGGTGTGGGGAGATGCTGCTCGTGCGGTAGCCGAGATCCAACTCCTCGACGCCGAGTGCGGTGGAGCCGCCGCGGCGCAAGTCGACGACGACCGCCTCCACCAGCGACTCGGACATGTCCGAGCCGTGGCCGCCTGCGTTCATCCGCACCGCACCCCCGGCGGTCCCGGGGACGCCGACAGCCCATTCGAAGCCGGTCAAGCCGGCGTCGGCCGAGGCCCGGGCCAGGACCGGCAACAGCGCCCCACCGGCTGCGGTGACCGTCGTGCCGTCGATCTCGAAGGTCGCCAGCCTGTTGCCGAGGGCCACCGCCAGCCCGTCGAAGCCGCGGTCGGCGACCAGCAGGTTGGAGCCCCGCCCCACGACCAGCACCGGCAGCGGCCCACCCGCGGCGGACGAGTCGGCCACGATCGATGCCAGCGTGTCGAGCCCGGCCCGATCATTGACGGTGACGAAGAGCCGGGCCGGACCGCCCACCCGGTAGGTGGTGTGGGCCCCCAGCCGGTAATCCCGCCTCAGCGACGGCGCGAGCTCCGAGGCGGCCAGCCGCCGGCCAAGGTCGGCCAGCCGGTCCCGGACGGCAGCGGTCAACTCGCCGCCCCCGCGGGCTCGTGGCCGGTGACGCCAGCGGCTTCGAGGCGCTCGATCACCACGTCGGGCACCGAGGTCAGGTCCCCGGCGCCGAGCGTCAGGCATAGATCGCCGGGGCGCAGCCGGCCGACCAGCCAGTCCGCGACCTCGTCGAGCCGGGGCAGCCACGTCACCGAGGACCACGGATGGGCGTCGAGCACCGCGTCGAGAACGATCTTGGAGGTCACACCGGGCCGGGGAGCCTCGCCCGACGGGTAGATCCCGGTGAGAACCAGGTGGTCGGCACCGGTGAAGGAGTGCGCAAAGTCGGCGCCGATGGACGACACCCGGCTGTAGCGGTGCGGCTGGAAGACGCACACCACCCGGCGCCACCGGCCGGTGCGGGCCGCGTCGAGGGCCGCCGCCACCTCGCTGGGGAGGTGGGCGTAGTCGTCGACGAACGTCACGCCGCCGGAGTCGCCGCGGAACTCGAAGCGCCTGGCCACGCCGCCGAAGCGGGCCAGGGCGCGGGCCGCATCCTCGAAGGAGGCGCCCGCCACGACCGCGGTCACCACCGCCGCAGCCGCGTTGCGCGCGTTGTGCAGGCCCGGCGTCGGCAGGGTGATGCGCCCCAGCCGGGTCTGCCCGTCGTGCAGGTCGAAGGCCGACTCCGGCATTCGCAGCGACACGTCGCTCATGCGGAAGTCGGCGTCCCTGCTGGTGCCGTAGGTCGTCGCTCCGGTGGCTGCGCCGACCCGGGCGGCGACCGGGTCGTCGGCGCACACGACCCGGTGGCGGGCCGCGGCCAGGAACTCGCCGAAGGCATCGACGAGAGCTGACGGCGCGCCGTCGTAGGTCTCGAGGTGATCGGGTTCGACGCTGGTCACCACCGCCACCTCGGCGTCAATGGCCAGAAAGGTCCGGTCGCTCTCGTCGGCCTCCAGCACGAACCACTCGCCGGAGTCCCACATCGCTCCGGTGCCGATCTCGTTGACGTCCCCGCCGATGATGAACGAGGGGTCGAGGCCCGCCTCCCGCAGCACCAGCGCCAGCATCGAGCTCGTGGTCGTCTTGCCGTGGGTGCCCGCCACCGCGATCGTCCTGCGGTGTGACGCGATGGCGGGAAGGATGTCGCTGCGCCGCACGATGGGAACGCCCCGGGCCTCGGCCGCCCGAACCTCGGGATTGCTGGGGGGGATGGCCGAGGAGATGGCCACCAGGGTGGCGTCGCCGAGGTTGGCGGGGTCGTGGCCGATCGCGACCGGCACTCCCTCTGCCCGCAGCCGGGCCACCACGGGACCGTCGCGCAGGTCCGACCCCGACACCCGGTGTCCCATCGATCGCAGCACCGAGGCGATGGCGCCCATTCCGGCCCCGCCCGCGCCCACCACGTGGACGGCCCTGGGGGTGGAGAGGTCGACGGCGCTCACGAGTCGGCCTCCTGCCCGGAGGCCGAGCGGATTGGCGGCGGGCGGAGCGCGCACTGCTCGATGAGGTCCACTACGGCGCTGGCCGCGTCCGGCCGAGCCAGCGCCGCGGCCGACCCCTCCATGGCTTTGAGACGGTCGGGATCGTCCAGCAGCGCGTCCACCTCGGCTGCGAGTCGGGCTCCGTCGAGTTCGGCGTCGTTCACGAGCACCGCCCCACCCGCCTCGACGAGTTGGCGGGCGTTGGCCGTCTGATGGTCGCCAGGCGCTCCCGGCAGCGGGACAAGCACCGCCGGCACGCCCGCGGCCGCCAACTCGGCGACGGTGGTGGCGCCGGAGCGGCTCACGACGAGGTCGGCTGCTGCGTACACCGTCGCCATGTCCTCCTCGTAGTCGATCAGGTCGTAGCCCAGTGTGCTCGGTTGGGCGGAGGCGGCCCGACCGGCGAGCGCGTCGTAGTCGCGCCGCCCTGCGATGTGGCGGATGTGAAGATCGCCGCGGGCCCGCCATAGCTCAGTTGCGCCGACGACTGCCTCGTTGATGCGGCGGGATCCGAGCGAGCCCCCGAAGACGGCCACGAGGCGGCGCTCGGGGTCGATCCCCAGAGCGGCCCGGGCCGCTCCCTTGCCCGATGTGCGGTCGGCGGCCAGCACCGCGGCCCTGACCGGGTTGCCGGTCCAGGTGGCACGGCGGAGGTCACTGGCCTCGAATGCGGTGGCCGCACCGGCCGCGAACCGGCTCAGCAGCCGGTTCGCCAGGCCGGGTACCGCGTTCTGCTCAGTGATCACCAGAGGCACCCGCAGCAGCGCCGCGGCCGCTCCGCAGGCCGCCGACGCATAGCCCCCCAGGCCCAGCACGACCGCGGGCCGGCGGTGCCGCAGGACTACCAGGGCCTGAGCGAAGGCTCGTACCAGCCCGGTCGCGGCGGCCAGATTGGAGAGGGCCAGCCGCCGTTGCAGGCCCCGACCGGGCAGTGCCGTCAGCCCGAACCCGGCTTCGGGCACCAGGCGGGTCTCGACGCCGCGGGAGCTGCCGACGAAGTGCACGGCCTCGCGGCGGGCGCCCCGGTCGACGATCTGCTGGGCGATGCTGATTCCCGGCAGCACATGTCCGGCGGTGCCGCCGCCTGCGATGACCGCCCAGCACGAGCCGGGGCGCTCGCCCGACCGGCCCTGCCGGCGCGGCGCGGGCGCGCTCATCGGATCTGCCTCGCCACGTTCAGCAGGACCCCCATGGCGGCCATGGTCGTCACCAGGGAAGTCCCGCCGAACGAGAGCAGCGGCAGGGTAATCCCCACGACCGGGAAGACCGCCACCGCCGCGCCGATGTTCAGCGCGGCCTGAAGGATGATCCAGGACGTGATGCCCACTGCGAGGAGCATCCCGAAGCGATCCGGGGCCCGCAGCGCCACGGTGAGGCCGGTCGCGGCGATCACCACGAACAGCGTGACGACGAACAGCGAGCCCACCAGGCCGAGCTCCTCGCCTATCACCGCGAAGATGAAGTCGGTGTGGGCGTACGGCAGGAATCCCCACTTGGCCCGGCCCGAGCCGAGCCCCAGCCCGTCAATCCCGCCGGCGGCCATGGCATGCAGCGACCGGAGCGTCTGGTAGCCGTTGCCGAGAGGATCCTCCCAGGGGTCGAGGAAGCCCAGCACGCGTTCGCGGCGCCACGGGGAGTACGCGACCAGGAGCGCGGTCAATGAGGCACCGACAGTGCCGGCCAGCGCCAGGTGGGAAAGCCGCGCGCCCGCGAAGTACAGCATGGTGGCGGCCACGCCTGCGATCAGGAGGCAGGCGCCCAGGTGGGGCTGCATCATCAGCAGTGCGCTCACGACTCCGGTCATGATCAGTACCGGCTGCAGGGTGGAGCGGCTGTCCTCCATGTGACGATCGGGCCGGGACAGCAACTCGGCTACGAAGACGATGAAGGCGAGCTTGGTCAGCTCCGACGGCTGGAAGACGATCGAGCCCGTCCCGAGCCAGCGGCGGGCCCCGTTGGCGCTGAGGCCCACGCTGGGCAGCGCGGTCAGGGCAAGCAGCAGCAGGCAGGCGCCCATGCCCAGCGCGGCGGGCCGCCGCCACCGGTGGTAGTCCAGCCGCAGCAGCACCAGCACCCCTACCGTGCCGACGCCGAGCCACATGGCCTGGCTCCGGAACAGGGACCACGCCGAATCGGTGCCCGACAGGCTGGGAGCCGCGGTGGCCGACAGGGCCATGACCAGGCCGAGCAGCACCAGCGCGGCCAGGGCCACGATCAGCACCAGGAACGGCCCGGTCCGGCGCCCCATCGGGGGACGCGGGCCGCGACCGTCCGGGGCCAGTCTCGCCGTCGGGTGACTGCGGCGAGCATCCTGCAGTGCCACCTGGCGCGTTCGGGCGTGTCCGGTTGCGCTCACGACGGCACCGTCCCGCATCGGGATCGGTCGGCAAGGTCCTTGACCAGACGGGCGAAGTCCTCGCCGCGGGCCGCGTAGCTCGGGTAGAGGTCGAAGGAGGCGCAGGCGGGTGAGAGCAGCACCGCCGAGCCCGGCTCGGCGGCCGAGGCGGCCAGCTCCACGGCCTCGCCCATGTCGGCCGCGACCCGCACCGGCCGATCAGCGGCGAAGACCTCGGCCACCTCATCGGCGGCCTCGCCGAAGGCGACGACGCTGCTCACGCAGTCGACGGCGTCTAGCAGCCCGCGCAGGTCGAGGCCCTTGTTGCGCCCGCCCGCGATCAGTACGGCCGCTTCGAACCCCCTCAGAGCTGCGACGGTGGCATGGGGTGTCGTCGCCTTGGAGTCGTCGTAGAACGACACGCCGCCTATGGAGGCCACCAGCTCGACGCGGTGGGAGCCCGGCTCGAACGATCGGAGGGCTTGGCCCAGTCCCTCGGTGGTCGCGCCGACCGCGGCGGCGGTGGCCGCCGCGGCCAGGGCGTTGGCGAGGTCGTGGGGCATGGCCCGGCGCAGTTCCCTTACACCCAGCACCGGCCCCGAGGGCCCCGTCAGCGTGCCGGCCCGGCACGACCAGTCGGCCGGACCCTGCTGCGCGAACGTCCAGGCGGCGCGGTCCTCCGGCAGGTGGGCCATGACGGTCGAGTCGAGCCGGTTGGCCACCGCGGTCGCTCCCGGGGGCAGCCATCGCCACAGCCGGGCCTTGGACCTCTCGTAGGAGACCAGGTCGCGGTGGATGTCGAGATGGTCGGGAGCGAAGTTGAGCCAGCAGGCGGCGCGGGGTTCGAAGCGGAGGCTGTGAGCCAGGCGGAACGAGGAAGCCTCGACCACGAACACCTCGGCGCCGGCCTGCTCGATGGCGGCGACGAGGGGAAGGTCGTTGTTGCCCGCTGCGACTGCCTCCAGCCCCGAGCACCGCAGCGCGGCCACCGCCATCTCGGTGACGGTGGTCTTGCCGCTGGTCCCGGTCACGGCCGCGATCGGCCGGGAGTCCCAGATCCGGGCCAGATCGAACTCGCTGGCGGTCGGCACGCCGCTGTCCCGAGCTGCGGCCAGGGCCCGGTGATGCTCGGGCAGCCCCGGCGTGGGGATCATGGCGTCCGCGGCCCGGACCAGCTGACGGAGCCGGCGGTCGTCGGGTGCGATCTGCAGCTCCAGGCCCAGGGCCTCGGCCGCCGCGATCGTGGCCGCGTCCGGTCCGTCGTCGAAGGCGGTCACCGTGTGGTCCCGCGACAGCAGCGCCCGGGCCACCGCCCGGTTGGTGGCCCCGAACCCGGCGAGCAGCAGCGACGGCGGCACCTCGGCCATCGCCTCGGCCATCGCCTCGGCCGTCGCGCCGGTGCTCGTGCCGCTCACGGTGTGAGCCTCGAGATCGAGTCGACGATGCCAGTGCTGACGGCATCCCCGTAGAACAGTCCCAGCCCGAGCCCGGTGCACAGTCCCGACAGGATCCACAAGCGGATGATGACCGTGGTCTCCGGCCAGCCCCGCAACTCGAAGTGGTGGTGGAGGGGCGCCATGCGGAAGACCCGGCGGCCGAAGCCCCGGAACGAGACGACCTGGATGATCACCGACAATGTCTCGATCACGAACAGGCCGCCGATGATGGGCAGCAGGAACTGAGTGCTGGTGGCCAGGGCCAGGGCGGCCAGGCCGCTGCCGAGCGCCAGCGAGCCGGTGTCGCCCATGAAGATGCGAGCGGGGGCGGCGTTCCACCACAGGAAACCGATGATCGCCCCCACCATCGCTGCGCTCACGATGGCCAGGTCGAGCGCGTGGGCCACCTGGTAGGAGTCGTAGTGGTCGAACTGCCAGAAGCCGATGAACATGAAGGCGCCGTAGCCGACGCCGCTGGCGCCGGCGGCCAGGCCGTCGAGCCCGTCGGTCAGGTTCACCGCATTGGTGGTGGCGATGATGAGCAGGATGGCCCAGATCGACCAGCCGATCCGTCCCAACTCCAGGCCGGGATAGTCGAAGCGGGTGAACGAGACCGTGGTGTGGACCGACGTGAACTGGGTCATCGCCCAGGCGAACCCCACGCCGACGGCCAGCAGGCCGATGATCTTCGTCCGCTTGTTCAGGCCGAGGTTGCGGGCCGCCACAACCTTGATCCAGTCGTCGAGCAGGCCCACCAGGGAGGCGGCGATGATGGTGAGCATCACGATGATGCCCGACCGCGTGTAGATGCCACCGAACACGTCGCTGATTACGTATCCGGCGGTGGCGGCGACCACCACCGCGATGCCACCCATCGTGGGAGTGCCCGACTTCACCCGGTGCTCTTGCGGCCCGTCGTCGCGGATGGGCTGGCCGATGCCGTAGCGCACCAGCACCCGGATGAGCATCCAGCATCCCAGCAGGGACACGAACATGGCGATGCTGCCCGCCAGCAGCAGGCGTATCACCGCTCAGTCCCGATCCGGCCGCCGGACGCCAGACGCTCGATCTCCTCGCTGACCACGGCCCGGTCGTCGAAGGGCAGCCGCTTGCTGCCGATTGTCTGGCTGGTCTCGTGCCCCTTGCCGGCGACCAGCACCGTGTCGCCGGCGGCGGCCACCGACAATGCGTGCCGGAGAGCCAGACGCCGATCGGGGTCGCACCGTTCGGGGGCGCGGCTCATCCCCTCGACGATCTCGGAGATGATCTGCTCGGGGTCCTCCGAGCGGGGATTGTCGCTCGTGACTATCACGCGGTCCGCCAGTCTGTCCGCGGCGGCGCCCATCTCCGGGCGTTTGCCGCGGTCCCGCTCGCCGCCCGCGCCGAACACGACTGTGAGCTTGCCGCCGGTGAGGCTTCGAGCGACCCGCAGAGCGGCCGCCAGCGCGTCCGGGGTGTGGGCGTAGTCGACGATGACCGCGAAGTCCTGTCCGGCCTGGACGGACTCGAAGCGGCCGGGCACCGGCGTTGCCGCGGCCAGGCCGGCGGCGACGGCCGCCGGTTCCGCGCCGAGCGCGGTGGCCACCTCCGCGGCCAGGACGGCATTGGCCCGGTTGAAGGCTCCGGCCAACCCCAGCGTCACCTGCTGCCCCCGCCAGCAGAACGTGCTCGATCGGGTGTCGGCCTCGATGACCTCGATCTGGCGCTGGTCCACCTCGGTGACGGGCATCTCCGAGGCGGCCATCCCTGCGAGGCGCTGTCCCCATCCGGTGGTCGTGTCCACCACCGCTCGATCGGCGAGTTCGCCTGTGAAGAGCCGGGCCTTGGCCGCGAAGTAGTCCTCCATCGAACCGTGATAGTCGAGATGGTCGTGTCCGAGGTTGGTGAACGCGGCTACCCGGAAACGGCATCCGTCCACCCGGTGCTGCACCAGCCCGTGCGAGGAGATCTCAACGGCCGCCGCGCTCTCTCCCCGTCGCAGCGCTGATGCGAGCAGACGCTGCAGGTCGGTTGCCTCCGGCGTGGTGAGCGTGCCGGTCAGTGTGCCGATCTCGGCCGCGCCCGCGCCGGTCGCTCGTAGCAGCCCCGCGAGGAGGTGAACGGTCGTGGTCTTGCCGTTGGTGCCGGTGACGCCGGCAACGTCGAGGTGCCGGCTGGGGTGTCCGTGCACTGCGGCCGCGGCGGGTCCCAGTGCGGCCCGCACCGACTCGACGACCAGGCAGGGCACGTCCGCGGGCGTCGGGCGCTCCGCGAGCAGCCCGACCGCGCCGGCATCCACGGCATCGCCTGCGAAGAGATGGCCGTCGTGAGCCTCCCCGGGAACGCACGCGAACAGCGAGCCGGGCCTCACCCGGCGGCTGTCGTGCTCGACGTCGTGCACTGCGATCGAACCCGCCGTTGACGGATCCTGCCGGCTCGGGCCTCGGGGCCAGACCACGTCGGTACCCAGCACTCGGGACAGCTCGATCAAGCCGATCATGTTCGGGTCTCTCCGGCGCCGGCCGCTCCGGCGGTGACGCTCGAATCCGGCGGGGCCTCGGTCGTCGTCGTCGGCACCGTCGCGGGTTCGGCGCGCCGCCGGTCTCCGAGCCCGGCATCGAAGACAGCCGGGATTCGCAACTGGCGCAGCGAGTACTCCGCGATGTCGCTTACGGCAGGCGCCGCCAGCCTGCCTCCCGAGATCACGTCTCCCTTCGGCCGGTCGATCACGACCAGCACGACGAGGGCAGGCCCGTCGTCGTTGCTGACGATCCCGGCGAAGGTCGCGGTGTGATGGCGGCCGATCAGCTCGTTCCTCTCGTTCACGCACTCGTAGCCGATGTCGCAGGGTTGCCACGCCGTGCCGGTCTTGCCGGCCACCGAGAATCCCTCCACGACGGCCTGCTGGCCGGTGCCCGACAGCACCACCGACTCCAGCATCCGCATCAGCGACGACGCCATGTCCGAGCTGAGGATGCGTACCGGCGCCGGACCCTCCGCGGTGGGCGGACCGCTGCCGTCGCCGATGAGCCGCAACGGCACCCGCACCCCGTCGTTGGCGATCGTGTTGTACACCTGCAGCATCTGCAGGGGAGTCACCGCAAGCCCCTGGCCGATCGCCATATTGGGCAGGCTGAGGCCGTTCCAGCGGCTCAGCGGGGGCACGATTCCCTTCGACTCGCCCTTGAAGTCGAGGGCGGTGCGGGAACCGAAGCCGAAGGCGCGGATGGTCTGGTACAGCCGCTCCTCACCGGTCATCTGCGCCATCTTGATCGTCCCGATGTTCGAGGACCGGGTGACGATCTCGGTGGGAGTCCATTCCACGTCCGGATGGGTCGGGGTGTCCTCGAAGCGATGCTCCCAGATGGTGAGGTACGAAGGCACTTCTATCTCCACGTGCTCGAGTACCGCCCCGCTCGACAGGGCAGCCGCCGCGGTCACCGGCTTGAAGACGGAGCCGGGCTCGTAGGTCCAGGTAGCGGCCAGGTTCTGGCGGGTGCAGTTGACGATGCCGTCGGATCCGCGGGCGACGTTGGCCATGGCGATTATCTCCCCGGTGGCGGGAAGCGAGACCAGCGCCACCCCGGACGATGCGCCTGCGGAGGCCACGACGTCGAACAGCATCGATTCGGCCTGGAACTGGACGTTGCGGTCCAGGGTCACGGCGATGTCCTGCCCGACGGTCGGCTCGGTCACGTCTTGCAGCCCGCCGGGGATGGTCGTCCCGTCCACCCCCACCTCCTTCACCACCCGTCCGGGAGTTCCCGCCAGGTGCTCGTCGTAGGTCTCCTCGATGCCGCTCATCCCCACGTGGTCGATGTTCACCCGCCCCACGGCCGCCAGGGCTGAGCAGTCGCCGTTGGGATGCTCGCGCCGCGGTTCTGAGATGACCTTGATGCCGTCGATTCTCAGGTCGTTGACCTTCTCCCCGACCTCTGGATCGATCTGGCGCACGATGTAGCGGAACGCGCCCTCGCCCTGCAGCTTGTCGAGCAGTTCGGAGGCCTCGATGCCCAGGACCTCCGACAGGGCGGAGGCCGCGCCATGGGGGTTCTCGATCACCCGCGGATTCGCTACCACGGTGGCGGCCGGCAGCGACAGGGCGATGGTCCGGCCGTTGCGGTCGATCACCGTGCCGCGGGGGGCGGGCACGGTGATCTCGCCGATGGGGATGGCCACGTCGGTGAGGATCCGCTGGTCGGGTGTCGCCTGAACGTCGACGATGCGGTAGACGAGGGCGCCCAGCGCGAGCAGCAGGATCACCAGGACGGCTACGACCCGGCCCCGGCCCACCAGTTGGCGGCCAGTCATGGAGCGAACCGGGTCGCCGGAGCCCCACCGGCTCGGATGCCGCGAAGATGCGTCGGTGTGCCGCCCGGATGGCGTCACCCGGCCGACTTCCCTCGGGTGAAGGCTCCTCCAGTCGGGGTGGCACCGGCACTGCTTGTGGTTTCGACGGCCGGCGGCGCCTCATAGTCCGACAAGCCGAGACTGAACGGATCGGTGACCGGGGGCTGGAGCTGACCGGGCCCTACCGGGGTCAGCAGGACCAGCTCTGCCGCCGGCACGAGCCCCGCCGAGCGGGCGTGCTCCGCCAGGCCCTCCGGCGAGTCGAGGAAGGCGATCTCGGCCTGCAACTGGTCGATCCGTTCCCGGCTCAGCTGGTTGCGCTCGATGAGATCGTCGAGCGAGGCTTGGTTCTCCACGAGCACGGCGTGCAGCGCGGCCAGGGCCAGGCAAACCGCGAACATTCCCAGAGCGAGCAGGGTGCCGACATCGGTTATGGACCGGCGCGCCGTCGCGGGGGCTTCGGCAACCTTTAGGTCTCGCCGCTTGCGCTCAGGTCGTGATGCGGGCGTGGTCGGGGCCCGCTGGGTGGCGCGCCCTTGAGCCCGGGATGCCATCAGACATCCCTGACTAGGCGTTCCACGGCCCGCAGCCGGGCCGAGCTCGCCCGGTGGTTGGCGGCCTTCTCGGCCTCCGTCGGCGTGCGGGACCGCCGCCCCAGGAGCCGGACGGCGGCCGGGGGGCCCGGCGCCGGAGGCAGCCCCGGCCGCGGCGGCGGGGACTCCCCGGCCGCCAGCCTGAAGACCGACTTGACGATCCGGTCCTCGCCGGAGTGATACGACAGCACGGCGCATCGGCCGGAGTCGATCAGCCGATCGATGGCGCCGGTGAGGGATCGTTCGAGCATCTCCAGCTCTCCGTTCACCTCGATTCTGAGGGCTTGGAAGGTGCGCCGGGCGGGGTGGGCGCGCCGGCGCGTCGTGGCGGGAACAGCTCCCGCCACCGCCCTGGCGAGCTGTGTGGTGGTGGTGAAGGGCCGCTGGGCGACGACGGCGGCCGCGATGCGGCGGGCGTACCGCTCGTCGGCGTTGCGGCGGAGCATGGCAGCGAGGGTGTCTTCGCTCTCGCCGTTGACGATGTCGGCCGCGGTGACCGGCCCGTCCGGGTCCATGCGCATGTCGAGAGGGCCGTCGAGCCGGTAGCTGAAGCCGCGCTCGGGCCGGTCGAGCTGCCGCGAGCTGACCCCGAGGTCGAACAGGCACGCCGAGACCTGCTCCTGGCCGATGCTGTCCAGCACGGTGCCGAGCGCATCGAAGGTGGCGCGGTGCAGCGTCACTCGGTGCCGGTGAGGGGCGAGGCGCTCGGCCGCCGCCATAAGGGCCTCAGGATCCCGGTCAAGGCCCACGAGACGAATGTGCGGGAGGTTCTCCAAGAGTGCGTCCGTGTGACCTCCGTCGCCGACGGTGGCGTCGAGGACGACGCCTTCGGGAACGTCTCGCAGCACGTCCACGACCTCGCGGCACATCACCGGCTGGTGGTGTTGGCGCTGGCCGGCTCCGGTCTCGCCGCTCATGGGCGGCGGGGCCACAGCGTGCTGGGCCCGGCGGCCGGTCGAGCGGCGTCGAGTGCTCGGGTGAGGCAACGCCCGGTCATCTGCAGTTCCCCGACCGACGGCGCACGTCGGGATTTCTCCCCCGATCGAGCTAATGGCAAGCGGGCGGAGTACGGGTCTTCCATCTGCCAATCGGGGAACTGCACATGACCGGGCGAGCCTTCGACGGCAGCCCTGGTCCTGGTGGATTCGGTGGTCTGGGTAGAATCGGTGGGTGGAACGATCAGGCACCGGCGATCCCCCGCCCGTGGGTTATGGCCTCGGCGAGACGCTCCGTGCCGACGGACTGCACCTCCGTCCAGCGCTCGGGACTCCAGATCTCGATGCGACGGATCATTCCGGTCACGATCACTCGGCGGTCGAGTCCCGCGCCGGCCCGCAAGTGGGGCAGGATCCGCATGCGTCCCTGCGCGTCGGGCACCACGAAGTCGGCCTGGGCCGCGAAGCTCCGCAGCGCGTTGATGTCCACCAGCCTCTTGCCCGTTTGGGAGCGGAGCTCCTCGGCGGTGTGAGCGAACTCGTCGACCGGCAGGATTCCCACGCAGCCGTCCAGGGCCGTGACGTAGGCGCCGTCGGCCAGGTGGCTGCGGAACCCCGCCGGCAGGATCAGCCGGCCCTTGCCGTCGATGGTGTGTTCGTGGACACCGACGAACAACGTGCGAGGGGGGTTCATGGTTGACGCTCACGCTCGTCCACATCGAGCCAGGGCCCTCACCGGGGCACCATGCACGACTCCCAGCCACTCCACAGCGCACCACCGTACTCCCTTTCTCACCACAAGGCAAGTCAATAGGTGGATGAATCTCCCGACTGGAGACATCGCGGGTGGAACACCTGACTGCCTTCGGGCGCCGGGGCGGGATCAGCCCTAGCGGCGCAACGCTGCGAGCAGGGACCGCGTCAGTTCGACCTCCGGCGCCGGGATGGACGTGCAGCGGCGGGCCAGGACCCTCTGACCCTCGGCCCGTTCCGCATCGCTGAGGTCCAGCAGATCCAGCTCATCGAGCCCATCATCAGCCGCGCTCGGGGCGGCCTGCGATCCGTCGGGCTGAATCCGGGCAGCCGTCTGTATCCGCACCCGATCCCGGCTGCGCCGTTGGCTGACTCCCACAACCTTGCGACCGCCCAGGAACACCTCGCCCGGACCCATTCCTGCGAAGCACACCAGCCTCCCCCATCGGTCGGCGACGAGGCGGCCGGTGTGGACCGAGCACCCGGCGTCGGAGACGCTCGACACCACCGACGCCCACAGCCGGCCGACCCAGCCCGTTGCCAGGGTCACGTCGTCGTGCCAGAGCGGATCGGTCGCCGCCACGAAGAAGTCGGCCCACACCTGGCGCCCGGGCTGCAGCAGCACCGCTCCCCCTCCGCTGCGCCGGCGAAGCACTTCCACGCCCGAGCTCGCGGCGCGGCGTGCGTCGGCCTCGTCGGCCTTCTGGGTGCTGCCCAGCACGAGGGCCGGCCCTTCGACGGTGTACATCCTGGCCAGCCTCGAGGCGCTGGTCGGCGGCTCCTCAAGCGCGAGGAGGTCGGAGACCGAGCCGCGCACGTGCTCGACCGTCCAGGCAGGACAATCGCCGCCGGGTGCTGGGGCTTCGGCCGGCGCGTGTCCAGCCGGTTCGCCGCTCGGGCTCACGCGGTGCGCAGGCCGCTTCCGGGTCGCAGGTACGGTGTCCACACCTCAGGCACAGCGCCCGCGGCGATCTCGACCCAGGTCGACGGCGGCGGCGGCTCGGGCCGGCGGCGCAGCATCATTCCGCTCTCACTGGGAAGGCGGTCCCGCTTCTTGGCGTTGCACCGGCGGCACGCCGCCACCACGTTCTCCCACGTGTGCTGCCCGCCCCGGCTGCGGGGCACGACGTGGTCCATCGTCTCGGCTCGTGCGCCGCAGTACTGGCAGTCGTCGCGGTCTCTCGCGAACACCGCCCGCCGGTTCGGTGAGCGGTGACGGGGGCGGGGCACGTTCACGTAGTGGCTCAGCCGAACCACCGAGGGCACGTCAACCGATCGCCGCTCGGATCGGAAGGCGCGTCCGGTGGCGTGGAGCATCTCGACCTTCTCGGCCAGAACCAGGCACACGGCCCGGCGGGCGCTCACCACTGCGAGCGGCTCGAAGGTGGCGTTGAGGACGAGCACCCCGGACATCGGGGGCAGGCTAGCCGTCCGCCGGTCAGAGATGCGGCCGGCGCTCCCTCTGAGCACGGCACCACTCCAGCCACACGACGAGGTCCGCGGGTGAGGGAGCCTCGGACGGATCGCCGTACATCGTCTCGGATCTGAAGCCCACGAGTTCGGTCGGCGGCAGGGGCACGAACGGAGGCTGCCGCCACCAACGGTCCGGGGCGAAGCGAACGAGCAGAGTCGCTGCCGTCGGCCACAGCCGGGGCCTGGCCACTACCGCACGGGCCGACCTCAGCGCCAACCTGCCCGCCAAGATCGTGCCCACAACCGGGAGCCTACCCGGGCACTCCGGGGCGCCCGGAGTGCCGGGATACCCGCGATTGCGGAGCATCCGGAGCGGTACGCTGGCCCGCGATGGCTGACTTCGAGGAGCAGTTCAGGCTGGTCCGTCAGAACATGGAACTCGCAGTCAAGGGCAAGCCCACCGTCATCGAGCATCTCATCCTGGCGCTGGTGAGCGGAGGGCATGTGCTCATCGAGGACGTGCCGGGCGTGGGCAAGACGAGCCTGGGCAAGGCTCTGGCCCGCAGCATCGACGTCAGCTTCGGTCGGATCCAGTTCACACCGGACCTGCTTCCCGTGGACATCACGGGCACGTCGGTGTTCAACCGGGCCACCGGATCCTTCGAGTTCCGCCCCGGGCCGGTCTTCTCGAACATCGTCCTCGCCGACGAGATCAACCGCGCCTCGCCCAAAGCCCAGTCGGCCCTGCTTGAGGCCATGGGAGAGCAGCAGGTCACCGTCGACGGCGTCACCCGGAGCCTGGAGCCTCCCTTCACGGTGATAGCCACCCAGAATCCGCTGGAGTACGAGGGCACCTATCCCCTGCCCGAGAGCCAGATGGACCGGTTCCTGATGCGCCTGAGCGTGGGCTACCCGGATCCCATGGCCGAGGACTCGATTCTCGTGTCGAGGCGGGCCCAGGAGCCCGTGGACCTCATCGGGCCGGTAGCCGACGCAGCCGTGATCCGATGGATGTCCGAGCGGCTCGAGGAGGTGCATGTCTCGGGGCCGCTGCGTTCCTACCTGCTCGATGTCGCCGCGGCCACTCGGCGCCATCCGGGCCTCTCGCTGGGCCTGTCGCCCCGGGGGGTGCTGGCCCTGCTGAGGGTGGCGCGGGCCCGGGCGGCCTCGTTGAGCCGCGCCTACGTGACCCCCGACGACATCAAGGCGCTCGCGCCCGTGATGCTGCCGCACCGGCTCCTGGTCAAGCCCGACAGCCGGGTGCGGGGCCTGCGCTCGACCGACATCGTCACCGAGATCATCGACTCCGTGCCTGTGCCCCGCAAGGGGCGGTGACATGCCTACCTCCCTCGGCTGGAGGTTGCTCGTGCTCGGCGTGGTCGCGGTCGCCGCCGGCCGGGCGTTCGGAATCCTCGAGTTCTATGTCATCGGGACCGCGGCCGTATCCGCAGTAGTGGTCGCGTGGGCGTTGCGGCTCGTGCACCGGTCCCGGTTGTCGCTCAATCGCCTGGTGTCGTCCGGGATGGTGGCCGTCTCCGAGCCCGTCGACGTGAGGCTGCAGGTCACGAATCTCGGAAGGCTGCCGTCCCCGACGGTTTTCCTCAGCGAGCACGTGAGCGGTGAGCCCGACGCCCGCTTCAGTCTGGCGCCGGTGCCCGGCGGCTCGATCGCGAGCTCCAGCTACCGGCTGCAGCCAACCCGACGGGGCGTGCTCGAGATAGGCCCTACGATCGTCAGCGACATCGACGGCCTCGGGCTGGCGCACCGGCGACGGATCGTCCAGAGACGCACGCGTGTGGTCGTGCATCCACCCGTCGAGGCGCTGGTTCCGCCTCGTCTGCCTGTCGGCGGGGGCCTGTCGCTGCCCAGTGAATTCCATCGACGGTCCCTTGGGCTTGAGAGCGACGAGTTCGACGTCCTGCGACCGTACGTGGAGGGCGACGACCTCCGCCATATCCACTGGCGCTCCACCGCGAGACTCGACGAGTTCACGGTGCGGCGGTTCCAGCCGTCCCGCCCGGGACGCATGACGGTGATCATCGACACCCGTCCCCCCGGGAATCTCGTGAACGTGCAGGACCGCACCACCTCGGTGGCCGCGTCCATCGTCAACGCCGTGCTGCGCTCAGGCGACGAGGCTCAGATCGTCACCACCGACGGGCGCGGCACCCGGTTGCTGTCCAGCTACTCCGAAGTGGGCGTGGCGCTCGAGTTCCTCGCCCTCCTCGATGGCGGGCAGCCCGGCATCGCCGTCCAGTTGATCGGCGAGGGGTCGGTCGTCGTCGCGGTCTCGGCCTCCCCCGACGCCATCGACGACGACGGCGCCCGTCATGAACTGGCCGAGCGCCTGGAAGCCTCCCTGATCATCACCTACGGCTCAGGGCATCGATCCACCCCAGCCCCGGCGCTGGACTACAAGGGTGGCTGGATACACCTGACCGGGCCCGGCCAACTGCCGAGCCTGTGGCGGGTGCCCGCATTGGCCGGCCGCGGGGTCGCCGACCTGGTGTGAGCATGGCCGGAATACCGGGATCGGGCCGCGGCGGGGGCTGGGACTGGCTGCTCGAGGCTGCGCTGATCGCGGTCACCGTCGTGGTCGCGGTCGGCATGGAGCGGCTCTTCACCGACACGTCGTTCCTGCGCGACGTGCTGGCGCTGGCCCTCGCATCCCACGTGGTCGCCGCCGCGATCCGTCGCGTCGGTCTGCAAGCGGTTGGCGCTGCGCTGCTCAGCATCGTCAGTCTCGCCGTAACGGCAACGGTGCTGCTCTACCCCGAGACGGCCTGGTTCGTCGTGCCCACGCCCGGCACCGTCTCGGCCGCAGTCGATCACCTGGTGGAGGCCTGGGACGTGGTGAACGGCAGTCCTGCGCCGGTCGTCGCGGTGCCGGGACTGGTCCTGATCGCCGGGACGGCGCTTGGACTGTGCGCCTTCCTGGCCGATGCGGTCGCGTTCCGGCTGCGCTCCGCAGGGTGGGCGGTCGCCCCGGCCGCCGCCATCTACGGCTTCACGGCCGCGGTCGGGACGGGCGACGCGGCGGTGCTCCACGGGACACTGGCATGCGGCGCCATCGGGTTGACGATGGTCGCGCTGCGGCTTCGTAACCGTCGGGCCGACGTCTGGATCGAGGCCGGACCGGGTCGCGGGACGAGGGCCATGGCCCGCGTCGGGGGCGCCGCGCTGCTGGCTGCGGTGGCTGTCGGCGCAGTCGCCGGTCCGGCCCTTCCCGGGGCGCGGGCCGAGCCGTGGATCGACCTTGAGCGCTTGGAGGTCACCGACGCCGCGCCCTGGGTCGACGCCCCGCCCCCCACCCCGGAGCCGTGGGCTGATCTCGCCCCTGCTAGCGGTGGCGGGCCCGCTTCGCTGGAGGGGGCCGACGCCGGGCCGAGGGTACTTGTCAGCCCGCTCGTCCAGGTCCGCAGCCGTCTTATCGATCTGTCCGATGTGGAGCTCTTCGCGGTGGCTGTGCCCGAGGACGAGCGCCAGTACTGGAGGCTGACATCCCTGGACGAATTCGACGGCGACGCGTGGAGGGCGCGCTCGGAGTACGAGGAGGTCTCCGGGCCGTTGGCAGCCACGCTCGACCCGTCGGCGGCATCGGGATCGCACCTGTCGCAGACGGTGATGCTCACCGGGCTCGGGAACTCGTACCTGCCCGCCGCCTACGAGCTTCGCCGGGTCATCGACGACGGCGGGGTGGCCATGGAGTACGAGGCCCTCTCGGGCTCGCTCATCAAGACGCGCCGGGCTGCGCTGGCCGGGCCGAGGCGGTTCACGTATGCGGTCGACTCGGCCGTCCCCGCGATCGGGGATCCGGACCGGCTGCGCCGGTCTGACACATCGATGCTGGAGGAAGGGTTCCTGGCCACCAACACTCGGCTCCCCGACGATGTGGAGGACCTGGTCCGTTCCGAGGCGGAGCGCATAACCGCAGGAGCGCGGTCCGACTATCACCGGGCGCTGCTGCTACAGGATCACTTCCGGCTCGACGGCGGCTTCCGCTACGACCTGCAGGTGCATTCGGAGGGAGTCGACGGCTTGGAGGACTTCCTGTTCGACGTTCGGGCCGGCTACTGCCAGCAGTTCGCGTCGGCCTACGCCGCCCTGGCCCGAAGCATCGGCCTGCCGACCCGGGTCGCGGTGGGGTTCACATGGGGCGAGTGGCAGCCGGATCGCGACATCGATGGGGCCTTCGTAGACGGGGCCTATGTCGTGCGGGGAAGGCATGCCCACGCCTGGCCCGAGGTGTACTTCGCGGGCACCGGCTGGACCCGGTTCGAGCCGACGCCGGGCCGGGGTGCCCCCGGGGACTTCGCCATCACGGGCCATGTTGCCGATCAGGCCGGTCCCGGTCTGGACGCGGCTGCGGCCGGCGCCGATCAGGGTGTCGAGCCGGCGGAGGCACCGGGGCGCCCGGGTGCAGCCGCACCGGATCCCGCCGGTGTGCCGACCGACGATCCCGAGGCGGGCTCGGGCCTGGTCCGCAGGCCGGATCCCGCCGCCGATCCGCAGGCCGGGGCCGCTGAGAGCCCGCGCCTGCTCAGCGGTGCGCTGCTGGCTGCGCTAGCGCTGGTTTCTCTGGGGTTCGCCGCCGGTCTGGTGCCGGTGCTGAAGCGCCTTCAGTGGCGGAGGCACCGGGACCGCCTCGCCGACGATCCGGCCGGACTGATCGACTTCTGGTGGAGCAACGCTCTGGAGGCGCTGGCGCTGGTTCAACTTGACCCCAAGCCCGCCGAGACCCCCCAGGAGCTGGCCCGCCGGGTTGTGTCGGTCCGTCCCGCAGTGGGACCCATACAGGAGCTGGCCGTCATCGCCACGCACGGGCGCTATGCCCGCGAGACGCCGCAGCTGATGGCGATCAGGGCCGGTGTCGTGGGTTCGCTCGTGGTCGGCGCCTGCCGCCGGCAGGCAACCGTGCTCAGCCGGCTGGCCTCCGCGCTCGATCCGTCGACGCTCATCAGCAGGGCCCGCCGGTAGCTGGGGGCCGCGCCCGAGCGCAGTCGTTGCGGGGTCAGTTGCCGTTGCGGTCGTCGCGGTCGAAGCGTTCCCGCATCCGGGAGCCGGCTCCGCCGACGACATGGCGGAATCCCCCGCCCCGCATCGACTGGGTCATCTGGCCCAGCCCGGCCCGGCCCGCCCGGCGGGCGTTGCGCTCGAGGAAGAGGAGCGAGATGAGCATCACCAGGAATCCGCCGAACGACAGCAGGAACGACACCGACAGCAGCCAGACCATGATCACGATGCCGACCAGCAGGCCGAGCGCAGCCCACTTGATGTTGCGGAAGGCGTGGGTGTACACCGTGGTCTCGGCTACCTCGCGGGCCAGTTCCGGGTCGCTCTCGTAGAGGTGCGACTCGATCTCGCTGAGAATCCGCTGCTCGTCCTCCGACAACGGCACGCCATCACCTCCGGCACCTTGGCTTCGCAGCTGTGCGTGTTCGCCCCGACGATAGCCGGAATCGAGGGCGACTGCGTGGTGGCAGGAGCTTTTTGTCAGCTGTGGCCGGACCCGTCGGCGGCTGGTCCCCAGCGTTGATCCGCGTCCGAGGGTGATCGAATCCCGCGCCCCTCGCGAACCGCGGCTGCCGGGCCGATGGCCGACGCACCGAAGCGGTCCCTGATCTGGTCGCTCACCCGGTCGGCTGCCTCGCTGGCCCCGGGTCCGTCCCCGCTCGCGTCGAGTCCGAACGTCAGCTGCCGGGCCGAGGCCTCCACCAGCCCCGACGCGCCCACTCCCAGGAGTCGCACCCCGGCTGCGACATCGATCTGGGCGAGGAGCTCGCGTGATGCGGCCACCAGATCGCGGCTTCCGTCGGTGGGATCGGGCAGCGTGACCGAGCGGGTGATGGTCCTGAAATCGCCGAAGCGCAGCTTCAGCGTGATGGTTCGAGACTGCAGCTTGGAGGTCCTCAACCGGCGGGCCACCGCGTCGGCCAGCCGGGTGGCCTCGGCTTCGAGCTCGGCGGCGGTGTGCAGGTCCCGGGCGAAGGTCTCCTCGTGGCTGATCGAGCGGGGCAGTCGATTCACGACCACCGGCCGGTCGTCGATGCCGTTGGCCAGCTGATGGAGCTGGCGGCCCGCGGCCGCCCCCAGCGTGGAGACGGCGGCCGACTCGGGCAGGGAGGCCAGATCGCCGACCGTCTCGATCCCGAGGCGGCGCAGCTGGCGGTACGTCGCCGGACCCACACCGAAGAGCGCCGTGACCGGCAGCGGATGCAGGAAGTCCAGTTCGGTGCCGGCCTCGACGACGCACACTCCCGGGCCCCGCTCGGGCCCCGACGGCCCGGCTCTGGGCTTGGCCCGCTCGGTCGCCAGCTTGGCCATGAACTTGGTGGAGGCCACCCCGACCGAGCAGGTGAGCTGCTCCTGCTCCAGGATCCGGGCGCGGATGCTGGCGGCCAGTTCGGGGGCCGGGCCCAGCAGGCGGGCTACTCCCCGGACGTCCAGGAAGGCCTCGTCCAGCGAGAGTGGCTCGACCAGCGGGGTGACGTCGCGAAGGACGGTCATCACCCGCGCCGACACCTCGGCGTAGTGGGAGTGGTCGCCGGGCAGGAACACCGCGTGGGGGCACAGCCGGCGTGCCCGGACCGACGGCATGGCCGAGTGGATGCCGAAGTAGCGGGCCTCGTAGCTGGCTGCGGCCACAACCCCCCGGCTGCCGGTTCCGCCCACCACGACCGGCTTGCCCCGTAGCTCGGGGCGGCGCCGTATCTCCACCGCGGCGTAGAAGGCGTCCATGTCCACATGTAGGAAGCCGACGGTCCCGTCCGGCGGGCGTCCTCTGGTCTCGGTGGTCACGGGCCTTCCCGCGCTCGGCCTCCCGGCATCCTCCCAGTCTGCCAGCGCTCGACGACACGGTTCGCTGTATTGCGGCCGCACGGCAGGCGCGGGAGGTGGTTGGGTACGCTCTAGTCGGTGCTGGACCAACCACCTGCCGTGCCGCCGGACTCGTCGCCCTCGCTGCTTGCCCGGGTGCTGGCGTTCTCGGCCATCATCGTGGCCGGGGTCTGCGGGGGCCTGATCGGCTTCGCGGTGATGGACTTGAGCTGCGACGACGGCTGCACCACCACCGCAGGGCTCGTCGGGCTGGGCACAGCCGTCGGCGCCGCGGTCGGGACGGGGATCGTGGCCGTGCTGACCCTCCGGGCCGCCGTCGAGTGGCGGGCCCAGCAGCCTGCGGTCACGGCCGACCCGGCTGCCGGCCAGGGTCGCCCCGGGAGGCGGCACCGGCGATGACCACTCGCATCCTCACCGTGGAGGACGACGAGCGGATCCGTACCGCGCTGCGGCTCGCGCTCGAGGACGAGGGCTGGGAGGTGGACGAGGTCGCCTCAGGTGAGGAGGCGCTGATCGCGTTCGGCCGCGTTCCTGCCGATGTGGTGCTGGTGGACATAATGCTGCCCGGCATCGACGGTTTCGACATCTGCCGGGCCATCCGCAAGTCGAGCGATGTGCCCATCGTGATGATCACCGCCCGCTCGGACACTCACGATGTGGTCGCCGGGCTCGAGGCGGGGGCCGATGACTACCTCACCAAGCCCTTTGCGCCCAAGGAGTTATCGGCCCGCATCAGGGCCCTTCTGCGCAGGGCACGCGCTTCGGACGGCGGCACCGATGAGATCGTCTTCAACGACCTTGAAATCCTCCCCGATGCGGGCATTGTGCGGGTGTCGGGCACCGAGGCCCACCTCACCAAGACCGAGTTCCGCCTGCTGGTCGAGCTGGCCTCCAACCCGGGGAAGATCTTCAGCCGCGAGGTTCTGCTGGAGCGGGTATGGGGTCTCGGCTACTTCGGCGACGGCCGGCTGGTGGACGTGCATGTCCGCCGGCTCCGCACCAAGATCGAGCCCGACCCGGCCAACCCCCGCCATGTGGTGACCGTACGGGGGCTCGGCTACAAGCTCGTGCCCTAGAGGCCGGATACCAGGTGCGGCGCCCGACCTTCGTGCCATTCTTCGCCCGCCGGGGACTCCGGCGCCGCATCACCGCGGCGTTCGCGGTGGGCGGGCTGCTGCTGGCCTCCACGATCTCGTTCGCCACTCTGGCCCTGGCCCGGCAGAACCTGCTGGAGGAGCGCGACGATACCGCTTTCTCGGTGTTCGCCAACAACGGCCGGCGGGTCCGCAACGAGCTCACCGCCGAGACCGACGACGAGGGTCGCCGGGCCATCGTCGAGCGGCTGAGGCAGACCTCGGGCACGTTCCCGCTGCTGCGGGTCGGCGATGAGTGGACATCGGCCGACCCGCTGGTGTTCAACCGGGAGGCGGTGCCCGCCTCGCTGCTGGAACTGGTCGAGTCGGGGATCCCGGCGCGGATGCGCACCACGATCGGGGTCAGCACCGCCATCGTGTCCGGCGTCCCCATACCGGGCACCCCGACGAACGCGATCTACTTCGAGGCCGCTCCCCTCGACGACATCGAGGAGACCCTGGACACGCTGGCCATCATCCTCTTCGGCGTGGCCGCGGTCACCACCGTGTTCGCAGCCGCCGTCGGGTGGTGGGCCGCGGGCCGGCTGCTCAACCCGCTGTTCAAGGTGCGGACGGCGGCCGAGGCGCTGGCCGCGGGCGCCCTCGACACCCGCCTGACGCCACCCGACGACGCGGACCTGGCTTCGTTGACCGCCTCGTTCAACGAGATGGCCCGGGCCCTGGAGGAGAGGATCGCCCGTGACGCCCGATTCGCGTCCGAGGTCAGCCACGAGCTGAGATCACCGCTCATGACGCTCACTGCGTCGGTGGAGGTGCTCTACAACATGGCCGACGAGCTGGGCGAGCGCGGCCGCACGGCGCTGGACCTGCTAAGCGACGACATCGCCCGTTTCCGGCGGCTGGTGGAGGACCTGTTGGAGATCAACCGGTACGACGTGGGCACCGCCGACCTCGAGGCCGAGGAGGTGCACATCGTGGAGTTCGTCCAGCACGCCATCTTCCAGTTCGGCCTCGACTCGACCGCGGAGGTCGACTTCGAAGCGGCTTACGGCATGGAGGACACCGTGTTGATGGCCGACAAGCGCCGCCTGGGTCGGGTGGTGTCGAACCTGGTCGAGAACGCCTCCAAGTACGGCGACGGGGAGGTCGTCGTCAGCCTCGAGCGCGTGGACGGCCTGGTGCAGTTGGGCGTCGAGGACAACGGCCCGGGGGTGATCCCCGCGGAGCGTGAGCTGATCTTCGACCGGTTCCACCGCGGCCGGGCCGGCGGGCGGCGGGGTCGCGACTCGGGATCCGGGCTGGGACTGGCCCTGGTGGCCGAGCATGTCGGGCTGCACGGCGGGCGGGTCTGGGTGGAGGACCGCCCGGGCTCGACCCCCGGCGCCCGCTTCGTGGTCGAGCTGCCGGTGTCGGTGCCCGACGAGGAGAGGGAGTACACCTCGGCACCGTGAGGCTGCCTCCCCTGCTCCGTCGCCGGCGCGCGGCCACCGGCTGTCTGGTCGCCGCGTTGTTTGCCGCGGCCGCGGCCGGCGGCTGCGGTCTTCCCACCGACGAGAACGCGCAGGCAATCGATCCCGAGGACCTTCCCGAGACGCTCAGACCCGGGTTCACGGCCACTACCACCACCACTGTCCCCGCACCCCTCACAGAGGCTCGAACCGTCTACCTTCTGACCAACCCGCAGGACATCGAGCGCACGATCGTGGTCGAGGTGGAGCGCCAGGTGGACCGCAACGCCACTCTCGGCGATGTGCTGGCCACGTTGTTCGGGGAGGCCACCTCGGTCGAGGAATCCGACGCCGGGTACTTCAACACTCTGGAGCTGTTCGAGATCCTGAGCGCCACCGTCATCGACGGCGTGGCCACCGTCGACATCGTGCATCCGTCCCCGGAGGGTGAGGACTCGGCGCCCTCGGCCGACGAGCTACGGTTCGCGGCGGCCCAGCTCGTGTTCACCGCCGCAGCGACCGAGGGCGTCGACGGGGTCCGGATCCTGCTGGACGGGGTAGCGGTGTCCGTCCCGACCAGCGACGCCGACGCCGAGCCCGGGTCGATCCTGCGCACCAGCGCTTACGAGCAGTTCCAGCCCGACTTCGCCCCGACGACCACCACGTCGCCCGACATCGACGAAACCTGAGACCTCGCCGCCGTGCGGTCCCCAAGAGGCCGAGCGAATAGGCGAGACAACGCGGCCCATACGGCGCGAGGCCGTGGCCCGAGCGGCCCGTGAGCGCAGCGAACAAGAGCGGGAATGACACCGCTGCGACGCGGCAGGCTCTCACCTATTCGCGGACGCTCTGAGCCGTCGGGCGTAACGGGGGGTCAGGAGAAGAATGTGCGGGCCACGTCAAGCAGGTCGTCGCTCACCGGCTTGAGCTTCGCGGTCGCGTCCCGCAAACAGACCCGCTCGATGGCGCCGTTGCGCAGCGCCACCATCTGCCCGAAGGCACCGTCATGGACCGCGTCGATGGCGGCCACCCCGAAGCGGGTGGCCAGCACCCGGTCCGACGGTGTGGGCGTGCCGCCGCGCTGGACATGTCCGAGGATCGTGACGCGGGTCTCGAGCCCGGTGCGAGCCTCCACCTCCGCCGCGATGACGTTGGCGATCCCGCCCAGACGCTTGTGCCCATAGGCGTCGACCGGGGGTTCGGCCACCTCGAACGTGCCGGGCCGGGGCCGGGCACCTTCGGCCACCACCACAATCGATGCGAAGCGGCCTCTGCGCTGGCGCCGCAGCAACGCCGCGCACAGGTCGTCGAGATCGAAGGGCTCCTCGGGCACGAGAATGAAGGCGGCACCCCCCGCGATCCCGGCCCAAGTGGCGATATGGCCCACATTGCGCCCCATCACCTCCACGAAGATGACCCGCTCGTGGCTCTCTGCGGTGGTGTGGAGGCGATCGATGGCGTCGGTAGCGACGGTTATGGCGGTGTCGAACCCGAAGGTCCGTTCGGTCATACCTACGTCGTTGTCGATCGTCTTGGGAATCCCGACCACGTCGAAGCCGCGATCGGACATCTCGCACGCGCAAGACAGCGTGCCCTCGCCGCCTATGGCTATGAGCGCGTCCAGCGCCAGCGTGCGCATGGTCTTGGTCGCGGCGGCCATGCCGTCGGGGAGGCTGAAGGGGGTGTGGCGCGAGGTGCCGAGCACGGTGCCTCCCCTCGGCAGCAGACCCCGGCAGGACTCCACGTCGAGCGGGATCCACTGGTTGTCCACCACACCCCGCCACCCGTCGCGGAAGCCGATGACCTCGTCGCCGTAGTGGCGTTCGGCCTTGCGCACCACCGCCCGGATCACTGCGTTGAGACCGGGGCAGTCGCCGCCGCCCGTGAGGATCCCGACCCGCATCACGGCGCTTCCGAGGCGAGCAGGGCCGCTCCAATGGCGCCGGCCTGGCTACCGAACCGCGCCGGCACGATCTGCACCCTCCGCCGCTGGTCGCCGCCGAGCACCAGGCGGTGAGTCCACGCCTCCATGCCCCGCACGAGGGGCTCGCCGATATCGATCAGACCGCCCGCGATCACGATGACCTCGGGGTCGAGCACGTGCACGAGGTTGGCCACGCCCACCGCGGCGCGGCGGCAGAACTCGTCCAGGACGGCCAGCGCGTCCGGGTCGCCCTTGGTGACCAGCGCGTGGAGATGCTCACCCCGGATGGCGCTAACCGAGCCGGCCTTGTCGATGGCGCTGTCGAAGTCGCCTCTGGCGGCGGCGTGGCGGGCAAGGCGACCGAGGCCGGTCCCGGACGCGTAGTACTCCCAGGGGCCGGGCGAACCGGTGACGTGCTCGGGTCCCGACATCTCGATCGTCATGTGGCCCGACTCGCCCGCGAAGCCGTTCCAACCCCGGTAGAGCCTCCCGTCGAACACGAATCCGGTTCCCAGACCGGTGCCCAGCGCGACCAGGGCGACATGGCGTGAGCCCCTCGCCGCTCCATGGAGCGACTCGGCCCACGCCGCGGCCGTGGCCTCGTTCTCGACCACCACCGGTCGTCGCCACTCGGCCCGCAGGCGCCTGCGCAGGTCGAGGTCCAGAACGCCGTCGATGTTGGGCGAGTACTTGAGCACCCCGTCGGAGTTGACGAGCCCGGCGATGCCCACTCCGACCGCCGAGAACGCAGTGCCGCACTCGGCCTCGAGGCCGGCGACCATCCGCGTGATCGTCTCGACCAACGCCTCGCTGTCGGCTGTGGTGGCGTCTCGTCGCACTGCGACGGGCGTGGTGGGGTCGCTGGGGTGGACGGCCACGCCGAGCACCTTGGTTCCACCGATATCCAAGCCGCAATACATGATGCTCAGCTGCTCCCGCTCAGATTCGGGCGCCCGCTTCCACGTAGCCCTTCAACTCGTCCAGCGCGGTGTGCATTATGCGCGACTCGGCCCGCCGCTTCACGAAGCCCGGCAGGGGCACCGCCAATTCCACCGCGAGCTGGTAGGTCACCTCGGTGACGTCGGTCTCCCCGGGAACGGGCACGAACTCGTACTCGCCGTCGAGCCTGGTGGTGGCATCTCCCCGCTGGAGCCTCCAGGCCAGGCGCAGAGGGTCCGAGCCGTAGAAGTATCTGAGCGTGTACGTCGTGGACCGGCCCATGGCAGTGACCCGGTACTCCACGTCGACGGCTCGACCGTCGCGGTCCCGAGCGACGATCTTCGCCTCCTTGATGTCGTGCGCCCATCGCGGGTACTGCTCGAAGTCGGTGGCCGCGCGGTAGCAGCGCTCGGGCGAGGCCATGATGGTGGTGCGCTGGGTTGCCTGATCGACCACGGCGGGCAACGCTCCTCGGAGTCTTTCTAAGGGCTGCGGCCTGCTCGCGGCCGCGTGGCGAATGACCCTAACAACGTCACTAGTGCTTGCGGTATGCGGCCAGGGTTGCCTATCGGCGCGGACCCTGGGGCAGTCGACCGGCCATCTCCTCGATGGCCAGGCGCAGTTGATCGGCCAGAAGGTCGTAGGAGAAGGCGGTCACGGCCCTGTGCCGCGCCGCCGCGCCCATCCGAGCGCGGAGTTCGCGGTCGTGGAGGAGCGTGCCGATGGCGGTGGCCGCGGCCTTCGGGGTCGCCGGGTCGAGCACGATTCCAGTCTCGCCGTCGGTGACGGCCTCGTGGGCTCCGCCGCTGCGCCCGGCCACCTGCGGAACGCCCGCCGCGGCAGCCTCTAGGAACACGATGCCGAAGCCCTCCTGCTCCAGGCCCCGCCAGCGGGTGCGGCACAGCATCGCGAACACGTCCGCGCACCCGACCAGCGCCGTGATGTCGTCGTCGCCGAGCCGTCCCAGAAGTCTGACCGGCGCCCCGACCCGGTTGGCTAGGCGCTCCAGGCGGCCCCGATCCCGGCCGTCGCCGGCGATCACCACCTGAAGGTCGCGGCCCTCGGCGGCCAGGATCGCGGCTGCCCGCACCAGGGTGTCCATGCCCTTGCGGGGAACCAGCCGCGACACGCTGACCACCGTCGGGCTGTCGGGCCGCAGCCCCAGGCGGTCGCGCCACCGGTCCCGGTCCGGGTCGTCCATGGGTCTGAACCGCTCGGTGTCGACTCCCGGCGGGATCATGAAGGCGGCCAGATGCCGGCCCAGCGCCCTTTCGCTCTCGAGAGCGGGGTAGCCGCCCGCCGCGATCACTCCCGTGGCGGAGTCGAGCACCCGCCGGAGGAGCGGTCTCAGCACCGGGAGCCGGCCGGGAATGGCCACCTCGGCCCCGTGCACCACCACTCCGTAGGGCAGGCCCAGGCGGGGGCCGATCAGCCCCGCCGGAAGCGCCGGATCGATCACCACGAGGTCGACTTCGTGGCGCTGAGCCAGACGGCGCACCCGGCGGACCAGGTGTGGGCCGGGCAGGAGCCACCGCTCGGTTGACCGGACCACCGTGAAGGGCTGCTCGGCGTCGAACGCAGCCGAACCCGCATACGGCGTCGTGTGGACCACGACATCGTCGGGAGGCAGCCGCCGCCACAGCTCCCACAGGTAGTTCTGGATGCCCCCCACCTTCGGCGGGAAGTCGTTGGTCACGAGAAGGTGCCGGGTCACGCCGCATCCCGCGGCTGGACGGGCCGCTCCATTTCGGCCCTCACCAGCGGGTCGTCACGCTCGCACAGCGCTTCGAGTCCGAGCCCCAGCCGCCGGGCGCACCACACGGCGTGGGCGCGGATCAGCGGATCGCGGTCGCGCAGTGCCCGGTCGACAGCGGCCCGCACCCGGGAGTCGGACCGATCGCCCACGTTGGCCAGCACCACGAGCGCGTTGCGGCGCAGGTAGCGGGGCTCCCGCCTCGGGATGTACCAGCGTCCGAAGCTGGCCATCAGAGCGTCGTCGCTCGCGTCCAGCATTTCCAGGACCGGTACCCATGCGCCGTCGGCCGTCGACGGGAGCGACCGGTCGAGAGCGGCGACGGGTTTGGGCCGGTGTCGGGGGCGGCCGGTGAGACGGACCCGCACCCGGTTGGGCGGGCACACGTCGGAGCAGTCGTCGCAGCCGTAGATCCTGTCCCCGAGCGCCACCCGGTAGTCGGGGTCGAACACGCCGTCGGTCTGCACCAGCCAGGCCAGGCAGCGTCGAGCGTCGACCGTTCCCGGCGCGATGATCGCCCCCGTGGGGCAGCCGTCGAGGCACCGGCGGCACGATCCGCACCCGTCGGTGACCGGCTCGGGGTCGCCGGACACGAGGGGCGCGTCGGTCACCACCGCGCCGAGCACCACCAGACTGCCGGTGCCGGGCACCAGGATGTTGGAGTTCTTGCCCCACCAGCCGATACCGGCCCGGTGAGCCGCAGCCCGGTCGACCAGGCCGTTCCCGTCGGCCGACACCACCGCCCGGTGGCCCTCGGCTCGCAGCGCGTCCGCGACAGCCTCGAGGGCGGTCCGCAGCGGCTGGTAGTAGTCGCAGCGCGCGTAGGCGGCCACCCGTGCGTAGGGGCTGCCGTCGTCGGGCCGCTCGCCGCTCGCGGCGCCGAACTCGAGCGCTCCCACCACCAGTGAGGCTGCGCCCGGCACTAGGCGCCCCGGATCTGTGGACCGGTCCGGGTTGCGGTAGGTGAACTGCATCCCGCCGTGCAGCCCAGCCTGCTTGCGCTCGTGCAGCACCGCGGCGACCTCGCTGAAGAGCTCGGCCCGGCAGATCCCCACCGCGCACAGCCCGGCGGCCCGGCCGATGGCGGCCAGCGCGTCAGCGTCCACGGTCATGGCATCAGTGGCCCCACCGCCGGGCTGTAGCGTCTCGCGGCGAGGCATCCTGTCTGCCGTTCTCGGCCGTCCACCGGATCATCCGGTCGATGCGCTGGTCACCTCGTCGAACTTCTTCGCGGCCCGCCCGTCGTCGATGGCGGCTGCTGCCGCCTCCACCCCCTGGGCGAGATCGTCGGCGATGCCGGCGACCACCAGGCCTGCGGCCGCGTTGAGTACGACCATGTCTCGCTTGGGTCCAGGCTCGCCCGCCAGCACACCCGCAAGGATCCGGGCGTTCGCCACTGCGTCGCCGCCTCTCAGCTCGTCGGGCGTGGCCGTGGGCAGTCCGACTTCGGCCGCCTCCACCCCGTACTCGGTGACCTTGCCCTCGTTGAGCTCCACCACCAGGTTCGGTCCCGTGGTGGTGAGCTCGTCGAAGCGGCCGTCGCCGTGAACCACCAGCGATCGCACCGAGCCCGTGGCCTGAAGCACCGCGGCCATAGTGGGGGCCATCGACCCTTCTGGAACGCCGAGGACCTGGCGCTGAACACGGCCGGGATGCGACAGCGGTCCGAGCAGGTTGAAGACGGTGGGTATGCCGACCTCAGTGCGCACGCCGGCCACATGGCGCATGGCGGGGTGGAAGGCTCTGGCGAAGGCGAATCCCAGACCCGCGGTGCGCACCGTCTCGGCTACTGCCTGAGCCGCCATGGCGATGGGCACGCCGATTGCCTCGAGCAGGTCGAAGCTGCCCGAGCTCGACGAGGCCTTGACGTTGCCGTGCTTGCACACCGTCGCGCCCGCGCCGGCCGCCACGAAGCACGCCATTGTCGAGACGTTGAGAGCGTGGGCCTTGCGGCCCGGGGTGCCGCCGGTGCCGACGATGTCGATGGCGTCCTCGGGCAGGTCCAGGGGCGTGGCCGCGTCGCGCATGGCCTCCACCAGGCCGCTCAGCTCCCCCACCGCGGGTCCCTTGATTCTCAGGGCCACGATGAACGCGGCCACCTGAGCGTCGGTGGCGTCGCCCGCCAAGATCGACCCGAGCGCGGCCTGGGCCTCGCCGGATCCTATGTCCCTGCCGGCTGCGAGCGCTCCCAGCACGCCCGGCCATCCGCCGTAGGTGTCGAGCGTGGTCATGGCTTTCCTCCCGGCCCGTGTCGGCGGCACGGGTGTCGCCGTCGCGTCAGCCCTTGAAGGCTAACTACCGTCTAGCCTTGAAGCGGTGGTGGGGAGCCGGCTGGATGGCCGCGGTCCGCTCAGGCGGATCGAGGAAGGTCGGGACTCCGCAGGGCAGGGTGCTGGCTAACGGCCAGTCGAGGCGACTCGCAGGAAAGTGCCACAGAGAACAGACCGCCGGCCCCCGGGTCGGCAAGGGTGAAACGGTGCGGTAAGAGCGCACCAGCGCTCCGGGCGACCGGAGCGGCTAGGCAAACCCCACCCGGAGCAAGATCGAGCAGGGAGAGGGCGGCCCGCCCGCAGCCACTCCCGGGTAGATCGCATAGATGGATGGTCATCCAAGGAGATCCCGGCAACGGGCTCCCGGACAGAATCCCGCCTACAGGCCGACTCCCCGCCACCACCACCCCATGCGACCGGTCGTCAGTTGGGGCCGGTGGCGCGGGTTAGGCGGCCTGTTCTGAGGAAGGCTCGGCGACGCTCGGGGTCGGACAGGTTGAAGCGGCGGGCTGTCCAGGCCAGGGCCGCGATCCCGGCCAACTCGAGGAGCAGCAGCACGGCCAGGGGACGGTCGAATTCCGGGGGAGTTCCATGGCCCACTCCCCTGCTGCCGCCGAACGGCCACCAGAACAGCGCGGTACGCGACCAGGCCCCGCTGGCCACCAGGAACACCAGGGTGCCTATGGGCAGGCCGATCCAGCGCCGCCGCCGCAGCCGGCGGCCCCGGCCAGCGGTGACGAGCATCACCGCGGTGAGCAGCACGACGCTGCCGGTGAGGGTGTGTAGGACCCAGGGTGATCCGGTCAGGTTCTCGGCCAGGGGCAGCAACGAGCCCAGAGCCACGACCCGGTAGTCAACGCCGCTGCTGCCGAACACCAGGGCCACGGCCACCACCCCGCACGCCGCGAACCAGAAGAACACGTCAGGTGCTGCCTACGCGGCGCGGCCTTTCAGCGCAGCACCAGCCGGCCGCACTCGGCGCAGTCCAGTACCTCGCCTTCCGCGCAGCGCTTGATGCGGGCAACCTCGACGGCGGGCATCTGGTGGGGGCATCCGCAGCCGGAGGACGGATCGAAGCGCACTGCCGTGCTGGGTCCGAAGGTCTCACGCATCCGCTCATACTTGGCCACTGCGGCTGTCTCGGCGGCCTCGGCGGCTTCGGACCTCGCGGTCGAGAGGGCCGCGAGTTGCTCGTCGATGCCGGCCTCCGCCGAAGCCAGCTCTGCTTCGAGGACGGTGATCCGCTCGTCGCAGGAGCGGCGCTGCTCCTCCAGGGACTCGGCCCGATCGGTCAACTCCTCCGCCTCCACCAGCGCTTCGATGGCCCGTTCCTCCAGCATCCCCTGCCGGGAGCGCAATCCCTTGATCTCCTCCTGCAGGGCCTGCAGGTCCCGGATGGCGGTGATCTCGCCGGAGTAGAGGCGGTTGTCGTCGACGTCGGCCTTGGCCTGGATGATGGCGGCCTCGTCCTCGAGGCGCTTCTGGCGGGTAAGGACCTCGATCCGCTGCAGGGCGACCGTGTCGATCTGAGCCTGCAGCTCAGCCTGCTCGGTGCCGGCCGCGCTCAAGTCCTGGCGCTGGGAGAGATTGTCCCGCCGGTGATGGAGTTGCTCGGTCTCGGTGTCGAGCCGCTGTATCTCCAACAACGGATGAGCACGCTCCTCGCCCTCGGGGGCGTCATCATCTTGCGGACCGGCATCGGGCACGGCGTGACACTAAGAGGCCGAGCGGACCAGCCGCAACCCACCGGTGGTGCACGGCGCGAGACGCCGGCGCCTGTTCTGACGCTCCTGGCGGTCTCGACCTCCGCGTGGCCGCGAAGCTGTGCGACTATCTCCGGGTGACGTCAGTGGGCATTGTCGGGGCGGGCCGGGCTGCGACCTTGCACGCCGAAGCTGTCCGGGCGGCCAGCGGCGTGACTCTGGCAGGCGTGACCGCGTCGTCGCCCGCCTCGCCCAGGGCCGCCGCCCTGGCGGGCGCCCTGGACTGCGAGGTGCTGCCTTTGTCCGATCTGGCGCGCCGCTGTGACGCGGTCGTCATCGCCACCCCTCCGGCGTCCCGCGCCGCGGCGGCCGCTGCGCTCTCGTCCTCGCGCCGGCTGCGGGCGGTGCTGGTCGAGTCGCCCGCAGCAACCACCCTTGACGGCGTCACAGAGCTCTCGGCGGCGCTGCCCGGTCTTCCCGTGATGGCGGCTGCCAATCTGCTGCACGCCCCGGCGCTGCGCAGGATGCTGGACGCCGTGGCGGCCATGGACCCCCACCATCTCGAGCTGAGGCTGGCTGTTCCCGACCCGACCCGCGGCCCTGGCGCGGGGCGCGCCTTCGGCGGCGGCGTGTGTGTAGACCCGGCGGCCGGATTCTGGCCCGTCGTGATGGCCGCCATGGGAGAGGAGGTCGAATCCGTGGCCGTGCCCCGAGCCGACATCGCTGAGGGCCTCGACCGCGCCGCGGAGGTTGTGCTCCGATCCGCCGGCGGGCGTCACGCCCGGACACGGCTGAGCTGGGGCGCCCGGGTGGCCGAGGCTGCTCTTGAGGCGGCCGACTCGGCTCACGTAGCTCGGGTGGAAGTCTGGCCGGTGCCGGTCGCGGAGATGGATGGCGAGCCGGTCGTCTCGCCCGCCGGCTCCGCGCATCCCTTGTCTGCCCTCGGCTTCGTGGCCCAGATCGAACGGCTGGTGCGGGTCACGCACGGCGAGGCGCGTCCCTGGCCCGGCCTTGACGCCGCGTCGTCGTCCCTGACCGTCGCGGTCGCGGCCGCAATGTCGGTCCGGCGCGGCGGCGCGGCCGTCCACGTTTCAGAGGTGCGTAGCGACGCCTCGCCGTTCAAGATCCTCAGCGCCTTACCGGCCCGAGAGGCCGAGCGGGTAGGCGGCATCGATACCTTCGACTAGCGAGGCTCCGAGCCTCGAGACAGCATCTCAGCCCTTCTCGGGTGACTAATGTGTCGTAGAGGCACCCAAGATCACCCGAGATTCTCACCGGAGCCTCTGGAACCAGGTCTAGACGTCCTCGGCCAGCGAGTGGCCGGCGAAGCCGGCGGGCCGCGACCGGCGCTCGGTCAGGCGGTCCTTGCCGGCGTCGATTCCGGGAAGCTGCGGCTGGACCCCGGCCGCGCCCCTCCATTCGGTGAACCGGTCCATGACCAGTTGCTCGACCTCCCGCCAGTCGCGGGCCCGTGGATCGACTTGGTCGCGGTTGTAGGGCTGGTCGAACACGATGACCTCGTTCCCGCCGGCCCTCAGCGCCGCGATGTTATGGGGAGCGTCGTCCACGTAGCAGTCGGCCTCCACCTCCGGCTTGTGTCCCAGGAAGCAGATGTCGCGATAGGGGATGCGCTCAGCGTCGAGCCACTGCACGGTGTCTCCCACCGCCTCGGCGTGACCCCAGTTGACGTAGAGGCGGTGGGTGATGACCCGGATCCACACACCCGCGTCTGACAGGCGCCACAGGGCCTCGGCCGCGCCCTCGATGGCAGGCAGCTTCGCCAGCATCCGGTGCTCGGTGACAGCCGTGGCGTGGTATCGCTCGAACTCGTCCGGACTCAGGCCCCACTCGCGGAAGTCGTAGGACCTCTCATCCGGCAGCGACGCCGGGTCGACCCCTTTCATCTCGGCGACGATCTTCGCGAACCCGACCGTGTAGTCGGCGACGACCCCGTCGAGGTCAACGCCGAAGACGAACTGCGATGTCACGTCGCGGCCGTGAACTCTGGAATGGTCCGGCGCCGGACGGCCCGGACTGGCAGGTCGCGGAGGTCGCCGCTAGGGCAAGGCCGCGTCGAGCGCCTCCACCGAGGGGGCGAAGTAGAACGACCCCGACGCAGGCGTGGAGTAGTTCGTGATGGCATCAGGCTCCTGGCCGTTGATGCCGTACATGGCGTCCATGCGCTCCCGCATCGGAGCCTGGGTCTTGCAGAACCCCATGAAGTACAGCCCGACGGTCCCGTCGTGGAAGGCGTACGGCGTGGAGCGCCGCACCATCTCGCCCCTCTTCGGGGTGGACTCGTCGGCAGTGGCGCCCTCGCGCAGCTCCACATGGGAAAGGTGCGAGGTGGGCACCTGCACGTCGAGCTTGACGGAGTCGGCCTTGGTCCGGCCGAAGGTGTTCTCCTCCTCCTGGAGCGACAGCGAGGCCCAGTAGTCCATGTCGTGCACCCAGCGCTGGGCGATGCAGAACGAACCGCCCGCGCCGGCGTCGCCATCGTCGATGATGGCCCGGTCGTGCTGGTCCTCGGGCTCGGGGTTGCCGGTGCCGTCGATGTGGCCGGTGAGGTCGAGGCTGTTCTTGTAGATGAACGTCGGCGTCTCGCGGGCCACCGCCATGTGGCCGGCCACGGCACGCCGGAACGTGTGCTGGACCTCCCAGATCAGGTCCTTCTCATCGTCGTGGACCCAGATGAGCAGCTCTTCCTGGGTGCCCTTGGCCACCCTGGAACCGTCAGGAGACGTGTAGCCGGGGTACGGCTGGAAGTCGGTTCCGGTCTCGATGCCGAGGTCCGCGGCCAGCGTCGGGCCCAGCAGGATGCAGAGGTTCACACCCTGGGCCGCGGCGTCGGCGCGGCAGTCGCTCAGCGCCTGGCGGATCACGTCGAGGTCGGCGCCGTCGACCCGGCTCATGTGGGTGTACCACTGGTACTTCTCCAAATCGGTGAGAATCGCCGCCTGCGGTGTTGCCATCGGTTGCGTTCCTTTCTCGTGTTCTTGTGCCGGGCGTGGGCCGGCTGCGGACATCGCGTAGCACCCTAGACGAACCGCACCCCAACCATGCATGCCGGGCGCGGATTGTTGGAGCTCTCAGCGGTCCCTGAGCTCGCGGCGCAGGATCTTGCCTGAGGCGCTCTTCGGGATGGCCTCGAGCACCTCGAGGACCCGCACCTGCTTGTAGGTGGCCAGATGCTCCCCCACATGGGCCTGGAGTTCCTCGAGGCTGGGAGCCTCCGCGCCGGGAGTCAGTGAGATGAAGGCCTTGGGAAGCTCCCCGGACTCCTCGTCGTACACGCCGATCACGGCTGCGTCGGCCACCGCCGGATGGGTGATCAGCACCGCCTCCAGCTCCGCGGGAGCCACCTGGAAGCCCTTGTACTTGATCAGCTCCTTGATGCGGTCGACTATCGAGACGTGGTCGTCACCGTCGAGCACGGCCACGTCGCCGGTGTGGAGCCAGCCGTCGGGGTCGAGGGTCTCGGCAGTGGCCTCGGAGTTGTTGAGGTAGCCCTTCATCACCTGCGGGCCCCGCACCAGCAGCTCGCCTCGCCCGCCCACGTCCAGGTCGGCTCCCGTTGCGGGGTCCACGATGCGGATCTCGGTATTGGAGATGGTCACTCCGCTGGTGCCCGGCCGGAACTGGCCCGAGGGCGTGCAGTGGCTGACCGGGCTGAGCTCCGTCATCCCGTATCCCTGCACAACCTCGCAGCCCACCCGGGCGGCGGCCGCCGCGGCCAGGTCCGCGCCGAGCGGGGCCGCGCCCGAGAAGATCTGCTTGACCGACGAGAGGTCGAACTCATCCACGGCCGGATGCTTGGCCAGTCCCAGCACCATGGGCGGCACCGCGAAGAACCGGGTGATCTTCTCGCTCTGCACGAGTTCCAGCGCTCGCACCATGTCGAAGCGGGGCATGGTCACCACCCTCACGCCGAAGGCCAGCAGCATGTTCATCAGCACCTGCATCCCGTAGATGTGGAAGAACGGCAGCGCGGCTAGGGCTACCTCCCCCTCCTCGGGGATGAAGGTGTGCTCCATCTGGGCGATGTTGGCGACGAGGTTCCGGTGGGTGAGCATCACCCCTTTGGGCAGACCGGTGGTGCCCGACGAGTAGGGCAGCACGACCACGTGCTCCGCGTAGTCGACCGGCACCTGGTCGATGGGCTCGCCGAACAACGACGCGAACGGTGTCGCGCCGTCGGCCTCGCCCATGACCACGATCTCCTCTACTCCGGTGCCCTCCGCGGCGGCCCGGGCGGTCTCGAGGAACATCGGGATGGTCACCAGCAGCGACGCGGCCGCGTCCAGGAGCTGGAAGCCCACCTCCTCGGGCCGGTAGGTGGGATTGATGGTGGTGACCGTGCCGCCCGCCAGTGCGATGCCGTGAAAGGCGATGGCGTACTCGGGGACGTTGGGCGCCAGCAGGGCGACAGTGGTGCCCGGGCCCACGCCCATGGAGCTCAGCCCCCCGCCGAGGCTGCGAACCGCGCCGTGCAACTGCGAATAGGTGTAGGACGAGGCGTCCCCGTCGGTAATGGCGACTTCGTCGGCGCGCTCGGCCGCCGACGCAAACACGCAGTCGGTGATGGACTGGTCGGGAATGGCCACATCGGGCAGGGGGCTGGAGTGGATGATGGTGCTCACGCTCACCTCTCAGAGCATCGACGGGATGCGGACAGCCGGAGACTAGAGGCCGTACTGCCAGGCGAGCGAACCCTGTCCGTACCGCTAGGCTCCATCTCTCGTGCGCCTAGGAATGCTGCGCGAATCCGCGCCTGGGGAGAAACGCGTGGCTCTCGTACCCGCCGGGGTCGAGACGCTGGTGCAGCACGGCTTCGACGTGGTCGTCGAGCCCGGCGCCGGTTTGGATGCTGGGATCGTCGACGGCTCGTACCGGGAGGCGGGGGCTTCGGTCGCCCAGTCCTCCGAGGTCGGGGCGGCCGACCTGCTGGTCTCCGTGCGCGACCTCCCGGAGGGCGAGCCGGGCCGCGGGCAGAGCGGCTCGGCCCCGGCCGCCTTCATCGGCGTGTTCGACCCGCTTTGGATGCCTCAGCGAGCGCAGCGGCACGCCGACAGTGGGACCACTGCCTTCTCCCTGGACCTGGTCCCGCGAATCACCCGGGCCCAGAGCATGGACGTGCTGTCGTCGATGGGCACCATCGCCGGCTACGAGTCGGTGCTTGTGGCTGCCAGCCGGCTGCCGCAGATGTTCCCGCTGATGATGACCGCCGCCGGCACGCTGGCGCCGGCTCGGGTTCTGGTGCTGGGCGCCGGCGTGGCCGGCCTGCAGGCCATCGCCACGGCCCGACGCCTTGGCGCAGTGGTCGAGGGCTACGACGTGCGCCCCGCGGCCGTCGAGCAGATCCGCTCGATGGGCGCCCGCGCGGTGGAACTCGACCTCAGCGCCGCAGGGGCCGACATGGCCAGTGCCGAGGACGCCGGGGGCTACGCGCGGGCCCAGAGCGACAATGTCGCCGACAGGCAGCAGGAGCTGCTGGCCCCCTACGTGGCCGCGTCCGACGTCGTCATCACCACCGCGGCCATCCCCGGGCGAGCCTCGCCCCTGCTCCTCACCGCAGCGATGGTCGATGCCATGGCGCCCGGCTCGGTCGTTATCGATCTGGCCTCGGAGCGGGGCGGCAATTGCGCCGTGTCACAGTCCGACGTCGAGGTCGACCGGAGCGGCGTGACCGTCCTGGCCCCCACCGACCTGGTGTCGCGGTGCGCTCGCCACGCCAGCCAGATGTTCTCCCGCAACCTCGTCGCGGTGCTGCGCCACCTCGCTCCCGACGGCGAGATGGACCTCCGCACCGACGACGAGATCCTCGCGGCCATGCTCGTGTCGCTCGACGGCGAGGTGGTGAACCCGGAGGTGGCCGCCGCTCTCGGCGGGAGCGCAACTCCGGACGAAGCGGGCGCGGAGGGATAGACGATGGATCTTCTGGTCGCCGTCACGCTGTTCGTCATGGCCGTGTTCCTCGGCGTCGAGCTGATAACCAAGGTGCCCCCGACGCTGCACACGCCCCTGATGTCGGGCTCGAACGCCATCTCCGGCATCACGATCGTGGGCGCTCTGGTGGCTGCCGGCGCCGATCACCGCACGTTCACGACGGTGCTCGGCTTCGCGGCGGTGACGCTGGCGATGATCAACGTGGTGGGCGGCTTCCTGGTGACCCACCGGATGCTGCACATGTTCCGGCCCAAGCGCCGCCGGGACGCGCCCACCGGCAGCGGTGGAGGCGAGTCGTGATGGACGACTGGACCACGCTCGGGTACCTCGTCGCGGCGGTGCTGTTCATTCTCGGCCTCAAGCGGCTGAGCCGGCCCCGTACCGCGGTCAGGGGCAACCAGCTCGGCGCGACGGGGATGCTCATCGCGGTGGTTGTCACCCTCGCCGACAACTCGATCCTGAGCTTCGAGTGGATCGTCGGCGGCCTGGTACTGGGCGCGGCGGTGGGGGCGCTGCTGGCCGTGAGGGTGCAGATGACGGGCATGCCTGAGCTGGTGGCGCTGTTCAACGGTTTCGGGGGCGGCGCGTCGGTGCTGGTGGCGGCCGCTTCGTACATCGAGGCCTCGGACCTCGACACCGCCTCGGCCCGGCTCTCGGCCGCGGCCGCGCTGGCCTCGATCATCGGCGCGCTCACCTTCACCGGCAGCCTCATCGCCTTCGGCAAGCTCCAGGAGTCCCTGCGCTGGTCCGGATTCCCGGGGATGAGGATCGTGAGCGTCACCGGCGCGGCAGCTGCGGTGGTGTTCGGGATCCTGATGGTGGTGGACGCCAGCAACCCGCTGTGGCTGTGGCTGCTGGTGGCCGTCGGGGCCGTGCTCGGCGTCCTGGTGGTGTCGCCCATCGGCGGCGCCGACATGCCGGTCGTGATCGCGCTGCTCAACTCGCTGTCGGGCATGGCCGCAGTCGCAGCCGGCTTCGTGCTCGACAACTCGCTGCTGATCATCGCCGGCTCGCTGGTCGGCGCCAGCGGGCTGATCCTCACCCAGATCATGTGCGTCGCCATGAACCGGTCGCTGCCGGCAGTGATGTTCAGCCCCGCGCCGTCGGGGGCGGGCGGCCCCAGCGCCGACGACGTGTACGCGGGCAAGGTCCGCTCCACATCGGCTGACGACGTGGCCATGCTGCTCGAGTCGGCCGAGCGGGTCGCCGTCGTGCCCGGCTACGGCTTGGCGGTGGCCCAGGCCCAGCACGCGGTACGGGACCTGGCCCGGCGCTTGGAGGAGCGCGGCACCGAGGTGGTGTTCGGGATCCATCCGGTGGCCGGTCGCATGCCCGGCCACATGAACGTGCTGCTGGCCGAGGCCGAGATCAGCTACGAGAAGCTGATCGAGATGGACGACATCAACCCCACCTTCGAGCAGACCGACGTGACCATCGTGCTGGGCGCCAACGACGTGGTGAACCCGATCGCTCGCACCGATCCGTCCAGCCCGATCGCGGGGATGCCGATACTGGACGTGGACAAGAGCCAGGCGGTGGTAGTGATCAAGCGCAGCCTCAGCCCCGGATTCGCCGGCATCCCCAATCCGCTGTTCGCGGCGGACAACTCGATGATGCTCTTCGGCGACGGCCGCGAGGCCGTGGTCGGCATCACCAAGGCCCTCCAGCAGATCTGACCGGGACCGCCGCCCACCGACGGCGGCGCGCCCGCGCCCTCAGGGCAGGGCGGGGATTGCCTGCATCGATTGGGCCAGGGCCTCGTCGGACAGGTCGAAGTCGGCCAGCGCGCCCGCGATGTAGTCCTCGTAGGCCGCCAGGTCCAGGTGGCCGTGGCCGCACAGCGCCGTGAGGATGGTCTTGGATTCGCCCGACTCCTTGCAGGCCAGAGCCTCGCGGATGGCCGCGGCCAGGGCATGGGTGGGCTCGGGGGCGGGCACGATCCCCTCGGTGCGGGCGAACTGCAGGGCGGCCGCGAAGCACTCGGTCTGGTCGATAGCCACCGCCTCGGTGAGGCCCAGGTCGTAGACGTGGGAGATGAGCGGCGACATCCCGTGGTAGCGCAGGCCGCCCGCGTGGATCGGCTCGGGGATGAACCCGTGGCCCAGGGTGTGCATCTTGAGCAGCGGAGTGGTGCAGGCGGTGTCGCCGAAGTCGTAGCGGTACTCGCCCCTGGTCAGCGACGGGCACGCGGCGGGCTCCACGCAGCGGATGACCGGCGCCATGTTGCCGGCCAGCTTCTCCCGCAGGAACGGCATGGCCAGCCCGCCGAAGTTGGACCCTCCGCCGGTGCAGCCCACCAGCAGGTCGGGGGTCTCCCCCACCATGGCCAGCTGGAGCAGGGCCTCCTCGCCGATGATCGTCTGGTGCAGGATCACGTGGTTGAGCACGCTGCCCAGCGAGTAGCGCACCGCCGGGTCGGCGGCCGCCACCGAGATGGCCTCCGAGATGGCGATCCCGAGCGAGCCTGGATGGTCCGGGTCGGCGTCCAGCAGGCTGCGGCCGTACTCGGTGACCTGTGAGGGGCTGGGATGCACGGTGGCCCCCCACACCTCCATCATCGTCTTGCGGTAGGGCTTCTGGCGGTACGACGCGGCCACCTGCCACACCTCGCACTCCATGTCGTACTGGGCGCAGGCGAAGGCCAGCGCGCTGCCCCACTGGCCCGCGCCGGTCTCGGTGGTGAGCTTGGTCACCCCCTCGACGTGGTTGTAGTACGCCTGCGGGACCGCGGTGTTGGGCTTATGGGAGCCGGCCGGGCTGACTCCCTCGTACTTGTAGAAGATCTTGGCCGGGGTGTCTAGAGCCTTCTCGAGGCGGCGGGCCCTGAACAGCGGGCTGGGGCGCCACAGGCGCAGCACGTCGATCACGCCGCCGGGGATGTCGATGAAGGAGTCGCTGGCCACCTCCTGCAGGATCAGGCCCATCGGGAACAGCGGGGCCAGGTCGTCGGGCCCGGCCGGCTCCAGGGTGCCGGGATGCAGCGGCGGGGGCGGGGGCGCGGGCAGGTCCGGGATCACGTTGTACCACTGGGTGGGCATCTCAGATTCCGGAAGCGTCACGCGGTAGTAGTCGTCGGCCATCGCCACAGTCCTTTCGATTCGAGATCGCGGGGAGGGCGAGACACTACCCGAAGTCAGCCTCGCGCCCCTCCGCGAAGGCCTCTCGGGCCTCGGCCGAGTCGGCCAGCAGGTAGGCCTCGAAGGTGAAGCCCTGCTCCCAGCGGTACTTGTTCTCGAGGCTCCCGTCCTCCACCCCGTTGAGCGACCGTTTGGCCACGTTGACCATCTGGGGCGACTTGGCCGCTATCCGGGTCGCGATCTCGCGGGCGATCGGGCGCAGCTCGGCTCGCTGCACGACCCGCTCGACCGCGCCCAGGCGGTACGCCTCAGCCGCGTCGATGGTGTCGCCGGTGAAGTACATGTAGCGGACCTTCTGCAGGCTGAACATGCGCTGCAGGTGGGCGCCCATGCCCATGCCGCCGCGGTCGATCTCGGGCACCCCGAAGTAGGCGTCGTCGGCTGCGATCAGGATGTCGGCGGAGCCCGCGATCCCGATGCCGCCGCCCAGCACATAGCCGTGCACGGCCGCGATCACCGGCTTCGGGTTCAGGTGGATGGCCGCGAAGGTGTCGTAGTTGGCTCTGTTGGCGGGCACGATGAGGCTCGGGTCGGCGGCCATCTCCTTGATGTCGAGCCCGGCGAAGAAGCCCTTGCCCACCGCCGCGATGACGATCACCCGCACGTCGTCGCGGCGCCCCAGCGCCTCTACCTCCGCGGCCAGCGCGAACTGGGCGTCCACGCCGAAGGCGTTGACGGGCGGATTGCACAGCTCGAGCTCGGCTATGCCGCCTGCGATCTCGGTTCTGAAGGGACTGGTCATGGCCAGTCGTCACACCGTCGTATCAGGGTAGGTCATCGAGCGTGTTTCTACCATCGGCATCCCTGACCGGCCAACGGGCGCAATGCTCGTCGCTAAGCTCTGCAATGTGAGCAACTTCCGCAATGCGAGCATATTCGGCAATGCCAGCAGGTCCGGCAATGTCAGCAAGATCAACAGAGCGAGAACCCGGTTGGCCGGTCGCGCCGTGGCGGCCTTGGCGGTGGTCCTGGTCCTGGTGTCCGGCACGGCTCTGGTGGCCGGCGCGAACTCCTACAGCGGCGTGTCGTGCTCGGCCGGCTCGTCCTCGATCACGGTGTCGTGGAACGGCGAGATGCGCGCCTACCAGTACACGGCGTGGGTGAGGGACTCCTCGGGCGCCGAGTCGGGGAAGATCGTGGACTGGAGCGGCCAGACCACAGGGTCCGCCTCCGCGGAATTCACCGGATTGTCGGGAGGCGCCTACACGGTGTGGGTGGTCATGCAGACAGTGGACGGCTCGTGGATCAACATCGGGGAGACCACCTGCACGGTGACCGCCACCACGACCACTACTACCACGACCACTACTACCACCACCACGGCGCCGCCCACGACCACCACCGAGGCGCCGTCGGGCTCGCCCGGCACCCTCTCGTGCTCCACAGGCTCGTCCTCGATCACGGTGTCGCTGGACGCCGCAGAGGGGACGACCGGCTGGCAGTCGTGGGCGGCGTACTCCTCCGGGTATCCGAGGATGGGGCAGTACATCCCCATCGTCGACGGCACCGCGGACGAGTTGTCGCACACCTATGAAGGGACGGCTCAGGGCAGCTGGAATGTGACTGGGACAGCGTTCTTCGGCGCCGGCACCTCGCGCACGCTCGCAGGCATCAGCTGCACAGTGTCCGGCCCGCCGGCCACGACCACCACGGCGCCGGCGGCACCCGCGAACTCACCGGCGACAGGCGCGCCGACGATCAGCGGAACCGCGCAAGTGGGCCAGACCCTGACGGCGAACACGTCCGGGATAGCCGACGCGGACGGCCTCTCCGGTGTGACCTATAGCTACCAGTGGCTGTCGAGCCGCGACACCGAGATCGGCGGGGCCACGAACTCCACCTACACGCTTCAAGCCTCCGATGCCAGCAAGGTGATCAGGGTCCGGGTGACGTTCACCGACGATGCCGGCAACGAGGAGACCCTGACCAGCGCCGCGACGAGCGCGGTCGTGGTCGGCGGCTTGTAGTCGACGGTCCCCCGCTGGTCGAGCCGGCTTGTAGACCAGGGCCGATCGGCAGATGAGCAGGCTCGCATCGGCGGTCGCCGCCGTAGTGGCTGCCGGGTTGCTGCTCGGAGCCAGTTGCTCCGGCGACCGCAGCGGCACCGGTGCCGTCGAGGAGGCGCCGGCGCCGTCGAAGTCCGATCCGGCGGCCTACACGAAGTTCGTGGTGGACCAGGCCATCGCCCGCTACGAGGCCGAGGGGCTGGAGGCCGCGCTGGCCCACGTCAACAGCCCGGCCAGCGTCGATGATCAGTGGTATGTGTTCCTCGTCGATGAGAACGACACCGTGATCGGCCATTACGACCCCGACCGGCGCGGACACGATGTCAAGGGCTGGGTGGGCACCGACGTCAACGGCTACAACTTCGGCCCCGAGATGCTCGCGGCCACAGAGGCGGGCCGCTGGGTGCCCTACGTGTACGTGAACCCCGCCGCGGGGATCCTCGGCGACGAGGGCACATTCGAGTTGAAGAACGCCTGGGTCGTCCGCCATGACGGGCTGCTGTTCGGCTCGGGCTGGTACATCGACACCGAGGAGTTCGTTCCGCAGCTCATATCCGAGTCGGCCGAGCATTTCCGCCGGGGCGGGCTCGAGGCCATCCTGGAGTTCTACAACGATCCCCAGGGCATCTCCGCGGGCCTCATCCCGACCGCGCAGTACTACAACAGCACCGGCACGCTCGACGGCTACTTCTCGGGGATCATCGCAGCCCCCGGCGGCGAGCTCCTGGCCCATATAGATCCCGGGCTGATCGGTACCGACGTGGAGGATCTGCTGGGTCCGGCAGTGCGCGGCGCCACCGCCGAGGGCGGCTGGATCACCGCGGACGACAACCCCGCCGGTGCCGGGGGCCCCCAGACGATGCGCATCTGGGTCGTCGAGGTGGACGGCACCCTCATCGGCGCCGGCTGGTACGACCACGGGGCCGGCTGACGCCACCCACTCTCTCCAACTCTGTGGCGCAGTTCTCCGGCCCAGCGGGGTTCTGCGGGCGTCTAGTGCCAGAGCACGCTGATCGGTGCGGCCCAGATTCTGTCGGTCGCGTCGCTTCGGATGTTGCTGATGTGGGCACCGGTCGTGAGCACCAGTCCCAGCTTGAGTCTGTCCCCGATCCTCGTCGCCAACCACTCGATGTGCTTGATGTCGGCAGGCCGGTGCCGGTTGGCTGACTTGATCTCGATCGCGACGATGCCCCCGTCGTCGGTCTCGATGATGGCGTCGATCTCATGTGCGCCCTTGTGGGTGCGAAGATGGCTGAGCGCATCGGGCATGTTCAGGGCCTCGAGTTCGGAACGGACCTGATTGAGCACGAATGTCTCGATGACCCTGCCGTAGAGATCGCCGCTCAGTTTCAGCCGGGCGAGCGACATGCTCATCGCCGCGATCAGCAATCCCGAGTCGCTGAACAGCATCTTGGGGGACTTGGCGAGATTCGGGATCTCTTCGCCGATGAAGGCGGGCACCTCGACGGTCATGTCCAGGTCAAGCAGGATGTGGCGATAGTCCCGGTGGGTTCCGGGATTGACTCGGGCGGCGTTGCGCAAGCTGCCGTCCTCCGGCGAACGTGCGGTGTGCAGGGCAGCGGCGGTGAGGTATCTGCGGAAGTGGGCGGCCGAGCGCCGCGATCCGAACAGGGGCAGATCCCGGCGCAGCAGCACTCTCAGGTAGTCGCGGCTCCATGTCTGCGAGTAGGCAGCCGAGTCCTGCGGAGCGCACTCGGGGAAGCCGCCGACCGCGGCCACGTCCAGGTACTCGAAGATGTCGGGCGCGTGCTCCGGCGAGGATTCGGGAGGAGCTCCCGACAGCAGCATGGCAGCCGTCTCGACCCGGCCCGGACCAGCGACCCGCCAGAGCCTCTCGCGCACGGTCATAGGGTTGAGCCGCACAACCGCCGCCCGGCCGGTGAGCGCCTGGAACTCCGATCGGCTCTGCGGATCGGGTGAGCCGGTGAGGATGAACCTCCCCGGCCTCCGGTCCCGGTCGACGCTGCGCTTGATGGCTCGCGCCACCTCGGGGGCCAGCTGCCACTCGTCCACCAGCAGCGGCTCACGAAACTGGGTGAGGGCCGCCCCGGGATTGTCCCGGAAGACGGTGAGGGTGGCGATGTCGTCCAGGAAAGCGCTCGACGCAGCCACCTGCAGCCCCGTGGTGGTCTTGCCGACGCCCCTGGCGCCCGTGACCAGCACGACGGGATGGGTTCGAAGCGCCTGGGACAGCTGGGCGTCAACTAGGCGGGGGACATACTCCACGAACTTCAGCGTAGCAGCGTTTGGAGCCACAGCATAGCAGTTTTAGGGCAATAGCATAGCAGTATTTGGAGCCACAGCGTAGCAGTGTTCAGCGCCTTCTGCGGTCTAGGTGGACGGCACCCTCATCGGTGCTGGCTGGCATAACCACGGGGTCTGTCGGTGGCGTGGGCTCGGACGTAGGGCGGGGCAGCCGTTGAGCCACACGATGGAGGACATGGTGGATGGTTGGTTGGTTGGTTGGTGGGCGCGGAGGGACTTGAACCCCCGGCCTCTTCCTTGTAAGGGAAGCGCTCTAAACCGCCTGAGCTACGCGCCCGAGGCTGTGAGCCTAACCCCTGCCACCGAGTTGGGAAGGGGGGCTCCTGCACCCGGTCCCGTCGCTCCCGGTGGTGTAAGGTGGCGCCCATGAGTTACCCCGCCACCATCACCATCGACCGGCCCGAGCGGATGGCCAACTGGCGCCCGATCGGGCAGGTGATCCTCGTGATCCCCCAATACGTCTTCTTGCACACCGTGATGAACATCGCGGCCAGCGTCACTGCGATCTACGCCTGGTTCAGCGTCCTCTTCACCGGCAAGCTGCCGCCGGGCGTGGCCGCGTTCCACGCGACCTATGTGCGCTACCGGGCCCGCACCTTCTCCTACCTGACTTTCCTCACCGACCAGTATCCGCCGTTCGACCTCAAGCCCTCGGCCCAGGATCCCGGCGGTGCAGGGATCTCGGTGAGCGTCTCGCCCCGACTCGAGGGCATGAACCGGCTCAACGTGCTGTTCCGGTTCATCGTGCCCTTCGCGTGGCTGACCCTGATCGGCATGCTGGGGCTCATGTTCGGGTTCGCCTCCCTCCCGGCGTGGGTCTGGATCGTCGAGCTCGTGCTGGGCGCGGTCCTGATCCCGGGCGCGCTCTTCTCCGGCGTCGTGTGGGTCATCAGCAGCGTCGCCTCGATCCTCGGCCTGATCGCGGTGACCCTCACCGGCCGCTGGCCCGAGGCGCTGTTCCGGTGGTCGGCGGGCTGGGTGCGCGTCGACGCCCGGCTGTGGGCCTACTCGATGCTGCTCACCGACGAGTACCCGCCGTTCTCGATCGACTGAGCCTCGCCCAGCGCCGGGCGCTGTCCCGGCGCCGTCGATCAACCGGCGGCCTGATCCCCGCTCAACCGATCCCACACCGCCAGCAGTTCATCTGCCAGCGGCGGTGGCGCGGCCACCGGAGCCCGGCGGCTCGAGTGGTCGAGCACCACCAGGTCGCGGCCGTGCCCGTCGTGAACCTCGACACCCGCCTCGGCGCACACCAGCAGGGCGCCCAGGTAGTCCCAGGAGCCCAGCCCGCTGACGGAGAAGTCGAGGTAGCCGTCGAGGCGCCCGGCCGCTACCGCGCACAGCTCCAGCGCGGCCGCGCCCAGAGTGCGGTACTGGGCCCAGCCTCCCCGACCCGGGGGCCAGCCGTTGATGCCGACGACGCACTCGGCCAGCGGTCTCGGCTCAGGTGGCTGCAGCGTCTCGCCGTCGCACCGCGCCCCGCCGCCTCTCAGGGCCTCGAACCGCTCGCCGCTGCCGTGGTCGTGGACCACCGCGGCCAGAGGCCCTCGTTCGTCCACTACGCAGATGCTGGTCGCGAAATAGCGGATCCCCCGCGACGCGTTGGTGGAGCCGTCCACCGGGTCCAACACGGCCACGGGACCATCGCCGTGCTCCAGGCCGCTCTCCTCGCTGAGGACTCTCAGGCCCGCCTGCTGCAGCACCTCGGTGGCGGCCACGTCGGCGGCCAGATCGAAACCGAACTGGCCGTGCTTGAGGCCTGTGGGTCCCCAGTCACGGCAGCCCGCCAGCGCCACAACCACGGCGTCGACGGCCGCATTCAGGGTGTTGAGGAGGTCCTGGGACATGGCTGACAGTGAACCAGGACAGTCGGCTGGGTGCGAGCCTCCTCGGATCTTCGGACGATGGCGGCACCGCACCGGCCGTCCGATCGTGTATACACGTCCGGTGCGGGAAGCAGTTTCGTCGTGTCCTACGCTCGTGGCACGATGTAGCTGAGTCAGGTCCGAAGCAGTCAGCTCCGAGCAAAGGGGATCCGGGTGTCGCTGATCGATCTGCACGGGTTCGTCGCCAACCTCAAGGACCATGTGTCCGAGCACGGCTTCCACGTACACGGCGACCGCCACTTCGTGGAGACCTACTCCAACCGCCAGACCTGGGAGGTCGACCTGCACCCCGACGACGCGTGCGGCGGGCCGCTCGACATGGTGCTCTGCGTCGAGGCCGAGTCTCGCACCCTGTTGACGTTCGAGGACGACATAAACAGCCGTCCCGAGGACGAGGAGCCCGACGACGCCATCACCGTGCCGATGACCCTCAGCTTCGTCCTGCCGCCGTTGCACCTGGGACCCGACCTTCTGGTGCTGGCCACCGATCTCGCCGCCATCGGCGGACCCGAGCTGCCGCTGCAGGTGTCGTCGGTGGACAGGGTGGCGGCCGTCACCGACGCCGCGGAGCGGACGGTCAACATCGAGGGCCGCGTCGACCTGGCCTTGAGCCGGATCTATCTCGGCCAGGACCTCGAGGTCCTCTGCGACATGCTCGACCGGGCGCGCAGCGTCTGCGAGTTCCTGCTCGACCGGGCGCCCGCCTGGCTGGGCGAGCTGTAGCGCCGGCCCCCGTTCAGGAACCGGCTGTCTTCCGCAGCGCCTCCAGCGCGTTGTCGGCGTGGAGGCGCATGTTCGTTTCGCTGCGAACCGTCCGCAGAACCGTGCCATCGCGGCCGATCACGAACGTCTTGCGCTTGTTTGGCAGGGGACGCCGCCTGATCACGCCGAAGCTCTCGGCGATGTCGCGGCCGGGGTCCGACAGCAGCGGGAAGCCCAGGGCGTTGGCGTCATCGAATTCGCGTTGCCGATCCACCTGATCGGCGCTGATTCCCACGACACTGGCTCCGAGTTCGCTGAACTCCGCTGACAGGTCGCGGAAATGGCAGCTCTGGCGCGTTCAACCAGCCGTCATCGCCTTGGGATAGAAGTACACCACCACCGGGCCCACATCGAGCAGATCGCGCAGGGCCACCGTGTCGCCGTGCTGGTCGACCCCCTCGAAGTCAGGGACCTTGCTCCCAACCTTGACGTCCAACCTGAGTCCTCCTCCGTCGCGGCGCGGACATTGCCAAGCGGACATTATGGCCGGTGCGTCAAAGGCTGATCGAAGCGGCGACCCGGTCGGCGTGGAAGTCGGCCCCGCCCCAGGCGCGGATCAGGGCCCAGGAGCGCTTGAGGTAGAGATGCAGGTCGTGCTCGGTCGTGTAGCCGATGGCGCCGTGGCACTGGAGGGCGGCCCGGCCGGTGACCGCGGCAGCGCTTCCAGCCAGCCACTTGGCCTGCGAGACGGCCCGGCTGGCGTCGGTCTGGCCGCGAGCGATCGCGTAGGCCGCGTAGAGCACCGCCGGGGCGGCGAACTCGATCTCGAGCCGGGCGTTCGCCAGATGGTGCTTCACCGCCTGGAAGCTCCCTATCGGCTTGCCGAACTGGTGGCGTTCGGCGGCGTAGCCCACCGTGAGCTCCAGCATGGCCCGGCTCAGTCCGAGCAGTTCTGCTGCCGTTCCGAGCGCGCCCCGATCGAAGGCCGCGGCCACCGCTTCGGGATCGTCGGTCACGGACCGGCCTCCCGCCCGGGGCCGCACCCGCCCGCAGTGCCGGGAGGCATCGACGGTCTCAACCGGCTCTACGTCCACCTCCTGGGCCTCGTACAGCCGCAGGCCACGGCCCGCGGCGAGCAGGAAGGCCTCAGCGAACGTCGCCGAGGGAACGGCGGCACCGGCCGCACCCTCAACGGCGGCCTTGGTCGGCGCCGCGACCTTCTCGCCGCCCGCCGCCGTCGGCACTGCGGCTCCGAGATCGGTGGCAACTATCAGCCCCGTCACGCCGAGGGGTGCGGCCACGAGCGCGGTCTCCACCAGGGGATGGGGCAGGGCAGCCCGGCCCGCCTCCTCCAGCACCGGCACCAGATACGTCTCGTCCAGACCCAGCCCGTCCTCGGACTGCGGCAGCAGCACGGCCAGTGCGCCGATGTCGGCAAGCGCGTTCCATGCTGCGTTGTCCGGTGTTCCTGTCCAGGCCGCTCTCACCGCCGAGGCCGGGCAGAGCTCGGTCAGAAGCGCACGCGCTGTGGAGCGCAGCGCCTCGCGGTCCTCGTCGAGCGCGAACCTCATCGCGGCAGCCCGAGGACGCGTTCAGCCACGATGTTGCGCTGCACCTCATTGGTCCCCGCGTAGATGGGACCGGCGAGGGAGAACTGGTGGCCCTTGCTCCAGGGTCCCTCCAGTTCGGCGTCGGGGTCCAGCAGGTCGAGAGCGATCTCGTGCAGCTCGATGTCGAGCTCGGACCACCAGATCTTGGCCAGGCTGGCCTCGGATCCGAGGTCGCGGCCGTCCATGAGCGCGGTGACCGTCTGCAGTGTCTGGAGGCGGTAGCCGTCGACCCGCATCCAGGCTGCCGCGACGCGCCTCCGCATGGACTCGTCTGCTCCGCGCTGCGAGCACAGTTCCAGCAGGCTCGCCACCGTGGCCTGGTACCGGCCGGGCGAGCGCAGCAGCCCACGCTCGGTGCTGGCCGCCGAGACCGCCACCCGCCAGCCCTGGTCGACCTCCCCGAGTACCACGCTGGTGCCGACGGCCCCGTCGGGCAGGAACGCCTCGGTGAAGAACACCTCGGCGAAGCCCTCGTCGCCGTCGAGGCGGCCGAAGCCCCGCACCGTGATGCCGTCCAGGTCCAGCGGCACCAGCAGGTATGTCAGCCCCCGGTGGCGCTCAGAGTCGGGGTCGGAGCGAAACAGTCCGAACAGGTGGGTGCAGAACGCGCCGCGGGTGGTCCAGGTCTTCTGGCCGTCGAGCACCCAGCCGCCGTCGATCCGCCTGGCCCGGCTGGACACCCCGGCAAGGTCGCTGCCCGCGTTGGGCTCGGACCAGCCCTGGCACCACAGGTCCTCCGCGGCGGCGATACGGGTCAGGAGATGGTCCTTCTGCTCCTGCGTGCCGTGCTCGAAGACTGACGGGGCCAGGATCTGGATCCCGTTCTGGGTGACCCGCTGGGGTGCACCGGCCCGCCAGTACTCCTCCTCGAAGATCAGCCAGTCCCACAGCGTGCCGTCGCGGCCGCCGTAGGCGCTGGGCCACGACACCGCCGACCAGCCCGCCTCATACAGGCGCTGCTCCCACAGCAACTGCTGGGCGAACCCCTCGCGGGTGTCCCCCGAGAGCTCCGTGCCGATCTCGACCCGCCAGTCAGCCAGGTTGTGCTCCAACCACCCCCGCAGCTCGAGCCGCAGCGCCTCCTGGTCCGCGCTCCAGTTCAGATCCACCCCAGCTCCCGGTCCTTGCCTTCGCCGCCGCTGACGGTATGCCTACCGAAACCGGATTGCGAACTAATGGCGCCCGTCCAGCCGTGGATCACCCCGAGTGTGGGCTGGGTGGTGTTCTGGTTCAGGACATAGGGAGCCTGGTGGTTCAAGAAATGGAAGGTGTCCCTATACAAGGCAATAATGTATCAAATTGAGCGCTATACGGGCGAACTCGTGGCTCTTCGCACAGTTATCTCCAGAAAAAGCCTAGTTTCGATCGCTATACCCCGGTAGTGTCTAGTTGTGGCACCCCGACCGGCGATCGATTGGCCCACGGGCACGCGAACCGTCTTCTTTGACGATGTCGCGTCGCGGGCCACTCTCAGCAAGGCCGTCCGGGACGGCAAGATCCGACGGATAGCCCCACGGCTCTACTCGGCCGACCTCGAGAGTAGGGCCGAGGAGATTGTCCTACAGAATCGCTGGACCATCCTGGGAAGGCTGCTGCCGGGCGCTCTGGTAGCCGATCGCTCGGCGGCAGAGGACGGGCGGGTGACCGGCGGCCGGCTCTTCGTGGTGTCCGACACCTCTCGCACATCCGTCCGCCTGCCCGGTCTCGAGATCCGCATCCGGCCCGGCACGCCTTACGACGCTCCCGTCGCCGACCCGCACTGGCCTGACGGGCTGCGCATGTCGAGCCCGGAGCGGACCCTGCTCGACAATCTCGTCGAGTCCCGCCGGCGCGGCGGCCGGGCAGCTCGGACCCTCACGCTGTCCGAGCTCGAGGACTGGCTGGCGCGCAAGGCCATTGCCTGGGACAGCCGCCGCATCGAGCGCCTGAGGATCAACGCGCTCACTCTCGCCGAAGCCACCGGTGCAACTCGTCGAGTACCGGCTGTCGAGCGACTCTTCGACCACCTCTCAGGCGCCGCCCCGCCGCGCGCCCACGCAGGACCGTTCATGCGCGCGCTGCGGGAGGGACGCGCCTGGGACGAGCACCGGGTGGAGATGTTCGAGCGGGTGGCCTCGCAGCTCTCCGACACGGCGGACTGGGACATTCCCGACGGGCTGCCGGCATCCACGGAGATCGAGGAGGTCGCTTTCTATGAGGCCTTCCTGTCGCAAGTGCCGGGTCACCGGACCGTCCCGAGTCGCGTCCCGGACGAACTGCCTCTGTACGAGTCCTACTTCTCCAACTACATCGAAGGAACGGTGTTCACCCTCGACGAGGCTCGCCGCATCATCGAGTCGAACGAGCCTCCGGCGTCCCGGCCGGCCGACGGGCACGACATTCTGGGCACCTATCGATGCGTTGCCGACCCGGTTGGACGTAGAACGACTTCGGAGGATCCAGAGGAGATCATCCGAGATCTGAGAGAGCGCCATCAGGCGATCCAGGCCGGCAGGCCGGACATGAATCCCGGACAATGGAAGACCGAGGCGAACTCGGTCGGCGGCTACATGTTCGTCGAGCCAGCGCTGGTGGAGGGGACTCTGCGCAAGGGCCTCGGGCTGCTGCCGCGGGTGCGGCCCGGATTCTGGCGGGCGCTGTACATGCTGTTTGTCGTGACCGAAGTGCATCCCTTCGCTGACGGCAACGGCCGGGTAGCACGGATCATGATGAACGCCGAGCTGTCCGCGGTCGGTCAGGCCCGCATCGTGATTCCCAGCGTGTACCGCAACGAGTACATCTCAAGCTTGCGCCGTGCCTCCACGCATGGAGGCGACGTGCGGGCGCTGGCACGCGTCCTCGCGTACGCGTGGCGGTGGACGGCCGCAATGCCGTGGTCGGAGCGCGCCGCCACCGAGGGCCAGTTGCACGCCACCAATGCGCTCGTCGATGCCACCGACGCGCTTGACCTCGCCGTGCGCCTCGAACTCCCCTAGAAGAGCTCAAGCCGCTGAGCGGGTTCCCCCGAGTGTGGGCTCGGTGGGGATCGAACCCACGACCAAGGGATTATGAGTCCCCTGCTCTGACCACTGAGCTACGAGCCCGCACCGACCCTACCGTCGGGCCGGTGGTGAGCCATTGGCGATCGGGGTCTCACACCGCTGCGGGCCGGGCGAAGCCAGACTCGCCCGCTGGGACGAGATCGACGGACGGCGCTCCCAGCGCCAGCTGGCCCGGACCGGTTCATCCGCGACTCGGTTGGGCCTTGTCTGTCTAGGGCGGGACGCCAAGGACCGGTGTATGTCGGGGTCTATCCCTGTTGAGGGGTCGCGGTGCTGGCTGGTTGTGTGTCCAGGGCACGGTCCTTGACGGGCTCCAGGGACAGTCTCAATCCCAAGGCTCTGGTGATCTTCAGCAGCGTTGCGAGGGTGGGGTTGCCGCCTTCTGACAGCGCCTCGTAGAGGTTGCCTCGGTTTAGGCCGGTGTCGCGGGCGAGGGCGCTCATGTTGTGAGTCCGTGCGACGTGCTTCAGCGCGGCACGAATCACGGCCCCGTCCCCAGGGTCCTCGTCCACAGCAGCCCTGAGAAGCCCCCGGACATCCTCTTCGGATCTGATGTAGTCCGCCGCGTCGAACTCTCGATACTGCTCAGTCATTGGTTCCTCCATTCCGAAGCCATTCTCCTGGCCCGCTCGATGTCTCGCTGCTGGCTGTCCTTGTCGCCGCCGCACAGCAGCACGATCAACTCCGCGCCTTGCGTGATGAAGTAGATGCGGTATCCCGGTCCGTACTGGATTCGCATCTCGGACACGCCACCCCCGACAGGCCGTACGTCTCCTAGGTGCCCATCTTCTGCTGCCAGCAGCCTGGCGACGATGCGGTCCACGGCCTGGCGGTCTCGGAGTCTGCCCAGCCACCGGTCGAAGGTCGAGCTTCGCAGGATCGTGTACATGGCCACATTGTACGGTTTACCGTACAGCGGATGAAACGGAATTGACGTATCAGGGTCAGGCCAAGGGCGGCGAAGGCATGGGCAGGTGATGGGGATGGCACCCACCGCCCACCCGTCTCGCTCTGAGCGAGAGACTCGAACATCCTCGAATCTGGAATCTCGAATCTGGTGTCAAGTCCCGGTACCCGTGTTACGGGGTTGGCTCCGGGGGTGGGACTCGAACCCACAACCTAGCGGTTAACAGCCGCTTGCTCTGCCGGTTGAGCTACCCCGGATCGGCCCGCGAGGCTACCAGCGTTCCCGGTGCTGACCCCTCAGATTGGCGGCCGTGCTCGATGAGCCAGGGAAGCAGGCCGGCCAGCGCCCCGGTGCGGGTATCGCGCTCCTCGAGCCGCTCCGTCTGGGACTTGAGCCAGGCGAGGCTGACGCTGCACTGCTGGCGCAGGGCGGGATCCTCGGCCGAGGCGGCGGTGCGGCGTAGGTCGTTCATAGCCCGGCGGGCGGTGAGTCGGGCGATCCGGGCGAGCACCTCGTCGATGGCCGCGCTGCCAGCGTCCACGGCCAGCCGGTGCAGGAGCTGGGCCGCCTGCGGCGACACGGAGTCCGAGGCGGCGGCTACCGTGCCCTGTTCTGAGAGGGCCTCGAACGCTTCGCGGCGCACCGGATCACCGAACAGAGTCTCGTGCAGGTGTCCGGCCACCTCCTCGGGGCGATGGATGGCCAACTGCAGCGCCTCGTCCTCGGGTGTGAGGCGGGGTTCGGCGCCGGCATCCTCCTGGCCGTCGCCGCGCGCCGGAGCCATGCTGGGCCCGCCCGATGCGAAACGGCGCAGATGGTCGGGATCGACGTGGCACCGCTCGGCGATGGCCACCACGCTCGGGTCGCGCACCATCGGGTCGGGATGCTCGTTGACGACGGAAACCGCCCTCTCAGCCGATCGGGCGCGGCTCTCGATGGTCGACAGGTCGGCGCCGGCCAGTGCCCGGTCGACGCGGAACTTCAGAAGAGGCACCGCGTCCTGCACGGCCCGTCGCAGTTCGTCGGGGTCTGAACGGCCCAAGTCGCCGGGGTCCTGGCCGGCGGGCAGGTCGGCGACCAGCACCTCGAGCTCGAACTGGCGCTCCCAGGCGTAGACCCGGGCCGCGGCGGCCGCGCCGGCCGCGTCGGCGTCGAAGGCCAGCACCAGCCTTCCGGCCGAGAACCGCTTGAGCAGCCGCACATGATCCTCGGTGAGGGCCGTGCCGCAGGTAGCCACGGCCAGCTCGATCCCGGCCTCGGCGCAGCCGATCACGTCGGTGTAGCCCTCGCAAACCACCGCCTGGCCCTCCTTGACGATCTGCCGGCGGTGCTCGTGCAGCCCGTACAGGATTCTGCTCTTGTCGTAGGTCTTGGCGTCGGTCGACGTGTTCAGGTACTTGGGGCCGTCGGCGCCCGGCATCACCCGGCCGCCGAAGCCGACCACCTCGCCCCGTTCATCGTCGATGGGGAACAGCACACGGCCCCGGAAGAAGTCCTGCTGGCGCCCGCCCCGGTTCACGAACCCGAGGCCCGAGTCGCGCAGGTCGTCATCGGTGAGCTTCAAGTGGCGTGCCAGCACATCCCACCCGTCGGGAGCCCACCCCAGCTTCCAGCGCCGCACCAGGTTGCCGTCGTAGCCGCGCGACCTCAGGTAGTGCCGGGCCGGGCCGGCGTCGCGGCCGTCAAGTAGGCGCTGGTGGTAGAAGTCCCTTGCCTTCTCCACCGCCTCCAGCAGCCGCTTGCGCCGCCCGCGAGCCGCGCTCTCGTCGCGGCTGGTGTAGTGGAGCAGGATCCCGGCCCGGGCTGCCAGCATCTCGACCGCGCCCGCGAAGTCGAGGCCCTCGATCTCCTGCACGAAGGTGATCACGTCGCCGCTGCGCTGGCAGCCGAAGCAGTAGTAGACGCCCTTGTCGGGCGACACCGACAGCGAAGGGGTGCGCTCTCCGTGGAGCGGGCAGCGGGCCATCCACTGCCGTCCCGACCGCTTGATCTCGGTGTGCTCGCTGATGACGGCGACGATGTCGGTGGCGGCCCGGACCTTGGCTATGTCGTCGGCGACGATCCCCATCGCGGCCGAACATACCAGCGGTTCGCTTAACGGAGCCGGTCGTCGAGGTAGCCGCGCAGGCGGTCGATGCTCACCCGGTCCTGGGCCATGGTGTCTCGGTCGCGCACGGTGACCGCGTCGTCGTCGAGGGTGTCGAAGTCGACGGTCACGCACAGCGGGGTGCCGATCTCGTCCTGGCGGCGGTAGCGGCGGCCGATGGCCTGGGTCTCGTCGTAGTCGCAGCTCCAGCGGCCCTTCAGCAGGTCGAACACTCGCTGCGCCACCGGCACCAGCACATCCTTGCGAGACAGCGGAAGTACCGCCGCCTGGTAGGGGGCCAACCGGTGGTCGAGGCGCAGCACGACCCGCTCCGCGTCGTTGACCACCTCAGTGTCGTAGGCCGACATCAGGAAGGCCATGGCGGCCCGGGTCGCGCCCGCGGCCGGCTCGATCACGTGCGGTACGTAGTGCTCGCCGGTGGCTGGGTCGAAGTACTCGAGTCGTTCGCCGGAGTGCTCCGCGTGGCAGCGCAGGTCGTAGTCGCCCCGGTTGGCGATGCCCTCGAGCTCGTCCCAGCCCCACGGGAACAGGAACTCCACATCCGAGGTCGCCGACGAGTAGTGGCTCAACTCGTCGGCTCCGTGGGCCCGCAGCCGCACCGACCCGGACTTGATCCCCAGGTCTAGGTACCACTCCAGCCGGGCCTGGCACCAGTGCTCGAACCAGTCGGCGGCGGCACCGGGCGGGACGAAGTACTCCATCTCCATCTGCTCGAACTCGCGGGTGCGGAACACGAAGTTGCCCGGCGTGATCTCGTTGCGGAACGACTTGCCGATCTGGGCGATCCCGAAGGGCGGGCGCTTGCGGCTGGCCCGCAGCACGTTGGCGAAGTTGATGAACATGCCCTGGGCGGTCTCGGGCCTCAGATAGACCTGCGCCGCAGAGTCGGCCACCGGCCCGGCATGGGTGGAGAACATCAGGTTGAACTGGCGCGGCTCGGTGAACGTGCCCCGCTCGCCGCACTCGGGGCAGGTCTCGGGATCCTCCAGCTTGTCGGCGCGGTGGCGGGTGCCGCAGGAGCGGCAGTCCACCATCGGATCGGTGAAGTGGTCGAGATGGCCGGAGGCCTCCCACACCGCCGGCGGCGACAGGATCGAGGCGTCCAGGCCGACCACGTCGTGGCGCATCTGCACCATCGACCGCCACCACTGCTCCTTGACGTTGCGCAGCAGCAGCACGCCGAGCGGTCCGTAGTCGTAGGCGGAGCGGAAACCGCCGTAGATCTCCGCGGAGCGGAAAACGAAGCCGCGCCGCACGCAGAGGTTGACGATCGTGTCGAACAGGTCGGTGTCGGGCGACGGCTCGGCCATGGCAGGCAAGGCTACGGCTCCGCTCGGCCTCTCGGCCTCCAGTTCCGGGCCCCTAGCGCTCGTCCAGCACGGCCACCGATCGGAGGCGCCGCTCCAGGTGGGCCTCCATGGCGGCGGTGGCCAGAGCGGTCACCTCGCCGGCGGCCTCGGCGACCGGCTCGCGCAACACCGCGGCCAGCTGGCCTCCGAGCATCGCTCGCAGCATGTCGAGCGCCTCGGGACTGATGGGCCGGCCCTGGCGGCAGTCGCGGCACAGCACGCCGCCGGAGTGGACGTCGATCGCCACCAGCGGCCCGGCCGCTCCGCAGCCCACACAGCCGTCGAGCTCGGGCTGCACCCCCTCGAGGGCCAGCAGCTTCAGGAAGAACCCCGCCAGCACCAGCGGGCTGTCGGAGCGGTCCAGCGTGGCGAGGGCCCGCACCAGCATCACGTGGCGGGCGGGATCACCGCCGGCCTCGGGCGCGAGCTGATCGACTGCCTCCAGCATCGCCGAGGCCCGCGCGAACCGCTCGGGATCAGACCTGAGCCCCCCGAACCGGTCGAGGGTCTCGGCCTGGGTGACGGTGTCGAGGTCGCCCCGGCCCCGGTAGAGCTGGACGGCCACATGGCAGGCCGGCTCCAGGCGGGCGCCGAACTTCGAGCGGGTCCGGCGCACGCCCTTGGCCACGCCCCGGACCTTGCCGTTGCCGAGGGTGTGCAGGCTCACGATGCGGTCGGCCTCGCCCAGCTTCCATGTGCGCAGCACCACGGCCTCGTCGCGGTAGAGGCCCACGGGAGTTACCCGTCGCCGTTGGTCGTGCTTGCCTTGAAGGCTCCGTTGGCCGACACCTGGCCGTACCGCCGCTCGCGCTCCTGGTAGGCCCTGATCGCCTCATAGAGGTCGCCCCGGCGGAAGTCGGGCCACGCGGTGTCGGTGAAGTACAGCTCGCTGTAGGCCAGTTCCCACAGCAGGAAGTTGGACGTGCGGAACTCCCCGGAGGTGCGGATCATCAGGTCCGGCTCCGGCATCTCGGGGTCGTACAGCCGGCGGGCGATGGTGCGCTCGGTGATCCGGTCGGCTGATATCCCCGCGTCCACGACGGCCCGGACGGCGTCCACGATCTCGGCCCGGCCGCCGTAGTTGAAGGCGATGGTGAAGGTCATGCGGCTGTTGTGCCTGGTCAGCTCGGTGGCGTCGTCCATGAGTCCGAGCAGCCGCTTGGGTACGCGCCGGTCGCGCCGGCCGACGAACCGGATCCTCACTCCCCGCTCGTGGAGCTCGTCGCGCCGGCGCAGCAGGATGTCCTCGTTGAACTCGAGCAGGAAGCGAACCTCTGCAGCCGGACGCCGCCAGTTCTCGGTACTGAACGCGTACACGGTCAGCCATTCCACACCGATGTCCAGGGCGCCCTCGACCACGTCGAACAGAGCTTCCTCGCCGGCCCGGTGGCCTTCGGTGCGGGGCAGGCCACGGGACTGGGCCCAGCGGCCGTTGCCGTCCATCACGCACGCGATGTGCGAGGGGACGCGCTCCAGATCCAGCTCGGCAGTGATCACACCGTGAACCTACCGCCTGGCCCGCCGAGGCGGACTCATATCGCGGCGCGTGCCGGATCCGCCCGGCGTCGGGCCGGCTGCGACTCGCCCAGGACGTTAATGCTGGGAGTGGCCGGCCCACCGGCGGCGCTGCCAGTTCTTGTCCACCCTCACCGCGAGCTGCAGGTAGGCGCCGTCGGGGAGCTGGGACCGGACGGCGGTGCCCACAGCCTTGAGCGTCGTACCTCCCTTGCCGATGACGATGGCTTTCTGGGAGGGGCGCTCCACCACCACCTCGCAGCGGATCAGCGGCCACTCGTAGTCGGTGACCCGGGTCGCGATCGCATGCGGCAGCTCCTGGCGGGTCGACTTCAGCAGTTCCTCTCGCACCAGTTCGGCCACCCAGAACGCTTCGGAGCAGTCCGACACGGTTCCGGGCTCATACAGCGCCGGACCCTCGGGCAGGCGGCCGGCGAGGTGATCGACGAGAGCGTCGACGCCCTCCCCGGTGCGGCCGCTGACCGGGAAGTACGCCTCGAAGTCCAGTTCTGCCGTCGCGGCGAGCTGCTTGAGCATCGTCGAGGACCCGACCAGGTCGGATTTGGTGACCACCACGACGGAGTCGGGCGGCAGCGACCGGGCGATGAAGGCGTCGCCCCGCCCGTATGGGGCCGACGCGTCGATCACCAGGCACGCCACGTCGGTCTCGTGCAGCGCCTCCGACGCGGTCGCGTTGAGGCTTCGCCCGTGCGCGGTGCGGGGCTTGTGGATGCCGGGCGTGTCCACGAACACGAGCTGGGCGTCGGGCCGGGTCAGCACCCCTCGCAGCGTCGTGCGTGTGGTCTGGGGCTTGTTCGAGGTGATCGACACCTTCTGGCCGATCATGCGGTTGATCAGTGTCGACTTGCCCGAGTTGGGGCGGCCCGCCAGCGCGACGAACCCGCAGCGGTACGGGCCGGGCCCCGAGTCTGGGACCGTCATGTACGGGTGAGCCTGACCCGGGTGATACGGCGTCCCTGCATGTGCTCGACCTGGAGTCGGAGGCCGTCGACCTCAACGGTCTCGCCCACCTCGGGCACGTGGCCCAGCGTCCCGAATATCAGACCGCCCACGGTGTCCCAGTCGTCGTCGGGGAGGGCCGCCTCCACGAGCGTGTTGAGCTGGTCGACGGGCATGCGGCCGTGCACCAGCGCCTCGCCGCCCGCCAGGGGTTCCAGCAGCGGCTCGGGCCGGTCGAACTCGTCGACGATCTCACCGACCAGCTCCTCGACGAGGTCTTCGAGGGTGACGAGCCCGGCTGTGCCCCCGTACTCGTCCACCACGATCGCCAGGTGCCCGCCAGCGGTGCGCATCTCTCTAAGCAGCTCGTCCACCCGCTTTGTCTCGGGAACGAACATCGCCCGGCGCATCGACTCGCGCACCGGGCTCTCGCCCCCGCCGGAGCGCTCGGTGCGGGCCAGGTCCTTCAACAGCACCACGCCCACGATGTCGTCGATGTTGTCGCGGCGTACCGGCAGGCGGCTCAGCCCTCGGGAGATGGCCACCTCCAGCGCGGCGGTCACCGTCGCGGTGGCGTCCACGGTCACCATGTCGGCCCGGGGCGCCATGACCTCTCGCACGACGGTGCGATCGAGCGCCAGAGCGGACGCGATCATGTCGCGCTCGGCGTCCTCGATCGTGTCGGCCTCCGCGGCGGCATCGGTCAGCGCGATCAGCTCGTCCTCGCTGACCGGCGGCGCGTCGGCGCGGCCCCGGGCCGGCAGGCGGCGCAGGCGCCGGCGCAACGACCCGGCTGTGCCGGGCCGCCGGATCCCGCCGGTCGACGTCGGGTCGCTCACCGCGTTGGAGCCAAGACGGGCGGCGCGGTCATTGGCGGCGGTAGTGGGCAGCCAGGTGCTGCCGCTCGCGGGCTTGCATCGTCACGGCGTCCGCATCGGATTGGTGGTCGTACCCCAGCACGTGCAGCACCCCGTGCACGACCAGTAGCGCCAACTCGTCGCCGAGGCTGCCGTCGTGCCCGCCACCGGCATGCTCCGGTGCCTGCTCGGCCGCGTAGGCGGGGCAAACCACGACGTCGCCCAGCAGCGGGATCTGCTCCGGCGGGTGGACGGAGTCGCCGGACCCGTCGATCGGAAAGGCCAGGACATCGGTCGGCCCAATGGAGCCCATGTGGCTCGAGTTGAGCTCGGACATAGCCCCGGGATCCACGAAGCGCAGGCCCAACTCGCCCCGTCCCACGCCCTCGTCCCGCAGCACCGCCGCGGCGAGCCCAGCCCACCGCTCGGTCCGGAGCCCGTCGCGGCCAGGATCCGGCCGTGATCGCTCGTCGAAGGCATGGACAACCGCGCCGGAGGTGGCTGCGGCCATCTAGCCGGATCCTCCGGGCGTCGTCCTGGCCTTGTCGTAGGCGGTCACGATGTCGGCGACTATGCGGTGCCGTACCACGTCTCGGCTGCTGAGATGCACGAACCCGATGCCGTCGATGCCGCCGAGGAGCTTCTCGATCCCTGCCAGGCCGCTGCGCCCGCCGTCGACATCGACCTGGGTCACGTCGCCGGTCACCACCGCCCGGGAGCCGAAGCCGATGCGGGTCAGGAACATCTTCATCTGCTCGGGGGTGGTGTTCTGGGCCTCGTCCAGGATGATGAAGCTCGAGTTGAGCGTGCGACCCCGCATGAAGGCCAGCGGCGCGACCTCCACCGCGCCCTGCTCAAGGAGGCGCTCCATGCCCTCGCTGCCGACCATGTCGTACAGGGCGTCGTACAGGGGACGCAGGTAGGGGTCGACCTTGGCCATGAGGTCTCCGGGGAGGAACCCGAGCCTCTCCCCCGCCTCCACCGCGGGCCGGGTGAGGATGATCCGGCTGACCTCGTCGTTGTGGAGCGCCCGAACCGCCATGGCCACCGCCAGCCAACTCTTGCCCGTTCCTGCCGGCCCGATGCTGAAGGTGATCACGCTCTGGTCGATAACGTCCACGTAGCGTTTCTGACCCGCCGACTTCGGGCGGACGACGCGGCTGCCGGCGGTACGCAGCACGTCGTGGGTCAACACCTCGGAGGCTCGGACATTGCTGCGCACCATGTCGATCGTGCGGTCGATGGTGCGTCCGTCGAGGCGTTGGCCGTGCTCGAGGAGCAGGATCAGCTCCTCGAAGAGCCGGGCCACGATCTCGGCCTCGTCGCCCAGGACGCTCACCTCGTTGCCCCGCAGATGGATTCGGCTGCCGGGAAAAGCGCTCTCTAGCTGCCTCAGGTTCGCGTCATGCTCGCCCACCAGGGGCCCTAGCAAGTGGTTGGCGGGGACGCGGATGGTGGCGGCGGTCTCGGACATGCGTGGTGTCTCCGCGAGAGACTACACGACGTGAGCCCCGGCGCCCTGACGGACCGGGTCGCTAGCTGGGCCGCTAGCTGGGCCGCTAGCCGGGCCGCTGGCGGCGCCGCTGGCGGTCCAGGAACCGGTAGACGTCGAGAAGGTCGATCCCGGGAAACGGCACGAAGGACCGCTGCGAGGGAGGCAGGGCCGACAGCACGTGGCTGCGTTCCGCGGCCGAGGGCCAAGCCACGCCCTCCCATTCGCCCACCAGCCGCGGGTCGGGCTCGACGTCCTTGGAGCGGGCGTGCTCGCGCCGCAGGGTCTGCGAGCCGCGGAAGTGACGGGCGTGCTCGGCGGTGGTGCCCAGCGTTATCGCGTAGGGGTAGCGGTCGGTCTCGGTCTCGATGTAGGTGATGCAGAAGTACTCCCCCTCGTCGAGCACGGTGTACTGCTCGTGCAGTAGGAAGTGGCCCTGAGCGCCCCACGCCTGGCGGGCCCCCCACTGGCGGGGGACCCGCTCTCCCTCGAGCCCGCCGTCGGCGGTGACCGGGAAGGGCAGCCCGTCGTTCTCGTACGCCTTGGAGATGACTCCCTCGGCGTCGGTCCGCAGGAAATGGACTGGCAGTCCGAGGTGGACGGTGGCCAGGTTGGTGAAGCGGTGCGCGGCCATCTCGTAGGAGATGTAGAAGGTCTCCTTGAGGTCCTCGACGCTGATGTCGCTCTGCCGCTTGGCCTCGCTCAGCAGCTCGACAGCCGGTTCCTCGGGCGCGAGCACCGCGGCGGAGAAGTAGTTCGACTCGATCCTCTGCCGGAGATAGTCGTCGAAGTCCGCTGTGTCGGAGTGCTCCAGCGCGAAGTGGCCGAGCGTCTGGAGGACCACCGATCGCGCCTGGCGGACCTTCACGTCGTCCTGGTCACCGATGTAGATCACCCGGTCGCGGGTGTCGGTGATGGAGCGGGCCGTTCGGGGGAGCCCGGGCACACGCTGGATGCGGAAGCCGTAGCCGCTGACCAGCTCGGTGAGTACCCGCTCGCTGATCGGGCCCGAGCCGGGGTAGCCGGCCCGCGCCAGCCCGTCGGCGGCGATCTTCTCGATGTCGTCGAAGTAGTTGTTCCGGTCGCGCATCTGGTGGCGCAGCTCGGAGTTGGCCTTGCGGGCGCTCTCGGTGGCGTCGGCCGGGCTCCCTGCCCGCTCGCAGACCGCCCGACCGAGGCTCACCAGGTGCTCAAGGACCTCGTCGCTGAGCCGAGCCGACGGTTTGAGGGCGGGCAGGCCCAGCTCCCGGTAGGCCGGATCCTCCTGGATCCGCAGCAGGGCCAGCTCCAGCTCCGCCCGCCGGTCGGGCGGGGCGTCGGCGAGCAGGTCGGCGGTGGTGGTCCCCAGAGCGTCGGCGAGGTCGCCCAGCACGCCCAGACGGGGCTCGACCCTCCCGTTCTCGAGCCGGGACAGGTAAGCGGGCGGACGCCCCGTCCGTTCGGCGAGGTCCGCGAGGGTGAGGCCCTGGCTCCGTCGAGCGTGGCGCAGACGGCGACCGAGCACCAGCAGGTCGGGTTCAGCAGACATGTCGAAAGAATTGCAGATCTTGTCTGGACCGACAACTTTGGTGCTTGTCCGCGCGGCAGAACTCTGACAATCATCACCCATTGAGACGAGCATTGGGTCCACCACATCATCGGCGGTGGCCGGGGCCGCCGCCGGGAGCAGGAGGTCGATCAGATGGCGAGCATCCCGAATGGCGGTCCGAGCTTCGCGGCGCAGGTCGAGGCCCTGGAGGAGGACTGGGCCACCAACGCGCGCTGGAGGGGCGTGCGGCGCGACTACTCCGCAGCCGACGTGGTGAGCCTGCGAGGCTCCGTGACGCCTGAGTGCACCCTGGCGCGCGCCGGCGCGTCGAAGCTGTGGCAGCGACTTCACGACATGGACTACGTGCACGCCCTCGGCGCCATGACCGGGGGCCAGGCGGTCCAGTTCGCCAAGGCGGGGTTGCCGGCGCTGTACCTGTCTGGCTGGCAGGTGGCGGGCGATGCCAACCTCGCACAGCAGGTGTACCCGGACCAGTCGCTGTACCCCGTCAACTCGGTGCCGTCGGTCGTGGCCCGACTCAACAACGCCCTGCGCCGGGCCGACCAGATCGAGTGGAGCGAGACCGCGGGACGCCCGAGCCGCGACTACATGCTGCCCATCGTGGCCGACGCCGAGGCGGGCTTCGGCGGGCCACTCAACGCCTACGAGCTCATGAAGGCGATGATCGAGTCGGGCGCGGCCGGGGTCCACTTCGAGGACCAGCTCAGCTCGGCCAAGAAGTGCGGCCACATGGGCGGCAAGGTGCTGGTTCCCACCTCCCAGCACCTGTCGACGCTGCGGGCGGCCAGGCTGGCCGCCGACGTGATGGGCGTCGAGACGGTCCTGATCGCACGCACCGACGCATTGAGCGCCGGTCTCGTCACCAGCGACGTGGACGAGCGGGACCGGGGCCGGCTCACCGGGGAGAGGACCGCCGAGGGGTTCTTCGTTACCGAGCCCGGGCTGGAGGCGCCCATCGGTCGCAGCCTCGCCTACGCGCCCTACTGCGATCTGCTGTGGTGCGAGACCTCCACCCCAGATCTCGACGAGGCGAGGGCCTTCGCAGAGGCCATCCACGACGTGTACCCGGACAAGATGCTGGCCTACAACTGCTCGCCGTCCTTCAACTGGCGCGCCCACCTCGACGACGCTCAGATCGCGGTGTTCCAGAAGGAGCTGGGCGCCATGGGCTACGTGTTCCAGTTCATAACGCTGGCCGGGTGGCACGCACTCAACGCCTCGGCGTTCGAGCTGGCACGCGCCTACCAGGGCGACGACATGACGGCCTATGTCGGGCTCCAGCAGCGCGAGATGGAGATGGAAGCTCTGGGCTACAGCGCGACCCGCCACCAGCGCGAGGTCGGCGCCGGGTACTTTGACCAGGTGGCCACCGTGATCTCCGGCGGCACCGCCTCCACCCTGGCACTGGAGGGCAGCACCGAGCAGGCCCAGTTCTGACGCCCGGCTCCACAATCCCGCTCGCACCCCTGACAGGACTCGAACCCGCAACCTGAGGGGTAGAAACCCTCCGCTCTATCCAGTTGAGCTACAGGGGCCCCTCAAGGCTATCGCCGGGGCACGACGGCACCCGGGGGGTCGCGTCCGGCCGTGCTCCCGCGGTCGGTAGGCTTGCGGGTCTCCGCTTCGGCGGTCATGGTGGCCGTAGCTCAGTCGGTTAGAGCGCCGGGTTGTGGTCCCGGAGGTCGGGGGTTCGACTCCCCTCGGTCACCCGTGCCCCTCCCGTCTGCCCCGGCAGGCGGGGCGGGGCAGACTGACGTGCGATAGCCTTGCACGTCGCACGAGCGCCTCTAGCTCAATTTGGCAGAGCAACGGACTCTTAATCCGCAGGTTCTGGGTTCGAGTCCCAGGGGGCGTACCACGCTGAGCACTCTCGTGCTCAGCGGCGGCTACACTGGAGCAACCGAGAGGGGCGCTCCGTCGCGGCGCGCGGGTCCAACTTGGCCTCCGCCCCGCGTGGGGGGTGATGCTGCGTATGGACCGCTACGCAATCTTTGTCGACGCCGAATACCTCTACACAGAGGGCGGGATGCTCTGCTGCAACAGTCCCGAGAGGCAGGAGATCCTCCTGTACGGGTTGGGTGCCAATGACTTCCTGGTCGGTCTGGCCAGCGATGTATGCGACCTCCAACCCCTGCGCACCTACTGGTACGACGCCTCCAAGGACGGTGTGCCGACCTCGGCTCAGCAGTTGGTGGCGACCCTGCCCAACATGAAGCTGCGGCTCCAGCGCGGTGGTCCGGGTCCGCAGCAGCCGTCGCTGAGCGCGGCCATCAAGCGCGACCTCACGACGCTGGCCCGCGAGCGGGCCATCTGCGACGCGTTCCTGCTGTCGGCCGACGAGGATCTGGTCGAGACGGTGAGCGAGGTTCAGGACCAGGGGCTGCGAGTCACGCTCATCAACATCGCATCCCGTGAGGAGCGGGGGGAGCCGACCGCCGACCTGGTGAAGGAGGCTGACGAGGTCATCAAGCTGACCAAGGACGACTTGTCGAGGTTCATCCGCCGCCGCCGGGCCCCCGACGACGCCGCCTCCGACACCTACGACCCGGTCGACTCGGTGGCCGCGGCGGCGGCCGAGTTCGCCGAGAGCTGGCTCTACCGGGCCAGCGACGACGAGTTCGACGCCCTGCTCGACCAGCGGCCCCGCATACCGGAGTCGCTGGACGGCGATCTGCTCTACGCTGTCGAGAACGTGATCGGCGGGAGCCTCCGCGGCCAGGATCGACTCAGGAGGGCAGTGCGCCAGGCCTTCTGGAACCGGATCGACCAGGAAGTCCAGGACTGGCCCCCGGAACCGGAGCGCTGACCGGCACTCAGACGGTGATGACCGCTGCCTCTCCCAGTCCGGCGAAGCTGCCGGTGACCATCCTGACCGGCTTCCTCGGGTCGGGCAAGACGACGCTGCTCAATTACATACTGCGCGAGAACCACGGCAAGCGCATCGCCATCATCGAGAACGAGTTCGGCGAGATCAGCATCGACTCCGACCTCGTGGTGTCCTCCGATGAGGAGATCTACGAGATGAGCAACGGCTGCATCTGCTGCGTGGCGTCGGTACGCGGTGACCTGCTCGAGGTGATCCGCAAGCTGATGAGCCGGCGCGACCGCATCGACTACATCCTCATCGAGACCAGCGGACTTGCCGACCCGATGCCCGTCGCGCAGGCCTTCTTCGTGGACGACGAGGTCCTGGACGAGGTAGCCCTCGACGCCATCGTCACGCTGATCGACTGCAAGCACATCGAGCAGCACCTCGACGATGTCCGCTACGACGGCATCAACAGCCAGGCGGTCGACCAGATCATCAGTGCCGACCGGATCATCGTCAACAAGGTCGACCTGGTCGATGACGCCACGGTCGAGCGGATCGAGCATCGGGTGAGGAAGCTGAACCAGCGGTCCGAGATCGACCGGTCGAGCTACGCGGAGGTGAACCTGGACGCCATCCTGGGCATCCAGGCGTTCGAGATCTCACAGCGGGCTGCAGCTGAGCCCTCGTTCCTGGAGAACCACTACGTGCACAGCCACGACCCCGACGTCGAGACGTTCTCGGTGAGGATCGTCGGCGAGCTCGACCGGGGCCTGGTGGAGGCCGCAGCCCGCGAGATCGCAGCCGACTATGGAGCCGACCTGCTGCGCTGGAAGGGAGTGCTCGCGATCGCGGGCAACGACCGGCGGGTCGCCCTCCAGGGAGTGCATCGGATCTTCGAGATGCACGACCTCGACCGGTGGGAGGGGCCGCACCGCGACAGCCGGGCGGTGTTCATCGGCAAGAACCTCGATCGGGACCGGCTGGCGGGCTGCCTCCAGCGTTGCGTCGCGGGCTCGCATCGCACGGTCCCCGCGACGTGACGCCGACCGGCTGGGCCAGGCCCTGAGGCTGTCGTGACTGGCCAGGGCCTGCAGGACTTCCTACGCGACTACGAGGTCGCCCATCCCGACGATGTCCGCACCATCGACCGGGAGGTCTCGCTCGACCAGGACATCACCGCGGTCGTGTGGGAGTTGGCCGACCGGGGCGAGCATCCGCTGCTGCGGTTCCCGCGGGTGAAGGGCGCCGACCGGGAAGTCGTCACCAACCTCTTCGCGTCCCGGGCGCGAATCGAGCGGATGCTCGGCGCCCACCCCGGCGAGCTCCACGACCGGTACCAGCATCTGGCCGCAGGAGCGATGGAGATGGCCGAGCTCGACGACGGCCCGGTGACCGGCCGGGTGGATGTCGGCGATCGCGTCGATCTCCTCGATCTGCCGCTGCTGACTCATTTCGCCACCGACCTGGGCCCCTACATCACCAGCGGGATCGTGGTGGCCGAGGACGCCACCGGCGGCCGGGGCAACCTCAGCTACCACCGCTCGGTGGTCGCCTCCCCCACATCGCTGGGCACGAGCCTGCACTCCCGCGGAGACCTGTGGCGCCTTCTGCAGGATGCCGCCTCGTCGGGCAGGCGGCTTCCGATGGCGATGGTCATCGGCGCCCACCCGCTATTCATGCTGGCCGCGTCGGCCCGTGCCCCGTTCGACGTCGACGAGCGTGAGATCGCGGGGGGACTCCTCGGTGAGCCCCTGGAAGTGGTGCGCACGCCGCGGCACGGTCTGCGGGTTCCGGCGGCGGCCGAAGTCGTCCTGGAGGGCGAGATCGACCCGGCCGCCGATGAGGACGAGGGGCCGTTCGGCGAGTTCTCCGGGTACTCCTCGGACCGTTCGACACGCAACCGCATCGACGTGTGCACGGTGATGCAGCGCGATGACGCGGTCTGGGTTGATGTGGTCGGTGGCAACTCCCATGAGCATCTCAACCTCGGGCGGGTGCCCCGCGAGGCGGAGATGATCGCGAAGCTCAAGGATCGCTTCGGTTCGGTGGTCGGGGTGCACTACCCGAACTCGGGCACGCACTTCCACTGCTACGTGGCGGTCGACCAGCGCCGGCCGGGCGAGGCCCGCCAGGCGTTGCTAGGGCTGCTCGGCTGGGATCCGTACCTCAAGACCGTGGTCGCGGTCGACGCGGATGTCGACATCACCAGCGACGAGGCCGTGCTCTGGGCGCTGGCCACCCACTTCCAGCCCGCCCGGGACATGATGGTGATCGACGGCCTTCCCGGAAGCGCCCTCGACCCGTCCGCCGACAAGCTGGGCACGACGTCACGGCTGGCACTCGACGCCACCCGGGGGCCGGGCTTCGACGCTCAACGGATCCAGATCTCGGACTCGGCCCGAGCTGTGGGCCGCGAGATCGCCGCGGACCGTGCCGGCGAACCCGACGGATAGCCCAATCCGGGTCCGTCGTGGTGCAACGGACCCGGATTGGACCGGTCAGACTGCCGCCGCGGCCGCGAGCGAGCGTCCGCGGCGAGATCTTGCGGCAGCCAGCATCGCCTTGGCGGTGAGCACCGCCAGGAACACGACGACGGTGGCGAGCGCCATGGTGGCTCCTGCCGCGGTGTCGTGGTGGTAGCTGAACAGCAGACCGAATACCGTTGACACCGTCCCGACTCCTGCCGCGACGACCATGATGCGGGGCACCCGCCGCACCAGCAGCACCGCGGTGGCCGGCGGGGCGATCAGGAAGGCGAACACCAGCAGGTTCCCCACCGCCTCGAACGACGCGACGATCGACAGGGCCAGCAGCACCAGCAGTATGCCGTGGGCCAGGCGGGGACGGAGGCCGAGCACCTGGGCCTGGGCTTGGTCGAAGGTCATGACCAGGAAGGCGCGGTAGAAGATCGCCACCCCGGCCAGCGAGATCGCCCCAGCGATGGCCTGTCGGCGCAGGTCGCCTGCGTTGACGCCGGTGATGGAGCCGAACAGGAAGCGGGTGAGGTCGCCGGTGTAGGCCCCCGACGAGCTGGACATGATGGCGACGGCCAGCGCCAGGAACCCGACGAACAGCACTCCTATGGAGGTGTCCTCAGGAAGCGGCGAGTGGCTCCGGATCGTGTTGATCCCCCACACCATGGCGAAGGCCGCGGCGAAGGCGCCGATGGAGGTGTCCACTCCGATGATGAAGGCCAGCGCGATGCCCGGCAGCACCCCGTGGGCCAAGGCGTCGCTGAGGAAGCTCATGCCCCTCAGCACGACCCAAGTGCCCACGACCGAGGTGGTGAGAACCACGAGCAGGCCCGCGTAGAGGGCTCGCTGCATGAACACGTTGGTGGTGAACGGGTCGATCCACCACGCCACTGGGTCCGTCAGGAACTCCATGGCAGGATGTTCTAGCCGGGCTCAGCCCAGGGCGTCGACAATCAGATCGGCGTTGGTGCGCATGAAGTCGACGTAGGTTTCGGCGCCGCTGCCTGGCGGGCCGAGGCTGCCGGTGTAGAGCGTGACCACATCCACGTCGCCGACCCGGTCGGCCAGCGCCTCGACGTCGTCGACGGAGTGCAGGGTCTCGGCGAAGATCGCCTTGATTCCCTCGTGCTCGATGATCTCGGCCAGCTCCTCCAGTCCGGCGGGGCTGGCCTGGGCCATGCTGGCCGGTGTCGGGATGACCGTGCCGATCAGCTCAAACCCGTAGCGGTCGGCGAAGTATCCGAGCGCCTCGTGGTTGGTGACCAGCTTGCGGCTGGCAGCGGGGAGCTGCTCGACCTTGGCGGCGACATCGGCGTCGACCGCCTCCAGCTCCGCCTGGTAGCTGGTGAGGCAGGCCTCGACCGCCGCCGGGTCCAGGCCGACGTCCCCGGTCAGGACGTGGGCCAGATTCGCCAGGGCCCCGGACACCCGGTTGGGATCGAACCACACGTGCGGATCGCCCCCGCTGCCGTGGCCTTCCTCTTCGTCGCCGTGGTCCTCCTCTTCGGCTCCTTCATCCTCGTCGTCCTCGTCGTGGTGGCCTTCCTCCTCGGCTTCTTCGGCCGCTTCCTCTTCCTCGTCGTCCTCGTCGTGGTGGCCTTCCTCCTCGGCTTCTTCGGAGGCTTCTTCATCCTCGTCGCCGTGGCCCTCTTCGGCTTCTTCGTCCTCGTCCTCTTCGTCGCCGTGGCCCTCTTCGCCATCGTCCTCGGCATGGTGGCCGCCCTCGAACGAGAAGGGGATCGTTTCCATTCCCTCCGCGAGGTGGAACACCGGAGTGCCGGACTCCTCGACGGATTCGAGAGTGTCCTCCAGGCCCTCCTCGAGTTCGAGGCCGTTGGCCACCACAAGGGCTGCATTCTCCATGCGGGCCCGGTCCTGTAGGGAGGGCTCGTACCCGTGCGGGTCGCCGCCGACTGGGATGATCGTCTCGATGTCGGCCAGTCCGCCGCAGGCCACGTTCGACACGATGTCGGCCCAGATGCCGGTGGTGACCAGGATCGTCGGAGTCTCGACCGCGGCTTCGGCCTCCGGCGCGGCCACGGAGCCTGCGTCGTCCCCGCCGCATGCGGCGGCTGCGATGGCCAAGACGGCGACTGCCGCGTGCGCAGTCCATATCCGGGATCGCCGCGAGCGGGCCGCGGGGCTGGAAGTGTGGAGGCTCGGGAAACGTTGCACGACTAGGCTCCTTTGGCGAGCGGCGAGGGTCTGTGGGAGTGATCCTATAATGAGAATCGATATCAATCACATTCGATGGTCTCATGCCTGATGCTCGACGCGAGCCTGACCTGACTCCCGCCCTTCAAGATCTGCACGCCATGGTGCGGGTGCGCCTGGCGCGACACGATTGTCGCTACACCCGGGGGCGTCGGCGCTTGGTCGAGGCGCTTGCGGGCGCGGGACACCCGGTCACGCTGGCAGAGATAGCGTCCTCCGCTCCCGATCTTCCCGTCAGCTCGACCTACCGCAACCTCGAAGTGCTCGAACGCGCCGGTGTGGTCAACCGCATCTCGATCCGCGGTGATCGGGCCCACTTCGAGTTGGCCGAACCGCTGTTGTCCCACCATCACCACCTTGTGTGCGTGGCCTGCGGCAGCATCGAGGACATGCAACTGGACGATGAGCTCGAGGACCTGGTCGACCGGAACCTCGCCGAGGCAGCCCGGCAGGCCGCTTTCACCCCGTTGCGTCATCTGCTCGACCTGCATGGCCACTGCTCCAAGTGCGAGCCTCCGCGCGATCACTTGCGTTATGACACTAAGATCGGCAAGAATCACTCTCGATTCCCGGCTCCATACGCCGGAAACACAACCAACAGGGAGTTCGTAATGGCCCATGTCCACACCGATACGTGCTATGACCACCCGGAGCATACGCACGCCGATCACGCCGACCACTGCGGCATGCAGGAGCATTCGCACGCCGATCACGCCGACCACTGCGGCATGGAAGAGCACTCGCACGCCGACCACTGCGACGATGATCACGACCACAGCGACCACTGCGACGTCCCCGAGCACAGTCATGCGGACCACGCCGACCACTGCGATGTTCCAGAGCATTCGCACGCCGATCACGCCGACCACTGCGACATCGAAGAGCACATTCACACCGAAGAGTGCTGTAACGCCGCATAGTGGCCGCTGCTGAGGCCGGCTCTCCCACGAGCCGCGGCCACGACCATCCGGAGGGTTGCGAGCACGCGGGGCATGATCACGCCCACGGCGAAGACTGCGCGCACGATCACGCGCATGATCATCCTGAGGACTGCGAGCACGCGGGGCATGATCACGCCCACGGTGATGACTGCGGGCACGATCACTCCCACGATCATGGGCATGATCACGGCCACCACGATCACTCCCACGATCACGATCATCACGGCCATGATCATGATCACGACCATGGGCATGGTCACCACCATCATCACGGCCACGACCACGGCCACGACCACCATCACCACGACCTGAGGGAGACCTCCCGGAAGGTCCTCATTGGCGTTCTCACCATGACGGCCTCCTTCATGGTGGTTGAGGTCGTCTTCGGGTTCCTGTCGGGCAGCCTGGCCCTGGTGGCTGACGCCGGTCACATGCTTACCGACAGCGCCTCAATCGGCCTGGCCCTGTTCGCGATATGGATCGCCAAGCGGCCAGCGTCGGCCGAGCGCACCTACGGCTACAACCGGGCCGAGATCCTCGCCGCCGCGGTCAACGCGCTGTCGCTGTGGCTCATCGCGGCCTGGATCATCTGGGAGGCCATCCACAGGTTCATCAGCCCCGCGGAGATCGAAGGCGGCCTGGTCCTGATCGTGGGCTTCATCGGCCTGCTCGTGAATCTGGTCGCGGCCTACATGCTGCACGGGGCGTCGGAGCACAGCCTCAACGTCGAAGGGGCCCTCCAGCACGTGATCGCCGACTTGATGGGCTCGGTGGCCGTCGTCATCTCCGCAATCGTCATCATGCTCACCGGATGGACCATGGTCGACCCAATCCTCAGCGTGCTGATCGCGCTGCTGATCCTCTCCAGTTCATGGAGTTTGGTCACGTCGGTGCTGCAGGTGCTGGTCGAGGGCACTCCTGAGCACCTCGACCTGTACAAGCTGTGCGCGGACATGGAGGACGTCCCCGGCGTGACCGTGATCCATGACGTGCACGCCTGGACGGTGACCTCCGGGTACGTGTCGCTGACTGCTCACGTCCTGGCCGACCCGGACCATGCCGGCGACCTGGACGACATGCTGCGGCAGCTCCGGCGGGTCGCCAACGAAGAACACGGCATAGCTCACAGCACGATCCAACTGGAGACCTCTGTGAGGGGATGCAACAGCGAGGACCACCATGTGGACCACCTGCTGGAGCGCCAGATGGCCCGCAAGAAGCGCAAGCTAGCCTTCTTCGGCCACCATCACTGAACCGCATCTGGACGCCGGGGCCCTTGACGGGCCTGCGCCGCTAGCTTGATCGGCCCATCACGGAGACGGTCGGCACCGTGATCTCGCCGCTGTAGAACCAGACACCCGTTGGAGCGTCGGCTGCCAGGTAGGCGACTTCTGGCCTGATCTCGGAGCCGTCCGCGCCGATGAACCCGAGTTCGACGCGGCCGTCGGCCAGGCGCCGGGAGCGGATCCTCCCGATCGGGTCCGGCCATACCCTGACCTCGGCGCTCAGCTGCCATCTTCCCGTCGGGACGTCGGCGGGGAGGAACCGCTCCAGCGGGAGGACTCGCCGGCCGCTTTCCAGCTCCACGCCGTGCTCGACCCGTCCGTCGTCTCCAATCCGGGCGATGATCCGCAACTGGTGCGTATCGGGCCCCAGTGCCGCCGTCAGGGGCCTGAGCAGCCTGCGGAGCTCGAAGTTGCCGCTGATCGACAAGCGCCGCAGGAACCGGGAGTTGGCGTTGTCGGCCTCCGCGGCTCCGCAGAGCGCCCCGTCGACTGCCAGGCCATGGACCGGTCGACTAAGGCGCATCTCCGCGTCGAGTGCCAGCAGTGCGGCCACGTTCGATGCTCCGGCAGCCTTGAGCGCGTCACGAAGGGCGGCCGGTTCTGGGCTGCAGGTCTCCTGGTCGGCCATCATCTCCTTCACCGCCGGATCGTCCCAGCCCCGATCGGCGGCTCGGGCAGCGGCGACGATCTCGCCTGCGGCCACCGCCGGAGCGATCAGGCGCTCGGCGTAGGCGAGCTGGGAGTGAACCGTCAGAGCGTCGTCGAACGACAGGGCCTCGCCGGAATCCAGCCGCTTGAGCAACGAGGTCCAGAAGGCCGCCATCGTGGCGTACTGCGACAGCGCCGACCGTGATGTCGCCAGCACCGACTCCTCGACCGTGACGGGGTTGATCGCCTCGCCGCGGGTGAGAGCCGCCCGGAGCTCAGCGACACCGTCCGCACCGGCAAACCGCTCACCGAGCGCCTCGAGGAGCGTGCTCGACGAGGGATCCGGCACGCTGACCGGCTCCGGCTCGGCCATCGTGGGCAGATCGGCGATCTCGGGCCGTTCGAGGATGCCGTCGAGCAGTTGTGTGCGCACGCCCGCCGCGTAGATGGCCCTCGCCTCGACGTTTCGATCCACCTCGGCCTCCGGGTCCGCGACCTCGCTGACCGTTGTCGTCACCTTCCCCTCAGCGTCGGCTTCCGCCGTCACCGTGTAAGCAGCGCCGTCGACGCTGACGTCTACGGGACCGAAGGTCGGTCCGCTCAGCACCATCAGGTTGTGCCAGAGCCCGTGCCAGCCGAGTTCGTTGCCCTCGGCGTCGTCGGCGACGATCCCTACGAAGATCCACGTCGGCCCGTGTTCGCTCAATGTGGCCTCAAAGGCTGTGATCTGGTCGATCTCGGTGCTCGACCCGCTCGCGGTCTCGTCACCGGTGTGGTACTCGACGCCCGCATCCCATATCCCCCTGAGGTTGAGGATCCGGTCGCGTCCGGCGTGCCCGGACAACCACATACGGGCGTGGCTGCCGTCATCGGGCAGCGTGCCCCCGCCGATGTTGCCGACCCGGAAGTGGACGGGGAACGGATCGCCGGCCACTACCACAGCCGGGGTCCGGACCTCCTGGACCTTCAGCTGGGCTTCCATCTGCTGTTTCAACTCGTCCACGAGGTGGACGGTGAGCGTGAATTCGGCGTTCAGCGGCTGGTAGTCCCGGGCGTAATAGGTGGTCGCCTCAATGAAGTAGAGGCCGGCAGGCAGGTACTCCCGGATGAGGGAGTTGCCGCGGTCGCCGCTGTTGTCGTCGGCCGCGATGATCCCGCCCTCCAGCGACCCCAGCGACAGGACGGGATTGCCGTTGGTGGACTCGAGGTCGATGCGTACGCGGGCGGCTTCGGGCAGGCTGAAGGAGTAGGCGTGGGCGGGGTGTCTGGTCACGATGCGCGAGCCGCATGTGTCCAGCGACCAGGTTCCCGACGCGGTCAGGTCGACGCCGGGCTGCAGCGTGCCGAGATCGACGAAGTCGCATCCCTCCACCCGGCTCACGGTGAGCGTGAAGTCGGCTGGGCCCCGGCTGCGCCCGCCGACGGTGGTGGCCTCCACCAGGTAGGTGCCGGGCGCGAGGTCGCGCTCGACGCGGGCGTCGAGGCCGTCTCCGTTGTCGTCGTCGTCGGTGATGCGGCTGCCGTCGTCGGCCAGCAGGTAGATGTAGGAGTCGGCAACAGCCGACGACAGGCCGATCCTGATGCGTCCGGGCGCCTCGAGGTGGAACCGGTAGGTGTGGGCGTCGCTGCCTGGTCTGAAACGGGAGTCGCAGTCCTCGGTCGTCCAGCGTCCCTGCGCCTCCAGCAGGCTGCCCGCCTCGCTGCCCAGAGTGCCCAGGTCCGCGATGTCGCAGTCCTCGGTGTCCTGGCCCAGCGCAGTGCTGGTGCCGGCCAGCGCCAACGCCGCGGCGAGCAGGGCGACGGCTGTGCCCGCAATGGCAACCGCCCGCGTCGACTTGAGGAATCGAGATCCGATCATGGTGGGGCCTCCCCCCGGCAGACCGCCCTCCGCAGGTGAGATCGGTCTGCCGGTTCAACGGTGGACGGCGATGCTACGCGGGTCGGCCCCGCTGTCCAAACAGTTGTGTCGGCTGCTACGCCGTCGGGAGTTCCTGGCGGCTCGCGATCGCTAACCGTCGGGCGCGTTGCTGGTGCCCAGCATGGTGGCTGCCGGCACGGCTATCTCGCTGCTGTAGAGCCAGACGCCCTCCGGAAGGTCGGCCGGCAAGTAGGCGACATCGGGGGTGAAGGCGCTGCCGTCGGCACCGACGAAGCCCATCTCGACGCGGCCGTCGGCCAGGCGCCGCGTCCGGATCTGGCCGATCCTGACCTGATCGACCTCGATCGGCCCGCTGACCTGCCATGTGCCCGTGGACGCATCGGCGGGCAGGAAGCGCTCCTCCGGAAGGGTGCGATCCCCGCCGCTCAGCTCCACGCCGTGCTCTATGCGGCCATCGTCCCCGAGCCGGGCGATGATCCGCAGCCGGTGCGGTTCGGGTGCCGGTTCGGCAGGCTGGGGCGCGAGCAGCTCCAGCAGCTCGTCGCTGTCGCCGATCGCGAGGCGCTGCAAGAACCGGAAGGTGGCCCAATCGGCATCGGCGGCCGCGCAGAGGGCTCCGTCGATAGCTAGGCCATGGACGGGCCTGACGAAGCGCATCTCGGCGTCGAGCGCCACCAGTCCGTCCACGTTCGATACTCCGGCCGCTTCAAGAGCACTGCGCAACGCGGTCGGTCCCGGGCGGCAGCTTGCGTGTTCGGCCATCATGGTCCGAACATCCGGATCGTTCCAGCCCTCCTCGGCGGCTCGGGCCGCGGCGACGATCTCGCCTGCGGTTACCGCCGGAGCAATCAGGCGCTCCGTGTAGGCGAGCTGGGACTGAACCGCGAGCGCCTTGTCGAAGGACAAGGGGCCACTCATCAGCAGCGAGTTCCAGGAGCTGGCAATCGACGCGTACTGCGACAACGCCGCCCTGTATGTCGTCAGGACAGTCTCCTCGACGGCGATGGGGTTGATCGCCTCACCGCGAGCAAGAGACCTCCGCATCTCGGATATGCCGTCAGTGCTGGCGAACCGCTGGCCGAGGGCTGCGAGGAGGGTGCTCGACGACGGGTCGGGGACGCTGACCGGGTCCGGCTCGGCCGTCCGGGACAATTCAGCGATCCTCGGCCGTTCGAAGATGCCGTCCAGCAGTTGTGTGCGCACGCCTGCCGTGTAGATCGCCTTCGCCTGGACCGCGGGGTCGACTTCGGCCTCCGGGTCGGCGACTGCGCTGACCGTCGTCGTGACCTCACCGTCGTCGTCGGCCTCCGTCGACACCGTGTAGACGGGGCCGTCGACCTTGACGTCGACCGGATCGAAGGTCGGTCCGCTGAGCACGAGCAGGTTGTGCCAGAGCCCGTGCCAGCCGATCTCGTTGCCGTCGGGGTCCTCTGTGGCGATACCGACGAAGATCCACGAGGGGCCGGGCTCGCTAAACCTGGCCTCGAAGGCAGTTATGTCGTCGATCTGGGTGCTCGATGCGCTCTCGGTCTCATCGCCGGTGTGGTATGCGGCGCCGGCGTCCCATATGCCCGAGACAGGGTCGAGCAGATCGAACACCCGTCGCCCGACCACGTAGATGGTGGCGTTGCTGCCGTCGTCGGGCAGGTCGGCGCCGCCCAGGTTGCCGACCCGGTAGTGGACTGGGAATGGGTCTCCTGCCACAACCTCTGCGGGAGTGCGGACCTCCTCGATCTTCAGGTTGGCGCTCTGCTGACGGGCCGACTCGTCCACGAGGCGGACGGTGAGGGTGAAGTCGGCCTGCAGCGGCTGGAGGTCGCGGGCGAGGTAGGTGGTCGCCTCGATGAGGTAGAGGCCTGGGTGCAGGTACTGCTCGATGCGAGAATCGCGGCGTTCCCCGCCGTCGTCGTTGGCGTCGATGATGCCGCGCTCGAGTGAGGCCAGCGACAGGACGGGGTCTCCGTTCTCGGACTTCAGGTCGATGCGCACCCGAGCGGCCTCGGTCACGGTGAAGGAGTAGGCGTGGGCGGGGTGCGCGGTCACGAAGCGCGAGCCGCAGGTGTCGAGCGTCCAGGATCCCGATGCAGTCAGGTCGTTGTCCGGCTCCAGGGTGCCGAGATCGACGAAATCGCAGCCTGCCACCCGGCTCACGGTGAGCGTGAAGTCGGCCGGGCCCCGATCGCGCCCTCCGACTGTGGTCGCCTCCATCAGGTAGGTGCCGGGCCCGAGGTCGCGCTCAATGCGGGCATCGAGGCGCTCCCCGCTGTCGTCGTTGTCGGCGATGCGGCTGCCGTTCTCGGCCAGCAAGTAGAGGTAGGAGTCGGCCGCGGCCGACGACAGGCCGATCCTGATCCGGCCGGCCTCCTCGACGTGGAACCGGTACGTGTGGGCGTCGCTGCCGGCGCGGAAGCGCGAGTCGCAGTCCTCGGTCGTCCAGCGTCCCTGCGCCTCTAGCGCACTGCCCGTCGAGTTGTCGAGGGTGCCCAGGTAAGTGACCTCGCAGTCCTCGGCGTCCTGGCCCAGAGCAGCGCTCGTCCCGGCCAGAGCCAGGGCCGAGGCGATCAGGGCCACGACCGCGCCTGCGGTCGCCAGCGCCCGCGCCGGCTTGGTGAACAGAGACATGCGCATTATTGGATCTCCTTAGGGCCGGAGATCCGGCCTGATGGATGATTTCGGCGACCGGCGGATGCTACGCGAGCCGCGCCTCGTCATGAGCGACAATAGGAAACTCAGGGTTCGAAGGGGCCGCGGCCCATCTGGTCGCGCACAGTGACCACCGGTGGGCTCGTCATGGTTCGGCGCAGCCAGTTGGCCCCGTCCACCACCAGCGTGTGGCCCGAGATGAACCGCCCGTAGGGCGACGCCAGGAACGTGGCCGCCCATCCCAGCTCCTGGCGCTCCCCCACCCGCAGCGCGGGCTGGCAGACGTCCTTGTCGCTGGTGCGGTCCAGGCTGGAGCGGATGTCCGTCGTCATGTCCTCGTGGGGGAACAGGCCCGGAACCAGGCAGTTGACCTGGATCCCGTAGGGGCCCCACTCCACCGCCAGCGACTCGGTGAGGCTCTTTATGCCGGCCTTGGCCGCGGCCGAGTGGGCGAAGCCCGGTCCGCCGGTCCAGGCGTAGGAGGCGCCGATGTTGATCACCGAGGCGGGTGTGCCGGCGGCCAGGTGCCGGCGACCCAGCTCGCGGGTGCAGTTGAATGTCCCGTTGAGGGTGATGTCCACCACGGCGCGCCAGGCATTGGGCGACATGTCCTCGGCCGGCACCGGGAAGTTGGCGGCTGCGTTGTTGACCAGCACGTCCGGCAGCCCGAAGGCGGCCTCGGCGGCGTCGAAGGCGGCCGCGACCGCCGTCGGGTCGCGGATGTCGCACGCTGCGGTCGCCACCGGGGCCCCGAGCTGTTCCATGGCAGCCCGGCCCGCCTCCAGGTGGTCGGCGGCGCGGCTGGCGATCACGATCGACGCCCCGAGCCGGGCGAACTCTGATGCGATGGCCTTGCCCAGGCCGGTGCCGCCTCCGGTCACCAGCACGGTGCTGCCGTCGAAGGTCCCCGGTCGTAGCGCGGTCTCCCCCGCCGGAGGTGGAGGCGGTAGTCCCGAGGGCAAGGCCGCTCTCAGCTCCCGGTGTAGCGCGGCGGCCGGTCCTCGGCCCGGGCCGCCTTCATCTCGGCGAAGTCGTCGCTGCGATTGAGGAACGTCTGGTAGATCAGCTCGTCGGCCATGGAGGCCCGCTGCCGGGGCCGGGCCAGTTGCGAGATGACCTGCCGGGCCAGCTTCACGGTGAGCTTCGGCGCGGCTGCGATGGCTTCGGCCATGGCCCGGGCCTCGGCGTCGAGGTCGTGGGGCGCCACCACCCGCGAGACGATGCCGTGGGCCAGCGCCTCCTGGGCGCTCAGGGTGCGCCCGGTGAGCACCATGTCGCTGACCAGCCCGTGGCCGCACATCTCGTAGAGCACGCTCACGCCGCCGGTGTCGGGGATGACGCCGTAACCCACCTCGGGCAGCCGGAAGCGGGCGTCGTCGGCCGCAATGCGGATATCGCACAGCAGCGCCCGCTGGAACGACCCGCCGATGGCCCAGCCCTGGATGGCTGCGATCACCGGCGCGTCCATCTCCCACAGCCGCTGGATGCCCTTGTGGCCCCGAACCATCAGCTCATGGTGGGTTAGCTCGCTGAGGTTGGTCCCGACGACCGAGACGTCGCGTCCCGACGACCAGCTCTGGCCCTCGGCCCGCCACACCACCGCTCGCACCTCCGGCCGGGCGGCCAGCCCCTCGAGGATCTCGAAGAGCCGCACGTCCATCTCGTCGTCGAACGCGTTGTGCTTGGCCGGGCTGTTGTTGGTGATGGTGGCGATGGCACCGTCGACGTCGAGTCGCACCCGGTCGGTCACAACGCTGCCTCGGCCCCTTAGTTCTTGGGCAGCTGGCTGAACGGGGTGTCGCGGGGTGGGCCGGGCTCCCTGGGTAGGCCGAGCACCCGCTCCCCGATGATGTTGCGCTGCACCTGGTCGGTGCCGCCGTAGATGGACGGCGCGGGCGAGAACAGAGCCACCTCGGCGATGTGGCCGCCGCTCTGGCCGTCGGATTCGCCCATCAGCATCCCGTCGGCGCCGACGACCCGCATGCCGATGTCGCGGAACGAGCGGTTGAGTTCGCTCATGGTGAGCTTGGCGATGTTGGGCGCGGCCGCGCTGCTGGATCCCCCCTTGGCCCGCTGGATCGATAGCCGGTTGATCTCGATCAGGCCGTAGAGGCGCATCAGGTCGTCGCGCAGGACCCTGCTGGCGACGCTGCCGTTCTTGCGGGCCATGTCGACCAGCCACCACCACATGTCGACGCCCAGCGGCGGCACCCCCGACATGGTGGCGCCGGCGGACCGGTCGACGAAGTCTCCCACCCTGCTATCCAGGACGCCGCCCTTGGGGCCAGGAATGAGTTCCATCGGCTTGCGGCCCGACGATCCCAGCGAGGCCCGCTCCACCATCAGCGTGGTGTTGCCCACTCTCCAGCCGTTGTTGAGCCCTCCGATAAGGGCGCTGTCAGCCACCCGGGCCTCGTCGATGAACACCTCGTTGAACAGAGCCCGGCCCGTCATCTCGGTCAGGGGCCGGACCTCCACCCCGGGCTGGTCCATGTCGAAGGCGAACCACGAGATGCCGGCGTGCTTGGGCTGATCGGGGTCGGTGCGGGCCAGCAGCATGCCCATGTCGGCGACCTGGCCGCCGGAGGTCCACACCTTCTGGCCGGTGATCACCCACTCGTCGCCGTCGCGCTCGGCCCGGCACTGGAGGCTGGCCAGGTCGGAGCCCGCGTTGGGCTCGCTGAACAGCTGGCACCAGCCCACCCGGCCGTCGAGGATCTCCGGCACGTACCGGTCGACCTGGGCGGGTGTGCCGTGGAAGGCGATCGTGGGCGCAGCCAGCATGCGTCCCAGGCCGCCCGGCGGGCCCAGCACGCCCCGCTCGGCCAGGACCAGCGACACCAGCGCGAACTGGTCCATGCCGTAGCCGAGACCGCCCGCGGATTCCGGCAGCATCGGGTGGGAGTAGCCGGCACCGGCCAGGAGGTGCCACCACTGCTCCACGGTCAGGTCCGGATCCCAGTTCCGGTCGCAGAAGGCCTCGACCTGGGCGCGCACCGCGTCCGCGTCGATCTCGGAGCTGGCGGGGGCGGTGGCGGTCATGATGCCTAGGTGGGCCTGGGCTCGTTCAGGTACGACACGTTGTCGAGCATGATGGCACGGCGCTCGGCGTCGGAGAAGCCCTTCAGCTCGGCCAGGTAGTCGAGGGGCTCGGGCATCCCCTCGATGTGGGGCCAGTCCGAGCCGAATATCACCCGGTCGGCGCCCATCAGCTCGGTCACCTCGTTCACGTCGTCCTCCCAGAACGGGTTGACCCACACGTGGGCCTTGAACGTGTCGATCGGGTGGTCGTCGAACCACCAGTAGTTCTTCTTGGCGATCTGGGAGAGCTTCCGGAACATCGGGGCCAGGAAGTCGGAGCCGTTCTCCACCGACGCCACCCGCAGGTTGCCGAAGCGGTCGTATATCTTCTCGAACACCGACTGCATCAGCCAGTCCTGGGCGGCCCGCTCGATGGCGAAGGCCCGGAGGTTCGGCCCGCCCCCCGCTCCGACGCCCAGACCGGCCGAGGAGAACTCGTCGTCGGCGTAGCCCTGGGAGGAGTAGCCCGAGTCCGCCGCGTGGATCACCACCGTCACGCCGGCGTCGTTGAGGATCTGCCACACCGGGTCGAACGTCTCATGGAACGGGGAAAGCTGACCGGTGCGGGTGGTCACCGCGGCCGGCCGCATGACCACTATGCGGGCCCCTAGCCCCAGCACCCTGTCCACCTCGTCGGCGGCCGCGCCGGGGTCGCCGAGCGCGATGTAGGGGGCGCCGAAGACGCGGTCGGAGCAGTTGTAGCCCCAGTCGTCCTCGAGCCAGCGGTTGAAGGCGCCCATCATGGCCACCACCGCGTCGACGTCGTGGCGCAGCAGCTCCTCGTACAGCACTCCCAGGGTGGGAAACAGCCACACCGCCCTCAGACCCTGGGCGTCCATCACCTTGAGGCGGGCCTGGGGGTCCATGTAGTGGTCGGGCAGCGGCTCCCGGTCGCGCAGCATCTCGGCCGGGTTCCTGCCCTCGGGGTTCCCCTTGAAGTAGTCGCGCAGCGCTCCCGGCTTGGCGATCGGATTCCAGGTGGGGTTGGCCACCGCCCGGGCCAGCCGGCCCCCCACGAGGTGGTGCTTGCGCCCCCCGATGTCCACCCATTGCACGACCCGGGGCTGCATGCGGGGGTCAACGTGGCGGGTGAACGCGTCGAGGGCCTCGTAGTAGTGGTTGTCGGCGTCGAAGGGCCGGTACCCGAGATCTTCCGCGGTCAGCGGGACTGTGCCGGGCTGGGGGCCGGAGAGGTCGTCGGGTGCCACGGCGTCACGCTACCGTGTTGGCCGATGCCGCCCAAGACGTTCACCACGGCCCAACTGCAGGCCCGCACCCTCAAGCGGGGCGAGAGAGTGCGGCTCGTGGCCGAGTTGCCGGGCGTGCCGCACGGCGCCGAGGGCAAGGTGGCCATGGCCAACGGCTTCACCTGGAACCGCTACTGGGTGCGGCTCGTCGACGGCCGCGTGGTCGGCCACATCGACCACGGCGACCTGGTGAGGACCAAGGACTACGAGCGCTTTCTCGTGGCCCGCGACCGGGAGGCGGTGGAGGCCGAGGAGGCCGCCCGACGGGCCGCGGAAGCAGCAGAGACCGCACCGGCCGAGGCTGACGGTGCCGATGGCGGCGATGGCGGCCCGGGCGAGGCCGTCGTCAACGGCGTAGCGGTGCCCGCTTACCTGATTCAGCGCTCGGCCGACGCCCGAGCCCGCCTCGGTGCCTGACAGCGTCTTTCCTGCATTCTTGATGCAGCACTCCCCAGCCGTGCTACAGTAGGCGTCGGCGAACCGGAGCTGCCCGTCTGGCTCAGTGGTCAAGGGTTCTCAGACGGACGACTCCGGCCAGCCGTGATTCGCTTATCCGCCCCACTCCCCCAGGCGTCGCATCGCCTCGGCCATGTCGTCGGTGGCGCCCGCGTAGGAGAAGCGGGCGTAGCGATGACCCTCGGCCGGGTCGAAGTCGATCCCGGGTGTGACCGCCACACCGAGCTCGTCGAGCCAGCGCCGGCAGAGCTCCTGGCTGTCATCGGTCAGGTGGTCGACGGCCGCGTACACGTAGAAGGCGCCGTCGCTGGGAGCCAGGCGGTCGATGCCGGCCGCGGGGAGCCCGTCGAGCAGCACCGACCGGCTGGTGGCGTAGCGGGCCACGTTGGCCTGCAGCTCGTCGTGGCAGTCGAAGGCGGCCACCGCCGCGATCTGCGACAGGGTGGGCGCTGCGATGAAGAAGTTCTGAGCCAGCCGGCGGACCGGCTCGACCAGGTCGCCTGGAGCGATCACCCAGCCCAGCCGCCAGCCGGTCATCGAGAAGTACTTGGAGAAGCTGTTGACCACCAGGGCGTCCGGATTGAGGTTCAGCGCGGTCGGGGCCGGGTCGCCGAAGGTGATGCCGTGGTAGATCTCGTCGGCCACGAGGCGCACCCCGTGCTCCGCGCACCAGTCCGCCACCGCGGCCAGCGCGGGGCCGTCGAGCATGGTCCCCGACGGGTTGGACGGCGAGGCCAGCACCAGCCCGTCGACGGACCCGGTTCGCCGGCACAGGTCCTCCAGCAGCTCCGGCGATGGTTGGAAGCGGGTCTCGGCGAAGGTGGGCAGGGTCACCACCTCGGCGTTGAGGGCCTGCAAGGCGTTGCGGTAGCAGGGATAGCCCGGCGTGGGCACCACCACCCGGTCCCCCGCGTCGAAGGCGGCCAGGAAGGCCAGCACGAATGCCCCCGAGGCGCCGAGGGTGACCACGACTCGGGAGGGGTCCACCTCCGCGCCGTACCACGACCGGTAGTGCTCGGAGATCCGCACTCGCAGCGGCTCGAGGCCCGCGGCGGTGGTGTAGCCGAGCACGTCGGACTCGAGCGCAGCCCGGGCCGCCCGGATCGCGCCGGCGGGTGCGGACGTGGACGGCTGGCCCACCTCGAGGTGCAGCACCTCGCCGCCGGCCGCCTCCCTCTTTTCCGCGGCCCGCATCACCTCCATTACGTAGAACGGGTTGATCCCGGAGCGTCTGGACTGGGGAAGGGCCACGACGGCAATCATGCCACCGGCGCGGGCAGGTATGGTGTCGGCCCGTGGACGTCTTCGTCTTCGGGATCTGCGGTGGCTCCGGCGCGGGCAAGACAACTCTCACCAGCCGGCTGATCGAGCGGCTCGGCGATGCCGAGGCGACCGTGCTGGCCTACGACGCCTACTACCGCGACCTGTCACACCTGCCCTTCGCCGAGCGTCGCCGGCGCAACTACGACCATCCCGACTCGCTGGACAGCGAGTTGTTCTTGGAGCACCTCGACGCCTTGAGGCGCGGCATCAGCGTGGACGTGCCGGTCTACGACTTCTCGACCCACACCCTCAGCGGCCGTTTCGAGCGGGTGGAAGCCGCTCGGCTGCTGCTGGTGGAGGGCATCCTGCTGCTGACCCTGGCCGGGGCGGTGGAGCGGCTCGACTACTCGGTCTTCCTGGACGTGCCCGAGGACGTGCGCCTACAGCGCCGCATCCATCGTGACATGACCGAGCGGGGCCGCCCCGAGGACCACGTGCGCCGGCAGTTCGCGGCCACCGTCGCCCCCATGCACGACGCCTACGTGCAGCCCAGCCGCCACCGGGCCGACCGGATAGTGGACGCTCTCGACTGCGTCTCGCTGGCCGACGAGCTTGTCGCGATGCTGGCTCCGGCGACGGCGGCCGCGGGTTCGGGGCTCCTGGCCGGCTAGAGAACTACGCCCTCGCCTGCGAGTAGCTTGGCCTTGAGCTCGGGCCGGTAGCCGTAGTTGCCCACTCCCCCGCTGCTCGGCACCACCCGATGGCAGGGGACCAGCAGCGGCACCGGGTTGCGGGCCATGGCCGTGCCCACCGCGCGGGCCGCCCTGGGCCGCCCCACGATCTCGGCCAGCTCGCCGTAGGTGCGGACCTCGCCGCGGGGGATGCGAGCGGTGGCCCGGAGCACCTCCTGATGGAACTCCGAGCGCGACGACAGGTCGACGGGAACGTCGGTGCGGCCCGTGGCGAGGGCCTCGCCCACCCGGGCCACCAGCTTGGGATCGGGGTCGGGGTCGGGTTCGACGTCGGTGCCCACTTCGTCGCGCATGTAGTCGACGAAGCGGCCCGGGTCGGGCTCCCGACCGTCGGTTGCGATCAGGAGACCCGAAACCCACCCGTTCGAGTGGGCGACGAACACCGGTCCGGCGGGGCTGTCGGCCGTGAACCACAGGTGGGTGTGGCCAGCCCGCTCGGGCACGTCCCCACCGTGGTCAGGCGCGGGGTCGCTCAGGCCTACAGCAGCGTTTCTTGCGCTCGTGATGGCTGCATTCATGGGGCGCATCTCCCGTCTTGTCGCGGTGGAATTACACCGATGAAGCTTGGACTCGGACGGTATCGAGTGCCTCCCCGTCGCGCAAGTGCAATTCCAGACCCTCAACTCGGCCTCCAGGACGTGGAGTCTCAGGGCTCGGGAATGGCCCAGTCCACGGGCTCTCGACCGGCGGCCACGAGGGCCTCGTTGGCCCGGCTGAAGGGTCTGCTGCCGAAGAAGCCGCCGGATGCGGACAGCGGCGACGGGTGGGCCGACTCGATCACGACATGGCGGCTGGTGTCCACCAGGCCTCGCTTGCGACGGGCCGAGCCGCCCCACAATATGAACACCACCCGCTCATCCTTGCCGTTGACCACCCTGATCACCTCGTCGGTGAACGTCTCCCAGCCCTTCCGCTGGTGGCTGGCGGCCTGGCGCGCCCGGACAGTGAGGGTGGCGTTGAGCAGCAACACCCCCTGGCGGGCCCAGTGCTCCAGCGAGCCGTGGCTGGGCACCGGCGCCCCGATGTCGTGGTGCAGCTCATCGAGGATGTTGACCAGCGACGGCGGCTTGGCCACTCCGGGCCGCACCGAGAAGCACAGCCCGTGGGCCTGTCGGGGGCCGTGGTAGGGGTCCTGGCCCAGGATCAGGACCTTGACCGAGGCATACGGGGTGAGATGCAGCGCCGCGAACACCTCGTCGTGAGGCGGGAACACCTGGCCGCGAGCCCGCTCGGTCCGGACGAAGTCCTGAAGCTGCTGCCAGTAGGGCTTGTCGAACTCGCCCCGCAGCAGCGGGTTCCAGTCGGTGCGGGGCGCCATCGGCGCCACAGTAGAACTCTGGCGGGGCTCTTGTCAGCGATGCCTGACAGCGTGCGGTCAGGCCGGGCGGGTGCCGACGATGCTGGCCCGCTCCATGATCCGCACGTCCGGGTAGTAGTCGCTGGCCGCGTAATGCTGGACCGAGCGGTTGTCCCAGAAGACGACGGTGTCGGGCTCCCACCGGACCCGGAACTGGTACTCGACCACGTTGGCCTGTCCGGCCAGGTGCCTGATGAGGTCCACGCCCTCGGATTCGTCCATCTCGTCGATATGGGACGTGAAGTAGCAGTTCACGAAGATCAGCTTCCGGCCGGTCTCCGGATGGGTGCACACCACCGGGTGGCGGGCCTGCGGGTACCGGGCCCGGAACTCCTCCATCTTCCCTTCGGGTACCTGGTGCTTGAAGGCGAGCATGAAGTCGTGAACCGCGAACAGGCCGTCGATGCGCTCTTTGACGGCGTCGTCCAGGCCGTCGTAGGCCGCGCCCATGTCGCTGAACAGGGTGTCGCCGCCGGTGGCCGGAACCTGGATGGCGTGCAGGATGGCCCCCATCGAGGGCACCTCCCGCCAGGTGACGTCATGGTGCCAGCCGTTCTCGAAGCCACCGGTGTCGACCCCCTTCTCGAAGCGCACCAGCTCGGGATGCTCGGAGTTCCCGGTGATGAACGGGTGGATCTCCAACTCGCCGAAGCGGCGGGCGAACGCCACGTGCTGGGCCGGGGTGATCGGCTGGCCGCGGAACACCAGCACCTTGTAGTCGAGCAGCGCCTGGCGGATCTCGGCGGTCACCTCATCGGCCAGGTCGGATTGAAGATCGACGCCGCCCACCTCGGCGCCGACGGTGGCGCCCTGAGGCGTCACGTCGATATGCCGGAAAGAGGGCCGGGCCAGCCGGGCCCTCTCGTCGGCCAGATGGAGCCACGGCCCGAGGTCGAGCCCGTACCGGTCGATGCGCACTCGTCCGGGAGTGACCTGAGACGCGGGATCAGATGTCCCGGCCTGTTCGGTGGCCGGTCGCTCCCCGTCCGAGCCGTTGCCTCGACGGCCGCCGGTGGCCGCGGGGGTGGTGGCGGATGACATGGGGGGAATATACCGTTGGGTCATGGTCAACGCCGTTGAGGTCACCGATCTCACCGTGAGGTTCGACCATGTCACCGCCCTCGACGGGGTGACCCACACGTTCGAGCCGGGCACTGCCACTGCGGTGATGGGGGTCAACGGATCGGGCAAGACGACCATGCTCGAGTGCCTCGCCGGCCTGCAGAAGCCGACGTCGGGGCGCGTCAGCGGGATGTCCGAGAACCTGGCCTACGTGTGCCAGCACCTCCCCGCCTGCTGGATGCCGATAACCGCGGGCGAGGTGCTGGCCATGGGCCGTTACGGCAAGCGAGGGCTTGTCGGGCGGCTGAGGGGCGAGGACCGGGCCGCCATGCGCAAGGCAGGCGAGCAACTCGACGTGAACCAGTTCTCGAGCCGTAGCTTCGGCGATCTCAGCGGAGGCCAGCAGCAGAGGGTGAGGATCGCCCAGGCGCTGGCCGGCCAGCCTGACGTCATCATGCTCGACGAGCCCGTCACCGGCTTGGACATCCCCAGCCAGGAGCGGATCCTGGACGTGATAGAGGAGTACTCGTCGCAGGGCGCCATAGTGATCATCACCACCCACCACCTCGACGAGGCCAGGCACTGCGACTCGGTGATGCTGATGGCCAACCACCTGGTGGCGGCGGGGACTCCCGACGACATGCTGACCGAGGAGCGGCTGCGCCAGGCATTCGGGAACCGCCTGCTCGGTGACCACGCCGACCACGACCACACCCAGGGCATGATCGTGCTCGATGACCACGGCCATCACGGCCACGGCCACAGTCACGACCCGCACGGCCACGGTCATGGCCACGACCAGCACAGCCACGGCCACAGCCACGACCATGACCACGGCCACCTTGGCCATAGCCACGACCACGGCCATCACGGCCATCACGGCCACGGACCCCACGCGCACTAACAGGCCGGCGCGCCGTCGCAGCGCTGGTGGGTGCCGTCGAGCGACGCCATGAGCCCGACCCGGCGCGAAATCGCGGTGATCGGGGCCGGGCCTGCCGGCGCGGCCACGGCCATTCGGGCCGCCCGTGGCGGTGCGCAGGTGACCGTCTTCGAGAAGGCATCGCCCGGTCGCGACAAGGTGTGCGGCGACGGTCTCACCCCGAGGGCAGTGGCCGCTCTCGGCGAGCTCGGCATAGATCTCGACGGGGCCCACCGCATCGACGGGCTGCGCATGATCGCAGGCGCCACCCGGCGCGAGCTGCTGTGGCCCGCGAACAACCGGTTCGGTCCCCACGGCGCGGTGTGGCCCCGCCGGGTGCTGGACAAGCATCTCATCGAGGCGGCCCAGGCAGCTGGAGCCGAGATCGCGTGGAACACCGAGGTCATGCCTGTCGTTGCCGACGACGGCAGAGTCATCGGCGTCGAGAGCGCCGCGAGGGGCAAGCGGTTCCTGGCCGACCTGGTGGTGCTGGCTACCGGAGCGCCCGGCTCGGCGGCCCGCCTGCTGGGCGCGGAGCGGGTCGAGTCCGAGCCCTTCGGCCTCGCCATCCGCACCTATGCGCCCAGCCCCCGCCACGCCGACCGGCACCTGGAAGCCTGCCTCACCCTGCGGGGAGCCGAGGGAGGGTGGGTACCCGGCTACGGATGGATGTTCCCGGCCGGCGACGGCACGGTCAATATCGGGGCGGGATCCATGTCAACCATGAAGGGATTCCGGAGGCTCAACCTCAACCGGCTGTTGGACGACTACCGGGACCTTGTGGCCGACGAGTGGGAGCTGGGTGACTACCTCGAGCGGCCCCGGGCCTGGAGGCTCCCTATGAGCGCGGTCCGTCGCCACGGGCCGGGGTGGGCCGCGGTCGGGGATGCGGCCGGGCTGATCAATCCGATGAACGGCGAGGGGATCGACTACGGCCTGGAGTCGGGGATGGTGCTGGCCGACCTGTTCCTGGAGGATCCGGCAACCGCGCCCGGCGCCTACGACCGGGTGATCGGCGAGCGCTTCGACGGGTTCCTGCGGACCGGCCGGCGGTTCAGTTTCCTCATCGGCCATCCGTGGATCCTTCGCAACGGCTTGCGCCTGGCCGTGGGCACCCAGGCGGTGGCCAATATCACCCTCCAAGTGATGGGCAACCTCATCGACGGAGACACTCCGGGCATGGCGTCGCGGGTCCTGAGCGTGGCCGATCGGGGCCTCAGGTTCGCCGATCCGCTGCTGCGCCGCACCCGGGCCGCGGCCTAGAGGCCTAGAGTCCGGGCCTCATGGTGAAGGGGTCAGCGGACATCCCGGTCGAGGCCTCGCTCGACGGGCCGCTGGGCGAGCTCGACTCGGCGCTCCGCAGCGACATCCGGCGCCTCGGTACTCAGCTCGGAGAGGCGCTGTCTCGCCAGCACGGTCCCGAGTTGCTGGCCCGCGTGGAGCAGGTGCGCGGCCTGGCTCGCGGACTGCGCCGCAGCGACGAGGACAGCACCGCCCTCGCCGAACTTCTGGCCGATGTGGACGTGGCCCACGCCGGGCTTCTCGCTCGGGCCTTCACGGTCTACTTCCACCTCGCCAACACCGCCGAGCAGGTTCACCGCATCGACGACCTGACAGAGAAGCAGGCGGCCGGTTCGAACCGCTTCGGCGAGATGGTGGGCCGGTTGCGTGAGATGGGCTTCGCTGACGACGAGATCGTCACGACGGTCAACTCGGCCGAACTGCGCCCGGTGTTCACCGCCCATCCCACCGAGGCGTCCCGCCGGTCGATCCTGGACAAGCTGGCCGAGATCTCCAGCCTCATCGAGCACCGGGCCCATGCCGGCGCAGACGCCACTGCCCGGCGCCGGGCGGACCGCCGGGTCAACGAGTTGATCGACGCCATCTGGCAGACGGACGAGTTGCGCCGGCAGCGTCCCGACCCGGTGGACGAGGCGCGGTCGATCCTGTACTTCCTGACCGAGATCGCGGTGGAGGGCATGCCTGAGCTGCTCGACGACATCGACGCCGTGCTGGCATCGCTGGGCGGCGGACTCGACCCCGACCGTGCCCCCATCCGATTCGGCTCGTGGGTCGGAGGTGACCGTGACGGCAACCCCAACGTCACGCCGCACACAACGGTGGAAGTGCTCACCTTTCAGCGTCAGCGTGCCCTGCGCATCCTGGTGGAAGAGATCGAGGGACTGTCGTCGGAGCTGAGCGTGAGCTTCGCAGTGAGGGAAGTGTCCGCCGAACTGGCCGAGGCGATCGCGGCCGACCATGAGCAGTTCCCCGAGTTGACGGCACGGTTCGATCGGCTCAGCGCGGGCGAGCCCTACCGCCAGCGACTGGCGGTCATCCACCGGCGCCTCCTTGAGGCGGCCGAGCCGGTGCCCGGTCCGGCCGCCTACGGATCGGCAGCTGACTTGGCCCGGGATCTAGCCGTGATCGCGCGGTCCTTGGAGGCCAACCAAGGCGCGCTTCTGGCCCGGGGCCGGCTGGCCCGGGTCCGGCGCATCGTGGCCATGATCGGGTTCGATCTCGCCACCCTGGACATCCGTGAGCACTCCGAGCGCCACCACCTGGCACTGGCCGGACTGTTCGCGCCGCTGAGGATCGACTACGCGGGCCTCTCCAGCACGGAACGCACTTCCCTGCTCGCCGAGGAACTGGCCGGTCCCCGGCCCCTGGCCTTGCCGGGCCGTTGCCTCGAGGATGGTGCCGAGGATGTGCTGGAACTGTTCCGGGTTCTGCGCCGCCAGATGGATCTGCGGGGCGATCAGATCGTCCAGAGCTACATCGTGTCGATGACCCGAGGAGCCGATGACCTGCTGGCGCCGGCCGTGCTGGCTAGGGAGGCCGGGTTGCTGGACTTGGGCGCGGGGGTGGCCCGGCTGGGGTTCGTGCCCCTGTTCGAGACCATCGACGACCTCCGCGCCGCGGGGCGGGTCCTTCGGGAACTCCTGGCCGTGGAGCCCTACCGGCGTCTCGTCGAGTTGCGCGGCGACGTCCAGGAGGTGATGGTGGGCTACTCCGACTCCAACAAGGACGGCGGCATCACGACGTCCCAGTGGGAGATCCACAAGGCCCTGAGAGCCATCACTGAGGTGTCGGCAGCAACCGGGGTTCGGATGACAGTGTTCCACGGCCGGGGAGGCACCGTCGGCCGGGGAGGCGGGCCCACCCACGCAGCCATCCTGGGCCAGCCGCCCGCCGCGGTGAGCGGCTCGGTCAAGGTCACCGAGCAGGGGGAGGTGATCGCCGACAAGTACGGGCTGCCCCGGCTGGCCCATCGCAACCTCGACCTCGCCTTCGCCGCCGTGGTCGAGGCCTCGCTGGCGCACCGGTCCCCTCGCCACGCTCCCGAGGTCACCAGCCGGTGGGACGCGGTCATGGAGGCCGCCTCGAACGCGGCCTACCGCGCTTACCGGGGCTTCCTGCAGGCCCCTGGGCTGGTCGAGTACTTCTGCACGTCGACGCCGGTCGAGGAGTTGGCCGAGATGAACATCGGCTCCCGTCCCGCCCGTCGAGGCCCTGCTGATGACGGCATCGACGGGCTGAGGGCCATCCCCTGGGTGTTCGGATGGACGCAGTCCCGCCAGATCGTGCCCGGCTGGTTCGGTGTCGGCGCCGGGCTGGCCGCGGCCCGTGCCGAAGGCATGGGATCCGACCTGCACGACATGTACGAGTCGTGGCAGTTCTTCCGCACCTTCGTGTCCAACGTGGAGATGACGCTGTTCAAGACCGATCTGGCCATTGCCCACCACTACGTGGCCACGCTGGTCGATCCTGCGCTGCACTGCCACTTCGACGCGGTGTGCGCCGAGTACGACCGGACCGTGGCCGAGGTGACTGCGCTCACCGGCCGGGGCCTGCTCGAGGATCTGCCGATCCTGCGGCGCGCGCTGGCGGTGCGTGATGCCTATCTCGACCCGATCAACGTGCTGCAGGTCGACCTCCTCGCCCGCCATCGCGGCCGTCGGACCGGAAGCCTCGACACCGATGAGCGTCTGCTGAGAACCCTGCTGCTCACGGTCAACGGAGTGGCCGCGGGCATGCGCAACACCGGCTGACCGCCGATCACGGCCTCGCTGGGTTTGAAGGTGCCATCGCCATAGCCGGCCGTTACACCAGCAGAGGCAGCCCACTCAATAGCCTCGAACGCCTCAATGATCCGGTGGCACATCACTGAACCGCTGCGCGGTCTGGGCGACCGTGGTCTCGTCGGCGTCGTCGCCAACCCGGCCTCTCCGGGCCGCGAGCGAGCCTCGCATCTCGGGACAGTGCCACAGTCTGCCGTCCGGATTCTGCCTGCGGCGGGCTCGGAACGCGTTAGAGCAGCTCGAAGTCAGCGTGGTTGGGGCGGCGGGTCTGGCGCCAGTAGTCGATCAGGGCAGCGGTCAGTCTTGGGCCGCCCGGCCGGTGGCCCTCTTGTACCAGCCGTTGGCCAGCGAGACCTTCGGCGCGAAGCTGGTGCCTACCTATGCGTGTGGCAGTGAAGATGGTGCCACGCCCAGGCTCTCGGCCACAGCACCGGCGTGAAGGCGACGATCCCACACGGCCATGATCACATCGTCAGCACCTATCTCTAGGGCGCTGGCAAGGTGGACCGCATCGATGCCGCGAAGTCCGTGGCGCTTAGCCAGACGGCCCGCGGACCGCTCCACCGGTGAAGTGAACTCCACGGGCCGCATCGCTGCCCAGAGATCCTCCCAGTGGCGCTCACATGACGTCAGACTGTGTTCGTCCAGATCGCGGTTGCGACCCGCGGCGGCCAGCGCAGCACAGACCTCCGGGTAGGCCAGTCGGCTGGAGACCGCGGCGTCGCAGCCGTCCCACAGCTCGGCGGCGGTGTCGCTGCCGGACTCCTCCACCAGCAGCTTCACCAGCGCGCTGGCATCGAAGTAGACGATCGCCATCGATCAGCTCCGCTGCTCGCTCACCAACTCCGAGATCGGACGGCGGGCCCGCGGCCGCTGTTCTCCCGTCGCGGCGGGCCGGTCACCGCGAACAGGTCTGGCGATTACCCCCCGGGCGGTGAGGGATTCGATCGTCGAGGCGGTGTCGACCCCGAGGAGCCGAGCCACCGGCACGCCCCGATCGGTGACGACGACCTCCTCACCGTCTCGGACCTGCTTGAGCCAGCGACTCAGGTGGGCCCGCAACTCTGTCACTGCAACATCCATGCCTTAAGTGTACAACTCAAGTCTTACAATCTGTACGCTCACGGAGGCGACATGGGGTGGACGCGCAGTGGGGCGGACCGAGTTCGCGGCCGGCAATTGCCTGATGCACAAGAGCTCCGCTGTTCATCGACGGCCTTCGCTGGAATCATTATGTATACTGAATAATCATGTAAATGCTTGACAGATGTCATAAGGGTGTGCGATGATGGGTACATGGTGATGGAACTGGTTGAGCGGCTTGATGCGGCGGCCTCGGAGTTGCTGGCTTTCGTGCGGCGGGGTGGGGCGTCCTCGGATGAGCTTGTTGGTGTGTTGGCTGGGACCAAGGCGGTTTGTGGCAAGTTGGACATCCTTCAGGCTGTCGCGGCGGCGAGCGTGGCGGGCAGCCGCGGCCATGGTGACGGTGGGGCCCATGTGTTGGCTGAGAGCACCGGGATGCACCGGCGCGACGCCCGCAGCCAGGTCAGGACGGCGGCCGCGGTTGGTGCGGTCTCCGCGGTGCAGGATGCCGTTGAGGAGGGCCGGATGCCCCTGGCCAATGCGAGGCAACTCGCTGATGCGCTCGATAAGACCAGCGCCGCAGACGTGGAGTCCGACGCGGAGTTGTTGGCCAAGGCCGAGTCGCTTTCGCCGGATCAGTTCGCCAAGGAGGCCAAGCGGTGGACCGCGGAGCGCCAGGCCGATGGCGGTGAGTCGGAGTATCGCCGGCAGCGGGCCCGGCGCAATCTGCGGATCTGGAATGGTGACGACGGGATGGTGCATCTCTACGGGCAGTTCGATCCGGTGACCGGGCGGCGTATCCGCAACCGGATCAACAAGGAGGCCCACCGGCTCCATGACGCCGACAAGACGCAGGCCCGCGGTCTGAGCGAGGTCGATGAGAACAGCGCCCACCGGGTGCATGACGCCGACAAGAGGCAGGCCAGAGGCAGCGGTGGTGGTGTTCGCAGTCTCCCCCAGTGCATGGCCGACGCGTTCGAGAACATGACCGCTGGCGCCGCCGGTGGCGGCAAGCCGTACGCGGACATCGCGCTGGTGGCCCGGCTCGATCCTGAGACCGAGGAGCTGATGGCCTCCACCGCTGACGGGGACCCGCTACCGGCTGGCGTGGTCGAGAGGCTCGCGGGCGAGTCGTCTTGGTTCGGGTTGGTGCTCAGCGCCAGGGGTGTGCCCATGTGGAAGGGCCGTAACATCCGCCGGGCCACCGAGTCGCAGTTCCAGGTGTTGATGGCGCTCTATGGCGGCTGTGCCGGCTGCGGGGAGCCCGACGAGCACAAGATCCACGCGCACCACATGGACCCCTTTGCATGGGGCGGCCGCACCGATTTGGACAACCTGATGCCGCTGTGCTGGGGCTGTCACGACAAGATCCATGACCATCACTGGCAAGTAGTCGACGCCGGCGACGGCAAACACACCATCAGACCCCCCGACCGGATCCACCACGGCGCGGCGCACATGCCCGACACCACTCCCCTATTCGCCCCGGCCGATCCGTCCGATCGCTCCGAACCCGAGTTCCGGGCCGCACCCGGCCGCGACGACGATCGCGGCGACAAGTCCAGCAACGGCAGATCCAGCAACGGCAGCCGGGCCGGACCGACCGGGCCCCAAGCCGCCCGCGCCGTGTTGCGCAAGGCTCTAGCGGCTCAGCGCGACGCTCAGGCTGTCGCCGAAGTCGTCCACGGCTGAGAAGCGCCGAGCGGTGTCAATCGTCGTCTGGTCGGTAAGTGCTGCGGTCCTGTTGGCTACAGGTCCAGAAGCACCGCTCCCGCAAAGCAAGGCAAGCCGCCGGCGCTGGCGGCGATGACGGCGCCACGCGGAGGCTCCTGGCCACGGCACCGGGGTGGAGAGGGCGGACCCGCACGGCCACGACCACGACCACATCAGCCTCAACCGACACGCAATATGTACGTTTCGTCAGAGGAGCTCGAAGTCGGCGGGGTCGGGGCGGCGGGTCTGGCGCCAGTAGTCGATGAGGGGCAGGGGCCAGTTCTGGGCCACCCCTCCGCTGGGGCTCTTGTACCAGCTGTTGACCGGCGATATGCCCCAGGCCATCTGGGCGTTGTGCTCGTCCATTCGGGCGGCGTAGCGCTCGTAGGCGTCGAGTCGGCAGTCCATGGCTGTCGCGCCCCGCTCCGCGAGCAGGCGTAGGCACTCCACCACGTAGTGGGCGGCACACTCCGCGAAATAGATGATGCTGCCGTTGACCACGATGTTGGTGTTGGGGCCGTACAGGCAGAAGAGATTCGGGAAGCCGGGAATGCACACGCCGTTGTAGGCCCGGGCGTCGCCGGCCCAGGTCTCGTGCAGATCGGCGCCTTCCCGCCCGATCACCCGCATGGGCATCAGGAACTCCGAGGCCCGGAACCCGGTGCCGTACACGATCACGTCGGCTCGGTGCAGCCGGTCGTCGGAGGTGCGCACGCCGTCGGGCTCGATGCGGGCGATCGGATCGCTGACCAGTACGACGTTGGTCCGCTTCAGCGTGCTGGCCCAGATCCCGTTGTCGAGCACCACCCGCTTGGCGCCCACCGGGTAGTCGGGCACCACCTTGGCCAGCAGGTCGGGGCGGTCGCCGAACTGATGCTCCAGGTACATAGTCAGCAGCTTCCGCGCCTCGTCGTTGCGGGGGCTGACCGCCCGCTCAAGGGGCCCGTCCCACGCCGGGTCGCGCCGCAGGGCGCCGACCGTACCCTCGTGGGTGCACCAGAACAGCCGCAGCCGGAACCAATGGGCGTAGCCGGGCACCAACTCGAACAGCCTCAGCAGCCCCTCGGCCAGCGGCTCGTGATAGACGGGCCGCGGGATCAGCCACGGCGGGGTCCGCTGGTACACGGTCACGTGGTCGGCTAGCTCGGCCAGGTGCGGTATGAACTGCAGGGCGCTCGCTCCCGTGCCGATGACGGCCACCCGCAGGCCCTGCCAGTCGATGTCGTGGCGCCAGGACGAGCTGTGGAACTGCTCTCCGGCGAAGCTGTCGGCGCCTTCGATGTCGGGCATCAGGGGACGGTTGAGCTGACCCACCGCCGACACCACCGCTCCGGCGGTGATCACCTCGGTCCCGCTGCCCGTCTCGAGCCGGATCACCCAGCGGCAGGCGCTGTCGTCCCATTCCAGTGACTTGACCCGGACTCCGAAGCGGATCCGGTCCCGTATCCCCCACCGCTGGGCGCAATCGCGGAAGTAGTCCAGCAGCACCGGCTGGCTGGAGTGGTACTCGGGCCAGTCCGGGCGCTGCTCGCCGGAGTAGGAGTACACGTGGTTGAACACGTCCACCCGGCAGCCGGGGTAGGTGTTCTCCAGCCAGGTTCCGCCCACGTCGCTGTTCTTGTCGAGCACCAAGCAGTCGACACCGGCCTGCTTGAGTCTGTGGGCGGCCAGGATGCCTGACATCCCTGCTCCGATGACGGCCACCGTGTGGTCGCTGCGGCCCGCGGTGGGACTGTCCGGTGCCGTGATCGGCTCCGGGACCCGAAGGTCTCCGGTCACCGCCAGCTCCTCGGCCAGCATCCTCTGGTAGCCGTCGTCCAGGTCGGCACCGGTGAGCCAATCGATGAGGGACGGCACGAGGGCATTGTCGGGTCCGCGGCCGGCACCGTTCCCGGACGTCTGCAGGCGCCTCAGGCCGGCGACGGCCAGCTCGCGGGCCCGGGCCAGCTGGTCCGGATCCCATCCATCCTCAGGCTCCAGGGCGCGGTCCGGGTCGAGCCACAGATCCGAGGGGGCAAGGTCGGGGTCGCCGGTGGCGTGGGCCAGCGCGGCGAGCAGGCTGGGCAGATCGGAGGCAGCGATCAGTCGCTCGATCTGGTCCCTGTCCACGTTGGATACATCCCGCTCGCGGTTAGGAGCGGTCGAAGGAGATGACCTCGCCCCGGTTGATGCTCACCCAGTCGCGGGCCTCGATGTAGGGGCGGAAGACATCCGCGATGACCTGCTCGTCACGGAGGGACTTGGGGCGTTGGATCTCGTAGAGGTGGGGGAACTCCAGCCAGGCCGTCACTGCGGTCCACAGGCGCAGCGCCTCGGCGCCGGTGGGCGGGTCGATCAGCACGGGACCGAACAGCGCCTGGTCGCCGAAGAACAGCGTCGGCACCCCGAAGCCGCCCGCGGCCACCACCCGGTCGTGCTCGGCCTTGACCTCGTCGTGGGTGGTGGGGTCGTCCAGGGCGTTGTCCACCGTCTGAGGGTCGAGTCCGATCTCGCCGAGCAGCTCGCGGGCCACATCGGGGTCGTGCACCCGCAGGCCCTCCTCGTGCAGGGCCCGGCCCGAGCGCTCGTACCAGGTGTCGAGGTGGTCCATGCTGTCGCGGCGCAGCACCGCGCCTATGCGCATCAGCGACCAGCCGTATGACCAGGGCCGCTCCCAAGGGTGCTTCTTGCCCTCGAACCGGTTGATCTCCTCCAGGCTGAAGAAGCGCCAGTTGATCTCCAGCCCGTTCTGGGCCCGCACGTCCCGGATCCACTTGGACGTCTGGTAGGCCCAGGGGCACAGCACGTCGAAGTGGAAGTCCACCACGCTGGTGTCGGCGGTGTCAGTCATGGCGCCCATCATTGCACCGCCGCAGCGATCCCCCACCCGTGCGCTCGACACTGACACCCGGGTTCAGCCGCCGTAGTGCTCCGTCATCCTGGCACCGGCCCGCATCTCGTCGATGGCTCGCTTCACGTCGCTCACGGCCGCTTCCAGGGAGGCGATCACCGCGTCGCGGTCGCTGGTGAACTCGAGGCCGTCGATCACGCTGGAGAGCCGCCGCTGGGACCGCCAGGCGGCCGTCTTGGCCCATTCGGTCCACAGCGTCTCGTGGTCGTCGACGATGATCAGGTCGGCGGTGCGGCTCTGATCGTCGATCGCGGTGTCAAGCGCCACGTAGCCGTTCACCATGGAGATCCGCTCGGCCAGCGCGTCCAGGGGAGCGGCCCGATGGACCACCATGTCGCCGTGCAGGGCGATGGCGTAGCCAGGTCCCCCGAACTCGGGCGCCACGACGCGTTCGGGCGGCGGGGTGCGGCCCTCGGCCGCCAGCGCGGCGGCTTCGTGCCTGGTGCCCAGGAAGTACTCGAACCGCCCGCCCGGCACTCGGGCCGGATCGGTCACCGGCATGACGTAGTCGAGCGGGAGGGTGTCGTGGTGCCACTTGTCGACGGCCGCTTCGAGGCGGGACGGCTCGTAGTTGATGTGGCCCAGGTGAACCGGCATCGGATGGGGCGCGATAGCGGTCCCGTAGATGCGCTCGAGATGGTCGCACACGTCCTGGCTGGTGCACAGGTCGCGCAACCAGCGCGACCGGTAGCAGCCGCTGCGCGTCATCCGCTCGATCCGGTTGCCGGCGGGCCGGGCGAAGGGCCGCAGCCGCCGGGCGACCTCAAGCATGATGGCGGCGCCCGTATCGCTGAGCACCCGGAACGGCGACGAGGCCGCTAACGGGGTGGCCTTGGTGGAGATCTCGTCGTTGCCGTAGCCGAGGTCCGCGAGCATGACCACCTGGTGGGGCTCCTCGAGCTGCAGGTGACGATCTGGATCGAAGACCGGCTCGTCGTCGAACCACTCGTAACCCGCTGGCAGCGTCTCGGGGAACGGCACCGCCACACCCATGCTCGAAGGCTATGAGGCCGAGCGGATCGATCCGATCTTCCTACACGCGGACGCGTAGCCGGTGTCGCAGCCCCGGGCCGGTAGTTTCTCTGCGGTGAGGATCGACGGGGGCGCATCGACCGGCATGCCGAGGCTGCTGGCGCCCGCGCTGCCGACCGCGGTGAACGCGAGCAGCGAGACGTTCCTCCAGAACCGTGCGGACGTGCTGGAGCAGCTCGCCGAGATCGAGGAACTGCTCGACGAGGCCGACGCCGGCGGGGGGACTGCGTCGATGGAGCGCCTGCGCAGACGGGGCAAGCTGCCCATCCGGGAGCGCATCGCCAACGTGATCGACCCCAACAGCCCGTTCCTGGAAATCAGCGCGCTGGCCGCCTACCACTCCGACTACACCATGGGAGGCGGGATGGTGGTCGGCATCGGCGTGATCGGCGGCACCGAGTGCGTGATCATGGGCAACGACCCCAGCGTTCTGGCCGGCGCGCTGACGCCCTACGCCAGCAAGAAGTGGATGCGGGCCCTCGAGATCGCCCGCGACAACCGCATCCCTTATGTGAGCTTCGTGGAGTCGGCCGGCGCCGACCTCCGTCTCGGCGGTCGCGAGGGAGGCGGCTCGGAGTTCACCGGCGGGGGCAGCAGCCGGGTCCAGACCACCCATTTCGCGGAGTCGGGCCGGTTCTTCTACGAGATGATCGAGCTGTCCAAGATGCGCATACCCACGGTGTGCGTGGTGTTCGGGTCGTCCACCGCAGGGGGCGCCTACCAGCCGGGCCTGTCCGACTACAACATCGTGGTCGCCGACCAGTCCAAGATCTTCCTGGCCGGGCCCCCTCTGGTGAAGATGGCAACCGGCGAGGAGTCCGACGACGAGACCCTGGGGGGAGCCCGCCTGCACGCCGAGGTCTCCGGGCTGGGCGACTACTTCGCAACCGACGAGATGGACGCCATTCGCATGTGTCGCGAGGTCGTGTCGCACCTCAACCACCGCAAGCCCCACCCGGGCCCCACCATGGCCGCCGATCCGCCGGTGCACGACCCTGAGGAGCTGCTGGGGCTGGTCAGCCGGGACCTGCGCCAACCCTTCGACATGCGCGAGGTGATCGCCCGGGTGGTGGACGGCTCCCGCTTCGAGGAGTACAAGGCCCGCTACGGCACCACCCTGGTGTGCGGCTGGGCGTCGATCTGCGGCTACCCCGTCGGGATCCTGGCCAACAACGGCGTGCTCTACCCGGACTCGTCCCAGAAGGGCGCCACCTTCATCCAGCTGTGCAACCAGGTCGACGTCCCGCTGGTGTTCCTGCAGAACATCACCGGTTTCATGGTCGGGCGGGACTACGAGGCCGACGGCATGGTCAAGAAGGGCTCGCAGATGATCAACGCGGTGACCAACTCGACGGTCCCGCACCTGACCCTGATCATCGGCTCGTCCTACGGGGCCGGCACCTACGGCATGTCGGGGAGGGCCTTCGGCAACCGCTTCACCTGGCTGTGGCCCACCGCCAAGGTGGCGGTGATGGGCCCCAAGCAGATCGCCGGGGTTATGTCGCAGGTCCGCCGGGCCCGGGCGGCCCGCAAGGGCGAGCCCTTCGACGAGGAGGAGGACGCCCGGATCGTGGCCCAGGCCGAGGCCATCCAGGAGCGGGGCTCGCTGGCGCTACGGGCCACCGGCGCCATCAGCGACGACGGCATCATCGACCCCCGCGACACCCGCAACGTGCTGGGCATGTGCCTGTCGGTAGCGGGCAACACGCCGATCACCGGCGCCGAGGGTTACGGGGTGTTCCGGCTGTGAGCGCTATCGGCACGCTGCTGGTGGCCAATAGGGGCGAGATTGCCCGCCGGGTGTTCCGCACGGCGCGGGCCATGGGCATGGGCTGCGTTGCCGTGTTCTCTGATGCCGACTCGGATGCGCCGTTCGTGACCGAGGCCGATGTGGCCATGCGGCTCCCCGGCGGGTACCTAGACGGCGATGCGCTGGTGGCCGCCGCGGTCCAGGCCGGCGCCGACGCGGTGCATCCCGGCTACGGATTCCTGGCCGAGAACGCCGGCTTCGCCCGGTCTGTGACCGAGGCCGGCTTGGTGTGGGTTGGGCCCGCGCCGGATGCCATCGAGACCATGGGCGACAAGCTGGCGGCCAAGGCTGCGGCCGAGGCCGCGGGCGTGCCCACGCTGCCGTCGTCGGAGGATCCGGATGACGCTTCCGGTGTCGGCTTCCCGCTGATGGTCAAGGCGGCCGCCGGCGGTGGCGGCAAGGGCATGCGGCTCGTCTCCGATCCCGCCGAGTTGGCGGAGGCCGTGGCTGCGGCCCGGCGCGAGGCACTCGGTGGCTTCGGTGACGACACCGTGTTCCTCGAGCGCTACCTGCCGAGGTGCCGCCACATCGAGGTCCAGATACTCGGCGACGCCCACGGCAACGTCGTTCACCTCGGTGAGCGGGAGTGCTCGATCCAGCGACGCCATCAGAAGATCATCGAGGAGTCGCCGTCGACCGCGGTCGACGGCGAGTTGCGGGAGACCATCGGAGAGGCCGCGGTGAGGCTGGCCAAGTCCATCGGCTACCGCTCGGCGGGGACGGTGGAGCTCCTGCTGGACGACGACACCGGCGAGTTCTTCTTCCTTGAGGTCAACACCCGCCTGCAGGTTGAGCACCCCGTCACCGAGGAGGTAACCGGCATCGACCTGGTGCGCGAGCAGCTGCGGGTGGCGGCCGGCGAGACCCTCGGCTACAGCCAGGCCGACATCGCCCTGGCGTGCCATGCCATCGAGGCCCGGCTGTACGCCGAGGATCCTGCAACCGGGTTCCTGCCCGCGGTGGGCACGCTGGCCGCCTTCGCGCCGGCGTCGGAGCCGTCGGTGCGGTGGGACACCGGCGTCGAGGCCGGCAGCACCGTGGGGCTCGACTTCGATCCGATGCTCGCCAAGGTCGTCGCCCACGCCCCTACCCGGGCCGAGGCGGCCGGACGCCTGGCCCTGGCCCTCGAGCGCCTTCACATCGCCGGTGTGACCACCAACCGGCACTTCCTGGCGTCCGCCCTGCGGTCCGAGGCGTTCCTGGCCGGTGACACCACGACCGATTTCATCGAGCGGGTCGATCCGAGCCGTGCCGCCACCCTTACGCCCGCTGAGTTCCGGCACGCCGCAGTGGCCGCGGCCATGTGGCTCCAGGCCGCCGAGCGGCTGGAGGCCCGGACGCTTCGTTGGATGCCCAGCGGATGGCGCCACGGCCGTCTTCCGCCCGAGCGGGCCGAGCTGGCCGTCGAGACCGCGGCCGGCCCCGTCGAAGTGCGTGTCTCGTACCGGCCCCAGCGCGATGGTTCCTTCGCCGTCCGGGCCGAATGCGCCGTCGACGCAGTCCCGGCCGGGTCCCCCGGAGAGGATTGCGTCGAACAACCAGCCGTTGACGCAGTGGAGGCCACGGCGGCGATAGCGGCCTGGAGGCCCGACGGGGTTGACTTGGAGTGGTCCGGTCGCCGCATCGGCTACGCGGTGGCCGCCGACGGCGACCGGGTGCACCTGACCGGCGACTCCGAGACGGTGACGGTGACGGTCCTGCCTCGCTTCGGTGCTCCCGAGGGCGGCCCGGCGACCGGGGGCTTCGCGGCGCCGATGCCGGGTGTGATCGTGGAGGTTCGGGTCCAACCCGGCGAGCAGGTGACCGCGGGCAGCACCCTGGTGGTGATGGAGGGCATGAAGATGGAGCACCACGTCAGTGCCCCGTGTGATGGCACGGTGACCGAAGTGCTTGTCGCTGCGGGTGACCAGGTCGACAACGGCACCCCGCTACTGGTCTTCGACGCCACCGAGGCCCCTGATGGCTGAGCCGATCCGGATCGCCAACTGCTCAGGCTTCTACGGCGATCGCATGTCGGCTGCGGCCGAAATGGTGGAGGGCGGGCCAATCGACGTCCTCACCGGTGACTGGCTGGCCGAGCTGACCATGCTGATCCTGGCCCGGACCCGCGAGAGGCGCCCCGGCGGCGGCTACGCCCGCAGCTTCGTCAGGCAGATGGAGCAGGTGATGGGCGCCTGTGTCGACGGGGACATCAAGGTGGTGTCTAACGCGGGCGGGCTGGATCCTCGGGGCTGCGCCGAGGCGGTTGCCGAGGTGGCTGACCGCCTGGGTCTGGCGCCGCGGATCGCGTGCGTGGACGGGGACGATCTCATGTCGCGGCTGGATCCCGACGGGGCCGACGCGGTGACGCTTCGCTCCTTCACGACCGGCGAGCCGATGGTCGACACGGCCAAGCTGATCACCGCCAACGCCTACCTGGGTGGGTGGGGCATCGCCGAGGCCCTGCGCCGCGGCGCCGACATCGTGGTGACCGGCAGGGTCACCGACGCCGCGGTGGCCTGCGGTCCCGCGGCCTGGCACCACGACTGGGCGATCGACGACTGGGACGCCCTGGCCGGCGCGGTGGCGGCCGGGCATGTGATCGAATGCGGCACCCAGGCCACCGGCGGCAACTACTCGTTCTTCACCGAGGTCGACGGCATGGCCCGCACCGGTTTCCCGTGGGCCGAGATCGCGTCCGACGGCTCCTCGGTGATCGGCAAGCACGAGGGCACCGGAGGCGCGGTCACGGTCGGGACGGTCACGGCCCAGCTTCTCTACGAGATCGACGCCCCCGGCTACTTGGGGCCCGATGTGACCACCCGCTTCGACACCATCCGGCTCACCCAGGCCGGCCCCGACCGGGTGCTAATGGACTCGGTGCGCGGCGAGCCGCCACCGCCCACCCTCAAGGTGGCCACCAACGAACTCGGCGGCTACCGCAGCGAGATCAACGTCGGGCTCACCGGGCTCGACATCGAGGCCAAGGCCGCCCTGGTGCACGAGGCCTTCTGGCGGGCCTGCCCCCACGATCCCGGCGACTACGCCAAGGTCACCGAGCGGGTCGTGCGAACCGACAAGGCCGATCCGGCCACCAACGAGGAGGCCACCGCGGTGTGGCGGCTCAGCGTGTTCGACCACGATGAGGACCGCCTCGGGCGCACGCTGTCCGACGCCATGAACGAACTGGCCCTGGCCACCATCCCGGGCATGTTCTCACCCGGCTCGGCGGCCCGGCCGAGGGCCTTCGGCGTCTACCGGCCCGCCACTGTGCCCGCCGCCGTCGTGCCTCAGTACGTCACGTTCCTCGATGGCGAGTGCACGGTCGTCGATCCGGTGCCGCCCACCGATGAGCCGGTCGCGCCGATCCCCTCCCCCTCCCCGCCCGCCCGCGACCGTGACTGGGGTCCCTCGTCGCCATCGCCGCTGGGCCGGATGCTGGGCACCCGCTCCGGGGACAAGGGCGGCAACGCCAATCTGGGAGTGTTCGCCCGCTCCACAGACGCCTTCGAATGGCTCGACGGCTTCCTGAGCACCGACCGGCTGCGGGAACTGCTACCCGAGGCCGGCCCGCTGAGGGTGGACCGGCACCGGCTCCCCAACATCTGGTCGCTCAACTTCGTGATCCACGGCCTTCTGGGCGACGGGGTGGCCGCCTCCGACCGGCAGGACCCGCAGGCCAAGAGCCTCGGCGAATGGCTCCGAGCTCGGGTGGTCGATGTTCCCGAGGCCCTGCTCGGAAACTCAGAGCACGCGCCGCGGGATACTAAGGTATCTTCCTAGGAAGCTATCTTCCTAGGAAGGAACTAGCCGACTGTGAACCTCGCCGATCTGCTGGAGGACCTGCTCGACGAGCAGGCAAGCCTCGACGAGATCGTGGCACCGCTCAGCGGCCCGGACTGGGACCTTCCCACCCCCAGCCCCCGCTGGTCGGTGACCGACCAGATCGGCCATCTGCGCTACTTCGACCGGGCGGCCGCCCTCGCTATCCGCGACCCCGAGGCCTTCTCGACGGAGGCGGGCAGGCTGATGGAGGCGTCGCTGGTGAGTGAGACCTCAGGCGACGACTTCACACTGGGTGAGTTCCGCGGTCTGGCCCCCGCGGAGCGCTTGGACCGCTGGCGGCAGGGGCGCGCCGAACTGACTCAGGCGGCCGGCACGCTCGGTGAGCGCGATCGGGTGACATGGTACGGCCCCTCCATGGGGGCCAAGTCGTTCGTCACCGCCCGCCTGATGGAGGCCTGGGCCCACGGAACTGACGTGTGCGACGCCGTGGGCGCGCATCGGGAGCCCACCCACCGGCTCCGCCACATCGCCCAACTGGGCTGCATCACCCGGGCCTGGACCTATATCAACCGGGGCGAGCCCGCCCCCGAGGGGGACGTGCGGGTGCAGTTGACCGCGCCCTCAGGCGAGACCTGGACCTGGGGAGACGCCGCCGCAGCAGGAGACAACTCGGTAACCGGACCGGCCCTCGACTTTTGCCTGGTGGTGACCCAGCGCCGCCACCTCGCCGATACCGCCCTGGCGGTGACCGGCGAGCACGCCAACGACTGGCTGTACAAGGCCCAGGCCTTCGCCGGACCGCCTACCGATGGCCCTTCCCCCGCCCGCGAGCGCCGCGAACAGGCACTCACGGCACGGAGCCGGTCGTGAGCCTGGTCGAGACGTCCCGCGACGACCGCGGCGTGGTCACGGTCACCCTGGCCGACGAGGCCAACCGTAATGCGTTGAGCCGCCGCCTGCTGGTCGACCTCACCGCCGCGCTCGACGAGGCTGAGGCCGACCCAGCGGTGCGTGTGATCGTGCTCACCAACTCGGGACGGGTGTTCTGCGCCGGGGCCGACCTGCGTGAGAGTTCCAGCGGGCAGACCGGCGGCAACCCCGTCACCGCCCGGGCAAGCGACCTGTTCGGACGGTTCCGGCGATCCGGGAAGCCCTACGTGGGACGCATCGCCGGGCACTGCGTGGCCGGCGGGATGGGCCTAGCCGCAGCCATGGACATCTCCATCGCCCGCGACGACGCCCGGTTCGGGTTCACCGAGGTGCGGGTGGGGGTCGCTCCGGCCATGATCTCGGTGCTTTGCCTGCCCAAGATGCGCCGGTCAGAGGCGACCGAGGCCTTCCTGCGGGGAAACCGGTTTGGTGCCTCCGAGGCAGCCCGCCTGGGCCTGATCAACGCGGCAGTGCCCTCGGAGAGCCTCGACGCAGAGGTGGAGTCGGCTGTGGCCGACCTGCTCAAGGGCGGCCCGTCCGCGCTGGCGGCGGCCAAGCAACTCCTGGATCGAGTCCCTGAAATGACCTTCGAAGACGCCCGCGAATGGACCGAGCGGATCTCAGCAGAGCTGTTCGCCGACGACGAGGCTGCTGAGGGCATGGACGCATTCCTCAACAAGCGCACCCCGAGATGGGTGCCGGACATCAAGGAGGACCGATGACCGAGATCCTCAACTCACTGTCGGCCATGACTCCGCAATGGCTTGAGAGCGCACTCACCGAAGCCGGTCACGCCCCGCCACCGATTACTGCGGTGGAGGTGCGCCCGATGGACGACTTCCTGGGTGCCATGGGCGAGGTGGTGATCGTGTCCGTCACTTACGCGGGCGACACAGACCTGCCATCCGAGTTCGTGGCCAAGTGCCCCATGGACAACGAGTTCGCCCGCCAGAACGCGGCGGTGATGCTGTCGTACCAGCGCGAGAACGGCTTCTACGACCATCTGGCGACCCAGGTCGCGGCCCGCACCAACATCACGATCCCCACGTGCTTCATAAACCTGTTCGACCCCGAGACCCACGCCGCCACCCTGGTCCTCGAGCGGGTCCACCCGGCCGACAAGGGAGACATCCTCGACGGAACCACCTTCGAGCGCATGCGCACCCTGGTCGGCGATCTGGCCGAGATGCACGGCGCCTACTGGATGGACGAGACGCTTAACGATCAAGAGTGGCTGATCGACTGGACCGCTCCGTCGCTGCTGGCGGGCATCCCCCGCACCCAGGAAAACTGGAGGAACATTCGCGAGCAGTACCCGCAGTACCACTCCGACGAACTCGCCGAGATGGCGGAGGCGTTCCTGGCCGACGTCCCGGGGTGGCTCGGGCGCTTCGCCCGGCGGCCTTGGACGCTCATCCACCAGGACTACGAGCTGGACAACGTCCTGTTCCGGGACGACGGACCGGTGATAGTCGACTGGCAGTCGCCGATGCGGTCGTTCCCAGGGATGGACCTGGGCTGGCTGCTGATGGCCAGCCACAACGACGAGACTCTGGCCCGCGAGCCCGAGCTGCTGGACCACTACCGCCGCCGGCTGGCCGCGGCCGGCGGGCCCCGGTGGAGCGCCGAGGACCTAGCCGAGGATCTGGCCTGGACTGGATTCTTCTGGGTGTCGGTCTCGCACGTTCCCTACATGGAGACAGTGCAATTCGGCGAGGAGTTCCGCTTCCATCGCCGCTTCAAGGCCATGATGGAGGGCACCATCGCCGGCGCCGAGCGCTGGGGCGCCGCCGAGCGCATGAAGGCCCACATCTGATAGGACCCCTTCCAACCGAAACCGCCGCGAGACGACGGGAGACCGCGCGTGCAGGGACTGATACTCGAGGGCACTACCGAGGACAGTGTCCGTCTGTCCGACGACTTGGAACTGGTCGGCTCGCTGGCGCCCCGCCAGGTGCGGGTCGAGATCCGGGCCGCCGGGGTGTGCGGCAGCGACCTGAGCTGCGTGCTCGGCAAGTACTACATGCCCACCCCGCTGGTGCCCGGACACGAGGCCGCCGGGGTGGTGGTCGAGGTCGGCTCGGCCGTGACCTACTGCTCCGTCGGCGACCATGTGGTCCTGTCCACCTTCGGCAACTGCGGCCACTGTCCGGACTGTGAGGGCGGCGACCCGGGCAACTGCACCAACGTGGCGCTGGGATCGCTCAGCCTGCCCTACGCTGAGAACGGGCGACCCGTCTACAACTTCGCCAACATCGGGGCGTTCACCCAGCAGACGGTGGTCAGCGAGAACCAGTGCATCCCGGTCCCGGCGGCGATGCCGCTGGCTGCGGCCGCGCTGATCGGCTGCGGGGTGGTCACCGGCACCGGCGCGGTGTTCAACCGGGCCCGGGTGCAGATCGGTGACACCGTGGCCGTGATCGGCGCCGGTGGAGTCGGCCTCAACGTGATCCAGGCCGCCCGGCTGGTGGGCGCCTCCGCCATCATCGCCATCGACCGGGTGGCGGCCAAGGAGGCACTGGCCCGCGACTTCGGCGCCACCGACTTCGTGCTGGCCGAAGGCGACGACTTCGACCCGGTGGCCGCAGTCAAGTCGCTGTGCCCGGCCGGGGTCCATCACGCCTTCGAGGTGGTGGGCAGCACCGCGCTGCTGGCCCAGGCCATATCCATGACCCGCCCTGGCGGCAACGTGTGCGCCGTCGGAGTGCCCGATCTGGGCGCGAAGGTCACCTACCCGTTCCTCGACCTGCACCAGAACAAGAGCCTGCTCGGCATCCGGGCCGGGGGTGCCCGCCCCCGCAAGGACTTCCCGATGCTGGCCGACCTCTACCTGCGAGGCAGCCTCAAGCTCGACGAGATGATCTCGCGCACCGCCGGCCTCGACGGCCTGCAGGGCGCCTTCGACGCTCTCAAGACCGGCGCCGAGGCCCGCACCGTCCTGCTCCCCAACGGCTGAGCGGACCGACCCCGCGGTACTCACCCCGGCGAGGGCTGGGAGCTGGTCAACCGCTCCATCTCCGCTACCAGGCACTTGGCGGCGGCCGCCGCAGCCACCGCCTCGACGCAGGCTGTCTTCACGGCGCTCGGGGAGCTCATGGCGACCAGTGTGACCCCGAGGCCGTCGTCCTGGACGAGGTTCACGCACACCGTCAATCCGTCATCGTGGTCGCCGGTGCGGGCACAGCATTCTGCCGGGGAACTGTCGAGGCTCGAGAGCAGCGTGTCGACATGGTGAGCTGACAGCGAGGTCGTGAAGGCATACGAAACGGCCTCGCGGCCCGTGACGCGGTAGAGGCCTCCACCGAGGTGTTCCACGTCGTCCCCGGAGGAGGTGAGGGTCAGTGTCGGCTCGTCCGTCAGGGCGATTCCCAGCATGGTTCCCAGCAGCCGGTAGTTGCCGGCAGCCAGGACCAGCTCGCGGAACTCAGCCGGATGCAGCGTGCACCGGGGGTCGGTCATCGGTCCGATGGTGCAGTGCAGGCCGTTGCCGGTGGACAGCTCGAGCCGGGCACCCGGGAGGTGGAACACCAGCGCGGCTGCGATCTGGAGGGCTCCGGCCGTAGGGGCGGGTGAGGTCATGCGCGAACTCCTTTCGCGTGGGGGAAAGTGCTGCGGCGGTTTCGGCAGCAGCGAAGGGAGCGAGGCTTCGTCCGGGCGCTCCGACCCAGGGGGCCGAGTCCGCCGCCTGCGGCGTGCGGGGCCGGCCGCTGACTCTAACCACAGACCGGGGCTCGTCCGCAAGCCGATCCCTGTCAACTGTCCGGAGCGCGCCAGGCCTCTCGCAGTTCTCGCATGGTGGTGAGGGTCAGGGGACGGGACTCGAGCCACGCCCTCCACTGGGTCGTGCCGAACAACTCGTACTCGTCGGTGCGGACATGGAACTTGGTGGGCTCGATCACCTCGATCTCGGCACCGCCGGGCGCGTTGGGGTGGAAGGCGCAGTACACGAGATCGGTGTCGAGGTCGCCGAGCATCGCCTCGTAGTCGGCGGGCTGGTCGCGGGGCCGTTTGAAGTCGGTCTCCAGCACCTCGTCGAACACCGGCATGCCCGCGGATCTTGCCTCTGTCACCGCCTCCCTGAAGGGGCCGTGGCCCGCTCCGGCGAGATGGTTCATGGGGCCGTAGGCGCTCAGCGCTCCCGTGATCAGGGCTGGGACCTGTAGTTCGATGCCGAGGGCCACGTAGCGGTCGCACCACTCGGGTGCGAGGGCCGAGCCCATGTGGGTGTCCAGATGGGTCACATCGATTCCCGCGGCTTGGGCTCGCTCGACCTGGGCCCGCCATTCGGCCTCCACCGCCTCGGGATGGGCGTGGCGGCGCACCGAGGCCACATCGGGCCACAGGTAGCCGTCGCTGTCGAGGAGTCCCGAGGAGGCGCCGGGCCGGGTGATCGGTCCCCACCGGTAGTGGGTCATCTCCGAGTTGAGGGTCAGGTGCACCCCGCAGTCGAGGCTGGCATCGCCCGCGGCCGCGTCGGCGATCTCGCTGAACCACGGGCAAGTCACCATCACCGAGCCCGCGGTTATCGTGCCGAATCGGGACAGCTCGATGAAGGCCCGATTGGCACCGTGGTTCATGCCGACGTCGTCGGCGTGGATCACCAGCCGGGTGTCCGTACCGGCCGCCAGCGGGTCGATTGTTGCAGCCACGCGGCTGAGGTTAGACGGATGGCTCTACCATGCCCGCGGTGGGGTTGCACCACTTCGCTGCTGACACCGATCCCGTAGAGGTGAGCGAGCACATCCGCAGCTTCGGCTACGCCATCGTCGACGATGTCGCCGACCCGGCGCTTCTGGACCGGCTGGAGGCTGAGGCCCTGCCCTACATCAAGGCATCGGCGGCGGGACGAGACACCTACGACGGTCGCTTCACCCGCCGTACCGGCGCGCTGGTGGCCCGCTGCCCGTCGGTCCGACCGCTGGTGATGCATCCGTTGGTCGTAGGAACAGTCGGGCACTTCCTCGCGCATGTCAGCGCGGTGCAACTGCACCTGACCCAGATCATCTCGGTCGAGCCGGGCGAGACGGCGCAGAAGCTGCACCGCGACGAGATGGCCTTCGACTTCTTCGAGTTCGGTCCCGACTACCACGTCCAGTGCAACACCATGTGGGCGCTGACCGACTTCACCGCGGAGAACGGGGCCACCTGGATCCTTCCCGGAACCTCCGGCCTCGACGACGAGGCCGCGGTGAGCGTCGCCGGCGCGCAGGCCGAGATGAGCCGGGGCAGCGTCCTGTTCTACGAGGGCAAAGTGCTCCACGGTGCGGGGGCCAACACCTCCGACGGCGTGCGAAGGGGCGTGAACATCACCTACGCCGTCGGGTGGGTCCGCCAGGAGGAGAACCAGTACCTGGCCTGCCCTCCCGAGATCGCCCGCACCCTCGACGACGACCTCCTGCGCATGATGGGCTACACCCAGGGCGCCTTCGCGCTGGGGTACGTTGGTGACCAGACCGACCCCCTGGCGGCGCTGCGAGGCGGGACGGCCAAGGCCAGGACCATCGGCGAGGTGGCCGAGCACAGCACCGACGCCCGCCGCTTCGTCGCCGACATCGAAGACATCGCCGAGTCGAGGAGGCCACGATGACAACCGAGTTCCAGGTGCCCGACGACACCCAGTGGGACGAGACGCCGCGCAGCGGCGTCTCACGGATCTGTCTGTACGCCGGATGGTCGCTGGCCGTCGTCTGGGTCGTCGGGCTGGTCGCCGTCCTCATCTGGCAGGCCGCTACCGAGGGCGAGTCGATCCGGTTCGACGCTCTGCTCGGCCTAGTCCCCCTCGCGGCCTTCGGCCTGATCATCCTGTCGGCGCTGATAGACCGCCTGCACACCCGCAAGACCGACCCCTACCGGAAGGTTCAGAAATGATCGTCTCGACAACCTCCCAAATCGCCGGGCATCGCATCACGCAGACACTCGGCCTGGTTCGGGGCAACACCATCCGCGCCCGCCATCTGGGCAGAGACATAAAGGCCATCGGCCGGCAGATCGTCGGCGGCGAGATCGCGGAATACACCAAGCTGCTGGCCGAGGCCCGCGAGCAGGCTCTCGACCGCATGGTCGATGAGGCCACCGAACTCGGCGCCAACGCCATCGTGGGAACCCGGTTCGCCACCTCAATGGTCGTCACCGGCGGCGCCGAGCTCCTTGCGTTCGGCACCGCGGTCGTCGTCGAACCCGAGACAGAGGAAGGGTGAGCAACCGCTGCCGTTCCGGCCGCCCCTGCTAGTCGAGGCTGGGGCCGGTGGTGTGGGTGCCGGAGCGCAGCAGGGCGCCGGGGCGGGCTCCGGTGAACTGGCCGCCGCGCACGATCTCGGCTCCGTTGCAGACCACATGCTCGATGCCGGTGGCCTCGGCGTACAGGCGGGACGCTCCAGCGGGCAGGTCGGAGCGGAACGTCGTCGGCCCTGAGCCGACGGTGGCCTCATCCAGGACCACGACGTCCGCGTAGGCGCCCTCGGACAGCACTCCCCTGTCGACCAGGCCGTAGAGGTCGGCCGGTACCTCGGTCAGCAGGTGCACGGCCTCCTCCAGAGGAATCAGTCCTCGCTTGACGACGGCCTCGCTCAGCATCGTGGTCGCATAGTTGGCCGACAGGAACAGGTCGAGGTGTGCCCCGGCGTCGGAGGCGCCGACCACGGCACGCGGGTCGCGCCAGATCTCGACCCGGGCCTCCCAGTCGGCGGTGGGCTCGGGCATGGCCGGATTCCCGAACGACGTCTCCAGGTCATCGGCCAAGGCCATGTCGCACAGCGTGTCCCAGGGGTCCTGGCCCCGCTCCTCCGCGATCTCGCCCACAGTGCGGCCCGCACAACCCTCGTTCTCCGGGGCCGGAGAGTGGAACACCACTTTGCGGGCCCAATGGGCCAACCGGCGAAGAGGGTGGTCCCCCTGGGCGAGCTCGTTGAGCCGGCGGCGCTCGGCCGGGTCGGCCAGGACGCGGCGCTTCTCTTCCTTTCCGAGGAGCATTACCTCCTCCCAGCCGGGCAGGGCGTCGAGCACGAAGCCGCTGTTGAAGTTCAGGTGCAGTGAGAGCGTGAGGGGCACGGTCAGGGCCACGATCCTGCCGCCCCGGGCCGCGGCCTGGTCTCCCGCGGCCAGCTCGGCCCGGTTCGTGTCGAGCGAGCGGGCGTTGACCGTCAGCACGTTCCAGTTGAGCGGCCGGCGGGCTGCCGCCGACATGTCGGCCATGAGGTCGAAGGCCCAGGGCTCGAACGGCCTCAGCGCGGGGTTGAACTCTATGGAGGTGCCGTCGTAGTCGGCCAGCACCGAGCACAGATCCACCAACTCTTCACGCTCCGCGTACCGGCTGGGAACCATGTTCCCCATCGGATCGTTGTGGGTGCGCGACCACGAGGACGAGAAGCCCAGAGCCCCGGCCTCCAGGCCGTCGCGCAGAAGAGCCTTCATCTCCTCCAGTTCCTCGCCGGTGCAGGCCCGGCGGACACTGTCGTCGCCCATCACCACGCGGCGCAGGGCCGAGTGGCCCACCTTGAAGCCTGCGTTGACGGCCACGTTGCCGTCGATGGCGTCGAAGTACTCGGCCGTGGTCTGCCAACTCCACGGCACGCCCTGCTGCAACGCCTCCAGCGGGATGCCCTCCACCCGGGCCAGCATCCGCATCAGGTAGTCGCCGTGGGCCGGGTCGTCGCCCAAGGGTGCGATGGTGAACCCGCAGTTGCCGCCGATGACCGTCGTCACGCCGTGCAGCGGCGAGGGTGACAGGTCCGGATCCCAGAACACCTGAGCGTCGAAATGGGTGTGGACGTCGATGAACCCCGGGGTCACCGCCAGGCCGGTGGCGTCGATGGTTGCTGCGGCATGCGCTCCCCCGCCGTTGACGAGGTTGCCGATGGCCGAGATCCGGTCCCCAGTGATGCCGATGTCGGCCCGCCGACGGGATCCGCCGCGGCCGTCGATCACGTCACCGCCGCTGATGAGCAAGTCGAACATGATGGCGACGCTAGCCGCGGCAGGGCTGGCGTCGTAGCAGCGGACCTCGTCAGGCGGTCGGAGGCTCCACCCCGTGGAGCTTGCCGTCGGCGACATCGTACACGAAGCCTGAGATGTGGTCCTTGTGGGGCAGGAACGGCGTGGCCCGCAGCCGTCGGATCGACTCGACGATGTCGTCATGGGGATCGGCGAATGCCTCTAGTGGCCATGGGGGCCTGACGCCGGTCTCGGCTGCGAGCCGGGCCATGAAACGGTCTTCGTCGAGTTGCTGGAGCCCGCAGCCGGTGTGGTGGACCAGCACGACCTCCCGTGTGCCCAGCAGCAGCTGCGACAGGCACAGTGATCGGATCACGTCGTCGGTGATCACTCCTCCGGCGTTGCGGATGACGTGGGCCTCGCCGGCTCGCAGGCCGAGGATTCTCAGCGTGTCGAGCCGGGCGTCCATGCAGGCGACCACGGCCAGCCGCCGCGTCGGAGCTGCTTGCAGCCCGCTGCCGTCGAAGTCCCGGACGAAGGCGGCGTTGCTGGCGGCTAGATCTTCGGCGTTGGGATGGAAGTCGGATGGCACGGGGAGGCTCACGAGACTTCGAGCTGCAGCAGTAGGCGACCGGAGCCCTCGAACTCCACCTCGAACACCCCGGGGATCTCGGCGTTGAACGCGAAGTGGGCGGGGCGCCCGTCCGACACGGCTCGCAGGATGTCGTAGCCGTGGACATGGACCTCCTCGGTGACCTCGGAAGTGATCATCAGGGCCACCACCGAGCCGACGTCGACCTGAGCTCGCTGCACGCCGTCCTCCGGTGCCCCGTCGACCACGTTCACCATGATCGTCTGGACGGCGTCGGCCACGTCGGCGTAGTACCGGGTGGCGGCGCCCGACGCCGCGTGGCCACCGTCGCCGTGACCGCCGTCGTCCTCGTCACCGCTGATCAAGGTCGCCTCGTCCTCGGACACCTCCAGTGTCATCGTCGTCTCGATGGGTATGCCGTTCACGGTGAGCGGCGCGTGGTCGTTGGTGCGCAGGTCCACCTTGATCTCGTGGGCTCCGGCCGCCAGCGGCGGCATCTGCGACCAGGGCTCGTAGAGACGGGCCACCTTGTTGCCGTTGATGTACAGGTGCATGTGGCCCTCGCCGTCCACATGGTCGCCCGAGGCGTTCTCGGGGGCGAGGCGGAAGTTCGACGGCACCGCATGGAGGCTCCAGCCGCCGGCGGGGTCGTCCACCAATTCCACGCTCACCGACGGGTACGGCTGCGGCGCTTCCCTGGCCTCGGTCTGGCCGTGGCCCATGACGTGGCCGCCCGCCTCCGTCGCGACGATCACGGCGGATGCGTCGATGATGCTTCCGTCGGCGGCCAGCGCCGAGTGGTTGTTGGACGACAGCTCGACCCGCACCTCGTGCTCGCCCGGCTGCAGCGCGCCGATGTGGTGCCATTCGCCGTAGATCCTCGACAGCTTCTCACCGTCGACGTAGAGATGCATGTGGCCCTCGCCGACGACGTGGGTGGTCGAGACGTTCTCGGGCACGATCCGGAAGTCGGTGGTGCGGATGCGGAGGTTCCAGCCCTCGACCGCGTCTGCGGCGACCTCGATGGCGATGCTCGGCACCGGCACGCCCGCAGCCAGTTCCTGCGAGCTTCCGTGGTCCCCCGCTCCGTGATGGTCGCCGTCGCCGGCCATCTCGTCCATCCCGGTCATCTCGCTCGCGGCGGCGCCGTCCTGGGTTGCCGGGGCCGGCTCGTCGCCACTGCAGGCGGCGGCCGCCAGCACGATCACCGCAAGCACTGCCATCCAGGAACATCGGGGGAAGGACTTCACAGGGTCGTGGTTGAGGTCGAGGGATATCGGTACTCACGTTAACGGTCCCGGCCTAGATTGGATTCGTGGCGAACGCGGAGACTCGAGCCCCCTCAGCCGGGGCAGCTTCCAACGGGGGCGACGGTCATGCCGATGGCATCGCGATGGGATTCGACCCGGATCCGACGCGGTCGATGTCGCTGCATGCCGACGCCTACGTCGAACCCCGCTGGCACGAGATCGAGCAGCGCGAGGTCTTCGCACGCAGCTGGCAGTGGGTGGGTCACGTCGAGTCGCTGCGCGACCCCGGCTCCTACGTGACCCTGGACATTGCGGGCATGCCGGTCGCCCTGGTGAGGGGCCACGACGGTGAGCTGCGGGCCTTCTACAACGTCTGCCAGCACCGGGCCCACGAGCTGCTCTCGGGATCGGGCCGCACCGACAGCATCGTCTGCGGCTACCACGGCTGGACCTACGAGCTCACCGGCCGCCTGTCCCGGGCCCGCCGCACCGCCGACGTGGCCGGGTTCGACCCGTCGAGCATCTGCCTCAGCGAGGTTCGGGCGGAGGAGTTCGGCGGCTTCGTGTACGTCAACCTCAACCCGGCGGCAGCTCCGCTGGCCGAGCAGTCCGAGGGCCTGGGCGCCGAGATCGCCCGCTGGGCGCCCGACGTCGCCGACCTCACCCACGTCCGGCGCTTCCACTACGACATCGCCTCCAACTGGAAGAACGTGATCGACAACTTCCTGGAGTGCTACCACTGCCATGTCGCCCATCCCGACTTCGTGACGCTGGTGGAGATGGACACCTACCGGGTGACCACCCACGGCATCTACTCCAGCCACATGGCCAGGGCCGGGTACTCGGCTAACTCGGCCTATGACATCTCGGGATCCGCCGTGAAGGATCTGGCGGTCTGGTGGCTGTGGCCCAACACCTGCCTGATGCGCTATCCGGGGCGGGGCAATTTCAGCGTGATGCAGATGGTGCCGGCCGGGCCGGAGCGCACCCTCGAGACCATCGACTTCTATCTGGAGACTGACGAGTTGACCGAGGCCGACGAGGAGTCGATCCGCTACATCGACGAGGTGCTGCAGCCCGAGGACATCGCCATCGTGGAGAGCGTGCAGCGGGGCATGCGCACGCCGGCGTTCACCCAGGGCCGCATCGTGTGCGACCCGGACGGCTCGGGCCTGTCCGAGCACGGCGTGCACCACTTCCACGGTCTGTTGCTCGACGCCTACCGCCGCGCCGGCGCGGCCTAGATCGGTCCGGGCCTCGAAATTGATGCGCTCAACGCCCTCTGAGGGGCACGAGCTGCATCGAGTCCGCTAGCGGGCGGTCCAGCCGCCGTCGATGACGATGGTCTGGCCGGTGATGTAGCTGCCCGCGTCGGAGGCCAGCAGCAGCAGGGCCCCGTCGAACTCGTCGATCTCGCCGGCCCGGCGCATCAGGGTGTTGCGCTGGATGTGGCGCAGGCCGGGGGCGTCCTCCGGGGCGAACATCTCCTCGGTCAGCTCGCTGCGGAAGTAGCCAGGGGCGATGGCGTTCACCCGTATCCGGTAGGAGGCCCACTGCTTGGCCAGCTCGCGGGTGAGCCCGATCATGCCGGTCTTGGAGGCCACGTAGCCGGCCTGGTGGTTGCCGCCGGAGGCGACGATCCCCAGCATCGAGGCCACGTTGACGATGCTGCCGCCCCGGCCGTGGCCGATCATCTCCCGGGCCGCGGCCGACGACAGCACGAATGCGGAGGTCAGGTTGACTTCCAGCACCTGCCGGAACTGGGCCGGGTCCTGCTCGTCGGCCCGGACGACGGCGTCGCTCGTACCGGCGTTGTTGACCACGATGTCGGGCCCGCCGTGCTCGGCGGCCACCTCGACCAGCCGTTGGAGCTGCGAGTCGTCGGTGACGTCGCAGCCCACCGGCACGACGCCGGCGACCTCACCGGCGATGGCCTCCAGCCGGTCGAGCCTGCGGGCCGCGGCCACCACGGTGGCTCCCCGCGACGCCAGAAGCCGGCAGTAACGCTGGCCCAGGGTCCCGCTCGCGCCGGTGATGATGGCGACCCTGCCCTGCACCGGGAAGGGGTCGTCGCTGACCGGACGGGCATTCATGAAACCGCGAACCTACCGTGGTCAGGTTGCCGCGCCGCGGCGCGCCAGGCTGCCGCCCAGGGTCATTAGGGCCGCCCCGAGAAGGCTTCCGACCGCGGCCGTCAGCCAGGCGACCGCGAAGGATCGGGCGAATAGGAAGCCGAACACCGCGGGGCCGACGACCACGCCCACGTTGCTGCCGACGAGCGTGATCCCGGTGGCGGCCGCGGGCGACGTCGCGTTGGACCGGGTCACCGCATAGTTGAACACTCCCACCCACCCCCACACGGTGGCGAACGAGAACGGGACCGCGACCATGAACGCCGCCGGTGAGCCGGATCCCCGAGACAGAATCGCGAAGCCCAGCGCGCCCGCTCCTACCAGCATGGCCGGCACTCCGAAGCGGGTATCGGGGCGCCCGTCCACCCAACGGCCCAGCGCAATCCGGGTCACCACGCCGGCAAGGGCACCGAGCGCGAACACCAACCCCGCGGCCGACTCGCCCAGGCCACCCTGCTCGACGGCAGCGGTCACGGCGAAGCCCGTGAAAGCCGCCGACAGAGCGGTGCAGACCGCGGCACTCGCAGTGAGCACCAGCAACGGGCCGAGGTCGACGTCTCCCTCGCGGCTCGGGGCCGTCCTTCCCACCCCTCGCAGGCCGGTCCGCGGGACGCTGAGCACGGCTAGGAGCGCGAACGCGCCGAAGCCGGCGAACGTCCAGCGCCAGCCGAACGCGAGGGCTAGCACCGGCACCGCCACGCCGGCCAGCAGGGCCGCGGTCGGCCCTCCGGACTGTTTGAGGCCGAAGGCCAGGCCCATCCGGCGGTCCTCAATGGTCCGCGCCAGCCAGAGGTTCGACGACGATTGCATGAGGGTTGCGGCAATGCCGCCCGTGATCAGGAGGCCGGCGATGGCCAGCCAACCCTGGGCCGCGGCCGCGATGGAGACCATGACCACTCCCGAGAGCGCGCTGGCCAGGCGCAAGCTCGGTCCCGGCCCGAGGCGCTCAGCCAGACGGCCCATGATCGGGGCAGCCACCGCGGCCCCGACTGAGAAGATCGACAGCAGGGCGCCCAGAGCCTCCTCGTCGATCCCGAGATCCTCCTTGAGCCTGATCGCCATAGTCGCGGTAAGGAAGATCGGCATCGAGCACGCGATGTAGGGGGTGATCGCGGCCGCAAGCGCTCGTGGCCAGGGAACCGGCACCGACGGGTTCAAGCGACCAGGAGACCAAGCCTTCTCATCGCGGCGAACCTAGCCGACACCATGACAACCAAGAGGCCGAGCGAATGGGCAGCGCCAATGCCAGCATTCGGCAGATACTGAGCGCGGCCGTGGCCCGAGCGGCCCGTGAGCGAAGCGAACAAGAGCGGGAGTGACAACGCTGCGATCCGACGGGCCATTAGCTACTCGCGCTCGACCTATGATCATGGACGTGGCGGACCTCTCGCGGGAGCGCATCGGCCGGGCCGGAGCCATCCTGCTGGGCGGCCGGGACTTCGGGGAGCTCCGCAACCGGGCCCGGCTGGCCGAGGAGCTCGGATTCGACCTGGCCGGGTTGGGCGACGTTCCCATGCACTACCGGGAGGTGAACGTGTGCCTGGCCGTCGTGGCCGAGGCCACCAGTCGGATCCGGTTCGGGCCGATGGTCACCAACCCGGTCTCGCGCCATCCTGGGGTGGTCGCCGCTGCGGCGGCCTCACTCGACGCGCTGTCGGCGGGTCGGCTGGTGCTCGGTCTCGGCGCGGGGGGTGGGCCCCTGTTCTCGATGGGCCTGAGCGTCCCCAAGCGTCCCGAACTGCGTCAAGCGACCGCGACCATCCGCAGCCTCCTCGCCGGTGAGCCCAGCCGATGGGAGGGCCGACCCTTGACGCTCGGTCCCGAGCGGCCCGTACCCGTCTACCTGGCCGCCTACGGGCTGGTGACGGCTCGGATCGCGGGCGAGGTCGCGGACGGCGTGCTGTTCGCGGGGGGAACGTCACCGGAGGTGGTGATGTCCGCCCTTCAGGCAGTGGCCGACGGCGCCTCCGCCGCGGGACGAGATCCCGGAGAGGTCGACTTCTGGGTGATGACCCGGGCATCCGTCGGCTCGACGGTCGAGGACGCCTACGCCCCCATCAGGGCCAACCTGGCTAGCGCCGGATCCCACGGGCTCCGCTCCGAGGCTCAACTGGCGACCGTGCCCGAGGCGCTCATCGATGCGGTTCGGGAGTTGCAGCGCCGCTACGACCAGAGCGAGCACGTCAAGTGGGACGGAGCCAACGCCCGCCTCGTCGATGAGTTGGGCCTCACCGAGTACCTCGCCGAGCGCTTCGCCATCGCGGGCACGCCCGAACACGTTCGAAGGCGCTTCGACGACCTGGTGGAGCTCGGCGTCACCCGGGTGCTGGTGCCGGCCGTCGACCGCGAGCCGGAGCACTTCCTGGAAGCGTTCGCCGCGGCGCTCGCCTGAGAGCCAGAACCAACGGAATGAACGGGCCGGCCCGTCTCCCGACTCTCTGGAGGAGCACATGAAGCGGCGGGGACTCCATCCGAGATTCACCCCTGAGCAGGCCGGGGCGTGGCGGGCCGACGGGCTGTGGTCCGAGCACACCCTCGCCCACTACGTCGAGCGCAACGCCCGCGAACAGCCCGGCGAGATCGGCGTGGCCGACGAGTCGGGGGAGCTGACGTTCGCAGAGTTGAGGGACATGGCGTGGTCGCTGGCCGGGTCGTTGGCCGGGGCTGGTCTCGACGGCGAGTCCGTGGTCGCCGTCCAGCTGCCCAACGTCGTGGAGGCGGTCGTCACCTACTACGCGCTGTGCCGGCTGGGCTGCGTGATCGTCCCGCGGATGATGATCTACCGACGCAGCGAGGTGAGCGACGCCATCGACCGCACCGGGGCGGAGTGCTTCATCACGGTCGACGAGCACCGGGGCTTCGACCACGCCGCCATGGCCATGGAGCTGTCGGAGGCGTGCGGATCGCTGAAGCGGGTGGTCGTCCTCGGTGAGACTCCCACCGGAGCCACAAGCCTCACCGATCTGATATCCGGCGGCGACCGGTATGACGGTCCCCTGCCGGACCCCGACGACGATCAGATCATCATCTTCACCTCGGGCACCACCGCGCTGCCTAAGGGGGCGCTGCACAGCTTCAACAGCCACGCGGCCACGGCCCGGGTGCTCAACCGTGAGATCGAGCTGCGGCCCGGCGACCGCTGCTTCATGCCCTCGCCGGTCATGCACAACACGGGCCTCAATGCCGGGGTCATCTCCCCTTGTCTGGGCGGATTCGGAACCGTCTTGCAGGACGCCTGGGACGCCCACCGGGCCCTCGAACTGGTGTCGCGCTACGGATGCACCCACACCATGGGGGCCACGCCGTTCGCGACGATGATGGCCGACGCCTCCGAGTCCGGCGACTATGAGATCGGGCCGTTCCGGGTGTTCGGCTGCGGCGGAGCGCCGATACCGGCCGCGGTGGTGCACCGGGCCGAGGACGCCCTGGGCTGCAAGATGCTCTCGATCTTCGGCCAGAGCGAGTTCGGTGTCGAGACGATGGTCAAGCTCACCGACCCCGTGGAGCGGGTCGCCTCCAGCGACGGCTGCGCGGTGTCCTGCAACGACGTGCGGATCCTCGACGACGACGGCAACGAGATCGAGCGCGGCCAGGACGGCGAGATCTGCAGCTGGGGTCCGATGGTGATGCTCGACTACTGGCAGGATCCCGAGCGCACCGCCGAGGTGTTCGCCCCCAGCGGGCACTTCCGCTCCGGTGATCTGGGGCGCATGGACGCTGACGGCTACGTGCGGGTGACCGGGCGCAAGAAGGAGCTGGTCAACCGGGGCGGCGTGAAGATCGCGCCCCGCGAGATCGAGGACATCCTGGTCGAGCATCCGCAGGTCGCCGACGCGGCCGTGATCGGCATGCCCGACGAGCGCCTCGGTGAGCGGGTGTGCGCGTTCGTGGTGGCCGCACCGGGGCAGGCGCCCACCTTCGAGTCGGTCGTCGAGCACGTCCGAGCCCGGGGCGTCGCCGTCCAGAAGCTGCCCGAGCGCCTGGAGCTGATCGATGAGCTGCCCAGGACCGCGACCGGCAAGGTGGAGAAGTTCCGGCTGAGAGCTGTGATCGAGGGGATGCTCGGAGGCTGACCCCGGGGAACCCGTCCGGTTAGTAGGCGTCCGGGTCGAGCTGCACCGCGAGCGGCACCGGGTGGCCGAACAGCTCCGCGGCGTTCTGCCAGCTGATCCGGCGCACGGTGTGATCGTCCTTGGCGGCCATGTGCTTGTGGAACAGCTCCTGGCTGTCGGGCCAGCTCGAGTCGTTGTGGGGGAAGTCGGTCTCGAAGAGGATGTTCTCCACCCCGATCCGGTCGAGATGCACCATCGCGGAGGGCTCGTCCACCAGACAGAACCAGAAGTTCCGCTGGAGCAGCTCGGCAGCGCTCAGCTCCGAGCCGACCCAGGTGCCGCGGCGGTCTCCCTGCTTGCGGTAGTGGTGCTCCAGGCGGTCCAGCAGGGACGGCACCCAGCCGATGCCGCCCTCCGATATCGAGATCTTGATTTCGGGGTGCTTCATGGCGTAGCGCGAGAACAGCCAGTCGACGGTGGTGGTGAGGGCGTAGCCCGCGCCGAACAGGGCCGAGGTCACGTCGGCGGGCGCGTCCGGGGCCGACTCGGGGAGCTTGCCCGCTGATCCGGTGTGGACGTTGATCACCGTGCCCGTCTCCGCGCAGGCGGCAACGAAGGGGTCCCAGTATCCGGAGTGAAGCGACGGGAAACCGGCCTGATGGGGGGACTCGGGGAAGGTCACGGCCCGGAAGCCCCGGTCGGCGTTGCGCCGGATCTCGGATGCGGCCAGGTCGGGATCATGGAGCCACGCCAGCTGCATCGGGATCATCCGCTCGGGATACGAGCCAGCCCACTCCTCGATCATCCAGTCGTTCCAGGCCCGCACCAGCGCCAGCGAGAAGTCGGTGTCGGCCGAGGTGGTCTGGAGCCTCACGCCGCCGAACCCGGCCAGGTACGACGGGAAGCACAGTGACGCGTACACGCCGTCGAGGTCCATGTCGGCGACACGGGCGTGGACTTCGTAGGCCGACCGGCGCATCTCCGAGAACCGGATCGGGTCCCGGCTCACCACCTCGGCGGGCGGGCGGCCCGCGGCTGCGTTGAACCCCACCTGAGGCATGAGCGTGTCCTCGAACAGCCAGGCCTCGGCGCCGTCGTCGGTCTCCACCACCCGGGGCGTTCTGTCGCTGAAGCGCCGGGGGAGCCGGCCCTCGAACATGTGCGACGGCTCGCACAGGTGGTCGTCGACGGAGATGATCGTGTAGCGCCGCCGGCGACGCTCGGGATCGGGCAGCAGCGTCACCGTGGCTCGCGTCGTCGTCACGATCTCACCTCCCGGTCCGGGTAATTCATGATAACCGATCGTCGGGATTAGAGGCCGAGCGGATAGGCGAGCGAATCCAGCCCATACAGGCGAGGCCGTGGCCCGAGCGGCCCGTGAGCGCAGCGAACAAGAGCGGGAATGACGCCGCTGCGACGCGACCGGCTCTCGCCTATCCGCGTGGCCCCTCGGAGGCCGAGCGAGCAGGGGCGACGCGGGCGGAGGCCCGGCGCGTCGAGAGCAGCAGCCAGACGCCGACAATTCCCGAGACGGCCGCGCCGAGGAAGAGGGAGGCCCGCGCGTTGATCGCGTCGATGATCATGCCCAGTATCGGCCCGCCCACCGCCCGCGAGCCGATTCCGACCATCGAGACGAGAGCCAGCACCCGCCCCCGCGTCGCGGCCGGGGCGTTCAGCTGCACGACCGTGACGACCGCGCCCATGAAGGCCATGGTGGCCGCGCCCACCGTCACCGCGGCGAGCGCCGCCGCGACGACGCTGTTGGCTGCGGCCAGCGCGGCCATCGTGAGAGCGGTGGCAATCGAGGAGGCCCCCAGGAAGCCCAAGCCCGGCATGGCTCGCCGGGCCACTACTAGCCCGCCCCCGATCGCTCCGAGGCTGAGGGTCGCGAACAGCAGCGTGAACGTCTCCGGACCCCCTCCCAACGTCCGCTCGGCGAACAGCGGCAGGGTCACCGGGAAGACGATGGCGAACACGCCCACGACGGTGTAGGCCAGCAGGCTGGCTCTCAGCACCGGCTCGCGCCAGGCCACGCCGAAGCCCAGCAGCATCCGGCGGTCCGGCGTCGGCGCGGGGTTCGGCTGGGATCGGGTCCGGATGGTGAGCATCGAGACCAGCACGATCGTGGCCAGCGCGATGTTGACTGCGAAGCACCACTCCACGCCCGCACCCGAGATGAGGGCACCACCGAGTGCGGGGCCGACGATGCGCGAGCCGTTCATGGCCGAGGAGTTCAGGCCGATCGCGTTGGAGAGATCCTCGCGGTTGACGAGGGCTCCGACGAAGATCATCCGCACCGGGATATCGAAAGTCTCCACCACGCCGAACAGCAACGCGGCCAGCAGATAGGGCGTAGGCGTCGAAGGCTGGCTGAAGGCCACTGCGGCCAGCACCGCTGCCGAGATGACCAGACCAACCTTGGTCGTCACCAGCAGGCTCCGGCTCTCGCGGCGGTCGGCCACCAGGCCGGCCAGCGGGCTCAGGACGATGGCCGGGCCGAACACGCAAGCGCTGGCCACCCCGACCGCGGTCCCGCTGTCGGTAATCTCGAACACAGCCCAGATCACCGCTAGTCGCTGCATCCATGTGCCCATCTGGCTGACGGTGTGGCCGGTGACGAAGATGCGGAAGTCGCGCACCGCCATGGATCGGAAGGTGCTGCGCATCGCGAGGAACCGGCGGGTGCTGCGCACCGCTCGAAGTTCCCCGTCGCTCGCTTCTCGGCTCAGCCGGCGTCCATCCCTCAGACTCGCTCGGCAAGGGCCCGCATGCGGGTTTGCCGACCAATCCAGCATAATCGTAGACATGGAATTGCCCGCGCAGTCCCCGGTGCCGATCATCGACGCCTTCAGCCAGCTCACCATCGACCGCGACGGGATCGAGGTGCCCATGCCTCGGGCCGCCCTGCGGGACGCCGACAGCCTGGCGGCCTGGCCCTCCACCGACATCGTGGGGCACCTCTTCGCCAAGGACGCCGGCCGGGTCGAGCGGGACCGGATCATGGGCGATCTCAGCCTGTGGCTGGCCAACCTGGACTCCTGGGGCATCGCCCGGGCCCAGGTCCCCCTCAATTTCGGCACCGCGGACGAGGTGCTCGACCGGCTCAGCGAGCACCCGGACAGGGTCTTCGTGTCGCTGCGAGTCGACCCTCACGACGGGATGGCCGCAGTACGCCGTATAGACGACCTGGCCCGGCGCTACCCGATCCTGCGCAGCGTGATGATCGTGCCCCACATGCTGTACCCGCACATCGCGCCCAACTCCCGGGAGTACTACCCGATCTACTCCAAGTGCATCGAGTGCGACCTGGCGGTGATGATCAACGTCGGCTTCCCCGGCCCCCGGGTGCCGGCGTGGACCCAGAACCCGATCCACCTCGACGAGGTGTGCTGGTTCTTCCCCGACCTCCGGGTGGTGTTCAAGCACGGCGGCGAGCCGTGGACCGACACCTGCGTCAAGATGATGCAGACCTGGCCGAATGTGTACTTCGCGACCAGCGGCTTCGCGCCCAAGTACTACCCGAAGGCGGTGATCGACCACGCCAACCGGCGGGGTTCGGACAAGGTGATCTTCGCGGGCTACTGGCCCATGCTCCCTTACGACCGGATCTTCCGCGAGGTCGGCGAGCTGCCACTGCGCGACCATGTCTGGCCCAAGTTCCTGGCCGAGAACGCGCAACGAGCTTTCGCCCTCTCCCCCGCCGAATAGTCCGGCCGGGTCGGAGCGCCGGCCTAGGGGCTTACATGACTACGCCGCCGCCGACGCCGAGCTGCTGGCCGTTCACGTGGGCGCCCTCGCTGACCAGGTAGCGCACCGCGGCAGCTACCTCGGTGGGCTGTCCCAGCCTGCGCAGCGGCACCAGCCGGGTCAGCTTGGCGATCGCCGCGTCGGCAGCCTCGGGATCCTCGAACGCGTGGCGCAGCAGGCTGGTGTCGATCGGCCCGGGCGCCACCGCGTTGGCCCGCACGCCGTGGCGGCCGTGCTCGCGCACGATGGTGCGCAAGAACGAGGTCAGCCCGGCCTTGGCCGCCGAGTACACCGCATTGCCGGCATCACCCACCCGGGCCGCCTCCGAGGTGATGGCCACGATGGCTCCGCTGCCGGCAGCGACCATGGACGGCAGGCACATCTGGACGGCCAGCATCGGCCCCACGAGGTTCACTGCCACGGTGGTGCGCCATTGCTGCTCGTCGGTGTCGAGGAACGAGCGGGCCTGGTTCCATCCGGCGTTGAGCACCAGCGCGTCGATGTGGCCCTCCGCGTCCAGCAGGCCTCCCACGCTGGCGCGGATGCCGGCCCTGTCGGTCAGGTCGAGCGGGATTGCCCGCGCCGGCGGTCCCTGGGCGGCGAGCTCGGCCGCCAGCGTCTCGGCCCGCTGCCGGGAGACGTAGCCGATGGCCAGGCCCCAGCCGTCGGCGTGCAGGGCCCGGCAGATGGCCGCGCCGATGTCGCCGCCGCCCCCTGATACCAGAGCGAGGCCCCTAGGACCGCTCAAACTCACGGAACGAAGGGAGGCTGCCGGTGGAAGGGCTTGAAGTCCTCTGCCCAGGCGGAGTGACCGATGCCGTAGTAGTTGTCCACTGCGGACAGGATCATGCGGCGCTCGGAGATCTTCCAGCCGTGCTCGGTGCGGCGCAGCTGGTCGTGCCAGCGGCCCCACAGCAGGCCCGGCGAGCCGTCGGACATCTCGTGCCACGTGAACACGAAGGCCTCGGTGCGGGCATGGTCGGAACCGTCGAAGTTGATGGCCACCTGGCTGACGTGGTGGCTGGTCTTGCGGATCCGCACCTTGACACCCTCTGGATCCTGGCCGGCGGCCGAGCCGGAGAAGGCTTGCCGTACGAAGGCCTCGACCTGGTCGCGGCCCTCCACGACCGGCCCGGCACCGGGCCCGTAGTCCCACCGGCACTCGTCGTGGAACAGGGAGGCCAGCCCCGCGAAGTCGAGGTCGTCGCAGTAGCGGGCGAAGTCGTAGAGGACCTGCTCGATCTCGTAGCGGTCCCTCAGCTCCTGGGTGACCGAGCCCCCGTGCCCCACCGTCCTCACCTGCCGATGAAGTTCGGGGCGCGCTTCTCGATGAACGACTGGACGCCCTCGCGGGTGTCGTGAGTGTCTCGCAACCCGGCCAGCTCGCGGCGTTCCAGCGCGAAGCCCTCGGCCAGGGGCAGGTCCCGGCCCTCGAGGACGCAGCGCTTGATGGCCTGGGTGGTGAGGCGGGGCAGCGCCAGCAACTCCTCGCACAGCTCCGCGACCCGCTCAGCCAGCCGCTCGGAGTCCACTGCCTCGGTTACCAGCCCGTACCTCTCGGCTTCGTCCGCGCCGATCATGCGCCCCCGCACGCACAGGTCGAGGGCTCGGGCCGGGCCGACCAGGCGGCTCATGCGCTGGGTGCCGCCCGCAGCCGAGATCAGTCCCCGCAACGACTCCGGCAGACCGATGCGGGCCCTGCCCCGGGCCATCACCCTGAAGTCGCAGGACATGGCCAGCTCGCATCCCGCCCCCAGCGCGTGCCCGCCGATGGCGGCCAGGGTCAGCATGGGCAGGCGCTCCCAGCCGTTCATCATCTGCTGGCATTTCTCGGTGGTGGCGTCCTGATCGTCCCAGCCCTCGTTGACCATGTTCAGGTCGGCGCCGGCCATGAACATCCTGGCGTTGCTGCGCAGCACGACCAGCTGGATCTCGCCCGGCTCCAGCCAGGCTGTGACCGCGCCCAGCTCGTCCATGAACTGGTGGCTCAATGCGTTGGCGGGAGGCCGGTCGAGCACGACCTCGGCCAGCCGCTCCGACCGCTGCTCCAGCCGTATCAGCTCCAGGCCGCCGGGACCGCTCATCGCCGGCACCGTTGCCCGGCCGCGGCCGGCGGGAGCAATCCTCGTGCCGCGCTCATCGCCGTCCCAAGAACTCGAGGGCGTTGTCGTGCAGCACCATCTGCTTGGTCCGGTCGCTGACCGGCAGGCTCTCGAAGTCCTGCTTGCAGCGGGCGAGGTCGAACCCGTTGGTGCCGAACATGACCTTGTGGCGGCCCCGGCCGCTGTCCATGAACTTGACCAGCTCCGGGTCGAGGGTGGAGGCGAAGTAGGCGGATATGTCGCCGTAGACGTTGGGGTGCCTCCACAGCATCGAGCAGAACTCGCCGGTCCACGGCCAGCCGGTATGGGACATGTTGATCCTGAGGTCGGGGAAGTCGATGGCCACCTGGTCCACCAGCATGGGCCGGCCCACGTCGCTCGGCAGCACCTCGGCGGAGTGCCCCACCTGGAAGCCGACCGGCACGCCCAGCTCGACGCATTTCGAGTACAGGGGGTAGCAGCGCCGGTCGTTGGGGGCCACCCCGAAGGTGATCGGATGGAAGTAGACGTATCCGAAGCCCCACTCCCGCACCGCGGTGTCGATGCGGGCGATGCTCTCGGAGATCCGGAACGGGTTGTAGCCGGCCGCGCCCACGAACCGGTCGGGCGCCTGGGCCAGGGCCCGGGCCACCACCTCCTCGTCCATGTCCATGATGAGACGGTGGTGGTAGTGGTAGGACCACATCTTCAGGCAGGCCAGCACCGCCACCGAGTAGCCTGCCGCGTCCAGTTGAGCCACCGCCTCGTCCACCCTCAGAGTGTCGTCGTAGGGGAGGTTCTCGACATCGTCGAGCGGGACGTCGCGGCCCCAGAGTGTGCGGGCCACGCCCCCCTCCGCCATGCGCTTGAACGTTGTGTTGAGCATTATCTGGAACTCCTCGTACTGGAACTCCATGCCCGAGATGCCCGGCGCGATCAGCGGGGCGTAGTTCATCATGTCGACCGCGTCGGTCACGAAACCACCTCCTGCACGTTCAGATCATCGATCACTGCGGCCAGACAGTCCACCAGGTCGTGGACCGGGGCGGGGTCGGCCCCGGCCGTGCTCAGCGGGACCAGACGCACCCCGTCGCAGCCGGCCCGTCCCAGGCCCGCCACCCGGTCGGCTATGGCGTCACGGCCCACCGCCAGGCAGGCCGCGGCGATGCCGGGCGGGAACATGTCGGCCGCCGCCTCCCGGCCCCCGCTCTGCCAGGCCTCCGCAGCTGCGTCGACCTCGCCGAAGGAGCTCAGTCCGGCGGCCAGGCTCCGGTAGGTAGGCACGGCCAGATAGGGGGCCATCTCCCGCCGGTACGCCCTCTCGGGATCGCCGTCGGAGTCCGCGGCCGCATGCACGAGGGCGATGATCTCGAAGGGAGCCTCGTTGCCGGCGGCGGCGCGGGCCTGTCTGAGGCGGGGCGCCAATTGGGCCATCTGCTCGGCGCCGACGAAGTGGATCACCACGCCGTCGGCTTCGCGGGCGGCCAAGTGGAGCATTCGCTTGTTCATGGCCGACAGGAACACCCGAACCGGGCGGTGCCGTATGCCCCGGAGCTTGAAGCCGCCTCGATCGGTAAGCCGCTCCCCCGCCAGCGCGGCCTTGATGGCGGCCAACGCCCCGGCGACCCGGTCGACGGGCTGCTCGAACACATCGGCGTGAAAGGCCGACACGATCGGGCTGCCCGCGCCGATTCCCAGCACGAAGCGATCCTGAGACAGGGCGGCCAGCGTGCAGGCGGCCATGGCCAGCAGGGCCGGCGAGCGGCTGGAGATAGGGACCACCCCAGTTTCTAGGCGGATGTTGGCGGTGGCAGCCGCGGCCGCGCCCATTAGGGAGAGGGCCTCGGGTCCGGCCAGTTCCCCGCAGCCCACCGCGTGCAGGCCGCTCCGATCGGCGGCTACGCAGAGCTCGAGAAGGTCACCGGGCTCGATGCCGAACCCGACCGGCAACATCATGCCCACGCTCACCGTCGGGCGGCGCCCCAGGTCTCCAGCGTCCTTCCGTTCGCCCGCAAGCCCGCTGACACTGCCGGAGCTGTCGGGTGCGGCGCTCAGCACATCGACATTCCGCCGCTCACCGACAGCGTCTGGCCGGTCACGAAGCCGGCGTCCTCGGACACGAGGTAGGCCACCGCCGCGGCGATGTCCTCGGGCTGGCCGAGGCGCCTCATCGGGATGGCCCGCACCAGCGCCTGCATGAACCTCTCCCCGCCCTCGGCCAGGGTCCTGCGCACCGGCGGCGTGTCGGTGGGGCCCGGACACACGCAGTTGACGGTCACCCCGGAGCGGGCCACCTCCCTGGCGATGGTCTTGGTGAAGGCGATCTGGCCGCCCTTGCACGCCGAGTAGACGCCCTCGCCGCTGCTGCCCACCCGCCCGGCGTCGGAGCTGATGTTGACGATGCGCCCCCAGCCTCGCTCGACCATCCCCGGCAGGAAAGCCTTGGTGGTCCGCAACGGTCCGTAGAGGTTCACCGCTATCAGCGAGTCCCACAGATCCTCGTCGGTGTCGAGGAACGGCATGACCACGTCGAACCCGGCGCAGTTGACCAGGATGTCGACCGTGCCGACCTCGGCGAGGACCCGCTCGGCCGCGGCGGTCACCGACTCGGTGCGCGACAGGTCCATCTCGACGAACATCCCGCCGGTCAGCGACGCGGCCACCTCGGCTCCCATGTCGGCCTGGATGTCGGCCACCACTACCCGGGTGCCGTCGGCGTCGAGGCGCCTGGCGATGGCCGCGCCCATGCCGGAGGCGGCCCCCGTCACCAGCGCCGACCTCGGTCTCGTGTCTGTGGAGCTCATCCTGGCCTCGCTGATGTCCGGGCAGCCGGTCAGTCCACGCCGACCACGATGCTGGCCACCGTGGTGAACGATCCCCCGATGTTCAGCGTGGCCGCGTTGCGGGCCCCGTCGACCTGGTACTCGCCGGCCCGGCCCGTCACCTGCTTGGCCCCGTCGAGCATCATGCGCACCCCGGTGGCGCCCACGGGATGACCCATCCCGAGCAGCCCTCCGCTGGGGTTCACCGGCACTTCGCCGTCCCGTTCGATGGTGCCGTCCTCGACTGCCTGCCACGACTTGCCCGGAGGGGTGAGGCCGAAGTGGTCGATGGCGGCGTACTCGCTGATTGAGAAGCAGTCGTGCACCTCGATGGCGTCAAGCTCCCGGGGGCCGCGCAGGCCTGCTCTGGCCATGGCGTCGGTGGCGGCCTTGCGCACGTGGGGGAATACGTAGGGGTCGTCCTGGCTGGCCTTGAACTTGTCGGGCAGCAGAGTGGGCGCAGTGGTGTGGCCCCAGCCCTTGAGTCGTGGGATCGAGTCCACGTCGATGCCGCGGCGGCGGGCCCAACGCTCGGTGTAGACGCCGGAGGCAAGGACCACCGCGCAGGAGCCGTCCGTTATCCGGCCGCAGTCCATCTTGCGCAGGTGGCGGTCGACCACCGGGTTGATGTCGTCGTCGTCTCCGAAGGCTCCCGCCTCGATGTCCCAGTTCCGGGTCTGGGCGTTGGGGTTGAAGCGGGCGTTGGCGAAGTTCACCTCGGCGATCCGGCCGAGATGCTCGTGGGCCAGCCCGTAGCGGCGGTCGTACTCGTCGGCCACATCGGCGAACAGGCGGGGCCAGAGGTTGTCCCCGTCGAAGGCGTCCTCGCCGGCCCAGCCCGCACAGCTCAGCAGCTCAGCGGCCCGCAGACCGCCCACGTTGCGGAGGATCTCGGCGCCGGCCACGAGGGCCACGTCGTAGCGGCGGGCCTCGATCTCGGCCGCCGCGGCCAGCGCGGCCAGGCTCCCGGACGCGCAGGCCGCCTCGTGACGGGACGTCGGCAGGCCCATGAAGGCTGGGTCGATGCTGACCAGCAGGCCCCCGAGCTGGGCCTGGAAGGCGGTCAACTCGCCGGCCAGGTTGCCGATGTGGGCGACCTCGATGTCGGCGGGCTCGAGGTCGGCGTCGGCCAGCGCGCCCCGCGTGGCCGCCTCCAGGAGTGAGAAGAAGCCACCCTCGGGCGCCCGCTCGGCGAAATCGGACTGCCAGCCACCAAGGATGTGCACCGGTTCGGTCATATGTGATGCCGCCTCTGAAGTCGATCTCGCGAAGCTACGAAACTATACGCATGGAATGGCGCCCGGGTGGTCCCCCATCAGGTCTGCGACGAGAACTCCGGGTCGTAGACGAAGCCGGAGGAGACCAGCCCCTCAAGTTGGTCGCGGTCGTAGCCGAGCCACTCGGAGAGGACCTCGACCGAGTGCTGGCCCACCCGCGGTGGCGGCGAGTAGCTGGTCTCGAGGCCGGCGAACTTCACCGGATTGCCGAGCAGGCGCACCGGACCGGCTGAGGGATCGTCGACCTCGACCACCATCTCGCGCTCGGCGGTGTGAGGATGCTCCAGGGCCTCCGCCATCGTGAACGTGTCCGAGAACGAGAGACCCTCCCGCTCGAATGCTGCGATCCATTCGTCGGCGCTCTTGGTGACGAGCACATCGGCGATGAGGCTCTTCAACTCGCCAATGTTCTCGGCCCGGTCGGCGGGCTCCGCGAAACGTGGATCCTCGAGCCAGGCGCGCCGATCGAGCGCCGCGCAGAACCGCCGCCATTGCGAGGGCCGGTGAGCGGTGATGACCAGCGGGCGGTCCCGGGTCTCGAAGCTGCCCCACAGGATCTTGTCACCGATGTCGGTGGGCCGGCCGAAGTTGAGCTGATGCACCCCGAAGCCCACGAACCATGACAGCAGCGCGTCGTACATGGCCACGTCGATGTGGGCGCCCCGACCGGTGGCGGCCCGTCGCACGAGGGCGGCCGGCACCGCCACCGCGCAGTAGATGCCGGCCAGGAGATCGGCGACCGGCATCGGAATGGGGGCCAGCCGTCCGGCCGCGTCGCGGCGGTCGATGAAGCTCATGACCCCGGTCTGGGCTTGCACGGTGATGTCGAACGCGGCCCGGTCCCGCAGCGGCCCGGTGGCGCCGAACCCCGACAGCGAGCAGGTGATGAGCCGATCGTTGCCGGCCCGCAGCTGGGCCGGTCCGACGCCCAGCTTCTCGGCCACGCCCGGGCGGAAGTTCTCGATGACGACGTCCGCGGCGCCCGCCAGCGCACCGACGAGATCCGGGCCCCGCTCGTGGGCCAGCGGGAAGGCGATGCTGCGCTTGCTCCGGTTGACGCACAGGAAGTAGGCGTCCATCCCGTCGATGGTGTTGAACGGATCGATCTGGTCCCGGCCCCTGGGGCCCGGCGGCTCCTCCAGCTTCACCACGTCGGCGCCCAGGTCGGCCAGGATCTGCGTGCAGTAGGGACCCGACGTGGCCCGGGTCAGGTCGAGAATGCGCACCCCCTCAAGCGGCGGGGAACCGTCTGAGGGAGTGTCGCTGTCACTCATCGTTCGCCTCCTGAGATCGTGCCGGGCTCGCCGGGGCCGTGGGTTCGGGAGCCGGCGATGCTGGTCTCGTGGACGGCCCAGAGGTCGTCCCGGATCGCCTTCTTGTCGATCTTGCCCAGGGAGTTGCGGGGCAGGCCGGCGGACAGAACCCACTGCCGGGGACACTTGTAGCCCGCCAGCGCCTCCCGGCAGTGCCGCTCCAGCTCGCTAAACGCGACCGGACCGCCTGCCGGAACCAGCACGGCGGTGACGGCCTCGCCCATGGTCTCGTCGGGAGAGCTCACCACCGCGCACTCGGCCACGCCGGCATGGGCCAGCAGAACCTGCTCCACCTCGGCCGAATATACGTTGAGGCCGCCGCTGTTGATGATGTCGGCCCGGCGATCCACCAGGAACAGGTAGCCCTCTTCGTCGCGTACCGCGATGTCTCCGGTGCAGTACCATCCGTCCACCAAGCCTTCGCCGTCGGCGCCGGGCCAGTAGCCGGACATCACGGTGGCTCCCCGCACCTGGATCTCTCCCGGTTCGTCCGGTCGGGCCTCCCGACCGGACGCGGCAACCACCCTCACGTCGTTGAGCGGGGCCGAGCGACCGATGGATCTCAGAAGGTGTCCGTGCTCCGTGTCAGCGGGCCATCGCATCGACGCCACCGCGGTGGCCTCGGTGGCGCCGTACACCGATCCCACTGTCGCTCCGGTGAGGCGCTGGAGCGCGGTGATCGACTCCGGGGTCGACGGGGCGCCGCCCACCCACACCTCGCGCAGCGAGGCGAGCCCTCCTCCGGCGGCGTGCGGACTGGCCAGGATCCGGTCGACCATCACCGGCGCGAGGATGGCATGGGTGACCTCCTCGTCGCGGATCACCCCGATGACGGTGTCGGCGTCGAAGTCGCACACCACGGTGCGGGCCCCCACCACCGCGGGTGCCAGCACTCCCGACCCGCCCCGGTACACGTACATGGGCATGCAGGCCAGGAAGCAGTCCTCGGCGCTGATGGTGAACAGGGCTGCCAGCCACGTCGCGGCGGCCAGGGCCTGCTGCTGGGACAGCACCGCGCCGCGGGGCCGTCCTGTCGTGCCGCTGGTGAAGCCGATCACGTGGTGGTGCCAGGCGTCACGATGCTCAGCCGGTCGCCCGCGGCCTTCCTCGAGCGCGTCGTCGTAGTCGACGGCTCCCGGATGGCGCCCACCGAAGGCGAGCGCCGGTACGGGTGCCAACATGTCGATCAGCTCAAGGCCCACCGATCCGGGCAGGCCCAGATCGAGCACGAGGGCGGCCGGCTCCACGTCGCCGATCGTGGCGGCCAGCTCGCGACTGTTCCACCGGTGGTTGAGGGGCACCGAGACGAGGGATGCCTTGGAGGCCGCAAACACCGCCTCGAGGTGGCGATGGCAGTTGGCGGTCACTATCGCGACCCGGCCACCGGGCTCGGATATGCCGGCCAGGACCGCGGCCAGCGCGTCGGTTCGCTGGTCGAGGTCCTTCCAGGTGAACCGCCCGGACCCGCACACCAGGGCGGCATCGTGGGGGCGGGCCCTCGCATGGCGGCTGACTACGTCGGCGACCCTCATCGTTCCGGCCCGCCGGCTCCCGCCGCGGGCCGGGGCTCCCGGGGCAGCCCGAGGAGCTGCTCGCCGATCACGTTCCTCATGATCTCCGACGTGCCGCCCGCGATGGAGTTGGCCCTCGACCTCAGGAACCCGTAGACGATCTCGGCCGTCTCGGCCTCGGCGCCGTCGCGGGCGCCGGCGCGCGGGCCCTCCAGGCTGACGGCGAGGGACTGGAGCGCCATGTTGGCCTCGGCCCGGAGCAGCTTCACCGCCTGCGCCTCAAGTCCGCGGCCGTACCCGCGCCACGCCATCCAGCCCAGGATGCGCTCCTGGGCGTACCGTGCGGCCAGACGCTGCCGGGCCTCGGGACCGGCTTTGCCCCGATGGCGGTCGATCAGCCGGTGGATGTCGGCTCCTCCCACCCGCCGCTGACCGAGCTCGCCACGCTCCGCCTGCAGCACCGACCGGGCCACGTTCCAGCCCTCGTCGACACCGCCGAGGCGCATCGAGTCGTCGACGGGCACCTGATCCATGAACACCTCGTTGAAGGATGCGTCGCCGGTCAACTGGCGCAGCGGCCGCACTTCGATGCCCGGCGACTCCATGTCGACCACAAAGCAGGTGATCCCCCGGTGCCTCGACTCCGCGGTCCCGGTCCGGGCCAGCAGGAGTCCCCACCGGGCGAAGTGGGCCCAGGTCGACCACACCTTCTGGCCGGTCACGACCCACCCGGCGGTGTCGCGCTCGGCTCGGGTCCGCAGCGACGCCAGATCCGATCCGGCCTCGGGCTCGCTGAAGAGCTGGCACCAGATCTCCGACGCGGTCGCCATCTTGGGCAGGAAGCGGTGTCGCTGTTCCGCCGTCCCGTGCTGCAGCAGCCCGTGTCCGGCCAGCAGAAGGCTGGTGACGTACAGCGGCAGGGGCACCTCGTAGCGCGACAGGGCCTCGAAGGCGGCCCGAGCCATCTCGGGACTCCATCCCAGCCCGCCGTACACGGCGGGCCAGGACGCCATGAGGTAGCGCCGGTCGAACATCTCTGCCAGCCACGCCGCCTCGTCGAAGTCCGGGTAGCGGCTGGCCGATCCGGGAGAACGGCCCGCGTCGACGCAGGCGACCCACGCATCCGGAAGCGACGCGCGGAGCCACTCCTCCACCTCGAGGTGGCTGCGGGCGACGCTGCCGGACCCGTTCATGGCCTGCCGGCCATCAGAAGCCGGCGTCCCGGCCGATGATCTCCTTCATGATCTCGCTGGTCCCCCCGTAGATGCGCTGCACCCGGGCGTCCCTCCACAGGCGCGAGATCAGGTACTCGTCCATGTACCCGTAGCCGCCGTGCAGCTGCAGGCAGCGGTCGACCACCTGGAACTGCAGTTCGCTGGCGGTGAGCTTCACCGCGGCCGCCTCCACTGCGGTGAGCTCGCTGTCGACGTGAGCCTGGATGCAGCGATCGACGTGACAGCGCTCGCGGGCGATCTCGGCCAGCATCTCGGCGATGGTGAAGCGGTTGGCCTGATGGCTGCCCACCGGCTGGCCGAAGACTTTGCGCTGCCGGCAGTACTCCATGGTGATCTGCAGAGCCTTCTCGGCCGCGGCCACCGCGGTTACGGCCATCGACAGCCGTTCCTGGGGCAGGTTCTGCTTCAGGTAGCCGAGACCCTTGCCGGCCTCTCCCAACCGGTTGGCGCAGGGCACCCGGGCGTCGCTGTAGAAGAGCTCGCTGGTGTCCTGGGCCCGGTGGCCGACCTTGTCCAGCTTGCGGCCCCGTTCGAAACCGGGAGTGCCCCGCTCGACCGCCAGCAGGCTGAGCTGCCCTCCCGCCTCGGTGTCGCGGACCACCGTCACCACCAGATCGGCCTGCAGGCCGCTGGTGATGAACGTCTTGGTGCCGTTGACGATGTAGCAGTCGCCGTCCCTGGACGCGGTGGCGGCGATGGCCCGCAGGTCCGAGCCCGCCTGGGGCTCGGACATGGCCACCGCGGCGATCAGCGAACCTGAGGTGAAGCCGGGCAGCCATCTCGACTTCTGATCGTCGTCGGTCAGGTCAAGCAGGTACGGGACCATGATGTCGTTGGCCATGCCGAAGCCGTCGCCGACCGCCGACGCGTACATCATCTCCTCGTCGATCACGGCGTTGAACCGGAAGTCCCGCACTCCCAGGCCGCCGTAGGCGGTCGGTGCCTCGAAGCCGACGAAGCCGGCGGCCGCGGCCTTCTCCCAGAACGAGCGGTCGACCAGACCGTCGCGCTCCCAGCGGTCGGTGTGGGGCACTGCCTCGCGCTCGATGAAGGTTCTGACCGACTCGCGGAACAGTTCGTGCTCCTCGGTGAAGATCGTTCTGCGCATCTAACGGGAGCCTTGCTCGGATCGTGTAACCAGTTCCACCACCCGTTCCCAGTTGGCGATGGCAGCATCCACCGCGGGTACCGGAACTTCGAGGTCCGCCCCGACGCTCCGGAGCACTTCGAGGTCCTTGCGGCCGGTGAATTCCACGCCGGTTGAAGTGATGCCGGTGCCGAGATCACCCTCCAGCAGGCGGGCACCCCGGCTCGCCGGATCGGTTGCGGCCACCACCCGGGCCAGGCCTTCCCGGTCGACGCCACCCTGCTCGGCCAGGGCCAGGGCCTCGGCCGCAAGGGCCATCGCCCCCAGCGCGATCAAGTTGCGGGCCGCCTTGGCGGTCGCCCCCGACCCGGCCGGGCCGCAGAGGATCACTTCGGAGCAGTAGGTGTCGAAGAACGGTCGTAGCCGCTCGAGCAGCTCCGGTTCGCCGCCTGCGATCAGCACCAGGGTCCCGTCGCGGGCTCCGGCGGGGCCGCCGCTCACGCCCACATCCATTAGGTGGCGCCCTCGCCGCCGGCAGCGGTCGCGGGCCTCGCCGACGGTGGCCACCGTGACGGTGGAGTGCAGCACCACGACTCCATCGGGTGCCATTGCCTCTATCAACTCCGGGTCGATCACTTCCAGCGCCTGAGCGTCGTCGTGGACGGTGACGCACACGAAGTCGGCGTCGCGGCCGGCTTCGACCGCGGAGCCCGCCGCGGTCGCGCCGCAATCGATGCGGGGCGCCACCGACGCCGGGCGGGGATCGAACACCCGCGGTCTCCAGCCGTCGCGGGCCGCCCGGTCGGCGATCGGGCCGCCCATCGCTCCGAGGCCTATGAAGCCCACCAGCGGGCGACGGGCGTCGCTCGGGCCGGACACCGTAACCTCAGGTCAGCGGCGTGGGAACGCTCGCCGGTGCCGGTCCCGACTTCATGGACCCGTCCCGGTTCACCGGCAGGACCTCGAGCTCGAAGAAGTCCGGCTCGAGCTTGGGGCGCTGGCCGGGGCCGTAGCGGCGCCCGTCGATGGGCCAGTTGTATCCCTCGAGCTCGTCGCTGCCGACGCCGAGGATCTCGCCGGTGGAGGCCCGGTGCCGGATGACCTCGGCCAGCCCGTAGCGCTGTATCGGGCAGACCTTCATGCACACCGAGCAGCCGTGGACCTGCGAGACCACCGGGAAGCACCGGGCCAGGTTGAGCTTGGACTTCTCGATCCCGCGGTGCCAGGTGCGCTTGACCGGGATGGCCCCGGCCGGGCACCGCCGCACGCACGCTTGGCACTCGTCGCAGATGCGGGGGATCCCGAAGTCGCGGGGTGCCCCCAGCACCAGCGGCATCCTGGTCGTGACCATGGCCAGGCGGCACCGTGAGCCGGCCTCGGGGGTCAGCAACTGGCCGTTGACGCCCATCTGACCCAGGCCGGACTCGACCCCGTAGTGGTGCACGACCGCGATCCCCTCCGTCGAGTGGGCCCGGGCCTCGAAGCCGGCGGCCACGATGGCCTCGGCCAGCTGCGAGGCCATCTCGATGATCTCTGCATTGGTGCTGAGCGCGGTCTGCTCCCCCACCGGTCCGGGCAGGGTCCGGTTCGACTCCCAATTCTGCTCCAGCACGCACACGATCACGTTGGGCCCCGCGGCTTCATGGGCGTGCTCGGCGAAGGTGTAGCGCTCGTCGTAGGGAGCGAAGCCGACGGTGCTCATGCCGATGCGCCGGGCCCGGTCGCGCACCCAGTCTGTCCATTCGTCCGGCGAGCGTGTCGCCGGGGCGCTGGTGGGAGCAGCTCCCGTCCGCTTGGCGTGCTCCACCGCCCGTACCAGCCTCGGGCCCACGAACAGCAGCGACTGCCACAGCTGGGCCAGGGCCCACACCACAGCCACGCCGAAGTTGTGGTGGAACGAGTGCAGGGGCTCGTCCTCGAAGGCCTCCTGCGCGGCCTGCTCATCGCGGCGCACTCCGGCATGGGATCGCAGATCGGCGGGGATCTCCACCGGCGGGCGGTCGGGCCACCACACCCGCGGAGCCCGGTAGCGGCGCCGCAGGATGGCCGGACCGGAGGGGAGGTGGCGCAGCCACCGGATGGTGGCGGTGTTGAGAAGTGGCCGCACGACCGCCCCGGCAGCCACCACGAAGGCGCGTCGCAGAGGCCACGACCAGGGTCTGGACCGCTCGGCAGCTTGGGGCACGATTCAGCGTATGATAGTCATAGATTGGCTCCTCGATCAGGGAGCTCGCCTCGCACACCCGCCCGGCCCGATCAGGCATCCGTCACCGCAACCGTCGCTGTAGAGGACCCTACGCCATGGCGCTCACCGACATCCCGATCATCGACACCGACAGCCACGTGATGGAGCCGCCCGATCTGTGGACTTCCCGCATGTCGGAGAAGAAGTGGGGAGATCGCATTCCCCATCTCGTCCTCGACGAGCGGCGCGACGAGATGCGCTGGCTGATCGGCGGCAAGCGCCTGACCGGCGTGGCCAACTGGGCGACCGCCGGATGGCATGAGCCTCCACCCTCACACCCGCGGACGCTCGAGGAGGCCGAGCCCGGGGCCTGGAACCCCGAGGCCCGGCTGGCCCGGATGGACGACTTCGGCATCTGGGCCCAGGCCCTCTATCCCAACCTGCTCACCTTCTCGGGGCACGCCTTCAGGGCCATGGGTGACGACGAGTTGATCATGGAGTCCATCAGGGCGTACAACGACTTCCTGACCGACTTCGCCAGCGTCGACCCGCAGCGGTTCGTGCTGCTGTCGGTCCTGCCCTACTGGGACGTCGAGGCCAGCATCGCCGAGCTCCTGCGCTGCCGGGACAAGGGCCACCACGGCGTGTGCTTCCTGTCCAAGCCGTACAAGATCGGCCTTCCTTCCCTGCAGGACCCCCATTGGGAGCCGCTGTTCTCGGTCGCTCAGGAGACCGGCATGTCGCTCAACTTCCATGTCGGGTTCCAGGAGTTCGGCGAGGACGACTTCAAGAGCATGCTCAGCACCAAGGCAGCCCGCTCCGACTACGCCAAGCTCAGCGCCATGTCGTATCTCGGCAACGCCGAGACCCTCGCCGACCTCACCCTGTTTGGGGTGTGCCACAAGTATCCCGACCTGAAGTTCGTGCTGGTCGAGAGCGGGTTCGGCTGGATCCCCTACTACGTCGAGGCCCTCGACTGGCAGTGGCACAACTCCGGCGCGTCCAAGGCCTACCCCGAGATGGAGCTGCCCAGCTTCTACTTCCGGCGCCAGGTGTACGGCAGCTTCTGGTTCGAGAAGGACACCGTCAACCGGATGATCGAGCTGTACGCCGACAACATCACCTTCGAGAGCGACTACCCGCATCCCACGAGCCTCTCCCCCGGACCGGCCTCCTCGGCCAAGACCCCGCGCGAGACCATCCTCGAGAGCCTCGAGGGTGTGCCCGAGGACGTGTGCCGGAAGGTCCTGCACGACAACGCGGCCAAGCTCTACCACCTAACCGGCCAGTGACCGCGGGCGTGGCCGGCGACGATCCGCTCGACGAGCCGGCAACCCTGACCCAGCGCTCGGGCGGCTACCTCACCGACCCTCGCTGCCGGCGCGACCCTCACAGCCTGCTACGGGAGCTGCGCGAGGCCGAGCCCGTGCACCGCAGCGCCACCGGGGCGTGGATCATCTCCGGGTACGACCTGGTGATGGACGCCATCCGCGACGAGCGGCTCAGCCGGGGCGCGGCCGGATACGAGACGGCGGCCACGCTGTTCGAGCCGGGCCCGGCGGTGGAGCTCTTCCGGGGGCGCCTGGTCAACAGCGACGGGGAGACCCACACCCGGCGCCGCAAGCTGGTCAACCGCTCCTTCACGCCCCGGGCCGTCGACCGGTGGCGGCCGCTGATCCAGCAGACCGTCGACGAGCTCATCGACGCCATGGAGCCCCGCGGGTCGGCCGACCTGGTGCCCGCCTTCTGCTATCCGGTGCCCGAGCGCGTCATCTGCGGCCTGCTCGGGGTGCCCCACACCGACCACCACCTGTTCGAGGAATGGACCCAGGTGCTCAACAACCGGGCCATCGTCGGGGTGGACGGCGACGAGCAGCGCCGCCGGGGCGCCCGAGCGCTGATCGAGTTCGGCGACTACGTCCGGTCGCTGATCGAGCGCCGGCGCGACGATCCGGCCGACGACCTGGTGAGCCACCTGATCGAGGTCGAGGCCTCCGGCGACCGGATGGACGAGACCGAGCTGGTGGCCATGATCGTGGAGATGATCGGCGGCGGGCACGACACCACCGCCAACACCATCGCCAACGGAGTCCTGGACCTGCTGGCCGAGCCGGAGCGGTGGCGCCGCCTGGTGCGGGATCCGAGCCTGATCGCCGACGCCACCGAGGAGATTCTCCGGTTCCGGTCGCCGGTCCAGGTGAGCCTGAGCCGGCTGGCGGTCTGCGACGTGACCTACGCGGGCGTGACCATCCCGGAGGGCTCGCTGGTGATACTCACGCTGGCCGGGTCCAACCGCGACCCCTGCGCCTTCGCCCGGCCCGACGACTTCGACCTGTCCCGTCCCGCCGCCGGGAACCGTCACCTGTCTTTCGGCTTCGGGACCCACTTCTGCCTCGGGGCCTCCCTGGCCCGCGTCGAGGTCCAGATCGCGCTGACCTCGCTGACCTCCCGGCTGCCGGCCCTGAGGCTGGAGGCCGCTCCGTCGGAGCTGCCGTACCGTGACAGCGCCCTGATCACCGCGCCGGCCGAGCTCCCGGTCTCATGGTGACCTCCAGGCCGGAGGGCGGACCGGCCCTAGGCACGGCGGAGGCGGTGCCCGACTCCGGTGGCGACGTCGTGATGGCCGCGGTCGGCGACCTGATGATCAACCGGGACGAGCCCGCCGGCGTGTTCGACCACTGCCGCGACGTGCTGGCCGGCGCCGACGTCACGTTCGGCAACTGCGAGTCGGTCTATTCCGAGGACGGGTCCCGCAATCCGGCGGCCCGGGGCGAGATCAGGGCCCATCCCCGCAACGCCCAGGCACTGGCAACAGCAGGCTTCGACGCGGTGACGTTCGCCAACAACCATCACCTCGACTCCGGATACGACGCCTTCTTCCGGACGCTGGAGGTGCTCGACGGCCTCGACATCGCGGTGTGCGGCGCGGGCGGGGACCTGGCCGCCGCCCGGCAGCCGGCCATCGTCGAGCGCAGCGGCGCCACGATCGCCTTCCTCGGGTACTCGTCGATCCTGTTCCCCGGCTACGAGGCCGGCTACGGCAAGCCGGGCTGCGCGCCGCTGCGGGCCTACACCCACTACCACCAGATCGAGACCGAGCAGCCCGGCAGCCAGCCCGAGATCCGCACGTTCGTGCACGACGAGGACCTCGACGCCCTGGCCGCCGACGTGCGCAGGGCCAAGGACGCCGCCGACGTGGTCGTGGTGTCGCCCCACTGGGGGGTGCACTTCAGCCCGGTCGTGATCGCGGACTACGAGACAGAGGCCGCCCACGCGGCCATCGACGCCGGGGCCGACCTGGTGCTCGGCCACCACCAGCACATCCTCAAGGCGGTGCAGGTGTACCGGGGCAAGGTGATCTTCCACGGGCTGGGCAACTTCGCGGTCGACTGCGCCCACAACGCCGTGCCGGGCACCGAGAGCCCGGCGCTGCTGGAGATGCAAGGCCTCTACCCCGAGTACAAGTTCGGCTGGCGGGACGAATCGCCGGGGTACCCGTTCCATCCCGACTCCCGCCGGACCATGATCGCCCGCTGCCGGATCAGCGGCGGCAGCATCCGGGAGGTCTCCTACGTCCCCTGCTACATCCGGCCCACCGGAGAGCCCGAGGCGCTGACCAATGCCCACGACCTCTTCGACGATGTGGCCGGCTACGTCTCCGAGATCACGGCCGCGGTCGGGTTCGGCACCGGCTTCGTCCGGCGTGCTGAGGACGTTCTCATCGACACCGGTTTCCAGCCGTGAGCGGCGCGGGTCTGGCGGCTGTCCCCCATCCGGTGGGTACCGCTGAGGATGGGCGATGACTGGCGCGGGTCTGGCTCCCGGCAAGGTGGCCCTCGTGACCGGGGCGGGCTCCGGCATCGGGAGGGCCACCGCCATGCTGTTCGCGGCCGAGGGGGCCCGCCTGGTGGTGGCGGCCGACATCGACGGTCCGGCAGCGTCGGAGACGGCCCGCCTGATCGAGGCGTCCGGAGGTGCCGTCGAGGCGGTGACCATGGACGTGTCCGAGCCGACCGCAGCCCGAGGCGTGGTGGACGGGATCGTCGATGCCCACGGATCCCTCGACGCCGCGGTCAACTGCGCGGGCGTCAGGGGGACGATGGCCCCGGTCGGAGAGCTCGCCGCCGGCGAGTGGCGCACGGTGATGGCGGTCAACCTCGACGGGGTGTTCCTGTGCATGCAGGCCGAGATCGGCGCCATGCTGGCCGGCGGGGGCGGGGCCATCGTCAACGTGGCGTCGGGCGCGGCGACCGAGCCCCATCCCGGGCTGAGCGCCTACGGCGCGTCCAAGTCAGGGGTGGTTCACCTGACCCGGACCGCGGCCGTGGAGTACGCCGGATCCAACATCCGCATCAACGTGGTGCTGCCCGGCCGGACGCGGACGCCGATGCTGGAGGACTACTACCGCCTCAACCCGGGTGCGGAGGCGCGAGCGCTGGACTCGGCTCCGATGAAGAGGCTGGGCGAGCCCTCCGAGCTGGCCGAGACGATCGTGTGGCTCTGCTCGGACCGGGCGTCGTACGTGGCGGGCGCGGCCCTGCTGGTGGACGGAGCCTCCCATGCCGGGCGGTCCCGGTGAAGGGAGGTGGGCGATGACCGAGACCTTGCAGCCGCTGCGCCTGTACTGGGCGCCCGGTTGATCGAACTGCATCCGGGTGAAGGACCACCTGGCGACTCGTGAAGTCGAATTCGTGAGCATCAACGTCGTCGAGGACCCGGCCGCCATGGGCGAGTTGAAGGAGATGGGCGCGCTGGCCCTGCCGGTGCTGGCCCGGGGCGGCGAGCACGTGATCGGTCTGGATATGGACCGGGTGCGGGCCTTCATCGGCGCCGAGGAGCCGCCTCCGCAGGTTCTTCCGGCCGACGAGCTGGTGCAGCGCGTCGAGCGGTTCGTGCCGGCCGCGGTGCGCTTCGCGGGCCAGCTGCCCGCCGACTGCCACGACTGGCAGATACCGGGGCGGGATCGCACCTACCTGGGGCTCGCCAACCACATCGTGGCCCACGTCGAGATATTCCTGACCCTCGCCGGCGGCGCCGACTTCACGCTCGACGGCGTCGACGAGGACGTTCTGCGGGGGCTCGAGCGCCGCATCGATCCACCCCGACAGCTCGAAGGGCGGGCCGGCGAGGCCACCGGCCGGCTCCGGGACTGGCTCTCGACGGCCGCTCCGGGGGAGCTGGACCGGGTGGTGGCCACCTTCTTCGGCGATCAGACGGTCCACGCCCTGCTGGCCGGCTGCGCCTACTCGGTGGCCCAGCACACCCGCCAGCTCATGTCCGTCCTGGAGATGCTGGGGATCCAGCCCGACGAGCCCGTCGGCCAGGACGCCTACGCGGGCCTGCCCATGCCTGCAGGAGTGTGGGAATGAGAACCCGGGATCAACGCCGGACCGCACGGGTCGGACCCGACCGCCCATGAAGGCGACATCGGCGCTGACCGCGTTCCTGGCCTGCCCGCCGGGCCGGCACCGGGCCTTCAACGAGTGGCACGACGCCGACCACCGGCCCGAGAACCACGGCCAGATCGAGCACATCTACCACTCGGCCCGCTACGTGGCGGAGCCGGAGCAGCTGGCCGCCCGCCAGGTGCTGGAGGGAGGCCTGGCCGGGCCCGGCGGCGAGTACCTGGCCATGTACTGGAGCACCGCGTCGCCCGAGCAGCTGCTCTACGACATGACGGTCGTGCGCGAGCAGCTCCGGCTGCTGGGGCGGTGCGAGCCGATCAACCGGGACTTCCGGGCGGTGTGGCGCGACCGCGTCTACGTCGTGCGGGCCTACGTCCCGCCGGAGTCGATCCTGTCGGCCGACGCGGTGCCGCTGGCCCCCCACCACGGCGTGGTGGCCACCCTCGGCCAGTACCCGCCCGAGCTGGCCGTCTGGGCCCGGCGCCACGACGACGAGTTCGTGCCCCGCCTGCTGGCCGGCGGGGAGGTCGCCGGGATCTTCACGTTCATGCCCATGAGGGAGCAGGACCACCACCTGTTCGTCCATCTGTGGTTCACCACCGGCGATCCGCTGGCCGTCCAGGCCCGGGCCACAGAGATCGAGGCCGAGCTGGGAGAGCCGGCCGCCACCATCCACCTCCGCTGCTCGTACCTCCCGGCGACGCCCGAGCGCTACGACGCTCACACCTGAGGGCGCCGGCTCGCCACGAGTGTCAGGCGAGCAGGGAGGCCAGGCAGGCCCGTGTGCGCTCCACCTCGCCGGGGTTGCCGGTGGGCGCGGCCGCGACGCTGGTGGCACCGGCCTCGAAGTAGCCGGCCAGGCGCTCCGCGACCTGCTCCTCGGTCCCGATCACGCACACGTCACCGGGACTGTCCAGCCCCTCGCGGTCGAGCATCGCCCGGTACGACGGCAGGTCGCCGTACATCCGCAGCGAGCGGGCGGCCCGGGCCCGGGCGTCTCGCTCGTCGCCGGTGACGCACACCGGCAGGCCCGCCACCACCTCGGGGGCGTCCCGCCCGGCCGCGGCCGCGGCCTCGTTGATGACCGGAGCGGTCAGGTCCCGGATGGTCCTGGCCCCGACCATCCAGGTGATGGTTCCCGATGTCAGCCGCCCGGCGAGCTCCAGCATGCGGGGCCCGAGCGCGGCCACGTAGACGCCGCACGGCGGGGCGTCGAGAGCCAGCTCTCCGTTCATGGTCACCCGTTCGCCGGCCACCGACGCCCTGCGCCCGCTGAGCAGCGGCAGCAGTGCGTCGAGGTACTCGGCCAGGTAGGCCACCGGCCGGTCGAAGCTCAGACCCCACGTCCCCTCCACGAAGAACCGGTGGGCCACCCCCACGCCCAGCACGAGACGCCCGTCGAGCGCCAGGTTGGCGGTCAGGGCCTGCTGGGCGAGAGCGGCCGGATGGCGGGGATGCACCGGCACCACCGCGGTGCCCAGCCGGATGCCGCTTCCGGCGCCGGCCACGGCCAGAGCCGTCAGCGCGTCGCAGCTGCGGCCGTTGGGGACCCAGTAGCCGCTGAACCCCTCCCGGTCCGTCCTGAAGATGTTGGCCCTGATGGCGTCGAGGGAGCGGTCGAACCCGAATATGGAGATGTCCATCGGCCAATACCCTTCATTCTCTACGAGCGCGCTGGCCGGCAAAGCCGGCGGGGGGAGCCGATGTTATGGGAGAGCGGCCATCCAGCGGAGACGGCGACGACTCCGGCGATGCTGACTTGAGGGCACAGGTGGCCCAGCTGATGGCCGAGCGGGCCGTCCTGGACACGCTGTACCGGTACGGCCACAGCATCGACTACGGCCTCGAGGAGGAGTGGCTCGACTGCTTCGCGGCCGGCGGGGCCTTCGACGTGCGCTACCGGGTGGGGGCCAAGCCGAGCCGGCGCTTCGAGGGACACGACGATCTGGGCGGCTTCATTGCCGCCCACAGCCGGGCCCCGCACCGCTGGCACAAGCACCTTCTGTTCGAGCCGGTGGTCACCGTCGACGGCGATCGGGCGACGGCCCGCAGCTACTTCGCCCGCCTTGACGCCGGCGATGACGGCGCCCCCTTCGTTCGGGCCTTCGGCCGCTACCTAGATCAACTGGTGAGGGATCCCGACGGCAGGTGGCGGTTCGTCGAGCGGATCGCCGAGGTAGAGGCCGTGGCCATGAACCCCGCCGATGATGCCTGACGGCTCAGAGGCCGAGCGAGTAGGCACGCGAATCCGGCCCATACGGGCGAGGCCGTGGCCCGAGCGGCCCGTGAGCGCAGCGAACAAGAGCGGGGAACACACCGCCGCAACGCGACGCACTAGTACCTACCCGCGCCTGCTCTCAGGCCATGTCGCCCGTGCGTGAGCTTCGAAGCTGCCCCTTGTCGATCTTTCCGACCGTTGTGCGGGGCAGGTCCTCGGCGAACTCGATCGACTTCGGGGTCTTGTAGGACGCGATCCGGCCGGAGCAGTAGGCGGTCAGCTCGGACTCCGAAGTCTTAGCGCCCGGCCTGGCCACCACGATCGCGTGCACGGCCTCGCCCCACCTCTCGTGAGGGAGCCCGATCACCGCGGCCTCGCTCACCGCCGGATGCTCGGTCAGCACGTTCTCCACCTCGATCGGGTACACGTTGAAGCCCCCGCTGATGACCACATCCTTGCTCCGGCCCACGACCCGCACGTAGCCCCGCTCGTTCCGGACGCCCAGGTCGCCCGTCCAGCAGAAGCCGTCGCGCAGGGTGGCCGCGGTGGTCTCGGGGTCTCGCCAGTAACCGCTGAAGAGCTCGTTGCTTCGCACGATGATCTCGCCCGTTTCGCCGTCGGGAACCTGTTGCCCGGCCTCGTCGACCAGGCGTACCTCCACTCCGGGAACCTCCCGGCCGACCGAGTCGAGCAGGCCGGCCCGGTGCTCGGCGGGCCCAAGATGCAGCGCCACCGCCACCTCGGTCCCGCCGTACACATGGTGCAGCCCGACGTGGGGGAACGCCGCCATTGCCCGCGAGATGAGATCGGGCGTGGACGGCGCGCCGCCGTATACGAATGTCCGCAGGGTCGAGAGGTCGCGCTCCGGGGCCGGCTCGGACAGCAGCATCTGGAACATGGTGGGTGTCAGCAGGCTCGTCGTCGCTCCCTCCTGGTCGGCGAGCCGGTAGAAGAGGCCGGGCTCGAAGCGGGGGGCGATGATGGTCGTGCCCGACGAGAAGCCGTGCTGGGCCGCCATCCGATGACCGGGGGCCACCGCCATCGGCCGCACGAACAGGTGGCGGTCGAAGCCGGTCAGGCCCTGGTACAGCATCGTGCGAGGCCCGCAGGCCGCCAGCGACCGGTGAGGGATCATCACGCCCTTGGGAGCCCCGGTGGTGCCTCCGGTGAAGCAGATGGTGGCCGCCGACTCGGGGTCGGGTCGCCGACCGGCGCCGGCCGGGCTGGCCGAAGCCAGCAGATGCTCGTAGCCGATTGGGTCGTCGCCGCCGATGCGCACCACCGGGCACGAGGCTGGCGCGGCCAACTCGGCGGCCAACTCGGCATGGTCGGCGTCGCACAGCATCACCCGCGGTTCGACCTGCTCGACGATGGTGGCCAGCTCGCCCGGCGCGAGCCTCTGGTTGAGCGGCGCGGCCACAACACCCGCGGCTGCGGTCGCGTGGAACAACTCGTAGTACTCGAGGCAGTTGTGGGCCAGCATCGACACCCGCTGTCCCGGTGCGATCTCGAGCCCGGCGGTCAGGGCGTTGGCCAGCCTCATCACCCTGCCGTGCAGCGCCTTCCAGCTGAGACGGCGCTCGCCGTCGACAACCGCCTCCGCATGAGGGTGTTGGCGCGCGTTGGCGGCCGCGATGTCGCCGACGACCGAGACGTCCGCTGGTGTCAGCGTCAAGCCGTGGCTCCCCCGTCGACCGCGAGTACCGCCCCGTTCACGTACCGGGCCTCCTCGCTGCAGAGGAAGCTGACCACCGCGGCCAGCTCCTCGGGGCTGCCGTAGTCGCTGAGGGGCGGTGCCCGGTCGATCATGGCCCGCACCCTGGGATCGTCCAGGCGGCTGAGCACCTCCTCAGTGGCGGTGACGCCCGGGGACACGGCGTTGACCCTTATGCCCCGGTCCGCGAGCGACACCGCCATGGCCTTGGTCAGTCCAACCACCCCGGCCTTGGAAGCCACGTAGGCGTCACTGCCGGGCACCGCCCGGTGGGCGGCGTTGGTGGCGACGTTCACGATCACCGAGCCGGAGGGCATCAGCGGAACCAGGGTGCGGCTCACCAGGAACGGCCCCGTCAGGTTGACGGCCAGCGTCAGATCCCAGGCCTTGCGGCTCATGTCGGCCACGCTGCCCTCGCGCAGCGCCACCCCGGCGTTGTTGACCAGCACGTCGACCCGGCCGTGGGTCGACTCGAGCCATCGGGCGGTCTCCTCCACCTGGTCCTGGTCGGAGACGTCGGCCATCCGACCGTCGGCCCGGCCCCCGGCCTCGGTGATGGCTGCCACCGTGCCTGCCAGTCGGTCGGCGTCACGGTCGACCAGTACGACCGATGCCCCCTCGTTGGCGAACCGGTCGGCCATGGCCCGGCCCAGCCCGGCCGCCGCGCCGGTGACGACACACACTCTGGAATTCGTGCTCAACGCCGGTCTCCTCTCGGCCTCTCGGCATCCGCGGTCAGTCGGCCATCCCCCCGCCGAGGCTGAGCGATGTTCCATGTATGAAGCTGCCCGCTTCCGAGACCAGGAATGCCACGACCCCGGCTACCTCGTCGACGACCGTGGCCCGGCCCAGACTCACCCGGGCGAAGGCATCGTCGAGGGCGGCGAAGCCCCGGGCCTGCGGGTCGGACAGCGCCCTCACTGTGCGGTCCGAGACCATTATCCCCGGGCACACGCCCACGACGGTAACGCCTCGGGGGCCAGCCTCCGAGGCCAGGCTCCGGGTGAAGCCGATGACCCCAGCCTTGCAGGCGTTGTAAGCGGTCAGGCCGGTGACCGCGGTCTTGCCGCCCTCCGAGGAGACGTTCACGATCCGTCCCGCCCCCGCTGAGATCATGTGGGGCAGTACCGCGCGGGTTACCAGCATCGTCCCGAGGAGGTTGACCCGCACCACGTCCTGCAGATCGCGGTAGGCCATCTCCTCGAACGGCCCGTGGTGGGGTACGCGCTGGCCTTCGGCACCCACCGAGCCGGACCCGCCGGCGTTGTTGACAAGGATGTCGATGCCGTCCCACCGCTCGGCCAGATCGTCGATCGTGGCCCGGACCTGGGTCTCGTCACCCACGTCGGCCACCACCGGCTCGGCCCGCACGCTCCAGCGGTCCCTGATCGAGGCGACCGTCGCGGCAGCAGCCTCCGGTGATATGTCGAGAACGGCAACATCGGCACCCTGCTCGGCCAGCCGAGCGCAGGTGGCTGCGCCCAGGCCGTCGCCTCCGCCGCCGGTGATGATCGCCCGCTTACCGTCGAGGCGTAGCAGGTCCGCGGCGGTCCGCTGCTCGCGGCCGGCGGGCAGGCCGTCCAGCCCGTAGCGTCGGACCACGTCGTCCGGGACGGCGGACAGGTCGAGCCCCACGGGGCCGGCTCAGCTGCTCTCGACTCGTATGGCGCCCGTCGGGCAGGCGTCCACGACGTCTTTCATCAGCGGCCTCAAGCCGTCGGGCGGCGCGTCGCCGAGCAGCACCACCAGGCCCTCGTCGTCGTCCTGGTCGAACCAGTCGGGTGCGAGCCGCACGCAGTTGCCGGCGCCGGTGCAGGCCTTCCGGTCCACGGTCAGCTTCATCGTCATCCTCCTGCTAGGCCGCGGTCCAGCCGGCGTCGACCGGCACGATCGCGCCGTTCACGAAGCTCGCCTGGTCCGATGCTAGAAAAACCGCGACCGATGCGATCTCGTCGGGTTCGCCGTGGCGGGGCTTGGTGGCGTGGGCCAGCCGGTACCGCTCGGCCCCGAAGGGATCCCGTGGATCGTCGCGGTCCGCGATGCCGGTGGCCACGCCGCCGGGGCAGATGGCGTTGCAGCGGACGCCGTCCTCGACATGGGTGAAGGCGATGCTGCGGGTGAGGCCCACGAGGGCGTGCTTGCTGGCGGTGTAGGCCGTCCCGGCCCGGCCACCGCTCAATCCCGCGATGGAGGCGATGTTGACGATGGCTCCCCTGCCGTTGGCGATCATGCCGGGCAGGACGGCCTGGCACAGCAGGAACGGCGCGGTGACGTTGACCGCGAAGGCCAGCTCCCACTGGGGCAGCGAGACACTCAGCGGAGGCCGCAGCGCGTCCATGACTCCGGCGTTGTTGACCAGGACGCCGATCGATCCGAACTCGTCTCCGACCCAGGCCACGGCCGCCGCGATGTCGTCGGGCACCCGCAGGTCGGTCGTCACCGCTATGGCTCGCCCTCCCGCGTCTGCGATGGCTCCAGCCGTCGCACCGGCTCCGGGTTCGTCGATGTCGACCACGGCCACCGCGGCTCCCTCTGCCGCGAACCGGCCGCAGATGGCCCGACCGATGCCGCTGGCCCCGCCGGTGACGATGGCGGTCGTGCCGTCGAGGGCCCTCATCGCCGGCCAGTCCCGCTCAACCGCGGCACGGCGCGCTCACCGGCAGGTCGCCGGTCACCACTCCACCGGCAGCTCGTCCACCCCGAAGAGCGAGCTGCTCTCGCGGAAGCTGAGGGCGTCGAACGGCACGGCCAGCCGCAAGCGCTCGAAACGGTCGAACAGCCTGGGGTAGGTGAGCTGAAGCAGCATCCGGGCCACAGCCTGGCCCAGGCACTGGTGGATGCCGCTGCCGAAGGCGAGATGGCGCACCGCGTTGCGCTCCAGGTCGAGGCTGTCGGCCGAATCGAACACCGAGGCGTCGCGGTTGGCCGAGTTCAGCAGGACGAGCACTCCCTCGCCGGCCCGGATCTGCTGGCCGCCGACGACGGTGTCGGCGGTGCAGGCTCGCCGCTCGCTCTGGATCAGCGTGATGTACCGCAGCAGCTCCTCCACCGCGTTGCGCCACCCCGACGGGTCAGCCTTGAGCCTTGCGAGCTGGTCGGGGTGCTCCATAAGGGTGAGGGTTCCCAGCGCGATCATCTGCTTGGTGGTGTCGAATCCGCCGATCAGCAGCACGTGCAGGATGGTGGCGGCCTCCTCGGGACTGATCTGGCCGGTGCGGACGTGGTCGCTCACCAGCCGTGAACTCAGGTCGTCGCGGGGCTCGGTGAGGCGGTCTTCGACAAGCTCGGCGAAGTAGCTCCGCAGGCCGTCCTCGGCTCCGTACACCGAGGCGGCCGGGGAGTTCGGCGAGAACCGGACGGTTAGCCGCTCCTGGAAGAACTCGGCGTCGGAGTAGGGGACGCCCAGCAGGCGGCAGGTGAAGCGGGCCGGCACGGCCGCGCCCAGCACCTTGATCAGGTCGACGGGCGGGTCCATGGCCGCCATCGCGTCGATCAGGTCGTCCACGATCGCCTCGGCGTCGGGGCGCAGCGACTCGATGGCCTTGACCGTGAACTCCCGCAGCACCGCGCCCCGGTGCTGGGTGTGCAGCGGCGGATCGATCATGGTGAGCAGCAGGGACTTCTTGGTGGCCGCGTCGGCCTCCCCCAGCGTCGGGTATCCGGGGGCCAGGGGCGAGGACACGAACGTCTCGTGGTTCTTGAGGACCTCCCGCACCTCCTCGTACCCCACGATGGCCCACGCCTCGCGGCCGTCCCACAGCTTGATCCGATGCAGTGGCCGCCGGGCCCGCCAGCGGCCCAGAGCCGGTGGCGGGTCGAGCTTCGACTCCCTCGGTATCGGGTAGGGCGCGGCCGCCTCGGCCTCGGCTCGCACGGCCGCGTCGGCTATGTCAGTCATGGCCTTCGACCTCCTTGGCTGCTGCCGCCCGCCGCTCGTGGGAGTCCCTCACCGATCGCCACTCGGCCAGCACGGTCAGCGCGTTCGGGAACCCCGAGTACACCACCAGCATCACCAGCGCGTCCTGGATCTTGTCGGGGTCCATTCCGGCCTGCAGGGCCCCGTGCAGATAGGAGCGGAGCTGCATGACCTGCCCGGTGGAGCCGAGCGCGGTGAGAGCCACCAGCATCTGCTCCTCGAAGCTCAGGCGGGAGTCGGCCCACACCTGCCCGAACACGAACGAGTCCGACCACTCCGCCAGCCTGGGATCGATGGCTCTGACCGCCGCCATCAGGCCCTCGGCCTTCTCGCCCTGGGCCGATTCGCGCCGGGCCCGGCCCGCGGCGGTCATTTCCTCCAGACGGTCAGCCATGGCAGCTCTCCAGCTAGCGGCGAATCATGATCATAGTTGCCGTGCCTTGGCCAGGGTTCAGCGGACGAATGACTTGCCGCCGTCCAGAGCGATGGTCGTGCCGGTGATGTATCCCCCGTCGGGTCCGGCGAGGAAGGCGACCGCCCGGCCGATGTCGGTCTCGGGATCCCCCACCCGGCCCAGCGCGGTGGCGTCCCGTGTGCGGGCGTAGGCCTCGGGGTCCTCCCGCTGCATGCGTTCGAGTTCGGGTGATGTGGCGAAGGGCAGGATGACGACGACACGGATGCCGTCGGGGCCCCACTCCATGGCCGCGGTCCGGCTGAGAGCCCGGATGGCCTCCTTGGCCGCCGCGTAGACGCCGAAGCCCATTGGATCGGGACGCACCCCGACCCGGCTTCCGAGGTTGATGATCACCCCACCGCCCTTCAGGTGCGGGTGGGCGGCCCGCATGAACCGCAGGGTGGCCAGCGGACCCGACTCCCAGGAGGCCTGAGCGTCGCCATCGGATGACTCCAGCAGCGGGCCCCGGTGGATGTGCTGGGCGTTGTTCACCAGGATGTCGAGCCGGCCGAACGTCTCGATGGTGGTGGCCAGGGTCGAGGCGATGTCTTCGGGGCGGGTGACGTCGCCTTCGATCGGCAGCGCCACTCCTCCCCGGTCGGTGATCTCGGCCGCAACGCCTTCCACCTTGGCCCCGGTGCGTCCCATGAGGACCGCCGCGGCGCCCTCGGAAGCCAGGGCGAGCGCGATCCCCCGCCCCACGCCCTGGCCGGAGCCGGTGATGATGGCCACCCTGTCCTGGAGCTTCATGCCGGCATGTCCCGCTCGTGGGGAGCGCGGGCTGGTCTGGCTGGCGCGGTCATCGCATTCCCAGATCGCTGGCAAGGCGATCAAGGGTGGCGAGCTTCTCGTCGACGTTGGCTGCTCCCCGCCACAGGCGGTTGGTGGGAAGGGTCAGATGCTCGAATCCCGCATCGCGGTAGCGGGCCGCGTTGCGGGCATCGAGTTCGCCGTTCATGCGGATGTAGTAGTCGAAAGGCTCCGAGGCGCGGCCGGCTCCAGCCCGGGCCTGCTCGATCCGTCCACGGAACTCGACCATCTCGGCCAGCGTGCCGGTTGCGGTGCTGTACCACCCGTCGCCGAGACGCCCAGCCCGGCGCAGCGCCGGAGGGGAGTGCCCGCCCATGACGATAGGGATCGGCGGATCCTGGGCCGGTCCGAGCCTCACCTCGGCGAAGCGGTAGAAGGCTCCCGAATGCGAGAACGCCTCGCCCGACCAGAGCCGCCGGAGAATCCCGATGATCTCGTCCATCCGGGCGCCCCGGGCGTCGAAGTCCTCGCCGACGATGTCGAACTCTTCGCGGTTCCAGCCCGCGCCGACGCCCAGAATGGCCCGGCCCCCCGACACCGCGTGAAGGGTGGCCACCGCCCGGGCGGTCACGAACGGGTTGCGCAGGGGCAGCACGTACACGCCGGTGGCCAGACGGATCTGGCTGGTCATGGCGGCTAGATGCCCGAGCGCTACCCAGGGGTCGCTGAGCGGGGTCTCAGCCGGCCACACCTCTTGGGTCGATCCCGTCGGCGAGTACGGGTAGGCGCTCTCGAACTGAGCTGGGCGGACCAGGTGCTCGCCCAGCCATACCGCCTCGAAGCCGAGCTTGTCGGCACGGGGCACCAGCCGCACCATGTCCTGGACCGGAGTGCCGAACAGGTTGATTGAGAACCTCAGATTGACCCCCTTCTATGATCATGATTGTCATTGAGGATTGTAGTAGCGTCGGCGAGCCTCCATCGGACCGCGGCGCCGGTCCCGCGGCCCCAGCCACGACACGCGAGGATGTAGACCATGGACATGGCCCGGACGGTCATCCAGCCGGCTGTCGGGAAGTATGAGATGCGGGAGGTCCCGATCCCCGATCCGGGCCCGGACGGCGCGATATTGCGGGTTGAGGCGAACGGGCTGTGCGGGAGCGACATCGAGGTCTTCCGGGGAATCCTGGCTCCCGGGGCGCTTCCGCTGGCACCGGGCCACGAGGCATTGGGAGTCATCGAGCGGATCGGGACCGATGCGGCCCGGGCCTGGCAACTGGATGAGGGAGACCGGGTGGCGGTGCACTCCCACCTGAGGTGTGGTCGATGCCGGGGCTGCCACACCGGCAAGCGCTGCCGGGCCCCGTTCAAGGGCTACGCCCGCGTCTACGGCTGGCTTCACCCGGACACGCCTCCGAGGCTCTGGGGCGGGATGGCCACCCACATGTACCTGGCACCGGAGGCCATGTTGGTTCCCATGGACCGGCACGGGCCCCTGGGCCCGGCGACCTTCTTCACCGCCATGGCCAACGCCATCGATTGGACTCAGGACGTCGGCGGGGTCGAACCGTCGGACCGGGTCGCCATCTTCGGTCCCGGAGCCAGGGGCCTGGCCTGTGTGATCGCGGCCCGCCAGGCCGGTGCCACGTCGATAGCGGTCGTCGGTCTGGAGGGAGACCGCCGCCGCCTGGAGGTGGCCCGGGCCTTGGGCGCGGCCACCGTGGTTTATGAGGGAGGCAGCACCGGCGAGGCGCTGGCGCAGGCGCTCGACAGCCCACCGACGCTCATCATTGATGTCACCCCGGTATCGACCGCGGTGGTGACCGAGGCCCTGCATGCCCTGAATCTCGGTGGCCGGCTCGTGCTGGCCGGGCTGAAAGGCGACGTCACTGCCGAGCTTCCGGTGGATCTCATGATCCACAAGCAGCTCCGGGTACTGAGCGGATACGGCAAGAGCCTTGAGGCGCTGGAAGCCGGCATCCGCATCATCGAGTCGGGCCAGTGGCCGCTGGACCTGATCGCCACTCACAGTTTCGGGCTCGACGAGGCCGAAGCAGCCATCGAGGCCGCTGAGGCCGGCGGCGAGGTGGTCCAGGCCCGGATCGAGCCCTGAGCACACGCCGGGCTCCAACCCTCGACTCCCCTGCCATCCGGAGTGAGAACATGTTCGATTCTCCCACCAGCCTGATCGCTGACTACGCGTCCGGACTCAGTCCGGATGAGGTCCCGGAGGCCGCGTCGCATGCCATGCGGAGCCGCCTCGTCGACGCGCTCGGATGCGCGCTTGGAGCGCTGGACGCTCCCCCGTGCGTTGCGGCCCGTTCGATCGCGGCCACCGCCACCGCCGATCCGGGCGCGTCGGTGATCGGGCTGGCGCAGCCGTCCACGCCGGAGCTGGCCGCCTTCGCCAACGGGTGCCTGATCCGCTACCTCGATTTCAACGACACCTATCACACCGAGGGCGGGGGCCATCCCAGCGACATGGCGGGGGCGGTGCTGGCCGCGGCCGAGATCAGCGGCTGCGCCGGACCGGACGTCCTGACCGGGCTGCACGTCGCCTACGAGGTGTTCGCCGCGCTCGCCGACGCTGTCCCGATGAGGGATCACGGCTGGGACTACGGGGCCTTTCTGGCCATCGCCACCGCGGCCGGCGCGGGCCGGGTGCTGGGACTCGATGCGGAGCGGCTATCCAACGCGGTGTCACTGGCGGTGACGCCCAACATGCCGCTATTCGTCACCCGCACCGGCGAACTGTCCAACTGGAAGGGCTGCGCCTCCTCCTACGCGGCCATGGCCGCTCTGTTCGCGGCCAGGCTGGCCGCGGCCGGCGTCACCGGCCCGCCGAAGCCATTCGAGGGCAAGTTCGGGATGTGGGAGCAGGCCACCGGGCCCTTCGACCTCGGCGGCCTGGGCACGCCGGTGAACGGCCTGAGCGCGGTGGAGCGCACCAGCTGCAAGCTCAACCCGTCGGACTTCGAGACCCAGATCCCCGCCGAGGTGTTCGGCGGCCTGCACGCCGAGGGTGTCCGACCCGACGACGTCGAGGCGATCGACGTATCCACCTACTACGTCGCCTGGGACCTGATCGGGGGTGGCCAGGGCGACCACGACGAGAAGTGGGACCCCAAGCGCAGGGAGACCGCCGACCACAGCCTTCCCTACGTGATCGCGGTCGTCCTGGCCGACGGGCGGGTGAACAAGGCGTCGTTCGCCCCCGACCGGGTCTCCGATCCGGCGCTTAGGCCGCTCATGGCCCGCGTGACCGTGGCCGAGGATCCCGAGATCACCCGCACCTGGAGATCGAAGCCGGCCTACGAGTTCGCGGTGAGCCTCCGCGACGGCCGGAACCTGCAGATCCGGATGGACCATCCCCGAGGCCATTTCAACCGACCGCTGGGCGACCAGGACTTCGACGAGAAGTTCCTCGCCAACGCGACGGCCGCGCTCGACCACGACGCTGCCCGAGAACTCCTCGCCCTTCTGCGCGGGATCGACGAGCTCGAGGACCTCTCCGCGCTGACGGAGGTTCTCCGCGGCGTGGGATCGCCCGAGGAAGGTCACCATGGGTGACGATCGCCTCGATCTGTCGGGAAGGGTGGCGCTGGTCACCGGGTGCAGCCGGCCCTCCGGGATCGGCCGGGCTGTCGCGCTGGGCCTGGCTCGGGCCGGCGCCGATGTGGCCGTGACTGCTCGCGACCGGCCGGGTCCCGACCGCGGATCCCTCGACGCGCTGGTGAGCGAGATCAGCGGAGTCGGCCGGGCCGGGCTGGCGGTACGGGGCGACGTCGGCGAGAGGCCCGATGCCGACCGGATGGTTGCCGAAGTCGTGGAGGGGCTGGGACAGGTGGACGTGCTCGTCAACAACGCGGCCGCGCCCCACGGAGCCGACCGGGGCCCGAGTTGGGAGGTGTCCCCGGAGGCTTTCGACGAGGTCATGAGGGTGAACACGAAGGGTGTCTTCCTCATGAGCGGCGCAGTGGTGCGCCACCTGCTCGAACGGGGCGCGCTGGGGCGGATCGTGAACATCGGGTCGGGCGTCGCTCGCAGGGGCATGCCGGATCGGGCCGCCTACAGCGCGTCGAAGGCGGCGGTGATGAGCCTGACCCAGTCGATGGCCACCGAGCTGGGGCCCCATGGCATCACCGTCAACACCGTCAACCCCGGCCACATCGGTACCGGCCGAAGCACTCCGGGGAGCTGGGAGCAACTCCAGGACGCCAGCCGCGGCACCGGCCTGGGCCTGCGGGTTCCCCTGGATCGGATGGGCGAGCCTGCCGATGTGGCCCGGGTGGTGGTGTTCCTCGCCGGCCCGGATAGCGGCTATGTGACCGGCCAGGCCATCAACGTCGACGGCGGCCTGATGATGAGCTGAGGATTCGCGCCGGCGGCGCGGGAGCGGGCTAGTTGACGGTCACGCCCTGGGCCGCGAGGGCGTGACCGTACAGGCGGGCCGGGTTGTCCCACAGGATGGTGTGGCGCACCTCGTCGGGCTGGCTACGGAAGGCGACCTGCAGGGTGTCCTCGAAGTGCTCGTTGTAGATGCCGGTGTTGTGGGGGAAGTCGGTCTCAAACAGGAGGTTCTCCAGTCCCACTCGCTCTACGTGGAAGTCGCAGAGCTCCTCGAACCAGAAGTTGACGAACACCTGCCGGCGGAACAGGTCGCTGGGCAGCAGGTCGCCGAACTCCGGGTGCTGCCGGTTGACCCGGTTGCGCTTGAACCTCTGGTCGACGTTCTCCAGCACGAACGGGACCCAGCCCATGCCACTCTCGACGATGGCGAACCTCAGGTTGGGGAAGCGGGCCAGCACGCCCGACAGCAACAGGTCGGTGGTCTGCTTGGCGTTCTCCAGGTACAGGGCGGTGGAGACCCGGGCCTCCTTGATGTCATCGCCCTCGAGCGCCAGCCGATCGGGCTGCATCTCCAGGGAGATGTCGCCGTTGGCCACATGGAAACTCACGGTCAGCCCTGCGTCCTGGCAGGCGCTCCACAACGGATCCCAGTGCGGGTGCCGCAGCGGGGGCAGGTCGTGCTGGTGCGGAGCCCCTGTCGTGACGATGCCGCCGAAGCCGGCACCGGCGAGCCGCTCGACCTCGGCGGTGGCTCTGGGGATGTCCCAGTAGGCCACCGCCATCATCGGGATGAACCGACCGGGCGCGTGCCGGATCCACTCCAGAAGCCAGTCGTTGTAGGCGCTCACGTGAGCCGCCGAGATCTCAGGGTCGGGGTAGTCCACGAACGGGTCGAAGGTGAACCCGGCGACGTTGGGGTAGAGCACCGCCATCTCGATGCCCCATCGGTCCATCAGCCTGACCCGCTCGCCGATGTCCCAGGTGGCCGGATGGGCGTGACCTCGGGTCGCGGGCGGATCCTCGAAGCCGTCGGTACGCCGGCCGTAGGCAGCCCCGCTCCAGGCCGGCTTGACGGGCCGGTCGCCGATGCACCACATCTCCAGGTTCCGGTCGGGGTTCCATTCGATGTGCAGGCGACGGTCGCCCCAGCTCTCGGGAAGCCGAGCGGTCCACAGATCAGGAGCCTCGATCACGTGGGTGTCGGTGTCGATGATCCGTGGACCGCTCACTGGCGGCCTCCCGAAGGGCGCTGTAGTCGTGGAGCCGGAGGCCTAGTTGGCGATGTACATGTCGGTGAACGTGTACCCGCCCTCGATGGGCCCGCCGAAGCTGTTGGGGTCAACCCCGCCCACCTTGTCGCTGTTCCAGGCCATGTAGCTCGGGAAGAAGGCCAGGATCATGTGCCGGGCGTCCTCCACGTTGATCCGCTGGATCTCGTGCCACAGCTCCACCGCCTTGGGGTCATCCGGCGCCAGGCCGGAGAGTTCGCCGATGATCTCCGTCGCCCGGTCGTACTCGGTGTCACACGGGTTGGTGATACCGCTGGCGAGGAAGTTACGGGTCAGCTTCTGCATTCCCGGACGGGACTGGGTGATGAGGACGCCATCGTGCTCCAGATCGAAAGGACCGGGATCGAGGCTGGCGGGCCTGAGGTAGTCGCCCACGAGGTCGTCGGTGGGTATCGGCTCAACCTTGACACCGGCCTGCGACAGCGTCACGTTCATCAACAGCACCAAGTCGATGGACTCGGGGATCGACGACGTGGCCCAGATGCCCACGGTCTGACCGGCCACGCCGGCCTCCTCAAAGAGCTCGCGGGCCCGGTCGAGGTCGAAGGGGTACACGTCCTCCAGGGTCGGATCGTTGTAGGGGTGACCGGGTGGGTAGAACCCGACCGTCGGCACACCCTCACCGCCGTAGAGAGCCTGGTTGATGAGGTTGCGGTCGATGGCGTGCATGAAGCCTTGGCGCACCCTGATGTCCTCGTAGAAGGCTCCCGGTGCCTGGCAGCCCACGAACCAGATGAACGTCGTGTCGCTCTGGACCGCGGCACCGCTGAAGCCGTCCCGGTCCTCGGTGGCCTCAAAGCTCGGGAAGTCGAGTTCCATGGCCACGTCGATGTCGCCGGCCAGCAGCGCGTTGAGCTGGGTAGTGCCCTCCTGCAGGTTGACGAACTCCAAGCCTGCCAGCATTACGTCGTCGGCCGCGAAGAAGTCGTCCCACTTCTCCAGGGTGATCCTCTGGCCCTCGACCAACTCCACGAACCGGAATGGTCCGTTGCCGATCGGAGCGCTGGCCTGCGAGGCGCCGGCGTCGGCCGGGGAAATCATGAACTCGGGGCCGATCAGCAACTCGAACAGCGTGGCCAGGCCGGGCTGGGACATCTTGACGGTGAAGGTCTTGTCGTCAACCACCTCGACCGAGTCGACCAGCGCGATGCCACGGTTGCAGTTGCAGGTGCGCTCAGCGGTGTTCGCCTTGGTGGCCTCGATCGAGGCCTTGGCATCCTGTGCAGTAACCGGCCGCCCGTCGTGGAAGTTGGCGTCGGCCCGGATGGTGACGGTCAGCGTCTGGCTGTCGACTACCTCGTAGGACTCGGCTAGGTAGGGGCTGTACTCGCCGGTGATGGCATCGCGCGTCGCCAGCGTGGCGTAGATCTCGTTGAGGAACTCAGCGTTGGTGCTGGTCGACATGATGCGCGGATCAAGGCTGGCCTGCTGGTTGGGGAAAAAGTTCTGGCCCACGACCAGGACGCCCTCCGGGTCGAAGAACATCGCCGCCTCGGCGGCCGCGGCGGCCGCGGCGGCCTCGGCCTCG
>JAJEHD010000017.1 GCA_022819505.1 Acidimicrobiia bacterium | reverse complement strand
TACTGCTCGGCCAGCACCGGCTGGGAGAACCGGTCGAAGATCACCTTGGCGGAGGCGCGCAGCTCGTCGGCGTCGTGGACGACCGCGAGGCCGAACGACACCGCCTCGTTCTTGGGCTTGACCACCATCGGATAGGGCAGGTCACCCGGGACGGGCATCTCCGGCGTCTCCAGCACCGCGAACTCCGGAGTGGGGATGCCGTTCTGGCGCAGGATCATCTTGGTGACGACCTTGTCCAGCGCCAGAGAGTGCCCCAGCGGCCCGGAGGCCACATAGGGGATGCCGACCATCTCCAGGATGCTCGGGACGTGGGTATAGCGGGCCTGGCCCTGAAGGCCGTAGGAGACGTTGAACACCATGCCGGGCCGCTCACCGGCCACGACGCGGGGCATGAACGACTCCAGGTTCGAGATCAGTTCCTTGTCAGCCTCGAACGCCGTGACCTGATGGCCGCCGGCGCGGAGCGCGTCGGTGAGCCGCTTGATGGTCTTCAGGCCGATCCTCTCCTGGTTCGGCATGCCGAACAGGTTGATGACGTTGCGGCTGTCCCGGTTGTAGACGACTGCGACTCTCACGGATCAGGATGCTCCTTCGGTCGTTCGGTCATGGCGGCTGTCGGGCTTGGTCGTTCCCGAGACGCGACTCCCCTCCCCGCGTGGGTATCCGGTCGGGCGGGGAGGGGAGTCGTTGGAGGGAACGGTTCCGATGGGGCTTTAGTTGGGGTCGGGATCCTCTGTGCTGGCAGATCCGAAGCGGTCGAACACCGCGGGCCAGAACCGCTCGCGGGCGGCCTGGATGCCGCTGATCCCGAACATGACCGCGACGGTGAGGCCGATGGTGGAGACCAGCGCGATGAACAGCACGTTGAGGATGTCGTCGGCGATGCGGATCTGGTCCAAGGCGGCGAACAGTCCCACAACCCATATCGAGACGCCGGCGATGCGTGCGACGGTGGTGCCGTAGTTCTGGTCCTCGAGCAGTTCGCCCACCAGGCTTGAGACGCGTGATGCGACGGCACCGACGACCACGATGATGACGATGGAGATGAATAGGTCGGGCAGGAAGCCGACTAGGTCGTCGAGAGCCTCCTGGATGGCCGAGTCGCCGAACGTGTCGATGGCGAGTTGCAGCACCAGCAGCATGGCGGCCCAGTAGATGAGCGTGGCCAGCAGCCGCGATGAGTCTCGCACCCCGATCCTTGACAGCGGAGCTTGCAGCCCGGAGCGCTCGATGAGCTGTTCGAATCGAAGCCGTGTGAGCCCTTTAGTGAGCCCCCGTCGGATGAGATTGGCGATGATCCAGCCCACCAGCAGCACCGCGAGCGCGGCAAGCAGGCGCGGCGCGAAGCCGACCAGGTCGTCCCAGGCCTCCTCGATCCCCTCCCGATAGTTGATTTGAGCGATGACGGCAGTCATTCGGATCCTCCCTTTCTGGTTCCGGCCCTCCGCTTGGGCGCTTCAGGTAGAGGACGCACGAGAGGGCCGAAAGTTACGAACAAGTTCAGGACCGCAGATCTCTGATGAGCGCTCGCTGGAGTTCTTGTGAAACTTCGGGACGCCGTCTGCGTCCTATGGGTGTGACTCCGCAGCCCCTCGCGTGCTCGACCGACCCGGAGCCCGGTGATCGAGCCGACGCCACAGAAGGCTTCGAGCTTCTCGTCCGTGAGCACGCAGCCGCCATGTATCGGGTGGCTATCGCGATCGTGCGGGACCCCGCGCTGGCCGAGGACGTGGTGCAGGAGGCGGTGCTGCGCGCCTGGCGCAACCTGTCGACGTTCCGGGGGGAGGGTTCGATGCGGGGCTGGCTGCTGCGCATCACCCACAACACGGCCGTGTCGCTGTTGCGCTCTCGTCGCGAGGAACCGTGGGACCCCCAGAGGCTGCCGCCGCGCCCGGTCGACGGCCCCGACTACAGAGTGGTGTGGGTCAGCGAACTGGAGGAGGTCCGCGCCGCGGTCGGCGCCCTCGACGAGCTGTCACGCAGCATCCTTGTTCTGCGGGTCAGCGAGGACATGTCCTATGAGCAGATCGCACAGACCCTCGGAGTAACCGTGGGCCAGGTGAAGATCCGGTTGCTGCGAGCCCGCCGGACCATCGCAGCCGCAACAGGCCGAGGTAAGCCATGAACACGCCACGACAGGTTGACAGCCCGGTGATGGACGACCTCGATGTCGAAGCCGCCTTGAGCGAGCTGGGGATGGGCGCCGCCGACCTTGACCGCGAGCTGGCCATCGCCGAGTCAGCCGGAACGAGCCTGCTCGCGAGACTCTGGGAACCCGAACCGGGCCTCGAAGAGCGCATCGAAGCCAGAGTCGCGCAGAGGCTCCAGGACCAGGAGACGGCATGGATGCTCGCAGACCTCGCCGTCCTCGGCTGGTCAACGCTTCGCGCGGTTGTCGACAATGAGGCCACGACACCACGGAGGGACGACGGTGATGGATGAGAACAGTGATTGACGAGAACTGGGTCATAGCCCTCGCGGCGATCGGCGCCGGGCTGGTGGTGGGTGCCGTAGCCGGCGCCGTCGTGCGCCGGTCGCTGTCACGCGAGTCCCGAAAGGAGGCCGTTCGCGAAGTCGCAGCCCCAGCGAGCATCTTCGTCTTCTGGCTCGCCACCTCAACGGGCGTCGTCGCCGCGATGGCCACCACCAACCCCGAGACCCTCGAACCCATCCCCAGCGACATGCTCCGGTGGCTCCCCAACGTGTTGGCGGCCGGGCTCATCCTGCTTGTGGGCTACGCGCTGTCGGTCGTGGTGTCAGGCTCCTTAGGCCGCGGCTTCACCCAGGCGACCGGACGCCGAAGCCGGATGGCCGAGCGCACCCTGCGAACCGCTGTCATGGTCGGTGCGGTGATCCTGGCGCTCGGCCAGCTCGGAGTGGAAACCACCATCCTCGTCGTGCTGACCGCAGGAACCGTCGCCGCTGTCGCGCTCACCGCGGGCCTGCTCGCCGGTCTCGGCGGCCGCGACATAGCCGCCTCCATCGCCGCCGGCCGGGTGTTGCGGAGCGAACTCAACGAAGGGCAACATCTCCTAATCGACTCCAAGCCGATGAAGATCCTGCGCCTCAGACCAGCCACACTCACACTGGAGAGCATCGCCGGGGGCGAGGTCACGATCCTGACCTACACCCACCTCCTCAACGACCCTACGGTGGTGCTCCCATCAGAAACCTGAGACGCCAACTCTAATGATGCTCCTCAGACACGGGCGGCTGTAGGCGAAGCGACGCTGGTCGGCTAGTTGCTGGTGCTTGGTGGCGTTTGCTGTTCTTGTGAGGATGCCTGCTCGGCGTCGACGAGGACCGCGAGGTTGGTCAACTTGTCCTGGAGCCGCCTGGAGTAAGTGACGAGGTTCGACATCGCGCCGGCGTCGGCACGGTCCGGCTGCGCGAGCAGTTTGAGCATGTCGCGATCGATGTCGTCCAACAGGGCCCGGAGGTGCTGAGCTCGCTCGGAGACTTCCGTCTGGCGCCGCTCGAGCAGCGACTTGGAGACCTCATCGAACATGGCGAGTGTCTGGTTGGAGATCTCCCTGACCATCAACAGGATGTCCCTGTTGAGTTCCACGTAGCTGGCGGTCAGGGCCCGTTTGGTGTTGAAGATGTCGTCTATCGAGTCGTATATCTGGAACAGGTAGTCGAACTGAGTGTTGAGTGCGAGCAGGTCTCGGGATTCCTCCTCATCTGCCGCGGAGGTGAAGGCCCTGGAAAAGTACGTGGCGTACTCCTTCTCCAGGAACGCGATGTACTCGATGCGTTTCGTGGCCGTCTCATAGATGCTGCGATAGCCGGACTCGATGCTGAGTGCCACCATGCCGTAGCTCTCCCGCAGGAAGGCCAAGAGGTCATTGCGGTTACTGCGGAGGTCCACTCGGACGGTGTCATGGGCCATCTGCTCGTCGTAGATCGGGATGGGCAGCATCTCGAACTCGGCTTTGCGTTCATGGAAGATACGGTCGATCATGCGCGTGAACGGCTTGATCATCGCCAGGAATATGAGGCTGGTGATCAGGTTGAACGCGAGATGGACGTTGGCCAACATGATGGCCGGGTCAACATCGAAGTCGTTCAGCCTGTCACCGAACAGGAAGAGGAAGGGCAGCGCGATCAGCACGCCGCCCACGTTGAACAGCAGATGGCTGAGAGCCGTCTTCTTGGCGGTGAAGTCCATCTTCACCATGGCGATCAGCGCCGTCACCGTCGTCCCGATGTTGGCGCCCACCACCAACGGGACGGCGTTGTCGAGGCTCAACAGGCCCTGTTGCGCAAAGATGATCGCCAGCCCGGTTGTGACCGAGCTCGACTGCACGAGCGCGGTGAAGACACAGCCCACCAACACCGCGACCAGAATGTTCTGGGGCTGAATGAGATAGTCGACCAGAGCCGGTTCGTCCTTGAGCGGCCCAAGCGTCTCAGAGATCAGGTTCAGGCTGAAGAACACGAACCCGAAATAGAAGATGGACTTGCCGAAGATGGAGACCCTGGAACGAACGAACGACAGAACGAAACCCAGGATGATCATCACCGGCGCGAACGAGGTCAACTCGAACGCCACCAACTGCGCGGTGATGGTGGTTCCTACGTTGGCGCCGAAGATGATCCCGACGCTGTTCTGGAACGACAGCACCCCGCTGTTCACCAGGCCCACCGCGATCACCGATGTGGCCGAACTGGACTGGATGATCGCGGTGACCAGCGCTCCGATCACCAGACCGACGATCGGAACTCTCGTGGCTTTGGCAATGAACCTGCGAAACTTGTCCCCGGAGATTCGCTCGATCTCTGCAGAGAAGTGCTCCAGCCCGAACACGAAGAGGATGATCGCGGTCAACCCCGCCATCAGCACCGCCAGGTACTCCACCTTCCATCACCTTCCGGGGTCCGAGCGTCTTCGGATGCCGCCCACAGTAGCCGCGGACACGACGCCACGACCCCGCTGCCATCTCGAAGGCGCCTTCGAGATGTCGCACATCCCGACCGCACGAGTCGTGCAGCTGGAGGATCTCCGTGGCGGCCTATAGGCCCAGCACGGCGCGCAGGCCGTCGTCGATGGCATCGGCGAGGGCGTCGGGCAGTTGTCCCACGTAATCCGTCAGCCAGGACCGGTCGACCAGTTCCAACCCCAGCGGCACCGCCACAGAGTCCTTGGGCAGGCCCGTCGCTGCTGACTTGAGCAGCACGTTGCCGGCGAGGCCGGCTCTGTCGAGGTTCGAGGTCAGGGGCACGACATGGGTCTGCCACACGTCAACCCCCAGGACGTCGCGGGAGGACACGACGACACACGGTCGGCGCCTGTCGAGGTTGATCCAGTACACCGCGCCGCGCGCTACCACGGCGCAGATCGCTCCATCCGCTCAGCCACGGCCCGTGCGTCCTGCTCGGTCAGCGCTTCGCCGGCTGCGAGCGCGGCGTCGGCCACAAGCTGTTGGGCGAAGGTCGTCATCGTCTGAGCCGAGTGGTGGCGAAGCTGGTCGGTCACCCACCTCGAGAAGGGGACGCCGAGGCTGTCAATGATCGGCACGACGTCGTCGGGCAGGCTGATCGTCTTGTTCGGCACGTACGTACTATACATACTTATAACGGTTGAACGACGAGGCAGCGTCGTGGGCGCGGTCGGGGCGATCCGTGATCGGGGGTATCCGCTCAGACCGTAGGATCGTGCGCGATCGGGTGCGGCAGCTCGTTCGCATCCGCAATGCTCCCATTCTTCAAGGAGGCTCGATGGCTGGTTGTGCATTCGTGGGGTTGGGGGTGATGGGCTATCCGATGGCTGGTCATCTGGTCGCGGCGGGCCATGACGTCACCGTGTACAACCGGACGGCAGCCCGGGCTGAGGCCTGGGTGGGCGAGCACGGCGGGACAGCCGCACCCACGCCCACAGGCGCAGCCGCCGACGCCGAGTTCGTGTTCCTGTGCGTGGGCAATGACGACGACGTGCGCTCGGTGACGCTGGGGGAGGGTGGAGCGTTGGAGTCGATGGCAGCAGGGTCGGTCCTCGTGGATCACACCACCGCGTCAGCCGACCTCGCTCAGGAACTTCACGCGGCCGCGGCCGAACGGGGAGTGGGCTTCGTGGACGCGCCCATCTCCGGGGGCCAGACGGGGGCCGAGAACGGCCTGCTCACCGTGATGTGCGGTGGCGACCAGGCCGACTTCGACCGGGCCGAGCCGGTGATTGACGCCTACGCCAAGGCGGTAACGCGGTTGGGCGGGCCCGGCAGCGGACAGCGCACCAAGATGGTGAACCAGATCTGCATCGCGGGCCTGGTCCAGGGCCTGGCCGAGGGGATCGACTTCGCCCGACGGTCCGGGCTCGACATCGAGCAGGTGGTCGACACCATCTCGCAGGGCGCGGCGGGCTCGTGGCAGATGGCCAACCGGGGGGTGACGATGGCCCGCCGCGAGTTCGACTTCGGCTTCGCCCTCGACTGGATGCGCAAGGACCTCGCCATCTGCTTCGCCGAGGCCCAGCGGGTCGGAGCCACCCTGCCGATAACAGCGGTTATCGATCAGTTCTACGCCCGCCTCCAGCGCCAGGGCCACGGCCGCTGGGACACCAGCTCCCTGATCGAGCTCCTCGTCGACGACTGACTGGCGAAAAGATCAGCCGACCGATCAGCGATGTCACTCGGCCTGGCTCGGCGTCGGGCACTAGGCCCGTTCCGCGTCCGACCGGCCTGCTGCCTAGGCGGAAGATCGCGCCCCTGTCCCGACGGCCTCGTGCTGTGCTCGGGTCTCGCGGAGAATGGCTCGGGCTGCGATTAGGCCTGCCCGGGTGGCGTCGGGTCCTGCCCTGGCTTGCTTCGGGTCGGGTTCCGGCTCCGGCCCGGGCGTGAACAGTGCGGCCTCCTCGGGGGCTTCGGCCGGTCCGTAGGTCACACGGTCGGGTGGGTGCAGGGTGTGGTTGCCGTCGGGCCGTTTGCGGATCTGCCAGCTGTCTCGGTGGATCCGGTTGTGGCAGTCCCAGCAGGCCGGGACGAGGTTGTCGAGCTTGGTGGGTCCGCCCCGCGACACTGGTTCGATGTGGTGGGGTTGGCAGATGGCGAAGTGGGTCCCGCAGTGGAAGCAGCCACCCCAGCGGGCGTTGAGGATCTGGCGCTGCGCCTTGGTGGCGGTGGGCCGGGATTCCGTTCGCCAGATCGGTTTGCCGCTGCGGTCGTAGATGAGTCCGGTGAGCTTGGCGTTCGAAGTCAGGGTGTCGAGCACCTCCGCGGGAAGCCTCGTGCCGTCTGGGAGCTCAGCGACGAGTTCGGCGGTGTCGTCGTCGACGTGAGCGACCACGCAGATGTCGGCGAACGGCCGGCCGGTGCCGCGGCTGCTGTCCCCGGCGGTGAGGTAGTCCAGTGCGTCGGCCATGCACTGGTCGAAGCTCCGCCGGCTGGCACCATTGGCGTTGACGTTCGCCCTGTCGGCGTCACGCATCCGGGAGGCTGCGGCGCGCAGCCGGTTGGCCACCTGTTTGCCAGTGACGGCGTCGAGTTCGCCGTGCAGGTGCACCATGCCGTCGTCACCGTCCCACACTCGCAGCCGGCGCCGGGCCCGCTGGCGGGCGTGTTCAGAGGCCCCGTGATCACCCTGGCGCTCTGCGGTCCAGCGGCGGGCCACCCGCTTGAACTGCTCCGGACGCATCGACTCAGCCTTGTCTAGCAGTTCGTCGTCTGACGCCACAGCCTGCGGGCCGACCTTCTCTACGGCGGCCGCCAGTTGCCTGGCGTTCGCCCGGGTCACCGGTCCCGACTCCACCGCATCACGAACCGCAGGCAGATCCCGCAGCGTCTCGGCAGTCTTGATGTGGCTGCGCGCCTCGCCGATCGGCAGCCCTGCAGCCGTGGCAAGCACCTCCGCACCGCCGTCGCCGTGACGTTCGCGTCCCGCAATCGACGCCGCAGCCGAGGTCTGCGCGGCCGTGATCATCGCTGATGCAGAGTTCAGCACCGGCATCGCCTCGCGCATCTCCTCACACGAAGCGGAGCCCGCATTCACCAACGCCAGCATCTCCTTGGCGGCGGCCTCGGCTCGGCGGGCGGCTTCGATCAGCATGACGACATCATCCCACACCGGTGTGACATCTGTCAAGCTTTTACATGATTATTCACGCTATTTCCTGAAATATTCTCAGAAGTGATGGAGTGATCGGGGCGGCTCGAAACAGGCCAAGCGCGGACGTCTAGGCTGACAAAATGTTACGTGACAGGACCCTTCAGAAGTCGGGCTGAGTCCTGCTGGCACAGCTGATGGGGCGCCGCGTGTCGAGACTTCGGAGGCAGGCTGGGGTTCGGTGCCTGCATCGGGTGGTAGCGGTCTGCGCTGTGCTGATGGTTGCGCTGGTCGCTTGTGCTGGTGGGGACGATGACGCTGGTTCAAGTGTCGGCTCCGAGCCGGAGTCGCCGCCGACGCTGGATGAAGGGACGACAGAGGACGGGCAGCGGTCAGCGGATGAGGCACAGGCGAGGGACGAGGGCCTGCCGGAGGACGGACAGCGGGTCACGGTTGAGTCGCAGCCGGGGGATGAACAGCGGGCGATGGACGGGATGCAGACGCCGGAGGACGGACAGCTGGCGACAGGCGAGGGGCAGTTGCAGCCGGAGGACGGACAGCGGGTAGAGGTCGAAGGGCAGGCGCAGGACCAACAGCGGGTGGAGGTCGAGGAGCAGGCGCAGGACCAACAGCGGGTGGAGGGCGAGGAGCAGGCTCAGCCGGAGGACAAGGGGCAACTCGCAGAAGATGAGCTGTCGTCCGAGGACGAGGACGCGGGGTTGGATTCGGCCGAGGACGGCGTGGTGGAGTGGACGGCCCGGATGGTGGAGGAAGCCGGCGGTGAGGTTGTCTACGTGCACCACCCTGGACGGCGCGACCACACGATCCTGGCGCTGCCGGTGGAGTTCGTGGACGGCGTGACGCCGCTGATCGTCTCCCTGCACGGCTACGCAGGAGACTCCGTCTACCACTCCACGTACCTGCCGCTTCACGAGCGGGTGAACGCTCACGGGTTCGCCCTGCTGTTGCCCAACGCGTTACCCGATGGCGCGGGATATCCAGCTTGGAATCCGACTGACCGCTGCTGCGACGGCGGCAAGGCCGGCGAGGACGACGTCGCCTACCTGACCGAGCTCGTAGCGGAGGCAACGAGCTCTAGGAACTTCGGTCCGGTGTACGTCTTCGGCTACTCCAACGGCGGGTTCATGGCATATCACATGGCCTGCAAGGCTCTCGCCGGCCTACGCGCCGTGGCCAGCCTGGCCGGGACGAGCTACCTGGAGGACTCGAGCTGCGACGGCGCACCGCCGGTGTCGGTGTTGCACATCCACGGCACGGTCGACAACGTGATCTTGTACGGGGGCGACGAGATCGAGCCGGATCCCAACAGCGACGGCGAGCTGGCCTTCTACGCATCGGCCGAGGACATGGTGACCCGCTGGAGCCGCCGGGCCGGCTGCGACTGGCCCGAGCAGGCCCGGCCTCATGCCCACCTTGACCTCGATCAATCCGTGCCGGGCCCGGAGACGCAAGTATTCAGGCCAGAGTCGGGCTGCGCCGACGGGATCAGCATCGAGCTCTGGGCCGGAGTGGACAGCGGCCACGGGCCCAGCTACGGCGACACCTTCATGAACGCGCTGCTCGACTGGCTCCTGTCACAGACGTAGATGCTTACCGCTGAGAGGGCTGCCGGCTGACGCCAGGCGCGACTAGCCGGTGGCCGCGAAGTTGGCGGAGGCGAACTCCCAGTTGATGAGGTGCTCGATGAAGGCGTCCACATAGGCGGCCCGGGCGTTCTGGTAGTCGAGGTAGTAGGCGTGCTCCCACACGTCGATGGTCAGCAGCGCCCGCTGGCCGTGGCGCAGCGGCGTGTCGGCGTCGTCGGTGTTCACGATCTGAAGGCCATCGTCGCCCGACACCAGCCAGGTCCAGCCCGAAGCGAAGTTCCCGCAGGCGGCCGCGGCGAACTCGGCATTGAAGGCGTCCAGCGAGCCGAAGCTTTGCTCCAGCGCGGCCAGCAGCACGCCGGAGGGCGACTCAACCTGGTCCGGGCTCATCGAGTCCCAGTAGAAGGCATGGTTCCAGGCCTGGGCCGCACAGTTGAACAGCGCCGACGGCACGTCGGCGGCCGTCACGATCTCCTCCAGCGCGGCCCCAGCCAAAGGCGTCCCGGCGATGGCCTGGTTGACGCTGGCCACGTAGCCGGCATGGTGGCGGCCGTGGTGGAAGCTCATGGTTCGCTCGGAGATGTGGGGTGCCAGCCCATCGAGCGGGTAGGGCAGGGGGGCATGCTCGATCGTCATCGCGGGCGCGTTCTTCCTAGCGGGAAAGGCGGGGGTACAACCCGAATATATGCAGGGCCGGTGATCAACCGGCAAACAGATTGGTGGGAAGGCCCACCGCGTCGACGTCGGCCGCGAACAGCGCCCCCGAGTTGGACTCGCCCTCGGTGTCGACGCCCGCGATCGAGTCGGCTGCGGTGGTGATATAGAGGGTGTCGAGGTCGGGGCCGCCGAAACAGCAGCACGTCGTCTGGGGCGCGCCGGGCGTGACCACCGTCTCGAGCTTCTCCCCGGAGGGCGAGAACCTCTGCACTCCGAAGCCTCCGAACATCGCGATCCACAGGCAGCCGTCGGCGTCCACGGTCATCCCGTCGGGTGCGCCGGTGCTGCCGTCGAAGGTGATGAACGGGCGCCTCCCTGCGATCTCGCCGGTGTCGGGGTCGTAGTCGAACTGGTCCACCCGGAACGTCAGCGTGTCGATGTAGTACATCCTGGCCTGATCGGGGCTCCAGCCGATGCCGTTGGAGATCATCACGTCGGAGAGCACCCGTCGGGCTGTCCCGTCGCCGTCCACCCGGTGCAGACCGGCCACCGGGGTACCCGGCTCGGCGTCGCTCATTGTTCCCTGGAACAGCCGGCCCCGGGGGTCGACCGCTCCGTCGTTGGCCCGGTTCGTCTCCGGCTCACCGGGGAGCTGGATCACGGTCTCTATGGCTCCCACCTGGTCGGTGAGCGTCACCGACACCCCCAAGCCCAGTGCCAGCCCGCCGCCGGCCCGGACGGCGGCATTGCCCACCGTGTCGGGGTAGCGCCAGAGCCCGACCGGCTGGCCGGTGGCGTGGTCGAAGCGGTGCACGGCCTTGCCGTTGATGTCCACCCAAACCAGCAAATCCTCCACCGGCGACCAGACGCAGCCCTCGCCCAGTCCGGCCTCGGCGGCGTGGGCTACCTCAGCGTTGATCATCTCGGCCGTCGCAAATCCGGGCTCGGGGCGACGGTCAGCGTGTCGAAGCGAGTGCGCATGTCGCCCGAAACCATGGCGGCTCCCATCCGTCCTGGACGTGGCCAGCGTACACTTCGGCGCATCAGCCGATGTGAGGTGACCCGACGAGGCGGCCGGGCAGCAAGCGAGTCGGCTCCCGGGGCGCCGGGCGCCGTGGCGAGGAGCACCAACGGATGAGCGAGTCCACAGCCAGCGCGAACGAGCGCTACACGATCATTTCGTCGGACTGCCATGCGGGCGGCAACATGGCCGCCTACGAGGAGTACCTCGACCCTGCGTGGCGCGACGAGTTCAAGGAGTGGCGGGGCGCGTACCGCAACCCCTACCGGGACCTGCAGGACGACGGGCGGTCCCGCAACTGGGACGACGAGCGGCGCCTCAACGAGCAGTACGCCGACGGGATCGTGGCCGAGATCACCTTCCCCAACACCGTCCCGCCCTTCTACCCGACGGGCGCGCTGGTGGCCCGCCCTCCGTCGGACCGGGCCGACTACGAGCGCCGCTTCGCCGGCATCTCCTGCCACAACCGCTGGTTGCGGGACTGGTGCGCCCGGTATCCCGACCAGCGTCGCGGGCTGCCGCAGGTCTTCGCCGAGGACCTCGACGACGCGGTGGCCACCCTGGAGTGGGCCGCTGCTGAGGGGTTCCGCAGCTTCCTGCTGCCCCACGTCCCGCCCGACAGCGACCTGCCCGGCTACTGGGATCCCCGCTGGGACCGGCTCTGGGCCGCGGCCTCCGACCTCGACCTGATCATGACCCAGCACGGCGGCAACGGCGGCCCCGACTACGGCAAGGCCCCCGCGGCCGGGGTGATCTTCCTGATGGAGGTGCCGTTCTACTCGCACCGCAATCTGGCCCACCTGATCATGTCGGGGGTGTTCGAGCGCTACCCGAAGCTGCGCTACGTGATGACCGAGCAGGGCGTGGCCTGGCTGGTGGAGGAGCTGCGCCGCATGGACGGCTACCACCGCCAGATGCGCCACGGCCGCGTCGGCGAGCTCGGCTTCGCGGCCGACATCGTGCTGCCGCACAAGCCATCGGAGTACTTCGACCGCAACGTGTGGATCGGGGCCAGCTTCCCGTCGCCGGGCGAGGCCGGGGCCATGCGCAAGGTGGGAGTGCACAAGGTGATGTGGGGCAGCGACTACCCCCATCACGAGGGCACCTACCCGTACTCGCTGGAGAGCCTGCAGCGAGCCTTCAGCGACTGGAGCGAAGCCGACATGCGGGCCGTGCTGGGCGCCAACGCGGCCGAGCTCTACGGATTCGACCTCGAGCGGCTGGCACCGCTGGCCGCTGAGCACGGCCCGACCGTCGACCAGGTGGCCACGCCGCTGGTGGAGATCCCGGCCAAGGCCACCAGCCCAGCCTTCTTCAAGCCGTGAGCACAAGCGCATCCGGGGCCGAGAGCCCCGCATCCGTGGACCCAACCGCGCCGTACGCGGGGTTCGAGGGCACCGTCGGCAGGATCTTTTCCACCTCCGAGCCCCACTGGCCGCAGCCGCCGACCGCTCCGGAGGGTGCCCCCAACGTGATCGTGATGATGGCCGACGACCTCGGTTACTCCGACCTGGGCTGCTACGGATCGGAGATCGACACCCCCGAGTTGGACCGCCTGGCCGCCGAGGGCCTGCGGTACACCGACTTCCATGTGAATCCCATGTGCTCGCCCACCCGGGCCTCGCTGCTCACCGGGCTCAACCACCACATGGCCGGCATGGCTCAAGTCGCTCACAGCGACCCCGGGTTCCCGGGTTACAGCCACGAACTGCGGGACAACGCGGTCACGATGTCCGAGACGTTCCGCGACGCCGGTTGGGCGACGCTCATGCTCGGCAAGTGGCATCTAACCAAGGACTCCCACCTCAGCGACGGCGCTCCCAAAGCCAGTTGGCCCCTGCAGCGGGGCTTCGACCGCTACTACGGGATCCTTGACGCATTCACCAACTTCCACCATCCCCACCGCCTCTACGCCGACAACCATCACATCGACGTCGACAGCTATCCGGACGGCTACTACTTCACCGACGACCTCACCGACCAGGCGATGCGGATGGTGGACGAGCTGCGGACATCGCATCCGAGCAGGCCGTTCTTCATGTACTTCTCCCACGGCGCCGTGCACGCCCCGCTGCAGGCGCCCGCGGCCGACATCGAGCACTACCGCGGCCGCTACGACGTGGGCTGGGACGAGATAAGACGGCAGCGGTTCGAGCGCCAGCGGGAGCTGGGAGTGGTGCCTCCCAACGCGGTGCTGCCGGCCCGCAACACTGAGGAACGCCATGAGGTCGGCCCTTGGGACGAGCTCGACGCCCGGTCCAAGGAGCTGTTCGCCCGCTACATGGAGGTGTACGCGGGCATGGTGCACAACGTGGATCGCAACTTCGGCCGGCTGCGCCGCCACCTTGAGACCATCGGGGAGTGGGACAACACCGTCGTGCTGTTCACCAGCGACAATGGCGGCTCCCGGGAGGGCCAGTACACCGGCACGTCGGCCTACTTCCGGACCCTGCTCTCCCAGGTGCGAACGACTGACCTGGAGGTGGTCGACACCGACTACGAGCGCATCGACCTTCTCGGCGGGCCCCGGACGCTGGCCCACTACCCGATGGGTTGGGCCATGGTCTCGTGTACACCGTTCCGGCTCTACAAGATCAACACCCATCGGGGCGGCCACAGCGTGCCGTTCATCGTCAACTGGCCGGCTCGGTTCGGTGCCGAGGGTGCCATGGCCGGAGGGGTGCGAACCCAGTACCAGCACGTGACGGACGTGTTCCCGACCCTGGCCGAGCTCTGCGGCGTGGAGGTTCCCACCAGCCGTCACGGCGTGCCCGCGCCGGAGCTGGCCGGCGCCAGCTTCGCGGCCACGATCACGGATGCGGCCGCGCCGTCCACCCACCCCGAGCAGTACTACGAGAACTTCGGCCACCGCGGCTTCTACCGCGACGGCTGGTCGGTGGTGACCTGCCACCGGCCCCGGCGGCCTTTCAGCCAGGATCGGTGGGAGCTGCACAACCTGGCCGAGGACCCGACTGAGACCCGTGACCTCGCTGCCGAGCACCCCGACAGGCTGGACGAGATGCAACAGGCCTGGGACCGGGCCGCATGGGCTAATCAGGTCTACCCCCTCGACGAGGGCAACCAGCTGGTCATGATCCAGCGCCCGCCGTGGCACGACGAACTGGCCGCTGAGACGACGCTAAGGCCCGGAACGCCCACTCTGGAGCGCTGGCGCTCCCAGCAGCTGATCTTCCAGAAGAGCTTCGACGTAGAGGTAGCTCTGCGCTGGCAGCCGGGAGACGCCGGCGTGCTGGTTGCCCACGGTGACCAGGGCGGCGGCTACATGCTCCATGTGGAGGACGACCGGCTGTTCTTCACCCACAACGCCTACGGCGACATGAGGGTGCTCGACTGCGGCCTGCTGGCGGAGGGCGCGTCGAGCGTGCGGCTTGCGGTCGAGAATCCCGGTGACCTGGCCTGGAACGCCGCCGTCAGCATCGACGGCGAGACGGCGGCCGAGGCTCCGGGGCTGGTGTCGCTCATGGCCATGGCCCCCTTCGAGGGGATCGACATCGGTGTCGACCGCCGCTCACCCGTCAGCTGGGACGTCTACGAACGCCACGGCCCGTTCCCGTACTCGGGCCGGCTCAAGGCGGTGACCTACCGACCCGGCGAGCTGGCCCCCGACGCGGGCTCACTGTGGCTCGACTACATCAAAGCCAACGGAACCCGATACGAATAGTCGCAGGCGACGGGGGCAGGAGCGATGCACATCGGGTACACGGCTGAGCAGGAGGTGCTGCGGGACGAGCTGCGGGCCTACTACGACGGGCTGCTCACCGAGGACGTGCGGGAGGAGTTGGCAGAAGAGCCCGGCGTGGGTCCGGCGCATCGCCGGATCGTGCGCCAGATGGGCAGCGACGGCTGGCTGGCCGTGGGCTGGCCGGAGGAGTACGGCGGCCGGGGCCTCTCCGCGGTGGAGCAGTTCATCGTGTTCGACGAGTCGGTGGCGCTGGGCGCGCCCATCCCGATGCTCACCATCAACACCGTCGGCCCGACGATCATGCAGTACGGCACCGACGAGCAGAAGGACTTCTTCCTGCCCCGCATCGCCGGCGGCGAGATCACCTTCTGCATCGGCTACTCCGAGCCCGACGCCGGCACCGACCTGGCCTCGCTTACCACTAGGGCGGTGCGGGACGGCGAGACCTACGTGATCAACGGCCAGAAGACCTGGACGTCGCTGGCCGCCGGCGCCGACTACATCTGGCTGGCGGCCCGCACCGACCCCGACGTCCCCAAGCACAAGGGCATCTCGCTGTTCTGCATCCCGATGGACACGCCCGGCATCAGCATCGAGCCCCTCGACCTGCTGTCTAACCACAACATCAACCACACCTTCTTCGACGATTGCCGGGTGCCGGCGTCCACCCTCATCGGCGAGGAGAACCGGGGTTGGGGACTGATCACCAGTCAGCTGAACCGGGAGCGGGTCACGATCTGCTCGTCGGGCATGGTCACCAAGCGCTTCGAGGAATGCGTGGAATGGGCCAAGTCGGCCAAGCGGGCTGACGGCTCCTACGTCATCGACGAGCCGTGGGTGCAGCGCAACCTGGCCGAGGTGGCCGCCCGGCTGGAGTTCCTGCGGCTGGCCAACTGGAAGGTGGCCTGGACGGTGGCCAACAAGATCGACGGCGCCGAGCCCGGCATGGACACCATCGCCGGCTTCGTGGCCGACTCCTCGGCGGTGAAGGTGTCGGGCACCGAGTTCTATGTCGACGCCTACCGCAGGCTGATGCAGGTCTACGGCCAGCGCTCCTACGTGGTGGAGGGCTCGCCCGGATACCTGACCCGCCTTGAGATGATGTACCGCTCCACCATCATCCTCACCTTCGGCGGCGGCACCAACGAGATGCAGCGCGACCTGATCTCGCAGTTCGGCCTCGGCTACCCCCGAGCCTCCCGCTAGCGGGGATCGACCGATGGACTTCGAACTGGGCGAGGAGGAGCATGCCATACGGGACCTGACCGCTCAGGTCCTGGCCGACATGTCCTCGCACGAGCGTCTGAAGGCCCTGGTCGCAGAGGGCGACCACATCGACCGCAAGGCGTGGGCCGCGCTGGCCGGAACCGGCGTCGCCGGAGCCGTCGTGTCTGAAGCCCACGGCGGCCTCGGTCTGGGATTCCTGGCCATCGCGGTAGCCCTGGAGGAGGTAGGTCACTACGCCTCGCCCGTGCCGCTGCTGACCACCGCGGTGATGGGAGCCATGCCGATCGCCGCCTACGGCACCGAGAGCCAGCAGGCCTCCTGGCTTCCAGGCCTGGCCGACGGGTCGGTGCTGGCGTGCGCGGCCCTGGCTGAGGACGGCACCGCTCCGGATGAGCCGACCACATCGGCACGGGTCGACAACGGCGCCTTCACGCTCGACGGCACCAAGGTCCTGGTCGCGGGAGGCCTCGATGCCGACGTCGCACTGGTTCCGGCCCGTCTCGACCGCGGCGAGGTCGGCGTGTTCCTGGTACCCACCGGCACCGAAGGTCTCAAGCGCGTGGCGGTCGAGGTGACGACCGGCCGCCCGGAGGCCCGCTTCGAACTGTCCGGCGTGCGGGTCGGAGCCGATGCGCTGCTCGGCGGGGGTGCATCCGACGGCGCGGCCATCGTCCGCTTCATTGAGCGGCACGCCAATGTGGGGCTGTGCATGATGATGGCCGGAGCGGCCCGGGCCGCCATCGAGATGACCGCCGGCTACGCCAAGCAGCGTCACCAGTTCGACCGGCCCATCGCCACCTTCCAGGCGGTCAGCCAGCGTGCGGGCGACTCCTACATCGACGCCGAGGCCATCTGGCTCACCGCCTACCAGGCGGCCTGGCGCCTGTCGGCCGGACTGCCCGCCGACCGGGAGATCGCCATCGCCAAGTACTGGGCCTGCGAGGGCGGCTTCCGGGTGGTGCACGCCGCGGTGCATGTCCACGGCGGTGTGGGAGTCGACCGCGATTACCCCCTGCACCGTCACTTCCTGGCCGCGCGGCACATGGAGCTCACCCTCGGCCATGCCGAGGAGCAGTTGGCTGAGTTGGGCCGCCAGATCGCGGCGGTCTAGAGGCTCAGCGGTTGAGCAGGGAGCGGGCGAGGAGGGCCGCGCCCAGCAGGCCGGAGTCGCCCTGGGCAGGTGCGGTGACGAAGCCGTCCTCGCCCGAGAGGTAGTCGGCGTAGCCGCCCAAGTCGGCGTGGCTCTGCGTCCGGATCATTTCAATGAGGCCGGGATGGCTGCCGACGCCGCCACCGAACACGATCCGGTCGGGGGCGAACGAGTAGGCCAGCACCCTCACCAACTGGGCGAGATAGGCGGCCTCCATCTGCCAGATGTCGTGGCGTCCGCCGGCCTCGGAGGGGTCGAGTCCCCAGCGCCCGGCCATGGCCGGACCGCAGGCCATCCCCTCCAGGCAGTCGCGGTGGAAGGGGCAGTGTCCCGGGTAGTCGTCGCCGGCGACACGCCGCACCGGGATGTGACCCAGTTCGCTGTGGTGCCGGCCCCGCCATGGGGCGCCGTCCACCGACACGGCCGCGCCGATACCGGTGCCGACGGTCACATAGGCGAGCCGTCTCGGCCGGGGCTGCGGTCCCAGGGTCTGCTCCGCTACCGCGGCCGCCTCCACGTCGGTCTGAACGGCGGCGGGCACCCCCAGGGCATCCGTGAGTCGCCCCAGGATCGGGCTGCCGGACCAGCCCGGTTTGGGCGTGCCCACCAGCGCTCCGTGGCCGGGCGAGTCGGGATCCAGATCGACAGGACCGAACGAGGCGATCCCCAGCGCAGCCACCGGCTGGGCCCGCTGGAAGAACGCGGCAACGGCCGCCAGGGTCGTGTCAGGGTCGGTCGTCGGCACCCGCACGGAGTCCACGACGGTCATGTCCGCCGATACCACCGCGGCCCGGAACTTGGTCCCGCCCGCCTCGACCGCCCCAAGCAGTGGACTTCTCACTTGACCGTATCCATGAGCCGGGTTTCAAGACCAGACCGCTGGAGTCAGCACCAGGGTCTGCCGGGGGACGGCTTGCGGGCTCGGGTCCGCCTCCCCGATGGATGAGGAGGACTCCGTGAACGATACGCCCGCAGGCGGAGCCCGGAACGTGCCCCAGCATTCGAGGCGGCGGTCGGTGCGGACCGCGCAGGAGTGAGCAGTACCCGACGCCACCGTCGTGAACCGGCCGCTGGGGGCGTCGAGCAGCCCGGCGTAGTCCAATCCCCAGCATTCGAGGCGGCGGTCGGTGCGGACCGCGCAGGAGTGGTAGCGGGCGGTCGAGACGGCATCGAATGTGCCGCCAGGTGGATCGAGCAGCCCGCCGGGGGCGTGGAGCAGGCCGCCGGAGTCGACTGCCCAGCAGTCGAGGCTGCCGTCGGTACGGATGCCGCATGTGTGGCGGTCGCTGGTCGCCAGCGCGCGGAAAGACCCTTCAGGGCTGCCGGCAGGTAGGCCGCCTCGCCGGTCGCGGCACTCGACGGAGCCGTGGGCGGAGAGACCGCATTCGTGGTTGCTGGTCACCGTCAGGGCCTCGAACGCGCCTGCCATCCCACCTAGGCTGACACCCTGGTCATCAACGGTCCAGCAGAGGGCCAGATCGTCGGTCCTCAGCACGCATGCGCTGTTCCCACCGGCTGAGACCGACTTGAAGGCTCCTTGCTCGTCGGTGTCGGTCCAGGCGGCGATGTCGAACAGTGCCTCCACCTGTTCATGTTCGTCAACGCCCCAGCACTCGACGGCGCCGTCAGCCCGCAAGCCGCACGAGAAGCCTGCCCCTGCGGCGATCGCGGTGAACCTCCCGCCGGGGGCGTCGGCCTGGCCGCGCTCGTTGGCACCCCAGCAGTCCACGGTGCCTGCGATCCGGATCGCACAGCTATGGGCATCGCCGGTCGCCACCGAGTCGAAGGAACCGGGCGGGGGGTCCACACGGCTGGCGAAGCGCCGGCCCCAGCACCTGATGTCACCGTCGACGCGGACTGCGCAGGAGTGATCCCAGCCGCTGGACACAGACACGAACCGCCCCTCAGGTGGGTCGGTCTGACCCCAGTGGTTGCTACCCCAGCAATCCAGCGCGCCGTCGGCGCGCAGCCCGCAAGCGTGGCGGCCACCGGCGTCGATCATGGTGAACCGGCCCCCTGGGGCGCGGCCCGTGTCGATGAAGCTGCGTCCCCAGCACTCCACGGTGCTGTCGGCCCGGAGGCCACACGACTGGTCACCGCCCGCGGAGATCGACAAGAACTCTCCGGGCGGGGCATCGGCCTGGCCCCAATGGTTGTCACCCCAGCACTGGACCCCTCCGCCGCGTCGCAACACGCAGGAGTGCCCGAAGCCGGCTGTGACACCGAGATAGTGGCCGCCGGGGGCGACCACGGCATCGGTGCTGGCGCTGCCCCAGCATTCGATGTCACCGTCGATCCGCACCGCGCACGAGTGGCTGTCGCCGACCGCGATCGCCACGTACTGCCCTTCGGGAGCGCTGAGCAGTCCGCCGAAGTCCAAGCCCCAACACTCGATGGAACCGTCGATCCGGGATCCGCATGTGTGTCGCCGGCCCGCGGACAGGGCTGTGAAGGTGCCCGCTGGAGCGTCCATCTGCTCGGTGTTGTTGGCGCCCCAGCACTCGACTGCGCCGTCGGTGCGCAGCGCACAGGTGTGACGGCTGCCGGCGGCCACGGCCACGAAATGACCGCGGCCGGAGTGTGCGTCCGCCGAGCCGTCGGCCTTCCCGGCCATGGAACTGCCGGCGATGTCGTCCTGTGCGACGGCGGTACCCCCGGTGGCGTTGAGCGGATCGTCCTCCTCGGTGCTGTCCGGTGAGCAGGCAGTCGCAAGCACTAGAGCCCAGGCGATGAACGCTGCCTGCGGCAGTCTCACATCAGGACCGTAGCCGGAGCCGCCGGCGGCCCCGCCGGGATCAAGGCCGGCACTGTCAGTCGGGTAGCACCGCGATGCTGGAGAAGCACATCTCGTCGACGGTGCCCTCGTTCCAGGTGATGTAGCGGGGCTCGGGCATGTACAGCAGGGTGCGGTCCCACCAGCACTCGAAGCGGACCATGTCGCCCCGCTGGATGCGGATGTCCTCCACCGGCTCGTAGTTCAGCTGCCACTCGAAGTCCCACACCGGGATGTCGAGCAGGATCCGCTCCTCGGGCGTGTCGGGGTGCAGGGTCATGCGGTAGGCCGCGCCGAACTCGTGCATATGGCCGAGCACGGTGTGGATGGTGCCGGTGTTGCGGGCCGGCAGATCGCAGGAACTGTAGCCGATGCTGCCGTCGAGGTCGTCGTAGTCGTCGACGGTGCCGCCGCACTGGGCCAGGAGCAGGCCGGGGATGAGCGGAGCGAAGTCGTCGTACTTCTCGCCGATCTCGGTCAGCACGTTGGCCCGCACGCACAGGTCGACGTAGCCGTCGACGGTGGCGGCCCGCTCGGCGGCGACCGCGGCCTCCTCGGGAGTGCACGGCACCTCGGCGGGAGTGAGGTAGCTGCTGCCCGTGATGTGGGTCATGCCCGCGGCGACCTCGGCGGCGGTGGCGGTGTCGAGGATTATCCAGGAGCCGTCGGGCGGTGTGTCGTGGTCGTAGTGGTAGTGGATCTGGTTGACGATCATGTCGCCGGGCCACAGGTAGAGGCCGTAGCCGTCGGGGTAGATGGTCGGGGACTGGCCCGGCGCCCAGCCCTGAATGGAGTAGACGCCGTCGCTGGCGAGCCCCGATAGCCCGAAGCACGTCCATCCCGGCTCGTCGGCCAGGCCCTCGGCAGCCTCGATCCTGTCCTCGGCCGCGATCTTGGCCGCGACCTCCTCGGCCGCCGCGGCCGGCACCCGGTAGACGATCGAGTGGTGGACGACCGACACTTGGTCGGGCCGGAACTCGAAGCCCTTGACCCAGTTGCCGTCGCCCTCGGGATCGGCCACCTCGTGCACCTGGCACCGGTAGTCGTCCTTCTTGACCGGCCAGCCGTCGGGACGGGAGTAGCCGGTGTACAGCCCGTCGCGGGGGCCGATCTTCTGGTCCTCCTCGACCGGGATTATGGCCTGGAAGCGGGCCACCAGCGGGGTGCTGGGCCGCACGTCGAGACCGCCGCCGGCGTCGGCCCACGCCTTGATGGCCGCCTTCTCGTCGTCGTTGAGGGCCCACTCGTGCGCGTATTCCGGGCTCAGGTCCGACGGCAGCCACGGCGGCATGAAGCCGATTCCGGTGACGAACGCGATGTCGTCGGCGATGGCGGCCGCGTCGCCGGCGGTGTCGAGCGCCAGGGTGCTCCACGCCGGGCCTCCGGTGGTGTGGCAGCTCACGCAGCGCGTCTCCAGGATCGGCTGCACGGTCGCCGCGAACCGCCCCCTCGCTATATCGGTGGCCGGGATCTCGCGGCGCAGGTCTCCGGCCGGATCCGAGGCGAGGTCGACGCGGCCGGCGACCATCTCGAAGGTCAGCGTCACCTCGTCGGATGTGTGCACCAGCCGGGCGATGTTGATGGGTCCCACGCCGTAGTCGCTGGTCAAGACGGTGGCCGACACGACTGCGGTGAGCTCGTTCGGTGTGACGACGACGGTGCCGGCGAAGGTCTCGGTGCGGGTTGTCTCCTTGACGGTCAGCTCGCCGGTGATGGCGATGTCGTAGCCGGTGCCGTCGGCGAACTCGGTGTCGAGCCCATCGATCGACGTGGGCCTGAACCTCACGAAGGGCCAGTGGCTCGACTCCAGGTAGTCGTGGCGGATGCGTTTGTCCCGCAGCACGGAGTCCGACTGGAACATCTCGACGTTCACCACGATCTCACCGATCCGGCTCGCAGACAGATCGACGAGGTTCACCGCGATCTCGCCGGCCATCACCTCCGTGGTTCCCACCGTGGTGCGCGACAGCCCGCCCAGGCGTTCGGCGATGTGGTAGCTGGCCCGGGATCCGCTCTCGGGCACGATCCGGTACAGCCGCTCGGTCTCGACGTCGAAGTCGTCGGGGTCCTCGACGTCCACCACCGGGGGAGCGACCACCTCGCCCTGGGTGACCAGTTCGGTGCGATCGATCTTGCCGGCGTCGTCGCCGTTGACCGCGCTGTCGACGGCCACGTCCACAGCACCCACGGCCACGTCGACGGCCGTCTCGACCGTGCCGGACCACTGGCTCCTGGTCAGGAACGCGCCCGTGCCGATGACGAGCACAGCCAGAATCGCGATGCGGCCCGCGTCGAGCCTCCGCCACCGGGACACGACTCATTATGCACCCATGACCCGGCACCGGCTCGCCTGCCCCGAATTGGCAGCGGTGGGGGCCGTTTTAGGCCTCGGTGGCTGCCAGTTCGGTTCGGTGGGCGGTCAGCCGGTGTAGGTCACGCCCTCGGGCGGGGCCCGCAGGGTGCCCCAGCACTCGACCGCGCCGTCGGGGCGCAGCCCGCAGGTGTAGCCCTGGCCGACCTCGATCGCGACGAACTCCCCGGCGGCGGGCGCCTCGTCGGTGCCCCAGCACTCGACGTGGCCGCGGGGGTCCAGGCCGCACGAGTGCACTCCGGTCGAGACGGCCGTGAAGAGGCGCTCGGAGGCGTCGGTCTGTCCGTGCGAGTTGGATCCCCAGCAGTCGACGGCGCCGCCGTGACGCAGTCCGCACGTATGGCTGTCTCCGGCCGCCAGCGCGCTGAAAGCTCCCGGTGGGCGGTCCAGCCTCCCCGCGTAGGGGTTGCCCCAGCAGTTGGCTGCGCCGGTGTCGCGAATCCCGCACGTGTGAGTGCCTCCCGCGGTGATGGCTGCGAAGATGCCCTCCGGCGCGTCGGCCTGGCCATGGGAGTTGGAGCCCCAGCACTCGACCGCGCCGCGGGGGAGCAGGCCGCAGGCGTGCCCGACGCCTGCGGTGACTTCGATGAACTGTCCGTCGGGGACGTCGAGCACACCGAAGCGGTCGAAGCCCCAGCACTCGATGGTCCCGTCGTCGGTACGCAGCCCGCAGGCGAAGTAGTTCCCGGTGTCCATCGCCCTGAAGCGCTCGCTGGGCGGTTCCATCTGGCCCACGAGGTCCGTGCCCCAGCATTCGACGGTGCCGTCGGGGTGCAGCCCGCAGGTGTGGTTGCCGCTGGCCGCCAGCGACTCGAAGCGATCACTGGGAGGGTCGGCTCCCGCTACGAAGCGCCGGCCCCAGCACTCGATGGTCCCGTCGGGGCGCAGCCCGCAACTGTGGTCGGCCGCGGCCGCGACGGCCTGGAACTGGCCGTCCGGCGCCGGGGTCGCGCCGAAGGCGTCCGATCCCCAGCATTCGGCGGTGCCGTCGGTGCTCACCGCGCACGTGTGGTCCACCCCGGCCGCGAGCGTCGTGAAGGTCCCGCCGGGCGCGCTGGACTTGCCCAGGTAGTCCGATCCCCAGCACTCGGCGGTGCCGTCGAGTGTCACCCCGCAGGTGTGGTCGGCCCCCGCGGCGATGGCGGTGAAGCGCTCGGTACGCCGGCCGGCCTGTCCGAGCTCGTTGCTGCCCCAGCACAGCACGGTGCCGCCGCCGCGCAGGACGCAGGCGTGGTGGTGTCCGGCAGCCACCGCGGTGAAGTGCCCTCCCGGCGGCGTCAAGAGTTCGGCGTCGGAGCCGCCCCAGCAGTCCACGTCCCCGTCGTCACGCAGGGCACAGGTGTAGTCGGCGCCAGCGGACACGGCGACGAACTCGCCGCTGGGCGCGTCGGTCATTCCCGCGGAGTTCGCGCCCCAGCACTCGATGCTGCCGTCGGTTGAGATGGCGCAGTTGTGGCCCGGGCCCGCGGAGATCGCCTTGAAGGCGCCTTCGGGCGCGTCGAGCACTCCGTTCTGGTTCACGCCCCAGCAGTCGATGCCGCCGTCGGCCCGGATCGCGCAGGTGTGCCAGAACCCGGCCGCCACGTCTACGAAGGTTCCGTGGACGGGCTCGGGCGCGGAGGGTGAAGGCTCGGTCACGCTCGCCGCCTCGATGACGACGTCCGTTTCTGCGAGTTCCTCCACCTGGGACCCGGCCGGATCGGGCGACGTGCCAGTCGAGCACCCCGCTGCCACCAGTGCCATCACCACGAGCCGAACGGCTGACCGCCTCACAGGCATCCCTCCGGTTGCCTCCAGGGCCGTGTCTAGTATCGCACCGTGACCGAGTTCTTCACAGAGGTTCCCGAGCCGATCCGCTACGCGGGGCCCGACAGCGACGACCCGCTGAAGTTCCGCTGGTACGACGCCGACCGGATGGTGGGCGACCGGACCATGGCCGAGCATCTGCGGATCGCGGTGTGCTACTGGCACTCCTTCAGCTGGCCCGGCAACGACGTGTTCGGCGACGGCGGCTTCGACCGGCCTTGGCTCGACCCGGCTCTGGAGCCGATGGCTGCGGCCCGCACCAAGATGGCGGCCGCCTTCGAGTTCTTCGAGAAGCTGGGCGCACCGTTCTTCTGCTTCCACGATCACGACATCGCACCCGAGGGCACCACGTTCGCAGAGGAGAGCGCCAACCTTGAGGCCATGGTGGAGGAGGCCGCGGCCCACATGGAGCGCACCGGTGTGCGGCTGCTGTGGGGCACGGCCCGGCTGTTCTGGCATCCCCGCTACATGGCCGGCGCGGCCACCAACCCCAACCCCGAAGTCTTCGCCCGGGCTGCCGCCCAGGTGCGCAACTGCCTGGAGGCCACTCACCGCCTCGGTGGGGCCAACTACGTGCTGTGGGGCGGCCGGGAGGGCTACGACACCCTGCTCAACACCGACGTGGGCCGCGAGCTCGACCAGCTCGGGCGGTTCCTGACGCTGGTGGTGGAGCACAAGCACGCCATCGGCTTCGACGGGACCATCCTGATCGAGCCCAAGCCCCAGGAGCCGGTGAAGCACCAGTACGACCACGACAGCCAGACCGTTCACGCCTTCCTGCAGCGCTACGGGCTCGACGGCGAGGTGAAGGTCAACATCGAGGTCAACCACGCCACCCTGTCGGGCCACGACTTCGCCCACGAGGTGGCGGTGGCCGCCGCGGCCGGGATCTTCGGGTCGGTGGACGCCAACCGGGGCGACGACCGCCTCGGCTGGGACACCGACCAGTTCCCCAACTCCGTGGACCAGATGGCTCTCGGGGTGTACGAGATCCTGCGGGCCGGCGGGTTCACCACCGGCGGGTTCAACTTCGACACCAAGCTGCGGCGCCAGTCCATCGACCGCACCGACCTGTTCCACGGCCATATCGGCGGCATCGACACCCTGGCCCGGTCGCTGCTGGTGGCCCAGGCCATGCTGGCCGACGGCGCCTTGGCGGATCTGCGGTCCGCCCGATACGGAGGCTGGGACGGCGACCTGGGCCGGGCGATCATGGCGGGGGAGCGGTCGCTGGCCGATCTGCACCGTCTCGTGGCCGGCAACGAGGTCGACCCGGCGCCCCGCTCGGGTCGCCAGGAGGCGCTCGAGAACGTGGTGAACCGCTACATCGAACGGGTCCGCTGACACGCGACCAGAGCTGATGGTCCTGGTCGCCGGCATCGACTCATCCACGCAGTCCACCAAGGTCGAGCTGCGCGACATCGAGTCCGGTGAGCTGGCCGCAGTAGGCCGGGCGGGCCACCCTCCCGCCGACCCGCCCCGCAGCGAGCAGGATCCGCGGGCCTGGTGGCAGGCTCTGGTCGAAGCGTTGGACCAGTGCGGGCCGCGGCTTCGCGACGTGGCCGCGGTGTCGGTGGCCGGCCAGCAGCACGGGCTGGTGGTGCTCGACGCCGGCGACGAACCGCTCCGCCCGGCCAAGCTCTGGAACGACACGACCTCGGCTCCCCAGGCCGCAGCCCTGGTAGAGCGCCATGGTGCTGATGCCTGGGCCGTTGCGTGCGGCTCGGTGCCGGTGGCTTCGTTCACCATCGCCAAGCTGACCTGGCTGGTGGAGCACGAACCGGATGTCGTGAATCGGATCGCTCGTATCGCTCTTCCCCACGACTACTTAACGATGCGGCTGACCGGCCGCCACGTCACCGATCGCGGCGACGCTTCCGGCACCGGTTGGTACGACACCGCGGTCGGCAGGTACCGGTCCGATCTGCTCGATCTCGTCGGAGGACGCCCGGGGCTGGAATGGTTCGAGGCGTTGCCCGAAGTGCTCGCCTTTGACGCTCTCGCCGGCCGCGTGACCCCGGCCGCGGCGGGCGCCACCGGGCTGCAGGAGGGCATACCGGTGGGCGCGGGAACGGGCGACAATATGGCGGCGGCCCTGGGCATGGGCCTGCGGCCGGGCGACATCGCGGTGTCGCTCGGCACCTCCGGCACCGCCTATGCGGTGTCCTCCGAGCCGACCCACGACCCCACCGGGGCGGTGGCCGGGTTCTGCGACGCAGCCGGGGGCTTCCTGCCGCTGGTCTGCACGCTCAACGCCACCCGGGTCACCGACGCCGTGGCCCGATGGATAGGGCTCGACCGCGACGAGCTGGCAGCCGCCGCGCTCTCATCTCCTCCCGGCGCCGGCGGAGCGGTGATGGTGCCGTACCTCGACGGCGAGCGCACGCCGAACCTGCCCGAGGCCACCGGTTCGTTGTACGGGCTCGACTTCTCCACCGCGCGGGCCGATCTGGCCCGAGCCGCCCACGAGGGCGTGGTGTGCGCCCTGCTGGACGGCATCGAGGCGCTGGCGGCCGCGGGGGCGTCGGTGGCGGGCCGGCTGCATCTGGTCGGGGGAGGGGCGCGCAGCTCCGCTTACCGCCAGGTTGCCGCCGACTGCTGGGGTGCGCCGGTACGGGTGCCCGACGCCGAGGAGGCGGTGGCCACCGGAGCCTGCGTGCAGGCCGCGCAGCACTGCGGGCTTCGCTTGGATGAGATCGCCGGAGCCTGGGGCCTGGGCGCCGGCGACGATGTCGAGCCTGCTTCCGGAGCGGACGTGGCCGCGATGCGGAGCGCCTACCGGCGGGCCGCGAAGGCCGCAGCCGCCTCGGTGGCGCCTACTCCAGCGGGAACGGCAACTGGAGCCACCACGGACGGTCGATCGCCTTGACCTGGCTGACCCACTTCACCCACCAGAAGCCACGGCGACCCGGGGCCACCAGCCTCACCGGCGCGCCGTGGCCCCGGCGCAACGGCTCGCCGTTGTAGCCGACGGCGAGGTACAGGTTGGCCGCGTCGCGGGCCGGGAACAGTCGGCTGTAGCCGGTCAGCGAGGTGACCTCCAGGGTGGGTCGGTCCAGTTCCGGCATCAACTCGGCGAGCGGCACCGCATCCCAGGACTGGCGGCTCCACCATCCCCCGGTGCAGTCGAGGTCAGCCTCCAACGGTCTGGTCTTCTCGTGCAGAGCCTCCAGTGCCACCGGTTTGCCTGCGACGGTCAGCTCCCATTCGGAGGCGGGTACCCGGGGGGACCGGTCGTTGAGCCACATCGTGGTGGGCATCTCCAACGGGTTGAACGAGGCGATCTCGTGGGAGCCGGTGAAGCGCCGGTTGTCGCCCACCGCCAGTTGCTGGATCCCGTAGGCGATGCCCGCGGCCGCCACCGCGACCCCTCCGCCGACCAGGGTCCTGCGATCCAGATCGGTGACGCGTGGGCGGCCCGGCCGGCTGGCGATGTGCCAGATCACCAGCGGCGCCAGCAGCGCCGCCAGCAGGACGTGGGTCCACAGCGCAGACCAGTAGCCCACCCCGTGCCACAGCCCGGTGGCGTGCAGGATGCCGAGGACGACAGTGGCTGCCACCAGCGCTCCCAGCAGCATCGACAGCCACCGGGTGACCCGGCGGCGCTTCAACCCGGTCCGTACCGATCCCCTGAGCTTGGCCGGGGCCAGCGCTAGCAGGCTCAGTCCGGCCAGGGCGTGTATGACCGTCACCCAGCGGGCCCAGCCGCTACCGACGCCCCAGGACACCAGTCCGGTCACCGCGGCCACCGTCACCGCCACCCCCAGCAGCAGGTCCACCCGCCGGGAAGTGAGCCATTTGCTGAATATCACGCTGTTTCCCGGGGCCGGTTAGGCCGCTCCCAGGACGGCATCGGCGATGCGGTCCTCGCAGGCGGCCGTGTCCCACCAGGAGAGCTGGAGCTGCTTGGCCCGCCGGAAGTAGAGCTGGATGTCGTACTCCAGAGTGAAGCCGATCCCCCCGAACACCTGCTGGCACATGGCGGTGATGTCCCGGTAGGTGCGGCAGGCGAACAGCTTGGCCATCGGGGCCAGGCGATCCACGGGACGGCCGGTGCTGTGGGCCCAGGCTGCCTCGCACACCAGCAGCCGGGCGCCGTCGAGGGTGGTGCGGGCGTCGGCCAGGTAGTGCGAGATGGCTTGGAACTCGGCCAGGGCCTTGCCGAACTGGTGCCGGGCCTTGGCGTAATCGACGGTGATCTCCAGCGCGTAGGAGGCGCCGCCGACGGCTTGGGCCGCGGCCAGGATTGCGCCCGCATGCATGGCTCGGTCCCACGCGGCCCAGCCAGCTCCCGGTGCGGTGTCCAGCCCGCCGAGGCAAGTATCGGCCGGGACGGTCACACCGTCGAAGGTGGCCAGGTACTGGGTGTCCGAGGAGATCGACATACGCTGCTCGATCGTCAGGCCGCCCGCGTTGGCGGGCACCACGAACAGGTCGATGTCGGCGTCGCCATTCCCGGTGCGGGCCAGCACGACGAGCAGGTCGGCTGCGGCGGCGAACTGCACGTGGTTCTTGGCTCCGTCGAGCACGAAGCCGTCGCCGCTGGGCCGAGCGGTTAGCTGCACGCCGCGGGGCTTGAAGCCCCCGCCCGGTTCCAGCCATCCCACGGTGGCGATGGTGTCGCCCGAAGCGATCCCGTCAAGCAGCCCGGCCCGTTGCTCCGGCGAACCGGCCTGGGTGATAGCGCCGGCGGCCATCACGCAACTCACGAAGTGGGGGAGCGGCGCCAGCGAGCGGCCCAGCTCCTCATACAGCACCACCCCGTCGAGGAGGCTCATCCCTGATCCTCCGGCGCTCTCCGGGACCATCAGTCCGCACATCCCCAGATCCCCGAAACGGGCCCATAGGTCTCGGGCGATGCCGTCAGGGTCGTCCTCGAGCTCGCGCACCCGCTCCAGAGGCGAGAGCTCGCCGCACAGGCCGCTCACCATCTCGCGCAGCATGTCCTGCTCCGGGGTGAAGTCCAGGTCCAGCATCACGCGCTCCCGGGTCCAGCCGGTGGCATCGGGTCATCCGGGGGCGTCACGGTCGCCAGTCCTCGCCGCGACGAAGCCACGGGTTGTCCGCCGATGAAATGGGCAAGGCGACGCGGGCGGTGCCGGTGGTGCAGGTGCGGTCCCCACCCCGGACGGCCAGGTCGAGTTCGGCCCAGCCGCATCCGGTCTCGTCGATCGGGGTTGCGGTCACCCGTGCCGCGATGGTCATCCTGTCGCCGGGGAAGACCGGGTCGTGCATGCGGAACGAGATCCGGCCCGGGCGGCCCTTTGGGCCGGTCCAGTCGGTGATGGCCCGCTCGATCCAGGCGAGCTGGTTGGGTGTGTTGAGGAAGATGTCACGGGTGCCGTTGCGCTCGGTGGCGAAGCGGTAGTCGTGGTGCATCGGCCTCCAGTCGCGGCTGGCCAGGGCGCCGAGCACGACGGTGGTCGCGGTCACGTCGTGGGTTAGCTCGGGCAGGGCGTCGCCCACCCGAACCTGGTCGTGGGCGGGGTCCGGCTTGGCCCGCGGTCCGGAAGCCTCGGCCGGCGACGGGGACTCCGCCGGACGGGGTTCCCGAGGCTGCTCGGTCGGGGCGGCTCCGTCGCGGCGGTAGCCGAAACCGGTGTAGGACTCCACGCCCACCAGCGTCCCGTCCTGGTTGTGGTACTCGACGTCGATCGCCCAGAACCGTCCGGAGCCGAGCCGGGTCGTCTTGGGTCCGCTCACCGACCGCAGAACCTGGTGGTGGCTGATCACGTCGCCGGGGCGCACGGGTTCGTGGAACGCGATCGTGTTGTCGCTCATGATGGCCTCGGGCAGCTCCAGCCGGTCCTTGAGGTCGAAGTGGACCTGGAGAGCCACCTGCTCGGTGGTGGCGCCGGGCGCCCAGCGGTGGGGCCGCATCCACAGCGACAGCGTGCTGAGGGGCAGGATCGTCCCGCCGGCGAGCATCTCGGCCACGGCCGGCTCCCAGTACAGCGGGTTGCCGTTCTCGGTAGCGGCCAGCGTGTTCCAGCCGTAGCCCATCTCGACCGGGAAATCCGCGGCCTCGGGGTACATCGGGCGCCCGATCAGCTCGGCGACGTCGGCAGGCAGTTCGCCGGTCATGCGATGACTCCTGCGGCGGTCAGCTCGGCTAGGCGGCTCTCGTCGTATCCGGCCTCGGCCAGCAGCTCGGCCGTGTCGGTGGCGGCCAGGTCCGGCAGCGAGTACGGGTCCTCGGGTGGTGCGGCTCCGGCCCACACCGGCCCGACCTGCTCCATCACACCCTCCGTCGGGTGGTCAGCCTTCACGATGGCGTTCCGGGACCGGTACTGCTCGTCCTGAACAGTTTCGGCGACAGAGTTGACCGGGGCTACGCAACAGTCGGCTGGGCCGAGAAGGTTCACCCATTTGTCGCGGGTGGCGGACAGGAACCGCCGGGTCAGCGCAGCCCTGACCTCGTCCTGGCGTTCGTCGTCGGTCTGGGCGTCGATGTAATCGTCGAGGCCGAGAGCGCGGCACAGATTGGCCCAGAAGGCGGGCTCGATTGCGGCCACCGACAAGTACTCGCCGTCGGCGCAGGCATAGACGCCGTAGCAGGCGTACCGGCCGGTGAGGATGTAGTGGCCCGGACCGGGATCGACTCCGGTGGCCAGATGCTCGTCGGCGTACAGCGCCATCATTCCCAGCGCGCCGTCCGCCACCGAGACGTCGAGTTGCTCGCCGCAGCCGGTGCGTTCCCGGCGCAACAGCGCGGCCATGATCGCCAGCGCGGCGTGCATACCGCCCGCGGCGATGTCGGCCACTGTGGCACCGGGCAGAGCGGGAGCGCCGTCGGCGTCGCGGCCGCTGCAGTGCAGGTAGCCCGACACTGCCAGATAGTTGAGATCATGCCCGGCCCAGTCCCGCCTCGGGCCGGTCTGGCCGTAGCCGCTGGTGGAGCAGTAGACGATGCGCCCGTTCACGGCGCGGACCGCCTGGTAACCGATGCCCAGGCGGTCGACGACCCCGGGGCGGAAGCTCTCGACCACTACGTCGGAGCCGCGGGCCAAGTCCAGGAAGGCGTCGCGACCGCCGCCGGCCTTCAGATCGAGCAACACCCGCCTCATGCTCCGGTGGCCGCTATAGGCGTAGGCAGGGGGAGCAGTGGCGACGCCGGCCCGACGGGGCACGGGACCCACCTTTACTACCAGAGCGCCGTAGTCGGCCAGCAGGCGGGTGGCCCGGGCCGCGGGCCCGACCGAGGACAGGTCGAGCACCGTTGTGCCCTCCAGGGCCCACGGGCGGGCGGTGAGCGACCCCTCGGCTGTCACCGGCATGCCATCAGAAGTTCTTGGGGAGTCCGAGTCCCCGGCGGGCGATGATGTTCTTCTGGATCTCCGATGCGCCCCCGCCGATCGTGTCGATCACAGTGAAGCGGTACGTGGAGTCGGCCCGCCCCTTCATTGGGGCGTCCTCGGTGTGCACCCTCAGCTGCGACCCAGGACCGGCGATGTCCATCGACGCGTCGGCCAGGCGCTTGGACAGCTCGGTCGCGTAGAGCTTGTACTCCGAGGCGGCCACCGTGGGCGGCTGGAACCCCTCCTTGCCCTCCCGCACCGCCTGCTCGACCTTGACCGCCTCGGCCACGAACTTGAGCCCCAGCACCCGGGCCACCTCGGCCTCGGTGTGGAGGTTGGCCAGCCGGGCCCGCACCCTGGGATCGTCCCGCACCGGCTCGCCGTCGCGCTCTGCGGTCTGCACCCAGTCGGTGAGCAGGTCGAGGCGCTGCTTGATGGGCGAGAACGTGAACATCGTGAATCGCTCGAGGTCGAGGGCCTGGCTGATGTAGCGGAACCCGTGGTTGACCTCGCCCACCACGTAGTCGTCGGGCACGAACACGTCGTCGAGGAACACCGAGTTGGTGCGCTCGTCGCCCATGGTCCAGATGGCGTCAATGGTGATGCCGGGCTGGTCCAGCGGCACCAGCATGAGGGTGATGCCCATGTGCTTGTTGTCGGGGTCGGTGCGGGTGCCCAGCCAGTACCACTCCGCGAAGTGGGCGGAGGTCGTCCAGATCTTCTGGCCGTTGAGCATCCAACCCTCGGTGCCGTCGGTGGCGGTGTGACGCTCGGCCTTCAAGCGCATGGAGGCCGCGTCGGAGCCGGCGTCGGGCTCGGAGTAGCCCACCGCGAACTCGACGTCGTTCTCGAGGATCATCGGCAGGAACTCGGCTTTCAGCGTCTCGGAGCCGTGGGCGATGATGGTCTTGCCGACGATCCCGACACCCTTGCCGATCTGGGGACCGCCCCGGGCGGCCAGCGCCTCGTTGAGCAGGTACTCGTAGACGCCCTCGCCCTCGCTGCCGCCGTACTCCGCGGGCCAGGTGATGCCCAGCCATCCCTTGCGGCCCATCTCCTTCATGAAGGCCCGGCGCTTGGGGGTGTCCACCAGCTGAGCCATGTTCTCCCTGGTCAGGTCGAACACGTCCGGGTCGTCGTGGGCGTTGAGGAAGGCCTCGACCTCGGCTGCGAATGCCCTGTGCTCATCGGAGAACTCGAAATCCACGGGCGGTCCCTCGGCTGGCTGCGACAGAAGGCAGCGTACCGGGGGGCCGCCGACCGGCGGATCAGATCACACCGCCGGCCCGGAGCCGCTCCAGCTCGTCGGGGCCCAGCCCGAGCTCCGCCGCCAACACGGTGTCGGTGTGCTCCCCGAGCCAGGGGACCCTGGTCTCGGGACCCTCGGCGGTGCGGCTCATCTTGATCGGGTTCCCCGGGATGAAGACGGGGTCCCCGCCGTAGGGCCTGGGCATCTCCACGATCATGTTGCGCCCGGCCACGTGCGGGTCGGCGCAAACCTCTGCGCTGGTCATGGACGGGCCGGCCGCGAGTCCCTGCGCGGTCAGAGCGGCCACCGCTTCCGTGCTGGTCTTGCCGGCGGCCCATCCCTCCACGCCGGGACGCAGCACATCCTCGAGGTGCATCACCCAGCCGCCGCGGGAGGCGAGCCGGCTGTCACGGAGCCATTGAGGATTGCCGGTGACCTCGGCCAGGCGCTCGAAGTGGTGCTCGCGCACCACCTGCAGCACGAAATGACCCTGCCCGGCGGCGAAGGTCTCGACGATGCCCACGTCGGCGGCCGCCTCGTCGGCAATGCCCATCGAGAAGAAGTTCGTGACGATGTCGGTCATGGCGATGGTGGCGTCGAGCATGGCCACATCGATGTGCTGGCCCAGTCCGAATTCGGGTCCCGGACGATCCCGCTGGCGCAGCGCGGCCAGCACGCCGATCACCCCGAACAGGGCCGCGGAGATGTCCCCGAGGGCGCCGACCGGGTTGGCGGTAGGGGGATGGTCCGGTCTCCGCTTGTACTCGAGGATCCCCGACATGGCCTCCACGATCGACGCGTAGGCAGCCCGGTCGCGGTAGGGCGACTCCGGCCCGCTGCCGAAGCCCGACACCGACAGGTACACCGCGCCGGGATGCACGGCCCGGACCGCCTCGTAGCCGATCCCGAGTGCGTCGGCCCCGCCGGCCTTGAAGTTCTCGCATATCACGTCGAAATGGGGTGCGAGCCGAAGGAAGATCTCCACGCCCCGAGGGTCCTTGAGGTTCAGCGTGACGCTGCGCTTGTTGAGGTTGTTGCGCAGGAAGGTGGCGCCCACCGAGCGCCCCTCGGGGTCGGTGATGGCGGGCTGCGACTGGCGACCCGTCTCACCGTCGCCGGGCCTCTCCACTTTCACCACCTCGGCGCCGAGCCGGGCCATGAGCTGCGTGGCGAAGGGCAGTGCGGCCATCTGCTCGGCGGCGAGCACCCGGACCCCCTCCAGCGGTCGGGGTCCGCCGGCGAAGGCCTCGTTGGCGATGTCTCCGAGCTTCATCCCGGCACCGACTGGTGCGGAGTCGCCGCTAGTACATGGAGCCGGACCGCACGACCGGCTCCTGCCCCCGGGCCCGGCGCAGCTCGTCCTCCAGGGCCCGTGCCAGCGCGGTGGTGTCCGAGGTGATGGTGATCATGCGGAAGCCCTGCTCGATGCGGCGCGGGCACAGTTCCGACACGGTGTGGCAGCCCGCGATCACGCCGTGGCGCACGCAGCCGGCCGCGATGGCGGCCAGAGCCTCGTCGAAGGCGGCCTCGCCGTCGTTGTTGCCGGGGGGCAGGCCCAGGCTCACCGACAGGTCCGACGGTCCCACGTAGGCGGCGTCCACACCCGGCACCGACAGAATGTCGTCGAGGTTGGTCAGCGCCTCGACGGTCTCGATCATCGGGATCACGGCCACGTCGGCGTTGGCGTGGGCGTAGTAGTCGGAGCCCTCCTGGCGCACCACCCTGGCCGGGCCGTAGCTGCGCCCGCCCTCCGGCGCGTACCGGCAGGCCGCCACGGCCGCCTCGGCCTGGGCCCGGGTGTTGACCATGGGCACGATGATCCCGCGGGCGCCGGCGTCGAGGCTCTTGCCGATGATGCCCGGCTCGTTCCAGGGCACCCGCACCAGCGGCGTGGCCGAGCCCAGGTTGACGGCCTGCAGCATCGGCCACGAGTCGCTGTAGTCGACGAGCCCGTGCTGGGTGTCGACGCATACGTAGTCGAGATCGCAGCGGGCCACTATCTCAGCCGAGAAGGAACTCGGGATGGCCAGCCAGCCGCCCAGGGCGGCCTCACCCGCGGCCCAGCGCTCTCTCATGGGATTGCTTCGCACACCGATGACTTCTATCAGGTGTTTGCCGCGGGGCGGGCAATAGCTGCATCCTTGTCGCTGAACCCGGACCCGAACAGGAAGACCCGATGGACTACGAGACGATCACAGTCGGCATCGATGGGCCGGTGGGCACGCTGGCGCTGGATGTGCCTGCCAAGCTCAACCCGCTGTCGGTGGCGTGCCTGCAGGAGCTGACCGACGCGGCCCGGTGGTTCGACGGCCACGAAGACGTCAAGGTGGTGATCGTGAAGGGCAACGGCCGGGCCTTTACCGCGGGAGCGGATCTGGCCGCCTTCACCGGCGGGGGAGGATTCGACCGGGCCGGAACGGACGCCGGGCGGGTGATGGCCGAGGCGCTCACCGCCATGCAGGCGGTGACGGTGGCGGCCATCCACGGGCACTGCGTCGGCGGGGGAGTGGTGCTGGCGTCGGCCTGCGACCTGCGGGTTGCCGCCGACGATGTGCGCTTCGTGATCCCGGAGGTGGACCTGGGCATCCCGCTGGCGTGGGGAGGCATCCCGAGGCTGGTGCGGGAGATCGGTCCGGCCGCGACCCGCGACCTGGTGATGACCTGCCGCCCGTTCGGTGCGGCCGAGGCCCAGGCACTGGGCTTCGTCAACCGGGTGGTGCCGGCCGCAGAGCTCGACGGCACCGTGCAGGAGCTCGCTCACCGGCTGGCCGCCAAGTCGGCGTACACGCTGCGGGCCACCCTGCAGGCGGTGGACGCAGCCGCTGAGGCGCTGGTGCCCACCGGCGGAGCCTGGAACGACGCCGACTCGCTGGCCGCGGCTCGCCGCGACCCGGAGTCACGCGAGGCGGCCAGGCGCTATCTGGAGTCGCTCGGTCGCTAGCCTCCGGTGGGCATGACGCTCAGCCGGGTCTTCGCGGCCTCGGGGAGCGTCACCACGCGGCACAAGCAGACTTGCGAGGAGTACAACATGGCCGAGATCACGTTCCGGGGCAATCCCATCAACACCAGTGGCGACTTGCCGGCTGTGGGCACTGCGGCCCCGGCATTCACCCTCACCGGAGGCGACCTCGGCGCGGTGACGTCAGAGGGCCTGGCGGGCGGCCGGGTGGTGCTGAACATCTTTCCGTCGATCGACACTCCGACCTGTGCCCAGAGCGTGCGCACATTCAACGAGCGTGCCGCCGGCCTCGCGGATACGACTGTGGTGTGCGTGTCGGCCGACCTTCCCTTCGCGGCGGGACGATTCTGCGGCGCCGAGGGCATCGAGAACGTCTCCATCGGCTCTACCTTCCGCAACCCCGAGTTCCTCGACGACTACGGAGTCGGCATCGGCGGGGGACCGCTGGCCGGCCTGTGCGCCCGGGCGGTTGTGGTGATCGGCTCCGACGGCACCGTGCTGCACTCGCAGCTGGTTGGAGAGATCGCCGACGAGCCCGACTACGACGCGGCCATCTCCGCCCTGGGCTAGATCCGGAGTCAGGAGGCTGCGTCGAGGGCTTCGGCGCAGCGGGCCAGTGAGTAGTCGATGAACTGGCGGGCGCCGGTGTCGTCGTAGTGCTGCTTGTCGCCCATGGCGCCCGCGGTGTGGCGCACCCTCACTCCTTCGATGATGCAGGCCACCCGCCAGAACTGCAGGGCCACATACCAATCGAGCGACGACAGGTCCCGCTCGGAGCGCTGGCCGTAGCGCTCCAACACGTCTGTGGGGTTGCCGAAACCCTCGACGGTGGTCGGCATGTCGCCCAGGCGACCCGACGCCTTCGAGTCGCCCCACCAGGTCACCAGCCCGGCCACGTCCATCAGCACGTCGCCGAGGGTGCACAGCTCCCAGTCGAGCACCGCGGCCACCGTGCCGTCGGCGGACATGATGCAGTTGTCGAGGCGGTAGTCGCCGTGCACGATCCCAACCCCCTGCTGCTCGGGGATCGACGCGATCAGCCGGTCGTGCAACGCCCGCACGAGGGGCAGGTCGCGGTCTGATCCCTCGTCCACCTGCCGCTGCCAGCGTCGCAGCTGCCGGGAGCAGTAGCCCTCTCGGCGGCCCAGGTCGCCCAGTCCTACCGCGTCAGGATCGAGCGAGTGCAGGTCGGCGAGGGTGTCGATGATCGACCGGGCCATCGCAGGGCGGACAGTCTCGTCCACTCTCATGGCGTCGTCCCGGTCGAACACGACTGAGCCCTCGACATGGTCCATGACGTAGAAGTCAGCGCTGTTGACGGCCGGGTCGGTGCACAGGCCCAGCGCGGGCGGCACCGGCACCGGTGTGGGCGCAAGTGCCGAGATCACCCGGTGCTCGCGGCCCATGTCGTGAGCGCTGGCCAGAACATGCCCCGTCGGGGGGCGCCGTAACACCACCCGGCGCCCGTCCGCGTCGGTCACTACGAAGGTGAGGTTGGACGCCCCTCCCGCGATGGGGTCGAAGTCGAGCGGCGGGGCCACTCCCACCTCGGCTGCCAGCCACGCCGTGACCGGCTCCGGATCGATTCCCTTCGGCGCCCGGGCCACGGCGCTAGCGTCGCCGGGCCGCTCCCTGATTGCAAACGGCAGCGGATCGAGCGGCGCCCGTAAGGCACTCGGGGGGAGGAGATCACCTATGAGGGTCGGCTTCATCGGATTGGGCAATGTAGGGTCGAAGCTGGCCGGCAGCTTGCTGCGTAATGGCTTCGATCTGGAGGTGCGGGACCTCGACCGCTCGGCCGCGGCCGAACTGGAGGCCGCGGGCGCCGGTTGGGCCGGAAGTCCTGCGGAGATGGCGGCCGGCGTCGACATGGTGATCACGTGCCTTCCCAGCCCGGCAGCCAGCGCCGCAGTGATGGAGGCCAGCGACGGCATCCTTGCCGGCTTCGGGGCAAGGGGCGGCGAGCGTGCCGGTGCCGAGGCCCCCATCTGGGCCGAGATGAGCACCACCGACGAGGTCGAGGTGCGTCGCCTGGCCGGACTCGTACGAGCCGCCGGTGGAGCCGCGGTGGACTGCCCGGTGTCGGGCGGCTGCCACCGGGCCGCCACCGGCAACATCTCCATCTTCGCGGGCTGCGACCGTGCGACGTTCGAGCGGGCCCTGCCCGTGCTCACCGCCATGGGCCGCAACATCCTGCACACCGGCGGGGTCGGGTCGGCGTCGATCCTCAAGGTGGTCACCAACTACCTGGCCACCGCCAACCTGGTGTCGCTGTGCGAGGCGCTGGTCACCTCCAAGCTGGCCGGCATCGACCTCAACACCGCCTACGAGGCCATCCGCATCTCGTCGGGAAACTCGTTCGTGCATGAGACCGAGAGCCAGGTGATGCTCAACGGCAGCCGCGACATCAACTTCACCATGGACCTGGTGCAGAAGGACCTGTCGCTGTTCGCGGCGGTGGCCGAGCGGGCCGGGGTGCCGCTGGAGCTGTCGCCGGTGCTGATCGACATTTTCGACGACGCCGCCGCCCGCTACGGGCCCCGGGAGTGGTCGCCGAACGTGGTCCGGCGTCTGGAGGAGGCCACCGGGGTGTCGGTGCTGGCCCCTGGGTTCCCGGCCGAGATGGTCGACGACGAGCCTGAGGTTCCCGGGCGCGAGGTAGTCGTCACGCGCCGGTAGCAGGTCTGTCCCGGCCGGCGGGTCCTGTCGCCGAGCCGAGATGACCGACACGGGCTTCGCCCTATTCGTCGGTCATCTGACTCGTCGCCACCCCCCGGCCTGGCGGGACGGGCCGCGAGCTAGCCGAAGGCGCCGTTAGCTCTGAGGCTCGCGACTCGTTCCGCGTCCAGGCCTAGGACCTCTTCCATTACTTCGTCGGTGTGCTGGCCTACTGTGGGGGCCCTCGTTGGGGTGGGGGGCTTGTCGCCGTCGACGAATACCGGCAGGGGCAGCTGTTCGCAGCCCACATCCTCGGTGGGCAGGAAGCCGATGCGGGCCTGGAACTGGGGGTCGTCGCCGATGTTGGCCGGCGTGTTGAACGGGGCGATCGGCGTGTTGGCCTCGTTGCTGAAGTCGAGCCACTCGCTGCAGGTCTTGGTGGCGAAGATGGCGGTCAGCTCCCGCTGGAGCTCGGTGTTGCCCCGGGCATGGTCGGCGTAGGTGGACCCCGGCCAGCGCTCGAACAGGTCCATGCGGCCGACCCCCTCGCAGAAGTTCCGCCAGAAGGCCTGCTCGGAGGCCATGAACAGCACGTGGCCGTCGGAGGCCGCGTAGGCCTGGTAGCGCACGCCCTCCCACATTCCGGCCAGCCCCGCGGGGCGGCGCACGTAGTCGTCGGACGGGTTGCCGGTCACCTCGTCTTCCGGCCGCAGGTAGGCCCGCTCGGACTCGATGCGGTACCAGTCCATGTAGGCCGACGCGTCGGACTGGGCCACCTCGATCTGGCATCCCTGGCCGGTGTCGCGGGCCTTGATCACCGCGGCCAGCACCGCCATGGCGGCCAGCATCGGCCCCACGTTGATGCCGACGTTGGGCATGTCGGGAGGGATGCGGGTGAAGCCCTCGTCGTCGACGACCGGCTGCACGATTCCCGACCAGGTGTCGTAGGCGATTCCGTGGCTGGGCATGTCCTTGTAGGGGCCGGTGGCGCCGTAGCCCGACAGGGTGGCCACCACGATGCGGGGGTTGGCCGCGCTCAGCACCTCGAAGCCGAGGCCGAGGCGGGCCAGGGTGCCCGGGCGCATGGCCTCGATCACCACGTCGGCACCGGTGACGAGGTCGATATACAGCTGGCGGCCGGCCGGGTTCTTGAGGTCGAGGGTGACGCTGCGCTTGCCCCGGTGGGTGTGCAGGTGCAGCAGCGACACGCCCTCCACGATGGGCCAGGTCATCTGGCGGATGTAGTCGCCCGCCGGCGACTCGACCTTGATCACGTCGGCGCCCAGGTCGGCCAGGAAGGTGCCGGCGTGGCCCGGCCCCAGCAGGCTGGACTCGATCACCCGCACCCCGGCCAGCAGGCCCGGAACGTTCCCGTCAGTCACGGCGTCAGTGTAAGGACGGGTTCGGGCCGGGCCGTGAGAGCTGCACTGGTGATTCGTCGCGCCGACGCGGCTCAGGGGTCGATGAGGACTCCGGGATTGAGGATGCCGTTGGGGTCGAGACGCTTCTTGACGGCCCGCACGGACTCGGCGAACAGTTCCGGGCGCTGGCGGTCGTAGCCGTCGGGCCGGTGCATCCGCCCCACCGCGTGGTGATGGGTGACCGTGCCGCCCGCGTCCACCACCGCCCGGTTGGCCTCGTCCTTGACCGCCTGCCACTGTGCGATCTCGCTGCCTTGAACGCCCATGCCCGACCAGGTGTAGTAGGGGGCGGGGCCGTCGGTGTAGACGTGGGTGAACCGGCACGACAGCGAATGGTGCGGTCCGAACGTGTCGGTGAGCGCAGCACCCACCCGGCTGCGGATCTCGGCGTCGAAGTCGGGCCAGCGGTCCCAGGTGATGGCCGTCTCGAACGTGTCGTTGACCAGGCCCAGCGAGGTCTCCACACCGTTGCCGACACCGATGAAGGCGTTGCGCCAGGCGCCCACCGCTCCGCCCCGTCCCGTCGGAGCGCCGGTGCCGTCGTTGACGCGGATGTCGTTGTCGTCCACAACCCCGCCGCTGTCGCGGGCGATCTCGACCGCGGCCGCGATGTTGTGGCGCTGCGTCAGCTCGGCCGACTCGAACGACACGATCACCAGAGCCTGCTCGCCGTCGAGTCCGGCGGCCCGTCGGGCCTCGGCCGGATCGAGGATGCGCAGGTTGGCCGGCCACAGCTTGGCCTGCACGACGCGGCGGACGGCCTCGCAGCCCTCCTGCCACGAGTCGAATGTCACGCCCGCTGTGGCCCGGAAAACCGGCCGGCGCTGGATCCGCATCCAGGCCTCGGTGATGATCCCGTATATGCCCTCCGAGCCGATCATCATCCGGTCGGGGCTGGGGCCGGCGCCCGAGCCCGGCAGCCGGCGGGACTGGAACCAGCCGGCTGGGGTGATCATCCGCACCGACTCCACGAAGTCGTCGATGTGGGTGTGGTTGGTGGCGTAGTGGCCTCCGGAGCGGGTGGCGATCCAGCCGCCGAGGGTGGAGAACCGGAACGACTGCGGGAAGTGCCGCAGGGTGTGGCCGCTGGGCCGCAACTGGTCTTCGAGGTGTGGCCCGAACACTCCCGCCTGTATGCGGGCCGCCCGTGACACGTCGTCGATCTCCAGCACCCGGTCGAGCCGGTCGAGGGATATCACCACCGTCGGGCCTAGGTCGTCGTGAGGGGTCACGCCCCACACCACCGACGATCCTCCCCCGTAGGGGACGGCCACGTAGCCGTTGGCGTCGCACCAGTCGAGGGTGGCCTCCACCTCGGCGTCGCTGCGGGGATGGGCCACCACATCCGGCGGGTTGCCGAAGTCGAGGTTGAAGGCCCGCACCCGCTCGGTGAAGTGGGCGCCGTAGGCGTAGCGGGCCCGGTCGTAGACGGTGGTGGAGCACCATCGGGCCACCGAGTCCGGCACCGCGATCCGGGGTGCCCGCAACTCGGCGTCGTCCAGCGACGGCACCGGCTTGGCGGTGACCTCGACGCCGTAGCGTTTCGACAGCTTGGCCGCCAGCGCGGCCCGGTCCGCGTCGGAGGGCTCCTCCGACTCCAGGCACCAGGCCCAGAACGACTTGCGGTCAGCCAATGGCACTCCTCCGGCGTCGCGTCCTGCCCGTGAGGCCGAGCGTCGGCCCGAGCACCGTAGCCGGAGTTACTTGGCGGGACTCAATGCTCGGGTCGGACCGGGTCGATGTCGTTCGTGACGAGCCGATGGTGTGCCCGCCCGCAGGCAGTCAATACAGTGCGTCTCGCCAGGGAAGAGACGATGCGGAGAGGCCATGGCTGAGATCCTCAAGGACGCGACCGCCAAGCACGCCCACGGATCCGACACCGAGCTGACGGAACGGGTTCGCGGGCTGATCGCCGACATCGAGGCCCGTGGCGAGGCCGCCGTCCGGCAGATGTCGTCGGACTTCGACGGTTGGGAACCCGACGAGTTCGAGCTGACGCAGGATCAGATCTCCGAGATCGTCGCCGGGGTGGATCCGTCGACGATCGACGACATCCGGTTCGCCCAGACCCAGATACGGAACTTCGCCCAGGCCCAGCTCGAGACGCTCACCGACCTCGAGGTCGAGACCCTCCCCGGCGTCACGCTGGGGCACCGGAACATCCCGGTGTCGGCGGTCGGGGCCTACGTGCCCGGCGGCCGGTACCCGATGGTGGCGTCGGCCCACATGAGCGTGCTGACCGCGAAGGTCGCCGGAGTGCCGAGAGTCGCCGCATGCACTCCGCCCATCAATGGCGCCGTCCCGGCCGAGACGATCACGGCCATGCACCTCGCCGGCGCCGACGAGATCTACCTGCTGGGCGGGGTGCAGGCGGTCGCGTCGCTAGCGCTCGGCACGGAGTTCGTCGAGCCCGTCGACGTGCTGGTGGGGCCCGGCAACGCGTACGTCGCCGAGGCCAAGCGTCAGCTGTACGGACGGGTCGGCATCGACCTGATGGCGGGTCCCACCGAGACGCTGCTGCTGGCCGACGACACCGTCGACGGCGAGGTCTGTGCAACCGATCTGCTCGGTCAGGCCGAGCACGGTCCCACGTCGCCGGCGGTCCTGCTCACCACGTCGCGTCAGCTGGGCCTCGACACCCTCACCGAGGTGGAGTCCCAGCTCGAGACCCTGGCCACCGCCGACATCGCCTCGAAGGCGTGGGCCGACTACGGCCGGGTGATCGTGTGCGATGACAACGCCGAGATGCTGGCGCTGGCCAACGATCTGGCCTTCGAGCACGTCCAGGTCATGACCGGTGACGACGACTTCTTCCTCGCCAACCTGACCAACTACGGAGCCCTGTTCCTCGGGCCGATGACCAACGTCGCCTACGGCGACAAGGTCATCGGCACCAACCACACGCTGCCCACGCAGAGCGCAGCCCGCTACACGGGCGGCCTGTGGGTGGGCAAGTTCATCAAGACTGTCACCTACCAGCGAGTCACCGACCCCGCTTCGAGCGTACTGATCGGTGAGTACTGCAGCCGCCTGTGCGCCATCGAGAACTTCGCCGCCCACCAGGCTCAGGCCGACATCCGGGTCCGCCGCTACAGCAAGGCCGGCTCGTGAGGACAGCCGTCGTGACCGGCGCCACCGGCGGGATCGGGTCGGCGATCGCCCGCAGGCTGGCCACCGACGGCTTCGCTGTGGTCGTCGGTTACCACGCGGCCGCCGAGCGGGCCCAAGAGTTGCTTGCGGACCTGCCCGGCTCAGGCCACCGGACCGCCCGGATCTCGGTCCTGGAGCCGGCATCGCTGGAGGAGTTCGCGGCGTCCCTGAGCGCCGGGTCCGGTGCGCTGGACGTACTGGTCAACTGCGCCGGGATCACCCGGGCGGTGCCCCACGACGACCTCGACGGCCTCGACGACGAACTCGTCGACGAGATCTTCGCCACGAACTGGCGTGGCCCGTTCGCCACGATCCGGGCCCTGCGCCCGCTCCTCGACGCGGCCGAAGCCGGCGTCGTGGTCAACATCTCCTCGGTGTCCGGCATCACCGGGCAGGGCTCGAACGTGGCCTACTGCGCGTCCAAGGCAGCCCTCGACTCGATGACACGCTCGCTGGGCCGCGCGCTGGCGCCGTCGATCCGCGTGGTGTCGGTCTCGCCCGGATGGGTGCTCGGCAAGTACGCCGAACGCATGCCGCCCGAGGTGCTCGACACCCAGCGCGATGCCACTCCGCTGGGCCGCCTCGCCACCGCCGACGACGTGGCCGCCGCGGTCAGCGCCGTGGTCGGTGACCTTCCGTTCACCACCGGTTCGATCGTGGCGGTCGACGGAGGTCGGCCCCTGGGGACGACATAGCCGCTGCCGTCTGCCTTCTCGCTGGCTCGTGACTGCTCAGGCGAGCGCGTCGGCGTGGGCTTGTAGCAGCGGGACGACCAGGTCGGGGTGCATGCGTCCCATGCCGCACTCGGCGGCGATGCCGAAATGGGGGAGATGGCGGCGGGCGGCCGCCATCCGCCGTTTGGCGCCGGCGCCGCCGTCCTCATAGTGCACCAGCCCGAGGTAAACGTGGCAGCCGCCGATGCGAAGGCCGCGCAGCGGCGCGAAGTAGGCGTCGTCGTCACGGTCGATCGGGACCGGCATGTGGACGAAGTCGATGCGGCGCCCCGAGTTGTGGACCACGAAGTTGGCGAGGGCCACGCACCGGGCGAGGTCGGCCGGTTCGATGAAGTGCTCGTCGTGCATGCTCCCGTAGCAGAAGTGGTAGCCGACCATGACGGCGTCGGGGATCCCCATGCTGATGACCGGCGTCTGAAGCGCGATCCGGGCCATCGGATCGCCGGCGGGCGCCCAGTCGAACAGGTCGTTGAAGACGACGGTCTCCCAGCAGGCGTCCCATTGGATGGTGAGGTCGTCGTGCGGGATCGCCTGGCACAGCCGCCGGACCTCCTCGGCCATCGCCAGCGTGTAGGCCGTGTTAACCCGGTCGGCGTCGCCGGGGTCGTGGAACCACCAAGACACCGCGCTCTGCGGCGCCGGCAGCGAGACCTGGAAGCGGACCCCCGCCGTGATCCGGCCGGCTGAGCGCAGCTCACGGAAGATCTCGTAGGACTCCACGGCCGCCTCGACGTAGCCGAGCCGGTCGAAGTGGGGCATCCCGACGCCGTCACGCACCCGGAACAGCCAGGCGTCCTCCTCGAGGTCACCCGGCCGCCACCCGTCTGGGTCGTCCGCGAACGACGCCGGCTGCGAGACGGTCTCGAGCCCGGGATTGGGGTGGAAGACGTGGACGGCCTGGAACGTCGTCCAGTCGAGGCGGTCTCCGGTCTCGCCGTCGGGGATGGCGGCCAGATGAGCGCCCAGGTGCCCGGCACAGAGCTCCATCACCTCGGCCGCAGTGTCGCGGGGAACGCTGCCGACGAGGTGGGCCCGGCCGATCGCCCGGGGGGCGGCGTGTTCAGGGCGCCCGGGCACACCCAGCGCCCCGGGCGTAGGGCGGTCCTGGCGGAAGACACTCCCGATCGGGGCGTAGGCCTTGCCGAGCCGGCAGAGCGGGTCTAGGCGTTCGGGCTCGAGCCTCCCGGTGTCGCCCATCAGCCCGGGCGCGTAGTGGATCCGCACGACCTCCCCGACCACCATCAGGCTGTCGCCGAACGGCCGGGCGTCGCGCACGACACACTCGAGCGAGGCCGGCGACTCGTCGATCAGCGGTGGCTCGACGTCCACCGCCGGCACCGGGGTCAGACCGGCGAGCGCGAACTCGTCGACCGACGTGTCGACCCGGGATGCGGTCGTCTCCATCGGCACGGCCAGGGCGACGCTCACCGTGTTCACCACGAACTCGCCGGTGGAGCGGATGTTCGCAGCGGTGTCGCCGCTGAGTTCGGCGCTGAACATGACGAGCGGCGGCGAGCTGCTGACGCCGTTGAAGTACGAGTGCGGCGCCAGGTTGCGCACCCCGCCGGCAGAGACGGTCGACACCCACGCGATGGGACGCGGAACGATGATCGACGTCAAAAGGCGGTACACGTCGTCGCCGGTCAGGTCGGCGCTTGAAACGGTCTCCTTACCGGGCATCAGCGGTATCTCCGATCCGTTGGCGGCCTGTGCTTCCGGACGGTCGTCACGGGGTCTGGAGCGCGACCCGCACGAGGTCGTGGAAGTAGGCGATCACATGCTCGCTGCCGACCCCGCGGGCCGGGTTGCAAACCAGCACGTTGGCGGCCGCGGGATCGCCCCGCATACCGCGCTGCGCGCCGGCGACGACCGCGGCGTCCTCAGCGCCGGTGGTGGCCGCATGGTGGGCCGCGTACTCGCGGATGGCGTCGGCCGGCTGCTCACCGGTCGCGTACCAGCGGTAGTGGTACGTCGAGGAGGCCACCGTGCGGGGATACATGTGGCGGATGCACCAGACCAGCCCCACCCCCGGCAGCGGGTAGAGACCCATCGCGGTGTTGGGCCAGACGTGCCAGAGCCGCTGGGTCATCGACGGGTCCCGTCCCCCGACAATGTGGCGCTGGACGAGCCTCGCCCCCGAGACCTGGTACGAGCCGGGGTCGATGATGTTGTCCGTCAGGTACTTGTGGACCGGGCCGCAGTGGTAGCACTCCGAGAAGTTCTCCACCGAGGCCTTCCAGTTGCCGTCGTGGCGGGCCGGCGACTCGTACACCAACTCCATCGCCTCCGGGCTCGGCGCCCAGACCTCGATCTCGGCTCGCAGCCCCGGGTAGCAGTCCTCGAAGGGTGGACCGTCGGCGTCGAGGCTCACGAACAGGGCGCCGGCGACGGTCTCGAGCCGGATGGGCCGGAGCCCGAGCGCCGCCCGGTCGAACCCGGCGACGTCCGCGGTGTGGGGCGCATGGAACAGCGAGCCGTCGGACGCGTACGTCCATGCGTGGTACGGGCACATGAGCTTGCGGGCGTTGCCGCAGCCGGCCGCGACCGGGTGGCCACGGTGCCGGCACACGTTATGAAAGGCCCGCACGGCGCCGTCGTCCCCCCGGATGAGCAGCACCTCGTGGTCGAGGATGGCCTCGACCGCGTAGTCGCCGGGATCGGGAATGTCGGACCCATGCCCGAGGCACACCCAGCTCCGCTGGAAGATCCGCTCGTCCTCCAGCGCCAGCGCGGCGGCCGATGTGTAGTCGCCGTGAGCCAGACCCGGCCGCATCCGGATGGCGTCGTTGTCGCAGGCCACCTCGTGGAGGGCGGCGTACAGGCGAGCGGCCGGGGAGGTCATGACGGAGCGGCGCTCACTTGTGGAGCGACTCCATCGCCTCGCTGTCGCCGGCCTGGAACGCCATCATCCGGTTGTATGCGTAGGTGGGTGCGTCCTGCACGGTGTACATCAACACGTCGCGGTCGCCGGTGTTCCAGTGCTCGTGGTACGAGTAGGAAGGGCACGAGAATGAGTCGCCGTCCTCCCAGTCGATGCGGTACTCGTCGATGGTGGAGTACCCCGATCCGCTGATGATGTAGTACATCGACCCGGGTGTGTGCCGGTGCATGTCGATCCGCTCTCCGGGCTTGAGCAGGTGGATGGTCACCCACATGGTGGGGATGGTCGAGTTGTTGGGCCCGTCGGTCGATCGCAGCGACAGGTAGCGGGTGTTGCCGTCCCACTGGGGATCGTCGGCCATCGCCTGGAGGCGGGACCGGATCTCCCGCATCGACCAGTACGCGGGCCGGATCGCCGGCGGGATGGACCCCGCGAAGTACTCGGGATGGCTCTGGAGCTCTGCCGCGGTCGGGTCGACGGCCCGGAACTCGGTCGGGGTGGTGCTGTTGCGCTGGAGTGACTTGGTCATGGGTGCTCCTTCGTGTTCGGATCGTCGGGATGGTCTGAGGCCGGAACCGCTACCGGGACCGGATGCCCGCCTGGGGCCGCAATTGAATCATCACATTGACGCGGTCAGTATCAGTATTGCGCCCACAAGGAACAGATCGAATCTGGGAAGACTGAGGCCGTGAGGTGGAGTAGCGGTGGCGCCGACGCGTACAAGAACGTGGCTGTGAGCACGAGCCCGATCACTCGACCGCGAGGACTTGTGCTCAGAGGCGACATCGGGCAGCTTCACACGGCACCCCGGCGAGCCTAGTTATCGCGTCTGAGGCGGGATCCGGCTGCCGGGTACTGTTCACGTCGTGATTGTCGAGCAGCCTTCAGCCCGGCCAACCGTGGAGGCCCGAGCGGCCGGTCCCTTGTCGCCCGAGGAGATCGACTCGTACTGGGCAGACGGCTACCTGTTCGTCGAGCACGCCATCACCGCTGAGCAGCTCGAAGCCCTCGTCGCCGACTTCGACGCCTGGGTCGAGGAGAGCCGCGAGCACAACGAGCCCTACGGCGACACGCTCGCCGGTCGGCCGCGATTCGACCTGGCGCCCGAGCACACCGCCGAGGCGCCACGGCTCCGCCGGGTTGCCTCGCCGCTGGAGGTCTCGGACCATTACCTGGCGGCGGTGCGGGACAATCGGGCCCTCGATGCCGTCGCCCAGCTGATCGGGCCGAACGTCGAGTTCAACAACTCGAAGATCAACGCCAAGCAGCCCGGAGCGTCCACCGAGGTCAAGTACCACCAGGACTTCTTGTTCCAGCCTCACAGCAACGAGGACCTCATCGCCGTGCTGTTCTTCCTCGACGACGTGACCCTCGAGAACGGTCCGTTGAACGTGGTGCCGGGAACCCACCGCGGAGAACTGTTCGATCATTGGCACGACGGGGTGTTCACCGGTGCGGTCAGCCCGCAGGTCGTGGCCGACCATGTCGCCGACGCGGTTCCGATCTACGGCCCGGCCGGTTCGGCCTGCTTGATGCACACCCGGCTGTTGCACGGATCGGCGCCGAACGGGTCGGACCGTCCACGGACTCTGTTCATCAGTGAGTACCGGGCCGAGGATTCCAAGCCGTTACAGGTCAGCCATCTCCCCAGCATCTACGACGGTGAGGTGGTGCGGGGCGAGCGAACCAACCGCGTGCGGTGCTCGACCTATGAGATGGAGTTCCCCGAGGTGCCGACGGGCGCCTCGTTCTTCTCGCAGCAGGCCAAGGCCGGCATGGAGGGATGAGATGGTCCCTCAACGAGGATTCCCCGTCGAGGAGTTCGCGGAGCGCACGCGACGCTGCCAGGCCGAGATGGACGAGCGCGGGATCGCAGCCATCCTCGTCACCACCGAGCCGGAGGTCCGGTACTTCACCGGGTTCCACACCCCGTTCTGGCAGAGCCCGACACGTCCCTGGTTCACCGTCATCCCGGCCACCGGCAAGCCCGTTGCCATCATCCCGAGCATCGGACGGGCGTCGATGGCCGCGACATGGATCGACGACATCCGGACCTGGTCGTCGCCCAGGCCGGACGACGACGGCGTGACGCTGCTGGTTGATTGCCTGCGTGAACTCTCCGCCGGCGGCCGGATCGGAATGCCGATGGGTCCCGAGACGCACGTGCGGATGCCGCTCCGTGATCTCGACCGGGTGCGGGCGGCGGTCGGTGGTTTCACCGATGTCACCGACATCGTGAGCGGTCTGCGGATGGTCAAGAGCGAGCTCGAGATCGACAAGCATCGCTTCATCTGTGGCGTGGTGTCCGACGCTTTCGACGAGCTCCCGGACCTGCTGTCCACCGGCATGACCGAACGGCAGGCGTTCGCCGCGTTCCGTGCCGAGATCCTCAGGCAGGGCGCGGACGACGTCCCCTATCTGGTCGGGGCGACCGGCCCGGGCGGGATCGACGACATCATCCGCCAGCCGACTGATCGGGAGATCGTCGACGGCGACATGCTGATCTTCGACACCGGCTCGACCCATGACGGGTACTTCAGCGACTTCGACCGCAACTTCGCCTTCACCAGCGCCACACAAGCCGCCAAGGACGCGTACCGGGCGGTGTGGGAGGCGACCGAGGCCGGCATCGCCGCAGCCCGGCCCGGGGCGACCACAACCGACGTCTTCACCGCCATGAACGAGGTGCTGAAGGTGGCCGGGTCTCTGGGGAACGATGTCGGTCGGATGGGCCATGGCTTGGGTATGCAGATCACCGAATGGCCCTCGCACACTGCGTCAGACGAGACTCCGCTCGTGGAACAGATGGTGCTCACGATCGAGCCGGGTCTGCTGTGGGCGGCCGGCAAGGTGATGGTCCACGAGGAGAACATCGTCGTGCGGGCAGGCGGTGCCGAGTTGCTCTGCCGACGGGCCGCTCCCGACCTTCCCATCATCTGATGACCGTTCCCGACCTGGTGCAGTTGCCGTTCGCCACCGACGATGGCTTTGGTTCCCGAGCCCGCATCGGTCTGATCGTGCTTGAGAGCGATCAGACGATCGAGGCCGAGGCCCGCATGCTGAACCTCCCCGATGTGGACTTCTACCACTCACGTATCCCCAATTCGATGGAGGTCACGTCAGAGACCCTGACCGATATGGAGCAGCGGCTTCCCGCGGCGGCCGCCCTGTTGCCCAGAGAGTTCGATTTTGACGTGGTCGGCTTTGGCTGCACCTCGGCGGCGACACTGATCAGCGCCGACCGCGTGACCGCCGCCATCCAGAGCGAGCACCCTGGGGTGGCCTGCACCAACCCGATCACGGCCGCCGTCGCCGCGCTCCGTGCGCTCGACGCCTGCCGGGTCGCGGTTGTCACCCCCTACACCGCTGAGGTCACCGAACCGATCGCTCGGAGTTTCGCTGACGAAGGCCTCTCCGTGACCGCGCTGGGGTCCTTCCTTGAGTCGAACGATTTCACCGTGGCGCGCATCTCGCCGCAGTCGGTCGCCGATGGCGTGCGGACGATCGCCCGCAGCGCGCCCTGCGACGCGGTGTTCGTGTCGTGCACCAGCCTCCGGCTCCTGGCCTCCGTCGCGGATCTGGAATCAGAAGTCGGTGTGCCGGTCCTGTCGAGCAACATGGCCCTGTTCTGGCACATGCTGCGCTTGGCCGGGATTGCCGATGGAATCGATGGGCTGGGGCGGATCTTCACTCGCCAGCTCACGGCCGGCTGAGCCGGGAACTCCTGATAGTCCCTGGCGAGTTCCTCCGAGTGGAGCTAAGGAGAATTTATTCGGGGTTTCAGCGGGTTGCAGTTTGTCGCTTTGTGTCACCTATATTCGCAGGTGAGAGGGCGTATCCCCGTTTCAGCCGGTTGCAGGGCGTAGCATCCCATCAAGTGACATTCGCGACAGAGAAAGTGACACCCAGAAGTGAGAGAATCGAACTCGCGGGCCGGTCTGCCACTGTCCGCGACCTTCGTGCGGCAGGTCAACCGGCCCGGTGTCTACGGCGACGGCCGCGGCGGCTACGGACTCACCCTGCGGGTGCGGCGCACAACCAACGGCCGGCTGTCGAAGATCTGGGTTCAGCGACTCCGCATCAACGGCCGCGCCACCAACTTGGGGCTGGGATCGTTCCCGGTGGTGGGACTGGCCACCGCACGCGAGCGGGCGCTGGACAACCGCCGCAAAATCGACCAAGGCATCGACCCGCGCATCACCGAGAACCCGACCCCGACCCTCGCCGACGCGCTTGAAGCCGTGATCGAGGCACGCTCGGGGTCGTGGAAGAACGGCGGCCGCTCGGCTGAGATCTGGCGCAACAGCGTCCGCAACCACGCCGACAACCTAATTCACCGCCCAGTTGACCAGATCGATACCGCAGACGTGCTGCGAGTCATCGGGCCTTTGTGGACCGACCGTCACGACACTGCCAAGAAGGTTCGCCAGCGGCTCTCTTTGGCGTTCCGATGGGCGATGGCCGCCGGACACCGTGTCGACGATCCCGCCGGCGAGGCGTTGCTGGCGGCGCTGCCCCGCAACGGCGTCGCCCGCCGCCACATCGCCGCACTGCCGCCGGACCAGGTGCCTGCCGCGCTAGCGGCCATCGATGCCTCAGCCGCCTACCCAACCACGAAGCTCGCCATGTGGATGCTGGCGTTGACCGCGACCCGCTCCGGAGAGGTCCGCGGCATGCGCTGGAACGAGATCGAGGCCGACACCTGGACGATCCCAGGCCAGCGCACCAAGGTCGGCCGCGACTTCCGGGTCCCGCTAAGCCCCGAGGCGCTCACCGTGCTCGACGAGGCACGCCCATACAGCGACGGCGCTCCCGACTCATTGGTCTTTCCCTCGGCACGGCGCCGGCAGATCACTCCCGAAGCCCTCTCCAAACTCTGCCACGACCTCGACCTGGGCATGACCCCACACGGCCTCCGCTCATCATTCCGCGACTGGTGCGCCGAGTCGGCCGTCAGCCGCGAGCTGGCCGAGTCGTGCCTAGCCCACGTCGTCAAGAACACCGTAGAAGCCGCCTACCGGCGCTCCGACCTGCTAGAGCAACGCCGCGAGGTCATGAACGCCTGGGGCCAGTACATCACCTAGCTACATGCTCGCTCTCCTCGGCTACGAGTTGCGCCACGCCAACACACCGTCGGAGATCAAACAACCCGGCCGCGCGGAACACGGGGCGCACCACCGACTACGCGAAGCACGGGCCACCAGTTAGGCGTCTTTGTCCTGCTGTTGCGGCAGCGCGAGTGTGCGCATGCTCTCTCCTTCGATCACGATCAGGCCGATGCCGTGACACATGGCGCTGAGCTTCGCGGCATTGATGGCTGCCCCAGCAATCTTGCCGGTTGCAGCCATCAGGTGGGTATCCGCCCCGAGCGTTGCTGACAGTTCAACCTGCCTTGCGGTGTCATCGTCGCTGAAGGACCTAGGGCTCGTTTTAGCCTCGCCAGCTACGACCATGCTGTCGCACACACCGTATAGATCGACCTCGCGCTCAGTACCGTCTGAGAACCAGATACTGGCGCCCGGAATCAGGAAGGAGCGCTCATAGGCTTCCTCGAGTACGGCAATAGCGAGCAGGTGCGACACGACGCCCTGATCTGCGGCACGGTCGATCAGGGCGCCCAAGCGATAGTGCATCTCAGGCACCCCAGTGCTGGCGTTGACCTTGTATGGCTGGCTAGCACCACACGCCGGACACGTCGGCGCAGCGAACGCTTGCTCTAGGGCTACGAAACTGCGGATTCCACAATGTGCGCAGTCGATACCGAGACCGCGCTCGGCCCAGCCTGCTGTGCATAACTTTTCCGCGCTTGCGCCCGCCGTCTTGCCGATTACGCTACGAAGGTCTGAGGCTGAGCGATAGCGACGCTGCTGCGTGCCTCCCCATCGCTGAGCCAGTTGCACTAGATCCTCATCAGGTCGGTCTTCATCGCGCAGGCGTGACAGCTCCTTGAGCAACTGATTCGATCGGCGAGTCACCAGCTCCGCAGCTGTATTGCGAACCTGTTCGTCTAGGAGTAGACGATGGCCGCCCATCTCAAGGAGCCTCCGACCTAATCTGCCCTTGTCTGAGACCTCTGCTCGATCACAGGCGTTCTCCAGCAGTGCTCGAGCAGCTTGTTCGAGGGTCGGTACCTGAATGGGGATGCGATAACGCTCCTGTGTGTTCACATCGACCTGCAAGCTGTCCTGATGCCACTGAGCACCCGAGTGGACCATCGACGCAATGACAGGTCGCCGCGGCAACCCGTCAAGAAGCTGCGTTTCGACACGAGCGATCAATCGTCCTGGTGCACGAAAACCGACAGGTGACGGAAACTCGATGCGGCCGTCCTGCCCGTGCATCTGTGCGACCGTTCCAGCGGCGACCCCATAGAAGCGTGTGAACCGAAAGTAGTCTTGCGGCGTCCGTCCTATCCAGAACGAATAAGGAGGGCCCGGTACGCCTCGCGGACCTGAAATCTGACCAGGAACAGGCGTACTTGATGTCGGAACCAAATCGAGCAGGCCAGCGACTTCCTTAAGAATGTTCTCCTCGACAGCGAGTGAACCCATTAGGACACTCGGCTCATGATCGCTCCACGACGGAATGTTCCGAGCAATCACACGCCCTAGTCGTTGCCAATCGACCTGTAGACCCTGCGGCAACAGCAACATCGGTGTCAGTACAAAGAACCTCAGAGACCGGAGCGCACGCAGATTCCAGAAGAAGACACAATCACGCAGATTGTCTCTACGAGTCATCCACACCATTACCGGCGTGAAGCCCAGCTGGCCGCCGGTTAAGAAGGCTCCCAGTGAGTTCGCCCCAAAATCGAGCCAAGTATTGTGGTCAACCTGCGCACCTATGGCGCGGTCGAGATCGCCCTGAGTGTCCGTCGTTAAGATCATGGCTTCCGGTAGGGGATGCCGGAACTGCTGATGTCCTGGCGGGAACGTGCCTAGCGCAACCTTCAGCCACAGCGGGGCGTGTTCGTCGGCAAGCAGCACAGCCCTGCGCTTCCACTCCTCGTCGTTTGGGGACACAGCGGTCGGATACAGGGTGCGTCCAAGTAGCGCATCGAGGTCAAGATCTCTCACGTCGATGAGTCGTAGGCCAAGTCGCCGCTGCGCTGTCGCTGCTGCGCTGGGCGCAACGCTCACATTGATCAGCCCGTGGACGCCACTGCATTTGACGACTTGCACCCACATGTCGTCGATTCGTCCAGAGGCCCTTACAGGAATGATGGGCTCCGTCACGCCTCCCCAGCGTGTCGACGCCGTCTGAATCGCCGCGACAAATCCCCGTCGATCGCCGGCCCTAACGAGGTAGGCGCCGCGGGCCGGGCCAAGCCCCACTCTTACATCGGTGCGTGCAATTGACATCGACTACTAGCTCGGGCCCAACGGCCCTGTTCAGGCATCAACTCTGCCGATTCCCTGAGGACGACGACTCCGCCAAGAAGGCGCTGCAGTGGTGGTGCCGAGGCCGGCGCGGTCAGCGACCGCGGCTTCGGCGGCGCCGCGTGGCCACAAGCGCAGCACCGACAGGATCGCTCTCTCGCAGGGCTCCAGGGCCTCTGCCGCAGAGGCCGCGGGGGCGGTGATGGCCGTCATGGTGGCGGGGCTTGACACAGCGTCGAGAGTAGTTGCAGCGGGCGACGGCGGCGGTAGCACTCGGGGATCCTGCGCTCATCGGGCTCGGAGTGCCTGAGATGGTCCTTGACCACCGTGTGCGACTTCAATGGGGCGGTGGTTCTGCGTGACGAGGGCAGGACCCTCGACATTGAGTAGATCTCGCTATCGGATCGAGGCCCGTTGGTGGGCCCTTGAGCGAGGTTGTGCTTGTAGTCATGCCTCGGGACGTGCTGTGAGCCATTCGTCGATGAGGTGGGTGGGCCAGCCGACGGCGTTGGCGCTGAGTCGGATGGGCTGGGGGAACTCGCCCGCTCGGCGGAGGCGCCAGATGGTTGTTCTTGACAGCCCTAGCTGGGCTTGGAGGTCGGCGACCCGCAGAATCTGGTGTTCGGGTCGTGAGGTCGCGAGCATGGACTTCCTCCGGTGGGAGCGTTGGGTGCCTTGATACCAGCTGTGAGCCGCCTGTCGTGTGGGTCAGGCAGTGCTGAGCCATGCCCGCAACCTAGAGACGAGACGCGAACGCTCGCGAACGCACCTGTGCTGACCTGCTCGAACGCGACCCAACACTTGGTGTTGGCAGCGGGAAGGGATCGGGTAGGAGAGGCCGGTGGTGGCGCCTGCCGGGGCGCGTGATGCACAGTTCGCTGTCGTCTCGGCGGCTCGTCTTGTCAAGACCGGCGAGGTCGAACGGCCCAGCGGGGCCGCCCGAGTCGGGTGATCCCGCCTCGGGACGGTGTCGACCGCTGCAAGCGACGAACTCCCCGAGAGAGCCTTGGCGGTTCGACCGCTGCAAGGCAGCCCAGGCCCAGGGCGGCGGTCGACCCGCCCTGCCCGGTGGGGTGCTCTGCAAGGGGAACGGTGGGTCGTTGAGGGTTGTATTCCTCGTCATTCGGGTTGCGTTCCTGGCTGTTGAGCGGCGGGGCTCGGAGTTCGGTGTTGGGGCTGTGTCCGGTGGTGTCGGAGGTCGTTCGGGCTCCGTTGTTGGTGGGGACCGTTCGCGACGGCGTTTCTGGGTCAGTCTGGCCACCACACGCTTGCACTAAAGAGCCCGCCGAGGTCACAAAGGGTGCGCGTCCGCCAATAATGGCGGGCCGACACGCCGCCGCCGGAGCCGTCCGAGGGCCCGAGGAACGCTGAGGAACGCTCGCGAACGCTACAGCGACAACGGTGTATTTCGTGACTTCTGCGTTCTCAGCGAGCGGCAGACCTCGCCGGGGTTCTGTTGCGCGCAGCTCGTGAGGCGTTGGGTTGTGGGGTGGGGGAGCTGGCCGACGCGGCCAGGTGCGACCCGCCAAGCGAAATTACAGCGCCGCCTTCGGAAGGGGGGCAAGACCCCTCGACCGGATCGTTGTAGCGCTGGTGCGTCCGGGGTGAGCATCGAACCCTACCTGTGGGAAGTAGCGCCGCCGGACGCCGTGTAATGCCATAATCCAACGTCAAAATGCCCTGTTAAGAGCACTATTCCGGGCGACTGGTTGTACCCCGCCGGGCTCCCATATAGCGTCCTTTGTCAGACGTGAAGTGGTAATGAAAAAGGTATCCACGAGTTCAAGTCCCTCTCGGCCGAAGGTGCTGACCGCCGCCTTCGTGCGCACGATCAACCGGCCCGGACGCTACGGCGACGGCCGCGGCTCCCACGGGCTGAGCCTACTGGTCAAGACCACCGCCAACGGCAGATGGTCCAAGACCTGGGCGCAGCGCCTCCGCATCGGCGGCAAGACGGTCAGCCTCGGCCTCGGCTCCTACCCCGCCGTGTCGTTGGCGCTGGCCCGTGAACGGGCTTTGTCGAACCGGCAGGCCGTAGAGGAAGGCCGCGATCCCCGCCGTCGCCATGCAGTCACCTTCGCGGACGCCATGCGCGAGGTGATCCTGTTGCACCGCCCGAACTGGAAGGCCACCAGCAACACCGAGCGCCAGTGGTGGGCGCTGCTAGAGAACCACATCGACCCCACCATCGGCCCGATGCCGGTAGCCGACGTGGCCGCCGCCGACGTTGTGTCGGTGCTCGACCGGGTGTGGGACCGCCCCGAACTGGCCCGCCGCACTGTCCGCAGAATCTCGACCACGATGCAGTGGGCGATGGGTCGCGACCTGCGCGACAGCGACCCCACCGCCGCGGCCAAGGCATCAATGCCCAAGCACCGCCACAAGGTCGAGCACCGCCGCGCCCTCCACCACAGCGAAGTAGCCGACGCCCTTGACCGGGTGAGGAAGTCGAACGCGACCCCGGCGTGTCGGCTCGGGCTGGAGCTGCTCGCGCTGACCGCGACCCGCTCCGGCGAAGTCCGCTTCGCCGACTGGTCAGAGTTCGACATCGACAACCGGGTGTGGGAGATCCCAGCCACGCGGACCAAGACCGGCGTCTCACACCGGGTGCCGTTGAGCAGCCGAGCGCTGGAGGTCCTCGCCGAAGCCCGAAGCCTCAACCACGGCCAAGGTCTCGTGCTCCCCAGCACGACAACCGGTCGAGCAGTGTCAGACTCCACCTTCAACAAGCTGCTGCGCGACCACGACATCGACGCCACCGCCCACGGATTCAGAAGCTGCTTCCGATCCTGGTGCTCAGACACGGCCGTTGCGCGAGACCTCGCCGAGATGGCGCTCGGCCACGTCGTGCGAGATTCCGCCGAACGGGCCTACGCCCGGTCCGACATGCTGGAACGCCGCCGCCCACTGATGGAGGACTGGTGCAGGTACCTGCACTGAGCGTCCACCACCATGCGAACCGGGATAGGGGTCAGCGCCGTGAGGGCGCTGACTGACTACATCCGCGGCCTGGCTATCGCTGGCACGCTTCAGTTGGCGCGAATGCGTGTCCGTTGGTGATCACAAGCCTGGGATACGAGATAGAGCACATTGAACCGCCGACTGGCGGTTTTCAGTTTGTGGTTGTGGCTGTGTAGTCGTCGAGGGCGTGTTGTGTGGCGTCGGTGACGGTGTCGAGTATGGCGGCGAAGTTCTGGTGTGGGTCTTGGATCATGCCTGTTCGGGTGATCTCGGTCCATCTTTCGGCGAGTTCTGCTTCGTGTTGGTATGCGTTGTCGAACAGGATGTCGAACCAGTCGCGGCCTGCTGTGGCGGGGTGTGCGGCTTGGTGGCGTGCGGTGAACTCGTCGAGGGCCGCGTTGGTGTCTATCGAGGGGTCTTGGAGCAGGCGGTTCAGGTCGTAGTAGTCGCGTGGTGCGAGCCGGTAGGGGTTCGCGATGCAGTCGAGTTTTGCTGCCAGCATCGAAGCTGGCGAGTATCCCAAGATGGGGTTGGTGGTGTCGACTTGTGGGTATCTGTCCAGGATGGTCCAGTGCGCGGCGGTGGGCCCGGCACCGGGGTGCTGGCGGGGTTTCACGTCGGTGTAGATGACGCCGGTCGTGGCGTTGGGCAGCTCCCAGTAGATGTTGAGTTTGTTGGCGCCCCATTTCGTGTCGAACGCGGTCCGGTAAGTCCTCGACGCTGTGTTGAGGACTCGGTCAAAGAAGTCCTGTATGGCTGGCTTGGTGTCGTCGGCGTGGATCCAGTCGAAATCCAGGTCTTCTGAGAACCGCCAGTCGCGCCGGTAGCAGACCCGAAGCAGAGTCCCGCCCTTGAACATCACCCGCGGGACGCCTTGTTGGCGCGCCGCGACCGCGGAGACTATCTGGTGCTGGACCAGGTCGACCGGCTCCCATCTGCTGTGCCGGCTGGTCGGCCCGCTCATGTCGAGACCACAGCCGCGACAGCGTCGGGGGCAGCCGCCCAGTTGACTTTGCGGGCCGTGTCTCGGTGCGCGACGCGGGGCGGGCTGGCGGTGCGGCGCAGCGGCGTGAGGTGTATCCAGTCGTCGCCGCGAACCGCCGCGGAGCCCAGTTCGGCCCACCGGCGGTCGATGTCGAACCCCAGACTTTGCCCTGTGGGGGACTCGGCCAGGCCTTGCGCCAACGACGAGATCCGCCGCAGGCCGGCGCGCCATCCCAAGGCGTCGGCTGCGGCGGCGACCTCGCTTGGCGGGCACACCTCGAAGCGGTAGGCCAGCATGCGGCCCAGATACTCCTCCCAGCGGTGCGAGCGGTGCGGCCAGTGGGCGCATTCCAACACCGCCCGCCCCGGAGTCGACACCCATGTGTGCTCGGTCAGCTGCACCGCTGCCACCAGCAGCGACTCCGGGCGCTCGCGCCAAGACACGAACCCGAACGCGCCGGTGTCGAACGCGACGCCGCCGGCCACGCTGACCTCTGGCCGGCAGATCAACGCCACCCCCGCCATCCCCAAAGCGGTCAGACCTGAGATCCGTCGAACAGCGCTGCCGTAGGCCGCCTCCAGCTCCGCTTCCCACTGCGCGGTCCAGTGATGAGAAACAGAGCCCGCGCCGACCAACAGCTCGGCCGCGGACGGCCATGAGACAACGAAGTTGCGCCACGTCCCCCGGCGGATCTTCTCCACCCGGCCCACAGCTGCCAACTCGCCCAGCGCCCGCGACGCCGAAGACGGCCGCACCCCAGCCGCCCGCTCGAACTCCCGCGTCAAAAACACCGGCGCCAGACGCTCCAATACCTCGACAGAGCCCATACGAGAAATATACCAGAGCCGATATGAGAAACATACATCACGGTCGCTCGATCCCCCGCTGCCACCGCAGCCCACCGCTGCCCGATAGCCACAAGCTGCGCTCGCATTCGCCGTCACGCAATCCCCCCCGAATCGTCGCGGACGTTCCCACAGGGGCTTGGTCGATGCGTGGGCCAGAGTGCTCTCAGGCAGGTGATGCAGGGGCGTCAGAGCAAGCGAGGGGCCGGTTGGCGAGCCACTCATCGACGACGTGACGGGGCCAGCCGATGGAGTTCGCGCCCAGCCTCAGCGCCTGGGGGAACGTGCCATCTGCGCGCCATCGACACAACGTTCGGCGACTGACGCCGACGAGGTCAAGCACCTCTGGCACTCGCAACATTGACTCAGCAGAGACCCGCGATGACATCTCAGCTCCCCGCACCGTCGCCGTCAATCGCGCTGCGACACCTGGCGGCCCAACCCTGGCCTATCCGGCGGCGGGCACGGGCAGACGGCACGGTCGGTCATCACACCGATGGCCTGCTGTTGAGCCAGTCATCAAGGTCGGAGCGGCGCCAGCCGATGGCCTGAGCGCCGAGTTGTAGCGCCTTGGGGAACTTGCCGGCTTTGCGCCAGCGATCAATCGTGGGTCGGCTCATGCCCACGTATCGGGCTGCCTCGCGGGGCCGCAGCACCTCTGCGGGCATCTCGTCGCCGGTGTCTAGAGACATTGCTTCCTCCTTGTTGTTGAAACGAGGTCTGTTTCGATGTGTGGTCCTTCGGTCCGTCTCGGGAACGGGACCTGTGGTTCTGGGTACTTGGTCAGTTCGAGTTCGGCTCGGGGGCGGGCCGTGTTGTGTCGGCCGGGATTGCCGGTGCGCCGGGCCTGGCGGTTGGGGCGGGGTTGGTGGCTCATCGGGTCAGGGCGGGTTCGCGGATCGCGCCGGGGCACCGCTGTGGAGTTGTGCGAAAGCTCGACGTGATGACGCGGCCGCGACGTCACACCGGGAAGCCGTCGGTGATGCGCTCCCACCTGCGATAGGTGCCACTCTGTGCGTGTAAGCGAGTACCAACCGATGCCGCACCTTATAGTAGTCTGTACTCTCTTTGGGACCGGCCTCAAGCAGGATGCGGGTGACTCCCGGGTTGGCCGACGGCGACAGCCTCTCAAGGACCGCGGTAACGGTCCCGTAGCGTGGTCAGAGTCCGACGCCGAATCCGTGGCCCGGCAGCCGCCGGCTTCTGCCGTGGTTCTGGTCCAGGGCGAGCTCCAGGGCGCGGTGGGCGAAGTCGGCGGTTTCTGCGGTGGCGACGTCGGCGCCGTACGCGTCCGCGACCAGCCCGAGCAGCTGGTCGGGGTCTGTGATCGCGGTGTCTCGGGTCAGCCGGGCGGCGTCTTGGAGGTCCAACGGGCGCGCCGCGTGCAGCTTCATGGCCAACAGCACCGTGGGGGAGGGTGCCTCGACTGTGAGGCAGTCGCTTTGGTGCAGGATCTGGGGGTGGAGGTCGCCGGCGGGGGTGAAGATCGCAACGGCGCCGTTGAGCCAGTTGCGTGGTAGGCCCTCGGCGTCGGCGACCATACGGGCGGCGCGGGCCAGCTCGGCGGGGAACCGCATCGAGATGAAGTCCACCGCGGTGGTGAGCCGCTCAGCGTCGGTGTCGGTCGGGGCGCGGAAGCGATGCTCGGGAACGTCGATGTCGTGGGTGAGCCGGTTCTCCCACATCAGCGCCAACGCCGCACCGCCGGCGATCATCAGGTGGTGACCCGTGGAGCCAGCGTCGTTCAGATGCGACGACAGCTTGTCGAACATGCGCCGGATGTCCGCCGCGCCCAGCAGCGGATCGGGCGGGATAGGCGACCCGAAGTCGGTCACGTCGAGCGGAGGTCCACAACCGAGAAGTAGACCCCGTGGTAATGGCACACCCCAGGGGCGTCACGGCGCAGCCGCTGCCCATAGGAAGACTCCAAGTCCACATCGGGCACCAACGTCATATCAACCGGCGAGCGCGCCGCAGGCACCCACTCCGGCAACGGGTGGGCGTCGCGCTGGCACAAAGCATGGACCACCGCCGCCACCTTCACCGCAGCCGTTGGGTCGGTGCCTGCGCGAAGACCACCAGCGAGCATGAGCTCTCTTGACTCGGGCTGATTGTTCCAGTCCTTGATGAACTGCACCACCGGCAAGTAGCCGGCGCCGCGCCCGGGGATCGCCATCAACGCGGGCAGCTCGCCCACCACCACATACCGCCGTGCCAGCAGCGGCCCCACCCGCCGCTCGCCACCTCCAGGCGCCTGTGGGGGAAAGTTCACGTCATTCACTGATACGACCCTAGTAGGTCCGACGTGCGTCCAGTCGGCCCCTGGCCGGCCGAGGCGGCAGGTGCTCCCGCTCTTGTTTGCTGCGCGCACAGGTCCGGACGTCCACACCGAGAGACATGTCAGGACCGTCGCCACCTCATAGACAGCGGTAGGCAGCACAAAAGAAAGGGACCCCGTGCGGTCCGGGGTCCCGTCACCTGGGGCGTACGGTCTTGTTCAGCCGGAGCCTACTAACCGGAGCCGTCAGGCCGCTTTGATGATAGGCCCGTTGCCACCGCGGTTTGCAAACGGCACTTAGATGACGACCACTTGGTTGGTCCACAGGCGGCCGTTGTGGGTTTGTTTCGTGGTGAGGTTCTGAAGGCCTGCCAGCATGTCGTGTCGCTTCTGTCGGCAGCCTTGGTGTGAGCGATCAACGGCTATTGGCTGCTTGTGGCGCGCCGAGGCGATGAGGTATCTGTGGCTTGCGGGTAGGGTTGGGGCGTGTAGCGGCAGAAGGGGGGTGTGGTGTGTCTGATGTGATGGTGTGTTCTGGTTCGGGGTTTGGGGGAGCTCCAGGGTTGCCTGCTTTGGCCAGGGTCGGCGGTTCGGTTCTGTCTGAGTCTCTTGAGCGGCGGCTGAGGGAGGTGTATGGGCGTGTGCCTAGGCGTATCTCGCATCGCAGCGCGTTGTCTTTGGGGGGGATGGCGTTGATGGCTGGTGTGACGGTTAGCGCGCCGGGAGCGTGGTATGGGCAGGCCCGCCGCGGTGGGTGGCGTCATGTGGCTGAGGGTTCGGCGACGCTGTCGGTGGCTGCTGTGGAGGTTGGTGCCGACACGTGGATGTCGACGCCGGCGCGAGCGTTGTTGGAGTGCGCTCAGCACGCGTGGTGGGTTGTTGGTGCCGATGAGATCATTGCGCAGGCGCTGTCGAAGTCGCCGCAGTTGTTTGATCCTGAGGAGTTGGCCGCGGTGGCGGCGCAGCTTGGTTGGCGCGCGGGGCTGCGACGGGTCGCGTCGGTGGCGGAAGCTCTGGCCGCGGTCGCGGCGAGTGAAGGTCCGATACCGGCGTACGCGCGGCCGTTGGTGGCGGTTGACCGCGCCCACGCAGCGTTGTGTGAGCGGGCCGGGTCAGGGGAGCGGTGGCTGGGACTTGACCCCCGGGAGCCCCAGGACACCGCGGTGATGTTGGATCGCCGTCGGCGGGTCTGGTGGCACACCACACCCGCTGAGCTTGCCGAGCACCTGCTGTATTGAACTCGGCTGTGAGCATCCAGCGCTTCGACGCCCACAGCCGCCGCGACGCGATCTTGCATCATGTCGTCGCGGCGCTCGCAGAGGCCGGCGACGACCGGTTGGTGTTCAAGGGTGGGACCCTGTTGCGGGTCTGCGTGTTCGAGGACTACCGCTGGTCCGAGGATCTCGACTTCGACTGGGCCGGTTCACCCCAACAGTTCCGGGCGCTAGTCGATGCCGCCGCGACGCGAGCCGCAGCCAGCGTCGGTACCCCACTCACAACCCAAACCGCCGGCGCGGTGAACGTCAACATCGTCGCCGAGGCGACACCGGCACCGATCCGCGCCGAAGCCACCCTGCTGACCGAGCCCTCATCGGTTCCCACCCAGCTGTGGCCCATCAACGCGCGTTGGGGCACACGTCCCGACGCGGCGCCCATTCTGGGATACACCGCCACCGCGGTCACCGCCGACAAGTTGCGCTGCCTGTCCCGCAGAAGCGCGCCACGCGACATCTATGACCTCGACCAGCTCGCCCGATCACCAGAAGTGGACTTCGCCAAGGCGTGGGACATGTACGCCGACAGCTACAACGACCCCGCCCGCGAGTACGGCCATCGCAACCATCCCGCCGATATCCGCAGCACCTACCTCGGACGCCGCGACCGCATTGCCAGAGCCTGGCGCGACCTCCAACAACAAGGCCAACTCCCCCTACAAGCCGACTTCGACGAGATCTTCGAGCGCGTCGACCGCTACGTCACCGAAGAGCGCGACCGCTGGAGCAACTGCTTCGAACCGGGCGAACTGCACCGGCTGCGCCAACAACACATCATCCAACAACAACGCACCCGACAGGACCCTCAGGCCGGACGCGGCGACCCAGGCCTGTTCCTGTAAGCCACCACTCGCTGCCTGGGCCGTAGCCGCCCCAGCCCTGGTTCCGAGACTGACAGCACGCGCTCCCGCCCGCCTCTTCGCGGCCCGATAGTGACAACAAAAGCAACATACAGAGCCGGTGACTACGCCATTTATAGCCTCTGACCTCTGCTTATGTGATTTGAGGGGTGGAGCTAAGGGGAATTGAACCCCTGACCTCTTCCATGCCATGGAAGCGCTCTACCAACTGAGCTATAGCCCCGAGGGTCCCGACAGGCTACCGGCTGGGTACCGGCCAACGGCACCGGTGGGACCTCAGGCCGCCTTGATCTCCTCGAGGATCGGCTCCCAGCGGTCGGCGTCGCTGACCCCGGCGTAGAACTGGAGCCGGTCGAGCGAGCCGCCGAAGCGCTCGGCGATGCGGGCCGGCACGTCGTGGGGCTCGGCCACGATGGCGAAGGCGTCCAGCATCTCGTCGTCGATCACGTCGCCCATCTCCTTCCACATGCCACGCTTCGACAGCCGGTTGAGCTCGGTCTGGGCGTCCCCCCAGCCGTGGTGCTCCAGTACGGCCCGGTAGGCCGGTGTCGAGCCGTAGAAGGCGATCTGCTCGCGGGTCCGGGCGGCCTTGGTCGCGACCTCGTCCTCGCGGAACCCCGACACCACGAACACCGGCATCGAGATCTGGAACTCGGAACGGTCCCGTCCGGCCTCGGCCAGGCCGGCGTCCACGTTCGGCAGGGTCACCGCCCGCAGGTATTCGGCGGTCTGGAAGGCATGGCAGACGAGCCCGTCGGCGGCCCGGCCCGCCACCCTGGTCATCAGCGGCCCCACCGCCGAGATCAGGATCTGCGGGGGCGGCACGTCGATGGGTCCCGGGCTGAACATGGGCGTCATCAGGGTGTGGCGGTAGAAGTCGCCCCGGAAGTTGAGGCGCTCCCCGGTCTGCCAGGCGTCCCAGATGGCCCGGATGGCGTGGATCATCTCCTCCATGCGGGCCGCGGGCCGAGACCAGGGCATCGAGAAGCGCTTGGTGATGTGGGCCTGGATCTGGCTGCCCAGTCCCAGCAGGAACCTGCCCCTTGACAGGGCCTGCAGGTCCCAGGCGACGTGGGCCAGCACCATCGGGTTGCGGGCGAAGCCCACCGCGATTGCGGTCATCAACTCGATGCGCTCGGTCTTCTGGGCGGCCAGCGCCAGGGGCAGGAACGGGTCGTGGCTGGTCTCGGCCGACAGCAGCCCGCTGTAGCCGTCCTGTTCCATTCGCCGGGCCCGGTCGCCGATGCTCTCCAGCTCGCTGCTGCTGGACGCCTCGGGCAGTCCGATCCAGGCGTCGATCTTCATGCGGTTCTCCTTGGACTATGCCGACTGCGCCGTGCGGGTGCTACATGATGCCCGGCCCTGCCGGCGTTCGGGCGGCGGGTGGGGTGATCGAGGCCCGGCGCCGCTACGTTGCGGTGCCGATGGCCGACGTTACCGACGCGACATTCCAGGCCCAGGTGGTGGACCGGTCTCGGACCGTCCCCGTGATCGTGGACCTGTGGGCTTCGTGGTGCGAGCCCTGCCGGCAGCTCACTCCCATCCTGGAGAAGGTCATCGCCGAGACCAACGGCGCCATCGAGCTGGCCAAGGTCGACATCGAGGCGAACCCCGGCGTCGCCCAAGCCTTCCGGGTGCAGTCGATCCCCGCGGTCTACGCCATGGTCGACGGCCAGGTCGCCGACGGCTTCCTGGGCGCCCAGGGCGAGGCCACCGTGCGCGAGTTCGTGCAGCGGTTCGTGCCGACGCCGGAGATGACCGAGGTGGAGAGGCTGATCGCGGCGGGCGACGAGGCGTCGCTGCGGGCCGCGCTCGAGATCGAGTCGGACAACCCCGACGCGGTGGCCGCGCTGGCGTCGCTGCTGATCGACGACGGTCGCAGCGTGGAGGCGGTAACCCTGCTGGAGCGGGTCCCCGACACGCCCGAGACACGGCGCCTGATGGCCCTGGCCCGGGTACTGGACTCCGATGTCGCTTCTGGGGACGGTGCCCAGGACATCGAGGCCGAACTGGCCGGGCTGCTGGCTACGGTGAAGTCGGACGAGGAGGCCCGCCAGCGCTTCGTTGACCTGCTGGAGGTGCTCGGCCCCGACGACCCTCGCACCTCCGCCTGGCGCAAGCGCCTCTCCGCCGCCCTGTTCTGAACATCTTGCCTGTGCACCGCTAGCCTCACGGGCGGCTAGCCGGCCGCCTCCCGTGTCGGTCTCATTGCAAGCGGCGCGGGAGACATGGGGTGCACACGCCGGCGGATCGCCATGAGGGGCGCAGAGCCCCGATCCTGTCATCGCTGTCACCGGGGGCTCTGGCCGACCGCCTCGGGGTGTCGGCCGCGGCAGTGGTCCTCGGCGTGCTCGGGGTGGTGGCAGCCGCAGTCGGGGGCTGGTGGGCGCTGCGCCCTCCCGCCGGCCCGGACCCCGCAGAGATCCTTCCTATGGCCGGCTCGGTCCCGATCCCCACTCCGGCCCCGCCCCCGACGCCGGCGCCGGAACCGGCCCGGATCGTGGTGGATGTGGTCGGGGCGGTGGTCCGTCCCGGGGTGCATGAGCTTCCCGCCGGCAGCCGGGTCTCCGACGCCATCGACGCCGCCGGTGGCTTCACGGCCGGCGCCGATCGCATCCGTCTCAACCTGGCCCAGCCCGTGGCCGATGGATCGCGTGTGTGGGTGCCGGCGATCGGCGAGTTGACGGGACCGGATCTCGTTCCCGTCATCGGCGGCTCGGGCGGGGCCGGCGTGGCCGAGGGTGGCCGCGAGCCCGGATCGGGGACGGTCGACATCAACACCGCCGGCGCGGCCTCGCTGGAGTCTCTGCCCGGTATCGGCCCGTCGCTGGCTGCGGCCATTGTCGAGCACCGGCAACGCCACGGCCCCTTCGCCGCCGTCGACGACCTGATCGACGTCTCCGGCATCGGCCCGGTCAAGCTGGAGCAGATCCGCCCGCGGGCCACCGCAGCCGGCCCGTGACGGGTCACCGGCACCTGTCGATTTCCGGGTTGCGAGTGGCGCCTGCCGGGCTCGGCTGGTTCAAGAGCGCAGAGGCGATGCCGTACGCGGCCGCGGCCGGCGCGGTGCTCGGATCGTGGCTGCTGGTCGGCGTCCCGCTCGCACTGGCGTTGGCGCTGGCCGCGGCTTGTGCCTGGAGGCCGAGCCCGCTTCTCGTCTTCGTGGTGTTCGCAGCCTTCGCGGGGTTCTTCGGGTCCCGGGCCCTTGACGGGTTGGCCGATCCGCCGCAGGGCCGCATCGACGGCTGGGTGACCCTTCTCGACGATCCCAGACCGCTGGGCACCGGCGGCGTCAGGGTCACCGTCCGCCACGGCGACACCCGGTTGGAGGCCCGCGCCTACGGCGCGGTCGCCGGGCGCCTCGACGACGCCCTGGCCGGCGAGCGGGTCCAAGTCTCGGGGTCGGCCCGGCCCGCTACCAGCGACTGGCACCGGTGGCGCCATGTCGCGGCCACCCTCACCGTGAACACGGTCGGCGAACGGGCGGGAGCTGCGCCGGTGGCCGCTTTCGCCAACCGCATCAGGCGGCTGCTGGAGTCCGGGGCGGCAAGCCTGCCCCACGACAGCCGGGCCATGTTCGCTGGGATGGTCTATGGCGACGACCGCAGCCAGTCGCCCCGGCTGTACGACGACTTCCGGGCCGCGGGCCTCGGCCATCTGCTGGTGGTGTCGGGCCAGAACGTCGCCTTCGTGCTCGCTCTGGCCTCGCCTCTGGTCACCCGGGCCCGTCCCGGGGTCCGCCTGGTGGTGCTGCTGGCCCTGCTGGGTGTGTTCGCGCTGCTGACCCGCTTCGAGCCGTCGGTGCTGCGGGCCGTGGCCATGGCCGGCACCGCCGTCACCAGCGCCGCCCTCGGCCGGCCCGAGACCGGGCGCCGGACGCTGGCCTGGGCCGTGGCCGGCGTGCTGCTGGCCGATCCGTTCCTGGTGCGGGTGCTGGCCTTCCAGCTCTCGGTGTGCGCCACCTGCGGGCTGCTGTGGATCACGCCGGTGCTGGCCGAGATGCTTCCGGGACCCCGCCCCCTGCGGCTGGCGGCCGCCACCACCGCCGGCGCCCAGCTGGCGGTGATGCCGCTGCTGGTGGCCGTCTTCGGCACCGTCCCGCTGGCGTCGCTGCCCGCCAATGTGGCCGCCGGTCCGGCGACGGCTCCGGTGATGATGTGGGGTCTCACCGGGGGACTGGGCGCGGGTCTGGCCGGCGGGTGGCCGGCGTGGCTGATCCACCGGCCCACCGCCGCGCTGCTGTGGTGGATCGGGGCGGTGGCGAAGGCCGCCGCGGCTGCTCCGCCGGCCGTGTTGGGCGCGGGCGGTGCCGTCGCGGTTGGGGTGGGCGTCGTGCTGTTGTTGGCTTCTCGAAGGCTGGAGCGGACCCGGGGGCTGGCGCCGGTGGGCGCGGCGCTGGTGGCGGTCGCCTTCGCAGCCAGCGCCCTGACGGCGGCGTCGCCCCCGTCGGGCTGGTCCGAGTTGGCGGGGGCGCGGGTGTTCCACCACCAGTCGACCACGGTGGTCGTGCTCGACGGCTCGGTACGGCCGCATACGCTGCTGGAGTCCTTGCGGATGGCCGGTTTGCGCCGGGTCGACCTGGTGGTGGCCTCCAGCGGGGGCGCGTCAGACGCCCATGCCGTGCTGGCCCTGAAGGACCGTTACCGGGGCGCGACGGTGGTGGCGCCCCCGATGCACCGGGTCCCGCACGCCCGTACGGTGCGTGCCGGTTCGGTCGTGCACGTCGGCGGGGTGTCCGTCGAGATCGTCGACGACGGTCCCGCTCTGGTTGTCGCGGTCGCCGCGCGAAATCTGTAGAGAAAGGCGTCACTATGGTGCAGAACCGACACAGATTTCGAGGTGATGGGGCCGCGGCCACACTGGTCGCAGGGCGGCCGTAGTATCCGCGGCGCCATGTCATCGTTGGTCCCCGATCTGTCGGAACACCGCCCGGTGAGGGCACCGGGATGAGCGTCCAGCTCGTCACCGGAGACGACCCTGTGCTGCTGGCTGAGGCGGTGGCCAGGATCGTCAAGGAGACGCTTGGCGACGAGGACCGCAGCCTGGCCTTGGAGCAGCTCGACGAGACGAGCCTCCGGGACCCCGACGGGGGATGGAGCCTGGCCCCGCTGGTGGACGCGGCCCAGACCGAGCCGTTCCTGACCCTGCGGCGGGTGGTGGTGGGCCGCCACCTGGCCCGGTTCTCGCGTAAGGGTCAGTGCGACGAACTGGTGCGCCTGCTGGAGAGCCTCCCGGCCACCACCGACCTGGTCCTGGTGTGGGAGAGGGGAGTGGACCCGACCATGGGCGGCCGCCTGCCCGCCGTCCCCAAGGAGCTCGCGGCCGCGGTGAAGGCCGCCGGGGGCGCCAAGCTGGACGTCAACCCGCCCACCCGCAAGTCCGACGCCGGCAAGTGGCTGCGCGACCAGCTGAACCAGTCCAGCCTCAGGTTCGAGCCGGCCGCGGTGGCGGCGGTGGAGGACCTGGTCGGCGCAGACCGGGGGAACGTCGTCGGGCTGCTGAGGACCCTGGAGGGGGCACTGGGCGCGGGCAGCACCGTCACCGCCGACGATGTGGCCGTCTACGGCGGCGAAGCCGGATCGGTGGTGCCGTGGGAGCTCGACGACGCCATCGACCGGGGCGACATCGCGGCCGCCCTCAAGGTCCTGCACCGCCTGCTGCCGTCGCGCCATGCGCTCCAAGTGCTGGCGGCGCTGCACGGCCGGTACCAGCGCATGCTGCGCCTCGACGGCGCCGGGGCGGCCGATGAGCACCAGGCCGCAGCGATGCTGGGCATGAAGGGATCGACCTACCCGGCCCGCAAGATCCTCGGTCAGACCCGCAGGCTGGGCTCGGAGAAGATCGCCCGGGCCATCCGGCTCCTCGCCGACGCCGACCTCGCGCTGAGGGGAACGGTCGACTGGCCCGACGAGCTGGTGCTGGAGGTGCTGGTGGCCCGCCTGGCCCAGTTGTCGTCCCGCTGAGCCGGCTCAGTCGGCCAGGCGCTGGATCTCGCGGGCCAGGCGGCTCTTGCGCCGGGCGGCCGTGTTCTTGTGGATGACGCCCTTGACCGCAGCCTTGTCGATGCGCTTGGCCGCGAGCCGCAGCGCCTCGGCGGCGGTCTCCTCGTCGTTGTGCTCGGCGGCGTCCAGCGCGGCCTTGGTCCGGGTGTTCATCTCCGAACGGACGCTGCGGTTGCGCAGGCGGCGCTTCTCGTTCTGCCGGTTGCGCTTGATCTGGGACTTGATGTTGGCCACGCTCACCTGCCGGTCATCTAGAGGCCCTTGAGGCCGACCGACGAGGCTACCGCCGCGGCCGGGTGGTCGCACCGCGTGGCCCTTCGGGAGGCGTCGGTAGCCTTGGAGCGCACCTCTGGCGCCGGATCCGAGCCGAACGGAGCCCTGTGGACACGCCCCGGAAGGCGCCGGCGCAGCCCGATCGAGAGCCCCATGGACCTGAACCGCATCCGCAACACGTCGATCATCGCCCACATCGACCACGGCAAGTCCACCCTGGCCGACCGCATGCTGGAGCTGACCGGCGCGGTGGACGCCAGGGAGATGCGCGAGCAGTACCTCGACTCGATGGACCTCGAGCGCGAGCGGGGCATCACCATCAAGCTCCAGTCGGTGAGGCTCAACTGGCGCGACCACATCGTCAACCTGATCGACACGCCGGGCCACGTCGACTTCAGCTACGAGGTCAGCCGCTCGCTGGCTGCCTGCGAGTCGGTGATCCTGGTGGTGGACGCCGCCCAGGGCATCGAGGCCCAGACCCTGGCCAACTGCTATCAGGCCATGGAGAACGACCTCGACGTGGTGGCCGTGGTCAACAAGATCGACCTGCCCGCGGCCGAGCCGGAGCGCTGCGCGGAGGAGATCGAGCGGGTCCTCGGGATTGACGCGGCCGACGTGCTGCACATCTCGGCCAAGACCGGCGACGGCGTGGCCGAACTGCTTGACGCCGTCGTGGAGCGCACACCGCCGCCCCGAGGAACCGCCGAAGCGCCCCTGCAGGCGTTGATCTTCGATTCGCACTTCGACCAGTACCGGGGGGTGGTGTCGTCGGTGCGGGTCGTCAACGGGGTGCTCGCCGCCGACGCCCGGGTGCGCTTCATGCAGGCCGGCACCGTTCACACCGCCGACGAGGTGGGGGTGCGCACCCCCGACAACGAGGTGGTGGAGCGGCTCGGCCCCGGCGAGACCGGATACCTGATCGCGGGCATCAAGGACGTGGGCGAGGCTCGCTCTGGTGAGACCGTCACCGGCGAGTCCCGGCCCGCGGGGGCGCCGCTGGAGGGGTACTCCGAGCCCAAGCCGATGGTCTTCTCGGGCCTTTACCCCACCGAGGGCGACGACTTCACCAACCTGCGGGCCGCCCTGTCGAAGCTGCGCCTCAACGACGCCGGGTTCACCTACGAGCCCGAGACCTCCGGCGCGCTCGGGTTCGGCTTCCGTTGCGGGTTCCTGGGGCTGCTGCACATGGAGATAGTCCGGGAGCGGCTCGAGCGCGAGTTCGACCTGGCGCTGATCTCCACCGCGCCGTCGGTGGAGTACCGGGTGACGATGACCGGCGGCGAGGTCGTGCCGGTGTCCAACCCGTCCGACATGCCCCCGGCCGGCCAGATCGAGGCGGTGGCCGAACCGTACCTGATGGTGGCGCTGATCACGCCCACCGACTACACGGGCACGCTCATGGAGCTGTGCCAGTCCCGTCGGGGCGACCTCGACCGCATGGAGTACCTGTCCCCGGAGCGGGTCGAGCTGCGCTACCGGCTGCCGCTGGCCGAGGTGGTCATCGACTTCTTCGATCAGCTCAAGAGCCGCACCCAGGGCTACGCCAGCCTCGACTACGAGCCCGACGGCTACGACGAGTCCGACCTGGTGAAGGTGGACGTCCTGCTTCAGGGCGTGGCCGTGGACGCCTTCTCCACCGTCGTGCACCGCGACAAGGCCTACTCCTACGGGCGGGCCATGGTGGGCCGGCTGCGGGAGCTGATTCCCCGCCAGCAGTTCGAGGTGCCCATCCAGGCCGCCATCGGCGGTCGCATAATCGCCCGCGAGACCGTCAAGGCGTACCGCAAGGACGTCACCGCCAAGCTCTACGGCGGCGACGTCACCCGCAAGCGCAAGCTCCTCGAGAAGCAGAAGCAGGGCAAGAAGCGGATGAAGAGCATCGGTCGGGTCGACATTCCCCAGGAGGCCTTCATCTCGGCGCTCACGCTGGACGGGTAGCATCTCCGCCATGCTCGACGACCGCAAGGCCGCCATCCTCTACGCCGTCGTGCAGGAGTACATCAGCACCGCCCAGCCGGTGGGCTCGGCCCGGGTGGCGCGCTCGCCCGGCGTCGAGGCGTCGCCGGCCACGGTGCGCAGCGAGATGGCCGCGCTGTCGGACCAGCAGTACCTGGTCCAGCCCCACACCAGCGCGGGCCGGGTGCCCACCGTGAAGGGCTACCGCTTCTTTGTCGACCAGTGGCGTAGGCACTCGCCCGCGCCCACCCTCGACCCGGTCGACCGCCAGCAGGTGAACGAGTTCTTCGCGGTCTCCCACGGAGGTTTCGAGTCGATTCTGAGCGACACCACCGGGCTGCTGTCGGATCTCACCGACTGGACCGCGGTCGTGGTGGCGCCCAGCCCCTCGGCGGCCACCGTCCGCTCGGCCCAGCTGGTGGAACTGGCGGCCGGCACGGTGATGGTGGTTGCGGTCATGTCCAACGGCGCCATCGAGAAGCGCACGATCGAGGTGCCGGTCGACACTTCGGCAGAGGTGGTGGCCGACGCCTCCCAGCGGCTGGCCCGGCGGGTGGTGGGCCGGACCCTGGCCGACATCGGGGACTGCGACGAACCCGACGACCGGCTCCTGGCCGCGGCTCTCACCGCGCTGCGGGAAGCCCGGGCCCATCACGAGGTGTTCGTCGGGGGCACCTCCAAGCTGGCGGCCGCCTTCGACGCGGTGGAGCAGTTGAGCGAGGTCCTCGGCCTGCTGGAGAAGCAGCTGGTGGTGGTCACCGTGATGCGCAGGGTGCTCGACAGGGGCCTGCGGGTGGCCATCGGCGAGGAGACCGGCGTGCCCTCGCTGGCCGACTGCTCGCTGGTGCTGGCCCCGTACAGTACGGACGGCAGCGGCGGCGGGACCATCGGCGTGATCGGGCCGACGAGGATGGACTATCCGCAGGCGCTCTCGGCGGTGGCCGCGGTGAGCAGCCGGCTGGGACCCGCTCTGAGCGAATCGTAGGTATGGTCGGTCGCGGCCGGGCCATGCGAGCAATGGGCGATCTGTAGATGGCGGACCATTACGAGACTCTGGGCGTTGACCGCGACGCCACCGACGAGGAGCTCAAGCGGGCCTACCGCAAGATGGCCCGCCGCTACCATCCCGACGCCAACCCGGACGACTCCGATGCCGAGGCCCGCTTCAAGGAGGTGAGCGCGGCCTACGAGGTGCTGTCGGATCCCGAGCGGCGCTCCCTGTATGACCGGTTCGGCACCGACGACCCCAACGCGGCCCGTGCCGCCGATCCCTTCGGCGGGGGGCTGGGCAGCATCTTCGACGCCTTCTTCGGCTCCGACTCTCCCTTCGGCGGCTTCGGCTCCTCGCCCAGGCACCACGGGCCGCCCCCCGGCGAGGACCTGGAGACCCACGTCGACCTCGAGCTCAGCGACGTGGTGTTCGGTGCCGAGCGGGAGGTCAGCGTGCGCACCGCGGTGCGTTGTGAGTCATGCGACGGCAGCGGCGCCGAGGCTGGGACCTCGCCGGTGCGGTGCTCGCAGTGCGGCGGCTCCGGCCAGGTTCGCAAGGTTCGGCAGTCGATGCTGGGCCAGATGGTCACAGCCGGGGCGTGCGACCGTTGCGGCGGCCTCGGCGAGATGATCGAGCAGCCGTGCGGGGAGTGCGACGGCCACGGGCGCAGGCTCGAGCGGCGCACTTACAGCGTCCAGGTCCCGGTGGGGGTCGACGACGGGACCACGCTGCGCCTCAGCGGCAGGGGGGCGGCCGGGCCCCGCGGCGGTGCCCACGGCGACCTGTATGTCCACACCCGGGTCCGGCCCCATCCTCGTTTCCATCGGGAGGGCAGCGACCTGGTGCACGAGCTGCACGTGCCGTTCACGCAGGCCGCGCTGGGGGCCCGGCTCGAGTACGAGACGCTTGACGGCACCGAGGCCATCGCGGTGCCCAGGGGGACCGAGACCGGTGCGGTGCTACGGCTGAGGGGCCGAGGGGTGCCCCATGTGCGGGGCCGGGGCCGCGGCGATCTGCTGATCCGTCTGGTGGTCGACGTTCCCGACGACCTCAGCGACGAGCAGGAGGAGCTGGTGCGCCGGCTGGCCGAGCTGCGGGGCGAGGAGGTCGCCGAGCCGAGTGAGGGCCTGCTGGGCCGGATCCGCACCGCGTTCCGGTGAGCGGCGTGGCGTCCGTCGCGGGCGCCGGCGCGGGCGGGTCGGCTGGCGGGTCCGGGCCGCATGTTCTCGTCGAGGACGTCGACAGGCCCGAACTGTCCGACGACGACCGCCACCATCTGGAGCGGGTGCTGCGGCTGCGGTCCGGCGACCCGCTGACGGTTGGCGACGGCGCCGGACGCTGGAGGCCGTGCCGGTTCGGAGCGGTGATCGAGCCCGACGGTGATGCCGTTGCGGTGGCGGCACCGGAGCTCGAGGTTGCGGTGGGCTTCGCAGTGCTGAAGGGCGGACGTTCCGAGAGCGTCGTGCAGAAGCTCACTGAGCTTGGCGTCGACCGGATCGCGCCGTTCGTGGCCGAGCGGTCGGTGGTGCGCTGGGACGAGCCTCGGGCCGGTCGGCAGGTCGAGCGCTGGAGACGGGTAGCCCGCGAGGCGGTCATGCAATGCCGGCGTCTGTGGCTGCCGCGGATCGATCGGGTGCGGGACTTCGCCGAACTCGACCTGACCGGCGCCGCGCTGGCCGCCTCGGTGGGCCGGACCATGACCGGCGGCGAGAACTTCGTGCTGATCGGTCCCGAAGGGGGATGGGCCGACGCCGAGTTGGCCGCCGTGTCGGTGCATGTGGGACTCGGGCCGCACATCATGCGAGCCGAGACGGCCGCGGTGGCGGCCGCGGCGATGCTCGCAGCCAGACGCAGCGGACACCTGCCGGCGGCGGGGGAGGCTCTGGCCTGAGCCTGGCGGGAGCGTACGGGGAAGCGCCGGTCAAGGCTCGCGGTCAGGCTCTCGTGAAATCTGTGTGGATACTCCTCACATGTGACGGGTTTCTCTACTAATTTCGGTCGGGCTCCCAGCGGCCCTCCATGGGGTCGAAGAGCCTCGAGCCGGCTGACGTGTAGACCCTGAGCAGGTGGCAGGCGCCGTGTGCCACCGCCTCGGCGCCGGTGGGGGCGTCCACCTCCCAGCGCACCGGCATCGCGAGGCTCTGGCCCGTAGCGGGCCAGGTGTCGAACAGCACCACGTGGCCGGTGCCAGGACGGACGATCGCCGGCGTGGGCTCCCCGTCACAGTCCCAGTCTCCCGTCGCGATGAAGTCCCCGGCGGTGCCGACGCGGTAACGGCTGCCGCCGTGCTCCAGAACCGCGCCCGGCTGGTGCGCGGATGTGTCGTCGGGTCGGATCTGGATCGGGGGGATCAGAGTCGGGGCCAGCAACGGGTCGCCGTCGTCCGGGCCGGGGCTGCCGGCGAGGCCGCTCGGTCTGGCCTCCGCACCGAGGGCAACCGCACCGGGCACCATCGGCGAGGCAGATGCCGTGTGGTTTGCGACGGTTGCGCCGGTTGGGTCGGCGCCTGTGATGTCGGTGTCGGTCGGGTCCGTCCTCGCGGTTGCGGTGCCGGTTAGGGCCGTACCGGCGTGCGGTGCGCTAGTCGGGTCCGTGGCGGCGGCCGCGCTCGTTGGTTTGGCTTCGGCCTGCGCGCTGGCCGGGTTCGGTGCGGCGGCATTCCCGGGCGCCGCCACGATCGCGCCGAACGGGTCCGAGGCACCTGCCGGGCCGCCGGTCTCGGTTGCAGGTAAGCCGGCCGCGTCGGTGATGGTGGCCGGTGCGCTCGTTCTTTGGCCGCGACTCCAGATGCCTGCGGCCAGTACCGCCGCCAACACGGCGAGCACGGCTGCGGCCACCATCAGCCTGGTCCTGGACCGCACCCTGCGACGGCGGCTCGCTCCGTCGGCGGCCGGCCGGTCCGGCTCAGCCGCGGTTGAGCGCTTGTCGTGGACCATGGCGAGCCTTCTGGCCAGCTCCCGGACGTCCAGCCGCCCCGCTCGCGCCGCATCGGCGAGCGCCGACAGCTTGTCAACGAGCGGACCTTGCCCGAGGGCGGGGTCGTGGCACAGGTCCGCAAGGGCGGCCAGGTCGGCGCGGCGGTTCTCGGGGCTGGCCTCAGAGGCGAGCCGGAACCCGCAGAGCACCGGCCGGTCGCCATCGCCGTGGAGCACATGGGACGGGTGGATCTGGCAGTGAGCGAGACCCATGTTGTGAAGGTCGGCGACCACTCCCGCCAGCGCGGCCACGCCAGCGGCTCGCTCGGTTGGGTCGGTGGTCGGCCGGGTGGCCCATGTGTCAGAGCTCACGAACTCGGTGTGCATGGCTCGGCCGTGGTCGGGCGTCTCCACGAGATCGACGAATCTCACCACGCCGGGATGGGCGATCCGCTGAAGGCTCTCGGCCTCCTGCTCGATGTCGTGGACGTGCTCCGCCGGAACCTGCTTGACCGCGATCAGGCGGTCCCCTGCGCGGCTGACAGTCACGACCGCCACGGTCGGCCCTCCCCGTCTCGACCGCCGCTGTCACACGGCCCTTGTAGCACTGACATAATGAACATAGCAGTAAAATACATGAAAAAGACTGAATCTGCAATTCTAGGCCTGGTAGTGCCGCTCACCGGCCGTTCCCGAGACGGCCTGCCGGTAGCCTTGGGCGATGGCCGGTCCGCAGATCGTGGCGGTCGCGTCCGGGTCGCCGGCCGAGCGGGCCGGGCTGCGGCCCGGCGACGAGATCGCGGCAATCGCCGGGGAGGCGCCCCGCGACGTGATCCGCTGGCAGCTGCTCAGCGACGGGGCCGAGGTCCCCCTCGACGTGCAGCGGGCCGGAGACCGGTTCGAGCTGGTGGTCCACAAGCGCGACGGCGAACCCTTGGGCGCCGAGGTCGACGCAGCCGTGTTCGACGGCGTGCAGACCTGCGACAACCACTGCGAGTTCTGCTTCGTGCACCAGCTGCCGAGGGGCATGCGCCGATCGCTGTACCTCAAGGACGACGACTACCGGCTGTCGTTCCTGTACGGGAACTTCACCACCCTGACCCGCTTCACCGAGCTCGACTTCGAGCGGGTGGTCACCGAGCGGCTGTCGCCGCTGTACGTGTCGATCCACTCCACCGACCCCGACGTGCGGGCCGCGATCCTCCAGAACCGGCGGGGCGCCGTTTCGCTGCGCTGGCTGAGGCTGCTGCTCGACGCCGGGATCGAGGTGCACGGCCAGGTCGTGGTGTGCCCCGGCGTCAACGACGGCGAGGTGCTGGCCGACACTCTCGCCGGCGTGCTTGACCGCTTCTGTGAGCTCCGCTCGCTGTGCGTGGTCCCCCTCGGGCTGTCCAGGTTCAACCGCCAGGCTCGGATGCGGATGCACACCACCGCCGAAGCGGCCGCGGTCGTCGACGTGGTGGAGAGCTGGCAGTCGGTGTTCCTTCGGGTGCTGGGACGCCGTCTGGCCTTCGTCGCAGACGAGTACTACCTGATGTGCGGGCGCGGGTTCCCGCCGGCCGAGCACTACGAGGGCTTCGAGATGCACGAGGACGGCATCGGCATGGCCCGGGCGTTCGAGACCGAGTTCGGCTCCGACGGCCACCAGCCCACGCCGCCCCGGTCGGGCTTCTTCGCCTGGGTGGACGGCGCGCCCGCCGACGGCTACCGCGCCCCCCGCCAGGGCTCCGCGGCCGAGGCGGTGGCGGCCGGGCCCGGTGCCTCGCCGGTGGCGGTAGCGCTTGGGCGGCGCCGCCCCGCTCGTGATGCTGCCGTCGCGGTGCTCACCGGAACCCTGGGAGCGGCCGTGGTGTCGCCTCTGGTGGCGTCGCTGGGGCGCCAGGACGCCCGGGTCGTGCCCGTCGAGAACCGCTTCTTCGGCGGGAACATCGGGGTGACCGGGCTGATGGTGGGCGAGGACGTGGCCCGCGTCCTCGACGGCCAGCCTGAGGGTGACCGGTACCTGCTGCCCGACGTGTGCCTCAGCCGGGGCCGCTTCCTCGACGGGATGGACGTCGGTGACCTTCCCCGCCCGGTGGAGGTGGTAGCCACCCACGGCCGGGCGCTGAGGCTGGCGCTGGAGCCGTCATGAACCCGGTAGTGGCCGTGGTGGGCCGCCCCAATGTCGGCAAGTCGACGCTGGTGAACCGCATCCTCGGCCGCCGCGAGGCCATCGTCGAGGAGCGCCCGGGCGTCACCCGCGACCGCAAGGCGGTGGAGGCCGAGTGGCAGGGCCGGCGCTTCACGGTGCTCGACACCGGCGGCTGGAGCGCCGGCGGCGACGAGCTAGACGCCAAGGTCAGCGCCCAGGCGGAGCGGGCCGTGCGCGAGGCCGACGCGGTGCTGTTCGTGGTGGACGCGTCGGTGGGGGTGACCTCCGACGACGAGCAGGTCGCCCGCGTGCTGTACTCGGCCGATGTGCCTGTGCTGGTGGTGGCCAACAAGGTCGACCACCCCAACCAGGCGGACGCCGTCTGGGAGCTGCTCGGGCTCGGGCTGGGCACCCCCCACCAGGTGAGCGCGCTGCACGGCCGCGGCACCGGTGACCTGCTCGAGGAGGTTGTCGCCCGCCTGGACGAGGCCTCCGCCGGGGCGAGCCGGTCGGGTTCGGGCGGCGGGGACGGTCCCGGAGCAGCGGCGCCCGACCAACCCGACAGCTCGCTGGCCGCGGCGGCCGCTGAGGCGTTCTCGGTGGTGCTGGTGGGCCGGCCCAACGCGGGCAAGTCGACGCTGTTCAACCGGCTGATAGGGGAGGAGCGTGCCATCGTGCACGACCTTCCCGGCACCACCCGCGACGCCATCGACACCCTCATCGAGACCGAGGAGGGCCCGGTGCGTTTCATCGACACCGCCGGGATGCGCCGCCGGGCCCGCATCGACTCGGGCACCGAGTACTACTCGCTGGTGCGGGCGCTGCGGGCGGTGGACGCCGCCGATGTGGCGCTGCTGGTGGTCGACTCCACGGTGGGGGTCACCCACCAGGACCAGCGGCTCGCGGAGCGGGTGGACGCGGCGGGCTGCCCGATCGTGGTGCTGCTCAACAAGTGGGACCTGGTCGGCACCGAGGCCAGGCTCGACCTCGCCGCGGCCGTCGGCGATCGGCTGGGCTTTCTGGGGGACCCGCCGGTGATGCGGATCAGCGCGTTGAGCGGCAAGGGGGTGGGGAGGCTGTGGCCGTCGCTGAGCGTGGCGGTGGCCGAGTACCGGACCCGTATTCCCACCCGCCGGGTGAACGAGGTGGTCCGGGCGGCCCAGGCCGCCCAGCCCGCGCCCGCCGGTGCTCGCATCCTGTACGCCACCCAGGTGGCCACCGACCCGCCCACCTTCACGCTGTTCGCCAACCGGACCCTGCCCCGCACTTACCTGCGCTACATCGAGCGGAAGCTGCGGGAGAGCTTCGATCTGGGCACCACCGCCATGAAGCTCAGGGTTCGCCGCCGCGACCAGTAGCCGCCGGCCGGCGCCGCCCCCTCCGGCGGCAGCGAGCACACCGATGTGTCGTCGAGGCGTGCTCGGGGAGCTGTCCCGTGAGGGGTGCTGGGGATGCGTGTCGGCTCGCACACGGCCGATGGCGGTACGATGAAGTGCAGCGGCCGGCCGAGTGCGGGGAGGGGTGCGTGTGAGAACGATCGTTCTCGATCTCTTGGCCCTGTCCTGCGCGCTGGCCATGATCTTCTACATCCGCTCGGCTCGTCACCGGCTGCGGGTCCTGCGCCTGGTCGAGGCCGACGCCGGCGCGCATCCCGAAGCGCGGATCCTGGCCATGACCTCGCTGCGCAAGGAGATCCACGGCGTGATCGTCTACGCGCTGCTGGTGCCGGTGGCTCTGCTGATTGGCCGGGTGGACGCCGCCAACGTCGCAGTGGTGCTCGGGCTTCTGGCTCTGCCTGCGTTGCTGTCGGTGTGGTGGGCCCGCACCTCGGTGGAGGAGGCCCGCATGGCCCGCAACCGCATCGGGCTGGAGCGTCGGGCCGAGCAGGCGCTTGAGCAGGAGCAGCTCGCCCCGAAGGCGTGGGCGGCCCGATTGGCGCCCGAGGAGGTCCCGGACTTCAGCGGCTTCGAGATCGGCCGGGTCTACCAGGCCGGCTCGGGTTTGATGGCCGGCGACTTCTTCGACGTGCACCGGGTGGGGCGCCACCGGGTGGCCGCGGTGATCGGCGATGTGGCCGGCCACGGCATCGAGTCGTCCATCACCGCGTTCCAGGCCAAGTACCTGCTGCGGGTGTTCCTTAGGCAGTTCCGCGACCCGGCCCAGGCCTTCGAAGAGATCAACGCCCAGCTCTCGGCCGGGGACCGCAACGAGGAGTTCATCTCGGCGTGCGTGGTGGTGTTCGACACCGAGGCCGGGACGCTGCGTTACTCGTCGGCCGGTCACCCGGCTGCGTTCCTGTTCCAGGCGGACGGGGTGATGCCGCTGCGCTCGACAGGCCCGCTGCTGATGCTCGACCCGGGTTCGACGTACTTCTCCCGGGAGATCCCGATGGTGTCGGGGGATCTGGTGGTGATGTACACCGACGGCCTGGCCGAGGCCCGAGCCGGCCGGCAGATGTTCGGCGAGGCCCGCATCATCAAGTCGGTGGAGCGCGACCTCAACGCCGCCCCCGACGTGCTGTGCAAGTCGCTGCTCGACGCGGCCAAGGACTTCGCAGGCGGGTCGATAGGCGACGACACCGCCATCATGGCCATCCGCCGCGACTGAGCCCATGGCATGGTGCCAGTCCTGCGAGCGATACCTGACGCCGTCCACCCTCACATCTGAGGGCGCCTGCCCCGGCTGCGGCGCCGAGGTCCAGCATCCGCCCGAGCCCTCCGCACCGGTGGCGGAGCGCATCCCGTGGCACTTCTGGCTGCTGCTGGGAGCGGCCACGGTCTACCTAGCCTGGCGGGCCGTGCAGGGTGTCGCCCTCCTGCTGTAGCCGCTAGCCTCAGCCCATTCGGGCTGTGGCGCAGCTTGGTTAGCGCGTCGGTCTGGGGGACCGAAGGTCGGGAGTTCAAATCTCCCCAGCCCGACAGATAAAATCCAAGGTAAGAGTACATTTCTGATCCAGGCTCACCTGTGGATAACTCTGGGATCGCCCAAATTTCTAACGAAAATTCTAACGGACGATCTTGTCCTGTCCCGGTACATGCTTGACGCGTTGGCTCCGGTAGGTGTGTGACACTTCTCGGACGCGGTTCCGGTAGCTGGGCGACACTGGTTCCGGTAGCTGTGTTACACGGGGGCGGTCCACGTCTGGTGGTGCTGAGCCTTCTTCACTTGTGGCGGCCTGGTCGTCACATGGGAGGGGGTCGTCGTGTTGGTGGAGCTCGGTGTGGTGGAGCAGCGGCATGCGGCGGTGTTGGAGGTGTTGCGCGACGGCGCTGCGGTGAAGGATGTGGCCCTTCGGTTCGGGGTGACCCGCCAGACGGTGCATCGGTGGCTGCGCCGTTATGCGTCGAGGGGTTTGGCGGGGCTGGCGGATCAGTCGCCGCGGCCTGGTTCGTGCCCGCATCAGATGCCGGCGGAGGTGGAGGCTTTGGTGGTGGGGCTGCGGCGGGAGAATCCGGGGTGGGGTCCGCGCACGTTGTTGTTCGGTCTCGAGGCCCGCGGGGTGGTGCCGTTGCCGGGGAGGTCGTCGGTGTATCGGTGTTTGGTGCGTCACGGGCTGATCCAGCCTGTGGCGAGGCGCCGCAAGAGGTCTGACTACAAGCGCTGGGAGCGCAGCCGGGCGATGGAGCTGTGGCAGATGGACGTGATGGGCGGGGTGATGCTCACTGACGGCTCCAAGGCGTCGGTGGTGAGGCCGTTGCGGCGCAGTTGGATCGCCGTCAGGAACGCTTCATCCGTGTAGTAGCGCACGGCGACCTCGTGCTCGGGCACATCGGGCCCGGTCCCGACGCTCGCGTCCAGCTCGGCGAGTGTCACCGGCTCCTCAAGCGGATCGTGGCCGGTGTCGGCGATAGGCACAGTGGTCATGGCCGTTGATCCTCCCGGTAGCGCCTTGCCACATCCAGAATAGTGTCGTTGACCGCCATCAACCGACCGGACTCCCGGTGCGACCCACAGGTCGAATCTTCTAACGGACGGTTCGTTATGGGGGGTATCCACAGTTACGAGATGTGAAGCCGAATCTGCAAAACACTACGTCAGATGGACATTTTGGTACTCGTCGGTACCGGGTGCAATAGCCCTTCAGCAACTGGAGACCGAAGGTCGAGAGTTGAAGCCTCCCACCCACGACAAGAGGCGTAGGCTCTACGTCGCCATGTGGCACGAACATCTCCTTGAGAACGGTTGGCACCAGAACTCCCATCTCTTGTCGGTGAGCACGTAAGGACCGTCGCCCGGGAGGCGCTGGCCCGGCGGCCAACGTCGTCTTGGGCTCCACGACGGTTCGCTCGACCTCTACGAACTCTGATCTCGCGCGGACGAGGACCTTGTCACACGGCGGGAGTACGTTTGACGGCATGAACGGGCAGGACGCGACAGCACTATTGCGGTTGTTCCGGCTGTTCTTGGTAGCCTTCGCACCGCTAGCCCTGATCTTGGCAATCCAAACCTCATGCGACTGGCGGTCGTGCCAGATCAGAATGTACGTCTTCTGGTTGGCGGCTGCATGGGCGGCCTGGGGTCTGGTCGATGCCTGGCGCCTCCCTCGCAGCGCTCTCCGCAAGGGCAGTATCCAAATGGAATTCTATGACATTCAAGATCAGTCAGGAGCAATAGCGGCCTACTTGGCGACCTTTCTGTTACCGTTTGTTGGCTTCGAACTCTCTACGATCCAGGAAGTTCTCGGAATACTGGTGTTCTTCGTCGTGGTTTGGGCGATATTTGTTCAGTCCGACCTCGCTGCGATCAATCCGACTCTCTACGCATTTGGATACCGCGTTGTGCGCGCTCGCACGAGAACGAGTACCAAGATTGATCCAATCGCTGTAGTCTTGGTTCCACGGACGGCACGCTTAGCAACCGATCAATCGGTTTCGGTCGTCAGGTTCGGAAGGTTCTTTGTTCGAAAGGAGGAACAGATTACCCATGAACAACACGTGGGCGGCAACGAGCCTAGAGGGTGATCCTAGGTTTATCGTCGGATATCGCAAGGCATCCGGGCTAATGGACTGCTACAACATCGAGATCCATCAGGACCTGTTTGCAGATCTTCGGCAAATTGGGCTCTCCGCTCTAGATTTCTTGGGCCGATCTACTGGACGTCCTTACGCTCCGTTCGGAGCACTCGAAGAGGATGAGCACTTCATGCTTGAGAGAGGTGAGATACCACGCTCGATGAAGATGAAGAATAGGCGAGGGCTGACGCGTGACGATTCGCTCTCGGCGGATGCAAACGGTCCAGATGAGTTGTTCGGCGTGGCTGAAGCCCTAAGGATCATTGACGAGACCGATCAGCACCCAGTATTGTCAGCTGCAGATCTTCGTCAAGTCTCAAGATTCAATCTTTACGCTATTTCATTTCACATAAGCAACTCCTTCGTGGGGTTCATCCGCCAGGCCAATCCGAGGCGGTCCTTGAAGCCGGGGCTGCGGTATCTTCAATACGGAGACACCCTGAAACGCATGGAGCAGCCTGACATTGTCATAGATGAGAGGGTTGATATTGTAGTTGGACCCGAAGATGTCGCAATTATCTCGGATGGCTCGGTCCAGGTTCTATTCCGAGATGTAGATCTCGTGATGCAGCATGTTGACCCTAATGTCGACGCGGTTGACGCGGCACTCAATGAGTGTATTCCCCTTACAGCAGGTAGTCTTGATGCGCTCAGGATTGCTTGCAACAGTGGTCCCAGGAACGCAAGGAGACTGCACAATCTAGTCTACGGGCGGTTGGCGGATCTTGACTTAGATAGTTCAGCGTTTCTGAAGGCACTTGAACAAAGAAAACTAGGTCACCTTGTAGTAGATGGCGAACTACAACTGAAGCAGAGTGACGTTCCTGATTTCTTGGACTTTGTTGAAGGCCGTTTCTTTGACGATGATCACAGCCCGGAGACGAGGAGAGCTGATCGGTTCTCGCCTCGGACCTGAGATTTATGTAAGAGTTCCCGGAGGATCGGCGGATCTAACGGCGTCTGTGGCGCCACCGACCGGGGTTAACCTCGTTCCGCGACGCCGCCTGATTCGAAACTGCCTTGGCGGGTTCGCCATCATCCGACTGACGAACCAGAGGCGAGAGTCGCGGTTCACCGGCCAGCACCAGGTGGCGATGACGAGCCTCTTGACTCGACCCGGATTCCGACGAGCGAAGTCGAGACCCATCGGACCGCTCCAATCGCTCAGGAACAGCGTGACGTCCCGCAGGTCGAAGTCCTCGAGGGGGGCGTCCCGGACGCCTCCGCGTGCGCCTTCGGATGACCAAAGTCCCTCCAGAAGACTTGAGGAAGATCTCGTGAGCGCCCTCGCTCTGTGCATCTTGCTCATTCTTCTGGCTCTGGGCAGATGCACCACCGTGCGGTTGCCGCACCACCGTGTTCGACCGCATCGGCGTACCGAGGTGGCAGGCAGCGCGTCCCGCGTCCCCCGTTGGCCCGCTGGCGCCTGGGAGCCAGATATCTAGGTATCTTGCATTCTCACCACCAAGGTGTATTCTTGTGATCAGGACACCGCCACAGGAGGGCCAGATGGCACCGCAGGGAGATACCAAGAGCATGACATTGCGTATTGACGAGAACCTCGCAGAGAGGGTGCGGACGATTGCGGAGGTCGAGGACACCACCGTGAGCGATGTCATTCGAGATGCGCTGGCCGAGCATGTCGAGCGCCGGCGCCGCGATCCGGAGTTTCAAGCGATGCTGAAGCGCAACCTTCGGCGCCATGAGGAGCTGCTGAGCATTCTCGCAGACGGCTGAAGTGATCTACCTTGAACTCGACGACGTGCTCGCCATCGCGTGCGAGGTTCTCGGGCTCGAGGTGGACGCGCTCATGCATGTGACAGATCTTGGACTTGCAGACTCGGCTGTCGCACGGCCGGGTGCCGGCTTCGCCGGTGAGGAGTTCTACCCAACTGTGGAGGCCAAGGCTGCTTCGTTGCTGTTCGGGCTTGCGCGCAACCACGCATTCATCGACGGCAACAAGCGCGTCGCCGTGTTGGCCACACTTCAGTTCTTGAACGCGAACGGGTACGATCTGGACCTGTTACCGGTCGAGGAGGCCTTCAAGACGGTCGTCCAGGTTGCCTCCGGGGACCTCTCAGTGGATGACCTCACGGACTGGATCCGACTTCGCGTGACGCGGTTGCCCTAGTCTCGGACAAACGGCGTGCGGGCCACGACGGGAGCGTCATCCGCAGGCGAATCTTCTAACGGAACTTCTAACGGACGATCCGTTTTTAGGGGTTATTCGCAGGTACGGGTTGTGAAGCCGAATCTGCAAAACCCCATGTCAGATGGGATTTTCGGTACTCGTTGGTACCGGCTGGAACGGCCTTTGCGCAACTGGGGGACCGAAGGTCGGGAGTTCAAATCTCCTCAGCCCGACTAACGAAACCCCAGGTCAGGGCCTTCCCATGCCTAGGTGCTACCCAGCGAGCGCGCCGGTCCAGGCTTCAGGACAGGCCGTCCTTGCTCATCGAGCAGACGTAGCCCATGGACGGGTCGGCTTGGCCCTCGAGCAGTTCCCGGTAGGTGGCCTCGACGCCGTCGGAGCCGGTCCGGTGCACCACGGTCAGCCATCGCTCGGTTTGGTCCAGGAGGTCGTTGAACGCCCGGGCGGTCCGGTTCGCCAACTCGTCGGGTCCCCAGTCCTTGGCACGCTTGGCGCTCTGTGCGGGCGCGAAGAACAACTCGGGCGGGGTGCCTGGGAGGTCGCCGTCGCTGCCCATGTCCGCCCGGTGGGTGGCGCCGACCGCGATGGAGAACTTCAGGTTGTCGGCGAAGTGCGTGTGGATCGCCGACCGCACCGGGCCGCTGCCGGCCATGTCGACCAGGCCCGAGGCGACCCTGGCGTCGGTCCGGTCGATCTCGCCGTAGGTGATCACCTCGTCGTACAGGCCGAGACCCTCGACGAAGGCCCGGTTGCGCGGCGATGTCACACCGATGCTGTGATGGCCGTCGCGTAGGGCCAGGCAGGCGGCCAAGCAAATCGACGTCTTCGAGGATGCGCTGGTGACCAGCGTCTGGCCGGCGCCGCGGAACATCCCGCCCTGGGCGGCAGGGTCGCCGAGGTAGTCGTCGACGAGGAACGAGGTCATGAACATGCCCCACAGAAGGAGGTACTCGTCGACCCTGTCCAAGTCGAACGTCGCGTCGGTGGCGACGTCGCGGAAGTCGGTGTAGGTCGCGGCGTGCTGTGCGCGATGCGCTCCGACGTCGCGGAAGGCGACCTCGCCGCCTGACCGGGCCCCGTCGGGCCGGGCCCCGACCGCTCCGGAGCGCGGCTCGGCGGTGATCACCACCTCCGACGACATCGGGTAGAAGCCGAAGTGCCGGCCCTCGGCCGCGATGCCGGGGTGGGCCGACTCGACCACCGAGCCGAGCCCCATGACCGGCAGCCGCCCCCACGGCGCCTCGGTGGGGAAGAAGCCCCAGTAGTCGAACATGTCGCCGACCACCGCGTAGGTCACGTTGTTGGTCGTCAACGCGAACCGCTCGATCTCCAGCCGGATCTGGCCCGGGCTCAGCCCTGGCCTCCGGCCCGCAGCGATCCGCGTGCGGCGAAAGTCTCGACGGTCGACCTCGAAGTCCATGCCCTGATCCTCCTAGCCCCGCAGCCAAGAACTCGACTCGATCGGCTTGCTGCGCCGCCACCGGTATAGCGTCGGAACTCTCAGTAGTCAGCTACTCAAGGTAGGGAAGCCATGCTCGAGACAGGCAGCTACCAGGGGCCTTACGACCAGGACCGGTACCGGCAGTCCTTGAGGACAGACCTCCCCCTGGGGGCAGAGCGGCCCATGTTCTTTGTTCCCGGCGCCGGGCAGATGGAGTTGGCCAGCAAGACCCAGAGGTGGACGCAATGGGGCCCCTTCCTGATCGTGGACGAGTACGTCGGCTGGTACCAGGAGGCGATCCAGCTCCGTGAGAATGTGGTGATCGGCGACTGGAGCCCGATCTGCAAGTTCAACGTGTCGGGCCCGGATGTACACCCGTTCATGAGGTTCATCCAGACCAGGAAGGACTTCGCCGACATCGAAGTCGGCCAGTCGATGTACACGGTGCTGGTGCGTGACGACGGAAAGGTCGTCCAGGATCCACTGATCACGCGAGTGTCGGAGGACTCGTACATGATCACGACGGACGAGATTGAGAGCTGGCTGCGGGAGGTGGTCGAGCTCGGCCAGTTCGACGTGCTGATCGAGGACATCCGCACCCGTTACTGCCTCCTGTCGATCCAGGGGCCCAACTCCACCGCGCTGATGAACGACGCCGTCGGGCGGTCGATGGAGGAACTCGGTTTCTCACGGCTGCAGTCCACCGACATTGCCGGAATCCCGTCCTACATCCTGCGGCAGGGGTTCACCGGTGAGGTCGGCTACGAGATCTACGTCGAGGCCGCCCGGACCAACGACGTGGTCGCCCACCTCGTCGACGTCGGCGGCCAGCACGGGGTCGGATTCCTCGGCAACTACACCTCGAGGCTGACCCGGGCCGAGGCCGGCCTGGTGATGCTGCACTTCGACTACCAGTGCGCTTTCGAGGGTGATCCCGGCATCCTGCGCCGCAACCAGATGGATCCGGAGATGAGCCTGTGCTCACCGTTCGAACTCAACCTCGACTATCTCATCGGACTCGACCGCGACGACGACTTCATGGGCAAGGCCGCGCTGCAGGCGGAGATCGACGCGGGGGGACCGGCCCGGCGGATGAAGGGGCTGGTATGGAACAGCGACGACGTGATCGAGCTGTTCGCGGCGCAGTTCAGGGACGAGCTGTCACCGCCGCCAATACAGCTGCCACATCCCGTGTTCCCCGAAGCGCACCCGATCGTCCACGACGGTGAGCCGGTCGGATGGGCGACGAGCGTCTGCTACAGCCCGACACTGCGGCGAGTGTTCTCGTTCGGCCGCATCAACGTGGACTTGACCGAGCCGGGAACCGAAGTCGTCATCAAATGGGGTGGCGGCGAACTCCCGACGATGGACATGCGGGCCACGGTGCTCGACCCTCCATTCGTGTCGCGCAGGCGGGCCACCGCGCTCACCTGATCGGGCGGCGCTGCTCGTAGAGGGCGAGGGCGTGGAGCGGGAAGTACTGCCGGTACAGGACGTAGTCGAGAAGCGCGGTGCGGAAGAACACCCCGGCTGAGTCCTGCTTGGGCCATTGCCCGTCAGCCTCCTGGGTGTCGATCAGGAACCGCGCACCCCGGGCGATCGCGGCCCAGTCCGGGTCGTCGGCCTCGAGGAGGGCGATCAGCGCCCACGCGGTGTGGATGACCTGACTCGCGTCGTGGGCGACGTAGCGCCCGGTCAGGCAGCCGCGGTAGTGCTCGCCCCAACCGCCGTCCGGCCGCTGGCGGTCGAGCAGCCAACGGCAGGCGGCCCTCAGCGCCGGATCGGCGGGAGCGGCCCCGGCGGCCAGCAGGCCCCTGATCCCGAAGAAGGTGCCGTAGATGTACTGAACGCCCCACACGCCTCGCCACGACCCGTCGTGCTCCTGGGCCCGGCGCAGCCACGAGTCGGCCCGCCCGACGGCGCTCGCGGCCTCCGCGCCCAGAACCTCGGGCGAGTGCCGCCGGCAAGCGGCGAACGCGGCCAGGCAGGACGCCGTGCACTCGACATGGGAGTGCTCGGTCATCGACTCGCCGAACATCTCCGCGGGGTTCAGCCACTCGAGACCGACCGCCGAGCGGCGCGACTCGTAGCTGCCGAAGCCGCCGTCGCGGTTCTGGCCGCGCAGCATGAAGCGGACGGCGTCGCCGAGCGTCTCCGACCTCGCGGCCTCGGGATCGGCTGCGATCATGCCCCGCACCGCCTCTGCGGTGCAGTCCGTCACCGGCCAGCCGTGCCACGCCCCGGCGAAGCACCAGCCGCCGTCGGGGTCCATCCGGAAGGCTTCGCGGAACCCTTCGAAGCTGGTAGCGATCTGCTGGCGGCGCAGGAAATCGGCACCGCGCCGCCGCGCGCCCGTGACCCCCTCGACCCCCGGCGCGGCCGCCAGCGCCTGCAGAGCGAACCCGGTGTCCCAGGAAGCGCTCCTTGCCCCGGCGACTCGTGTTCCGGCCTCCTCGTCCTCCCAGATCCAGCCGTCAAGCCGGGCCAGAGCTTTGCGGCAGTCGGCGTCGTCGCGGTCATGCAGCCATAGGCAGAGAATGTTGAGAAGGCCGCTGACCGGCGAGATGCTCGTGTGGTCGGTGGTCCGTAGCTCCCATCGGATGCGATCGACGAGTTCGGCGGTGCAGCGGGCCCGCAGGCGCTTGCTTCCGAACTGTTCGTACCACCGTGCCAGCCCGTACCCGGCGCGCAGGCACACGCCGGGGCGGGCGAACAGGTCGGCGTCCCGCAGCCGGTTGCGGGACGCGGCGAAGTCCAGGTCGGCGAAACCCTCGCCGAACAACTCCTCCCGCAACGATGCGATCACGGGCGTGACGGGTGCTTGGAACCGCACCGGGTAGATGGCCGCCATCGCCATGTAGATGAGCCGGGTGTGGCAGTACCAGTTCGAAGGATGCAGCGGAACCCGGCGCGGCAGCCGCCACAACTCCGGCAGAACGGGGTTGACGCCTCGCCAGTCGTGGAGATTGACCAGAGCAAGCCAGAACTTGCCCCAGGTCGGGATGTTGAGCACCCCCTCTGCCCGAAGAAACCGCCCGGCTGGCTCGATCAACGGATCGTTGCGTCCGACGCCCAGCAGTCTCGCCGCGACGTACACCAGCGTCGTGACGAACAGGTGCGGTGGCGAGTGCTCGTGCAGACCCCAGGCGCCTGATTCGAGGCGGGTGTGCTCGAAGGAGCGCAGCACGAGCTGGCGCCGGTCCGGGGCGAGCGGCTGCTGTGTGATGTGGTGCAGCAGCACGTACTGCGCGGTGAGCATGGGGCACCACACCACCTCGCCCTCCCAGGAGCCGTCACCTTGCTGAAGGCTCAACAGGTGCGCGGTCGCGCTCCTGAGCGCCGGGGAGGCATCGGGCGGGTCGGGCTCCTCGACGCGGCCGGGCCCCGCGTCGGTGCCGGGCCGCGGCATGGAGACCGGAAACGCGCCGGACAGGGCTTCCCGCGCCCGTTCCTGCTTCGCAACGACGGCGCCCGCCTTACGGAGCTGTCGCATCCCACGACCGAGAGAGAAGATGCGAACCGCCAGCGCGTGCGCCAGGCGGTGTGTGCGGCGCCAGGCCGAGAGCCTGTAGGACTGCGTGATCTCCGGCGCGACCGCCCGTGTCGCTACCGTCCCGAGAGACCAACTCAGGCTGGCAACCGAGGTGTCCTCACAGGCGAGCAGCCGGATGGTGCGGTCGCGGACTGCGGGCTTCTCGCGCCACTGCCGGTAGATCGTGCGCCTGAGCGCGACGGCCTCCGCCCTGTGGTCGGCGAACACCTCGTACAGCCCCATGGCGAGGAGCTCCGGCGCGCGGGTCTGCTGGGTCCGCTTCCTGGCGAAGTCGCGAAAGTCGCCACTGTCAGCCAGCGTGAACGCATCACCGAAGCCGAGGGTCATCCCCACCGCCGTCAGCGGGTGGTAGTGCCCGGCAGCATCCCCGATCAGCACCCGACCCGAAGTCCCGTAGGTGTGGCGCGGCCTCAACGCATTGGTGGCGGCGTGGAACCGGCGCTCCTGCAGAGCTTCGAGGAACGCGGACCCGAGGGCGTCCGGCAGCCTGTCGGCGTACGACCTCGCCAGCGCGCCCATGGTTTGCCGACTCGAGTGCCCCGCCGGGAGGTCTACGAGCAGCCGCACCGAATGCTCCCCAAACCGGTAGATCAGGATCGGGCTGGGCTCGGCGCATACGACGTGCCCGTACCCCTCGAACGGCAGCCTCACGCCGTTCAGCATGACTCCGAGCATCCGCGAGCAAGTCTGCGGCCTCGTGGACAACCCCAATGACCGGCGCACCACCGAGGATCGACCGTCCGCTCCGACGATCAGCTGGGTCGCCACCGATCCGGACTCGCCGTTACGGGTGAAAGAGACCCGATCACCCTCGATATCGCGCACGCGCGCGTTCACCATGAATTCGACACCCGGTTCGCCCTCGACGGCTTGACGCAGTCGTGAGACAAGCCTCTCGTGTTCCCACGCCACACCGTGACGCCCGTCCGGATAGGGAAGAAGTATCGGCTCGCCCCCGTCCTCCGGGAACACGACGAATCCCTTCCCCCGGCAGCAGCCGGCGTCGCCGTCAGGCTCTATGCCGAGTTCGCCGAGTATCCGCACCGCCGGCGGATGCAGCCACTCACCCGCCAGCCGCTTGGACGTGTTCGGGTTCGCTTCGAGCAGGACGACCGAGTAGCCGTTCCGAGCGTGAGCCAGCGCGCACAGGCTGCCCACCGGACCGGCGCCGACTATGGCGACGTCGTAACGGCGGGGTTCGGCTCCACTCGCTGGATAACCGCGGTCTGCGAAAGTCGCCAATGCAGAAGCCAGCAGATTCCCTCCAGTGCAGTGCCCGACCTAGGGCATAGTAGTAGCCCTTATTTGTGGAGTCCCCAAACAGGTTGGGCGACAGCATCTGGGCACGGGTCTGAGAGCCCGGCGCGTTGTAGATTCGCGGGTCGTGAGGGTTGCTGAGCCGTGAGGGTCGCTGTCGTCTACAACCGGGACAGCCGCAACGTCATCAACCTGTTCGGCATGCCGAACCAGGAGAAGATCGGCCTGCAGACCATCAGGCGGCTCACCGACGCCCTGCGCGCCGGGGGTCACCAGGTCACCGCCATGGAGGCCGACAAGGAGCTGATAGCCAAGCTGGAGTCGTTCATGCCCCGCGTCGTGGCGGGCGAGCGGCCCGGGATGGTGTTCAACGTGTCCTACGGCCTTCAGGGCCAGGCCCGCTATACCCACGTCCCGAGCATCCTGGAGATGGTCGGCATCCCTTATGTGGCGTCGGGGCCGCTGGGGCATTCGCTGGCGCTGGACAAGGTCGTCACCAAGATGATCCTGCGCCAGAACGGCATCCCCACTCCGGAGTTCGCGGTGCTGGAGACGCCGGAGATGCCCGTCCCGGACGGCCTGCCCTATCCGATGGTGGTCAAGCCCAAGAACGAGGCGGTGTCGTTCGGCCTCGCGGTCGTCCACGACGCCGACGAGCTGCGCGCCTCCGCCAAGGTGATCTTCGACCGGTTCTCCCAGCCGGTGCTGGCCGAGCAGTA
>JAJEHD010000010.1 GCA_022819505.1 Acidimicrobiia bacterium | reverse complement strand
ACCAGCATCGCGGTGCAGGTCAACGACGCCGGCGGCGCTCCGGTCCAGGGGGCCAACGTGCTTCTCATCGTGGTGGACGAGGCGGTGCTGGCCGTGTCGGGCTACGAGTTGCTCGACCCCATCGATGTCTTCTACCGCCCCGGGACGGCGTACCTGCGCACGGCGCGAGGCAGGAGCACCATCGTGCTCGAGAGCCCCGAAGAGCTCGTGCGCCTGATCGAGGAGGACTTCGCAGCAGCCGAGGCGGTCATGGCGGAGGAGGCCGCCGATTCCGAGGACGGTAGGTCCGGATCGGCGGGACTCCAGGTCGATGTCCGCGAGAACCTCGACGCGCTGGCACTGTTCGACCCCGACGCAGCCACCGACTCGACCGGCCGGACAACCGTGGAGTTCGACCTGCCCGACAACCTCACCCGCTACCGGGTGATGGCGGTCGCGGTGCACGGCGCCGAGCGCTTCGGCACGGCCGAGTCGGCCATAACCGCACGGCTGCCCCTCCAGGTGAGGCCCTCGGCCCCCCGGTTCCTGAACTACGGCGACCAGTTCGAACTGCCGATCGTGGTCCAGAACCAGACCGACTCCGCCATGACGGTGGATGTGGTCGTGCAGACCTCCAACCTCGAGCTGGCCGTGTCGCCGGGGCGACGGGTGACGGTGCCCGCCAACGACCGGGTCGAGGTCCGGTTCCCGGCCCGAGCCGACTCACCGGGCACAGCCCGCTTCCGGGTGGCGGCGGTGTCGGGCGACCACGCCGACGCCCAGATCGTCGCTCTGCCGGTGTACACGCCGGCCACCAGCGAGGCGTTCGCCACCTACGGGGTTGTCGACCGGGGCGCGGTCGTCCAGCCGATAGCGGCGCCTCGAGACGTGATTCCCCAGTTCGGCGGGCTCGAGATCAACACCTCATCGACCGCGCTCCAGGCTCTGACCGACGCCGTGCTGTACCTCTCCGAATACCGGTACGCCAGCGCCGATGCCTACGCCAGCCGCATCCTGGCCATCTCCGCGCTGCGCGACGTGCTCGGGGCGTTCGAGGCCGAGGGTCTCGCCGGCCCGGCCGAGCTCGACGCCACCGTGCGCCGTGACATCGCCGAACTGTCGGCTCTCCAGAACAGCGACGGCGGCTTCGGATGGTGGTCGCGCAACCGGCCTTCGAGCCCGTACCAGTCGATCCAGGCGATGCACGCTCTGATCGTCGCCCGGAACGAGGGCTTCACCGTGTCGGGTGACGTCATGGCCAGCGGGCACTGGTACCTGGAGACCATCGAGGACCGGATCCCGGCCGAGTACAGCCAGCGAAGCAAGGACATGCTGGCGGCCTACGCGCTGCATGTCCGGTCGCTGGGCGGTGATCGAGACGCCCGCGCCGCCCGCGCCCTCTGGGAACGCCGGGGCACGGATCTGGGGGCGGACGCCCTCGCCTGGATCTGGCCGGTAGTGGACGACGACGCCGTCGAGGCCGGCATCGAGCGAGCCCTCAACAACCGGGTCGTCGAAACCGCCGGGGCGGCCGCATTCGTGACGGACTACGGCGAGGACGCCTACCTGCTGCTGCATTCCAGCCGCCGCACCGACGCCGTCGTGCTCGATGCCCTGATCACGATGGCTCCCGAGTCGGACCTCATAGCCAAGGTCGTGGCCGGACTGCTGGCCAGCCGGATCAGGGGACGCTGGAGCAACGTCCAGGAGAACTCGTTCATCCTGCTGGCCCTGAACCGCTACTTCGCCGCCTTCGAGGCGACCGATCCCGACTTCGTCGCCCGGGTGTGGCTCGGCGACCTCTACGCCGCCGAGCACGCGTTCTCCGGGCGCAGCACCGATCGCGCCCTGACACTGGTCCCGATGGCGGAGCTGCTGGCCGCGGGCGACTCCGACCTCATCGTCGAGAAGGACGGGGAGGGCCGCCTCTACTACCGCCTCGGTCTCCGCTACGCCCCCGACGACCTCAACCTGGACTGGTTGGACCGGGGCTTCGTGGTGCAGCGCAGCTACGAGGCGGTCGACGATCCCGGTGACGTGTGGCTCGACGACGACGGTGTGTGGCATGTGCTGGCCGGGGCCCAGGTGCGGGTCACCGTGACCATGGTCAACGACAGCCGGCGCACCAACATGGCGCTGGTCGATCCCATGCCCGCGGGCTTCGAGGCGCTCAACCCGGCACTGGCGGTGACCGGCGAGGTCGATGCCCGCCGAGGCGGGGCCGCCGACTCGTGGTGGCGGTGGACCTGGTACGAGCACCAGAACCTCCGCGACGACCGGGCCGAGGCCTTCGCGTCGTACCTGTGGGCCGGCACCCACGAATACAGCTACGTCGTCCGGGCCACCACCCCCGGCACGTTCGTGGTGCCCCCGGCCAAGGCCGAGGAAGTCTACGCCCCTGAGGTGTTCGGCCGCTCCGGCACCGACACAGTCATCGTGCAAGACGGCCCCGACCCTGGGTGAAGGTGACCGCGGTTCGGTGGAACCGCGACGCGAACACCCGGCGGGATGCCACAATGAGAGGCATGCCGATGCGCCAGGACTGCAAGTACTTCGAGTCGCGCACGTACCCCAACGGCGAGACGGTCCGCAAGTGCGATCTGGACCTGGCCCCGGAGGCTCCGTGGCGCTGCCCCGACGACTGCCCGAAGTACACCCGCCGCCTGGCCGACGTCAACTGGAGCTACGGCAGCCTCGTCACCCCTGAGACCCCGCCCGAGCCCGAGAGCCTGGGAAGTGATGACAGCATCGGGGCGCTGCTCGACGCGGCCGAGGACATCGTGAACGCGGCCGCCCCCGACGTGATCGCCGAGGTCGAGGCGGAGCGGCGCAAGCGCCGGGGCTCGAGGAGCCGGGCCAAGGGCGGCAAGTCCAAGGGCAAGGGCAAGGGCGGGCCCTCCTCAGGCGGGCTGGGCGAGCGGTTCCGCAGGCGGTATCGCGACGGCGGCTGATACCTGCATGAACCAGTTCACTGTCGACGCCGCCCGGGGCCTGCCGGGCCCCCGCTGGCTGGCAGAACGCCGGGCGGCAGCCGCCGAGTGCTTCGCGGCCGCGGAGCCTCCCACAACGGCTGCCGAGGAGTGGCGCTACAGCGCGATCGCCGACCTCGACCTCGCCTCCTACCGTCTTGCCAACGGCGCCGGAACCCCGGCAGCTCCGGCGCAGTCCGGCGCCGGTAGCGATGTCATCGACATCGACGGAGCACCGGTCACGGCAGTCGTGGACATGGTCGACGGCCAGGTGGCGGCGGTCGACGGGATCGACAAGCTCGCGGCTGCGGGTGCGTCCGTCGGGCCGCTGACCGAGGCGGACGGCGCGGAGGCGTTGCTGGGCTCGGTGTCGGACGGGGCGTCGGACTACTTCACCGTGCTGAACGATGCCTTCACCCCGGCGCCCCTAGTGGTGGACGTGCCCGACGGAGCGATCCTCGAGGGGGTGATCGTGGTGCGGCATCACGCCCGCGAGGCCGGTGCGGCCAGCTTCCCCCGGCTGGTGGTCCGGGTGGGCCGCGGCGCCCAGGCCACCGTGTTGGATGTTCAGCACTCGGACGCACCGGCGCTGGTGGTGCCGGTGGTGGAACTGGACGTCGGCCCGGCCGGCCGGCTCGGCTACCTCAACCTGCAGCAGCACGATGCCCGGGCCTGGCAGATCGCGGCCCATACCGCCCGGGTGGAGCGCGACGCCACCCTGGTAGCCGCCTCGGTCGCACTCGGAGGCGGCTACGCCCGCACCCGGGCCGACACCCGCCTCGTGGGTCGGGGAGCCAGCGGCGACCTGCTGTCGGTCTACTTCGGCGCAGGCGACCAGATCCTCGACTTCCGCACCTACCAGGACCACGCTGCCCCCGACACCACTTCCAACCTGCTCTACAAGGGCGCGGTGGGCGACTCGGCCCGCAGCGTCTACACCGGCCTGATCCGGGTGAGGCCCGACGCAAGGGGCACCAACGCCTTCCAGACCAACCGGAATCTGAAGCTCAGCGACGACGCGTGGGCCGAGTCGGTGCCGAACCTGGAGATCGAGAACAACGACGTCCGGTGCAGCCACGCCTCCGCGGTGGGGCCGGTGGACCCCGACCAGGTCTTCTACCTGGAGAGCCGGGGGGTGCCCACCCCCGTGGCCGAGCGCCTGATCGTGGCCGGGTTCTTCGACGAGGTGATCGACGCCCTCCCCGTCCGGTCCATCACTGGCGGCGTCAGGCACGCCCTCTCCGTGAAGCTCAACCAGATGTTGAGCCATGCGGCGTGACGCGATGAACCGACCGAGCAGTCCTTTGGAGACCGGAGTAGCAGCATGACGACCCACGACTTGTTCTCCCTCGACGAGATGGCGCCCGACTCGGCCCGGCGCGTCGAGGTGGCCGGCCGCGAGATCGCGGTCGTGCGTATCGGCGACGACGTCTATGCCATAGGCGACACGTGCAGCCACGCCGAGGTGTCGCTGTCGGAGGGCTGGGTGGAGCCCGACGACTGCGCCATCGAGTGCGTCGCCCACGGAGCAATGTTCGACCTCGAGACCGGCGAGCCGCTGTCCCTCCCGGCTACCCGGGCCGTGCCCGTCTACCAGGTCGCCGTCGTGGACGGCCGGGTCGTGCTGACCCTTGGCGAAGACCCAGGGGCCGCTTCGTGAGCACTCTGGTGATCGAGGGACTGCGGGCCTCTGTAGCGGGCCGCGAGATCCTCACCGGCGTCGATCTGGCGGTGGCCGCGGGAGAGGTGCACGCGGTCATGGGCCCCAACGGCTCGGGCAAGTCGACCCTGGCCCACGTGATCGCCGGCCGCCACGGCTACAACGTGTCGGACGGCTCCGTGCGTCTCGACGGCACCGAGCTGCTGACGCTGCCTGCGTGGCGCCGGGCCGAGGCGGGTCTCTTCCTGGCGATGCAGTACCCGACCGAGGTTCCGGGCGTCTCGCTGCTCGACATGCTGACCGAGTCGGTGTGTACCGCCGAGGGCGCCGCGGTGGCCGAGCGGATGCAAGAGGAGGCCGAGCGGATCGGCTTCGACGAGAAGTTCCTGGCCCGCCCGGTGAACGTCGACCTGTCCGGCGGCGAGCGCAAACGCAACGAGGCTCTGCAGTTGGGCGTGCTCAAGCCCGCGTTCGCGGTCGTCGACGAACTCGACTCCGGACTCGATGTCGACGCCCTGCGGTTCGTGGGCGACCGGATCGAGGACGCTACGGAGCACGACGGACTGGGGGTGCTGGCCATCACCCACTCCAGCCGGGTGTTCGACCATCTCAGGCCGGACGCCGTGCACGTCTTCGCGGGAGGTCGCATACGGGAGTCCGGCGGAGCGGAGCTCGCCGAGGAGCTCGAGGCGGAAGGCTACGAGCGCTGGACGCCCACCTCGCCCAAGTCCGACGCCGGAGCCGCACCCTTCACCGACCCGTTCGGCGACCCCTTCGCCGACCTGCTGACCTAGCATCGGGCTATGAGCAACGATGATCTGCTGAGCAGCGCTGAGGTCGACGAACTGCTGGAGGCCCATCCCGAGTGGAGGCGGGACGGCGATGTGCTGCGCCGTTCCTATCAGTTCGCCGACTTCCGGGCCGCATTCGCCTTCATGACCCACGTGGCCCTCATCGCCGAGCGGCTCTTCCACCACCCGGAGTGGTCCAACGTCTACAACAGGGTCGAGCTGGCCGTCACCAGCCACGATGTCGGTGGCCTGTCGGCCCGCGACCGTGATTTCGTCGAGCGGGTCGACGCCGCCGGCGGCGGCTAGCCCCCGTCAGTCCGACTCGCCTCCGAGGTCGTCGTAGAGGATCGCCGCGGCAACGATTCCAACTACCGCCAGCCCGGCGCCCACCACCGTCTGAACGAGCTGCGAGACCAGCTCGAGCGCCGTTCCTCCTGAGGTCGCGGCCAGGGTCGACACGATCCCGACCGCGAGGCTCACGGCGAACAGCACTAGCACGACGAGGAGCAGGCGTCCCAACATCGCCCAGAACCGTCCCCGCACGAGGCGGGCCCCGTAGGGGATTGACCATGTGCGCGGTCCTGCTGAGGCGACCGCATAGGCCATTGGCATCACGACAATCGCATAGACAGCGCCGGCAATGACGGTCGGAATCAGTGGAATCAGCAGCAGCGGCGCGCCGATTCCGACCAGGACAATGGCGGCCGCTGCGAGCAGGAAGATCGCCGCGAGGATGAGGTCGACGCCCATCAACCGCGGCACTCGTCGCATGGCTTGCCTGAGAGTGCCGGATGTGGTCACGGTCCGGTCGTGCAGATCGCTGAGAGCAATCCTCGTGACGGCCGCCTGCATCAGGTTGCTGGCGATCCACAAGGCCAGCAGGCCCAGCAGGGCGAGCACGAGGTTGACGGGAGCGAGGTCGAATGCCAGCGACTCGAAGTAGGCCTCGTGTTCGGGATCCGACGCGTCGAAGCCGGGCTGGGAGACCCTGTCGAAGATCGCGCCCAGTTCTCCCATGAGAATGTTGTTGGCGGCGACCAACAGCAGGACGACCCCGGCGATCTGACTCAGGACGTAGATCAGCGCGACGGCGACGCACGGCCGCCACCGCCGGCCGGTCAAAGAGAACGTGTCCGCGACCAGCTTCGTCGGGCTGCGCAGCCCGCCGGTCGCGTCGCCGGACGGCGCCTCCGTGTCGATGATCCGGGGGGCGCGGTGCTCGGTCCAGGACGATCCGTCCCAGTAGCGGTACTGCGACTCGTCCTCGGGGTCGGTGTACCAGTCGGCCGGTGGCAGGTCGCTCACCCCGGCGACTCTAATCACCTGATCTCGCATATCGGGGTGGGATGCGGCCCTCTCCGTGCGACACTGCCGGGCGTGGCCGACTTCAGCCAGGCAGGCGTCGTGCCGACGCTGCACGACTTGGGCCACCGCACCGCCGACGACCTCGAGCGCGACCTGCGGTCCTGGGCCGCCGACCGGCCCGTGGCTCTTGTCATCCCCTGCCTGGCGTCGGACGTGGGCGCGGAGGCCTTCGACGAGATGGTCGGCGAGCTGGCCGGCGCCGATTGGCTGGCCCACATCGTGGTCGGTCTCGACGAGGCCGGAGAGTCCGACTGCCGGCGGGCCCGCGGCCTGCTGGAGCGGCTGCCCCAACGCTGCGACGTGCTGTGGAACGACAGCCCGGCCATGGTCGCGGTCGAGCAGCGGCTGCGGGACCGGGGACTGGCCCCCCGGAGCCGGGGCAAGGGCCGCAACGTGTGGTACTGCCTGGGCGCGGTGCTGGCGGGCGAGTCGGGGAACGTCATCGCCATGCACGACGCCGACATCGTGGGCTACAGCCGCGAGCTGCCGGCCCGCCTGGTGTACCCGGTGGCCCACCCGGGCTTCGGCTACTCCTTCGCCAAGGGCTACTACCACCGCGTGACCGAGGGGCGCTTCGGCGGACGGGTGACCCGGCTGCTGGTCGCGCCGCTGGTGCGGGCTCTGCGGGCGCAGGCCGGCGACCACCAGTACCTGCGCTTCCTGGAGGCCTTCAGGTACCCGCTGGCCGGGGAGACGGCGATGGAGGCCGCAGTGGCCGCGAGCCTGCGGATTCCCAGCCACTGGGGCATGGACATCGGCATCCTCTCCGATGTGTTCGCCCGGTGCGATCCCTCCAGCATCTGCCAGGTGTCGGTGGCCGACGCCTACGACCACAAGCACCAGGAGCTCTCCGCCGACGATCCGAGCGCAGGCCTGCGACGCATGAGCATCGACGTGACTGCCACCATGATCCGCCGCCTGGGACCCGATGCGGTGGACGGAGCGGCCGGTCTGTGCGAGGCGTACCTGGCCGCCGCCCATGACTTGGTCCGCCACTACGCCAACGACGCCGAGCTCAACGGCTACCTAGTCGACGTCGCCGCCGAGCAGGCGACCGCCGAGGTGTTCGCCCGCAGCGTCGCCGACGGGGCCGCGCTGTGCCGGGACGACCCCGGGGAGAGCTCGCTCAACCCGTCGTGGCGTCATGTGCTCGAGGCCGCCCCCGACATAGCGCCGCTGCTCGTCGAAGCGCTTGACGCCACACGATGATCCTGCCGTCGCTGGGCGCGGTCGCTGAATGAAGCTCCACGGCGTGATCAACGCCTCGCCGGACTCGCTGGCCGGGTTCTCGGTGGCGACCACGGTGGAGGGTGCGGTGTCCCGGGCCGCCGTGCTGCTCGACGGCGGCTGTGACGGCATCGACCTCGGCGGGGCCGGTTCGACGCAGTTCGCCGACCGGGTAGATGTCGAGGTCGAATGGGCTCGCCTAGACGGCAAGGTCCAGGCCCTCGCCGACCTGTGCCGGCAGCGTGATGCCGTCCTCTCGGTGGACTCCTGGCAGCCGGAGATCACGAGCCGGGCCCTGGACTGCGGGGCCACCATGATCAACGCGGCCGACGGGCTTCAGAACCCGGCCATGGTGCGGCTAGCGGCCGAGCGGGACGTGCCCGTGGTCGTGCCGTTCGTGTGGGGTGCCGATCCCAAGGCCTCCCGCCACGTGATCGGGGACCCGGTGGAGACCATCTGCGAGTGGTTCCGGCATTCGCTGGCCCGCTGGACCGCCGCCGGCATAGAGCGCGGCCGGCTGATCCTCGACCCGGGAACCGGATTCGGCCCACCCGACTGGGAATGGGCCGACCGCTACCGGTACCAGAAGCGGGTCTATGAGAACCTCGACGCGCTGCGGGAGTTCGAGCTGCCCGTCTACCTCCCTCTGCCCTGGAAGCAGACGGTCCAGCACGACGAACTGCTGGAGATATGCCTGCGGTCCGGCTTCGACTACGGCCGCTGCCACCGGCCCGACCGGGTACTGGAGGCCATGGCGCGCCTCCGACCCGGGACCGGGCCATGACGGAATTGGCAAGGTTCTGCACGTCTGGCGTGCGTTCTGCTGCCGATTCGCGGTGGGGTGGTGGTGAGTGACGGTGCCCGGAGGTAGTCCCGATGCTGTCGCTGGACCGGCTGACGGGGCCGAACGGGCGGCCGGGCCCGGCTGCCTGGGACGCAGCGTGCTCGTGTCGCCGGGACAGCCCGCCCCCGAGCCCTGGGTGCAGGCGCCGCGGCTGACGGTTCGCACCAGCGAGCCCGATGCCCGGGCCGGCCGCCGCCTGCGGGCCGCGTGGCACGACCGGGAACGGCTCGTGATCGAGGCGGACGGCCCGCTGCCCTCCAACGAACCGGCCCTGGAGAGGCCCTGGTGGGAATGGGGACCCGGCCTCACCCTGACCGACGAGGTATGGCACCACCTCCTCACCGCCAACGCGGTGGACGCCCGGGATCCCGACCGGCTGCGGTTCGCGCCCCGGGACCGGGCGATCGAACTGGGCGCCCGGCCCGCAGCCGGACACGAGCCGGGTGACGTGACCACGCCCGCCGGCGACCACGCCTGGTGCGACGGCGGCCCGCTCGACTGCTTCGAGCCGGCCGACCTCGACGGCGCGGCGCTGATCCCCTCGGTCAACGTCGCGGCTGGCTGTCTCACGGCGCTGCACCCGTGCGAGCCGGTCGCCGATCTGGCTCCGGACCAGCGCCGGGCGGTCGGCCACCTCGGAGGAAGCGCCTGCATCGTGGCCCCCGCAGGCTCGGGAAAGACCAGAGTGCTGACCGAGCGGGCCCGCTGGCTGGTGCGCGACCTGGGCGTGGCCCCGGCGGCGGTGTGCCTGGTGGCCTACAACGTGAGGGCCCGCGCCGAGATGCAGGCCCGCACGGCGGACCTCGACGGCCTGGAGGTCCGCACCCTCAACAGCCTCGCCCTGGCGGTGTGCAACGGCACCGGGCCGTTCGCCCGCCCGGCCCGCCACGGACGGGTCGAGGTGATCGGCGAGCGAGAAGTGCGGGACCTGCTCCACAACCTGGTGGGGGAGCGGGCGCCGCGTCGCCGCCGCAAAGCCATGACCGACCCGTTGGCTGCCTGGGTCGAGGCTCTGAGCTCGTCCCGCCTGGGGTTGCGCGATCCGGCCGAGGTCGAGCGCGACTTCGCTCCCGATGTTGATGGATTCGCGGATGTGGCCCCCGCCTACGCCGAGGCGCTGGAGGAGCGGGGCGCGGTGGACTTCGACCACCAGATCGTGCGGGCGATCGACGTGCTGCTCACCGACCCGACCGCCCGGGCCGCGGCCCGGTGGGCGTGCGGCGTGCTGCTGGTCGACGAGTTTCAGGACCTAACGCCCGCCCACCTGCTCATGATCCGGCTGCTGGCCGGCCCCAGGGCCGAGGTGTTCGGCGTCGGCGACGACGACCAGACCATCTACGGATACTCGGGCGCCTCGCCCCGGTGGCTGATCGAGTTCGACCGCTTCTTCCCCGGCGCCGGCCGCCACCTGCTGGGTGTCAACTACCGCTGCCCGCCCGCGGTGGTGGAGGCGGCGGTCAACCTGCTGTCGCACAACACCCATCGCATCCCCAAGGACATCGCGGCCTGCCCGGCCCGGGCTCCCGACGCGGCCCCGCCGGACGCTGACAAGCCCGGTACAGCCTCGCCGGAGGCCGCCCGGCCGGCGACTGCCGAACTCCGCCGAGACGGGGTGGCGGACCGCTCCTTGGTGGTCGATGTGGCCGGCGACGGCGGTGCCGCGGTCGTCGAGCGGGTCCGGACCCTCATCGGCGGCGGTGCCGAGGCCAAGGAGATCGCCGTACTCTCGAGGGTGAACAGCACGCTGCTGGCGCCGCAGATCCTGCTGGCGGAAGCGGGGATCGACTGCATGGCGCCGGTCGGCCCCTGGTTCCTGGAGCGCACCGGGGTGGCAGCCGCGCTGGCCTGGCTGACGCTCGCCACCGCAGGCCAGGCTCGGCTGCCCACCGACGCTCTGGCCACGGCTGCCCGCCGCCCACCACGGGGCATCTCGCCCCGGGTGATCGACTGGATTGCTGAGCAGCACAATGTCGGCGCGCTGCGGCGTCTGGCGGGCCGCATCTCCGACGAGCGGACCTCCGAGCGGGTGAGCGACTTCGCAGACGACGTCGAGCGTCTCGCCGCCATGGCCGCAGACGGCGCCGACACCCTGCGGCTGCTGGAAGCGATCCAGCACGGCACCAACCTCGGCGCCAGCCTCGACGAGCGGCTGGACGCCTCCCGCCGGTCGGTGGACCGCTCCGCCCACGGCGACGATCTGCGAGCCCTGATGTCCGTGGCCCCGCACTGCGCTGATCCGTCAGCGTTCGGGACGTGGCTGTCGGACCGGCTGATCGAGGGCAGCCGCCACGGCGATGAGGGCGACTCTCGTGCCGGACGTCCATCGTGGGGACGGGGCGTGCGCCTGGCGACCGTTCACCGGGTGAAGGGCCTGGAGTGGCCCCATGTGATCGTGCTGTCGGCCACCGAGGGACTGATGCCCCACCGCCTGGCCGGTGACCCCGAGGAGGAGCGCCGTGTCTTCCATGTGGCCATCACCCGAGGGTCGGAGTCGGTGACGGTCATCGCCGACGGCCCGAGGTCGCCCTTCATTGCCGAGATGTCCTGGCGCTCCAAGCTGGAGCCCGCTGCCCTGGCTGCGGACGGGTCGGCCCGCCCCGAACGACCCGAGGCGCCAGAGCCATCTCGACGATCCCGGACCTCCGACGCCCAATGGTGGCTCGACGTTCCTCGCAGCCCCGGAACGACCAAGCCGACGCCCGCATCGAAGTCTCAGAGCCCTCCGATCGACGAGACCGCCGAGCCGGAGGCCGCGGCCACATTCCAGCGTCTGCGCACGTGGCGCCTGGCGCGCAGCAAGGCGGACGGCGTGCCGGCCTACGTGGTCTTCGGTGACGCCACGTTGCGGGAGTTGGCCCGGCATCGGCCGGTCACCGACGAGGCCCTGTTGGCAGTGAGCGGCATCGGTCCGGCCAAGCTCGCCGCCTACGGCGAGGCGCTCAAGTCCCTCCTGGCCGGTATTGTGCGGAGTCAAGGGGACGGACGCGAGGAGTCCACGCCGACAACCGGGGAGGATCCGTGATGTCCAGCTTGTCTGAGATCATCTTCGAGGTCAGTGAGGACGAGATCGACGGGGGGTACTCCGCCAGCGCCCTGGGGTACGGCATCCATACCGAGGGCGAGACGATCGATGAGGTCCGCAGCAGCGTCCGCGAGGCCGTCGAGTGCTACTTCGACGAAGGGGACGCTCGTCCCCGCCTGATTCGGCTGCACTTCGTCCGCGATGAGATCCTGACGCTGTGAGACTGCCGCGCGATGTGCGCGGCTCGGATCTTGTGAGAGCGCTCCGATCGCTCGGCTACCGGCCGACCCGACGACGCGGCTCGCACGTGCGGGTGACTACCCAGGTCAACGGGGAGCATCACGAGGTCATTCCCATGCACAATCCCGTCAAGGTCAAGACGCTGTCGGGCATTATAAAGAGCGTCGCCTCTCACCACGAGCTGCAGGTGGAGGAACTTCTGGAACGCCTGGATCTGTGATAGGGGGCCGGGGCGTTCAGGCGAAGGTCTCGTCGAGGGCTTGGACCAGGGTGTTCCACGACAGGGTGGCACACTTGATGCGCACCGGGAACTTCACCACCCCCTGCAGGGCCTCGAGGTCTCCTAGCTTCACGTCACCGGTGCCGTTGCCGCTGTCGGGCTCGTCGTCGAGGTCGTCGCCGGTGCCGCCGATGCCCGTGCCGTGGATGGACATCATCCGCTTGAAGGCCCGCACCAGCCGCCGCACCTCGGCGACCGTGCGGCCCTTCACCGCGGTGGACATCATCGATGCCGACGACTGGCTGATGGAGCATCCCTGCCCGCCGGTGGACACGTCGGTGATCACGCCGTCGCGCACCTCCACGTAGACGATCACCTCGTCCCCGCACAGCGGGTTGAACCCCACCGCCTGGACCGCGGGAGGAACCTCTAACTCGCCGCGGTTACGGGGGTTGCGGTAGTGGTCGAGAATGATCTCCCGGTAGAGGTCCTCCAGCCCGGCCACGCCCGACCTCCCGCCTACCCGAAGAACTCGCCGGCGGCGCCGAGGGCGTCGGCGAGGGCGTCCACGTCGGCCGTGTCGTTGTAGACGTACAGCGAGGCCCGGGCGGTGGCCGGCACCCCGAGGTGACGCATGAGGGGCTTGGCGCAGTGGTGCCCGGCCCGCACGCACACACCGCGGTCGTCGAGCACCTGCGAGAGGTCGTGGGGGTGGATGTCGCGGAAGCTCATCGACAGGACCCCGCCCCGGCAGGCCGGCTCGGACGGTCCGTGGACGGCGAGCTCGGTGCCGTAGCGGTCCTGGAGGGTGCGCAGCGCGTAGGCGGTGAGGCTCACCTCATGCTCGCGAACCCGGTCCATGCCCAGGCCCTCGAGGTAGTCCACCGCGGCGCCGAGGCCGACGATCTCGGCGATGGGCGGGGTGCCCGCCTCGAACTTGTGGGGGATGTGGTTGGGCAGGAAGCCGTCCTTGCGCACGTCGAGGATCATCTCGCCGCCCCCGAGGAACGGCGGCATGGCCTCCAGCAGCTCGGCCCGGGCCCATAGCACCCCGATCCCGGTGGGCCCGCACATCTTGTGGCCGGTGAATCCCAGGAAGTCGGCGCCCAGCGCCTGGACGTCGGTGGGCAGGTGGGGGACGTACTGGGCTGCGTCGACCAGGAGCAACGCTCCGGCGTCGTGGGCGGCGTCGGCCAGGCGGCGGACCGGGTTGAGCGTGCCCAGCACGTTGCTCATGGCGGTGACGCCCAGCAGCTTGGCCCCGTCGAGGAGCCGTTCCAGGTTGCTGAGATCGAGCTGCCCGTCGGCGCCGACACCGATCCAGCGCAGCTCGAAGCCCTTCTCGGCCGCCATGATGTGCCAGGGGACGATGTTGGCGTGGTGCTCCATCTCGGTGATCAATACCGCGTCGCCGGGCCCGAGGTTGGCCCCGCCCCAGGACCGGGCCACCAGGTTGATGGCCTCGGTGACGTTCTTGGTGAACACGATCTCGTCGGCCGAGGGCGCGTTGACGAACCGGGCGACGGCCGCCCGGGCCGCCTCCATGGCCTCGGTGGCCTGGGCTGCGATCTCGTAGGCGCCCCGGTGGACGTTGGCGTTGATCGTCTCGTAGTAGCTGTTCATGGCGTCGAGCACGCACTGGGGCTTCTGCGACGACGCAGCCGAGTCGAGGTAGATGATGGGCCGGCCCCGCACCTCCCGTGCCAGCAGCGGGAAGTCCGCGCGGGTGCCTGCTCCGAGTTCGCCGCTCACGATGCGAACCGCTCGTAACCCTCGCGTTCGAGCTGATCGGCCAGCTCGGGGCCGCCGCTGGTGGTGATGCGGCCGCCCATGATCACATGCACCCGGTCGGGCTCTAGGCCGGCGGTGAGGATGCGCTGGAAGTGGGTGATAGCCAGAACGCCGAGTTCCGGCCGCTCCGACCGGACCTCCTTCAGCCCCGTGGCGACGATACGCAGGGCGTCGATATCCAGCCCGGTGTCGGTCTCGTCGAGGATGGCCATCTCCGGTTCCAGCACCGCCATCTGGAGTATCTCGTTGCGCTTCTTCTCCCCGCCGGAGAACTTCTCGTTGAGGTGGCGGTCCATCAGCTGCGAGTCGATGGCCAGGCGCTCCATCCACTCGACCATGGTCATGTAGGTCTCGATCGAGCTGACATCGGTGCCCTTGCGGGCCTGCAGCGCCTGGGTGAGGAAGTTCCGCACCGACACGCCCGGGATCTCCTGGGGGTATTGGAAGGCCAGGAACAGGCCGGCCTTGCCCCGCACCTCCGGGGGCCAGGAGGTGATGTCCTCGCCCTTGAAGCGGATCGAGCCGCCGGTCACCTCATATTCGGGACTGCCCAGCAGGGTGGCGGCCAGGGTGGACTTGCCCGACCCGTTGGGACCCATGAGAGCGTGCAGCTCGCCCGCGCCGACCACCAGGTCGACGCCGCGCAGTATCTCGACGCCTCCGTCGGCGGTGGCCACATGCAGGCCGTCGATCTCGAAGAGCGGTACTGCGGGCACGACTCGATCCTAGAGGCCGAGCGGGCGGGTGACGCCTGTGCTGCCGGCATCGCGGGCCGTCCAGCGAGGCCGTGGCCCGAGCGGCCCGTGAGCGCAGCGAACAAGAGCGGGAGACAGGGCCCGTCCACCCTGGGCACTACGGCCCGTACAAGGCCTGAGTCAGCCCGATAGCTTGGCGGCCAGGTTCGATTCTCAGGAGAGTCCCACGTGAACTTCGCATTCACCGATGAGCAGGAGCAGCTTCGAGACTTCGTTCGCAGCTTCCTGGAGGAGAAGTCGCCCGAGTCCGCGGTCCGCGAGCAGATGGACACCGAACGGGGCTTCGACCCCGACGTGTGGGCCCAGATGTCCGAGCAGATGGGCCTGCCTGCCCTGACCATCCCCGAGGACTACGGCGGCCAGGGCTTCACCCGCATCGAACAGGTCGTCGTGCTCGAGGAGATGGGGAGGTCGCTGCTGTGCGCCCCCTACTTCTCCTCGGCGGTGATGGCCGCCAACACGCTGATGCTTAGTGGCGACGAGGCGGCCAAGCAGGCCCACCTGCCCGGCATCGCCTCGGGCGAGACCCGGGGGACGCTGGCCTTCACCGAGCAGAACGGCCGCTGGGACGAGCCCGGCATCACCATGGCCGCGACGGCGGACAACGGCGGGTGGCGGCTGGACGGCGTGAAGATGTACGTCCTCGACGGGCACACTGCCGACCTGCTGATCGTGGCCGCCCGCACCAGCGGCGGTGTCTCGCTGTTCACGGTGGATCCCGGTGCCGGCGGGCTGACCCGCACCGCGCTGTCGACCATGGACCAGACCCGCAAGCAGGCCAAGCTCACGTTCGAGGGCGTGGAGGCCACGCTCATCGGCACCGAGGGCCAGGGATGGCCGGTGCTGGAGGGAGTGCTCGACCTCGCCTCGGTGGCTCTGGCCGCCGAGCAGGTGGGCGGAGCCCAGCGCTGCCTCGACATGTCGGTCGAGTACGCCAAGGTCCGGGTGCAGTTCGGGCGGCCCATCGGCTCGTTCCAGGCCATCAAGCACAAGTGCGCCGACATGCTGCTGGAGGTCGAGTCGGCCAAGTCGGCCGCCTACTACGCGGGCTGGTGCGCGGCCGAGATGAACGACGAGCTGCCCCAGGTGGCGTCGCTGGCCAAGAGCTACTGCTCGGAGGCCTACTTCCATGCCGCGGCCGAGAACATCCAGATCCACGGCGGGATCGGATTCACCTGGGAGCATCCAGCGCACCTCTACTTCAAGCGGGCCAAGAGTTCCGAACTCCTCTTCGGAGACCCCACCTACCACCGGGAACTCCTGGCCCAGCGCATCGGTCTCTAGAGCGGTACGGCGGGCGCCGTGATCTGGCTGATCGCCGCGGTCGGCATGGCCGCGGTGGTGGCGATCGCGTTCGTGTCGGTGGGGATCGCGGTCGGGCGTCTGGAGCACGAGACCGCGCCGTCGGTCTACCGGCTGGCCGCAGCCGTCGAGTACGTGGCCGACCGCCTGCCCGATGAGGTCACGGCCAGGATCAGCTACGACGACGTCCAGACGGTGCTGGGCTGGCACCTCGACTGGTTCGCGGCGGTGGGTCTGGCCACCTCCCACGGACAGGAGCTCGGCGACCCCGCGGTGGCGGTGGACGGCATGGCGGTGGCCGACACCGACGCGGCAACCGACGCCGTGGTGGCCCGAGCGCTGTCGGAGGGCGGCCCCGACCCGGTCGACGTGGTGTGCATCCTCGAGGCCCAGCTCGCCTACCTCACCGAGATAGGCGCCCTCAGCGCCGGCGAACCCCCCGCCTCATGACCGGCAACCGTGAGCAGAAAGCGTGGCGCGAGGGGCGACTGTGTGGTTGACTGGTGCCACCAAGGAAAGGAGGTGGTCCAGCTGAGTGCTTTATGCGTTGTGACCTTGGAGGTGGCTGGCCGCTAGCTACGGCAAGCTGGACCGACTGGCGAATCCCCGCCAGCTCCACCCCCGATCCGAGTCGCCGGACCTAGTCACATCCGGCGCGGCGCTTGCGGTTGAAGCCGCGGTGCCACACGGCTCGACCGGGTTTTCCAGCAAGAATCGATGTGTGGGGCGGGTCTCTGAGGCCCGCCCCACCTCGCGCCTGCACACGCCGCGTTACCGTGACCCGGATGGAGGGCCGGTTCACCGTCGACTCGAACACGCTGACCGCCCACCTGGCCCGCCCGGCACGGGCTCCCGCGGTGCAGCCGGCGGCGGTGATAGTCCACGGCTTCCCCACCGAGGCGGGGGGCGGCATCAACTCGACGAGGACGATGCCGGCCCTCGCCGACCTGATCGCGGCCGAGACCGGGTTCGCCGCCCTGACCTACGCGTCGAGGGGAGTGGCCGGATCGGCGGGTGACTTCTCGCTCGACGGCTGGAGGCGCGACCTCGCCGGCGCGGTCGACTTCCTCGCCTCCGAGGTGCGCTGCGACGGGATCTGGCTCATCGGCTTCGGAACCGGCGGCGCGTTGGCCGTGGTGGTGGCCAGTACCGACGAGCGGGTCAGGGGTGTGGCCGCGGTGGCCGCGCCGGCCGATTTCGAGGACTGGGCCCGCAACCCCCGCAAGCTGCTGGTGTATGCCAGGGAGGTGGGGGTCGTGAGCGACCCGGAGTTCCCCGAGAGATTCGATCGATGGGCGGCGGAGATCCGGTCCGTGCGGGCCGTCCAGGCCGCCGAGTCGCTCGGGGACCGGTCGCTCCTTGTTCTCCACGGCAGCGACGACGAGACCGTACCGGTCTTCGACGCCCGGGTTCTGGCCGACGCCCATGCGGGCGCTGACCTGAGGATCATCAGCGGTGCCGGCCACCACCTCCGCCACGATCCCCGGGCGGTGGCCGTGCTGCTCGGATGGCTCGAGCGCCAGCGCCAGTCGCTACTGGCCCCGCTCGTTGCGGGTGAATCCAACGGTTCCAGCCAGCACGTCTAGCCGCGCTTGCGGCTCAGACGTCGTTGTCGAGGGGGAGGGTGATGGTGAACCGCGACCCGTAGCCCTCCCGCGAGGTCACATTCACGTCGCCGCCGTGGTTCAGGGCCACATGCCGCACGATGGACAGCCCAAGGCCCGTGCCCCCCGTGTTGCGGCTCCGGGCCCGGTCGACCCGGTAGAACCGCTCGAAGATCCGGGACCGCTCCGAGGCCGGGATGCCGATGCCCTCGTCGGCCACCGACACCTGCAGGTCCCGGCCATGGATCTCGACCACGACGTCGACCCGGCCGCCGGGCTCGCTGAACTTCACCGCGTTGTCGAGCAGGTTGAACACCGCCGACTCCAGCTGCCGCCGGGCCCCCCGGATCGGGGAGACGTCCTGCTCGCCCGAGACGATCACCATGATGTCCCGCTGCTCTGCTGACTGGCTGATCCGGTCGGCGGCGGCCGCGACGACCGCACAGATGTCGACCTGCTCGCCGGACCGGCCGCTTTCGTCCTCCAGCATCGCCAGCGTCAGCAGGTCGTCGATGGTGTCGGCCACCCGCTGGATCTCGATCTGCATACGGCCCGCGAGGCGGGTAGCCACCTCGGGCTCGGGATCTGCGGCCAGGGAGTCGGCCAGCAGGCTCAGCGCGCCGATCGGCGTCTTGAGCTCGTGGCTCACGTTGGCTACGAAGTCGCGCCGGACGGAGTCGATGCGGTGGTGCTCGGTGATGTCGTACACGAGAGCAACCGCCCCGAGCGTCTCGGAATCACGCTCGATCGGGCCGGCCTCCACCTCGTAGCTGCGGCGGGGCTCGGTGTGAAGTTCGACGGTGGTCGTCACCCGCTCTCCGGCCCGGGCCCGCTCAAGCAGTTCCTTGATCTCCCGGCCGACCAGGGCCTCGCCGTGGCGGGCCAGCAGGAACTGCTCCGCGGCCGCGTTCTGGGCCACCACGCTCCCGGTGCGGTCGCATACCACCAGCCCCGACTGGAGCCCGTCCAGGCTCGCCTCCAGCCGGCGAGCCGCCGTCACGGCCGAGACGCGGTTGGTCTCGGCGACGTCCCCGCGCCGCTGGGCTGCTTCGATGAACCCGCGGGCCGACCGAGGCGCCTCAGGGCCCGACCGACCCTCCGGCGAAAGGCCCCGGAGCCAGCGGCGCAGCCGGACCCGGTCCAGCGCGATTCCTGCGAGGGCGCCGCCCACCACCAGCAGAACAGCGACGATGAGGGTCGTGATCGGACGCTCCTAGCCGGTCTCGTCCTCGCCGTTGGGGGACATCTCGGTCGGATCGGGCGAAGGATCTTGGACGACAGACTCCTCCCGGGTCGGGTGCCTGGTCATCTTGTCCCGCCACGGCATGACGCCGGACACCATGTAGCGGACCCGGTCGCTGACGTTGACGGCATGGTCGCCTATGCGCTCGTAATACCGAGCGATCAGGGCCAGTTGCATCGCGGGCTGCACCTCCAGGTCCTTGGACCGGCTCACCTCCAGAAGGTTCCGCACGAACACGCGGTGGAGGCTGTCGAGCCGGTCGTCGATGTCGTCGAGGGCGCTGGCCAGGCCAGCGTCGCGCTCGGAGTAGGAGTCCACCGACAGCCGGATGAGCCGGATCGCCTCCTCGCTCATCTCCGCGATCAAGCCCCGCAGCTTCGGGGGCAGCTCGGCCGGGAACATCCGGCGGGCTCCCTTGCAGATGTTGCAGGCCAGCCCGCCGGTCCGCTCCAGCTCGGCGGTGATCCACATGGCGGCCAGGATCTGGCGGAGGTCGCCGGCCATGGGCTGCTGGAGGGCCAGCAGGCTCTGGCACCTCTCCTCCACCTCGAGTGCGGCCACGTCGATGGCGTCGTCGTCGTCGATGATCTGCTGGGCCTCCGCCAGGTCGTACCCCAAGAGCGCGTCGGTGGCCCGGGCGACGGAGTCCCCGGCCCGGGCCGCGAGCTGCACGATCAGATCGCTGATCTCCTCGATCTCGGCGTGGAACGTCTTGCGGGTCTGCTCGGTCATCGCTCGAAGCCTCAGCCGAACCGTCCGGTGACGTAGTTCTCGGTGCGCTCGTCGGACGGGTTGGAGAAGATCTTCTGGGTGGCGTCCACCTCCACCAGGATGCCGGTGCGGGTGTCGTTCTCGGAGCGGACATCGGCGGTGAAGAAGGCGGTGGTGTCGCTCACCCGGGCGGCTTGCTGCATGTTGTGGGTCACGATCATGATCGTGTAGTCCTGCTTGATCTCCTGCATCAAGTCCTCGATGTGGGCGGTGGCGATCGGGTCGAGGGCCGAGCACGGCTCGTCCATCAACAGCACGTCGGGGCCCACCGCGATGGCCCGCGCTATGCACAGTCTCTGCTGCTGGCCGCCCGAGAGGCCAAGCGCCGAGTCCTTGAGGCGGTCGCTGACTTCCTCCCACAGGGCCGCCTTGCGCAGCGAGTTTTCCACGATGTCGTCGAGGCCCTTCTTCTGGCCGGCCACCCGGGGGCCGTAGGCGACGTTGTCGTAGATCGACTTCGGGAACGGGTTGGGCTTCTGGAACACCATGCCGATGCGGCGTCGCACCTCGACCGGGTCGACCCGCTCGTCGTAGAGGTTCGTGCCCCGGTAGGTGATGGTCCCGGTCACCCGGGCGTCCTTGATGAGGTCGTTCATCCGGTTGTAGCAGCGCAGCACGGTCGACTTGCCGCATCCGGAGGGGCCGATCAGGGCCATGATCTGGTTCCTAGGCACATCGAAGCTGACGTCCCGCACCGCCCGGAAGCTGCCGTAGTAGACGTTCACGTCCTCGGAGCGGAACACGACACCGTTGTCGGTCGCCGCCGAGGGCATTCCGGGTGCCGCGCTGGGATCGCCGGCGGCGACCGGACGCTCGATCAAGCGGGGAGCCTCATCGGTCATCGACACTTCAGCCTCTCTTCTTCTCGAACCGGTTCCGTAGCAGGATCGCGGCGGAGTTCATCATTAGCACGAACACGAGCAGCACGACGATGGCGGCGGCCGCGGCCGCGATGAAGCCGGCGTCCCGACCCGACTGCACGGTCCAGGTGGTGATGACGATGGGCAGGGCGGTGAACTGATCGGTAAGGGCGCTGATGTCGAAGAGCCCGGGATTGTCTCCTAGCCGCCCGGAGATGGCGCCCACCAGGATCAGCGGTGCGGCCTCGCCCACCGCCCGGGCCATCGACAGCAGTGTGCCGGTGAGGATGCCGGGCGCGGCGTAGGGCAGTACCTGGGTCCGGATCATCTCCCACCTGGTGGCCCCCACGCCGTAGGCGCCCTCCCGCAGCTCGGTGGGCACCGCCCGGAAGGCCTCGCCGGAGGTGATCACAACTATCGGCAGCACGAGGATGGCCAGGGTGATCCCGCCCGACAGGGCCGAGCTCCCGCCGGTGAGGCGGTCGAGGCCGAAGATCTGGCCGTTCAGCAGCAGCGCCAGCCCGAGCAGGCCGTACACCACCGACGGCACGCCGGCCAGGTTGCGGATGTTGACCTCGATGAACGCGGTGAAGCGATTCCGGGGCGCGTACTCCTCGAGGTACACCGCCGCACCGATCCCTATGGGGAAGGCGAGCACGGCCACGATGATGGCGATCCACAGCGAGCCGTACATGCCCTGGTGGATGCCGAGTCGCTCGTCTCCGGACCGGGACCGCAGGGTGCCCTGGAGGAACTCCCATAGCCGGGTGCCGAGCTGGTCGGTGCTGTCCAACGCGACGGTGATCAGCAGCACGGCGAGCAGGGCCAGCGTGATCAGCAGGCATGACTGGAGCAGCGTCTTGAACAGCAGGCCCCGGGTGTCTACCCGGCGCCGCTCGATCGAGGCGGCGATGGCGGCCCGGGACCGGTCATCCGAGAGGCGGCTGATCATCGGCCCGGCTCCACTAGTAGACCTCCCGGACCTTCGCCACGAAGCGCGACGCGATGATGTTGAGGCTCAAGGTGGTCAAGAACAGGAGCAGGCCCACGAAGTAGAGGCTCTGGAAGGTGAGGCCCTCGCCCACGACGCTGTCGGTGCCCGAGGCCAGAGAGGCCATGGCCGCGGTCATGGTCAGGCCTCCTTCGAACGGGTTGTCCGTCCACCGGGCCGCGTCGGCCGCGCCGGCGGCCATGAAGACCACCATCGTCTCACCGATGGCCCGCGAGACGGCCACGATGAAGGCGGCCACGATGCCGGAGATGGCCGCTGGCAGCACGACTGTCGTGGCCGTGGTCCTCTTGCGGGCTCCGAGCCCCGCTGAGGCCTGGCGTAGCGAGTCGGGCACCGCGGCCATGGCGTCCTCGGAGATCGAGGCCACCAGCGGGATGGTAAGGATGCCCACTCCGATGCCCGCTGCGGTCAGCGAGCCGGCGTTGTTGGGCGCGAACTCCAGCCACACATTGAGTATCCAGGCCAGGGCAAGGGCGAAGACGACGACCAGCGTTGCTATCGACGCCACCGCGCCGATGCGGGCCGAGGGATCAGTCGTTCCCTCCCGGTACTGCTTGATCTTGGATCGTGCTATCACCGCGGATATCGCCGCGTAGCCGATCAGGATCACCGCGCCCAGCACCAGGAAGGTGGTCTTCCCGATACGCCCCACGATGTTGGGCGCGATCCATGTGAGTGCGAAGAATCCCAGGACAACCGACGGGATTCCAGCCAGGATCTCCAGCGCGGGCTTCAGCCAGGACCGGACCCTCCGGTTGGCGTACTCCGACAGGTACACCGCGGCTCCCAGACCCAGAGGTCCGGCCACCACCATGGCGATGCCCGTGACGATCAGGGAGGCCACGACGATGGTGGGAATGTCGTAGAGGCCCCGCCGGGGGAACCATCCCGGTTGACCCCACGTGTCGGCCCACACCACACCGGTGATGAAGGTCCAGGCCTCACGCACCAGGCTCCACACGATCAGTGTGCTGACCAGGACAGACACGAGCGCCGTCACCAGCAGGATGTACCTGATGACCACCTCGCGGTGCCTGCGGGAAGGCGCGATCTGAAGCTGATCGACGGTGAGGAACTCTTGGTGTACGACGCTCGTGTCGGTCATTCGGCGGGAAGGAGCTTCCTGGTCGGATCCGGGCCTGGCCGGGCCGGACCTGGTCGGGTCCAGACCTGGCCGGCCGGTGTTCTAGCTGATGAGGGTGCGGTTGTGCCAGCGGTTAGCGGTCTCGGTGTGGGCTGTGTTGCTGAGGGGTACGTAGCCGACCTCGCTGACGGCCTGGGTGAGGGCGTCGGAGACGTAGAAGTCGACGTAGGCGGTGATTGCGGGGTTGGCTTCGGCCTTGTCCGCGTTGACGTAGATCCACAGGTCCCGGCTGACCGGGTACTCGTTGGAGGCGATGGTGTCCTCGGTCGGATGCACGCATCCGTCGCCGCCGTCGACCTCGAGCAGCTTCACGCCCGAGGCGTTGACGGCGAAGGCGAAGCCGACCCAGCCCAAGCTGGTGTCGCTGGACTGGATGCCCTGCAGGATGACGTTGTCGTCGCCGGAGGGGCTGTAGTCGGTGCGGGTGGTGGCCTCGGTGCCGGCTTCTTCGGCGAGGTCCTCGAGGACGATCTCGACGAAGGAGTCGAAGGTGCCTGATTCCTCGCCGGGGCCGAAGACGTCCAGCGGCGCGTCGGGCAGGCCTGCGGAGGCCTCGGCCCAGGTGCTGGTGCCCTCGCCGTCGGGGCCGATGAGGTCGAAGAGCTGGTGGAAGCTCAGGCACTCGACGGCGTCGTTGCCGGCGTTGGTCATCACTGCGATGCCGTCGATGGCCACCTTGAGCTCTACGATGTTGGTGATGCCAGCCTCGTAGCAGTCCTCCTTCTCGGCGTCCTTGATCTGGCGGGAGGCGTCGGAGATGTCGGTCGCGCCCTCGCAGAACAGCTTGAAGCCGTCGCCGGTGCCCGGACCGTCCACGGTCACCGACACGTCCGGGGCCACGTCCTCGAACAGCTCAGCCACCCGGATCGAGATCGGTTCAACCGTCGACGAACCCGAGATACTCACCTCGCCGGAGACAGCGGAAGCCTCCTCTTCGACCTCGTCGCCACCGCATGCTGCGGCCACCAGCGACAGCGTCACGAGAATCACCGGCAGCCATCTGAGATGGCGTCTTGGTTTACGCACTTAGTCGTCCCTCCTTGGGGGATATGGCATGGCATGAGCCCGCGCCACGCGAGCCGCAAGCAAGCTAGAGGGGGGCAGGTTTCTGACAGAGAATGTGACCGTGAACCGGGAGTGAATGCCGGTAAACGGAAGGTTAAATGTCTAGCTCAAGCTGTCCAGAGCGTCCTGGAGACGGCTCCGGTTGAACGAGCCGACCCTCTCGACCCGGGTCTCGCCCGCGCCGTCGAGCAGTATGAGAGCGGGGTTCCCGGCGTTGTAGTGGCGCCACGAGTCCGGGCGCTCATCCCAGAGCATGATCGGGGGACCTCCGGCGGAGGCCAGGAAGCCGTCGGCCTCGGATCGACTGTCCGTGCCACCCACGCCTATGACGGTGACTCGGTCTGCGTTGTCTCGAGCGAACTGCTCGACCGACGAGGCCTCTCGCCGGCAGATCGGTCAATGGGGCGCCCAGAACCACAGCAGTAGCGGCGTGGACCCGTCCACGAAGTCCCGGAGGTTGACCGTCGCACCGGTGCGCAGGTCGATCATCTCGTCATCGGGCACATCGGTCGCGAGGATCGCGGGTGCGGCGGTGGTGGTGGGTACTGCCGTGGTGGTGGGTGCGGCGGTGGTGGTGGGTGCCGCAGTGCTGGTAGGTGCGGCGGTCGTTGTGGGCGCGGCAGTCGTCGTGGTCTCGGCGGCGGCCTGGGCGGCGGCTTCGGCTTCGGCGGCGGCCTGGGCGGCTGCCTCCGCAGCGGCTTGGGCTTCGGCTTCGGCGGCGGCCCGGGCGGCGGCTTCGGCCTCGGCAGCAGCCTGGGCTTCAGCGGCCGCGGCGGCTTCGGCTTCGGCAGCGGAGGCCGCGGCTTCGGCTTCGGCGGCTGCCTGTGCGGCTGCCTCGGCTTCGGCGGCTGCTTGGGCGGCGGCCTCCGCGGCTGCTTGGGCTTCGGCTTCGGCTAAGGCGGCTTCGGCTTCTGCCTCGGCTGCTTGGGCTTCGGCTTCGGCGGCTGCCTGTGCGGCGGCCTCGGCCTCAGCGGCGGCGGCTTCAGCCTCGGCCTCGGCTTCAGCGGCCTGGGCCTCGGCGAGATCGGTGTCGACCGCGGCGCTGGTCGTGGGCGTCACGGCCCCGGCGCTGGCGTCCGAGCTGGCTGGACCCGGCTCGTCGGTGCCGCAGGCTGAGGCCAGCAGGGCCGCAGCGGAGAGCGCCACGGCAACTCGGAATCGGTGCGGCACTCTCATCGCTCAGGTCAGGGTAGCCAGTTGCGTGATGAGGCTGTCCGGGTCGTAGCTGCCCGCGCTTCCCTCCACGACGTTGCCGCCGCGGTCCAGCAGCAGCACGGTGGAGTTCCGGCTCACGCCGAAGTGGCGCCAGGACTCATCGGAGTCGCTCCACAGCATGGTGAAGGTGGTTCCGGTCTGGTCGACGAACCGCTTGGCGAAGGCGAGGTCGTCCTGGGCGCCGATGCCCACCACTTTCACTGTGTCGGAGTTCTCCTGAGCGAACTGCTCCAGGGCCGGACCCTCTCTCCGGCAGGTCGGTCAATGGGGCGCCCAGAACCACAACAGCAGGGGAGTGGAGCCGTCGACGACCGCTTGGAGGTTTACGGCCTCGTCGGTGTGCACGTCGACCATCTGGAGGTCCGGGACGTCGCCCGGCCCCGCGGCCGCCGCGCTGCCGGCCGTCTCGGACGGGTCAGCCGCCGAAGTGGCGGACGACTCCTCCCGCTCTACCGGGGCTTCCGGGTCGGTGGTCTCGATGACGGTGACCGGGTCGTCGGAGCCGCAGGCCGCGGCAACCATGGCGAGGGCGATGGCCGCGGCGAAGGTGATGGGTCGGAACCTCATTCGTCCTTCTTCTTGCCGCGCGCCTTCTGGGCTTTCTTCCAGGCCCGGACCCGCTGGAGCGCCTCGGGTCCGTCGATGTCGGCCACCGACCGGGGCTGGTCGTCCGAGAACGCTCCGGCCTGCTCCTGCCAGCCCTCCGGCCGCACACCGAAGCGCTTGGCCAGCACCGCGGTCAGGATCCGGGCCTTCTCGTCGCCGTAGCCGGGCAGGTCCCGCAGCCGCTCGAAGAGCTCCTCGCCGCTGCCGGCGTCGGCCCAGATCGCGCCGGCGTCGCCGCCGTAGCAGTCGGCGACGTGCCGGCACAGGGCCTGCATCCGTTGGGCCATCGATCCGGGGAACCGGTGCAGCGCCGGTTTGGCCCTCACCAGCGCCTCGAAGGCCTCGGGGTCGAGGTCCGCGATGTCGTGGGCGTCCAGGTCCGATCCGAGCCGTTCGACCAGACGGTGAGGTCCCATGAGGGCCCACTCCATAGGGATCTGCTGGTCGAGCAGCATCCCCAGCACCAGCGCCAGCGGGTCGCTGTTCACCAGCCGGTCGGCGGCCTCGTCTCCTGTGACCGCCAGAGTTCCCGACGCAGCGGGGGTCATCGATCGGAGCATAATCTTGCGCCGGTGTCGGGGTGGCCGGGATCGTCGCGCTCCGCGTCTATGTCGTAGCGCTCCATGGCCGCGGCCACCTCGTCCGGCTCGGCCTCGCCGGAGGCCACCAGAGCTGACAGTACGGCCACCACGATGTGGTCGGCGTCCACCTCGAAGAACCGCCGGAGCGCCTCGCGGGTATCCGAGCGGCCGAAGCCGTCGGTGCCCAGCACATGCAGGGACCTGGGCGTGAAGCGGGAGATCTGGTCGGGGACCAGCGTCATATAGTCGGTGACGGCCACGATCGGGCCGTCGGAGTCTGCGAGCTTGCGGGTGACGAGAGGGACTGCCTGATCACGGCCGGGGTTCAGCCGATTGCGGCGCTCGGTGTCGAGGGCCTCCCGGCGCAGGCGCTGGTAGGACGTGGCGCTCCACAGTTCGGCCGAGACGTCGTAGTCGGCGGCCAGCCGCGCCTGGGCCTCGAGCGCGGCGCCCACCGAGGCGCCCGAGAACAGGATGGTGGCGCAGCGCCCGCGGCCGCCCGGGCCGTCGTCGAACTTGTAGAGCCCGCTGCAGATGTCCTCGTCGCTCACGTGGTCGGGCCGGGGCGGCTGCTCGTAGTTCTCGTTGTAGATGGTGATGTAGTAGAAGACGTCGGTCCCGTCGCCGGCGTCGGGCGGGCACATCCGGCGCAGGCCGTCGTCGATGATGGCGCCGAGCTCGTAGGCGAAGGCCGGGTCGTAGGCCTCGCATGCGGGGACGGTCGACGCCAGCACATGGCTGTGGCCGTCCTGATGCTGCAGTCCCTCGCCGGGCAGCGTCGTGCGCCCCGCGGTTGCACCGATGAGGAAGCCTCTGGCCCTGGCGTCGGCCGCCGCCCAGATGGAGTCGCCCACCCGCTGGAAGCCGAACATCGAGTAGAACGCGTAGAACGGCACCATGGGCACGCCGAGGTTGGCGTAGGACGTGGCCGCGGCCAGCCAGCTCGCCAGCGAGCCGCATTCGGTGATGCCCTCCTCGAGGATCTGGCCGTCGGAGGACTCGCTGTAGCTCAGCAGCAGGTCGTGGTCGACCGGTTCGTAGAGCTGGCCGTGGGGCGCGTAGATCTTGAACTCCCGGAACAGCGAGTCCATGCCGAATGTCCGGGCCTCGTCGGGGACGATGGGCACGACGCGGGGACCGAAGTTCAGGTCCCGCAACAGGTCGCGCAGCAGGCCGGTGAAGGCCATCGTGGTGGACACCTTCCGCCCGCCCGACCCCTTGCGCACGTCGAGGAAGGGACCGTCGGCCGGAGGCACGATGGGCCGCCGGTCCCGGACCACCCGGCGGGGCACCGCGCCGTCGAGGGCCCGGCGGCGGTCCATCATGTACCGGATCTCCTCGGAGTCGGGGGGCGGCCGGTAGTACGGGGGGATGCCGTCGGCGAGGTCTGCCTCGTCGATCTCGTTCTCCATGTGCAGCCGCGACCGCAGCTCCATCAGCTGGGCGGTGGTCATCTTCTTGATCTGGTGGGTGGCGTTGCGGCCCTCGAAGCCCTGTCCCAGGGTCCATCCCTTGATCGTCTTGGCCAGGATGACGGTGGGCTGGTCCTTGACCTCGACAGCCGCCTTGAACGCGGCGTACACCTTCTGGTAGTCGTGGCCGCCCCTCGGCAGGACCCGCAGCTCCTCGTCGGCGAGGTGCTCGACGAGCTTTCGCAGCCGGGGATCGGGGCCGAAGAAGTGCTCCCGGATGTAGGCGCCCGTCTCCACCGCGTAGCGCTGGTACTCGCCGTCCACGGTGGTTGCCATCTTGTTGAGCAGCGCGCCGTCGGTGTCGCGCATCAGCAGCTCGTCCCACTTGGAGCCCCAGATCACCTTGATCACGTTCCAGCCCGCGCCCCGGAACACGCCCTCGAGCTCCTGGATGATCTTGCTGTTGCCCCGGACCGGCCCGTCGAGGCGCTGCAGGTTGCAGTTGACCACCCACTTGAGGTTGTCGAGACCGTTGCGGCCGGCGAGGGAGATGGCGCCCAGGGTCTCGGGCTCGTCGCACTCGCCGTCGCCGAGGAAGCACCACACCGTGCTGTCGGCGGTGTCGTCGATGCGCCGGTTGTGGATGTAGCGGTTGAAGCGCGCGTGGTAGATGGAGTTGATCGGGCCGAGGCCCATCGACACCGTCGGGTACTCCCAGAAGTCGGGCATCAGGCGGGGGTGGGGGTAGCTGGACAGCCCGTTGCCGCCGACCTCCATCCTGAAGTTGTCGAGCTGCTGCTCCGAGAGGCGCCCCTCCAGGTAGGCCCGGGCGTACACGCCGGGGGCGGCGTGGCCCTGGAAGTAGATGTGGTCGCCGACCAGGCCGTCGTCCTTGCCCTTGAAGAAGTGGTTGAAGCCCACCTCGTAAAGCGAGGCCGACGAGGCGAAGGTGGACAGGTGGCCGCCGATCCCGTCGGCGGTCTTGTTGGCCCGGATCACCATGGCCGCCGCGTTCCACCGGATGAACCGGCGGATGCGGCGCTCGACCTGCTCGTTTCCGGGGAAGAAGGGCTGCTCCGAGGCCGGGATGGTGTTGATGTAGGGCGTGTAGGTGGTGGGCGGGACGCCCAGCTGCTGCTCGTTGGACCGCTCGAGCAGCTTGGCCACGATGTAGCGGGCCCGTTCCCGTCCGCCCGCGGCCACCACGGCGTCGAGCGAGTCGATCCACTCCTGGGTCTCGGCCGAGTCGGTGTCGGGCAGCTGGCGCAGGAAGTTGTCGGCCATGGTTTCGATAATCGTACCGACGCCGCCGGGCGCCAGAAACGATGCGCGCCCGCCGACGGCCGGTGCGCGAGTATCACCAAGATGTCCGCTGAAGCAACCACCGAGGCAACCGTGGTGTACACCGACGGTGCCTGCCTGGGGAACCCTGGGCCGGGCGGCTGGGCCTGGGCCGTGCCCGGCGGCGAGTGGGCCTGCGGCGCGGAGCCCCACACCACCAACCAGCGCATGGAACTGCAGGCCGTGCTGGAGGCTGTGGGCGAGGTCAGCGGGCCGGTGGAGGTCGTCTCGGACTCGACCTACGTAGTCAACTGCTTCCGCGACCGGTGGTACGAGGGCTGGATGCGGCGGGGCTGGCGCAACTCGAACCGCAAGCCGGTGGCCAACCAAGACCTGTGGAAGCCCCTGATAGAGGAGTACCTGTCCCGGCCGGGGGAGATCTCCTTCCGATGGGTCAAGGGCCACTCCGGCGACGAGTGGAACGAGATCGTCGACCAGCTCGCGGCCGGCGCAGCCGCCGACCAACGCCCCCGCCGCGGCCTCTAGCGGCCGCGGCGCAGGCCGGTTCCACTAGCCGGGCCCAGCAAAACGCACCTCCAGCCCCCCAAGTTGGCATTGGGCTGGGTTATTCGTCGGACTTGGCCCACCCCAGCAAGCTACGCAACAGAGATGTGGCGCCTCGTCCGTTGACGCGCACCAGGCGCGCCGGCTCGACGGAGCGCTCGATCGCGTCGGTAGCTGCGTGCTTCGCATGGCTTGTCTGCATCAGGACAACGTCCGAACCACGGACGAGGTCGCGCAACTCCGGGTTGTTCGAGTGTGCGTGCGACAGCCGCACGTCAACGTCGGGCCACTCATCGCGGATCCAGCGTGCGGCGTTCTTGGCTGAGGACTCTGAGAGTGAGTAGATGCCGACTCGCCGAAAGGCCTTGACGCTCCGAGAGGTCTGGACGTCGGCGTGATCCGTCAACGGCGGGTCGTAGTCGAGACCCGCGTCCGTGAACAGCCTTCGCAGCACGACGGCATCGAACTCCTCGATTCGTCCGAACCAGGAGACGGCGACTCCCAGAGCTTCGCCGAACAATTCGTCACGCAATCGGCTATCGGGGACCGCGCTGAACAACTGAACGTCCAACACCCCTGCCAACCAGTCGGCTTCCCGTGCGCCAAGCAGCGCCAGTTGGTCGCTAACGGCGGTAACGACGGTCCGGTACTCGTCCGCTGAGCAGCCGGTCAGGAGGATCTCGCCGAGCAGGTCGAGAGCGGCGCGCCTCTCCGCTCGGCCGGGATCGCTGCCAAGCATGATGTCGAAGATGGTCACGGCCAGCGGAATCGACGATGGCCGAAGACCGTCGTCTGCCACGAGCCACCGCACCAAGGCTGGAAGGCCATTCCGCACGCGTCCCCGACGCTCGTCGAGCAGAGCGTCGAGCAGTTCACCAGCGAGCATGTCGGCCGCTTCCTGCGTGGCGGCGACGTTGCTCTCCCAAGTTGAAGACCAGTCGCTGAGAAGATCCGGTCGGTCGGGCCACTCGCCTTGAAGCCAGTCCAACCAGCCTTCAGGAACCCGAGTGCCTTGATTGCGTTCGACCAACTGTTCGTAGAACACGCGGTCGACGGATTGCGATAGCAGAGCGTCGCGGTCGACCGCCGGAAGTCGATCTACAAGGGCGACCGCGCGCGCCGCGGCTTCAGCGCTACCGAGATTGAGCGCAGCATGCATGACCGCGGTCGCGGCGCCGCGATCAGGCTCGACTTGTTCGGCAGCATCGAGAACCAGTTCGAGATCCCCGCTCCGGTAATGGTCGAGGACTGCGGAGACGCTGTCCGCACGTCCGGCCTGTTCGGGGATTCGCTCTGCAGCGGACTCGAGCACAGCCACGATTTCTGCAACTAGGGCGTCCTGGATCCAGTCCGATTGAAGGACATCGATCACCCCGCGCCTTGGAGACTCCGCGAGGAGTTCGGTTAGCGCTAGACACCTCGCGCCGTGCACAGACCGGATCTGGCTCGGATGCGTCAGCAACTGGGGCCAGACTTCCTCAATATCTGAGGCGATCGACCGCCAGGTGTCGTCCCCTGACTCCGCCGCAGTTGGAGAGATGTAGAGGGCATCGGCGGCGTGGGCGAGATAGTCGGTAACGGCTGGGGGTCGCCGCAGAAGCGAGATGTCCGCGAGGCGAGGATCGCTCCGGAGCTCTTCGGGGGTTCCCAGACGACCAAGCAGTTCGACGCGGAGGAATCGGGTGTTCGCCGCCGAGAGCAAGCTCCCAGCGCGGATCTCCTCTAGCGCATCGGTCGCTGAGCCTCTGTCCCTCGCAGCGATCGCTTCGTAGAAGTGCCTTAGCACTCTGCCGACAGGTCGCGGCAGGTCGGCAGCGCGCTCTGGGGTGAGCGACCACACATCGACTAACAAGTGGACGCTCTGGCGCGCCTCACGCTGCCAGCCGGCCGTCACGCAACTCCGCAAGAGGATCCCATTGCTGTTCAGCAGCGCTGCCCTTTCGTCAACTACGTCCTCGGGTCTCTCGACCACGGACGGCCCGTCGCCCAGAGGAGGTCCGAGCCATGAGCCCATCTCCTCTGTCAGCAGCCGTGCGTCGCGATCGGATCCGACGATCCCGTACCATCTCGTCCTGTTGTTGACTTTGGCTGGTAGCAGTGTCCGCTTGCCGTCGGCGAGCCGGCGCAGCAGGACTCGCATCAACTCTGCTAATTCCTCCGGTAGGTCGTTGACATCGACCTCGTTGGGAGGGTCGTAGAAGGCACCGACGCCGGGGTCGATGTCCATCATGGCTCGCCCCACCTGTCTTGGTACGCAGCCCGCGCCCGTGCGACTGCATCGCTCTCATCCGTGAGATGAACGACTTCCTCGAGTTTTCTCAGCCCGTTGTAGGTCATGTTCATTGAACCGCTGAGAAAGGCGGTAGCTGAGAGGATTCCCTTCTCGTGCAACTCGGGAGCCCGGATGACGCGCACGCGCCGTTCGCGACCGATCTCCCGGGCTCTCCGCTCGACCTGGTCGGTGAACGATCGGTTGTGGTCGTCGGGGCGGCATGCGACGACGAGGGATCCGCCGCGAATCAACTGCTGCTCGATGATCTCGCCGAGCCGGATCCAGCGTTCCGGAAGCGCCGGGATCAATCCTGCGAAGCGGCCTGATCGGTTGTCGATGATCGGAACGTCCGAGATCCACGGCGTCACGAGCCACAGAGGCGTGCTAGGCACAAGAATCTCGGAGACGAAGACGCACTGGAGCGCGTCGGCCAACTCCACGCGAGAAGCGAAGGCGGTCGTACGAAGGCTTCGAACTGTCACTGTTGAGCCTCGCGGAGATCGACCGTCAACGTGATCTCGGCGTGCGACCTTTCGACACCGACTACTCGGGGATGGAACTCCAACACACCCACCGCGGTCGGTGCTGTCAGTAACTCGCGCAGGGCGTTTGCTGCCTCTGCCTCGTCCGTGCAGGCGATTCGCGCGACTCCATCGAGGCCCAACCGGGTGTCGAGGTCCTCCCTCCAGTCAGCCGTGCCGAACTGCACGGTCGCAGCGGGTGTTCGTGTGATGGACTCGATAAGTAGACGCTCAGTGCTCGGCGGCTGACGATACGGGTTGTAACTCCCCAGGCTCGCGGCACGCAGTTTGCTGCCGCGTGGCCATAACAGCCCCACGATCTGCCCGACTGTCCACTCTGGATTCTGCTCGGTAGTTGGCGTGATGGCGGCTAGGACCCGACGAATCTCGCCATCTTGGGCTGCGATGTACGCGAACACGCGGAGATCCACCTCAAGTTCCAGATCTTCCTCCAGTGCGTCCCAGCGGCTGAGCAGGTCTCGGCACAGTTTCTCTACGGACGGGTCGCTGCCCGGTCGGAGGAGTCGGGTCGCGAGCGCGTTGACCACGGTCTGGTCCGCGTCAATGCCCCTGAGGAACATCCTCTCGCGGAGCGACGCCCAGGCCTCTGTCGTGGCGTGAAGAGTTGATGATGCCCGGACCTGTTCGACCTCGTCGGCGAGGTGTCCCTCGTCACGGTCTCTCAAGAACCGGCGGAGCGCACCGTCGATGCGTTCGCCATCGCATGGGCCGAGAACCCTGGTCACGACTGCCCAGAACGCCCGCGGATCCTCGGTGATCCTGTCGACCGCCGCCTCGACAACACCGCTCCCGCCGGGTTGGTCCTCTGAGATCGTGATCCGTGAGAACGGCTCATTGTCATCCGACGACAGGAGTTCGAAGTCCGCCCGCAGATCGTCGACCTCAAGGTCGGGACACACCGCCTGCATGGCGCCGATGAGTCCTGCCGCAACCGTGGATGCGTAGCGCTCATGTATCCATGCGAACGACTCCACTGGCAGGGGCTTGCGCAAGTGCTCCAGACATCGCTGGAGCGCGGCCACATTCTCTCCGTCGCGAAGGGCTGTCTCCACGTCACTGACCAGGCCAGGGTCATGGATCGGCACATTCGGGTCATCCGACGGCCCCTCGGCGCCGAATACCGCGCGAGCAGCCTCGACAATCGTTGCCGACAGGTCTGCGTCCGAGAGTTCAGCGATGCCGGGCCCGACGCCGGCGGAGGCCGTCACCACGGCGCACAGAGCGAGTTGCGCCATCCAGTCGCGAAGGAATGAGGACGGGACTCGCTCAACCAGCGTTGGGTCGGTGAGAACAAGGCGCTCGAAGTAGGTGGTGCGGAGGGCGCGATCGAGTTCGGTCCCCGGCTGGTGGAGCAGTCGCCCGGGGAGCGACACGTCGATTCGGAGTCCGTCGACCTCCATCGAGAATCCGATGGCGGCGTCGCCTCCGGCTAGTCGCACTCGATGCTGTGTCGTTGGCGGCTCAGTCCGAACGTGTCGCTCGATCTCCACGGTCCGCGCTATCCGCCAGACGGTCAGCGGTGCTCGGACCCGATGGGTCATCACCGCCATCGATCGAACCTGTCGCGTCCATGGAGTGCCGGCCGGAACGTCCAGTTCGGCCGGCACTCCGTTGACCCGGAAGAAAACCTCCCAGTTCCACCTGCCGTACGACGAGTCAGGGACGCTGGCGGCGAGACGAGACAACTGCATCGAGCGCGGTTGGACCACGGGCTCCTGCAATCCGGGTGGACGCGTCAACTGCAGGTAGTCCGAGCAGAAGGTGTCAAGATCGAGGCTCGGTTCCGTCGATGCTGGCGGCTTGACCCACATGCGCTCGCGTTTGCCTTCGAGGGCGAACCGGTAGCTGACCTTGCCGGGAGCGAACTCGCGCATCGATGTCGCTATCGGCTCGATCTTGGTCTCACTCTGGATGTGTCCGGCGCGGGGGAGTTCCATCCGGACCTCAGGGGTCTGGAGTGGGGCGAAGAGGGTTTCCGGGACGAAGTCGACGAGAGGGTCTCCCCATTGAAAGTCGCTCGGCAACTTGTGCTGGCCGACTACGGCTTCGAGCCCGCGGATGATCGTCGGCAGGACTGTTGTCGCGATTGCCCGAGGATGGTCGAACAGGACCGATCGGGCCTCGTCCTCGCTGACTCGGAGCGACCACCGGAGTCCGCTCTCAATCTTGCCGAACCCCTCGTCGGTTAGCAGGTTCCTTGCCGCGGCCAGTGCATTCTGTGCTTCCCGGAGATGGCGGTCGGGATTCCGGGACCACGGCGACTTGAGGAGGGACCGCAGTGAGGTTCCGCCTGATGCGCGTGTGAGATAGTCGACCAGCCACCAAGTGGCCTGCATCTTGAGGATGACCCGGTTCCTGATCGGCAGGTGGGATGGTTGAACCTGGGGGTCGAACAGCGCCTCGTAGGCTTGGAACGCGAGTCGATCTCGCCCGTAATCGGACAGGACCACGGTCGTCCAGGGCCGCATCGCTGGGTCGCGGCCTGCCCTTCCCCGACGCTGCAGGAACTGCGCCGCGTCGCGCGGCGCCGTGCTGGAGCACTGCGCCGACGCTCGGATCGTCGAATCCCACTTCGAGGGAGGCGGTGGCGACGACCACGTCACTGGTGCTGCCGACGCCGGCGTCCTGCGATGTCGTACGGTCAACAACAACATGGCGCTGCAGCGTGCCCAACTCCTCGGCGGCGTCCCAGAGTTGGCCCGCGTCGTCCCTGGGGCCGTTGTCGTCGCCCGAGGCGCGAAGGACGGCGAGGCTTCCGTTCGGCTTGCGGTCCACTCCTCCCTGCTCCCACCCTTCGGCGTCCTGGAGTTGGGAGTGGAGGCGGTTGACGACATCGAGTTTGTCGGTGAACGCGAAGACGCGGCTTCCGAAGGCTCCGCCACTGGGAACGCCGAGCTCGCGGTCAAGCATGCGACGCATGAGCATCGCTGTCTGGATGGTCGTCGAGAGCAGGGATGTCTGCGAGGCCGGGTCTCCGCGCAGCGCCATGAAGTATTCCCGGCCCGACTCCTGCATCTCGGCATCGCTGGGCACCACGACGGCCACGTTCCCGGTGTCTGCTCCAATCAACTGGGAGAAGAACCCCGCCGGGTCGGCAAGCGTGGCCGACAGCCCGACCACATGGCTCGGACGCGCCATCTCGCCGCGCCATCGCCGAATGAGATGAGCCACCTGCGCGCCGTGGGTCCCGGAGTAGGTATGGATCTCGTCGAGCAGGACGAAGTCCGGCGCGCCGCTCGCATCTCCAACGAGCAGTCGGCGCATGCGGGTTTCTCCGAGCAACCGGTTCACCATCTCCGTCGTCGTGAAGAGGATCTCGGGCGGTTTGGAGGCCAGCGTCCGGCGGGTGAACACGAGCGAGTTCAACTCATGGCCGCACTTGCTGCACCGAAGGAGACGGCCTTCCTCGTCTTCGTTCGGCCAGATGTAATCGCCGGAACATCCGTCTTTCACACAGGTGACGATCGGTGAGGTGAGCCCCTCCGCCGTGGGGCGCCACCCTCGGAAGCGGCCTCGTTTCGCATCCTCTCGGTCGTGCGGCGTCGCACCGTAGAGGACACCCACTCGCAGGCGCCGCGCACCGCGTTCCTCCAAGTCCGAGACAAGTCTCAGGATCGTGCCAAGTTGGTCTCGAAGCAGTTCGATACGCGGATATATCGCCACGATGCGGGGAATCCTCGCCGGTCCGGGAACGCTGAGCGCATGGGTGAGCGCGGGAAGGTAGAAGGCCAGCGTCTTGCCTGCGCCCGTGCCTGCGGTAATGCAGGTCCCACCACGGTCACCGACCGCACTCAGGAGCCTCTCGGTTGACCTCGCTTGAAACTCGGACACCGACCGTCCGCCGAGGAGCGCGCTCAGAGTTGCCTCATGGCTTGTCGTCCACTGATCGCCGAGATCGGCGCTGAGGCGGCTGGTCAATTTCTGCTCATTGACCTGTCGGAGCGGAACGACGCGCGGGCGGGAGAGGAAGCGCATATCCGAGACGAGCGTCTTGGCCGTGCGCCAGTCGCTCCGGGGGCCGTGGAACCACTGCCTCAGGTGTCGAGCCAGGCGAACCGTTTCGGCCATACGCGTCCGCAACTGGTTTCCTGTGAGGCCACGCTCGAAGACGAGTCCGGCCTCGAGGAGACGTTGCAGAAGATCCTCAGGATCGTCTTCCGGCCTTACCGATTCCAGCAGATCAAGGATCTCGTCCTCGCCGTATGCGCCGTTCGTCACACCCCATGAGAGGAGGGGCATCTCGCGCGCCTCCAGTTGGTTGAGAATCTCAACGAGAACGGGGTCGGTCACAATCGGCGAACTACTAGGTCATCCAATACGCCGGCCGACCGCAGCGCGGCCATGAGTTCGGGCGTCACTTCGCTCAGGGGCAGACCATCATCAGAGGTTGCGCGATGGATAGCGGCACGAACTTCCGGCGTCATCGCAGTTTGTTCCAGGTCGATGGCGACGATCGCTTGTCGGAGTTCCTCGATCAGTTGGTTGACTTTCGCGATACAGGCGTTCAGACCTTGTTCCTTCAGACGCGCCTCCAGCGTCGAGCGGTCCTTGACCGGATTGAGGTTCAGAACCTGTTCGATCTGAGAGGCACGGTTCTTCGCCTTGGTACGGGCCAAGATCGAACCGTGCAGGTCACCCGCGTTGACACGCTCCAGCAACGCTCTAGCGTCGGCAAAGTTCTCTCTCCAGGTGGACGTGATCCAGCGATCTACGCGCCCGGCCTGAGCAGCCAGGACTCCCTCAAGTGTCGCTGCTGAACGCTGTTGAAAGGCGTTGGTGCCGCTCTTGGACAGAGCTCCCCGGAAGTTGCCTGCTGCTTGGCGGATCTCCTTCGTCTTGAGCGGCGGCGCGCTCGTCGGACCGATGGTGACTCGGTAGGACTGAGCCGCCTCCAAGTGCTCCGTCGTGGCCATGATGGCGTCTCGCACAGTTCGGCCTCGCGAGAGCAACGCGTCTTCCTCATCCGCTGTGCCCGCGGCATCAAGTCGGAGTTGGAGTTCGGTAGCGGTGTCAAAGAGTGTCACTTCTCAAGTTCCTTGATCGCCTCTTCGAGTCGACCCAGCGCAGCCGGAACATGCGATGCGACGTTCTCGAGGGTGTCTGCCTCTGGCTCACCGGTATGCCGTTCATCGAGATCCTTAGCGATGCCGGACATCGCCTGCTCTGCTCGTGCGATGAACCTGCTGGTCATCGTCACGGTATCGGGGAGCCTGCTGGCGATTATTCGGAGTTGATCGATGAGTGGAGGCTCGGTGCCAGCGAGTTCGGCGGTCCTCAGAAGCGGCCTGTGTGCGTTCTCGCCCTGCCCGGACGCAAGGGTCCTGAGATCGTGTGCCGCATCGTGGTCGCGCAATCGGCCCGATCGGTGGGCGGCCTCGATCAACTCAAGCACACGCTCCGTCTGCTCGGACCATGAACGGCCGGGGTCGACGAGCGGCGCAGCGCCGACAGCTAGGCGTGTCAAGGTTTCCCACTCGCCCTCCACGGCGGGCGTCACCGACCGCATGAATCGATCGATGGCTGAGTTATCGGACTGGAGGGGCCAAGACTCAGTGAAGTCTTGGATCACCTTGAGGATCCGGTCCGCTCTGACAGCCCGGGCTCCACCGGTACCACGCACCTCACCGAATTGGGCCTCGACGATTGGTCGGAGCCGGTTGTAGGTGTCATCGGCGGACTTGACGACTTGCTGCCACTCCGGGGAGCGGTGCGCACCTGGCGTCGAATTGGTTCTTCCAAAGAGTGCCGCGAGATAATCGTGCGGTTCGGATGCCCCTTCGCACGCCCCCGCCACGGCAGCGCACACGAGCAGGCCAGCGATTGCCTGAGTCGCCGCCGACTCGGGCGGTTGCTCAAGCCTCTCGGCAACGCAGTGGGTCCAGTCCTCTAGGTATCGCGCCGACTGTCGGCGATAGGTGCCCGCCTCGGGGTAGTCGTCGACACCCGGGAGTTTCGCAAGGAGGATCAGCCCCCGCAGGGCCGTGGCAGTGTCCGCGTCCTGTTCGATGACGATCATCGGATCGCCTCGACGCTGGACGGTGACGGATCCTGCGATGCGCACGTGCCTTTCTCGGTTGAACCGCTGTTGATCATCGATGCCTGAGCGGAGGTTGATCGGCAGGGCGCTGAAATCGAGGCTATGGAGGACCGACTCGTGAACGAGTCTCTTCAGTTCGTTCGTCGCGCGCGCGCCCAAGTCTCTCTGGCCACTGGCCCAGCCACTCAGATCATTGAAGATATTGGACCATGGGGCAGGGAGTCGCGACGCGAGTGTCGCTTCGCCTGCAGGCTCTCGGGTTTCTCTGCCGCGGCTCGGTCTGGGTGGCTTCCTCGGTCGAGGTGGTGGTGATTCAGAGATCTCGTGTGCACTGAGCGGATCAAGTCCGAAGGCTGCGAGGGTCGCGTCTCCCATGTCTGCGGGCGCCTGTGACCAGTACCTCATCGAGTTGACAACCCGCGCGAAGTCGGCCGGTCGCTTTGACTTGAGCTGGGCCTGGACGAGCGGATCGATTGGTTCGGTTCGCTCATTGAACGGTCCGAGCAGTTCGTCAGAGGGGAAATCGCCTCGTTGAAGATCGGTTGCCGCCACTATGAGGAAGCGATTCACGAGTTCCCTGACCACCTCCCGTGGATCGAATCGCTCGTTGGACATCGACTCGACGAATCGGTTCACCGCCGTCGGGTTGTACGGGTAGAGCCCGTAGCCCTCCTCGCTTAGGCCGAACGTCTCGTGACAATGCACCTGGTAATCGCAGGCGTCACAAGCGTTGAGCATCCACGCTTCGTTCTGCCGATTGACCCACAAGTTCTCAACCTTGGTCGGGTCCTGTCGGCAGGCGTTAAGGTAGCGACCGAGGAACGACATGGCCTCCTGTTGTCCGATACCGTCCGGGCCGTAGGCAGTGTCGAGCCAGTAGGCGTCATCGCACCGGGTGCGGACCGTGTCGAGTTCGTCGAAGTGAAACTCCGTCACCGCGAACAGGACACGTAGCCCGCAGAGGTCGCCGTCGGGAGATCGCGCCGGCTCGATGATCGCATCAAGAAACTCGCGCTCCACTCCATGAAGGACGGTCAGATCCTCGATGAAGAGAGCCAGTTCCTTGTCAGAAGCCAAGAGTTCCCTGCGAACGTCCCGAAACACCTCGATCAGATCGACTTGGTCCGAGACGAACACGCGCTTGACTGCGGAGGGGAGGGCTTCGTTGATCAGATCCACAGCCGCTGACTTGAGTGCGGCAGACACTCCCATCTGCGCCAACAGCTTCTGGGCACCTCTGCTCGCCTCACCGATCTGTGCGAACGCCAGAGGAAGGTCATCGTCTGCGACCCGCATCGCGTCGTCGTCGAGCCCGTCGCCGTCGCTCCGGCCTCGCATCGCAAGTCCTACAAGACGCGGGATGACCGCACCGTCCCTGGTGAGACGCCTACGAACGACTGGATCGCGCAGGATGTCTGGCAGTTCGCGGCGAAGTTTGTCCGCCATTTGCGCTGACCTGCTGTCGGCGACGTCTATGTCTGCGGCCGATTCCTCCGACGTGATCAAGGCGAGTTCATCCAGGAGCCGCTCCGCCAGTACCTCCTCGCGCTCTGATCGAACTGGCGCATTGAGCAGCGCTTCTCGTGCGGCCTCGATGGCAGGACCCTCAAGGCCCTGAATGACGACTTCGATGACGCGCCGGATGCTGGTCCGGTTCTTCGCCAGGTATCGGCTCTCCCAGTTGTCCCGGCCCTTGGTTCGCTCGGCAACCCAGCGGACAAGGTGGGACTTCCCCGTGCCCGACTTACCCACCACCGGCACGAGCAGGTAGCCGTCGGACCGGAGCGGACCTTCGAGCACTCGGACGATCTCGGTCTCATCCACCCGCCTTCCCCCGCTTCTCACACCCAACGGCCGTTGCCGGAGCTTCAGGGGGTGGTGCACCGCCTGGAAGTGGCCTGGCTCCAGCGATGCGGCATCGCGGGGGGTGGAAGCCCTCACGGCCTCGTCGGTCCAGCACACGTAGTGATGCATCTCAGTCATCGCGCCTTGCCTATCGAGACATGCGAGAAGGTCGTCCCGTCGACGCGGGCGATCCTCGGAGCGTCGGCGCGGTCCTCGAAGGTCAGGTGTCGACTCGTCTCGAGCCGTCGCAGAGCATCGGTCGTCGCGACGCTCAGATTCTCGTTGAGCCCTGACGAGCGGTTCCAATTCTCCTCCACGAACCGGCGGTACGCGCCGAACTCCAGAACGGGAAGCTGTCCGCCGAGGGCTGTAACGAAAGACCGGCCATCGAGCGTCGACTCGCTCTCGAAGACCGCGGGAAGCGAGTCGCGCACAGCAGGAGTGGGATCGGGTATCAGACGCCCGGAAGGAGAGCGCCACGCAAACCCCAGCGAGCACGCCCACCGCTGAAAGGCATTCCATCGAGTGCTGTTGGAGATCGGCCAGCCGCTTGCATCGTCGTCGCTGTGCCGTGGGCCGAAGTCGGCCTCCTGCTGGGACTTCACCGACGGCAACTCGCCTTCCATTCGAGCGGGAGCCTCGGCAGGGCGGAATGTGAGGAACCACGCGAGGGCGTTAGTGAGGTCGCGCGCGCCTTCCTGACTACCCCACGCAGCGGTGTTCAGATCCTCAGACAGGATGAGCTGGCGGACGAGCGCCGTGATCGCCGCTGTTCCCTTGCTCGCGGCCCTGGTGCTCGCCGGGCTCAGTACTACCCGGTCACCGTCACGGACGGCGAGGCCGATCTCGACAGCACTCACAAGATTGTGGTTGGCATCGCGTTGGTGATCCTGGGGCGACTTGGTGAGGCTCGGAGGCGAGATCGCGTCGATGATGCGGTTGCGTTCATCTCGCTGGCCCCGACACTGGGCTAGGTAGAAGACGATCACGCACATCATGCTTGCTCGCAGTTCCGGTGGATTGAGCAAGGCCATATCACCGTCTCCTAGAGGATGCGCTCGAGATCGGCGAGGCGAAACGCCCCATCGTTGTCAAGAAGTGACAAGCCAGACGCTCCCACACGCAGATCAACGGGACCGAGGACAACGAAGAGACTCGATCGCGCGCTCCCGTCGAGGAGCGGTAGGTGATCGCCGGTGCCTTCACCGACGATCGCGAGCGTCGGCACACCCACTTCGGCTAATGGGTCGAAGTCCTCCAGCGAACTGACCATCAGCGGGGGTCGCCCGCCATCTTGTGGGGGCAACCAGTCTTCAACCGTGTGACGCCTGTCATCCGGCACCACAAGCAACTGGATGCCACCGGCAGTGACGAGAGACCGGACGGCCCGCCTCAGTTTGCGGCGAGACTGCATTGTTGCAGCCTCGGCACCCACGATCACCCGCGGTCCCCACTTGCCCCGCTCGGCAAGCCGATGAAGCCGGGTTGTGCCAGGCGAGGGAGTCGCTTCGATTCCGCTGGGCCTGGGTGAGGATGAAGACCACCGGCTGCAACCGTCCCGACGGCAACGGGTACATCCGCCGCAACTCGGCAGACATGTCGTTTGGAACGCAGTGGGACTCAGGATCGAGTAGTTGAGTGCAACGAGTTCGCCCGTGCATCTTCGACCGGACAGGACTGTCCTGAGGTTCTTGAGTCCTTCGAGCGATGCGCTGACCATCCGGGCTCGGACGCTCTCGACGACCTCACTCCAGAATCCCGGAGACTTGTGGTCGCCGCGAAGGATGCGGACAGTTAGCCACCAACGGTCGTCGGGAGGTGAGTCAGAGTCGGCGGGCAACTCGTCGAGGCTGAAGTCCCAGGCAAGAGCGCCCGCGCGGGCCATCAGGATGGCCGTGAACAGGTTCCATCGCTCGTTGTAGTCGGTGTGTTGATCCAGGTTTCTTGGGACTGCGGTTAGCGGCACCCGGATCACGCCGGGGGCGATTTGCTCGGCAGCCTGGTGCATGGCGGTCCAACGGTCCAGCGCGCGGTCCGCGGTGAGCACCCGCGGCGCTGCAATGCCGTTTGCGACTTCGTCGTCCGGTTTGGCGCGGAGCACCAGCGAGATCATTGGTCGCCCGTCACGTCCACCCCGGCCCACCTCCTGGTAGTAACGGTCGAGACTCTCGGGCATGCAGGCGTGGACGACTGTACGGATGTCTGGAACGTCGAGGCCGAGTCCGAAGGCTGATGTGGCGAACACGAGATCGACCGTGGAAGGTTGCTGGGGCGAGTCATGAAGATCGCGGAGGACGTCCGCCCGGTGAAGTGTCGTCGAAGCGCCGTCCACCACTGCGAAGCGGGTGAACCCATGGGACGAAGCGAGTTGGCTGAGCTGCTTCGGGGTCAGGGTTCCCGGGCGTGCTCTTCGCTCGTCGCGCAGCGTCGTATAGACGATCGCCGGCCGCGGAAGGTGGCGCAGCGACTCTATGAGTCGGGAGTCCCTCTCCTCCGCGTCGGACACGGGTGCGGCCCAGAAAGTCGGCTCGGGCCGCACCACCGGCGCGCCCACGTGCAGAAACGGACCCGGTTGGCCGAAGAGTCCCTCAAGCAGCAACAGCGTGTCCTCGGTGATGGTGGCGCTCGCAAGTATCGTCCTGAACGCCTCATGGCCAGCGGCGCTCGCCTCGCGTAGTAGGTGAGTGCGCAGCCCCGCCAGCGCGTGGAAGTGGGGGCGGAATGCGTCTCCCCAGGACGCGACGATATGGGCCTCGTCGATGGCGAGGAGTCGGAGCCGACCGCCCGCAGCGGCAGAAGTGAGGGGCCGGGCAAGAGAGGTAACTAGGGCTTCAGGGTTCGTGAAGAGGATCGGCTGGCGGCCGGATCGCAGGCGAGCGACGAAATCCGACCTCTGACCCGCCGTCAGTCCGCCGTGGTAGGCAGTCGGCGGGGCCTCCGAATGCTGGCTTGAGTACCGCCGATGCTGATCGAGTGCGAGCGCAACCGTTGGGACCACGACAACCGAGACAGAACCGCTCGTCGAGGTAGTCACCGCTGGCGCGAGCATCGCTAGGGTCTTGCCGCCACCTGTCGGGAGATTGACGACGAGCGTGCTCCCCGCGCTCGCGATGAGCGCGCTCCGGACAGCCGCGCGCTGGCCGGGCGTCCGATAGGTCGTGAAGTCCTCGTCAATGCGAGTGAGGAACGGATCTCCGCATACCGACTCGTCTCGTCTCACAACACGAAGGTTCGAAACGTCGTGGTCAACTGCGGGGACTGAGCCACAGTCGAGCCATCGAGGCGCCCAGGCAACGGCACGGATGCGTGTAGACGCACCGCGGCGTCGTTGAGCGTCGAGACCGAAGTCTCTCCATTGATAGTCCGGAGGGAACGAGCGGGAATGCGGCACGTCGAGCCAGGCAGGAGGCGCTCTGGACTCAGTGTCAACGTCACCCTCGGGCCTGTCTGCACTGCGGCGAACATCGTCGCAGCGAAGCACCTGGCGAAGCAGCACAGCGGCATCCGCTGACCCGCCCTGACCGCTCCACGCCGCCTGCAGCGCGGATGAGACCCGGTCGGAGGCCTCGATCCGCTGGTCGGTAGCCAAGTGGTCGAGCAACGACTGAACGTTTTGGACGGTGAGCATGTCAATCTCCGAGCCGGGCGGGGTCGGCCAGAACGATTACTCCGCATCCGATCACGTCTACTGCCATCTCCAGGCGGCTGGGAACTGCTGATGCGAGCGCTTGGAACGCTCGCATCTGTTCGCCGACCGGCTCCAAACCGGTGGCAGTTCGAGCGTGGAGTGTTGCGAGGTGACCGTCGATCAATGACCTCAGAGCGCTCGCGGCGCGAGTCCCTCGCGGCCCGAACGACTCGCGGCTGTCGAGGATGCGTTTTGCGCTCGTGAGACCCTCCCCACACACGGCGTCCCAGTCGAGGTGCCCAGCGACCTTCTCGAACAACTCCGGTTGCCACATCAAGTTCTGATCCCCAGTCGCCGGCGCGAAGGCACGAGTCGCCGATTGGCTCACGACCTCGACACCCATATCGGACATGTACACAGTCTCAAGCAGGGGAGGAACCAGCGACTCACGCTGAACCCGCAGCCACGACGTGGCGCCCTGCTCACGCGCGACCTGATCCAGTCCATGCGTCGTGGATGCTCGCACCAGGAAGTCCGTCCGGAACACCGCCACAGGCGGCCAGTGGCCCGGCGCCGGTCGCATGAAGGCGAACGCGACGCCGCGGTCGTCGTCGTGGAGGTGGCGCACGATCGCGTCCAACAAACCGTGACCGGGCCTCACGAGTTGCACCTTGCGTTCCACGGACGCTTGGCGCGACAGCGCCACTTCGGTATCGAACCACGGAGTCATCGCACGTTCGAGGGCGAAGGGAACTTGAAGACGCGGGCGGCGGGCGATCCGAAGGCTTCCCCTAGCAGGACTCCACGTCCTCGCCCCCACACCGGTCAGCCAGGTCTTGAGCGCCTTGCCGAGCCTTGGGTTGGCGTCCTCCTGAGTGAGTCGCTCGTTGAGACCCCGGTGGGCGCCGCTCACCGAGTCGAGGGAGTCGTGAGCCGCAATCCGCTGAGCCTCGTCACGAAGGCTGTCGCGTCGTGACTCCACACCAGAGTCGAACACGCCGGCTCCGCCAGTGATCACCTGGCCGAGCATTTCGGACTCTAAGTCGGCAAGGACATACTGCAGCGACGAGACCGATTGGTCGAACACCCCGCAGGAGTCAGCCGCGAACAGGAACCACCCCTGTGCGTATGCTTGCTCCCCGTAGACGAACACCATCGACTCCACTGGGGATGACCCTCCGCGGACGAATCTGTCGGCTCGGCCAAGCCGTTGTTCGAGGCGGAACACGTCCCAAGGCAGGTCCAGGTGGACGACCACGTCGGCTGTCTGGAGGTTGATGCCTTCCTCGGCGCTGGCATCGCAGACCAGAACGCGACAGTTCTCGTCAGACCGCCACCGGTCAACACTCGCCGCGTTTTCCTCTCGCGACCGGATGCTCAGATGCTCGGCCACTCGGTGCGTCCCGAAGGAGTCTGCTACGGCTGCGGACACGACTTGCGCTACTGCCCGATAGGCGCTCGCCACCACGACCTTCCCGAGATCCTTGGCTATGGCCATCCTGCCGATCTGACGCGCGCTCGCATCAAGCACGATTGGAGCGGCGGCGTCAAGTTCTCGCTTCCAGGCTTCACCCCTGGACGCGAGCCAGCGTGATACCAGTCCGCTTGCTCCCTCGGACCCCTCAACAGCTGCGAGTTCCAGAATCGCGTGGGGGAGTGAGCCGCAGGCCTGGCCGAGCAGACGCAGCGCTGCTGTCGCATCGTCCGCTCCGACCTCTCCGGCGTCAACGAGTTCGGCGGCGTGCAGCCGAAAGCCCTCGATCAGGTCGACACGGACATCGTCGCTGTCATCGCCGATTTCAACGGTGAAGGGTCGGCCGCGGCGACGGCCGCGCACGCCGAAGCTGGTATTGATCTCCGGGCTCCGGCGGGTCCGAAGTAGGCGATGGTGTAGCCGATAGGTCTCCGAGAGGTGCTCTCTGACCCTCACGATGCGTTCGGGGCGCTGACTGTCAGTGCAGTCGAGGGCTTGGCCGACGAGCAGATCGAGAGTCTCATCGTCGGGAAAGACGGATCGAAGTTGGTCGGCATACAGAGAGAAGTCGAACTCATCCAGATCAGGTGTGAGCGAGTGGTGAATGAGTGCGAGTTCATCCCGCATCTCGACCCGGCGAGTGAACTCGTCGAGATCCTGCGGCTTATAGCTCTTTGGATCCAGCAGGTGCAGCAGATCAAGGAAGGCCGCCTCATTCGTTCGGACCGGCGTTGCCGTGAGTAGGAGGACATCTCTCGCTGCGTGCGCCAACCCCGCCACGCGCACAAGCGTCTCCATCGGGAACGGCCCGGCGCGAGTGAGGTGGTGGGCCTCGTCGACCACGAGAACGTGGACCGGTCCGTCCGGCCAGGTTTCAGGTCGCTCGTGGGCGCAGATTCGAATCGAAGCCCTTCGCAAGTGGTTGGCGTGAAACTTGTCGGTCAACTCCTCGGCCCATTGTTGACGGAGGTGGTCGGGGCTCAGCACAAGCACTTCACCGGTGGGCTGGTCGCGCAACGACTGCCACACGAGTGCGCCGGCCTCGACGGTCTTGCCAAGGCCCACCTCGTCAGCCAGGAGGTATCGACGCTCGTGGTCGTCCGACACGCTTCGCACGACCGTGAGTTGGTGGTCATGGAGTTCGACCGATCCCAGTAGCAGGCCGTCAACCCCGGCGGCGGCGGCCCGCAGAGCGTGCCACGACGCGAGGAGGTCCACCCTTGGCTCGTACACGAGAGGGCTGGCTCCGCCGAGCGAGGCGAGGAGTTCGTAGGGATCCTCGATCTTGGGCGCCCAACGGATGTCGAACTGGTCGCTCGACAAGATCTCACCCTCTCTGTTCGGTAGGGCCACGACGTACCGATCATCACCTCGGTCGTGCTCGCCTTCGATCCGCCCGCTTCTCCAACGGCTCCCGTCGTGGAAGTACACCCGCGTCTGGGCCCGGATCTCAGCGACAGTGACCTGCTGCAACTCTGACTCGCGCTCAACGTAGGGCTCCTTGACAGGAGCTCGGAAGTAGCGGATCCGAGCTGTCGCGCCGTCAACGTCCATCAGACGACCGACGCCCAGTTCTGGCTCGCCGACGACGAACCGGCCTACATCAGATGGACCAGGCTGAACTGGACCCGGCCCGCCAGTTCCTCGCCCGGGCTGAGTGTTGGGCGCCCGGCTCCGCATCAAGCGAGATTAGAGACGCAATCGAAGCAACGGCGAGCCGAGAGCGTCATTCGGGAGCATGATCACTCGCCTTACCGACTCCAGACTTCACCCTCTTGCTCAAGTGAGTTGCGCTGGTGCGCGGCCTTGGAGAGTCGTCGGTGCTCGCGCAGCAAGTGACCCGTGAGCAGTTTGATGTCCTTGTGGGTGTTCTGGAGATCGTTCCACTGCCGCTCGGAATGGGGTCCGAACTGCCAGTAGCCGCCAGTCCAGGCGCACTCGTCTCGGAGCAGTTCGAGTTCCGCTGCGTAGTCGGACTCGTCGGGCAGCGTTCCCTGAGCGATGTGTTCCTCGGTAATGGCATCCATGACGTAGCCCAAACTGGCGATGCCGACGCCGTGCATCAGGCGCGACATGCGAGGCGGGAGACCCCATGCTTCCTCGAACACCTTCTGAACCGCTCGCCAGAACGGCTTCAGGATCAACAGCATCTCCTCGATGTCGCCGCTTCCCGTATCGGGGTCGCGGAAGTAGTAGAGGCAGCCGTCGGTCAGGCTGTTCTCGAGCATGCGGAGGATCGAGGTTCCTCTGATGACTCCGTCCGGCATCGTCGGCGTCTGGATCAGCCGATGGAACGGTGAGTCCTCGTCGAAATTGAGGCGCTCCACTACGAACGAAGGGAAGCGCCTGCGCATCAGCGCGGGCGGTAGCGGTCCCTCAGTGGATGGCAGGAGTTCGTAGACCAGGCCCTTGGGAAGTGGCTTCGTCGAGTTCACGAGGATGAACTGGGCGCGCTGCTCCCCTGTGTTGGCCGTGATGAACGCGGTGACGCATAGCGGGAAGGAGTCCACCTCCGCCTCTCGGACAGCGGCGCACCGTTGCTGGCCGTCGACGACCCAGCCAGGCTTGTCCTCATCCGGCAGATCCTCGTCTACGGGCACGATCAGTGTGCCCGGGATCACGTAGCCATTGACCGGGGTGATGGCTTCCGACGGCTCGAAACGCACTCGGGTGTCGAATGCGACAACTATCGCGTTGGGGATCATCGGCGAGGATGTCTCGATGTACGAACGGATCGCAGCGACGTGAGCGAGCACCTCGGGCCTCTGGTAGCCCGCGATCTGTCGCTCGTCACGCCGCACGCGGCTGACCGTCGTGAACTTCGACAACTCCTTGCCGTCAACGGCGAATGTATAGAGCCGCCGCTCGCGGCCCTGCTTCACCTCAAGTGCAGGAAACCGCAGTTCGTGCATTGAAGCTCCGCCCATGGTGCCAACTAACTCCTCGCGTCCGCTCGATCGAGTTCCCGGCGCAGTCTCTTCGAAAAGACAGCAAGGTTGTGGAATCCCCTTCTCCGATTGCGGTCGGCCCCTCGAAACATGATCACCTCGACCCCGATCTCCCGGCAGACCGTACAACTACATTGCTTCCACGGCATGGCCTCAAGCGTTCGCCGGTACTCGGTGCTTCGATCCTTCTTCGTCCCGAGCAAGGCCGCGTACTCGCACATCGCATCTAGGGTGGCCTCCACGCCAGTGCCGTCCTTGTCGTAGCTTCGCAGCCGACGGAGGCACTCTCGTTCGAGGCGTCGAGCCGACCTCTGGTCAACTAGGCCCGCGGTCACTTGCCTGCGCAACTTGGTGTTGCCATCGACCTGAGGGATGCGAAGGGCGACGAAACTGCCATCGAGTGTGTAGTAGTTGTCCTTCTCGTCCATGAAGGCTTGGCGGAACGGAGACGTGCTGTCGAAACTCGTCACACCGAAACCTGCGAAGTCCTGTACGTGCGCCGTGCGGGTAACGCCCAGGAGGTGCAACTGCGCCGCCGGATCCAGAGCGACCGAGACTTCCTTAAGCGAGTCGAGTATGTCCGGGGTCTTCAGCGGCACCATCCCTCCAAGCGCAATCCGGCTATACCCGATGTTCTGCAACTGCGTCACCGCCGCTGCGTAGGACAGCGGGCTCCAACCGTGCGCTACGGCCATCGGCTCGAACCGGCACCTGCGGACACGGTGCAGGCGAAGGAACTCTGCTGCGAGTTCGATGGTGAGGCCTTGACGGAACCGCCAGTCCGCGGGAACGTCGCTGGCGCTCTTCGCGTCCAGCGTGGCGTCGTAGCCGAAGATCAGGTGGTCCATCGCGACTCCAAGGTCCAAGCCGCACTCTTCGTAGTAGTCCAGGACCTCGTCGACCGCGTAGACGGGTTCGTGCTCGCGCACATAGGTGAACGCCCCGCAGTCACCCATGATCTTGAGGTCGGTCGCGCCGTGATCGAGCCGGAAGAAGCGTCTTGCGCCTACCCGGTGGAGACGGCTGCGCTGGGCCTCGGTGTACTTGGCCGTCGTTCCAGGGAGCCCGTCCACGATGGGCTTGGAGATCAGTAGCCCGTCGTAGGGCGGCGGGTCGATGACCTCGTGGGCGTAGCGATCGTCCCTCTGGCGTACGCGATGGATCGATCGCTGCTCGGTGATGAAGTCGAAACTCGGGTCGACCTGGTCTTGGCTGTCGGGAAAGTAGAACTGCATCACGCCTGCCTGACCCTGAAGTAGACGTGGATCAGGAGGTTCGCGAGCAGGCCCTGGTACCGGGCTCTGTTCGTGCAGGTGTTCCGCCGCAGCCAGAGGCCTTCCGACAGGACCTTCACGTCACCAGTTCCCGGGCATCGTCGAAGAGCCTTCCGAACCGGGCCTGCTCGCAGGCATTGCCCTCGTCCCGGAAGCGCTGGAGTGCCGTCGTCTTGGTCCCGTTCGGAGCCTCCGCTAGGTGATCGAGGATCCACTCCAAGATCATGTCATCGCATTGTCGTCGCCGGTCGAAGTTAGGGAGTTCGCCAGCCGTCGCCGCCAGTGTGCCCACGATGCTGCGAGCCCTGCCGACATCGGGGCGCACGGTGCCGAGTTGCGCGAGCACAGCGATGGCTGCGCGGAGGGTCGTTGAAGACAGCGAGCCACCGAGCGTGAGCCTCAGACGTCCGGGCACCGTGATCCAACACCGCTCGAGGCCGGCCAGAGGCGTCCCGGAAGCGAAGACCATCACCCGCTCAGGATCACGGACACGCTCGACAAGACCTGCCAAGTCCACGGCCACCGCATCCAAGTAGCTTCGTCCGATGCAAACCATCACGCTCGCGTTCGTGTCGTGTTCGGTCAGTTCGACCAGACGACGAGGCCGATCGTGACCAAGAACCGCGGCCCGTGTCAACCCGTCCCACCACTGCCGCCGCACTTGACTGGGTGCTGCTGAGCCAGAGGTTGCGAGCACCGAATCGGGGTGGCGGGCAGCCAGGGTCGCTCCGTACATGGGCACCTCGTCGCTAATTCCGAGGAGGCCGAGGCCAGCCGATACAACGGAGACCTGGATCTGCCCAGCCAACTCAGCGGAGGATGCGAACTCCATCCCCGTCTGCCAGTACTCCCCGGCGTACATGTCGGCCGCGACGTGCCGACGAGGAGCGGTCGAGACGAGGGCTGCCCATCGTTCGACTCGGTCCGCCACCGGCGCCGGTTCCACGTTACGCAGCCGCGGGTATCCCGGCTCCGACGTACGCTTACGCGCAGTACATGAGAGGACGACGTGGAGTTTCTTCATCTGCTGTGTACTTCAATGATGCATCAGAAGACGCGTGAACTCCTAAGCGGAGACAAGAGAGAGAGTTGCCACGCCGCTACTCGTCCTGCCCCGCTTCAACCAGCAATTGCAGATCCGTGTCCCACTTCACTCCGCGTCCTAGGTTTCGGCGCATGGTCGTCAGTGCATCTACGACGAGTTGCCGACCTGCGGACGTGTCAAGGCTCTTGGCGGCCCACTCTCGCTCCCAGAACTCGGGATGGAGATAGGCGAGGATGTTCTCTTCGATCTCTGTACGCGTTGCGTCGGGATCCGATAAGTCAATGCCGCCTCGATCGGCCAAGTGCATGAGATCCTCGATGACAAATGTCGTGAGCGTTACGAGCCCCACCTTCTGAAGGAGCTTTGAATCCTCAGTCCACAAGTCAGGCCAACGGTCTCTTACGGCCCACCACAGGGTGAAGAAGAACTCGATGTGCGAGTCGTCGTCAGCTAGGTCGGGGAGGTTCTTCTTCTGTATCGTTGCGACTGCCTGTTCGACCGAAGCCGGACGAATCAAGTTCATCCGTTCGCCATCCGCGTCGGTCTTCTCTGTCGGCCACTCGACTGACTGGTAGAAGGGCGACTCAGGCGAATTGTCGACGATTCCAACGAACGTGTGCCGTCCGAGCACCATTCTCGCCGTCTTGAGACGATCTGCGAGGTGCTCGTCTTCGTAGTGGAGGGCCAGGAGTTTCACATGGTCCGTAGGGACCTTGGATGCCTTGCCGTTGATCACCAGGAACTGGAAGGCGATCTCCTCGTCCGCAGGGTTGATTAGCGCCACCACGTTTAGCGGCAGATCCGGGTCGTATGTCTCGACTCCGTACATCCGATGCTGGCCATCAATGACGAGGCCAGGTGGGGAATCGACATCCGCCGGGATGGTGATCGTCGCGCATTCCCGCATTGGAGGTTCCTCAAGATCCGGGATCTGAAGAGCGACGACAAGGGCGGTCGGGATGGTGTTGCGGTCATCAAGTTCGAGGAAGCGAGCGATCGCTTGGACTTTGGACTTGCTCCGAAGGCGCTGGTGCCCCGACCCTTCATGCTGCAGTCTCTCGACCTCAGCCCACGCCGCGACTTCCCCTGCAGGGGCAACGAAGGTTGCTAACAGGGGGCCGTTGCTACCCCGCTGACGGCTGAAGATCGCTGAGTACTTGTAGTCCATCTTGCTCTCCTATCTCACGTTGAATTCCAGATTGAACAGGTCCACGGCCGTCGCTCCACTCACCACGGCCGGATGACTAGGCCGACCGAGCCGGAGGTAGGCATCTCGAAGGCTGTGACCCTCGCGCTGAGCCAGTTGCTTGGCTGCGCGCGCCTGGACCGCGAAGCGCATCACTTTCGGCATGTCTTCGAGATCCTGCACCTCGAAGCCGGCCACGTAGGATTGGATCGGGTACATGGCCCACGAAGGCTCGCTGGCCTTGGCCTCGTTGCATGATCGGCAGGCACCGAGGAGATTGTCGAAGACAGAATTCCCTCCGTAGGCACGTGGCCACACGTGATCAAGCGTGAACGCATCGTGCCCATCCCCGATGAAGGCCATCGGAGTTCCGCAGAGATAGCAGTACGGCATCTCACGCCTTGCCAGCGCAGTGACAGACTGTCGGACGGAGTTGCTGATCCTCTGGCGCGCTGAGTGGATGGCTGGGAGCAACCGCTCGTAGACGTCGCCTGCCAATGTGTAGTGCACCATCATCGTGTCGATGATCACCTGTTTGATCTCTTTTTCAGCAGCCGGAAGGTCGTGCCGTTCAATGAGTTTGTCGCCCGCCAAGATGAGACGCCGCGCTAGCTGCAGACTCACCATCTCCTGGAACGCCTCCACCCAGTCGTCACTCCGGTTCGACACAAGCAGGGCACTTCCGAGGCTATTCCATTGCTGCCCTCGACCATCGAGATGGTGGTCAAGGAGATAGCGGGCCAGGTACTGCCCGTTGGTCTCGTATGCGTGCATAGTGCTTCGAGGATTATGGCGCGCTAACTCTGGACATTCTCTGCATCCTCGTCGTCTCGGTGCCGATCGTAGGTTGTGAACGACGCGCGAGATCGGACGTGTGCGGTGATGCGCCGAACACACCGTGTGCCGCCGCGAGGCGTACCTCGGAGTATGGGGGGTCGGTAAGCGCTTCCCATTCCGGGTCGGGCCTTGTGGCTGGGCGACTCGAGCAGCCATAGCTCGCCTTGGGCTACCACGACTCAGCTTCAGTCAAGGCGACAGCGTTGGCCATGGCCTGGGCACGGTCGGCCTCGGTCTGGGGGTTCCGCAGGTAGTGGTCTTCGATGGCCTTGCCGACGCGGTGCCGCTTCAGCGCGTCGTCGTACCAGCAGACCGCCTGGTGGATGACGTTTTCCCGGCTGGACCCGATCCCCTCGGTGACGAGCCGGTCGATCACGGACAGCTCCTCGTCGCTGAACCGGGTACGCACCGATCCTCTCGCTCTCAGCAGTTGGCGGTTCCATCGCCGGATCGTCGCCGTGATTGATCTCATTGCCCTCGCCCCATGTGCCATTCCTACCTGTTATGCATGAAATATAATGTTATTAGACATCGAGACGCAACCCGGGCTTCAGTTGTCGAGCGATGGACTCAGCGGGCCAGGACTGCGGTGAGGGCGGTGGCGATGTCGGGGTGGGCGAACTGGAAGCCGCCGCGCTGCAGCACGGCCGGCTCTACCCGGGCGCTGCTGTAGAGCAGGGCTTCGGTGAGCTCGCGGCCCAGCTTGGCCCACAGGGCGGGCTTGGGAGTGGGCAGCACCGCCGGCCGGCGCAGTGCCCGTCCCAGGGCCGCGGTCAGCTCACGGTTGGTGACCGGCTCGGGGGCGGTGAGGTTGACGGGGCCATCGACATCCGCGTTGAGCAGCCACACCAGCGCGGCGACCTCGTCGTGGAGGGTGATCCAGCTCATCCACTGGCGCCCCGATCCGATGCGTCCACCGATGCCGAGCCGGAAGAAGGGCAGCATCTCGGCCAGCGCGCCCCCAGAGCGGCTCAGCACCACCCCGGTGCGGGGATGCACTACCCGGACGCCCGCGGCCCGGGCCGGGTCCGCGGCCGCCTCCCAGTCGCGGCACACCCCGGCCAGGAAGTCGCTGCCCCCGCTGGAGGCCTCGTCGAGACGCTCGCCGCCCCGGCTGCCGTAGTAGCCGATGGCCGATGCCGACAACAGCACGCCGGGTGGCGCCTCCAGGCGGGCCAGCGCGCCGGCCAGCAGGGCGGTGCCCCGAGTCCGGCTGGAGGCAATGCGCTCCTTCTGCTCCGGCGACCAGCGCCGTGCCGCGATCGACTCGCCGGCCAGGTGGACCACCGCGTCGAGCCCCTCCAGGCCCTCGGCGTCGATTCGGGACGCGGCGGGGTCCCAGGTCACCGACGCAGACGGGTCGAGGTCCTGGGAGCCTCCCGGGCGCACAACCCGCACGACCTGGTGCCCGCCGGCCTCCAGCCGGTCGACCAGCGCCCGCCCGATTAGGCCGGTGGAACCGGTGACCGCCACTCGCATCTGGTTCGCCATGACTGTGGTCTACCATCGCTGCGTGCAGGCGGGATCCGCTCCGGTCTCCACGCAACGAACCGGCCCTCAAGACGGGAAAGCGCAGTGAACGAAGAGCCCAGGCCACCGGAAGCCAAGCCCGACGCCAAGAAGCTGTCCATCCCGCCGGGACTGGTGGCGGCTGCGCTGCTGGTGGCGGCCCTGATCTTCTTCGTCGTCCAGAACGGCGACGATGTGGCCTTCGAATGGCTGATCTTCGACATGACCGGCCCTCTCTGGGTGGTGATCCTCGTAGCCGCGGTCGGGGGCGCAGTCCTCAACGAGGTGTTCGGATTCGTGCGGCGAAGGCGTCGCCGTCGTCGCTGATCCCATGGAGTCCCGGTCGGTTCCAAGCTCGGCGATGGCTCGCGAACGGTGAGCACTCGCGCGCTGATCCTCACTGCGCTGGTGTGCGGTCTGGTCATCCTGTTGGCCTTCACTGTGCAGGTACTCCTGGCCCCCTGACCCGGTAGGGTCACCGGACGATCAGGGAGGCTGTGTGAACGACGCAACCCACGACGTAATCGTCGTCGGAGGAGGACCCGGCGGCTACGCCGCGGCCCTGCGCGGCGCGGGTGCCGGCCTCGATGTGGCCGTCGTTGAGAACAACAAGGTCGGGGGAACCTGCCTGCATGTCGGATGCATCCCGGCCAAGGAGCTGCTCGAGGCGGCCTCGGTGTACCGCACCGTCGCAGCCGCAGCCGAGTTCGGGATCACCGCGTCGGTGCCGGGCATCGACTGGCCTACGGTGCTCGGTCGGAAGCAGCGGGTCATCGATCAGCTCACCGCGGGGCTCTCGGGGCTGCTGGGCCACCGCAAGGTCACCGTCTACTCCGGTTCGGGCACCCTCAGCGGGCCCGGGACGGTGGAGGTGACTCCCGCCGGCGGGGAGTCCCCCATGAAGGTGACGGCACAGTCGGTCATCCTGGCCACGGGGTCGACGCCCCGAACGATCGGCGGCTTCGAGGTGGACGGCCGCCTTGTGGTCACGTCCGACGAGCTGTTCTTCCTGGAGCGCCTGCCGACATCGGCCGCGGTCATCGGCGGGGGTGCCATCGGTTGCGAGTTCGCATCGATGATGGGCGACCTCGGCGTGGACGTGACCGTGCTGGAGGCGCTGCCCAGCATCCTCGCCGGATGCGATGTGGATGTGGCCAAGGTCGTGCGCCGCTCCTTCCGCAAGCGGGGCATCGCAGTGCACACCGGCGTGACCGTGCACGGCCACGAGCCGCAGGCCGACGGCGCCGGCACGGTGGTCTCCTTCGGCGAGGGCAAGCAGGTTGAGGTCGACCTGGTGGTGGTGGCGGTGGGACGGCGGCCCCGCACCGGGGGCCTGGGGCTGGACGCCGCCGGAGTAGCGGTCGACAGCCGGGGATTCATAGAGGTCGATGCCCGATGCCGCACCACCGCGCCGGGCGTGTGGGCCGTGGGCGACGTGGTCGACACCCCCCAGCTCGCCCACACCGCCTTCGCCGAGGGGATGCTCGCCATCTCCGACATCTGCGGCGAGGATCCCGACCCGCTCGACCACCACGGCACGCCGTGGTGCATCTACAGCCATCCCGAGGTGGCCTTCGCGGGGCACACCGAGCAGAGCGCAGCGGACGCCGGATTCGAGGTGGTCACGTCCACCCACCGGTTCATGGGCAACGGCCGCGCCCAGATCCTCGGCGAGACCGACGGCCTGGTCAAGGTGATCGCCGAGAAGCTCTCCGACGGCACCGGCGGGCGGATCCTGGGTGTCCACATGGCCGGCCCGTGGGTGACCGAGCAGCTCGGGCAGGCCTACCTCGCAGTCAACTGGGAGGCGACCGCCGCCGACATTGCCGGCCTGATCCAACCCCATCCCACTATGAGCGAACTGTTCGGCGAGGCCGCCCTGTCCCTGACGGGCCGCTCGCTGCACGGCTGACCCCTCCAAGGAGGGTCTTGCATGGCCGAGATCGTGATGCCCCAACTGGGGGAGACAGTCACCGAGGGAACCGTCACCCGGTGGTTCAAGCAGGTGGGCGACGAGGTCGCCCTTGACGAGGCGCTGTTCGAGGTGTCCACCGACAAGGTCGACACCGAGGTGCCGTCGCCGGTGGCTGGAGTGCTCTCGGAGATCCTGGCCAACGAGGGGGATGTGGTGGAGGTGGGCCAGGTGCTGGCCCGTGTCGGCTCCGAGGCCGCCGCCCCGGCGCCCGCCGAGCCCGCTGCACCAGAACCACCGCCGTCCGCCCTCGAGCCGGAGCCCGAACCGCCGGCGGCCTCTCCTGCGCCGGAGCCCGAACCGCCCGCTCCGGAGCCACAGGCCGCCGCGCCCGAGCCGGAGCCCGAACCACCTACTCCGGAGCCGCCTCCCGCCGCAGCCGCGCCCCCGGCGTCGGAGGCGGCCAAGTCGGCGGGAAGGGGACTGGTGCTCTCTCCGGTGGTTCGCCGGCTGATCTCGGAGAGCGGGATCGACCCGGCCACCATCACCGGCACCGGGCGGGGAGGCCGCATCACCCGATCCGATGTGGAGCAGGCCATCCGGGCTCGCGTGAGCGCGCCCACCGGCGACGCGGCCGCCGCGCCTGGAGATCCCGCTTCCGAGACGCCCCAGGCCGAGATCCCCTTGGCCGAGCCTCCCCCGGTCGAGGCTCCACCGGCCGAGCCTCCACCGCAGTCCGAACCGTCCGGACCCGCACCCTCGCAGCAAGCGCCGGCCGTGTTCCCAGTGCCCGCTGCCCGCAGCGGTGACAGTGTCGTGCCGCTCAACAGGATCCGGCGGCGCACAGCCGATCACATGGTGATGTCGAAGCAGACGTCCCCGCACGTGCTCACCGCCATCGAGGTCGACTACGAGGGAGTGGAGGCCGTCAGGCGCGCGTCGAAGCAGGCCTGGAAGGCGGCCGAGGGCTTCAGCCTGACCTACCTGCCGTTCATCGCCCGGGCGGTGGTGGACGCGCTGCGCGACTACCCGCACCTCAATGCCAGCTTCGGCGACGACGAGCTCATCGTGCACTCCAATGTCAACCTGGCGATCGCGGTCGACATCGACTTCCAGGGGCTGCTGGCGCCGGTCATCCAGGGAGCCGACGGCAAGCGCCTTCGCCAGATCGCCCGCGACATCGTCGATCTCGCCAACCGGGCCCGGAGCCGCAAGCTGGCGCCCGACGACCTGTCCGGGGGCACGTTCACGCTCACCAACGCCGGGCAGTACGGCACGATGATGCAGTTCCCGATCATCAACCAGCCGCAGGTCGCCATCCTCAGCACCGACGGGGTCTCCCGCAAGCCGGTGGTGGTTACTGACTCGTTCGGCAACGAGTCCATCGCCGTCCACTCGGTGGGCGTGCTGGCCATGGCCTGGGACCACCGGGCGTTCGACGGCGCGTACGCGGCTGCCTTCCTTCACCGGGTCAAGGAGCTCATCGAGACCCGCGACTGGGAGACGGAGATCCGCTGAGCGCCGCCCCGGAGTCTTCGGACGGTCCGACCCTTCGGATCCGCTGGCTCGGCCGGGTCGCCTACGACGACGCCCTGGCGCTCCAGCGCCGCCTCCACACCTACTCCGGCGACGACCACCTCCTGCTGCTGGAGCACCCCCACGTCGTGACACTGGGACGGCGGGGGCGCCGCGAGCACCTGCTTGTCGACGTCGAGGCGCTGGGCGGCACGGTGGTGGAGACCGACCGGGGCGGTGAGGTGACCTATCACGGCCCCGGCCAGCTCGTCGGCTATCCCATCCTGACCGTGCCGGGAAGGCGGGGCGGGGGAATGGCCGACACCGCGGCCTACGTGTGCGGGGTGGAGCAGCTCCTGATCGACGTGCTGGGTGATCTGGGGCTGGCCGCGGGCCGCCTGGACCGGCATACCGGCGTGTGGGTGGATCCCGACGGCGTGCGGCCCCGCAAGATCGCAGCCATAGGAGTGAGGCTGTCCAGGGCCCGGTCCATGCACGGGTTCGCTCTCAACGTCGACCCCGACCTCGGCTGGTTCGGCCGGATCGTGCCCTGCGGCATCACCGGTCTGGGAGTCACGTCGCTGACTGAGGAGGGAATCGACACTTCAATGCGTGAGGTCGTGGACGTCGTGGCCCGGCGGGCTGCCGAGCGTTGGGCACCTCACGGCCGCGTCGATCGAGCCGATGTCGCCCACCGGATCGCTCCGGCCGACATGGCCCATTTCACCCGGGAGTCCGCCGACCTGGGGGGCGCCGACGGGGGCGTTGCCGACGGCGTGCCGGGCATCGACGCCTCGGGCAACGCCGCGGCCGCAGCCGAGGTCGACGGCGTCTCGCCCCGGCTGCTGGGCCGCCTGTCGGCTGCCAGGCTGGAAGGCGACGACCGCGAGCCCGTGCCGCTGCGGTCCCGCAAGCCGGAGTGGATGCGGGTCCCGCTGAGCACCGGGCCGACGTTCCACAAGATCCGCTCGACTCTTCGCGGCCTCGACCTGGTGACGGTGTGCGAGGAGGCCGGCTGCCCCAACATCTCGGAGTGCTGGAACGACGGCACGGCCACGTTCATGATCCTGGGCGAGCGCTGCACCCGGGCCTGCGGCTTCTGTCTGGTCGACACCCGGCGCCCCCTGGCCGCCGACGATGAGGAACCGGCCCGGGTGGCCGAGGCCGCGGCCCGCATGGGCCTCGAGCACGTGGTGGTGACGATGGTGGCCCGCGACGACCTCGCTGACGGCGGGGCCGCGGCGGTGGCCGGGACGGTGGCCGCGGTGCGGCGCCGGCTGCCCCATGCCCGGGTCGAGACCCTGATCAGCGATCTGGGCGGGGATCCCGACTCCCTCCAGACCGTGTTCGACGCCCGCCCGGATGTGCTGAACCACAACATCGAGACGGTGGCCCGGCTGCAGCGGGCGGTTCGCCCGTCGGCCGGCTACGCCCGCAGCCTGTCGGTGCTGGCCAGGGCCAAGGGGGCCGGGCTGAGGACCAAGTCCTCGATCATCGCCGGCATGGGCGAGACCCACGACGAGGTGGTCCAGACCCTGGCCGACCTGCACGCGGCCGGAACCGACATCGTCACCATCGGCCAGTACCTGCGGCCCACCGCCCGCCACCTGCCGGTCGACCGCTGGTGGCCGCCGGAGGCCTTCGAGCGGTGGAAGGAGATCGGCGAGGCGATGGGCATCGGCCATGTGGAGTCGTCGCCGCTGACCCGCTCCAGCTACCACGCCCGCCAGGCCGCCGACGCCGCCGCCGGGACTGTGGAGGCGATCGAGGCCGGCACGGTCCGTATCTAGGCTTACGGGCATGTTCGTCGAGCGCCTCGACAAGGCCAGGAGCCTGATGGCCGAGCAGGGCGTGGATGTGCTGATGCTGTCGGTCGGGGCCGACCTGCCGTACTTCTGCGGCTACGAGGCCATGCCGCTGGAGCGGCTCACCATGCTGGTGGTGCCCTGCGACGGCGCCGCCACCCTGGCGGTGCCCCGGATGGAGGCGCCCCGGGTGGTGGAGCGCCCCGAGGTGTTCGAGATGCGGCCCTGGGACGAGACCGAGGATCCGGTGGGCATCGTGGCCGGCCTGGCCGGGCCGGCGGCCGTGGTTGCGGTGGGCGACCACATGTGGTCGCGGTTCCTGGTGGAGCTGATGGGGGCCATGCCTAGGGCCCAGTGGCGGCGCGGCTCGGAGGTCACCAGCCCCATCCGCTCGGTCAAGACCGCCGACGAGGTCGAGCGCCTGCGGGCCGCGGGCGCCGCGGTGGACCGCATCGCGGGGCGCCTCCAGCGGGGCGAGATCGAGCTGGTGGGGCGGACCGAGGCCGACGTCTCGGCCGAGCTCGGCCGCCAGATCCTCGCCGAAGGTCATGACCGGGTGAACTTCGCCATCGTGGCCGCCGGGGCCAACGCGGCCAGCCCCCATCACGAGCCCGGCGGGCGGGTCATCGGCGCCGGCGAGGTCGTGCTGTGCGACTTCGGCGGCACCATGGTCGGCGACGACGGCGTCGGGTACTGCTCGGACATCACCCGCTGTGTGTACACCGGCGAGCCGCCCGCCGAGTTCGACGAGCTCTACGAGGTGCTGTTCGAGGCTCAGGCCGCCGGCGTGGCCGCGGTCGCGGTGGGCGCTGCTGCGCAGGACGTGGACCGGGCCGCCCGGTCCGTCATCGCCGGCGCGGGCTACGCCGAGTACTTCGTGCACCGCACCGGCCACGGCATCGGCACCGAGGCCCACGAGGACCCCTACATCGTGGAGGGCAACCGCGAGCCGCTGGCCGCGGGCAATGCCTTCTCGGTGGAGCCCGGCATCTACGTGCCGGGCCGCTGGGGGGCCCGCATCGAGGACATCGTGGTCGCATCGCCCGACGGTCCCGACCCGCTCAACCGCGCCGATCACCGCCTGGCCGTCGTCGCCTGAACGGCCTGCCGACCCGCCATGATCGAGCTCGAGGCGGCCACCCTGCTGGTGGGCTGGGCCGCAGGCGGTTGGTTCTTCCTGTGGGTCACCACCCGCCGGCGCGAGGTCGGGCTCGGCTACGGCTGGCTGATGCGGGGGATCTTCCTCGCACTGGCTGCGGGCTCGCTGGTTGCGGCCTTCGCCACCGAACCGGCATGGTCACGGGAAGCGGTAACGCTGGTCTTCGTCGTCGCCGGTCTGGTCGCAGCCGCGGTGTCGGTGGTCCGCAGGGCGGCGGGCACCAGCGGCCAGCGGGTCGAGGTCCAGCGCCGGTCGGCCCGGGTGGCCGACATGACCGGCATCGACCGGGCCGAGACTCGCTTCGACGCCTCGGCGCCCGAGTTCCCCCCCGTTCTCGACCTGGTCGCGGCCGCGGTGGGACTGCTGGCGACCCTGGCGGGGGCCATCGCCGCCGAGGGTCCGACAGGGCTGGCAGTGGCCCGCACGCTGGTCGGGGCCCTGTTCACCGGAGCGGTGCTCAGCGCCATGCTGCTGGGCCACTGGTACCTGGTGCAGCCCGGTCTCGCTCGCGGTCCGCTGCTGCAGATGGTGCGGGCCGCGGGGTTGCTGTGGCTTCCCGAGACCGTCGTGATGCTGTGGCCCACGGGGATGGTCTCGGTGCTCGACGGGACCATCGACGACGGCTACAACGGCCTTCTCGGCTGGTTCTGGGTCGGCTGCGTGGCCATGACGCTGCTGCTCGTGGTGGTGGCCAGGGCCGCGCTGCGTGAGCGCCAGTACTCGGCTGTGATGGCCGCCACCGGCCTGATGTACCTGGCCATCGTTACCGCCTTCGGCCAGGACCTGGTGGCCCGAATCCTCCTAGTCCCGTAAACTCCCAGGAGGCGGTGCGGAGGCCTGCGTGCCGAGACCTGGCTCGACCAGGCTCGCGCTGATGCGAGGAGGCCAGTGGTGCCGAGAGTGATCTGGAAGGGATCGATCAGCTTCGGGTTGGTGACGATCCCCGTGCAGCTGTTCAGTGCGGTGAGCCGTAAGACGGTGCGCTTCAACCAGCTCGACGCCGAGACCGGAGCCAGGGTGCGGTACAAGAAGGTGTCGTCGGCCGACGACTCGGAGCTGTCGTCCGAGCGGATCGTGAAGGGCTACGAGCTGCCCTCGGGTGACTACGTGACCGTCACCGAGGCCGAGTTCGAGCAGCTGGCCCCCGTCGCGGCCCGCACCATCGACATCGACGCGTTCATCGATCTCGCCGACATAGATCCCGTGTTCTACGACAGCGCATACCACCTGGTGCCCGACGAGACCACCGCCAAGCCCTACAAGCTGCTGGCCGAGGCGATGGGCGAGGCCAACAAGGTGGGCATCTGCCACTTTGTAATGCGCTCCAAGCAGCACCTGGCCGCCATCCGCCCGGTCGACGGCCGGCTGATGCTGTCGACGATGGTGTACGCCGACGAGCTGGTGGCCCCCGACGAGCTCGGTGGATTCGACTCCCTGGGCGACATCGACGTGGACGAGCGGGAGACGGCCATGGCCCGCCAGCTCATCGCCGCCCTCGAATCCGAATTCGAGCCCGGCCGCTACACCGACTCCTACCGGGAGGCCCTGCTGGAGCTCATCGAGCGCAAGGCCTCCGGCGACACCACCGCCGCGGTGGCGGCGCCTGCGCCGTCCTCCGACACTGTCGTGGACCTGATGGCCGCGCTGGAGGCCTCGGTGGCGGCAGCCAAGGAGGCCCGCAAGCGCCATCCGGCCGTGGCCGGCGAGAGCGCTCCCGCCCTCAGCGAGGCTTCCGCCGACGGAGAGGCGTCCGAGCCTGAAGCCGAGCAGGTCCGCCGGTCGGCCTGACGGCCGAAACGATCCAAGAAGGCGGGCGGCGGTGAGCGCACCCGAGCGTGTAGCGGTCACCGTGGGCGGCCGGCAGCTGTCGGTGAGCAACCTCGACAAGGTGATGTACCCGCTGGTCGGCTTCACCAAAGCCCAGGTCATCGACTACTACGTAAGGGTGGCGCCGGTGATGCTGGGCCACATCCGCGACCGGGGGATCACTCTGAGGCGCTGGCCCGACGGGGTGACCGCTGAGTCGTTCTTCGAGAAGCGGTGCCCCAAGCACCGCCCGGCATGGGTGGGTACTTGCCCCGGGCCCGGCGACCGGGGAGGCCAGATCAACTACTGCCGGCTGGATACGGTGGCCGCGCTGGCGTGGTCGGCCAACCTGGCCGCGCTGGAGATCCACGCCCCCATGGCCCGGTGCGGCGACATCGACTCGCCCACCATGGTCGTGTTCGACCTCGATCCAGGCAAGCCGGCAACGATCGTCGAGTGCTGCCGGGTGGCGCTGCATATCCGGGAGGTCCTGGAAGCGGTGGGCCTGGAGGCGTGGGCGAAGACCTCGGGCAGCAAGGGGCTGCAGCTGTACGTGCCCCTCAACCGGCCCCACACCCACGACCACGCGGCGGGCTTCGCCCGGGCGGTGGCCCAACTGCTGGAGCAGCGGATGCCGGCCCAGGTGGTGTCGATCATGAAGCGGAGCCTCCGCCCCAACAAGGTGTTCATCGACTGGAGTCAGAACGCCCGCTTCAAGACCACCATCGCGCCCTACTCGCTGAGGGGGAGGGACCGCCCGACGGCGTCGACCCCGATCACCTGGGACGAGGTCGCCGCCGGCGCCGGCGGCGAGCCGCTCACCTTCACCGCGGCCGAGGTGCTGGAGCGGGTCGACGAACTCGGCGACCTCTTCGCGTCCACGCTCACGCTCGAGCAGGAGCTCCCCGCCCCGTCGCAGTAGCCCGCACCGGAATTGGCGGCGATTCGGACGGTTAGCCTGACCGGATGCCGATCACCGTTCATGCAGTCCGCTCGGTCCCCAAGGCGGCCACAGCCAGCATCGCCATGGTCACCTCAGAGGCCGTCTCGTCCGGCGTCGACGGCTTTGACGCAGCCGTCCTGGAAATGGCCGGATTCGAGGGCAAGGCGGACCAGGTCCATCTGCAGCCCACCGGCGGCGGCTTCGCCGGGCTGGTCGGGCTGGGCCCGGCCGCGAAGGTGACCGCGGCCACTGTCCGGCGAGCGGCTGCCGTGCTGGCCCGCTCGTGCTCCCGCCACGCCAGGGTGGCGGTCCGCCTGGCCGCGGAGACCGATCTGGACGCCGGCTCAGCCCGCCAGGCGCTGGCCGAGGGCGCCATCCTTGGCGCCTACCGCTACACCGAGTTCAAGTCGGGCGCAGCCGACACCGACGGCGACGGGGGCCAGCCCAAGCTGGCCCGTGTCGATGTGGTCGGCAGCACCTCGGTCGCGGCCAAGGAGGCGCTGGAGCGCGGCGTCGCCACCGCCGGTGCGGTGTGCCTGGCCCGCGACCTCGCCAACGAGCCGGGCGGCTCGCTCACTGCTCCCGTCTTTGCCGACAAGGCGGCTGAGGTGGCCCAACAGGCGGGCTTGGAGGTCAAGGTCTGGACCGAGGCGGAGATCAGGGCGGGGCGTCTCGGGGGATTGCTCGGCGTCAACCGGGGCAGCACCCAGCCGCCCCGCTTCGTGGAGCTGACCTACGAACCCGAGGGAGCCCCGGCGGCGACGCTCGCCTACGTGGGCAAGGGGATCACCTTCGATGCCGGGGGCCTGTCCATCAAGACCGCCCAGGGCATGATGGCCATGAAGATGGACATGTGCGGCGCGGCCGCGATCATCGGGGCCATGTCGGTGCTGCCCGTCGTGGACGCGCCCGTGCGGGTCAAGGGTTACCTGCCCATGACCGACAACATGCTCGGCGGTGACGCCACCCGGCCCGGCGACGTGCTGACCACCCGCAGCGGCAAGACCATCGAGGTCCTCAACACCGACGCCGAGGGCCGCCTGATCCTGGCCGACGCCCTGGCGCTGGCCTGCGAGGACGAGCCCGATGCCATCGTCGACCTCGCCACCCTGACCGGTGCCTGCATGGTTGCTCTGGGCCCGTCCATCGCTGGGCTGATGGGCAACGACGAGGCGTTCATCGAGCAGGTCCGGGCGGCCGCTGACCGCGCCGGCGAGCGGGTGTGGCCGCTGCCGCTGCCGGCCGACTACGCCAAGCAGATTGAGTCGAACGTGGCCGACATCAAGAACATCGGCGGCAACCACGGGGGAGCCCTGACCGCGGGGCTGATCCTGAAGGAGTTCGTGGACGACGCCATCTGTTGGGCCCACCTCGACATCGCCGGCCCGGCCCGGGCCGAGTCCGACGACGCCGAGATCACCAAGGGCGGCACCGGCTTCGGCGTGCGCACCCTGATCGAGCTGGCCTCGACGTTCGCTCCGTCCAGTTAGGACGGGGCCGGCCGCGGCCCTCAGAGCAGGTCGGTCAGGCTCAGCTCGTCGGCGGCCCGTTCGAAGCGCTCGAAAGTGGCCTCAAGCAGACCCCGCTGGCGCTCGTCGGTGAGGTCCATGCCCGCGCCGGCGATCATCGGGTAGCAGACGCAGAACAGCACCGCTCCCCGGTAGATGTCCCACATCCCGCCGGTCTCGGACTCGGGCACCCCTTCGGCCACCAGCGCTCGCAGCCAGCGCTCGTAAAGGCCCGGCTCGATCTCCGAGGCGGTGGCGGGCGAGAGGCTCCCAGTGACGAAGTAGGCCAGGTCGCCCACCGGCACGGACTCCCCGATGACCTGGAAGTCGAGCAGCACGACCCGGCCGCCGTCGTCGAAGAACATGTTGTCGGCCCGGTAGTCGCCGTGCACCAGGGTGCTCTGCGCCGTGCCCAGCGATCCCAGCATCTGGGGCAGGGCCTCCACCCAGCCGTCGGCGACCGTCTCCACCGACCGGGGGACGCTCATGGCCCCCCGGACCTTGGCCCAGCCGTCGGAGAACACCGGGGGCAGCAGCATCGGGTAGATGGGATCGCGGATGGTGACCGCGGTGCCCCGCTCCACGATGGGCCCGGCCTTGCCCCACCAGTGGGCGTGCCAGGCGGCCAGTTCGTCGACGGCCTGCTCGGCATCGGCCCGGCCCATGCCCTCGACCTGGCTCACGGCCCGGTACGAGCCCACGTCCTCCAGTACCAGCACGAACTGGTGGGTCTCTTCATCGACGGCGCCGAAGTGGCAGTGGGGGACCCGGATGGGGCTCTCGGCGGCCAGCTCCCGGTAGAAGCCGACCTCGCGGATGTTGAGGCGCAGGATCTGGGCCGTGAAGCGGGCCGTCTCGTCGAGGCCGGGCAGCTTGATGACCACGGTGTCGGGGCACTCGCCCTCCAGCGTCGCCCGGTAGATAGCGCCGATCATTCCGACCCCGGTGCCGATGTCGTCCATAGCGGCGATTCGCACGGGCGTACCCATGGCCTGCGAGAGCCAGTCGTCGTCGATGCCCTCGATGCCGTCCGGTATTGCTGGCTCCATTTGCACCTCCTGGTCGGAGCCCCGACGCTACTTCATCAGTGCGCACCTTCTCAGGCCGCCTCGCAGGGCACGCGGCCGTGATGAAGGCTCCATGCCCAGCGAACGGCGTCGGCCGCGATGGCCGGATGGAACTTCAGCCGGCTTAACTGCAGTTCGACTTCGCTGAGGCTGTCGCCGCACTCCACGAGACCCAGGGCCAGCCGGCGGGCCCGCAGTTGCTGCTGCCTGACACCGTCGGCCCCTCCGGCCGCGGCGAGGTACTCCTCGTGGCGCTGCTGGACTGAGGCGGGCAGGCGCTGCAGCTGGCGGTGGCTGAGCTGGGGCAGGCGCAGGCGCACGGCCAACGTCGTGGCGCCCACCGCTCGGGCGGCCCGGAAGCGGCAGGCACGAGCGACGGTCTTGACCATCGCGCTTCGGGAGCCGCCTTCGAAGCCGATGCCCAGGGCGCAGGCCGTCTCCCGCAGGTTGACGGCCACATCGTCGGCGTCCTCGAGCACGGCCGCGCAGTGTCGCAGGAACCAAGTGGTGGATGGCCCGAGCGTTCCCAGCCAGAACTGCTCGACGTATGCCGACCTGAGGTCGTGGCCGAACACGTCCTTGCGGTGATCCGTCCAAGGAATGAGAGTGACCACGTCGGTCTCGATGATGGTCGCCGGGTGCTTGCTGGTGATGGTCATTGGAATCTCTCCGAAATAGAGCGCGCAAGAGCGCGGATACGTCAACTGAAGGGGGAAGTGCTATTGAAACAGTATTGACAGCCAGCAAATGTAAGTCAAACCGTAACTCATGTGTAGTTGGGCTGATGGATGTGCTCCGGGTGCCGATCGTGGCGAGCCGAGCGGTTTCACCCCTGCCGCTACGCTGACTTGATGCTCAACGGTGCCGCCGACGTGGTGGGCGCGGCCCGCCGGCTGGTCGACGCCGCCGAGCGTGTGACCGTGCTGACCGGGGCCGGAATCTCCACCGACAGCGGCCTGCCCGACTTCCGGGGGCCCGAGGGCCTGTGGACCAAGGACCCCGCGGCCGAGCGGGCCTCCAACATCAATGTCTACGTATCGGACCCGGAGGTCCGGCGCAGCAACTGGGCCCGCCGGGCCTCCGGTGCGCTGTGGGCCGATGTCGAGCCCAACCGGGGACATGAAGCGCTGGTGCATCTGGAGAAGCTGGGCAAGCTCCATCTGCTGATCACCCAGAACGTGGACGAGCTCCACCAGCGGGCCGGTAGCGACCCCGAGCGTGTGGTGGAGATCCACGGCACCACCCGCAAGGTGCAGTGCCTGGCATGCGACTACCGCGACGACATCGAGGTGGCGCTGGAGCGGGTGAGGGCCGGTGAGGAGGATCCTGAGTGCCCGGTGTGCGGCTGGATCCTCAAGTCGGCCACGGTGTCGTTCGGGCAGAGCCTCGACCCGGTCGACCTGGACCGGGCCGAGCGGGCCTCGACCGAGTGCGACCTGTTCCTGGCGGTGGGCACCACCCTGGCCGTGTCTCCCATCAACCGGACTGCGGTGATCGCGGTGCACTCCGGGGCCCGGCTGGTGATCGTGAACGGCGAGCCCACCGAGTTCGACTCTCTGGCCGACGTGCTGGTGGGTGGGTCCATCAGCGACGTGCTGCCCGTCATCTGTGGCATGGAAGGCTCGGGTGGCTAAATCCTGACAAGACAGGTAGGATTTAGGCCCAGAGGCCGAGCTTGCGAGGCCGGGGCCCGAGCGGGCCCGTGAGCGGAGCGAACAGGAGCGGGAATCAATGGCGAGTTTCAGAGAACTATTGCAGCAGGCCAAGTCCGAGATCCGCGAGGTCGACACCGCCGGTGGCGAGGAGCTGCTGGCCGAGGGCTGGACCCTCCTCGACGTGCGCGAGCCCGACGAGTACGAGCAGGGCGCTATCGCCGGCTCGGTGCACATCCCCCGGGGCCAGCTCGAGTCGAGCATCGAGAACCGGATTGCCGACCGTTCCACCCCGTTGGTGGCCATGTGCGCGGGCGGGGTGCGCTCGGCGTTCGCGGCGGTCACGCTCGAGCAGATGGGCTACACCGACGTGGTGTCGATGGACGGCGGCTTCAACAAGTGGAAGGACGAGGGGCGGGCCTGGGAGCGCCCCCGCACCCTGACTCCGGACCAGCGCAACCGCTACCAGCGCCACCTGCTGGTGCCCGAGGTGGGCGAGGAGGGGCAGATCAAGCTGCTCGACGCCAAGGTCCTGCTGCTCGGCGCGGGCGGGCTCGGCTCCCCGGCGGCCCTGTACCTCGCCGCTGCGGGGGTTGGCACTATCGGCGTCATCGACATGGACGTGGTGGACGAGTCCAACCTGCAGCGCCAGATCCTCCACAACGTCGACCGGGTCGGGGACCGCAAGGTGGACTCGGCCAAGAAGACCCTGACCGCGCTGAACCCCGATGTCAACGTGGTCACCTACGACACCCGGCTGGGTGCCGACAACATCATGGAGATCCTCGAGGGCTACGACGTGGTCGTGGACGGGGCCGACAACTTCCCGAGCCGCTACCTGCTCAACGACGCCTCGGTGAAGCTCGGCATCCCGGTGGTGCACGGGTCGATCTTCCGTTTCGAGGGCCAGATCACCGTGTTCGATCCCCGCAACGGGCCCACCTACCGTGACATGCTGCCCGAGCCGCCGCCGCCGGAGATGGCCCCGAGCTGTGCCGAGGCCGGGGTTCTGGGCGTGCTGCCCGGCATCGTCGGCAGTGTGCAGGCCCTGGAGGCCCTCAAGCTGATCCTGGGGGTCGGGGACTCGCTGCGGGGCCGCCTGGTCGCCTTCGACGCGCTGGAGATGAGCTTCCGCGAGTTCAAGCTACGGGTTGACCCCTCCAACGAGGTCACCTACGACAACCGCGACCGCATCCAGGTGGCCGAACTCGACGGCCTCTGCATGCCGACCCTCTCACAGGGCTAGCTCCCGCGGCCCCGCCGCCTCCTAGACTCCGGGCGCTCCGTCGCTCGGGAACAAAGGACGCGCGTCATCGGACACTCTCTCAAGGATCTCCGGGCGCGTCTGCTGAGCCTGTTGCCCCTCGGTACCTCCGGGATCTTCTGGGGTCTCGTCGTCAACGGGCTCACGACCTACGGGTACCTCGTGGTGGCCGGGCACGCCCTGGGCGACGAGGGCTACGGAGGCCTGGCCGTGCTGTGGGCCCTCGTCAACATCGGCGGCTTCGGCCTGTTCCAGCCGCTGGAGCAGGAAGTGGCCCGAGCCACCGCTGATCGGGCCAGCCGGGGAGTGGGGAGCGCTCCGGTGCTGCAGCGGGCCGGAGTGCTCGGAGCGGTGCAGTTCATGCTGGTGACCGCCGGGTTGCTGGTGGCCTGGCCGCTGGGACTCGATGGCCTGCTCGACGACCGGCCCGAGCTGCTGGTGGCTCTGGTGCTGGCCCTGGGGGCCTTCGCCGGCACCCAACTGGTGCGGGGAATCCTGGGCGGGCGGCATCTCTTCGACCGGTACGCCTGGTACTTCATGGTGGAGGGAGGCGCCCGCATGGCCGTGGCCGTGGCCCTGGCCCTGGCCGGCGTGGCCGCAGTCGGCGCCTACGGCCTGGCCATCGCCTTCGCGCTGGTCGCCGCCGCGGTGGTGGCCGCAGGCCCCCGGCCCTTTGTGAGTCCCGGGCCGCCGGCCTCGTACCGGGAGCTCACACCGGCCATGGGATACCTGCTGGTCGCCAGCATCGGTGAGGCGTTCATCCTAAACGTTGGGCCGGTGGCGGTGGACATCGCGAGCGGCGACGAGCTTGGACCCGAGGCTCCAGGCGTGTTCCTCAACGGCATGCTCATCGCCCGGATCCCGCTGTTCTTCTTCCAGGCGGTGAAGGCGAGCCTTCTGCCCAGCCTGGCCACCCTGGCCGGCCACGGCGACCTGGTCGGGTTCCGCAACATGCAGATCAAGATCGTGGCCGCGGTCGGGGCCGCGGCCGCGGCGACGACCGTGGTAGCCGCGGCCATCGGACCGCTCGTAGTGCGGATCGTGTTCGGCGACGAACTGGGCCGCACCGACATGGCCCTGCTGGCCGCCAGCGGCGGGGGCCTGATGCTGATGCTGTCGCTGACGCTGGGACTGGTCGCGCTGGGGCACACCCGGCTGGCGGTGGCCGGATGGGTCGCGGGGATCGCCGCCTTCGCAGCGACGGTCAGCTTCGACCTGGAGCCGTTCCTGCGGGTGGAGCTGGGGTTGGTGGCCGCGGTGCTGGCCGGCTCACTGGTGGCGGGCAGCCTGCTCAATCTGGAGTACGCCGCCCACCGCCGGGAGGCCTAGCTACTCGCTAGCTGTCAGGCGACCCCGGCGGCGCGATCCCGGCGAAGGCGAGGTCGCATCCCGAGCGGGTCTCGTGGGCCTGGGCCAGGAAGTAGTCGTCGTCGGCCTGCCACGTGTGGCCCTCGCCGTGGCGCACCAGCACGTAGCCCATGCCGTGGGTGCGGTAGGCGCGGTGGCCCCCGTCGACCACATCGGCGATAAGGGCCTGGTCGACGCTGCGGGGGATCGGGCGCCAGCCGAGCACCTCATCGAAGCAGTGCCTGGTGATCATCAGCGCGCCTCCGGCGATGCTCTGGGTGGTGATGTAGCGCTCGCCGCCGCCCCGGAAGCGGCGCAGGGTGACATCGGAGCCCTCGAGGTAGACGAACTCCGCGCCCTTGCCCACCAGCGGGGCCCGGGAGTACTCGTGGGCAAGGACGAGGTCCCACAGGTGGTCGGGCCCGTACAGGTCGTCGTCGTCGAACTTGGTCAGCAGTGATCCCGACGCCTCGCCGGCGGCCGCGTTTAGCACCGCGCCCAGCGGGAGGTGCCCGGGCGCCTCGATGACCTGGGCGGGATGGTCCAGATCGTGCAGCCTGCGGTCGATCCCGTTGCGGTCGAATCCGTCGCCGTGGAGTGCGAGCATCAGCTCGAATCGGGGATAGGTCTGGGCGGCAACCGCATCGATGGCCGCCTTCACCTGCTCGGGGCGCCTGGACGCGAGGAGGATCGAGACGGCAGGCAGCGGCGGGCCGCACAGGCCGGCCGGGGCCAGCAACTGGCGGACCCGGGCTCGCAACGAGTGGTCACGCAGCGCGCTGCGGCGCATGGCCACGCTGAACGCCTCCCGCTGGTGGGGGTCCGCGGAGACGATGCGATCGTCGATCATGAGTCCGTAGAGCTCCGATCCCAAGCGGTGGTACAGGTCGGCGCTGTTGTCGGCGATGTGCACGACCGCGCCGACAGCTGCCAGAACGGCCAGCGTGCCCGCCCTGGTGAGGGTGTCATCGTGATAGGCGGCCGTGTCTACGACATGGTGGGCGCGCTGGCACACCGTTCGTTGTTCTGGGCTCACCCCGTGCGGCGGTCTCTTGGCGCTCGTCACGAGTTCAGGCGGGCCCAGTGCGACCCCGTGCCCGCTGTGATCCACCGGCCAGTTCAGAGGATTCAGGCCTTCGGCGTCGAACGCGGCCACCGAGGCTCGTGGATCCGATTCCGAGAGGGCGACCACGACCGCGGGCGTGTCGGAGCCGGCTCCGCGGGCGTGCTCGGGCGTGTCCACGATCAACGCCTCGGTGTGCGGCCCGACCTCGCTGGTGATGCGGCCTGACGCCGCGAGGACGGTCTCAGCACGCGGTCCCACCGAAGCTATCTCCGGGCCGAGCCGGTATTGGGCTGGCTGCAACTCGTCGTCATGATGGTCCGGTGGCCGTCTCGGCTGCATGGCCTTCTTGGCCGTCCGGTACGCGAGCCGCTTGCCAGCGAGCTGCCGCTTGCGGGCCGTTCTCCGTAGTCTGCGGATCGACCACCGCAGCTTTCCCGCGACTCTGCGGATCCTCCAGCGTGCGGCGTTTGCCAGCAACGCCGACAGAGAGCGGGCCAGGTTGAGGGCGTCGGATGGGCTACGAACTCGACGGGCGTCGCGGCCTGTGCCCACGATGATCCGGCCGAGCTTGCCGAGGATCCGGGGTGTGCTGGCCGGCCGGTCGTCGGGGAACAGTTGGGTGTAGTCCTCCAGGCTCATGTCTAGGCGGGCGGCCCGATGCAGGTGGCGAGCCCGCGCGATCTGGGCCGTTTCACCTCCGGGCAGCGTCCGTGCCGCCCGGGCGGCGTGCCCCAACTCTCGGCGCAGGCGTTCGACCACGCTCGAGTCGACGGTCGCGCCGGCTGGAACCGACACGTGGAAAGGCGCGGCCGGGATGGCTTCGACTGCCTGGCGGGCAGGACCGAACCGTACCCTGGGGTCGCTGGCCAGAAGGCGGCGAAGCCGCTCCCGGCCCGCGTCATCGGCTGTGCCGTCCGGCTCGGCGATCCACACGACGAGGTCGTGGACCTTGCCGGCGAGCACCTGCTCGGCGGTGGACCGCTGCGCGTCGGGGTCACCCGGTTCGACGGTGACCACGAATCGGGGAACGGTGAAGCTCCGCCCCGGAACCGAGTGCCTGAAGCCCTCGATTGCGATGATCTGGGACAGCTTGGCCTGCTGGAGCTCCAGACTGGCCGACTCGGTGTCGCTTGGCTTCGCTCCCGCACCCTGGTGCCAGCACATGGCGTCGGGGACCGGCACCAGCAGGCCTCCCCGGACGAAGGCCCGGTAGCCGAACTCGGTGTCCTCGCCTCCCCATTGGGTGAACGACTCGTCATAGGCGCCCGCGTACTCGAAGAAGGAGCGCGAGACGCCCAGGTTCCCGCCGGTCACCATCCGGAAGAGGTCGTCGTCGTCGGAGGTGAGGCCGCGGGTCCGGGTCATGTGGTACTCGATCCACTCGGGGCGCTCGGTCGGCCGCCCGTCGAACAGCTCGGCCAGTGATCCCGGCCTGGTCCGCACCATGGCGGCGTCTATCCCGTCGACCTCGACGTGATTCCGGAATCCCAGCGTGAGAACGTCGTTGGCGGCATGGTGCCAGCGGGCGTGCTCGGCCAGCCAATCCGCCTCGGGCATCATGTCGCAGTCCAGGAAGACGAGGATCTCGGAGTTCGCGGCCCTCGCTCCGGTATTGCGGGCCCGGGCCAGGCCGAAGCCCCGGTCCTCCTGGTGCACCACCCTGACCTCCAGGGGACTGGAGGTCGGCGCGGCCAGGGGCGTGCGAGACCCGTCGTCGACGATCACCACCTCGAACAACTCCTGCGGGTAGGTCTGTCCTTCGAGAGCGGCCAGCGTGAGCTCCAGCGCTTCCGGCGCCTCGTAGTAGGCGATCACGACTGACACCGGCAACTCCGGCTCGAAGCCGTCCGGGGCCGCCACTGACAGCTTGCGCCAGTCGTTGCCCCGCACACCGGCTGGAGGCACGCGGCTGTGGTCCATACGCCCCGCGAGCCTACGCCTCACCCGGACCGGGTCGGGTCGGGCCTGGTCATGGCGACAGGGACGCAGCCGTGATCACCCGGAAGTCGCCGGCCGCGGCCAGAGGATCCTCCAGAGCATCGTCGGGAAGGAACTCGGGAACCATGCTGGCTCGGAGGATCACGAGGTCTGAGTCCTCCAGCTCGCCGAGACGTCTCTCGTCCAAGGTCCACACCGGCACGTCCAGGTAGTAAGAGGCCCACCTGGGAGTGGGGAGGCCCGGTCCCGTCCATGCCAGCTCGGCCCGGCGTGCCTGCGAGGTGGCGGCCACCTGCTCGAGGGCTGTCCCGAGGTGAGCTGGGTCTGACAGGTACCGGTCCCGCGTGCTGCCCAGCACCACCGCGACCATCGTGGCCGCGATCACTGCTGTGGCCGCGGCCGCGGCGGGCGCACGCACACGGTCGGGAATAACCCGGCGGCCGGCGTCGAGCAGGGACGCAAGTCCGATGGTCACCGGCGCCAGCCACGGGAAGTTCCACAGCCGATGAGTCCAGGCACCCTGCTGGAGTCCGAAGGTCAATGCGGCCGCCATGGCCAGCGTGATCGCGGTGGCCACACGAGTGCGGCGGTCGATCAAGCCGGCAAGCAGTGCCGGCGCCAGCAGCACTCGCAGCCATGGCGGAACCATCAGCGCGTCGGTGGCGAAGTCCCACTGCCTCGACAGGAACTCCCCGAACCCGAACGACCGACCGCCCGCCGCCTCGTCGAGGCCTGTTCTAACCGAGACCTGGTCGCTGAGTTCCGTGATGCCGCTGCCGTTGAGCATCCAGGCTGCGGCGACGATCCCGCCCGCGACAGAGCCCACCACCAGTGCCGTCAGGGCCGGGGACCAGCCACTCACCAACCATCGTCGCGGCCCTGGACGCCCTTCTCCGGCGAACACCGGGTCCGGGCCGCTGAACCGCGAGGCCCGGCCGGCGAAGAGCCAGAGCGCCAGCAGCGGCAGCGCGGCCATCGCAATCCAGGACTGCGTCGCAGCCATGGCCGCCAGCACGGCGGTGCCCAGCAGGGCCCAGCGTGGCGGTCGCTCGGTGCTGCGCAGCCAGGCCACCGCGGCCGCTGAGGCCACCAGCAGCGAGAAGCCGACCCCGATCCGCCCGTAGACATAGAAGAAGCCGGTGGAGGCCATGGCGCCGGCAGCCAGCAGCGTGGGTCCCCAAGGAAGGCCGCAGCCGCGCAGCAGCGCGGCCATGAAGATGATCGTGGCCGATCCGATGAGAAAGGCGGCGAGGCGCAGCGCCGGCAGATTGTCGCCCAGGATCCCTACCGACGCAGCCGCGATGAAGGTCGTCAACGGCGGGTGGTGCGCGTAGGACACGGCCGCTGCCGGAGGATCGGCGCGGGGCTCTGCTCCGAATCCGGGCCTGACGTACGGGTCGATGCGGACCCCGAAGTCCGACTCCAGAGGACCGAGTTCCCAGAAATTGCGGCCCTGGAGGCCGACCAGGCCTACCTGCCGCCCGTCATCGCTGTTGCCGAGCGGCAGGTCCAGGTCGGGCAGCCACAGGACCAGGACGGCCAAGCCCACCAGCACCGCCCCGGTCCAGCCCGACCACCAACGGGCTGCCAAGGACCGGAGGCCGGCCGAGGTCCATCGGAGTCCCGTCACCGGCCGGAATCCCCTCATGAGTCTCTGCGCAGCATCCGAGCGAATCGGCCCGCACCGAGGCCCCGGGCCTGCCGTGCCCCGTTCCACGTCTCGAGTTCGGCGATTTCCTCGGGCCCCATCGGGTCAAGATGCTCCAGCACGCGCTCTGAGATCGCGGGCCGCCAGCGGTCGTCGCAGAAGTCGAACGTGCCTGCGTGGACTCTCATCGGCCAGTCCGAACGGATCTGTTGCAGGCCCTTGAGCCTTGCCCTTATGAACCTGGGAAGTCCGCCGACTCTGGGTCGCGCGTACGAGAAGAGGTGGCCCTGGCTCTGGGGATCCTGACTCAGGTAGTTGTGTACGGCCCGATTGTCGTACGGGGCCCAATGCGGGCGGTGCCCGGGCTCGACGACCGCTCGGATGATGTCCCTGCGGCAACACTTCGGGCATTGGAGGCAGGCCTGCCCGCCCTGCTCGGTGCAGTAGAACACCTCTCCGGCCCGGATCAGGTCCAGCGAGAGCCCCATGGTGAGGAAGGCGCTGGCCCCGCAGACGGGAGAGAACACCGGAATCCCGACCGCGTTGAATGCGGACTGCCAGAAGTTCCCGGTGACTCCGTGCCAGCCCCTCGCCCTGAACCGGTCGAAGTACCCGGTTCCTGCCTTGAGGAGAGTCCCCCCCAGCGGCGTGCCCATCAGGATGATGCCGAAGTCGTGGTCAGTGGCCAGCAGCAGCGCGGTAGCGAGCGAGCAGGTCCACCCGTGCCACCCTCCCGGTTCGGACACGTAGCGCTGGTTGGTCGCCACAACCCGTCCGCGGTCGAGGCCCATGCTGTGTACGACCCCGTGCGTGCCCGCTGGCACCAGCCGGCCGTCCCGCCAGTGCGCCTCGTGGACGACATACGCCTCGGGAAACATCGTGCGGACGGCGCTGGAGTCGATCCCCCCGCCGAAGGCCAGGGCCATACGCGATCCCGAGTACGCCTCGATGCCGGAGTCGACGTTGTCGAAGGAGAGCTGCCTCCTGAAGTTGGGGTTGCGGAACGCCTCCTCCAACCGGGGCGACACCGGCACCGGGAACACGACCCGCTCACCGACGAAGGGGTAGAAGATGATCAGGCAGAGCAGGCCCAGCAGGTCGGGATGGACGGCGGTCACGCCGTAGTCGAACTCGATGTCCTCGCCGGAGTAGATGATCGTCCGGCCGGCACCCTCGGCTCTCTGTCCCTCGGTCCCGTCGCCCTCCTCGAAGACGGCGCGGAGGACGGACCGTTTCTCGCTGGAGGCGAACTCGAATCTCAACTCGACCCTCAGCCCGAGGGAGCGTGGGCGCAGCCGCCGGCATCGGCGGTGTCCGGAACCGGGCGGCCCGGCCCGCCGGGCGGGGGCCGTCTGAGAGCGGCCGCCATGAGCAACACCCAGATGTAGGAGAACCACAGTACGAAGCTCTCGGTGACGTTCTCCACGAGCACGAAGCCTACGACCGCGGCCCACATCCAGGATTCGGCGCCGGGACGGCGCCACAGATGCAAGCCCGCGTTGCGGGCCGCCAGCACCACGATCACCAGGAACGGCACAGTGCCGATCAGACCGAGGCCCAGGGCCACCTCCATCAGGCTGCTGTGGGCGCTGCCCCTGCGCAGAAGGGCGTGGTCGAGCAGCTCGATCTCCTCCCAGAACGCGTAGAACCCGTAGCCGCCGAGCGGTCGTTGGTAGACGCGATCCCAAACCAGGCTCCACATCGTGCGGCGCTGGCTGAAGGTCGGGTCGTCCCACAGCGTGGCCAGCGCCGCCAGGGCGCCGCCGGCCCCCAGGGCCGCCGCGGCGGCCAGGGAGGCTCTGGCCGCGGTAGCGCCCAAGCGACTCCGGATCCAGTGGAAGCCAACTGCGGCGGTCGCGGCCGCCACCGCGATCAGCAGCCCGATCCATGCCGTGCGGCTGCCGGCGCCGGCCATGGCGCCCACCGACAGCGCGGCGAGGGCGGATCCCGCCACGCGGCTCCATCGCCCGCCGGTCGCCAGGTAGCGAATCCCGACCAGCACCCCGATCGCGGCCACCGGCGCCAGCGAGTTGCGGTTGGTGTAGAGCCCCTCCCAGTTGTCGTTCGGGTCCAGCCCCAGATCGGGCCGCAGCACCACCAGCACCGCGCTGCCGGCCACCGCTGCGCCTGCAACGCTGAACAGCACCGCGGCCAGGTCGTCGGGCTCGAGCCGGGCCACAACCCAGGCCAGCAGCCCCAGGCCCACATACACCGCGGCCCGCCACGCAGTGGCGAACGGATGGACGCTCCACAGGGCTGAGGCGAACGCCAGCAGCGAGTAGATGGCGACGGCTGCGACGGCCGCCTTCTGTGACCCGGTCAGGGGTTCGGCGGGGGAGCGGCCGGTGACGGCCAGCACCGCGGACGCCACCGCCGCGGCCACGAAGAAGGGCCACACCGCCGGGTCCTCCCAGTCGCCGGAACGGTCCACGACGCTCTTGGAGAACAGGAAGACAGGCCCGTTGGTCAAGACGATGACCACAGTCGCGATCGGTGCCACCCGCAGCAGGCGGGTGATCGGCTCCGGCAGCGGCCACACCATCTGCGGGCGCTTCATCGTGAGGACGGCTAGACGATGCCGGCGAAGGCCAGGTCGAGACCCTCGCGGGTGTCCGCGGCCCGGCCCGTGAAGTGCGACTCGTCCATGTCCCAGGTGTGGTCGTCACCGTGCCGCACCCGCAGATAGCCGCGACCGTGGGTGCGGTAGATCCTCCCGCCGATGTAGGTGACATCGCGGGCCAGTTCGGTGTCCACGTGCCGGGGCACCCGGCGCCACCCGCCAGCCCGGGCCAGGTCGTGGCGGGAGATGATCAGCGCCCCCCCGCTCACTCCGGGGTAGCCGAGGTAGCGCTCCCCGCGGCGCCCGAACATCCGTATCGTGCGGTCCTGGCTCGCCACATAGACGTATTCGGCGCCCTTGGCCACCAACTCAGCTTGGGAGTACTCGTGAGCCAGGACCAGGTCCCAGAGATGGTGCGGGCTGTAGTGGTCGTCGTCGTCGAACTTGGCGAGAAGGTCACCGGTGGAGGCGGCCACCGCGGCGTTCAGTACCGCCCCCAACGGCTCGGCAGCGGCCACCGGGGCGAGCCGCACCGGCAGCCCGGCCTCCTCGACGGCCCGGACGAGGGCGTCGTCGGGGAAGCCGTCTCCGTGGGGTGCCAGCACCAGTTCGGTGTTTGGATACGTCTGGGCCGCTACGGAGGTCACCGCCGCCTCCAGCCGCTCGGGCCGGTTGGTGGCCAGCAGGACCGACACCGCCGGCGGGGACGCCTCCCGGCCGGCTGCGGCGATGACCTGCCGGGCTCGGGCCCGCAAGGAGTGGTCGCGCAGCGCGCAGCGGCGCATGTCGATGCTGAGCGCCTCGCGCCCATGGACGCCGGCGCGGGCGATGCGCTCACCGTCGGCCATGAGGTCGTGCAATTCGGGACCCAGCAGCGGTCTCATCTCGTGCTCGTCGCTTCGGATGCGTACCACCGCGCCGGTCGCTGCCCTCGCCGCCAGTACCGCGGCTCGGAGGGCGGGATCGGACTCCTCGGTCACCTCCGACGCGAGCACGGGCTCGGCGTTCTGGTGCTTCCAACCGATCGGGTTGACCGACAGGGGATCGAATGCCGGCACCGAAAGCTGCCTGTCCACCGATGCCAGCGCCACGACAGTGGCACCGGGTGGGAGGGTCCTGCCTGTGACGGGACCGTCGCGGACCACAATGTCGGCATGCTCTTCAGGGGATGCGGGGGCCACCCGCCCCGAGGCTGCGAACACGGCCGCGGCCCGGGCACCGTCGGTGGCGATCTGAGCGCCGAGCGGGTACGGGGCCTTGCGGTGGCGGCCCGCGGCCCGGTCCCGGGCGAGACCGGCCAGACGCCGGGTCCGGAGCCAGAGGGCCCTGGCCAGCCATCGGGCCAGCGGGCGGGCCTGGCCGGGGTTCCGCGCCACCCTCCGGGCCCCGGTGGGTTTCCCGGAGGGCGCGCCAGAAGTTGAAGGCTTGTCGCCTCGCCGTGGTGTCATTCCCGCTCTTGTTCGCTTCGCTCACGGGCCGCTCGGGCCACGGCCTCGCCCGTATGGTGCCGGATCGGTCCGTCAATTCGCTCGGCCTCTGAGAACCCGGCGAACTCGAAGTCACGGCCCTGCCGCATGTCGTCGGAGCGGCCCAGGAAGAAGTCGTCGTCGATCGTCCACGTGTGCTCATCACCGTGCCGCACCCGCAGGTAGCCGGCCCCGTGGGTCCAGTAGATGTCGCCACCGACCTGCACCACGTCCCGAGCCAGGGATATGTCGACGCTGCGGGGGACCCGCCGCCAGCCGCCGGCCGCGTCGATGTCCTGGCGGGAGATCATGAGCACCCCGCCGGAGACCACCGGATGGGGAACGAAGCGCTCCCTCATCTTGGAGACCCGCACCGTCCTGTCAAGGCGTGACAGGTAGACGTATTCCGCCGCCTTGGCCACCAGCGCCGCCCCGGAATACTGGCGGGTCAGCAGCAGGTCCCAGACGTGATCGGCGCCGTAGTAGTCGTCGTCGTCGAACTTGGTGAGCAGCGTTCCCGAGGAGGCGGCCACGGCTGCGTTGAGCACCTCTCCTAGGGTCTTGTCCGCGGTCACCCTCACCACCTGTACATCGCAGCCCAGGGGCTCGGTCTGCGCTCCGATCTGGTCGTCGGTCCCGAACCCTTCACCGTGAAGGGCCAGAACCAGCTCGAGCCGCGGGTAGTTCTGCACTCGCACCGCCTCGAGGGCGGCGCCCAGAAGCTCGGGCCGCCGGGTGGGCAGCAGCACCGACACCTGCGGGAGCGGAGCCTCGAGGCCTTGCGCTTCGAGGAGTTGGCGAGCCCGGGCTCGCAGCGAGTGGTCCCGCAGGGCCAGCCGGCGCATGGTGATGCTGAGCTGCTCGCGTGCGTGATCCTGGACCGTCGACACGCTGTCTGAGGCCATGAGGGCGTGCAGTTCTGCGCCGAGACATTCTTCGAGTACTTCGTCGGTTCTGGTGACTCGTACCAGGACGCCCGCGGCCGCCAGCGCAGCCAGCGTGCCGGCGCGCTGGGCTGCGTCGCCGAGGCCGGTACCGTCGTCCACCACATGGTGGAGCCGCCTCAGGGCACTGATCCGCTCGGTGTCCAGGTGCAGCGAGGCGACTGCGGCGGCGGGGGGGTGCCAGAGCGACGCCAGCGCTGCGGGCGCCTGGTCGTGGCCGGGCGTCCAGTCGATGGGATTGACGACGCTGGCGTCGAAGGCGGGCACGGACAGGCGCGGGTGCAGTTCGTCGAGCACGGCGACGGTCGGCCTCGTCGATCCGGCGATGTCCGGTCCGAGTGTCTGGCGGGTGTCGCCGTTGTCGACCAGGACGAGGTCCAGATGCCGGTCTCCGGTCGGGGCGCCCACCCTCGCCGACGCGGCCAGCACCGTTGAGGCCCGGTCACCGGCTGCCGCGATCTCGGCCCCCAGCGGGTAGCGCGCCAGCCTGGAACGGTCGATGCCGGGGGGTGGCTGCATGGCGCGCCTGGCCACGGTCCGGCGCCGGACCGCCTGGACGATCCACGCCAGCAGGCGCCGGGCGTCACGAGGGCTGCGGACTCGGGCCGCTCGGCCCAGCAGCGCCCGCGCGTAGCGAACCAGCTTGGTTCCGAGGGCTGCCAGCGGAGCGGCCCTAGAGCTGCGGCCGGGGGCGGGCGAGCTCTCGCTCGAGGGCCGGGGATCAGCTTCGAGAGCCCAGCCGTCGATGTCGATGACGCTGCCGACGTCCTCTACCCGCACGCCGCAGCGCAGGGCGCGCTGCAGTGCCCAGGAGCGGGTGATCGTCACCCGGTGGCCCGACTTGAGCCGGGCCCGCGCCGCTGCGGCCTGGCCGAGTTGGCTGTGCAGGCGTCCGACCATGAACGTGCCGACGGGGGCGCCTGCTGGGATCGTGATGTGGAACCGGGCCGCCCTGAATGCGGTCGCGGCGCCGCCTGGGGGACCGAATCGCACCCGGTGGTCGGGGTCGAGATGGTTGTGGAGCCACTCCAGCCCGCTGCCGGGGTGCTCCTCGACCCACACTGCCAGGTCGCCCGCTCTGCTGGCCAGGACCTGCTGGACCGTCTCCAGGGACTCCTGCTGGTCAGCCCCCGATGAGGTGACGCTCACCGCGAACCGGGGCACGGTGAAGGATCGTCCGCCGGTGGCCTCCCGGGGCCGCCCGTGGGGGATGAGGTTCATCAGCTTGCCCTGCATCTGGGCGAGGCTGAGCCTCTCGTCGTCGCTGATGCGGGCGCCGGGACCCTGGTGCCAGCACAATGCGTCCCGGTCGGGCACCAGTACGGCGCCCAGGGCGCAGGCGCGGTACCCGAACTCCTGGTCCTCGGCCCCCCACTGGTTGAAGGTCTCGTCGAAGCCGCCTGCGGCCGCGAAGAAGTCGGCCGACACCCCGAGGTTGCCGCTGGTGACGGCCCGGAAGATGTCCTCGTCGCCGCTGGTGAGCAGGTCGGTACGGGCCATGCGGTTCTCCAGCCACTGGGGCTCCTCGGCAGCCCGTCCCGCGAACAGCTCGCCCAGCGATCCGGGCCTCGTCCGCACCGCGTCGGCGCTGATCCCGTCCACACTCACGTGCTTGCGGAAACCGAGAGTCAGAACGTCGCAGGCTGCGTGATGCCATCGGGCGTGGGACGTCAGCCACCCGGCCTCGGGGACCATGTCGCAGTCCAGGAAGATCAGGATCTCGCCCGCCGCGGCCCGCGCCCCGTTGTTGCGGGCCCGTCCCGCACCGAAGCCCAGATCGGGCTGATGGATCACCTGCACCCGCAGCGGGGAGGTCTCCTCCAGGTGCAGCGGGGTAGACGATCCGTCGTCCACCACGATCACGTCGAACAACTCCCGCGGGTATGTCTGGAGCTCCAGGCCCGCCAGGGTGAGGGCCAGAGCCTCGGGGGCCTCGTAGTAGGGGACGATGACGCTGACCGACCGCGACGGCTCGAATCCCTCGACTGGCGGCAGCGGCAGCGAGCGCCAGTCGTTTCCTCGCACGCAGGCGGGCGGAGGCCTTGAGCGAGTAGCCGCGTCAGATCCCGGGCCTGCCGACGGGTCTGCCTGGCGCGGGCGCAACACGCCGACAATCGTAGGATGACTGCCGTGGACGACGCGACCTCCAGCCAACCCAATCCCCGCGATCTCGTCGACCTGACCGTCCCGCCCTCGACCGGCGCTTACCTGCGGGAGGTGTGGCGGCGCCGCGAGTTCGCGGTGGTGGTTCCGGCTCAGGACCTGCGGGCCCAGAACATGGACACCGCGCTGGGCCAGCTGTGGCACCTGGTGAACCCGGCGCTGCTGGTGGGCGTCTATTTCTTCATCTTCGGAGTCCTGCTCGACACCCGCCGGGGTGTGGACAACTTCTTGGGCTTCCTGATCGTGGGGATCGTGCTGTTCCACCTGACCCAGCGGGTGGTTCAGGACGCGGCGGTGTGCATGGTGCGCAACATGGGCCTGATCCGCTCAATCCAGTTTCCCCGCATTCTGCTCCCGATGGCCACCGTGAACGGCCAGACCCTGGCCTTCCTACCTGCGCTGGCGGTGGCGCTGCTGGCCATTCTCGCCACCGGCGAGCGCCCGTCGCTGCGGTGGCTGCTGGTACTGGGGGTGCTGGCCGCGGTGTACCTGTTCAACCTGGGCGCCGCGCTGGTGGTGGCCCGCATCGGGGCGTCGGTGCGCGATCTCGAGCGGCTGCTGCCCCACCTGCTTCGGCTGCTGTTCTACGGCTCGGGAGTGATCTTCAGCGTCGAGGCCTTCGTGACCAGCGAGGCATGGCGCCGGGCCTTCGCCCTCAACCCCGTGTACGACCTCATCACCTGCGCCCGCTGGTGCCTGCTGGGCACCGGCGTCGACCAGTCGGTGGTGATCGGGATGCTGGCCTGGTGCGCGGTGTTGCCCGTCGTCGGCTTCATCGCCTTCCGCAGCGCCGAGAGGAGGTTCGGATCGTGACCGGGCCGCCGGCCGATGTCACCGTGCGGGTCGATGACGTTCACGTCCACTACCGGGTGTACGAGGATCCGAGGGCGGGCTTGAAGCAGAACTTCTCGCAGGGGCGGATGCGCAGGCAGTTCAGCACCATCGAGGCCGTGCGGGGCGTGACCCTCGACCTCCACGAATCGGAGACGCTGGGCCTCATCGGAGCCAACGGCTCGGGGAAGTCGACGCTGCTGGCGGCCATGACCGGCCTCCTTCCCCTGAAGTCGGGCACCATCCGGGGGCGGTCCCGACCCTGCCTGCTGGGGGTGTCGTCGGCTCTGCGGGCCGCGCTCTCGGGGCGTCGCAACATCCTCATCGGCGGTCTGGCGCTGGGCTTCACCCGAGCCGAGATCGAGAGCCGGATGGACGAGATCATCGACTTCGCGGGCTTGCGGAACGCCATCGACCGTCCGATGCGAACCTACTCGTCGGGCATGCGGGCTCGGCTCAACTTCGCCATCGCCACGGCCCGCATACCCGACATCCTGCTGATCGACGAGGCTCTCGCGGTCGGCGACGAGGACTTCCGGGTACGTAGCGCCAGGCGCATCGACGAGGTGCGGGCCGCGGCGGGCTCGGTGGTGCTGGTGTCCCACAACATGGCCGAGATCGAGCGCTCCTGCCACCGGGCTGCCTGGCTCGACAACGGCGTGCTGAGAGCAGTGGGCGAGCCTGGAGAGGTCGTGCCCGCCTACCTGGCTTCGTATTCCTCGAGCCGCTCCCGCGCGTCGGGCTGAGCGCGGCGGCCGCGGCCGGCCAGAAAGCCCGTGCCCCAGCACAGGTGCATCACCATGAAGGCGCCCGCCGCCCGCATCCGGTCGCTCCAGCCGGACAGCCCGCGCCCCAGCCGGCATGCGGCGATGGCGCAGGCGGCCAGGTAGAGGGCGGGCACCGCCGCTCCCCGCAGGCGTCCCCGGGCCAACTCGATCGCGGAGGCGGCCAGGCCGGCCACCAGCGCGGGGGCGGCCAGTTGGCGGAGCTGCAGCGATCGCCGGTGGCGCATCAGCATCCTCCGCTTCCAGGTCCCGTAGGAGAAGTACTGGCGGGCCAGTCCCGCGTAGTCGGCGCGGGGCACGTAGTCCACTACCAGGCTCGGATCGAGCCACACCGTGTGGCCCTGCCGGCGCAGGCGCCAGTTGAGCTCGTAGTCCTGGTTGCGCTCGAGGGTCTCGTCGAAGCCTCCGACCGACTCCAGCGCATCGCGGTCGAACACACCGAGGTACACGGTGTCGGCCGGACCGGCCCGATGGCCCCGGCGGAAGGCGGCCGGTCCACCTCCGAATGGCGACGCCATCGCGGCCGCGATCGCACCCTGCAGGCCGCCGGAGCTCGTCGGGCGCTGCACGCCGCCCACATTGGCCGCACCGGTGCTGGACAGGGTGCGCACGGCCCTCTCGATGTAGTCGGGCGGCACCCGCGACTGCGCGTCCACCCGGGCCACGATGGCGCCCCTCGAGGCGGCCACCGCAAGGTTCAGGCCGGCCGGGGTGGTTCCGGAGGGGTTGTCCACGACCTGCAGCGGTATCTCCATACAGGGCGCGGCCAGCACCTGCCGGGTGCCGTCGCGGCTCGGTGCCACCGCCACGGTCACATCCATCGGGCCGCGGTAGGTCTGTGCGCCGATCGCGCTGAGGCAGTCTCCGAGCACCGCCGCGCAGTTCCGGGCGGGCACCACCACCGACACGTGGGGCGGGCTGTCGCGGCCCTCGGGCGAACTGTTCATCGGCCTGATCGCCGGGCCATTACGAAGACGCTCTTGACCATGATCTCCCAGTCGAGCACCGGCGACCAGTTCACGACGTACTGCAGGTCGTGGCCCAGCTTGTAGGCGGCGTCGGTCTGGTAGTGGCCCTCGGTCTGGGCGAGCCCGGTGATTCCCGGGGGGATGTCGTGGCGCCGTCCGTATCCGGCGATCTTCTCCTCGAGCAGAGCGACCAGCTCCGGCCGCTCCGGGCGGGGGCCGACCAGCGACATCTCGCCGGCGAGGATGTTCCACAGCTGCGGGAGCTCGTCGAGCCGGGTCCGGCGCAGCCAGCCCATGCCGTCGATCACCCTCGGATCCTCGGCGGCGGCCAGTTCCGGCCCGGATCGCTCCGCGCCGGGTTCCATGGTCCGGAACTTGACCATGGTGAAGGGCCGTCCTCTCCGGCCGATGCGTTCCTGGCGGTAGAGCACGCCGCGACCGGCTCGCACCCGTACGTACAGCGCGACGAGGCCCGCCAGTGGCACGGCGACCGGGGCCAGCACCAGCAGGTAGACCAGATCGAGGAGGCGCTTGAATCTCAGCCGGCAGTTCGGCAGGGCGTGGGCTCTCAGAGCCACGAACGGCATCCCGCCGATCTGCCGGGTCCGCTGCAGCCCCAGCAGGGTGTCCGACGGCGTGATGCGCCGGTAGACGCCGACGCGGCGGGCCTCCAGCTCGCCGAGAGGCTCCGGATAGATGGTGTCGAGGGGCTGGCCCGAGAGCAGCAGCAGATCGGTTGCGCCGGTCCGGTTGACCTCGGCGACGATGTCGGAGGGATCCTCGGATACTCCCGCGACCGCCGCGGCAGGCTCCGAGTCGCCCAGATGGCGCCGGGCGGCCCGGACATCGTCGTGCTCTCCCATGAGAAGGACGCGAGGATTCCCGAACCGGCGCGTCCTGGAGCGCCGGGCCAGCCAGCGGTTGAACGACACGACGAGGCTCGCGGCCACGGCGAGTATCACCAGGTTTCCCCGCGGCATCAGGTACCGGCCGGTGAGCAGGGTCACGGTGGCGTCGGCCCCTACCGCCAGCAGGGTGAGCAGCGTCGCCCTCGGCAGCCAGGGGGGCCGGCCGAGCCGCTGCTCGTACTCGTACATCCCTCCGAAGTAGTAGATGCCCATGTGCAGCCCGGTGGCGATGGCGAATCCCACCGCGTAGTGCGCCAGGGGATAGGTGGGCCAGTCCAGCCCGAAGCGCACGGTTGTGATCGCGGCCATGAGCCCCAGCAGCGTGACCGCGTCGATCACGTACAGATAACGGAATCCCAGCCTTCGCAGGATCGAGGTTGCAGGTTTCGGGTCGCCGGCAGTCCTCACGGGGTTCGCATCAGGGGCGGCAGGTCCACATCGGTGTCGAATGCACCCGGCGTCTCGGCGAGTTGCCAGATGAGCATCGCGATCCGGGCTCGGTCCACGTTGTCATACGGGTTGAAGTTCGCCGCGTCCACGGGGGGATTGAAGAACTCGTCAACCCAGAGACGGTGCTCCACCATCCAGCGGGCGGCCTCCAGGTAGTAGGCGTTTATCCCGATGTCGGTGAAGGGCACCGGATGGTTGCTGTATGTGCGTCCCGCGAAGTTCCACAGGAACATGGCCACCTGCGACGCCTTCAGAGGATCGTTCGGGCAGAACAGCACCACCGGGTTCGTGCTGCATCCGAGGGTGATGTTCCGGTCGACCATCCACCCCACCGCCTCCGAGTAGTAGCTCTCCGGCTCGACGTCGCTGAAGGTCAACGCTCCGTCGACGGACTCGGGTTCACCGGCGAACCGCCACAGGAACGTGGCGAACTGGGCCCGCGTCAGGGACCGCTCCGGCGAGAACGTGGTGGGTGTCGTACCCGTGGTGAGCTCGTTGTTGAGCATCCACGACACCGCCTCCGCGTAGGGCGCGTTCGAGGCGACGTCGGTGAAGGGGAGGGTATGGACGTTGTAGCCGTTGTCGGTGTGGGAGCCCTGGAGCACGAGCTTGGTGGACAGCAGGGGCCGGCAGCCCGGCGTGTTCCGGCACCCCAACACCAGCGCGTAGTAGAAGCGGTAGCCGTAGGGCTCGTCGTTGTCGTTGAGCACCTCGATCGTGCGCTCGGTTCCCACCAGCCTCACTAGGGCATCGTCGATGCGGCCCGACGGACCGGGCCTCGAGATGTAGATCTCGACGATGTCGCCCACATCGAGGTCGGCGAAGGGATAGTCGGCCAGCCACTGGCTGATCTGCGCGGTGGTGTAGGTGCGCTCCCAGGAGTGGGTGGCGTTCTGGGGGTCGCCGTTGGCGTCCGGTGCCGCGTCGAAGGGGTCCGGCTTGGCCAGCAGGTACGACACGAAGTCCCGGCGGGGCTCCTCGTTAGCGGCGGTGTGGCCTCCGTTGGAGGAGCTGTAGTAGCCGACGATCACCTCGGGCGGGTCCTCGTTCGTCGGCTGATATGTGAGCACCGTGTCGTCGGTGGCGTCCACCTGGTCGGTCCAGGCGTCGTGGCCGGGCTCCCGCTCGTAGTCCCAGGCCTTGTACTCCTGGTCTCGAGTCGAGGCGTACAGATCGAACGGGGCGGCCCAGCCGCTGCGCTCCCTCATGATGGCCGTGGCGTAGCTGCGAGCGGCCACGGCTTGGGACTTGAGCGCCTCGGCCGGCCAGGAGTGCGGCATCTCGTCGAGGCCGTAGAGGTACTGCTGCATGGTCAGTTCGCCGATCACCAGGCAGTACTGGTTGGAGCCCTGGCTGCCGCAGTTGGCCACGCCTCCGGCCGCCGGTGTCAACTGGAACTGGCCGTGGGCGTAGCGCTCGGTGCCGTTGGATGTGTTGGAGACCCTCACGGGCTCGCCGTCGTCGAAGTCCACCGTGAGCACCGTGCCGCTGCAGAAGCCCCGGCACCAATCGATGTTGCTGGAGTTGATGTGCCAGCCGCCGTTGCCTCGGCGCACGGTCAGGGTGTTGACGGTGGTGTCCAGGAAACGGCCGTCCATCGACACCGTCAGCATCCCGGTGGGTCTGAAGACGGTGGTGCTGTGGATCGCGATGCGCACGTCGACATCGTCGGGCACCAGGCTGGGATCGGTGGTCAGGGTGGTGCCGTCGTAGTAGAAGGCGAGGATCTCGTCGTAGGAGTGTCCAGCTTCGGCCCGGCCCAGGGCGCCGTACTGGCTCAATCCGGTCCCGTGCCCCCATCCGCCGCCGATGAAGGTGTAGTCGTCGTCGGTCGGTCCGTGGGGATGAGCCGATGCCGGCACGGCGACCGCGGAGAGTAGAACCGCGGCAACCGAGATCACACCGAGCAGCAAACGAATGGGATGGGAAGGCATCGAGGTACCCCGCGTCCTGTTGACCGCCCGTCGGGCGGGGAGCCTAGCGCCCCTCATGTGGGTTCGGTTGCATGGACGAGGTAGGCGTCGACCACCTCGTCGGGATCTCCCACGGAGCGGAGGTGCCCGCCGTCGAGCCAGCCGACGCGATCGCACAACTCCCGCACGAGCCCGGTGTCGTGGGAGACCAGCACGATGGTCGTCCCGCCGGAGCGGAGGCTCTCCATGTGCTGCAGGCACCGCTGCTGGAACTCCTCGTCGCCCACCGCGATGACCTCGTCCACCAGCAGGATCTCGGGTTCGACGTTCACGGCTACCGAGAAGCCGAGACGCATGTACATGCCGCTGGAGTAGATCTTCACCGGGGCGTCGATCTGGTCGCCGACCCCGCTGAAGTCGATGATGCTGTCCATGGCGGCGGCCATCTGGCGCCGGCCGAGCCCGAGCATGGCTCCGTTGAGGAACACGTTCTCGCGTCCGGTCAGCTCGGGATGGAATCCGGATCCGAGCTCAAGCAGGGCCGACACCCGGCCCCGAGCCGTGATCCGGCCCTCGGTGGGGCGGTGGATCCCCGCCATCAACCGCAGCAGGGTGGACTTGCCGCTGCCGTTGTGCCCGACGAGGCCGAAGAAGGAGCCCTTGTCGATGGTCAGCGACACGTCGCGCAGCGCCCACAGGTGCCGCACGTCGCGGCGGCCGAAGCTCAGCACCGCCTCCTTGACCGAGGTCGGGCGGTTGAGCTCCAGGCGGAACCGCTTCGAGACGTCGGACACCTCGACGGCCTGCACCGAGGCTCGGGTCGGCTCGCTCACGGCTCCTCGCTTATGGCCATCGACCGGCGGCGGAAGAAGGCGAGGCCGACCACGAAGGTGCCGATGGCCCACGCCGCGGCTGTGGCCAGATCGGCGATGTCGGGTGTGTCCAGGAAGTAGACCGCGTCGCGTGCGACCGCGATGACCGAGTTGAGGGGGTTCAGCTCGACCAGGCGCGCCACCGGCAGGCCGTAGGCCCTGTCGGGCACGATGTCGGGCGTGTAGACGATCGGCACCATGAAGAACCCGACGCTCAACACGATGGTGGTGAGGTGCTGGATGTCCCGGTAGCGGGCGTTGACGATGGCGGCCGCGAAGCCGAGTCCGAGGGCGAACAGGGTGGCCAGCAGCATGGCCACCGGCAGGAACACCAGCGTCCAGGACACGTTGGCCAGCACGGCCATGATCACGACCAGGACCAGGGCCTCGAGGCTGCTCTGCAGCAGGGTGGCCGCCGCGCCTCCGATGAGGGCCGTCTCGGTTGGGAAGTAGATCTTCTTGCGCAGCTCGCTCACGCCGTCCATCCAACGCATCGAGCCGTTGACGATCGTGTAGAAGACGTTCCACACCACCAGCCCGGAGAACAGGTAGAGGGCGAACACCTCGGCCTGGCCGTTGGCGGTGGACGGCGCGGTGGCCCGGTAGATCACGCCGAATACCAGGCTGTAGACCGCGACCGTCGTCAGGGGCTTGAGGAGCGACCAGAGCCAGCCCAGCACGTTGCGCTTGTAGAGCGCCTTGGTCTCGCGCTCCGCGAAGCTGCGGACCAGCCTCGCACCGGTGCGGGCCGCGGGCGACAGCCGCAGGGGCCGAGCGGAAGGGCCGGTGTGGTTGACCGCCATAGTCGCCGTGATCATAGGATGCCGCGGCGACCGACCATTGCCGGCTCGCGGGCGCAGTCAGGGAGTCTCGCAGCCCTGCCCTGGTCCGGGAACGCTCGTGCCTGCCGGGGGGCGGCACTCGTAGACCCGCATGTAGTCCACCACGAACTCCGCAGGGAACACAGTGGTGTCGGGGACCTGGTTGCCGGGCCAGGTCTCAAGGGCCCAGTTGCCGACGGTGTTGTTGATGATGATGTAGAACGGCACGTCGAAGGGTGCGTACGGGTTGTCCACCGGCTCCTCGCTGTCCCTGGGGTGTGAGAACCAGTCGCTCTGCGGCACGGTCAGGACCCGCTGATCGTCCACGTAGAACCGGATGGAGGCGGTGTCCCACTCGACTGCGTACAGGTGGAACGACTCGGCCGGGTTGACCGGCAGGTTTGTCAGCGTGAACGGGTTGGTGAAGGGGTCCCCCATGTGGACGACGTGATGGACGCCCCAGCCGTCTCCCGGCAGCTGGGCGTCGATCTGGCCCCGGCGGTTCCCGCCCCGGCCGATGTTGGCCCCCTCGGCGATGTCGATCTCCCCGCCGGCCGCGTCGTTGCCGTAGGGCGAGTTGCGCGGCCGCATCCAGAACGCGAAGAACGTCCCGTGCCCCTGGGGGAGCTTGCCGAGCAGCTCGAACCGGCCGTAGGTGAAGTCCACGGCGCTGTCCACCCGTCCGGCGGTGAAGTCCCTCTGCAGGAAGTCCCCCTGCGTGTAGCTCGTCAGCGGACCGAACTGGCTGCCGCTGCCCGTCCACTTGTTGGTGCCCGCGTAGGGCTCGCGCAGAGATCGCAGATGCAGCATGCCGTCGGAGACATCGACGTTCTCGGGTCGGTCGGTGTCGCAGGCGAGGTACACGGGCGGGCAGTTGTTGATCGCTCTCCACTTGGTGGCATCCAGCGAGGTGCCGCCGAACTCGTCCGACCACACGAGCTCCCAGTGGTTGCTGCTGTGGGAGCCTCTCGCGCTCATGGGCCAACTGATGAGCACCTCGTCGCTCACGACGCTGCGGTCGTCGACCAGTACGACCTTGGCCAGGTCGAACGGTCCGTGCACCTGCTTCCGGAGCGTGAACATGGCCACGCCGTCGCTGCCGGTTATGACTCGCCCGACGAACACGCCGTCTATGTGGAGCTCCACCGACTGACCCGTCATGGGGGCCGTGCCGTCGAACGCTCGCGCCGTGATGGTGCGAGTCTTGCCCGAGTGCGACGAGTCGGGGCTAACCGAGATGGTGATACGGCGGGACTCGACCGGCTGCCAGAAGATGCCGGTCGGCCGCGACACGACATCTGTGGTCGCCACCTGCACCTGGACGGAGTCGTAGCCGCCCTCGTTGAGCGGGCCGGTGGGCCCGTCGAGGGTGAAGGTCGCCCGCCCATCGCCGTCCGCGATCGCGATGTCGCGAAGTTCGCCGTCGACGATGAGTTCCAGCCTCGCGCCCGGCAACGGGGTGCCGTCGACATCGGTGACCGCGACGGCGATGCCGGTGGGGTCACCGACCGTCGGTCTCTGGTCGCCCACATCGACCGTCACCACGGGCGCGATGTCGCTCAGATCGACCGTGGGGACGTAGGCGCGTGCTAGGAACGTCGCCATCTCTGCTCGGGTGACCGGTCGTTCGGGGCAGTAGTGCAGCGGTTCGGTGCTGCAGCCGGCGGTGACGCCGGCCGCCGCGATGGCGTTGATGCCGGCCGCGTGGGTGCTGCCCTCGTCGACATCGGCGAATCCGGCGGGTTGCCCGGGCTGGAGGTTGAAGGCACGAGTCAGGAAGGTCGCCATCTCTGCTCGGGTGACCGGTCGTTCGGGGCAGTAGCGCGGCGGGTCGGTGCCGCAGCCGGCGGTGATCCCGAGCTGCGCGAGCAGTTCGACGTGGCCCACCCACCACCGGCCGGTCGGGACGTCGGTGAAACTGGAGTCCTGCGCCGGGGGCGGGTCTTCGTCGGTGAGGGCGCGAATAAGCCATACCGCCATGGTGGAGCGCTTGATCGGATCCCTAGGGCAGAACCGGCCGTCGTCGCAGAGGGTGCCGTCGAACAGGCCGGTGCCACCGAGCGCGTCGATGGCCGGCTTGTGCACGCCGCCGGTGACATCGGGGTAGCGGTCCTGCTGGGCCGCCACGCCCGGGGCTGACGCCACCGCGGCCGCGGAGACGACCATCGCAGTGATCACCGCCGCCGTTGCTATCCGCCCGATTCCCCGCATACCAGGCCCATCCAATCAGCGCGGCCCGAGCGAGCACCGTACTTGAAACGTCCGGTCGATGCCCACGGTCGACCGATGCCGGTGTGCTGGGTGGCGTGGTGTCGAGTCGGCTACGGTACCGGTGTGGGCGCAGCCGGTCCGTGGGACCCCGCGAGGCGCGGCTGCGCCGAACCCCGCGGTTCGGGGAACGCCGCTTGCTCGGGGTGAGAGCCGCCCTCGGCTCGCACCTGCGGCGTTGGTGGCCTGTGGTCGCCGGCGCGGGTCTTCTGCTGGTCCTGAGCAACGGACCGGTCCTGCGGTTCGCGGGGCTGCTGGACAGGCCCGGGCTCTGGAACGACGGGGCGGTCTGGCCCTTCTTCGCGGCCGCGGCGGCAGTCTCGGTCGTTCTCGCGTGGGCTGTTCGGCGTTCCGACGGCGGGGGCACCGGACGGGCCGGATGGGACGATCCGGGCAGCCGCGCCGCGGGAGCGGGGCTGTCGCGAGCCGCGCTGGTAGCCGTTGCCTGGTACTCGGCGGCTGCTGTGGCGTCGAGTCTCTGGAGCGTCTACCCGAGCGCCACGCTGTGGCGGTCGGCCGTCTATCTGGGCCTGGCCCTGCTGGCCGTCGCGCTGGCGGGCTTCACCGATGACGAGCTCTCGACGACCCTGGTGACGCTGGCGAGCGTCGCTGTGGTCGGCAGCCTGGTATTGATCGTGCTGCAACACGATGTCGGCACCGACCGCGACGGCAACTGGATCGGCATGTACACGAACCGCAACTCGCTGGCGCCCCTGGCCGCCCTCGGTGTGATCGGCGGGCTGCGCTGGTTGCTGCCGACCGCGATGCATGTTTCCCGGTACCGGCGGGTCTGGGGCGCAGCGCTTGTGGCGGCGTCGCTGGTGACGTTGATTGGTGCGGGCAGCCGCACCGCCTGGCTGGCGCTGGCCGCTGCGCTGGCCTTGGCCTCGGCGTTCGGAGTGGTGGCCGGCGTGTCCCGCTTGCGCAGCTGGCGACCGTGGAAGGCCGGGGCCGCCGCGGCCGGCGGGGGATTGGTGGCTGTGGGGGTGGGCGTGGCCGTGGTTGCGGCCGCCTGGGATGTCTCGACGTTCTCTCAGCGGCGGACCATCTGGGGTCTCGTCTGGGACCGGGTGCTGGAGCGGCCGTGGGGCGGTTACGGCTTCTTCGCCTTCTGGGAGGTGCCCGAGCTGGTTGCCGAGCACGTGTTACTGGAACGGGGCAGTGCCCACAACAGCCTGGTCGAGACCGCCCTCGGCCTGGGCGTCGTCGGCACGGCGCCGTTCGTGATGCTGGTGGTGCTGGCCGCGGTCAACGCGGGCCGTGGCCTGTGGCTGCGCCCATCGGCCGACACCGGCATGTGGGCCGCGGTGGCGGTGTTCGTTCTCGTTGAGAACGTCACCGAGAGCTTCGTGCTGTGGTTCTCCCACATCTGGGTGCTGCTGCTGGCCGCAGCCCTGCGCCGCAACGCCCCCGCGAATGGCCTCTCGAACGAAATCAGTAGAGAAACCCGTCGTATAGGAGGAAAACCGCCACCGATTTGAGGCGAGCCCCGCTGTGGCGCTCACCTCAGTCGCAGAGTCCTGATGAGCCGGGCCCGCAGGCGTCCCGGCAGCGCGGCCAGCAGTTCACGTGTGCGGATGTTCTCGAGGCGTTTGCCGGGCCCCCCGCCGTACTCGAAGCGCGCGTCGGCCAGCCGGTGGACTTCCGAGCCGTCGAGCACCAGCGGCCGGCGGGACAGCTTGTCGATCACTCTGGCCCGGTTGCGGAACCAGGCCTGACGGTTGGCCTCGGTCTCGGAGTTGGCGCGGTCGCTGCGGCGGTATAGCGAGGTGACCTCGTCGACGCAGTGAACCCCGAGAAGTTGCGATGCCCGCACCAGCAGGTCCCAGTCCTCGCAGACCGCCAACTCCTCGTCGAAGCGCAGGCCGAGGCTGCTGAGCGCCGCTCTGGGCAGCGCCAGCGAGCAGATCGGAGTCTCGCTGTACGAGAAGTGCGCCAGCGGATCGAACGTCGCCGGGTACACGTACTCCACCGGCCCGGCCGGGGTCCGGGGCTCTTCCGTGCCGTCCGTGAGCCACGGCTGGCGGGCCGTGCGGGCCCGGATGATCTGTCCCGGCGCGTCGGCCGCGCCCCCTGCGAACACCGCGAGCCAGTTGGGCTCGGCTAGGTCGTCGTCGTCGAGGAAGCACACGTAGTCGCCGTCGGCGGCATCTAGGCCGGCGTTGAGCGGCCTGGCGCGTGCGCCACCCTCGTCAACGTGCAGGACCCTGCAGTCCGTCGGAGCAGCCCCTGAGGCAGCGGCCTTGCGCACTTCGGCCTCCACTGCAGCAGCAGCGGCCGCGGTGCCGTGGACGGCCACGACCGTGCCGAAGCGGGTCCACGTCTGCGCGGCCAGCGATTGGAGGGCTTCCTGCAGGGTGCGCGGGCGCCGGCCCTGGGTGCGCACGACCACCGTGAACGTCGGCTCGGCCTGTGCCGGTCTCACCAGCGTGGCAAGATGCTCCGACTCCTCCAGGTCCACGCCCAACGTGCGCAGCAGGCTGGCTAGAGGCCCGGATGCCTCGCCGCCGGCGGGCTGACTCATGCCTGTGGAGGCTAGTGGCCTGCCTTGCGCCGGTGGCCGTGCGGCTGCCGCTGGCGGCTCAGGCAGCGCCCGCAGCCAGCCGGTAGAGGTCGATAAGGCCGTCGGCGGTCCGCTCCCAGGTGAACGCAGCGGCTCTGTCCCTGCCTCGGGTACCCAGCTCCGCTGACAGTTCCTGGTCGGACAGCACCCGCTGCAGCCCGCCGGCCAGTGCGTCAGCGTCTCCGGCGTCGGCGTACAGCGCGGCGTCGCCGGCCACCTCCGGGATGGCCGCGACCGGGGTGGTGACGACCGGTCGGCCAGCCGCCATCGCCTCCAGGACAACCAGGCCGAACCCCTCGTAGAGCGACGGGTAGGCCACCGCCGCCGCCTGCTCGATCAGAGCGGCCCGGGCGCCGTCGTCGACCCAGCCGAGGCGCAGGATGCGATCGCGGTGGGGGCTGCGGTCGATCAGGTCGGCGAGCTCGCCGGAGGCGTCGCCTTCGGGACCCGCGTGGATGAGGCGCAGATCGCGGTCGGTGGGGGCCAGCGCGTCGAAGGCGGCGACCAGCGTGGTGAGATCCTTGCGGCGGTCGGCTGCGCCCAGGGCCAGCACGTAGGGGGCGCCGGGTGCTGGATGAGGTCCTTGCGGCGGAAGGCGCACCCCCAGGGGCACGGCTACCACCCGGTGGGGCTCGACCCGGTAGATGTCGCGGACTTCGGCGGCCACGTACTCGGAGTCGGTGTGGACCCAGGCTCCCGCTCGCACCGCGGCACGGACCGACCGCCGGTGGGCGCGGCCGGCGGGGCCGTCGATCGGCGGGCCGTGCTCGAAGCTGACGTCGTGCACCGACACGACCGGCGCGGCCCGCGACGTGGGCGGCACCCGGTAGTTCGGCCCATGGACCACATCGGCCCTTCCGGCGAACCACTCGAGGCGGGGAACCGACAGGCTGTCCCACAGCCATCTGATCCCGCCGGTGGGCATCCGGCCCGGCACCTCGTGCGCCCTGTCGCCGACGTCGGCGGGCAGCCAGCCCCGCCCCCGTCCCCTCGGGCTGGTGTTGAACACCGACACCTGCATGTCCTGCCGGCCGGCCAGGGCCCGGAGCATCTCGGACGTGAACACGCCGATCCCCGTGCGGGGCGTCAGCAGCGAGGTCGCGTCGACAGCCAGTTTCACGCGTTCATTCTCACTACTAGTAGTCGGACACCGACAGTACTAGTTCCTTGGATGCGGCGGCAGTTCGCTCGCCCAGGATTGCGAATAACACAGAATATCATCAATTATGTTGTTCCACGTTGCAGTGCAGTATCCTATGGTTGTGATCTCAACTCAAAATTCCAGTGTCCCGCTCATGTCAAGGAGGTGCCGGGGATGGAGAAGGTGTCGGAGCTGTCCGGGGCGATCATCGAGCATCCGGCCGTCTCGTCGTCGGCGGCGGTGGCGGCCGACATCCGGCGGCGGATGCCTGAGGCGGACGGGGTGCTGCTGCACCGACTCCTGTACATCGTTCAGGGCATGCACCTGGTGTGGGAGCGCAGGCCGGCCTTCGATGAGGACTTGGAGGCTTGGCCGCAGGGGCCGGTGGTCGCCAGCCTCTGGCACGCTGAGGCCGGCGGGCGGCCCGGGCGGCCTTGGGAGCTGCTGCCGGAGTCCGTTCACAATGTGGTCACGAACGTGTTGTGCCATCAGCGCCACAGCGGCTGCACGATGCTGGTCGAGGACATTCCCGGGCCCGACCCGTGGAACCGGGTCACCGGAAGCGGGAGCAACGCCGCGAGGCAGCCGATCTCGAAGCGGTGCCTGTTCGAGTTCTTCAGCATCGAGCACCCCCAGAACGCCGAGATCCGGGAGGCCACCGCCGCCGCACTCGCAGCCTCCGGGCAAGCCGGCCGCCCCTTCGTGCCTGACCCACCCGGCGCCCTAGAGGCGCTTGTCGAGAAGTACCTGCCCGGCGAAACCCTGTGAACTCCCTTCTTTGGCGGACCAACGCCTTGGCGCTCATCGAAGCGTTCGGCCGTCAGCAGAGCCTGGTCCCTGAGGACATCCGCACGCTCCTCAGCTTCGCCCGCAGGCTTGAGATCGACCCCCTCGACATCCTCGCCACCAAAGACCATGTGGGTGAGTACCACTGCAGGATCGGCCCGTCGGCAACTGTCGCCGGCCGGGTCCTGGCCTGCGGCTACCGCTTAGACGTCCCTCACCGGTCGGTCGAGGTGATCTCCTTCTCCCTGCCTCCCGGACGCGACCGACCCACCTACAGCGCGTTCGAGGCTCCTATCGCGTCCCAGGTGCGTGCCTCCTGAGCGCACTTGAATGGGGAGTTATCCCCATTTGCGTGGCTTCCGTAGGATAGGTAGCGTCACCTACAATGCGTCGCGATGGTGCAGGACGCACCAAATCCAACATCCCCGAAAGGACAGTTCAATGAGTGAAATCAAGCTAAGGGCTGATGAGGCTCGAGACATGGCAGCACACGTACAGCAGGAAGCCGAAGTGGCCCGCGATCAGATGAACGGGCTGCGCGATTATCTGAACAACCTGCCGGATTCGTTCACCGGGCAGACTGCGACCGCGTTCGACAACACTTTCAACGAGTGGAAGCAAGGCTCCGATCAGATGCTGCAGGGCCTCGACCAACTCGGAGACTTCCTGCGGCAGGCCGCGACAGCCATCGAGGACGCCGACCAGCAGATCGCCAGCCAGCTCAGCGGTTAGCTAGGCCCGCGGTCGGAGTCAAGAGTGTCGAGGGACTGGGCGCATGGGCGATTTCGAGATCGTCGTCGGCAGCCAGTATCTGCGGAATCTCGCTGGTAGCACCAGACAAACAGCCCGTGACTTGCGCACGTTCGCGAGTCTCACAGCATGTCGTCTCACATCTGCGCCCGAGGTCGAGAGGGCCTACGAGGAGTTGAGCAACAAATGGGACGAACGGCGGGAGAAGCTGGCCGAGGCCCTAGAGACAGTAGCGTCCAACCTCGACACTGCTAGGGAAGAATTCGAGAAGGTAGACACCGACTTGGCGAGCAACTTGCAAGTCGACTAACTGATGAGGACCTCGCATGGCCAAAGATCCGATCCGCGGCAATCCTAGCGAGTTCGAGCGCCTTGAGGAACTCTTCTGCACAATAAAGGTGCGGACAGAGGACCTTGAGACCGATCTGCGCTCTATCGCGCTGGGCACGAGCCAGGAATTTCGAGGCGACGCAGCCGACGCGTTCAGCAAGAGCCTGACGGATCTGGCTCCAGCGCTGCGTGAAGTTCCAGACATTGCCTATCAGGTCGAGAGTGTATTCTGCGATCACAAGACTCAACTTGTTCAACTCCAGCGTGCAGCCGACAGCGCAGTCGCGCGAGCAGAGACCAGATGGACTGAACAACATCGTGCTGACAGAGCCTATGAAGATGTCAGCGGTGCTCTCAGTAGCGTACGACGTCAACTCATGTTCACACCACCGTTGGACGATGCAGAGCGAACCAGGCTTGTATGCCGGAAGGAAGATCTTGAGGGCGATGAAGCGGTTGCAAGGGCACGGTTGAATCGTGCCAATGACAACGTAGAGGAGAGTGAAGAAGAACTACGGAGTTTGGCTGAGGATGAAGAACAACTCAACGAGCGAACCGCAACCCGACTCAAGAGAGTAGATGTCGGCGTACTAGCCGATCCAAGTTGGCTAGAAAAGTTCGTATCCGTTATAGCGGAGGCGATTGAGTTTCTTAAGGATCCGATAGGGTATGCCTTAGAGAACCTACCTACAGAATGGCTTCAGGCCATTCGTACGATACTTGACGTTTTCATCGCAGTCTTAACAGCTGTTAGCATCGTATTGGATATCATAGGTCTCTTTACGTTTGGTGCTGGTACGCTCGCGTCCTTTGTTGTTGGGCTCATTGCAGCACGTCTCTCGTACGAGAAGCTCCGCGTATCCTTCGAATTGTATGAACGAGGTGCCCTGTCTGCTGCGGAACTAGCTTTCGATATTGCAGGGTTTGTACTGTCCTTACTGGGATTGATACCGGGAGCTGGCATTTACTTTGATGCAGTTAGCCTGGGTTTGACTACCGGATCCTACTTGGGTGCCGCTGTCAGTGCTGAACAGGATGAGCGGACAGCGTCAGAGGATGGATGGACAGTGTGTACAGTTCCGGTTCCATCTGATGACAGTGGGTCTTTCGGCACCTATGTAATAGAGCTACCTGACGTAGATGCCGTGCCAACCGGGGATGGCACGCTGATTATGGCAGATATTGATCCGGTATCGTTTGCCGGCAGTATCAGTGTCATCAGCGCTCCTGATGTCTGGAAGTTCGATGGAATGGTTATGGATCTCAACACGAACTTTGGTGATTTGTCCTTTGAGAATCTCGCCGACATCGTGTATGAAATGGATCTTGATCTGGATTTATCCAATTTTGAGATCAGCATAGACTCTCACTTCAACTTCTCTCCGCCCGAAGTCGTTTTTGCGGACTTCTATGAGGCCTTCGAACAGGAACTGAGCCCACTGTTGGTTCCGTGCGAGTTGGGAACATGATATGACCACTACTATGCCGGACTCGATCGCGCTGGCCCTGCCGCCGGGATGGAACGACATCCCGATGGATTCGACGGGCTATCGAAGGCACTTGGCTCAGCAAGTGCTGCAACTGCGATCGAACGGGGTCAAACGATCCGACGTCCGGCAGGTTGAGCTGCTGGGGGCGATGGTCCATCGGTTGGCGCAGCAACAGCAGGTGATTCTTGCCAGCAGCTACCTGGCGGTGGAGGGGCCGCCTGGCGAGAATGGCGGAGAGGATGAGCCGGGTGACGCCGTGGACCGCGCCGAGTCGAGACCGGATGCTGCGAGTGACGGTGATGGAGGCGAGGCAGATCCCACTGTCGTGATGGCTGGGGTCGCGGTATCGACGTTGAGAAGAAGCGACCTGGGCACGAATGTCCCATTGATGGCCGAGGTCATGGTCAAGGCGTTCTCGGAGGGTGTGCCCGCTGACGATAGCCAAGCACACTATGCCGAGATCGAACCGCCTACGGTGTGCAAGCTCGGTGATGTGGATGCGGCCAAGTTGGTGCGTCTCATGACCATCACGAGGGCTCCCGGTGAGGAGCACAAGCTATTCACACAGACATACCTGGTGTCGGTCGCCGATGGCGACGCAGTTATTGTCATGCAGTTCTCTACTATCAACTTCCAGTACGCCAGGCAGTTCTCGGAGCTCTTCGACCGGATTGCAGGCACGTTGCGGGTCCTGTATCCAGAGGACCCGACGTTCCTGGATGAAGCAGCGGACGTAACCGCGGAAGCGGCAGGTGTGACGACGACTTGAGCAATGGTGGACGATCCGATGACGCGGATCTGATCAACCAGCTCCGCGAAGCGCTCGGATCACCGGCGCGAGATGACCCGGGCAGCGACACTGAATCAGTTCCTGTAGATGATCCGGTAGAGGAATCGTCGGATGCTCAGGCGCAGGCCGCGGCTGACGACCCACCAGTACGCACGGGCCCGACTGTGTCACAGGCCGCGCTCGATATCGCCGACTCGATACTCGGGATCAGGGAATCGAGTAGTAGCGCTCCGGACAACAGGCGCAGCGCCCCCGGCGTGATGGCAGAGGACATATGCCTCATCGTCGCCGGCGAGGAGGTGTCGGTGCCGCGGGGAGGCGTTGTACTGGGTCGGCAGCCGGGCCCGGCGGGGGTCATCGTCGCGAACTCCCACATATCGCGGCGACACATGTCGTTGATGCCGACGGAGGGAGGCGTCAGCGTGAGCGATCTGGGATCCACAAACGGCACGGTGATCGTTCGAGGTGGAGACCAAGTCGAAGTTGGAGCAACGCCTACGCCGGTCGAGCCTGGCGATACGATCCTCACTACGGACGGTGTCCACATCGCCGACGTAGTATCCGGCAGCAACCGGCTTGAGGGTGATGTGGGATGACCAACCGGCGGAGCATCTTCAATAGCCCAATTGGCGTTGCCTCGGGAATGATGGCGGTAGGCGCCGACAGGGAGGCGATCGCGAAGCGCCGGGTGCTCGTGGGGACGGGAGGGGGAGAACTGTCTTGATCAGCTGGCGCATCTCCGTTCAGCACCACGACGACACGTCGCATGATCTTGTCGTCGACGCGACCGAAGAGGCGACGGTCTCGGAGTTCTGGACCGAGCTAGCCGGCCGAGGGTTCGGTCAACCGGGTCTCCTCATGGACGGGCGGTGTGTCGACGGACAGACATGCCTGGAGCACAGTCCGCTGCGTCATGGTTCATGCATCTCCACTCAACACCCGATCGCCGCTCCCGGTGACGGGTGGTATCTCGTCGCGGTTGCCGGACCTGACACCGGTGCCTGGGTGGCCATCGGTTCAGAGTGGACCTCTGTGGGGCGAGGCAAGAGCAACGCTCTCCAGGTCAGGGATCGTGCGCTGTCAGGAGCTCACTTCCGGGTGAGAGCGTCCGACGGAAAGGTGATGATCGAAGACCGGGGAAGCAGGAACGGCACCATCCTCGAGGGGGCCGCCGTCAATGGGGAGGCGCTGGCGGCCGATGGCTCCTACATCGCGGCTGGAACCTCCACCTTCGGCGTGATTCACGTCGCACCGACTGACATCTCACCGCCGCCGGACAAGATTGGGGCAACATCGCCGTTCCAGCGGCGATTCCGGGATGCCCTGGAGCCGCTGCCCCGGACACTCAAACACCCGACGCCTCCTCAGGAGAAGTCCGACGCGAGCCGGCGGCCGCTGGTGGCCTCCTTCATCCCCATTCTCAGTGCCGTGGGCATGGCGTTGCTCACAAAACGGTATGAGTTCTTGGCCATCATCGCTCTAGCGCCGATCTTCTACGGGATCGACAACGTGCGGCGTCGGCGAATCCAGGACCGCGAGATGGAGGAGGAGCGGGCAGAATACGAAGCGAAGCTGGCGCGATTCAAGAGCGACCTGCGAAGGGCGCGTACCGCAGAACGAGATCGCGATCGCTGGAGCGCGGCCCCCGCCGGGATAGCGGCGCTGTTGACCAGGGTGGGTCATAAGAGGCTCTGGGAGCGCTCGGCCGACGATGACGACTTCTGCGAAGTCGCGATAGGCCTGTATAGCTGCCCTTCGGATGTGGAGGTGGAGGGCAATTCCGATGATGCGCCGCTGGAGCTGGACACGCACTGGTCGGCCGTCCTCCGGCATTCGCTGGTGAAGCAAGGCCCGGTGGCCGTGCTGGGAGACCTGGGACGGGCCCGAGCGCTGGCGAGAGCGATGCTTCTGGACCTGGCCACATCGCATTCACCCAACGACGTGAAGCTGTGGCTCATAACCGACAGCGACAAAGACGTCAGCGGGGAATGGAACGACCTTCGATGGCTTCCCCACACCTACATCGCAGACTCCCAGAACAGCCTGTTCGCCACCCCGACGAGTCGGGCCGCGGCCTTCTCGATGCTGCGATCCATCATCAACGAACGACGCGCCGCGGAGGAGCGCAGCGGATTCTCCCTGCCGGTCTTCGTCGTGGTGACGGACTGCGTCGATGCGATCGAGTCTGAGGAGCTCACCGACCTCCTCGTTGACGGCGCCGAGGTGGGAGTAGTCGGGGTCGTGCTCGACGAGCGGGTGACGCCGGAAGGATCCAGAGCGCAGTTGACGCTAGGCACTCTCGCCGACGTTGCGTCCTTCGTGAGCGAGAGCCAGCCGCACGCGGACAAGGTCCGGAACTTCGAGATGCCCGTCTCGACGTTCGCCGCGTCGGCCCGGTCGCTGGCATCGCTCCGTCCGGCGGGCTCCTCCCGGGAGCAGGGCGGCGGTCCGGAGGTCATCCGCCTAGTCGACCTCATCGATGCCGAGACCGACGCGGCGGGCGCCGACCGAGTCGTCGACCGGTGGGCACGCGGCGGCGCCTCCAGGATCCGGGTGGGGGGACTCGGCGACTTGATAACCGAGATCGACATCATGCGCGACGGGCCCCACGGCCTCGTCGGAGGTACGACCAGGTCGGGCAAGACAGAGTTCCTCAAGTCGCTCATTACGTCGCTGGCGGTCTCCAACCACCCCGACGACCTCTCGATCGTGATCGTAGACTTCAAGGGAGGCGTGGATCATGAGCTGTCCGCGCTGCTGCCCCATGTCATCGATCTCTCCACAAACCACAACGTGGATTCCTTCGTTCGCACCGTGCGGCTCATAGAGGCCGAACTGCAGCGGCGCCAGCACGAGTTCAAGGGAGTCGGTGCTCCGAACTTCGACGCTTACCGCGCCGCCCGCCGGGCCAATCCGTCGCTGCGTCCGATACCTCGGCTCCTTGTGATCATCGACGAGTTCAGCGAGCTCTTGAGTTCTGAGACGGGGAAGGCGAACCTGTCGTCACTCGAGAGCGTCACTCGGGTGGGCGGCGGACTCGGCGTGCACCTGCTACTGGTCACACAGAACTTCGAGAACCAGCTGCCGTCGCAGATCGCCGCCAACGCGGGCCTGCGGATCTGCTTCCGGGTCCAGGAGGACGCCCACAGCAAGGCCGTGTTGAACTCGCCGGAGGCGGCGACGATCCCCAAGGAACGGATCGGGCGTGCATTCCTGCGCTCGCACGGCGGACGCGTGACAGAGTTCCAGGCGGCGAGGGTGGCGGGGCCCCGTCCCGGCAAAGAGGTGGTCAGCGCAGCGGTCCAGGCGAGGATCGTTCCCTTTCCTACTGTGGCCGACGCACCACAGGACGCGCCGATAGTCGACGTCCCGGCGGAGGACACCGACATGTACGCGATCGTGGATGTCATCAACACGGCGGCGGCGCGCAGCGGCTGGACGACGCCGGCGGTCCCATGGCCCAAGGACCTGCCCCGGGATCTCAGCATCGGCGATTTCCGCAACGTGCAAGAGGTCTGGCCGATCGGCCTACTCGATGAGCCTGAATGGCAACGACAGTCGCCGATCGGGCTCGAGGCGTACGGGCCTCATACCTTCCTCGTGGGTGGTGCCGCGGCGCGGATGGGCGAGGTGTTGCGAGCGGTCGTGCTCAGCGGAGCCATAAGGCGAAGCCCTGAGGAGCTTCACTTCTATGTGATCGACGAACTCGGGCAAGGTCTGTCCTCATTGCAGGCGTTGCCGCACGTCGGTGGCGTCGCTGAGCGCAATGAGCCGCTGGCGCTTCGCATTCTGCGGCATGTAGTGGCCGAAGTCGGCAAGCGCAAAGCCCGCCTGTCCGATCTGGGAATGGCCAACGTGCGGGAGTTGCATGCCTCGGTTGACGACAGGATGCCCGACATCGTGCTCGTTGTGCATGGCGCCGATCGCCTTCTGTTGCACGGCGAGGCTCAGCCGAGTCCGCTGCTGGCGCCGTTGATGGGGTTGCTGTCCGAGTCGGTTGGCACTGGCGTCCGGGTTCTGATGACCGGACCCTCCTCGGCGGCTCATCACCGCATCGGCACGTCCATCGGCCACCGTTTCGTGCTGGAATGCGCCGACTCTCAGGAGTATTCGGCTCTGGGCGTGCCCCGCCCCTTGCAAGGAGCTCTGGACGGGCTAGGGCGAGCTGTAGATGTCTCGAGCGAGCACCTGATGCAGTTCGCTCTCGTTCCTTCGAGTGCGGAGGCATCAGCCACCGACGTCATACGAGCGCTCCGCCAGCGCCTCTCTGAACGATGGCAGCCGACCAAGAGTTCGTCGCGGCTGCCCCTCGCAGTGAGCGAGCTGCCGTGGCCCTTGCCGGTACGTCAGGTAATCTCATCGAGGCCAACCGGTGGTATCGAGCAACCGGTGGCGCTCTGCGTAGACACCGAGACCAGCGAGCTTTCTTGGCTTGACGCCGAGGAGGACGGTCCCGCGTTCGTCGTCTGCGGGTCGGCCAAGAGCGGACGGAGCAACGCTCTGATAGCGGCCGCGACCCTAATGGCCAAGAGCGGCTGGAATGTGCTCGGGCTGCCGTTGTCGCGCCGGTCGCCCGTCGCCAACGGAGACTTCCCGGGGCCGCTCGTCACTGCTGACGGACTCGATTCCCACGCCGATTCAGCCAAGCCGGTGGCGCTCTTCATCGACGATGCCCACAAGTGGGCCGGCGAGGTTGACGGGCTCAGAGCATTGCTCGAAGGGCCCGGTCACCGAGCTGTGATATTGGCCGGTCCGACGGAGTTCTTCAGCGGCCGTAACGACCTGTTGCGGGTTCTTCCGGCGCGGTGTGCGCTCGTGCTCGCCCCCAAGAGCGGCTTGGACGCATCCCAATTCGGGGTGCGCCGCCTCGGCGATGAGGTTCTCCGCGATACACGCCCCGGACGCGGGGTGTTGGTGGTGGCCGGCGAACTCAACGGAGCACAGGTGCCACTCGTTGTATGATCGAGACAGCAGAGTCAGGAGCCACCATCATGTGCGCTAGAGGCACTTCTTGCCTACGACGAGTTGGGCGGAGATCGGCGTGAGTTCGCGGCCTGTTGTAGGGGCTTGTTTGCCGGTGATTGTGGCGGTGGGTATGGTAATGATCACAGGGCGGTATTGGTTCTTGGCCATCATCGTTCTGGGTCCGCTCCTGTATGTCTGGACGAATGTCAGGGACGGACGGCGACGAGAGGGATCGGAGACAAGTCACAGAGATTCTCGACGACAAGATCAGAGGTCGGGCGTGAGTTCGCGGCCTGATGTAGTGGCTTGTTTGCCGGTGATTAGCGGCTTGGGTATGGCGATGATCACGGGTCGGTATTGGTTCTTGGCTATCATCGTTCTGGGTCCAATCTTGTATATCTGGATGAGTGTCAGGGACAGACGGCGACGAGAGGGACCGGAAATAAGTCACAGAGATTCTCGACGGCCACGTACGGCGCGCGGATTGGTCACTGCTTCGTATGTCCTGGTCGTAGGCCTGTTGCTCTCCGTAGTGACTGGGCGGTACTGGTTCGCGGTGATTGGTCTGGGCGTGAGCGTACTCATCGTGATGATCGACCTGTCGATCCGCCTGGTCCGCCAACGTAGAACGATTGAAGCAGCGGATCCGAGATAGCGGCTGCACGTTGGATGGCGCTGCGGGCGGGCTAGCCGCCTTCTTGTTATTGTCGTACTAGTTCGTCGATCAGTTTGAGATCGTCTGGAGTGACTAGGCCGCCCTGAATCGACAACTCCACCAGGATCTTGCGACGGTTGGTGGCCAGATCCCCCGGAGATCCGTGAAGACCGCCGATGCCGGCCTTCGTGAGCTTGTCGCACACGTTGTCCAACTTGCGATTGAACTTGGTGACTGGCCAACCGAGTCGGGCTGCTGCCTGCCGGCTCGGCGGGATCTTGAGGCCGCCGGCAGGATCTCGCAGTGTCGGCTCGGCAAGGGAGATGATCAACAGGCGCTGGTCAGGCGTCAGGGGAATGTTGGACATTGTTATCGTGTCGAAAGTCTCATCGGAGTTGTCTGGTTGGCGCGAGATCGGGCTGCCGCCTCGGACTGTCAGTTCGTATGTTGAGCGGCCGGCACGGAAGCGGACCGTCGCCGATTCGAATGTCAGAGCAAGTTCGCGCCCGGGCGCCACCGTCGCTTGGGAGTGGGTCTCGTTGTCGAGAATAGAGATGTGCAGCGAGCGTCCGATGTTCACCAGGAACCAGAATCCCGCCTGGTGCTCGAACCGGCCCAGTTTGCGGTGCAGATAGCGGTTGTCGTCGATGTCGAGCTCGGCGCCACGGCCGAACTCGAGCGTCTGTCCCGGCTGAAGCTCGTAGACCTCGCCTACGAATTCGACCACCAGCGGCGGCGACGGCAACGCCTACTCCTCGGGCTCGAAGCGCAGCCAGGCGCGGCCGAAATGGATAGTGTCGCCGGGGTTGAGTTGGCGGGGCGCGCCAGTCAAGAGCTTTGCGGACGATCCGTCGCGGCTCTCCACCGTGGTGCTTGACCCCTTCTTAAAGTTGGTCGCAATCACGTTCCATCCGTCGAGGCGCAACTCGATGTGGCGACGCGATACGGAGCGGTCACCCATCCCGTGCACCACCGCCCGCTGGTGAGGGCCGAGGGCTTGATGGGCGGGATTGCGCCCGATCAAGAGGTCGGCGTCGAGCGGTTCGCGCAGGCCGCCCGACAGATGGATCATGCCGAGGGCGGGTTGGGGGACTCTGCGAGTGGAGGAGTCCGATCTGGGTAAGACTGACGAGCACCCACGGCAGCGGGCCGCGGTCGGGGGGTTGGGCATACTGCATGGTCCGCAGACAAGAGCCTGCACCAAGCGGTGTTGCTCCGGTGGGCCGTCGAGAAGTACTTCCCCCGGTGCGAGTATGATCGTCGCTTCCGGGTCCGTGCTTGGTGCCTGTCTTTCTTCTTCCGTGCGGCGAAGTATCTCCGCGATGCCACGGGCGTCGATCGTCGCATCGGGATCGATACTTGAGGTTCCTACGAGCCTCGCGGTTCTGGCCTCATCAGCGGCCTGGGACCTCGGCAACCAGCGGAAGCCCCCGGCGCGTACCGCACCCGCCTCTAGCCACAGATCCTCTTCCCACAGACCCTCTTCCAAGCCATCGGTGTTCGTGCCGGCTGACACGACTGCTGCTGGGGAGGCGTCGAACTGCGCCCATGGGTCCGCGTCCGCGCCACGCACCACGGTCGCGTCGATGCCGTCGACGCGGACCTCGATGGCGCCGCAGACGATGCCGTTCAGGCGCTCTCCGTCCTCCGCGAACACAAAGGGCGGCACATCGAAGTCTGCCGCGATCACCGCAGCCGCCAAGGCCCGGCTGGGGCGGTCGACCTGTGCGGCCTTCTCAAGGCTCTCGACAGCGGAGTGTGTGGCGTCGTTCACGAAGAGCAGCCGGCCATGCTTGACCCAGAGCCGGCCGTCTCCGTGGCTGAAGTCCGCCCTCCTCATCGTGGCAATTCCACCACGATTGCCGATGGGTTGTCACGTCCGCCCGCCGCCGGCGTGCGCTCCAGCAGATGCCGCCGAGCCGCGCTCGTCGTAGCGGAGCCAGACGGTGCCGAAGTAGATGGTGTCCCCGTGGTCCAGCTTCCGAGGAGTCCCGGCTGGGAGTCTCTCCGATCCGCCCAGCAGGGTCTCCACTGTCGTGCCCGGTCCCTGCTTGTGGTTGACGGCCTTGACTGTCCAGCCGTCGAGGATCAGCTCGATGTGGAGACGGGACACCGATTGGTCACCGATCCCGTGGACGACCTCCCGCTGGTGGGACTGAATCCCGAACCGAGCCGGGTTGCGGCCGATGAGCAGATCCGCATCCAGGAACTCGACCCGCTCATCCGACAGGCGGATGGCGCCCAGAGCGGGCTGCTTGACCGACCGAACCTCGCTGTTGGCTCCCCACAGCAGCGCACCGCAACTCGCACAGCGGGCGGTCATCGGCGGGTTCAGGCCGTCGCACTCCAAGCACACCAGAGCATCCACCGCGCGAACCGGCGGCGCCGATCCATCGTCGCCCGACTTACGCCCGGCGCTCGCCCGCCCCCTCCGCTTAGACCTCGCCCGCCTTGAGTCAGCCACCGCCGACTCGGGATTGTCAGGCAGGTCGAGAGTCGGCCTGACGGCCGCTGGTGCCCGGAACTCGACGGAACCGGTGAGAGCCGCTGCCGTTCCTGACTGGCTATGGGGCGCCCAACTGAAGGACGAGGCTCGCACCACACCCGACTCGATCCAGAGGTCTCCAAAGCCCGCGGCGTCACCGCATACCCGGACGGTCGCATCGAGCGAGCTGGAGAGTCGCGCCCACGGGTCGGCGGAGGCGCCGTCCACCACGGAGATCCCATTGTCGGTGACTTCGACCTGTAGCTTGCCGCACACGACCCCTTCGATGCCGTCCAGGGTCTCGATATAGGCGAAAGGAGGCACGTCGGAGACCCCGCCGGTGACCACGGCCTCGAGCGCGTGCAGCGGGCGCTCGTCGGAAACAGCCCGCATGAGCAGCGCTGAGCATGGATGGTCAACCGCTGACAGGAAGAACAGCCGGCCGTCGCCTGTTGCCAGCAGCCCGGCCCCCTCCCGGTACTGGGCCCTGCGCACGTTCACAATTGGATCACGACCGCGGTGGCGTTGTCACGCCCGCCCGCCGCATCCGCCTGCCTAGTCAATTCCGCGGCCGCCTCGCTCGGCGGACACTCGGACATGACAGCAGCCATCGCATCATGCTCCAAGTAGCGGTGAACCCCGTCACTGCAGAGAAGCAGTCGAGCACCTGAAGCGGGACACCACTCGAACGCCTCGATTCGCAGGGTCGCGTCGGACTGGCCGATGAAGGACGTCAATCCCGATAGGGGCATCCCCTCGGTCGCGGCCTGCTCGAGATCGGAGCCGAGCGCGGTGAGTTCGTTGCGGAGGTCGTGGTCGCGGGTGCGCTGGTGCAGGGCGCCTCGGTCGAACTCGTATAAGCGAGTGTCACCGACATGGGCCACCACCACCCTTGCGGACTCGACGGACGCCATGGTCAGGGTGCATCCGGCCTTGGCAAGGCCCTGGTCGGTCATTGATGCTCCCACCTTCATGTTGACGATACGAACGAGACCGCGCCACTCCTCGACAGATGCTCCCGGTCCCAGGATGTTGCCGTACTTGAGACCGAGAACGATGGCCCGTTCCGCAGCCTCCGCTCCGCCTTCGCGGCCTCCCATTCCGTCGGCGACAGCGAACAAGGCGCCCTGGCGCCCGTAGCGGTCCTCGTTCGTCTGTCGCTTCAGGCCGACCAGTGAGGAGGCACTCCAGTCCAACGCGGACATCGATGCCCTCCCTGGATCGGCGTCCGAGGGTTCGGCGGCTCGCGGTGCGTCAGGGAGCGTGTCCTCACTGAGTCCCATCGTCGGCTATCGCACCGTTCGGGATCTCAGCAACCGGAGTGGCCGGATTGGTTCCCGCCGATGCAACCCAACAAGCACCGTGGTAAATCTAGTCGCAATGTCGGGCGGGTGTTCCTGTTGCATCGACAGTGGCTGCCTAGCTGTCACGGCACCCGAGCCGCCTCTCGACGCCACCGGTTCGCCGCCCGTACGGACAACTCGTAGACGCGGGGAAGGAGAGCGGGAGCGCTGTGTCGGGCGCTGAATTCGATGACGATGTAACGGTCGACGTCGACGAGGCGTTACTCGCCCGGATCCGTGCCGATGCAGCCCGCCGGGCTGCCGGCCTCGGCGACGATGAGGTGTCCGGGGACGTTGACGCGAGCCCCGAAGGCATCGACGAGGCCACACGCGACATTGAGGATGAGGTGCTCGAATCCATCGGTGGCGGGGAGTCCGGGGACGATGTGCCGACTATCGACGGCTATGGCGCCCTGCGCGAAATCGGCCGGGGTGGCTTCAGCCGCGTGTACGAGGCACTGCAGTTCGAATTCCAGCGCTGGGTAGCGATCAAGGTCCTGACCGAGAGACTTGGGAGCGCCGAGGAGATAGCGGACTTCGAGCGGGAATGTCGGCTCACGGGGGTGCTGTCGCGCCATCCCAACATCGTGACCGTCTTCGCAAGCGCTTTGACCGCCGAGCACCGGCCCTGCATCGTGATGGAGCTGTTTCCTCACGGCAGCTATCTGAGCATCCTCAAACGCACCGGCCCTCTGGACCTTGAGGACTTGCTGTCGTTGGCCGTGCGCATATCGGGAGCCCTGGCCACGGCCCATCGCCAAGGGATGGTTCACGGGGACGTCAAACCACAGAACATCTTCCGGTCGGAGTTCGGGTCGGCCGCATTGGGTGACTTCGGAATCGCAACACTGATGCACCAGCGCACCGATGCCGCCAAGACGCGGCTGTCGTTGTACTACGCGGCACCGGAACTGGTCGACAGCGGTGTCTCGGCGACATCGCCGTTTGCCGACCAGTACTCCCTTGCCGCGACCATCTACACGCTTGCGACCGGCTTGCGTCCCTTCGAGTCCGAGGCCGGCGACACTACCGGACAGCTGCTCTCCAGGATGCTGAGCGAGCCTGCCCCCCGCCTCGGGGAGCAGTTCCCCGCGTCGTTCGATGACGCTCTATCGCAGGCCATGGCCCGCGAGCCCCAGGACCGGCACCGTGATGTCGTCGCCTTCGCCGCGGCGATCGCGAAGGTCGAGCAGGAGCTGGGCCTCAGGGCCACAGAGATACCACTAGCCCGTGACTCGGGCCGGTATGTGGGTGAGACGCCGGGATCGGATCGACCCAGACCGACGACCGGATCCCGGTCGCAGGACACGCCTACGACACCGCCGCCGGCCGGCCACCCACACCAGCCGCCTGTATCCTCACGCGAGCTGGCAGCTAGCGGTGAAGACACGCCGGACGCAGTCAGCCAGACAGTCGTCCGACCCATCGTGCCCGTGGACACTGGGACGCAGGTACCGGAACCTGAGCAACCCGACGAGAAGCCTCGGATCCCGCTGTGGGCCAAGATCGGTTCCGCGGTTGCTGTCGTCGCGGCGGTAGTCGCAATCGTGGTGGTCCCCCGGGCCTGCGGCACCAAAGACAATGGGACTCCCGGCGAAGGTACTGCTACTGAGTCATCTTCGCCACCTGGACCCACAGACTCCGATCCAGTCTCTACAGCATCTTCGCCACCAGAACCCACAGACCCCGACCCCGATCCAGATTCGCCGGACATAGCGCTGCTAGAATCCATAGATGTCGATCCAGACTTGCCGGACATAGGGCCGCTAGAATCCATAGATATCGGCCAAGATTTGCCGGATGTAACGCTACCAGAATCCATAGATATCGATCCAGATTCGCCGGATGTAGCCCCGCTAGAAGGGCCAGATGGACCCTACAGAGTTGCATTCGTAGCCCAATTTCTTGGGGAACACCAGATATTCTATGCCGACTTCGTCGTCAATGATGACGTCGAAGTACAAGTAACTGAACTGATCATTAGCGACGAATGGGAGTTGGGGCATCCTAGCCTCTCGCCTGATGGGTCTTGGATAGCCTATAGTCGCCGTAGCGGCCCTAGCAAGAGTGATAGCTGGGAGATGTTCGTTAGGAACATCCATACCAGCCAAGAGTTACAGCTTGTCTGCAAGGACAATACAGATTCAATTCTAGTGAACAATGACACAGTAAGGGTCCCGAATAATGGGTGGTCGCCGAACTGGTCACACGATGGCCAGTTGATCGCGTTCTCTCACGGTCGTGAAGGCAATGACATTTGGACTGTCAATGTCGAGACAGGCGAATACGATCGTGTGAAGGACAAGGGAGACAAAGATGATGCTTTCGTTAGCTTTTCCCCGGACGACAGTTGGATCGCATTTGCTCGCAATGACCATCCTGACAGAGACGACAATCCGCGAGAGATTCGGATTCTGAACGTTGGAAAGGCTGATGAAGTAGTATGGCTAACACAGAGCTATCCCAAGGGTGACTACAGTACGCCAGATTGGTCGCCTGAGGGTGGCAGTATAGCTTACTCGGTTAGTCTGCAAGACTCTGACTTCCGACACATTGGCGTTATGGATGAGCTAGGCATTCATCTAGGTTCATTGACCGAGGGAAGAATCTATGATACAGCTCCCAGCTGGTCCACTGACGGTAGATGGGTTGCCTTTACGCGTAGTCAAGTCGACGACAATGGGGATCCAGGTAACGGCGACATCTATGTGGTGGGAGCGGGAGGCGGTGAACCGAAGCCAGTTTATGCTGACGCCAACGTAGATTATAGCGATCCGAGTCTGATTTCAAGTGCAGTAGCGAGTGAAGACTACACCGTAAGCCCGATGTTCGACTGTAACGCGTCTTGACCGCTTGGCGATGAAGCGTTCGCTTCGAGACGCGAGCGTGTTCTCATGTCAGCAAGCCGTAGGCTGTGGCCCGTGAGCGCCTCCGACGGCTGCCTATCGGTGGTAATGCCCTGCTACAACGAGGTCGCCACCATCGACGAGATCGTCGCCAGGGTGCTTGCCAGTCGCTTCACCGGCGAGTTGATAGTGGTGGACGACGGTTCGACAGACGGAACCCGCGATCGGCTGTCCGGATACGACGATCCGCGTGTGACGGTCCTCCTGGAGCCCCAGAACCGCGGCAAGGGCGCCGCGGTGAGGCGGGGCTTCGCCGAGGCAAGCCGAGAATTCGTGGTGATCCAGGACGCCGACCTCGAGTACGACCCCGGCGACTGGGACCCGCTGCTCGCGCCGTTGGCGAGCGGCGACGCCGACGTGGTGTACGGAACCCGCATGCAGGAAGGCCCGGCGCACCGCGCGCCGTACTACTGGCACATGATCTGCAACCGGATGCTGACACAGCTGTCGAACATGGTCACCGGCGTGCGGCTGGCCGATGTGGCGACCTGCTACAAGGCGTTCCGCCTCGAGGTCGTGCAATCCCTCGACCTGCGCGAGAACCGCTTCGGGATCGACATGGAGATCACCGCGAAGGTAGCCGCCGGAGGTTGGCGTATCTGGGAGACCGGCATCTCCTACACGAGCAGGAACTATGCCGAAGGCAAGAAGATCACGTGGAAGGACGGCATCGCCGCCTTCGCGTGCATCTGCCGCTACGGGGTCTCCGAGCGCGTTCGCAGACTCTGGGGGAACGCCTGACCGGCTGAGTCTTCAGCCGTCGACCCAATCGGTGAGAACCTCGAGAATCTCCTGGGACGGGCTTGACTGCGGCAGCCTCCGAGCGCGCCGGAAGCGTTCGGGGTCGGCCAGGAACGCTTCCACCACTTCGGGGTCATAGTGGCTCAGCATGGCGTTCTCACCGAGGCCGTCGGCCCGGTCGGTGCGGTCTCGCCACAGCAGCACGGGCACCCCCAGCAGAGCGCACTCCTCCTGGATGGAGCCTCCGTCGGTGATCGCGAACGGCGCCCGTGCGAGCGCCCTCACGAACTCGGCGTGAGGGACCATCGGCACAAGCTCGACGCCGGAGGCTTCAAGGCCGGCTTGTTCTGCGGACCCGAGCGCCCGTCGTGTGGGCTCGTGCACATACCAGCGCACCGGGGTCGTCTGCGCCAGCTGCGTGATCGTGTGCACCAGCGCCCGCCTCCGCGGTCGCCGGTGCAGGTTCTCCACCCGGTGCATGGTCACCACCACGGGGTGCGGCCGGCGCGGCGAGCTGTGCGAGTGGGCGCCTCCGGACTCCAGGGCTGCGCGGAGCGCATCGCTGATCGTGTTGGACGATCCAGTGATGATCCGCCCTCTCACGCGGCGTTTGCGCAGGTCCTCGGCCGCTGCGCCGTCGGGTGCGAAGAGCAGGTCGGCGAGCCGGTCGACGGCAACCCGGATGATCTCCTCCGGGAAGGGATGCAGCCACCGGTGGGTGCGAAGGCCGGCCTCGACATGGGCCAGTGCCAGTCCGGCCCGTTTCGCCATGAGGGCGGCGACCAGCGCCGTCGGCGTGTCGCCGTGAACCACGCAGATCCCACCGCACCCGCCGAAGACGGTTCGTTCAAGCCGCCACCGCAGCGCCAGCTTGCGGCTGAGTCCCGCCGCCCACCACATGGCTGCAGGCACCGAGTCGACGCTGCGCTTGCCTCCCATCGTGTGATCGGGCGCCCGCAGGCCCAACTCTTGGCGGAACGATTCCGACCGGTCGGCGTGCTGTCCAGAGTCGATCAGGCGGTAGGGGAGGCCGACCGCCTCCATGCGCCACAGCAGCGGCGCCATCTTGATGTACTCGGCCTGGGTGCCGACGAAGACGTGGATCAAGGCTCTGTGCCATCCGAACGCGGCACCGGGCCCGCTTCGACCTTTGTACGCCTCGACGCATCGAGCTCCGAGACAGCCGCGGCCAGCAGGTCGCGCAGCAGCAGCACCAGCCTGAAGCCGAATATCAATATGCCGAGGGTCAGGGGATCGGCTGCGCCGAGCAGTGACGGAACGGTCACCTCCACCACGCCGATTCCCTGTGGCGCGATCACAGAAAGGAACCGCAGGCCTCCCCATGTGAGCACGAAGGCACCGGCGAGGTGCGCCGTCCCGAAGCCGTCGGCGGCATCGAATGCGCGCATGTACAGGCAGAACACGGCGGCTGCGCAGGTCCAGTAGCAGCCCGATGCCGCGATCATGTGCAGATAGCCCCGCCACGTGAATCCGCTGATCGAGGCCAGGCTGTCCAGGCCGCGACGGCGCGCCACCGCCGCGACGGCACGTCCCCCCACCGATGGCGAAGCGACGACGATCACCCCGACCGCCGAGACGAACGGGATCGCGAGGCCTCCCGGCAGTTCTCCGGCCCACCCCAGCAGCACCAGGCCGTAAGCGATCGAGACGGCGAGGCTCACGGCCATCTCGAGTGAAGCGGTGAGAGCGAGAGGGCCCCCCGGAACGCCGCGGCGCTGCATCAGCGCTACGCGGCTGATCGCGAACGTGACCATCAGCGGCACGTACCTGGCCGGCAGGGAACGAGCCGCGGTGACGGTCAGATCGCGGAAACGCGGACGCTGGCCGAGCATGCGCAGGCTTACGAGCCAGAAGTACGCACTCAGCGCTATCAGCACGAACCCCGCCGCGAACGACGCCGCCACGAGCGCATGCCTTGCGCCAGCGAGGTCTCCGAGAAGGTCGGCCACTTCGTCCCGGCGCGTCAACACGAGCACGGGCACGACCGCGGCGAGCATGGCGAGGTATGCGATTCTCAGCCATCTCAGAAGGCGTCGCTGCCACGGGCGGCCCGTCATCGGCGCGGCTGGCTCGGCGTTCCGTCAGCCGGTCACTGGATCAGCTCAAGCAGATCGTCGAGCGCGGCGTCGTTGATCTTCAGGCGAGTACGCAGCAGGCCACATGCTTCGGCTGTCCGGTGCGACTTGTCCTGCGCCTCGTTCGCCGCGGCAATCAGCGCGCCGGGCTCGAAGCGCCGAGCGTCGAGCGGAGCCAGGTCGACGATTGATGCCCAGCCTCCGCCTTCGGCGGCGAGCGACCTCATCTTCGGAGAGTAGTCCAGCACCACCGCGGCCTGATCGTTGAGCAGGGCTGCGATGGCGCCGTGATAGCGCATGGTGACCACGAAGCGACTCCGGGCGACCTCAGCGAGCACATTGTCGATGTTGAGCGTGACCAGTTCTGCGTCTGTTCTCATCCTCTGTCGCAGCGCCACGAGCATCGGGTTGTCCTGGCTTGGCTGAAAGGGCAGCAGGCGCAACGTCATGCCGCTGTGCTCGGCCAGCGCGTCAAGAGATTGCGCCAGCTGCCCGATCCAGGGCTGCCAGGACGTGCGGGTCTTGGCCGCGGCCGTGCGGATGCCTCGGCGATTCGGGGGGCGCAGAATCACGCAAATGGTGTCGGTGGCGTCGCTGCGAGAGCGGGTCGAGCCCGTCGGCTCCGGTGGGCGCGAATGCGGCGGCCGGGTTGCCGCCGTCTGGCTCGAAACGAGCGCGGCGTCTCCGGCGAGCACCGGGTCGGCGCCGATCGCCACGTCGGGCACGCCCCAGTCGCGCAGGCGCTGCGCCGAGGCGGTGTCTCTCGTCACGACGCGACAGGCCCGGCGCATCTCCGCGACCGCCATGCGCCGGCTTCCGGCGCCCCGGACGTGTCCCACCCCCAGACCGATGGCGGCGACCACCGCCTGCGCTCGCCTGTGACTGGACGCCGCCGGCACCGACCGCCTGTAGGCGCGAAGACGCGACATATGGAACCACATGTTCCACGGCGACGTCTCCGACTGCACCACACCTCCCGACAGGACCATGGCGTGCGCACGGCACAGCGACCGGCGCAGCGCTGCGCTGGGAAGGGGCGAGCGATGGGCGACCGCCTCAACGCCATGGACGGCGGAAGTCCGCTCGGGATCGATCGACACCGCTACCGGCTCCACCCCCCGGGCACGGAGGGAGGCGGCCATGCAACTGAGGATCATCTCATCTCCCAGGTTGTCCGACCCGTACCAGCCGGCAAGGGCGATCCTCAGAGCCACAGCCCGGCAGTCTACGAGTACCGCGAGTGGCAGTAACCGACGCAGAGGTGACCCGAGGCCCTCCGGGTCAGGATCTCGGGGGAAGGGTCACGGGACGTACACGCCGTGGAAGGCGAGGGTCGTCAGGCACACCAGGCCCGCGCCCGCGGCCCCGACGATCCAGCGGTCCAGCCAGCGGTGGCGGCTCACCATCGCGGCCGCGATCAGCAGCGGGAATGCGCTCAGCGCGTACCGCTCGAGGCTGTTCAGGTTCTCGGCGGCCAGCAGCAGCGCAAGGCTGACCACCGCGTAGATGGCCATGGGACGGCTCAGCCTCCGGGCGGCCACAACCGCCAGGGCGATCAGCACGACCGCAGCCAGGAAGTGCAGCAGTTCGCCGGTGTCGCCGTGCGCTCCCCGCCAGGCTCCCCGAACAAGCCGGCTCACCGGGTCTACGAAGTCGCCCCGCAACTCCCTCTGCCGCTCCAGCGGGGCGGAGGCATCACCGAGCGCCCCCTGGGCCCAGAGACCGAAGGTGGCTGCTCCCGCCAGCGGCGCCACCACGGCCGCTACCGCGCCCGGGCTGCGCTGGGAGCGCTCCGGCCAGGCCATCGCTGCGGCCGGCACCGCCAGCAGCGCGCCCACCGGTCGGGTGAGCCCGGCCAGGTACCCGGCGGCTGCCGCCGCCCACCAGCTCCCGCGGCGGGCCAGCAGGAACAGCGACAGGGCCAGCGTCAGGTACAGGGCCTCGGAATAGGCGAACACCAGGACGAAGGACGGTGGAGCCAGTGCCAGCAGCCTCACCGCCCGCCGGGCCAGGCGCCGGTCGCCGGTCTCGGACACCACGAGCCGGTGCAGCAGCATGCCGGCTGCCAGCGCGGCTGCGTTGGCCAGGACCACCAGGGCGGCGCCGGCACCGACACCGGGGAGCCAGGCGGCGGCTCGCCCGCCGAGCGGCCACAGCGGGAAGAAGCGCAGGGCCGGATCGGCGGCGTCGGCGTAGCCGCCGATGGCGATCGCCTCGTACCAGCGCCCGTCCCACGCCAGCAGACCGTCCGAGACCGGGGTGAAGTCGGGCGGCGGCTCGAGGCGGTTGACGACCGCCGTGGTGACGATGTAGGCCGCCGCGACGTACAGCCGAGCCTCCGCCCAGGCGGCCAGCGCCACCCTCATGGCCGTGCGTGAGCCGCTCACGGCGCCCCGGCCGGATAGCGGTACAGGCGCATGTGCTCGTAGACGGGCCGCGCGAACAGCACCGTCTCCGATGGGCGGGTATGTCCCAGCTCTGCCGCGATCGTCTCGCATCGTCCCTCGAAGCCGCGGTAGCCCGACGCGGTCACCAGCCAGACCGCTCCGCCGGCTCCGGCGGTGTCGAGCGCGCCCTTGGCGGTAGCGGTGGGTGAGGCTCGGTCGATGCGCTGGTGGTAGTCGTACCAGTCGACGAAGCGCGGATCCTCCGTCGGCGGGTGGATGAACAAGGTCGCAGGCCCCTCCAGGTAGCGCAGCACGGCGGGCGCGAGCTGGTCCGGGCAGGCGACCACAACGTCACCGGTCCCCGCATCCCGGTCGATGATGTCCGCCACCTCCTGGCCCTGGCTGCGGTCGCGCCGAGCCTCGTCGATCGCGACGACCACACCGAAGGCCGCGACCGCGGCGAGAGCGGCCGGGCCCAACCACCGCGGCAGCCGCGACAGACCCCGGCCCGCGAGGGCTACCAGCACCGGAACGACGACCGCGGTGTAGCGGGCCTCGAACGCTCCGCCCGACAACATGGCCACGGTCCCGCCGAGTCCCAGCGTGAGCAGCGTCACCGCCACGAGGGGCGCCCCCGGGTGGCGACCCGGCCAACCCAGCTCAACGCCGTCGGCACTGGTGCGAATCAGGGTGGCGCCCAGCAACGCAGCCCCGGCCAGCACCACCCCCAGCAGCACAGGCTCGAAGCGGGTGCCGCCGCCCAGCGCCTCGATCGTCTCCACCGCTACCTCGGCCGGTCGGGCCCACTTCGCCCAGGGGGTTCCGGTGTGGACCGCCTGACCGACCAGGACCGGCAGCCAGGGGGCGAACCCGATCCAGCCGCATGCGTAGGCGGCCAGCACCGGGGTCAGCACCTCCCGGGATGCCGGCGAGCGCAGCCACCGCACAGCGAGCACCGCTGAGGCGGCCGCAGCCAGCCAGATCATCCAGTAGTGGGTGTGGAGCCCGGCGGCCACCACTAGCGCCACCGCGACCAGTCGGGCCGGGCTGCGCCGCTCGACGGCCCTCTCGGTGATCAGCCAGCCCGCCGCGGCCAGCAGAACCGCCAGCGCGTACATGCGAGCCTCGCTGCCGTAGCGGACCAGGAACGGCGACGTGAGAGCGAGCACGGCCGCGTACCGGGCCGCCTCCGCGCCCAGCCTCCGCCGGGCGGCGGCCCAGATCACCGCGGCCGCGGCCAGCGAGAAGAGCCCCGACAGCGAGCGAGCCGCGAAGTCGGAGTCGCCGAAGGCCTCCAGCCAGAAGCCGAGCAACAGGTAGTACAGCAGGGGGTGGCCGTCGTGGCGTAACGCCTCCACCGCCTCGCCGACCGGCAGCGAGGCGATGTTCACCGACAGCGCCTCGTCCAGCCACATCGGCGACGGCGCGATGAAGCGCAGCGCCGCCCCGGCCGCGGCCGCCGCGACGGCGACGGCCCAAAGTGCCGGCTGCCATCTCGGCGGGCGAGGGCCGGCGGCGTCCATTCAGCCGATCACTGCGATGGTGTCTCCGCCTCCCACCGAGTCCCCCACCTGCACCCGGATCTCGGCGACGGTCCCGGAACGGCCGGCCGCGATGTTGTTCTCCATCTTCATCGCCTCTAGCACGGCCACCGGCTCGCCCGCTTCCACTTCGTCGCCCACCTGCACCAGAAGCTTCACGATCGTGCCCTGCATCGGGACGGTGACCTCAGCCGCGCCCGTGCCCACACCCGACGGCCCCCGGGAGCGCCGCCGCGCCGCGCTGGGCCGATTGTTGTCGCCGCCGGCCCCGTCGGGTGCCCACAACGCCACGTTGAAGAGCTTGCCCTCGACCTCCACGTCAACGGTGCGGCGCACACCCGTCCCGCGTGCATCGGCACCAGCGTCGGCGACGGCCGGGCGACCTTCGACGGCTGTCAGGTCGAGCTGTTCCTCCACCCACCGCGTCGAATGGGTCACCGCCGCGAAGTCCGGATGGGCCAGGATGGCCTGCGCGGCCGGGATGGTCGTGGCCACCCCGTCGACCTGCATCTCGGACAGGGCTCGCAAGCATCGGGAAATGGCGGTGTCGCGGTCGCGGCCCCAGACGACGAGCTTCCCGATGAGGTTGTCGTAGTACTGGCTGACCGTGTCGCCGGCCTCGTAGCCGCCGTCCCACCGGATGCCGGGACCTTGGGCGGGGCGCAGACCGGTGATGAGCCCGGGACAGGGGAGGAACGCGCCCCCGGCGGGATCCTCGGCGTTGACCCGAACCTCGATCGAGCAGCCGGACATCGTGATGTCCTCCTGGGTGAAGCCGATCGGCTCGCCGGCCGCGATGCGGAGCTGCTGCTCCACGAGGTCGATGCCGGTCACGATCTCGGTAACGGGATGCTCGACCTGCAGCCTCGTGTTCATCTCCAGGTAGTAGAACTCGCCGTCGGCGTAGAGGAACTCGACGGTGCCTGCGTTGATGTACCCGCAGCCGCGGGCCACCGCGACCGCGGCCTCGCCCATCGCCGACAGCACCGCAGGATCGATGTCCGGCGCGGGCGCCTCCTCAACGAGCTTCTGATGGCGGCGCTGTGCGGAGCAGTCCCGGGTGCCCAGATGCACGCAGTTGCCGTGGGCGTCGGCGAGGACCTGCACCTCGACATGGCGGGCCCGGTCGAAGTAGCGCTCCATGTACAACTCGTCGCGCCCGAAGTAGGCAAGCGCCTCCCGCTGGGCCGACTCCACCGCGGCGGCCGCCTCCGCGGCCGTCGCCACGACCTTCATGCCCCGGCCGCCCCCGCCGTAGGCGGCCTTGACGGCCACCGGCCAGCCGTGGGCCGAGCCGAACGCCTCGACCTGGGCCGGATCGACAACGGGCTCGGTCGTGCCCGGCACCGGAGCCACACCGGACTTGACGGCCGCGTCCCGAGCCGAGATCTTGTCCCCCATAACCTCGATGGCTCCGGGCGGCGGGCCGATGAAGGCGACCCCGCGGGCGGTCACCGCCCGGGCGAAGTGGGCGTTCTCGCTGAAGAACCCGTAGCCGGGGTGCACGGCGTCGGCGCCGCTGCGCTCCACGGCGGCGATGAGTGCATCGGTCCGCAGGTAGCTCTCGGCCGCGGCCGAGCCACCCAGCGCGTAGGCCTCGTCCGCGAGCCGCACGTGCATCGCGTCGCGGTCCTCGTCGGAGTAGACGGCCGCCACGGTGACGCCCATTTCCCGGCAGGCCCGGATCACCCGGACCGCTATCTCACCCCGGTTGGCTACGAGAACCTTCGAGAACACGAGGTCATTGGATAGCCGATCGCGGGCCGGATCGCACAGAATGCTCTCCGTGGCGTCCCCGACAACATCCGCGGCTCCGGCGCCGGACCGGCTGCCGCTCAGCTCCGCGGCGGCCCTGCGAGCCGGTCTCGGACCCCTGCTGCACACGGCCTCGACCGGCTCCACCAACGACGATCTGGCCTCGGGGGCCCGTCGGGGGAACAGGACGCCGGCCGTCCTGGTGGCCGACCACCAGACCGCGGGAAAGGGACGCCTGGGCCGGCGCTGGATTGACGCCGCCGGCGCGGGTTCTCCGGAGGCATCGCTGCTGGTGAGCTTCCGGCTGCCGGCCACGGTCGCCGAGGCCTCCGACCGCGCCGCCGCGGTGTCCGCCGCCGCGCTGGCGGCCGCGGCCCGCGCCCTCGACGACTCGGCTGCCGAGGTCCGGGCCAAGTGGCCCAACGACCTACTGCTGGAAGGCCCCGGCGTTGCCGGGAAGCTGGCCGGCATCCTGTCGGAGATCGTCGGCGGCGAGTCGCCGGTGGTGGTGGTGGGCCTCGGCCTGAACGTTGCGGCCGCACCGCCGGAGCCGGGTGCGGTCTCGCTGGCCCAGGCCGGGGCCGGAACCTCCCGCGACGATGTGCTGGCCTGGCTGCTCGACGCGCTCGGCCGCTATCTCGCCGATCCCGCCCGAGCCCGCCGAGAGCTCAGGGCCGCGTCGGCGACCATCGGGCGACGGGTCCGGGTGGAGCTGGCCGACGGCAGCTCTGTGGAGGGGATTGCACAGGACATCGACGCCCTCGGGCGCTTGGTGGTCACCTCCGGGAACCGGAACGTGCCGATCGACGCCGGGGACGTGTTCCACCTGCGCTGAAACGCACCGCCGGCACTGGCCGCGCCTCGTCTCCGGCCCTAGACCCGGCCGGTACGCTGGCGCGCCGTGACCGACGGACGCGAAGTGGTGCTGCGGCGCACCTGGCCGCAGCGCCTCGTGGCGGTCGCGTGCCTAGGCGTCATCGTCGCCGCGGTGTGGCTCGCCGACCTGGCCGAACACGTGGAGGAGGTCTGGAGAGAGGTCGACCGGGTGGTCATCGTCGGCACCGGCCAGTACGGCGAGGACCCGCTGCTGCGAACCGACACCGAGCCGGGCGAGCCCGTCAACTTCCTGATCGTAGGGACCGACAGCGCGCTCGGGCTGGACCCCGACGACCCGGTGGTGCACGGTCGCGTCGTCGACCCCACCGGCCGGAGTCTGGCGGACACCATCATGCTGGTGCATCTGGATCCGGTGTCCGGGTCGGCGTGGGTGCTGTCGATCCCTCGGGATCTGTGGGCCGAGATCCCGGGGGCGCAGGACAACCGGATCACCTCCGCGCTGTACATCGGTGGCGCCGAGATGCTCGTCGCCACCGTGACATCCATGTTCGATGTCGAGATCAATCACTACGTGGAGGTCAACCTGGCCGGATTCCGGGAGGTTGTCGACACTCTCGGCGGCGTTCCGGTGTGGTTCGACCACCCGGTGCGGGACACCAGGCTGGCGTTCAGCGTTGCCGAGCCCGGCTGCCACGTGCTCGACGGCGAGCAGGCCCTGCACTATGTCCGCAGCCGCCGCTACACCGAGCTGATCGACGGCCGCTGGAGGATCACCGGCGGGGACGACTTCACCCGCATCAAGCGGCAGCAGGACTTCCTCGTCCTGGCCCTGGATCGGGCCATCAACCGGGGGGCCCGCAATCCCTCCACCATGGTCGAGTTGCTCGATGCCGCCTCGGGGAGCCTGACTCTTGACCAGGATCTGACGCTGGCGGAGCTGATCGCGCTGGGTGAGGCCTTCGCCGACTTCAATCCCGAGAACCTTCAGCGTGAACGGCTCGAGGTGTACACCGTGTGGCATCCTGACGGCACCTACAAGGGAGAGGCCGCCTACAAGGGCGCCAACGCCCCGTTGCTGGAGATCTTCAGGGGCTCAGCCGACTCGGTCAGGCCCTCGGAGGTGTCGTTGACGATCGCCGGCTACCACGAGATCTTTCGGGACGACGCGGCCGAGAGGCTCGCCGGCGAGGGCTTCGAGGTTCTGGACTCGGTGGCTTCCCCTGACATCGGTGAGACCGTCGTGCTGCACGGCCCCGCCGACTGGGCCGAGGCCATGACGGTGGCCCGGTACCTGGACCCGGTGCCGTACGTCGTCGAGGATGAGCGGGTGGACGGCGTGGTGGCGGTCCTCGGCTCCGACTACGGCGGAATCCACTTCGTGTTCCAGGCGCCGATGGCCGAGGTGCGGGCCCAGGTGCAAGCCCGCGGCCGCCCGCCGCTGCTGCCCGACCCGGACGCCGGGTTCGCGCCGGTGGCCAACCCCGCGGGCAACGCGCTCGCTCCGGCCGGTGCGGCCAGCGTCGTGTCACCGTCGCCGGCGCTGGCGACCGCGACCGGTGGCCTCGTCGCGCTGGCCGCACAGTCGCAGGACCCCGACTCGGGGCCGCCGGTCATCCAGGGCCGCCCGCCGGAGGGAGAGTCGTGCAGCTGATCCGGGCCGGCCGGTGATGGGTGCCGACGGCGTCGACAGGTCCGGCCCGCCGACGGCGATCGCCGTCATCGGGGCCGGCTATGTGGGGCTCACCACCGCCGCATGTCTGGCGGAGCTCGGCCACCGCGTCGTCTGCACCGATGTCGACGGCACCAGGATCGCCGCGCTGCAGCGGGGCGAGGTTCCGATTCGCGAGCCCGGGCTGGCCGATCTCGTGAAGTCCGGCCTGGATGCAGATCGGCTCTCCTTCGTCCTGGGCTCCGCCGACGCGGCAGCCCGGGCCGACTTCGTGTACCTGTGCGTTCCCACACCGTCGAACTCCCAGGGCGGCACCGACCTCAGCTACCTGGAGGCCGCCGCCTCCGAGATAGGTCCGAGCCTGAAGCCGGGAGCGGTGGTGGTGAACAAGTCCACCGCGCCGGCGGGAACCTCGGTGATGCTGCACCGGGTCCTGGGTCGCGCCGATGTTGCGGTGGCCTCCAATCCTGAGTTCTTGCGCCAGGGGTCGGCGGTGAGCGATTTCCTCAATCCGGCCCGGGTTGTGGTGGGGGCCGACGACGCCTCTGTCGCCGAGCGGGTGGCCGGCCTGTTCGCCGGGCTCGACGCGCCGATGCTGATCACCGACCTCGCCTCCGCGGAGACCACCAAGTACGCCGCCAACGCGTTCCTGGCCATGAAGCTGTCGTTCACGAACTCGGTGGCAGCCTTGTGCGAAGCGGTGGGTGCCGACGTGAACGACGTTCTCGCCGGCATGGGTTACGACCCCCGTATAGGGCGCGAATACCTGAAGCCAGGACCGGGCTGGGGCGGTTCGTGCCTGCCCAAGGACACCAGGGCCCTCGTCGCCGCAGCCGCGGAGGCCGGCTACGACTACAGACTGCTGCGCAGCGTGGTGGCAGCCAACGACGAGCAGTTCGACAGGATCGTCGACAAGGTGGCCCGCCGGGTGCGGATGGACGGCGCCCGGATCGCGCTGTTCGGTCTGGCCTTCAAGGCCGGCACCGACGACACCCGGGACTCGCCCGCCCTCGAGATCGCCCGACGGTTGACCGCCGCCGGCGCAGTTGTCCGGGCCTTCGATCCTGCGGTTTCGGCCAGCCCGGCCGCCGAGGCCGCCGGCATCTCGATCACCGCCGACGCCTACACGGCCTGTGACCAGGCCTCCGCGCTGGTGGTGGCAACCGAGTGGGACGAGTTCCGCCGGCTCGACTTCGCCCGGATCGCCGGCGTCATGGCCCAGCGCCATGTTGTTGACGCCCGCAACATGCTGGACCGGGCGGCACTGGCGCGTCTCGGCTTCACCTACAGCGGGCTCGGCCTGCGCGGCGATAACGATTAGCGCGCCGGCCGCGAATGCCGGTCCCTCGCGTGGGAGACTCGGCCTAATGATTCGGGTGGCCGCGGTGGTGGAGCAGTGCTGGCATCGGGTGCCGGGGGGCACCGCGGTCGCCGCGGCCCGCACCCTCGACGCGCTGGCCGCAAGGGGCGACGTCGACTTGGTGGGCATTGCGGCCCGCCACCGCCACCCGCCGGCGGAAGGGCTCGGTCCCTCGATTCCGGTCCGTCACGCGCCGCTGCCCCGGAGGGCGCTCTATGACGCCTGGCACCGCCTGCGGGCGCCGTCGGTCCAGCGCTTGGCGGGACCGGTGGACGTGGTCCACGCCACCGGGGGAGTGGTGCCCCCACCGGGCCGGGCCGGGCTGGTCGTGACCGTCAACGACCTGGCTTTCCTGAGCCGGCCCGAGTGGTTCACCCGCCGGGGTGTGCGCTTCGCCACCCGGGGGTTCCATCTGGCCCGGGCCCAAGCCGCGGTGGTGATAGCGCCGTCCCACGCGACGGCGGACGACCTGCACGCTCACGGCGTGGGCCCCGAGCGGATCCGGGTGGTGCCGCTGGCGGCTGCCGCGGTCACGGCCGGCGCTGCCGAGATCGACGCGGTGCGGGCCCGCTACTGCCTGCCTGACGTCTTCGCGCTGTGGGTCGGCACCGCGGAGCCCCGCAAGAATCTGACCGGGCTGTTGCGCGCCGCGGAGCGCACCTCTACCGCCGTGCCGCTGGTGCTGGCCGGCCCCGACGGCTGGGGCCTCGACGCGGCCGAGCTCGTTGCCGGCGCGGCCTGCACGGTCATCCGCCTCGGCTTCGTCCCCCAGCGGGACATGCCCGCCCTGTACGCGGCTGCTCGGGTGTTCGTCTACCCGAGCCTGATGGAGGGCTTCGGACTGCCCGTCCTGGAGGCCATGGCTCAGGGCACGCCCGTGGTGACCAGCGCCGGAACCGCCACCGAGGAGGTGTGCGCCGACCCGGCGTCGGTGGTGGACCCGGCCGACGTCGAGGCGTTGGCAGCGGCCGTCGACGCGGTGGTGGACGACGACGCGGAGCACTCCCGGCGCTCGGCCGCGGCCCGGACCCGGGCCACGGCGTTCAGCTGGAGCGCCACCGCGGCCGGCGTGCGGAGCGCCTATGAGCAGGCCCGTAGGTGAGGAGCTCGTCATGACCGGTTCGCGGGGCCGTAGCGCGACCGGCCCGGGCACCCGCGCCGAGTCGCGGGTACCGAGCGCGCCATGACTCCTCTGCGGGTGCTGGCGAACCTGTGCTCGGTCGTGCCCGCACAGGTCGGAGGGGCCGAGCCCTACGCCACCAGGCTGCTGGCCGCGGTGGCGTCGCAGATCCCGGATCAGGCCCCCGCCGTGGAGCTGGAGCTGGCGTCCATGGCGGGTGTGCGAGCCGCTCATCCGGAGTTGGCCTCGCCGCCGTGGCATGAGGCCTCCTGGAGGCCCGACAGCCGGGTGCGGCGGGCCGTGGTCGAGTCGACCTGGCTGGCCCGCCTGTCGACCGGGTTCGACATCGTGCACCACTTCGGCGGCCGGCTCCCGGCTCGACGGTTCGGCGTGTCGGTGCTGACGGTCCACGACATACAGCCGCTGGACCTTCCCGCCAACTTCTCGGCGATGAAGCGCCGGTATCTCGGCTGGGCCGTGCCTCGCAGCGTCCGCTCTGCCGACCTGGTGACCGTGCCGTCGCAGTGGGTGGCCGACCGGCTGTCGGAACGGCTGTCGGTGCCGGCCGGGCGCATCCGGGTGGTGCCGCCCACCTACGCCCGCCCCCGATCCTCCACCGGCGCGACCGGGTCGGTGGCCGAACCGTCCGGGAGTCCTGTCAAGCAGCCCTTCGTGCTGTACCCGGCGGCCACATATCCGCACAAGAACCACGCCACCCTCCTGGTGGCCCACGCGGCCGTCCGGGCCCGTCACCCCGACGTCCAGCTGGTGCTGACCGGGGCCCGGGGCCGTGCCCACGCTCAGGTGGCCGAGCAGGCGGCCCGCACCCCCGGCGTGGTCCACCTGGGATGGGTGGACGACGCCAGGCTCGCCTCGCTGATGTCGGGCGCCAGCGCGGTCGCCTTCCCGTCGCGCTACGAAGGCTTCGGCCTGCCGGTGTTGGAGGCGATGCACTCGGGAACCCCGGTCATAGCCGCCGACACGACCGCGCTCCCGGAGGTAGTGGGCGAGTGCGGCACCCTTGTTGATCCGGACGACGTCGACGGATGGGTCGACGCGCTGTCCGAGACGCAGTCGGGATCATCCCGGATCCGCGAGCAGGTGGACCTGGGCCTGTCCCGGGCCGCGGACTTCGCTCCCGAGCAAGCGGCCGGCCGGCTGCTGGAGGCCTGGCGGGCCGCGGCCGGTCAGGCCGTGGAGCCGGCCCTGTGAGGCTGCTCGTCCTCTGCCCGCACTACGCCCCCGACGTCGCCCCCACCGGCGAGGTCATGACCGCCATCGTTTCCGAGCTGGCTCGCCGGGGCCACGAGATCCGGGTCGTCACCTCCCTTCCCTGGTATCGCCAGCACCGGGTGGAGCCCGACTGGCGGGGGCGCCCGGTGCGACCGGGGATCGCCCGCGGCGGGGTCAAGGTCACCAGGGTCCACCCGTTCCCGACGGCGAAGGGGAGCGTCGCGGCCCGCGCCGCCGGGTTCGCGGGCTTCACCGCGCTGGCCACCGCTACCGCGGTCGTGGCGCGGGACCGGCCCGACGCGGTGCTGGCGATGTCGCCGCCGGTAACGCTGGGACTGGCCGGCTGGGCCGCGGCCCGCCGCTGGCGGGTGCCGCTCGTGTTCAACCTGCAGGACATTTTTCCGGACGCAGCCATCGACACCGGGGCCATCAGGGGCCGGCGACTGGTGGCCGCGGCTCGCCGCCTCGAGCGGTTCATCTACCACCGAGCCGCGGCGGTGACCGTTCTGTCCTCCGACATGAGGGACAACGTGGCCGCCAAGCTCGACACCGGCCGGTCCGGATCGGTGCGAGTGATCCCCAACTTCGTCGACACATCCCGGATCCGCCCCCGCAGCCGCGACACCGCATACCGGGCCGAGCACGGCCTGGGGGACCGGACCGTCGTGATGTACGCGGGCAACGTCGGCTTCTCGCAGCCGCTCGACCTGATGGTGGAAGCGGCCCGGGCGCACCGCCACCGCGACGACATCGTGTTCGTGGTCAACGGCGAGGGCTCGGCTCGTCCCGCGCTGGAGGCGTCGGCGGCCGGGCTGCCCAACCTGGTGTTTGTCGGCTACCAGCCGGCCGAGCGCCTCGACGAGGTTCTGGCGTCGGCCGACATCCACGTGGTAGTACTGCGCGAGGGACTGGCCCGCTCGAGCGTTCCCTCCAAGATCTACTCGATCCTGGCCGCGGGCCGCCCGGTGGTGGCGTCGGTCGACCCCGACACGGAGCTGCCCCGCATGATCGACGAGGCCGGCTGCGGCGTCGCGGTTGCTCCCGGCGACCAGCCTGCCTTCGATGCCGCGGTCGCCGCGCTGATCGACGACCCCGGCGGGCGCGCCACAATGGGACGGCGCGGCCGGGCCTACGTTGAGAGATGCATGTCTCCGCAGACGGCCGCGGGAGCCTACGAGGCGCTGTTCTCCGAACTGAGCCGTCACTGAGATCCGGTGTGAGCCGATAGCGTGACGGCCCGTGGCCAAGCCGAGTTCTTCCAAGAAGGTCCAGCGGGCCGCCCGGGCGGCCGCCGCGCCCAAGGGCGGCCGCGAGCGCCGCGAGCTGGGCTTCCCGCTCATTCTCGGGGCTGTTGTCATCCTCGGTGTGGCGCTGGTGATCTTCGCCCGGTCCTCGCGGGCTCCGGCGGCCGCGCCGAGGGTGGGCAACGACCACTGGCACTCGGCCTACGCAATCTACGACTGCGACCGGTTCCTGCCCGCCTTCACCAGCGCCGCCGACCCCGACGGCATCCACTCGCACCAGGACGGGGTGATCCACATCCACCCGTGGAACAGCTCAGCTTCGGGTGAGGACGCCCAGCTTGACGTGTTCTTCGAGTCCATGGGGGCGAGGGTCACCGACGACGAGATCAGCGGCCCCGGCATCGGCGTGCTGGAGGCGGGGTCCGACTGCAACGGTGAGCCGACCGTGATCCGGGCCGTGCGATTCGCCCGGATCGATCCGGCGGCGCCCGGTGGCGACGAGCCCGTCACGGGGCTGGTTGACCTGTACGAGCCGGCCGAGGAATACACCGACGACTTCTCCGACATCCGCCTGCTGGGCGATCTGGAGGCGTTCACCTTCGCCCGGGTGCCTGCAGGCGCCGATGTGCCGCCGCCGCCGGAGGACCGCCTCCAGATAGCCTTCGGGGCATCGGCGGGGAACCTGGTCTCCACCGGGCCGGAAACCGACCTCGACCCGACGGACGCCCCGCCCGAGGAATAGAGAGCAGGCGCCGAGGTGCAGGCGATCCTGCTCGTCGGGGGTTTCGGCACCCGGCTGCGGCCGCTGACGCTGACCACCCCCAAGCAGATGCTCCCGGTGCTGGACCGGCCCATGATCGAGCACGCCGTGTCCGGTCTGGCCCGCCACGGCGTGGACCGGGTGGTCCTGGCCCTGGGCTACCACGACGACGCCTTCCAGGCCGCCTACACCGACGGGCGCTGCGCGGGAGTGGAGTTCGTCGGAGTCGTGGAACCCGAGCCGCTCGACACCGCCGGCGCTATCCGCTTCGCGTACGAGATGTCGGAGATGGGTGCCTCCGGGGGCACGTTCCTGGTGGCCAACGGCGATGTGATCACTGATCTAGACGTCGGCGAGATGCTGCGCCTGCATCGCTCGGCCGGTGCCGAGGCCACGATCCACCTGATCGAGGTGGACGATCCGTCCCGCTACGGGGTCGTGGTGACCGATCCCGATGGTCGGGTGAGCGCCTTCCTGGAGAAGCCGGAGCCCCCTGCGCCGAGCAACTGGATCAACGCGGGGACCTATCTGATGGAGCCCTCGGTGATCGATCGGATCGGGCCCGGGCGCCGGGTGTCGGTGGAGCGAGAGGTCTTCCCGGCGATGGTCACCGACGGCACGCTGTGGGCTCTGCGGCACAACACCTACTGGGTCGATGCCGGCACTCCCCAGACCTACCTGAGGGTCCAGCTCGACCTGCTTGACGGCCGGCGCGGGCCGGCGGTCGCTGGGGTGTCGGCGGATGCCTCGGTCGATCCCGAAGCTGTGATCGAGCGCAGTGTCGTGATGGCCGGGGCGGTGGTGGGGGCCGGCTCGGTGGTGCGGGGTTCGTCGGTCCATTCGGGCGCGGTGATCGAGGCGGGCGCCACCGTCCTCGACTCTGTGGTCGGTTCGGGCGCGACCGTGGGCCGGGGTGCCCGGGTGACCGACGGGACGCTTGTGGGGGAGCGTTTCGAGGTGGCGCCGGGGGCGGCTCTGTCCGACGCCAGGGTGCCGCGGGGCGTCTGATGGCGACGCTGGTCACCGGGGGTGCGGGCTACATCGGCAGCCACACCACCGTCGCGCTTCACGACGCGGGCCGGGACCCGGTCATCCTGGACGACTTCTCCAACGCCTCCCGCTCAGTGATCGACCCGATCCGGAGCCTCACCCGGCCGGACCTGCCGGTTGTCGAGGGGGATGTCGGCGATCCGGATGTGTTGGACGCGGTCTTCGGCCAGCACCGGATCGATTCGGTGATCCACTTTGCGGCCCGCAAGAGTGTGGCCGAGTCGGTGCGTGACCCTTTGGGCTACTACCGCAGCAATCTCGGGTCGACGATCGCGCTGGCTGCCGCGGCGATCGATCGGGGCGTCCGGCGGCTGGTCTTCAGCTCATCGGCCAGCGTGTACGGGTCGACGTCGGTGCTGCCGGTCACCGAGGACTCGCCGACCGTGCCGGAGAGCCCCTACGGCGAGACCAAGCTGATGGGCGAGCGCATCCTGGCCGACGCCGCGGCCGCGTCGGGGCTGACCGCGGTCATGCTGCGCTACTTCAACCCGGTCGGCGCGCACCCGTCGGGCCTGATAGGGGAGGACCCTTCGGGGGAGCCGGCCAACCTCGTGCCCCGGATCATGCAGGTCGCCACCGGCCGGCTCGAGCGGCTGGATGTGTACGGCGCCGACTACTCCACGGCTGACGGCACCGCGGTGAGGGACTACGTGCACGTCATGGACCTGGCCGAGGGCCACGTGGCCGCCCTGGATGCCGAAATCGCGCCGGCGAGCAGCCGGGTTTTCAACCTGGGCACCGGCGCGGGCACCACCGTGCTCCAGATGCTGGCCGCGGCCGGCGATGCGGTCGGCAGGCCCATCCCGTTCGAGTTGTCCGGGCGCCGGCCCGGCGACGTTGAGGCCTCCTGGGCCGACTGCACCCGAGCCCGCGACGAGCTCGGCTGGCAGGCCCGCCGCGGCCTGCATGAGATGCTGGCCGACCACTGGAACTTCACCCAGCGCCACCCCGACGGCTACGAGAGCTAGCGAGCCCTTGCCCGTCAGAGGCCGTCTGGTAGGCTCAACCCATGACCGAACACCAGACGCGACCTCGCGCAGAGGGGAATGTGTCAAAGCGTGGCAGGGCGCCTACGAACGCGCCCCCGCCTCCGCCCCCTGCGAGCACTCCGCCGAAGCCTCCAAGCGGAAACAACTAGGCCCAGCGATAGTACGCCCAGCGGATGCCGAGCACCCTGATAGGGCTCCTTGTTGCTGTCTATGCACTGATTCCCGGCTATTGCTATTACGCAGTTAGGCGACGAACGGTCCCTACGCGCCCAGTCTCAACAGTGGTTGAGGGGGCCAATCTACTCGTCGTCGCCGTCGTGGTGAACACCTTGACGCTGGCACTGTACGGAGTTCTTCAGTGGGTGCCGTGGTTCGGGGATCACTCGCCGAGCATTGTGGAGATTCTACGTGATTCGAGGGGATACTTGCTTGAGAGCAACGCGAGACTTGCTTATATAGGAGCATGGGCAATGGGTGTGCTGGCTGTCTCGTCCGTGCTCGCGGTGGCCTTCGCGTGTCGTGTCTGGCCTATTAGGCACCTTGCGGCTCAGTTCGCCCCCGCATTATCGGATGAGTCAGTCTGGCATCGCTACTTCGAACTTAACAGGCCGAAGGACACCGACACCTATCCATACCTTGAATGCCACCTGGCGGACGGTAGCTATGTGGCGGGTCCTCTAGTGTGGTACAACACCGATATAGAAGATCATCCAGACCGCGAGCTTGTGCTTGGTCAACCACTTTCGATTGTAGGCTCAGACGGCGAACCAGTTACGCTCTCGCCCAACAGTCAGGTAATACTGTCTGCGCGCGAAATCCGTCGCATTCTCGTTACTCATGTGGTGGATCCACCAACCATGGATTCCATCTGACCGTCTGGCGAGGCCTTGCGGACGTAGACATCATCATAGCGGTGTTGTTTCTCTGACTGCTGTCATTTCCATCCCGGTGGAGGTGACGATCTTTACTGCTATCCGGCCGCGCTCGGGTGGGTCGAATGGGGCTGAGCGCATCGCGGTGAGTGCTTCTTGCTCTACGTCGTCCGCGTTCTTGCCAAGTTCTCGTAGGAGTTTCTTGATCTGGCGGTCGTTCTCGGCTCCGGGGAAGTGGATGCGGCGGGCGTAGAAACTCTCGCCGTCGTGATCGGTGTCGATCATCCAGCAGGCCACGTCGTCGGGACCTCCCGCCGCAGCGTTGCCTGTGGCGGGGTCGAAGGTGTCGTAGCCCCGGATCTCCACGGCAATCTGCCCATCGGGGTAGTCGTCAACGATGCGGATGTCTGGTTCACCGATGATGACGAACGCTATGTGGCCCGTCTCTGTCGACAGTTCACGAATCATCAGGTCGCGGTTCATCTGCGCTCGCGCCACGTTGATGCGGCCGACCGTCGGCGGGGCATCTGCGGCGTACGCGTACGCGACCACAAGCAGAACGTCGGCTCGTTCGGCGCTGTCAGTTATCTCCCGGGCTGCCTCGCGGACCATCTCACCGGGCACAGTCACGTCCTCGGCAGCAACCATCACCGCTGCGGTGTGCTCGGTTGCTCCGCCGTTGATGGTGTAAGTGGCCTTCCAGGCAAGCAGGTTGGAGTCGCTGGGCCACGGCTCAAGGGCGCGGATGGTCATGTCGGCGTTGTCGCGTCCGCCGTTGATGGTGTGGTTCAGCAGCGCCGCCTCTACAGCTTCGGAGAAGTCGCCGTACGCGACCACCATCTCGTCGTCGGAGCCTTCCAGAGGGATGACTGTCGCCCAGGGTTGCTCGCTCTCCACGGTCATGGGCGATGTCACGCGGGTCACGGCGCGCTTCTTGCGTGGCTGGTCCACGAGCATGATCGGGTCTGAGTTCAAGTCGTAGGCCAAGACGCTGGCCGAGACTTGGGGGACGCGTTCGTAGACGAACCCGTGGGCGGGGTCGTTTCCCCATCCGCCTTCGGGTGGGGGACCCTTCGACTCGCCCGAGAGTTGTGCTTCTTGGCGTGCGCCGTCGGCTGAGTCGGCCAGCGTCCAGTAGGGGAAGGTCGCGGTCGAGAGTCGTTGCCGCGCGATGGACACGGCGACCGGCGATGTGTCGCAGGTGATCCAGCGCCGTCCCCACTTCTCAGCGGCGACAGCCGTCGTGGCTCCGCCACAGGTGGGGTCAAGTACAAGGTCGCCCGGATCAGTAGACATCAGAATGCACCGCTCAATTACGGTGACAGCGGTCTGAACCACGTACCGGTGATCCGATGCGTACGACTGCTGGCCCCAGACGTTATTGATCCTTCGACCTGGAACTTCGTTCTCATATCGCTTCCAACGAAGGGCACCACCTTCAACTGCCGCTAGACGACCTAGTTCGGCCAAACGATCCAAGCCTTCATGCGAGACGGCCCAATGGCGTGCCGGGTCGCAGGGGAACTCCTTGCCGTGCCAGACGTACGGCTCGGAACGCCCGGTGGTGGATACGCCCTGACTCGTTAACCCAACTCTGCGGAACAAGCGCGACTGGGCAGGGAGGTGCTTGTCCGGATCCTGTCGCTCATCCGGTGTCAGTTGCCGGATGCTGCCGTCGGCCAGTTCGAGCATCGCATACGAACTCATGTGTTCGACCTGCTCGACCCGGGACAACGGCTCGTAGAGTTGGCGATATCTGACCGTCTCCTTGTCCTTGGCATACCAGAGCAAGAAATCCGCAACGCTTGGCAGCGTCTTTGATGAGGAGCCGCTGGTGGTCGCGAAGGGAATCGTGGCAATTCGATTCTCGGCACCGAACATCTCGTCCAGAAGGATCGCGGCGCGGTGGACATTCTCGTCACCGATTTGCATGAACACGGACCCAGATTCGGTCAGTAGTTCGCGGATTAAGGCCAACTTCTCGCGGGTGAGGTCGAGGTAGGAGTGGATGTTGCGTTCGTAGGTATCTCGGAATGCTCGGATGGTGCGGGTGTCGTGGGGCCGGCCCTCTGCACTCTCTGGGACTTCCCGGTTGTTGACGGAGACCTGGAAGTTGGACTTGTAGCCGACTCCGTAGGGCGGATCGAAGTAGATCATCTGGACTTTGCCGGCCATGTTCTCGCGCGCCAGCAGCGAGGCCATGACTCGGGCGCATTCTCCGTGGATGAGCCGGTTGGACCAGTTGGCGGCGTGTTGGTACCACTCGTAGGCGGCGTCGGGCGAGGGGAGGCCGTTGAAGTCCTTGAAGAGTTGCGGCTGATCGCCACCACCCTGGAGGAGCTTCACGAACGCGGCGGGGTGGACCTTCTCACGCACATAGAGGGGGTGGGCGGCGTGGCCGTGTTGATTGGCGGGCTGGCGGTTCCACGCGAGGATGGGTTCGTCGTCTATCTCTCTGGTCTGGGGCTGGTAGAGGACGGGGCGGCGGTCGGTGTCGCTCATGGTCTTGCCGGTCTGCTCGGTCGGCAGGTTGGCGCGCTTGGCGGAGGGGTGCGTGTACTGGTCGGTGGTCTTGGTGCTGGCTCGTCTGGCCATCACGCTGCTCCTTGCTGGACGGGCTTCGGGTGGGCGGCTCGGGCCGCGTCGATTGCGGCCTTCAGGTCCGCGGACAGGCCGTCTGGTTGGTCCAGTTCCACGAACGACCATCGCCGCAGCCACATCGGCAACTGCGGCGATGACTGCACCGCTGGTATCCACCGCTTGGTGATGGACTGCTTCTTGCGCTTGCTGTGGTCATCGGGCACGCCCTTGCACTCGATGATGAGATGCACTGCGTCGTCGTCCTCGCGTCCCGCGAACAGACGAGCCACGAAGTCGGGTTCGTATCGGTGCCAGACGCCTTCCCACAGGTAGGGCACGCTCCAGCCGAGCCGGAAGTTGCGTGCCCAACTGACCACGTCGGGGTGCTTGTCCAGCGCTCTGGCGCAAGCTGTCTCGAACTGGGAGTGGCAGGCCGCGATGTTCAGTTCGGACTTCTTGGCGGTGTGGCGGTCTGAGAGGCTGGTTTCGAATCGGATGCTGGAGGTGTCCAGCAGTGTCGGGTGTCCGAACGCAGCTACGAGCCGGTCCTGTGCGCCGCCGGTCGGCTCGCACGCGTCGTCTATCACCTTGGTGGCTTGGTCCAGGTTGCTTGACCCGAGTCCGTCATAGTGGACCTCGCTGACCTCGGCCAGGTCTGCCCAGGCTTTGACGATTCTGATGGCGTCGTGGAACAGCAGCCGCCGCCGGGCCCGCCAGGCCTCACCGTTGTCGGCCATGCGCTGGCTCCAACGCTTAACCAGCCGCGCGGCCAGACGGGTGAGCGCCTGCTGTTGGCGCAAGGTCTCTTCTGCGCTGATGGTCTTGGTGCCTCCAACCGACCCGGCCAGCACCGCCTCCTTGGTTCCCTGGGGCACCCATCGGTTGACTCGCTCGGGGTTCAGCCGGAATCCGTCGGCTCCGGGTTCAGTGAGGTAGTGCTCCACGTTGGGGAACTCGATGCGATGGTGGCGCCGTCCCGGGATGCTGTGGACCTCATAGCGGGGCTTGGGCGGTGCGGGGTCATCCTCGGGGCGTTTGACCGGCATGAAGTCGAACGGCACCCCTATGACCTCCGCGTACTCGGCGACGAGCCTGCCCTCTGCGTCGTAGTTGTCGTAGTTGGAGCGCCGCAGAGCACGCCCGGTGACCTGCTCGCAGAGAAGCTGCGTGGAGAACGCCCGGTATCCGAGGATGTGTGTGACGGTGCGGGTGTCCCATCCCTCGGTGAGCATCTGCACCGACACCACACAGCGGATGTGCTCACCGAGTCCTCCGGGCTTGCCGACAGAGTTCAACGTGCTGCGCACGATGCCGCGGGCATCACGGTCATCGCCGGGGAGCCTCAGTCGGTCGGCTTGGGCCTTGATGGCTGTGCTGAGGTTGGCCTCGCCTTCCAGTTGGGAATGCACTAGCAGCGTGTGGACACGGTCGGTCGGGCCGTCAGTGCGGTAGTTCGCGAACAGCGGGCACGCTCCTTCGTGGTATTCGGTCGAACCGTCAGAGCGCTTCTCGGCCCAGCCCGCGATGTGGTCCGCAACCGCGGTGGCGTTGGCGATGTTGTTGGCCACCACGATGAACACCGGAGGGGTCGGCATCGTCTTGTCCGGGTCGTCGGGGTGCATCCACTGGTTGAACTTCTGCTCATAGCTGCGGTACAGCGCAGCCAACGCCCGATCCAGCTCAGCAGGCACCGAGTCGCGTTTGACCGTCTTGGGGGTGGTGTTGGCATACAGGTTGCGCCACTGCACCCGCTCGCTCGCGGAGTCGTCATCCACCGGCACCTGCGGGATCTTGACCAGCCCGGACTCGATGCTGTCCATCAGCGGGAAGTCCGACACCACCCACGGGAACATGCGCTCTCGGCGGTCGGTACCCTCAATGAAGATCGGAGTGGCGGAGAAGTCATAGACCGGCCCGAGCCGCTCTGTGTCACGCAACCCCTCCAGTGCACCGAACCAGATGGCTGCGGCCTTGGTGTCGTCATCCTCCGATGTGCGCCGACCAGCTTCAGGCAGATAGCAGTGGTGGGCCTCGTCGTTCAGCACGCACACCTTCGGCGCACCACGGCCGGTCGGGAACCCCCGCAAGGCGCGGTCAAGCACCGCTGCCATGGATTCAGCCTCCTGGGTCTTGCGCCCGGCTCGCAGCAGCTTCTTGGCGTCGCTTGACGCGGCCGAGAGCCGGTCGCGCCGCTGGAACGCCTGGAAGTTCAGCACGTGGAACTTGACCGCTCCGAGCGCGCTGCGCTTGCTCTCCGGCACCAGACGCATCTCGTCATAGACGTTCTCGGAATGCGCCGGATGCAGAACCGCCAGCCGCTCACGTACGGTGTGGCCCGGCGTGATCGCCAAGAAACAGGTCGTGTAACGACTGTCGCGGCGCTGCGACGCGGCCGCGTTCACGGCATGCCACGCGATAACCATGCCCATCACTGCTGTCTTGCCGGAGCCGGTCGCCATCCTCACCGCGAGCCGGCCGATGTCGCCGTTGTAGTCACGGTTGGCCTCCGCTAGGTCTCGACGGACCTCCGCAAGCACCGGATGCCGGTTGGCGTTGGCCTCGGTCAGCCAGATCAGCGTCTCAGCCGCCTCCACCTGGGCAAAGAACAGCCTCGGCTCGTTGACCTCGCTGCGCCAATGCTGCAACAACTGCCTTGTCGCCGAGGTCGCTCCCGGGTAGTTGGCACCTCTCCACCCCGCCACCGCGTCGCGGATCCGATTAACTAACTCGTTCTGCTCCGCAGCGGTCACCTGCATCCGCAACTGCGCGCCCCGCTCCTTCGGGACGATGACGAGCGCTTGGCTGAGCCGCCTCCCTTCAATGACCACGCCGGTGGAGGTGTTGTCCTCTGCGAGTTGCCAGTAACGCGAAGGCTCCTCGTGGGGCCGGTTCAGAACCGGCTGGCTTATGTGGTCCAAGGGACGGCCGGGCAGAGCCAGAACCCTGCTCTTGGTGACCAAGGTGAGGTCATCAGCCGAGCCGCGTGCTGTCGCCTCCGGGGTCATCGGCCAGCCTTATATCGCAAGGAGCGCCCGGCAGCGGAGCGCAACGCGTTGCCGCTGGCGTGGCCTGGGGCCGTTTCCGGCATGGGTGGCTCCCTCCGGTGCGGTTTGGGCTTTCGTGCCAGCGAATGCCTGTGACCGAGCCGAAGGGAACCATGGCGAGGCCCACCGCGGGTATCCCGGTCACTGATGGGGGGTGGCATATACCCCCGACATTCGCTGGCGAGCGGCACGGTAGCGGCACCCGCCAGAGGGTTCAAGCTGCCCGACCGGCCAGTTGCTCCCGACGATTGATGGTTTCGCCATGCGCCTTGCCGTGTGGCCCAGCACGCCTGGATGGGCGGGAGAAGCCGGAGCAGATGTGCTCGCGGCGTTCGAACTGCGTCTACCGAATACTCTCCAGGGATACTGATAAATCATGTAAATGCTTGACAATTGTCACACCCCTATGGGATACTGTGGTCATGTTGATCGAAGCCGCCCGCCGGGCTGAGGCCGCCGCCAGGGAGATGCTGGCGCTGGTGAATGCCGGGGACGCTTCGTGCTCGGAGATGCGGGAGATGCTGCCGGTGGCCAGGGCCACGGTGGCGATCGTCTCGGCCGCTCAGACCTCGGCCGCGGCCAGCATCGCCGGTCGTGAGCGTCATGGCGACGGCGGCGCGGAGGTGCTGGCTTCGGGTGCGGGGCTGTCGCGGCAGGAGGCCCGCAGCCAGGTCAAGACCGCTGAGGTTCTGCGCGACGCGCCCAAGCTGCGTGACGCGGTGGAGTCGGGGCGCGTCTCTGTGGCGAACGCGAGGCGGCTTGGGGAGGCTGTGTCGAAGACCAGCGCGGCGGATGTCGAGGGTGACGGGGACCTGTTGGCCAAGGCCGAGTCGATGCGTCCGGAGCAGTTCACCAGAGAGGCCCGCCGTTGGGCTGTGGAGCGCCAAGGCGACGGCGGCGAGAGCGAGCATGCCCGTCAACGGGCTCGCCGCTGTGTGCGGATGTGGAACGCCGACGACGGGATGGTGCACCTTCGCGGAGAGTTCGACGCCGTCACCGGGCGTCGCATCCACAACCGGTTGCGGGCCGAGGCCGCCCGCCTCCATGACGCCGACAACAAGCACGCCTCCACCAACGGCGACGGGCATCAGCGTCGCAGCTTCGACCAGTGCATGGCCGACGCCCTGGAGCACTTCACCTTCAACAACGCCGGCGGCCAGGGGAGCAAGCCCCTTGCTGACATCTGTGTGGTCGCGCACGTCGATGAGGACACCGGCGAGCTCATTGCCGAGCTTCCCGACGGTGAGCGGCTGCCCCGGTCGGTGCTTGAGGAGCTGGCCTGCAACGCCAAGTTCACCGGCATCGTCTATGACCGTCGGGGCAGACCGATATGGCGGGCCCATTCGGTTCGCCGGGCCACTGAGGCCCAGCGCCAGCTGCTGATCGCCCGTGACGGGGGCTGCTTCGCCTGCGGCGCCCATCCCGACATCTGCGACGCCCATCATGTGCGGCCCGTGTCTCAGGGCGGGGCCACCAGCCTCGACAACATGGTGCTGGCCTGCTGGCGCTGCCACCACAAGATCCACTACCTCGGCTGGCAAATCCACGGCCCGCCGGGCAGGCGCACACTGCACCCACCCCAGGCGGAAACCCACGGCCCCGCCAACGCCCCCGAACGGCCGAGCCTGTTCTGCTCCCAAGCAACCGCCCCACCCGGCCAGGCCCGACTACTCGAGCCCGTCGCGGCCCAGTCTCCGAACATGCTTGCACTGCGCAGGCCGAAGGCAACCCCCGCCCCCGATCACCCGCAGGCGAACAGACCCCGAGGGCCGTAGGTGGCGGCTGCGAGAGGCGCGCGGCGGTTAGCGGAAGAGGTCGTCGGTGGGGGGGCGGACTATTTCCTCGGCCACTGAGCCGGTGCGGAACCAGGACTCCTCCAGGCCACGCACGACGGCTACGGGCACGCCCTTGGCCTTGCCCATGACCAGGTCGGCCGCCGCGGCGATCTCGTCGGCCACCGCCACCTCGGTCACCTTGAGTTCCCGGCCCAGCGCGTCGGAGGTTCCCCGCAGGTCCACCACCGCCGCGATGCCCGCACAGCCGATGGCGGTGTCGGTCACGCCCCGGCGCCAGGGCCGGCCGAACGTATCGGAGACAACCACTCCGACCTCGGCGCCGGCCAGGGCCCGGATGCGGTCGCGGATGCGCCGGGCCGAGCGATCGGAGTCCACCGGCAACAACGCGGCCCAGCCCTCCTCGACGTTGCTGAGGTCGATCCCGGCGTTGGCGCACACGAAGCCCTGGGCGGTCTCCGAGATGATCAGGTCGCCCCGGCGGCGCAGCACCCGGACCGACTCGGCCTCCACCAGCGGCTTGTGGCTGGTCGGATCGTCGGGGTTGACGGCCACCAGCCGTCCCTCCGCCTTGGACACCACCTTCTGGGTGACGACCACACAGTCCCGGTTCCGCAGCCCGTCGGGTCCGGCCGCGGCGACGATGAGCGCGGCCAAGTCGTCGCCGGGGCGCACCTCGGCGATGCCGTCGATCCCGAAGATCTCCAGGCTCATGGGGATTCGAGGCTCACGGCGACACCGCGGCCATGGTGCGGCGGGCCAGCGCGGCTGCGGCCTCAGGCGAGGACATGATCGTGGGGGCCACCACGGGCCGCACCCCGGCATCGGCCACCGCCGGGGCCAGATCGGCGTCGGCCTCGTCGATCACCAGAGCGCCGACCACCTCCCGGTAGCGGCGGGCCACCCCCACCACGCTCGCCTCCTCGCCCAGCTCCCGGAGCATCCGGTCGGCGGGTCCCTTGAGGGCCGCGCCGGCCACGATCGGTGACACGGCCACGTTGCGCTCCCGCCGGGCGGCGAGCGCCTCGGTCACGCCCCGCACGGCCAGGATCGGGCCTATCGACACGACCGGGTTGGAGGGTGCGATCACCACGACCTCGGCGGTGTCTATGGCCTCTAGCACCCCGGGGGCCGGGTGGGCGTCCCCGGCGCCCGCGAACCGCACCCCGGAAATCACGACATCGTGGGCGAGCCGGACGAAGTACTCCTGGAAGCCGATCTCGGTGCCCTCCGCCAGCGTGACCCGGGTCTCGATCGGCTGATCGCTCACCGGCAGGATACTGCAGCCCAGGCCCCGGGCCGCGGCCAGGCGAGCGGTCGCCTCGCTCAGGGTGTGCCCCTGACGCAGCAGGGTTGTGCGGAACAGGTGGGTTCCGATGTCGCGGTCTCCGAGATTGAACCAGGCGTCGATTCCCAGCGCCCTGAGTTCGTTGAGCGCGTTCCATGTCTCGTCGGCCAGGCCCCAGCCCCGTTCGGGGTCGATAGCTCCCGACAGCGTGTAGACGACAGTGTCGATGTCGGGGCTGACATGCAGGCCGTGCAGTTCGATGTCGTCGGCCACGTTCACCACCGCGGTGACGTCGGAGGGGGAGGTCACCTGCAACTGTCCAGCCAGGTAGCGGGCCGCGCCCACCCCGCCTGCGAGGACCGTTATCACCGCCGCGTCCCGCCTCCGGGCCGGCTCTGCAGCAGCACCAGGTCGGCGTCGACCATCAGGCGCACCAACTCCACGAACGACGTCCTCGGGTGCCAGCCGAACGCGGCGGTGGCCTTGGAGGAGTCGCCCACCAGCAGGTCGACCTCGGCGGGGCGGATGAAGCGCTCATCCACCACGACGTGGTCGCGGTAGTCCAACCCGACGTGTTCGAAGGCCAGCTCGCACAGGGTTCGCACCGAGTGCGTCTTGCCGGTGCAGATCACGTAGTCGTCGGGCTCGTCCTGCTGGACCATCTGCCACATGGCCTCGACGTAGTCCGCGGCGTAGCCCCAGTCCCGCTGTGACTCCAGGTTGCCGAGCCGCAGCTCGTCGGCCAGGCCGAGCTTGATGCTGGCCGCGGCGTGGGTGATCTTCCGGGTCACGAACTCCATGCCCCGGCGCGGGCTCTCATGGTTGAAGAGGATCCCCGAGGTGGCGTGCAGCCCGTAGGACTCGCGGTAGTTGACCGTGATCCAGTGGCCGTAGACCTTGGCCACCCCGTAGGGGCTGCGGGGATAGAACGGTGTCTGCTCGTTCTGGGGGACCTCCCGCACCTTCCCGAACATCTCCGACGAGCTGGCCTGGTAGAAGCGGATGTCCCGGTCGACCAGCCGGATGGCGTCGAGGATCCGGGTGACCCCCAGGGCCGTGGTCTCACCGGTGAGGACCGGCTGGCTGAAGGAGGTCTGCACGAACGACTGGGCCGCGAGGTTGTACACCTCGTCGGGCCGGTAGGTGCGCAGGATCTCGATCATGGAGACCTGGTCGAGCAGGTCTCCGGTGACTATCCGGACCTGGTCCTGGATGTGGGCTATGCGCTCGTAGTTGACGATACTGGAGCGCCGCACCATGCCCATGACCTCGTAGCCCTTGTCCAGGAGCAGTTCGGCCAGATACGAGCCGTCCTGGCCGGTTATGCCGGTGATCAGGGCGCGCCTGGCCATGCTCTACTGATCCTGGCCGGTGATGCCGGTGATCAAGGCGCGCCTCGCCATGGGTCTACTGGCTATCGCCCAGCGGCGGCAGTTCCGACCCTGCCGTTACGCGCCGCCAGTAGTCGAGCACGTCGTCGAGCGTCCGTTCCAGCTTCACCTCGGCGTGCCAGCCAGTGGCGGCTTGCAGCTTGGAAGAGTCGCCCCTGACCTCGGCCACGTCGACAGGTCGGAGGAGTTTGTCGTCGGTGATCAGGCGCATGGGACGGGCGGCCCGCGCCACGAGGGCCTCGGCTAGCTCACCGACGCTGAGCGAGACTCCGCTGCACACGTTGTAGGCCTCCCCGCAGACGCCGCGCTCGGCCAGCAGCCGGTAGGCCCGCACGACATCGCGCACGTCGGTGAAGTCGCGGCGGGCCTGCAGGTTCCCCACCGGCACGGTCTCGGCGCCGGTGCGTTCGTTCTGCGCGATGCGGGCCGCCAGCGCGGCAGCCACGAAGCGGTTGCTCTGGCCCGGTCCGAGGTGGTTGAAGGCCCGGGCCCGGACCACGTCGATGCCGCGCCCCGCCCCGGCCTGCAGGCAGACCATCTCTGCGGCCGCCTTGCTCGCCCCGTAGGGAGTGACTGGGAGCATCGGGGCAGCCTCGTCGACAGGGAGTTCGGCCGGCTCGAGCCGGCCGTAGACATCGGCGCTGCTCACCACCACCACCCGCGCCGCGCCGGCCCGGTGGGCCGCGTCCAGGACGTTGAAGGTCCCCTCCACGTTCACCCGTAGCGTGGCCGCGGCGGCGGTGAAGCTCGCCTTCACGTCGGCCTGCGCGGCCAGGTGGTACACCGCCTCCGGCCGGCAACCGCTGAAGTCGGATTCCAGCGCCTCCGGGTCGGTGATCTCGGCCTCGCTGGTCGTCACCTCGTCGCCGCAGGCCGCGAGGTGCGCAACCAGATGGCAGCCCACGAAGCCGCTGGCGCCGGTGACGAGAGCCCGCACGCGCCTTACCGCACGCAATCCCGACAGCGCATGACGCGCACACTATGTGGCGCCTGCCACACTTGTCGCATGGCGGCATCATCGGGCCGCGGCGGGCGGCTGGCGTCTCTGGTGGATCCCGGCTCCACCGCGGTGCTCACCATGGAGTTGCAGCGCGGCGTCGTCGGACCGGGCGGGATGATGTCGGCGCTCGCCGAGCAGGTCGCAGCCTCCGGCGCCATCGCCGCCGCGGCCTCGGTGTGCGAGGCGGCTCGTGCCGCGGGCGCCCGGGTGGTCCACTGCACGATGGAGACCCGGCCCGATGGCGCGGGCGGCTCGGTCAACTGCCGGATCCTGGGCCTCGCCGACCGGCTGCGCCGTGAGGGGGCCGCGCCCACCGAGTCCGGCACCGAGGGCTCGCGGCTGGTACCCGAACTGGGGGAGGATCCCCGTGACCTGGTCGTGGCCCGCTGGCACGGGCTCACGCCGTTCACGTCGACCCCGCTCGACCAGACCCTGCGGAATCTCGGCGTCACGACCGTCGTCGCCACGGGCGTGTCGGTGAACGTGGGCATTGTGGGCCTGTGCCTCAGCGCCGTCGATCTCGGCTACCAGGTCGTGCTCGTGCGGGACGCGGTGGTCGGAGTCCCCGCCGCCTACGCGGCGTCCGTGATCGACAACACCCTGGCCATGGTCGCCACCGTCGTGACCGCCTCCGAGCTGATCGAGGCTTGGCCCGCTAGCCCGCCACCGGCCTAACCGGGGCGCCCATTAGCCTCGGTTGATCGCATCTCCCGTCGACAGCGCAGCGCCCGCTCCGGGCGCGTCCGGCACCGCTCAGCCGCATCCGACGGTGCTGGCCGTGGTGGTCGCCCACCGGCCGGGCGAGTGGTTTGAGGAGACCCTGGAGTCGTTGGCCCTCCAGGACTACGAGTCCTTGAGCGTCGTGGTTGTGGACGCGGCTGGATCGGGGCTCGGTCCGCGAGTGGCCGCGGTCACCGAAGGCGCCGACGTGATAGACGCAGCCGGCGTCTCCGGCTTCTCGGAGGCGGCCAACGCGGTGCTATCGGCTGAGTTCTCGGCCGACTTCCTGCTGGTCTGCCACGACGATGTGGCCTTGGCCTCGGACGCGGTGAGCGTCCTCGTGGCCGAGGCGCTGCGGAGCAGCGCAGGGGTGGTCGGGCCAAAGATCGTGGAATGGGACCGCCCCGAGATCATCCGTCACGCCGGCTACGACGTCGACCGCTTCGGTGTTGCCGCCGACCGTGCCGGCGCCCACGAGCTCGACCAGGAGCAGCACGACGGTGTGCGCGACTCCTTCGCCCTCCCGTCGGCGGCGATGCTCATCCGCACAGAGTTGTTCGTCCGGCTCGGTGGCTTCGACGCGGGCATGACCTTCCGGGGCGAGGATGTCGACTTCTGCTGGCGGGCCCAGATGGCCGGGGCCCGGGTGATGTTCGTCGGGGGGGCTGTGGCCCGCCACCGCGGCGGGCTCGTGTCGCGTACCGGCGTCGACGACGTGAGGCTGACCCAGACCCGTCACGCACTGAGGGCCATGCTGGTCAACCACGGCCGCATCTCGCTCACCCTGTTCGTGCCGCTGGCCGTGCTGATGGCCGTCGCCGAGGTTGTGCTGGGGGTGTTCACGGCCCGCTTCGGCCGGATCCGCGACGTGGTGTCGGCCTGGGTGTGGAACATCTCCCGGCTCGACGTCGTGCTCGAGCGCCGGCGGGCCAACACCCATGTCCGCAGGGTGCGCCAGGCCGACGTCACCGCCCTGCAATACCTCGGCAGCGTTCGGCTGGTCTCCTTCCTGAGACGGCAGTTCGGCGGCGAGTCACAGGGCCTTCTGAGCGTCGCGGGCCGCGGCGTGCTGGGCGGACTGAGAACCGGCACGACCCGCCTGGCCTTCCTGACCTGGGCGGTGGTGGTCATCGTGGTGCTGTTCGGGTCGCGCCGCCTCCTGTCCGACGGCGTGCCCGCGGTCGGTGACTTCGCACAGCTTCCGGAGACGGCCAACGACCTCATCAGGGCGTGGTGGAACGGGTGGAGCGACCGGAACGCGGGCGCGCCGACCTCCAACCTGGGCGTCCTCTTCTTCCTCGGTGTGGGCGGCTGGCTGCTGGCCGGCAGCGTGGGCCTGCTCCGCACGCTGTTGGTGGTTCTGCCCATCCTGGTGGGCCTCCTGGGGGCCTACCAGCTTTTGGCTGCAACCGGCTCACGCCGGGCCCAGGCAACCACGCTCGTCGCCTACCTGCTCGTCCCGCTGGCGTCCTCCTCGGTCGCGAGCGGGTCCATTCCCGGCCTGGTCGGCTACGCCGCCGCGCCGTGGATGCTCAGTGCTCTGTTACGGGCGTCGCGCACCGCCCCGTTCCGGTCCAGCCCCGGGCGTCTCGCCGGCCTGGTACCGGCCGCGGTATCGCTGGGCGCGGTCGCGGGCCTCGCCGCGCTGGTCGTGCCGGCCGCGGTGGGTCTGGTCGGGCTGCTCACCGCGGGGCTGGTGCTCGGGAGCCTGCTAGCGGCCCGGCCCGGCGCCGTCGGGGGACTGCTGGTCGCCACCGTGCTCGCGGTGCCGGTCATCGCCTTCGTGGCCCTGCCGACCGTCGTGGACGTGCTGGCGACCGGACCGGTCTGGGCGCCGATCGCCGACGGCCGCGACGGTTCAGCGGGCACGGTCTCCTTCGCCGAGATGCTCCGATTCGCAGTCGGACCCGACGACAGCGGCGCCCTGACATGGCTGTTCGCAGTGCCGATGATCGTGCCGCTGCTGCTGGGAAGGGGATGGCGCCTCGAGCAGGCCATTCGCCTCTGGGTAGTGGGTCTGGTGGCGTGGGCGTTGGCTCTGGCTGCGCAGCGGGGGATGCTGCCTTTCGGGCTTCCCGACCTGCAACTGCTGCTTGCCCCGGCCGCGGTGGCGGTGGCCGCTCTGTGCGGCATGGCAGTGCTGTCCATCGAGCACGATCTGCGGTTCAGCCACTTCGGCTGGCGCCAGGCCCTGGTCCCGGTCATGGTGGCGGCGTCACTGGTGCTGGCCTTCGGCAGGGTCACTGTGCTCGAGACCGGCGGTTGGGGCCTGGTGGAGCGCGACCATCACGCAGCCCTTCGTTTCGAGCCTCCGACCCTGGTCGGGGCCTACCGGGTGCTGTGGATCGGCGCGCCCGAGTTCCTCGCGGTCGAGGGCCACAACCTCGAGCCCGGGGTTGCCTGGGCGGTAACCGCCGGGGACTCGGTCACGATCGCCGACCGTGCCCTGCCCGTCGACACCGGCCGAGCCGATCTCATCGAGACCGCGATCAGTGACATCGACGCGGGCCGGACCACCCGGGCCGGGAGGGTTCTGGCCGGTATGGGCGTGCGGTATGTGGTGCTGTTGCACAGGCTCGCGCCCGCGCCGTTCGTCGGCGAGGATCAAGCCCAGCCGGTGCCGGCCGGACTCGCAGCCGCTATCCGCAACCAGCTCGACCTGGAGCTGGTCGAGGGGACCAACAGCGCGGTGGACATGTTCGTCAACACGTCCTGGACGCCGATGCGGGCGGTGCACGCGCCGGGCTTCGATGAGGGCGTGGACGAGATCGCCGACCTTGAGGCCTATCCGATCACCCCAGGCGTTCCGGTGTTCTCCGGAGCCGGACCGCCGTGGTCGGCGGAGATCCCCGACGGTGCCGAGGTCCTGGTGGGACATACGCCCCGCCCTGGATGGGAGCTGACCGTCGACGGTGAGACGGCCGCCAGGCGCGAGGCGCTGGCTTGGGCGAGGGCCTACCTGCCCGCCGACGGGGGCGAGGCCGAGCTGTCCTACTCGTCGCCCTGGTGGCGCCGCAGCGGTCAGCTTCTGGGCGCGGCTGCGCCCTTCGTGCTTCTGCTGGCCTGGCTGCGACGCCGGATGGACCGCCACTGATGCGCTCGGTCAGGGTGCTCGCAATCGTGGCGATCGCCGGTCTGCTGGCTGCGGGTGTCCTCGTCGACCTGCCGGACCGGCCGGTGCCGGACCGCCCGGTCCGGTACCTCTCGGCCCTGGCTGCGCCCGCTGGTGCCGTGACCACGTGGTTCTGCCCCGGCGGCAGCGGCCCCGACGGCGAGGCCGAGCTGACCATCGGCTTGGCGAGCGCTTCGGACCAGTGGCGCACCGCGGCCGTGTCGGTCCTGCCCGGCGGGTCCGATCCCTCCGAGGCCCGGACCGTCGATGTCGAGATCGAGCCCCGCGGCCGGATGCTGGTAAAGCCGTCCGAGGAGGTTCCCGGCGCCCGGTGGGTGGGCGCGGTGGTCGAAGTGGACGGCACCGACGTCACGGTCGAACAGATACTCGCCGCCAGGCAGGGAGACGTGGGCCGCTCGACCTGTCTCACCAGAACGTCCAGCAGTTGGCTGGTGCCCCACGGAGCGACCCGCTCGGCCGTGGAGGGCGAGCGCTTCATCATCATGCTCCTCAATCCGTTCCCGGACATAGCGGTAGCCGACATCGAGCTGGTGGCCGATGTGGGCCGGGACACGATCGACGGTCTGGTGGTGCCGGCCCAGCGCGTGGTTGCCGTCGACATCACCCAGGAGATCACTGTCGCGGCCTCGGTGGCGGCCTTCGTCGAGGTTGTGTCGGGCCGCGTGGCGGCCTCGTGGATTCAGATCGCCGATGGACCGATCGCCGGCCGCGGTGCGCGGGCATCCACGGCTGTTCCCGGCGCCGCCCACCGGTGGCTCCTGCCGGTGGCGGGGGTGGGCGCGGCCCGCCAGGACGTGGTGGCCATAGCCAACCCGTCGGTGGACATCGCCGAGGTGGACTTGGAGATCCTGGCTGAGGCACCTGGAACCGACGTCAGCCCGATCGAGATCACCGTCAGGCCGGGACGGACCGCTCTGGTTGACCTCTCCCAGCAGGGCCGGCTTGAGGGCATTGGGCCCTTCAGCGTGGTCGTGCGCTCGCTGGATGACGCCGCGGTGGCTGCGTCGATACACAGCGTCACGTTCGCAGCCGACGCCGACGGCGAGGCGGCCACGACGGTCGCAGGGTCCACCGCGACGATCGGGTCGGACGCCGCGGCCCACAGCTGGCTGGTGGCCGCCGAAGCGGCCGACTCGGAGGCCGCAACCGAAGGCGGCGGCGAGTCGTCGATCCTGGTGATCGTCAACCCGTCTACTGTGGGGATCGCTCAGGTCGCCCTGAGCGTGGGCGGGGAGACCGTGCATCGCCTGGAGGTCGCACCCCGCCGCCGTGCCAGTGTTGCGCTGGACCGCCTGGGCTCAGGCCGTTTCGTGGTGGAGGTGCAGTCCTCGGCACCGGTTGTCGCCGCCACCGAGCTCATCGGGCTGACCTCCCGCACGGCCGCACTGGGCGCGGCAGTATCCGAGCCGGTTCCCGCCGTCGACATCCGCTGACCAGCGGAGCGGGTCCGCGAATAGGTGACAGCGCCTCGCGCCGCGCCGTGGTCACTCTCGCCCGCGCGCGCCTCTAGGGAGCGGCGGTGGTTCGGGCGATCAAGCTGCGGGCGTGGGTACGCCGGCAGGAGCCCCCGAGCCGTTGCCCGCGGTCGGCGGGCTGTCGGGGTCCGGCGGGGAGTCGGCGACGGCCGAGCCCTCCGGCCCGTCCTGTGGCAGCGTGGCTCCCTGAGACACCGCGATCAGGCGTGCCACCTCTTCGCCGCTGATGGTCTCGTGCTCCAGCAGCTTTCGGGCCACCAGGTCGAGGCCGTGGCGGTACTCGGTGAGGGTCGACCGGCACCGGTCCTGCTGCTCGCGCAGGATGCGCTCGATCTCCTCGTCGATCACCCGGGCGGTGTCATCGCTGTAGTCGCGGGTCTGCATCAGGTCCTCGCCCAGGAACACCTGGTTCTGGGAGCCCCACGCCATCGGGCCGAGCTTGTCGCTCATGCCCCACTCCCGCACCATCGACTTGGCCAGCGCGGTGGCCCGCATCAGGTCATCGGCGGCGCCGGTGCTCACGATGCCGAACACCAGCTCCTCGGCGATGCGGCCGCCGAACATGACCACCAGCCGGTCGAGGATGTAGTCGCTGCGGTAGATGTGGCGGTCCTCCTCGGGCAGCTGCATGGTCACCCCGAGCGCCATCCCGCTGGGAATGATGGTGACCTTGTGCAGCGGATCGGCGGTGGGCAGGACCGCGGCGCACACCGCGTGGCCGGCCTCGTGGTAGGCGATGGCCTCCTTCTCGTCGTCGGAGAGGGCCAGCGACTCCCGCTTCTGGCCCATCAGGACCCGGTCGCGAGCCTGCTCCACATGGCGGGCTGCGATCTCCTCCTCGCCGTCGCGCACCGCGTAGAGGGCGGCCTCGTTGATGAGGTTGGACAGGTCGGCGCCGCTCATCCCCGGTGTTCCCCGGGCCACCACGTTGAGGTCGAGGTCGTCTGCGGTGCGCTTGCCCTTCACATGCACCTCGAGGATGGCCTGCCGGTCCGAGAGCTCGGGCAGCGGCACCACAACCTGGCGGTCGAAGCGTCCCGGGCGCAGCAGGGCGGGGTCGAGGATGTCGGGCCGGTTGGTGGCCGCCATCATCACGATGCCCTCGGAGCCCTCGAACCCGTCCATCTCCGAGAGCATCTGGTTCAGGGTCTGCTCCCGCTCGTCGTGGCCGCCGCCGAGGCCTGCGCCCCGCTTGCGTCCGATGGAGTCGACCTCGTCGATGAAGATGATGGCCTTGCCCATCTTGCGGGCCGATTCGAACAGGTCCCGCACCCGGCTGGCGCCCACCCCGACGAACATCTCCATGAAGTCCGAGCCGGTCACCGACAGGAACGGCACGCCGGCCTCGCCCGCCACCGCTTTGGCGATGAGCGTCTTCCCGGTGCCTGGGGGACCTACCAGCAGGACGCCCTTCGGGACCCTCGCGCCGATCTCCGCGAAGCGCTCCGGCATCTTCAGGAAGTCGACTATCTCGGTGATCTCCTGTTTGACCCCCTCGTAGCCGGCCACGTCGTCGAAAGTGGTTCCGGGCCGTTCGGTCGTGTAGGTCTTGGCCCGGCTCCGCCCGATCGACATGATGCTTCCCATCTGCCCCTGCGCCCGGCGCTGCATCCACCAGAAGAACAGGATGAGCAGGCCGATCGGCAGCAGCAGCGGAATGATCGACAGGAAGAAGTTGGTCTCGGGCGTGTCGTAGCGGAACTCCGGCACGTGCTGGTTGATCAGGGCCGTGTCGGCGTCGGGAAGTGGCAGCGGCCCGTTGGACACGTACTCGGTGCCGTCGACGGCGGTCGCCTTGATGCTGCCGCTGTTGTTGTTGTAGGTGCCCTGGACTATCCCCCCGTCGGTGACCCGGTCGAGGAAGTCCGGGTAGGAGATCTCGGCGCCGGAATCGTCGGGGAGCATGGTGGTGGCCATGAAAACTGCGATGACGGCGCCGATCATCAACCAGATGACAAGGCGGGAGCGCCGCTGGGCCTCCGGCCGGGGCCGGGGAGCCGGCGGTTGGTTCCGCTTGCGGTCCTGAGGTTCGGGCGGCGGCGGAGGCGGCGGGCTGTCGGCCACGATTCCAGACTAGTCCGGTACGGTTGCAATCCATGCGGCCTGCCAGAGGCCGAGCGGAACGCTCGCAGCTCATAAGAACTTTGCAGGACGCTGAGCGAGGCCGTGGCCCGAGCGGCCCGTGAGCGCAGCGAACAAGAGCGGGAAAGACGGCGATGGACCGCGAGGCGGTCGTCTGCCCGCGCGGTCGCCCATGCCGGCCACGACACGGCTCACCTGGGCGGCAGCCGGATGGGCCGCAGGATTCGTTGCCAGTCTCGCGGCGTCCCTTGTGGCGGTGGCGGCGTTGCTGGGGCCGGACTTCCTGGAGACCGAGGACGACCTGATGAGCCGCATCGGGATCGGCGGGCTCGTGATGCTTCAGGTGCCCTTGTGGCTGGGCCTGCTCGGCACGCCCCTGCTGGCCCGGCGCTACGGCCTCCGCTGGAGGATCCAGCTCGGGTGGGCGATGCGTCTGTTGGACGTGCCCGTCGGGTTGGCGGTCGGCCTGGTGACGCAGCTCGCCGCGGTTCCGTTGCTGTACTGGCCCATATTCCGCATCTTCGGCGATCTGGACGTGGAGGGGCCGGCACGCGAGCTGAGCGAGCTGGCCGTCGGGCCGTCGGATGCGGCCCTGCTCGTCGTGATGACGGTGGTCATGGCTCCCATCAGCGAGGAGGTCTTCTTCAGGGGTCTGCTCCAGGGAGCGCTGCGGGACCGGCTCGGGCCGGTCTGGGCGGTGGCCATCGCGTCTGTGGCCTTCGGTATCACCCACTTCCAGCTGGTTCAGTTCCCCGCCCTGGTACTGGTGGGGGCGGTCAACGGGCTGCTCGTGCTCCGGACCGGCCGTCTCGGTCCGGCGCTGTGGTCCCACGCCGGCTTCAACGCGATCACGGTGGCGGTGCTGCTGTCGTGAGGCCGCTCCCCGGCGCGGGCACACGGGTCGGCGCCTTGCTGGTAGGTGCGGTCGTCGCGCTGACGGTCGCGTTCGTGGTGGTCAACCTCAGGCCCTGGCTGTGGTTCGACGACACCACCCCGACCGGCGGGGATCTCGGCGCCCATGTCTGGGCGCCGGCCTACCTGCGCGACGTGCTGATACCGGAGCTCCGGCTCACCGGCTGGACCCACGACTGGTACGCGGGCTTCCCCGCCTTCGCCTTCTACATGGTGATCCCGTCGCTGCTGGTGGTGATCGTCGACGCGGGCCTCGACCTGAGCGTCGGGGTGTTCGCCTACCTTGCGGTCGTGGTGGCCGCGTGCGGGCTGGCCCTGCTCATCGTGGCCCGCACGCGGTGGGCTGCGGCCCAGCGCTGGGCGGTGGCCCTGGGAGTCGCCGGAATCGCCGGGGCGGGGAAGCTCTTCGTCGGCGATGTCGAAGCCAACCGCGCCATCGCCGCGCTGCTGCTGCCGGCCGCATGCGGCGGCTGGGCGTGGCATCTGCTGGGGGCTCCGCGCCGCTGGCGAGTCCCCGCCACCGCGGCCGCGGTCCTGCTGGCCCTTCTGGTGGTTCCGATGCCCTACGGCGTGTCCATCAAACTCGTGGCGATCGCCGGAGTGGTCGCTCTGCCCGTGGCCGTGTGGGCCATGGTCCGGACCGCCGGAGTCGGACTCGAGGGTCAGGCCCTGGCCTCCGTGGCCACGCTGCTGTTCCTCTTCGACCGCTCGTTCAACATCTACGGCGGCAACCTGATGTCGACCATGGCCGGCGAGTTCGCCTACTCGCTCGGCCTGGCCGTCGCGGTGCTGTTCATCGGCGTCGCGGCCCGGGGCATGGACTCGGGCCGCCACAGTGTCGCCGCGGGCGCTCTGCTGGCTCTCACCGGGCTGTTGCACCTGTTCTCGGCCTTTCTGGCGCTGGCCGCGACCGGCGCCCTGCTGTTGACCGGCCGGTGGCGGCGGGCCGCGTGGCTCCAGCGGCTGAGGTGGACCGTGGTGACCGGCGCGCTGGGCGCTGCGCTCAGCGCCTGGTGGGTGCTGCCCTTCTGGTGGAACCGGGGCCTGCTCAACGACATGGGCTGGGGCAAGAAGCGCCGCTACCTGTCGTCGCTGTGGTCGCGCAGTTCCTTCGACTACGGGTTCCTGGTCAACCATCCCGCACTCCAGTTCTTCATCGTTGTTGCGGTCGCCGGGTCGGCGCTGCTCTTTCTCAGGCGGTCCCGGCCGCGGGCGGAGCGCTGGTCCCGGCTTCATGTGGCGCTGGCGGTGACGGGCGTCATATTCGCGGTGGCGTTCGTGGTGATGCCCGAGGGGCGCCTGTGGAACGTCAGGATCCTGCCCTTCTACTACCTCACGGTGTACCTGACGGCCGCGCTCGCCGTGGGCGAGTTGATCGGGTGGGGCCGCTCATGGCTCGACAGGAGGCATGCAGCCCGCGTCGAGGCGGAGGCAGATGTGGGCCGGCTCGGGGCCCTGGCCGGATCCCTCGCGGCCGGTGGGTGCGTCGCGCTGGCCGCGGCCGCGGTGCTGGTCATGGTGGCGCTGCCGCTGCGGTCGTTGCCCGGGGGCAGGCTCGGCGATGACGGCGTTTACCGCTGGGGACCCCTCAGCACGAGCGAGTACAACCTGGGCACCTACTGGGTGCAGTACAACTTCGAGGGCTACGAGGGCCGCCAACCGACCGCGGACGGCGGGGGCAGCGCCGAGTACTGGGAACTGGTCGACACCATGGGGCGCGTCGGCGAGAGCCGGGGCTGCGGCCCGTCGCTGTGGGAGTACGGCGCCGGCCGCCTCGGCTCCTACGGCACGCCCATGGCGCCCATGCTGCTGCCGTACTGGACCGACCGGTGCATTGGCTCCATGGAGGGCCTCTACTTCGAGGCGTCGGCCACGACGCCGTACCACTTCCTGATGCAGTCCGAGCTGTCGGCTGCTCCGTCGCGGGCCCAGCGCGACCTGCCCTACAGCGGACTCGATGTCGCCCGGGGGACCGAGCACCTGCGGGCTATGGGTGTGCGCTACTACATGGCCTTCTCGGAGGACGCGCTGCGCCAGGCCCGGGCTGTGCCCGGGCTGGCAGAGGTGGCGTCCTCGGGCCCGTGGGTCGTCTTCGAGGTGGCTCAGAGCGCGCCCGTCACCGGCCTGGCCAGGCTGCCGGTGGTCGTGGACGGCGTAGGCCGCTCCAGCGACTCCTGGCTGGAGGGGTCGGTGGGCGCGTTCCTGGCCGAAGGCTCCGATGCGCCGCTGCTGGCGGCCGACGGACCCTCCGAATGGCCGAGGATGGCCCTGCCGGTCACGCAGGAGGAATCCGGCGCCGGAGGCGGGTCCGGCAACGATGTGCCCCGGGAGCAGGTGATGCGCCGGCTGGCCGAAGTACTGCCGGGGGCCGCGCCCCGCGTCGATGTCGTACCGGCAGTGGTGAGCGATGTGGTCCGCCGCGACCACTCGATCTCGTTCTCCGTCGACCGGGTCGGGGCGCCGGTGCTGGTGCACACGTCCTATTTCCCCAACTGGTCGGCGTCGGGCGCCGAGGGGCCGTACCGCGTCACCCCGAACCTCATGGTGGTCGTGCCCACCGGCACCGAGGTGCGCCTCGACTACGGGCACAGCGCGGTGGAGTGGATCGCGCTCGTGATCACGCTCGGCGGCCTAGTCGCCGTAGGGTGGATCCTGGTGTCCCGGAGACATTCATACCTACCGTGAGGCTCTCGGTGGTCGTTCCCGCCTACCGCGAGGCTGGCCGCATGGGCGAGACCGTGGCCACGCTTCGGTCCGCTCTGGCGTCCGTGCACGATGAAGGCGGGGTCGAGATCGTGGTGGTCGACGACGGCTCCGACGACGGCACGGCCGCGGCCGGCCGGGCCGCCGGCGCCGATGTGGTCGTGGAGTTCCCGGTCAACCGGGGCAAGGGCGCCGCGGTGCGGGCCGGGATGCGGATCGCCTCCGGAGCGGTGGTCGCCTTCACCGACGCCGACCTCTCCTACCCTCCCCACCAGATTCTCGGACTGCTCGAGGAGGTGGAGCAGGGGGCTGACGCCGCGGTGGGCGACCGGCGCCATCCCGACTCGGTCGCGGTGACGGATGCGTCGTGGCTGCGGCGCACCGGCAGCCGGGCGGTGGCCGCCGTCTGCAGGTTCCTCCGGCTCGGCCGGGGCCGCGACACCCAGTGCGGCTTGAAGGCGTTCTCCCGGGAGGCGGCGAGCGAGCTGCTCGATGCCTCGGTCATGGACCGGTTCGCCTTCGACATCGAGCTGCTCTTCCTGGCCGACCGGCTCGGAATGCGGGTGCGTGACGTGTCGGTGGAAGTGGTCAACAGCCGGGTGTCGTCGGTACGGGTCGCCAGCGACGGCTGGAAACTCGTGCTCGACATGTTCCGCATCCGCACCCGGGCGCTGCTGGGCCGCTACCCGCACGGCGACATCTGAGATCCGACGGCGCCGTGGGCGACTACGAAGCGATCTTCAAGGCTTACGACATCAGGGGCATCGTGGGCGATCAGATCGACGCCGCGGTCTGCTTCGCCATCGGGGGCGCATTCGCGGGCCACGTGCGGGTCAACGGGGCTGCCCGGGTGGTGGTCGGCCGAGACATGCGGCCCGACGGGGCGGAGCTGTCGGAGGCCTTCTGCGAGGGGGTCGTCGCCGCCGGAGTTGACGTCGTGGACATCGGGCTGTGCGCCACCGAGATGGTGTACTTCGCCTCCGGGATGCTGGACGCGCCCGGTGCCATGTTCACCGCGTCGCACAATCCGATCGGCTACAACGGCATCAAGCTCTGCGGCCCGGGGGCCTCGCCGATAGGGACCGCCACCGGGCTGGCCGACATCAAGGCCCGGGCCGAGTCGGTACCCCCACCGGCGACCATACCGGGACGGGTCGCTCACCGGGATCTCCTCGACCGCTACGTGGAGCATGTCCTGGCGTTCGTGGACTTGGCGGCCCTGCGACCCCTGCGCCTGGTGGTCGACACGGCCAACGGCATGGGCGGCCTGGTGGCCCCGGCGGTGTTCGACACGCTGCCATTCGACGTCGACTACCTGTATCCGGAACTCGACGGCACGTTCCCCAACCATCCCGCCGACCCGCTCAAGCCCGAGAACCTGCGAGATCTCCAGGACCGGGTGCGGGCCTGCTCAGCCGACGCGGGCCTGGCCTTCGACGGCGATGCCGACCGGGTGTTCCTGGTGGACGAGTCTTCCTGCCCGCTGCCGGGTTCGCTGACCGCATCGCTCATCGCAGCCCGGTTCCTCGAGCGCGAGCCCGGCGCTGCGATCGTCGGCAACGTCATCTGCTCGAAGGCGTTCGCCGAGGTCGTGTCCGAGGCCGGAGGCCGCCTGGTGCGATCCCGGGTGGGCCACTCGTTCGTGAAGCAGGCCATGGCGTCCAGCGGAGCGGTCTTCGGAGGCGAGCACTCCGGCCACTTCTACTTCCGGGACAACTACGGCGCCGACGGCGCCATGATCGCCGCGCTGGTGGCGCTGGAGACCCTCAGCGGCCATGAGGGCCCGCTCAGCGACCTGGTCGCGCCGATGCAGCGCTACACCGCCTCGGGGGAGATCAACACCGAGGTGCCGGATCCGTCCGAGGTCATCGAGCGGGTGGCGGCCGCGTTCGAGGCCTGCGAGCAGGACCGGCTCGACGGTCTCACCGTCGACTGCGGGGACTGGTGGTTCAACGTCAGACCCTCGAACACGGAGCCCTTGCTGCGATTGAACCTGGAGGCGGCGGACGCTGCGGCGGCGCGAGCCCGTGTCGCTGAGGTGCGAGCCCTGTTCACTCCGTAGCATCTCAGGCACTGACCGCCCGCGGTCTGGGAGGTAAGCGCCGCTATGACACTCGATGCCCGACTGCTGGAGATCCTGGCCTGTCCCGCCGACAAGGGGCCGCTGCTCTACTTCGCGGACGAGCAGGCGCTGTACAACCCCCGGCTGCGGCTCCGCTACCGGGTGGAGGACGGGATCCCGGTGATGCTGGCCGAGGAGGCCACCGAGGCCGACGGAGCCGAGCATGAGCGCCTTGTGGCCAAGGCGGAGGCCGATGGGGTCCGTCCTACCTTCGACGCCGGTGCGGCCGGCGACACCGAGGGCTGAGGAGAAGGCCGCCATGGCCACCGACGACCTGCTGGAGGCGCTCCGCCACCTTCCCGGCCAGGTGCGTGACGCCGCCGTCGCGGCCGCCGATGTAGAGGGTCTGCCCGCGGCCACCGATATCTCCGAGGTGGTGATCGTAGGCGCGGGAGGCGGAGGGGTGGCCGGTGACGTGGTCGAGTCGGTCGCTCACCTGCAGGGCTCGGTCCCGGTGCTGGCCACGGGCGGTATCAGCCCGGCCTGGGTCTCGGAGTCATCCCTGGTCGTGGCCGTCTCGCAGTCGGGGGACGACCAGCCCACGGTGGCCGCGGCCCGGGTCGCGCAGGCCAGCGGGGCTCACATGGTGGCCGTCACCTCCGGCGGGGAACTGATGGAGCTGTGCACGGGCTGGGGCGTGCCCGTCACGAGGGTGGACCCGTTCGCCGGACCCGCCGCGGGGCTCGGTGTTGTCATCGTTCCGGTGCTCGTGCTGCTGGAGCGTGTCGGCGTCCTGTCCGGAATGAACCGGCTGATCTCCGAGAGCGCTGAGCAGATCGAGGCCAGGGGCAGGCTGCTCGACACCGACCCGGGGCCCGTGGAGGCGCTGGCCGACGCTGTCGCGGGCCGCATGGCTGTGGTCTGCGGCTCGGGCGGAGTCGGCAAGCACGCCGCCCGCCGCTGGGTCAACCGCCTCAACTGGGTCGGCGACGTGGCGGCGGTGCGTCGCAACCTTCCGGCCGACGAGGCCGAGGCGGCGACTTGGGCCACGCTGGCGAGGGGCGTCCCGGCCGGGGTGGTCGCGGTCGTGCTGCGGCACGACTTCGAGCCTCCCGGGCTGGCTGACCGCGTCGATCGGCTCGGCTCGGCCGTGGCGGCCCTTCATGAGGTGCGGGCCGGCGGCGACGGGGCTCTGGCCCAGCTGCTGGACCTCGTGCTGGTGGGCGACGCGGTGGCCGCGGTGGCGGCCCGGCGCACCGGCAGCAGCCCGGTCGCGCAGTGATCCCGGGACGGCTCGGGACTCCGGGCCGGGGGCCCGCGAGCCGGGCGCGCCGCGCCGCCGTGGCCATCCAGCCCCTCACCGAGCGCGGCCGTACCGGTGTGGGGGCGGCTGCGATATGGAACTGATCGAGGGCGTGGTCCGCCACTACGAGTGGGGGTCGCTCACCGCCATCCCCGAACTGCTCGGCCGTCCTGGAGACGGCCAGCCGTGGGCCGAGTTGTGGCTGGGGGCAGCCCCGGCCGCGCCGTCCAGAGTGGGGGCCCGGGCCGAGCCGCTGGACCGGCTGATCGCGGCCGATCCGGTGGCGGCGTTGGGCCCTGCGGTGGCGTCGCGTTACGGCCGGCTGCCGTTCCTGCTCAAGGTGCTGGCCGCGGCCGCTCCGCTGTCGCTCCAGGCCCACCCGTCGGCCGAGCAGGCTGAGGCGGGGTTCGCCCGCGAGGAGGCCATGGGGGTCCCGCGGGACGGGCCGCGGCGGATGTTCAGGGACCGCTCGCCCAAACCCGAGCTGATCTGCGCTCTCGGCCGCTTCGAGGCGCTCTGCGGCTTCCGCGATCCGCAGCGGACCGCGGCGCTGCTCGACACGCTCGACGCTCCCGGCCTCGACCCTCTGCGACGCCGCATCGACAGCCTGCCGGGCCCGCAGGTGCGGGATGTGCTCGCGTGGCTGCTGAGCCTCGAGCACCCCGCCGCGGCCGCGCTGGCCGCCTCCGCGGCCGACGCCTGCGCGGTCTCACGGGATGACGACGAATGGTCCGGCCTCCGGGTGGCGGTGGCCGAACTCGGGACCCGCCACCCCGGTGACGCCGCGGTGGTGGCGGCGCTGCTGCTGAACCATGTGGTGCTCGCTCCCGGCGAGGCCCTTTTCCTGGACGCGGGATGCCTGCACGCCTACCTGGGTGGCACCGCGGTGGAGTTGATGGCCGAATCCGACAATGTCGTGCGGGCCGGGCTGACGTCCAAGCACGTCGATCCGGCTGTCCTGGTCGAGATCGTTGACGGCGCGGCCGGACCTGTACCGATCCAGCACCCCGAGCCGGTCTCAGGTGCCGTCACCTACCGCACGCCTGTGCCGGAGTTCTCCCTTCAGCGCGTGGACGTGGACGGGATGTCCTCGGTCGCCGCGGGGCCGTCGGTGCTGCTGTGCACCCGTGGCTGCGTCGAAGCCAACGGGCTGATCCTGGACCGGGGCGCAGCGGCCTGGGTCGGCGCCGGCGAGCCCCGGGTGGTCTTCCATGGCCGGGGCACGGTGTTCTGCGCCACCGTCGGCAACCACCGGTAGCTTCGGGCTTCTATGGACATGCGAGTCGCCGACCTGTCGCTGGCCCCGCTCGGCCGGGCTGAGATCCGTCTGGCGGAGCACGAGATGCCCGGACTGATGGCGCTGCGGGGCCGCTATCTGGACGACCAGCCCCTGGCCGGCGCCCGCATCGCCGGGTCGCTGCACATGACCGTGCAGACGGCGGTGCTGATCGAGACGCTGGTGGCGCTGGGCGCCCAGGTCCGGTGGGCGAGCTGCAACATCTTCTCCACCCAGGACCACGCGGCCGCGGCCGTGGCGGTAGGTGCCGACGGCACCGTCGACGAGCCCAGGGGAGTGCCGGTGTTCGCCTGGAAGGGCGAGACGCTGGAGGAGTACTGGTGGGCGACCGAGCAGATCTTCCGCTGGCCCGACGGGGCCGGGCCGAGCCTCATCCTCGACGACGGTGGTGACGCCACCCTGCTGGTCCACAAGGGGCTCGAATACGAGCAGGCCGGCGAGGTGCCCGAGGCGGCCGAGGACGACCCGGAGGAGTGGTCGGTCATCCTGGACCGGCTCCGCACCATCGCCGGCGACGATCCCGGTTTCTTCGCGCGGATCGTGCCGTCCATCACCGGAGTGTCGGAGGAGACCACCACCGGCGTGATGCGGTTGCAGCAGATGCTGGAGCGAGGCGAGCTGCTGTTCCCGGCCATCAACGTGAACGACTCGGTCACCAAGTCCAAGTTCGACAACCACTACGGCTGCCGCCACTCGCTGCTCGACGGCATCAACCGGGCCACCGACGTGATGATCGGCGGCAAGGTGGCGGTGGTGTGCGGCTTCGGGGACGTGGGCAAGGGATGCGCGGCGGCGTTGCGGGGCCAGGGGGCCCGGGTGATCATCGCCGAGATCGACCCGATCTGCGCTCTCCAGGCGGCCATGGAGGGCTACGAGGTCAACACCCTGGAGGCGGTGGTGTCCATCGCCGACATCTTCGTCACAGCCACCGGCAACGCTGGCGTCATCAGCGCGGGACACATGGCCCGCATGAAGCACCAGGCCGTTGTGGGCAACATCGGCCACTTCGACAACGAGGTGGACGTCGCCGGGCTGAACCGCATGTCGGATGTCCAGAGGGTCAACATCAAGCCCCAGGTGGACGAGTACGTCTTCGGCGACGGCCACTCGGTGATCCTGCTCTCGGAGGGCCGGCTGCTGAATCTGGGCAACGCCACCGGGCACCCCAGCTTCGTGATGTCGTGCAGCTTCACCAACCAGGTGCTGGCCCAGATGGAGCTGCACGCCAACGCCGGGTCGATGCCGATCGGCGTGACCACCCTGCCCCGGCGGTTGGACGAGGAGGTGGCCCGGCTGCACCTCGACGCGCTCGGCGTACGCCTGACCAGGCTCACCCCCCAGCAGGCCGACTACATCGGCGTGGAGGTCGACGGGCCCTACAAGCCCGACCACTACCGCTATTGACCGGCCTCAACGGTCCGGTTCTCTCAGTTCTGCATAGCCGGCTTCAGCTTCCAGGGAGCGGCGTCTCCAGAGTCCTCCCAGCCATACGGCGAGGATCGTGAGCACATAGGGGATCATCAGAACGAACTCCCGCGGCACTCGCTCCGTGATATTGATCTGCGACTGGATGCCGATGGCGTCGGCGAAGCCGAAGAACAACGCGGCGAGCGCCGCGCCGATGGGGTGCCAGGCCCCGAAGATGACCGCCACAAAGGCGATGAACCCCCGGCCGTTGGTCATGTTCTCGGTGAAGTTGTGCAGTGCTCCGACCGACAGTTCCGCGCCGCCGAGGGCGCAGAGCGCTCCGGCGATGAGGAGCGCCTGAAGCCGCACGACCGAAGGGTTCACGCCCGCGGCGCGCGCCGCGAAGGGGTACTCGCCCACGGCGGCCAGGCGCAGCCCGAAACGGCTGCGCCGCAGCACCACCCAGGCGGTTAGCACTATCAGCGGCGTCATCCATACGAGTACAGAGTGCTCCGAGACGATGACGCCGAACCCCGATGTGATCCCGCTCACCGGTCGGGGCAGCACCACCTCGGTGAACATGGAGCCGCGCCGGTCGAAGATGGCTCCGAGTGCGAAAGCCGTGCCACCGAGACCGATTGAGGTGAGCCCCAGCCCGGCGATGATGACGTTCGCGCCGAGGGGGCCGATCACCCACCAGTACACCGCGGAGAGGACCATGCAGACGCCGATGGCCGCGAGGATCCCGAGTTCCACCGATCCGGTCGCCTCGCCGACGGCCACCGTCGTGAATGCGCCGACGATCATGAGCCCTTCGAGCCCTAGATGGAAGATTCCGGCTCGGAAGGCGAACACGCCAGCGGTGGCGACCAGCGCGAGCGGGGCGGCGGAGCGAAGCGTGGTAGCCAGGATCTGCTCCATCAGTCCGCAAGAGCCTCCTCGGCGGACGTTGCCGGCCGCAGCCGTATTGCCCGGAACCTGACGGTGACCAAGAAAGCCACCATGCCGTGCAGCAGCACCAGGGCCGGCGGCGGCAGATCGGTCACGATTGGCAGGAACAGGATGGCCGACTGCAGGCCGCCGAAGAAGACGGCGGACACGACCGTGCCCCAGACGCTCAGAAGGCCGACGAGCGCCACTACTACGGCCGTGAACCCCACCTCAGGGGAGAACCCGGTGACCAACCGGGCCCCCGGGCCGTAGAGCTCCACCGCGCCGGCGAGGCCGGCCAGCGCCCCTGACAGCGCAAAGGCGCCGAGGCCCACGCGGCGGACGTCGATCCCCTGCCAGCGGGCCATCGTGGGATTGCGTCCGACAAGTGTCATGGCCAGCCCGAAGCGGGTTCGCTCCAGCAGCAGCCAGACCAGAACGGCCACGCCGCCGACCAGCACCAGGACGGTCGGTGAGACGCCGGAGCTGTCGGTGATGCGGAACCCTTCAGGTATGCGCTCGCTGGCCGCCGTCTGGCCCGTGCCCGAAGGGTTGCGCATGGGCCCGGCTGTCAAGTACTGGAGCACCAGAGTGCCGATGAAACTCATCATCAGCGTGGTCAGCACCTCGTCGGTGCCGAAGCGCACGCGCAGATAGCCGGGAAGCAGCGACCAGGCCGTCCCGGCTCCGATCGCGGCCAGAGTTCCGCACAGCACTACCAGCAGTGCGGGCCCCCCGCTCCAGCCCAGCGAGACAGCCAGCGCCGAGCAGGCACCCACGTAGAACTGTCCCTGGCCGCCGATGTTGAAGAAGCCGGCCCGGAAGCCGATCACCACGCCTAGGCCGATCAGCAGCAATGGGATCGACCAGCGGATTGATGAAGTTGCAGCGCCCGTTGCGGTCACCGACCCCTGGATGATGCCGGAGAAGACCTCGCCCACGCTGTAGCCGCTGATCCATAGGATCAGCGCCGTCAGACAGAACGAGACTCCGACCAGCACGAGGGTCGACACCACCCGTTGCAGGCCGCCGGTCACCGTGAGGCACCCGTCATAGCGTCGCCGACCGCACGCCTGTCGAAGGGAGCCTCCAGGCGGGCCACGATCTGCCCGCCGTACATCACGAGCAGGCGGTCGGAGAGCTCGAAGAGCTCGTCGAGGTCGGAGGACACCAGCAGAACGCCCGCTCCTGCGTCCCGCAGCCCTCGCAGGGAGCGACGCACGAAGCTTGTCGCGGAGAAGTCCAGGCCCCGTGTGGGCTGGGCCGCCACCAGCACCTCCAGCCCGGGGGCCAGCTCCCGCGCCAGGATCAGGCGCTGCATGTTGCCGCCCGAGAGGCTCTCAGCCGGTTGCGTGACGGCGTTGTAGCGGACCTGCCAATGGTCCAGCGCCTCGGTCGCCTGCCGCTTGTAGTCGCGCAGCGAGATCAATGGGGATCGTCGACGGCGCCGGCCGATGAGGCGCAGCGCTGACTGGTTCAGCCAGAGAGGGGCGCTGCGGCTGATCCCCTCGCTGTTGCGGTCGAAGGGCACCAGACGCAGGCCCCGTGATCGCCTCCGGCCGGGAGGGGAGCGGGTCGCCTCGCTCCCTCCTAGAAGCACTGAGCCTTCGATGGCGGCACCGAGGCCGGCGATGACCGAGACCAGGCCCCGCTGCCCGTTGCCCTCCACGCCGGCGACGCCCACTATCTCGCCGGATTCGACGCTGAGGTCGACGCTGCGCAGACCGGGCTCGAAGGCCGACTCCCGGCTTGAGACTCGCACCAGCTCCAATAGCGTCGGATGTTCGGCGCCGGTGGCGGCTGCCACGCCGATGGAGCGGTCCGCGCCCGATGCCGGCCCGACGATGGCGTCGCTGATCTGACCCTGGGTCGCCTCGGACATCTCGACCGGGCCCAGGACCAGTTCGCCTTCTCGCAGCACGCTCACCGTGTCGGCGACGGCGACCACCTCCCGCAGCTTGTGCAGCACGATGAGGACGGTGATCCCGTCGTCGCGGAGGCGCCGCAGACGCTCGAACAGCGCCTCAATGGCGGCCGGCGTCAGCAGGGCGGTGGGTTCGTCAAGCACCAGGATCCGCGCCTCGGTCGTCAGTGCTCGCACGATCTCCAACGATTGGCGGGTCTCGACGGGAAGATCGCGGATCCGCGTCGACAGCGCAGCCGTGCCTCCGACATCGGCCACATCCTCATGCCAGCGCCGGTGCAGCTCGGCCCTCCGGTAGACCGATCGACCTTCAGGGCGGGCGGCGGTTAGCTCGAGAGCCTCCGCGATCGTGAAGGAGGGTGGCAACGAGAAGTGCTGGTGCACCATAGCGAGCCCGGCCGCTCTGGCGGACCGCACATCCCCAGGAGGGAGTTTGCGGCCTGCGATGTGCACATCACCTGCGTCCGGGGTCTGAAGGCCGCCCAACACCTTGGCCAGCGTCGTGTTGCCGGCTCCGTTCTGGCCGACCAGTGCGTGTATCCGGGCTGGCGCAAGATCGAGGCTGACGCTGTGGAGAGCCCGGACGGTGCCGAAGGAGACACCGACCGATCGGCACCGAACCGCCGCGGTTCCGGCCGATGCCGCTCCCCTCGGCACCGTCATCGATGCGAGATTAGCGGTTTCAGAGTTCGGGATCGAAGGGAACCTCGAGGGATCCGTCCTTGATCTGCGAGCGAGCCTCGTCGATCTGGTCGAGAGTGGCGTTGATGATCTCCACCATCTCGGCTGGGCCGTTCTCGAGGAACGTGGGGCTGATGACCAGGTCCACGCCACCTTCGGCTACTCCGGCGCCGACGTAGCCAGGCGTGTAGTCGTCGCTGAGGGCGTGCCCGACTTGGGAATGGAGCACCTCGGCCCAGTACAGCAGGACGCTTCCGATCACGGCGGGGCTATCGAAGTAGTTGATCGACCCTCCGATCACGTAGCCGCTCTTCTCCTCCGCGGCCTGGATGACGCCGAGGTCGGTGGCCGCGGCGTCGGTCATGATGATGTCCACTCCGCCGTCGTACAGCGCAGCCCCGAGTTCCCGGCCCTTGGCCGGATCCTCGAAGGAGTCGGCGAAGGCGGCTTCCCCTGTGATGCCTGGGTTCTGCTCCTGGCCCCCGGCCACGAAGGCGTTGTAGTCGGCGTTCAGCGGCGGGATCGACACGCCGCCCACGAATCCCACCTTGCCGGTGGTGTTCAGCGCGCCCGCAAGGATTCCGGCCAGATAGGTGCCCTTGTAGTAGTCGAATCCGATGGAGACGAGGTTGTCGAGGCCTCCCTCGAAGCCGAAGATGTGGATGAAGCGGGTGTCGGGGAAGTCCGGGGCCACGGCGACGACGGCATCCTGCATGGGCGGGAAGGTCACCGCGATGATGTCGGTGCCCTGGTTGGCCAGGTTGCGGAGAGTGGTCTCGAAGGTCGACGGATCGGTCGCCTCGATGAAGGTGGTGTCGGCGCCGTAGTCGGTTTCAACCCTCTCGAGTCCCCGCACGAGATCGTCGATGGGCCCCAGGTCGCCCGCGCTCTGGTTCACCACGAGCGCGACGGTTGGTGCCTCGGCCGGTTCCGGTTCGGGTGCTGGCGCGGCGGTGGATGTCGTGTCGACGGGTTCCGGTTCTGGATCCGGAACCGGGTCGGGTTCGGGCGTCGGCGCGGCGGTGGTCGGCGCCGGCTCGGGTTCGGGCACCGGTGCCGTCGTGCCCCCGTCGTCGTCGCTCCCGCAGGCGGCTGCCAGTAGGGCGCCGGCCAACAGCAGGGCTGTGCAAATGCGTCCGCTTCTCATAGGGATCCTCCCGCCTGTGCAGCTGCTTCATCAAAATGTAGATCTTCAAAATATAGAAGTCAAATACGGGGCCGGCTGCCCCGGCTCGGCGTCAGCCTCTGCGGCTCAGCGGCCCTCCCAGCGCGGTGCACGCTTCTCGGCGAAAGCGCGGACCCCCTCGTCACCGTCGTAGGATGCCAGCACTTCGATGAGGGCCGGAACGTTGGCCATGCGGGCGTCGGCGGCGGTCATGTGGGCGGTGCGGCGGATGATCTGCTTTATGGCCCGCAGTGACAGGGGCGCGCAGGCCAGCAGGTTCTCCAGCCATCGGTCAACGGCGGCGTCGAGCTCAGTAGCCGGGACGACCTCGTTCAGGAGGCCCAGACGGAGCGCCTCGGCCGCGCAGAACCGCCTTCCCGTCAACAGGACTTCCATGGCCCACTTGGTCGGAAGCTGTCGTGCCAGCGACACGATTCCGCCGTCGAGCGGTAGGCGGCCGAGCCGGGGCTCGACGAAACCTAGCTGGGCGTCCTCGGACGCCACCGCCAGGTCGGATCCAACCACCAACTCCAGGCCACCTCCCAGGGCGTAGCCGTTGACCCGTGCCAGTACCGGCACGTCCATGGAGTCACGCAGCGGCAGGTGGCCGAAGCCGTCGGTGCGGGGCCGCAGCCAGTAGTCGAGGCCGGTGGGGCCCTCCGAGTGCATGTCGTCGCCCGCGCAGAATGCTCGGTCGCCGGCGCCGGTGAGCACCACGACCCGCACGGAGCGGTCGGCTTCGATGGACTCCCAGGCGCGCCGCAGATCCTCCTGGTGGGAATGGTCGATGGCGTTGAGCCGCTCGGGACGATTGATCGTCACGCGAGCGACGTGATCGCTGACCTCCAGGTCGATGCTCATCGCAGCACACCCGCCGCCGTCAGCGCGCCGACCCGCTCGCACGTGATCCCGTATTCGGCCAGCGCATCCGCGACGCCCTCGCCCAGTGCGGGCGGCGGGCGATGAGAGCGGGCCGGCGTGTCGGGGAGATGGACAGGCGATGCCACCGACTTCAGCGGTGCACGGCCCGGGCGTGGCATCTCCACGATCATGGACGCGGTGTGCGGGTCTTCCAGAGCCTCGTCGAGAGTTCTTACCGGAGCGCAGAGCACGTCCTGGGCCTCGAGCCGCTCGATCACCTCTGCAGAAGTGAACCGGCCGATGGCCTCGGAAATCAAGGCCTGGAGTCGGGGCCGGTTGGCGACCTGTTCCGCCATCGTGGCGAAGGAGGGATCGGCCGAGAGGTCCTCCAACTCGAGAGCCTCGCAGATGTCGCGCAGCGGGTTCGGCTTGAAGGCTCCAACCAGCACGACCTCTCCGTCGGCCGCCGCGAACGTGCCTACTAGAGGCATCCGCGCCCAGTTGAGCGGGTCGCGACCCATCAGCGCCATGGTGGCCTCCATGATCTGCATGGCGAGAAGGGAGTCGTAGAGGGAGACGTCGACCCTCTGGCCTCGCCCCGTCCGGGCCCGGTGAAGCAATGCCATCAGGATCCCCTGCACCATGTGCATGCCGGCGGTGTAGTCGGCCAGCGATACGGGGTAGATGGCGGTCGGATGGTCGGGGTCGGCCCTGTGCGACATCGCCCCGGTGAGGGCCTGCGCCAGGATGTCCTGGCCGCCCTTGCGGGCGTAGGCGCCCTCGGTGCCGAAACCGGTGCCCTGGGCGTAGACGATCCGGGGATTGATCTCCGATAGGCGCTCGTACCCGAGACCCAGACGGTCCATCACCTCCGGCCGGTAGTTGTTGACCACCACATCGGCCACACCGACGAGATCGTCGATCAGGGCGAGGCCCTCAGGGGAGCGGACATCGACCACCATGCTGCGCTTGTTGCGGTTCAAGGCGCCGAACGCCGGATGTTCGGCGCCGTCGGGGTCGACTAGGGCTTGGCGGAAGATGTCGCCGCTGCCGGGTCGCTCGATCTTCAGCACGTCGGCACCATGGTCGGCCAACAACTGGGTGGCTACGGGGCCCATCATGATCTGTGAGAAGTCCAGGACCCGGATTCCTGCCAGCGGTTGGGAATCGGCGCCGCTCACGATGCCGCCTCGTACGTCACGCCTGCCGGGTGCGCCCGGGGCGACGGTACGTCCCCCGGATCGGCACCCAGGTAGTGCAGGCGCTGCTGCACCGCTGTCACGTCCACCTTTCGAACCGTGACGCCGGAGTCCAACGCCTCGACCGCGGCCGTGCCCGCGGCCTCGCCCATCGCCATGCAGGGCGGGATCTCCCTGGACAGCTTCTGGGCCTCTGGAGTCACCGAGTAGTGCCGGCCTGCTACGAGCAACTGCTCCACGTGCTGGGGCAGAAGTGCCCGGTAGGGGGTGTAGTAGCCGCGGCCGCGGGCCACGCTGTCGGCAAAGTGCGCCCGGTTCACCACATCGTCCTTGGTCACTACATACTCGCCCTCAATGAGACGCGACTGCCGTACGCCGATCTGGGGTGCCACATCGATCACAACCGCCTTCTCGAACCCCGGGTAGTGCTCACGCACGTATTCCAGGAGGTTGGCGATTCTCTTGCGCCCCTCCCGGTCGGCGGCGGTTAGATCCTCCACGCTCAACCCGTCGTAGCCGGTCATGTGTGGACAGTTGCACCACACCACCCCCTCCAGAGGCGTCTTCAACCACCACAGAGCCCAGGAACCGCCGAGGATGCGCCGCGCCTTGCGGTTCACCGCGTGACATTCAGCGGGCTGCGAGTGCTCGAATCGCTCGGCTGTGTCGGTGTCGACGTTCCCGAGGCGAAAGACCGTGGTCACCATGTACGAGCCCTCCACGAAGGGAGCGCCCGCACCAGCGGCGACGTCGGCGTCGCCGCTGGCATCTATCACCACATCGCCGATGACGGCCTGGGGGCCGGTCTTGGTCTCGCAGATCACCCCACGGATCGTGCTGCCCTCCATGATCGGCGCTGAGTACCAGCAATGGAGCCGAACATCGACCCCCGCCTCCTCAACGAGATCGTTCGAAACCCGTTTCCAGCCGTCGGGATCGAAAGCCACCGCGTAGACGATTGACTTCTTCGGGCCCTTGGCGTAGAGGTCGAACAGACCCCAGCGAGACCATCGACGCCACATCTCGTCGCTGAGGACGCGGTCATCGGGCGGTGGGTAGACGGCCAATCCGAGCGCGTGCAGGCGGTCCACCATCTCTTGGGCGATGCCGCGAACGGTGATCTCGGTCGCGCCGTCGACGAAGTCGTCGAGCACGAGGACCATTCCTCCTGCCGCCAGCCCGCCCAGGTAGGCATAGCGTTCTAGGAGGGTGACGCTGGCCCCTTGGCGCGCTGCTGAGATCGCCGCGGCCAGGCCGGCCGGCCCGCCCCCCACCACGATCACGTCGCTTCGGGCCACCACCGGGGCATTGGCGGCCGGCCTGGTGACAGCGGTGTCCATCTCTCAGAAGCTCGGCGGGGTCACCACCCACAGCGACACCGAGGTGACGTCGCCGGGGTTCTCGTACCAGTGGGGGATCGTGGAGCTGTAGGAGATTGAGTCGCCCGCTCGCAGCACGTAGTGGGTGCCGCCGACGTTCACGGCGTGCGTTCCCTCCAGAACGATGCCGAACTCCTCGCCGTCGTGCACGAACGGCGTGTCTTGGGTGGAGTATCCCGGCTCTGTGACGACCCGGATGGCCTCGAGAGCGCTGTCGAGCCTGGGTGTGAGCATCTCGGCCAGGACGAGCTTGCCGTCGCCGAGACTGAGCTGGCGGCGCTCCTCGCGCCGGACCACCGGCGAGGACATCTGCTCGCCGGCTACGAGCCGCGCCACTGGAATGCCCAGCGCGTGGGCCACTTGCACCAGAGTGTTGAACGAGGGGTTCCCCTGCCCCCGCTCCACCTGCGAGAGCAGACCGGCACTGACCCCTGAGTCCGACGCCAGCTGCTCCAGCGTCAGCTCCCGGAGCTTTCGCAGCCGCTTGATCTCCTTGCCGACCGAATGGACGGTCAGGGGCGGCCGGTCGGGGCTGTGGCGCCTGACGTCGGAGGCCGAGGCGTGCCAGTTGGAGGCGGCGCTGTGCGTGGTTGAGTACATGTCAGTCACCTTCGCCAATGTAACGACCGCCAAAGTACCACCAGGCTTCATTACAGTATAGTACTTCAATATGTTGATGCCTCAACATTGTGACGACCTGACGATGCGGCGCGGCGATGCTGGCCGCCTCTTGAGGCTGCCGGGGCGATGATGCGGCCTGAATGCTGATGCGGCGGACGCAGTCGGACGTCGCGACCGATGTCGTGATCGTCGGCTCAGGCGCCTCGGGCTCTGTCGCGGCCGCTCGTCTGGCTGCCGCCGGTTTCGAGGTGGCCTGTCTCGAACAGGGTGACTGGACAGGCCCTGCGGACTACATGAGCGATCGACCGGAGGCCGAGTTGGCGTGGGTCGAGCGCTGGAGCCCCGATCCCAACGTCCGCCGGAGGCCGGCCGACTATCCGCTGACCGGCGAGGCGGACGTGAGTCCAGTCATGTACAACGGTGTCGGCGGGGGACTGGTGCAGTGGGCCGCCATGTGGCAACCGCTGCTCGCGTCGGACTTCAGGGTGCGGACGCTCGACGGCGTCGCCGATGACTGGCCGATCAGCTGGTCCGATCTGGCTGCTCCGTACGTCCAGGTGGCTCGGGACATGTCCGTGTCGGGTCTGGGCGGTGATCCGGCGCTTCCTGAGCTGGACCCCTACCCCAACCCGCCGATTCCGATCGGCCGGATCGGGCTGGCCGCCGCCCGGGGCATGGACCGTCTCGGCTGGCACTGGTGGCCTGGCGCCAATGCGATCGCCTCACGGCGCCACGGTTCGCTTCAGGCCTGCCAGCGGCGCGGCACATGCATGATGGGTTGCCCCGAGAACGCCAAGGCCACTCCGTCGCTCACTCACTGGCCCTCCGCGCTGGCCGCGGGTGCCCGCTTGGTGACCGGTGCCCGCGTGGTGGAGATCCCCCTTGATGAGAGAGGCAGGGCGCGAGGGGTCGTGTACCGGGACCGCGACGGGGTCGAGCGGCTGCAGAAGGCGCAGGTTGTGATCCTGGCCGCGAACGCCGTGGGCACCGCGCGCTTGCTGCTGTCTTCGGCGTCGGCGCGGTTCCCGGACGGTTTGGCCAACTCGTCGGGATTGGTAGGGCGCCGACTCATGCAGCATCCCTACCGAACGGTCACGGCCGTCTGCGAGGAGCCCCTCGAGAGCTGGCAGGGCCCGTGGGGGCAGAGCATCTATTCGTTGGAGTTCGCCGAGACCGACTCTGGTCGCGACTTCGTCCGCGGGACGAAGTGGATGGTCATGCCCCACGGCGGGCCGATGTTCGCGGTTGCGGAGTATCAGGAGGCGCACCGTGACGAGGGCTTCGACGCCGTATGGGGTACGGCGTTCCACCGGGCGACCGCCGAGGTGTTCGGGCACGCTTTCACCTGGGGCATCCAGGCCGAGGACCTTCCCGAGGACGACAACCGGGTGGTCCTCGATCCCGAAGTGTGCGACTCCTCGGGCATGCCTGCCGCCCGCATCGAGTACCGGGTGTCGGAGAACACTCACAAGATGCTCGACTTCAATGTGGCCCGCGCCGTTGAAGCGGCTGAGGCCGCCGGAGCGGTGTCCACCTTCGTGCGCGACGTGTGGCCCACTGGCATCGGCCATGTCCTGGGCACGACCCGGATGGGTGACGATCCGCAGCGCTCGGTGGTGGACCGCTGGTGCCGCGCCCACGATGTGGCCAACCTCTACGTGATCGACGGCGGTGTGTTCGTGACCGGCGGGTCGGCCAACCCGACAGCCACGATCATGGCCAACGCCCTTCGAGTGGCCGACCACATGATCGAGACGCGGGCCTCGCAGGAGGTTGGGGCGTGATCGGGGCGCGGGCCTCGCAGGAGGTGTCTCTATGAGCGACTCCGGGCCGACGCCGCCCCAACGTGCGACGTTCGCACTGCTCGCCGACATCCTCGTCGCCGAGGGACTCGGCATGCCGGCCGCCTCGACGGTCGGGGTGGCGGCCGGCCTTCTGGACCGATGCCTGGAGGCCGCTCCGGTCCTGGCCGAGCCGCTGAGGGCTCTGCTCGACGAGGCGGCAGCGGACGATCCGGACGCCTTCGTGCAAGGTCTGTCGGAGCACCGCCCCGACGACTTCGCCGTCCTGTCAACGACCGTCGTGGGCGCCTATTTCCTCAGCGACGACGTGCGTCGGCTGATCGGCTACCCCGGCCAACAGCCCAGCCCGCTATCGATCGCCGCCGAACCTGAGTATCTCGAGATGCTCGAGCGGGTGCATGACCGGCACCCCGGCTATCGGGAGTGCCCGTGACATACGTCATCGGTCCCGCGTGCATCGACGTCAAGGACGCCTCCTGCGTGGCGGAGTGCCCGGTGGACTGCATCTACACCGGTGGGCGGATGCTCTACATCCACCCCGACGAGTGCATCGACTGCGGCGCCTGCGAGCCGGTCTGTCCCGTCGAGGCCATCTTTCCCGAGACATTCCTACCCACCGAGCACCGGGAATTCACAGAGGTCAACGCCGACTTCTTCCAGATCGCCGAGCTCGACTCGCCTGGTGGCGCAGCCCGTGTTCAGGCCGTCGAAGTCGACCATCCGGTCGTGGGCGCCTGGCCGCATCCCCGCCCTCCTGAGGCATCCGCCGGGCTCGGAGACTGAGACGCAGCCGGTGCTGCGGACGATGCAGACGCCAACCGCCGGTACGGTGGGGCCGCGATCCGGCCGAAGGGAAAACAGATGGCGGTTGAACGGGGTTGCTGGGCGATGCCCGACGCACTCGACGGGGGCGATGTGGCGTACTTCGCCAGGAGACTCGAAGAGCTCGGATACTCGCGTCTCTGGGTGGCAGAGACCCTCGGGCGCGATCCCTTCGCACAGCTCGCGCACCTGGGGGCGGTCACGTCCACGCTCGAGCTGGCCAGCGGCATCGCCAACGTCTACAACCGGCACGCCGGCGTGATGAAGCAGGGGGCCTACACCGTGGCCGAGCAGACCGGCGGCCGGTTCACGCTGGGCCTCGGCGTGTCGAGCCCGGTGATCGTCAACAAGATACGGGGCATCCCCTACGACAAGCCGCTGTCGTTCATGCAGTCCTACCTCGACGCTATGGACGCGGCCCGCTACAGCTCGGTGCAGCCGCCGGCGCCGGTTCCGGTGGTGCTGGCCGCCCTCGGCCCCCGGATGCTCGAACTCGCGGCGGAGCGCACTGACGGCGCCCACCCCTACAACACCACACCGGAGCACACCGCGTTCGCCCGCTCGGTGATGGGCGCCGGCCCGCAACTGTGCGTGGAGCAGAAGGTGATGCTCACCACCGACGCCTCCCAGGCCCGGGCCACCGGCGGCAACGTCATGAAGTTCTACACCCGGGCCCCCGGCTACCGGGCGTGCTGGAACCGTCTCGGCTTCGACGACGACGACATCGACGGCCTCTCGGACCGCTTCGTGGACGCCATGGTGGCCTGGGGCGATGTCGACACCATCGAGCGCCGGCTGGCCGAGCACGCCGACGCGGGCGCCACCCAGGTCTGCATCCAGGTGCTGCACCCTTCCGCCGGCGTCGGCGCCATCGACTACGACGCCCTGACCGCCCTCGCGCCGTGAAGGACCTAGCCGGCCGGGTGGCGGTGGTCACCGGCGGGGCCAGCGGCATCGGAAGGGGGATGGCCGAGCGCTTCGCGGCCGAGTCCATGCGGGTGGTGGTGGCCGATGTCGAGGAGCCGCCCCTCGACGAGACGGTGCAGTCCATCCGCGACGCGGGCGGCGAGGCCATCGCGGTCGTCTGCGACGTGTCGCAGTGGCCGTCGGTCGAGGCGCTGCGCGACGCCTGCAACGACGCCTACGGCCCGGCCGACGTGCTGTGCAACAACGCCGGCGTGGCCGCCACCGGCCCGGTTTCGGAACTCTCCCTCAAGTCGTGGGAGTGGTGCCTGGGAGTGAACCTGTGGGGGGTGATCCACGGATGCCGGGCCTTCCTCGGCGCCATGATCGAGCGGGGCTCGGGCCACATCGTCAACACCGCCTCGGTGCTGGGCCACATCACCTCGGCCGGGATCGGCCCCTACAACGTCTCCAAGCACGGGGTGGTGGCCCTCAGCGAGACGCTGCAGGCCGAGATGCTCGCCGAGCAGACCGGGGTGGGCGTCACCTGCCTGTGCCCCGGGCTGGTGTCCACCAACATCCTGGACTCCGAGCGCAACCGGCCCGAGAGCCTGCGGGACCGTCCGGGCGTGGTCGGGACGTGGGACTCCGACCTGGTCGCCGAGGACGAGGAGTCCGAGACCCGGGCCGCGATACGCGATCTGTACGCCCAGGCCCTACCGCCGCCGGCGGTGGCCGACATGGTGGTGCGGGCCATCCGCGGCGGGGACTTCTGGCTCTTCACCGACCGCGACTTCGATACAGCCGTCGCGGCCCGCCACCGTGACATCGAGGCCCGGCGCACCCCGGGGAGCGCCGCCTCCCTGGCCTCAGCCCTGCTGGAGGCCGGGGAATGAGCCGGCCCCTCGGCCCCTAGCGGGCCGTCCGCAAACCCTGGGCGCCTGGCTCCAAGGAATCTCGGGAGAGAAACGTGTCGTATACCCACAAGAATCGCACCGAGATTCCGGCGGTGAGGGTCCGGCGATGAGGGTCCTGGTCACCGGCGCGACCGGCTTCGTGGGGTCCCACGCGGCCAAGGCCCTCCAGGACGACGGCCACACCGTGAGGGCCCTGGTGCGGACTCCGGCCAAGCTCGAGACGGTGACGGCCCGGGTGGGGGTCGACCTCTCGCTGGTGGAGACGGTGCAGGGCGACATCCGCGACGCCGTCGCGGTCGAGGCCGCCGTCGACGGCTGCGACGCGGTCGTCCACGCCGCCGCGGTGGTGAGCATCGACCCGACCGCCGAAGCCGAGGTGTCCGGGACCAACCTCGCGGGCGCGCAGAACGTGCTCGGCGCCGCGGTCGCCGCCGGCTGCGACCCGGTGGTGCACGTCTCCACCGGCGAGGCCCTGTTCCCGTTCAGGACCGATCCGGTGACCGTCGACCATCCGGTCGGCACCGCCCGCCAGGCCTACGCGCGGTCCAAGGCGCAGAGCGAGCACCTGGCCCGGCGCTACCAGGCCCAGGGCCACGGCGTGGTCATCGTCTATCCCGCCCTGGTCATCGGCCCCGGCGACTACAACCAGTCGGTCCAGCTCCAGCCGATGAAGCTGTGGCTCACCAAGCCCATTCCCCGGTCGAGCTACACCATGACCATGGTCGACGTGCGCGACGTGGCGGCGGTCATCGCGGCGTCCATCGAGGCCGGCCGCGGGCCGAGGCGCTACCTGATGTTCGGCCACCACCTCGCCGCCGACGAGTTGCTGTCGGAGCTGCGGGCGGTGACCGGCCGCGACCTGCGGTCGGTTCCGATGCCACGGGCCGTGTTCTCGGCATGGGGCCGCATCGGCGACCTCGGCCACCGGTTCGGCCGAGACCTTGTGCTCACCACCGAGGCCGTGGCCTACATGTTCAACTACCGGGCCGGCGACAACTCCGCCACCGAGCACGACACCGGCGTCACCCTGCGCCCGTTCGCCGAGTCGCTGGCCGACACCATCGTCTGGATGCGCGACGAGGGCCACGTCACCGCGGCCCAAGCCGGCGCGGTGCCGTAGGCTCGCGGAGACGCCACCTGGGGGAGGCAGACACCATGAGAGTTCTGGTAACCGGCGCGACCGGCTTCGTGGGGTCCCACGCGGCCAAGGCCCTCCAGGACGCCGGCCACGCCGTGCGGGCACTGGTGCGGACCCCGGCCAAGCTCGACACCGTGACCGCCCGGGTCGGGGTTGACCTGGAGGAGCTGGAGACGGTCCAGGGCGACATCGCCGACGCCGGCACCGTCGTCGCCGCGCTGGAGGGCTGCGAGGCGGTGGTGCACGCCGCCGCGGTGGTGGGCACCGACCCCAGCTCCCAGGCCGACATCGAGGCCAGCAACTTCGCGGGCGCCCTCAACGTACTGGGCGCCGCCGCCGACGCCGGTTGCGACCCGATCGTGCATGTGTCCAGCGCGGCAGCCCTGTTCCCGTTCCGGACCGACCCCGTGACCTCCGACCATCCCATCGGCGACTCTCGGATGCCGTACGCGCGGTCCAAGGCCGAGTGCGAGCAGCTGGCCCGGCGGTACCAGTCCGAGGGCCACGGCGTGGTCATCATCTACCCCGGCGGGGTGGTCGGCCCGGGCGACTACAACGAGTCGACCCAGTTCGAGCCGCTCAAGCTGTGGCTGACCAAACCCTTCATGCGCTCATCGGGCTACACGATGAACCTGGTCGACGTGCGCGACATAGCGGCGGTGATCGCGCTGTCCCTGGAGGCCGGCCGCGGCCCCAAGCGCTACGTGATGTTCGGCCACCACGTGACCGCCGACGAGTTGCTGTCGGTGCTGTGCGAGGTGACGGGCCGGGACCTCAAGTCGGTGGCCATGCCCAAGGCTGCGTTCGTGGCTTGGGGGCGGCTGGGCGACCTGGCCCGCCGGTTCGGCCGCGACCTGATCCTCACCTCCGAGGGCACCGAGTACATGTACAACACCTGCGCCGGCGACAACTCCTTCACCGAGGAGGACACCGGCATCACCCTGCGCTCCGCGGCCGAGACGCTGGCCGACTCCATCGCCTGGATGCGCGACGAGGGCCACGTGACCGCTGACCAGGCCGGAGCGGTGCCCTAGATCACTCAGCCACAACAATCTTCATTGATTGTTGGACTATTTCATATCGAGCTGTATCGTGCGGCTCGTGGAGGGTCGCTTGATTGAGGGCGTGGACGAGGTGTGGGCCGGCTGGTGCCATGAGGGTGCGGCGGCCGAGTTGGTGCGGGCGCTGAAGTACGGCCGGATCACCGCCGCGGTGACCCCGATCGCGGACCGGATGGCGTCGATCATTCCCGCCGCGCCGGCGGCGAGCATGGTCACATGGATTCCCTGCAGCCCGACGCGCCGGCGCCAGCGGGGCTTCGATCCTGCCGAACTGCTGGCCCGGGCCCTGGCTCGACGGCTGGGTCTGCGGGCCGGCCGGCTGCTGCGCCGGCTCGACGACGAGCCCCAGACGGCGCGCACCCGCGCCGGTCGTCTGGCCGGCCCCGGACTGGCCGCCCGGCCGGGCCGGCTACGGGGCTCGGTGCTGGTCGTAGACGACGTGTGCACCACCGGATCGACGCTGCGGGTGGCGGCTGCGGCGCTCCGGGCTGGCGGCGCCACCGCTGTGGTGGCCGCGGTGGCCACAATGGCGCCCGCGGCACCGCGCCAGCCCGTTGCGCTACCAATACCATGAGGGCGCATCGACGTTGAATCGACTCCAGAGAGGTTGGACGTGGAGATCTCCATCAGCAGCCGCCACAAGGACATCACACCGGGCCTCGAGGAGGCCGTGAGAGCCAAGATCGGGCAGCTCGACCGCTACCTCGACCACCTCGACACCGCCGAGGTCCACTTCGACGAGGCCCGCAATCCCCGCATCGTCGACCGGGAGACCTGCGAGGTGACTCTCACCGGGCACGGCCACCATCTGCGCTGCAAGGTCAACGCCCCCGATGCCTTCACCGCCGTCGACCTGGCCGAGGCCAAGCTGGAGCGCCAGATCCGCAAGCTGCGGACCAAGCTCCAGAACCGCCACCGCGGCCGCGGCGACACCATCCGGACCGGCGCCGCGCCCGGGTCCGAGCCGATCCCGGACACGGTCAACGACGCCGACGACGAGCCGGAACTGCAGATCGTCAAGACCAAGCGCTTCCACCTCGGCCCGCTCACACCGGCGGAGGCCGCGCTGAAGATGGATCTGATGGGCCACGGCTTCTTCTTCTTCATCAACTCGACCACCGGGCGCTCCGCCGTCGTGTACCGCCGTGACGACGGAGCGGTGGGCCTCATCGACGAGGCCGGCTGAGAGGCCGAGCGGATAGGCGGCGACGGATGAGGCATGGAGTGAGGCGCACAGCGAGGCCGTGGCCCGAGCGGCCCGTGAGCGAAGCGAACAAGAGCGGGAGTGACACCGTCGCAACGCGACGGGCTTGCACCTCTCCACAGGGCCTCTGAGAGGCCGAGCACCGGGGTCCGGGTCGATGTCGTTGCTGAAGAGGGTTCTGCGCTCCGGCGAGGGCCGCAAGCTCAGGGACCTCCAGGCGCTGGTCCCCGACATCAACGCGCTCGAGCCCGAGATGCAGCGCCTCGACGACGACGGGCTGCGGGCTCGCACCGGTGATTTCCGCAGCCGGCTGGAACGGGGCGAGTCGCCCGACGACCTGGTGCTGGAGGCCTTCGCGGTGGTTCGGGAGGCCGCGGTGAGGGTGCTGGGCCAGCGCCACTACGACGTGCAGTTGGTGGGCGGCGCCGCCCTGCATTGGGGTGCGGTGGCCGAGATGCGCACCGGCGAGGGCAAGACCCTCACCTCCACGCTGCCGGTGTACGTCACCGGGCTGACCGGGCAGGGCGTCCACGTGGTGACGGTCAACGACTACCTGGCCGGGCGCGACGCCGAGTGGATGGGCCAGCTCTACAAGTGGCTCGGCCTCAGCGTCGGGCTGATCGTGCCGGGCAACCGGGACTGGGAGCACAAGCGGAGCCAATACGCCTGCGACGTCACCTACGGGACCAACAACGAGCTCGGCTTCGACTACCTGCGCGACAACATGGCCATGTCGCGCTCCGAGCAGGTCCAGCGGGGCCACCACTACTGCATCGTGGACGAGATCGACTCGATCCTCATCGACGAGGCGCGCACCCCGCTGATCATCAGCGGCCAGGTGGCCGACGCGGCCAAGCTATACACCCGCTTCGCGACCGTCGCCCGGGGCCTTCAGCGCGACCTCCACTACGAAGTGGACGAGGAGAAGCGCTCGGTCGCGCCGCTCGAGGAAGGCGTGCACGCGGTCGAGCGGATGCTCGGCGTGGACAACCTCTACGACATGGTGGCCCAGAACCTGGTGCACCAGCTGCAGGCCGCACTGCGGGCCAAGGAGCTCTACCGGCGCGATCGCGACTACATCGTGGATCGCAACCAGGTCAAGATCGTCGACGAGTTCACCGGACGGGTCCTGGAGGGGCGGCGCTGGTCCGACGGGCTGCACCAGGCCGTCGAGGCCAAGGAGGGGGTGGCCATCAAGGAGGAGAACCAGACGCTGGCCACCATCACCCTTCAGAACTACTACCGCATGTACGAGCGTCTCGCAGGCATGACCGGAACGGCCGAGACGGAGGCCAGCGAGTTCGCGTCCACCTACAACCTGCACGTCGTGAGCGTCCCGACCCACCGCCCGAACATCCGCGGCGACCAGGCCGACCTGATCTACAAGACCGAGGACGCCAAGTTCGCGGCGTGCGCCGAGGACATAGAGGAGCGCAACACCGCGGGCCAACCCGTGCTGGTGGGCACCGTGTCGGTCGAGAAGTCCGAGAAGCTGTCCCGGCTGCTTGACAAGCGGGGCATCCCCCATGAGGTGCTCAACGCCAAGCAGCACCACCGCGAGGCCGAGATCGTCACCCAGGCCGGCCGGCTCGGCGCGGTGACGGTGGCCACCAACATGGCCGGGCGGGGCGTCGACATCCTCCTCGGCGGCAACGCCGAGGGTCTGGCCCGGCGCGACCTGAGGGCCGAGGGGCTCGACGAGGCCACGTCCGAGGGAGCCCAGCGCCTGACCGAGCTCACCGCCAAGCACCGGGCCGCCACCGACGCCGAGCGCGAGGAGGTGCTGGAGCTCGGCGGCCTGTACGTGCTCGGTACCGAGCGCCACGAGAGCCGCCGCATCGACAACCAGCTCAGGGGCCGCTCCGGCCGCCAGGGCGACCCGGGCGAGAGCCGCTTCTACCTGTCGCTCGAGGACGACCTCATGAGCCGGTTTGCCACCGGAGCCATGAACTGGGTGATGGACAAGGCCCTGCCCGAGGACGTCCCCATCGAGGCGGGCATGGTGACAAAGGCCATCGAGCGGGCCCAGAACACCGTCGAGCAGCGCAACGCCGAGACCCGCAAGAACGTCCTCAAGTACGACGAGGTGATGAACGCCCAGCGCAAGGTCATCTACCAGCGCCGGGCCCAGATCCTCGATGGCGCCGACCTGAGCTCCGACGCTCTGGAGTACCTGGAGTCGGCCGTGGGCGGCGCCATCGGAACGCACTGCTCCTCGGAGCATCCCGAGGAGTGGGACCGCGACCAGCTGGCGACCGAGCTGTCGGGTCTGTGGCCGGGCGGTGTCGACGCCGCTGCGCTCGAGGCAGTCGCCTCCCACGACGAGCTGTCCGGGCTCGTGAGCGGTACGGCAATGGATCACTACCGGGGCCGGGAGGCCGAACTCGGCGGCGACGTGATGCGCCAGGTCGAGCGCCAGGTGATGCTCCGGCTCATCGACCAGAAGTGGCGGTCCCACCTGCATGAGATGGACCTGCTGCGCGAAGGCATCCACCTGCGGGCCATGGGACAGAAGGACCCGGCCACCGAGTGGCAGCGCGAGGGCTTCGACATGTTCGGGCAGATGATGGACAGCATCGCCGAGGACTTCGTGCGCTACGTGATGCACGTGCAGCTCGCGGAGCGCCCTGCCACCGACACACAGAGGCTGGAGGGCGTGAGCGCCGACAAGGAGGAGCAGGCGCCGGCTACGCCGCAACGTCGGGCCCAGCCGGCCGCGGCGAACCCGCCCGCGGGCCGGGCGCCGGTCGTGAAGAGCGACCTCGAGAAGGTGGGACGCAACCAGCCCTGCCCCTGCGGCAGCGGCAAGAAGTACAAGATGTGCCACGGCCGCCCCGGCGCGGCCTAGAGGCGGCTACCCGTGCACGACTTCTCCGATGATCTGCGCCGGCTGCGCGGCCGCCTCAAGGAGGCCGAGGTCTATCTGCGGGTGGAGGCGCTGCGGGCCCGGCGCCCCCAACTGGAGGCCGAGTCGTCCCGGCCGGACCTGTGGGAGGTGCCCGAGCGGGCCCGGGCCGTCACCTCCGAGCTGGCGTCCATCAACGAGGACCTGGCCAGATTCGACCGCCTCGCGGCCGAGATCTCCGACGCCGAGACGCTCAACCAGTTGGCGGTGGAGGAGGGCGACGACTCAGAGGAGGCCGAGATCTCCCGGCTGGTGGCCGGCATAGGGGCCCGTTTCGACGAGCTGGAGGTGCGCTCGCTGTTTACCGGCGAGTTCGACGAGCGCGACGCGGTGTGCCAGATCAAGTCGGGCGAGGGCGGCACCGACTCGCAGGACTGGGCCGAGATGCTGCTGAGGATGTACCGCCGCTGGGCCGAGCGGCGCGGCTTCGACTTGGAGGTCACCGCGCTGTCGGAGGGCACCGAGGCCGGGTACTCCAGCGTGGACTTCCTGGTGAAGGGCCGCGGCGCCTACGGCTGGATGCGATCCGAGCACGGCGTCCACCGTCTGGTGCGGATCTCCCCGTTCAACAACGAGGGCAAGCGCCAGACGGCCTTCACTGCGGTGGACGTGGCCCCGTTCTTCGAGGACGTGTCCGACGAGCTGGTCATCGACGAGAAGGACCTGCGGGTCGACACCTACCGCTCCTCGGGCGCGGGGGGCCAGCACGTTAACGTGACCGACTCGGCGGTGCGGATAACCCACCTGCCCACCGGGATCGTGACCAGCTGCCAGAACGAGCGCAGCCAGCACCAGAACAAGGAGCGGGCCATGCAGATGCTGGCCGGCAAGCTGATCAGCCTGGAGCGCAAGCGACGCTCCGACGAGATCGCCGGCATCAAGGGCGAGCAGCGCAAGGTGGGCTTCGGCAGCCAGATCCGCAGCTACGTGATGCAGCCCTACCAGATGGTCAGGGATCAGCGGACCCGCCACGAGACCCCCAACGTGGACGCGGTCCTGGGCGGCGACCTGGATCCGTTCATGGAGTCCTGGCTGCGCTGGAGCCGGGCCTCGGGTGCCGCTGAACCGGCGGAGGGGGCTGGTACTGTCGCCGAGCGGGGCCCCATGGGAGGCCCCGTCGTCGGAGGTGTTTCCGAGTGATCAAGATGGAGAAGGTCACCAAGGTGTTCAAGGGCGACGTGGTGGCTCTGCGCGACGTGACCATAGACATCGGCAAGGGCGAGTTCGTCTTCCTGGTGGGCCCCTCGGGGTCGGGCAAGTCGACATTCATCCGGCTGCTGAACCGTGAGGAGGTGCCCGAGCACGGCCGGATATTCGTGGCCGGGCGAGACATCGGCGGGCTCAGCTCCTGGAGGGTGCCCTACCTGCGCCGCAACATCGGCTACGTGTTCCAGGACTACAAGCTGCTGCAGAAGAAGACGGTGGCCGAGAATGTCGCCTTCGCCCTGGAGGCGATCGGCAAGGGTCCCCACGTCATCAAGCGCCAGGTGCCCGCCATCCTGGAGCTGGTCGGGCTGTCCCGCAAGATCGACCGGTTCCCGCACGAGCTCTCCGGGGGCGAGCAGCAGCGGGTCTCGATCGCCCGGGCCTTCATCAACCGGCCCATGATCCTGCTGGCCGACGAGCCCACCGGGAACCTCGACCCCACCACCTCGGTGGGGATCATGCGTCTGCTGGAGCGGATCAACGAGATCGGCACGACAGTGGTGATGGCCACCCACGACAGCAGCATCGTCGACAGCATGCGGCAGCGGGTGGTGGAGCTCGACCGGGGGATGGTCGTGCGCGACCAGGCCCGAGGCGTCTACGAGTAGCGAACCGGATAGCTCCTGATGTTCAGCTTCGCTCCGTTGCGGGGTAGTTCGTAATGTTCAGCTTCCGCTACGTGTTGCGCGAGACGGGCCAGAACCTGTGGCGCAACATCCTGCTGGCGGTGGCCACCGTGATCACGGTGGGAGTGTCGCTGGCGATGTTCGGCGGCTTCCTGCTGTTCCAGCGAGCCGTCGACAGCGCCACCGCCCGCTGGGAGGACGGCGTCGAGTTCATCGTGTGGATGAACGCCGACGTCGGGACGGCCGAGGACGCCGGCATTCGCAACCAACTCGATGAGAGCCCCGGCGTGCTGGACTGGCAGTACGTCGATCGGCTGGCCTCCTACGAGGAGTTCCGGGACTTCTTCGAGGACACCCCCGAAGTTCTCGATATCGCCGCCGAGCAGGACATCCCCCCGTACTACCGGATCGTGCCGATCGACCCTGACCCCGACGTGGTGGAGGAGTTGGGCGACCAGTTCAAGGGCCGCCCCGGTGTGCGGACCGTCACCTTCGCCGGTGATGTGATCCGGGACGTCCAGAACCTCTCGGACCGGGCCGGTCGGGTGCTGTTCATCGGTTCGATCATCCTGCTGGCGGCCTCCACGCTGCTGATCCTCAACACGCTGGCGGTGGCGATCGGCAACCGCCGGACCGAGATCGAGATCATGCGGCTGGTTGGGGCCACCAAGGCGTTCATCCGCGTCCCGTTCATGCTCGAGGGCCTGGTGCAGGGACTGCTGGGGGCAGCCGTGGCCATGACCAGCAACGCGCTGCTGCGCAACTACGTGATCGATCAGTTCAGCGACGCCGACGGCCTGCGGCTCCTGGCCGGGTTCAAGGTGGACGACGCCGCCATGTTCCAGGTCAACTTGCTGGTGCTGATCATCGCAGTCGGCGTCGCGGTCGTCGGGGCGAACCTCGCGGTGGCCATGCACATCAACGACTAGCCCCGGCCCCCGCTGGTCGGGCGGGATGCCGCCCGCCAGCCTGGGGGAACGGCTGGCGGGCGGCCGAACCAGATCAAGGGTTCGCGCTGTGGCTCGGGGTCAGCCCAGCGTGTCCAGGGGCGCGATGTAGGGGAGGTCGAGGGCGTCGGCCACCGCGGGCTCGGTGATTTGCCCTCTGCGCACGCTGAGGCCGTCCTGCAGGCCCTTGTCGGCTGCGATGGCCTCGACGACGCCCTGGTCGGCGAGCTTGATCACGTAGGGGAGGGTGGCGTTGTTGAGTGCCTGGGTGGAGGTTCGCGGGACCGCGCCCGGCATGTTGGCCACGCAGTAGTGGACCACGTCGTCGACCACGTAGGTCGGTTCGGCGTGGGTGGTGGGCCTGGAGGTCTCGGCGCAGCCGCCCTGGTCGATGGCCACGTCCACGATCACTGTGCCCGGCCGCATGACCTTGACCATCTGTCTCGTGATCAGGCGGGGCGCCCGTGCGCCGGGCAGCAGCACGGCCCCGATGACCAGGTCGGCGGTGAAGACTGCTTGGGCCAGCCGGCTGGGGCTCGAGTACAGGGTGCGCAGCGCGGGGCCGAAACGGGCGGCCAGCGACTCCAGCACCCTCGCGTCGCGGTCCAGCACGGTCACGTCGGCGCCGAGCCCGAGGGCCATCTCCACTGCGTTTGTGCCGACCACGCCGCCGCCGATGACGGTCACGGGCGCGGCGGCCACTCCGGGCACGCCGCCCAGCAGCACCCCCCGGCCGCCGGCGGATGCCTCCAGGCAGCGGGCGCCGGCCTGGATGGCGAGGCGTCCCGCTACCTGGGACATGGGGGCGAGCAGCGGAAGGCGGCCGTTGCCGTCGGTCACCGACTCGTAGGCGATGGCGGTGACCCCGCTGGCCAGCAGGTCGCAGGCCTGGTCGGGGTCGGGGGCGAGGTGGAGGTAGGTGAACAGGGTGTGGTCGGCCCTCAGCAGGGCCCGCTCGGGGGCCTGGGGCTCCTTGACCTTGACGATCAGTTCGGCAACCTCGAAGAGGTCCTCGGCGGCGGGGACGATGATGGCCCCGCAGCCCTTGTACTCGTCGTCGTCGAAACCAGCGCCGGTGCCCGCGCCCCGTTCCACGTACACCTCGTGACCGCGGTCGGAGATCTCGCGCACGCTGTCGGGGGTGAGCCCGACGCGGCGCTCCTCGCTCTTGATCTCCTTGGGAACTCCGATTCGCATGTGAACCCCTCCACCTGCGACTGCAGACAGAATACACGCGTCGTAGCGGCAAGATACTGGCGAAAACAGTTCTAGTTCTCAACTAAGCACTATGGTTCTTGCGTCAAAAGCGGTTCTGGCGCAAAATACTGCTCATGCTTGATGTCGACTCGATCGATCGTCTTATCCTCAACGAGCTCCAGACCGACGGCCGGGTCTCGCACGCCGAGCTGGCTGACCGGGTGGGGCTGTCGACGTCGGCCTGCTACCGCCGGGTGCGCCGGCTGGAGGCCGAAGGCGTGATCGCGGGCTACGTGATGATCCTCGACACCGAGGCCATCGGCCGGGACCTCGACGTGTTCGTGGAGGTGTCGCTGGTCAGCCAGAGCGAGGAGTCGCTGAGGCACTTCGAGGAGGAGGTCCGCGCCTGCCCCGAGGTGATGTCGTGCCACCTGGTGGCCGGCGACGCCGACTACCTGGTCCACCTCGCGGTGCAGGACCACCGCGACTTCGAGCGGATCCACAACGAGCACCTGTCCCGGCTCCCGGGCGTGGCCCGGCTACGGTCCAACTTCGCGATCCGTACCGTCTACCAGACCACCCGCCACCTGCTGTAGTCCGGTGCGGATTCAGCTGGTCTGGGTGCCGACCTTCAGGTCTTTGAAGGGCACGCCCCGGTCGACGCTGATGTCGCGGGGCAGGCCCAGCACCCGGTCGCCGATGATGTTGCGCTGGATCTCCGAAGTCCCGCCGGCGATGCCGGCCTGGAGCGACGTGAGAGCCTGGCGCTGCCAGTGGCCGTCGGCGTCGTCCTCCCAGGCCACGCCGGAGGCTCCCGCTATGGCCATGGACACCTCGGTGTGCAGGTCCGCGATCTGCACGGTGGCCAGCTTCCCGACCGATCCGCCCGGTCCCGGGGTGCGTCCCGCCTTGAGCTCGGCCCGGGTGCGCATGGCCACCAGCGACAGGCAGGTCTCCAGGATGTGCAGCCGCATCAGCTTCTGGCGCAGGGCCGGGTCGCGGTCGAGGCCCCGCTTGCGGGCCGCCTCGATCAGCCGGTCGGTGCGGTCGGTGGATATCCCCCCGGTCGTTCCCGAGCCGATGGCGACCCGCTCGTACATCAGCATGGCGGTGGCCATGCGCCAGCCGTTGTTGAGGTCGCCGAGCAGGTTTGCGGCGCTGATGTGCACGTCGGTGAAGAACACTTCGTTGAAGTGGGTGCCGCCGTCGATCTGGTGGATGGGCCGGACCTCCACCCCCTCGGAGTCCATGGGGACGATGAACATCGAGATGCCGGCGTGCTTGGGCACGTCGGGGTCGGTGCGGGCGATGATGATCCCGTAGGAGCACAAATGCGCCAGGGTGGTCCACACCTTCTGGCCGTTGATGATCCACTCGTCGCCGTCGCGTTCGGCCCGGGTCTGCAGGCTGGCCACGTCGGAGCCTGCTCCGGGCTCCGAGAACATCTGGCACCACACGTCCTCCGCGGAGATGATGCGGGCCAGGTGGGCCGACTTCTGGTCGTGGTTGCCGTACTCGGCCAGCATGGGCAGGCACATCCCGTGGGAGATGAGCAGGTCGTAGGTCATGTTGGGGTAGGCGCTGTACTCCTCGCGCCAGGCCTTGTCGTGGGCCTTGGTCAGCCCGGCGCCGCCGTATTCGGCCGGGTAGGTCAGCCCGGCCAGCCCTGCGGCGGTCAGCGCCTGCTGGAATCTCTGGGCCGCCCGCAGTCGCAGCTCCCCCCGGGGGTCGGGCTGCCCGCCCAGGTCGATGCCGGTGGCGTGCTCGGCGAGGAAGGCCCGGCAGCGGGCCCGGAACGCCTCGTCCTCTTCGGGGGCTAGCACATCGTCGGTGTCGTCGGCCACCGCGGTCAGCGTACTGGAGCGCCTGCCTGCGGGGTCCGGCTCTGCGGCAGAGTCAGAATTGGTTGACGACGGCCACGCCCTGGCCGCCGAATCCCTCCATGGTGTCGAAGGCCTCGGGCAGATCGTCGAGGCCCATGGTACGGCTCACCAGCAGGCCGAGGTCCATCCCGGTGGTGGTGATCAGGTCCATCAGGTCCGGGTACCGCCGGGCCGACATGCCCTTTGTGCCCAGCACTTCCAGCTCCTTTGTGATGACGGTGGCCAGCGGCAGCGCGGTGGCCCGCGCCGCCAGCAGTCCGGCCTGCACATGGCGGCCCTGCTTGCGGAGGCAGTGAACCGAGTTGGCGGCCACCTGGGCGCTGCCGAGAGCGTCGACGGACACGTGGGCGCCCCCGCCGGTGGCGTCGCGCACCGCCCCGACCGTGGCCCGGCCGTTGTCAGGGTCGGCGGTCACTGCGGCGGCCGCGCCCATGGCCGTGGCCAGTTCCAGCGCCCGCTCGTCGATGTCGACGGCCACCACCCGGGCGCCGGCGGCCGCTCCGACCATCACCATGCACAGCCCCAGCCCTCCGCAGCCGTGCACGGCCAGCCACTCCCCGGCGGAGAGCCGGGCCCGCTCGACCAGGGCGCGGTAGGCGGTGATCATGCGGCATCCCAGGATCGAAGCGTGCTCGTAGGACATCGCCTCGGGAAGGGCGGCCAGGTTGGTGTCGGCGTGGTTGATGGCGCAGTACTCAGCGAAGGAGCCCCAGTGGGTGAACCCGGGCAGGAAGTAGTTGTCGCAGATCTGCTCGTTGCCGGCCGTGCACTGCTCGCAGGCGCCGCAGCCACAGCAGAAGGGGGCGATCACCCGGTCGCCGGCCGACCAGCCCGAGACATCCGACCCAGCCTCAACCACCACGCCCGCGAACTCGTGGCCCGGTACGTGAGGCAGGGGGATGCTGGGGTCGTGGCCGTGCCAGGCGAAGAGGTCGCTGCGGCACAGACCGGAGGCCCGCACCTCTATGACCACGCCGCCGTCGGGAACGGCCGGGTCGGGCAGGTCCTCGACGGCTATGGGTCCGTTGAACTCGCTGTAGACGGCGGCTCGCACCGCGCCGAGGCTATTGGCTCAGCGGCTCAGGAGTCGAGCAACTCGACCTGGATGTCCCGGTACCGCACCGCACCTGAGTTGACGGCCACCTCCGTGCCGCCCTTGCGCAGGAAGACGCTGTGCCCCGGCACCACCGGCGCCGACTTGGAGCCCGCCTCGAGCGGCTCCACGGTGACGTGGTCGCCCTCCACCACCACCACGATGTAGTCGTGCTCGTGGCGGTGCATGGGCGACCGCTCGCCCGGTTCGAGCACCATCTCCCAGACCCGGATCTGTTCGTCCTCGAACAGCACCCGATCACCGATGGGACCCAGGTCGTGGCTCTCGGTCATGGTGTCTCCCGGCTCGCCGGCAGGTCGAACATATCGTGTCGTGATGATCGCGGTTGCGACCACTGAGGACGAACTGGCCGGGGTGTGCGAGCGGCTCCGGGCTCGCGGGGCCAGCGTGATCGACGTGGCAGCACCGAGCGACACCCGCCGGGTGGTGCTCGCCCGCATGCCGGACGAGCGAAGCGTTGCCGGCCTGGTTGCGTCGCTCCGCGCCGAGGGGGTGATGGCCGTCTTGAGGCCGGACGGGGGCGTCGCGCTCAAGACGTGGCTGCGAGACACCCGCCCGATCACGTTCGACGGGCGGATCACCGTGTGCCGGGCGTGGTCGGAGCACGATCGACGGGGTCTTGCGGGCCTGGTCGAGCTCGGTCCGGGCGGCTTCGGCGACGGCCGCCATCCCACGACCGCCCAGATCATCGAGGCACTAGCCGATCGGATCGCCGGCGGGGAGCGGGTCCTCGACGTGGGCTGCGGGAGCGGCGTACTCGGACTGTGCGCCCTCAGGCTCGGCGCCGCCAGCGCGGTGGCGGTTGACGTCGACCCGGATGCCGTCGAAGCGGCCCGGCGCAACGCCGGGATCAATGGCCTGGACGACCGCTTGGAGGCGACACTGAGTCCAGTGAGTGGGATCGAAGGCACCTTCGACGTGGTGGTGGCCAACATCGCCCGGGCAGGGATCGTCGAGCTGGCGCCTGAGCTCGTGGCCCGCGTGTCGCCGGGCGGATGGCTCGCGGTCGGGGGGATCTCCCCGTCGCAGTGCACCCAGGTCGCCGGCTTCCTGCGCCCCCTCGCCGTAGTCGAGCGCCGAACCTCCGGCGAATGGGCAACCCTCGTGCTCTCACCGGTGGTCTAACGACGCTTCAGGCTGTGCGGGCTCAGGCGGGAACGACGTCGATCCGTCGATTGCTGGCCGCCGTTAGCAGGGCTAGGTCTCCGGGGTCGGAGGTGACTACTGCGTCCAATCCGGCCGGCTCTGGGGCTTGCCGGAAGGCGGTAGGGGTGGTCGGCGCTAGCGGTGTGCCACGATTGTGGGCATGGGCGATGCCGCCCCGCCGGGCGGGACTGAGATTCTGGGCACCGCGGTCACTACCTCCCCGCTGGCCGCCGAGGCCCCCGCGAGAATCCCGGTCGAACGCTACATCTCGGCCTCCTTCGCCGAGCTGGAGCACGCCCGGCTGTGGCCCAGGGTGTGGCACGTGGCCTGCACGGTGGATCACGTCCCCAATCCGGGCGACTGGTTCGAGCACCGGCTGGGCCGCTACTCGGTGGTGCTGGTGCGGGGCGACGACGGTGTGCTGCGGGGGTTCCAGAACGTCTGCCGCCACCGGGGCAACACCATCTGCATGGGCTCCGGCACCGGCGCCGGCGAGCTGCGCTGCCCCTACCACCGCTGGGCGTGGGATCTCTCCGGCCGGCTGCGCGAGGTGCCGTCGCGCCGGGGTTTCGGCGTGCTGCGCACCGATGAGCTGTCGCTGGTGCCGGTGCGGGTGGACACCTGGGCTCGGCTCGTGTTCGTGAACCTGGACCTCGACGCCGAACCGCTCTACGACTGGCTGGAGGGCGTCGCTGACGACATCGCCTGGGCCGGGCTGGACGAGTTCCGGGGCGCCTACTCCACTGTGACGCCGGTGAACTGCAACTGGAAGGTGGTCGCCGACGGCTTCTCGGAGACCTACCATGTGCAGGGACTGCACCGGGAGATGCTGGCCAGCATCGACGACGTCAACGCTCCGCAGCGGATCTGGGACCGCCACAGCGCGTCCTACCAGGACTACGGGGTGCCCAGCCCCCGACTGGGTCGCGAGGTGGACGACCAGGACGTGTGGGACGCGTTCGTGATTACCCAGGGCGGCCGCATGGGACCGGACTACAAGGATCGGTGCCCAACCCCCGACGTCCCGGACGGCCTGACCCTCCGCGACGTGATCGCCCAGAAGATCCGCGACCACCAGGCGACGCTGGGCGTGGACCTGTCGGGCTACGACACCGCCCAGATCACGAGCCTCAGCCAGTACAACCTGTTCCCCAGCACCACGGTGCTGGTCAGCGCCGACCTGTTCACCGTGATGACGGCCCGGCCCGGCCCGAGCCCCGACGAGGCCGAGCTGGCGATAATCCAACTGGATCGAGCGCCGTCAGCCGGCGCCCCGGCGTCGTCGCCGGTCCATGTCACCGTGCCGCTGGACCAGGCCGACTTCGGATTCGTGCTCAACCAGGACCTGAGCGTGATCCGCACCATGCAGACCGGCTTGCACCAGCCCGGCATTAGACACGTAGTTCTGTCGAGCGAGGAGTGCCGCATCATCAACATGAACCGGCATCTGGAACTCTTCCTCGGGCTGGAGCCCGGCGGCACCGAGCCCTCATGACGACCGATCCCTCCGACGTTCCGCAGATCGACGACTGGAGTCGCCTGCTCGACGGCAAGGTCGCGGCCGTCACCGGCGGCGGGGCGGGAATCGGCGCGGCCATCAGCGAGTTGTTCGCCGAGCATCGGGCCGCAGTGGAGATCGCGGAGATCGACGCCGACCGGGCCGCCGAGATCACCGGCTCCATCGTGGCCGCCGGCGGGACCGCCCGTGCCCATGTCGTCGACGTGCGCACCGAGGGCGGCGTGGCGGAGTTCTGCGAAGCGGTGCTCGACACCCACGGGGGCATCGACGTCCTGGTCAACAACGTCGGCGACTACCGGCCGCTCGTGCGGTTCCACGAGTCCGACCCGGAGTCGTGGGAGGCCATGTACCGCGTGAACTTCTGGCATGTGGTGGCGGTCACCCGAGCCTTCCTCAACTCGATGATCGAGCGCGGCGGCGGATCGATCGTGAACGTGCACTCGGTCGAGGGCATGCGCGGGTTCCCCGGCGAGCCCGTGTACGCGGCCATGAAGGCCGCGGTCGCCCACTTCACCACGTCGCTGGCGGCTGGCTACGGCCGCCGAGGCATCCGGGCCAACGGGATCGGCACAGACCTGACCCAGACCCCACAGGTCGACTACATCGGCGGGCACGACGAGCACGAGACGCTGTGGGAGTCATGGGCTCCGGTGGGTCGCCTCGGGTGGCCCGCCGACCAGGCCCGTGTGGCGCTGTTCCTGGCGTCGGACATGTCGAGCTTCGTCACCGGCCACAACATCCCCGTCGACGGCGGGACCAAAGCCGGCGGCGGCTGGTTCTACAGCCCCACCGCCCAGCGATTCACAAACCGACCAACCACGCTCTGACGACGCCGGCCTTGTTGCCTGACTAGACCAGGTCTAGGCCGCCCACGGCGAAGTGCTCATTGAGTTCAACCTCGGATTCTTCGATATCCGCCGTCACCGCGATCGCCTCACAGGCGTTGACTGCGGCTTCCTCCAGGGTCCGGCCGAACGTGCATACGTCGGGCATACCCTCCACCTCCACAAGCCAGGCGTCGTCACCAGGATCCCTGCGGTAGGTCACCGAACAGGTCGTCATCGCATCAGCCATTCTCTGGACCACCACCATCGCTGCAGGCAGGAGGCTTGTGAACTAGTCGCCGGCATCGTCAGACCACTCAAATCCCCAGTCGAAGTCGATGCCGATGGCGATCAACCTCCCTGAGGCCTGCTCATGCGGCGACTCCATGACGAACACGATACGTGCGGGTGGGAAGGCGGGGTGAACCGAGCGCATCAGGATCTCCCGTACTTGGGGGTACTCCTCATCGACAGGCCCTGCGCTCAACCATGACGATCGCAGCGCTACCTCTAGCGCGGGCCAACAATGCGTCTCAAAGTCTGACCGTGAGGGGCGCGTCCCGCTTGGGTGCCGCTCGACGGAGAACATGCGCGCCAGCGTGTCGTCTAGAGCATCCGCCCTCTCCACTGAGGGGCCGGGAGGAGGGCTTGTCACTCGGGGATGTATCCAGCGGCGACCGCCACTGACCGGCCCCAGGCGCGTTCCGATTCGGTCAGAGGCCGGGTATCAACGAACGCAGTCTCGTAGGGAATGATCTCCTTCTCGCCAACGGTCTGCCATCCTGCTGAGGCGCAGTGAGAGAAGTCACTGCACTGCTTGCCGGTCATCCCGTGGAACTTGCTGAGAGCCGAGTCCAGATAAGAAAGGTCGTCATCGTCGAAGACTGGCTCGGGGTCGCGAAGCGCGTGTAGCACCTGCTCGGGACTGCCGCGGACGCCGCTGTCCCGCTTCTTCATCTCAACGGCACCGGACTGCAGCAGTTTCGTGCGTGTGGGCAGCAGTCGGACGGGTGCAGGACCCTCGGCAATCTTCTGGTACACGGCACCGGTGACGGAACGGCCGCGCTCGCGGAAGCTCTCGAAGTCCGCCCACCACAGGATCTTGTTCAGTTTGACCGCTCCGCGTGCCACCGGGTCGTCGGCGAGTCGTCCTGCGACGTAGACGATCGCCTCCGAGAGCCGCTCGTCTCCAGGGGGCGCCTCCATGCCGTGCCTTGAGAGATCGCTCAGAGTCATCTGGGCCCCTCCTCGTTGCTCCTAGACATCATGCCTGACAGTAGCGAGCAGGTGCGACATCCCACACCGACGAAGCAGTTCGGTCGCGGGTCAGGTGAAGGCGGGCATTACCTCGTCGTGGATTAGCTGGAGCTGGCCCTGCACGTCGGGGACCTCGATGTCGCGGCCGGTGAAGGCGTTGAGCAGGAACGAGTCAGTGATGCAGGCGATGAAGTGGTTCACGCCGCTGGGCTCGATGTCGGACTTGATCTTCTCGACCACCTCTTCGGGGGTGCCGGCCACCGAGAGCTTCTCGGCAATGTCGACGGTCATGTTGTCGATGGCCCCCTGCACGTCGCCGTCGCCGAAGGCGTCGAGGATGGGCTGCACGTCGGACTGCGACACGCCGTGGCGCTCCATCTGCTCCACCGCCATGGCCGGGATGTAGAACGCCCCGATGGTCTGGGCCGCCTGCTTGGCCTTGGCCGAGTCGGGCCCGATGGCGAACACGTTCCACACCGCGATGTCGAGGTCCTGCCAGTTCTTGCCGGCCCGCTCGGCGCCGATCCGCAGGTTGTCCACCATGTAGTCGCACGCCTCCCGGGAGTACTGGGCGAAGGCGTGGGTGCCGTCGGACAGCTCGCCGGCGGCCTGGAACGACTTCGGTCCCCGCAGCGCCCCGATCAGCAGCGGCAGATGCTCCTGCGCCGGGCGGGCGAAGGTGAACAGCCCGGCGTAGTTGAAGAACTCGCCCTCGAAGGTCAGCGCGCCCTCGTCGAGGAAGGTGCGCATCACCTGATGGGCCTCCTTCACCCGCGACAGTGGCTTGATGCCGGTCCAGTCGGTGGCGTACTGGGCCAGCAGGCTGAAGTTCCCGCTGGAGATGACGCACTCGGCCCGGCCGCCGGTCAGCTCGTCGAGGGTGGCCACCGCCTGGGCGACCAGGGTCGGCTCCCGCAGCGCGATCGGGGCCAGGCTCGGGCCCATGCGGATCTGGCCGGTCTGCGATGCCGCCGCCGCGAACAGCACATAGAGGTCCTTGTGCCAGGTCTCGTCGGCGGCGTAGCACCCGTAGAAGCCGAGCTCGTCGGCCGTCTTGATGTGCTCGAGGGACTCCTGCAGCGGGTAGTCGGGCAGGGTTACGAAACTGAACCTCATCATTCCTCCTTGGCGAACCGATGGGGGAGCCGCGAACCTAGACCACAATGGGCCTGCCGTCGAAAGGGACGGTGGCGGCTCGAGCGGGCCCGAGGACACCGGAGCGGACAGGGGAGAGGCGTAGCGCCATGATGAGCCCGGAGTCGCTGGCCGCCGCCGACAGCAACATCGTTCGCTGGTTCGAGCGGGACTTCGGCGGTACGGTCGTCGACCTGGCCCGCCAGACCCGCTGGCGGCCGGTGTGGTTCGCGACCGTCGACCGCGACGGCACCCGCCACGAGCTCGTGGTGCGCGGCGACCGCACCGACATGCCGCTCATCTTCCCGCTGGAGCACGAGATGACGTTCCAGCGTCTGCTGGGCGAGCACGGCATCCCGGTGGCGACGGTGCGGGGATGGATCGACGAGCCCATGGCCTACGTGATGGACCGCGTCGGCGGCGACGAGCATTTCGGCGACGCCAGCGACGACGAGCGGGCCGCGGCCGTCGACGACTATCTCGCCATCCTGGTCCGGCTTCACGCTCTGCCCCTGGAGCCGTTCGCCGCGGCCGGGATCCGGCGGGCCGTGGACCCTTCCGAGGCCGGGCTGATCGGCCTGCGCCGATACGAGGAGCACTACCGCTCCCTGAATAGGCATCCCGACCCGTTCTTGGAGTTCTGCCTGGGTTGGCTGCGCCGCAACCCGATCGACACTGCCGGCCGGGAGGGGCCGGTCGTGTGGGACTCGGGCCAGTTCCACCACGCCGGCGGCAGGATCGTGGCCGTGCTGGACCTCGAGCTGGGCCACATCGGCGACCCCATGATGGACCTGGCGGCCTGGCGCATGCGCGACACCATCGTCGGCTACGGCGACATGCGCACGCTCTACGCCCGCTACGAGGAGCTGTCGGGAGCCCCCGTCGACCTGGACGCCATCCGCTGGCACCACCTCGCCTTCACGCTCTCGAACCAGCTGGCCTACAGCCACGCCCTGCGCGACCCCTCGCCCGCCTCCGATCTGATGACCAATCTCCAGTGGTGCTGCGAGACCAACCTGTTCGCCACCGAGGCCTGGGCCGAGCACCTCGGCATCGACCTGCCCACCACCGAGACGCCCGAGCCCCGCTTCTCGACCGCCGATGTGGGCCACGGGCACCTGGTGCGGGCGCTGCGGTCGATCTCCACCGACGATCCGTTCGTGCGCCACGAGTTGCGCATCCTGTTCCGGCTGGCCCGTCACCTCCAGCGGCGTGACGAGATCGGCGACGCGGTCGAGCAGGCCGACCTCGACGACCTGGAGCGACTGCTAGGCGCCCGGCCCCACGACTGGCGCGACGGCGAGGCCAAGCTGGAGGCCTTCGTGCTGGCCGACACCGCCGGACGCCACGACGCCGAACTGGTCCGGCTGTTCCACAAGCGGAACCTGCGGGCCCACATGCTGCTGGGTCCGGCCGGTTCGGCCATGACCCACCACCACACCATCCAGCCGTTCTGACCGGTAGGCGGCCCGCGGGCGGGGCGCGGGGGATGGCTGGCTAGGCCGAGTCGAGGTGGCGGCGGATGGCCGCAGCCAGCTCCTCGGGGTGGGAGGTGGGGGCGCCGTGGCCGGCGCCCTCGATGGTGGCGCCGGAGGCCCCCGGCACGAGCCTCAGCATCTCGGTGGTGGCGGCCGTGAATGCGGGCAGCGTCCGGCTCCCCGCCGAGAACGTGACCGGCCCGTCGAAGGCGTTGAGGGCGGTCACGTCCAGCGCCAGTCGCTCGGGGTCCCGTGACTGGTCCAGCCAGGTGTCGGAGTTGGCCATCATGATGGCCCGGGCCTGGTCGTCGAACAGATCGGTCCAGCTGCCGGCGCCGAAGGCCATCTCCTCCACGAAGTAGGCGGTGCCCTCCTCGATGCGGCCGGCGTCCAGCAGGGCCACCGATTCCCGCGCCACGGCCCCGGTCTGCTCCCTCAACTCCTCCAGTTCGGGGCGGCCGGCGAGAAGGGCGAACGCCGGTGGTTCGTGCAGGTACAGCGACGAGACCAGGTGCGGGTACTTGGTTGCCAGCAGGACCGCCGTGCCGGCCCCGTAGGAATGCCCCACGACGTGCACCCGTCCCAAATCGAGCCGCTCGATCAGGTTGGCCGCGTCGTCGGCGTCCTGGTGGATGGTCCCCTGGCCGGCGATGTCGGTGCTGGCGCTGTGGCCCCTGCGGTCGTACACCACCATGGTGTGACCGGTCCCGGCCAGAGCCCGGGTCAACGGCAGCCAGGTGTGGTGATCGTCGAGGGAGCCGTGGATGAACAGCAGCACCTGCCCACTGCTGCCCGGCAGCACCCGGGTGGCCAGCGCGACCTCGCCGATGTCGACCCGGGTCAGCGGACTCTCCGGCGTCGGGGCCGAAGCCCGGTCACCTGATGTCATGTGCCCACCGTAACGGCTGGTCGGGAGCGCCTGAACCAGTCCAGACAGGGGAGGAGACTCGACGCGTCGTGTGAGTCAGCGGCGGAGCAGCTGCTTGACTCGGCGGACGGCGGGCGTCCAGAACCACTCGGGCTCGGTGAACCGGCGGAAGTTCTCGCCGGGCAGTTCGGTGGGGTCGTAGAAGCTCTTGTCGGTGTTCTTGCGCATGTCGCTGGTCCGCCTCAGTATCTGCAAGGTGGCATAGGCCGTGCCCTTGTGGGTCCAGCCCTGCCGCTGGTAGTTCCAGTTGTCGGGGGCCAGGTCCTGCGCCGCGGCGAAGTGCTTCAAGGCCCGCTCGCTGTCGCCCACCGCCTCGAAGTGCAGCGCCAGCTTGAACGTCGCCTCGGCCAGCAGCCTGTCGTCGTCGACGGGCTTGAGCCGCTCGGCCAGCTCCCGGCTCGACCACACGTGCTCGCTGTCGGCTCCCCGCTCAATCCAGTCGCGGGTCGCCTCGGCGAACGAGTCGTCGCCCAGGCGGACCTTGCCCAGGCCGAACCCGACGGTGGTCTCAGCCGGGTATACCCCTTCGTTGCTGCGGACGATCTTCCCGTTCTCGTCGATCCAGGCGGCCGACGGCACGTTCACCCAGCCGAACAGGGAACTGATCTCATGCGTCGGGTCTACGACGCACCGGTAGGTCGGCTTGGCCCGGTCGAACCACTTGTCCACCGCGCCGGGGCCTCCCGAGTCCTGGGCCACGCTGATGAGCTCGAACCGGTCCGGACCGATCGACTCGTACAGCTCCTGCCAGACCGGCAGGCTGAAGCGGCAGCCTCACCAGGATGACCAGGTGAACAGCACCACCTTGTGGCCGCGGAAGTCCGACAGCCGCAGCGTGTCGCCGTTGCGGTCGGTCACCTCGAAGTCGGGGGCGACTGCGGACTCCAGCCCCATGCGACGGACCTCGGGTATCGAGCCGAGGCTCCACACGTCGCCGTCGCGCACGTACTTCTGGCCCAGCATGTCGGCGAACTCCGAGTAGTTGAGCCACACCCAGTCGTCGGCGTCGGCGATCCACTCGCCGCGCTGGCTCTCCGGCAGCGGCACGCAAAGCTCGCCGAGGCATGCGCCCTGCGGCTTCATCTGCCAGCCGGTGGCCGCGGGGAGCTCGCCGAGGCGCACCCACAGAGCGCCGTCGGCGTCGGTCCGCTGGGCAACCTCGTTCGTCTTGCCGTTCGCGAGGATGATCACGATTGCTCCGTGGCGCCGGTTCACCCGGCCAAGCACGCGCTTCGCCGTGCGTCCTGTGCTAGCGGCACTGACCGTAGTGCTCGCAGGCCACGAGGGCCAGCACGCCCCGAGGCGCTGCCTGCGGCTCCGCGAACGCTCAGCAGTCGGCCATGGCGGCCAGAGCGGCGCAGATCTCGGCGCGCCGGTGAGAGATGGAGCCGGCTCGCTCGGTGAGATGCGACTTGACGACGACTCGAAGATTGTCGAACGACGCCGCGCTGCGATCAGGCAGGCCGCTGCCGGCGTCGAGGGGCACCTCTGTCGGTATTCCCCGTACAGTGCGGGTGATCGGGGCGACAACGACCTTGTTCAGCACAGGGATCGCTTCGTTGCGGGTCACGACCAGCACGGGCCGGCGCCCCAGTTCGCTCTCAGCCCACCAGATGTCGCCCTGAGCGATCGACACCACCGCTACCAGGGCTCCTCCGCGATCATGGAACGGGTGCTCTCGATGGCCCAGCCGAGTTCCTCGTCGGTCTCGGGCACCCGGCGGTAGCCCTCCGCAATGGCTTCTCCGACGAGGCGGCGCCGACGCTGGTCGATCATCGCCTCGAGAGCTCGCCGCACGGCGTCGGAGCGGGACTCTGCCTCGCCACTGGCCACAATCGAGTCCAACTCGGCCATCAGATCGTCGTCCACCCTCGCAATGAGTTGTGCCATACAAACAGCATACTGCTTCGCAATGCACAATGTAGTGCGACAATTGCGGCTCGGGTCGTATCAGCCGCCGAGGAGACGCCGCTTGCAATGTGCTCTCGCCGCGGGCACTCTCTCGCGGCCGCGACGGGGACGGACTCGTACGGGCCCGATCACAGGAGGCTGCGAGATCATGGCAGTGACGCTCGATCTGGACTCGGCTCGCCGCAGGCTGGCCGAGTTGCCCGAGGTGGATGTGGAGCGGATGGCACTGGAACGCCTCGGCCGTCTGCAGGCCGAGATGGCCGAGCGCGACATCGGGGGGATGCTGCTGTACGACCCGATCAACGTGCGCTACGCCACCGGCACCCGCAACATGCAGGTGTGGGCCATGCACAACTCGTCGCGTTACTGCGTAGTGCCGGCCGAGGGCGGGGCGGTGGTGTTCGACTTCGTCCACTGCGAGCACCTCTCCGAGCACCTGCCCACGGTTGCGGAGTCCCGGCCGGCCAAGATGTGGATCTTCCACATCTCGGGCTCGCGGCGCCAGGAGGTCATTGCGGCCTGGGCCGCGGAGCTGGCCGACGAGGTCGGGGAGCGCTGCGGCAACCGCCGGCTGGCCGTCGACCGGCTCGATGGCGACCCGAGGCGGGCTCTGGAGGCTCACGGGATCGAGGTGTCCTTCGGCCAGGACCTGGTGGAGTACGCCCGCCGCATCAAGACGGTCGACGAGCAGGTGGCCCAGCGTCACGCCGCGGTCATCTGCACCTCGGCACTCGCTCAGATGCGCGACGCCACCCGACCGGGTGCCACCGAGAACGAACTGTGGGCGATCCTGATGGGCGTGAACGTCGCCCTCGACGGCGACTACACCGAGAGCCGCATGGTGGTGTCCGGCCCGCGCACCAATCCCTGGTACACCGAGGCCAGCAATCGTCAGGTCCAGGCGGGCGAGCTGCTGGCCCTCGACACCGACATGGTCGGCCCCCACGGCTACAGCTGCGATATGTCGCGCACCTGGCTGTGCCATCCGGCAAGACCGACCGGCGAGCAGAGGACGCTCTACGGCCTGGCCTACGAGCAGGTCCATCACAACATGGGGCTCCTGCGTCCCGGTCTGACCATGCGGGAGCTGGCCGAGCGGTCGTGGCGGATCCCGGACCGCTACGAGCCCCTGGAGTGCGAGGCGGTGATCCACGGGATCGGCCTGTGCAACGAGTACCCGCAGCTGGTGCCCCGCAAGTGGTTCGACGACCTGGGATACGACGCCGTGCTGGAGCCGGACATGACCGTGTGCGTCGAGAGCTACATCGGCGAGCCCGGCGGCCACGAGGGCGTCAAGCTGGAGGAGATGGTCCGCATCACTCAGTCGGGCTGCGAACTGGTCGGCGTGTTCGACTTCGAGACGGAGCTGCTGGCCTAGGCAGTAACCGTTGATGCGCCGCGGTCAGTGGTCTCGGTCGCAGTGGCTCGCCGTCGCGCTCCTCATAGGCGCGTAGCCGAACGATCAGCCTCTGCGCTTGTCATCGATGAAGGGGAGGTCAACGACGGTGACGCCGATGTCTCCCGGTTCGTTCTCTGCGTGCCATTGCATGGACAGGGTGGTGCCGGGCTGGGCCAGGTCGGTCTTGATCTGAGCTAGGCCGATCATCTTGCGCAGCATCGGGCTCCAGCAGACGCTGCTGGCGTGTCCGATGTGGTGGCCTTGGTGCGATATCGGGTAGCGGGTCCAGCTGATGCGGCGTGAGATCTCCGGTGGGGCTCCGATGCTGTCATAGAGCGAGACGATGTCATGCCAGTTGATCTCCAGGCCCATCAGCGTTCGGGCCGGTCCCCGCCGGTGTTCTTCGAGCAGCGCCTGGCGGCCAACGAAGTCGGTGGGCTTGTCGAAGTCGATGAACCGGCCGAGATTGAGCTCGAGCGGCGACGACAGTGCCTCAGTGTCGGTGCTCTCGTAGGCAGCGACCAGGGCGTCGGGTCCCGCCGTCATGTATTCGAGTCCCGGCATGAGGATTCCCGCTTCGACCCGAGCGATGTTCTGGGCATTGTGGCCGCACGGAACGATGCCGTGGGGCTCGCCTGCGGCCATGATCGCGTCGTAGACCTCCAGCGCGACTCCCTTCGGCACCCAGAACTCGTAACCGGACTGGCCGGTGAAGCCCACCCGCCATACGTAGATTTCAGCCCCGCCGGGAAGCGTTGCCCTGCGGCCCCGGGCGAAGCGAAGGCTCTGCCAGTCCTCGCCCGGGATCAGTGCTTCGAGGACCCCCAGCGACTTCGGGCCCTGCATGGCCAGAACCCCGAACTTGTCGGAAATGTCCTCGATCTCGACATCGAAGCTGCCGCGATGCCGTTCGAACCACAGCGTCATCGGATTGCCGCTGTTGACATAGCTCCCGTCATCGAGCCGGAACACTGGATGCTCGTCGATCAGCTTCCCGTTCTCGTCGCACCATGGCGTGTAATAGAGGTGATTCAACTCGATCTTGGACGCATCCCTCGGCAGCAGGTGATCGAGGAAGCCTGTCGCGTCGGGTCCTGCGAACGAGTACTTCGTCATAGGTGACTTGTCCTCGACCATGACCCCGTTGTGGATCGCATCCAACTCGACCTCAAGCCCGACGAACACCTCCGGCAGGTGAAACTGGTCCCACGCGACCCACCTGGCGGCATGGTTCCGCTGCGCCGTACGCCGGTTGAACATCGTCCCGATGAACACCGAAGGATCGAAGTCAGCCGCCATGATGATGCTCGCCTCCCTGGCGTCGCACAAGCACTCTTGTTGATGCGGGTACTCCGATGCTACATGTAGCATGAATAGCCGCTGAGCCTCTGGTCGAACGGGGTGGCATCGATGGCGTAGAGCCCTTGGGCGCCGTCATGAGATAGCTATCGAGCGAGGCTCTCCAGCGGCGCTGGGATGACCTACCATCTGGGCTCGCGATATGGAGCGCCGGATCATCGACCCCTGGACGTGGCAGGAGGAATACGGATTCCATCAGGGCCACGAAGTCGTCAACCCGACCCGCACCCTCTACCTGTCGGGCCAGACCTCGCTGGACGCCGACGGCAATCCGGTGCACGTGGGCGACATGGCCGGCCAGATCCGCCAGGTCATCGACAACATCGAGACTGTCCTCGCCGAGACCGGCATGAGCCTTGCCGACATCGTGCGGATCAACATCTTCACCACCGACATGGACCTCTTCTTCGAGCACGCTGACGAGCTTGAACGCCTCCGAGAAGCCGGAACCCGGTACGCATCCACCCTCGTCGAGGTCACCAGGCTCGCCTTCCCCGAGTTCCTAGTAGAGATCGAGGCGACCGCCACGCGCTAGCGCAGAACGGTCGCTGCTGGCGAACGTGTGTTGTGCCTTCGGGAGGCGGTACCGAGATGTCGGCGCGCTGGAGGCTGTCGGCGCGTGGCACGGCTGCTCCCGCTGGCGGGCGGGCGGCTGCTCTGCGACGCTTCTTCGGTCAGTGCGCTCGGGCTGGTGCGTCCGGTGCCTGCCAGTCGGTGATTCTCGTCAGGGGCCGAGCGCTGTTGCGGGTGTGACCTGTATGCCGTCTGGGCGGCGATATGCGGGGCCCCGGGCGGTGACGATGACGAGACCGGCGAGGTCGGCTCGCCGGTCTGAAGCGACCTTGTCGCGCAGCTTGCGAAGGCTGCGCGCTGCTGCCTCGACTGTCTCGGGGCTGTGGCTGAGTTTGATCTCGACGGCGAGCCACAACCCGTCGTCGCGGGCGACGATGGCGTCGACTTCGAGGTCGTCGCTGTCGCGGTAATGGTAGACGGCTGCCTGCTGGGGCTGGCTGTAGACCCGCAGGTCGCGCACGACCAGGGACTCGAACAGCAGCCCGAGGGTCTTGGTCTCGGCCAGCAGCCGCCGGGGGGTGGCCCCCAGCGCGGCCGCTGCCAGCGACGGATCGACGAAGTGCCGTTTGGGCGCCTTGCGCAGCACCGCCTTCGACTGCAGGTGAACGCCCCATGCGGGCTGGTCCTCCAGCAGGAACACGCGGCGCAGCGCAGCGAGGTACTGGGTGACGGTCTGGCGCCACACGGCCGCCGCGGCTGCGTCGGCTCCTGCCTCAGCGCTGGACATGTCTGCTACCAGGGTGGCGACGCGGGCCTCGCTGGACACGTTGCGGGCGACGGAACGAGCGAGGGTCATCAACGCCTCGCGGTCATGGCGAACGCCGGCTGCGGCCGGCACGTCCACCTGCACGGACTCTCGCAGATGGTCCCGGGCTGAGCGGCGAGCGCTCTCGGCGGAGGGTGCTTCCAAGCTGGCGGGCCAGCCTCCGGCGCATATCCATTGCGCGGTGTGGCCCAGCCCGAGGTCCTCACGAGCCGCCTTGGCGTACGTCTCGCCGTCGAAGAGCCCCTCGATGGGCACCGAGCCGTCGGAGGCGCCGCTCTCGAACAGCGACATGGGTCTGAGCGTGACCCGTGCGATTCGTCCTGTGCCGGTGTGGCGGGTGATGTCCTCGGCCGGTGACGCCGACCCGGTCAAGATGAACTGCCCGGGCCGGGCCCTGTCGTCGCATTCGCGGCGTATCCGGTTCCACAGCTGCGGCGCGTTCTGCCACTCGTCGATGAGGCGAGGCGCCTCTCCGCGCAGCGCCTCACCGGGGTCGGCGCCGGCGAGAGTCAACGCGTCGGGATCGTCGAGCCGCAGGACACTGGACGCGAACCGCAACGCAGTGGAGGTCTTGCCGCACCATCGCACGCCCTCGATCAGCACCGCCCCGCGGCGGCTCAACGCGTCCTGGACGTCTGCTTCGGCCACCCTGGCCCGGTACCCGGGGAACGGCAGAGCCAGCCCCTCAGAACCCTGCTCCGGGTCTGGGTCATCCCTGTCCGCCATCCGACCAGCATATAACACTTCAGGGCGTTCACATCTGATACTTTAGGTAACTACTGGACAACATTTTGAGACAGGAATCGACATCGTGTTCCCCTTCGTTGCTGGCTGAGGTGACGGCTCGCGCCGCCGTGGGCGACACTAGGTTGCGGAACTGGAGCCTTTGACCTGCAAATGCAGGTATCTGCCTTCTACGGTGAGTGGGGCCGAACCGCAATGACGATCAGAGGGGAGCGGTTCACATGAGTGCCGAGCGGGTCGTCATCGTTGGTGGAGGCTTCGCCGGGCTCAGCGCCGCCTACACGCTCATGCAGCGGGGCATCACTCCGCTGCTGCTGGAGTCCGAGGAGCGTGCGGGCGGGCGCGGGCGGGGCGAGCGAGTGGACGGGTTCTCGCTCGACATGGGCGCCTTCGTCTTCACCACCACCTACGACACCGCGTTCCGCCTCTGCGAGGAACTCGGCCTGCCGCTCGTCCGTTCGCAGATGAAGTTCGGCCACCATCGCAACGGGCGGTGGGTGGCCACGACGCCGGATCAGTCGCTCGTGAACTTCCTGCGGCAGTTGCCGGCCGCGGTCGCCATGGGCTTTCTCTCACCGGCAGGCATGCGGTCGGGGTTCAAGGTGATCCGGCAGATGCACCGCCAGTCTGAATACCTGAGTTTCGCCAGCGACAGCCGCCTTGCCGTGATCGACGACGACGAGACATACGGCGACTACCTCGAACGCCACCGTGTGCCCGACAAGGTGAGGGTGACCCTCAGCGGACCCCTCAAGATGGTCCTGGGCGATCCGGAACCCGCGGGCCAGGCGCTGATGCGGGCATACATCGGGGAGACGATGCTGAGCGACGGCGTCGTGTACATGCCCGAGCGAGGCGTCGGCTCGCTGAGCGAGGCGCTCGCGGATGCGTGTGCTGACGTGACCCGCGTCTCCACGCCCGTGCGCAAGATCGTCGTCAGCGGCGGGAAGGCGACCGGCGTGGTCACCGACGACGGGACCATAGAGGCGGACGCGGTCATCTGCGCCGTCCCCGGTACGCGGGTCCCCGCTCTCATCGAGGAGTTGCCCGAGGCGACGCGGCGCGCTCTGAGCACGGTCAACTACTCCACCGGTTGCCGGGTGGTGATCGGGCTCGACCACCACCCGTTGCCGGAGGGCTGGCACGGCGCGCTCTACACCGAGGATGACGACGTCCCGCTGCTGCTGGACCGTGCCATGTTCCTGCCCGCCTGCGCGCCGCCGGGCAAGGGCCTCCTCGACCTGCTGATCGGACGGGACCGCGCCGCGGAGCTCATCGCGCTCGACGACGAGGAGGTCAAGCGCCAGATGCTGGGCGCGGCTCGCAGGAATGCACCGCCAGGCTCTGCCCTTCCCGGCGACGACGAGGGGCTGTTCTTCCGCGTGTACCGCTGGGAGGAGGCGCTGTGCATGGGCACGCCCGGGATGCTGGCCGCACTGGCAGAGGTGCCTGCCCAGCTCGCGGGCAGTATCGGGAACCTGTTCCTCGCGGGCGACTACATGGGCATCCCGTCGGTCAACGGCGCCCTCTCGAGCGGATGCCGCGCCGCAGAGGGAGTCGCATCCCTGCTCGCAGCCGGTCCTGACTGAACGGCTGCTGGGCGGGCGGCTCAGTTATGGGGCGGGTCGGGGATGCCGATCCCGAGGAAGCCCTCGATGCGGGCCAGCCGCTCACCATTTTCGGCTACCTGGGCGCTCAGCTTGTCGAACTCGGTGCGCATTTCGGTGCGCAGTTCGCTGTGGGCGGCGGTGAGCTCGGTGCGTAGTTCCGTGCGCAGTTCGTTGTGGGCGGCGGTGAGTTCGGTGCGGAGTTCGTTGTGGGCGGCGGTGAACTCGGCCCTCAGCGTGTCGATACTCTGCTGCTGGTTCCAGATGATGGCGAACACGCCCAGCACGACGGCTACGAGTTGGGCGACGGGGATGAGCTGGGGAAACCGCGGCGCCGCGGTGCGGGCGCGCTCCTCGCCGGCTGCTTCAGCGGCGGCGAGGGGACCGGCCTGCGGCACCGGCAGGTCGTCCGGTGCCGCCAGGGTGTCAGGACTCGCCATACCGTTACCTTACACTCCGCATCATGCAGTGCAACACAATATCATGAGATGTATGACCCTACTGAGAGCGGGCAGCTGCTCGCTTGCGGTGCGAGCGCTTCGTCTTTTAGCGAGGTGGTGGTGCGTGCAGCTGCCCGTCAGAGGATCGCAAGAGGATTGACCGGCGACGCGGTGCCTCCCGGTATCTGGAGTGGGGCCACCACGAGCTGGAACTCGTAACGACCCTCTTGCTCGCACGCGTGCGACAGCGGTTCGAGCAGGGCGTTGTCGACCAGAGCGACGCCGAAGGCCCACGCCGCGGCATGAACCGCCCACGGGATCGCGAGGCCGTAGGGCGTGAGATCCATCATGTCCCAGACGAGGACCGCAGTGTCGGTCTCCCTTATGAACCGGAGGCAGGAGGCGTGCAGGCCGGGCCGCTCATCGCTGGCGGACGGTAGGGCGCCGGCACCGGTCATGCCTCCCCAAGGCCCATGGCGGCGACTCCACTCCTCGCGGCCGCAGTACACCGCCACCGCATCTCCCGGCTCGATCTCGACCCCTTGCGACTCGGCGATCGCTTCGAGCTCCGCTCCGTGCACGGGCTCCTCGAAGGTGACGAACGGCTGCCCTCGATACCTGGGGACATCGAGAAGTACCCCTCTGGTAACGATGCCGTCCCTCCAGGCCTCGATTCCGCCGAAGGCTGCTCCGCCGAAGGAGATCTCCTTATCGGGATCACGGCCGTTCCACATGCCGGATTCTGACCACACATGGCAAAGAGCGTCCACGTGGGTCAGTGGCAGTCCGTGGCAGTTGACGCCTATGAAGTCGACCGCCACCCCGCCCCCCGGATCTCGAGGGAATCGCTGCATGAAGTGGCGGGCCGGGTGCGGATTGTCCGGTCCCGGCCTTGTCGGGAGCGGGCGGCTCAGCGACACGGTCCGGCCCGTGCGCACCGCGGCCGTCGAACTCCGCCTCTTCTCGGCCGTGATCAGGTTGAGCGCCCCCAGCTCGTCGTCGTGCCCCCATCGTCCCCAGTTGCGATGCTTGGCCAGGTAGGCGTTGATGTCCTCGGCCGTCAATCGATCGTCGGCGGTGGTGTCAGACATCGCAACTCCTAGACGTTCACTTGCCGGCTGCTCAAGGAGTTGATCCTATGGGCGAGACCGATGTCGATGAGCCTGCGGGATGGAACGCTGCTTTCACGGCCAGTGCACGCCGGGGTAGGGGTTCGGGTTAGCGACGGACCACTTGTGCAGGTGGCGTGCCAGGGCGGGGGCCAACGCCGAGCCGCGGGGGTGCTGGGTGCTTCCTGACGAAGACGACGGGAACGCACGGTGCGCCCGCGGTCAGCCGGTCGTTGGTGATCGTGGCGAAGTCCGCGAAGTTCTCCGTCACGACGACCCGTTGCTGCTCGACGGCGGTCTCGTAGACGGCGGCGTCATCGCTGCCCCCAAGTCCCGCCTCGGTCACACTGAGCGCCTCATGCCCGAGTGCGGTCAACTCCGCTGCAGTGGCAGCCGGCAGCATCTCGTCGAGCAGCCACCTCAAGGCGATAGCAGCTGCTCGCGCCGGCGAGCCTGGCGGCGGACGTCCTCGGCAGCACGCTCATCTGTTTCGATCAGCGCATCGATTTCCTCGGGGAACGACGCATAGAAGTCCGCTGCTAATAGCACCGACGCTGCGGTCAGGCCGGTCTCGGCGGCGACATTCTCAACGCGGTCCATCCCCCGGCCCGGCGCGGCGGCGAGATCTCGCACCACCTCCCACACGTCCGGGCCGCTTACAAGCGCGGCGCGCCGGCCGAGGGGACCGTTGCGGTAGACGACACCGGGAAAGCGGCGCGTCTTGAGGCCCTCGTCGAGTAGGGATGAGACCAGTTGTGTGATCGAGGCGCCAGCGGAGCGGCTTTCGGCCTCGATGCGCTCCAGTAGTTCCTCTGAAAGGCGGAACGACGTCGGTCGTGGCATGCAACCACACTCCGTAGCTTGCTTGCGCTACAACATACTACACCTAGAGTAAGGGGTCGGCGGTCTTGAGCTCACGTGTGCTCGGCGTCATCTTGTGTCTGCGAGGCTCTTGCCAGTGTGTCATTACGCTCAATCCAGTGCATCGATCTCGACCCCTTGCGCAAGGTTGCCATCCCCGACGTGCCCGGCCTGCACCTCCAGGCGGCAGCGGCCGCCCTCGGCTACCCGGCTCAGACGCTCACACCCGAACAGCTCGATGGCGTCATCGAGTTCATGCGGGCAGTCTGGGCGCAGGCGCGGGTCCTGTCACCCTCGTTCGGTGACGTGATCGGTCTGCTGGCCTCGGAAGAGGTGCTGGCCAGCTACGGCCGGTACCCCGGGCTGGGCGCGTTCACCGAGAACCCGGACATCGTCACTGTCTTCCCCGAGGAGGGGACGTTCTCGTTCGTCGAGGTCTATTCGAATCCCGGCTGACGCTGACAACCGTGAGGGCGTGGCCGGCGACGAAGCCTAGGAGGCCTCGTGGTTGTGGTCTGTGGCTGGTGGTGGAGCTGGGGAGAATTTGTTCAGGGTTTCAGGGAGTTGCAGATTGTCGCTTCATGTCACCTATACTATGAGGTGAGAGGGCATATCCCTGGTTCAGCCGGTTGCAGGGCGTAGCATCCCATCAAGTGACATTCGCGACAGAGAAAGTGACACCCAGAAGTGAGAGAATCGAACTCGCGGACGGGCCTTCCGCTGTCCGCGACCTTCGTCAGGCAGGTCAACCGCCCCGGCGTCTACGGGGACGGCCGCGGCGGCTACGGACTGACCCTGCGGGTGCGGCGCATGACCAACGGCCGGCTGTCGAAGGTCTGGGTTCAGAGGCTCCGCATCAACGGCCGCGCCACCAACTTGGGTCTGGGATCGTTCCCGGTGGTGGGACTGGCCACCGCACGCGAGCGGGCGCTGGACAACCGCCGCAAGATCGAGCAGGGCATCGACCCGCGCATCACTGAGAACCCGACCCCGACTCTCGCTGACGCGCTGGAGGCCGTGATCGAGGGCCGCTCGGCGTCGTGGAAGAGCGGCGGCCGCTCGGCTGAGATCTGGCGCAACAGCGTCCGCAACCACGCCGACAACCTAATTCACCGCCCGGTTGACCAGATCGATACCGCAGACGTGCTGCGGGTCATCGGGCCTTTGTGGACCGACCGTCACGACACCGCCAAGAAGGTCCGCCAGAGGCTCTCTTTGGCGTTCCGATGGGCAATGGCCGCCGGACACCGTGGCGACGATCCCGCCGGCGAGGCGCTCCTGGCTGCGCTGCCCCGCAACGGCGTCCCCCGCCGCCACATCGCGGCGCTGCCGCCCGACGAGGTGCCCGCCGCGCTAGCGGCCATCGACAACTCAGGCGCCTACCCGACCACGAAGCTCGCCATGCGGATGCTGGCTCTGACCGCGACCCGCTCCGGAGAGGTCCGCGGGATGTGCTGGAACGAGATCGAAGGTGACGTCTGGACGATCCCAGGCGAGCGCACCAAGGTAGGCCGCGAGTTCCGCGTGCCGCTGAGCCCAGAGGCGCTCGCGGCGCTCGCCGAGGCACGCCCCTACAGCGACGGCACTCCCGACTCGCTGGTGTTCCCGTCCGCACGCGGCCGGCGGATCACTCCCGATGCCCTCTCCAAGCTCTGCCACGACCTGGACCTGGGCATGACCCCACACGGGCTCCGCTCATCGTTCCGCGACTGGTGCGCCGAGTCGGCCGTAAGCCGCGAGCTGGCCGAGTCGTGCCTAGCCCACGTCGTCAAGAACACCGTCGAAGCCGCCTACCGCCGCTCCGACCTGCTGGAGCAGCGCCGCCAGGTCATGGACGCCTGGGGACGGTACATCACGTAGCGACATGTGCTGGGTGGCCCTGCACGACCTTCAGGGAACTGTGCGCAGCGTTCGTTGCCTCCCCTACGCCGCTTCAGCGGGGGCGAGGGTGTCGGCTGGGCCATGCGGTAGACGACTCGTATCGGTGAGGATGTAGGTCGGGTTGTTGGCGTCGCCGTTCAGCTTCGTTTGGCGGGAACTGCGTCTCGCGTTGGTTCGTTACGCGGGGAGAAGGGCAGTGGTGAATCCGGGGTTGAATGGCTCCTGTGGCTTCCGCGACGGTGGGGCCACGACGTCACTTGGGCTGCGGAGGTCGACGTTGAGGGTCTCGTAGCGATGAGCGCCGTGCAGGAGGCGGAGGAGGTCGGCAACGGAGAGAGCACCTGCTGTCGCACCTACGAACGCGGCTGCCGGAGTGGCGCCGGCTAGTTCGATGACGCCGCAGCGTGCTGTGCCCTCTTCGATCCCATCGTTGACCCGCCGGCTGATCTCAGCTTCGTAGGCCGGGAATAGTACGGGATCGTTCGCTGATTGAAGCGGGAAGGCTTCGGCGGTGGTGAGCTCGGATGGAAAGGTGTGCAGGAGGATGTCAAGGTAGTCGGTCGGGCCAGCGCCGAGGCCGGCGTCGACAACCCGGCTGAACTTGTCCCCCAGGGCTCGTCGCGGTTCGATCTTGTCGAAGCCTGCGAGCGCGAGTTGCGGTTCAGCGCTGCTGGGTCTCAGGTGGTCGTCGAACGGTCGCTCGATGAGGCGGGTGAGGTGACCGAGTTGTTCTAGCCGGGATGCGACGACACGGGTCTTGCGCCGGCCGATGTCGGCTGGAAGGGTGAGCAGCCCGGTGGAGTGATTGGCTTCGACGACTGTGTCGAAGTCGACGAGGTACACCTCCAGGTCGTCAGGCTTGCCGTATGGAAGGCACCCGAGGCTCCAGGCGCTTGCTTGGCCGAGGTGACCGAGTCCGAGCAGCCACACCCCGGTGGGGAGACGTTGGAGCGCCGGCCCGACGGCTTCAGGGGACTGCCAAGGCAGGTCCGGGCACCATAGTGAAAGCCCGGTGTCGCGGCAGGCCGCCGTGTTCGACCCGAGCGCCCGCTGGAAGTTCTCGGATACCGCGAGGGCGCCCGCCACCACTCCTGCCAGTGGCATGGCTTGGCTTTCTGGGGGGTCCCAGGTCTCGGCAATGCCTCCGCTCCACCCGGAATAGCGGAGGAGAAGCTGTATTTCGGCATCGGGGCGGCGCTTCGGCGTGCCGATCACGATGACTGGATGCTCGGGCGTGTGGGTATCGACAACACTGCCGCCGAACGTTTGGATCGTGGTGGCGAGATCCTGTCCTTGCACCCATGGCAGCGAGAGCGGGGGGTTGTCCTCGATCACCACCCGCACGCCGCCGAGCATGGCGCGGCCTCCGGCGTTGATGGATGTGAGCAAGGCTGCTTGTCCGGCAAGATCTTCGTGGAGGTCGGGGCCGACGTGGATCTGAAGGACGAGGTTCTCGAGGTAAGCGGCGGCCGAGTCGACGTCAGCTACCAGCCCTTGGTCGAGAGCGATCTTGGCGGTGCGGTGTAGCTGATCTCGATCGATGAGGTTCATGGCCACGGCCACCTAGTGACCCCGATGCGTGCAGCTGCCTCCCGGCCGAACCAGGACGTCCAGCCGTCGTCGCCCGCATATTGGTGTACGCCTACCTGGCGCGGCCGAACGGACCGAGTTGCCAGGTGCGGGACGATCAGCGCGATGTGGCCGGCGCAGGCAACCATCGGGTTCTCCACATCGATGGCGCTCTGGTGGACGGATGCGCCGGGGTGGGTGTGCACGTCGGCGACCACTACAAGGCCCTCGCTCTCACAAATGTCCCAGAGCTTGCTGAACGCCAGCCCGTGGAAGTGGATGTTGCCTGTCAGGCAACGGGGATCGAGGTCGTCGTAGTACTCGACGCGCGTAACGTGGCTCTTCTCGGAGCGTGGAGCCAACAGGAACGCGCCGGACTCTCGGCGCCCTTCTCCCCGGCGTCCGAGTTCCTCGATGAGGTTGCGCCACTGCCCCCGCCTCAGCCGGAGCAGCTTCCCGCGTGACCGTCTAGACGCCCAGATAGTCATCATCGTTCAACAGGTCGTAGACGCAGCGCAGGAAGAACGCGAGGTCCCGGCCAGGATGCCAGGCGTAGTTCGGGTGCTGGCTGGCCCATTCGCTATGGGATGTGAGCCCGACACGGTCCCACGGCGCATAGAGGGCGCCGCCGTGTTCCCAGTCGCTGCGGAACACGTGAGCAGCCCGCTCTCCTTTCGGCCGCTCCGAAGCGGTGAGCCTTTCGCGGCGATCGATGCTCCACGGTTCGGCCGTGGGTGCTTGCTGCGGGTAGCCGCTGAGATCGATACGGAGCCCGAATTCGGGCGGCGAGTCAACCCGGGGAGCGGCCGACACTGCGAAGACGCCGACCGGCCAGTCGAACTCAACGAGGCGCCATCGTCCTTGGTCCACACCGCTCTGGAAGGCGCCTGAGTCCAGGGCGGCGCGCGCGGCGAGTTCGTCGGGCGACGCTGTGAGTGCGATAGTCATCCCGCGAACCGGTCCTTCGGGACGAGGTCGATGGTGACGACGCAGCGGGTCCCGGAAACAAGTGAGCCGACGTGAGTCCCGGGATCCAGCAGTTCGTCACCACCGGGAAGGGCGAGTCCGTGCTTGGGGATCTGCGCCTCCGCCAGCTTGAAGCCCTTGGGGCCGGTCGCCCAGCGGAAGACCTGGACGACTCGCGTCGCCGGCGAGAACTCTCCAAAGATCTCCGTGCCGGCGTAACGAACCTGCACCTTGACCGTGGGGCAGCGCCCGCGGTAGACGTGGGATCGGCGTGCGATCCCCGCTTCGGGAAGCGAGCTGTCGGCCGGGAGTGCCTCGACCATGTCCTCGAGCCAGAGGCTCTCGCCCTCGGAGACTAGGTCGGCTACTCGCCCGTCGCTGGGCACCTCGACCAGGTCGGGGCCGTAGCCGCTTTCCGAGTGGACGTAGATCTCGATGGTGTGTTCGGGCTCTTGGGGCATGCCATACCTCCTGTTTCGACATTCCGGTAATGCCTGCAGATAGCGTAACCGACTTGTGTTACGCTTGCAACGTGGTATCTTGAAGATTCGAAACATCCCAGGACAGGAGGCTGAGCGATGGGTGCAGAGGCGACGCGAGCCAGTTTGTCGCGCCCCGAGGCCGCTCCGGCGACGAACCTGCCAGCGGGTCTCAAGCGGGCGCGGGAGTTCGCTGGCTATTCCCAGGAGGATGTCGGCGCAACCCTCGGTGTGAGTCGAGCGATGGTGTCGTACTGGGAGTCGGGGACGCGCGAGCCGAACGACCGGCAGAGAAGCGCGCTGGCCCGCCTCTACGGGGTTCAGCTCGCCGGTCTTGCCGAGGGCAGGGCGATCGAGAGGGCCGAAGGGGACATCGCCGGGATTCTGCTACGGGCAGATGACGGGATCGCCTCGGCGGCGGTACCGGGAATTCGCGAGTTCGGCCAGTTCTTGGACCGGTACGCCGAACTTGCTCGAATCCTCGGGGAGGGCGTGCATCGCATGACCCGTAGCCCATTCGGCCATCGAGCCCAATACGCCCAGAAGGACGACATCCGGCGCAAGGCTGAGGAGGTGCGAAAGCTCGTCGGATTGGGTACGGGCCCCATAGTCGATCTCGATCCGGTCTGCGAGATCCTGGGCATCACCGTGTATCGCGCTCATCTTGGGACCAATTTGAGCAAGGTGCCCTCAGGGGCCTTCCTCAACCACCCCGAGATCGGGTTCTCGATCCTCGTGAACCTGGGAATGACGCCAGGGCGACGGCGTTTCACGGTTGCCCATGAAATGGCTCACGCCTTGTTCCACAGCCATGAGACGAACCGGGTTGTATCCCGCGGGCGGAATCCGCTAGAGACGTTTGCAGACACCTTCGCAGGCGAGTTCCTGATGCCGCGCGAGGGGGTTCGGCGGTTCATGGAGGAGGTCGGCATGGATCCACGCATCAATGATCCGGCAGATGCGATACGGATCCAACGCTACTTTCGAGTGTCGTGGCCCACTGCGCTCGTGCGGCTCAAGCAGATGAACTCCATCACTCAGGCGACGGCTCGCAGATTCGAGGAATCAGTTCGGCCGGTACATCTTGCGCGATCACTCGGCTATGTCATTGATGAGGAGGAATTGAGACAGGATCCCAGACGTTGGCGTGTGCGCCGGTTCCCGCGGCAGTTCCTCAGGATGCTGCGTTCAGCTGTCCTCAATGATGTGATCTCACCGATGACAGCCGCATCGTTCTCGGGACTGTCCCTCCCCGACATCGTGGACTTGATGGGCCAAGTGCCTCCTCACGATGATGAAGCGTGGCAACTGATCTTGGATGAATTCGCAGAGTTCAGGGAATCGGGTGTCATCTGAGCGTAAGCACATTCTCGATACTGTCGTCTTGCTGTACTTTCTCTTGGCAGAACAGGAAGACCTCTTGGGCGACCTAATCGGGTGGCCGTTGAGGGTGCCATTTGCCGTCTATGACCCGGACGATTGGACTGGCTCGATAGAGCCCAGGCCGCGGCCCGAACTCTCATCTGAGATGCGTCAAGCAGAAGAACACTATGGCAACATGGCGCTTGAGACCGGTGACACTGGAGCAGCATTCAAGATCAATAAAGTCAATCGCCTACATGCCGAGGGTAGTGTCGTTGTAGAAGCCATGGATCCAAGCGAGCAGAGGCTCGCCGATGAACTACAGGGCGATAAGGCGATGCAACTGGGACTGCGGACACCACTTGGACCAGGTGAAGCCGCATGCATTGCCATAGCCTCCAAACGTGACTGGACTATCGTCACCGACGACAATGACGCCCTAAAGGCGCTCTCAGCACTCTACGGCGATCGGGACTTTAGCTACGAACGGATCCGCAAATTGCTCATAAGAGCAGCAGTTGAGAATCTCGTTACAGAGGCCGAGGCGAACCGAATTCACGACAGCATGGTCTCATACGGATTCTGGGACTCGCAGCGCCCCTTCGATCACTGAATCTCCCCGAATTGCTGAGCCCCGACCGCGCAATGGGACGTGCGCGAGCTGAGGCTACGCAACTCACGCAACCCCACTCCCGCGGCCGACGACGTGGAGCCCTTGGGCATCTCGACCACACCCAACGCGCCGCCTGCGTAGCAGCGCCGTTCTTTCGCGGTCGCCTCAGCCAGCTGGGACGTCGTGGCGGTCGGACGGCGGCGCCATGGGGTGCGCCTACAACAGTGCTGGCTCTACGTGAAGCAGGTCGCTTACGTCGCGCACCCGGTCGGGTGACACGATCCGACTGGTGATCTCGTCAATGCACGAGACGGCGGCTGCCCGGCGGCGCTCCACCATTTGCTGCGCCCAGGTCTGCTCGGCGACCAGCGTGTCCAACAGGAATACCCGCTTGCCGTGTTCGTAGGCGAGGCGGGCCTGCATTCGGGCCCCCGATGTGCTTGATGCTTCGATCACGACTGTGCCTTGGCTGATGCCCGAGGTGACTTCGTTGCGCTTGCCGAAGGTCCACCTGTCCGGCGTGGCCGTGGGGAAGAACTGCGACACGATGAGCCCGCCTGCGGCCACGATGTCCTCTCCGAGATCCCGATTGGCAGCTGGCGCCAAGCGGGTGATCCCCGAGGGCAGCACGGCGATGGTGCGTCCGTGGCACTCGATGGTCGCCCGGTGAGCGGCGGCGTCTATGCCGATGGCCAGCCCCGACGTGACGGTAAGGCCCTTGCCGGTCAGCGAGCGGACCACGCGGCGGGTCTGCCGGATGCCGTCGGGGGTGGCTGATCGGGCGCCTACCACGGCGACGCTGTGGGCGTCACGGTCGGCGTCGAGACCGCCCCGATAGAACAGGAAGGGCGGCAGGTTGTGGATGAGCCGCAGGTTGAGCGGGAAGTCGTCGTCAAGCACAGTCGTCAGGCGCGCCCCGGCAGCGGTCGCAGCTCGATACTCCGAGTCCGCTCGCTCCCAGGCGGCTGTCCAGCTCTCCGCTGAGGCGGTCTTGATCACCCATCCGGTCGTGTGAGCCTTAGCGCTGGATTCCAGAATGTCGCCGGCCATTAGACCATCGAGAGAACGCTCGCGGTGGGCCTGTCGAGCAAGAACCCCCCAGTCGCACCGGTCGCCGGCGGAGACCAGGCTGCACAGCGCAAGCACCTGTCGCTGGGTGGACGTCATCTCGGGCATGCGGCCCCTCCTGTGTGTGCCCTGGGATAGCGGTTGGTGGCTGCCCCGGGCGTCGACGCCTGCGACCAATGGAGCCACGGGGATGTCCCGCGGCCCGTGGCGTCTACCTGACCACTAACCGGGCTGAATGCGAACATCTGTTTGTAACTGTAATTCCAATGCTGCAACCTGCCAACGCGCACGGAGCCGCGGATCTCCTACAGCATCATGGGTGGGGACGGGGGGAGTCTGCGAAGCGCTCTCACCAACCCGCGGGGCCTCTAGGGTGCTACCGGTCGGTTCTTCGTTTGTGGGGAGAGACCGTGTGACACAGAGAATGCTCGAGTCGCCAGGGCAAGGGCCCCAACAACCGGATCCACACTCACCTCCAGACGTCCAGCCCGACCGCTCCCTGCCTGCTGCCGCCATCGTGTTGGCCGGCATCGCGCTGGGGATCGCCGGCGACCAGCTCCTTCGGGTGCCGGCGGGCCCCGGCCTCAACGTCTTCTTGTTGTTCGTGGGTCTTGCCGCTGCCGTCTGGATCGTGACCCGGCGAGGCGGGTCTCCGCTCAGCCGGGAGGCGTCGTCGTGGATTGGGGTGGGGCTCCTCTGTGGTGCCGCTCTGTTGTGGCGGGGCTCGGGCATTCTCCATTTCGGAACCCTCGTCGCGGCGTTCACGGCGTTCTCGCTGCCGGTTCTCAACGCGGGACGCGCCTGGACAAGGAGGTCCGGCGTCTTGGACATCTTCGAGGCCGTGGCGGGAGCCGGGCTCTTCTCGGTGTCGGGAAGTACTCGGCTGATGAACCGCTGGCGCAGGGATCAGGTCGGCGCTGGCACACAGCGACGGACCGCACGCGCCGTTGTACGGATTGCCGTGGGCGGGGTGCTCCTCGCGCTCGTCCCGCTGGTGGTCTTCGGAGCACTCTTCATTTCGGCCGACGAGGTGTTCGCCACGATTGTCGGAGACTTGGCGAGGATCAACTTGGAGACCTTCGGCTCGCATCTGGTGGTCATAGCCGTTCTGTCATGGCTCGCTTGCGGCTACCTGGTCAGCGCCTCGTCGGGCACGAGGCTTGAGGGGATTCGACGCCTCAAGCTCGTCCGCCCGACGCTCGGGATCGCCGAGGTGGCCACCGCTATGAGCCTGGTGGATCTCCTGTTCTTGGGCTTCGTGATCGTGCAGTTTCGCTACCTGTTCGGAGGAGGTTCCTGGGTCGAGGTAACTCCGGGTCTCACCTACGCCGCCTACGCCCGGGCCGGATTCTTCCAGCTGGTCGCCGCGGTGGCGTTGGCAATTCCCTGGCTCCTCGCCGCGCACACCCTTCTCGGTGAGCGCAGTCCGAGGGCACGTGCAGTGTTCGGCGGGCTCGCGGGCGTCCACTTGCTTCTCCTCATGGTCGTCGTCGCCTCCGCGATGCAACGCATGCAGGCCTACCAGACCGCCTACGGCCTCACAGAGTTGCGGGTCGTGGTCACTGCAGTGCTCGTGTGGTTGACGGTGATCGTGGTCTGGTTCGGGGTGACTGTGTTCAGCGGCCGGCGCGACCGCTTCGCCTTCGGCGGCCTAGTTACGGCTTTCGTCCTGGTGGGTGCGCTGCAGTTCATCAATCCTGCCGGTCTGGTCGCCCGTCACAATCTCGACCGGATCGAGCCGTTGGGCGGGGTGGACGTGGAGCACCTCAATTCGCTCGGGAGTGACGCCGCCCCCGTTCTGGTTGCCCGTCTCGACGAGCTGCCGGACGACGCACAGTGTTCGCTGGCGCGCCGGCTCCTGGACCAGTGGGGCCCCGAACAACCCGCCGGCTGGCTCAGCTTCAACTGGTCCGAGAGCCGGGCGCGGCACGCCGTAGATGACAACCTCGAAACGCTGCGCAGTCTGGCGGATGCGAGAGAGTGCAGTTGAGTTCGTGGCGGGCGTGATCATCGCGTTTGAACATGGGCGTACTCCGGCTCCCCGAGGCGACCGAGGTCAAGGGAGTTCCAGTGAAGCGATGACCCCGGTGGCACAGATCGTCTGAACACTTATTTTCGATTTCGCTGAGCTGCCTGGCAAGCTCGCCTGCGACGTGGCGGATTATTCGAGTGGGGCGATCCTGTTGGGGCTCGTGCCTTGGCGGAGCGAGTCCCATGCGGCTTGCAGTTCCGGGCGGTGCAGTTCGCACCATTCCTCGACCATGGCAAGGGCGCGTCTGGGGAGTTGGCCGCGCAGCAGTCGAGACGTTTCGATCTCGATCAGGGCCTCGTTGTCGCCGTAGCGGGCGTGGAAGTGAGCAGGCGGGTGATCGCGGGCGTACATCGTGATCACGATGCCGAAGAAGCGGCTCAGCTCCGGCATGGGTTGTCAATCAGGCGACGCTGGTGGTGGCGGCTTCGGCCTGCAGGTCCTCGAAGGTCTGGCCGGTCACGTCGAGGTAGAGACTGAGCGGGCAAACGTCGATCTCAGAGCCGTCTCCCCAGGCGACCGCGCCGGTGTCCGCGACGATGTGAGCTGAACGCCAGAAGCCCTCGTCGGACCACCGGGCGAAGATGCCGCCCACAGAGGCGCTGTCGCACAGGTCGACGACGCCCGCGACGCCGTCATCGAACCTGACCCATATCTGGAAGGGCTCGCGTACTTCGACTTCGACTACATGCGGTGAAACCACGACTCGGATACTACTGCGCCGTCCTCACAAGCCTGACTAGCCGCTCAGCCGCACCAGGTCAGAATTCGTGTGCGGGGGGATCGGGCTGAGGCGGGCGTGGCCGTTGCCCGGATTGTAGGGCCCAGTCGAGGACGGCGCGCCGGCGTGTGGCGAGGTGGTTGGCGGCCTCTGTGACGTGGCGGTTGAAGGCGGGGTCGGGGTCCGTGGGCGGTGCGCTGGTGGCGAGTTGTGCGATGCGGAGGGTTTCTTCGTAGGTGACGGTGGGGGCGTAGCGCTGTTTGTGGTAGCGCAGGCCGTCTTCGATGGTGCAGGCGCCGGCGCGGTCCATGGCGGCGATGTCGATGTAGTAGCGGCCTTGGCGGCGGTGCTGGATCACGTCGAGTTTGGTGGCCATGAGGTCCGGGACCGATCCGATGGCGAGTCCGTCGACGACGCTGGAGGCGGCGAGCTGGGTGGCGTGGCCCTTGACGAAGCCGCGGAGGTCTCTCATGACGGTGACGGGGACGCCGTCGAAGGCGACTTTGGCGATGTGTTCCCGGTCGTCGTCCTTGTAGGCGGCCCGGGAGGTGAGCGCCTCGATGGCCGCGGCGATCAGCTTGGGGGCTTCTGAGCTGGGGTCGGGATAGCGGCTGTGGCAGGCGGCGAGCTGCTCGACGGTGAAGTGTGACAGCACCCAGGATCGGGCCTCGGAGTCGAACGACTCGATGAGGCGGCAGCCCACCAGGGTGGCGTCGCGGGGCAGGCGCAGATCGGCGGGGTCTGATCCCGAACAGAAGTGGTGCCAGAACTCATCGGGAACCGGGCCTTGGGGGCCTCGACGCTGCGCGGGGTCAGGCAGAGGCACATCCGCCATGAGCGCCGCGGTGGCCGAAGCGCCCGCGAGGCGCCAGAACACGATGCGCTCATAATGACGTCGCGCCGGTGGGGTCTCCTCGCTGGACACGACCAATCCGGCATCAAGAAGCCGGCGCAGCGCCGCGGCGGCGGTTGTGGTGTCGAGGCCGGCCCGGTGCGCGACCGCGGCTTCAGCAGCGCCGCGTGGCCAGAGGCGCAGCACCGACAAGATCGCCCTCTCGCAGGGCTCCAGAGCCTCAGCCGCAGAAGCCGAGGGGGCGGTGATCGTCGTCATGTCGGTGGGGCTGGCCACAGCGTCGAGAGTAGTTGCCGCGCGTGACGGCGGTGACGGCGGTCCCGACACCGGATGCCGGGAAGGGAGCTCTTGCCGCGCGTGTGTACAGCGTTCACACTGTGTATGCTGTACACATGGAGTTAGGTCGTGGCTGATCCTGAGTTGGTCGGGATTCACGAGGTTGCCTCCATGGCCGGAGTGTCCCGACAGGCGGTCGTCAACTGGCGCAATCGCTTCTTGGACTTTCCGTTGCCGGTGGCGGAGCTTCGTGCTGGCCCAGTATTCAGCCGCGAGCAGGTACAAGCATGGCTATGGAAGAGAGGTATCCCCATGCCAACAGTGATTTCGACGATCAACCTGAAGGGTGGCGTCGGCAAGACGACAACGACCGTGGCACTCGCCGAGATGCTCTCGGGTGAGTTCCGCAAGCGGGTGCTATTGGTGGACCTCGATCCGCAAACGAACGCCACGTCGATGCTCATCGGAGACGAGCGCTGGGGCGAACTCAACAGCGAAGGCCGAACGCTGGCGAAGCTCTTCAGTGACGCACTGCTTGAGCCGGAGAAGCGGTCCTTCGATCTCCAGGCCACGCTCGTTCGCAAGGCCTCGCGCGTGGACGCAGCGCGTTCGCTGTCGCTCCTGCCGTCAAGCCTGGACATGATCGACACTCAGGACCAGCTCGGGTCGATCCCCAGCGGACGCTTCTTCGCCGAGAGCCCGCCCGACATTCTGCGGAGAGCGGTCACGCCGATCCTCGGAGAGTTCGACATCGTGTTGATCGACTGTCCGCCCAACCTCGGCATCATCACCCTCAACGGGTTGCGCATGTCCCAGGCATACATCATCCCCACAATCCCCGACATCCTCTCGACGTACGGGATCCCCCAAATCGTTAACCGAGTTCGCAGCTTCTCAGAGACGATCGCCCAGCCCATCGAGCCTCTCGGGATTGTCGTTGCCAAGTACCGCACGCAGTCGACGGTTCACCGCACTCAGCTGCGCATCCTGCGCAAGCAAAAGGACGCGCCGCTCTTCAAGACCCGGATTCCCGAGGGAAACGCACTCGCCGAGGCCGCTAATCCGCAACCTGTTTCGACCCTGCGCCAGAAGTGGGGCCAGGAAGGGTTCAGGGCCTACCGCGAGTTGACGGCCGAGGTGCTCGAGAGGATTCACGCATGACGGGCGTTACGAGACTCGAAGCTGTGTTCCGAGAAGTTGTGGCGGAGGCACAACGCAATGCCGACTTCGCCGCACGCCTCGACCGGGCACTCGCGACGGAACCTCCCAGAAGAACCTCTGGACGCCGCGCGCCTGGCCGACTTGACCCATTCGATGTTCTAGCGAGCGGCGAGGACACACTGCGACACCGCCTGACAGAACTCAACGTCGAGGAACTGAAAGACGTAGTGGCCGAGCACGGCATGGATCACACGCGACTGGCTATGAGATGGCGCCGCCCGGAACGACTGATCGAACTAATCGTCAGCGAAACCAAGGCTCGTCTCGCGAAGGGGGACGCCTTCAGACCCGACTAGCGCGCCCGGCGGTGCACCTCCCGACGTCGTGATCGCTCCAGCCCGTCGGCGCACACATGTTCTACTTCGAAGGCGAGAGACTCATCGAGCGACACCGCCAAGAAGGTCCGCCAGCGCCTCTCCTTGGCGTTCAGGTGGGCGATGGCCGCCGGACACCGTGGATTGAGGACCGCGTCCGCCTGACCGACGAACTCCCGACGCCGACTACAGATCTGGGTTCGAGTCGCGGGCCGAGGCATGCCGGTGGTTCAGGGATGAACGACGCAACGTGATGGCGGCAACTATTGCGGTGGCTGCGCGCTCGTTAGGTGGCACACTCGCGGCATTGTCATGGCCGGTGGGAGTGCACCATGCGTACAGCAACCGATGTCGAGCTCCGCAACGTCATCTTGCACTGGGCCCGGCCGCGTTTGGGCAAGAAGATGCCGGAGCTGTCAGAGCTCCCGCTGGCGGTGGATGCCCTGCCACCAGAGGTGGCTGGCTTTCTGGTGCGGCATCTCGGCGGCGTGTTGGCCGACACCGCGGCGCGTGCGGCGAACTTTGAACCCCAGCAGACCGGCCAGGTCTCGGGTCTGGTCGGCGATCTGCTCCCCGACGATGATCAGATCGGAGACGCCGAGTTCGTCCAGGCCAGCCGGGGGATCGTGGAGGCGCTGTTCGGCGTCATGGCTGCTGACGGGCGCATCAACGATGGGACCATCGTCGTCGCGCGATTCAGCGTCCGCATCGACGGTCGGACCGACACTTATGCGGCGGTATTGAAGCTGGATCCCTCCGATCAGTACCGGGCGGAGATGCACACACATGAGGGCAAGGCCCGCCTCGAGTTCGAAGTCGTGTCGGGAATCTTGCCGTCTCGCCAGGAGCGGCTTCACAAGGCCGCTGTGTTCCGCCGCTTCGACGAGGCCGATGAGTATCAGTTCCTTGTCATCGACCGCCAGGTCGGCGACGTCGCGGACTGGTTCGTCGAGAGGTTTCTGGGCGCAGCGTTGGCTCGCACCGACCAGGAACGGACGAAGGGATTCATCAGGGGCGTGACCATCGGCATCCAGCTACTCGAGAAGAAGTTCGAGATCGACGCAGAAACGTCGAGCGAGTTGGCCGCGGCACGAGACGCAGCGATGCAGAACCACACCGTCGATGTCGAAGACTGGGTCGACAACCGTGTGCGTCTCGAAGACAGCGAGCGGGAACTGCTACGAGGTGAGATCGCGAAGAAGGTGCCCGATCGCCGATTCGCCGTCGCCCTCGACGATGCGCGTCCTGCGACCACGACCTTTGTCGGCAGCGACGGCTTGCGTGTGAGCATCCTTACGGAGGCGCTGAACAAGGTCACCGCAGATCGAGACGACTCGGGCACTTGGACGGTGAGTATCGAGACAAGAGACTGGCGCCGGCGATGATCGACCGTTCGGCGTTGGAAACCTTCGTTGAAGCCATCGCAGTGTTCGGGCTCGGTCTCGCCGATATCGAGGAGCACGAAGCCTCCGGTGACGTCGCCCTGGAGGCGACGTGCGCCGGGAGGCATCTCAAGGGGCTCACGCGCGACCAGCGATGCGCCGCAGTCAGGCCATGGCCCGGCGATACGACCGTCGAGGTCTGGCTCGGCGATGCACTTCGCGAGCACGTCTTCGACGAGGTCGGCGCCCCGCTGCCCGACGCGATCGACGACGACGCGAACTACACGATTCGCGTCAAGCTGACCAAGGCGGCTGCTGCCACCGCTGCGCTGCCCGGCGCGGGCCAGGTGGTGTGGTACCTCACGGTTGCTGCCCTCATCCGAGACCTCACCGACTCGTTGGACGCGACGCGTGTGCGTCTGTGGGCCGACGACGATCAGCCGACGACGGTTGCCGTATCGGAAGTGGACTGCGACCTTCGGGGTCCCATGTTCCGCGTCCTCGGCGGTCAATTGCTCGCCAGACTGCCGTCCGGATACCGATCACCCTGGGCGGGCATCGCACCATGCCTGCTCGATCAGATTCGCCGCCGAGCCGAAGCCGACATCTCTCACGACCGTGACTGGGGTCGCCGCCTCACGCCGCATCATCTGCTGATCAACGAAGTGCGCTCCGCCGACGACGGCTGCGCGGAAATCCTGCGGGCGGCGAACGCCTCCTTCGTCGCCCTCTTCTGCCTCTTCAGTTGCGACCGCGCTCGCACAGGCAAGAAGGACGCGATCCGCGCAGAGTATCGGTCAACCAGCCACGTCACCTTCCTGAACGTCGAAGCGGTGGGGAAGCTGGACGCAGATCCGCAGCAGCTAGACGCACTCCGCGACATTATCGATTGGGTCTACAACACCGACCCGCCGGACTCACAACGTGACTGGACGGCCGAGCGACTGCAGCTCGTCCAGATCAGGATCGCCGAGAACCAGCATCAGTCAGGGCCCGACGATCGAGTCAGAGCCCTCATCGAAGGCGCCGGGGAGCTCAATGCCAACGTGCGGTGGGGTTGGAGGCACTTCCTCGCAGACACCCTCGACGGATACGCCCAAAAGGTCCACGAGCTCGACGCCGAAATAGGGTCCGCGATCTCGTCGTTCGGCGACCGCGCAAGCTCGATCGCCAAACAAGTCACCAACACGATGCTCGCCGCGGTCGCCGCGGTGATCGGGTCGTTCATCGGCGCCGCATTCTCAGGCAACTTCAATGCAGACGTCTTCGTCATCGGCATATACGCCTACGCCGGCTACGTGGTCATCTTCCCCGGCGTGCTCGGGTTGACCAGTCACGGCATGCAGTACATCCACGCACGCGACCACTACGAACTTCGGCGCAAGCGCTTCTGCGACATCCTCACACAGCAACGTGTGAACGAGATCGAAGCCGATCGAGTATCGAAGGCTAAGAGGCTGTTCGTCATCGTCTTCGTTGTATCCCTGCTCGCCTACATCGGCGTCGCCGTCGGCGCGTACTTCGCTGCCCAGGTAGTCCCTGATGTCGTCAGCGATCCCGCTCCCGCAACCCAAGGCATGGTGAGGCTCACGACGATGACTGGGGCGCCTTGAACAGGAGGCTGGAGGACTTCTTGCCTAGCTTGTCGCTGACGACAATCCCGCCTCGCGTGCGCCCGTTTGGGTCTTGATACAGGTGCTGTTGGGGGCGTAGACGCGCCGAGAATCGGGTTCTCAGCTCGTCGTAGTTCCGATGGGTGTGGATGCTGCTGACATGGGCAGCGCAGTAGACACGTGCTGCTGTCGGGAAGACGAGGCCGGACGCGAGGATGTCTGCGAGCTGCAGTCCTACGTGGTTCTCGCTACGACCGAACACAGGTGCTTCGACCAAGCGCGAGAGATCATCTCCTGATTGCTTGTGCTTGAGGGTGAAGATCGAGTGTGAGACCTGAGCGTCGAGGCTGTGGGCTCTTCCGTCGCACAGCATCAAGCCTGAATCGGTCTTGGACTCCAGGAAGTGATTGAAGTGCTTCGCGATGTCTTGGATCGCGTACGTGTAGCTTGCTCGCGGGTCGAGTGCTTCATCGGGTTTCTTGACCCAGACGCGTCCGAGCAATCGCAGGTCGTACTGCTCGATGAGACGGACGGTTGACTCCAACACACCGATGGAGTGGCGTCGCTTCGCCTTGGTCTGTGAGCGGACTCGCCTGCGGAGCTCTGATCCCTTCACTTCGCTGAGAACGAGATCTAGGTTCCGCACCGCTCGTAGTCCCGGGTAGAAGCGGCGCTTGAGGTCGAGGAAGTCAGCTGTGAGTGGTGCGAGAGCGTCCGTTCGAATGATGAGTCCAGCGAATGTCATCAGGGGAGTAGCGCCGGGAGCCTGGTTGGGGGCCTCGAAGCCGCCCGACTCGTCTACGTAGCAGATGTACATGGTCGTCCTGCGGCTGGGGGCGAGCCTCTGATCGTAGCCCGCAGCCGGGTGAGGCTACCCTTGCACGCTGACCCTGAGGGACCCCATAACGCAACTACGGCCGCCTACTAGGCGGCCGTAGGAGGTGGCGTTCGGCGCCGGCCCCGGATGGAGCCGAAGCCTAGGCGCCGGTGTATTGGTACGAGTGCATGATAACACGAGGCTGAGAGACGGTTGCAACCCGCCTACGGACATTCGTGGGCGTGACGGCCGCAGTGCTTCAGATGGTCGTCGACCACCGTGTTCGACTCCGACGGGGGGCGTCCCGTGAAGTGGTGGGCTTTGGGGTTGAGCCTCGGTGGTTAGTTGCCGGCTGTGAGCTCGGCTGTGGCGAGGCTATCGCGCTCGGGGTAGAGCAGGCTCATGGAGTCTTCTGAGAGGTAGCGGCGGTCGGTTG
>JAJEHD010000014.1 GCA_022819505.1 Acidimicrobiia bacterium | reverse complement strand
GGAGTACCACTGGAAGCCCGGCGACCTGCTGATCCTGCCGGTGAAGCCCGGCGGCGTCGAGCACCAGCACTTCAACTACGACGACTCCCAGAGCTCGCAGTGGATCGCCTTCATCTACATCCCGTTCCTGTTCCAGACCGGGTCGATGCTGGCCCAGGTGAAGGAGCAGTCGAACTGGAGGGAGATGGCGGCCTCCGACACCGGCACCGACGACGGCGGCTCCGGCGACGGCGACGGGGCCGGAGAGGATCCCATCGTGGCGGTCACCCGGATCATCGGCGAGAGGGCCGGCGATGGCTGAGCCGACGACCGCCGGCCAGCCGGGCGGGGCGATCCCTGAGCCGACCCTGTACGACCTGACCTTCGAGGAGTCGAGGGCCGAGCGCGACCGCCGGGCCGTGGCCAAGAACCTGATCGGCCGAGAGGACTGCGAGCCCGAACTGAACCGGATGGGAACCATGCGGTGGTACCTGCATCCCCATCTGGAGACGCCCAGCACGCGGGCCCTGTACTTCCACGAGCTGGAGATCGGTCAGGGCTCCAACAGCGGCCAGCTCTACTGCCAGGGCGGGATCCTCCACTTCGTGCTGGTCGGCAGCGGCCACACCGTGCTCGACGGCCGGGCCCACGAGTGGGAGGAGGGCGACGTCATCGCCATCCCGATCAAGGAGTCGGGTGTCACCTACCAGCACTTCAACACCGGTGTGGGCCCCACCCGGATGCTGGTGTGCTGGGCCAACCTCGACTCAGCCATCAGCCCCGAGGGGGGCGTGGCCATGGAGGTGCTCGAGCCGTGCCCGGAGTGGCAGGCCCAGAACAGCTGAGGTGCTGGGCGGCCCGGCCCGCGCCGGGATCGAAGCTCGGCCCGTCGGAGGCCAGCCTGTCGCCGGCGGGACTGGAGCAGCTGGGCCTGGCCGAGGGCGAGGCGGTCGCGCTCCGCAACGATGACCACACCACCTGGGCAGTGGCCCGGGTCCACGACCACGACGACGCGCTGGTGCGTCTCGGCCGCATGCTGTGGCCCCAGCTGGCGGTCCGTCCCGGCGAGCCGCTGGAGGCGGCCGCGGTCGGTGATCTGCCCGTCGCTGAGAGCGCCCGCATCACGCCGCCCTACAACCTGACGTTCAACCTGCACCAGCGGCTGCTGGAGCGGCTGCGCGACGACCGCACGCCGCTGTACCCCGGGAACCGGGTGCTGGCCGAGATCTACCCGGGCGGGGCCGGGATGCTGGTGCGCATCGACCTGGCGTCGCCGTCGCCGTCGCGCATGGGCGACGGCACCGAAGTGGAGCTGCACCGGGCCGACGTGAGCGTCTCGGAGCGGCTCATCACCCTGGCCGACGTGGGCGGGTGCGACTCCATAATCCGGCGCCTGCGCGAGCTGGTGGAGCTGCCGCTGCTGCGTCCCGCGTTCTACCGGCGGCTGGGGGTGCGACCGCCCAAGGGGGTGCTGCTGCACGGACCGCCCGGCACCGGCAAGACGCTCATCTGCAAGGCGCTGGCCAACGAGCTGGGCGTCACCGCCTACCGCATGTCGGCCACCGAGCTGGTGGGCAGCGTGCAGGGCGAGACGGAGGCCAACCTGCGGCTGCTGTTCTCGCGGGCGCTGGCCCACGCCCCTTCGCTGGTGATGATCGACGAGTTCGACGTGATCGCCACCAACCGGGAACGGCTGGCCTCCCAGAGCGACGTGCGGGCGGCCAGCCAGCTGCTGACCCTCATGGACGGCCTCGAGGAGGTGGACGGCCTGATCCTGATGGCCACCACCAACCGCATCCAGGCCATCGACCCGGCCTTCCGCCGTCCCGGGCGGTTCGAGGAGGAGATCTTCGTGGGCCCGCCCGACGAGGCGGCCCGGGCCGAGATCCTGTCCATCCACACCCGGGAGATGCCCCTGACCGCCCAGGCCCAGGACGCCATAGCGGCGGTGGCCGGCGAGACCGGCGGCTTCACCGGGGCCGACCTGATGCACCTGGCCCGCTCGGCCGGCCTGGAGGCGGCCGACCGGCTGGCCTCGGGCCGCGAGGGCTTCGAGCTGGCCGACTCGCTGGAGGGCGCCGACCTGGCGGTGGAACCCGGCGACCTGGAGGCCGCGCTCCGGACGGTGCGGCCCAGCGTGCTGCGCGACGTGGTGACCCGCACCGAGCGCATCACCTGGGACCAGATCGTGGGCCTCGGCGAGCTCAAGGGGCGGCTCCGGGAGCTGGGCCGCCGGGCGGTGGACCCCGGCGACACCGGCACCGACCAGGGGGTGCTGCTGCACGGCCCGGCCGGGTCGGGAAAGAGCGCGCTGGTGCACGCCCTGGCCTCCGAGCTCGGCGTGAACTTCGTGGCCATCGAGGGGAGCAAGGTCTACAACCAGTGGCTGGGCGAGTCGGAGGAGGCGGTGCGGGCGCTGTTCCGGCGGGCGGCCGAGGCCCGGCCGTCGCTGGTGATGCTCGACCACCTCGACGCGCTGGCCCCGGTGCGGGCCGGCGAGAGCGGGGAGCGCACCGACGAGAGGGTGGTGTCGGCTCTGCTGGCATCGCTCGACGACGTGCTGGCCACCGGCCAGGTGTTCGTGGTAGGTGCGTCCAACCGGCCCGAGCTGATCGATGAGGCCGTGCTGCGATCGGGCCGGCTCGGGATCCATCTTGAGGTGGCCAACCCCGACAGCGACCGGCGAGCGGAGCTGCTGGCCGCGCTGGCCGGCGCCCACGGGCTCCAACTCGATGCGGACCTGGCCGCGGAACTGGCGGACAGCATCGGGGGATGGAGCGCGGCCGACATCGTGATGCTCGCCGGCGAGGCCGCCAGCCGGGCTGCTCTGGAGGACCGGGACATGGGCTTCGACGACCTGGTCGACGCTCTGCCCACCATCACCAGGCTGTAGAGACAGATGCAGGTGGCCGGGTCGGTGGACGGGTCGGCGGGGGTCGCCAGCGGGCACAGGCTGGCGACGGAGGCCGGGGTCGAGGCCCTGCGCGCCGGCGGTTCGGCGGTCGACGCCGCCCTGGCCGCGGCCTTCAGCCAGTGGGTGGTCAACGCCCCGCAGTCCGGGCCCGGCGGGGAGATGGTGGTCCTGGTGGCCGGCGGGGACGGCCCGAGCGGCGAGGTTGTCCAGGCGTACGGAGGATGGTCCCGGGTGCCGCTGGCCCCGACCGACTCCAACGGCGCGGACCGCGAGGGCTGGCCGCCCACCAGCGGTCCGCAGAACGCGGTGGTGCCCGGCTCGCTGCGGGGCGCCGAGGCGGCCTGGCGGGCCCATGGGAGGCTGGACTGGGACGAGCTCTTCAACGGTGCGGGCGCGGCCGCAGCCGGTCATGTCGTGACCGCTCGTATGGCCGACGTGTACCGGCGGGTGCAGGACCGGGGACACATCCAAGCGCTGCAACGGATGCTGGGCACCGGCACAGCCCCGGGCCAGGGCGCGACTATCCGCATGCCGGCGCTGGCAGCCACCCTCGACACGGTCGCCCAGCGAGGGCCGGACGCCTTCTACCGCGGCGAGCTGGCCGAACGGCTAGTGGCCGCGGCGGCCGAGGAGGGTGCCGCTCTAACCCGCGACGACCTGCACGCGGTGCAGGCGACCGTCGAGCCGGCCCGGCGTTTCGAGCTCGACGACATCGTGGTGTGGGTGACGCCGGCGCCGAGCCAGGCCGCCATAACCCCGGCGCTGCTGTCGGCCGCGGGACCCGACGCCGATCCCGGGTCGCGGGCGTACGCCGAGGCGACCGCGCCACTCACCGAGGAACAGCTCACCGAGTTCTGCCGCCGGGGGCCCGCCCTGCCGGCCGGCACCGCGGTGGCCACTGCGCTGGACCGCAGCGGGCTGTCGGCAACGGTGGTGCACAGCCTGGCCGGAGTGCAGTTCGGCACGGGCTGGGTGGCGGGCGGCACCGGCGTGGCCTTCAGCAACCGGGTCGGGACCGCGCTGTCGGACCGCCCGGACCTGCCCGGATGCAACCGGCGCGGTGGGGCCGTTCTGCCCCACACGCTGAGTGCGGCCCATGTCCGGCGCCGCGACGGCTCGGGCTGGATGACGCTGGCCACCCCCGGAGGCGACCGGCAGGTGCAGTGGCTGGCCCAGGCCATCCAGCGCTTCCGGCTGGGCGCGACCACGGCCGACATCGCGGCCGGGCCGCGCTGGTTCGTGTGCCCCACCGGTGATCGCTTCGGCGTTCCGGCCGGGATCGGCCAGCGGTGGTATGCCTTCGCGGAGCCGGGCATCGAGTGGCGCGACGACGCCAGGCTGGCCGGCTACGAGGTGCGCCCCACGGCCAACGTGGGCGGGGGGCTGCAGGTGGTCGCCGTCCCGCACGCCCACGCCGGGGACCGCCGCAACGCCGAGCTCGCCAGCGACCCCCGCTCGGGAGGAGCAGCCCTGGCCCTCCAGTAACAGGGACAGGCTGACCCTCCAGTTACCGGGATGGGCAGCCCGCTCGTGCCACGTGTGACAAATGGCACATTTACATCACGCGCATCATTCGAAATACTGAGGTCACGACCTACACACGCCTCAGTGACCACCCGGATGGATGTGAGCGCTTCGCCTCGCGAGGGGGTATCTCCCGCTCTTGTTCGCTGCGCTCACGGGCCGCTCGGGCCACGGCCTCGCTCATGAAGGCCACTCGCGCCCACCTATTGGCTCGGCCTCTCGCTCGATGCTGCAATCCGGGGGCAAGGCAGCCACGCGGCCGGCTGGCAAGAGCCAGGGCACGCGTGCAGGTCGACTCCCTCACGGTGGCTGGAGAGGGAGAACCGTCAGGCCGGCCTGCCGCGCCGGCTCAGTACAGGGGGAGAAAGAAAGAGGAGGACAATGGACACAGCAGAGGTGATGGGCGTCGACGCGGCCGAAGGCCGGGGCAAAGACTGGTTCATCAACCTGTACGACGACAACTACCGGATGCTGCTGGCCTACGCCCGCAGGCGCGTGGACGGGCAGCCGGCCGACGAGGTGGTCTCGGAGACCTTCCTGGTGGCCTGGCGGCGACGTGACGAGGTTCCCGAGGGCTACGAACGGGCGTGGCTGTTCGGGGTAGCCCGCAACACGATCCTCACCGCGGTCCGATCCGCCCGCCGTCTCATCCGGCTCAGGGGCAGGATCCGCAGCGCGACCCCTCCCGCGTGGGCCGACAGCCCGCCGGAGGTCACCGACCGGGCCAGCGCCCTGCTCCCAGCGCTGCGCAGCCTGCGCGAGGCCGACCGCGAGCTCTTAATGCTGGTGGCGTGGGAAGAGATGTCACACGCCGAGATCGGCGAGGCCATGGGCATCTCATCCAACGCGGTCGCCATCCGAGTCCACCGGGCCCGCAAGCGACTCGAGGACCGCATGAACGCGCTTTCTGGCCACTAATGGGCCCGAATCCCTACGATCCCATGAAACATGGGTTGAGCACACGAAGGCGGCAAGACGCGATGGCCGACGACAGGCCGATCCCGAGCGAGCGGGGCGACACCGACATCGAAGACGATGTCATCGAGGAGCTCCGCAGATGCAACCCGGTCGACGCGGCCGCCCTCCCGTCCTCTCGCGGTTCCGAAGCAGCGAGAACGCTGGATCGGATCCTCACATCGGACGACGAGTCCGAGGCCGACGACTCCTCACCCGACGAATCCGAGGCCGACGAGTCCTGAGACGGCACGCTGCGGCGCGCTTCGGTGTCGGGTCGCGGGTTGGTATACAACATGGGCCCAACCCGCTCCGCCAGGACGAGCCATGTACGTGAACCTGACCTTCAAGGACCCGGATTGGCCCCGGTCCACCATCGCAGCCATGGCCGCATTCGCGGAGGAGCACCGGGACGAACTGCGGTCCTGCCAGCGTGAGGCCCGCTTCCCGGCCGACATCTACGCGGCCATGGGCAGCCGGGGCTGGGTGGGACCGTTCACCCCGGTGGATGAGGGCGGCGGCGGGCTGGGCGTGGCCGAGTACTGCCTGATCGAGGAGGAGGTGGGCCGGCTGGGGCTGGTGTCCCCCCAGATCTCGATCCAGGGCCAGCGGTGGCTGATCGACTGGGCCACACCGGAGCAGCGCGAGCGCTACCTGCCCGGCATGGCCCGGGGCACGCTGATCTTCTCGGAGTCGATCTCGGAGCCGGGCGTGGGCTCGTCCATGAAGCTGATGCGCACCACCGCGGTGCGCGACGGCGACGACTGGATCCTCAACGGCGCCAAGACCCACGTGAACCTGGGCGCCGAGAGCCAGGTGACGCTGGTGTACGCCATCGCGCCCGAGGGGATCACCGCCTTCCTGGTGGACACCGACCTGCCCGGCGTGTCCACCCGCCACACCGACCCGATCGGGCTGCGCCTCATCCCCACCGCCGACGTTTGGCTGGAGGACGTCCGGGTGCCGGACTCGGCGCTGCTGGGCGAGGCCGGCCGGGGCATGGACACGTTCTTCTCCACGTTCAACATGAGCCGGCTGGGCAACGCCTCGGAGCTGATCGGCTTCGGGCGGCGGGCCCTGGCCGACGCCATCGCCTACGGGTCGGGCCGGGAGGTGGGCGACTCGGTGGTGACCGACTTCCAGGGCATCCAGTGGACGGTGGCCGACTGCTACAGCGACCTGTACGGGGCGTCGCTGGCCCGTGACCACGCCGCCAACGTCCACGACGCCGGCGGTGACGTGGCGCTGGCCACGACGCTGGCCAAGAAGATGGCCATCAGGGCCTCGGAGCACGCCGTCAACGAGGCCTTCGCCCTCACCGGCGGCCACGGCCTGTACACCGACACCGACTACGGGCAGATACTGCACGACATGAAGGTGCTGCGGGTGGCGGGCGGCTCGCTGGAGGTGCTGCGCAACTACGTCGCCCGCCGGGTGCTGCGAGCCGACGACTACGAGGGCCTCGGTTGACCCCTGACCCGGTGGCGGCGTGAGGAACCTGGCCGAGCTGGTCTGCGACCGGGTGAAGCGCCGGCCCGCGGCCCGCTTCGGGATAGCCGGCGACGCGACACCCACGCTTGAGCAGGCCGCCGATCGGGCTATGGGCGCGACCGGCGCGCTGGAGGCCGCCGGAGCCGGCTTCGGGCGGCGGGCGGCGCTGATCGGGACCACGTCGGACTCCTACCTGACGGCATGGCTGGCGCTGGTGCTGGCCGGTGCCGAGGTGGCCATGGTGAACCCCGACTATCCCGACGAGCTGCTCGCCGAGATGCTGGCCCAGCTCGGGCCCGAAGCGGTGGTATGGGTGGGCCGGGAGGTCTCGACGGCGGTGGCCCCGGGCGCGGCCCACCTCGACGCCGGCCGCCTCGACCGGGGCCTGCTGGAACTTGGCGACGGGCCGGGGTCCGAGATCCAACTCACGGACGGGCTAGAAGGCCTGGCCGGCGCGCCGGGACTGGCCCGGGACCGGTTCGATGTGGCCGGCTGGATGCACACGTCGGGAACCACCGGCCTGCCCAAGTTCTGCGAGCAGACCCACGAGTACTTCCTTCGCCTCGGCCGGTTCATCGCCGACTCGATGTGCTTCTCGGGGGCCGACACGGTGCTGGCGCCGCTGCCGATGTTCCACATCAACCCTCTCGGCTACGGCGTGATCGGCGGGCTGACCGGCGGGGTCGACGTGCTGGGCCTGGAACGCTTCTCGGCCAGCGGCTTCTGGCCGCTCGTGCGCGAGACCGGAGCGACGGTGCTGATCCTTCACGCTCCTCCGGTGGAGATCCTCAAGCGGGCCACGACCGCGGCCGACGCGGCCGGCCACCGGGTGAGCCGGGTGTTCTTCGCCGACGCCGACTTCCTGGAGACCTTCGACGTGCCGCTCGGGTTCTCGGCCTACGGCTCCACCGAGGCAGGCGGGCTGTGCCACATCTGGAACTGGCGGCGGGGCGAGCGTCCCGAGCTGGCCGAGGGGATGTCGCGCTACGGCGGCCGGCCCCGGCACGAGGTTCAGTGGCGGGTCGACGCCGGCGGGGAGATCCACGTGCGAGCCGATCGGGAGGGCGTGCTGTTCTCGGGCTACCGGCGACCGGACGGGCTGGACCGGCCCTTCGACGAGGACGGCTGGTTCGCCACCGGCGACCTGGGCCGGGTGGACGACAACGGCAATCTGGTGTTCATCGAGCGGGCCAGCGAGTCGATCAGGGTCAAGGGCGAGTTCGTGCCCATCGGCTACGTGGAGCAGCGCTTCGGGACGGTGGACGGCATCGACGATGTGGCCGTGTGGCGCCGCAGCAACGAGTTGGTCGACGACGAGATCGTGCTCTACCTCACCGGCGACGCCATCCCGACCGAGGCGATAATGGCGGTGAGCGACGGCCTGCCCCGGTTCATGCAGCCCTCGGCGGCGGCGCGGGTCGTCGAGATCCCCCGCGACTCGGGCGTGGGCAAGGTCCGCCGGAGGCTGCTCAACGACGTGGCCGTGGTGGAGTGGATCGACCTGGAGGCCGCCCGCTCGTGACGGTCATCGACGGGATCATCGACTTCCACGTGCACTCGGCGCCGAGCCTGGCGCCGCGCCACAGCCACGACCCCGTCACCCTGGACGAGGCCCGGGCTGCAGGAGTCGCCAAGTTCGTGCTCAAGGCCCATGAGGGGTCCTCGGCCGAGCGGGCCGCGCTACTCGGCGACGAGACCATCGGCGGTGTGGTGCTCAACTCACCGGTCGGGGGAGCCAACCCCGACGCGGTGGCGGTGGCCGCCGCCCTCGGGGCCCGGGTGGTGTGGCTTCCCACCATCTCGTCGCCGGCTCACATCGCGGCCAGCAGCAACCCCGAGCTGAGCCCGCACAAGGGCATCTCGTTCCGTGAGGTCCCGGTGGTGGAGGACGGGGAGGTGCGCGCCGAGTGGCTGGAGGTGTTCGACGAGATCGCCCACAACGACATGGTGCTGGCATCGGGCCATGTCACCATGGACGAGGCGGTGGTGGCCCTGGACACCGCCCGGCGGCGGGGCGTTGAGCGGCTGATGGTCAACCACCCGGGCATGGCCTTCCTCAACTGGCGCGACGACCACCTGGAGCAGTTCCGGGCCCTGGACGCACACCTGGAAATCGGGGTGCTGGCCGACATCCTGGCCAGCGAGGCCGGGCCGCGGACCGAGGACCTGGTGGCCTCCTACCCGCACGAGCTGCTGGTGTTCGGCAGCGACCTGGGGCACCGGGACTATCCGCCCATCGCGGAGGGGATCAGGACCTGGGTGGAGCGGCTCGACCCGATCCTGGGCGACACCGGCCTGGAGATGGTCGCCCGCACCAGCGCCGAGGCGATGCTGGCATGAGCACCAACGGAAGGGCCAGGCGCATCGCGGTGCTGCCCGGCGACGGCGTGGGCGCGGAGGTGGTGGCCGGGCCGGCCGAGTTGCTGGAGGCCATCGCGGCCGCGGGCCGCATCGAGCTGACCGGGCCGTGGCCCGTCGGCGCTTCGGCCTTCGGTGAGCTGGGCACCGGCCTGCCCGATCCCACCCTGGCCGCCTGCGACGACTGCGACGCCATGTTCTTCGGCGCGGCCGGGGAGCATCCGGGCGTGTCGCTCGACGACTACCGGCCCGAGCACTCCATCATCGGCCTGCGCCAGCGCTACGACCTGCGGGTCAGCATCCGCAACATCGTGCGGGTCGACTCCGGCCCCGGCGGCGACGGCGCGGCGGCCCGCCCGCTGATCGTGCTGCGCAACCTGCTGGGAGGCGCCTACGGCGCGGCGTCCACCCGCACCGAGAGCGACGGGTCCGAAGCGGCCTGCGACGAGGTGATCCTCACCCCGGCACAGATCACCGAGCTGGCCGAGATGGCCTGCGACCTCGTCGAGCAGGGACTGGCCTCCAGCATCGTGTCGGCCGACAAGGCCAACCTGATGGCCACCAGCCGGTTGTGGCGCTCGATCACCCAGAGTGTGGCCGACGCCCGGGGGGTGCCGTTGCGCCACACCTACGTGGACCGCATGGCCTTCGAGCTGGCCCACGACGATGTGGTGGCCGACACGGTCGTTCTGACCGAGGGCATCTTCGGCGACATGCTCAGCGACCTGGCCGCGGGCCGGGCCGGCTCGATCGCGCTGTGCGGCTCGGCCAGCGTCAACCCGGGGGCGCCGGTGCAGGGCCGCTGCGTGGGTCTGTTCGAGCCGGTGCACGGCTCCGCGCCCCGCCACGCCGGCCAGGGCCGGGTCAACCCGTCGGGGGCCTACCTGGCGCTGGCCGCGCTTCTGGAGTGGTTCAGCGAGACCGCCGACCTCGGGCCGGTGGTCACCGAAGCGCTGGCGGGGGCGCTCCGGGCCGGACCGCTCACCTACGATCTGGCCCCCGCGGGCACCGAACCGGCCACCACCGCGTCGTTCGCGGCCGCCGTCAACGCCCGGGCCCTCCCCCGCCTCAAGGAGCTGCTGTGAGCGCCGCGCCTCTCTTCACCGCCGAACTGATCGCCAGGGAGCCAGGCATTAGCGCAGCGCCCCACCACACCGGGGAGCGCACACGAACGCGGCACCCCCAAGACACCGAGGACCTGACATGAGCGCTGTGCCCCATTACACCGAGGAGCGGATCGCCGAGCTGTGCGATCTGGCCACCGTCACCGACTGGCTGGAGCAGGCCTGGCGCGATCTGGGTGCGGGCGAAGCGGCCACCACCCTGCGGGTGCGGGCCGCAGCCGGCGGGCTGATGGGCAGCGCCATGGCCGCATCGTGGCCCCGGCACCGGGTGGTGGGCGGCAAGCTCTACCTCACCCACCCCGACGGTTTCGCCTTCCTGGTGGGCCTGTTCAGTCCCGAAGCCGGACTGGTGGCCACCTTCGACGGGCTCGGCCTCACCGCCATCCGCACCGCGGCGGCCAGCGCCCTGGCGGTGAGGCACCTGGCGCCGCCCGGCGCCGGCACCGCGGCCGTGTTCGGAACCGGCACCCAGAGTCGGCCCCATGTAGAGGCGCTGGCTCAGGAGCTGCCGCTGCAGGACCTCCGGGTGTGGGGCCGCAGCCACGACAAGGCCGAAGAGGTCGCCCGATGGGGCCGCGACCGGGGCATCCCGGCCCGGGCCGTAGCCGACGCCGACGAGGCCGTCGCCGGCGCCGCGGTGGTGGCCACGGTGACCTCCAGCTACACCCCCGTCTTCGACGGCACCAAGCTGCACGACGCCGCGCTGGTGTGCGCGGTGGGATCCACCAAGGCCGACCGCCGCGAGGTGGACGGCGCCACCGTCGAGCGGGCCTCCTTCGTGGTGAGCGACAGCGCCGAGGGGGCCCGCACCGAAGCCGGAGACCTGACACACGCCGCGGCCGACGGGATCTTCGACTGGGACGATCTGGCCGACCTGGCCGACGTGATCGCAGGCACGGTCACCCCGCCGCAGCCCGGCAGCGGCATCGTGCTGTTCGAGTCGCAGGGGGTGGCGCTCCAGGACGTGGTGATCGCCACTCTCGCCCACCAGCGGGCCGAGGGCCGGTACGGTTCCACCGCATGAGCACCTGCACTGTCGAGATCGATGTGGCCGCCGACCGGGAGCGGACGTTCGCCTACCTGGCCGAGGCCGCCAACCAGGCCGAGTGGCGCCACGACATCGGCACCTGCGAACTGACGTCGGGCACCGCCGGCACGGTGGGGGCCGTCTACCGCCAGACCAACCGCGGCCAGGAGGTCGAGTTCCGCATCACCGCCGTGCAGGACGGCTCGTCCATCACCTGGGTGTGCGCCGAGGACACGTCGTGGCCGGTGGCGGGCACCTACCGGCTCAGCGACACCGGCGACGGCGGCACCCGCATCGCCATGGACCTGGAGATGGCGCCGTCGGGGCCGTGGATCGTCATGCGGCCGTTCGTGCCGCTGATGGTGAAGGCCCAGCGCAAGAAGTACGCAGCCGGCCTGCAAGCCGCCCTCGCCTGAACGAGGGCCCTTCCACGTCCCGCGCGTGCTGTGCACACGCTGGACCATTCGCCATGTGCACGGCCTTCCCGTACTCACATATTTGCTGTCAATAATTTAGCAGATAGGCCAATGAGAAGACTCATCCGTCTTTTTTGATCACAAAATGTGGGTATAGTGCTCAACAGGACCTCCAGCCACATTTTCGATATGGAGAGAGAGGGTGCGATGTCCACAGGATTCGGGTCGCCAGCCGCACTCGATGACCAGATTCAACTGGTGCTTGATCTCTTGGAGCAAGGTCGCGCCCCCGCGGAGGTCGAGACGACCCATGTGGACGTCAAGGAGGAGCCCGGCCGTCGCGATCGGCGCGGTAGGACCCTGCCGGCAAGCCGTGAGAACGAGGCAGCCGCCGAATACCTCGCAGGCGAGATGGCCTGCATGGCCAACACACCGGGCGGCGGCGCCATCGTCCTGGGCGTGTCCGACGACGGTGTCAGGATCGGCACGGAGCTTGACCCGGAGTGGCTCCGTCATCGCATCTTCCAGCTGACAGAGCGCAAGCTGACCGTCTTCGCCCGGCAACTGGTGCTGGACGGCTGCCGCCTGCTGGTGCTGTCCACGCCCGAGGCCTGGGAGCCGATCCCCTACAGGGGACGCTACCGCTGGCGTCTGAACGACAATTGCGTCGACATCGATCTCACATCGTGGAACGACAGAAGGCTGCATCGCGGCGGGTTCGACTGGTCGGCACAGCCGTCGTCTCACTCTCTGGCCGACGTTGATCAGGCCGCGGTCGACGTCGCTAGGCGGTACATGCGCGAGAGCAGCAACGGGAGCGGTTATGGCAGCGATCTGGTGACGGCGACGAGCGAGGACATGATCCGCCGTCTCAACCTCGTCGATGCCGACGGTCGACTGACCAACGCAGGATCACTGCTCTTCGTTGGAACGCCCGAGATCGGAATCGACTACATCCGGCGAGAGGTCCCCGGTGGCGACAGCACGCATCGGGTGCCCCGTGACGGGCGGCCTTGGTCCGATGGGTTCAGCGACGATTTCGGGCCGTTCTACAGCCGTCGACAGTTGGGAAGTCGTCCGCTGCTGCAGCAGTTCGCCGCGGTGGAGCAAGCCATGGACGTCGCAAACGCCGTGGTGCATGTGCCCGACGGCTTCGCGGTGCATCAGATCAACTCCATCCCGCCGCGCGCCATGAGGGAGGCACTGGTCAACGGCATCGTCCACCGCGACTGGAACTCGCGGCAACCGACGACCGTCGAGCATGTCGGATCCGTTCTGACCGTCACCTCCCCGGGAGGCTTCATCGGCGGGGTCGGCCCCTCGAACATCATCACTCACCCCGCGGCGCCCCGGTATCGAAGTCTCGCCGAGGCCATGGCGGCGATGCGGCTCGGCGAGCGAGAGGGGATCGGCGTGGACCGCATGACGGCGTCCATGCTCTCTCTGGGCCACCCGCCCCCGGTGTTCTCGGAGGTCGACGGCCCGTACGTTCGGGTCACACTGATCGGCGGCGAGCCGGACCGGGAATGGCTCGACTTCATCGGCATGCTCGAGTCCTCCCCGCAGGGCGATCTGGACCTGCTGCTGCTCGTGGACCGCCTGCTCGACCACGGCTGGGCCGACGCCGACTCGGCGGCTCCGGTGCTACAGAGACCTGTCCGGGAGACGCTGTCGATGCTCCAGCAGGTCGTCGGCGAGGTTCGAGTCAACGGAATGCCGATCATGGAGAATGTCCACGGCAGCCCCGATGGTCACCCACCGGCGCTCCGGCTGTCGGACGATGTCCGCGCACACTTTGCCCGCAAACTCGGACGGCTCGCCACGCGCACCGGACGAGAGTCGGTGATGCTGGACTACGCCCGGGCTAGGGGACGCATCTCCTCGACCGAGGCCGCCGACCTGACCGGCGTCACCGCGTCGCACGCAGCTCAGATGCTCGCGGCACTTGCCGATGCCGGGCACCTGGATGGGAGCCGCCCGAACCGAAGGGGCCGCGGGTTCCACTACGTTCCCACAACCTGACGTCGTCTAGCCACGAGCGGTGGACTCCGCACCCCTCTCGCCCGGATCAAATGCCCGAACAGGCATGACGGTCATGGTGTTCGGATCGACCGCCCGACAGTGGGTGGGCTGATTCTCAAGGCTCAGAACGGCAGGCCTACCGCCTGTGTCAGGAACTCCATGTAGGGCGAGGCCGTGCGGCAGGCGTCGGCGAAAGAGTCGATGAATCCCGGTCGGGTGACCTCCTCCTCGTCGAACATGCATGTGGCCACGTGGTCCTTGCGCTTGAGGTCCTCGATGCGGGGGTGCTCGGGATCGAACCCCTTGGGCGGGCGCTTCAGCGAGTCACCCTCCAGGTCGAACTCCTCGACGAACCCGGGATCGGTGACCGCCGCCTCCCAGCCCGGCGGATCGGCGACGATGCGCTCGCGTATCCGTCCCAGCGCCGCCGAGTCGGGCCGCCACAGACCGACCCCGGCGAAGACCTCGTCGGGAGCCAGATGCAGATAGAAGCCCGGCGCGTGGACCGACTTCCCGGCCTCGTGACGGAACTGGACCGCAGCCTGGGTCTTGTATGGCGTCTTGTCCTTGGAGAAGCGCACGTCGCGGTAGATCCGGAACATGGAGCCGCCGTTGGTCCTGGTATCGGCCACGAAGTGCTCACTGATCGAGTGCAGGGACGGCTCGAAGTCCTCGATGAACGCCAGCAGTGGCTCCTTCAGGTGCCGCTCGTAGCGCCCCTTGTTCGCACCGAACCACTCACGGTTGTTGTTGGCCCGCAGGTCGAGGAGGAACTCGAACAACTCGGGAGTGAAATGTGATTCCACCGCCTCGTTCCTATCCCAGGAACGCCCGCAGGGCCGGCAGCATCCGCTCGGGGGCCTCCTCGGCGAGGAAGTGGCCGCAGTCGGCGAACTCGTGCACCTCGATGTCGGCAAGCTCTGAGCGCCAGCGGTCGAGTTCCTTGGTGCGGAAGGCGATGTCCTTGGAGCCCCAGAAGATGAGCGCCGGTATGTCGCAGAAGGCGGCGCGGTCCTGCCAGATCTCCTGGAGCCATCCGGTGGCGCCGACAATGTGACCCGGCAAGGCGGCGTTGGCGGCGCGGGCCGCCGCGCTGGGCTGGGCGTTCCGGTAGTGCTCCATCACCTCGGACGTCAGCACCTGCTTGTTGCCGACCGCTCTGGGCATGACGCCGTTGACGAAGAAGTTGCGCCGTTTGATGAGGTACTGCCCAAGCGGGCTCGCCATCATCCTGCTGAAGAACCAGAAGTGGGGGTCGCGATTCACGGGCCAGCACCAGGTGTTGGTGAGGACCAGTCGCTTGACGCGGTGCTGGTTCCGGCGGGCGAAGTCGAGCCCGATCGGCCCGCCCCAGTCCGTCAGCAACAGCGTCACGTTCTGCAGGTTCAGGTTGTCCAGCAGCGCCGCGAACGCCTCTGCGTGTGCCGCGGGATGGTGGTCTTCCTTGCGGCTGCTGCGGGACGAGAGGCCGAAGCCGATGTGATCGGGTGCGACGCAACGGAACTCAGACCGTAGTCCCCCGATCAGGTGCCGGAACTCGAAGGACCACGCCGGATTGCCGTGCACGAAAACGACCGGCTCCCCCGAGCCCTCATCGACATAGTGCATGACCTCACCGCGGGGCGTTGTGGAGAAGCGACTCTCGAAGGGGAACAACTCCTCAGACACCCAATCCGGCCGAACACCGGCAAGACCACTACGCACGCAGCGAGGCTACCGGCACCGGTAGATCCCCAGAGGCAGCGGCTAGCGGGAGCCGAAGGACTGCTGGGGGACGCCTCTCATCAGCGAGAAATGCCCCTGGACGCCCCGCCACGGGCCATCGAGGGAGTCCCGGACCAGCACGAAAGAGCAGCGGCCCGGGCGGTCGAAGGGCGTGCCGTCCTCCGAGTAGCCGGTCGAGGTCCAGGTGACCATCACGGCGGCCATCAGGCGGTCCGGCGACACCCGGGACCGCATCTTGTCGGTGACTAGCACGAAGTCGGTCATGGTGGGCCAGACGTTGCGCCACTGGGCGTTGACGAAGTGCTCGACCCCAACCACGATGTCGGTCCAGGTGCTGAAGCTGTTCACCTCGGGGTCCATCATGGCCGCGGCGTCGTCGTAGCGGAGATCGGCCACATGGCCCGAGAAGCGGTCCACCCACTCCTTGAGCGACAGTCGGTCTTCGGCGGCAGGAGATGCGGCGTTCATGGTTGGCGTCCTGACTGGTTGCGGGGGCTCAGGCGATCGGCCCGAGGACCCTATCGGTGTAGCTGTTGGCGAAGGTTCCGGACGGGTCGAGCTCGGAGCGGACCCGCTGGAACCGGTCCCACTCGGGATACAGCGGGGCCAGGGACCGGTGGTCGTGGAAGTGGAGCTTGCCCCAGTGGGGCCGGCCGCCGTAGTCGGCCGCGATGGCCTCCACCCCCTGGAAGTAGGCCAGGTACGGCGTGCCCTTGTACATATGGCAGGCGAACCAGCCCGAGTCCCGGCCGTAGCCGGTGGACAGGGGTATGTCATCGGCCGCCGACACCCTGACCTCCACCGGGAAGGTCACCGGGGCGGACAGGCCCTTCACGAGGGAGTCGATGCGGCGAACGGCCTCGGGCAGAGCCTCCCGGGGCACGGCGTACTCCATCTCGTAGAAGCGCACGAAGCGCCTCGACACGAACACCCGGTGGCTGGCGTCGATGTAGTCCCGCCGGACCACCGCCCCCCGGGTCATCCGGGCCACCGCCGGCAGGCTCGACGGGAAGCGCCGGATGGTCCGGTTGGCCAGCCCGAACACCACGTTCTCGTACAGGAGCTTGTCGCGGGCCCGCTGCAGCGCAGGCTGGGGACGGCGGGGCTCGCCGGTGCGGTTGTTGCGCTTGACGTGGGCGTGGCGCGAGCCGGGCACCCAGAAGAACTCCATGTGGTCGTGGCCGGCCATGTGGTTCTCGAAGTCGTCGAGCAGCCCTTCGAGCGGCTCGGTCGTCTCGGACGAGTGCAGGTCGAACGCGGGCACGCATTGCAGGGTCAGCCGGGTAACGATGCCCAGTGCGCCGACGCCCACCCGGGCCACCCGCAGCAGCTCGGGCCGCTCGTGCTCGTCGCAGTGGACCAGCTCGCCCCGGCCGTCGACGATGTCCATGCCGACGATCGTGGTGGCCAGGTTGCCGAGGCCCAGGCCGGTTCCGTGGGTGGCGGTGGCGGTGGCGCCGGCCACCGACTGGCGGGCGATGTCGCCGAGGTTGGGCATGGCCAGCCCGGCCTCGTCGAGGCGGCGGCTGAGGGCATCGAGGCGGATGCCGGCCTGCGCGGTGACCCGTCCACTCGCGGCGTCGATGCTCTCCACCGCGTCCAGTCGGTCCAGAGACAGCAGGATCCCCGTGGTGCAGGCCGCGTCGGTGAACGAGTGGCCCGCGCCGACCGCCTTCACCGTCAGCCCGCCCTCGGCGGCCCGCCGCACGATGGCGGCCACCTCGGTGACCGAGTCAGGCCTGAGGATCTCGCGGGGCACGCACATCTGGTTGCCGGCCCAGTTGCGGAACGTGGCGGAGGAGCGCAGCGGCGGGATCTCCACAGCGGTCACCAGTGGCGCAGATCGACGGGCCAGCGGTCGATCACGTCGTCTCCGTCCACCACCCAGAAGCACTCGTGGCGGGCCACCGTCGGATCGAGGTGCCCGGGCAGCAGCATCACCCGATCGCCGACAGACAGGCTGCCGTCGGTGTCGACCAGGGTGGTGTGCTCATCCGACACGAACATCACGTCGCCGCCGGGCCAGGACGGGGGACCGTGATCCATGCCGAAGGCCTTGAGGCCGGCATCGACGACGGCCCACCGGCCGCCGGTCACCGAGATCACGGTGGCCAGCACCGACACCGCGATCTCGAACGGGCCGTCGAGGCGGGCGTAGTCGGTGTCGAGCAGGCAGAACGAGCCGGCCTGGAGCTCGGTCACCCACCGGTTGACTGCGAACGTGCCGGTGCCGCCGCCCGACACCACGTCACCCCCAACGGCTGCGTGAGCCCCGACCAGCAGCTCCATCGAGGCCTGCACTCCAGCCGCCTTGGCGGCGGCGTCGACCATCATCAGGTGACCCTCGTAGCCCATCACGCCCCGGACCTCAAGTCCTGCGACCCGGGCCGTGTCGGCGAGGCGCCCCGCGTCGCCGGGGTGGCAGCCGCAGCGCGGCAGACCGACGTTCACGTCGACCAGCACTTCTCGCACACCCCCGGCAGCCGCGGCGGCGACGGTGGCGTCGGAGTCGACGGCCACCGTGACCCGGTGACCGGCATCGACGAGACGACCGAGCCGCGACGCGTCCAGCACCTCGTTGGCCAGCAGCAGGTCGTGCCCGAGCCCGGCCGCGGCCAGGCCCTCCATCTCCCGGACGGTGGCCGCGCAGAAGCCCTCGTGGCCTGCGGCCGCCAGGATCCGGGCGATGGAGGTCGACTTGAACGCCTTCACATGGGGCCGCAGCGACGATCCGGGCCAGGCCGCGGCCATAGCCGCGACGTTGGCGTCGAACAGGCTGCGCTCCACCACCAGGCTCGGCGTCTGGAGCTCATCGAGGGTCCGCGGGTCCGTCCTCATGGGCTGTAACGGTTCAGGCGTCGATCGGAATGCTGTATACAGGAATCATGACGCTTACTCGGTTCGGGTTCAACATTCCCAGCTTCACGTACCTCGGCATCGACGACGCCGACCTGTTCAATGCGGTGTGCGCCGCCGCGGCCACCGCCGAGAACAGCGGATTCGACTCGCTGTGGGTGATGGACCACTTCCACCAGATCCCGCCGATGGGCTCCGACCACGAGCCGATGCTGGAGCCCTACACCCTGCTGGCCGCCCTCGCCCCGTGGACCCGGACCGCCCGACTGGGTGCCCTGGTCACCGGCGTCACCTACCGCAACCCCGCCCTGCTGGCCAAGACTGTCACCACCCTCGACGTCGTATCGGGAGGCAGAGCCGTGCTCGGCATCGGCGCAGCCTGGTTCGAGGCCGAGCACATCGCCTACGGCTACGACTTCCCGCCCGTGGGCGAGCGCATGAACCGGCTGGAGGACGCGGTGCGGATCTGCCGGGCCATGTTCGACGGCGGCCCGGCGACCGTGTCGGGCCCGCACCACCGGGTGGCCGGAGCCCTCAACCGTCCCCGGCCCATCTCCGACGGTGGGCCGCCCATCCTGGTGGGCGGGGGCGGCGAGCGGCGAACCCTGCAGATCGCGGCCCGCCACGCCGACGCCTGCAACATCTTCGGCGACCCGGCCGGCGTGCGCCACAAACTCGACGTGCTCGAGGCCCACTGCGAAAAGGCCGGCCGCGATCCGGCCGAGATCTCCAAGACCCGTCTCGGCGCGCTGGTCATGGCCGACACCACGGCCGACGCGGCCCGGCTCGGCGCGGAGATGCGCCAGACCCGCGACATGAGTATGGAGAAATACCAGGGGTACGCACTGGAGGGCGACCGCGACAGCGTGTGCGAGCAGGTGGCGGCATTGTTCGACGCCGGGCTCGACGGCATGATCTTCAACATGCACGACGCCACCGACCTGGGCGCCATCGCCGAGGCCGGGACCGTGCTGCGGGACAACTTCGGCGACCGCGTCTCCGGATAGTCGCCGCCCACTACGGCGTCACCGGCACCCTGCGGACAAGAATCCTGCGGTGACCCCGACAACCAGCGGCGGGCTTGCCGGCGAGCCGACCAGGCCGGTCACGTCGCTCGTATCGTCGGTGTCGTCGCAGACGGCGGCCATGTTCCCGGCGTTCGGGGCGGGCGCGCTGGCGCTGCAGATGGGCGACGAACTGGGCTTCACCGAGGCCGGCCTGGGCTCGGCGGTGGCCTTCTACTTCCTGCTGGCCGCGGTGACCTCGCCCCACGCCGGGACGCTCACGGACCGGCTCGGCCCCCAGCGGTCGCTGCGGGTGGCCAACACCTGCAGCACCGTCGCGCTGCTGGGGATCGCGCTGGTGGTCCAGTCCTACTGGCTGCTGCTGGCGGCGCTGGGCGTCGGAGCGATCGGGCTGACCATCGCCGGGCCGGGAACCAAGACCATGGTGGCCAGGGGGACCGACACCAGACGGCACGGCCTGTACTTCGGCATCCAGGCCGCGGCGGTGCCCCTGTCGGTGCTGCTGGCCGGGCTGGCCGTCCCGGCCATCGGGCGCACGCTGGGATGGCGATGGGCGTTCGGCTTCGCGGTTGCCGTACCCCTGACCGGCCTGCTGCTGGCTCCCGGATACCGGGCCCGACCCGGCCACACGGTCAGGACCGGGGGAGCGACCCGGGGCCTGAGCAGGATCGACTACGGACCGCTGAACCTGATCGGGCTGGCCGCCGCGCTGGGCTCGGCTGCGGCCACCACCATGGCCGCCTTCTTCGTGTCGGCCGCCACCGACGCCGGCCTGGCCGAGGGACTGGCCGGAGGCCTGCTGGCAGTGGCCAGCGGGCTGCCCATCGCCACCCGCATCGCGGCCGGATACTTCGCCGACCGCTTCGAGTCCGGCCATCTGCGGATCGTGTCGCTGCTGCTGGGCACCAGCACGCTGGGCTACCTGGCCGCGGCCACCGGCTCCAAGGTGCTGGTCCCGGCGGGCGCGATGTTCGCTCTCGGTGTGGGGTGGGCCTGGAGCGGGCTGATGGTCCACTCCGTGGTCCGCGCCTACCGGGACTCCCCCGGCGCGGCCACCGGAATGACCTCGGGAGGGCTCAACGTCGGCGGGGTCGTCGGCCCGTTCGCCTTCGGTCTGCTGGCCGAGCGGGTCTCCTACACCGCCGGGTTCCTGACGATCGCGGCCTGCGCCCTGCTGGCCGCGCTAGCCGCCGACGCCGGCCGGCGCCGCCTCATCCGCACCGGCGCCAACCCGTGACTCAACCCGGCAGCGGCGGAGCACGACCGACCCTCGCACTCGTGTCGTCGGCGTCGTCACAGACGGCCGCCCTGTTTCCCGCGTTCGCGGTGGGCGCGCTGGCGCCGCTGATGGGCGAAGACTTGGGCTTCGGCGCGGCCGGGCTGGGCTCGGCGGTGGCCTTCTTCTTCCTGCTGGCCGCGGTCACGTCGCCCCACGCCGGAACTCTGGCCGACCGCCTCGGTCCGCAGCGGTCGTTGCGGACCGCGAACATCCTGTGCGGCGCGGCACTGCTGGCAGTTGCCGCCGTTGTGAGCACGTACTGGGTGCTGCTGGCTGCGCTGGCGGTCGGCGCGATCGGGTCGGCCATCGGCGGCCCTGGGTGTTCCACCATGGTGGCCCAAGGCGTCCCAGTCCGCCGTCACGGCGCCGGCTTCGGGGTGCTAGCGGCTGCGGCGCCGCTGTCGGTAGTGCTGGCCGGCCTGACCGTTCCGACGATCGGGCTCACACTCGGATGGCGCTGGGCCTTCGGGATCGCCATCGCCATGCCGCTCGCCGGATTCGTGCTGGCGCCGGCATATGAGACCCGGTCCGGTCCCAATGTCAAGACAGCGGGCGCGGCCCGGGGCCTCAGCGAGATCGACTACGGGCCGTTGAACCTGATCGGGCTGGCTGCAGGGCTCGGATCGGCAGCGACGACATCGATGGCCGCGTTCTTCGTGTCCGCCGCGATCGACGCCGGACTGCAGGAGGGTCTGGCCGGGAACCTGCTCGCAATCGCAAGCAGCGCGCCCGTCGCCACAAGGATCGCGGCGGGATACCTGGCGGATCGTTTCGAATCGGGCCATCTGCGGATCGTCTCATTGTTGCTCGGCGCCAGCACCGCCGGTTACGTGGCCGCGGCCGCCGGCTCGACGGTGTTGGTGCCGGTGGGCGCGATCTTCGCTCTCGGGGTCGGGTGGGGCTGGAGCGGCCTGATGCTGCACTCGGTGATCCGCGCCTACCGGGACTCCCCCGGCGCGGCCTCCGGCATGACCTTCGGCGGACTCAACGTCGGCGGGGTGTTCGGTCCATTCGCTTTCGGTCTGCTGGTGGAGCAGGTCTCCTACGCGGCGGGGTTCCTGGCCATGGCGGGTTGCGCCTTGCTGGCCGCCATAGCCATCGACGCAAGCCGGCGCCGCCTCATCCGCATGGGCGCCAATCCCTGACCGCGCGCCGCCCCCGGCGGTTCCGCTACCAGGGGTTGGGCATGGTACGCCACACCTTGATCCTCTCCCGAGTCCTCTGCTCGTCGGTGCGGGCGGGCCGCCGGTGCAGGACGTTCAGCGGCGGGAGCCCCTTGGACCGCCGGTCGAAGTGGTTCTTGATACGCCGGACCTCGTCGTGAAGGTCCTGCTCCAGCCAGTCGCGCAGGTAGCGCTCGATCAGCGGCCCGTAGAAGCCTTTGAACCAGTAGCGATAGCTGTGCGTGACAAGCGATCCGCTACTGCGCGGCTCCGCCACGAAGCCTCCCCGCATCCACATGAGGCGGTCCATGAGCCAGGGGCCGTCACTCTCGAAGGTGACCGAACGCCACCGGTCGAGCTTGACCGATAGGCGCTGCCTGGGACTGCGGATACCCCGCATCGAGCCCTGGATCACCACATGCCCGGTGCCGTCGTCGCCTAGGGGAGGGTTGTCGTACACCTTGGAGATCTTGCTGTCGAGCGTCCAGTAGGCCTGGAGGTCGCAGACGAACTCCAGCACCTCCCGCGGCGTGGCGGCCACGTGCACCGAGTTGTGCGCCAGCAGCACCGACGCCCAACCTAGCCCCCGCCGCGGGCCTGAGGGCCCGGCGACGTAGTGGGGGTTACGATGACCGGCCCATGAATTTCGCCGTTGACGGCCTGGTGTTCGACCTGGACGACACCCTGTTCGACTTTCGGGGTGCTTTCGCGGGAGTCGTCGGCGACTTCTACGAGCAGCACCTCGCCAGCGCCACATCACATCGACGGAGCCCGACGCTTCGGAATGAGAACGGCGTGGGTGCGGCGAGGCCGGCAGTTCCCGGCCGATCTGCCGCCTCCCGATCGCATCATCGACTCCGTTCACGAAGTGCGTCACATGTTGTGGGGATCTCAGCGTTGAGTCACGGAGCGGGCGCTCCTCCGCTGCGTCTACGAGTACCTGCGGTAGCGGGACTCTTGGTAGTCGTCCACCCACTGGCGTGAGCTGCGCCACTTCCCGTCGGCGCCGCGGGTGGCCTGCAGCCTGCCACGATTCGCGGCCGCTCGAAGGGCCAAAGCAGTCAGTCCCGGAGTAGCGAGAGCCTCGAGCGGCACCAGCCGAGCCGGACCCGCGACCGCCGGCAGCACGAACCGATAGAGGCTGTGGAGCACCGCTCTTGCCAGCATTGCGCCTAACGGGCTGAGCAAGCCGCCGTCAGCGCTACGTAGCGCCGCGAGGTACTTGGACCGTTCACGCTTGTAGATCACCACCGGCGGGTAGCCGAGCCGCACCAGGATCAGGTTCAAGACGAGCCGGCCGGTGCGGCCATTGCCGTCGAGGAAGGGGTGGATCTGCTCGAAGCGGCAGTGAACATCCGCAAGTGCCTCGGGGAACATCAGATCGCCGACATCCAAGGAATTGACCTTGTCCTCCAGGGCCGAGAGCTCGGCGCCAACGAGCGGCCACGGTACCGGCACCATGCCTCCCGAGAAGGGTTGAATGTCGTGGCGGCGGTAGTTCCCCGGCCCTTCCTGATCGGTGGCCTGGTCATGAGGCGCCACCTCCCACACCGGCGACAAGGCGAGATGGTGGATCTCCCGCACCTCGCCCAGAGTGAGGATCCTGCCGTGCTCCGAAAGCCCGCCCGGACGGAGCGCCTGGCTGTAGACCCATTCCGCAGCCGCCGCGTAGCCCTGCACCTCGAGGTACTCGCTCAACTCCTTGTTGCCAACGGCCCGACCCTCGTTGAGTAGCCGCTCCACCTGCTTGGGCACCAGCGTGTTGCCCTCGATGGCCGTGGAGTGATGGGCCTCCTCGTACCAGATGTCCCGCCAGATGCCCCCGGCCTCCTCCGGCAGCGGCAAGCCGCCCAGGCGATCCTGGAGCTCATCGACCTGGATTCGGAGCCTCTGGTACACCTCGCGGTGGGTCGGACGGCCCCGGCCTCGCGACGAGGCGGCCGCAGAATCACCTTTCATAAACTGAAGGATACCAAAGTAGTCGACAGCACTGGTACGAAGTTGTTGCGTCCATAAGAACCTAAATGAACAGAAACAAATCCCTCACCAAGTTGTCGCGTCCATAAGAACCTAAATGAACAGAAACAAATCTCGCCCGACCCGCGCGGTCGCCAGCGTCATGCGTCGGAGCCGGCGGCGGCGCCGGCGCCCACCGGGACGGCGACCGCCTCTACCAGGCGGCCGGTGATGCCGCTGATCCTGGGCAGGGGCGGCAGCTCCATCCCGCCTATGCGGCGCAGTTCCACCACCGCGGCGTGGTAGTCCTCGAGGGCCTTGATCGCCTCACCGGTGTAGTAGCCCCGGCCGTCGAGGAAGGGGCCGACGTTGCGGTCGACTATGGCGCTCACATCCTCGCCGGTGATGGTCTTGTGGGTCTCCAGCGCGTGGGCCACCGCCAGGACCTCGATGCGGTTGGCCTCCAGCAGGGCCCTGGCCGCGTCATAGCGGTCGGCCAGCCGGGTCTCGACCTGGTCCCCGAGCCCGGTCCGCAGCAGCTCCCGCTCGGGGTCCTCGTCGTCGCCCTTGCGCTGCCCGCCGCCGATGCCGAACTGGCGCTGCACCGCATGGCTGGCGAAGGTCTCGCCCATGCCCCAGTAGCCGGCCATCATCGTGGCCAGCTGGGTGGCGTTGCGCAGATCCCCGCCGACCCCTGAGGAGTTGTCGTCGCCGAAGAACATCCGCTCCCCGGCCAGCGACGCCAGCGACACCTCCAGGTCGGACTCGTACTCCGAGCGCCAGTGGGTGAAGCGGTCCTCGGGAGGGATGTGCGATACGAAGCCGCCCACGTTGCCGCGGCGTTCGATGGTGGCCAGGTCGATCATGCGGTGGCGGCTGACCCGATGCAGGGCCACCGCGTGGCAGGCCTCGTGGATGGCCAGGGCGTGGCGCTCGTGCTCGACGTAGTCGAAGTCGTCGGCCAGGCCGTGCTCCTTGAGCTGCTTGGCCTTGATCATGTCGGCCCAGGTGATGACCCGCCGGCCGTCGCGTATGGCGGTGATGAGGGCCTCGTTCACCATGTCCTTGATGGTGGCCCCGGTGGCGTAGGGGGTGATGGTGGCCAGCTTCTCGATGTCGTCGTCGGTGAGGATGTGCTCGACCTTGTCGAGGTAGCCCTCGTAGGTGCGCTTGTGGCCCTCCTGGGTGGGGTAGCCGACCTTGTAGATGCGATCGATGCGGCCCGGCCGCAGCATGGCCGGGTCCAGGGCCTCGGGCAGGTTGGAGGCCATCATCACCAGTATCCGGAACTTCGGGGGCGGCTTGGGCCGCATGCCCAGCATCTTGCGGACGATCCGGTTGAAGAAGCCGCGGGGCTTCTTGAGGCCCGACAGCTCGGCCAGCAGAGCCTGGAGGGTGCCCATTCCGCCCCCGCCGCCCATCATCATGATCGACTCCCGCCGGGGGCCGCCCCACTCGCTCCCGCCGTACGCGCCCAGCGAGCCGGCCCGGTCGTAGCCGCCCAGCGCGACCTCCTGTAGAGCTTGCTGAGCCCCCACCGACAGGTACGGGTACGACGAGCCGGGCTCGGTGGCGTCGCGCAGGAACGCCGCGAACCGCTCGGAGCCGAAGCCGCCGCCGTCGCCGACCGCCCCACCCCGGTTGCCCAGGGCGTCGGCCTCGTCGAAGAAGGCCACCACGCCCCCGTAGCGCAGGGCCAGCTTGCGGAGCTTGCGGAACAGGCCCTTCACCTTGAGGATGCCCACGCCGAAGAACATGTTCATGAAGGCGCCGGGCTCCACGAACACGAACGGCTTGCCGGTCTCGCCCGCGGCGGCCTCCGCCAGCAGCGTCTTGCCCGTTCCGGGCGGGCCGTAGAGCAGGATGCCGCCGGGGGCGTAGCCGCCGACCTCCTCGATGGCCTCGGGGTTCTCCAGGAAGATCAGGTTCTCCCGCACCCGCTCCTTGACCGGGTCCTGGCCCCACACATCGTCGAAGCGGGTGTCGATGTCATCGGGGAAGTAGGTCTCGACCCCACCCCGCGACAGGAACCAGAACAGCAGCACGAACTGGCTGATCAGCAGCAGCGGGTAGATGATCAGCCGGGCGGCCCACGGGAGCCAGCTGTTGAGGAGGCCGGGCAGGCCGATGAGGGCGGCGACCGGGTTCTGGTCGGTGAACTGGCCGATGATCACCCCGAAGAGCAGCAGCCAGAACAGGATCCGGAGCACCCGGGCGATCCGGAAGCGGATCCACGGGTCCATGCGCGACTTACGGTTCTCGACCCGGGCGAAGACCTTGAACTTCCAGAACCGGTAGTAGCCCGACCAGTGCTCGGCCACCACGAAGTGCAGCTGGCGCAGCACTTCCAGCCCGAGCAGCACCCACACCCAGGCCTGCTTGTCGACGGTCTCCCAGAAGCCGTCGGCCACCGACTTGATGGGGTTGCCGCTCAGCTTCTGCCACCAGAAGAAGGCGAACAGGACCGACCCCAGGATCAGGTACTTCGAGCGGTCCCAGGGATCGAGCTTCCGCCTGGTCCGGCGGTCGGCGTCGCGGGGACGCGACGTGGTCGAGCCGAGAGTCATCTCGTGCTCGGACGGCCCCTTCGTGGAGCGGGAGCCTCTACGCCTCAGCCGCACCGTCTCAACCCTCCACCGTGAAGGTGCTCATGACCTCTTCGATCAACGTGGCGTTGGCCTTGTAGCAGCCGACGCTGCACCGGAGGTCGACGCTGTAGACGACGCTGTTGATGCTGTCGGTCAGGACCAGCCGGTCGCCCATCAACTCAAGGCCCTCCGCGGTGACCTCCTTCCAGATGAAGCGGTGACCGGAGACGTCGCCGACGGTCACAAGGTGGTGAAGCAGCTCCTGCACCCCCTCCTGCTCGCCGGACACCTCCGGGAAGAAGAACGTGAGCGGCAGCCTCTCCTGGATGCGGCGATCGACCGGCTGGACCTCGACGGATCCCTGCACGTAGTCGGACGAGCCCCGCAGGCTGCCGGGAGCGGCGTCGAAATCGGCCCGCCAGGGCAGGACGAACTCGCCGGGAATGGGCTGGATGTCGTCGTCGGGGGTGAGGGCGAAGTTGACGGTCCCCTCGGACACGACGTTCCAGTCCTCGGGGATCTTCAGGAAGACGGTGTCGTCGGCGTTCTCGACGTACTGGTACCCCGAACGGCCGCACCCCGAGAGCAGCACCGCCGCGGTGATCAGCATCAGCGGTGCGACACGTGCCCACACCGGGAGCCTCATGCCTCTATTCAACCGCATTTCCGGCTCCAATACGACCAGATACTGCGCTCCGCTAGGTCCGGCTGATCCAGGCGGCCCGCAACGGCTCCAGGCCGGCCGCGCCGGCCAGCCGCTCGGCGGCCTCCGCCGCGGTGGCCATCACCTCGTCCTGGTCGAGGAGGGTGGATCGGCCGCGGCGCACCACCACATCGCCGCCGACGATCACGTCACGGACGTCGCAGCCGTGACCCAGCAGCGTGAGCGTCGCCACCGGCCGGTGCCCGGGCACGAAGCGCGGCGTCTGGGTGTCGACCACCACCATGTCGGCCAGCGCCCCCTCGGTAAGGGCGCCGGCGGGCTTGCCCAGGACGCGGGCGCCGTGGGTGCACACCAGCTCCAGGAGCGTCTCCGACGGCGGCCAGGTCGGGTCCATGCGGCTGAGGCGGTGGAGGGCATAGGCCGATTTCATGGCCTCGAACATGCTCTGACCGCTCACAGCCAGGCCGTCGGTGCCCAGCGCCACCGTGGCCCCGGCGTCGACCAGCTCCCGCAGCCTCATCACCCCCGACGACACCACCTGGTTGCACACCGGCAGGTGCAGCCCGCACGCGCCGGCCCCGCCCACCGCCGCCACCTCGCCGTCGTCGAGCCAGATGGCGTGGGCCAGGGTGGCCCTCGGCCCGAGCAGGCCGGCCCGGCTCAGCCACTCGACCGGGCGCTCGCCGTGGACGTCGGTGAAGATCACGACCTCCGCCTGAGCCTCGCTGCAGTGGGCCTGCCAGCGCAGGTCGTGGTCGGCGGCGAGCTGGGCGCAGGCCGCGATCAGGTCCAGGTCGACGTAGACGACGTTCTCGGGCATGGGCCAGATCTCGACCCGGGAGCCGGCCGGACGTTCCTGGATGCACTCGCCGGTGATGGCGAGCTCCTCGGCGGCGGTGTAGGCGTGAAGCTCGTCGGGTACGCCCATGCGGTCGCTGCCCTCGACCCGGCTGCCGAAGATGCCGCGGGCGATCGCCCCGCGGAGCCCGGTGCTCTCAACCGCCTCGGCCACAGCCAGCGTGGTCGCGGTGTCGGTGGGGGCGTAGTGGTTGTCGACGACGGCGGTGGTTCCGGCGAGGACCGCCATCAGCGCGCTGAGCCGCACCGCGGCGGCGGCGTCGTCAGAGGCCATGTGCAGGGTCATGGGGAACATGAAGTCCCGCAGCCAGGCCATCAGCTCCAGCCCGTCGCCCAGTCCCCGGCCCAGAACCTGGAACAGGTGGGTGTGGGTGTCGATCATCCCCGGCATCAGCAAGCACCCGGAGGCGTCGATGCGCTGCGCGGCTCGCGGGTATGCGGCGGCCACCTCCGAAGCGGGGCCCACCGCGGCTATGGCCTCGCCGGCCACGGCGACCGACCCGTCCTCGATCACGGGGCGACTGGGGTCGAGGGTCACGACGTAGGCGCCCTCGACGATCAGATCGGCCCGCCCATCCGGTGAGTCTGCCGGCGGGCCTGGCTGCGATTCAGACACCGGCGGCCTCGACGGCCTCGGCCAGGCGGTCCACCTGGGTCAGGTCGGCCATGGTGGGCACGAACGTGTACTCGTCCACACCAGCGGCCGCGAAGTCCCGCAACGCGGCGGTGACGTCGGCGGCGCGCCGGTAGGCGCCCTCGGCGAACATGCGGGCCCGGTCGCCCTGGTAGCCGTAGTAGTCCATCAGATAGTCGACGTTGGAGTCCTCGCCGAGGGCGAAGTAGTGCATCACCATGATGATGGGCGAGCCGTCGCGGCCGGCCTCCTGCCACGCGGTCCGCACCTGCTCGGCGTTGTTGTGAGTCTCTTCGGGGCCTCTCGACGACACGCTCCATCCCACGCCCCAGCGCACGATGCGACCTATAGCCGCCTCCAGGCTGCCGCCGAAGAAGACGGGCACTGCGCCGTCGCGCACGGGCGGCAGGGTCGCCGGCCGGGACCGGCCTCCCGCCGGCTGGCCGTGCCACTCGGCGTGCATGGCCTCCAGGTCGGCATCGAGGCGGCGGCCCCGAGTGTGGAAGTCACGGCCGGTGGCTTCGTAGTCGTCGGTGCGGCGGCCCACGCCGATGCCCAGCATGAAGCGCCCGCCGCTGATCTGGTCCACCGACGCGGCCTGCTTGGCCACCATCGGCGCGCTGCGGGCCGGGGCCAGCAGCACGTTGGTGCGCAGGCCGATGCGGCTGGTGACGGCCGCGGCCGCGGCCATGGCGGTCATCGACTCGAAGCCGGGGTACACGATCCGGTCGATGGAGGTCAGAGCGTCGAACCTGGCCTCCTCGGCCCGGCGGGCCCAGGCAAGCAGCAGTTCGCCGCTGGTGCGGGTGGTGGTGACCGGCAGCCCGATGCCGACCCTCATGCCAGTCCCTCCCTCATTTCAGTGCCTCCCGGCCGCTCCCTGATCATTATGTGACGGCCCCGGCGGGCGCTACGGGCGTCCGCTTGCTCGCACGGGCTTCGCCCTACTCGCTCGCAAGTCGAACACCCGCATCCCCCGCCTAGATGTCGCAGTTCCTTCGGCGGGAACGTCGGATGAACGTAGCCGGTCGCCGATCCCCCGCTTGTTCAGCTCGGCGGTGAGCTCGGGCACGATCATCTGCCAGTCGCCGACCAGGCCGATGTCGACCTGGTCGAAGATCTCGGCGTCAGGGTTCGAGTTGACGGCCATGAGCACCCCGGCGTTGCGGATTCCGACGGTGTGGTTGAACCGGCCGCTGGAACCGACCGCCACCAGCAGCCGGGGCGACACCGCATGACCGGTGACCCCGATCTGGCGGCCGCGGGGCACCCAGCCCTGGTCGGTGACCCTGCGGGTGGCGCCCAGCGCGGCGTTCCCGAGTGCGGCCCGCAGCTCGTCGATCACCGGGTAGCCGTCGGGTTCGACGCCCACGCCCACGGCCACCACCGTCCGGGCCCGGCGCAGCTCACCGGTGTCGTCGTCGTCGCGCTCGACCTCCACGGTGCGGATCCGGGCGGGCGCGGGCGGCGGGAGCGTCTCGGCGGTGGGGTCGCGGGCGTCATCACGGGAAGGCCTCAGGGCGAGGACGCCGGGACGGATAGTGGCCATCTGCACCGGCGAGCGCGACAGGATCGGCACCTGGAGGCGGCCACCGAACGCGGGCTTCCAGGCGACCAAGCGTCCGTCGGGGCTGACCTCCAGCCCCACGGCGTCGCCGGTGAGCCCCCAGCCGCAGCGGGCAGCCACGATGGAGGCCACCACCCGGCCCGAGCGGGTTCCTTCCACCAGCAAAGCCCAGGGCAGGCTGCGGGCGGCGGCCGCGGCCAGAGCGGCGGCCTGCTCGGAGGGCTCCGTCGCCGACTCGATCACCAGCAGCCGGTCGGCGCCGGCCGCGCCCAGCCCCGCCATGTTCGCGGCGTTGGCGGCGGTGGTGACCGCGGTCACGGTCCCCGAGATCCAGGCAGCCAGCTCGGCCGCCTCGCCGAGCAGTTCGGCACCCACGCCCGGCTCGGTGAAGAAGCACCACACCGACCGCTCGCCGACGGGGTGCTCGTTGTTGCTGCCGGCGCCCAGCAGGGCCGCACTGGCCCGTGAGGAGTCCCCGGTGCCGTCGTCGTCCGATTCGGGTGGGTCGGAGAAGGCGCCGAACTCCTCGAGCAGGTCCACCGCGTGGGCGACCGAGGTGGCCCGCAGAGCCCGCCGGCTGGCGGTCAGCACCCGGATGGGGCCCACCGAGGTGGGCGAGCCCGGAGCGCCGAGCTGTTCGGGGGGCACGTCGAGGTCGGCTGCGGTCAGCCTCAGGATGCGGTCATCGGCCACTTCGGCATACTCCTCGGGAGGTGCCTTGGAGGGCGCGCAGAGCCTCTCGGCGGTGGACAGTGCGGCGGGCAGCTCGCCGGTGACGGTGCAGTACCCGTCATCGGTCTCCAGTTTCGCCGTGAAGGCGCGACCGGTCACACCCAGCTCGCGCACCCCGGCCGCGAAGGGCAGGTCCAAGAGCTCGGCGACCTCGACGGGCACCTGGCCGGTGTCGGAGTCGAGCGAGTTGAGGCCGGCCAGCACCAGATCGAAGGGGCCCTCGTGCCGGATGGCGGCCGCCAGCGCCACCGCAGTGGCCAGCGTGTCGGCGCCGGCGAGAGCAGGATCGCACAGGTGCACGCCCCGGTGGGCGCCGCAGGCGATCATCTCGCGCAGCGCGTCGGCGGCCGCGGGCGGCCCCATGGTGAACACCACGACCTCGCCGTCCGGTCCGGCCAGTTCCACGGCCTTGGCGTTGGCCCGCCGGCAGTAGGCGTTGACCTCCAGCGGCACGCCGTCCCGCACCAAGCGCCCATCCTGCATCCGGAACTCGACCGGAGCGGGTATCTGCTTGACCAGAACTGCGATTCTCACGGCGTCTTGTATACCGTCTGAGCCGCCCAACGCTGCTACTCGGCCTCAGTAGCCGATGACGGCGCCCCCGTCGACCCGCACGACCGAGCCGGTCACGAAGCTGGCCCTGGCGCTGCACAGGAATACGATCACGTCGGCCAGCTCCGAGGCGTGGCCGAACCGGCCCATGGGGATGGAGGCCCGGTGGCGGTCCCGCACCGCCTCCGGGGTCGTGCCCTCAGCGGTCGCCCGGGCCGCCTGGGCTCGGGCCAGAGCCCCGGTGTCGAACTGGCCGGGAACGACAACGTTCACCAGCACCTCGGGGGCCAGCTCGATGGCCAGCGAGCGGGCGGCGGCGGCAACCCCGCTGCGGAACACCCCCGAGAGGGCCAGCTCGGGCGAGGCCTCGACCACCGACCGGGCGGTGATGTACACCAGACGGCCGTCGCCGCCGGCCCGCAGGTGGGGTATCGAGGCCCGGGTCGCGGCCAGCGCGGGCCGAAGCATCCGCTCGTAGGCGCTCACCTCGTCCTCCGCGGTGACCTCGGTCATGCCTCCCGGCGTTCCCCCGGACGTGTTGACCACGCAGATGTCGAGGCCGCCGAGCCGCGACGCGGCCTCGTCCACCATCCGGGCCGGCTCACCGACCACGGTCAGGTCGCCGGTCACGGCGACGGCACCGGGCAGCGATGCCGAGACCTCGGCCGCCACCTCCGGCCGCCGCCCCGAGATCGCCACCAGCGCGCCCTCGGCCGCCAGCGTCTCGGCGGTGGCCCGCCCCAGTCCCGCAGTCGAGCCGAACACCAGCGCCCTACGGCCCGCCAGACCCAGATCCATGGCCGGAGGGTAACGGCCTCGACCAACCCGGCCCGAGTCGGCGGGCGGCTGGCTAGCTATCCGACACCTCCACGGTCAACCCAAGGTTCTTTGGGTTGCCACCGTTTAACCCAAAGAAATGTGCAGTTTCTTTGGGTCAGATGACGAGCGCCGAGTCGGCGGGTTACGGGGTGGGCGCTGTAGGGTCGGTATACAGGATTACGGGCGGCTCCGGGAGGAACCCACATGTCCTACGAGCAGGCAGCCAGAGACGCCGGCGTCGACCTCGACATGACCCTGCTCAGGGCAGGCAACTTCGACACGGTGGCCCAGGTGCACGACGTGCTGTACGTGTCGGGCTCCATCGCGCTGGCCCCCGGCGGGGGCGGCATCGACTATGTGGGGCGCCTCGGGGGAGACATGGACATCGAGACCGGCCAGGCCAGCGCACGGGGCGCGGCCGAGGCCATCCTGGCGTCCGTGCACCAGCACCTGGGCAGCCTCGACGAGGTCCTGCGGGTGGTGCGCCTCACCGGCTACGTGGCCAGCGACCCGGGCTTCAACGCGCAGCCTGCGGTCATCAACGGCGCCAGCGACCTGATGATCGAGGTGTTCGGCGACGCCGGACGCCACGCCCGTTCCGCCATCGGCGTGGCCGAACTGCCCCTCGGCGCCTCCGTCGAGGTTGAGGCCATCTTCCAGATCAAGCACTGACCCCGCCGGTCCGCCAGTCCGGCCGGATCCACTGATCGACCCCCAACCAACCCCCAGGAGCAATCCATGAACACCATGAACGTCGAGACCCTCACCCTCGAGGGAGCCAAGCTCGCCGCCGACGTGGCCCTGTCCACCGCCGACGACGAAGGCCTGGCCGTGTGCGTGGCCGTGGTGAACGCCACCGGCAACCTGGTGCTGGTGCACCGCATGGACAACGTGGTGGAGATCGCCCTCGAGAACGCCATCGCCAAGGCCGTGGCCGCGCTGACGTTCAAGCGCGACACCGGCACGCTGTCGGACTACTTCCAGCAGGACAACTCGCTCGGCCCGCCCATGACGGCCCGCCACCACATCCTGGCCGTGGAGGGCGGCGAGCCGCTGACGACCTCCGGCGGCACCGTCGTGGGAGCACTGGGCATCTCCGGCGCCAAGCACGCCGAGGACGTGGTGTGCTCCAAGGCCGCGGCCGAGGCCTTCACCGCCGCCACCTAGCGGCCGAGCAAAGGAGGGATCCGATGGCAGACGACCATCACGACCACGACGAGCACGCCAACCCGATCCTCAAGGACCTGCCCGAGGGGTCGTTCGCCTTCCACTACACGCTGCAGGCCAAGCCGGGCCGGGCCCAGGACTTCATCGACTCCTTCGAGACCTGGGACCACAGCGACCAGAACATCGTGCACACCACGCCGGGCATCGTGCACGAGGGCGTGCTGTACCAGAGCGAGGACGACCCTGAGCGGTTCTACCTGATCGGCACCTGGAACAACCGCGAGAACCACCGCAACGTGGTGGCCCGGCTCATCGAGCAGCGCCCGGAGTGGATGGACATGCTCACCGAGGACATAGTCCCCGAGTACTGCGCCATCATCGGCTGACCCCCGTCCCACAACCAGGAGGATCCCAGTTGCAGCAGGACTTCGATCTTGATCAGAAGTTCACGCTGGAGCGGGGGCGGGTGCTGCTTACTGGCGTCCAGGCGCTGGTCCGGCTGCCCATCGACCAGCACCGGGCCGACGCGGCCCGGGGCCTGCGCACGGCCACGTTCATCTCCGGTTACCAGGGATCGCCGCTGGGCACCGTCGACCTCACCATCGAGCGCAACCTGGACCTGCTGACGGCCCACGACGTGGTGTGGGTACCGGGCGTGAACGAGGAGTTGGCCGCCACCGCGGTGTGGGGCAGCCAGGAGCCGCTGCTCGGCCCGCTGGCCCACCACGACGGGGTGGTGGGCATGTGGTACGGCAAGGGACCCGGCGTCGACCGCTGCGGCGACGTGTTCAAGCACGCCAACTTCAAGGGCACCGCCGCCGGTGGCGGGGTGCTGGTGCTGGACGGCGACGACCCGATGGCCAAGTCGTCGACGCTGCCCACCCAGGTGGAGCCCGCCTTCTACGACGCCCAGATCCCCATCCTGTACCCCGGGACGATGCAGGAGGTCATCGACCTGGGGCTGCACGGCATCGCGCTGTCGCGGTACTCGGGCCTGTGGACCGCGTTCAAGATCGTCACCACCGTCGCCGACGGGTTCGGCGTCGCCGAAGTCGCCCCCGACCGGGTGGTTCCCGTCGACCCCGGTCTGGAGGTCGACGGCGAGCCGTGGCGCCACGTGCAGCGCCCCGGCCTGGTCACCCCCTTGAGCCTCGAGCAGGAGAAGGACATCGCCTACGGGCGCCTGGAGGCGGCCACCGCCTACGCCGCCGCCAACGGCCTCAACGAGATCAGCGGGGCCGCGGGCGCCGCCCGCCTGGGGATCGTGGCTGGGGGCCGCACGTTCCAGGAGCTGCGCCAGGCCCTCGGCGACCTCGGCCTCGACGATGAGGCCCTGCGCCATTTCGGGATCCGGCTGCTGCGGTTGGGGATGGTCTGGCCGGTGGAGCCCGAGATCGTGCGGCGCTTCGCCGGGGGGCTCGACGAGATCCTGGTGCTGGACGAGAAGCGGGCCTTCATCGAGCTGTTCGTACGCGACATCCTCTACGGCCGGGCCGGCGCGCCCCGGGTGGTGGGCAAGACCGACGAGCGCGGCCGCCGGCTGGTGCCCGCCGACGGTGAGCTGAGCGCAGACCGGATCGCAGTCGTCGTCGCCGACCGGCTCCGCTCCGGAGTGCTGGGGGGCGACGTGGGAGCCCTGCCGGTGGCAGTGGAGGCCCGCCTGGCCCTCATCGAGGAGTCCTCCAAGGCGGGCGCGGCCGAGGTGGCCCGGACCCCGTACTGGTGCAGCGGCTGCCCCCACAACCGCTCGACCGTGGCTCCCGAGGGCTCGTTCGTGGGCGCCGGGGTGGGCTGCCACGCCATGGCCCTGTGGATCGACGACCGGGCCCAGATCGTCCACCAGATGGGCGGCGAGGGCGCCACCTGGATCGGCCGGGCCCCGTTCACCGACCGGTCCCACATCTTCCAGAACGTCGGCGACGGCACGTTCTTCCACTCCGCCAGCCTCGCGGTGCGGGCCGCGGTGGCCGCCGGCGTCGACATCACCTACAAGATCCTCTACAACGGCGCGGTCGCCATGACCGGCGGCCAGGACGTGGCCGGCTCCATCGGCGTGCCCGAGCTGACCCAGGCGATGGCCGCCGAGGGCGTGAGCCGCATCATCGTGTGCAGCGAAGACCCCGACCGCCACACCAGCGGCGCGGCGCTGGCCGAGGGCGCCGACGTGTGGGGGCGGGACCGCCTCGACGAGGCCCAGATCGCCCTGCGGGACACGCCCGGCGTGACGGTGCTCATCTACGACCAGCAGTGCGCGGCCGAGAAGCGCCGGGAGCGCAAGCGGGGCCTGCGCACCACCCCGACCAAGCGCATCTTCATCAACGAGGCCGTGTGCGAGGGCTGCAGCGACTGTGGGGCCAAGAGCCACTGCCTGTCGGTGCAGCCGGTCGACACCGAACTGGGCACCAAGACCCGCATTCACCAGTCGTCGTGCAACTTCGACTACACGTGCATCGAGGGCGACTGCCCCTCGTTCATCCGGGTCAAGACCCGGCCCGGTACGAACAGCGCCAGAGCCGGCGCGGCGGTCGCCGCGGGCACCGGCAGGGCCGCTCCGAGCGCGCCGCCCGACGACATCGCCGAGCCGGACCGGCCCGTGCCCGGCCCCGACGGGTTCGCGGTGTTCATGGCGGGCGTGGGCGGCACCGGCGTGGTGACGGTCAGCCAGGTGCTGGCCACTGCGGCACTGCTCGACGGCCTGGATGTGATCGGCCTGGACCAGACCGGGCTCAGCCAGAAGGGCGGACCGGTCGTCTCGCACCTGCGCTTCTTCGACGGCGAGGCCTCCGGCGCGAACCTCATCGGGGCGGGCGGCACCGACTGCTACCTGGGCATGGACCTGCTGGTGGCCGCCGATCCCAAGAACTTGGCCAAGGCCGACCGCGACCGCACGCTGGCCGTGGTGTCGACCAGCAAGCTCCCCACCGGCGACATGGTGGCCCACACCGAAGAGACCTACCCCGACACCGATCGGCTGCTGGCCACCATCGACGGGGCCACCCGCGCCGGCGCCGGCGTCCGCCTCGACGCCGACCGGATGGCCGACGCCCTGCTGGGCACGGCCATGCCCGCCAACGTGCTGGTGCTGGGGGCCGCGTACCAGGCGGGCGGTATTCCGGTGTCGGCGGCCGCCATCGAGCGGGCCATCGAACTGAACGGGGTGGCCGTCGCGGCCAACATCGCCGCCTTCCGGTGGGGACGGCTGTACAGGCGCGACGGCATCGACGGCCTGGTCAGCGTGGCCGGTATAGCGGGTGTGGCTCCCGCATCCACGCCGGGCGACGGCGATGCGCCCAGCTTGGGCCTCGACTCGGTGCCGGCCAGGGCCAAGGCCGCCGCCCGCGTGCTGGTGGAGAACTCGGGCCTGGCTGCAAGCACCACCGAGGCCGGCGCGGCCCTGGCCGAGACCGTCGAGCGGCGGGCCGCGGACCTGGTCGACTACCAGTCGCGGGAACTGGCCTCGGCCTACGTGGACTTCGTGGACGCGGCGTCGGCCCGCGAGCGCGAGGTGATTGGCGACCGGACCGAGCTGGCCGACGCGGTGGCCCGCTACCTCTACAAGCTGACGGCCTACAAGGACGAGTACGAGGTGGCCCGGCTGCATCTGCGGCCCGGTATGGCCGACGCCATGCGCGACGCGGTGGGCGACTTCGCCGGCTACCGCATCCTGCTGCATCCCCCGGTGCTGCGGGCCCTGGGGCTGAAGCGCAAGATCTCCCTGGGACCGTTCCAGCGGCCGACGCTGGCGGTGCTGAAGGGACTGCGCCGGCTGCGGGACACGCCCTTCGACATGTTCGGCTACGCCGGGGTTCGCCGGACCGAGCGCGAGCTGATCGCGGAGTACCGGTCGCTGATGGAGGCCGAACTGGACGCCCTGACCCCGGACACCTACGACAGGGCACTGAAGCTGGCCCAACTCCCCGACGTCATCAGGGGCTACGAGGACGTGAAGCTGGCCAACGTCGAACGCTTCCGGGAGCAGGTGCGAGCCATCCGCAGCCCCGGCACCCGGCCGGTGGCGCTGACCGCCAAACCAGCCGGCTAGACGCAAGCGGGCACATGGCCGACGCCGCCGCGGCGCCCCCGCCGGGTACGGGCGCGGCTCCCGTTCGGGCGGTGGCGGCCTCGGTGGCCTGCGTCACCGCCAGCGTGATGCCCGGCTTCCTGGCCGGCGCGCTGGGCAGCGACATCAAGGCCGAGTTCGGCATCGGCGACACCGGGCTCGGCGTGGCGCTGGCCCTGACCTACATCTTCGCGGCGGTGGCCATCGTCCACGCCGGCGAGCTGTCCGACCGGATCGGCTCCCGCCGCAGCCTGATGATCTCGATGCTGGTCACGATGGCCGGCTACTTGGTGGTGGCCGGGGCGGCCCGGTCGTTCGCGACGCTGCTGGTGGGGCTGACGGTGGCCGGTGCGGGACTCACGCTGGCCGGTCCGGCCGCCAAGGTGCTGGTAGCCGACCATGTGTCGCCGGAGCGCCAGGGCCTGGCCTTCGGAGTTCACATGTCGGCCATCCCGCTGGGGCCGCTGCTGGCCGGGCTGACCGTCCCGGTGGTGGGCGGCACCGACGGTTGGCGATGGCCGTTCCTCGGTGGGGCGGTGCTGGCCGGCGCCGGGATGCTGATGCTGCCCCGCGAGCGGACCGCGGCGCCGGCGGCGGCCCGGCCCGCGAGGGATCCCGCGGCCGGCCGCTTCGGGCACGTGAGGATGGGACCCCTGTTCGTGTTCGCGGCGGCCGCCATGCTGGCCTCCTGCTCGGTGGTGGCCGCGGCCGCGTTCTTCGTGGTCAACAGCGAGGCCGCGGGAATCTCCGAGAGCACGGCCGGGCTGTTGCTCTCAGCGGCCAGCGCCGGGGTGATCACGGTGCGCATCGCGCTGGGCGCCCTCGCCGACCGTTTCCGCACGGGCGCGGTCAGCACTGTGGCGGTGCTGCTGACGGCCAGCGCGGCCGGCTACGCGCTGATGGCGGCCAACACGCCCTGGCTGTACGCGCTGGGCGGGCAGGCCGCCATCATCCTGGGGTGGTCGTGGCCGGGGCTGATGGTGCTGGCGCTGGTGCGGATCTACCCCGAGGCGCCCGGGCTGGCCTCGTCGTTCGTGATCGGGGGCCTCAACCTCGGCGCGGTGATCGGGCCGGTGGCCTTCGGGGCGATCAGCGACGCGGCCTCGCCGGCGGTGGCGCTGGCGGTGGCGGCCGCCTGGGTGCTGGGGGCGGCCGTGCTCAGCCTGGCCAGCCGGATCCGTCTCGACACCAGCCGCTCCCTGTCACCGGGCTAGCGCAGAGCCTCTCGCGGGCCGGCCACACCCACATCGGAGTCGTCCACGACGTCGGAGTCGTCCCAGACAGGCTCATCGCCGTCAGAAAGACGTACGGCGGTCTCGGAGACGGGTCCCTGCATCCCCCGGGCGTTGCGCTCGCAATGGGCCCGCCACACGGTGATGGACTTGTCGGGCCGGAACAGCCGCTCCGGCGGGATGCGGACCTGCTCGATCATCTGCTGGTCCTGGCGGTTGAACTGCCACATGTACGCCCAGCGGATGTACAGCCAGAACCGCATCCCGAACCAGGCAGCCCGCAGGCCCCTGGCGTGGGACACGGCGAACATGAACGACAGGTGGGAACCCTCCTCGGTTCCCATGAACACCTCGTAGGCCGTCCAGTCGGGCCACTGGATGCGCACCCAGCCGGGGAGGCGCACCGAGCCGCGGACGACCACGTTGCGCTGCCACGGGCGGAAGCCGTGGGGCCAGGTGCCGAGTCCCGGATAGTCGACCTGCTCGACGACGTCGTCGACGGTGCGGACGAGCCAGTCGCCCTCCTGCTCGACGTGGACGACCCGGTAGGCGGGCTTGCGCCGGATCCACGTCCACACGACGCCGCGGTGCAGGTAGGTGGAATGACCCTCGTCGAAGCCGTTCTCGACGGCGTAGCGCCAGTCGCCCTTCCTGGTGCGGAGCCAGCCCCGCACCCTGACTCCCGGCTGGAAGAAGTCCTCGGGGACGTCGTGGGTGATGGGCGGCGGCTCGCGGTCGCCGACGTAGACGAAGACCACGCCGCCGTGCTCCTCGACCGGGTAGGTCCTCACCCTCACGCTCCTGTTCCCGACGATCGGAGAGTCCCGGCCGTCGACCAAGGCGGCCCGCAGGCTGCCGTCGGCCAGGTCGTAGGTCCATCCGTGGTACGCACACGAGATGGTGCCACCGAACCAGCACTTGCCCATCGACAGGGGCACGCCGCGGTGGGCGCAGCGGTCGTTGAGGGCGAACGCCCTGCCATCGTGGCGGATCAGGAACAGCCTCTCGCCACAGATCGTCACCGGCACCGGCTTGCGTCCGACGCGCCGGGAGAAGGCGACCGGGTACCAGTAGTTCTGAAGGCCCTCGGATGCGGCCCGGTAGCGGGGCCACCGCTTGTAGGCATGGTCCCCGCTCGCCGAGTTCCGCGCCTCCAGGGAATCGCCACCTGACGCCATCACCGCAATCTTTGCACCTGCGCAATACCGCGGCTGATTCGGAGCGGTCAACAAAGCCGGGCTACGGTATACAGACGGCCCGGGTCGCAGGGCCAGTGATGGCCCGACGGGAGGCAGCGCGTTGCTTCGATGGCTCGCCAAGCGCATCATCGCCGCCGCCATAGTCGTGTTCGTGGTCACCTCCCTGGTGTTCGTGGTCACCCACATCTTCACCGACCCGGCCACGGTGTCGCTGCCGCTGGAGGCCAGCCAGGAGGACCGGGCCAGCCGCCGGGCCGCGCTCGGCCTGGACCGGCCCCTTAGCGTCCAGTACTGGGACTTCGTGTCGGGCCTGGTGGTGGGCGACCTCGGCGAGTCGTTCTTTCAGACCCAGCCGGCCTCGAAGCTCGTGTTCGAGCGGCTGCCGGCCACCCTCAGGCTGGTGGCCGGCGCCACCGTGGTGACCGTGCTGATGGCCGCGCCCATGGGAATGCTGGCCGCGTGGTGGGAGCGCCGCTTCGCCGACCACGCCGTGCTCGGCTTCTCGATGGCATCGATCAGCGCCCCGCCGTTCTGGATCGGCTACCTGGTCATCATCGTGTTCGCGGTGCAGCTCGGCTGGGTGCCGACCTTCGGCTCGAGCGGGTTCAAGTCGTTCATCCTCCCGTCGTTCACCATCGGTCTGGCCAGCGCCGGTCGGCTGGCCCAGATGACCCGCCGTGGCATCGTGGAGGAGCTGCGAAAACCGTACGCGGTCACCGCGATGTCGAGGGGCTTCTCCCGGTCCTACACGATCGTGCACCACACCTTCCGCAACGTGGCCTCGGGCTTCGTGACCATGACCGGCTGGGAGGTGACCCGCATGTTCACCGGCTACACGGTGGTGATCGAGGTGGTGTTCTCCTGGCCCGGTGTGGGCCGCCTGGCCGTCGAAGCCATCGAGGACCGGGACCTGATCCTGGTGCAGGCCGCGGTGGTGGTGCTGGCCACCATGGTGGTGCTTACCAACCTGCTGGTGGACATCGCCCGCCGGCTGATTGACCCGAGGGTGGACCTGGCATGACCGCGGTGGAGAACCCGATGGACCCGGCCGCCGGCACAGGCACGGGCGACGCGGCGCCGCCCGAGAGCGTGACCGTCATGGCCGAACTGCGGTCGCATCTTTGGAAGTCGAAGGCGGGCATATCGGGGATCGTCATCTGCTCGCTGTTCGTCCTCGCGGCCGTGGCGGGACCGTGGCTACCGCTCATAAAGGATCCCACCAAGCAGAGCCTGCCCGACAGACTCACGCCCCCGGTGGGCTGGGGCGGAACTTGGGCCCACCCCCTCGGCACCGACCAGCTCGGACGTGACATCCTGGCCCGCCTCATCGACGGAGCCCGTATCTCGCTGTTGGTGAGCGTAACCGCGGTCATCATCGCGGCCGTCCTCGGCACCGTCCTCGGGCTCGTCGCGGGCTACGTGGGCGGGAAGATCGACACCCTCATAGTCTCGGCCGCCGATGTGCAGATGGCCTTCCCGGGGGTGCTGGCCGGCCTGATCCTGGTGGCCGCGTTCGGGCCGAGCGTGTGGCTGGTCATCATCGTCATCGCCATATCCAGCTGGATGGTGTTCACCAGGGTCGGGCGGGGTCTCGTGTTCACCCTCAAGACCTCGCTGTACGTGGAGGCGTCGGAGTTGGCGGGCGCGTCGTCGCGGCGGATCATGTGGCGGCACCTGCTGCCCAACCTGGTCAGCTCGCTCATCACGCTGTGCGTGCTGGAGCTGGCGGCAGCCATCCTGTCGGAGTCGGCGTTCGCCTTCCTTGGCTTCGGAGTGCAGCCGCCTCGCTCTTCGTGGGGGCTGATGATCCAGCAGGGCCGCAACTACGTCACCGGCGACGGCTGGTGGATCGTCACCTTCGCGGGCATGGCCATCGCCATCGTGGTGCTGGGCGTGAACCTGCTGTCGCTGTGGCTGCAGTCGTTCAACGACGTGGCCGAGCGCGAGCAGATCGTCCTCGAGAGGCCGGGCGGCTAGGAATGAGCGCTACCGGCGGAGACGGCCGCACCGAGCGCCTGTTGGAGGTCAAGGACCTGACCGTCGGGTTCCCCACCCGCGACGGCACGGTGCTCGGCGTGGACGGCCTGACCCTCAACGTCGGCTCCCACGAGCGCCTCGGCGTGGTGGGCGAGTCGGGCTCGGGCAAGAGCGTCATGGGCCTGGCCATCCTGGGCATGGTCCTGCCGCCGGGCCGCATCATGGGGGGCTCGGTGCGCTGGAAGGGCGAGAACGTGCTCGACGAGGCGGTGGCCAACCGGGTGCGGGGCCGGGAGATCGCCATGATCTTCCAGGACCCGATGGTGTCGCTCAACCCGCTCAAGACGGTGGGCGCGCAGCTGCGGGAGCTGCTGCAGCGCAGGGTCGGGCTGGAGGGGAGCGCCATCAAGCAGCGCTCGCTGGAACTGCTCGACATGGTGGGGATCGCCAACCCCGGCGACCGGCTCAAGTCCTACGCGTTCGAGCTGTCGGGAGGCATGCGCCAGCGGGTGATGATCGCCACCGCCCTGGCCTGCGATCCGACGCTGCTGATCGCGGACGAGCCCACCACCGGGCTCGACGTGACCATCCAGGACCAGATCCTCACCCTGCTGCACAACCTGTCCACCGAGCTCGGCGTGTCGGTGCTGATGATCACCCACGACCTGGGGGTGGTGGCCCAGTTCTGCGACCGGGTGCAGGTGATGTACGCGGGCCGCATCGTGGAGCGGGCCCCCATCGCCCAGATGTTCGCCGATCCCCAGCACCCCTACTCCGGTGGCCTGCTGCAGTCGGTGCCGAGGGTGGACCAGGCCGCGGCCGAGCTGGCCGGCATACCGGGCGAGCCGCTCGACCGGGCCCAGTTCCCGCCGGGCTGCGCCTTCGAGCCCCGCTGCGTCGAGGCTCACGACACCTGCCGGGTGGCGCCGCCGCCGCTGGTCAAGATCGCCGAGCGGCGCTGGGCGGCCTGCTACAACCGCCCCGGGGAGGCCTCGAAGTGAATCAGCAGGTCACGCCCCTGGTCGAGAGCCGCGACGTCAGCGTCCACTTCAGCCGCTGGGTGGGCAGCCGGCGGCGGACGGTTTACGCCCTGGACGACTTCAGCATCGCGGTGGCGCCCGGCGAGACCGTCGGCCTGGTGGGCGAGTCGGGCTGCGGCAAGTCCACCGCGGGCCGTGCCCTGCTCGGGGCGGTGAAGCTCACCAAGGGCCAGGTGCTCTTCGAGGGCAAGGACGTGACCAACCTGAGCAGGCGCAACTGGCGGGCCATGCGCAAGCACGTCCAGATGATCTTCCAGGACCCCTACTCGGCGCTCAACCCCAAGCTCAAGGTGGGCGAGAGCATCGCCGAGCCGTTCATGGTGCACACCCGCAAGCGGGGCAAGGAGCTCGAGGCGGCGGTGGCCGAGCTGCTGGAGATGGTGGGCATGACCGCCAGCGCGGCCGACAAGTACCCTCACGCCTTCTCCGGCGGCCAGCGCCAGCGCATCGTGATCGCCCGAGCCCTCGCTCTCCATCCCGGGTTCGTGGTGGCCGACGAGGCCACCGCGGCCCTCGACGTGTCGATCCAGGCCCAGATCGTCAACCTGCTGGTCGAGCTCAAGGAGAGCGTCGGCCTGTCGTACCTGTTCATCTCCCACAACCTGGCGGTGGTGCGTCACATGTCGGACCGGGTGGCCATCATGTACCTCGGCCACCTGATGGAGATCGGCAGCCACCACGACATCTACGAGAACCCGACCCATCCCTACTCCCAGGCCCTGCTCTCGGCGGTGCCGGTGCCAGACCCCACCACGCGGGGCGACCACGAGCCCCTCAAGGGCGACCTTCCCAGCCCGATGGACCCGCCCAAGGGCTGCCGGTTCAACACCCGCTGCCCGCTGGCAGTGGAGCAGTGCTTCGAGGAGCGCCCGCCGCTGCGGGAGCGCTCCAGTGGCCACCTGGTGGCCTGCTGGGTGAATTGAGCGAACCCGCGGCCGGCGGCCGTATGACGCCACGCCAGGCGACCTTCGCGTACCTGTTCACGCTGTACTTCATCCTCGGCGGGGCCGAGACGATGATGTCGCCGCTGTTCCCGCTGGTGCAGCCCGACCTCAACATCACCGAGAGCAACCTGGCCGCCATTCTGGCCGCGGTGTCGGCCGGCATCGCCTCGTTCAACATCCTCGGCGGCATCAGCAGCCGCTGGCTCACCGACCGGTCGCTGGTCCGGGCCTCGGCGGTGGCCCTGGCGGCCGGGATGGCGCTCTCGGCCGCGGCCGAGACGTTCTGGGTGCTGATCATCGGCCAGACCCTGCTGGGCGTGGCGTTCGGGATCTACTTCCCACCGGGTCTGGCCAGCGTGGCCCGCATGTACCGGGGAGCGGAGGGCAAGGCCATCGCGGTGTGGGGCCAGGCCTACTCGTTCGGCCTGGCCGCAGCCGCGCTGAGCGTGTTCGCCGGGGAGGGCTGGCGCTGGGTGTTCGCCGGTTGCGCGATCCCCCCGCTGCTGGCCATCGTCTACGTGCCCCGATGGGTCGAGGCCGAACGGGACCCGGCGCCGGTGCCGTGGCTGGCTCAGCTCGTCCAGAACGCCCGCAAGCAGAACTACCAACTGGCCTTCATGGCCAGCTTCGGCGGGGTGTCCATGCACTTCGTGGTGATCGGCTTCTCGCCGACGTTCTTCGAGTCCCGGGGGGTGAACCTGTGGCTGGTGGGCGTGCTGCTGGCCGCGGGCCGGATCCTGTCGGCTCCGGTGAAGCTGGTGGGCGGGGCCCTCTACGACCGGCACGGGGGACCGTGGACAGCCAGACTGATGACCGCGACGACCTTCGCCTTCGGCCTGCCCCTGCTGCTGGCCCCGGCCGGGGTGGGGGTGTGGATGCTGGTGCCGTTCGTGGGGATGGCGGTGTCGGTGCTGCCGGTGGCCAACGCCATGCTGGTGGCGGCCCTGCCGCCCCAGTCGGGCTGGGGGATCGGCACGTTCCGGGCCGCCCTGCTGGGCTCGGCCGCACTGCTGTCGGCGATCGTCAGCGGCCTGCTGACGCTAGGAGCGCCGCTGCGGGCCCTGATGCTCATCTCACTGGCCCTGCCCGCCCTAGTGGCTGCAGCCATGAACCGCGCCGTGAAGCCCGGGGCAACGGCCGGGCCGGGCTAGACGGGAACCGGGCAGGCGGAGAGCTTGTAGGTGTTGAGGCGCTTGCGCAGGGTGTAGAGCAGCAGCCCGACCGCCAGCAGGCCGATGACGGGCTGCACCGGAGCCCACCACGACAGGGCGCCCGACACGCCCACCAGGGCCACCACCGCCTGGTTGCAGACCGGGCAGCCCACCGCCAGAAACGACACGAACCCGCCCCAGATCGTGCGGGTGCCCTGGCGGTCGACAGTCACGGCCAGCTCCTCCGACGCGGCCGGGTCGGGGCGGATGGCGAAGATCAGCCCGATCAGCGCGGAGGTGACGGCCAGGATCACGTAGTCGATCCAGCGCACCTCCACCGGACGGCCGAATATCGGAGTATCGATCAGATCCGACGGCACCGCGATCAGCACCGCGGCCACCCCGGCGAACACGACGGCCCGCGGCCAAGTCGCCCGGGGCAGCTCCAGAACGTCCTTGAACACGGCAGTTCTCAGGTGACCTTGTCGATTACCCGGAAGGCGTAGTCGCGCTGCTCGTGTCCGAGGGTGGCCCGCACCCGGTAACCGCCGGCCTTGGGGAACTGGACTATGCCGGTGACCACCAGGGGCGAGCGGCTGTCGGTCCCGGGAACCTTGCCGGGAGGGCGCCCGACCTCGATGTTGGCCTTGGCCTCCATCAGCTTGTGGTGGCCGTCCTCGTCCTCGACGCGGATCAGCATCTCGTGGCGCTGGTTGGTCTCCGACCAGGGGACCAGCACCGACACGGCGATGGAGAAGTGCTGGGGGCGGGGCTTCTTGCCCTCCTTGTAGGCCCGGGTGACCCGGTCCCACCCGGCGCCGCTCAGGTACAGCAGGCCGTTCTGCACCTCGGCGTGGTTCGCCAGGGTCAACATCTCGATCTCCGGCACGGTCGCAGTCTAAGCGTGCGGTCGATGCCGCTAGCCGCCGCAGAAAGGGCCTTCCCGGCCGGCGGGTCCTGTCGCCGAGCTCAGATGACCGACACGGGCTTCGCCCTATTCGTCGGTCATCTGACTCGCCGCCACCCCCCGGCCTAGCCGGTCGTGGCGGGGCTGCGGCACGAGCGCGACCCGCCAGGCGGTGGAGGGGGCGCACCGAGTCCGACTGGCCGAATCTTAGGGCGAAGCCCGGTGAGGCCACGTCGGAGCTCGGTGACAGCGCCCTCCACCGCCGGGACGGGCGTCTATTGGTCGGCGGCTGGAGTTAGGCCCAGGCGTTGGGCTAGGCCTATGCGCTGGAGCTTGCCGGTGGGGCCCTTGGGGAGCTCGTCGAGCACCAGGATCCGGCGGGGCACCTTGAACGCGGCCAGCGACCTGGACAGGAACCGGCGCAGCTCGCGCTCGTCGACATCGGCCCCGTCGACGGCCACCACCGCGGCGGCCACCTCCTCGCCGAGCTTGGGATGGGGCACGGCGAACGTCACCGCCTGGGCGACCGACTCATGCCGCAGCAGGGCCTCGTCCACCTCCAGCGGGGACACCTTCTCGCCGCCCCGGTTGATCTGCTCCTTGAGCCTGCCGGTGAGGAACAGGTAGCCGTCGTCGTCGAGGTAGCCCTCGTCGCCGGTGCGGAACCAGCCGTCGGTGAAGGTGGCCGCGTTGGCTTCGGGGTTGTTCTCGTAGCCGTCGATCACCGTCGGGCCCTTGATGGACACCTCGCCCCGCTCCCCCGGTGCCAGGACCCGGTTGTCGTGGTCGAGCACGGCCACCTCGATGCCGGTGGCGACCCCCACCGACCGGGGCTTGGCCACCGCGGGCGGCAGCGGGTTGGCGCACATCTGGTGGGTGGCCTCGGTCATGCCGTAGGCCTCGATCACCGGTGCCGCGAACAGCTCGCCCAGCTCCTGCAGCACCGGCTCGGGCAGCGACGCCGACGAGGAGCGCACGAACCGCAGGGCCGCGGCCCGGGCCGCGTCGCGGTGGCGGGACGACCGTGCGATCACCATCTGGTGCATGGTCGGCACCGCGGTGTAGTAGGTGGGGCGCAGCTCGGAGAGCTGGGCGAAGAACCGGAAGGCGTCGAAGCCCTCGGTGCAGGCCACCGACCCGCCGGCCGACAGCGGGGCCAGGAGCCCGGCCAGCAGCCCGTGAATGTGGAAGAGCGGCATCACCTGCAACGACCGGTCGGCGGTAGTCAGGGCCAGTGACTCGGCGATGCCGCAAGCGGAGCGGGCCAGGTTCCGTTGGCGCAGCGGCACGATCTTGGGCCTCGACGTGGTCCCGGAGGTGTGCAGGACCAGGGCCACGTCGTCGGGGGACGGCCCGTTCGGGGTCGAGGGCTCGGGTGCGGGCGAGGAGGCGATCAGGTCGATCAGGCCCGAGCCGCCTGAGGCCGAACCGGTCAGCGCCACCGGCAGCACCCCGGCGTCGGCGGCTCGGGCTGCGTCGCGGGCATCCGATCCCGACTCGTCGGGGCGGGTGATGAGTGCCCTAGCGCCTAGGTCGTCGAGGTAGAAGCGCAGCTCCTCGGTGCGGTACTTGGGGTTGAGCGGTGCGGCGCAGCCGGCGCTGGCCGCAGCCAGGAAGGCGATGGCCATCTCCGGACCGTTGGGAACCACGATGGCGATGCGGTCGTCGGCTCGCAGCCCCAGCGCCCTCAGCCGGCCCGCGAGTCGGTCCACCTCGGCCCGCAAGCCGCCGTGGGTGAGCACCGCTCCGTCGGGGGTGACGATGGCCGGATCACGGTCGGCCCCGGCGTCGAGCAGGCCACGCAGAGTCGTGGGATGGGTCATGAGCTCAATGTCAGGCGGTGGTTGAGCAGCGAGGCCAGGCCGTAGACGGTGCTGATGGCCGGGGTGGGCACACCGGTCAGCTCACCCAACTCGACGAACACACCGACCAGCGGATCGAGCTCCAGGGGGCGACCGGCCTCGGCGTCCTGGAGCATCGACGTCTTGTGCTCGCCGACGGCCTCGGCGCCGTCGATGCGACGCTCGACACTGATCCGGATGCTCACCCCGAGAGCCTCCGCGATCCGGCCGGCCTCGGTCATCATCTGCGCGGCCAGGCTCCGGGTGGCCGGCGTGCGGCAGATCCCGGCCAGCGTCGCGCCGGTGAGGGCGCTGATCGGGTTGAAGGCCAGGTTCCCCCACGCCTTCACCCACAGGTGGGAGCGGATGTCGGTCAGCACCCGGGACTTGAACCCGGCCGATGCCATAGCGTCCGCCAGTTCCCTCGCCCTTTCGGACTTGGTGCCGTCGAGTTCGCCCACCGGGAAGCGGTCGCCCTCGACGTGGGTGATCACGCCGGGCGCGGTCTTCTCCGCGGCCGGGTAGGCGATGCAGGCCACGATCCGTTCCGCCTCCACCTCGGCCGCGATGGCGCCGTCGGGGTCCAGCGCCTTGAGCCGGTGTCCGTCGTGGGGCCCGCCGTGGCGCTCGAAGTACCACCACCCGATGCCGTTCTGGACCGGCACAACCGTGGTGTGCTCGTCGAACAACGCTCCGAGCTGGTGGGCGACCACCGCGATCTGGTGGGCCTTGAGGGCCAGGATCACGGTGTCATGCGTTCCGAGCGCTCCGAAGTCGTCCGACGCCTCGATGTCGGCCGCCACCGTCGTGGACCCGTCCAGCTCCACCAGCCTCAGCCCGTGTTGCCGGATGGCGTCGAGGTGGTCGCCCCGGGCGATGACGCTCACGTCGTGATCGTCGGCCGACAGGCGGGCGGCCAGCATCCCGCCGATCGCTCCCGCGCCCACAACACAAATCCGCACGGCGACAGTGTGCCAGCCCCGCAATGCTAAGCGGTATACCGCCCTCCGGCGGGTGGAGGGCGCTACCTGCTAGGCCGGGGGGTGGCGGCGAGTCAGATGACCGACGAATAGGGCGAAGCCCGTGTCGGTCATCTGGCTCGGCGACAGGACCCGCCGGCCGGGACGGACATGCCTGTGCACTCGATGGGTCTAGATGATGGGCCAGCGGGGGGTGGCGAACTGGGATAGGCCGGTGCGGTCGGCGGCGGCTCTGGCGGCTTGGCGGCCTCGGGCCATGACGGCTCGGGCGTCTAGGTTCACGAACTCGCCCGCCTCGACGATCACCTTGCCGTCGATTACGACGGTGTCGACCGAGTCGCCGCTGACTCCGTGGCCCAGGTTCGACAGCGGGTTGTGCAGCGGCACCCACTCGGGCCGGTCGAGGTCGAACAGCAGGAAGTCGGCCCGCTTGCCCGCCTCCAGCGAGCCGATCTGGTCGTCCCACAGCACCGAGCGGGCGCCGTCGATGGTGAGGTGCTCCAGGATGGTCTCGGCCGGCATGAGCGAAGCGTCCTCGAAGATGTCGCGGTACACCCGGAAGTACTGGGCGATCCGAAGGATGTCGGTGGTGTGCGAGCAGGCGCCGATGTCGGTACCCACCCCAACGGTCACTCCCCGCTCCAGCAGCTTGAGGTGGGTGGCCCGCTGGAGGCCGCCCCAACCGAACACCGCGCTGGCGGTGGGGCACATCGACACCTTCACGTCGCGCTCGGCCAGCAGGTCGCACTCGTCGTCGGTGAGGAAGTGGCAGTGCACGAGCTGCACGTTGGGGCCGAGCACGCCGTTGCGCTCGTAGCGGGCGATGGGGCGCTCACCGTCGAACACCCGCTGGTGGTGCTCGACGGAGTCGCGGTTGGAGATCATGTGCGACACGATGCCGGTGCCGTGCTCGGCGGCCAGCTCGGAGACGGCCCGGCAAAGGCGGTCCGACACCATGCGCTCGGTGCGCAGCGAGAACCAGGGCCGGACCCGGCCGCCGGCCGCCCCCGCATGGGACTCCACGAAGTCCAGCCCGGACGCGATGGCTTCGTCGGTGGTGGAGTCGAACGTGCCCGGCATGGCCCGTCCCCCGGCCAGATCGGTGAGTGAGCGGGACAGCACCGTCCGGCAGCCGACCTCGTCGACGGCCCGAGCCGAGTTCTCAGGATTCTGGGAACCTGGATCGCACAGGGTGGTGGTGCCGTGGCGGACCGACTCCAGGAGCGCGCACATCGCCGCCAGGTAGGCCTCCTCGTCGGTGACGCCGGCCTCCATCGGGTAGCAGCGGTCGTGCAGGAACACCTTGAGGGGTACGTCATCGCCCAGGCCCCGCACGAAGAACGGCGCCAGATGCTGGTGGTTGTCGACGAAGCCGGGCGTGATCAGCCGGCCCCGACCATCGATGGTGCGGGCCGCCTCCCGGTAGCCGGCGGCCTCGACGCCCGCAGTGGTGCCCACCGCCTTGATCTCGCCGCCGTCGACGGCCAGCGCGCCGTCGCGCACCATCCGGCGCTCGTGGTCCATGGTGATCAGCCAGTCGGCATTTCGCACCAGCAAGTCGATCATCCCGCCAACCTCCTCAACTCGGACGAGTAGTGGCTCAAGCCGGCCTCTATGCCGAAGGTGGGCTTCCAGCCCAGCGCGGTCTCGGAGTGGGACAGGTCGAGCGGATCGGCGGCCGACACGGCCGGCGGCTTGCCCGGGATCACCTCCACCTTCAGATCACCGAAGATCCGGCGGGACGCGGCCACCAGTTCGTCGAAGGTGGTGATCGTGCCGGTCCCAAGGTTGAAGACGGCCCGCTCGGGAAGGTCCACGGTGGCGGCAAGGTCCACCGCCCGGCCGACATCCAGGTCGTACACGTACTCGAAGTCCATGGTGTGCTTCTGGTCGACGAAGGCGGTCCGGCCCTGGATGCCGGCCTGGAGCAGGGCCTGGATCTTGGACCCGAATGATCCTCCCTCGAAGTGGCCGTAGCCGTAGGCGTTGGCCGGTCGCAGGATGGCCAGCTCGAAGCCGAACTCCTTCTGGTAGCTCTCCGCGGCCAGCTCCTTCATGACCTTGGAGTTGCCGTAGGCCCGCCCCGGCCCCCGGGGCGCGTCCTCGGTGAGGGGCGCGCCCCTTGCCCGCCGCCGGTCGTACACCGCGAAGCTGCTGATGAGCACCAGCCGGCGCACCCGATTGAGCCGCACCGCCTCCAGGACGTTGATGGTGCCGGTGACATTCACCTCGAGACCGGTGTAGAGCTGGCGCGACACGCTGTCGCCGATCAGGCCGGCGGTGTGCACCACCGTGTCCGCCTTGTGGTCCCACATGGCGCTGAGGACCGCCGACTGGTCTCGGATGTCGGCCTTCACGGTGGCAATGTCGGCCGCCACCGGTCCGAGGCGCTCATGCAGGTAGTCGGGACGCTCCTGAAGGTCGAGGAACACGACCTGCTCGCCCCTCTGCAGGGCGCAGCGGGCGAAGGACGTGCCCACCAGACCGATCCCGGTCACCAGAGTGGTCATTCCTCTGACACCTCGAACTCTCCGCTGATCTCGACGGGCTGCTGGCGGGGCAGGCTGGCCATGCCGACCGCGGCCCGGGCGTGGCGGCCGCGCTCGGGGCCGAACAGCTCGAAGAACAGGTCGGAGGCGCCGTCGACGACCCTCGGCATGAGCTCGAAGTCGGGGGTGGAGTTCACCATCCCCATCAGCCGCACCACCCTCCGGACCCGGTCGAGGTCGCCGAGCTCGGCCCGCAGGGTGGCCAGGATGGACAGCCCGCAGGCCTTGGCCACCTCGTAGCCCTGCTCGACGGTGAGCTCGGCGCCGAGCTTGCCCCGGCGCACGATGTCCATGCCGGGATGGTGCGGACCGTGACCCGACACGAACATCACATTGCCGACCCGGACGCAGCCCTGCCGGTTGGCGCTGGGGAACTGCCGGGGCTCGGGCAGGGTGAGCCCCATGGCGGCTAGCCGCGCCTCCATCCCGTCCGATACGGTCACAGGACCTCCGCGGCCTCGCGCACGCTGGAGATCAGCGATGCTCTCAACAGGAACTCCCGGGCTAGGGCAGGATCATCGGCGGCCCGGCGCAGCTCGTCCCGGTTGCGGCGCCGCACCTCCGGGTCGGACTCGGCCATCAGCTTCTTGTTGCGGATGGTGATGGCCTGCACATGGGCGACGGCCACGTGCCGGCGCTGGCGGACATAGCGGTCGAGCACCTCGTCGCCGGCCTCGCCGTGCAGCACCGACGACAGCTTGGCGGCCAGATTCACGGCGTCGTGTATGCCGCTGTTCATGCCCATAGCACCGATGGGGCTGTTGACGTGGGCCGCGTCGCCGGCCAGCAGCACCCGCCCGTCCCGGAACGTTTCGGCCACCCGCTGGTGCACGGTATAAAGCGACTTGGACACCACCTCGTAGGGCTCCCCGGTGGGGTGGAACCTCTGGAGCCCGGCCTCTATGACGTCGTCGTCGAGGAGCGCGTCGGGATCGGCGTTCACGTCGGCGGGCAGCACCACCCGCCACAGGTCGGTCCACCGGAACAGGTTGGCCCACTCGACCGGGTCGAGGATGTAGTTGCGGTAGCCGTAGGGCAGGATTGAATCGAAGTCGAACAGCACGCTCAGCGTCATAGTGCGGTCGGGGAAGGCGAACCCCTCGAAGTCGATGCCGAGCTGCTTGCGGACCACGCTGTGGGCGCCCTCGCAGCCCACCAGGTGGGTGCCCCGCAGCTCCTGGTGCTCGCCGTCGGCGGTCTCGACGGATGCGGTCACCGAGTCCGGACCCTGGTGGAAGCCGGTGAGCTCGATGCCGGTGCGGATCTCGATCAGGTCGTCGCTGGAGGCCATCTTGAGCGCCTCCTCCACCAGCTTGAGGCGGTCGCATTGCAATGCGTGGGGGAAACGGGTGTCGCCGGCCAGCACGCCGTGATCGAACACCGCTATGGGCTCGGGATCGCCCCGGTCCCAGTAGTGGACGAGGGGAGCGACGATGCCGCGGGGCTCAAGACGCTCGTACAGGCCGATGTCGTCGAGCATCTCCAGGGTGGCCGAATGGATGGTTCCGGCCCGCCGGACCTGGTCGAGCAGGTCCACCAGCTTCTCAACCACCACCACCCGGTGGCCGCGCCGGGCCAGACACAGGGCCAGCACCAGACCCACCGGTCCGGCGCCGGCGACCAGCACCCGGTTGTCAGCTGGTGCCACCGGAATCTGCCGATTCGGCTCCAGAGCGTGCGCCTGCGGGCGCAACCGGGCCACGTTGCGGCGGGTATCTCCCGCTCTTGTTCGCTGCGCTCACGGGCCGCTCGGGCCACGGCCTCGCCCGTATGGACCGCATCCGCTCGCCTACTCGCTCGGCCTCTTGGCGGGATCCCGCAGCGCGCCGATCCAGCCCGAGGTGGTGAGATCGAAGATCAGTCCGTCGGGCGAGCGGTACTTGACCTCGTAGTAGCGGTTGGGCTCGTCGGGCCGCCGGCCTCTCAGATGCTCGGCCCCGGCCGCCTCGACCTGCTCGGAGGCATCGTCGAGATCGTCGACCCACATCCCGAAGTGGTAGAGCCCGTAGAAGGGCTCCGAGCCGTCGCCAGCGGTGGTGACCCCGACGACGGGGTCGTCGCCGAAGTGCAGCAGGGCGACGTTCATCACGCCGTCGGTCATGTACACGCCGCGTCCGGCGTCGCCGGCCTTGGTCATGCCGAAGGCCTCCTCGAAGAAGGCCTGGGCGGCGGCCACGTCGGGCACCGAGATGGCCAGGTGTCGGAGCCGGGCAGCCACGGCGCATGACTGTATACAGCCGCCGCGGACGACATCCCATCGGACAGCGAACGCCCAGAGGTTGCAACCCAACTACACATTCAATATCATAAAAACCAATGACAAGGACTAGAGGGCAGATGTGGCTGCCCTTCAAGGACTGGGAGGGACCGGTGGGCACATTCGACTGGCCGATCCAGTTCGAAAGCACCGATGGCGAGAGATCGGTGCAGTTGAACGCCCTGGTCGACACCGGCAGCAGCTTCACATCGGCGCCGGCCAGCCTGCTCGACCAGCTGGGAGTCGTGCCCAGAATGAAGGTCGAGATGGAACTGGCCGACGGACGGACCGCCCTCTACGGCGTGGGCGAGGCCCGGGCCACGGTATGCGGGCGCACCGCGACGACCTGGGTGGTGTTCGGCGACGAGGACGCCCGTCCCCTGCTCGGGGCCCACGTGCTCCAGGCACTCTTGTTGACCGTGGATCCCTGGAAGCACGAAGTGGTGCCCGCGCCCTACTTCAGGCTGTAGACATCACCCACCTCACCGACCACTTCCACGAGGAGGCGCATTGCCGTGGGCACATTCAACTGGCCGATCCGGCTGGAGAGCATGGACGGTGAGCGGTCCCTGCAACTCGATGCGCTGGTCGACACCGGCAGCTTCTACACGGTCGTGCCCGCCGACCTGTTGGGAGAGTTGGGGGTCGAGCCGGCTGAGAAGGTGGGGCTCGAGCTCGCGGACGGACGGCGCGTCGTCTGGGACATGGGCGAGGCCCGGGCCTCGATCGACGACCGCAGAGTGACGACTCTCGTGGTCTTCGGCGAAGAGGGCGTCGATCCCCTGCTGGGGGCCTACACGCTCGAGGGGCTCCGCCTGTCGGTCGATCCGGTCGAGGAGACTCTCGTGCCCATACCCTACGCGCGGGTGTAGCGCCCCCAGACGCTGACCCCCACGGTGCCCGAAGCCGGGATCCGTGAAGCCCATCCTGTGATCTCCCAAGGCCATTCCCCGACCGTCGCCCGAGCGGCGGTCCGGAGGTTGCATCCGGTTATGCGCTGGATATAGTGAAATATAATGACAGTTTCAAGAGGGCGACTCAAGCTGCCGTTCCCAGACTGGGAGGGACCCGTGGGCGCTTTTGACTGGCCGATCCGACTCGAGAGCCTCGACGGCGAGCGGTCGCTGCAGCTGGACGCGATGGTCGACACTGGAAGCAGCTACACGATCGTGCCAGCCCACCTGTTGAGGAACCTGGGAGTGGTGCCGGCTGAGAAGGTCGACCTCACGCTGGCCGACGGCCGCCGAGTCGCCTGGGACGTCGGCGAGGCTCGGGCCACGGTCGACGGGCGCAGCACCGTTACCTGGGTGATCTTCGGCGAGGAAGGTGCCGGTCCCCTGCTTGGTGCGTACACGCTCGAAGGACTCCGCATGTCGGTCGATCCCTGGAAGCACACGCTGATCCCCATGCCCTACGGGTGGGCGTAACGGCGCACGGCTCCGTGTTGGTGCCGACCGGGTAGGGCGCACCGCTTGATGCCTGCCCTACATTCGGGTGCGGTGACCGGGCGACAAGGGCAAGCGGCGGTGTCGGCCGGCCATGAGCGGGCCACCCGAGCTGCGGTGGCGCTGCTGCGGGCCGGGGGATCGGCGGTTGACGCCGCCATCGGCGCGGATGCGGTCATGGGGGTGGTTGAGCCCACCGGAACTGGCGTCGGCGGCGATCTGATGGCTGTGGTCGCGACGGGTGACGAGGTTGCAGTGCTCAATGGCAGCGGTTGCTCCGGGAGGCGGACCGACCCGGAGTCGGTGCCCGACAACGGCCACGGCTTCGTGCCCTCCGTCGGCGGCGCCGCGGTGACGGTGCCGGGGGCGGTGGCCGGATGGGAGGACCTGCACCGCCGGTTCGGGAGGCTGCCGTGGCCGTCGGTGTTCGATCCAGCCATCGAGGCCGCCGCCGAAGGCGCCGAGGTCGGCGCCACCGGGAGCCGGCTGTGGACCATGTCCCGGAACCGGCTCGACGCCGCGGGCGATGCCCTCTACTTCCCTCACGGCACGGCCCCGGCCGCGGGCGAACACTGGCGCAACCCCGCCCTAGCCGCGGTCCTGGCCCAGATCGCCGCCGACGGCCCCGAGGCGCTCTACCGCGGCCCGCTGGCCCAAGCCATCGCGGGCGCGGCCACAGCCGCGGGCGGCAGCGTAGGGACCGATGATCTGGCGGCTCATCGCAGCGAGTGGGTGGAACCGCTGCGGGCGGGACTGGCGGGGATCGAACTCGTCACCGAAGGTCGCCCTCACCATCGAGAAGGGCGGAACAGGCCGCGACGAGTAGAACCGGCGACGATCGAACTCGTCACCGTGCCGCCTCCCTGCCAGGGGGCCGTGGTGGCGCTGGCTGCCCAGTACGTCAACGATCAGGGTCTGTTGGGCGAGACGGAAAACGGCGCCGGGTCCGCCGCCGCGATGGTCGAAGCGCTCGACCGGGCGTTCGCAGTGGCGCTCGACTGCGTGGCCGACCCGGCCGCGGCCCCCGTCCCCGGCTACGACGAGATGCGAGCCCGGCTCAGTTCCGCGCCCACGCACGGCCCCATGCCGTTGGGACCGGGCACCGTCTTCACGGTCGTGTTCACGCCGGAGCAGGCCGTGGTGCTCACCTCGAGCGTGTGCGACCGGTTCGGCTCGGGCGTGACCGTGGCCACCGGCGGGTTTGTGCTGCAGAGCCGGGGCCGGGGCTTCACTACCGACCTGAGCCACCCCAACTCGGTGGCGCCGGGCAAGCGGCCCTACCACACGATCGTGCCCACCCTGGTCCTGGAACAGGGACGCCCCTTGCTCGGCATGGGCGTCGTGGGTGGCATCATGCAGCCCCAGGGACAGCTGCAGATCCTGCACCGGGTGCTCGGTGGCGCTGATCTGGTCACCGCGGTCGAGGCCGGCCGGTTCCGCCTGATCGGCGACGGCCAGGTGACCACCGAGGCCGCCCTCGAACCCGCCTGGCGAGCCGCGATCGGCCAAGCCGGCTACAAGCTCGTCGACACCGCCGACGTGATCGGTGGCTTCGGCGGCGCCCAAGCCGCCCTGAACACGGGGGACACGCTGACCGCGGCCGCCGACCCCCGCCGCGACGGCACGTCCACCGTAATCGCGCTGCCTGACTGATTCCCCGGCCGGCGGGTCCTGTCGCCGAGCCGAGATGACCGACACGGGCTTCGCCCTATTCGTCGGTCATCTGACTCGCCGCCACCCCCCGGCCTAGCGCGTCGCGGAGGGTCTCGGCGCCGACGCGACCAGATAGGCGGGTGGAGGGGGCGCAGCGAGTCCGACCTGGCCGAATCTTAGGGCGAAGCCCGGTGAGGCCAGTCGGAGCTCGGTGACAGCGCCCTCCACCGGCCGGACGACAGGACCCGCCGGCCGGGGGGGACTACGGTCAGCGGGCGCTAGTTCTGGAGGCTGTTGAGCCAGTCGATTACGTGGTCTAGGGGGGCCACGTCGGCGTACTTCATGTGCAGGTCGAGCAGGTTGACCTTGTGGGAGATCTGGCTCCGGTCGGCCACGCACTCGAAGGGGATGACCACGTCGAAGTTGTACTGGAAGGCGTCCACCGCGGTGGCTCGCACGCAGCCGCTGGTGGTCATGCCGGTGACGACCACGGTGTCGACCTTGTCGTAGACGAGCAGGGCGGCAAGTTCGGTGCCGAAGAACCCGCTCGGCTTGTGGTGCTTGCACACCACCAGCTCACCCGGATTGGGAGCCAGTTCGTCCACGATCACATCGCCCGGCGGCAGGTCCGGGTCCGGGAGGCGGCGGCCCACCGTCTTCCAGCGGCCCTTCTGAGACGGTGCCGCCGAGTGGGTGGGATCCTCGTACATCTTGGTGAAGTACACCGGGTAGCCGAGCCGGCGCATCTCGGCCAGCAGCCGGGCGTTGGCCTCGACCGCCGGCCATCCCGTCTCGGAGTAGCCGGTGGGCCAGCGGCCGTCCACGAAGGCCAACGTCATGTCCACGATGATCAACGCTGGCGACGTGCCCGCGCTGATGGCGCGGAACTGGTCGCCGCTGAAGGTGTCCCCGTAGCCGGCTGCGAGGTACCGGGCTATGTCGTCGGGGGGTATGGCGTCGTTCCAGGGATACACGGCGCCGGTCCCCCCACTAACCACTATCCCGCTGACAGGCCCCTAGAGAAGCCCACGAGGGAGCACGACCGGCTTTCATCTGGTCGTGCTCCCTCGCAGGTGGAGGGGATCTGTCAGTCCTGGGAGGTCAGTTCAGCGTCATGTCCTCCACGCGGGCGGTGTCGTCGTAGCGCGGGATCCACGACAGGTTCGCTGCGCCGCCGTTGACGCTGAGATAGGTCAGCACCGGAAGGATGCCGATGTTCTCGCAGTTGTAGGCCATGATCTCGTGGTACATGTCCTCGCGCACTGCCGGGTCGAGCTCCTGCGCGGCCGCTGCAAGCATGCCCTCGAGTACAGGGTCGAGGTAGGACGAGACGATGGTGTTCCCGATGTAGGAACCGAGTCGTGCACCGTCCTGCAGCTCGTTGGAGGACGACGACAGGAAGATGTCACCGCGCGTCGGCCCGGGCTGATCCTCGCCCGGGTCCGGATACGTGAGGAACTCCTGGTCGAGCCAGACCTCCCACGACTGCAACTCGTAGTCGATGTTCAGGCCCGCAGCAGTCATGTCGGCAAAGATTGCCTCGGAGAGCTCGTCGAACTTGGTCCAGCGAGTGCCGTTGGCCCAGAAGGTGATCGGCTCACCCTGGTACCCGGAGTCGGCGACGATTTGCGCAGCCAGGTCCGGGTCGTAGGGCCGGTCGGTGATATCGGGATTGTGGCCGAACACGCCGGAGCCGAAGATGTGGCAGTTGGGCCGGCTGGCCTGGCCCTCGTAGATGAACTCGACGTAGTCGTCCACGTTCATGGCGTGGGCGATGGCCACCCGCAACTCGGGATAGTCAGCCAGCGGGCCATCGAAGTTCTTCAGCCGAAGGTACGGGTACTCGATGCCCTCGTCGCGCACGAACAGCTTGGGCACGTCGCCCGCAGAGTCGGACGACAATCCCAGCGCGAGGTGAACCTCGCCGGCCTGCACGGCCGCCACCCGGGCCTGCTCGTCGGGCAGGAACACGAACCTCACTTCGTCGATCTCGGGCTCCGGACCCCAGTAGTCCGCGTTGCGGGTGAGAGTCAGGTAGTCGCCCGAAGACCACTCCACGAACCTGTAGGGGCCGGTTCCGTCGGCGTCGTTGGCAAGGCCCTCAACGGTTGCGCTGGCCGGCACCATCTGCACCATGTAGAGCCGGGCCGGCAGAACCGGGTCGGGGTTCGCGGTAATGACGCGGACGGTGTAGTCGTCCACGATGTCCACACCGGTGATCCCCTCCACCTGCTCTCTGAGGTCGGAACTCAGCTCATCGTCGTAGATGACCCGCTCGAAGGAGTGCTTGACCGCCGCCGCGGTGAACGGCTCACCGCTGTGGAAGCTGATGCCGCGACGCAGCTTGAGCTCCCAGGTGGTGTCGTCGACCCGCCTGGGAAGCGACGCCGCCAGCCTCGGGACAAAGATCGACGGGTCCACGAGGTCACGCTCGATGAGGCGCTCGTAGACGTTCTCCATGGTGCGGCGCATTGCGCCGTCCTGGTAGTGGGGGTCCAGCTTGTTCGGCTGGCCCGGAGAGGCGATGACGATGGACTCGGGCGCCTCGGCGGCCATCATGGCCTCCTCGGCGGCAGCGGACGCGGCGGCGGCAGCCTCCTCGGCAGCCGCGGCTGCCGCGGCGGTCTCCTCGGCCTCAGCCATTGCCGCAGCCTCAGCAGCCTGGGCGGCCTCCAGAGCAGCCTCGAGCTCGGCCACGGCCGCAGAGTCTCCCTCGGCCTCGGCCATGGCATCAGCCAGGGCCGCCTCCGCCGCGGCGGCTCCAGCCGCAGCCTCTTCAGCCGCAGCCGCAGCCGCGTCGGCCTCGGCCTGGGCCGCAGCCGCTTCTGCCTCAGCAGCCGCCGCTTCGGCCTCAGCCGCTTGAAGAGCGGCGGCATCGGCCGCGCTGGTGTCCGGAGCAGCCGGTTCTTCGTCGTCGCCGCACGCCGCCGCGACGAGCGTGAAGACGAGCAGGGCGGCGATCAGCCGCTGCATGAAAGTGAACTTTTTGAACATCTGGTGGCGTCCCCTCCAGTGGTTCCGTGGATAATCGACGGCTGCAATACATCTTTTGCAGCCGATCCCGGCAACGGTATACCGCATCGGGACAGCCCGCAAATTGTTGTATACAGAGGTCTTCAGAGCGCCCGAGGGCTACCGCCGCGGGCGCCACGCCCGGCTGTCGCTGAACACTGCCGCCGGGGCAATCAGGACCGTCGTCGCCACCAGCACCGCTGGCCCGAGGCCCAGCACCAGCAGGGCAGCCACGCCGAGGGGAGCACCGGAGAGAGTCAGCCCGCGGGCTACGCCGACGAGGGTCACCGCATCACCTGTCAACTCGGCCTGCACCGTCTCGCTGATCGCGGTGATGGCCAGGACCTGTATCAGGCCGGTGGCCACACCGCCCACGACAAGGGCGGCCGTCATCAACGCGATGTGAAGCTCGAAGCCGACGAAGGCGGTAGCCACGAGCGTCACCGCGCCCCAGCGGGCCACCCCGGGCGCGACCCGGGGGCCCACTATGGGCACGGCGGCGTAACCGCCGATCGCGGCCGCGCCGTTGGCCACCGCCACCACCACCCCGATGAGAAACTCGCTGCTGCCGGCCGCGTCGAGGCCGATGGGCACGTACGACCCCAGCAGCCCCCGCCAGGCTCCCACCGCGATGCTTGCCCACACCCCGACCTGCACGCCCCGATTCCCGAGCAGGTCCCGATAGCCGTGACCGCCGACGCGGGCGAAGGGCGGGGGCCGGTGCAGCATCAGCGTCGGGACGATGCTGGCGAGAGCTACCGCCGACGCCACCGCGAACGCGGCTCCGAAAGAGCGCTCGGCGATGAAGCCACCCAGTGCCGGGCCGATCAGCATGCCCACGGTGGCCGTCATGTTGAGAGTGGCGATCGCCTTGGGGGTGGGACGGGACGAGCGGACGATCTGAACCTGGTTACCGGTCCAGAAGAAGGCCCGGGCCATGCCCTGGAGCGCGGCCGATACCACCAGCGCGGCCATTGTTGGCGAGAAGACCAGCAGCCCGACGGCCGCACACTTCAGCGCGGCCGCCGCGCTGATCACGTTGGCGTTGGACACGACCCGCATCAGCGCTCCGAGCTGCCAGCGGGTGAGCACCTGGACCGCGGCCGACAGCCCGATGAGGACGCCGGCCACCGTCTTCGACCGGCCCTCGCCCACGACGAACAGCGGGTAGGCCACCAGGGTGATGCCCAGGCTCACCGAGAAGAACAGCGCGCCGGCGTACTGGGCCAAGGCCTCCCTGCGTTCGGAAGGCGCCGGACCGGCCGCCCCGGACGGTGCGCCGCCGGTCACCCGAAGGTCATGACCGCGCGGGCGTGATGGCGACGCTGATGGCCTTGGACCGGGTGTGGCTCAAGATGTCGTCGACCAGTCCCAGCTCCTTGCCGACCCCGGACTGCTTCCAACCGCCGAAGGGCAGTCCGGGATAGCGCACCTCCACGTCGTTCACCCACACGTAGCCGGCGTCGATGGCCCGGGCGGCTCCGAGCGCCCGGTCGATGTCGTTACTCCAGATGCTGGCCGTCAACCCGTAGGGGGTGTCGTTGGCCATGGCGACGGCCGCGGCCGCATCGGTGAAGGAGGTGACGGCCAGCACGGGGCCGAATATCTCGGTGCGGGCGATCGTGGCGCCGTGGTCCACGCCGTCGAACACGGCGGGTCGGACGAAGGCTCCCCGGGCGAGTTCGGGATCGTCGGGGGCGGTGCCGCCGGTCAGGAGCCGCCCGCCGTCGGCTCTGCCCGTCTCGACGAAGCCGAGTATCCGGTCGCGGTGGGCGTGCGACACCATGCAGCCCATGTCGGCCGACGGGTCGTCGGGCATGCCGATGCGGATCCGCTCGGTCGACTCGACCACCCGCTCCAGCACGGCCTCGCGCAGGTCCTCGTGGATCAGCAACCGGCTGGTAGCGCCGCAGCTCTGGCCGCCGACGCGGGCGAAGTTCGAGCCCTTCACCACTGCGGCGGCGGCGCTGTCCAGGTCGACGTCGTCGAAGATCAGGATGGGGTTCTTGCCCCCCAGCTCGAGGGTGAGGCTCTTGAGCACCCCCGACGCACCGGCGGCAGCCTGCACCGCCAGCCCGGTGCGGAGCGAGCCGGTGAACGACACTCGGGGCACGTCGGGATGGGTGACCAGGGCCTCGCCGGCGGCCACTCCGCCGGGCACCACGTTGAACACACCGTCGGGCAGCAGGTCGGTGGCCAGCGAGGCGATCACCAGCGGCGACAGCGGGGTCTGCTCGGCCGGTTTGAGCACCACCGAGTTGCCGGCGGCCAGCGCGGGAGCGGCCTTCATGCAGGTGAACAGGGTCGGATGGTTGTAGGCGCACAGCGCGGCCACGACGCCCCAGGGGGCGGGCTCGGTGAAGTGCAGCCCTCCGGGGGTGGCCGGGATGGTCCGCCCGTGCAGTTCGGGAGCCACCCCGGCGATGGTCTGCAGGAACCTGCCGCCCTTGGCCGCGCTGGCCGCCATCGAGGCCACCGCGGTGCCGCTGTCGCGCGCGTCGAGCAGGCCGAGCCGCGGCGCGGCCTCGGTGACCCGCCGGCCCCACTCGGCCAGGCGGGCCGCCCTCTCGTGGACGCCCATGGCGGCCCATGCGGGCTGGGACCGGGCGGCCGCGGCCACGGCCCGATCGACGTCGGCGGCCGAAGCCTGGTGGACCCGGGCCAGCACCGAGCCCGTCGACGGGTTCACGTCGTCGCACACCGCGCCGGCACCGTCGGCCGACGCCACGGCCCGGCCGTCGATCCACATCGGGACATCGACATCGGCACCGGCCCCGCCTGAGGGCAGGTCGAGCAGGTCGGTGTGGGCTGTCATCTCGGGCACGCGCGCCCGGCGGTCTCTGCGGCCAGGCTCAGGCGGCGGCCGGGGCGCTAGCGGGATACCACTGGCGGCCCTCCACGTACTGGAGCCACAGGCCGTCCATGTAGAACCAGCGCTTCATGGCAGCGGCCCGCACCTGGTCGATCACCATCTGCTGGTCCCGCTCGTCGGTGGAATGATTGATGATGATCTCGAAACCGGCGTCGCCGTGCTCCACGTCGGCCACGACGTGCAGCGTGAAGAACTCGATGTCGGCGTCGGTGAACCCGTAGACGTTGCGCAGCGGGTCGATCAGCGGCGCGTACAGCTCCGGCACCTGCGACTCCAGCCCGATGGTGAGGGTGGCGATGCCCTCCAGCACGCTCTTCATCATCAGCGTGTTGATGATGAAGTCCTTGAGGGCGGCGGTGGTGGGCAGATCGGGAGCCGAGCGGGACTCCTCAAAGGTCATTCCGAGGGCCATGCCGAAGCGGGCCAGCAGGTCGACGTGGCGCTCCTCGGGGTCCTCCTCCTCGTTGAGGTTCTCGAGCAGCAGCACCCGGGCGTCGTGCCAGTCGCACAGCCCGTACATGATCCCGGAGTAGCGGGAGGCGTTGCTCACGAAGTTGTAGTGCTGCTGGCAGTAGGCCCTCATGGCCTCGTTGGAGAGCTCACCGGAGGCCCAGGTCTTGAAGAAGGGATGGTTCTTGGAGTGCCACTCGTCGCGGGCGGCTTCCAGAGCCTTGCGGTATTCGGCTGGTGCAAGCATTGGATGCCTTTCTGTTGTGGTTCGAGTCGGGTCCGGTCTAGGAGCGCAGGTACGTCTAGGAGCGCAGGTACACGGTCTTGGTGCGGGTGAAGAACTCCAGCGACGACTCGCCGCCCTCGGCCCAACCGGCCCCGGAGTGGCCGTAGCCCTCGAAGGGCACGTGGAACGGGACGCCGGTCAGCGGCGAGTTGACCTTGACGGTGCCCGCGTGGGAGCCCTTCCAGAAGCGGCGGGCCACCGCCACGTCACCGGTGACGATGCCGGAGGTGAGCCCGTAGGCGGTGGCATTGGCCTTGGCCACGGCCTCGTCGATGTCGCTCACCGCCTCGAAGGTGACCACCGGACCGAAGATCTCCTCGGTGGTGAGCGGACCGGTGTCGGGGTCCACCAGCACCGCCGGCGAGACCCGCCCCTCACGCCAGCCGCCGGGCTCGGGCCGGATCACGTCGCGGGCCTCGTCGCCGGCCAGGGACACGTACTCCTCGACGCGGTCGGCCTCCCGGTCGCTGACCAGGATCCCGAGCTCGTCGGGGCCCGACGTGTCGGTCATGGCCCGCACCTTGGCCGCCAGCATGTCGAGAAGCTCGTCGTATATGTCGGTGTGCACCAGCAGCCGGCCGGCCGCGGTGCAGATCTGGCCGTTGTTGCGGAAGCTGGAGGCCGCGATGATGTCGACGGCCTTGGCGAGGTCGGCGTCGGCCCACACCACGATGGTGTTCTTGCCGCCCAGCTCGGCCTGGAACGGCACCTCCATGCGCAGCCGGCTGCGGATCGCCACGGCGGCCTCGTACGAGCCTGTCAGGCTCACCCCGTTGAGTTCGGGAGCGGACAGCAGGGCCTCGGTGATGACCGAGCTGCGGCCGATGGCGGTCTGGACGAGACCGGGCGGCAGGCCGGCGTCGAGCAGGGTGACCGCGATCATCAGCCCGGTGATGCCCGCGTTGGTGGACGGCTTGAACACGACGGCATTGCCGGCAGCCAGCGCGGCCGAGAGCTTGCGGATCGGGATCGTGAACGGGAAGTTCCAGGGGGTGATCAGGGCCACCACCCCGAGCGGCTCGACGATGGTGAAGATGTCCTCGTCGAAATCGGTGCGGTAGGTGGTGCCCAGGCGCCGGTAGCCGAGTTCCGCGTAGTAGTCGAGCACGGCTGCTCCCTTGGCCACCTCGACGGTGGCCTCGGAGGCCGGCTTGCCCATGTCGGCGGAGATGATGGGAGCCAGTTCGGTGGCCCGCTGGCGGAACAGGTCGGCGGCCCGGTGGAGCACCTCGGCCCGTGCTGCGGGGCCGGTGGCGCCCCAGGCGGGGGCCGCTTCGGCAGCTACCTGGTAGGCAGTGCGCACGTCGGTGGGACCGGCGCTGCGGACCACGGCCAGCACGCGGCCGTCGCTGCGACTGATCAGCTTCTGCTCGGGGCCCGTCCCCGGCCTGATGGCGCCGTCGATCAGGATGCCGACCTCGTCGGTGTCGCCGCTGCCGTCGACGGTTATGCGGGCTGGTATCAGCGTCATGGACTGCCTCTTTGGGGAGTGTGCGCATCACCCGCGAGGCGAGCGCGCCGCGCACGACCGCGTCTTGTATACAGGTCGGTGTATACCCTAGGCCGACCGGTTCGAGACTTGCCAACGAGAGGACGCTGTCCAGTGCACGAGAGTTCCGGACCGGGTCGGGCGAGGCTCGCGGGGAACTCGGGGCGCACGGCCGGATTCGCCGCGCTGGTCGCAGCCTCTTTGCTGGTCACCACTGCGGCCAACCTCAGCCCGACGCTGGTGAGCGCCCTGGCCGTGCAGATCGAGGAGGACCTCGGCATCGGGGAGACCGAGATCGGCATGACGGTCAGCGCCTTCTTCTTCGTGGGCATGCTGACTTCGGTGCTGACCGGGCGGATGGTGGAACGCATCGGACCGACCGCCGGGCTGCGTCTGGCGGCGGCGCTGGCCGGCGCCGTACTGGTGGCCATCGGGACGCTGGGACGATCCTGGCCGGCACTCCTCATCCTTGTGGGGGTGTCAGGGCTGGCCAACGCTTGGGGTCAGCCGGCCGCCAACCTCTACGTGGCCCGGGGAGTGTCGAGCCGGCGCCAGGGTCTGGCCCTGGGCATCCAGAAGTCCGGCATCCCGACCGCGTCGCTGCTGGGGGGGCTGGCCATCCCGACGGTGGGTTTGACCATCGGCTGGAGCTGGGCCTTCGTGCTGGGCGGCCTTCTGGCCCTCGGGTTGTTGATGGGCGTTCCCACCGTCGATCAGGCACCGCCCGCAGTCACCGGCGACGGGTCGCGAACGGGTCCGGGGGCTGGGCGCCGGCCCGACGTGCCCATGCGACTGCTGGTCGCGGTGGCGTGCTCCACATGCCTGGCCGCCATGGGTTCGATGGCGCTGAGCACCTTCTTCGTGCTCTCCAGCGTCGAGAGCGGCTTCGATGAGGCCGTGGCCGGGATCCTGCTGATGTCCGGGAGCGTGGTCGGGATCGCGTCGCGGCTGGGTATGGGAGCCAGCGCGGACCGGGCATCCATGAGCCCTTTCGCCATGCTCACCGCGGTGTTCGCGGTGGCCTCGCTGGCCTTCGTCGGCCTGTCAACCGGGTCCAGGACAATGGTGCTGGTGGCTATGCCGTTCGCTTTCGCCACGTCGTTGGCGTGGCCGGGTCTGTTCCATCTGGCCACGGTGCGGGCCAACCCCTCGGCGCCGGGAGCGGCCACCGGCATAACCCTCACCGGCACCTTGGCCGGCGCGGTGACCGGGCCGCTGCTGTTCGGCGTGCTGGTGGAGGCGACCAGTTACGGCTGGGGCTGGGGGCTGGCCGCGGTCACATCGGGGGCGGCCTCGGCGGTGATGGCCGTGGCCGGCCGGCTGATCGACAACCGGTCCGCCCGCTACCCGACCAGGAGGCCGTAGAGGCGTTCGGCGTTGCCGGCCAGGATCGCCTGCTTGTCGGAGTCGGTCAGGTCGGGGTTCTCCAACAGCTCGTCGATCTCGTGGCGGCAGGTGGCCGCGGTGACCTCGTGGGGGAAGTCCGAGGAGAACACCAGCGGTGAGCTGCCCACCAGCTCCACCAGGCGGGCCAGACCCAGCTCGTCGCCCTCGCAGCCCACGAAGACGCGGCCGGCGTCGACGTGGTCGAGCACGTAGTCGCTGACCCGCCCGCCGGGCTCCACCGCGCAGAACCGGCCGGCCGGATCGTGCTGGCTGAACGCAGCCCAAGAGTTGTCGAAGCGCTCCAGGCAGGTGATGAACCAGTTGACGCCGCCCTCCAGGAAGGCGATGCGCAACCCCGGGTGGCGGTCGAGGATGCCGTTGGAGACGATCCCGGCCAGCGCGATCATCTGGCCCCACGGATGGCCCAGGGCATGCACGAAGGGCCAGACGTCGAGGTGGTCGATCCCGAAGTTGGCGTGGCATCCGCCGTGCACCGACAGGGCACAGCCGAGCCGCTCGGCCTCGGCGTACACCGGCCAGTACTCCTGGGAGCCGAGATGGCCCCGCAGGCCGTTGGAGGGCAGCATGGCGCCCACCAGTCCCAGCTCGGTGACGGCCCGTTGCAGCTCCTCCACCGCGGCGGTGGGGACCTGCATGGGCAGCAGCGCCATACCGCTGAGACGCTCATCGGCGGAGGTGTGGGTGTCGCTGAGCCAGTCGTTGTAGGCCCGGGCCAGGGCGACGGCGACCTCCGGGTAGTTGACCCTGCCGATGGACAGGCCCGCAGTCGGGTACAGCACCGCGGCCGAGATCCCGACGGTGTCGAGGAACTCCCGCCACTGCGGGGCCCGTATCCGGCCGCCCCGGTTGAAGCTGGCCGCGGAGTGCCGGAAGCTGGTGTGCACGTGGTCCAGCGGCGGGAACAGGCCCACCACCGGCGGTACCAGGCCCACACTGCGGGGCGTCTCGAGGGCCATCTCCCGGTAGGTGCCGGGTAGGTACTCGAGGATCTCCGTCGAGTCCTCCTGAACGTGGCCGTCGGCGTCGATCACTCTCATCCCGACAGCCAACGCAGATAGTCGGCCACCGCGACGCCCATCGGGTACTCCACCTCGTAGCCGAGGTCGCGGCGGGCCGCGGTCAGGTCCATGGGGCTGGTCGGGTTGCCGTACTTGGTCATCGAGTCCTCCTGGGTGATCTCCAGGTCGATCGGACGGCCCGCGGCCTGCTCGATCTGCTCGATGATGGCCGCGATGGTGAGGAGCTCTCCCATGGTGGCGTTGTAGACCCGGTTGGGGACCGCGGGCGCGAAGGCGGCCTTCACCAGGCCCTGGGCGCCGTCGACGGAGTACGTGTAGTCCATGCCCTGGCGGTGCAGGTCGGCCTCGGCGATGCGGTACGTGCGCCCGTAGTGGGCGCACTCGATGAGCTGCTTCAGAAGCTTGCTGGGCCCGCCGCCGGGCACGCCGTGCCAGGGGCCGAACACGCCACCGAAGCGGACCACGGCGGTGTCGAGCCCGTAGGAGTCGGTGTAGTTGTGGCACAGCCACTCCGACGCCAGCTTCATCGAGGCGTACAGCGAAGGCGGGTACTCGCTGACCACGTTGATGTTGAAGTCCTCGATGGTGTCGTCGGCGGGGGCGACACTGATGCGGCCCATGGTCACCACGGTCGAGCTGCAGAACACCACCCGGGCCAGACCGGCCATCCGGGCCGCCTCCAGAACGTTGACGGTGCCCATGACATTCACCCGCACGCCGGCCACCGGCCTGGGGATCAGGTCCCGGGTCAGCAGGGACGCGGTGTGGATGATCCGCTCCACGCCGTGGGACTCGATGGCCCGGAGAAGGTCGCCGATATCGCCGATGTCGCCCTTGACCATCTCCACCGAACCGGGGTCGAGACGCTCGGACAGGTTCCGCTCGCTGAAGGCGACGTCGTAGAGGACCGGCCGCTCGCCCCGCTCCTCGGCGATGCGGGCCGCAGCAAGCGACCCGATCATCCCTGCGCCGGTGATGAGGGTGGTCATTGAAGGTCCCCTACTCGCTCGGGCTCCGGCGCGCCTGTCTACACGGACCTGTCGCCTAGCTTCCTATCGGGCGGGCGGCCCATGTAACATCGGCCCGCGGGGGGATGGAGGACCAGAACCTTGAGCGACGACAACAGCGAACAGCCCCTGCGGGAGGTGGTCGCCGGCCAGCTTCGCTCGATGATCCTCGGCGGGGAGTTGAAGCCCGGCCAGCGACTGGTGGAGGGCCAGCTCGCGGAGCGCCTGGGAGTGAGCCGCAACCCCGTGCGGGAGGCGATGCGCTCGCTGGAGGCGACCGGTTTGATCGAGGTGGTGCCCCGGCGGGGTGCCCATGTGTGCACCATCGACAGGTGCGAGGTCCACCACATCCAGCGCATCAGGACGCTGGTGGAGGGTTACGCGGTGGAGCAGGCCGCGCAGCGCCAGGATCCCGAGAGCATCGGGCGGATCCTGAGCTGCCTCGAGGCCGGCCGGGCCGCCACCGAGCGGGGCGACCCGGTCACCGCCGCCCTCTGCCACCGCGACTTCCACATCGCGGTGGAGGAAGCTGCCGGCATCCCGTTCCTCCACCAGGTGCTGGACCCGCTCCGCCAGCAGACCGAGCTCGTCTTCTCGGTGGTCACCGACAGCCGGGGCGACATCACCTGGGACGAGCACCAGGCGATCTATGACGCGGTGGCCTCAGGCAACGCGGAGTGCGCCAAGGAGCTGATCCGCCAGCACATCGTGAACGCGCTGGAGACTTTCGAGCAGGCGTTGGAATCGACGGCAGCCGCCGCGGAGCGTTGACGCCGAGCACACGCCGGCGGGCCACCGAGTGGCTGGCGGCCGACCCCGACCCCGAGACCGGTGCGGAGCTGCAGGCCTTGCTGGCCGGCGACCATGACGATCTTGAACGCCGTTTCGAGGGCCGGCTCACCTTCGGGACCGCCGGCATGCGGGGCCGGATGGGGGCCGGACCTCTCCGGATGAACCGGGTGCTGGTGCGGATAGTGGCCGTCGCGCTGGCCGAGCGGGTGCTGGAGGAGCGCGAGGAACGGCCCCGTGTGGTGGTCGGGTACGACGCACGCCACAAGAGCGGCCTCTTCGCCGACGACACCGCTCGGGTGCTGGCCGCCCGCCGGGTACCGGTGACCGTGCTGCCGGGCCCGGTTCCGACCCCGGTGCTGGCCTTCGCGGTGAAGCAGCTCGACGCGTCGGCCGGGGTGATGGTCACTGCCAGCCACAACCCGCGGACCGACAACGGCTACAAGGTCTACTGGCGGGGCGGCCGCCAGCTGGCGGCACCGACCGATGCGGAGATCAGCCGGATCATCGACCGGACGGCGCCGCCGGTCCCTGATGATCTGGCATCCGGCGACGACCGGATCGTCGCGGCCGCGGGCGATGACCTGATCGAGGCGTACCTGGAGGCGGTGGTGGGCCTGCTGGCGCCTCAAGGGTCTCGCTCGGTGCGCATCGCCTACACGCCGCTTCACGGCGTGGGTGCGGCCACGTTCCTGCGAGCCCTGTCACAGGCCGGGTTCGATCCACCCGCGGTGGTGGCCGGCCAGGCCGAACCCGATCCCGACTTCCCGACCGCCCCGTTCCCCAACCCCGAGGAGACCGGCGTCCTCGATCCGCTCATGACGCTGGCCGCGGACACCGGCGCCGATGTGGCCCTGGCCCACGACCCCGACGCCGACCGGCTGGCGGTGGCGGTGCCGGCCGGCGGGCGGTGGCGGCTGCTGACCGGCGACGAGACCGGCTGCCTGCTGGCCGAGTACCTGCTCGGCCGGGATGAAGGGCGCCGAGACGGCCGGCGCAGGCTCGTGGTCAACACCGTGGTCTCTTCGCGCCTGCTGCGGCGCATCGCCACCGACCACGGCGCAGAGTGGGCCGAGACGCTCACCGGATTCAAGTGGATCATGCAGGCCCACTCGCAGCGGGCCTCCAGCCACGACCTGGTGCTGGGATACGAGGAGGCGCTCGGCTATGCCGTGGGTGAGGCGGTCCGCGACAAGGACGGCATAGGGGCGGCACTGGTGATGGCCGAGCTCGTCGCCGAGCTCAAGACCCGCGGGCAGACCCTGGGCGACCTCCTCGACGACCTCCATCGCCGCCACGGCGTGCACGCCAGCGGGCAGCGATCCATCCGCTTCGAGTCGACGCCCGGCCACGAGCAGCCCATGGAACGGGCCATGGCCGCGCTGCGTGATGCTCCACCCGCCGACTTGGCCGGCGCCGCGGTGACCGCGGTCCACGACCTCGCGGCCAACAGCGGTGACCTGCCGCCCGCCGACGCGGTGGTGCTGGAGGTCGCCGGGCGCGAGGCCAGGGTGATCATCAGGCCCAGCGGGACCGAGCCCAAGATGAAGGTCTACGCCGAGGCGGTCGTGGCCCCGCCCTCCGGCACCGGAAGTGCCAGCGGCGAGTGGCTGCGCTCGGCCCGCTTCGAGGCCCGGACGACGATGGCGGCGGTGCTCGACGCGGCCGTCGGCCATGTGACCGACCCCGAGCGGCACGAGTCCGACCGCGCCGCGTCGGCCAGTGCCTGGACCGGCGACCCGCCGGCCCGGACGCAGGCCGCGGACCGGGCCGGGCCATCCCGAGCCGATGACCTGCGCCTGCTGGTGCGTTGCATCGACCTGACCACCCTGGAGGGTGACGACACGCCGGGACGGATCCGGGCGCTGTGCTCGGCTGCCCTGCGGCCCGACCCGGGCGACCCCACCGTGGGGCCGGTGGCCGCGGTGTGCGTCTACCCATCGCTGGCGGGCCTGGCCGCCGAACTGCTGGCGGGCACGCCGGTCGCGGTGGCCAGCGTGGCCGGAGCCTTCCCGAGCGGGCTGTCGCCGCTGGAGGTGAAGGTGGCCGAGGTGAGCGCCGCCGTGGCCGCGGGCGCCACCGAGATCGACACCGTGCTGAACCGCGCCGCGTTCCTGTCGGGCCGCCATGATCTCGCCGCCGCTGAGTTGCGGGCCCTGCGGGAGGCCTCGGGGACTGCGCATTTCAAGGTGATCCTGGAGGTCTGCGAGCTGGGCCCGGCCGACGCGATCGCCGAGGCGACCCGGCTGGCCATCGGCGCGGGGGCCGACATGGTCAAGACCTCCACCGGCAAGGGCTCGGCGGGCGCTTCGCCGGCCGCCGTCGCCGCGATGGCGGAAACGGTGGCCGAGCACTGCGCCGCCGGCGGGCGTCCCGTCGGGATCAAGGTGGCCGGAGGGGTGCGCGCCGCGGCCGACGCCCTCGAGTACCTCGCCGTGGTTCGCGTCCTGCTCGGCGAGGACTGGCTCACGCCCGAACGGCTCCGCTTCGGCGCCTCCAGCCTCCTCGGAGACGTGGTATCCGAGCTGACCAGGTGCTAGCAGGCCGAGTGGGCAGGCCGGCACCGGCCTGCCCACGGCGCGCCCCATGCGGCATAATGCGCCCACCGGGAGGGCACCTATGACCGGAGCAGTCGCGGCCGTCGAGATCGACGGCGTCACCAAGCGCTTCGGGGAGGTCGTCGCGGTGGACAACGTCGACCTCGCCATCGACGACGGCGAGTTCTTCGCCCTGCTGGGCCCGTCGGGCTGCGGCAAGACCACCACGCTGCGGATGATCGCCGGGCTCGACCTGCCGACCGAGGGCAGCCTGCGGATCTTCGGCGAGGAGGTGGGGATGGCGCCACCCGACCTGAGGCCGGTCAACACCGTGTTCCAGGCCTACGCCCTGTTCCCGCACATGACGGTCCGACAGAACATCGAGTTCGGCCTGCGGATGCGGAGGGTCAAGGATCCCGAACTGTCGCAGCGGGTGGCCGAAGCCACCGGGATGGTGCGGCTGTCGGGGATGGAGGACCGCCGGCCCGACCAGCTCTCCGGAGGCCAGCAGCAGCGGGTGGCGCTGGCCCGGGCGCTGGTCAACCAGCCCAAAGTGCTGCTGCTCGACGAGCCGCTGGGGGCGCTGGACCTCAAGCTGCGCCAGGAGATGCAGCAGGAGCTCAAGGCCCTGCAGCGCTCCGTCGGCATCACGTTCGTCTTCGTCACCCACGACCAGGAGGAGGCCCTCGCCATGAGCGAGCGGATCGGGGTGATGTCGGAGGGCCGGCTGCTGCAGGTCGGCACCCCCCGCGAGATCTACGAGCGGCCGGCCAGCCGCTTCGTGGCCGACTTCATCGGCCGGACCAACCTCCTGGACGCCTCGGTGGAGCCGGCCGGAGAGGTACGTCTCGCCAACGGCGCGCGCATCGAGGCTGAGACCTCGCTGCCGGCCGGCTCCGAGGTCTCGGTCAGCCTGCGTCCGGAGCGGGCCCGGCTCCAGCCGCGGGGCACGGCCGCCGCCGAGGGCTCCAGCCTCGACGGCCAGGTGCGCGACATCACCTACCTGGGCCACGCCGTGGTCTACGAGGTGGCGGTCGGGGAGATGTCGGTCGAGGTGCGGGTCGAGGGCGAGACCGGCCAGCCGTTCGCCCCCGGCGACGACGTGACCATCAGCTGGGATCACGGCGCCGCGGCCGTGGTCGCCGATTAGAGGATGCAGCCCGCGGGCCGGGCCTCGGAGAGCACCCGGGCCTCCGGGGAGAAGGCCGCCGCTCAGGCTCAGCGGCGCCAGGGGATGCTCCTGGCCTCACCCGGAGCCCTCTACCTGCTGATCTTCTTCGTCGCTCCGCTCGCGCTGATCTCCGTCTACTCCTTCGCCACCCGCACCTCCACCGGCCGGACGTCGCTGAGCGGCTGGAACATCGAGTCGTACCGGGCCATCGGCGACGACGTCATCCTCGGGATCATCGGGCGATCGGCGTGGCTGGCCACCCTCACCACCGCCCTGTGCCTCGCGGTCGGCTACCCCTTCGCCTACTACCTGGCCACGCGGCCCCGGCATGTGCGGGCCATCCTGCTGGTGCTGGTGATGATCCCGTTCTGGACCAACGGGCTGGTGCGGGTCTTCGCCATCCGCTTCCTGCTCGGGTCCAACGGCCCCGCCTCGGCGCTCAGCGAGAGCCTGGGCTTCGGGACGTTCCGGATCCTGTTCACCCCGACCGCGGTGACCATCGGCATGGTCTACAGCTTCCTGACGCTCATGGTCCTGCCGTTGTACGTCGCCCTAGAGCGCATGGACTGGAGCCTCACCGAGGCAGCCCGCGACCTGTACGCCAGCGGCTCCAGGGCGTTCTGGAAAGTCACGCTGCCCCTCACCAAGTCGGGGATAGTGGCCGGCAGCGTGCTGGTGTTCGTTCCCAGCTTCGGCTCCTACGTGGTGCCCGACATCCTGGGCGGGGCCAAGACGCTGCTCATCGGCTCCTACATCGCACGCCAGTTCCGAGACGCCCGCAACTACCCGCTCGGGGCGGCCCTGAGCGTGCTGCTGATAGTGGCCATGCTGGTGGCGGTCGCGCTCAATCAGCGCTCCGGCAGCGGCGCGGAGGGCGGCGACCGGCCCCGGCGCCGCAGGCGCGGACGCGCTCGAACCGAGCCCGAGCCGGCGGCAGTGTCATGAGCGGCAACGTCGAGACCGGGCTGGGACCGCGCACCCGGCGGTTGCTGGCCGGGTGGGCGTGGGTGGTCTTCGCCTTCCTGTACGTGCCCATCGCCGTGCTGGTGGTCTTCTCGTTCAATGCGTCGTCCCGGGTGAACATCTGGGGGGGCTTCTCCTTCCAGTGGTACGGCGAGGCCCTCAACAACGAGGTGATCACCTCGGCGATACGGGTGTCGCTCATAGTGGCGGCGGTCTCCACCGCCGTCTCGGTGGTGCTGGGCACCGCAGTTGCCCTCGCGCTCGACCGCTACCGGTTCAAGGGTCGCCGCGCCCTCGACGGCACGATCTACCTGCCCATCGTCATCCCCGATATCACCATGGCGGTGATGCTGCTGGTGTTCTTCGCGGAGGCGTTCAAGCTGATCGACACGTTCGGCCCGCGGTTCACCCTCGGGATCTCGACCATCGCCCTGTCCCACATCGCATTCAACATCTCGTTCGTGTGCGTCGTGGTCCGGGCCCGGCTCGACCAGTTCGACCGCACCCTGGAGGAGGCCGCCCGCGACCTGTACGCGACAGGGTGGCAGACGTTCCGGAGAGTCACCCTGCCACTCATCATGCCCGGCATCGCGGCCGGGGGTCTGCTCGCCCTCACCCTGTCGCTCGACGACGTGGTGATCTCAGCGTTCGTGGCCGGCCCGGGCTCGACGACCCTGCCGGTGTACGTGTTCAGCAGCATCCGCCGGGGCGTCACACCGGAGCTGAACGCCATCTCCACCCTCATGCTCACGGCGTCGATCACGCTCGTGCTGGGAGCGCTTGCGCTGCAGCGACGGCGAGCCAGCGCGTCACAACAGACCCAGGTTCTATAGTTTCTGTGGTTCTCTAGTGAACCCAGGAGGGAGAGTTCAATGAGTTCTATGACCAGGACGGGAGTTGCGCGCCAGCGCAGCCGAGGCCGCACCGGAAGCGCCAGGCTGATCCTGCTCGGCGGGATCGTCGGCATCGGCAGCCTGCTGGCCGCGGCCTGCGGCGACGACGAAGCCGACGAACCAGCCGCGGCACCCGAGACGACCCAGGCTCCCGCACCAGCAGAGGAAGCCGCACCGGCCGAGGAGGCCGCACCAGCAGAGGAAGCCGCACCGGCGGGACCGGCCGCGCACTGCGCAGCCGGCGAGACCGACGGCGACCTCACCTTCTACAACTGGGCCGAGTACATCGACGACGAACTCCTGGCCGCGTTCGAGGCGGAGACCGGCATCAACGTGGACTACACGACCTACGAATCCAACGAGGAGATGCTCACCAAGGTCGAGTCGGGCGCAGCCATCTACGACCTGGTGGTGCCCTCGGACTACATGGTCGACACGATGCGCCGCGAGGGGCTGCTGCTGGAGTTGAACTACGACGCCATCCCCAACTCGGCCAACATCGACCCCGCGTTCACCAACCCGCCCTTCGATCCCGAACACAGGTACCACGTCGCCTACCAGTGGGGCACCACCGGCATCGGCATGACCTACGAGGTGCTAGAGCTGATCGGCGGGGAGTCCACCTGGGCGGTGCTCTTCGATCCCGACACCGCCGCACTGGTACCGGGGAGCATCTCGATGCTCGACGACGCCCCCGAGACGGTGTCGGCCGCGCTCAAGTACCTCGGCTACAGCATCGAGGACGTGATCAACAACCGCAACGAGGCCGCCATCCAAGAGGCCGGCGAGCTGCTGAGGGCCACCAACGAGCGGCTGCTCAAGTACGACTCGGTCACTTTCGGCGACGACCTGGTCAACGGCGAGGTGGACGTGGCCCACGGTTGGAGCGGCGGGTTCGCGCTGTCGATCGACGAGGCCGATGCCTACGAGACCCACGTCTACACCATCCCCGCCGAGGGCGGCGTCCGCTGGGTGGACACCATGGCCATACCCCACAACGCCGACAACGTGTGCTCGGCCCACGCCATGATCAACTTCCTGACCGACGCGGAGAACGGCGCAGCCCTGACCAACTGGACCTTCTACGGCAGCCCCAACGCGGCGGCCACGCCGTACATCGACAGCGAGATCCTGGAGGACCCGGGCATCTACCCGCCGCCCGAGGTCGACGCACGGCTGGAGTTCATCCCCCACGCCGGCGACATGGCCCTGCTGATCCAGGACCAGCTGACCAACGCCAAGAGCTAGCAGTCACGCTCGATCCGGTCGGGACGTCCCCCGGACGGGGCGTCCCGACCGGCGCGTCCTGGAGCCGTCGGCCCCAGCGGGCTAGCGGGCTTGCCAGTTCGGGGGGCGGCCTTCCTTCCAGGCTGCTATCCCCTCGGCCGCGTCCTCGGTGTTGGACGCCACCCGGCGCATGGTCTCGCCCATCCGCACGGCCTCGGTCCATCCCAGGGTCCGTCCCCGCCGAGCCATCTCGTTGGTGGCCCTCACGGCCAGGGGCGCGCCGGCGCACAGCCGGCCGGCGAGGGTGCGGGCCTCGGCCATCAGGTTCTCGTGAGGGACGACCCGCCACGCCAGGCCCGTCTCCTTGGCCCGCGCCGCGTCGATGGTCTCGCCGGTCAGGAGAAGTTCCAGGGCGTCGGGCCAGGCGACCCGGTCGGGCAGGCGCAGCGCCCCCACGATGGTGGGCACGCCGATCCGGACCTCCGGGTAAGCGAAGGTGGCCCGATCGCTGGCCAGCACGAAGTCGCAGGCCAGCACCGCGGTGAGGCCGTAGCCGATGCAGGGTCCGTTGACCGCGGCGACAGTGGGCTTCCAGATCTCCATGCCCGACTCGAAGGTGGTGATGGTGGGCCACTCCCAGAACGAGCCGGGCCAGTCCCCCGTCGACCCCTCCGGGTCCTTGAGGTCGGCACCCGCGCAGAAGGCCCGGCCCGCGCCGGTGACGATCCCCACCCAGGCGTCGGTGTCGGACCGGAAGGCCGTCCAGGCCTCGTCCAGGGCCCGGCGCATGGCCCCATTGACCGCGTTGAGGGCCTCGGGGCGGTTGTAGGTGATGGTGGCGACGTGTCCGTCGCGCTCGTAGGTGGCCGCTGCCATGAGCTTCAGTATGGCCCTTGTCGCGATCGGCCTCTTAGCCTGACGGCATGACCACCATAACTGCGGATGTCAAGATCGAGCCGGGCGCCGAGTTCTCGGTGGAGCTGAGGTCCGGATCGCACCTGTGGCACGCCGACGAGCCCACCGACGTGGGCGGGGCCGACACCGGCCCCAACCCCTACGAGTTGCTGCTGTCGTCGGTGGCAGCCTGCACCTGCATCACGGTGTCGATGTACTGCCGGCGCAAGGGCTGGAGCCTGCACTCGGTGTCGGCCAGCTACACCCACGACCGGGTCCACGCCAACGACTGCGACGACTGCGAGTCCGAGTCGTCGGGCTACATCGACCGGGTGCGCAGCCAGATCTTCATCGAGGGCGACTTCGACGACGATCAGCGTTCCCGCCTGGCCGACATCGCCCGCCGCTGCCCGGTGCACAAGACCCTGGAGCGGGGCCTGACCTTCACTACGGAGACGGTCTTCGCGGGCTGATGAACGACCGCGGCCACTCCCGGATCCCGATGATCGTCAGCGTCGACGACCACGTGGTGGAACCGCCCCACGTGTGGCAGGAGTGGCTGCCGGCCAAGCACCGGGACGCCGGCCCGAGAGTCGAGCGCCACCGCCTCGGCGAGCTGAGCTACACCGCCGGCACCACCTACACCTACGACCTCGACCCGGCCGACGGCTCCGGCGACTGGTGCGACATCTGGTTCTACGAGGACGGCATGTACCCCCACAAACGCCACGTGGCCGCGGTCGGGTTCGACCGCGACGACATGACGCTGTCACCGATCACCTACGACGAGATGCGCCCCGGCTGCTACGAGGCCGAAGCCCGCGCGGCCGACATGCTGGCCAACCACGTCGACCGGTCGCTCAGCTTCCCGACGTTCCCCCGCTTCTGCGGCCAGACCTTCTACGAGGCCAGCGACCGCGAGCTGGGGCTGGCCTGCATCCACGCCTACAACGACTGGATGGTCGAAGAGTGGTGCGCGCAGAGCGGCGGGGTGCTGGTGCCGCTCATCATCATCCCGCTGTGGGACGCCGAGCTGGCCGCGGCCGAGGTCCGGCGCAACGCCGAGCGGGGCTGCCGGGCGGCGTGCTTCAGCGAGATCCCGTCCAAGCTGGGCCTGCCGTCGATCCACACCGGCTTCTACGAGCCGTTCATCACGGCCTGCGAGGAGACCGGCACCACCATCTGCATGCACATCGGGTCGAGTTCGCAGATGCCGCTGACCTCGGCCGACGCCCCGACGGGGGTGGCGGCCACGCTGAGCTTCAACAACGCCATGGCCTCGCTGTCGGACTGGCTGTTCTCGGGCATCCTGCCCCGCCACCCCAAGCTGAAGATCGCCTACAGCGAGGGCCAGATCGGCTGGCTGCCCTACATCCTGGAGCGGGCCGACACCGTGTGGGAGGAGCACCGGGCCTGGGCCGACACCAAGCGGCTGGTGCCCGAGCCCCCGTCGACGTACTGGTACCGCCACGGGTTCGGGTGCTTCTTCAACGACCGCCACGGCTTGGCCAGCCTCGACGAGGTGGGGGTGAACAACGTCACCTTCGAGACCGACTACCCCCACACCGACTCCACCTGGCCCAACACGCTTCAGGTGGCGACCGAGATGTTCGCCGGCCTCGACGACGAGACCGTCTACAAGATCGTGCGGGGCAACGCCCTGCGAATGCTCGAACTCACCGATTAACGCCGGACTCGGACCGGGCCGCAGCAGTGGCAGAGGTCCGACAGGTGGATGGAAGCTTTGTTATTGTGGGCGAATGAACGACACCCATAAGCCTCGCAAGGCCTATCACGCCCTACTCATCGCGATCGCAGCGGTGTTCGCCCTGATCGCCGCGGCGTGCGGCGACGACAGCGATGACACCGCGCCCGCCACTACGGCGGCACCCGAGACAACCGCCGCGCCGGAGACAACGGCCGCGCCCGAGCCGGCCGAGGAAGCGCCCAAGCTGGCCATCATCTACTCGGCAGAGTGGAACGACGGATCCTGGGGCGAGGCCGCGTTCGACGGCGGCAACAAGCTCCTGGCCGACGGCACCATCTCCGACGTGGTGATGGTCGAGAACGTGCCTCCGGGCGCCGAGGCCGAGAGAGCGCTGCGCGATTTCGCGGAACAGGGGTACAACCCGATCGTGGCCCACTCGTTCAACTACGGCGACAACGTCAAGACCGTCGGCGCCGAGTTCCCCGACACGATCTTCGCCTACGCGGGCGGCTTCGGCGATGTGGCCGGCAATGTCGGCGACTACGACCAGCCGTTCTACGAGGCGTCCTACCTCTCGGGCATCCTCGGAGCCGGGGCCACCGACGGCGGGAACGTCGCTGGCGCTGGCGGCTTCGAGATCCCGGTCTGCGTAGGGATGTACCACGCCTACCTGGCCGGGGCCCGCGAGCTCAGGCCCGAGACCGAGGGCTCGTTCGTGGCTGTGGGCGACTGGATCGATGTTCAGCTGGCCAAGGAGGCCGCCCTCTCGCAGGCCGACGCCGGGGCGACGATGTTCGTGGGTTGCGGCCAGGGCCCGACCTTCGGGCAGATCGAGGCAGCCAACGACATCGGCGGTGTGTCCACCGGCTACGTGGGCGACATGGCCGCACTCGGCGAGTCCGTGCTGAGCTCCTTCGTCTGGCGTCTCGACCGGGTGTTCGAGCAGATGGTCGCCGATGTGGCCGCGGGCGAAACCGAGGCCCGCTACTACTCGGTGCCCCTGGCCGACGGCGGGATGGACGTCCTGATCTCCCCCGGAGGTGAGGCGAGGATCTCCCAGGAGGCGCTCGACCTGTTCGACCAGCGACTCGCGGAGATCCAGGACGGCAGCTTCGCCGTGCCCTTCGTAGGCGAGAACTGAGCCCACAGACTCAGCCGGCGACGGCCGAAGCGCACTTGGACCAGTCACAGCCGCCAGCACAAGCTCCAGCCGCGGTGATGCGGTCGGTGTCACGTCGCTTCGGCGAGACCGTCGCGCTGGACGGCGTGGACTTCGAGGCGCGCCCCGGCGAGATACACGCTCTGCTCGGCGCCAACGGGGCAGGCAAGACGACGCTCATGCGGATACTGGCCGGCCTCGACCGCCCTGACGCAGGGACGGTCGAGGTATTCGGCCGGCGCATAGAGAGCTTCGAACCCGGACCGATACGGGCGCTCGGAGTGGCGCTTGTTCAGCAGCACTTCACGCTGGTGCCCACCCTGACCGCGTCGGAGAACCTGGTGCTGGCCCGTCCCGAGGGAGCGCTCCTGCCCCCCGGCCGGACGGCTGGCGTGCGGGTCCAGAAACTGGTCGAGAAATTCGGTCTGGAGGTGCGCGACGGGGTACCCGCTTCGCAGCTGTCCGTGGGCGAGCGGCAGCGGCTCGAGATCCTGCGGGCTCTCGACGCCGACGCCAAGATCCTCCTGCTGGACGAGCCGACCGCGGTGCTGACCGACGTCGAGGCCGAACGGCTTCTCGGCGTGGCCCGGGCCCTCGCCGACCAGGGCCGGGCCCTGGTGGTGATCACCCACCGCCTTGCCGAAGTCGAGGCCTGCGACCGGGTGACGGTCCTGCGGGAGGGGATCGAGGCGATAAGCGACGGCTCGGTCGACGGTTACACCCGGGCCGATCTGGCCTCGGCCATGATCGGTACCGACACCTCGGGAACGATCACAGCGCGGACCACCCGCCGAACCCAGGCAGCCCCGGTTTGCCTGCGGGTCCGGGACGTGTCGCTGGGGCGGGTGTCGAGCCTCACCCTCGATGTCGGCGAGGGCGAGATCGTGGGCATCGCCGGTGTCGACGGGAACGGCCAGTCCGAGCTGGAGGCGGCGCTGTCGGGCCGGAGCGCAGCCGAGTCGGGCGAGGTCTCCATCAGCGGAGAACCGATCGCTCCCGGAGACCCGCGGTCCCGCCGGGGTCAGGGCCTGGCCTACATCCCCTCTGACCGCTACTCGTGGGGCCTGATCGGGCCGATGGACCTCGCGGACAACCTCGAACTGGGCCGGGTCCTCCCCATCCGACCGAATCGACCCGCCCGCCACAAGGCGGCCCGCCCGTCACTGGACCACTGGGATGTGCGCACGGCCGGGCCGCACGCCAGAACGAGCTCCCTATCGGGCGGCAACGCCCAGAAGCTGGTACTGGCCCGGGAGCTGGACGAGCACCCCAGCGCGGTGCTGGCGTGCTACCCGACACGGGGCCTCGATCCCGAGGCGGCCGACACGGTGGCCACCCGTCTGGTGGCCGCAGCCGAAGCCGGCTGTGCAGTCCTGTGGATCGGGGCCGAGCTCGACGAGCTGCTGGCGGTGTCCGACCGGATCGAGGTGCTGTACGACGGCACCCTTTTCGGCCCGTACCTGCCGCCCTTCGACCGGGCCGCAATCGGCCTCGCCATGGCCGGTGACGCGGCCGACAGGGCCCGCACCGCAACCGGCGGGGAGGCGGACCCGCCATGACCACGGTCGCCCGCACCGCCCGGCCACCGCGATGACCTCCTCCGACACGCGCCAGCCCGCTTCGGGGACGACCCCCTCACCGAAGTCGACCTGGCCCCCGAAGCTCGACGGCTGGCTGGACGCGGTGTCCCGCCGGGCCACAGCCGAGGGGATCCTGTCGTCGATCCTGGTGCCGGTGGTCTCCGCGCTAGCGGCGCTGGTGGTGGGCGGTGTGCTGATAGCCATCGACGGCGTCAACCCGCTGTCGGTGTACCAAGCCATCCTCCAAGGGGTGTTCACCAAGTCGAGGGGCTTCAGCTACACGGCCACGGTGGCGACGCCCTTGGTGCTGATCGGCGTGGGCTACGCGCTGGCCTACAGGGCCCGGGTGTTCACCATCGGGGGCGAGGGCCAGTACCTGGTGGGCGCGGTGGCGGGCACGGCCGTAGTGACCGCGGGCGGCGTCGGCGACCTTCCCCGCGTAGTGCTCATCGTGATGGGCCTCGGTGCGGCCATGGTGGCCGGCGCGCTGTGGGGAGGGCTGGCGGGAGTGCTGGCCAACCGGTTCGGGGCGAGCATCGTGATCTCCACGCTGATGCTGAGCTTCATCGGCGACAGCCTCCTGCAGTGGGCGGTTCGCGACGGCATCCGAGACCCGGAGTCCTACAACGCCAACAGCCGGCCCATCACGGCGGCCGCGCTGCCCAGCTTCTTCGGGCAGAAGACCCACCTCGGATTCCTGTTCGCGCTGGTTCTGGTGCCCATCGCGTGGTGGCTCATCCGGCGGCACCGCTGGGGGTTCCGGATCGACGCCCTCGGCCACAATCCGGGGACGCTCGACGCCAACGAGTTCTCGTCGGCCAGGGTCACGCTCAGCGTCCTGGTGGTGGCCGGCGGCCTCGCGGGCCTCGCCGGGATGGTCGAGACCACCGGCGTGAACATCCGCCTGGGTCAGGAGGCCTCGGTGGGCTACGGCTGGGACGCGATCATCGTGGCGCTGATCGGCCGCCTCCATCCCCTCGGCGTGCTGATCGCGGGGCTGGGCATGGCCGGGCTCACAATCGGCTTCGAGTCGGCCCAGCGCCAGTTCGAGCTGCCTTCGTCGCTGGTGTCGCTGATCACAGCCTTCGTCATCATCTTCGTGGTGTGGGGAGACGCCATCGCGGCCCGCTGGAAAGAGGCCCGCTGATGGACACCCTGTTCAGCATCGCCACCGTCGAGGCCGGCATCCGGCTGGGTCTGCCCGTCGCTCTCGCTGCGCTCGGCGCCATCATCAACGAGCGCAGCGGCGTGCTCAACCTCGGGCTTGAGGGGATGATGCTCTCCGGTGCCCTCGGGGGCTACATCGTGAACGACGCCACCGGTTCCCCGTGGATCGGCCTGCTCGCCGGTCTACTGGTGGGCGCGTCGACCGGCGGCGTGTTCGCCGGCCTGGTCGTCACCTTCCGGACCAGTCAGGTCGTTACCGGGATCGCCTTCACCATCGTGGCCATCGCCGCCACCACCTACCTGTTCCAGCTGCGCTGGGACATCGGCGAGCTGCCCCCGCGCGTGGAGCGGCTGGGCATGTGGCCCCTGGTGGCGCTGACCCTGGTGTGCGTGGCGGCCGTCTGGTTCTTGTTCCGCCGCACGACGCTGGGGCTGACGATCAGCGCGGTCGGGGAGTCCCCCGAGTCGGCCGACGCTCTGGGCTACAACGTGGTCCTCATCCGCTGGATGGCGACCATCGCAGGGGGCGCCCTGGCCGGCCTGGGCGGCGCGGTACTGGTCAACGGGCCGCTGGGGCTGTTCATCGAGGAGGTCACCGCGGGCCGGGGCTGGGTGGCTCTGGCGCTGGTTGTGTTCGCGGGATGGCGACCGGTCCCCGCGGTGGCCGGCGCGTTCCTGTTCGGTTTGTGCGACGCGGCCCAGTTGCGCCTCCAGGGGACGGCCACGGAGGTGCCCTACGAGGTGTTCCTGGCGCTGCCGTATGTGGTGACGCTGATCGCGCTGGTGGTGAGGGCCCGGCGCAGCCACACCCCCGCCGCCCTAGGCGATCCCTACGTGCGGGGAGCCGCCTGAGCCACCGCCGCTAGGTGCGGGCCGGCGCCGCGAAGAAGATGCCGGGCATCGGGGTGAAGCCGTCGATGCGCTTGACCCGGTCGGTCCAGCGGTGCAGGGCCGGGTAGTCCTGCCGGCTTACTCCGCCCTCTTCCGACAGGATCACGTCCGGGAACAGGGCGAGGTCGGCGATGGTGGGATGGTCGGTCGGGACCAGCCAGTCGTAGCCCTCCTGCTCGGCGAACCAGAGGTGCTCGTCGGCCACCCGGAACAGCCGGTGGGCGCCGGCGCGGACCGCGTCAATGTCGAAGTCGTAGTGCAGCGAGTCATGCAGCCGGGCGGCCGACGCGGTGCTGGTGGTGCCCTCGCAGAACAGCAGCCACTGGGCCGTCTTGGCCAGTAGTCCGGGGTCGCCGGTCGGGTACCACCGGCCGCTCGGGTCGTACCTGGCGGCCAGGTAGATCAGGATGGCATGGGCGTCGCGCACCATGAAGCCGTCGTCGTCGAGGACCGGGATGTGCCCCAGCGGGTTGATCTCCAGGAACGCCTCGGACTTGTGCTCCATGCCCGGGAAGAACTCGATGGTGATCGCCTCGTAGTCGAGGCCGAGGATGCTGAGGAACAGGCGCTGCTTGTAGCAGTTGGCCGACAGCTCGTAGTTGTAGAGCTTGATCACCGCCGTCCTTCCTACAGATCCAGCACGAGGCGGTCGGAGGTCGCCCGGGACACGCATGTCAGCATCCGGTCGCCGGCCGCCCGCTCCGAGCGGCTCAGATAGACGTCCTGGTGGAGGATCTCGCCCTCCAGCACCGACGCCAGGCAGGTGCCGCAGGCGCCCTGCTCGCACGACGACGGCATGTCTATGTCGTGCGCCCTAAGCGCCTGGAGCACGGTCTGGGCGGGCTCGACCCGAAGCGTCAGCCCGGAGCGGGCCAGCGCAACGTCGAACGCGGTGGAATCGTCGATCTCGGTGGGATTGGCGAAGTACTCGAAGTGCACCGACTCCTCGGGCCAGCCGAGTTCGTCGGCGACCTGTATGGTGGCCTCGATCATCGGCGCAGGCCCGCACACGTACAGCTGGGCCGAGAGGGTGTGCTCGCCAAGGATCCGCCCGATCTCTTCGGCCGTCTGCTGCGGCGAGAGCCCCTGGTGCTCGACGGCGGCGTCACCGAACGACGTCACCAGCTCACCGAACGGCAGGAACCGGCGGTCCCGGACGAAAGCGTGCATCTCGAAGGCCAGACCGGACTGGCGCAGCGTCTGGGCCATCGACAGCAGCGGGGTGATCCCGATCCCGCCGGCCAGCAGCACGGTGCGCTCGGACGCCCGGCTGAGAGTGAAGTTGTTGCGGGGCGCCGAGATGGCCAGCACGTCGCCCTCGCGGACGGTCTCGTGGAGGCACACCGATCCACCGCTGGACTCCGGCTCGAGCTTCACCCCGATGCGGTAGCAATCGGACTCGCCGGGCCCGTTGGTCAGCGAGTACTGGCGAACCAGGCCGTTCGGCAGGTGGAGATCGATGTGGGCCCCGGCCTGGAATCCGGGGAGCGGCGAGCCGACCGGCTCCAACTCGAAGCCGGCCACGTCGGCGGCTGCGGACCATTTACGGGCGACCCGGACACGCAGCGGCGCCCTCCGGCCCGCGCCCAGCTCGGGCATGCCGGACAACTCCACGCTCACCGGCACGATCTCCACCTGGATCGGCTCCGGCACCGGCTCGAGCGCGGCCTGCTCCTCGACGCGGTCGCGCAGCCGGCTCAGCAGGTGATTGTGGTGCCGGAGCACAGCGAGGCGAGCCGGAGCCGGAGGCCGGGCGTCGAGCACGCCCCGGATCACGCTGCGGTGGGCGTCGACGGGCTGAACCCACGCCACGAGATGGGTCTCGTCGTCCCCGTCGGCGGCTCGCAGTGTGACCCTCAGCTCGTCCCGCTCGACGGTGGCCACATCCCAGCCGCCCTCGGGGGATCGGTACGAGCGCCAGTCGGCGGCGGCACCAGGGCGTTGCGTCACCGCCGCTGACGGCTGGAACCGGTAGCCGGCCAGCGCATCGGCCACCTTCGCGGGCGGGGCGTTCACGACGATGGGGCGCAGCGGCGTGGGATCGCCCGCCTCCAGGAGGTCCAAGGCCGGCGGACCGGCCTGCCCGGAGTCTTGGGGCTCGACGGAGCCCCACACGAGGCCGTAACGCTCGGCCACGGGGTAGGTGCGGTTGCAGACCGAGCGGGCCGGGGCGTCGGCCGGATGCGCGGGGATGTACGTGCAGCCCGCGGTGCGGTTGGCGTAGCGCCATCCGTGGTAGCGGCACATGAGCTCGGCGCCGTCGTTGATGCCCAGGGTGAGCCGGCTTCCCCGGTGCAGGCAGCGGTTCTCCCAGAGGTTGACCGCGTCGTCGTCGGCCCGCCAGGCCACCAGCTCGCGGCCCAGGATCTGAGCGTGGTATGTGGTGCGGTAGGTCAGGTCGGCCGATGATGCGACCGGATGCCACGTCACGCGGCCTCCGGGATGACGCCGTAGGTGATGCCGAGGTCCGCAAGCCACCGCCGGTACGTGATCGAGGACTTGTCGGCCCGGATCGGCGTCTCGGCCCGGGGGGCGAGGGGAAGCCGCCGGGGCATCTGGTTCTCGATGATCGGCTTGTCCTGCCCGAAGATCTTCTGCTGGAAGATCTTCAGCTCGGAGTCGGTGTTCGTGTGATCGACCATGCACAGGAAGTTGTGGGCCACGATCTGCTCCTCGGTCACCGCCTGGAGGAAGATGGCGATCGCGTCCAGGCGGCTGGGGTCGGGCGGTGCCGTCTTGTAGAGCATGGCCACGTACGGATGCGGCACCCGGTAGGTGTACTCGGTCATCTGCCCCTTGGTGGCGGCCAAGGCCGCGAGCGGCTGGTAGAAGAGGCAGCGGGTGGCCACGACCTCGTTGTCATCGGTGATGTCAACGTCGTACTCGACCACTTCGGTGTGCGGCTCGACGCCGAGTATGCCGGTGTGAACGTAGGGGAAGTGGCCCATGTCCAGGAAGTTCTCGACGGCCCGGGGCGCCGAGGTGTGCACCCCGATCGAGGCGGCCGCGAAGGTGCGACGGTCGCTCTCGTCGAACTCGGGGATGGAGAACAGCCGGTCGGGCGGATCTCCGTATGAGGTCCAGACGAAGCAGAACCGGTCTATGACGGGCAGACGTTCGGTGATCCGGGCTGCGTCGACAGGCATGCCGGGTCGTAGCGCCGGATCGGCTCGCCACACGACGGGCCGGCCGTCACCGTCGAGGGTGTAGCTCACTGGGCTGCCGAGCAGTTGGGTGGTGTGGACCCGGCCTGGCTTGATCTCGGCCACGGCGGAGATCGGATGCCACATGTCGAGGACCACCGGATCGGTACACGGACTCGCTACTGGGGCCACGGCTCTGCCTCCGAGGATTCTGATTGCACGAGACCCAGACTACGTAGGACGCGTGCGCTGAGTCTTGCCGAGGGGGGTCCAGGTGAGTATCCCACACCGGCTGCTGCGGCTAGTCTCGCCGCGGCCACGGGATAGGAGCACGGGCAATGGACGAGCCAGCCTGGACGATGGGCATCGAGGAGGAGTACCTGCTCGTCGAGCGCGACACCGGGGCCCTCATCACCAGGCAGCCACCCGGCCTGCTGGAGAAGGTGGCCGACCTGCGTCACGGTCTGGTGGCCAGAGAGCTATTCAGCTCGCAGATCGAGATCGGCACCGGCGTGTGCGCCAACATGAAGGAACTGCGGGCCGACATCGGGCTGTTGCGCATTGCGGTGACCGAGGCCGCCGCCGAGTACGGCATGGCGCCCATCGCGGTCTCGTCGCACCCGTTCGCGAGATGGCACTCGCAGCAGTACACCGAAGCGGAGCGCTACCAGACCCTCACCAGGGACCTTCAGGCCGTGGCCCGGCGGATGGTCATCTCCGGCCTGCACGTGCATGTCGGCATCGAGGATCCCGACCTGCGGATCGACCTGATGGACCAGATGGCCTACTTCCTGCCCCATCTGCTGGCCCTGTCGACGTCGTCGCCGTTCTGGGAGGGGCGCGAAACCGGCCTCAAGTGCTACCGCCTGGCGGTGGGCGAGGCTCTGCCCCGCACCGGATTCCCGGAGAAGTTCGGCTCGTGGTCGGACTTCAGGCGCCATGTGAACGTGCTCGTGCAAGCCGGGATCATCGAGGACTCTTCCATGGTGTGGTGGCACATCCGCCCGTCGGAGCGCTACCCCACCGTGGAGATGCGGGTGACCGACCTGCCCACCAGGATGGAGGACACCATCGCGCTGGCCGCCATGTACGTCTGCCTGTTGAGGATGCTCTGGCGGCTCAAGCTGGAGAACCGCCGCTGGCGGAGCTACGCCAACTTCCTGCTGTCGGAGAACCTGTGGCGGGCCGAGCGCTACGGGACCGGCGGCGAGCTCATGGACTTCGGCAAGGGCGTGCTGGTCCCCTTCGTGGACCTGCTCGAGGAGCTGATCGAGTTGGTCATGCCCGACGCCGAGGCCCTGGACTGCGTGGAGGAGATCGAGCACACCCGCACGATCTGTGAGCGGGGCACGTCCGCCGACCGCCAGTTGGCGGTGTACCACGAAGCGCTCGAGGAGGGTGCCACCACCGACGAGGCCCTCAAGGCCGTGGTCGACATGCTGATAGCCGACACCCTCGCACCCCCTAGCAGATAGCCGTCCCGGCCGAGCCAGTAGGCGCGGCGGTCGTGCGCGTATGCTGGCGGCGTGGCCGGAGCGGTGGTGATGGTGATCGTGCTGGTGGTGCTGTTCCCAGTGGCGGTGCTGGTGGGCAGCGGGATCCTGGCCGCGGCCCTGGGGAGCTTCCTCAAGGCCGACGCAGACGCCGCCAACCGCAGCGACGACGGTCCCAACGAGTACCTGGACTTGGCCCGCAAGGAAGCCGAGACCGGCTACCCCCAACTCTCTGACGGGCACGCACCGCGCCGGCGGCCCAGCCTCCCGGGCGTTCGTCGCCGCTAGAGCGCCAGTTCAGCGGTCGGTGGGCCAGACCGGCGGGCATCCCCGGTCGATCCAAACCGCGGCGGCCACCGCGGCGAACACCGCGTCGCTGCCGTTGACCGGCTCGGAGCCGTCGTCGACGATCTCGACTTGGACAGCCGGCATGTTGGCTGCGCTGACGATGCCGAAGGAGCGAACGGTCAGGTCGTGGACGGTGCCCTCGGGATCGACGCCGAGCGACTCGCTGGTCACCCACGAGTAGGCCATGTGGGCCGCCCCGCTGCAGTAGGAGCCCAGCACGGTCTCGTCGAGAGCCCGGCCAGCCCGCACCTTCACTCTGATCGAGCCGTCAGCCTCCACCGTGGCGGTGGCCGAGCCGCCACCGGGACCGGTGATCCAGCCCGGCTCGGCCCGGACCGCGGCCAGCAGCGCCGCGGCCTCGGCCCAGCCCGCGCCCCTCACCTGCGAGGACGTCGGCGGTCCGGGCACATCAACCTCGGTCACGGCCAGTCCCGGCGCGTGCGCCCGGATCGCGGCGGCAATGCCCGGAGTGCGGACCACCACCATCTCACCGGTGCCGTCGGGCCGCACACCGGCAGCCACCGGCGGCCGTTTGGGGCCGAGCTCGGCCGTGTCGGGACGGGACCACAGCACCCTCACCGGCTCGCCGTGGCGGTCGGCCAACCGGCGGGCAGCCTCTGCCACCGGCGAGTCGAGCTTGCCGCCGAAGGCGCCGCCGTTGCCGAGCGGGGAGGCGGGCTCGCCGCCGGGCTCGCACCAGGCTGCGTCGGTCTCCAGGTACCCGGGCTCGGTCCAACTCGTACGCAGGGTGACCGCCCAGTCCCCGACCGGTACCTCCAGCGGCGGATCCCAACTGGCGGTGGTGCGACGGCCGGGCACGCGGGCCGCGAGCCGTCGAGCCTCGACCAGGGTCTCGGCCACCACCCAGCCGTCCTCGTCGGCCACCTCGCAGCCCTCTCCAGCCCGCACCGCCACCAGCGCGCCGTCCGGCGCGGTGTCATCGGCGAAGCCACCCGCTCCCAGCGCCACATGGGGACCGGTCGACTGCGGTGAACCTCCCTCGATGGTGGCCCGGAGATCGGCATCAGCCCGCCCGTCAGGGTCTTCGGGTCCCGCCGCCTCGACCTGGCCGACCGGGCGCGGGTAGGCCTCCCAGGCGTCGAGGATGGGCTGCCAGCCGGTGCAGCGGCACAGATGAGCGGCCAATGCCCGCGCCGCGGCATCCCGGTCGTCGTGGTCGGCACCCTTGGCCTGCAGACCTGCGAACCGGCAGATGATCCCCGGCGTGCAGAAGCCGCACTGGCTGCCGCCCGTGGCCGCGAAGGCTCGGGCCCAGCCGTCACGCACTTCGGCGTCGAGCCCTTCGAGGGTGGTGATGGCCCGACCGGCCACCCGCCGGGCCGGGGTGACGCACGCAACTCGGGGCTGCCCGTCCACCAGCACCGTGCAGCAGCCGCACTGGCCCTGCGGGCTGCACCCGTCCTTCACCGAGCGCACCCCAAGCTGCTCACGCAACACGTCCAGCAGCGTCAACTGCTCGCCAGCAACGGCTACCGCCGTGCCGTCGACAACGATCTCGAAGCGGTCACGGGGTGCGGAAGCCATAGGACCGCAGGCTAGATCGGCCTGCCAGATACCCGAGGAGGACTCGCGCCGACAGTCTCGCCGATCAGCCCGGCGTCTCCAGCGTCACGCCGTCGAACCGCAGGAAGCCCTTGTCGTATGACACGACCTCACAGCGGTGCTCGATCGCGAGAGCGGCCAGGTGGGCGTCGTTGACGAGGTTTCCCCCCACCCCCACTGGGTCCAGCAGATCGCGCACGAGCGTCAGGTGGCGCGAGGTCGGCTCTACGACTACGGCAGAGGGTTGCGCCAGCCAGTCATCAACCTGCCGGATCGCGTCCGGGGTGGACATCGGGAATGGGAAGAGTCGGCGACTGGTGGTCAGGCGCAGGAACGCCAGCAACGCAACCCATGTGAACGCCACAGTGGCGCCGCCGCTGAGCGACCTGTCGAGCCACTCCCTGGACGCCCCGTGCCGTGGCGCGTCCTTGTTTACTGCGTAGATGAGGACATTGGCATCAACCAGCTTCACGAACCGGTCTCCATTCGCCGTAGAAGCTCGTCGTCCTCAAGCTCACCGGCGAGTCGCAATGCTCCGTCCAGGTCAACCGTCGGCAGTCCCATGGACCGGGTCGTCGTTCGGAACTCCGGAGGTCCATCAATTGAGGCTCGCCCCTCTCGGACCAAGTCGTTGAGCGCCTGCTTGAAGGAGATCCGGTGCTCAATCATCCGCTGCCGGATGATCTGCTCGGTGTCAGCGTCCAAAGTAACCGTCGTCCTCATTGTGACAGCATAGCATCATTTCTAATGATGTGTCGCTGTCACAGGCTGGCGCCATCGTTCCCTTCGGAATGTCGGTGATCGGTGGCCCACCCAGCCGTAGGATCGCACAACGATGATCTGCTGCGAGAAGCTCTGGTGACTCCTGCTCACGGCGACCGGCGGGTGGACGACCCGTGGGAGGCCATCGAGGCCTGCTACGACGCGGGCTGGACCGACGGGCTGCCGGTGGTGCCGCCCACCGAGCCGCTGGTCAACGCCATGCTGGCCGGCGGGGTGTGGGCTCCCGACGACGTGCTGCTCGACGACCTGTGGCGGGGCCTGACCGTCACCGCCCGCAAGGCAGCCGTAAACGCAGTCATGGCCGGCTGCCTCCCCGAGTACTTCCCGGTAGTGGGCGCGGCCCTGAAGGCGATGGGTGAGCCCGCCTTCGGTCTGCACGCGGTGGCGGCCAGCACCGGCGGGGCCGCGGTCCTCGTAGCGGTCAACGGGCCCGTCCGCGACGAGATCGGCATCCACTGCAAGGAGAACCTGTTCGGCCCGGGCTTCCGGGCCAACGCCACCATCGGCCGCACCGTCCGTCTCGTGCTGCGCAACTGCCTGGTGGCCATACCCGGCGCGCTCGACAAGAGCACCCAGGGCTGGGCCGGCAAGTACGCGATGTGCTTCGGCGAGGACGAGGCGTCGTGCCCCTGGGAGCCGTTCCACGTGTCGAGGGGCTACGAGCCGTCGCAGAGCACGGTCACGATCATGGCCGCCGAGTCGGGGCACAACGTGCTCAACCACGCCTCCTCGGACGTGGTCGAGCTGCTCGGAACCTTCGCCGACACGATGGCCGCGTTCGGGTCGCTCAGCTCGGGCCGGTCGCTGATCGTGTTCGCGCCCGAGCATGCCCGCAAGATCGCGGCGTCGGGATGGACCCGGGCCCAAGTGCAGGAATATCTGTTCGAGCACTCGGCCCGCTCGTTCGCAGAGGTCAAGCGGGGCGGCAAGGTAGAGCCGGCAGGCTTCGTCAAGGGCTTCGACCCGGTGTGGTGGATGGCGTCGGACCCGGCCGTCCATCCCGGCGACGAGAACATCCTCGTACGGCGTGGGACCGGCCCCGAGGACATCGCCCTCATGGTCGGTGGCGGTGACGCCGGCGGGCACTCGGCCTTCTTCCCTACCTGGAGCCGGGACCGCAGCGTCCCGCTGATCACTCAGGAGATCATTTCCCCATGACCGTCACCCTCGTCGACCCGACCCTCTCCCCGGTTTCCGCGGGCAAGAGACTCGCCCCCAGGCCGGCCAGCCTCGACGGCGCGGTGCTGGGGCTGGTCAACAACGGCAAGGCCCGCGGCCGCGAGATCCTCCAGCGGGTGGCCGCGAACCTCGCGGCGCGGCATCGCATCAGCGGCACGACGATCCTGGTCACCAAGCCCGACTCCAGCTTCCCGGCGGAACCGGCCGACATCGAGATGCTGGCCGCCGACGCCACCGCCATCATCGCCGCCATCGGCGATTGAGGCAGCTGCTCGTCGGGCAGTGTGCTCGACGCCGTCCGGTTCGAGGAGCTCGGCCTGCCCGCGGCCGCCATCGTGACCGAGCCCTTCACGGCCACCGGCAAGGTCATGGCCGAGCTCCAGGGCTTCGCCGACTACCCGTTCGCCACCGTCCCGCACCCGGTGGCCAGCCTCTCCATCGATCAGGTGAACGACCTGGCCGACGCGGTCACCCCCGAGGTCGAGCGCCTGCTCCTGCGTGGTGTGGCCGATCCACCGCCCACCGAAGTCACCACCATTGGCGAGCGGACGGGACTCGAAGCCGTGGTGGAAGCCCTGGCTGAGAGCCTGAGAGCCGATCGCGCCGACCTGACCGCCGAGCGGATGGGAAGCACCATCACATTCCGGCTCCACATCCCCGACGAAGCGTGCGCCGAGTGCGTCATGCCGTCGTCCATGCTGGTACCGATGTTCCAGCGCCGCATCGACCAAGAACTCGGTCCCGGACTGACCGTCGAGTTGGAGGACCCCCGAACTGTGAGCCAGGGGCCCAGCGAGTAGGCGAAGCGTCCTATGGCAGCCCGTCAGGCCTCGGCGGCGTCCAGCGCGTCGAGGGCTGCTGCGGCTGCTTCGAGCATCCGGGCGCTGCAGCCGGCCATCTCCACCGGCGGCACATGCTCCTCGGACAGGGCGAGGGCCACCGACTTCAGTTCCTTCGCCGCGGCGCCCTCACCGAGCACGGCCGGCTCGCCGAGGTCGGACCCTTCGGCCACCGCCGGATCGAGCGGGACGCGGCCCAGCAGGGGCGCACCGATCTCGGCAGCCAGCGCCTCACCCCCGCCGGAGCCGAACACCGGCTGGTGCTCGCCGTCGGGTGTCACCAGATAGCTCATGTTCTCCACGACACCCACGATGCGCAGGTAGTTCTTGCGGCCCATGTCGGCCACCCTGGCCGCCACCTTCTGGGCGGCTGTCGCCGGGGTGGTGACGATGATCATCTCCGCTCGGGGCAGCATCTTGGCCAGGCCCATTTGCACGTCGCCGGTTCCGGGCGGCATGTCGATCAGCAGGTAGTCGAGGTCGTCGCTCCAGCGGACATCCTCGCAGAAGTGCTGCACAGCGCGGTTCAGCATCAGTCCCCGCCACATCAGCGCCGAGTCCTCCCGGTCGACCAGGAAACCCATCGACACGACGTCGAGGCGGCCGTCGCCGACGGCCCGGGTGAGGGGCACGATCTTGCCGTCGAGGGAGCGGAGGTCGCCGTCCACGCCCAGCATCCGGGGCACCGAGTACCCCCAGATGTCGGCGTCCATCACGCCGACGTTGAACCCCTCCTCGGCGAGAGCGGCCGCCAGGTTGGTGGTCACCGTGGACTTGCCCACGCCGCCCTTGCCGCTGGCCACCATGAGCACCTTGGTGGTGGGCGGGATGGCCGTGTCAGGTGCCCGCTGAGACACGTTGAAGCGGGCCTTGGCCATGGCCGCAGTCTTCTCCTCGGCGGTCAGCTCGGCCCACACGATGCGCACCTTGGTGACGCCGGGAAGCGACTCGAGCCTGGCCTTGACGTCCTTCTGGATCTGGGCCCGCAGCGGGCAGCCCGCCGTCGTCAGGGCGATCTCGATACGAACCAGCCCGTCATCGGACACCTGGGCGCCCCGGGCCATCCCCAGCTCCACCAGGTTGCTGCCCAGTTCAGGATCGACCACACCCCGCATCAGTTCCAGGACGTCCTCGGCCGTCGGCACGGTCGTGGTCACGACCCGATGCTACCGGCCGGGCCTGCCCGGCCGATCAGCTCTTCGCAGCGGTCGCCGCGGGATCAGTAGCCTCGCCTCGAGCTTGGCGCTACCTTTGTTGGCACCAGTCGACGGCAACCATCCACGGAGAGCCATCGTGATCACACTCACCGACCAGGCATCCAGCAAAGTGTCCGAGCTCATCGAGGCCGAGAACGAGGAAGGGCTGGCGTTGCGGGTGGCCGTGCGGCCCGGAGGCTGTTCCGGCTTCTCGTACGAGATGTACTTCGACACCGACATCACGGAGGGCGACGCGACCGCGACGTTCGGCGACGTGCAGGTGGTGGTGGATCCGTCCTCGGCAATGCTGCTCGATGGAGCCACGCTCGACTATTCCGACGGCCTGCAGTCGGCCGGGTTCTCGATCGACAACCCCAACGCCCAGCGAAGCTGCGGCTGCGGCCAGAGCTTCAGCTAGCCCTCCCGTCGCGGCGGCCCGGCCGCACGCGTGCCCAGCAGGAGACCAGCCTCCCGCACCTGCTGAACAAGGGACTCCCATAACTGCCGCACGGTGTCGGAGGCTAACCGTGTCGATTTGGCACCCATGCGCAGCGTGTTGGTGAAGCACTCCTCAGGAAGCTCGATGCTCGGTCGCTTGAACCCCGCATCTCCACCCGCCTCCACTGCAGGGAAGAAGCTGAACATTCCATCCACCGGATCGGCCGGCGTCGCTCCCCAGTAGAGCCTGAACCTCGCTCCCGCGTCGTTGTCAGCAAGCGGTCCAGCCGTCACGTCCAGAAAGGCTTCTGGCACCAAGTCGGACAGGGAATGGGGAGCCGCTTCCGCCACATACTCGACAGATCCAGCGATGACCAGCACGGTGTCTAGCACCCATTCGCCCTTCTTGCTTCCGAAGGCGATGACCGAGCCGCGTGGGAGAGTTCGCAGTCTGCTCTTCCAGCGCTGATGGCAATTCGAGTACAGGAAGCGCTCCCCGAAGATGAACGGGTCGGTGTTGTGCAAGCCCCGGTAGCCGTGTCGCCGTCGGACGTAGTACGGGAGCCAGAGGTACCTGGGGAATCCTGGATCACCCAATTGACTGAGTTCGCGTAGCAACTCCGACTCGGCCTCCCATTCGCCCCAGGCCCACAAGTCACCGGTGCCTCGAGTGCCGGTCTCGTCAATCCAGTTGCCGCGTAGCTGCATGAACTTCCGCGCGTGTCCAGGACCGCAGGTCTCTGTGTGAGCGCAGCCGTCTTCGTCGGCGCGCCGGTTCCATGCCTGCCCGCCACCGGGACCGGGTCGCTGCTCTCTACCGGGATGATGGAATTGACGAAGCAACGGCTATCGGGCATCGCGATCAGTCTGCCGTGAGCGGCGTTCGGAGAACGCTGGCCCAAGCCTGCATTCAGCTACAGCCTCAAGTCCTAAATCTTCAATTTATCTTGTTATATTCCAAGCTAGAACATGAGATGTCATACCCATATGGGATGCTGGGTCTATGTTGATCGAAGCTGCTCGACGGGCCGAGGCCGCGGTGAAGGAAATGCTGGCTTGCGCCAACGAGGGCTCGGCGTCGTGTTCGGAACTGCGTGAGGGGTTGGTCGCGTCGAAGGTGATTGCCAGTGTGAACTCTGCGTTCCAGATCTCGGCTGCGGCTTCGGTGGCGGGCCGGGAGCGTCATGGTGACGGCGGTGCTGAGGTGCTGGCTGTGAGTGCGGGGCTGTCCCGGCAGGAGGCTCGTAGCCAGGTCAAGGTAGCTAAGGCGCTGGGCGAGGCACAGGGACTGAGCGACGCGGTGGCTGAGGGTCGGGTGTCATTGGCCAACGCCAAGCGTCTGGCCGACGCAGCCGCCAACACCAGCGTCGCCGATGTCGAGTCCGACGCTGAACTGTTGGCCAAGGCCGAATCCATGCATCCCGATCAGTTCGCCCGCGAGGCACGCCGCTGGGCCGTCGAACGTCGAGGCGACGGCGGAGCCTCTGAGCATGCTCGCATGCGCGCCCGGCGCTGCGTGCGCATCTTCAACACCGACGACGGGATGGTCCGCCTTCACGGCGAGTTCGACGCAGTCACCGGCGCTCGCATCAAGAACCGGCTGCGCACCGAAGCCGCCCGACTCCATGACGCCGACAAAAAGAACGCCGAAGACCCGACCCAGCGACGCAGCTTCGACCAGTGCATGGCCGACGCCCTTGATGCCCTCACCTCCAACACCGCCACCAGTACCAGCAAGCCCTTCGCGGACATCTGCGTGGTCGCGCACGTCGATGACACCACCGGCGAACTCATCGCCAAAACGCCCACAGGGGACCGGCTACCGAATGTGGTGCTCGACGAATTGGCCTGCAACTCCGCCATCACACCGGCCATCTATGACCGCCGCGGCGTGCTGTTGTGGCAAGGACACACCAAACGCACCGCCACCGCCACCCAGCTCAAGGCCCTCAAAGCGATCTACGGAGGCTGCTTCGCCTGCGGGTTCGACTTCGATGCATGCCAAGCCCACCACGTTAGACCCGTGTCCCAAGGCGGACCCACCGACATCGACAACCTCGTACCTGCGTGCTGGCACTGCCACAACAAGATCCACCACTTCAACTGGCAAATCCACGGACCACCCGGCAGACGCACGCTCCACCCCCCAGATGCGATCAACCACGGCCCCGCACGCGCCCCCGACCCTCCCGGACCAGACACCAACTCGGTGCGAGCGCGCCGCCCCAACAGCGACCGCCCAACCGATCAGGAGGTTGTCACCGATGTCCCACGGCCCTACTACGCTCATCGCTACCCGAGGAGGAACAGTCCATGACCATCACCGTCCCCAGGGAAGAAGTCGTGAGCATGCTTGCGAGAGCTGCTGACGAGGTCGGACTCGGTCTGCGTGGGTTCTACGAACTCGGCGTTGAGGACCGCCTGGACGACCCTTCGCTGCGCGATCTCTGGCTGATCTGGGGTGACGTCCTCACTGAGGAAGACCTTCCCGACACGGCGTGACCAGCGCCCTCGATGAAGCGTCGAATGAGTTCGCAGCGCAACTGACCGAGCTCATCCAAGGATGTGTAGTCGGAGCTCGTGAGTTCGGGGTGGTCGAGGCAGGCGACGACCAGCGCCGGATCGGACCGATGCCATTGAATCCCGAGAAGGTGGGGTTCAGTCTGGTTCCGCTTCCGCGCGAGTGCGATGGTGCCGGTCCCGCGACGCTCATGCTCAAGATCGAACTACGGGTGTCCGTCACCCCGCACTCCGGATTCCTCGTAGTCCAGACCTCGGACTACGGCTTGTGGGTTCGGCCCGATCCGCGACGGAGAGAGCGCCCAGTCTTCCGCGTTGAGTATGTTAGGAACGCTCGCAGCAAGCCCTCTGCACATGTGCATCTGCATGCCGAGTCACTGGAGATCGGATGGATCTACGGAACGGCAGGGCTTGCGCCACCACGCTTGGCCGAGTTCCACTTCCCCGTCGGCGGACGACGCTTCCGCCCGACCGTGGAGGATCTTCTACAGTTCCTTGACCGTGAGCGCCTCTACACCGAATGGAACCCCGGTTGGCAAGCTGTCGTAGACCGAACCCTCGGCGACTGGGAACAGAAGCAAGCGAGCGCCACGGTCCGGGACCACACCGACGTGGCGGTGGAGCAACTGCGCGAGATGGGTTACGAGGTCAAGCCGCCGGTGTAGGGCCGTCAACGCGGAGCTAGTTGCAGAGGCCTTCTTCGCTTGCGCCCCGGTGGCTGTGGCAGAGGACCGTGCGCTCGACGCTCTTGAGGGTGAACGGACCGGGGTCGTCCGGAGTCCAGTTCTCGGCCGGGTGGGCGAACACCACCAGGCGGAACCCCCGGACCGAGTCGTCGCCGATGCCGACGATGTCGATCGTGACCTGCCCGAGATCGCCGGCGAGGCCGGGCGCCCCCGACACCACGACACTGGATTGGGGCTCCTGGCTCGCCATGGTCTGGGCGACTGCGAGACCCAACTCGACCATGGTGTCGGCTACCGGGAGCTCGCCCAGGGTGTCGACCACCTCGGACGTGGCGTCGTCGGTGCCTCCCGCCTGAGCGAGATAGGTGGCACTGGCCCAGCCCAGGAGATCCCCGACCTGCAGCTCGTGCCAGATGGTGGTCGGCAACTGCCGGGTGTTGCCGGTGGCGACAACCCCGTTCTGCAGGTCGACGGTGGTGATGATGTCGTCGGAGCCCGGCTGCCGGGCGTACACAGCCGGGTCGCGCACCCCGTCCATCACGTTGTCGAGCCTGGCGATGACGGTGCCGTTGGGGACGTCGCGGAAGTTCAGAGCGCTGTCGTGCCTGATCCCGACGACAACCAGCCCGGTGCCCGCGGACGGGCCGATCTCGAACGGCTCGCCGGGAAGGGCCGCAGCCTCACCGCTGTCATCGGGCTCGGAGGCGCCTTCATCGGGAGCAGCGGCGTCATCCGGCTCGGACACGTCCTCGTCCCCACCGGTGACGGCAGCCCCGTCGTCGGGCTCGGCAGCATCCTCATCGGTGGCGGCCGCCTCTTCCGGCTCGGAGACCTCCCCGACCTCGGTCTCGTCCCCGGAAGCCTCGTCGTCGGCGCCGGTGTCTCCGCCGGCTGCGTCGGCCGCCACCAGAGCGGTGGCCGCCAAGTTCCGCGCCTCCTCCAGCTGGGCCTCGAGCCGGGCGATGGTCTCGGGATCCACGGTCTCGCCGGCCGAGGCCATCGCGTCGGCGAGCGCAGCCTGCGCGGCAGCCGCCACTGCGGCGGCCTCTTCGGCAATGACGATGGCAGCATCAGCCATGGCGGTGGCCGCATCGGCCTCGTCCTGGGCCGAGGCCGCGTCGTCCCGGGCCTGTTCGACGGCTGCGGTCTCGGCCGGATCGCTCCCGGGCTCACCCAGGAGCGCGACCACCACGGCCAGGGCGGCGATCACCATCGCAGCCGCCGCGACCACCATCGCCCGCCTGGCCACAACTAGCGCTGCGGGGATCTGTCGCCGCACCGGCGGTCTCTGCTCGGTCATCGGTCAACACCCATAGGACGCGAGTATGACAGGACCGCGACCACCTTCCGGTGACCGTCGCGGCGTCGCCGAGGCCATCCCTCAGTCCGGGACCAGCTCCAGAGCCCGGCCAAGGGTGTCGAGCCGCTCGTGGACGGTGTCACCCGCGGGATACAGGCGCACGGTGTCGACCCCGGCCGCCGCCCAAACAGCCAGGCGGTCGCGCACCATGGCGGCGGTGCCGATGAGGGTCGTTCCCAGCACCATCTCGTCGGGGATCACCGCGGCCGCCGCCCGGCGGTCACCGGCCAGCCACAGGCGCTGCGACTCGGCCGCCACCTCGGCGAAGCCCTGGCGGGCGTATGCGGAGTTGTAGAAGTTGGAGATGGCCGATCCCATGCCCCCCAGGCTGAAGGCCAGTCCGGCCCGGCGGGCGTCGATCATGGCGGCCAGCTCGGCCTCGTCAGCAGCGAAAGCGACCTCTGCGCCCTGGCACACGTCGAGATCGTCCAGCGTCCGACCGGATCGGGCTGCGCCGACTCGCAAGTGCCGGAAGTATGCGTCGTCGGCCCCCTCGGGCACGAAGCTGGTGCCCAGCCAGCCGCCGGCTCGTTCACCGGTCAGTTCCAGCATCCTCGGCAGCATCGAGGCCAGGTATACGGGAGGGGGCGACTCCGATCGCAGAGACAGGCGCAGCGACTTGCCTTCGCCTCCGGGCAGGGGAAGCCGCAGGTGGCGGCCCGCGTAGGCCACCCGCTCGCCGGCGAAGGCCTGCCCGATCACGTCGAGAGTCTCGGCCATGCGGCCCACCGGATCGGCGAAACGGACCCCGTGCAGGCCTTCCATCACCTGCGGTCCCGACACTCCGAGACCCAGCACGAACCGCCCCTCGGAGAGCTCGTTGAGGGTCAGCGCGGTCTGGGCGGTCATCACCGCGGAGCGCACCCCCACCTGGAACACCGACGCGCCCAGCATCACCCGCTCGGTGCGGGCCGCCAGGTAGCCCAGCGGCGACGCCGCGTCGGATCCCCACGCCTCGGCCACCCACACCGCGTCCACGCCCAGGGACTCGGCGCCGACCACGAAGTCGACCAACGCAGGCCAGGGGCCGGCGTCGGCGGTGAGCTGTACCGACGTTCTCATTTCTGATGGCGAGCCGCCTGGCGGGCCACGATCACCGACGGCGCTGCTCGAACATGGCCTTGATCCCGTCCACCACCCGCTGCATGTTGGCCCTGTGCTCGCTGATGCGCCGAGCGATGATGCGGGGCTCCAGATCGGGCCGCGACTCGATGATGCTGTCCAGGCCGGACGGGCCGGGCCCCAAGATGCCCCTGAAACGCAGGCGGGTTCCGCCCACGACAGGCTCCAGCTCGAAGCGCCACCGGGCGCCGGGATTGTCGATGTCGCTGGTGCACCAGCCGAACGCGGCCGGCTCCTCGAACACGTCGACGAGGCAGGTCGCCTCCCAGTCGCCCCGCCCCGGATGGTGGTTGCGGCCCACGAAGCGGGCGCCCAGCGCCGGGCCGTCATGGCCGTCCTGCCACTCGGCGCCCTGGAACTCCTCGGAGAACTCGGCGGGCAGGTTGATGTCGGTGACTCGGGCCCACACCGCGGCCGGATCGGCCCGGATGTCAGCCTCGGCGACGGTGCCGGGACCGTCGGCCATACACACCGGGTCGCTGGGCCCGCTCTCGAATGTGCGGGCGTAGCCGTCGAAGTAGGCGATCTCGCGGGCCGGATGCCGCCGGGCCGGCTTGAAGTCGGTGCCGACCGTCCACGCCACCGGGAACATGGCGATCTCGGTCACATCCTCGGGTATGCCGAGCAGCTCCTTGATGTCGGCGGCGTTGGCCAGCCCGGCGGTGGTCCAGACGGTGCCCAGGCCCCGGGCCCGCAGGGCCAGGCAGAAGCTCCAGCCGCTCTGGATCACCGAGTCGAACAGGCCGGGGCGACCGCTGCCGTCGTGGCGACCGAGGATCACCGGGATGACGATGGCCGGCACCTCTCCCAGGTGCTCGGCCAGGTGGGCCGAGGACCGCATGGACCGCTCCCGGGGGTCGCCGCTGCCGGCCAGGCGGTCGCGGGCCTCGATCATGCGGTTGCCGATCACGCCGCGGTACAGCTCGGCGAGGCGCTGCTTGAGGTCGGGGTCCCGCACGATGAGCCAGCGCCGGCTGCCCTGGTTGCCCCCGGTGGGCGCCTGCTCGGCGATGTCGATGCAGTCCAGGATGATCTCGTCGTCGACATCGCGCTCGAGGTCGAGACGCTGCCGCACCGCCCGGGTGGTGGTGAGCACGTGATCGACGGCCGAAGTGGCGGCTGGATCAATCTGCATGGTCAGTCTCCGTCCTGGTCACGTTTGGTCTGCTCGCCGTCACCGACCTCGCGCACGTCGTCGACATCACGGACGTCGGGTCCGCCGGGCCGGTGCCGGCCGCTGCCCGGTGCGTGGCCGAAGCCAAAGCCGAAGCCGCCCTGACCGCCCGGCCCGGCGGTCCATCCGTGCAGGTTGATCTTGCGGGCGAAGCGGCGCAGCAGCAGCGACCGCACCGCCAGCCGGGTGGGGAAGAACAGCAGCAGCAGCCCCACTGCGTCGGTGATGAACCCGGGCGTGAGCATCAGCGCGCCGGCGATCAGGATCAGCAGCCCGTCGACCAGCTCCCCGGTGGGCAGCTCGCCCCGGTTGAGGCGGACCCGGATCTGGTTGAGCACGCCGAGACCGGACCGTCGCACCATCCAGGCCCCGACCACCGACACCGCGATCAGCAAGCCGATGGTCTCCGGTGTGCCGACCCCGCCGGCCACCCGGATGATCACGTACAGCTCCAGCAGCGGCACGCACAACAGCGCCAGGAGCAGCACTACGAACACGGCCCCAGCGTAAGAGGCCGAGCGGGTAGGCGGCACCGGCAAGCGGATGCGTAGCCTTGTCACCGACGTGTCGCTTCAGGATCGACCGCCCTCCGTGGACCGGCTGGCCCGCTCGCTGGCCGCTACCGGCCTGCCCCATCCGCTGCTGGTGGACGCAGCCCGGGCCGCCATCGCGGCCGGCGACCCCGACTCGGCACCGGCACGGGCCCGAACCCTCCACCGGCGGCTGCTCACACCGGTGATCAACGCCACCGGCGTGCTGCTGCACACCAACCTGGGCCGGGCGCCGCAGGCGTGGAGGCAGAGCGCCCACTACTCCAACCTGGAACTCGACCTCGACACCGGCGAACGCGGCGATCGCCAGACGGGCGCGCCCGGCCTGCTGGCCCGGGCCTGCGGCGCGGAGGCCGCCATGGCCGTCAACAACTGCGCGGCCGCGGTGATGCTGGTGCTGGCCGCGCTGGCCGAGGGCCGCGACGCGGTGGTGTCGCGGGGCGAGCTGGTGGAGATCGGCGGCGGCTTCCGGGTGCCCGACGTGATGGCCTGGTCGGGCGCCCGGCTGGTGGAGGTCGGGACGACCAACCGCACCCGCCGGGACGACTACGCGGCAGCGGTGTCCGACCCGGCCAACGACGTCGCGGTGGTGGTGCAGGTGCACCGGTCGAACTTCCGGGTGGTGGGCTTCACCGAGGCGCCCCGCACCGCTGAGCTGGCGGGCCTGGGCCCGCCGCTGGTGGCCGACATCGGGTCGGGCCTGCTCGACAGCCGCTGCGGCTGGCTCGATAGCGGCCCGCCGCCGTGGCTGGACTCCGAGCCGGCCGCCCGCCAGACCCTCGAGGCCGGAGCGGCCCTGGTGACCTTCTCAGGCGACAAGCTGCTGGGCGGGCCCCAGGCCGGGATCATCGCGGGGCGGACCGAGCTGGTCGACGCCTGCCGCCGCCACCCGCTGGCCCGGGCGCTGCGACCGGGATCGCTGGTGCTGGCGGCCCTGCAGGACACCGCGCTGGCCTACCTGCGGGGCGACGGCAGCGCCATCGAGTTCTGGCGGATGGCCGCCCTCGGCCGGGCCGAGCTGCGGGGCCGGCTGGTCGAGTACGAGGGTCTCGCCGAGGTTGTCACCGCGGCCACGCCCGGAGGGGGCACCCTGCCCGGCGTCGAGATCGAGTCGGTGGGCGTGTCCGTGCCCGGCGACCACACCGCGGCGCTGCGGTCACGGCCGCGGCCGATCATCGCCCGGGTGATCGACGGCGCGACCGTGGTCGATCTGCGCACTATCCACCCCGACGACGACGCCGAGGTGGCGGCCGCCCTTCGCGAGGTCGCCGGCTAGCGCTTCGGTCGTCGGGACATGATGCGACGACGCAGTGTTGTGGCGGCTTGCGGCCTGGCCTTGGTTGCCGCGGTCGCCGCCGTCGCAGGGTGCGCGGCGCAGGATGATGAAGACCCGCAACAGTCCACGGCGTTAGCCGCCGCAACCACGCTGGGCACAACCACAGCCCCGCCGGAGACAGCATCCACCGCCACAACCACAGCACCCCAAACCACGACCACCACAGCCCCGCCAGAGACCACCACAACCACGACAACCACCACAGCCCCGCCGGAGACCACCACCACAGCCCCTCTGGAGGCCGCCACCACACCATTGACGCCGTACCAGCGGGACCTGGCGGCCGCCGCCCGGCTGGCGCAGGACTTCGTGATGCCGAACAACTGCCGGCCCCCGCCCCTGGATTCGCCCTATTCGATGCCGAACGCGCCCCGCGCCTACCGCTCCGGGGTCCACGCGGGGGTCGACTTCCTGTGCTCGGCGGCGGGGGATCCGGTGGTGTCTGTGCTCAGCGGCCAGGTGGTGGTGGCCGCAGGCGGCTACACCGATCCCACCCCGAGCGAGTGGAACGAACTGCTCAACGCCGCTATCGCCCTGGGCGACACACCGGCGTACACCAACGCGATGCTCTCGGGCGCCTACGTGGTCGTCGACCACGGCATCATCGACGGGGTGGGCCACGTGGTGTCGCTCTACGCCCACCTCGACGCGGTCGATCCCGGCATCCGGCCGGGACTGAGAGTCGACGCCGGCCAGCGCCTCGGGGGCGTCGGCAACACCGGCACCCGCGCCGGCGCTTCCGGAAACCGCTACGGGCAGTTGCACCTCCACTGGAACTTCTATGTCGGCGATCGGTACCTGGGCGCCGGCCTGTCCACCGCAGAGACCCGGGCGGTGTACGCGGAACTGTTCAGCCAGGCCGCCGGCACGGGTGCAGGCACGCCCCATCCAGGTGACGCGGCCCTCACACCGGGTCCGGGGCCGGCCGAGCCGGGAACGATCACACCCATTGGCCGCAAACCGCTGGCCGGACCGATCCCATTCGAGGAGGCCCGGGCCGCGGCCGAGTTGCTGTCCGCCGACATCGTCGTGCCCAGCGACTGCGGGCCGGTGCCCCTGGATCGGGCGTCGGCGCTTCCCAATGCGCCCCGCCCCTACCGCTCGGGCATCCATCAGGGCATCGACTTCTGGTGCCCGGCGCTCGGACAACCGGCCGTGGCCGCCCTCGCCGGGCGGGTGGTGGTGGCCGTGGGCGACTTCGAGGACCCCACTCCTCTCGAATGGAACCAACTGCTCGACACCGCCGCGGTGCTCGGAACCACCCCTCCGTACACGCTCATGATGCTCTACGGCAACCATATGGCCGTCGACCACGGCATCATCGACGGCGTGGGCCATGTGGTGTCGCTGTACGCGCACCTCGACGGGCTGGAGCCCGGCATCCGGCCGGGGCTGAGGGTCGAGGCCGGCCAACCCCTCGGCACGATCGGCAACTCCGGCACCCGGGCGGGCGCCGCGGGAGCCGTCCACGATCAGCTGCACCTGCACTGGGAGCTGCACATCGACGGCCAGTACCTGGGCATTGGCCTGTCCCACGAAGACACCCGAGCCGTGTACACAGCCCTCTTCGGCAACGCCAGCGGCTAGGAACGGAAGCGGCTAGGAACACCGCATGCATGTAGTCGCCACCGCCGGCCACGTCGACCACGGCAAGAGCACCCTGGTGCGGGCGCTCACCGGCACCGATCCCGACCGGTGGGACGAGGAGAAGGAGCGGGGCCTCACCATCGACCTGGGCTTCGCGTCGATGCCGCTGCCGTCGGGCCGCCAGATCGCCTTCATCGACGTTCCCGGCCACGTCCGGTTCCTCAAGAACATGCTGGCCGGGGTCAGCGGGGTTGACGCCTGCGTGTTCGTGGTGGACGTGACCGAGGGATGGAAGCCGCAGTCAGAGGAGCATCTGCGCATCCTGCAGCTCCTCGGCTTGAGCCACGGAATGGTTGCCCTCACGAAGGCCGGAGACGCCGACGAGGACCTGGTGGAGCTGGCCCGTCTCGATGTGGCCGATCATGTCGCCGGCACGTTCCTGGCCGGTGCGCCCATCGTGGCCACCGACGCGGTGGACGGAACCGGAATGGACGAGCTGGTCGCCGCGCTGGACGATCTACTGGCCGTCAGCCCCACCGCGGCCGACCGCGACCGGCCCCGGCTGTGGGTGGACCGGGCCTTCGCCATCAAGGGGTCGGGCACGGTGGTGACCGGCACGCTCACCGGGGGGCGGCTCCGCAACGATGACACCCTCGCGGTGGTGCCCGCCGGTCACAGCGTGCGGGTGCGGGCGTTGCAGAGCCTGCACCAGCAGTGCGACGAGCTGGGCCCCGGCAACCGGGTGGCGGTGAACCTCGCCGGCGCGGGCCACCGCGAAGTGGCCCGGGGAGACGCCGTGGTTCGGGCTCAGCAGTGGCACGCGGCCCGCACCGTCGACGCCGAACTGTCGGTGCTGGCCTCCCTCGACCACCCCGTCACCCGCCGTGGCGCCTACGTCGCCTACATCGGGTCGGGCGAGCACCCCGTGCGGCTGCGGGTGCTGGGGCCGTCGGCCATCGAGCCGGGCCGGGCCGGGCTGATCCGGCTCCACCTGCCGGTGCCGCTGCCGCTGTGCATGGGGGACCGCTTCATCCTGCGCGAGTCGGGGCGGTCCGAGACGGTCGGGGGCGGCGAGGTGCTCGACGTCGAGCCGGTGCTGCCCGCCTCGAGGGCCCGGCCCGACCGGTCGGTGGAACGGATCGTCGCCGAGCGGGGCCGGATCGACGCGGCGCGGCTGGAGAGGCTCACCGGCCGGGCCCGCCCACCCGATCTGGGCCGGTGGGCGGTGGATCCCGAGTTCTTGGCCCGGACCAGGCAGCGCCTCACCGACGCGGTGGCCGCCGCGGGTCCGCTCGGACTCGACCTGGCCGGGCTCGACGACTTCGAGCGGACCGTGATCGGCACCATCGACGGCATCACCAGCGGCGAGGGCCGGGCTCGCGCTGCGGGCGGCGACGACCCGCTGGCCGACCATCCGTTCGTGGCGGCGGCTGCCGCCGAGCCGTTCACGCCCCCAGCTCCCGCCGGTGTCAGCAACGACGAACTGCGTCTGCTGGTGCGTCAGGGCCACCTCGTCGAGAGCGGCGGCATCCACTTCGCGGCATCCGCGGTCGACGAGGCCGCCAGGGTGGTGGCCCGGCTGCTGGCCGATCAGCCCGAAGGGGTGACGGTAGCCGAAGTGCGCGACGCCTGGGGCACCACCCGCAAGTACGCCCTGGCCCTGCTGGCCCGGCTGGACAGCACCGGCGTGACCCGGCGGCGAGGCGACCTACGCATCGCCGGTCCCCGGCTGCCCGAGCTCTAGCTCAAGTCAGGCTGGATCAGGCCCGGGCTGTCCGCAGCAGGAGGTCGCGTCTCTCGACTTCGTTGAGACCGCCCCAGATGCCGTGCTGCTCGCCGATGTCCAGCGCGTACTGGAGGCAGTCGGACTGCACGGAGCAGGTGGCACAGATGTCCTTGGCCCGCAGCTCGCGGCGGCGCTTCTCGTCGCGTTTCTCGACGTAGGGCGGCGGGAAGAACACGGACGCGTGCGGACCTCTACAGGCCGCCCGCATCTGCCATTCAACCCTTTCGGCCGATGGAAACCCCATACCAACGCCCTCCTCAACTGTGACGACTACCACACGAGATGACCCGAAGCCAAGCCGCTCAAGCGCTTTTCTCGGCGTCGTCGGCGGGCTCGACGGTGAGGACCAGGCCCTCCAGTGCCATCACGCGGATGGGATCGCCCTCCGCGATGGGGGTGGCCCGCTGGGTGCGGGCCCGCCAGGGGGCGCCGTCGATGACCACGACCCCCTCGGGGTCCACCGGGTCGCGGGCGAGGCCTAGGGCGCCGATCATCCATTCCCGCCCGATGGTCGGGGTGCCGTACCGGGTGCGGACCATCGCGGGCATGCCGGTCACCATCCCCGCGGTGACCCCGACAATCCCCGCCAGCAGCGTGACCCACGACAGCGACACCCCGTCGAACAGCGTCAGCGATCCGACCGTAAGGCAGGCGGTGGCGATGACGGTCCAGACCCTGGGCACGCCGGTCTGGATGTCCACGCCGTATCCGAACATGGCCAACAGCAGAAGCCCGACGGCCCAGCCCCGGGCCGGCAGCGCGGCCAGCCCGTAGCAGCCGAGCAGGAAGGACAGGGCACCCAGTCCCCCGGCGATTCCCACGCCCGCGGTGTAGAGCTCGAAGACGAGCAGCCCGGTGCCGGCCAGGAACAGCAGGTAGGCCAGCGCAGGGCTGGCCGCGGTGTGCATGAACTGGTCGACCAGGGAGAGCTTGGCGAAGCGCACCGGGCTGACCGGGACCCGCACCGGCTCGTCGCCGGTGGCGTCGATCTCGGTCTCGAATCCGGGCAGGTCGATCACGAAGAAGCCCAGGGTGGGGGCTTCCCGGGCCAGGCCGAGGTCGATGGTCTCAGCCGATGAGACCGTCCGGTCCTGCATGGCGGGGTAGGCGTCGGCGAACGGCTCGGCCAGGTGCTCGGCCGGCAGGATCAGCGGGCCGAGGTCGCCGAGCTCGGAGCCGGGGGCCACCGCCAGGTCGCTCACCACGCCGGCCAGCTGGCCGACCGCTCCGGTGGCCACCGCTCCGGAGGGTCCGACCCACATGTGGACCGGCACGTCCGAGGAGCGGATGCGGGCGGCCAGCTCGACCAGGCGCTCGTCGTCGACGATGGCCCGTGGGCTGTTGACCTGGAGCACGAGGCCCAGCGAGCCCTTGGCGGAAGCCTGTTCGATGGATCGCTCGATGAAGTCGGCCATGATCGGATCGAGGAAGCCCGACACCTCGACCACGTCGAGGACGCCGGAGCTCGCCGCCGCCGTTTCGTCGAGACTGCCTGAGGCCCCGGCAGCGTTCGAGCCCAGAGCCAGCAGCGCGCCGACGGCAACCGCGCCCGAGGCGGCCACGCGGATCAGGCGCCGGGCCGCGCCCTCGCGCCGCGTCCCGCGGATTCTTGGCATTGGTGTAGCTACCCGCTCGGCCGCCGGGCCGTGTCCGTGGTCAGGCGTCGGGATCTCGGTCGAGGGCGCCGACCGCGGCCTCGAGGGTTTCTTCGACGGGCACGATGCGGTCGAAGCCGGTGGTGTGCAGCAGCCGGATCAGCGTCGCGCCGTTGCAGAACACCACGACCCGGCCCTCGTTCTCGCGGATGCGGCGGATACCGCCGATGAGGGCGCCCAGGCCGGCCGAGTCGATGAACGGCACCCCGCAGAGGTCCACCACAAGGCGGCCCGCGGCGGCATGGTCCGCAAGCGCCTCCCGGAAATGGGCCACCGTGTAGGCGTCGAGCTCGCCGGAGGGACGGAGCAGGTAGTAGGACTCGGCCTCGTTGTGGAAAGACTCGATGTCCAGCACGGGCACCGAGGATATACCCCAGCCGCCGGGATCGGGCCAGCGAGCGAGGCGCGTTACGATCTCCGCCGTGCCCGACGTGCTGCTGGTGACCGATGCCGACTGGGTCGCGGCGCAGTGCGAGGCCGCGCTGGGCGGCGAGCACACCCTGCACCGGGTGCGGCGGGGCGCCGACACCCTCGAGGCGATCGAGCTGGTCGACCCCGCTCTGGTGTTGCTCGACTTGCAGGTCGGCAACATGGGCGGGATGGCCGCCTGCCTGGCCGTCCGCCAGGAGGAGGACATGGGCCGGCTGCCGTGGCGGCCGGTGGTCATGCTGCTGGACCGCGACGCCGACGAGTTCCTGGCCCGCCGCAGCACTGCGGACGCGTGGCTGGTCAAGCCCATCGACCCGATGGCCCTGGCCCGCCTGGTGGCGTCCACCCTGGCCGAAGCCTCTGCCACCGCCTGAGGGCGTGGCCCGCACCGGTTCCCGCTCCTGTTCGCTGCTACCTGAGGGGCCGCTCGGGCCCTGGGCTCGGCTAACCTTCTCCGGGCTGCACACGGGCAGTGGCGCAGCTTGGTAGCGCGCCTCGTTCGGGACGAGGAGGTCGTGGGTTCAAATCCCGCCTGCCCGACCGATGTGATGTGTCAAGACATAGGAACGTCGCGAACCCACACGGGCCCGTTCACTCGGTCGGCGTCTTCGACGCCATTCACAACCCGCCTTGATCGTGCTGGAGGGTCTTCTAGGCGACCTGAATTGCGTCTTCCAGGCGCTCGGGCATGTCGGCTGGAAAGGAGAGCACCAGGTGACGGCCCAACGCTGTCGCCACCCGGGCTAGCGTGTCGATTCGGTTGCGGGCACCGCCACCCTCTTCGAGCCGCGAGATCACCGACTGGGTCGTGCCCATCCGTTCTGCCAGCTCGCGCTGGCTCAGACCCACCTCGATGCGCAGGTCGTAGATGAGCTGACCGAGAGCAAGGTCCTGTTCGACCCCGGCCCGTACCTCTGCGGAGGGCTCGCCCCGCTCCCTCTTGATGTCTTCCCAACGCGATCTGTTCGCCATGGTGCTCTCCCTTCAGGGGATCGTTCTTCGCGCAGTCTTGGGCGGCCTGACGGGCCCTGGCTACTTCGGCCCGCTCGTTGCCTCGCTGCTTGCGAAATGTCGTCAGCAACACGATCCGGCCGTCGGACGTGAACCGGTAGGTGATGCGCCGAGCAGTGGGCCCAGCGAGAGCCGTAGCTCGAACAGCCCGTCCCCCAGGCTCCGCGACAGCGGCATCCGCGCCCGCTGCGCTAGCTGCGCCAGCCGATCGGTGGCCGCAGCCACACGATCCCACTCCGCGCTGCTGAGCCCAGAAAGCCACTCGACAACCTCATCGTGCGCCTCAACCTCCACCTGGGCGAGCATAATCGCATACACACGATGATCGCACAAAAGCGATTATAAGGCAAGTGTAGCGGGCACCATGCCGCAGAATGCACCCCGCGATGCCGCAAGAAACACCTTGGTCATGCCGCAGAATGCACCGCTCGGTCGGCCTCTTCTTCGACGACGAGGGTCGTACCGGAACGCGTCGACGACCCCGATGTGGACGACCGGCTGATGGCGCGACTCGGTGATCGCTACGGTCGTGTCGTTCAGCTTCGATACGCCGTCACGATCGACGGCTGCGCCGACCAGCGACTGAAGGGGGCGGGGTGTCGATCACGGCCCGCAACGCAACGCCCACTCGACCTTCCCAGCGAGGTCGGCGGCGGCTTCCAGTTCCATAGCTCGACACCGGTCGATGCGGTCGATCTGCTCCGAGTCGAGGCCCATCTCATCGCCGGCCTCCTCCAGCGCCTGGCGGTGCGTCCGGATCGAGTGCCAACGCACCGCCGCCCCTACCACCTCATCCTTAGGCTCGGCCGCCAGCATGTCGACCACATCTTGAGCGTTGCCCATCAGACGGTCCCGCTGTCTCGGCGTCCAGCGAGGATCGACCGGGCGGCGGCGACATCGCGGAGGTTGATGTCACGTTGACACGCCAAATGTCGGCGGTGCGGCTCGGTGGCGGTCTCGGCCATGGCGTTCATGTTAGACCCGACCCAGGGCGGCGGACCGCGTCCTAGTGGCCGGCTAAGTTGAGACTGTGAAGTCGCTGAGCGACTATCTCGATCTGACGATCGAGCAGGCACGCTCTCAGTGGGGCCAAATCCTGGCCCGGCAGCCCAAGAAACGCCAAGACCCGTACACCCCCGTCGAGGCGATCCTGTGTTACGGACTGTTCTACGTGGTCGACCCTCACCGCTATGGAGGATCCTCCATGCACCGAGCGCCGCCGATCGTTCACGAGCTTGGGCGACTATTCGTGAGACCGCCTGGATCGATCACCAACAAGATGATGAATCTCGACGGCTCACGGGCCCATGCCGGCAAGCATGAGTGGCAGTTCTTCATCGAGATGGCTCGTGGTGGCGATCAGTTCCCGAAGCTCTACCAACGAGTGCTGCTCGCAGCGCGTGACATGGGCATCGGCCCTACCGATCTGCCCGACTTCGTTCCGGCTGAAGGAGACTTCGACCTTCTTGGCCAAGAGGAACTATCCCGACGTTCGCTCGAAACGCTCGTGACCGTCCAGGCAGCGGGTCATCGGTTGCGCGAGATGGCAGGAGAGCATGAGACCACTCGACTCGTCGAGCAGTCCGTTCGCCTGGGCCAGCATCGGTTCGCCCGGTCAGTGCTAGACAACTACGACCACACATGTGCGTTCTGCGGCTTCTCGCCTCGCTCGCTGCCTCGCCACAAGCTCCTCGTTGCGTCACACATCAAGCCGTGGGCTGACTGCGACGACCGGGAACGTCTGGACGTGCAGAACGGTGTCGCTGCTTGCGGCGTGCACGACACTGCCTTCGACACCGGGCTCATCACAGTCAATGGTGGTCTCAGAGTGCACAGGGCTCGCAGGCTCCAGTTGAGCGTCAAGCAAGATCCCGGTGCCGACAACTACTTTGAGACCATGCTGAGGGCGGAGATCGTCCTACCTGCGGAAGCGATTAGACCCGGCGAGCCCTACCTGGCGTGGCACCAACAGCGGATCTACAAGGGTGATCCGGTCCCCCAGTCGGCGTGACTCAGTCGCGGCACCACCGAACCCGCATCTTCAGGGCTGGGCGGCGGTTACGAAGTTGCGGTAGGTCTGAGGCGGCATCGGCTGACCTGACAGCAGGTGATCTTGAATCTACTCTAAAAATGTTATAGTAGAGCTATGACTACCGTCGCGGCGGAGCAAGCACTGGCCCGAAGCCCCAGCCTGCGCGGCGCAGCGTTACTGGAGTTGGCCGAGGACCAGTGGTTCGACAGAAAGAGCGCTCGCGTCGATCCCAAGCAACTGGCTGAAGCCCTGATCGGCTTTGCCAACGCCGAGGGCGGCATGGTTGTCGTCGGGCTGCACAACGGCCGGGTGGAAGGGATCCAATCCGCTGGGCCCAAACGACTCTCCGCGTGGCAGCAGGCGGCAATGAACTTCACCCACCCTCCGGTGCGCTGTGAGTCCAAGTTGGTGGAGTGTCGCAACGCGAATAACCAACCGGATCACCTGTTGATCGTCACCGTCGAACCCTCAGAGCAGATCCACGCTGACAGCAGGGACCAGGCCTTCCTACGGGTCGGGGACGCAACGCGCAAGCTGAACTTCACACAGCGGCAGAACTTGGCGTACGACAAGGGCCAAGCCTCCTTCGAGGTAACGCCGGTGCAAGACGCAGGCCTCGACAACCTGGATCAGGAGTTGCTCGCTCAATACGCCGAGGCCGTAGGGCATCCCGATCCTGTGAGACTGCTTCAAGCGCGCAACCTCATGACTGGAGCAGGAGGGGTGACCACGGCCGCCATGCTGCTCTTCGGGACCAACCCGCAGAGCTCGCTGCCTGAGGCCTACGTGCGAGTGCTGCGCTACCAGGGTGCCGAGCGCGGCACGGGAGCCCGCCAGCGCCTGATCGACGACGTGATCATCGAGGGTCCGATCCCCCGCCAGCTCGCCCGTGCTCGCCAGGTCGTGTTCGACTTAGTGCCTGCGCGACGTGCTCTTCTGGCGGGCCGCTTCGAGCGACTGCCCCTCATACCAGAGGATGCTTGGCTCGAGGGTCTAGTCAACGCGGCTGTCCACCGGTCGTACAGCATCAGCGGCGACCACATTCGGGTCGAGATATTCGACGACCGGATCGAGATTGAGAGTCCTGGGCGGTTCCCCGGACTCATCGACCCGAGGCAACCACGCGACATTGCCCGATTCGCCCGCAATCCGAGGATCACACGGGTTTGCGCCGACTTGCACTTCGGGCAAGAACTGGGCGAAGGCATTAGGCGCATGTTCGATGAGATGCACCTCGCTGGCCTTGCAGATCCCGAGTACAGCCAGACCGCTGGCAGCGTGCGGCTAATGCTGTCGAGCCAACCCGTGGACCGGCAACTGGAAGCGCGACTGCCGCCCGGAGCCCGTGAGTTGCTGCGCGCAATCAACAACTCAGGTCGGCTTAGTACTGGTGACGCAGCAGAGGCGACCGGCCAGTCACGCCCGACGGTTCTGAGGCACCTTCGAGCACTTCAAGCCGAAGGGTTGATCACTTGGGTGGGCCAGTCAACAAAGGATCCCAGGGCCTACTGGACACGCCGTCTCGAATAACTCTAACGAGATTACGGAAGTGTAGTTCCTTGAAATTTCAGTGCTTTTGGGGTCTACTCTAAACGTACTCTAAACATGCTCTAGACGGCAGCGGTATCCGCCTCCCTGCCTTGAACCACCGCTACGCCGTGGCTGCGGTGATGAAGTTGCGGTAGAGCTGCTGGGCGTCGGAGACGAAGCCTTCCATGTGGCGGTCGGCGTCGGCGGCTAGCGCGTCGATGGAGCCGGGGCCGAGGGTCGACTCCAAGGCTTGGCGGTAGGCGTCGATGGCGCCCCAGTTGCGGACGGTGTCGTCCTCCACCTCGACGTGGTACTGCATCGACCAGGCGCACGGCCCGACCCGCATGGCCTGCACCCGGCACACCGGCGAGCTGGCCAGCACCACCGCGTCCTCGGGCGGCTGGGCCACGCACACCGAGTGCCACTGGAGCGCATGCTGCTGGTCGGCCATCCGGTCGAAGATCGGGTCGGTCCGGCCCTCGGGGGTGAGCTCCACCGGCAGCACCCCGATCTCGGGCGGGCGCTGCGGTCCGCATGTCCCGCCCAGGGCGTCGGCCAGCAGCTGGTGGCCCAGGCACACCCCCAGGAACGGCTTCTGGAGCTCGCGCACCCAGCGGCGGATGGCTTGCTTCTCAGGCACCAGCCACGGATGCTCCTCAACGTCCCACACGTCCATGGGGCCGCCCATCACCCACATGGCGTCGTAGTCCTCCAGCGGGGGAATGGGCTCGCCCTCGTCGAGCTCCACCGCGGTCCACTCGACGCCGTCGTCGGCCAGGAAGTCCCGCAGCCGTCCCGGATGCTCGCAGTCGATGTGCTGAAGGACCAGCAGGCGCACACGACGACGCTACACCGGCCACGCACCCGCCCCCGGATCGGGAAGTAACCTCCGGAGGCACCACTGAAGCAGACAGGAGACGGCTGCGTGACGGAGCTGCTACTCGAGGGTCGGGTGTCATGGCGCTCAGAGAGATCCGGGCAGGACAGGACGCTGTCAATCGGGCCGGCGAGGATATTCAGGCTGCGGCGGCTCATCGCCGCACTCAGCTTCGCCGCGGTTACAGCCTTGATGGTGGCTCTGGTTGCGTTGGCTGTCGGGGCAGTGGCCGCCGGCCTCGGCGCCCGCTGGGCCGAGAAGCGCCGGGAACAGGGACTGGACGACCCGATCGCCATGGTGCAGCAACGGGTTCACGAGGCCAGGGAGTGGATCGACGCTCGCCGGCCGTCACACGACAACGCCCCCGGCAGCCACCTCTAGCCGATCACGGCACCAGCTCGCCCGCCCGGGCGGCGAACATCTCTGGCCGCTCTGTGCGCCATCTGCTCGCATCGAGTGGCCCGGCGACGCTGCTCGACGACGTAGTTCTCCACAATCGGCAGGTCCGCCAATGAATCAGGCAAGTGATCGACAGCGTCCTCCAAGGCGTCCGGCATCCTGGCTGCGAGGCTCTCGAAGCGTTCAATGGTTGCTGCTTCCGGCAGTCGCAGCCTCCTGGCAGTATGGGCCATCGCGCTCGGCTGGTCGGCGCTGCTGATGCGGTAGTTGCTTCCGATCTTCATGGCAGTGCGCTGTCCGGAGATCGATTCCCCGCGGTCTCGGAAAGGTATCCACGAGCAGGCGTCGTACAGCGGCGCCGAATGGCAGTCGTTGCCGCTGAGCAGCAGCGCATAGTTCTTCGAGTGCGCGTCATTGCCCACTATCAGCCATTGGAACACCAGCATGTCCAGGAACCTCTCCAGCATGGCGGTCCCCGAGGCGTCGACGCGCCGCAGCAGGCCGGCGATGCGCTCGGGAGTCGGGCCTCCCTGAAACTGGTACTTCATGTCGGGTGAGACGCCCAACGCCTGGCAGAAGTCCTCTTGATGCACCCTCCTCAGAGACGAGCCACCGACACGTGCCCGGTCGTAGCGGGTGACCACGATGGCTTCGACATCCTCAAAGCGCATCACCGCCGTCGGCGCGGCCGCAATCCCCATCCGTGAGGCCGTTTGCATCGTCAGATGCTCCATTACCGCCTCATGGGGGTAAGCGGCGTGTCGGGAGACCTTGATGATGTGACTGCTCGGCTCGGCACCCCAGGGGACATGCCACCTGTTGTCCTCTTGGCGCAGAGCGATCTTCGGTTGCATTCCAGCGAGGCTGAACCCTGCGGACACCCTCGCCGGCTCGGGACGATAGGCGGGATCGCTCCTGAGACGGCGAAGCCAATCGATGACTTCACCGTCGGAGAGTTCCTGGAGCCCACCCTCGCCGGCCACAAGCCCCGCGGTCGCCTCGGGGAGACAGAACTGCACCGCTCCAGCGCACTCAGCGCCCATGGGCGTGCCAAGCAGAGCCAGCCTGTCGGCGGCGCTCACGTCATGGTCTTCGCACAACGACCTCAAGACCCGCTCGTCGTCAGGAAGCACTCCGGTGAGCCAGTTGCGAAGGGAGATGTCGTCTACCGGGCGGTCATCGAGGGCGAATCTGGTGGACAGCGGAGTCGCGTGCGGCTGTTCCAGGTAGGAGTTGTCGTATCTGAAGACCGGTTGAGAGGCGTCCCGCAGGTCCAGGCTCCCCGCGGGCCGGCCCTCCAAGAGCACATCGAGTCTCACAACTCGACCTCCGACGAGGTCAACGTCGCGATGTGAGCCTCTAGATCAAAGGACGGCGCGGCCGCGGGGACGAGTTGTATCTCGTGGCCGAGGACGGTCACCACGCGGCAGACGAGCCCGAGTTCGGCGGTGCGCTTGCCGTTCTCCACCTGGGAGAGCCACTTGCGTGTGACGCGCGCCCTCTCCGCCAGTTCAGCCTGCGTCATGCCACGATGCAGGCGTATGGACCGCAAGGCCCGCCCGAACTGGTCAGGACGCCTGACAGGGCGGGTGTGGGCGGGATGTCGCTCCGGCTGAGAATCCATGTGTCATGTTACCGTACGGGAACTACAAGATGCAGAGAACGAACGGACTCACAACTCAGCATGTGTTCGTACGGTTACAACGATATTCCATGCCCGGCTCGATGGCAGAGACACTCGACTCGCTCGGCGCAGTCCACTGACACTCCGGTGTCGGGTCCGAGAGCCTCTCAGCGGGTGAGTTCAGGAACCGTCTCCACCCGGTAGCTCAACTGCAGGGGGGCGAGACCCGGGCCGGACAGCTCGGCGTGGAAGCCGGTGCTGGGGCGGATGTCGCCGATCACGGGAACCGTGCCGGTGAAGGCCACGAAGCACCGGGGCCTTCGCCCGGCCCATGGGATCGAGGCGACCAACTCCAACGGAGGCAGGTTGGCCCCCGCTGAGCCGTCCTGGTAGGCCACATCGCCGTCGATGCGGCTGGACAGCGTCAAGTCCTCCCAGCGGTCCTCCACCGCGGCGGCCGGCCAGCCCGAGACGGCCACCGGCTTGGGGCACACCGCCTTGGAGGCCGCGATGTCCACCGCCTCCAGGACCCGGTCGGTGTGATCGGAACCGAGCGTCACGAAGACCTCGTCGCCGTCGCCCACCAGCACGATCTCGGCCTCACCCGAAGTCTGCGAGCCGGCCACGGTGATCGACGGCTCCTGGGTCAGCAGCCACGGCGGGAACACCATGAACAGCGGGACGCTGGCCGGCCGGGGAACGCCCAACTCGGCCAGCTCGTCGATGTGGTGCTCGACCGCGGCCCGGTTCCGGCCGGCGTAGCCGATAACCACCAGCGCCTCGGGCGCGAACACCCGCTCGACGCCGTCGACCGAAAGCCTCACCGCTCGGCCCCTAGGGGTTGTAGCCGCCGGTGCGGAACTCGACCATCAGCACTCCGGCCTCGCTTCGCCACGGCCCGTGGGGCATGCCCGGAGGGCGGCAGGCGTACATGCCGGCGGTGAAGGTCTCGTCCAGGCGCAGGTCGGTGAGGTCGCCCTCCACTATGTACACCTCCTCCCAGAAGTGGTGGGTCAGCACCCCGTTGGGCGTGGAGTCCACTCCGGGCGCGAAGCGCATCAGCCGGGTGTAGGCGCCGTCCGGATGGCCCTCGGTGGACAGGATCATCTCGTCGATGCCCTCCACCGGGCCGCCGGCCGGGCGCCACTGCCCGTCAGGGATATGGAACTCCAACTCAGGTTTCTCGGCCATGGCTCCTATCCGATTTCGTAGACCTTCGGTTCGAGACGGTGGTTGATGTTGCGGGCGCCGTCCTCGGTGATCACGTAGGTGTCGCCCATGAACACGCCCTTGATGATGTCGGTGGTGCAGGGATGGATCTCCACGCACAGCGCCATGTTGGGCTCCAGCACCACGTCCTTGTCGGGCCGGTGCGACGTGCCCACGAACGGTCCGGCGTCGATCGGGTTGAACACGCCGTGCACCAGCGGGGCGACGATGGTGTAGCCCCGTTCGGTGATGATGCTGCCCGCGGCCCGCAGCTCCTTGGCGGTGCAACCCGGCTTCAGCTCGGCCACGATCCGGTGGTAGGCCTCCAGCATCACCTCCAGCAGGTCGGCGTAGTCGGGCGGCGGCTTCGAGAACACCATCGCCTTGCCCGTCTGGGCCTCGTACCCGTGGCCGTCGCGGGCCCCGACCTCCATCAGCAGCACGTCGTCGGAGGTGATGGTGCGCCCGATGGGCCGGGGCCGCTGGAAGCCGCTGGTGGGGCTGCTCATCGACTCGCTGCCGGCCAGCACCATACACGGGATCTCGCCCCGCTCCTCGGCGAGGGTGGTGAAGATGATCCGGAACAGGTCGTGCTCGGTCATGCCGGGGCGCAGCTGCTCCATCACGGCCACCTGGGTGGCGTCGCCGATGCGGGCCGCCTCCTCCAGGCAGGCGACCTCCTCGTCGGACAGCACCAGCCGCATCTTCCAGAACTCGTCGGAGTACTCCTCGAACACCACCTCGGGATAGGTCTCGGTCAGGGCGATCCAGTGGTCCCGCGACACCGACAGGTACGGCGTGGGGTTGATGATGCCGACCCGGCCCTTCCGCAGGCCCAGCTCCTCGAGCCGGTCCACCAGGATGGTGCGGGTGTTGAGGGCGCCCCGGACGTCGGGGAATCTCGAGCGGGTGACCCGGTCGGGCAGGCGGGCGTTAAGGCCGAGGATGGCCAGCGTCGGCTCGCCCTCGGCGGGGAAGATCACGAAGCTGTCGAGCTCCATGGTGCCCATGTAGTTGGTGATCCAGCGCACGTTGGCCCAGCCCCGGTCCCACAGGTGGGCCGCCCCGGCCACCAGCAGGCAGTCGAGGTCGCGCTCGGCCATGAATCCCCGCACGAGGGCATGACGGCGCTCGAACTCGGCGTCGGAGAAGGTGGGCCAGTCGTACCAGTCGTGGTTGATCGGGTGGGGGTAGGTGATGGCTCTCGGCCCGAACCTCGGGGCCGACATCACATCGGTCATGGAGTCTCCTCTCTCGTGACGGTCACCAGGGTCGCTCCCCTGCGATGGTCGGCCGCACCGAACGTCTCCGAGCCTTGCGGACCCGCCCCGGCGATGGTGCAACTGCCGAACAGGTCATTGTCGGAGGCCGCGCCGTCGGCCGCTACCGAGTGGCCGCGCCGGGTCAGCTCTGAGCCCAGGTAGGGCGGTAACCCGGGCTCCAGGAACAGCAGGTCGTCGGCGTCGGGCAGCCGGGGCGCGCCCGACAGCCACCGGGGCCCGGCTACAGCTGCTTGAGGGTCGGCGCCGTCGTCGATGATGGCCCGCAGCACCTGGAAGTTGGTCTGGACCTGGCCCCGGCCGCCCGGGGTGGCGCCCACCAGCCGGCGGCCGCGATGGGCTACGTGGTAGCCGACCAGGGTGTGCAGGGGCCGGCGCGGCCGGTCCGATCCTCCATTGGAGCCGACACGGGCGGGCTGCTTGGCCAGCCGGTCGTTGAGCACGATCCCGGTGCCGGGCACCACCACCCGGGAGCCGAACTCGTTGAAGAGGCTGTGAATGAACGTCACCATCAGCCCCCGGCCGTCGGCCACCGACAGGCAGGTGGTGTCGGTGCCGCCGGCCGCGGCCTCCGCAGCCGGGGCCCCCACCGGCGCCAGCACCGATCGGCGTTGATCGTCGATGATCGAGCACCAGCGGTCGAGCGAGTCCTCGCCCAGCACCGCCGTCACGTCGGACGCCTCCTGCCAGCTGGGCATCCCGGCGAGATCGGCGAAGGCGGCATGCTTGCAGCGCACCATCAAGTCGATCCGGTCGGCTTCGCCGTCGACCAGGCGGCCACCGAGCCTCTCGTAGAGCAGCAGTTGCTGCAGCAGCACCCAGCCCATCGACACCGGCGGCGTCACCGACACCTCCGCCGAGCCGTAGCGGACCGTGATCGGCGCCTCGAAGTCGCAGGAATGCGCAGCCAGGTCGTCGGCGGTGAGCAGGCCGCCCAACCGGTCCAATGTCGAGACCAGCAGCGACGCCAACCGGCCCCGGTAGAACGCCGGGGGCCCGCCTGCGATCTCGCGCAGCGTGCGAGCCAGGGCCGGCAGCCGGAAGCGGTCACCCGCGGCCGAGCCGTTGCCCTCGCAGAACTCCGGCACGAACGGATCGTCGGGACCGATCGCGGTCCGGACCCGGCCTAGCGCCCGGGCGAAGGCGTCGTCGAGAGCGAACCCCTCGTCGGCCAGCTCAGCCGCGGGCTCGATCAAGGTCGCCAAGGGCCGGGACCCGTAGCGCTCCGACAGCCGCTGCCAGGCATCCACCAGTCCCGGAACCGAGATCGACAGCGGACCGAAGCGGGGCAGGCGCCCGCCGGGTATCGAGGCGGTCGCCAGCGACCTGGGCACCGCCCCGGCACCGTTGAGCGCCTCCAGGTCGCCGTCCGGGCCCGACACCAGCGCGAAGGCGTCGCCGCCCAGGCCGCACCACGGCAGCTCGCGCACGCACTGCACTGCCGAGGCGGCTATGGCCGCGTCCACCGCGTTGCCGCCCGACGCCAGCACAGCCGCGCCGACCTCGGCGGCCTCCCGGCAACCGGCGCTGATCACCGCGCCGCCCCGATGAATCGGCTCAGACAATCGCGACCGCCTCGATCTCGACGAGCATCTCGGGGTTCTTGAGGCGAGCCACGAACAGCGACGAGCGGGCGGGAAGGGGTTCGGGGAAGTGCTTGACCCACTGCTCGTTGAGGGGTCCGGTCGGGGTGCCCTCCTTGAGGTAGACGGTGGTCTTGACCACGTCGGCCATCGAGGCCCCCGCGGCGGCCAGGATGTTGGCGATGTTGCGCAGCGCCCAGTCGGCCTGCTCGCCTATGTCGCCCATCTCGCCGGTGTCGCGGTTCCGTCCTGCCTGGCCCGCGGTGAACACGAGGTTCCCGACGCGGATGGCCTGGCTGAAGGGACCGGTCGGAGTGGGAGCCCCGTCGGTGCTCACGGCTTGACGATCACTCATGGTGCGTGCTCCTGACTGTTGGAGGACGGTCGGGCCCCGGACCCCGCCGCGATGTCGCGCCAGTGGTGGCACCGCAGTGAATGGAGGCCGTCGGTGTGGTCCACCGCCTCGGGCGGCGGCTCGGTGGCGGCGCACTCGTCGTCGGCGTACGGGCAGCGGGTGCGGTAGCGGCACCCCGACGGCGGGTCGAGGAGGCTGGGCAGCTCGCCCAGCACCAGACGGCGCGCCGTCTGCAGCCGGGCCGCGCTCTCGGCGTCGGCTCGGGGCACCGACGTGATGAGTCCCTGCGTGTAGGGATGGCGCGGCTCGGTGAACACCTCGGAGGCGGTGCCCGTCTCCACGATCTGGCCGAGGTACATGACGGCCACCCGGTCACTGAGATGGCGCACCACCGACAGGTCGTGCGCGATGAACAGCATGGCCAGGTCCAGCTCGTCGCGCAGCTCGTCGAGCACGTTGATGATCTGGGCCTGGATGGACACGTCCAGCGCCGACACCGGCTCGTCGCACACCAGCACCGCGGGGTCGGTGACGATGGCCCGGGCGATGCCGACCCGCTGCTGCTGCCCCCCGCTGAGCTCGCTGGGAAGGCGGTCGGCCACTGCGGTGGGCAGCCCGACCAGCTCCATGGCCTCGGCCACCGCCCGGGCCCGGCTGGCCCGGTCGCCGATGCCATGGACCCGGAGCGGCTCGCCGATGAGGGTGGACACGCTCATGCGGGGGTCGAGGGAGCCTCGGGGGTCCTGGAACACCATCTGGATGCGGTGGCGCATGCGGCGCAGCTCCCGGCGGGGCAGGGCGCCGAGGTCGGTGCCCTCGAGACGCACCGAGCCCCGCTGCATGGGCACCAGCTGCAGGATGGCCCGGGCCAGCGTGGACTTCCCGCACCCGCTCTCCCCCACCAGACCCACCGTCTCTCCGGTGGCCAGATGTAGGGACACCCCGTCCACCGCGGTGATGCGCCCACCATCGGTGTCGAACTCGACCGCGACGTCGTCCACCTCGAGCACGCCCCGCGGCTCGGTGGCCGCCTCGGGCTCGGGCGAACCGGTCTCGAGCGTCGCTCCGACGACTGCGGCATCGCTCATCAGGCCCTCCTCCAGGGACGGCCCGCCTCGGTGGAGTCCTTGGCCCGGTCGGCCGCCAGCCAGCAGGCGCTGAGATGCTCCGGCCCCACCGCCACCTCGGGCGGAATCTCCTGGTGGCAGCGGTCGAAGGCGTGGTCGCACCGCGGCGCGAAGGCGCACGACGATCCGCCCCCGCCGGTTATGGGCGGCTGGCCGGGAATCGGGTGAAGCCGCCCGGTGTGGGCGTCCTCGAAGCGGGGCACCAGCCGCAGGAGCCCCTCGGTGTAGGGGTGGTTGGCCCGGTCGAACAGGTGGGCCATCGATGCCTTCTCGACCAGTTTGCCGGCGTACATGACCTGCACGTCGTCGCAGGTGGCCGCGACCACGCCGAAGTCGTGGGTTATGAGCATCAGCGCCATGCCCTCGGACCGGCGCAACTCGTCGAGCAGCAGCAGGATCTCGGCCTGCACGGTCACGTCGAGGGCGGTGGTGGGCTCATCGGCGATCAGCAGGCGGGGCCGGCAGGCGATGGCCAGCGAGATCATCACCCGCTGGCGCATCCCTCCGCTGAAGCTGCTGGGCAGCTCGGTGGCTCGCTTCTCGGGATCGGCGATGCCGACCCGGGCCAGAAGCTCCACAGCCTCGGAGGCGGCCTCGGCCCGGCCCATGCCCCGGTGCAGCCGCAGCGACTCGGCGATCTGCTCACCCACGGCCATCAGCGGGTTGAGCGAGGTGAGCGGGTCCTGGAAGATCATGCCGATCTGCCCGCCGCGCACCTTCCGCAGCCTGCGTTCGTCGACGCGGAGCAGGTCGACCCCGTCGAAATGCACCGATCCAGAGACGCGCACGTCGTCGGTGATGGCGAACAGGCGCAGCAGGGCTCGCGCGGTGACGCTCTTGCCGCTGCCACTCTCGCCCACAACGCCCAGGGATTCGCCGGGCGCCATGGTGAAGCTCACGCCGTCCACGGCGTGCACCGGTCCCGAGGCGGTGTCGAAGGTGACCTGGAGGTCATCGACGTCGAGCAGGGGCATGCCGCTCATCCCGCCACTCCCGCGGACACGAATCGAGGCCTCATCCGGCCGCTCCTGAGCGGGCCTCCCAGTAGCGGCCCAGGAGGTTGAGCACCAGCACCGTGATGCCAAGCAGCACGCCGGGCAGGATCGTGAGCCACCAGGCCACCGCCAGCAGCGGCCGGCCCTCGGAGATCAGGAGTCCCCAAGTGGTGTCGGGGGGCTGCACCCCCACGCCCAGGAAGCTGAGACCGGCCTCCGAGAGCATTACGTGGCCGATCTCCACTACGCACAGAACCAGGATGCGGGGCGCGACGTTGGGAAGCAGGTGGCGGCCGAGAATGGTCGACGTGGAGCAGCCGGTGGCAATCGAAGCCTCGATGAAAGTCTCCTCCCGCAATCGCAGGGCCTCAGCCCGCACGACACGGGCGAAGATGGGCCACACCAGACACGGCAGCACCACCAGCAAGATCCCCACGCTGGGCCCGAGCAGGCTCAGCAGCAGGATGGCCACCAGGAACATCGGCATGGCCGTCTGGGCTTCGCCCAAGCGCATCAGCAGCCGGTCGGTGCGTCCGCCGAAGTATCCGCCCAGCAGCCCGAACAGCACGCCTATGGCCGCGCCGATCAGGGTGGCGGTCACCGCGATGAACATGGTGAGCCGGGTGCCGACCACCATCCGGGAAAACAGGTCCCGGCCCAGGCTGTCGGTCCCGAGCAGGTGCAGACCCTCCGACGAGGACTCCCCCGGCGCCAACAGGCGGGACCGCAGGTTCTGGGACTCATGGTCGTGTGGGGCAAACACGTCGGGCACTATCGAAGCCGCCACCAGCAGCACCAGGAAGAGCACCAGCAGAATCCAGCCTCGGCTGCCCAGCATGCCAATGAGGCGTCCCCACACACCGTGCTCCGAGGTGCGAGCCGGGTCCTCGCCCGCGCGCTTGGCGACGGTGACGCCCATCAGGTGGCCGCGATCCGGCGGTCGATGAACTGGTAGCCCATGTCGATGAGCAGGTTGCTGAAGATCACGAAGGCTCCCGCGATGATGACCGCGGCCTGGAGCACGAAGAAGTCCTGGCGGTGGGCGGCGTCGATCGTCAATAGACCGACGCCCGGCCAGGCGAACACGTACTCGATGGCGAACACCGCGCCGCCCCACATCCGCACGTACTCCCAGCCGACGATTGTGGCCGTGGTGACCCCGGTGTTGCGGACCACGTGGCGGCGCAGGATGTTCCACTCGGTAAGGCCCTTGCTGCGGGCCACGGTCACGTACGGCTTGGACATCTCCTCGAACGTCGCCGAGCGCACGAGCTGGAAGATGCGGCCGCCGTGCACAATGCCCAGGGTGAGCGCAGGCATCACGATGCTGGCCGTCTCGAAACGCCCCGAGGTGGGAAGCCAGCCGAGCTGCACACCCAGCACCAGGATCAGCAGCAGCCCCAGCCAGAAGTTCGGCACGGACAACGCGGCCACCGACAGCAGGTTCGAGGTCTTGTCGAACGGCTTGCGGGCCCGCGCGCCGGCCACGATGCCGGGCACCACCCCCAGCACCGCGGCCGCGCCAAGGCCGACGACGGTGAGGTAGATCGTCGACGGCAACGCCTCCTTCACCGCATCGATGGCGGGGCGCTGCTGCCAGGTCGACTCGCCGAAGTCGAGCTGGGCCAGGCCGACCAGGTACTCCCAGTAGCGCTCCGCGACCGGGCGGTCCAGCCCGAACTGGCGGTGGAGCTCGGCTATGTGCTCGTCAGTGGCGTCTACCGGGGCGAACACCAGCGCCGGGTTCCCGACCACATGGGCCAGGAAGAAGATCACCGTCACCACCAGCAGCAGCACGATGACCCCGTCGCGCAGCCTCCGCAGCAACAGGCCGCGCAACGACTCGCCGGCGAAGAGGCGGGCGACCCATCCCTGGAGGTCGCGCAGCCAGCGCCGCAGTCCGCCGCGCCGCGGCCGCTGCGACGGCGGCGAGGTCTCCGTCGTCGTCTGCATTCCCATCGATACCTATGGACGCTCAGCCCTGCCGGGCCCGGCTCGGCCCAAAGCGACCGAGCCGGGCCAGCAGGTCAACAGCAAGCCAACCAGCCTGACGTGCTAGTTCAGGCTCATCTCCGACACGAGGTACTCGTCGTCGAGCCGGGGCTGCCAGTCGAGACGCTCCGTCGCGCCGTAGATCAGGTCCTGCTGCAGCAGGTAGATGGCATGGGGGTTCTCGTGCAACCGGGCCCACGCCCTCTGGTAGAGGATGTTGCGCAGGTCCTGATCGGTCGTCGAGCCGGCCTGCTCGAAGAGGTCGGTGACCAACTCGTCGCACAGCTTGGAGGACGAGCCGCCGCAAACCAGGAAGTTGCGGGTGCGGGCACCATCGAACCACTCGTTGGAGTTCCAGCCGTAACGAGCGTCATAGGCGCCGGGCTCCTCGCCCCTGATCCGGCTGCCGGCGCGGAAGCGGGTCCACTCGGCGAGCCGCACTTCGGTGTCGAAGCCGACGTCGTTCAGCATCGTGGCCACCGCCTGAGTCGTCTCCACGCCGCGCAGGTACCGGCCGATCGGCGCGTAGATCTCGAGGAACAAGCGGTTGTCCTCGTTCCAGCCGTGCTCAGCCATGATCTCGCGCGCCCGATCCGGGTCGTACGGGAACGGACCGATGTCGGCGTTGTAGCCGAGCATCCCCGGCGACAGGTGCTGGGCGTCGTTGGGCCGTGCGTAGCCCTCATAGAGCGTCTCCGCGATCAGATCCTTGTCCACCGCCAGGTTCATGGCGACCCGAATCTCCGGCGGGGCCAGATCGGGACGGAGCGCGTTGAGCGCAATGTAGCTGTACTCGGTGGCGGGCACGCTGAGCGCCTGAGGCACCAGCGGAACCTGCTCGGGCAGGATGTCCAGCACCAGGTCAACCTCGCCGGCCTGCAGAGCGGCCAGCGACGTCTGCTTGTCGGGGATGAACCGAACGGTGAACGCGTCGATCGACGGTGCATCGCCCCAGTAGTCGGCATTCCGCACCGCGGTGATCTGCTGGCCGCGCTCCCAGGACTCGAACATGTAGGGACCGGTCCCCACCGGGTTCTCGCCCACCGTGTCGGCCGTGCCCGGCGCGAAGATGGGGAGCTGCGCGATCTGCAGCGGCAAGGTGGCGTTGACCCCGTCGGTGTGGATGTCGACCGTGCCGGCGTCCACTGCCTCCACGACGCTGATGCCCCGGATATAGGAGTCGCGCTGGGTGGAGTAGTCCGGATCCAGCATGCGGTTCAGCGCGTCGGCCACGGCCTGGGCGTCCAGAGCCTGGCCGTCGTGGAAGGTCACGCCCTCGCGCACCGAGAAGCGCCACGTGTCGTCGTCAATCGCCTCGTATCCGGTGGCCAGCACCGGCACCAGCGCCGTCGACGCGTCCCGTCCCAGCAGGGACTCGAACAGGTTGGCGGTCACTACCCGCGAACTGCGGTCGTTGACGGCCTGCGGGTCGAGGGTGGACGGCTCGGTGGTGACCGCGATCGTGACCCTTCCGGGATCTCCGGTCGGGGCGGCCTCCTCCTCCATCATCTCTTCCTCGGCGGCCATGGCGGCCTCCTCGGCGGCCATCTCAGCCTCCGCGGCTCTCGACTCGGCCTCCGCGGCGGCAGCCTGGGCCGCCTCAGCCTCAGCTTGGGCCGCTTCCAGCGCGGCCTGCGCCTCAGCCATCTGCTCGGCACTGGCCTCGGCGGCAGCCGCCTCGGCCGCCTCCAGGGCAGCCGCGGCATCGGCAGCTGCAGCAGCAGCCGCGTCGGCGTCGGCCCGGGCCGCGTCGGCATCGGCCTGAGCGGCCGCGGCCTCCGCCTCGGCCGCATCGATGGCCGAGGTGTCGACGGCGGCCGGCGCGGCCGGCTCGTCGTCACCGCAGCCCGCGGCTACCAGCGCGAGCACGAAGAGCGCCGCGAGCGGCACCCCCAGTCTCTTCCGTATGTGTCCCATGTTGCTGTTTCCTCCTTTGGGTCTGTGAATCAACTTCATCAGATCTACGCCCCCTCGGAATTGTGGAATTGCTCCGCGGCCGCAGCCGCGATCTCGTGGTCGATGTGCGGCGAGCCCCCTCCGACGCCGATGGCGCCCACGCACACCCCTTCCTCGAAGAGCGGGACGCCGCCAGGGTTGACGGTGACGCCTCCGGGGATGATCTCCACGAGACTGGTCGGGAACATGGGCCGGTCGGCCCACTGCTCCATCAGATCCTTGGTCGGCTTGGCGAAGGCGGCCGCCAGCCGGGCCTTGCCCATGGCCATGTAAGGCCCGTGCCAGCGTTTGCCCCGCATCACCACCAGGGGATGGCCGGCGTCGTCGTGCACGGCCACGGTGGCGTTGATGCCGCGGGTCGCCGCGATGGCCCGAGCCGCCTGCACGAGCTCCAGGGCCCGATCAACGTCCATTGCCGCTCCGTCCGTTGCTGTCGCTGGTGCCGTCCCATGGGTCCGACAGCAGTCGTAGGTAGCGGGCCGCGTTGCCGGCCATGAGCTTGCGCAGGGCCTCCTCGCCGATGACGGGGCCCCAGGAGATCACGTTGTCGGTGCTGTCTGGGTAGTAGCACTCGGGGTGGGGGAAGTCCGACTCGTACATCAGCACGCCGTCGCCGAGGATGTCGATCACCGCCTTGGTCATCTCGGGACCCTCGTGCTGCTCGATGGCGCAGAACACCCGCCCCATCTGCACGTATTCCATCGGCGTGTGCTTCAGGTCGGCGGGCACGGCGCCCTTCACGTAGTCGATCTGGCTGGTGAGGCGGATGATCCAGTGCGGAAGCCAGCCGTGGCCGGTCTCCACCGTGGCCACCCGCAGGTTCGGGTAGCGGTCGAGCATCCCCGACACCAGAACGTAGGCCATAAGCCGCTGGGCGCCCCACACGTGGGCCGCGGTGCGGGCCACGGCCACGTTGCCCCAGATGTCGCGATAGCCGGGGAAGTAGGGGGCCTCGTAGAAGAAGCTGTGGTGCATGATGGGCAGGTCGGCCTCGTCCATGGCCTGCCATATCGGCTCGAGGTCGGGGTCGTCCACCGGCAGCCCCTCGGGCAGCACCGGCCACACCGCCGACAGCCACTCCTCGCCGGCATGCCGGCGGATGGTCTCGGCGGCCCATTGAGGATCGGCGCCGGGGGCCAGCAGCAGCCCCTTCAGCCGGCGAGGGTCGGCCGAGCAGTAGTCGGCCATGTAGCGGTGGTAGGAGCGGTACATAGCCTTGGCCAGCGAGAGGTCCAGGGCGGTGCTGCCCGGCGCCCACGTGCCGGGGATGATGAAGTTGATGTCCACCCCCTCGACGTCCATGTTGGCCAGGCGGCCCTCGGAGTTGGTGTGCTGGATGCCGTCGGCGATGGGCTTGACCGCCAGGTTCTGCACCCGGCCCTCGAGCGCTCCCTTAGCGCCGGCGCCGCGGGTGTCCACCGAGGCGTCCGGCTTGTGCCCGGCCACCCGGTTGTAGGGCTGGGGGTTGACCCGCACAACGCCGTAGGGGTGGGTCGGATGGCCCCGGCCCGCGGTCGGCTTGGTCACCCGGACATAGGGCGTGAGCTCGTCGGCCCGGTCCTTCAGCTCGCGGTCGCCGTACTCGACGAGAACCTCGACCGAGGGGGTGACGTGGGTATCGGCGTCGATCACCCGGTATCCCTGTCTCATGGCTTCCTCTCTGTCTCCTCTGTGGGGGATGGTGTGCCCGGCGCCGGGGGCGGCCCATCGTCGGCCGTGCCCAGCGTCTCGTGCATTATCGCCAGCAGGCTCCGTTCCACCTGCTGCAGGTGGCGCCGCATCTGCTCACGGGCCAGGTCGGGGTCCTGGCGGACGATGGCGTTGTGTATCGGCAGGTGGCCCTGGTAGCCCGAACCCACCCGATGGCGCTGTTCGGGCGCCCGGGTGAACACCCGCCAGAAGGCCGCCTCGCGGAAGAAGAGCCCGATCCCGGCTTCGTAGAGTTCGGCCAGCACCGTGTTCTTGGAGGCTCGCACCACCGCACAGTGGAAGATGCGGTCGGCGGTGTGGTACTGGGTCTCGTCCTGGGTGTCCATGCGCTGCAGGCACCCCGCTATCTCGACGAGGTCGTCGGCGGTGCGGTTGGTGGCGGCCAGACCGGCCGCGTGTATCTCCAGCAGCTTGCGCACGTCGAATACCTGCTGCACCGAGGCGTCAGAGGCTCTAGCGGCCAGGTCCAGCATGCGGGGGCTGATGTCACTGGGGTGCCGCACCACCAGCCGGCCCGCGTCGCGGGCCAGGAAGCCGGACGAGACCAGCCCCTGGAGGGCCTCGCGCACGGTGGTGCGGCCCACGCCGAAAGCCTCGCACAGCTCCCGCTCCGACGGCATGGTCGCGCCCGGCACGAGGCGGCCCGACAGCATCTGGCGCTTGAGCTGCTCCTGCAGCCGGTCGGCGAGCGTCTCGCGGCTGAGCTTCACGCGTGCTGACCGCCCAGCCAGCTCAGCACGGTGGCCCCGGAGTAGGCGGCGTCGAGCTCGGAGCCTTCCTCGGAGGGCGCCTCGAAGGAGATCCGCTCGAAGTCGGCCCGCTGCGCGTACGGCACCGAGGCGTCCAGGACGGCCTTGGTGCCGACCCCAGCCTGAGAGGTGCGCACATACTCGTGGCCGCGCATTCCGGGCATGACCAGGAGGTCCGACGCGGCGTCGAACCGGGTGGCCAGGGCGTACTCCACGTCGACGGGGTCATGTATGTCGATGTCGTCGTCGGTCAGAATGATCATGTTGAGGTCCTTGAGGGCCCCGAAGGCGGCCATGGCCGCGTTGCGGCCCCAGCCCTCGTCGCGCTCGGACCGCTTCGACAGCGCCATCACCAGATGGAACCGGTGCAGCCCGCCCGAGGGCATGCACACGTCGGTCACGATGGGCGTCACCGGCCTGACCGCCTCCAGGGCGGCCACCTCGAGCACGTGCTTGCGCAGCACGATCGTCTCGCGGCCGGCGCCGTTGATGGCGTGGTACACCGGCTCGTGGCGGGCGGTGACCGCGGTGACGTCCACGGTGGGGGCCGGCCCGGCCGGCGAGGCGTAGCCGACGAACTCGCCGAAGGGGCCCTCGTGGGCCTGCTCGCCCGCCTTGATGACGCCCTCGATGACGATCTCGGTCTCGGCCGGCACGTCCACGTCGACCGACACGCCCGGCACCACCGGCAGGCCCTGGCCCCGGCACCCGCCGGCCGCGCACAGCTCGTCGCGGCTCTCGGGCATGAGCGCGCCCATGGTCGAGGCCGCGTAGATCAGGGCCACGTCGGTGCCGACGCAGACCGCCACCGGCAGGTCCTGGCCCAACTCCTGAGCGTGGTCGAGGGCCCGGCCCAGGTGGCGCCCGTGGTCGATCTTGATGGCCACCCTGTCCGGCTCCAGCAGCTGGAGCCGGTGGAAGGAGGCGTTGCGCACGCCGGTGAGGGGGTCGCGCACGATCAGCACGCCCGCGGTCACGAAGCGCCCGCCGTCGCCGGGGGCGTGCTTGAGAACCGGGAACTGCTCGCCCAGATTGATGGACCCCTTCTGCCAGACCTGCTCCTGGGCGGGGGCCGCGGCGGCACCGACGGGCTCGACGTCGGTGTGGATGCCCCGGGCCAGCGCGGCCCGCAACTGGGCGCGGTCCAGTCCCATCGCCGCCTCGGAGGACTCCGGGGTGGCGAAGACGTTGCCGACGACGGGAATCTCGTGGTCCTTGACGCTCTCGAACAGCAGGGCCGCTCCGGCGTCGTGGCGCTTCATGAGCCCGGCCACCTCAAGGTCGGGGTCCACGGTGCGCGACACCCGGGCCAGCAGCCCGGCCCGGTCGAGGCGCGCCAGGGCGGTCCGGAACCCGGTGTCGAGGATCCCGATCCGGTCGGCGCCACGGCCGCCGTCCGGCGTCATGGGCCTTCCTCGGAGCCGGCCCCGCCGGCCGGGTGGGCCTCGGCCAGGCAGCGCTGCACCATGGAGCGGGCCCGATCCCAGTCGTAGTTGCGGTAGAGGCGGCCCTGGACCACTGACGCCGACCCCGCGTAGAACATCTCGTACTGGAAGTGGCGGCTGGCGAACTCCGAGCCGATGGCGTCCCAGATCAGCTTCAGCAGCCCGACCCGATGCTGGGCGTCCACTTCGGGCCAGCGCACGAAGCGCTCGAAGTCGGCCCGGGTGACCGGATCGTCCCACGAACTCATGGACGAGGGCACCTGGATGGTGGTCCCCCCAGTCAGCTCACGCAGCGCGAAGGTGATGTCGCGATAGAGCGCGGGCTGCTGGGTCATCGCCGCGTAGAGCATCTCCGGGTCGGGGCGGGCCACGCCGTTGGCGTCGATGGTGGCGTTGTACTCCCCGGCCAGCACCATCCCGTAGGGCACCGACGCCTCGGCCGCCACCCGGGCCAGGCTCAGCTGGAAGTTCCGGTCCCGGGCCTGACCCGACCATTCGGCCAGCTGCGACGCCAGCCCAGCCAGGAACCGCATCTTCACCGCGTAGCGGATCTGGGCCTGGGTGTTGCCCAGGAGGTGCGCGGGTGTGCGGTTGAACTGGGCGAAGGTGATCTCGGGGTCGCGGTCCACGAACACGTGCTCGGCGGGCACGTCGACGTCGTCGAACACCACCAGCGCGTCGGTCTCGTCGTAGATCGCCGACAGCGGGTAGTCGCCCCCCGCGGTGACGTCCCGACCGTAGGGTCGTCGGGGGTAGATGCGCAGCCTCGGGTGGTTGACGGGGATCACCACCGACAGGCCGTAGTCGTCGGCGCCAGGAGGCACGGGCTGGATGGAGCTGACGAACACGTAGTCCGACATCAGGGTGCCGGTGCCGAGCATCTGGGCGCCCCGCACCACCACCCCGTCCTCGCCGGAGCGCACGATCGAGGCGTACAGGTTGGGCGCGTACTGCTCGTGGGGACCCTTGGACCGGTCGACCTGGGGATGGATGATGGTGTAGGTGACGTACAGGTCCTCGTCGCGGGCCCACTCATAGAAGCGCTGCACGTTGTCGGCGTAGCGGTCGCCGGCCTTGGCGAAGGTGTCGAGCGACCCCGAGAAGCCGGCAAAGAACGAGGCCACGTGGTCGGGGGACCGGCCCAGGTATCCGTAGCTGAGCTCCGACCAGGCCTCGATGGCCAGGCGGCGCCGCCGCAGGTCCTCCACCGAGCGGGGCACCAGCCAGCTCAGGTTCACGGGACGGCCATCGGTGGGCGACTCGTAGGTCATGAGCTCGCGGTTGGCGGGATCGGCCGCGAAGTCGTAGAGCCGGGCCACGGAGCGCACGCCGGCGGCGAAAGCGGGATGGTCAGCGACGTCGTCGACCAGCTCGCCGTCGAGGATCACGTTGCGCCCGTCTCGCAGCGACTCGATGTAGCTGTCTCCCGTGCGCATCCATCCTCCAACAGGACGCGAGAACCGCCCGGCGGTAGCCGGTTCTCTTGGCAGATTGTCTGACAACCTGCCCATGCTGTCAAACTGGGTCGGTGAGGATGACGTGAGGACCGCTCTGGGCCGGCTGGCCGACACGCTGAGCAACCCCAACTTCCGCCGCTACGCCAGCGCCCAGTTCCTGCACGGTGCCGGAATGTGGGCCCACCACCTCGCCGAGGTGTGGCTGGTGTACGAGATCACCGGCAAGGCTCTCGCGGTGGGGCTCACCATCGCGGTCCGGTCGGGTCTGGCCGTCGTCCTCGCTCCGGTGGCGGGGACGCTGGCCGACCGGATGGACCGGCGCCGGCTGCTGGCCGCCACGCAGGCCTCGAAGGCCGTCGTAGCCAGCGCGCTGGCCGTGACCGCGCTGGTGATGGGAGAGGACCTGCCGCTGGCGGTGCTGTTCGGAGCGGTCGCGGTGCTGGGTGTGATCGGCGCCATCGACACCCCGTTGCGGCGGGCCTTCGTGCGCGACGTCGTGCTGGCCGACCGGATCGACCGGGCGGCCCGGCTGCACACCTCGGTCATGTCGGTCGGCCGGTTCCTGGGAAGCGGCGCGGCCTGGCTGTTCCTGAGCCTGTCCGCTTCGTGGGCGTGCTTCGGGGTGAACGGCGTGACCTCGCTGCTGGCGTCCCTGCTGATACTCCGGGTGGTGCCCACCACCGCCACCGTGTCGAAGGACGCCCGGGCGGCCGGGGGACCGGTGCTCGGCTACCTGCTGCGCACCCCGGCGGTGACCATACCGATGGCCCTGCTGTGCTCGTTCACCCTGTTCGGCTGGAACCTGGCGGTGCTGCTTCCGGTGGTCGCCGACAAGCAGTTGGAGGGCGGGCCGGGCACGTTCGCGATCCTGGCCCAGGTCATGGCGGTCGGCAGTCTCATCGGCTCGGTGATGATGGCGGCCTCAAGGCTGGAGGGGTTGCGCAGCCTCGCGATCCTGCTGGCGGTGTTCAGCGCGACGATGGCCTCGCTGGCGGCGGTGAACTATCTGGTCGCCGGGATGGTGGCCATCCTGGTGGTGGGCACCTTCGGCGGCGGGTTCCTGAGCCTGGCCAACGGATCGGTGCAGTCGGCGGCCGATCCCCGCCTTCAGGGCCGTGTCTCAGCGGCGTACGGGGTGGTCTTCGTGGGGGCCCGCGCCGTCGGCGGCCCCATCCTGGGCTGGCTGGTGGACGCCTTCGGCAGCCGGGTCGCCCTGGTCACGGTGGGGATCTTCACCGCCGCCTGCGCCCTGATCGGCCTCCTCGCCGTCGCCCAGAGTCGCTTGAGCCGATAGAACGACCCCACGACCGGAGAGCCGATCCGGTCGGCAAGTCAGCAAGGAGGAGCACCCATGCTCACTCAGGGACTCGACCATGTGGCTGTCATCACCAACGACTCCGACCGGCTCCAGGCCTTCTACATCGAGATGTTCGGCGCCACCGTGGAGTTCGACGGCGAGGAGTTCCCCGGAGGGCCTCGCATGACTGTCATAAACGTCGGCCCGGCCACCGAGCTGAACGTCTTCGAGATCGAAGGGAACGAGCAGGCCGACCATCAGACGCCGATGTTCGGCCGGGGCCGTCTCGACCACATCGGCCTGCACGCGGCCGGCCTCGACGACTTCAACGAGATCCGCGCCAGGCTCACGGCGGCCGGGGCCACCGACGGAACCGTCACCGACTTCGGCCGCAAGCTGAGCCTGTTCTTCCGTGATCCCGACCGGATGGAGTGCGAGGTGCTGGTGACCAACCCCGAACCGGGCCAAGTCCCGATAGGCAGCGCCTCCCACCTCTACGCCTAAGAGCGTCCGTCAATTGGTGCCTGTACCTCGCGCCGCGGCGTGATCACTCCCGCCCTTGTTCGCTGCGCTCACGGGCCGCCCGGGCCACGGCCTCGCGCCGTATGGGCCGCATCGGCTTGCCTATTCGCTCGGCCTCTGAAGCCTCCACCATGAAGCCAGGGGGTCGGAACGCTGCTGGTGCGGCATGCATCGGCGCCGCGGCGGTGTTCTACTCGTTGATCCCGCTGCCGATCCGGTACGCCGGCGAGGGATTCTCCGTTCTGGTGCTGGGCACGCTCATGGAGTCGGCCTGTGCCACGATGCTGCTGGCTGCACTGGCGGTGTCGTCCAAGGCCGCTCTGGGGGTCGGCCCGCTCCAGGCGATGCGCCCGGCGCGGCTCGTGGCGCTGCCTCCCGCCGGGCCGGCAGGCCCGCGCCCGGCTCTGCTGCTGGCGTTTCTGCTGGTCACTGCACCCAACGTCCTGCTGTACGCCGGCACGGCGGCGCTGCTGCCGCTGGTGGTGCTGTCCTGCTTCTCGGACGGCCTGGACGTGGTGCCCCAATCTCTTCTGATCGCGCGCTGGAGCGGCAGCAGCAGAAGCATCTCGTCGCGCAGCGCCGTCATGATGTGCGGACTGCCCGTTGCTGTGTTGGCGGTCGTGTGGAGCCAGACGGCTCCCGGCCAAATCGACGGGGGCTCCTGGCGGGAAACGGCAGTCGGGTTGGTGCTGGGGGTGCTGACCACCGCGACGTTCGCGATCCGGCCGTCAGCGGGGATCATCTACGGCGACCGGTGCGCCTTGGCCCGCCGCTCTGGCGAGACTCTCCCGTCCGTCAAGGACTACGGCGTGGCCCTGTGGTGGTCGACGTTCGCCGCCTCCGCGGTCAGCGTCCCGATCGTGGCGGTGGTCGCCCTGATGCTCGCATTCGGCGGGTTGGGCGCCACCCGATCGGCGGCCTACGGCGCAGCAGCCGGACTGATCATGGGATGTGCCCGCCTGATGCACCGGGCGGGCAACATCGTCACGGCCGACACTCGCGTCAACAGCCTGCTCTACGCGTCGCCTGCTATGGCGGCCATATGGCTGACAATCGCCGGCGACCCCATCTACCAACCCGTGCTGTTCGGCGCAGGCATGGCGGTCATCGCCGTACTCAACGCAGCCATCGCCGCCGACCGGGGAGATCCGCATCCACTCGATCCGCAGTGACCGAAGGGCAAGCGGCCTCAGTGGCGCTTGACGCCTCCGTACTTCATGCGGGTGTCGCTCATGGAAGCTGAACGGGCGTCGTCCACCTGGATGTCGCCGTCCACCAACTCGCCCACGAACAGGGTGTGGGTGCCTAGGTCGATGGCGTGGCGTACCTCGCAGTCCATCCAGGCGATGGCCTCGGTGAACACCGGCGCTCCGGTGGTCGCCTCCCGCACGGCCCGGCCGTTGAGGGTCCCGTCGGCGTAGGTGGCCGGCTTCGAGAACTTGACGAACACCCGGGTGTCCTCAGCGTTCCACAGGTTGACCGTGAACGAGCCGCCCTCGGAGATGAGCCGGTGCGTCACTGCCGTATTGTCCACCCCGACACCTATGAGGACCGGCTCCATCGACAGCTGCGTGATCCAGCTCGCGGTCATGCCGTTGCGCTCGTCGCCCGAGCGCGACCCGATCAGGGCCAAGGCGTTGGGGATCTTCCAGGTGAGCCGGTTAACGAGCTGGTCGTCCAGAGCCATGACGCCACCCTATCGGGGGGTCTGATGCGCCCCAGAGAGCTCGCCCCCGAAGGGCTGTTCATGGTCGGGGCGGTATCGCAGTACCTGGGCGCGGCGGTGGCCGTGGTGCTGTTCGACGAGCTGGCCCCGGGCGGGGTGGCGTTACTGAGGGTGCTGGCCGCCGCGGCCGTCATCATGGCCCTGCGGCGCTCATGGCGGCGGCGGTGGCAGGCCCGCGAGCTGGGTCGGGCCGCGGCCTTCGGCGTGTCGCTGGCCGCCATGAACCTGTGCTTCTACCTGGCCATGGACCGGCTCCCGCTGGGCAACGCGGTGGCTATCGAGTTCACCGGACCGGTGGTGGTGGCCGCCCTCGGAGCCCGCACCCTGCGTTCGGCCGGGGCGGTGGTGCTGGCAATCGCCGGAGTGGTCGTGCTGGCCGGCGTGGAATCGGAGGGCACGGCCGCGGGTGTGGGGTTCGCACTGCTGGCCGGCGGGTTCTGGGCCGGCTACATCCTGCTCGGCCACCGGGTAGCCCGCAGCCCGGCCTCGGTGGACGGGCTGGGGCTGGGAATGCTGGCCGGCGCCGTGGCCATCAGCCCGTTCGGCGCCACCGCGGTGGCCGGCGCGCTGGACGCTCCGGTGGTGCTCGCGCTCGGATTGACCACCGGCGTCCTGTCCAACGTGATCCCCTACCGCATCGACCAGACGGTGATGCGCCGGGTCGACCCGCACCGCTTCGCCCTGCTGCAGGCGCTGCTGCCGGCCACGGCCATCGTGGTCGGCCTGGTCGCCCTGGCCCAGGTGCCAAGTGTCCAAGAGGCCCTCGGCATCGGCCTGGTGATAGCAGCCATCGTGGCCGGCCGTCCCGGCGCCAAGCCCGATTAGCGCCCCAACTCAGGCCCGTTACGGTGTCTACGGTGCCAGCCACGATCTTCACCCACGGGACAATCATCACGATGAACCCGGCCCGGGAGATCATCGACGACGGCGCGGTGGTGGTCTCCGGCGGCCGCATCGAGGCGGTGGGCAAGACCTCCGAACTCCGGGCCCGCTACGCCGGCACCAAGGAGATCGACGTCAGCGGCCACATCGTGCTGCCGGGGCTGGTCGACACCCATGTGCACCTGGCCCAGACCATGCTGCGGGGGGTGTCGGAGGGCAAGCGGCTGGCGGAGTTCTCCAACTGGCTGTTCGGGCGCATCTTCCCGTTGCAGGGCTCCTACACCGAGGCCGACGCCGTCGCCAGCGCCCGCCTGGCCGTGCTGGAGATGATCAAGTCGGGCACGACCTCCTTCGTGGAATGCCTGCTGGCCGAGCGCTACGGATTCGACGGGATCGCCGAGGCGTGCGTCGGCTCGGGCATCCGGGCCGCCCTCGGCAAGATCGTGATGGCCGTGAGCCCCGAGATCCGCGACGAGCTGGGCTGGCACCATGGCATGTGGCAGACCCGGGAGTCCTCCATCGCCCAGACCCTGAACGCACACGACCGCTGGGAGGGTGCCGGCGACGGGCGGCTCCAGGTGTGGTTCGGCTGCCGCTCGGCCGAACCGGCCTGCGATCTGTCCCTCTACGACGAGGTGTCGGAGCTGGCCCGCGAGCGCGCCATGGGCATCACCATCCATCTGGCCGAGCTGCCCTCGGACAACGACTTCGCCCGCAGCCTCGGATTCCGCAGCCACGTCGAACTCGCCGGTGGCCACGGCCTGCTCGGACCCCGCACCGTGCTCGCCCACTGCACCGTGGCCGACGACGACGACCATGAGCTCCTGGCCGCCACCGGGACCTCGGTGTCGCACAACCCGGCCAACAACGCCTCCGCAGCCTGGGGCCCGGCGGCGGTCACCGACATGCTGGCGGCCGGGGTCAACGTCGCCCTCGGCTGCGACGCGGCCCCCTCCAACGCCAACCTCGACGTGCTGAGGGACATGCGCATCGCCTGCCACTCCGCCCGCCAGCGAGCCGGCACCCGCCTGGCCATCGGCCCCGAGACGGTGCTGGAGATGGCCACCCTCAACGGCGCCCGGGCCATCGGACTCGGCGATTCGCTCGGCTCGCTGGAGCCGCACAAGAAGGCCGACTTCATCACCATCGACACCGACGCCCCCCACCTTCAGCCGGTGTGGAACCCGGTGGCGACGACGGTCTTCGCGGCCCAGGGCTCCGATGTCGACACCGTTGTGATCAACGGTCAGGTGGTCATGCGCAACCGGGTGGTGCTCACCATGGACGAGGACGCGGTGCTCGACGACGTGAAGGGCCGCTTCCGGGCGGTGGCAGCCAGAGCCGGCGTCACCGGGCTGGAGTCCGAGTGGCCGACGGTGTGACGGCGCCGCACCGAACCGTCTACGTCACCCACAGGGCGCCGGTTCACACCGAGGTGGCCCGGGCCGCCTGCCCCGCCGAACTCGAGCTCGTCATGCTGGTGTCGCCCTCGACCCCGGAGATCATCGATGCGGTGGCCAGCGCCGAGTTCCTGGTGAGCGAGCGGTCCCGGGTCATCGACGCTTCGATCATCGAGGCCGGACGCGGGCTGCGGCTTGTCCAGCGCCTCGGACTCCAGGTCCACGACATCGACCTCGACGCAGCCCGGCGGGCCCGGATCCCGGTGTGCCGGTGGCCCCTGCCCCAGTGCGCCATGGTGGCCGAGCATGTCGTCATGCAGCTGATGGCCCTGCTCAAGCGCACCCGCGCCGCTGAGCGGATCGTCACCGAGGCCAGCGCCGAGTGGGGGCCTCCCCAGCGCTGCGACGCGGACACCTTCCTGATCGACTGGTCGAAGATGAGCGGCGTCCGCCAGCTGCGGGACTGCACCGTCGGGATCGTCGGTCTGGGCGAGATCGGGACCGAACTGGCTCTACGGCTCGGCGCGTTCGGCTGCGAGCTCCTCTACCACCGGCGGAACCGGATGCCGGACTGGGCCGAGAAGCAGATGCAGATCGCCTACGCCGGCCTTGACGACCTGCTGGGCCGCTCGGACGCGGTAGTGCTGCTGCTGCCCCATTCCGCCGACACCGCCGAGATCGCCGACGACCGGTTCCTGAGCCTCCTGAAGCCCGGATCGCTGCTGATCAACGCCGGAGCCAGCGCCCTGCTCGACGAGGAGGCGGTGGCCCGCGCCTACCGGTCCGGGCACCTGGGCGGGGTGGCCACCGACGGGTTCGCTTGGGAGCCGGTCAGGCCCGACAACCCCCTCGTGGCCCTGGCCGCCGACCCTGGGGCCAACGTGGTGCTGACCCCCCACTCGGCCCAGGCCGGGCTGGTGATCGACACGGCCGGGCGCCGGGCCGAGTACGCCAACCTGCTGGCCGTCTTGGAAGGCGGCCCGCTGCACCATCAAGTCGCCTGAGGGGCCGAGCCCGGCCGCAGGCTCGCCGGGCGCGGGCTAGGCGGCGGGGAGGAGGCCGCGGTCGGCCATTGCCTCCGCGATCTGGATGGCGTTCAGCGCGGCCCCCTTGCGGAGGTTGTCACCCGACACGAACAGCGACAGCCCGTTGGGGCGCGTGGGGTCGCGGCGGATGCGGCCCACGTACGACGGATCGGCACCGGCCGCCTTCAGCGGGGTGGGCACGTCGGTCAGCACCACGCCGGGGGACTCGGCCAGCACCTCGGTGGCCCGCTCAACGGTGATCGGGCGCTCGAACGAGGCGCTGATCGACAGGGAGTGGCCGCAGTACACCGGCACCCGCACGCAGGTGGCCGCCACGGCCAGGTCGGGCAACTCGAGGATCTTGCGGCTCTCGTGGGTGAGCTTCTGTTCCTCGTCGGTCTCACCGGTGCCGTCATCGACAATCGAGCCGGCCATCGGGATGACGTTGAACGCGATCGGTTCGGGGAACTTCTCGCCCGCCTGCAGGCCAGCCGCGCCGCCGTCGAAGGTGAGCTTGGGGGCGTCCTCGCCCGCCTTCTGGACCTGCTCGTGCAGTTCGTCAACTCCGGCGAGGCCGGCGCCCGAGACGGTCTGGTAGGTCGAGATCACCATGGCGGCCAGGCCCGCCTCGGCGTCGAGGCACTTCAGCGGCGGCATGGCCACCATCGTCGTGCAGTTGGGGTTGGCGACAATGCCCTTGGGTATCGAGTCCAGCGCGTGGGGGTTGACCTCGGAGACCACTAGCGGCACTTCGGGGTCGCGCCGCCAGGCAGACGAGTTGTCGATCACCACCGCACCGGCCGCGGCGACCCGGTCGGCCAGGGCCCGGCTGGTGGTGGCCCCAGCGGAGAACAGGCACACGTCGAGCCCGGAGTAGTCGGCGACAGCCGCATCCTCGACGACGACAGCCCGGTCGCGCCAGTGCAGCGTGCGCCCGGCCGAACGCGACGAGGCGAAGAAGCGCAGGCCGTCCACCGGGAAGTCGCGCTCGTCCAGCAAGGCCCGCATGACCCCGCCCACCTGTCCGGTCGCGCCGACGACGCCCACATCCATAGGGCCGCAGGCTACCGGCCACAAGCCCGAACGAACTGGCAGCACAATGCACGCATACCGTGCAAAACGCTGCCAATTCCAGGTCTCAGCCTCGGGTCCTCCCGAACTGGCAGCACAATGCACGCATACCGTGCAAAACGCTGCCAATTCGAGGGGCGTTCAGTAGACGTTGCGGCGGTCGGCGGGGTCCTTGTCGAGCTCGAACGACTCGTGCAGCGCCACCACGGCCCGCTCCATGTCCCCGGCCCGGATCACGCAGGAGATGCGGATGGCGGACGTCGAGATCATCTCGATGTTGATTCCGGCGGCGGCCAGCGTCTCGAACATCCGGGCGGCCACGCCCGGATTGGTCTGCATGCCGGCGCCGATCAGGCTCACTCGGGAGATGCCGTCGTCGGCGGACACGTCGTCGGCACCCAGCTCACCGATGAGTCCCTGCGCCACCGACCGGGCTGCGTCGAGCTGCAGCTTCGGCACGGTGAAGCTGATGTCGGTGACGCCCTCGCTCGACACGTTCTGAACGATCATGTCGATGTTCACGTCGGTGTCAGCCAGCGCCCGGAACAGCCGGCCGGCCACTCCGGGCTTGTCGGCGACCCCTGAGACGGTCATCTTCGCCTCGCTGGCGTCGTGGGTGACGGCCGAGATGATGGCGTGCTCCATGGCTTCCTCCCCGGTAACTGTGGTGCCCGGCATCCAGCTGAACGCGGATCGCACGTGCAGCTCAACGCCATAGGTCCTGGCCAGCTCCACCGCCCGCATGGCCGGCTTCGGGCAGCCGCTGGCGGTCATCTCCAGCAGCTCGTCGAACGAGACCGCATCCATGCGCCGGGCCTCGGGCACGAGGCGGGGGTCGGCGCTGAACACGCCGGGCACATCGGTGTAGATCTCGCAATAGTCCGCCCCGAGGACATGGGCCAGCGCCACCGCAGTGGTGTCGGAGCCTCCCCGGCCGAAGAACGTCACGTCGCCGTCGACGGACACGCCCTGAGAACCGCCCACCACCGGTACGACGCCGCGAGCCAGCGCATCGGTGATCCGGCCGGGCGTGATCGCCAGGATCTTGGCGCCGGTGTGGGTGGTGTCGGTGCGGAACCCGGCCTGGCTGCCGGTGAACGATGCCGCGGCCACGCCCACGTCGCTCAGTGCCATGGCCATCAGGGCGCAGGCCTTGCGCTCCCCCCCGGTGATGAGCATGTCGACCTCGCGGCCGGGCGGGTCCGCGGCCACGTCGGAGGCCATCCGGAGCAGTTGGTCGGTCTCACTGCCCATGGCCGAGACGACCAGCACGACCTCGTCGCCGTGGCTGCGGCGGCGCGCCACGTGGTCGGCTACGACGCGGATGCGGTCGGGGCCGGCTACCGAGGTGCCGCCGAACTTCTCTACTACGAATGCCACCGCCGGTCAGGCTACCGGCGCAGTCGGTGGTGCCCGGCCGGTCAGCGTCGCGACGCAAGCTGCAGAAACTGCGCGAATCCGTGGCATTCTTTGGGTGTGAGCGATGCGCTCGCCATCGACGAGATAGTCCTGAAGGTGCCCGCCACCGCCGCCTGCGGCCGGATCGTACGCGTCGGCGCGGCTGCGGTAGCGCTGCGCCAGGGCATGTCGTTCACTGAGATCGACGAGTTGCGCGCGGCCATGGACCAGGCGACAGAGTTGCTGCTCGCGCCGCCCGCAGGTCCCGACGCCACCATCGTGTGCGTGCTCCGGGCCCACGGAGGCCGCCTCGAGGTGGACTTGGAGCGGACCGACGGGGCCAGCGTCGCAGCCACCGACGCCGCCCGGTTCAAGAAGGCGGCCGACGCCTCGAACATAACGGCCACAGTGGAGCCCGAGCGGGGACGGCTGCTGATGTGCAAGGACATTGGCCGGCCCGGCAGCCGGCCCGCGGCCTGATACTCCAGCGCCTAGAATTCAGCGCCCGGTCGATCCGAATCCCTGGTCGCCGCGCGTCGAGGGGTCGAGGCTGTCCACCTCCACCAGGCGCACCTGCGGAACCGCCATCACCACCAGCTGGGCGATCCGTTCGCCCCGCTCCAGCGTGAACGGCTGGAGCGGGTCGGTGTTGACCAGGATCACCTTGAGCTCGCCCCGGTAGCCGGAGTCGATCAGGCCGGGGGTGTTGAGGCAGGTCACACCGTGCTTCAGCGTAAGGCCGCTCCGGGGCAGGACGAAGCCGGCGCAGCCCTCCGGCAGGGAGACGGCGACGCCTGTCGGCACCAGCGCCCGACCACCGCCCGGCTGGATCACGGTCGAGACGCGGGCCATCAAGTCGATGCCGGCGTCTCCGGGCCGGGCATAGGCGGGCAGGGACAGGTCAGGATCGAGCCGGAGCACGGGAACGTCGAGCACCGGCCGAGAGTAGCCAAGAGGCCGAGCGGTGGGCGACCACGATGACGAAGTCGCAATACGTGCAGCGAGGCCGTGACCCGAGCGGCCCTCAGGTCGCAGCGAACAAGAGCGGGATGCACAGCCGGTGCCCGCGGCATCCCGCGCCGCCGCTGGGGATCGTTATCCTGCCGCGGGTGCTCGCCTGGATGGACTTGGAGATGACCGGCCTCGACCCCGAACTCCATTCCATCGTCGAGATCGCCGTGCTCATCACCGACGACGACCTCCGGATCGTCGCCACCGGACCCGATCTCGTGATCCACCAGCCGGAGGAGGTTCTGGCCGGCATGGGCGACACCGTGCGCACGATGCACACCAGCAGCGGCCTGCTCGACGCGGTGAGAGCCTCGACCGTGAGCCTGTCCGATGCCGGTGGCGAGGTGCTCTCGTTCCTGCGATCACACATCGACGCGCCCAGAACCGTTCCGCTGTGCGGCAACTCCATCGGCACCGACCGCCGCTTCCTGGCCCGGCACCTGCCGGAGGTCGAGAACTTCCTGCACTACCGGTCGATCGACGTGTCCACCGTGAAAGAGCTGGCCCGCCGCTGGCAACCATCGGTGTATGAGGGTGCACCCGCCAAGGCAGGGGGCCACCGGGCCCTCGACGACATCACCGAGAGCCTTGAGGAGTTGCGCTGGTACCGCCGGGCCGGCTTCATCGGCAGCATCACCGAGAGTGCGCCGTGAGCGTGAAGACCTACAGGAAGCAGGAGCAGGAGCCCGCCTCCCCGGAGGTGACCGAGGTGGCGCCCGGCGTGCTGCGGCTGCAGCTTCCGGTGAGCATGCCGGGCCTGGGTCACGTCAACTGCTACGCGCTGGTCGACTCCGACGGAGCGGCCCTGGTGGACCCCGGACTGCCCGGCGAGGAGTCGTGGTCGGCGCTGGTCGACCGGCTCGAGCAGGCCGGCATTCCCCTGCGCCGAGTGCACACCACCGTCGTCACGCACTCCCACCCCGACCACTACGGCGGCAGCCACCAGCTGCGCGAGGAGACCGGCGCCGAGCTGCTGGCCCACGACGCCTTCACCTCCAGCCCGGCGGCCGACGACGCCAACGCCGACATCGACCTGGAGCTGCTCGAGTTGGACGCCGAGGCTCTGGTCGAGCTCTGGAAGGCCAAGCTGGCGGACCGGGGCAGCACCCCGTGGGGCACCCGCAGGGAACCGCCCCCCGACGAGGCCATCCGCCTGTTCATCCAGAGCAACGTTGCGGGCCAGGTGCCCCGCTTCCGGGTGCCCGAGCCGACCATCCGGGTCGCGGAGGGCGACCCGGTGCGGCTGGCGGGGCGGGACTGGTTCGCGGTCCACACCCCCGGCCATACCATCGACCACCTGTGCCTGTGGGACCCGACCGAGGGCGTGCTCCTGTCAGGGGACCACGTGCTCCCCACCATCACGCCCCACATCGCGGGCTCGACCGACATCGGCGACCCGCTGGCGGCCTTCTTCGAGTCGCTGGCCCGGGTGGGAGCCTTCGAGGGGGTAAAGGTGTGCCTGCCCGCCCACGGCCACCCGTTCACCGACCTGCGGGGCCGTACCGACAGCATCCACCGCCACCACGTCGAGCGGCTCGACGTTCTGCGAGCGGCGGCCGCCGCGCTCGGCGACGCGCCGGTGGAGGCCTACATGAGGGAGCTCTTCTCCGAGCGGGCCTGGGGGGACATGGCCGCCAGCGAGACGTTCGCCCATCTGGAGCACCTGCGGGTGATCGGGGAGGTCGAAAGCACCCGCGACGACCGCGGCCTGCTGCTCTACCGACCGGCTGGTCCCGACCGGGCTCATCCCGGCCGCGACCGGTAACGCCCGCCTGGCCATGCCGACATCCGAGGGCGGAGTCGTGAAGGACGAACCGGACGGGCGAGGCGGCATCCGGATACGCCTGCTCGTCGCGCTTGCCGCGGTGGCGGCTGCGACCGCGATCGCCTTCGCCGCTGAGGCTGTCCTCTCGCCGGACGTTTCCGAGGGCACCGACCTCTCCGACCTCACCTTCGAACTCTTCGACGGCGGTACCGGCGCTATCGCCGACTACGAGGGCACCCCGCTGGTGGTGAACTTCTTCGCGTCGTGGTGCCCGCCGTGCGTTCGGGAGATGCCAGAGTTCCAGGACGTGTTCGAGAGTCTCGAAGGCCGGGTGGCGTTCCTGGGCCTGTCGCAGGACTCGTCGACGCAGGCCGCTCTCGACCTGGTGGAGCGGACAGGCGTCACCTACGACGTGGGCTGGGACCTCGACCTGGAGGTGTACGGGGCAACGGAGAGCATCGCCATGCCCACCACCGCCTTCGTGTCGCCCGACGGCGAACTGCTCGACACCTTCGCCGGAGTCCTCGACGCCGAAGCGCTGGCCGAACTCGTCGAGAATGTGCTGCTCGTAGCGGCTAGACCGTAGGGATCATGGAGCGCCACCGAGCGGCCGGGCAGTAGGGATCATGGACTGGGCAACCGTCGCCTACCCGTTCTCGTTAGGCCTGGTCGCCGCGTTCAACCCGTGCGGCTTCGCGCTGCTGCCCGCCTACCTGTCGTACTTCATCGGCGTGGAGCAGTCCGGCGACCGGCCGTCCTCGGGCAGCCAGGCGCTCGGCGCGATGTTGCGGGCCATGGCGGTGGCCCTCACCCTCACGGCCGGATTCGTGCTGGTGTTCGGCGCCTTCGGCCTGCTGTTCGAGACGGTGCTCAGCCAGGGCACGGTGCTCGACCGCATCGGCTACGTGACCATCGCCATCGGCGTGGTAATGGCGCTGCTCGGCCTTTGGCTGCTGGCCGGGCGGGCCATCAACCTGCGGTTGCCGAAGATGAACCGGGGCACCGGCAGCAGGGGCATGGGCTCGGTCTTCATGTTCGGCGTCAGCTACGCGGTCGTGTCGCTGTCGTGCACTATCGGCTTGTTCATCGCCGCAGTGGCCACCAGCTTCTCAGCCGACGGGGTGGCCAACGGCACCGCCAACTTCGTGGCCTACGGCGTCGGCATGGGCGCCGTGATGACGTTCCTGACCCTGGCCCTGGCCACGGCCCGTTCCAGCGTGGTACCGGCCATGCGCAGGATGTTCCGCTGGATCAACCCGATCTCGGGCCTGGTGCTGCTCGCGTCGGGGGTCTATGTCGCCAACTACGGCTGGTGGGAGCTCCAGATCATCGACAACCCGCGGGCCACCAACGTCCTGGTCGACAAGTTCACCGAGTTCCAGGCGGCGGTCAGCAACTGGATCGACGACGCCACCGCCGAGCGCATCGGCGTCCTGTGCGCTCTGGGCGTGCTCGGCGCCCTGCTGCTGGGCTGGCGCCAGGGAGTGGCCAGCGCACTGGCGCGGCGCTTCGCGACCGCGGTCTACCTGGCCCTGTACCTGGTGGTGGAGTTCTATTTCAACCAGGGCGAGTTCGTGCTGCTGCCGGTGGTGCGGTTCGTTGCCGGATGGCCCCTGCGGGTCGGCCACTGGTTCACCGATCCGGCCCGCTTCGGGGTGCCGCTGGAGATCCTGTTCACCGCGCTGGTCGCCTGGGTCGTCTGGAGGATCCTGAGACGGGTCAAGCGCCACCGGCGGCCTGAGCAGACCGTGCTGAACCAGCCGCTTTGACCGGAGGCTTTCCGGAGCTGCTCGCCCACCCCGGCGTGGACGAGGTGTGCGAGCTGCAGGCTCGGTTCGGGATCATGGCGTTCCACGGCGGCAACCTGGAGCGCACCACCGACGTGATCGCCAGCGAGGTGGCGGCCCGCACGGGAGCCTCCCTCTACGCGGTGATCCAGCACGCGCCGCTGCGTGAGCACGTTCCCTCCATCACTATCCGGCCCGAGCACTCCCCCAGCCTCCGGGAGTTCTTCGAGCATGTCCACACGGTCATAGCGGTCCACGGCTACGGCCGCGAGACCCAGTTCTGGAACGTGCTCCTGGGCGGTCGCAACCGGCAGCTGGCCGGCCACCTGGCCGAGCACTTGCGGGCCGCGCTCCCGGACGCCTTCGGGGTGGTCGACGACCTCGACGAGATCCCGCGGGGGCTTCGAGGCCTGCACGAGGACAACCCGGTGAACCTGCCGTCCAACACCGGGGTGCAGTTGGAGCTGCCGCCCACCATCCGCTGGAACAAGGAGGCCCGCAACTGGTCCGACCACGAGGGCACGCCCCGGGCCCCCCAGGTCGACACCCTCATAGACGCCCTGGTCGGCGCCGTCTACGCCTGGGCCGTTCAGTAGGACGCAGCTAGGGCGCTAGGCGCTCAACGACCCAGCCCGCATCCGGCCCGGCGGCCGAGCGGCGGTAGCGCAGGCGGTCGTGCAGCCGGCTGCGGCGCCCCTGCCAGAACTCGACGGTGACGGGCCGCACCAGGTAGCCGCCCCAGTGGGGGGGCCTCGGCACGGTGGCGGACGCCGCGAAGCGGGCCTCCGTCTCGGCGGTGAGGCGCTCCAGTTCGGCCCGGCCGGCGATCACCTCGGACTGCGGCGACGCGCTGGCCGCGATCTGGGCGCCCCGGGGCCTCGACGCGAAGTAGGCGTCGCTCTCGTCGTCGGGGAGGTGCTCCACCGTCCCCGCCACCCGTACCTGGCGCTCGATCGGCTGCCACAGGAAGCACAGCGAAGCCCGGTGCGACCGGTCCAGGTCCAGCGCCTTGGCCGACCGCCGGTTGGTGTGGAACACGAAGCCCCGCTCATCGAGCCCCTTGAGGAGGACCGCCCGGGCCGAAGGCCAACCGTCGGCGTCGGCGGTGGCCAGGATGACCGCGTTGGCGTCGTAGGGCTTCGCTGCGAGCCACTCCTCCAACCAGCGCTTGAACTGGACGATGGGGTCGTCGGCGACGTCCTCCTCGCGGAGTCCGGCCGCGGAGTACTGCTCGCGCATCTGCGCCAGATCCATCGCCCGACTCTACGGCCGCCGATGGAACCGGCCTCTAGCAGCGTTGGGCGACCAGCCAGAACCCGGTGCCGGCGTGGCTGCCGGTAGCCGTCCACCGGCCCGGCAGCAGGTCCATCACCTCGTCGGGCGGGAAGTAGATGGGGGTCTCATCACCCATCGTGCTGATCCACACGAAGCGGCCGCCCGGCGCCAGCACCCGGTCGTAGGAGGCCGCGAACATGAACATGTTCACCAGCACCATCACGTCGACCGAAGCGGACGCCAAAGGCAGCGCCCCGGCGTCGGCCCGGACGAACGGTGCCACCGCCGGGTCGGCAAGCGCGAGCATCTTGGGGGACAGGTCCAGAGCGACGGCCACGGGACGGCGGGCTGCGATCCGCTCGGTGGCCGCCCCGGTCCCGCAGCCGACCTCGACCAGGCGCCCGGGCGGAAGATCGCCGCGGTCCAGAGCGTCCTCCAGCGGTGCCAGCCGCAGGTCGCTGCTGTGGTCGGAGTGCCAGCCGACGCTCAGCTCGTCGAAGACACCGGCCACGAACGAGGCCCGCTCGGGCGACCAGCCGCCACCGGATCCGATCTGCCGGGTGACGGTCCGCATCGGATGGTCCGAGCCGAACCGGGCCGGCTCGACGACGGCGCGTACCGGCTCGATCCAGGCGATCGAACCAGCCATCTCAGCGCGGCCCTATGGACGTGATCCCGCCCATGTAGGGGTGCAGGACCTCGGGGACGGCTATGGAGCCGTCGGGCCGGCGGTGGGTCTCCACCAGCCCGGCCCACACCCGGGGCACCGCCAGACCGGAGCCGTTGAGGCTGTGCACCATCCGGGTGCGGCCCCCGGCCTCGGGCCGGTACCGGATGTTCGCCCGCCGGGCCTGGTAGTCGCGGCACCACGAGATGCTCGACACCTCCAGCCAGCGGTCGGCGCCGGGGGCGTACACCTCGATGTCGAACGTGCGGGCCGAAGCCGCGCCGATGTCGGCGGTGCACAGGTCGAGAACCCGGTGGGCCAGGCCCAGGTCGACGATGGCCTGCTCGGCCCGATCGAGTATCTCGGCGTGCAGGTCGTGGGCCTGCTCGGGTGTGCAGAAGCCGTACAGCTCCACCTTGTCGAACTCGTGGACCCGCAGCAGCCCGCGGGTGTCCCGGCCGGCCGAGCCGGCCTCTCGCCGGAAGCACGAGGTGTGGCCCATCAGCCTTATGGGCAGGTCGGCCTCCTCGACGATCTCACCCGACAGCAGCGATGTCAGCGGCACCTCGGCGGTGGGGATGGCCCACAGCCCGTCGCGCTCGATCTGGTAGGCCTCGTCGGAGAACTTGGGCAGGTGACCGGTGCTGGTCATGGTCTCGGTACGGACCAGCGTGGGTGGCCTGACCTCTTCGTACAGGTCCCGGTTGCGGTCGAGCCCGTAGTCGATGAGGGCCCGCACCAGCCGGGCTCCGAGACCCCGGTACATGGCGAACATGGAGCCCGACATGCGCACAGCCCGGTCGATGTCGAGGATGCCGAGCTCGGTACCGATGTCCCAGTGAGGCACCCGTTGGTGATCCTGGTATGAGTCCTGATCGAAGCCGACGGTGCGCACCAGGACGTTGTCGTCGGGACCCGAGCCGGCGGGGCAGTCCTCAGCGGGCATGTTGGGGACGAACAGCAGGATCCGGCGGATCCACTCCGAGAGCTGCTCACCCTCCGCGTCCAGCTCGTCGATGCGGGTGCCGAGCTCTCGGCTGCGGGCCCGCAACTCGTCGGCCTCGCCGGCCCGGCCGTCGCGATGGAGGGCACCGACCTCGGCCGAGATCCGCTTGACCTCGGACCGCAGTTCGTCGGCCTCGCTCACCACCGCCCGCCGGCGCTCGTCATGGGCGATGACCTGGTCGAGGGGCGCGGTGGGCTCGCCCCGGCGGGCAACCGCGGCCTTGACCGTCTCGGGCTCGGCCCTCAGCTGGCGCAAGTCGAGCATCCCACGACGGTACCGGCTCGCGCCGCCGGCGAGTGCCACTTGCCCGACTGGACATCCACACTTATCCTCAGGTTAGGGTCGGATCTGTGGACAGTCCAGCTAAACTGACTGTCAATACATATAAGATAATCGATTAACTGATAACTAGCAAAGAAATAGTAGTATGAAGAAGACCAAGTACGTACCCACCGATAGGGAGCGGCAGGTCCTCGACCACGTCGAGAACCCCCGCTACGACCGCCAGATCGTCAACGGTCTGGACCCGTTCATCAACCAGAGCGCACCCGCCGACATGCGCGGCTTCTACACCCCGGTCGAGCTGTCCGACCTGCAGAGCCTCAAGGGAACCGACCGCGATGTCGAGGACCGCATGCCGGTCAAGATCACCCGCCACTACTTCGACATGGCCCGCCACAGCCCGGCGCTCCAGAGGCTGGTCAAGGGCTCGGTGGACGAGACCCTGAACCTCGACGGCGAGGAGGACCCCGCCAGCCAGCTCAACTACAGCCCGGTCGAGGGGATCCTCCACAAGTACGAGATGGCATTGCTGTACGTCATCTCAACCTGCTCGGCCCATTGCCGGTTCTGCTACCGGGAGGAGTTGATCGCCCGCAAGGACATCGAGCGGGCCGACGGCACCGTCAAGAAGAAGGGCCTCGCCCAAGTCGCCGAGGTGACCGACTACATCCGGACCCACAACGCCGCAGTCAAGGCCAACGGCGGCCGCCATCCCGAGACCGGCCGGCCCAAGCTGCGGGAGATCCTGCTTTCGGGCGGTGATCCGATGGTGCTCCCCAACTCCAAGCTGGCCGGCTGGTTCACCGCGCTGGCCGAGGCGGGCGCGGAGGTAATAAGGGTGGGCACCAAGGAGCTCGCCTTCCATCCCGACCGCTTCGACGAGGCGTTCCTCTCGATGATCGACCGGTTCCACGAGGTGTACCCCGATGTGGCACTGCGGCTGATGGTGCACTTCAACCATCCCGACGAGCTGCTGGCCAAGGACGCCGACGGCAACTACGTCGCCGACGAGCACGGGCACTACCGGTGGAACCCCAGCACCCGCCGGGCCGTCGACGCGGTCGTGTCCCGGGGCTGGATCTGCGTGGAGAACCAGTCGCCGATCATCCGCGGGGTCAACGACGACGCTGACGCCCTGCGCATCCTGCAACGCACGCTCAAGGCGGCCGGCATCGAGAACCACTACTTCTTCGGGGGCCGCAACATCGTGGCCTACAAGGCCTTCAACGTGCCCATCGAGACTGCATGGCACCTGCTCAACGACTCGCAGCGGGGCCTGTCGGGCGTCGAGGCCCACGCCCGGCTCACCTGCGTGCACTTCAAGGGCAAGACGGAGGTCGCGGCGGTCACCGAGGAGCCGATCAGTGGACTGCCCGGCGCCGAGCACGGCGTCGTCATCTTCAAGGTGCTGCGCAGCCCCGCCGACGCCGGCGAGCGGGGCAAGGTCGCCATCGTGGGTCGCAACCCCGAAGCGCTCTGGTTCGACGACTACACCGACCGGGTCATCATCGACGAGGCCGGGCTCTTCGACTACTACCGGAGCACCGAGGCGCCCCCGGCGGCCTCCACCAACGGCTCAACCCCCGCGAGCCCGTCCCGCCGCACCCCGGCCGACCGGCACCGCGACGAGGAGATCCACAAGCACCGCACCCCGGTCCAGCGCCGGACCTGACCAACACCTCCCGGGATCAGGCCGCCACCAGCGAGTCGAGGTGGCCGGCCAGATGGTCCACCAGATCACCGCTGTCGTCGCCAGCCCCGAGTATGAAGCTCGACTTGCGCCGGCGCAGGAAGTTGAGCCCGATGATGTACATGCCGGGCGAGTCGGTGACGACCCCGCCGTCGTGGCGGACCTGGCCCTTCCGGTCGATCACCGGAACGTCGAGCCACGGATACTCGGCCTTGAATCCGGTGGCCCAGATGACGGTGCGTATGTCGCCCCGAGCCAGATCCAGGCTCAGCGGCGGCGACTCCGGCACCCGTGTGGACGCGAACCTCTCCGGCGGCCCGACGGTGTCGAGGCGGCTCTCGTCCGCCCACTCGTCGAACGTGTCGAGCAGCCGTCCCAGCTTGAGGTCGGCCAGCTCGCACTTGTTCGGCAACGACCCCGACAGCAGGGCCTCGGTGCCTCGTAGGGCCGCGAGCCTCCCCACCAGTCGCACTCCCTGATCGGTAAGGGCATTGAGATCGAGCGTCGCCCGTTCGGGGGTGCCAACCAACTGAGGGGACGGGGTCTTGCGCACCCGAACCACGTCGTCGACCTCGTCGTAGCGCTCGTCGAACAGGCCCGAGCGCTCCATCCACCACAGGATGTCCCGACCCCGGTAGAGGCGGGGCATGCGCACGTGCTCGCCCACGGCCACGGTGACGGGACGGCCGGAGCGGTGAACCTCGTCGGCGATCTGCACGCCGGTGGCCGAGGCCCCCACGACCAGCACCCCGCCGGGGGCCAGCCGCTGGGGGTTGCGATACTCGAAGGCGCTGAGCGCGGAGACCTGCGCCGGTAGCGAGCCACCCAGATCAGGGACCTTGGCCACATTGAAGCCGCCCGTGGCCAGCACCACCGTCTCGCACTCCCAGCGGCCCTTGTCGGTGTCGACGATGTAGCCGGCACCCGAGGGCCTCACGGAGGTGACCGTCGTTCCGGTACGCACCGGAGCCTCGATGGCACGTGCGTAGCCCGAGACGAACTCGATGACCTCCGGCATCGACATGAAGCCGTCAGGGTCTGTGCCGCCGTGTGACCGGTAGTTGTAGCCGGGCAGCCGGCTCTGCCAGTTGGGGGTCAGCAGCCGCAGCGAATCCCAGCGCTGGGTCCGCCATGAGTTGGCCACCTCGCCCCGCTCAAGTACGACATGCTCGATGGAGCGCTCGGTGAGGCGCCGGCTGACGGCCAGGCCGCAGTGCCCGGCCCCCACGACGACCGTCGTCGTCCTCATGAAACCGCGGGTTGGGCTGTCGGGCGGTCGGGTTCAGTTGACCTCGACGGTCACGTTGGTCGGGTTGGTGATGATGTCGTAGACGGCCGACCGCTTCTGGGACTGGGCTACCAGTGCCTTGATCTCGTCGGCGGTGGCGTCGGCATCGATGTCGTAGGAGACCTTGACGTCCTTGAAGCCGTTGCGGACGTCCGGGTCGCCTCCGAGGATCCCCAGGATGTCCATGCTTCCCTCCAGGGTGGCCTTCACGGAGCGCAGTTGGATCTCTCGGTTCTGGGCCACGGCGGCCACCCCGGCGGTGAGGCAGCTGGCCAGGCCGGCCAGGACCAGCTCGACCGGTGTGGCCGCGTTGTCCTCCGCGCCGAACACCAGCGGGTGATCGGCCTCGAAGGTGAAGGTCGAACGGTGCTGGTGCTCCTCGCCGAGCCCGTGGTAGCTGTCAACCGCGGAACGGCTGTGAGTGCCGTTCAACCACTCGTTGGTGGCCTTCCAGGTGAACTGGGCCGCCTCAGGTGCCTCGCTGAGGGCCTGGCGGGCGCCCAGCAGGTGTTCGACGTTCACGCCGTTGTCGACGCTTGCAGTGGTCATCGGGTGGATGTCTCCTGTCTTGTGGCGGTCTGCCGGTGCGAACCGCGACGGTGACCGTGCAATCTAGAGGCCGGCCGACCAAATCCCGACCTTGTCGATCAACATTTCAGGGAATTGGTTGAGGACTTCGAGCAGCCGGGGCGGCGTGCTTAGAAGGGCTTGCGGGCCAGGAAGCAGTACAGCGGCGTGAAGATCCCCGATCTGCCGCCGGCGGCATAGGCACTGGCGGTCCGGTCCAGCATCTCGACGACATCGGCCGAGCCCTTCGGCAGGATCCTCAGCACCTCGGCCAGCCTGGATCCCCCGATTGCCGTCTTGCGGCCCTGCGGAACCCCGATCAGGGAGTTGCCCAGCGTTCTGCTCCAACTCTCCAGCGGCTGGTACCACGGCGTGGCCGTACCGTCCTGTTCGGCACCCCGGTCGATCCCCTCGATGAGTTCGAATCCCACCGCTTCGAGCGTCCGGTCCACCTCGTGCGTCGTGGCGATCTCCTTGAGCGCTATGCCGTGCATCAGGTCCTGCTTCATGGCCCGATGCTCGTCGTCGTCGGGATCGAACCTGTCCGTCATGCACATCTCCTGACCCCAGAAGAGGGCTCCGGGCTTCAGTACCCGGAAGATCTCGGCGAAGGCGCCCGCCTTGTCCGGCGCATGGCATGTGGATTCGATCGCGTAGCCGCGGTCGAACGTGCCGTCCGCGACGGCCGCCATGTCCATGAAGCTGCACACCAGGTAGTCGACCATGTGATCGAGCCCGGCCGCGGCGTTCAACGACCTTGCCCTTTCCATCTGCTTCTCGTTGATGTTGACCCCGACGACGGCGACGCCGGCTTCCTTCACGACGCGGCGCATCGGGCCGCCGACCCCGCAGCCGATATCGACCACCGCCATGCCCTCGCTCAGCTCCAGCTTGGAGATCATCAGTCGCTGATGCCTGATCTTGGAGTCCTCCACGCTCTCGCCGGGCGACAGCGGCGCGAAGTGCAGGGACTCGCCCCAACCCCACACCATCAGCTCGTTGGAGATGTCGTAGTACTCCTTGACGGTCTCGGTGTGGTCATAGCCCGCAGCGTTGGCACCTCGCGCCGACGCTCTGTCGAGCCATCCGTCGAATCGCCGGATCCGGTTGGCGACTCCCCCTTCGACCCGGTCCGCCGCCCTCAGTCCGGTCAGCACTCGCAATAGCTTGGACATCCGCAGCAACCGTAGACGCTAGCGTGCCGGAACGGCCGTTATCCGCCCGGCCTCTAGGGGCGGGGCTCGGAGGGCGGGGGGCCGAGGCGCTCGAACTCGGCCTCGACATCGGCCGTGGTAAGGGTGTTGGCCAACACCCGGAGACGGCGATCCTCGGCGTCGGCGCGCCGCTGGGCGGCCGAGAAACGGAAGAACCGGATGGCGATCAGGGTCCACAGGTAGAGGCCGCCGAGCACTTTCATGATCGCGCCGGCGGCCTGCTGGTCGGCGGCCACAGAGATGCCGAACAGGCGCTGGGCATGGTCGTAGACCGGGTACACCGAGCCCTCGGCGAAGGTCAGCCACGCGGCCGGCACGGTGGGGATGATCGACATCGTGAACAGGTACACCATCTTGGCCGGCTCCGACAGGTGCAGTTCCCGCAGCGGCCCGACGACCGGTGTCCACATGGCCAGCGCGCTGGCAAACATGAGCAGGTGCATGGCGTAGTGGAAGGGACCGCTGCGCACCGACAGCTCCACCACGGTGTTCCAGTGCATCAGTGCCTGCAGCGCGTTGAAGGCCACCCCGGCCACCAGCGGATGCACCAGGCGCCGGATCACCTTGGCCGAGCGCGAGCCGTCGACCACGATCAGCCGGGCCAGCCACTCGGGCACAGCCATCAGCAGCAGCGGCGGCACCACGAAGCTGATCAGCAGGTGCTGCACCATGTGCACCGAGTACAGGTACTCCTCGGCGATGTCGTGCATGGGCCAGTCGGCCGAGACCCACAGCAAGGCCACACCCGCGACGAAGCACAGCCGCTGGCGCTTGGTGACCGCGGCCACGCCCGGCGGCACCGCCACCGGGGCCACCACCCTCACCACGTAGATGGCCAGGCCGATCAGCAGGGCGACCGTCAGCCACACCTCGGGATGGAACTGGAAGCGCCAGGCGTCGGTGGCGGCCACGGCGCCCACAGCGGCTACACCCAGAACTCGAAGACCGTCAACGTGACCAGATAGACGCCGACGGCCAGAATGAGCCCGGCCGTGAACATCCGGCCGAACAGCTTGCTGTCGAAGCGTAGGTGCATGAACCAGGTGGCCACCAAATAGAACTTGACGATCATCATGAAGATGAGCGACGGCACCAGCGCAACTCCCCAGTCGACCACCGACTCGAAATAGGTGAACACCTCCAGCGCGGTGATCACGGCCAGAACGACGGCGATCTTGACGTAGGCCCAGTCCGAAGGATGGGCGTGTTCGGTGTCGTGATGCTCGGCAGCCGTGTCGGGCTCGGAGTGCTCGGAGGTGGCGGTGTCGCTCATGGCAGGGATCAGTCGGCCGGGATCAGGTAGATGACGGTGAAGATGAAGATCCACACGATGTCCACGAAGTGCCAGTAGAGGCCCACGATCTCCACCGTCTCGGCGTTGCGCTGGGTCAACTTGCCCTTCACCGACGCCACGAACAGCGACATCAGCATCACGATGCCCAGGCTCACGTGAACGCCGTGGAAGCCGGTAAGGGTGAAGAAGGCGCTGCTGGCCGGGTTGGTGGTGAAGGCGACCCCCTCACGCACGAAGGCGGTGAACTCGTAGACCTGCCCGCCGACGAATACCCCCCCGAGCAGCGCGGTGGCCAGCAGCCAGGTGCGGCCGGCCTCGGCCTCGCCCCGGGACACTGCGGAGAGGGCCAGCACCATCGTCAGCGAGCTCATCAGCAGCACGAACGAACTCACCGACGTGAACGGGATGTCGAATACGTCGGTGGGCAGGGTGCGGCCGTTGCCCCGGGTCTTGTACAGCAGGTAGGTGGAGATCAGCCCGCCGAACAGCAGGCACTCCGAGCCCAGGAACACCCACATGGCCAGCTTGATGTGCGACAGGCCGGTGGTGGTGGCGTGGGGATCGTGGCCGTGGTCCGACACCTCGTGAGCGTGATCAGCCACTAGAGGCTCGGCGCTCACCGCGGATCACTCTCTTCGTCGGGATCGGCGTCATCGTCCTCGTGATGCTCTTCGTGGTGGTCGTGGGCGGCGTCGGGGTCGTCCACCGGTTCCATGGCCCACGAGTAGAGCGATGCGATCGTCAGCAACGCGCCGACTAGTGCCAGCCACAGGTTGAAGATCAAGCCGTAGCCGATCAGCGGCAGCCCGACCGCCACCGCCAGCGGCCAGAACGACGGCGACGGCAGGTGCACGCCGGTGGCCTCGCCGGTCTGGGCGGCCTCCTCGGTGGTGGCGACCCGCACCACCTGGCCTTCGTCGTTCTCGGCGTACTTGGTGTGCCACCACTCGTCGCGGCCGTGAACCTGAGGCACGGTGTCGAAGTTGTGCGTCGGCACCGGCGACGGGATCGACCACTCGAGGCTGCGGGCATCCCACGGGTCCGGACCGGGCGGGGGCAGGTGGGGGGCGTCGCGTTTGGACTTGACGACGTTCCACATGAAGATCAGCACGCTCACCGCGATCAGCAACGATCCGACGGTGGCCGCCATGTTCCAGAACTCGAAGCCGTAGCCCCGGGCGTAGGTGTCGATGCGGCGCGACATCCCCTGCAGGCCGAGGATGTGCATGGGGCCGAACGTGAGGTTGAAGCCCACCAGCATGATCCAGAAGTTCCAGTTGCCCAATCGCTCATTGAGGAAGTGGCCCCACACCTTGGGCCACCAGAAGTACAGGCCCGCGAACAGGCCGAGCACACCTCCGCCGAAGATCACATAGTGGAAGTGGGCCACGATGTAGTAGGTGTCGGTCTGCTGGGTGTCGGCCGGCGCCACCGAGTGGGTCACGCCGGACAGGCCGCCGATGGTGAACATGGCCACCGTGGCCACCGCGAACTTCATGGCCACGGTGAAGCGCAGCTTCCCGCCCCACATGGTGGCAAGCCAGTTGAGGACCTTCACCCCCGTCGGCACGGCGATGAACATGGTCGACAGGGAGAAGGCGGCCACCGAGATGGGGCCTATGCCCGACACGAACATGTGGTGGGCCCACACGCCCCAGCCCATGAACCCGATGGCGATCCCGGAGAAGACCATGAACTCGTAGCCGAACAGGGGCTTACGGCTGAAAGTGGGGATGATCTCCGACACCACCCCGAAGGCGGGCAGGATGATGATGTACACCTCAGGATGGCCGAATATCCAGAATAAGTGCTGCCATAAGAGCGGGTCGGCGCCCGCGTCGGGATTGAAGAACTGGGCGTCGAAGAGCCGGTCGAACATCAACAGGAACAGGGCCACGGTGATCACCGGCAGCGCGAACAGCAGCAGGAACTGGGTGATCAGCAGCATCCAGGTGAGCACCGGCATGCGCATCAGCGTCATGCCGGGCGCCCGCATGTTGAGGCAGGTGACGATCAGGTTCACCGACGACACCAGCGAGGCGATGCCCAGGATCTGCAGGCCGATGGCGTAGAAGTCCACTCCGTGGCTGGGCGAGAAGGCCACGCCGCTGTTGGTCGAGTAGCAGAACCACCCGCAGTCGGCGCCGCCGCCGCCCACTATCCACGAGGTGTTCAGGAAGATGGCGCCCGACAGCCAGATCCAGTACGACAGCGCGTTGAGGCGGGGGAAGGCCACATCGCGGGCCCCGATCTGCAACGGGATGAAGTAGTTCGCGAAGGCGGCCGCCAGCGGCATGATGAACAGGAACACCATGGTGACGCCGTGCATGGTGTACACCTGGTTGTAGACGTCGGCGCCGAGCACCGAGCCCTCGGGCGCGGCCAGCTGCAGCCGGATCAGCAGCGCCTCGACCCCGCCGACCAGGAAGAAGAACATCGCGGAGGCGCCGTACAGGATCCCGATGCGCTTGTGGTCGACGGTGCTGAGCCAGTCCCGCCAACCCCGGCCCTCTTGGGGGCGGGTGAACACGCCGAGGGGCCGCTCGGCGTAGCGGGCGGTGTCACCCGGGCCGAGCTCGAGGGGCGTCTTCTCAGTGATCGCCATGTTGCTCCAACACCTCCCCGGTCTCTATCGCCGTCATTGCCATGTCACTCCACCTGGGTGGCTTCAATGATCCAGTCTGCGGGCCTCGCCCCCAGCCCTGAAAGGTAGGCCACCAAGTCGTCGATCTGCTGCTCGCTCAGATCCAGGTCGGGCATGCCACGGTACTGCTCGCCGGGCACGGTGTAGTTGGCTTTGAGGTCTCCTGGGTTGCGGAGCCAGGCCTCGAGCTGGATGCGGTTGAGCGACCCGTCGGCGTTGTAGGTGTTGAAGATGGCGCCGGCGAAGGTGCTCCGGTTGGCGAAGTGGGTCAGGTTGGGAGCTGCTCCCGATGCCTGGTCGGCCCTCTCGAAGACGTCGTCGTTGACGCCCTCGATGACGTGGCAGGAGGTGCAGATGCCGGAGAAGACCTCCAGGCCGGCCAGCGCGGCCGGATCGGTGGGCTCGACCGCGTCCTGGGTGGTGCTGTCAACCCACGACTGGAAGTCCGGGGGACTGAGGGCCACCACCTGCATCCTCATCCGGGAGTGCGACAGGCCGCAGAACTCGGTGCACTGGCCGAAGTAGAAGCCGGGATCGGAGGCCTCGATCTTCCAGGGCGAGAAGCGGTTGGGTACTGCGTCGCGCTTGCCGTTGAGGGCGGGGATCCAGAACGAGTGGATCACGTCGCGCGAGGTGATGATCAACTCGATCTCCTCGCCGGTGGGGATCATCATCTGACCTGACGTGACGATGTCGGCCGGCGGCAGCGTCTTGGCGTCGCCGTGGGCCCTCAGGTCGGCCAGGTCGACCTGGTCGCCGAAGTAGTAGCGGAACTCCCACCACCACTGGTTGCCCACCACCACCACGGTCGGCTCCCACTCGACGCTCCGGTCGTCGATGTCGACCTTCATCTTGTTGACCTCGGTGGCGTCCACGGTGGGCAGCGACAGCACCATGATGACGGCCACCGCCGCCATGGTCACCAAGAACCCCACGGTCCAGCCCACTTCCAGCGGGACGTGGCCGTGGGTCTGGGCGGGCCACTCGTCGTCGCCCTCGTAGCTGGAGACCCGGTGCCGCCAGATCAGCCACACCATGGCCACAGTGATGCCCACGAACACCACTGCGGCGATCCAGAACACCGGAAGCACTCCCCTGGAGTGCAGTTCTCTGGCGATCGGGCCCTGCGGCGCGAAGGTGTCGAGCTCGGCGTCGGACGCGCAGCCGGTAGCGATGGCTACGACCAGCAGCGCCGGCGTCCAGGAGAGCGCACGGGCGAGCGTCGCGAAGCGCACGTCAGTGGCCTTCCTCAGTCACGGCCGGCTCACCGGACTCCTCGTGGGTATCGACCTCGTGGTGGACGAACTCGCGCTCGCCGGCCACCGCGGCGAGCACGCCGCCCACCACCAGCAACAGGGCCGCCACCGGTCCCAGGATCCGCACGAGGCGACGGCCGAGGCCGGGACGGCTGGCGTACACCCAGGCGCCGCCCAGGATCAGCGCGGACACGACGCCCGCGACCCACACCGCCTCCAGCTTCGACACGTTCAGCAGGATGCGGGAGGCGGCCAGCACGACCACGGCAACACCGAGCGTGCCCACGACCGGGATCTCGATGGGCGCCATGATGCGGTTGCGCAACTCCCGGTTGATCGCACGGTCGCCGGTGGCCCGGTCGGACCATGCGTCCATGGTCCACTCGATCAGCGAGAGGAAGATCAGGGCGAGGCCCAGCACGAACACCATGGGGTGCAGCACCAGACCCACCGCGGCCGCTCCCATGCCGAAGGCGGCGACCACCGGCCAGAAGCTGGCCGCCACCGGCTGGTCGGTGAGCACCTCGGCAAGGTTCTGGAGGCGGGCCTGGGCCGAGGCGTCGGCGTCGCGGAACGACACCAGCACCAGGCTGACAAGCAGCGAGACGAAGGCCAGCCCGACAAGAACCCCGTAGCCGATGTGGTCGCCGACCCCGCCCTTCCAGCCCAACGAGATGGGGCCGACGTGGTTGCCGCCGGTGGTGTAGCCGTAGACGAGGGCCGCCGCGGTGAAGGCGCCGAACAGCCCGAAGAAGAACTTGAAACCGGTGGTGAACATGCGCCGCGACCTACTTCGTTATGAACACGACGTACCAGACCAGGAAGTAGCACAGCACGCACATGTGCCAGAACAGGGCTGAGGCCTGCACCGCATGGGCCAGATCGCGGCCGAAGGGCCCTAGCAGTGAGCGGATGGTGGTGACCGTCACCATGGCCATGGCCGCGATGAGCATGGCGATGAACGAGCCGGTGACCGCGTAGAACAGCAACTCGGCCCGGCCGCCGTCTATGGCGAAGGCGGTGTCCTGGTAGACGAACCAGAACTGGTTGATCACCGCGGCACCGAACATCAGGGTGACGCCCAGCGCGATGAACCCGTGTGGTCGATCCTCGGCCCGGGCGGCCTGTACGGCCCACTGCACCGTCACGATGGAAAGCGCCAGCGTCATCATCATCATCCCGGCGGGGCCGAGTTCGACCGTGCCGGACGGGAACCACTCCTCGCCCAGGGCCGCAGCCTGCTGGCGTTGCTGGACGTACACCGAGACGAGGGCGGCGAAGGCTATGAAGGCCGCTCCGGTGGCCAGCAGGGCGCCGACTACGACGGTGCGGGGGCGGATCGCCTCCGCCGCGGGCAGCTCGGTCGTCCTCATGCTGCCTCGCTACCGGCCGCTCGGGCCCCGGATTCCCGCTCTAGTTCGCTGCGCTCACGGGCCGCTCGGGCCCTGAGGGCCGAGGCGGCTGCGAACAGGGCCGCGGCCAGGCCGGCCGCCAGCAGCAGGGACCCGATCAGGACCACCCCGTTGAGCGCGGCGTTGCCGTCCAGCGCGAGGGCCATGAGGTCAGGGTCATCGGCAATGAAGCCGGAGATGAGGTCGGCCAGCACCAGCAGGCCGCCGCCGACGCCCAGCAGCATGATCGCGCCCACCGCAAGCCTCTGCTGGATGGGGCCCAGCAGCAGCTGCGACCAGGTCGCCAGAGCAGCCACGCCTGCGATGAGGCCGGCCGCGACAACGCCGTGGAACACCGCCCAGGTGGCGGAGGTCTCGAGCAGGTCGAGGGGCTCGATCACGCGCAGAGCCCCGACCAGGGCGGCCGCTCCGAGGAGCTTGAGCGCCGCACCGGCGCCCAGCATCGGGGTGCTCAGGAGCCGGTCCCGCGTCTTCGAGCCCCGCATCACCAGCTCGCCGACACCACCGGCGGTGGCCACCACCGGAACGACGGCGGCCAAGCCGAAGGCCACGTAGACCAGCCCGTCGCGAAGGTCCTGCGGGGCGGTGAAGTAGTCCTGTGACCAGCCGCCCATGGCCAGCAGGCCGAACAGCCCGACCACGACGAGGATTGCCTCGGGGCGGCTGGAGCGGGCATCGACGGCCTTGCCGACCGCGCTGAAGACGATGCCGAGCACCGGCACGGCCATGGCGTAGACCGCGGGCTGCTCCACGAGCCAGTCGAGCTGGAGCCAGATGTCGGGGCTCTCGGGCCGGCCGAAGGCGATGGCTTGCCGGCCCCGCAGATCTGCGTAGATGACGATGATGTTGGCTATGGCCACCGGCAGGGAGAACAGCCACACCACCGCGGTCACCAGCATCGACCACGAGAACGGGGGCACGTCGAGGAGGCTCATGCCGGTCTGGCGCAACGAGATCACGGTGGTGGCCACCACGATGGCCCCGAGCAGCAGGGCGACGATCACCAGGCCGGTGCCGAGCAGCGTGAGGGCCATGGCGTCGCTCTCGTTGCCGGTCACGCCGTCGAGCGCGCCCCAGCCCCCTCCCGCGAGCACCGATGCGACCATGATCACCGCGCCGATCAGCCACGACCAGAACGACGCCAGCGCGGCCCGGGGGAACGCCACATTTCCGGCCCCAACCTGGGCCGGCACTACGGCCAGGGCCAGGCCGAGGAGCAGCGGCAAGACCACCAGCAGCACCAGCGACGCCCGGTATAGCGTCCACATGCGGAAATAGGCGTTGAGGCCGCCGAACAGGTCGTCAGGAGCCACCGCGTCGGTGCGTCCCAGCGAGAGCAGCACGCCGATTGCGGCGGCGCCCAGCCCCAGCAGGAGCGACGTGACCACGAAGAGCCTGCCGACCTGCGCCGCGTCGCTGGTCATGAACGGCTGGGCCAGTCCCCGGGGCGCCCCCAGTGTCTCCGCCGGGGACGCCGGCGCGGCCGCGCCGTCGGCGTCGGCCGCAGCCTCCGATTCCGCGACGGGGGACTCGGTCAGCGTCATCGGGGGGCGATGCTACACATTGACAATGGGGCCGCCGACAATCGGCGGCGACACCGGGGGGCCGGCGGGAGGCACGATGGGCCGGCGTGGGAGCAACCCGTCTCCATCTCTAGAACCCGTGGCGGATCAGAACGTCGGCCGCGACTGCTCCGAAGAGCGCCACGATGTAGGCGTTCGACCAGCCGAACAACCGCATCGACCGGGTCGGGTCAGGACGGCGGAGCACGTCGACGGCCAGCGCCAGGAAGCCCGCGCCCAGCACCAGCGCAGCCACGACATACAGCACGCCCATCGATGCGACCGGCACAAGCAGCAGGGTCAGGGCCCACAGCGCGACCGTGTAGGCGACGATGCGGCGAGCGGTCGCTCTGAGCCCGGCCACCGCCGGGAGCATCGGCACGTCGGCGGCCTCATAGTCGCTGCGGTAGCGGATGGCGAGGGCCCAGAAGTGGGGCGGAGTCCAGTAGAAGATCACTGCGAACAGCACTACCGGGGGCCAGTCCAGCGATCCGGTCACCGCGGTCCAGCCGACGAGGGTCGGCACCGCTCCGGCCGCGCCGCCGATCACGATGTTGCGGATGGAGGTCCGTTTGAGCCACAGCGAGTAGACGAACACGTAGAACAGGGCCGCCGCGGCGGCCAGCGCGGCCGACAGGAGGTTCACGAAGGCCCACAGCCACACAAAGGAGCCCGCGGTGAGGGTCACCGCGAAGACGATCGCCTCGGCAGGACGGACCGCTCCGGTGACCAGGGGCCGGTTCCGGGTGCGATGCATCAGCCGGTCGATGTCGCGGTCGACGTACATGTTGAGTGCGTTGGCCCCGCCGGCGGCCATGGAGCCCCCCACGACAGTGGTCCCGATCAACCACAGCGACGGCAGCCCCTGCTCGGCCAGAACCATCGAGGGGACCGTGGTGACCAGCAGCAACTCGACTATGCGAGGCTTCGTCAGCGCCACGAAGGCCGCCGCGCGAACTCGCCGGGGGGCGCGCAGCTTTCCGATGATGGGTGCGGCCACGCCAGAAGGCTAGGAGGTTGAGAGGGTCATCGGGCAGCCAAACCGGGAATCCGGTGCAATCACTTTGGCCGTACCATCGACACGTGACACCGATCACCTGCGCCCGTCTCACGCGGTTCGCTCTGTGGGCCCTCGCGGTCATCGTGGTGACGGGTGCCGCGGTGCGCCTCACCGGCTCGGGTCTGGGCTGCGAGGACTGGCCCACCTGCTCCGAGGATCGCTTCATCGCCGACCTCGAGTACCACGCTCTGGTGGAGTTCGTGAACCGGCTCTTCACCGGCGTCGTGGCCATCGCTGTGATCGCCGCTGTGCTGGGCACGGTGCGGCGCCGGCCCCGGCGATCGGACCTGACCGCCCTGTCGTTTGGCCTGGTGGCGGGGGTGCTGGCCCAGGTCGGGTTAGGCGCCCTGCTGGTGTTGTCCGAACTCGATCCCCGCTTTACCATGGGGCACTTCCTGCTGTCGATGGTGCTGCTACAGAACGCGGCCGTGCTCGATGCCAGGGCACGAGCGGGCGCAGGCATCGACGGCACCGCGTCGCGGCCCGACGACGCCGGCCGGCCCGGCAGTGCGGACCAGATCATGCGGTGGATGGTGCTGGCCGTGGGAGCGGTGCTGCTGGTCAGCGGAACCCTGGTTACTGGGGCCGGTCCTCATGCCGGCGACAGCCGGGCGGAGAGGCTCCCGCTGCTGGTCCGGGAGGTCGCCCGGATCCACAGCATCATCGCACTGATCCTGCTAGGGATGGTGGTGTGGACGTGGTGGCGGCTGCGGACGGCGAGATCTGTCGACCACACCCGCATGGCCCGGGTGGCCGTGCTGTTGGCCGTTCAGGGCGCGCTCGGCTACACGCAGTACTTCGCGGGCGTTCCCGCGCTGCTCGTCGGGATCCACGTGGCGCTGGCGTCAGTCACCTGGATCGAGATCGTCAAGGCGGCCCATGCTCCGGGAGCCCGAGCAGCAGCCGAGGCGGAACGACCCCAGCCGGTCGGTGGGGCCGCGATGGCCGGAGCCCGACCGTGAGACCACCGGCCGCCGCATCGCCGGTGACCGCGCCGGTCAAGGATCCCGTCGACGAGACCGACCGCCGTCCCGATCTGCCCTGGAAGGTGATCGTGCTCGACGACCCGGTCAACTTGATGTCCTACGTCACCTACGTGTTCCGCAAGCTGTTCGGCTACTCGCAACAGAAGGCGCACCGCCTGATGATGCAGGTCCACACCGAGGGCAAGGCGGTGGTGGCCTCGGGTCAGAAGGAGAAGGCCGAGTTCGATGTCTACCGGCTGCACGAGCACGGCCTGTGGGCGATCCTCGAGCAGGACTGAGAGGCCGAGCGAATGGCGAGCGAATCCGGCTCCATACGGGCGAGGCCGTGGCCCGAGCGGCCCGTGAGCGCAGCGAACAAGAGCGGGAGACACCCCCTTTCGACGCAAGCGGCTCCCACCTGTTCGCGGACACTCTGACGATGCCGGGCGCGAGATTCAGACCCGGTCCTGACGGCATCCGCGTGAGGTTGCGGGACCACGAGCGGGCCGGCCTGGCCGCAATCCTCGAGCAGTTCCGGCAGCTGCTGGTGGGGGGCAAGGATCCCTCCCTGCTCCGCTTCCAGCCGCCGGTGCACATCCACGACCGCCGAGCCTCCGACGAGTTCTGGGAGATGACCGGCGACTCGCTGCTGCGACACCGGCTCGAGGCGATCGACACCGTCGAGGCCACCCTGGACGGCGCCCCGCTGGATGACGACGGGGTCGCCGCCTGGATGCAGACCATCAACAGCGTGCGCCTCTACCTGGGCAACACGCTGGAGGTCGGCGCGGCCACCTTCAACCCGCCACAGGAGGGCGACCAGCCCCAAGAAGCGGCCCGGTACGTGCTGTACGAGTGGCTGGGCGGCCTGCTCGACCAGCTCGTGATGGTCGCGGCTGAAGATCTGCCGCCCGGCACCGACGACTGAGCCAGAATGTCTGACGATGCCAGTCCAACCTAAGGAGCCCGCGGCCGCCCCTCTCGCCCCGTTCCCCGAGGGCTGGTACTTCGTCGCGAGCCGCAGAGCCCTGGAGAAAGCCGGGATCGTCCGCAAGGCCTGGATGGGCACCGAGATCGTCGCCTGGTGCGACGACACCGGGCAGGTCTGCGTGGCGGAGGCCTACTGCCCCCACCTGGGCGCCGACCTGGGGCCCGCCGCCGGCGGGCGCGTGCGCGACGGCCGGCTCGTCTGTGGCTTCCACGGCTTCGAGTACGACACCGGAGGCCAGTGCGTCGCCACCCCCTTTGCACCGCCGGTGAAGGCGGCCCGGCTGCGGGTCTTCGAACCGCGGGAGATCGCCGGTCTGATATTCGCCTGGTGGGGAATCGACGGGCGTCAGCCGCAATGGCACCTGCCCGCGGATGAGCCGGACCAGGCCGGCTGGAGCGGCCTCCACATCTGGACCTCACGTTTTGCCGGCCACCCCCAGGAAACCACAGAGAACTCGGTGGACCTGGCCCACTTGCGCTACGTGCACGGATACGACAGCGTCAGCCGCGTCGAGGCGCTGACGGTGGACGGGCACCTGCTGCTGAGCGATTTCGACTTCGCCACCACCCGGAAGATCACCCGGTTCGCTTCAACCAAACTCAAGGTGTCCGCCAAGACACTCGTCGCCGGTCTGGGCTACTCGTTCGTGGAGATACGCGAGCACACCATCGGCCTGGACATGCGCCTGTGGATACTGGCGACCCCCGTCGACGGCACGGTCATCGACCTGTCGGTGGTCTCCCAGACGGGAGAGATGCGCAGTCCGAACCGCTGGATCGCCGGTCTGGGATTCCTTCCGGTGAGACTGCGGGCCCCCATCATGAACAGGATCATGGCGTCCTTCGAGAAGCGAGACGTGTTGCAGGACGTGCCGATCTGGAGCACCAAGAGCTACCGGTCCCGCCCGCGCCTGGCCCGCTCCGACGGAGAGATCATGCGGTACCGCTCCTACTGCGCCCAGTTCTATCCCGACCTGCCGGCCACGGCCGGCGACACTGGGACTGTCGTCGACCTGCGGGCAGCAGCCGACGGATAGAGGGACATCGAGCGGCAGACAGTGACCACCTCCGAGACGCGGGCGGGGCCGCGGCGGATCGCCATCATCGGCGGAGGTGTCTCAGGGCTGGGAGCCGCATGGGCACTGGACCATCACCCGGACCGATTCGACTTCCGGTTGTTCGAGGCGCAGGAACGAATCGGCGGCAACGCGATCACAGCCGACATGCCGCAGGATGACGGCGAGTCGATCCCATTCGACATCTCGGTCACCGCCTGCATCCCGTCGGTGTACGACCACATCGTGCTGTTGATGGAGAGGTTCGGGATCGAGCTGATCGACACCCGGTTCAGCTACAGCGTCAAGTACGGCGGCCAGATCTACGCCCACGACTTCGACTCGGAGATAAGGGAGCAGCTTCAGGACGAGATCGCGAGATTCCAACGTCTACTGCAGCGCCTGCACTCGTTCGGCTGGCTGACCCGCTCTCAGTCCAAGCTGCTGAACGCGATCAATCCCTTCAACTACATCAGCATGGGGACGGTCCTGAACCTGGGCGGATTCTCCGGCGACTTCAGGTACAAGATCCTCAAGCCGATGTTCGTCAACTTCCTCATGGCGACGAACGTGTTCGACATGCCCGCCTCCCTCTTCGCTCGCTATCTCGAGTTCTTCGACATCGAGGCGGCCACCCCGATGCAGACATGGGACCAGGGCACACGCCACGTCTATGAGCACCTGTCGGCCGGCTTTCTGGACAAGATCCATCTGAATCGGCCCGTCCGGAGGGTGTACCGGTCGGAGTCGAGCGTCGTTGTCGAGGACTCCGACGGGGTGCGGGAGACGTTCGACGACGTGATCTTCGCCTGCAACGCCAACCAGACCCTGATGATCCTCGACAAGCCCACGAGCCTGGAGCGCTTCCTGCTCTCGTCGATCCGGTACGAGAGCGAGCTGCACAATCACACCCTCGTCCACCATGACTCGTCCGTGCTGCCGGACAACGAGGCGAGGCCTCTGACCACGCGGAGCAACCACATCGAGCAGTACGGGGTGAGACCGGACAACTACGAGATCACCTACATCATGCACAACCAGCAGCCGTGGGTCGGCCGCTCCGACAAGCCCTGCCTGGTCACCTACAACCCGATCAGCCCCATCGACGAGGAGAAGATCGTCAAGCGGTGGTGGTTCCAGCACGTCGTGCACGATGTGCGCCACGTCGCGGTGCTGGTGAACCTGTTCCGCTTCATCCAGGGCAAACGCCGGACATGGCACTGCGGCGCCCACACGTTGATCAACAGCCAGGAGACCTGTCTGGTGACCGGGCTAGCGGCGGCCAGACAGATGGGCGCGGACTACCACTTCGACGATCCCGCGGCCAGGCGTTCGTTCAACTACTACGGGAGCATCATGTACGGCCCACGGTTCAGGAAGGTGCAGGACTGACGCAATGGCGCGCCGGTACAGTGACAGGCCATGAGCCGGGTGCTCGACAGGTTCAGCCGGCTGGTCACCGCCCGGCCGTGGATCACGCTTCTCGTCCTCCTGCTGATCACTGTCGGGCTGGCTGCGGGCGCGACCCGGCGGGCGCCCCCGGTTGAGGGGGCCTCGCTGGCGTTCCTTCCCCCTGGGAGCGCCATCGCCACTGCGGTGGACGAGCTCGACGAGTTCTTCGGAGAGTCCGGCGACTTGAGCGTGGTGACGCTGGTGTTCCGGGGCGAGGCGCTCACCCCCGCCGGGCTCGCCCAGATGGACGCCCTTCTCGACAGCATCCTCGCCAGCCCGGGAGTGGCGGAGCTGCTGGCACCGGCCGATCCCATCATCGCGCCCACAGTGCTGATCGAGGCCCTCGGGGGAGTCGACGCCGCGTCGGCCACGCAGGCCGAGATCGACTCCGTCCTCAGCGTCCCCGAGATCGGCGGAGCCCTCGCCGCGATGGGCGGGAGCGACACGGACGGCACGACGATCACCATCGCCAACATCCGCCTGCAGGACACGGGGGACACCCGAGTCCAGGACGTGGAGCGGAGGATCGACGAACTGGCGGCCGACACGGCCGGCCCGCTGCGAGTTAGCAGCCTGTCGCCGATTGTGATCGAGGACGAGTACACGGAGGCCATCGAGACGGGGATGGCGCCACTGATCGGGCTGGCGCTGCTGCTGATCGCGGCGCTGATCGTGGTCTTCCTGCGCACCGTCTCGGACCTGTTGCTCACCCTCACCGGCCTCGTCTTCTCGCTGGTCTGGATCGTTGGCGCGGAAGGGTGGCTCGGGCCTGGGCCTGACGATGAGGGCCTGTTCGGGCTTGGCTGGCTTGACGGGCTCGGCTGGATCGGTCCCCCGAGCTCGCTCACGACGATGGTGCCGATCATCGTGATCAGCCTCACGGTGGACTACGCCATCCAGGCCGTCTCGCACTACCGGGAGCTGCGAGCCGAGGGCGAGGCGGTGCTGGTGGCCGTCCGGACGGGACTTCGCAACGTCGCCATCCCGCTGGCCCTGGCCGCCGTCACGACCATCGCGAGCTTCCTCGCCACCCTGTTCTCCCCGATCAGCGTGATGGGCGACTTCGGCATCGTCGCCGGGCTCGGCGTGGGATTGAGCCTGATCGTAATGCTCACGCTGGTCCCGGCCGGGCGGACGATCATCGACCGGCGGCGCGAGGCCCGCGGCAAGCTGAAGCCGCCCCGTCCGGTGTCGGGCGCACTGCCCGGGATCGAGCGGCTGGCGCGGGTCCTGGGCGCGAGCGTGGCCCGCCGGCCGGCGCCCTACCTCATCGCGGTGGCCGCGGTGACGATCGCCTTCGGGGTGGCGGCCACCGGACTCCACTCGGAGTTCAGCATCCGCGACATCCTTCCCCGCGACGGGAGCGTGGCCAACGACATGGAGACCCTCGACGCGGCCGTCGGGGGGTCGACGGAGCTGGCCAGCGTGCTGGTGAGAGCCGAGGTCACCGAGACCCGCACCCTCCTGAACGTGCAGGATCTCAGCGACGCCTTCGCCGACCCGCAGCGCCGCCCCCAGGCGGCCGCGGGACCGATTGAGGCCTCATACGTGTCCCTGCTGCGCGACTGGACCCACGACAGTTCCGAGCCGGGCGACAAGTACGACCCCGAACTGGCCGCCGTCTTCGCCGAGGCCTCCGCCGGGGTGGAACTCGATCCCGCCGGAATGCAGGAGTTGCTGGACGGGCTCGGGGCGAGGGAGCCCGCCCTGTCACACCTGCTGGCCAACGACCCCGGCGGCGTCGACGCGATCCTGCTCCAGTTCCCGACCTACACCGATGATCCCGCAGCGACCGCGGTGCTCCAAGATGAGATCGATGCGCTGTGGCCCGGCGACGACCGGACCATCACCGCCACCTCGACGAGCATCCTCTCGGTAACCGTCACGGACCAGATCACATCCCGCCAGACGGAGGCGATCAGCTCGACGGTGGCCGCCGCCCTCGGCATCCTGATCCTCTTCTTCTGGATCACGCTGCGCCGGCCCACACTGGGGATAATCGCAGTGGGGCCGATCGTGCTCGTCCTTATCTGGATCCTGGGCACGATGGCGTTGCTGAACATCCCCTACGGGCTGATCACCTCGATCATCACCGCGCTGTCGATCGGGATCGGGGTGGACTACACCATCCACGTGATCCACCGGTACCGGGAGGAGTTCTCCCGGGTTCGCAACCCCGAGCAGGCCGCGATCCGGACGCTGGCGACCACCGGATCGGCGCTGCTGGGCTCCGCGCTGACCACTGCGCTCGGCTTCGGGGTGCTGATCTTCTCGCCGCTGGCCGGGACGCAGCAGTTCGGCATCACCGCCGCGATCTCCATCGCCTACTCGCTGCTGGTGTCAATCCTGGTGGTACCGCCGGCGATGACCGTGTGGGGCGCCTACGAGAACATGCGCCTGCGCTCGACGGTGCAGCGCATGTGGGACGACCTCGATGTGGCCGTCGAAGAGATCCACCAGCGCCACATGGGGGAGCAGGGGGCGTCAGACTCCTAGCTCGTGCCTCCGCTCGGAGATGTGGAACTTCAGCTTCTTGCTGGGTGACATCGACGGGAACGGGCTGATCTTCAGCTTGTAGTTCTTGGGGGCGATCTCGAAGTCGAAGTGGTGCGCCATCAACAGCAGGTTGGTGGCCAGATACATCTCGGTCAAACGGGCGCCGAGACAGGTGTGCGTGCCCAGGCCGTAGGGGGCGTACCCGGTGCCGACATGCTCCTTGCGGGGCGCCTCATAGCGGTCGATGTCGAACTCGAAGGGGTTGGAAAAGAGGTCGGCCATGTAGTGGGTCGCGGTCTGGATGATGAAGACCCGCCTGCCCTCCGGTAGCTCGTAGCCCTCGACCTCGCAGGCGTTGGCCACGTTCCGGACCGACAGCGGGACGATCGGGTACAGGCGCATGCACTCCATGATGAACCGGCGAGTGACGTCGGTCGCCGGCCCGGTGAGCGTCTCGCGGTCCGGGTCGCCGCCGCCGAACACGGCGTCGGCCTCATCACGGATCTTGTCGTAGAACTCCGGCTGCGACACCATGGCGTGCGCGATGAAGCTGAGTTGGTCGCCCACGTACATGCTGGCGATCAGTGGGGCCGACAGCACGAACCGCAGGTTCGACTCCGGCAGGAACTGCCGATCGTTGTTGTGCATCGTCAGCAGCTCGTCGGCCAGATCCCGCGGGCACCCGACTCGCTGGGCCGGCGTATGGCCATGGAGCACCCGTTCCACCACCTCACCGACCAGCCTCGCTCGGCGCCTCATGCTCGGGGTCTTCAGCATGAACTTGGGCAGGGTCCGGCCGATGTGCGTCTTGAGGGCGCGATCCTTGAACTTGTGCATGTCGTCGACGATGTCCTGCGAGTCGATGCCGACCGACAGCGGCGACATCGAGGCGTTGACCAGCTTCCGGCACATGTCCACCGCAGAACGCTTGTCTCCGACCCTCCAGGTTGCTATCTCGCTCCGCGCGTGGGAGAGGAACTCATCCAGCTGTTCCTCCAGCCTGGTGCGCGAATAGGCAGGTTGGATCGACTTTCGATACCGGAAGTGGTCGGCGCCGTCGAGGGCGGGCAGCAGCCCCACCCCGCCGTAGACCTTCTCGAAGTCCTCCAGATAGTCCCTGGCTCGCAGGTGCATGCGGCCGTGACGGTGCACCCAGTGATTCGTCTCGGGGCCCACGAGACAGATCATGTCCTGAACGAAGGGCGGTCGGATCTCGAACACCGGGCCGAACTCCTCGTGGAGCTCCGCGAAGAACGCCGGCAGATTGCGCGTGCGGACATGCCTGCTGCGCAACAGCCTCCGCAGCGGGACGAGGGGGATCGGCTTGGTGAGGGCGGTCTGTCTGAACAACCGCGCGGTGATGTTCTGTCCGACCGCATCGGCGATGGCACGGCCGATCAAGTCCATCTTGACTATGTCCTCGACCCGCTGCTCGGACTCCTCGTCGAGCTCGAAGATGAACCGCAGGACATCGCAGGTGTCGATCAGGCAGATGATGATGATGTCTCTCGGGTCCGGGATCTCGTTGTTGAAGATGGCCCTGCTGATGCGGGTCTTGATGTGCTCGACGGCCGTGCCCACCTCGGATCCGGTGTGGAGTCCCATCCGCCAGGCCGACCCGGCCAGCGACCAGAAGTCGCCGTCGTGGTGCTGCAGGATCTTCTGGTCGCACAAGCGGTCCAGAGTCATGTCGATGATCGACTCCGCCTGGGGGGCTAGCCGCTCGATCCAGTACTGGGCGTTGCGCTGACTCCGTTCAGCCGCGATCCGGTAGAGGACGGGGTCGAGCGCGGGATCACCGGTCGCGGTTCCGTCCAGGAGGATCAGGGACTCCATGTCGGTGTCGATGCGAGACATGAGTGACAGCTCGGCCAGGGCCGCACCGACGACGGCGCAGTTCAGATTCCAGCCCGGTACTTGGCGGAAGTAGCCGCTCTCCTCGTTGAGGAGCGTCAGGACGAGTTCGTCGATGAGAGTCAACGACCTCGTCGTCACGCCGCCGGTCGAGGTCATGGGACCAGCACTATGGGCCGCATCGGGCGGATATTAGCCGTTCGAACTGTGCGCAACAAAGAAGCGAGCCGTTCCGGAGGTCGCTTTCCAGCCTGCCGCAAGCGACCGGTAGGCTGGGCTGGTCGGCGACGGCCGGCGGGCCCCCATCGTCCAGCGGCCTAGGACGCCGGCCTTTCACGCCGGTAACACGGGTTCGAATCCCGTTGGGGGTGCGAGCATCCGGACGGCTCGCTAGCGTTTCACATCCGCACGCCCGTCGTGCGCCCGGTCCTGTAGATCAGTCTGGAGTGATCGCCACCCTGTCAAGGTGGAGGCCGCGGGTTCAAATCCCGTCAGGACCGCGTTGCTGCCCTCACCGGCGGCGACTACCCCGGTCGGGTAGCTCAGTTGGCAGAGCGTCCGCCTGAAAAGCGGAAGGTCCGCGGATCGACGCCGCGCCCGACCACGCGAACCGGTACACAGCAAAGACCTCCGGCTACCGGAACTCAGCCGCGATAGCCGAGTTCCGGCGACCGGAGGTCTTGTTGTCCTCGGGCGTTGCTTGTGGTGGGCCTTCCGGACCCCTAGACCGCCACCGACTCGGCCTCGATGGCTGTCTGGCCGGTGCCGACGTTTATCTTGCGGGGCTGGGCCCTCTCCGACACCGGGATGCGCAACGTCAGCACGCCATCGTCGTAGTCGGCGGTGATGCTGGCCGAGTCGAGTCCGTCGCCGAGGTGCACCTGGCGCTGGAAGCGGCCCTTGGGGCGCTCGAAGATGTAGGCCTGGTCGTCAGCCTCGCGGGTGCTGCCCCGCTCCGCGCTCACGGTGAGCACGTTGCGGTCCAGGTCGATCTCGATGCCGTCCGAAGCCACGCCGGGCAGGTCGATGTGTACCCACACGTCGTTGCCGCGCCGGTAGGCGTCCATGGCCATGGGCGTGGTGGCGCTGTTGCGGCGCCCGGCGCTGCTCAGCCAGCTGTCGAGCTCACGGAAGGGATCGTTCTGGAACAACACGTCTGTGCCTCCTTGTAGTCTGGGATTTCGCTACTGAAAGTCTTTCACTCTTTCAGTGTCTCATTCAACTATACACGCAGATCATCTATTCCCACCTATACTGTTCACATGTCCAGACAACGCCTCGATCCCGAGACCATCACCCGGATGGCCATGGCCGTCGTCGACGAGGGCGGGCTCGAGGCCTTGAGCCTCTCGGCGGTGGCCCAGCGCCTCGGCGTAGGCCCCTCTGCCCTCTACTCACACGTCGACGGCCTCGAGGGCCTCCACCAACTGGTGGCCATGGGCGCCATGCGCAACATGGTGACCGAGGTACGCCAGGCCGCCATCGGAGTTGCCGGCCCGGGCGCGTTGGAGTCGATGGGCAATGCCTACCGCCGGTTCGCGCTCGAGCATCCGGGTCAGTTCCGCTCGACGGTTGCCCACCCCGGCCCAGCCGGTGAGGGGCTGGCCGCGGCCCACGACGAGCTGCTCGAGGTGTTCGCCCTCGTCTATGCGGGTGCCGGCCTCGACCGGACCGAGTCGGCCGTCGCGGCCAGGCAGGCCCGCAGCGCCATCCACGGCTTTGTGAGCCTGGAGGCCTGCAGCGGATCGACGCCGGACCACGACGACCACTATTCGGACTTGATCGCGTTGTTCAGCCGAGCACTCAACCGGAGGCGGGTTCGCTAGCCCGCGGGGCCGTGCCCGGCACTACAGTGAGGCTGCTGGAAACCAGCTCAGCGCTTCGCCGACACGGATCTTCGATGCCATGACCGTCACCACATCCGGTCCATCCACCAAGCCTCCTCCGGCGGACAAGGGGGACCCCCGCAACCCGATCCACAACGTCTTCTGGCGGCGGCACCGCGACGAGGTGGAGGAGGACCTGACGAAGCTCCGCTCCCAGCCGCTTACGTTCTTTCCCGGATTCCAGTTCGTCGACGAGCTGGCGGGCATAAAGACGCCGGGCGCCTGGGTCGTTCCCCGGCACGCTCCCATCCTGGAGGTGTCGCGCAACGCGCAGATCTACTCCTCGGCCTCGGGGGTCACCATCAACGACTTCCCGCCCGAGTTCAACGAGTACTTCAACTCCATCATCGCCATGGACGACCCGCGCCACGCCCGGTTGAGGCGGCTTGTGGCGGCCGGATTCACCCCCCGGATGCTGGCCCGGCTCGAGGACTCGGTGCAGGACCAGGCCTCGATGATCGTGGACGAGGTCTGCGAGCGGGGTGACTGCGATTTCGTCACCGACGTCGCGGCCCGCCTGCCGCTGCGGATCGTCTGCGACCTGATGGGCATCCCGGCCTCGCACCACGACTTCGTGTTCGACCAGTCCAACATCATCCTCGGCGCGGCCGACGAGGAGTACGTGCCCGAGTTCGGCGACCTGATAACCGCCATCCTCACCGCGGGCGAGGCCCTGAGCCAGCTAATGGACGATGTGGCCGAGTCCAAGGTCGGCGTGGAGTCCGAGGACCTGACCAGCGTCCTCGTCAACGCGGAGGTCGACGGGGAGCGGCTGACCCGGGCCGAGTTGGCCAGCTTCTTCATCCTTCTGGTGGTGGCCGGCAACGAGACCACCCGCAACGCCATCAGCTGGGGCCTGGTGTACCTCACCGCCCATCCCGACCAGCGCCGCATCTGGGCCGAGGACTTCGACGGCGTCGCCCACAGCGCGGTGGAGGAGATCGTGCGCATCGCCAGCCCGGTCACCTACATGCGCCGCACCGCGCTGCGCGACACCGAGCTGGAGGGCGTCAAGATCGACGAGGGCGACCAGGTGGTGATGCACTACCTGTGCGCCAACCGGGACGAGTCGGTGTTCGACGACCCGCTCGCCTTCGACGTCCTGCGCGACCCCAACCCCCACGTCGGCTACGGCGGTCCCGGCCCGCACTACTGCCTGGGCGCCCACCTGGCCCGGCGCGAGATCAAGGTGATGTTCCGGGAGCTGTTCACCCGCATCGGCGACATACACGCCACCGACGAGCCCGAACTGCTGTCCTCAGCCTTCATCCACGGCGTCAAGCACCTACCCGCCAAGTTCACCCCCGCAGGCCCAGGACCAACCCAGCCCTGACCTGAACAAGAACGGCCCTAGGCGCCAGACGCCAGGCGGGGGATGCGGGTGTTCGCTTGCGAGCGAGTAGGGCGAAGCCCGTGCGAGCAAGCGAATACACGCAGCGCTCGCCGGGACGCACAACCGCCGACGCCCCCAGCACCCGCCGGTCCCCGCGGCAGCAGAGTTCGGTAGTGTGGTTGCATGCCGCAGCTCCGATCACACACCACCACACAGGGTCGGAACATGGCCGGGGCCCGGGCCCTGTGGCGGGCCACCGGCATGACCGACGACGACTTCGACAAGCCCATCGTGGCGGTGTCCAACTCGTTCACCCAGTTCGTACCGGGCCACGTCCATCTGAAGGACCTCGGCCAGCTCGTGGCCGGCGAGATCGCGGCCGCGGGCGGGGTGGCTAAGGAGTTCAACACCATCGCGGTGGACGACGGCATCGCCATGGGCCACGGCGGGATGCTCTACAGCCTCCCCAGCCGCGACCTCATCGCCGACTCGGTCGAGTACATGGTCAACGCCCACTGCGCCGACGCGCTGGTGTGCATCTCCAACTGCGACAAGATCACCCCCGGGATGCTCATCGCGGCCATGCGGCTCAACATCCCCACCGTCTTCGTCTCGGGCGGGCCGATGGAGGCGGGCAAGACCAAGCTGGCCGGCGTGAGTGTCAAGCTCGACCTGATCAACCCGATGATCTCTGCCGGCGACGCCTCGGTCAGCGACGAGGACCTCCTGGAGATGGAACGCTCGGCCTGCCCGACGTGCGGGTCGTGCTCGGGCATGTTCACCGCCAACTCCATGAACTGCCTCACCGAGGCACTGGGGCTGTCGCTACCGGGCAACGGGACGACCCTGGCCACCCACGCCGACCGCCGCGAGCTGTTCTGCGAGGCCGGCCGGAGGGTGGTGGACCTGGCCCGGCGCTACTACGAGAAGGACGACGAGTCGGTGCTGCCCCGCTCGATCGCCACCAGGACCGCCTTCGAGAACGCCATGCGCCTCGACATCGCCATGGGCGGCTCCACCAACACCGTGCTGCACATCCTGGCTGCGGCCCGCGAGGGCGAGGTGGACTTCACCATGGCCGACATAGACCGGCTCAGCCGCAGCACGCCCAACATCTGCAAGGTCGCCCCGTCCACCGACCGGTACCACGTGGAGGACGTGCACCGGGCCGGGGGGATCATGGGCATCCTGGGCGAACTCGACCGGGGCGGGCTGCTGGAGACCTCGGTCCCGACGGTGCACTCCAACACGCTCGCCGACGCCCTCGACGTGTGGGACGTGATGCGCGACCCCTCCAGCGAGGTCGGCGAGTTCTACCGGGCCGGGCCGGCGGGCATCCCCACCCAGGTGGCGTTCAGCCAGTCCGAGCGGTGGCCGACACTCGACACCGACCGCGCCGGCGGCTGCATCCGGTCGGTCGACCACCCCTACAGCACCGACGGCGGCCTGGCCGTGCTGTACGGCAACATCGCCACCGACGGCTGCATCATCAAGACCGCCGGTGTGGACGAATCGATCTTCCGGTTCTCCGGCCCGGCCAGGGTGTTCGAGAGCCAGGAGGAGGCCTGCGACGGGATCCTCGACGAAGAGCACGGGATACAGGCCGGCGACGTAGTGGTCGTGCGGTACGAAGGGCCCAGGGGCGGCCCCGGCATGCAGGAAATGCTCTACCCGACGTCGTACATCAAGTCCCGGGGTCTGGGCAAGGCGTGCGCGCTGATCACCGACGGCCGCTTCTCCGGCGGCACGTCGGGCCTCTCCATCGGCCACGCCTCGCCCGAGGCGGCCGAGGGTGGGGCCATCGCCCTGATCCGGGACGGCGACATGATCGACATCGATATCGGTAACCGCACCGTCAATCTGCGAGTCGACGACGCCGAGCTCACCCGGCGGCGGCAGCAGGAGGACGCCCGCTCCGACGGCTGGCAACCGCGTGACCGCCAGCGCCAGGTGTCGGCCGCACTGCGGGCCTACGCAGCTATGGCCACTTCCGCCGACAAGGGCGCAGTACGCGACCTGAGCCGGATCGAGGCCTGACCGGCTAGAGCAGGTCGGAGGGAACCGGCGGGGGCGCGGGCCGCACGCAGCCCTCGGCCACCGCGCAAGCGGCCACTTCGGTCGCCACCTGCGACGCGACCCTCCGGTCGAAGACCGACGGGATTATGTAGTTGCGGTCTAGGTCCTCGTCGTCGATGACTGCGGCGATGGCCTTGGCGGCGGCCGCCTTCATCCGTTCGGTAATGCATGTGGCGCCGGCATCAAGTGCGCCTCTGAACACGCCGGGGAAGGCGAGGACGTTGTTTATCTGATTGGGAAAGTCGGACCGGCCCGTGGCCATAATCGCGGCCAGTCCATCGACCTCCTCAGGCCGAATCTCCGGATCGGGGTTGGCCATTGCAAAGACGATCGGATCACGGGCCATGGCCCGGACATCATCCGCATTGAGCAGGCCCGGCGCAGACACTCCCACAAACACGTCGACGCCGCGTATGACGTCTGAGAGAGACCCCGCCTTCTGATCGGGATTGGTGTTGACCGCGAACCACTGCTTGGCGTCGTGCAGTCCGCTGCGGCCCTTATGGATCGCACCGAGCCGGTCAACCCCGACAATCTCGCCGACACCGGCATCGTGCAGCATCTTGGCGACAGCCAGACCGGCTGCGCCGGTGCCCGATATCACTACCGACACATCGCTGGCCTGTTTGCCGACCAGTTTGAGGGAGTTTCTCAACGCAGCAATGGTGACGATGGCCGTGCCGTGCTGATCGTCGTGAAACACGGGAATGTCCAGCGCGTCGATAAGCCGTTCCTCGATCTCGAAGGCCGCGGGCGCGGCAATGTCCTCCAAGTTGATCCCGCCGAACGATGGCGCCATGCGGACAACGGCCTCGACCAGCTCGTCGGGCGTTGCCACATCGAGGCACACCGGGAAGGCGTCCACCCCGCCGAACTCTTTGAACAGCAGCGCCTTGCCCTCCATCACGGGCAGAGCCGCCGCCGGCCCGATGTTGCCGAGACCCAGGACCGCGGTGCCGTCGGTGATGATCGCAACGATGTTCTTCACGATGGTGTGGGTATGGCGCAGCATCGGTTCCCGCTCGATCGCGGTGCACACCCGGGCCACGCCCGGCGTGTACGCCATGGCCAGGTCATGGGCGTCGCCCACCGGGCATAGGGCGTTCACCTCTATCTTTCCGCCCTCGTGGAGCCGGAACGTGCGATCCCACCAGTCGAGAACGGTGACGCCGTCCAGGTGGCTGACCGCGGCGACTATCTCGCGGGCGTGGTCGGGCGACTTGGCCAGCACATCGATCTCCCGCATCACGACCGGGCCCTTGGCCTCGAATCCCGGGATGGCGGCAATGTTGCCGCCCGCGTCGCCTATGGCTGTCGCAAAACGGCCCAGCGTTCCGGGACGGTTGCCCAGCGAGACCTTGATTGTTATCGAGTAGGCGGGCGTGGGTGTGTCCAATTCAACTCCCAGTCTTGTTGCGGATCAGAAAGAAACCCTAACCCGACATTGACCGAACACATCGGCGTTGCAGCCATGGTTGAATAAACGAGACCGGAATGAGTATCATTCGAGTCTCTAGTTCGAAACTTAGAGAAGGAGCAATCTGTGGTTCGACATATGTCAGACGAACACAAAGCCGCGAATGCCCGGGCCCGGGCAGAAAACAAGGCTGTAAGCGCATACCTAGACGGGCTCGAATCGAATCGACCTCGACCGGGTCGCAGGCGGACTGCCGAGTCCATGCAGAAGCGAATCGAGGCCATCAGCGAAGCGCTGGAGTCGGCTACACCGATACGTCGAGTACAGCTCGTCCAGGAACGGATCGACCTTGAGCGAGCCTTGAGCGCTCCGGCGGAAACGACGGACATCAGCGAACTTGAGGACGCTTTCGTTGAGGTTGCGGTCTCCTACAGCGGCCGCAAGGGAATCACATACTCCGCATGGAGAGAGGTAGGAGTTCCCGCGGCCACGCTCAAGCGAGCCGGAATCTCCCGCGGCGGCACCTGACCGCCTATAACCGAACCTCCGCGGGCTGCACAGCGGCCGCAGGGTGGCGTGCCGCGATCTGGCGGGCTGATTCCACCACCAGCGCGGTCTGAGCCGGCGCCGTTCCTGTGAACTGGGCGGGTTCGGCCACCAGCCGGGCCATGCCGTCGCGGTCGAGCGGCACGCGGTCGTCGGCGGCGAGCACATCGAGCAGGCGATCCAAGTCGACGGGGTCGCCTCCGCCGGCCTGCTGAGCGGCCTGCCGGGTGGGCTCCGCCAGCACCGTGAGAGCGGCCTCACGCCCCATGCCGGCCCGCACGAGCACGGTGAGCAGCCTGGTGGTTGCCAGTGCAGGCAGGAAGCGCTCGAACTCAGCCCGGAGAGCGGCCTCGTCGATGTCCAGTTCCTCCAGCACACCCAGCGCGGTGTGGAGGAGGCCGTCAGCGGCGCAGAACGCGTCGGGGAGCATCACCCGGCGGGCGGCCGAACAGCTCACGTCACCCTCGTTCCACTGGCGACCGGCAAGCGATGCCGCCATGGCGAGATGGCCGTCGAGAACGGTCCGCAGCGCGCCGATCCGCTCCGAGGACCGGGCGTTGGCCTTGTGGGGCATCGCCGAGGATGCGACCTGGCCGGCCCGGAATCCCTCGGCAACGAGGCCGTGCCCGGCCATCAGCCGGATCGTGGTCGCCAGCGACGCCGGCCCGGCGACGGCCTGAACCACCGCTGACACCACATCAAGATCCAGCGAGCGAGGGTAGGTCTGCCCGGTGGCGTCGAGCACCCGACCGGAGCCCAGGTGCTCGGCCACAATCTGCTCCAGTTCGTCCACCGCCTCCGCCGAGCCGAGCAGGTCGAGTTGGTCGAGTCTGGTGCCGACCGGCCCCTTCATCCCCCTGAGCGGGTACCGGCTCAACAGCTCGTCGATCCTGGTGAAGCCCAGCATCGTCTCGGCGGCAGCGTCGGCGAAGCGCTTCCCCAATGTGGTGGCCTGCGCCGCCACGTTGTGGGTCCGGGCCACCATCGGTGTCGAGGCGTGGCTCTCGGCCAGATCGGCGAGCCGGGAGATGACCGCGACCAGATCGTCGCGGATCACCTTCAAGGACTCGAGGATCTGAAGCTGCTCGGCGTTCTCGGTGAGATCGCGCGACGTCATCCCGAGGTGGATCTGCTGGTGGCCCGCCAGCGCGCAGAACTCGTCGATGCGGGCCTTCACGTCATGGCGCGTGATCGCCTCCCGGGCCGCGATCGACTCGAGGTCGACATCGTCGACCACGGCCTCGTATGCCTCGACGACGCGCTCGTCGACGTCGAGGCCCAGCTTGCGCTGCGCCTCCAGCACCGCCAGCCACAGCCGGCGCTCCAGTACGACACGGCGCTCGGGGGACCACACCGCCCGCATCCGCTCGCTGGCGTAACGGCCCGCCAGCACGTTGGGGATCCCCACTTCCACGTCGCTGCCTGCCCTCGGCGGCTAGGCCGCTTCCTGCCAGTCGAGGTACTGGCTCCGCCCCGGGCCCACCCCCACCAGCCGGATGGGCACACCGATGCCCTCCTCCAGGAAGGCGATGTAGTCGGCGGCCGCGGCCGGCAGCTGCGAGGACCGGGTGACGCCGCTCAGGTCGGTGCTCCAGCCCTCGAGCTCGGTGTACACCGGCACCGCCTTGTGGATGACCGACTGGTGGTAGGGCATGTGCTCGAAGCGCTCGCCGTCGAGCTCGTATGCGACGCACACCTTGAGACGCTCAAGGCCGTCGAGCACGTCGAGCTTGGTGAGGGCCACCTCGGTGATGGAGTTGAGCCGCACCGCCTGGCGCATCATGACCATGTCGAACCAGCCGGTCCTGCGCCGCCGGCCGGTGTTGGTGCCGAACTCACCGCCGACCTCCACCAGGTGATCGCCGACCTCGTCGAACAGCTCGGTGACGAACGGTCCCGAGCCGACCCGGGTCACGTATGCCTTGGTGATGCCGATGACCCTGTCGATGTGGCGGGGACCGACGCCGGTTCCGGTGCAGGCGCCGCCGACCACCGGGTTGGACGAGGTCACGAACGGGTAGGTGCCGTGGTCGAGGTCGAGGAACGTTCCCTGGGCCCCCTCCATCAGCACCTGCTGACCGGACTCGAGGGCCTCATGCAACAAGGTCACGGTGTCGGTGACGTGGGGCGCGAGTCTCTCCGCGCATCCGCCGAGGTACTCGCGGGCGATGTCTTCGGCGTTCATGGGCAGGCGGTTGAAGACCTTGGCCAGGACTTTGTTGGTGTGGGACAGGGCGGCCTCGAGCTTGGCCCGGAATATCGGCGGGTCGAGCAGGTCCTGCACCCGCAACCCGATGCGCATCGACTTGTCGGCGTACGCGGGCCCGATGCCCCGCTTGGTGGTGCCCAGCTTGGCCTTGCCGAGGTGGCGCTCGTGGAGGGCGTCCAGCTCGGTGTGGTAGGGCATGATCAGGTGGGCGTTGCCCGACAGCCTCATGGAGCTGCAGTCGACGCCTCTGGCCTCGAGCCCGTCCATCTCGGCGATGAGGACTCTCGGGTCGACCACGACGCCGTTGCCGATGACCGGTGTGATGTGCTCGTACAGGACTCCGCTGGGCACGAGCTGGATCTTGAAGGTCTCTCCGCTCACCACCAGCGTATGACCGGCATTGTGGCCACCCTGGTAGCGGACCACGACATCCATCTCGGCAGCGACGAGGTCGGTGAACTTGCCCTTCCCCTCGTCGCCCCACTGGGTACCGACGACAACGGTCGCAGGCACGGCGCTCTCCTTCAATCGGGGGGCGTTACCTGCCGAGTCTAGCTGTCAGCCGAGAATGAGCGACGAGCCGGTCTCATCGACGTCGACGGCCACCACGTCGCCATCGTTGTAGCGGCCCTCCAGCATGGCGATGGCCAGCGGATCGGAGATCGCCCGCTGTATCAGCCGCTTCAGGGGCCGGGCCCCGAAGGCGGGGTCGTAACCGGCACGGGCCAGGTGCCCTCTGGCCTCGGCGGTGACCTCCAGCCCGAGACGCTGCGGATCGAGGCGCTTGGCCAGCTGAGCCAACTGGATGTCGACGATCGAGACCAGGTCGTCGGGCTCCAGGGGCCGGAATCGCACGATGTCGTCGATGCGGTTCACGAACTCGGGTCTGAAGAAGTTGCCCGGCTCGCCCTTCAGGTTCGACGTCATGATCAACACGACGTTGGCGAAGTCCACGGTGCGGCCCTGCCCGTCGGTGAGGCGGCCGTCATCGAGCAGTTGCAGCAGCACGCCGAAGACGTCGGCGTGGGCCTTCTCGACCTCGTCGAGGAGCACCACCGCATAGGGGCGGCGCCTGACGGCCTCGGTGAGCTGGCCGCCCGAGTCGTAGCCCACATATCCGGGGGGAGCGCCGATCAGGCGGGACACCGAGTGCTTCTCGAGGTACTCCGACATGTCGATCCGCACCATGGCACCCTCGTCGTCGAACAGGAACGCGGCCAGGGATCGGGCCAGCTCGGTCTTGCCGACCCCGGTGGGACCCAGGAACAGGAAGCTGCCGATGGGCCGATTCGGGTCGCCCAGGCCGACGCGGCTGCGGCGGATGGCGTTGGCCACCAGGCTCACGGCCTCGTCCTGGCCGACGACCCGCTCATGGAGATGCTCCTCCAGGCGGATCAGCTTGGCGGTCTCGCCCTCCAGCAGGCGCGACACCGGCACGCCGGTCGAGCGGCTGACCACGGCCGCGATGTGGTCGGCGTCAACCTCCTCGGTGAGCATCGACGAGTCGCTCTGCAGCTCGGCCAGGCGGCTGGTGGCCTCGTCGATCCGGCGCTCGGTGTCGGGGATGATCCCGTAGCGGAGCTCGGCCGCCCGCTCCAGGTCGGGCTCGCGCTCGAGGTCGGAACGCTGGGTCTCCAACTCTTCCTTGAGGGACCGTATGACGCCGATGGCCTCCTTCTCGGCCTGCCAGCGGGCGGTGAGCGCGGAGGACTGCTCGCTGAGCTCGGCGATGTCGCGCTCCAGGTCGCCCAGACGCTCGCGTGAGGTGGCGTCGGTCTCGGCGGTCAGCGCGACCCGCTCCATCTCGAGCTGGCGCAGGCGGCGCTCCACCACGTCGATCTCGGTCGGCACCGAGTCGATCTCGATACGCAGCGAGCTGGCCGCCTCGTCGATGAGGTCGATGGCCTTGTCGGGCAGGAACCGTCCGGTGATGTAGCGGTCCGACAGCTGGGCCGCCGCGATCAACGCCGAGTCCTTGATTCGCACCCCGTGATGGATCTCGTAGCGCTCACGCAGGCCCCGCAGGATGGCGACGGTCGCATCGACGGAGGGGGGCTCGACCAGCACCGGCTGGAAGCGGCGCTCCAGCGCGGCGTCGGTCTCGAGGTGCTTGCGGTACTCGTCGAGGGTGGTGGCGCCCACCATCCGCAGCGTCCCCCGGGCCAGCATGGGCTTGAGCATGTTGCCGGCGTCCATTGCCCCCTCGGCCGCGCCGGCGCCCACCATGGTGTGCAGCTCGTCGATGAACGTGACGATCTCGCCGCCGGCCTCCTCGATCTCGGTCAGCACCGCCTGGAGCCGTTCCTCGAACTCGCCGCGGTACTTGGCGCCGGCCACCATGGCGGCCAGGTCCAGCACCACTAGACGCTTGCCGGCCAGGCTGTCGGGCACGTCGCCGTCGACGATGCGCTGGGCCAGGCCCTCCACGATGGCGGTCTTGCCTACGCCCGGCTCGCCGATCAGCACCGGGTTGTTCTTGCGCCGCCGGGCCAGGACCCTGATGACCCGCCGGATCTCGTCGTCGCGGCCGATGACGGGGTCGAGCGTGCCGGCCCGGGCCTCGTCGGTGAGGTCCCGGCCGAAGCGCTCCAGCGCCTGGTACTGGTCCTCGGGCGCTTTGGTGGTCACCCGGTGGCTGCCCCGCACCTCGTGCAGCACCTTGAGAAGCAGCTCGCGGTCGAGGTCCAGGTGGCCACCGAGGGCCAGCACCAGATGCTCGGTGGACAGGTAGTCGTCGGCCAGGTCGGCCCGCGCCTTGTCGGCGTCCTCGAGCACGTCGCGCAGCTCCCGGGAGATGCCGACGTCGGACCCGTAGGCACGGGGCAGGGTGGCCACCGCCTGCTGGGCCTTGTCCCGGACCGCGGTGGGGTCGACGCCCGCCGAGTGCAGCATGGGCAGCACCAGGCCATCGGTCTGGGCCAGCAGGGCGAGTAGCAGATGGTCGGGCGTGACCTCGGCGTGCGAGGCCGCCCGGGCCGACTCGGTGGCGGCCGAGAAGGCCTCCGTCGTCTTGAGGGTCCAGCGGTTGGGATCCAGTGGCATCGATGTCCGGCCCTCAGCTTCCGGGGTCGCGCCGGGCGCGGTAGAGCGTCACCGGCCTCTTCGGCCGGACGGCCGGGACCAGGCTGCCGGGGTTGAAGCCGCGGGCGGCCAACTCCGCCCGGTCCTCCTCGTGAGCCTGGCGCGCCTGGGACAGTTGGGCCCGAAGCTCGGCCACCTCGCGCTCCAGCTCCATCACTCGCTGCACCCCGGCCAGGTTCAGACCGGAGTCGGTGAGTTCGGCGATGCGCTCCAGCAGCGCCAGGTCGGCGTCGCTGTAGCGGCGGCTGCCGCCCGCGGTCCGGGCCGGGGCGAGCAGGCCCTTGCGCTCGTAGATCCGCAGCGTCTGGGGGTGCACTCCGGCCAGCTCAGCGGCCACCGAGATCACGTATACGGCTCGATGGAAACGTTCATCGCTCATGATGATCCTCCTTGCGTTGCGCTCCCCGGTCTCAGGTGGGTTCGCGGGTCCTCTCCGGGGGCGGCCGCGAAGGCCTCCACCGCGGCCCTCTGCTCGTCGGACAGGTTCTCGGGCACCACCACCTCGACCTCGACGATGAGGTCGGCGCCGCCGGTCGAGGCGCTGGCCGGGATGCGCAGGCGCCTGCCCGTGGTGGTGCCGGGCGGGATTCGGATGGTGACGGTCGAGTCGTCGAGGGTGGGCACCTTCACGTGGGCGCCCAGCGCAGCCTCCGAGAAGGTGACCGGCACTCTCAGCGTGAGGTTCTTGCCGTCTCGCCCGAACAGCCGGTGAGGTCTCACGCCGATCCGCACGTACAGGTCGCCGGGCGGGCCGCCCGGCCCCTGCGACGGCCCCCCGCGGCCCTTGAGCCTGATCCGCTGACCGTCGGTCACGCCGGACGGGATGCGAGCCTGCACCTCCCGCCGCCGGTGCTCGACGCCCCGTCCACGGCACGCCGAGCACGGTTCGTCGATGACCACGGCCCGGCCGGCACAGGCGGTGCAGGGCCGGCTGAAGGAGAACAGTCCCTGGTTCTCGTCGGTCACCCCGGTTCCCGAACAGGTCGGGCAGGGCCGCGGCTTGGCCGGGGGCTCGGCACCCGAACCGTCGCAGATCCGGCACCGGGCCTCGCCGGTCACGGGCACGGCAACGACGGTCCCCGACACGGCGTCGGCGAAGTCGAGCTTCACCTCGGTCTCGATGTCGGCGCCCCGCTGGGCCGTGTCGCCGCGGCGACGGCGCCGACCGAAGAGGTCGCCGAACAGGTTCTGAAGATCGCCCATCTGCTCGAAGTTCACGTTGAACCCGCCGCCCGGGCCCGGTCCGCCCGGACCGAACGCGCCGGCCATGGGACCGAGCTTGCGAACGTCGTCGTAGGCCTTGCGCTTGTCGGTGTCGCCGAGCACGTCGTAGGCCGACGCAACCTCCTTGAAGCGGTCCTCGACGGAGGAGTCGCCGGGATGGGCGTCGGGGTGCAGCTCCTTGGCCAGCTTGCGGTAGGCCTTGGTGATGGCGGAGGCCGAGGCGTCCTCGGCGACGCCGAGAATCTTGTAGTAGTCCTTCTCGAACCACTCCCGCTGGGGCTCCACTGTCACCTCCTCGTTGCGTCTGTTAGCTGCGCACCTTCACCATGGCCGGCCTGAGCACCCGCCCGTTCCACGCGTACCCGGTGCGAAGGACATCGGACACGACGGGGGCGGACTGGCCGTCAGCGCCGGACTCCTCGCTCATCACGGCCTCGTGGAAGCCGGGATCGAAGGGCTCGTCGACCGTGCCGAGCACGGCGAGGCCCTCTCCGGTGAGCACGCCCAGCAGCTGCGCCTGGACGGCGTCGATGCCCTCGACGCCCTGGCTCACGGCGGCCTCGCAGGCGTCGAGCACAACCAGCAGCTCCTTGGCCAGCCTCGAGGCGGCCTGGGCGACGAGCTCGGTGTTCCGCCTCATCGTCTGGCGACGGAAGTTGGTGAACTCCGCGGTCACCCGCTGCAGGTCCTCGAGGTAAGCGTCGCGCTCGGCGATGACGGTGGCCAGATCGGGCGGCTCCACCTCCGCGCCGGTCGCGTCCCCCGCGCCCGCACCGGAATCCTCGGACCCCGGATCGGCGGCCGCGGGCCCGGACTCGGGCTCGGGCTCGTCGGCCGGCTCGCTCTCAGGCCCCGAAGCCGAACCGGCCTCGAGCTCGCTCACGTCGGATGGAGCGTTCACGCCGTCTCTCGGTCGTCGTCGACGATCTCGGCTTCCACCACGTCGTCGTCGTCGGGCACCGCGCCGGTGGCGGCATCGTTGCGCTCGGCCGCCGCGGCGGCCTCGTACAGCCTCTGGCCGAACTCCTGGCTGGCCGTCATGAGGGCCTCGGTGGCCGACTTGACCGCTTCGATGTCGTCGCCTTCCAGGGCGCTGCGCAGGTCCGCGAGCTTGGCGTTGATGGTCTCCTTCTCGTCGTCGGAGACCGCCTCAGACTGCTCCGCGAGCAGCTTCTCGGTCTGGTACACCAGCGTGTCGGCCGTGTTGCGAACCTCGGCCTCCTCGCGGCGGCGGCGGTCCTCGTCGGCGTGGGCCTCCGCGTCGGCGACCATCTGATCGATTACATCGGTGTCGAGCGACGACTGGCCGGTGATGGTCATCGACTGCTCCTTGCCGGTGGCCTTGTCCTGGGCGCTCACGTGGACGATGCCGTTGGCGTCGATGTCGAAGGTCACTTCGATCTGGGGCATCCCCCTGGGGGCGGGCGGCAGGTCGACCAGCTGGAACTTGCCTAGGGTCTTGTTGTAGGCGGCCATCTGGCGCTCACCCTGGAGCACATGGATCTCCACCGACGGCTGGCCGTCCTCGGCGGTGGTGAAGATCTCACTCTTGCGGGTGGGAATGGTGGTGTTGCGCTCGATGAGGGTGGTCATCACGCCGCCCTTGGTCTCGATGCCCAGCGACAGCGGGGTCACGTCGAGCAGCAGCACGTCCTTGACCTCGCCCTTGAGCACCCCGGCCTGGATGGCGGCGCCGATGGCCACAACCTCGTCGGGGTTGACCGTCTTGTTGGGCTCCCGGCCGGTCATCTCCTGCACCAGCCCGGCCACCGCCGGCATCCGGGTCGACCCACCGACCAGGACCACGTGGTGGATGTCGCCCTTCGAGACGCCGGCGTCGGCAATGGCCCGCTCGAAGGGGCCCTTGCACCGGTCGAGCAGGTGGGAGGTCATCTCCTGGAACTTGGCCCGGCTCAGCGTGTAGTCCAGGTGCAGCGGACCCTTGTCGGTGGCCGTCACGAAGGGCAGGTTGATCTGCGAGGACGGGGTCTGCGACAGCTCGATCTTGGCCTTCTCGGCCGCCTCCTTGAGGCGCTGCATGGCCATCGGGTCGCTCGACAGGTCCACGCCGTGGTCGCCCTTGAAGGACGCCACCAGCCAGTCGATCACGGCGTCGTCCCAGTCGTCGCCGCCGAGCTTGGTGTCGCCCGCGGTGGACTTCACCTCGAACACCCCGTCGCCAAGCTCCAGCACGGACACGTCGAACGTGCCGCCGCCGAGGTCGAAGACCAGGATGGTCTGATCGGCGGACTCCTTGTCCAGCCCGTAGGCCAGGGCGGCCGCGGTGGGCTCGTTGATGATGCGGAGCACCTCGAGCCCGGCGATCTTGCCGGCCTCGTGGGTGGCGGTGCGCTGGGCGTCGTCGAAGTAGGCGGGCACGGTGACGACGGCCTGGGTGACGGTGTCGCCGAGGTACTCCTCCGCGTCGCGCTTGAGCTTCATCAGCACCCGGGCCGATATCTCCTGGGATGCGTAGTCCTTGTCGTCGATCTTGAACTTCTTGGCCGTGCCCATGTGCCGCTTCACCGATCGGATGGTGCGGTCGGGATTGGTGATCGCCTGGCGCTTGGCGACCTCGCCCACCAGCACCTCGCTGTCGGTGCTGAACGCCACAACTGAGGGGGTCGTGCGCGATCCCTCGGCATTGGGGACGACTACGGGGTCGCCACCCTCCAGGACGCTTACGACTGAGTTCGTGGTACCGAGGTCGATACCGACGGCCTTTGGCATGGTGAGGCTCCTTTTCTTGGTGTCTTGCTCTACTCTGCCTAACCTAGAACGCACACGATAACGAAGTTCATTCCCAAACACAATAGAAACTTGAGTCTTATACTATCAACTTTTGGAGGTGCGGGCCGGGTACCTTGGCGGGCATGGCCCACGACCTGATCCTGCTGCGCCACGGCCGCAGTGAATGGAACGACAAGAACCTGTTCACCGGCTGGCACGACTGCGCTCTCAACGACGCCGGCCGGGCCGAGGCCCGACGGGCCGCCGAGTTGCTGGCCACCGCCGACCTGCTGCCCAGCGCGGTGCACACCTCGGTCCTGCGGCGGGCCACCGAGACCACCGAGATCGTGCTCGACGCCCTCAGCCTCGGATCGCTGGAGGTCCATCGCAGCTGGCAGCTCAACGAGCGCCACTACGGCGACCTCACCGGCCTCGACAAAGCGGCCACCCTCCGGGCCCACGGCGATGAGCAGCTCCAGCGGTGGCGCCGCGGCTACGACACCCCGCCCCCGCCCATCCGGCCCGATAATGAGTTCAACCCCAACCACTCGCCGCTCTATGCGGACCTCTCGCCGGAGCTCATACCGCTCACCGAGAGCCTCGCCGACGTGCTGGTCCGGCTGCTGCCCTACTGGCAGGACGCCATCGTGGGCGACCTGCGCCGGGGGCACACCGTGCTGGTCTCGGCCCACGGCAACAGCCTGCGGGCCCTGGCCAAGCACCTGGACCGGATCTCCGACGAAGACATAGGCGCCCTGAATATCCCCACCGGCATGCCCCTGCACTACGTGCTGGGTCCCGACATGTTCCCGATCGAGCCCATGCACCCCCTCGAGCGAGCCCTGGACCCCGAGGCCGCGGCCGCCGCCGCCGCCGAGGTAGCCGCCCAAGCCTCCCGTCATCGGTGACCGGAGGCGGGCTCGGCGATTAGTGTCGCGCCCGTCATGAAGACCCAGATCAAGCCCCATCACATCGTCATCGCCGTGGGCGTGGCTATCGCGCTGTTTACCGCCCTCTCGGGGATCGTGGCCGGCGTCGCAGGCTTCCACAGCGACAGTCCCATCACCCGCGAGGTGTTCGGCAACATCCCGGCCCCGCTGAAGGTCGCCTTCTACACCGCCATCCCCGTACTGCTCATCTACGGGTCGGTCATGTTCGCCCACCGGGTGAAGAACTGGCAGCGGGGCCGGCCCGACAACCGCCGCACCACGGTGCACAACGCCAAGCACCGCATGGCCGACTTCCGGGCCGGCGTCTACATGCGCACCCTGCTGCGGGAGCCCGGCGCCGGGGTGATGCACTCGCTGATCTACTTCAGCTTCCTGATCCTGCTGGGGGTGACCACCACCCTGGAGGTAGACCACCAGCTTCCCGACGATCTCAAGTTCCTCCACGGCGACGTGTACCGGGCCTACTCCGCGGTGGGCGACGCCGCCGGGCTGGTGTTCGTGGCCGGCATGGTGTGGGCCATCCTGCGGCGCTTCGGACCGCCGGCGTGGCGGCCGTACCGGATCCGCATCAAGACCCGGCCCGAGCACGCCGTCATCGGCGGGGTGCTGCTGGCCATCGGCCTGACCGGCTTCGGCGCCGAGGCCTTCCGCATCGCGGCCGACGGCCTGCCCGACCACGAGCGCTGGAGCTTCATCGGCTACCCGCTGGCCACCCTCGTCGACGGCTCGGGCTCGGTGGCCGGCTGGCATCAGGCGTGGTGGGTGGCCCACGTGGTCGCCTTCATGGCCTTCCTGGTGATCCTGCCCACCACCATGCTGCGCCACATGTTCACATCGCCGCTGAACATGTACCTGCGCCACCGCGACCGCCCCAAGGGCGCCATGCGCCCCATGCCCAACCTGGTGGAGGGCGACACCGAGCTCGAGACGTTCGGGGCCTCGGTGGTCGAGGACTTCTCCTGGAAGCAGCTGCTCGACACCGACGCCTGCACCATGTGCGGGCGCTGCACGTCGGTGTGCCCGGCCCATGCCACCGGCAAGCCCCTCGACCCCCGCGAGATCGTGCTCAAGACGGGCGAGATCATGGCCCGCACCGGAACCCCGCCCACCTCGCCGCCGCTGGGCACCGGCGAACCCGAGGTGCAGGTGCCGGCCAACTGGATGTTCGAGCGAATCAGCAACGAGGAGCTGTGGGCGTGCACCTCGTGCCGGGCCTGCGACGAGATCTGCCCGGTCAACATCGAGATCCTCGACAAGATCCTCGACATGCGCCGCTACCTGACCCTGATGGAGAGCGACTTCCCCTCGGAGCTGGGTCAGGCCTTCCGGGGCATGGAGAACTCGTCCAACCCGTGGTCGATGAGCCAGACCGAGCGGGCCGACTGGGCCCGCGACCTCGACGGGGTGCGGGTCATCGCCGGCGGCGACCCGCTCGACGCCGAGTACCTGTACTGGGTTGGCTGCGCAGGCTCCTTCGACGACAAGAACAAGAAGGTGGCCCGGGCCATGGCCCAGCTCATGGAGCGGGCCGGGATCGACTTCGCCATCCTCGGCCCGGCCGAGAACTGCACCGGCGACTCGGCCCGGCGCTCCGGCAACGAGTACCTGTTCCAGATGCTGGCCTCAGCGAACATCGAGACCCTCAACTCCATGGGGGTGCGCAAGATCGTCACCCAGTGCCCCCACTGCTTCAACACCCTGGCCAACGAGTACCCCCAGCTCGGCGGGCACTACGAGGTCGTCCACCACAGCCAGCTGCTGGACACGCTGGTGGCCGACGGTCGGCTGAACCTCGACGGCGCCACCCTCTCCGAGCGGGTCGTCTACCACGACAGCTGCTATCTGGGCCGCCACAACGATGTGTACCTGGCTCCGCGGCGGGTGCTCGGCTCGCTCGGCGGCATCGACCTGGTGGAGGCCCCCCGCAACGGGACCAAGGGCATGTGCTGCGGCGCCGGCGGCGCTCGCATGTGGATGGAGGAGACCATCGGCACCAAGGTGAACGACGAGCGCTCCCAGGAGCTGCTGGGCACCGGCGCCTCCCGGATCGCCACCGCCTGCCCGTTCTGCTACATCATGATGGACGACGGGGTGCGGGCTGCCGGCGTGGAGGACGACTCGGTCCAGGTAGCTGATATTGCCCTGCACGTACTGGAAGCAGTCGAAGCTCGGGACTCCGCGCCTGCGACTTAGCATTTCCGGCCGGCGGGTCCTGTCGTCGAGGCCGTCCGACCGACGGGGCTTCGCCCCATTGTCGGTCGGCCGTTCCTCGCCGCCACCCCCCGGCCTACCCGGGTCGCGCCCCCCGTCTGGCTGGTTGCGCTGCTCCGGTAGCGTCTTGGGGGTGGGGCCTCGGATTGTTGTTGTGGACAACTATGACTCGTTCGTCTACATCCTGGTGCAGTATCTGGGGGAGCTGGGGGCCGAGCCGCTGGTGTACCGGCACGACGCGGTCACCGTCGATGACCTGCAGGGGCTGAAGCCCGACGGGATCCTGATCAGCCCCGGACCCGGGACACCCGACGACGCCGGCGTCAGCAACGAGTTGCTGACCACCCTGAGCGGTGAGGTTCCCATCTTCGGGGTGTGCTTGGGGATGCAGTGCATCGGCCAGGTCTTCGGGGGGGACGTGATCCGGGCTCCCCAAGTCATGCACGGCAAGACGTCGGTCATCGAGCACGACTCGGCCGGCGTGTTCAAGGGCCTGCCCAACCCGCTCACCGCCACCCGTTACCACTCGCTCATCGTCGATCAGGCGTCGGTGCCTCCCGACCTGGAGGTGACCGCCACCTGCGATCAGGGCCTGGTGATGGGCCTGCGGCACCGCAGCCACCCCACCGAGGGCGTGCAGTTCCACCCCGAGTCGGTGCTCACCGACGCCGGCCACGACCTGCTCGGCAACTTCCTGGCCCTCTGCCGGTAGGCGGGGCCTCTAGCTGCTGGCGGTGGACTCCTCGGTGTCGGCCGCGCCGGACTGATCCTGGCCCTCGGTCTCGCCGCCCTCACCCTCGGACGGGTCGACGCCGGACTGGTCCGACTCGAACTCGGACAACTCTCCCACCACGACGTCCACCGCTGTCTCGGTCGCCACCTCGAGGTCGGGCGGCGGCGTCTGGGCCAGGATGCGGCCCACATCGGTGGATCCCGGCTCAACCGGCTCGAACGTGACCGTTCCGATCACCAGGCCCTCACGCTCTATAGCCAGCCGGCCGGTGTCGAACAGCAGGCCCTGCACGTCGGGGATGGTCACCAGCGGAGGCCCGTCGGAGATGATGATGAACACCTCCAGCCCGGCCGACACCGGGAAGCCGTGCGGCGGGTCGGTGTCGATGATCTCCCCCTCCGGGACTTCGGTTGACGGCTCCCGCCGCTCGGCGACCCGGAACCCCTGACCGATCAGCGTCTGGATCGCATCGAAGGGCGACTGTTCCCGTACGTCGGGCACGAAGATCTGGCCCGGGCCGGTGGAGACGGTAATGGTCACCACCAGGTCGCCCTCGGTGATCTCGGTGCCGGCCGCCGGCTCCTGGAAGACCACGGTGCCTGCCTCGGCCTGGCTCGGGCCTTCGATCACGATGACACCGAAGCCGGCGTTCCTGAGTATCTCCTCGGCATCGACCCGGTTACGGCCCCGAATCGACGGGACCCTGGGAATCTCACCCTGGCTGACCGTCAAGGCCACGATTTCTTCCTCGGCGATCCGCTGTCCGGCGGGCGGGCTCTGCGCGAAGACCGTGTTCTCGGGCACCTCGATGTTGACCTGGTAGCTCGGCTCCGGCTCCAACCCGAGGGCCCGCAACTGGGCGTCGGCCTCCCCGTAGCTGAGCCCGATCACATCGGGCACTTCCACCAGGGCCGCGTCCTCGCTGGGCGTGGTGCCGGTCGGCGGGGTCTCGTCGTCGAGTCCCAGGGAGTCGTAGAAGGTGACGGCCAGGAACCCGAGCGCGCCAAGCAGGACGACGAGGCCGAGCACCATCAGCAGGGTGCGCTTCCAGCCGTCGGAACGGTGGACCTCCTCGTAGTAGTAGGCCGGCGGCACGTACTGGGGCGGGGGTCCGCCGCCGGGAGGTGGTCCGCCGCCGGACGGGGGTCCGGGCGTCACCGGCGGTTGGAAGCCCGAGCCGCCAGCGGTGCCAACGGGCGGCTGCGATGCGGTCGGTACCCGAACCGGCCCGGTCCTGGACTGGGTGCGGGGGTGGCTGCCCGTCATCGGTGGCCGCGCCCTGGTGACGGGACGCTCCGTCGTGGGCGCCGGGGGTGACTGGACGACCCGATCGGGGATCCGGTGGGCCCCGTCCAGGTAGCGCAGCAGGTCGGCTCGCAGGTCGTCGGCCCTGGGGTAGCGGTTGGCCGGGTTCTTGGCCAGCAGCTTGAGGATGATGGCCTCCAGCGACTGCGCGACGGTCACGCCCAGCATCGACGGAGGGAGCGGCCGCTCCTGAACGTGCTTCACGGCCACCGCAGTCGACGTGTCGGCGGTGAACGGCGGCTTGCCCACGATCATCTCGTAGAGCACGACCCCCAGCGAGTACAGGTCGGAGCGCCCGTCGAGGGCCTTGCCCCGGGCCTGCTCGGGCGAGAAGTAGGTGGCCGTGCCCATGACCGAGCCGATGTGGGTGAGATTGTCGCCCGCCCTCTGCGCCAGCGCGGTGGCTATACCAAAGTCGGCCACTTTCACCTGGCCGTCGTCGCTGACGATGATGTTGCCGAGCTTGATGTCGCGGTGCACCAGCCCGGCACTGTGGGCGCTGCTGAGGGCCTCGGCGACGTCCGACGCGATCTCCGCGGCACGGTCGGGGCTCAGGGGCCCGGTCGACCGCAGCACGTCGGCCATGCTGCGGCCCACGACGTACTCCATGACGATGTAATAGGTGCCCTGCTCCTGTCCCCAGTCGTAGATGCCGACGATGTTGGGGTGGTTGAGGTTGGCCGCGGCCTTGGCCTCGCGGCGGAACCGCTCAACGAAGCTCGGGTCGTTGGCGAACTCCGGGAACAGGACCTTCACCGCTACTTGCCGGTCGAGCGAGGCGTCTCGGGCCAGGTAGACATCCGCCATCCCTCCCCGCGCGATACGGCGCAGGAGTTCGTAGCGGCCGTTGAAAACGGTCAGACCCTGGTCGGACACCGCCGACCATTGTACCGGCGGCCTATGGGCCGAAAATTGACGCTTCAGAACATGTGTTGATGGATGACAGCCCGTCGCGCCGCGGCGGTGTCATTCCCGCTCTTGTTCGCTGCGCTCACGGGCCGCTCGGGCCACGGCCTCGCCCGTATGTGCCGGATTCACCCGCGACCCGCTCGGCCTCTTGGCCGCGGTCCCCTGTTCGGCGGTCTTCCTCGCCGCCTATGGCGGCCCGATCAGGCGGCAACGGCAGGGGTGGTCGCGAGCACCAGCTGGTCAGGACCGCGGGTGCCGGGCGGGGCGCCGCCGGTGACGTCGACCACCACGACGGTGACGTTGTCACGGCCGCGGCCGGGGCGCACCGCCTGCTCCACGAGGCTGCGAGCGGCCGCTCCAGGGTCGGCGACAGACCGCAGGATCTCGGCTATGTCAGGATCGGGCACCTCGTTGGTCAGCCCGTCGCTGCAGATCAGGAAGCGGGTGCCCTCGACCGCGGCGAGTTCCCAGCCGTCGACGTGGACCCGCCGCTCGAACCCGACGGCCCGGGTCAGCGTGTGGCGGTCGGTGTGAGTGGCCGCCTCTGCGGGCGTGATCAACCCGTCGCGGACCAGGTTCTCGGTGATGGTGTGGTCAACGGTGACCTGGCTGAAGCGTCCATCCGTGAGCGCGTACAGGCGGGAGTCGCCCACGTTGGTGGCGGCCAGCCGATCCGGTTCGGAGGCGGTGCCGATGGCCGCCAGCGCGCACAGCGTGGTCGACATCCCGGCCAGACGCGGATTGTCGATGGCGGCCTCGAATATTGCCGTGTTGGCCGAGCCCATGAGGGCGACGAGTTGCCCGAGCGACTCGAGGCGGCCGTGACGGCCCAGCACTTCAGTGGCTATCGCGGCTGCGGTGCCCCCTCCCGAGTGCCCGCCGAGTCCGTCGGCCACCGCAAAGAGGGTGCCGTCGGCGAAATTCCGGTCCTGGTTCTCGCCACGCAGCAGTCCCACGTCGGTGGCCGCGCCGAAGTCGAGGAGCACGCGCGGATGCTAGTGGCGGCCCCGCCGACCGGGTGATTCAGCTGGCAGGGCGGTAGCCTCGTGGCCCCACGCGCGAGTGGCGGAATTTGGCAGACGCGCAGGATTCAGGTTCCTGTGTCCGAAAGGACGTGGGGGTTCAAGTCCCCCCTCGCGCACCGCAGCAGCAAGTCAGGCCAGGCGGCCGGTGACGACTTCCACGGCGGCCGTCAGAGCATCGCTGGTCAGTATCTGCTCGGCCGCGGCGAGTTCGGGAGAGAGCCAGCGGTCCGGGCCGGGGCCGGGGACCCGTGTCCGCAACGCCCCCACAGCCGCCGCTGTGCCCGCCGCGGGCTGCAGCGGGGCCCGCAGCTCGATGCCCCGTGCGGCCGCAACCCACTCGACGGCCAGGATGCGGCGCAGGTTGTCGACCACCCGGCGCAGCTTGCGGGCCGCGCCCCAGCCCATCGACACGTGGTCCTCCTGCATGGCCGAGGTCGGCAGCGAGTCCACCGCGGCCGGGGCGGCCAGGCGGCGGTTCTCGGCGCAGAGGGCGGCCGCGGTGTACTGGCCGATCATCAAGCCGCTGTCGACGCCGGGATCGTGGGCCAGGAACGGGGGCAGGCCGTGCGAGCGACCGGGATCGAGCAGCCGGTCGAGGCGGCGCTCGGCTATGGCGCCGACCTCGGCGGCGGCGATGGCCAAGTAGTCGGCCGCCAGCGCGACGGGCGCGCCGTGGAAGTTCCCGCACGACTCGACCCGGCGGTCGGGCAGCACCATCGGATTGTCGATGGCCGAGGCCAGCTCCCGTTCGGCCACCCCGGCCACGAAGTGCAGCGTGTCGCGGGCCGCGCCGTGCACTTGAGGGGTGCACCGGATCGAGTAGGCGTCCTGCACCCGGTCGTCGTCGTTGCGGTGGCTGACGACGATGGGCGAGCCGGCCAGCACGGCCCTCAGGTTGGCCCCGCTGGCCTGCTGGCCGGGATGGGGCCGCAGCGCCAGCAGGTCGGCGGCGAAGGCCCGGTCGGTGGCCAGCAGCGCCTCGACGCTGCAGGCGGCCACGATGTCGGCGACGGTCAGGAGCCGCACGGCGTCGTGGACCGCGAGGCACAGCATCCCCAGGATCCCGTCGGTGCCGTTGGTTAGGGCCAAGCCCTCCTTGGCCGCCAGTTCCAGGGGTTCCAGGGGCTCGATGCCCGCTTGGGCCAGAGCCGCGGCCGCGGCGGTCGTTCCCCCGCCGCCGGCCAGCACCTCGCCCTCGCCGATCAGCGCGAGCGCAGCATGGGCCAGGGGCGCGAGATCTCCGCTGGCCCCCAGGGAGCCGTGCTCGGGCACGACGGGCACGACTCCGGCGTTGATCAGGCGCACCAGCCCCTCGGCCACCCGCGGCCGGGCCCCCGACGCCCCGAGGGCGAGCGTGCGGGCTCGCAGGAACATCATGGCCCTGACCACCTCGGCCTCCACCGGAGGCCCCATGCCGGCCGCATGGGACCTGATCAGGGACTGCTGGAGCACAGCCCGGCGGTCGGCGGGGACGATCGTGTTGGCCAGGGCCCCGAAGCCGGTGGAGATCCCGTAGGCGGGCTCCCCCTCGGCCAGTTCCTCGACGACGCTGCGAGCCGCGGCCATGCGGGCCACGGCGGCATCGGTGAGCCGGACCGGCTCGCCGTGGCGGGCGACCGCAACGACGTCGGAGACGGTGACGCCCGGGCCGTCGAGCTCGACAGTCACGCCAGGGCTGCCTCTGGTGACGAGAGTGCCGTCGACGTTGCCCAGGCCGCCTCCACCACGGCTGAAGCCGCGGTCTGGAGCCGGGTGCCCTTGAGCCGGTCCGCGGGTCCCAGCACCGAGAGGGCCGCCACCGGTCCTTCCGTGCCGTGGACCGGTGCGCAGACCGCGGTGACGTCGGGCTCGATGGAGCCGGTGTTGAAGATGGCCGCTGGTCGGGCGCCCGGCGCCGGCGGAGTGGCGAACAGCGCTTCGCCCACCGCGGTGCCGTCGACGGGAACGGTCCGGCCCACCCAGCCGACATGGCGGATGGCCCGCCGTCCCTCGACTGTGGCGATGTAGACCGCCTCGGTTCCGTCGCGCACGGCCAGATAGGCGGACTCCTCGGTGGCCTCGACCAGTCGCTCGAGTTCGGGCTGGGCTGCCGCGGTGAGCCGGGCGTAGGGACCGGACTGCAACGACGCCAGGGCGGTCCGCACGAACGAAGGTCCGACGGAGTACGTCCCGGAATTGTCCTTGACCAGGTAGCCGCGGTCGGTCAGCACCCGCAGGTGGCGCAGCGCGGTGCTGACCGGCATGTCCGTTCGGGTGGCGGCCACCGTCAGGCTGAGCGGGCCTTCGGTGATCACAGTGTCGAGCAGAACCAGCACCCGTTCAGCAGAGCGTGACCGGTGGAGTTGGGAGGCGGTGCCCTCGCCCTTGGCTGAATTTTCAATATCTGAAATCTCTTGTTGCATATTGACAGAATATGTCACCGGACGTTACGATGCAACCAGCCGCGAAGCTCCCAGACGAGGTCCGCAATGCCCTCCACCGCACAGAACGTCGGCACCCCTCCTCCGGGCGGGGTGCGCGCCCCCAGGGGCACCGCGATGACCTGCCGGGGCTGGCCCCAGGAGGCCGCCTTCCGGATGCTTCAGAACAACCTCGACCCCGAGGTGGCCGAGCGCCCCGACGATCTGGTCGTCTACGGGGGCACCGGCCGGGCGGCGCGGTCGTGGGACGCATACCACGCCATGACCCGGTCCTTGACCGATCTGGCCGGCGACGAGACTCTGCTGGTGCAGTCGGGCAAGCCGGTCGGCGTGGTCCGCACCCACGAATGGGCGCCCAGGGTTCTCATCGCCAACTCCAACCTGGTTCCGGAGTGGGGGACGTGGGACGAGTTCCGCCGGCTGGAGCACCTCGGCCTGACCATGTTCGGTCAGATGACGGCCGGGTCGTGGATCTACATCGGCACGCAGGGGATCCTCCAGGGCACCTACGAGTGTTTCGCGGCCATCGCCCGCAAGCGGTTCGGCGGATCGCTGGCGGGGACCCTGACCGTCACCGCCGGGCTGGGCGGGATGGGCGGCGCCCAGCCGCTGGCCATCACCATGAACGAGGGGGTGGCGCTGTGCATCGAAGTTGACGCGGAACGGGCCGGCCGAAGGGTGGAGACCCGGTATCTCGACGTGGTCGCCGACGACTACGCCGATGCACTCAGACGTTGCGATGAGGCCCAGAGGGCCCGCCGCCCCCTTTCTGTTGGGCTGGTCGGCAATGCAGCCGACGTCGTGCCCCGCCTTCTGGCCAACGGCGTGGCCGCCGACATCGTCACCGACCAGACCTCGGCGCACGATCCGCTGACCTACGTCCCCAACGACCTGACACCGGAGGCCGCCGACGAGATGGGCCACAGCCAGCCCGACGAGCTCATCCGCCGGGCCCGGACGGCTATGGCCACCCACGTAGAGGCCATGGTGGGCTTCGCCGACGCCGGTGCCGAGGTCTTCGACTACGGCAACAGCCTGAGGGCCGAAGCCGCCCTCGGCGGCTGCGAGCGGGCCTTCGACTATCCGGGCTTCCTGCCCGCCTACATCCGGCCGCTGTTCTGCGAAGGCAAGGGACCGTTCCGCTGGGTGGCGCTGTCGGGCGACCCGGCCGACATCGCGGCCACCGACCGGGCCGTGCTCGAGGAGTTCCCCGCCGATGAGGGCCTGAAGCGGTGGATCACGCTGGCCGGCGAGCGGGTCGCGTTCCAGGGCCTGCCGGCCAGGATCTGCTGGCTGGGCTACGGGGAGCGCCACCGGCTGGGGCTGCGGTTCAACGACATGGTCCGGTCCGGGGAGTTGACCGCGCCCATAGTCATCGGGCGCGACCACCTCGACTCGGGCTCGGTGGCCTCCCCCTACCGCGAGACCGAGGACATGCTCGACGGCAGCGACGCCATCGCCGACTGGCCCCTGCTCAACGCGCTGGTCAACACGTCGTCGGGCGCGTCGTGGGTAAGCATCCACCACGGCGGCGGCGTGGGCATCGGCCGCTCGATCCATGCCGGCCAGGTGAGCGTGGCCGACGGCACCGAGCTGGCCGCGCAGAAGTTGGAGCGAGTGCTTCTCAACGACCCCGCGACCGGGGTGATGCGCCACGCCGACGCCGGCTACGACCGGGCCCGGGAGGTGGCCGCCGAGCGCGGCGTCCGCATACCGACCGACACGGCGGTCGCGTCTTGACGGCGGCGACGCGAGGGTGAGTCGGTGACGGTCCGGGACATCTGCTCGATCGGCCACCCGGCGTTGCGCACCCCGGCCGCGGCCGTGCCGCCGGCCGAGATCGGCAGCCCCCGGGTGCAGCGGATCGTCGACGACCTGATCGACACCATGCGCCACGCCGACGGGGCCGGGCTGGCCGCCAACCAGATCGGCGAGACGGCCCGGATCGTGGTCATCGAGGTGAACGGCAACCCCCGCTACCCCTACAAGCCGCCCATCCCGCTGACCGTCGCCATCAACCCCGAGCTCGAGGTGGTGGGCGACGAGACCGTGGTCATCAATGAGGGGTGCCTCTCGGTGCCGCTGCGCGGCGACGTGGTTCGCTGGGTCGACCTGCGGGTCCGCTACCTCGACCGCCACGGCGCCGAACACCGGGTCGAGCCTCGGGGACTGACCGCGGGAACATGGCAGCACGAGTGCGACCATCTCGACGGCGTGCTGATCACCGACCGGGCCGACCCGGCCACGCTGGCCACCTGGGAGGAGTTCGAGCGGCACCACCGCGACGCCTTCATCGAGCGCATCTCCAAGTTCGTGGAGCTAGTCGGATCATGACGTCCCGGTCACCAGCAGCGGACGGGCGACCATGACGGCGCGGTACTGGTGCGAGCTGGCGTGGCTGGGAGGTCGCGACGTCGAGGCGGGGGTAATGCTCGAGGTCGAGGGCGACCGGATCGCCACCGTCACGCCGGGCGTACTGGCCCGTCCCGAGGACGCCGTCCCACTCAAGGGCCTCACCCTGCCGGCGCTGGCCAACGCTCACAGCCACGCGTTTCACCGGGCGCTCAGGGGTCGCACCCACAGCGGTCGAGGAACATTCTGGACTTGGCGCGACCTGATGTACCGGGTGGCGGCGAGGCTCGATCCCGACCGCTACTACCGGCTGGCCCGGGCAACGTTCGCGGAGATGACCCTGGCCGGCATCGGTGTGGTCGGCGAGTTCCACTACGTCCACCACCGGCGCGGGGGCGGCGCCTACGAGGACCCGAACGCCATGGGCCTCGCGGTGGCGGCCGCGGCCCGCGACGCCGGAATACGCCTGACGCTGCTGGACACGCTCTACCTTCACGGCGGGCTCGACCCCGCAGCCGACCGCGGCTACCAGCCCTTGCGTCCCGAGCAGGCCCGCTTCAGCGACGGCACCGCCGAGCAATGGGCTGAGCGAGCCGGGGACCTGGCCGCCGCGGTGTCCGATCCAGCGACGAGAGCCGGCACGGCATCCGACCAGCCCGGCACCACATCCACCACCACAGCCGGCCCGACCGTGAGAGTCGGCGCGGCGGTGCACTCGGTGCGGGCCGTCGACCCCCCGTCCATCAAGGTGGCCGTCGACTGGGCCCGGGAGCGGGGCGCCCCGCTGCACTTCCACGCTTCCGAGCAGCCGGCCGAGAACGAGCAGTGCCTCGCGGTCCACGGCCGCACTCCGACCCTGGTGATCGCGGAGGCCAACGGCCTAAGCGCTGACTCGACGCTGGTCCACGCCACCCACACCACAGAGCGCGACCGGACGCTCATCGGCGAGGCCGGGGCTCGATGCTGCCTCTGCCCAACGACCGAGCGCGATCTGGCCGACGGCGTGGGCCCGGCCGAAGCCCTCGCCCGGGCCGGCTCCCGGCTCTGCGTGGGCTCGGACTCCCACGCCGTCGTCGACTTGTTCGAGGAGGTCCGAGCGGTCGAGCTCGACCAGCGAGCGGCCACCCATAACCGGGGCGTGTTCTCAGCGGAGGAGCTGGCGTCGATGGCCACAGCCTGCGGCTACCGATCCCTCGGTTGGGCCGACGGCGGTGTTCTGGAGGAGGGAGCCCTGGCCGACTTCGCCACCGTCGGCCTCGACTCGGTCCGCCTGGCCGGAACCGACGACTCCTGTGCGCTGGCTGCGACGATCTTCGCGGCGGGCGCCGGCGATGTACGCCATCTGGTGGTGGGAGGACGGCCCGTCGTCCGCGGCGGGGCTCACACATCCATCGACGTGGCCTCGGAGCTTCGGGCCGCGGTTAGGGAGGTCGTGGCGTGACGCTGGTGATCGACAACATCTCGGAGCTGGTCACCAACGACCCCGCGCTGGGGGACGGCCCGCTCGGGGTGGTGACCAATGCGTCCGTGGTGATAGACGGCGACACGGTGGTGGCGGTGGGCCCGGCCGGCGCGGTGGCAGACGAACGGCTGGACGCGGGCGGCCGGTGCGTGTTGCCGGGATTCGTCGACTCCCACACCCATCTGGTGTTCGCCGGCGACCGGGCCGAGGAGTTCACCCGGCGGATGGCCGGCGAGCCCTATGACGGCGGCGGGATCCGGGTCACGACCGACGCCACCCGCAACGCGGGTCGGGCTGTGTTGCGGGACTCGCTGCAGCAGCGGCTGGTCGAGGTCCACCGGGCCGGCACCACCACGGTGGAGGTCAAGACCGGGTACGGGCTCTCGGTCGACTCCGAGGCCGAGCTGGCCTCGCTGGCCGCCGAGGCAACCACGGAGGCAACCTTCCTGGGAGCCCACCTGCTGCCCAGCGAGTACCAGGGGCGGGCCGACGAGTACGTGGAGCTGGTCTGCGGCCCGATGCTGGACGCAGTGCGCAGCGATGTCCGCTGGATAGACGTGTTCTGCGAGACCGGCGCCTTCGACGCCGACCAGTCCCGGGCTGTGCTCACCGCTGGCCGGGCCGCCGGGCTGGGTCTGCGGCTCCACGCCAACCAGCTCGGCCACGGGCCCGGCGTTCAGCTGGGCGTGGAGATGGGCTGCGCGTCGGTCGACCACTGCACCTACCTCTCCGACGACGACATCGAGGCTCTGGCCGCCAGCGAGACGGTGGCCACCTTCCTGCCAGCCACCGACTTCTCCACCCGCCAGCCCTACCCGGACGCCCGGCGGGCCATCGACGCCGGGGTGAGGGTGGCCATGGCCTCGAACTGCAACCCCGGGTCGAGCTACACCACCTCGCTGTCGTTCTGCATCGCCATGGCCGTGCGCGACATGGGCATGACCATCGACGAGGCCATAGCCGCAGTCACCACCGGAGGGGCGGCCGCGCTGGGCCGGTCCGACGTCGGTCGCATCATCGCCGGCGGGCCCGCCCACCTGACCATCCTCGACGCTCCGAGCCGCCACCATCTCGCCTACAGGCCCGGAGTCCCACTGATCTGGCGGACCCTGGGGGCCGGCTTCCGGCTCCCGCCCGCCGGCGACCAGACTTAACCTCGGAATGAACAAGGAGAAGACATGACCAGCGAAGAACTGACCAGCACCGTCCCCAACCCCACCGGGCACAACCAGTGGTACCCGTTCGCCAACCGGCCCCTTCCGCCCGAGGTGGACGGGCAGGCGGTCAACCCGGCCGTCATCCCCGTGTTCGACGCGGTGCCGCTGCCCCGGAGCGCCCGGTTCGTGGTGGTCGGCGCGGGGGTGCACGGGCTGTCGAGCGCCTACCACCTGGCCATGTACCTGGAGCGCACCGGCAAGGGCTCGGGCCGCGACGTGGTGCTGATCGACAAGCAGGGGCCGGGCGCGGGCGCCACCGGGTTGGCCTGCGGCTGCATCCGCAACCTGTATATGACCGGCCCGCTGCACGCCATCCTGCGAGCCAGCGTGGAGGTGTGGGAGTCCGACCCGGTGAACTTCGGCTTCCAGCAGGTCGGCTACGTGTCGGTGGGCGAGTCCAACCAGACCGAGGACTATCTCAAGCTGCAGGCGTCTCAAGCAGCCAGCGGCTACCCGTCCGACGTCTACACCGGGGCGGAGGCGCACGCCTTCCTCACCAACCTGTGGCCCGACTTCAAGACCGAGAACTGCGACGTGGTCCTGCACGAGCACCGCTCCGGGTATGCGGGGACCCACATGGCGGTGTGGGGCCTCGACCAGAAGTGCCGCCAGTGGGGCGTGCAGCGGGTGTACGGCACGGCCGTGACCGGCTACAGCCTTGACGCATCAGGCTCGGTCACCGCGGTCGAGACCGACCAGGGATCCATCGCCTGCGAGCAGGTGGTGGTGGGTGCGGGGGCGTGGACACCCGAGCACTGGGAGTGGCTGGGCGGCCCGTCGCACCTCGACGTGGTCTACCCCGACGGCCATGTCGAGGAACAGATGGACATGTGGACCTACTGGCGGCTGCTGGAGGGTGAGGTGCTATTGCCCGAGGGCGTCGACTTCCGCACCGCCCAGCACCGGGACTCGCCGGTGCTGCACGTCGAGCTCATGAACACGCCGGTGTACTCCGACGACGGCCGGTTCCTCAAGGACCACTTCTACTCCTACGTGCGCTATGCCGCTGAGAGGGTGGGCGCTCCCGGCCTGCAGGGCGGGACCATCCCGGTCAAGATCGGGCCCCGGGCCGCGGTGGAGCCCTACGGCCACCTGAACGACACCTACCAGGCCGAGGAGTGGTTCGCCGACTACTACTGCGCGACGCTGGGAATGCTGTTCAAGCGGCTGGAGAACCTGCGGCCTTACTTCAAGGAGCGCCGCAACGGCGGCATCGGCGCCTTCACCCCCGACAACGTGCCGGTGTTCGACTACGTGGCCGACAACGCCTGGGTGATCGCCGACTCGAACCACGGGTTCAAGATGATCGGGGTGGGCAAGCTCACCGCCGAGATGCTGGTGCACGGCGACAAGCCCGACGAGCTCAAGCCGTTCACGCTCGACCGCTACCGCACCGGCGCCACCTTCGGCGACCGCAACTCCAACTGCCCCTGGGTCTAGCTCGCTTGCGCTATCGCAAATCTCGGGTTGCTTCTGTGTATCCAGTGCACAGAAACAACCCGAGATTCCTGAGGCTGGTCAGGCGAAAGTGGCCAGCCACTGCTCGCGGCTGGTGGGTCGGAACACGTAGTTGCGCTCGCGTGTGATGCCCATGGTGGCCGACGACTCCATCGAGTAGCGGTGCCCGGGGTACAGCACGGCTTCGTCGGGGACGCGGGCCAGCCGGGTGGTGAGGCTCTCGTACATCTGGGCCGGGTCGGAGCCGGGCAGGTCCATGCGGCCGCAGCCCTCGAGGAAGAGCGTGTCGCCGGCCACTAGGCGCCCGTCGACCAGGAAGCACTGGCTGCCGGGGGTGTGGCCCGGCGTGGCGATGAGCTCGATTTCGATGGCGCCGACGGTGACCACGTCACCGGAGGCGTGGCTGACCAGGCAGTCGTCGTCGGTGCCGGTCACCTTCTTGACGAGGTCGGCTTCGTCGTCCTGAACGTGGATAGGCACCGAAACCCGCTCCAGCAGCCGGGCGACGCCCTCGATGCTGAAGCCCATCATCTCGCCCCCCACGTGGTCGGGGTGGTAGTGGGTGGCCAGCACGCCGGTGCAGGTCATGCCGTCGGCGGCGAGCAGGTCGAGGAGGCCGTAGGTGTCGTAGGCCGGGTCGACGAGCACGGCCTCACCGGTGTGGCGGTCGCCGATGGCGTACACGAAGTTCACCATCTGGTGAGCCAGCCCGTCATCGGCAGCGAAGTCGCGCCCCGAGAGCAGCTGCCGGAAGTAGAGCCGGTCATCCACGCTGTCACCCTAACGGGCTCGTGAACGGCGCTGATCGGGCTGATCGGCCGTACCCTGCGGTGGATGGGGCAGCCTGACGAGCCGCGCAAACCGACCGTTGGATACCTGGGCCCGGCGGGCACGTTCACCGAGCAGGCCATCTACTCCCAGCCCGACCTGGCCGCCATGAACCACCGGCCCATCAACTCGATCATCGACGTGCTGCAAGCGGTGGAGAGTGGGGAGGTCGACCTGGGCCTGGTCGCCATCGAGAACATGATCGAGGGGTCGGTGACCGCCACCCTCGACGCTCTGGCATTCGATACCGACCTGTTCATCCAGCGCGAGGTGATCATCGACGTCAACCTGAACCTGCTGGTCCGGCCGGGGGTGACTCTGGAGTCGGTGGAGCGGGTCCGCTCCTACCCGGTGGCCCACGCCCAATGCCGCCGGTACCTGGCGGATCACCTGCCCGGCGCGGTGTTCGAGGCGGCCAACTCGACCGCGGAGGCCGCCCGCAGCCTGGGCGAGACCGATGATCGCCCCACCGCGGCCATCGCGCCGCTGCGCTCGGCGGAGGTGTACGGCCTGGAGGTGCTGGCCGCCGACATCGCTGATCACGCCGAGAACCAGACCCGCTTCGTGCTGGTCGCCGCCGACGTGGTCGCCGCGCCCACGGGCCACGACAAGACGAGTATGGTCGTCTACCAGCGCTCCGACGCGCCCGGCTCGCTCATCGGGATCCTCGGTGAGTTCGCCGCCCGGGCCATCAACCTCACCAGCCTGCAGAGCCGTCCCACCAAGGCCAGCCTGGGCCAATACTGTTTTCTGCTCGACTGCGAGGGCCACATCTCCGATGAGGTGGTGGCCGACGCCCTGCGCAACCTCCGCATGAAGACGGCCAGCGTGAAGTTCCTCGGTTCCTACCCGTCGGCATCGGTGGACCACCACGACCATCTGATGAATCAGGTCGAGGTGCGCAAGGCCGCGGTGTGGATCGACGACTTGCGAGGCCGCATCCTCAGTTGATTCCGGCCCGCGGCGCGTCGTTGCCGCCCGCGTATCCTTGGCTGCGGAGGGATGGCAGAGCGGACGATTGCGACGGTCTTGAAAACCGTTGGGCCTTCACGGGTCCCGGGGGTTCGAATCCCCCTCCCTCCGCGTTCAGCGGCTGTCGGGGCCTAGCCTGCAGACGACCATCTGTGAGGGGAGTCACCATGGTCCGCATCCGCTTGTTGGCCGCGCTGGCCGTCGTCGCTCTGGTGGCCGTCGCCTGCGGCGGGGACGGCAGCGAGGAGGCGGGCGTGCCCACGACCGCGCCGGCCACCACCGCGGCGCCCGGGACCACCGCCGCGCCGGCTGCCACGGCCGCGCCGACCACCACGGCCCCGTCAACTACGACGTCGACGACCACCGCCCCGCCTACGACGGCCGCGCCCACGACAGATCCTCCCACGACGGCACCCGCCACCACGGCCCCGCCCACCACCGAACCACCGCCGACCACCGAGGCACCGGAGCCGGAGCCGGTGCCCGAGTGGGAGATAGTGCCCGGCACGGAGGACTGTGTCTGCGCCGACGGCAGCGACTACATCTTCTGGGTTCGGGAGGCCGACCCCACCAAGGTCGTGTTCTACCTGGAGGGTGGCGGGGCCTGCTTCAGCCTCGAGAGCTGTTCGTTCACCACCGGCAACTACGACCCGGACGTCGATCCCAGCGATCCCAGCGAGGATCCCAGCAATGCGGGCGGCATCTTCGACTTCGACAACCCGCTCAACCCGCTGCGGGACTACTCGTTCGTGGGTGTCCCCTACTGCACCGGCGACGTGCACCTCGGCAACGCCACCACCGACTACGGGGGCGGTGACGTGCACCACAACGGCTTCGTCAACGCCACCACGGCCCTGGCGGAGGCGGTGGAGCGCTTCGGCGGGGCCACCGAGGTGGTGGTGGCGGGGACCAGCGCAGGCTCTGCGTCGGCCGCCCTGTACGGCGGGCTGGCCGCCGACGCCTGGCCGGAAGCCGGCATCACGGTGCTGGCCGACGCGTCGGGCGCCTACCCCAGCGTGCCGGCCATCAACGCCTTCATCGGCGGCTTCTGGGGGACCACCACGGTCGTCCCGGACTGGCCTGTCAACGAGGGGATGACCCCCGAGGAGTGGGGCCTGCCCGAGCTGTTCATCCAGGCCGGCCTGCACGCGCCCCGCATCCGCTTCGGCCGCTACGACAACGCCTTCGACAGCACCCAGGAGTTCTTCGCCTCGCTGGCCGGCTTCGACGCCAGCAGCATCGACCAGTTGATGGCGCTCAACGAGGCCAGCATCGAGGCCGCCGGAGTGAACCAGGCCAGCTATACCGCGCCTGGGCAGGATCACGGGATCCTCTACTCCGACATGATGTACACCCTGGAGGTGGAGGGGGTGGCCTTCCTCGACTGGTTCACCCGGTTCGTGGGCGGCGAAGACGTCGGCGACGTGACCTGCGTGGACTGCTCCTAGCGGGCACGCCGGTACGCTCAGAGCTTCCGGAGACGTGGCCGAGTCCGGTTGAAGGCGCTTCCCTGCTAAGGAAGTAACGATGCAAGTCGTTCGTGGGTTCGAATCCCACCGTCTCCGCCAAGTGGTCTTGCCTCTCGTTGACTCCGGCGGGGCACGTTCCTCTCAGTTCCAACTAAGGCCACCGACCGCCTCGCGCTGACGAACGCATCGCCGTCCACGCGCCCCGACAACACCTGCAGCTTGGGGACTTTCAAAAAAGCGATGTCACTCTCTTGACATGCTAATTGGGGCTGCGTATTGTCGGGCTCGTGTCGACGACGCAGGTTCGACCCATCCCGGCAGTCAAGGAGCAGCCATGCAGGTGACCCGACCCATGAACGGAGCACGGACAGTGATCGGATGGCGCCTTCCGGCCGCGCTATTCGCGGTCTTGAGCCTCGTCGCGGCCGCATGCGGCGACGACTCGTCTGACGACGCCGTCACGGAGCCCGCACCCGCGCCCACGACCGCGGCCGTGGCCGCGGCCGACTCTGCCGCGCTGGAGCAGGCCCAGGCCGAAGCGGCCGAGGCCCGCGCAGAGGCCGAGGCCGCCGCGGCCGAGGCCGCTGATGCAGAGGCTGCGCTGGCTGAGGCGCTGGCGCAAGCAGACTCGGCCGAGGGCGCCGACCCCGCGGTTGTGGAGGATCTCGAGGAGCAGCTGGCGGAGGCCCAGCAGGCCGCGGCCGAGGCCGAGGCGAGGGCCGAGGAGGCCGCCGCGGCAGTCCCCGTCGACGATCGCAACTGCGTGGACGAGGTGGTGATCGGCACCGTTTGGCCGATGTCGGGGACGTTCAGCTTCGTCGGCGACGCCGAGGTCGCGGGCGCGACGAAGGCGGTGGAGGACATCAACGCGGCCGGTGGCGTCGAGTCGTTGTGCGGCGCCATGCTGCGGCTGGCTGTCTACGACGCGGGGGGCTCCGCCGAGGAGGCGGCCACCGCGGTCGAGCGGCTCCTGGACGACGAGCCCGAGGTGTCGGCCATCGCCGGATCGTGGCTGTCGTCATTCAGCCTGGCCGCAACCGAGGTGTCCGAGCGGGCCGGGATCCCGTTCGTCACCGAGAGCTTCGCCGACTCGGTCACCGACCGCGAGGGCTTCAACCATGTGTTCGCCTACTCGCCGCCGGCGTCGGCCATCAAGGGCCTGATCCTCGACGCCATCCAGCCGGGTCTCAACCAGGCAGGGATCACGATGGAGACGGTGGCGGTCGTGGGCTCCACGTCAGCTGCGGCCGTGCCTCTACAGGAGGCCCTGCTGGCCGAGTTCAACGAACGCGGGATCGAAGTCGCGGTCACCGACACCTGGGCGCCAGGAGGGCTCGACGACCCCTCGGGCGTGGCCACCAAGATCGCCAACGCCGATGTCGACGTCATCTTCAACATCGCCTTCGCCTTCAGCGACGTGAGCGGGCTCCAGAACGAGCTGATCGCCCGGGGCGTCACCGCGCCAGTGGTCCAGAACGGCGGGCAGGGACTGCTGCCCGCGTGGGCCGACCTCGGCCCCGAGGTGGCCGGGCTGTCAACCTTCGTGTACGCCAACCCGCTCGCCGGAACCAACGCTTTCGACGAGCTGGCGGCCGCGATCGACCAGCCGTACGCCCGCCAGGACCACATCGGCGGCTATTTCGTGATGCATCTCATCGCCGCCGCGCTGGAGCAGTCCGGCGACCCCTCGCCAGCCGCGGTCACGGAGGCCTTCAACAGCGTCAAGCTGACCGAGGGACCCGCGGTGGACCTCATGCCGACATCGGCGATCAGCTTCAGCTCGACGGGCCGCGTCGACCAGCACTTCGGCGTGCTGGCGCAGTGGCAGGAGGTTGACGGGCGGCTGATCCCGTGCACCGTCTATCCGGTGGAGTTCGCCGTGTGCGAGCCCGTGTGGAGCTGACAGAGTTCATCTCCCCCCGGTTCTCAATACTCTCCTCCTAGGGGCCGGCCCCGTCCCCGGATAGCTGGGGGCGGGGCGGGTTGGCGTGATGGTCGAGTTCCTTCAGTTCCTAGTGCCGGGGATCCTCATCGGCGGTGTCTACGCGCTGCTGGCGTCGGGCCTCGGGCTCATCTTCGGCGTGATGCGGGTGGTGAACTTCGCGCAGGCCGACTTCATGATGCTCGCCATGTACCTCTCGTGGGCACTGTTCGCGGGAGGTTTCGGATTGGACCCGTTCCTGGCCGTGCCCGCCGTGTTCGTTGTGTTCCTGTTGTTGGGGATGGCAGCGCACTGGCTGTTTATCCGCTTCGTGATCGGCCGGCGCGAGAATCACGACGCCCAGGTGATACTCACCATCGGGCTGGGGCTGATCTTCCAGAATCTGATCCTCATCAGATATTCGTCGGAGCCGCGGGTGGTGGCGCCGTCGTACGCCAATGCGGGCGACTTCATCGGCGACATCTTCATCAGTCGGGTGCGGCTCTACGCCTTCCTGCTGTCGGTGCTGGTCGCCGCACTGCTGTTCCTGTTCCTCAACCGGTCCCGCACCGGACGAGCCATCCGGGCCGCGTCGGAGAACTGGGAGGCGGCCACTTACATGGGCATCGACATCGATCGCACCAACCGCATCGCCTTCGGGGTCGGCGTGGCGCTCACCGCGGTGGGTGGATCGGCGCTGGTGACCTTCCAGAGCATCACCCCATTCGTGGGGTTCCGGTTCGTGGTGGTGATGTTCGCCGCGGTCGTGCTCGGCGGCCTCGGCAGCGTCAGCGGCGCGTTCGTGGGGGGCGTGCTGATCGGGATCATCCAGTCGGTGTCACAGGTGTGGACCTCAGCCGCGGTGAAGAACGTCTGGGTGTTCGCCCTGTTCCTGCTCATCCTGTATGTGCGGCCCAACGGCCTGTTCGGCAAGGTTCAGCGGGCCATCTGATGCGGCGCATCATCCCCTTCGTCGTCCTCATCGCGGTGGTTGCCGCCCTCAACGGATGGCTCGACCAGCGGTTCTATGTGCGGGTGCTGACGCTGTCGGTCGTGTGGGCGCTCGCCGGTGTGGCGTGGAACCTGATGGCCAAGGCCGGACAGATCTCGCTGGGCCACAGCGCGTTCGTCGGCATCGGCGCGTACGGATTCACCCTCCTGCTGCGCGGCGGCGGAACGTCGCCGTGGACGGGCATGGTCATCGGCATGGGCGTCGCCGCGGCGGTGGCCCTCGTCATCGGGCTGCCCACTTTCCGGCTCAGGGGGTTCTACTTCACGTTGGCCACCATCTCGTTCCCGCTGATCATGGAGTTGCTCGTCTCCCACTACGGGGATCCTGAGCTGACGGTTCCGTTCCATCCCGAGAACGAGTGGAGGTTCATGGAGTTCTCCGACTCCCACACCTATGTGTGGGTCGGCTTGGGAATGCTGGTCGTCGCCCTGGCTATCAGCGAGTTGATCGACGTGACCGCCTTCGGGTTCGCGCTCCGCGCTATTCGCGACAACGAGGTCCTGGCCCGGGCCGTGGGCATCCGCACGGTCGCATGGAAGTCGGCCGCGTTCATGATCTCGGCCGCTTTGTCGGCCGCCATGGCCGTGCTGTGGGTGAAGGCCGTGCTGCGGGTGACCGTCGCCGAGGAGGTGTTCGGCATCACCGTGGTGATCGTGATGCTGTCGGTGGCGTTCGTCGGCGGGGTCGGGCAGACCTGGGGGCCGGTCGTCGGCGCGGCGTTCCTGATCCCGCTGGCGATGTTCCTGGACGACTCGATCGGCGAGTCCGTCCCCGGCGCTCAAGAACTCGTCTATGCCGCCGCGCTGGTGCTTGTTGCGCTGCTGATACCCCGGGGGATCCTTCCCGCGATCGAGAAGGGCTGCCGCCGGCTGGCGACATGGCCCCATCCATCCCTCGAACAGGCGGGTCCAGGCCTTCTTGGGCGCCTCGTGGCACCGCCGCCGCGGCCGTCACCGCTCTTGAGGACGCCCCGAAGACCCCTCCGGCCGAGGCTTTCGCAACCGAGCGACGCGCCAGTGCTGGAGGTGGACGGCGTGGCCAAGAGCTTCGGCGCCAACCGCGTGCTGTCCGACGTGTCCTTCAGCGTCGATCCGGGCCGGCGGGTCGGCATCATCGGCCCCAACGGCGCGGGCAAGACGACGCTGTTCAACATCATGACCGCCCACCTGCGCGCCGACGCCGGACGGATCCTGTTCAAGGGGGTGCAGGTGGATCGCATGCGCGCGCCGCGGCGCTACGAGCTCGGAATGTCACGCACCTTCCAGGTTCCCCAGGGCTTCCATCTCATGTCACCGCTCGACAATGTGATCGTGGCCGCCATCGGCGCCTCGATGCCGGATCCGGTGGCCGCCTCGATGGCCATGCTTGAACGAGTCGGTCTCGCTGGCAAGGCACTCGCTGAGTTGAGCGCCCTCACCACCGCCGAGATCAAGAGCCTCGAACTGGCCCGCGCCATGGTGAGCGACCCGGACCTGCTACTGCTCGACGAGCCTCTCGCCGGCCTGAACGAGGCCGAGCGGGCCCGCTTCTTCGAGACCGTCGACGAGCTCGTCGCGCCGCACACGGCGATCGTGGTGATCGAGCACTCGGTCCGGTCGCTGATCCAGTACGTCGAATCGGTCGTCGCGCTCGACGAGGGCCTCGTCATCGCCCAAGGTCCGCCCGAGGACGTCGTGTCCAACCCCCGCGTCATCGAGGCCTACCTCGGATCGAGATGGATGGAACATGCTCGAGATCAGTGACCTCAGTGCCGGCTACGACGGAGTCCCCGCGCTGCGCTCCATCAACTTCCGGGTCGGGCCCCAGGAACACGTAGCCATCCTCGGACCCAACGGCGCCGGCAAGACAACCCTGCTGAAGACGATCAGCGGCACCGTCGAAGCCGACTCAGGCTCGATCCGCTTCGACGGCCAGGACCTTCTCCCGCAGTCGCCGCACAAGCGGGTCGAGGCCGGGATCGTGCACGTGCCCCAAGGGCGGATGATCTTCGCCTCGATGACAGTGGCCGACAACCTTCGCCTCGGCAGCCACCGCAGGCTTGCCCGGGACCGCCACGACGAGCGCCGCGAGCTCGTGCTCGATATCTTCCCTGCTTTGGCCGACATGCTCGGCCGCGACGGCGGCGCCCTGTCGGGAGGCCAGCAGCAGATGCTGGCGGTCGCACGGGGCGTGATGGCCTGCCCCCGCCTGCTCATGCTCGACGAGCCCTCGATGGGCTTGGCTCCCCGGGCCGCAGACGACATCTTCGAGGGCATCGCCCGGCTCCTTAAGAGCGAGACGACCGCGATGATCGTCGTCGAGCAACGAGCCCACGAGGCGCTCGAGGTGTGCGATCGGGCCTACGTGCTCGAGTCCGGGGAGGTGGCCCTGGAGGCCACGAACCGGGAACTCCTGACCGACGAGAGGCTGGCAGCCGCCTATCTGGGCTCAGAGATATGAGGCGCCGGTCGAGCGCTGCACTGATGCGGGACTCCAGAGCGCGCCCGGCGTGCCCGGTGCCGTCAGCTTCCGCCCGGGCCGCCGTAGAAACTGCGGTACCAAGCCCTGGTCACGATGCGCGCCACCGTCTCCACATCCACCGGCGCCGTGTTGAGAGCGGCATGGGCGAACGTCGTGTAGGCGGTCTGCTCGACCAGAGAGGCCATGGCCCGGGCCACCGCGGTGGGATCCAGCCCGTCGAGCTGGACGCGATCGTCGTGCTCCACCGCATGCACGAACCGGGCCACATGGCGCTCGCGCATCGTCCACCAGATCGTGGTGAAGCGCTCCTCCACCGTCGTCGCCTCGATGAAGGCACGCAGCACACCGCTGTTGGCGTGATAGTGCCGGAGGTACCCGAGATTGGCTTCGTACAGGGCAGCCTCAGGGTCATCGGCGATGGGCGTCGACGACCGGCTCAGCCGGAAGAGCTCCTCGTGAAGGTCCCGGATCACGTTGGCGAAGAGGTCTTCCTTGTTCTCGAAGTACCGGTACAGACCACCCAGGGAGAGTCCGGCCTGCTCGGCGACATCGCTCATGCGGGCATCGACGTAGCCGTCCCTGGTGAAGACCTTCGAAGCTGCGGCGAGGATCGCCTGTCGTGTTCGTTGACCCTTCGGGGTGGTCGGCTCAGTGGCCATGGGCGATTGCGTCGTCGAGAGGCACCTGAACGGTGTGAGGCACGTGACTGGTCCCCATGTTGCTGGCCCCTGTGCGGGTCGTCCAAGGCCCGGAAGCCCGTAGCGGACAATCCTACCGGTCCGTCCGCCTGCCCATCCCTCGATAACACAACAGCGACGTCGGTCTTTTGAAGATTGCTGAGAGCCTGCAATGCTGCAACGGGAGCGCCGGTCCGGATCGGAGGAGAGCAGTGGTCGATGACATGGCGGAGCGCTACCGGCTCGCGGGATGGTGGACCGGCCGCCCGCTGATCGACCGCTTCGAGGCGCACGTCGCCGAGGGGCCGGGCGAACTCGCCCTGGTCAGCGGCAACAGCGTCCTGTCCCGGTCCGAGCTCTGGCAGGCAGCCGGAGAGGCCGCCGAGGAGATCCGTTCGGTCGTCGGCGGCAACAGGCGGGTCGTCGTGATCCAGTTGCCCAACTGCGCTGCTTGGGTCGTCATGTTTCTGGCCGCCTTGAGGGCGGGCTGTGTTCCGGCCACGCCCCCGGTCACCATGCCCGAAGCTCACCTGGACCACATCTTCCACCTGATTGACCCTGCCCTGGTCGTCTATGCCGGCCGGAACCGGCGGGCCTCAGCGGATGAAGCGCTCCAGCGGGCCGCTACTGGGGCCGCCACCGGGGTCGCGGTGGCCGAGAGGGACGGAACCCTGCTGTCCGTGCACGGCCCGGCAGCTCCGCCGGACCGGACCGTTGAGGTGCCCGACGCCACCGCACACCTCATGTTCACCTCCAGCACAACCGGTCCGCCGAAGGCGGTCAGCCACACCGAGGACTCGCTGGGCGCCCTCAACCTGCAATTCGCAGAGCGATTCGGTCTCAACCATCGCACAGCCGTGTTCATGCCGTCACCGCTCGGCCACAGCGTCGGCGCCATCCACGGTGCCCGCCTCTCGATGTTCCTGGGCGCGCCCCTCATTCTCCAGGACCGGTGGGACGCCTCGGTCGCCCTCGACCTCGTGGCCCGCCACCGCGCCGCTTTCACCGCGGCGGCGACGCCGTTCCTGGTCGATCTGGCCGATGCGGAGTGGCATGGTCGCGAACCCAAGCTGGCGCCGTTGCGGAGCTTCCTGTGCGGTGGAGCCCAGGTGCCGCCAGTCCTCCTGCGGCGCTGCCGCACAGAGTTCCCCAATACGTTCGTCACACCGTTGTGGGGCATGACCGAGGGTGGGCTGACGACCTGTGTGGCCAGCTCGACCCCTGAGCAGGTCGAGAACACGGTCGGGGTGGGGCTGCCCGGTCTGGAGCTGCGAACCCTCGGCACCGGCATGCGGTTGCAGACCTGCGGCGAGGGCGAGCTCGCCATGCGCGGGCCCGGCGTGTTCAACGGCTACTACGGCCAGCCCCAGCTATACGCCGAGCACATCGTCGGCGATGGGTTCTTCCGCACCGGCGACCTCGCCCGCATCGACTCCGACGGATACGTGGCCATCACCGGACGGCTCAAGGATCTGATCATCCGGGCCGGCGTCAACATCTCCCCCGTCGAGACCGAGAACGCGATCGCCGCCCATCCCGACGTGGTAGCCGTGGCCGTGATCGGGTGGCCCGACGAGCGTCTCGGCGAGCGCATCTGCGCGGTCGTGCAGGCCCGCGCTCCTCTCGATCTCGACGATGTAGTCGCGTTCTGCGCGGCACAGGGCCTGCCGCAGCGGCATTGGCCCGAACGGCTGGTGCAGGTCGACCACTTCCCACGAACAGCCGCCGGCAAGGTACGCAAGCAACAGCTCCGCGATGAACTCGTCGGCGCCTCAGCCTCGACTGCCGTGGCACGCCTCGGAGGCGCGGACTCGGATCGGAGCGCGCAACGATGAACACCGTCGAGTTGAACGACATCGTGGTGAACTACCGGCAACGAGGCTCAGGGCCGCCGGTCGTGCTGCTGCACGGGCTGGCCGAGGATCGCCGTTCGTGGGAGGCCGTCTCGGCCCATCTTGGCGAGTTCACCGTCTACGCGCTGGATCTGCGGGGACACGGTCGAACCACTCCCGGACAGGGCGCCGGCACCCTGTCGCAGCTGGGCGACGACCTAGCCGCCTTCCTGAGCAAAGTGACAGGTCCCGCTGCCGTCGTCGGCTACTCGCTGGGCGGCTCCATCGGGCTCAAGGCCGCGACCGATCCCCGCACCCTGATCGGGCACTTGATCGTGGCGGCCACCTCATCGGTGGTTGGCACCGCGGCGGCCGAGTTCTTCGCCGGTCGCATCGCCCAGCTCGAAGCCTCCGACTGGGACGGCTTTGCCGCCGGCCTGCGCGACGACACGGCCAGGCAGGTCGTCACCGCGGTTGACGTCGACAAGCTCGCCTCGAGGCGGATGGACGCCGTCGGTGACGGCCGCGGCTACATCAACGCCGCCCGAGCGATGATAGGGATCCGCTCCGAGCCGCTGAATCCCCTGTTGGCGCAGATCAGGGTTCCTGTGGACGTCATCGGGGCGGAATTCGACGTCTTCTGCCCGCGCCGGGCATCCGAGATCATCGTCGACAGCGTCAACGGCTGCCGCTACCACGAGGTGGCCGGATCCGGTCATCTACTCTCCGTCGACCAGCCCGACGCCTACGGCAAGCTGATCGCCCGGCTCCTGCACGAGAGGGATACTGCATGAGGCACCGCTACGGCATCTCCCTGGGAGTCAGCCCCCGCGAGCCGCTGAGCCGCACGGCCGAACTGGCCCGCGCGGTTGACGACCGCGGTTTCGAGGCGCTGTGGTACATCGACTTCCAGCTCGGAATGAAGGACGTGTACGCCGCCATGAACCTGGCCGCGCTGTCCACCGAGAACGTGCTCATCGGGGCGGGTGTCACCAACCTGGTGACCCGCCACCCCACCGTGACCGCCAACGCCACCGCCGCCCTCGACGAGCTGTCCGGCGGCCGCGCGGTGCTCGGCCTCGGCGCGGGCTGGTCGGCCGTGCTCGGCGCGGGCGGTGCACCGTCCCGAATCAGCGATCTGCGCTCCGGGATCGACGAGTTCCGCCAACTGTTCAGCGGCGAGCCGTGCGACCTCTACGGCACCGAGGTTCGCTTGGCCACTGCCAAGCGCCAGATTCCCATCTACTTGGCGGTCTCGCAGCCCGCCATGTTGCGGCTCGCCGGCGAGACCTGTGACGGCGCGGTGCTCATGGGTGCCGCCGACCCCGAGTTCTGCTCGTGGCAACTCGACTACATCCATCAGGGGCTGGAGGCCGCCGGGCGCGACCGCCGCGAGTTGACCATCGACCTGTTCGTCACGATGTCGGTGGGCGACGACACCGCCGGCGCCGTCAACGACGTCAGGGCCTGGGCCACCAGCCAGGCGGCCACGTTCCACCCGTGGAAGCGGATGCCGCCCGCGTGGGAGAGGTTCCGTGGAGAGTTCGCGCGGGCCGCGGGCGCGTACGGCCTCGTCGACCACCTATCGCTGCAGGCCGAGCACAAGCACACCGTCTCCGACGACTTCGTGCGGTCGGTCGCGCTCGCGGGTGACCTCGACACCTGCGTCGACCGGCTCCGCCGGCTCTGGCGGCTAGACATCGACCGGATCACCTTCGCGCTGCTGTCGGGCGGGCGCGAGCAGCGCCTGGCACAACTGGCTGACACGGTGATAGGCGCAGTCGAGGCACAAGGAGCAGGCTGATGGCAACAAGGAGGCGAGTGGCGCTGGTCACCGCGGCCGCCGGCGCCGGCATCGGAGCAGCGGTGGCGAGACGGCTCGCCCACGACGGCCTGGACGTCGTCGTCACCGATGCCCACCAGCGCCGCTGCCAGGAGTTCGCCGATGCTCTAGCCGGCGAGGTCGGACGTGAGATCAGCGTCCATCACCTCGACGTCACCGACCACGATCAGGTCCGCGCCGTGATGTCGGAGGTCGCGGCGGCCAAGGGCGGGCTCGACGTCCTGGTCAACAACGCGGGCTGGTCCAGGATCGAGCCTGTGGCCGAGATGTCGCTGGCGACGTGGCAGCGCTGCCTCGACGTCGATCTGACCGGCACGTTCGTGTGCATGCGCTTCGCACTGCCCGCGATGATCGACAGCGGCGGCGGCTCGATCATCAACATCTCCTCAATCGCGGCCTGGGAGATGTCCACCGAGCACGGCGCGGCCTACTCGGCCGCCAAGGAGGGCGTGCTGGCACTGACCCGGGTGGCCGCCGCCGAGAACGGAGCCCATGGCGTACGCGTCAACGCGGTAGCTCCCGGCCTGATCTACAACGACTTCCTGCGGCGGATCTATCCGGAGGAGTTCTTCGACGACTACTTGTCCCGCAAGGCGGTCCTGGACCGCATCGGACAGCCCGACGATGTCGCCGGCATGGTCTCGTTCCTGGCTTCGGACGAGGCAAGCTACGTGACCGGAGAGGTCTTCACGGTCTCGGGAGGCGTGTCGGCCCGTGGATGACAGCCCCCTGTGGTGGCCGGTGCAGCGGCTCGTCGATACCTACCGCCGCGGCTCGCTGTCGCCGGTAGAGGTGACGGAGCTGGCTCTGCAACGCATCAATCAGGTCGACCCGGCTCTCCACGCCTTCGTCCTCACCACACCCGAACTAGCCCACCGGCAGGCCGTCGAGGCCGAGGCTGCCTACCGCAACGGCCGCGCCGGTCCCCTCGCCGGCGTGCCCGTCTCAATCAAGGACGCCTTCCATGTCGAGGGCCACGTCACCACGCTCGGCTCGCTGGCCCACGTCGACGATGTGGCCCGCCAAGACTCCGGTGCCGTGCGCCGCCTGCGCAGGGCCGGAGCTGTGATCGTCGGCAAGACCAACGTCTCTGAGTTCTGCCAGTCGGCCACGACCGACAACCTCCTCGGTCCCGACACCGCCAACCCCTTCGACCCCGACCGCACCGCCGGCGGGTCCAGCGGCGGCGCCGCGGCCGCGGTTGCCTCGGGGACATGCACCGTGGGGCTCGGCTCCGACGGCGGCGGCTCGATCCGCATTCCGGCGTCGTTCTGCGGTCTCGTGGGACTCAAGCCCACGTACGGCGCCATCGACGATGCTGGCGGGTTCCGTGCGTTCAGCCCGTTCATCTCGGTGGGACCGCTGGCCCGATGCGTCGCCGACGCCCGCCGCCTGCTGTCGGTGCTGTCCGGCGACGGAGTCCGAACCGCAGACACCCCGCCCCGCCCACCAGTTCGCCGCGTCGCCTGGTGCGCCAAGCCGGAGGGCCGCCCGATCGACGCCGACGTGGGCGATCTCGCAGCAACCGCGGTGAAGCAGCTCGCGGCCTGCGGCCACGATGTGACGCCCGTGGACCTGGACCTCGCGGGGTGGGAGGAGATATTCGGACCGCTCGTGCTGGCCGAGGAGGGCGAGCGCCGCGGCCACCTGCTAGGTGGTCACAACGAGTTGACCTGGTACCACCGGCGCTCCCTGATGGCCGCCGAGCAACTCGACCTCGCCGATCTCACCCGGGCCCGTTCCGAACTGGAGGGGTACCGGAAACGAGTGGACCGCTACTTCTGCGACTATGACGTGATCGCCACTCCCGCCACCGCCACCACCGCCTTCAAGTTGGGTCACCGGCCGGAGATCATCGCCGGCGAGCGGGTGGCGCGGCTCTGGGGTGCCTTCCCGTTCGCGGTGCCCTTCAACGTCTCCGGACACCCCGCAGTTGTGCTGCCCGCCGGGTTCGTGGACGGCCTTCCGGCCGCCGTGCAGCTCGTGGGACGGCACGGGAGCGACAACGAACTGCTGTCGCTCGCCGAACAGCTCGAGACCGAACTGGACCTGCATCCCTTCACCCGTCTGCCGAACCGCTGGTCACCGGTGTGAGCGACATCATCTGTAGCGTCGACGCCTCGATCACCCAGATCGAGATCAACCGGCCGGAGCGAGCCAACGCCCTCCGGCGCCGCACGATCCGCCAAATGGAAGCGGCCTTGGACTCGGCCGAGGGCCGCGACACGGGCGCAAGCCCGGCAGGCGTATTGCTCACCGGCGGCCCTGAACGCTTCAGCGCCGGAGCGGACCTGTCCGAGTTGAACGGCACCATTGATGATCTCGAGTTCGACGACGAACTCGAGAGGCTCTGCCGACGCATCACCCTGAGCCCGCTACCGGTGATCGCAGCAGTCGAGGACACCTGCTACGGCGCCGCGGTCGACTTGGCGTGGGCCTGCGACGCCGTGGTGGTCTCAACCGAGGCCCGTCTCGCCTTGCCCTCAACCAGCCTGGGGATCCTGTACAACCCGACATCGGTGGCCCGGCTCCATTCCCGACTCGGCTCGCCCACCGTCCGCCGCCTCATGGTGCTCCAACAGGAGCTGTCGGGTCGGGAGCTGCCGCCCGGCACAGCCAGGGTGGTACCCGCGGGGACCACTACTGAGACGGCCAGGAGCCTGCTTAGGGTCCCCTCTTTCAACTCCGGGGCCACCGCGGCGACCAAGGCGCTGCTGGCGTCGCTCGACAGCGGCGAGGAGTTCGACCCTGCGGCGTGGCAGCCCGAGCGGGAGGCCCTTTTGGCCTCACCGACGCGCCGGGCCGCGCTGGAGGCCCGCCGCGCCATGTACCGCGAGGGCCCGCGCAAGTGCAGCTGAAGGAACTGGCCGGCCACGACCTGGGAAAGCGCGTCGTCGACTTCTCAGCCGACGACGCCATCCTGTACGCGCTGGCAGTAGGCGCCTCCGCCTCACAACTCGACCTGGTCTACGAGCAGGGCCTACGAGTGCTCCCCACCTATGGCTGCGCCCTGGGCCTGTGGGCGGTGGAGGCAGCCGGCGAACTCGGCGCCTACGACCGCACCAAGTCGCTGCACGTAGGCCAGAGCCTGACGGTACACGAGCCCCTGAAGCCTGAGCCGTTCGAGATCCACGGCTGCATCCGGTCCGCCTTCGACAAGGGCAGGCTCACGATCGTGGAGATAGACGTGGCCGCTCCCAGCTTCGAGGCCACCTACACGATCCTGCTGCCCGGCATCGGAGGGTGGGGCGGAGAACCACCACCTCCGTCCGAGCGGCCCGAGCCGCTCGTCCCGAATTGGACCGGGACCGCGGACATCGGACCCGACGCCGCCACTCTCTACCGGCTGACCGGCGACAAGCATCCTGTCCACATCGATCCGTCGGTCGCAACCGCCATTGGCCTGGAAAGGCCCATCCTGCACGGACTGGCGACGATGGGCACCACAGCCCGGATGCTCGCGGCGGCCGTGGGCGCCCATCCGGCTGACCTGTCCGCCGCTCAGGTGCGCTTCTCCAATCCCGTCTACCCCGGTTGCGAGCTTCAGATCGGAGCTCACACCGGGAGGAACACGGCGCGTGCCGAGGTATCAGTCAAGAACCTCGCCGTCATGTCTGGAACGTTCGCGTTCCGATGATCCCCTGAATCGACTTAGAGGCCGAGCGAATAGGCGGGACAACGCGGCCCATACGGCGCGAGGCCGTGGCCCGAGCGGCCCGTGAGCGCAGCGAACAAGAGCGGGAATGACACCGCTGCGATGCGACAGGCTCCCACCTATCTGCGCGCGCTCTTAGGCGAATCCTTGTCCCGCCTGGCCAGTTCTGGAGAGGTCATCCGTGTACGGCGGGGCCTTAGACGGATCAGCCGCGTACCGGGGTGCGCCAGCCGAACGGGTCCGGCGCCGCGCCCAACTGGATGTCCACCAGCGCCTGGCGCAACCGCATGGTGTTGGGGCCGGGCTGGCCGTCGCCGACGGTGAGCGTCGTGCCGTCGCGGATGATGGTGCCCACCGGCGCCAGCACCGCGGCGGTGCCCGACAGGAAGGCCTCGCCGCGCTCGGCCCAGTCGATCAATTCGTCGGGATCGATCGTCCGCTCCTCCACCTCGTAGCCGAGGTGCTGGGCGAGTTCGATGACCGAGGCCCGGGTGACGCCGTGCAGGAACGACTCGTCGAGGCGTCGGGTGATAACCCGCTCATCGTCGGCGAGGAAGAAGTTGGCGGCGCCGGTCTCGGTGATGTCGTCGCCGGTAGCGAACAGGACCTGATCGATGGCCTCGTTGGCGGCCATCGAGTCGAGGGTGACACCCAGCGCCATCGCGTAGTTGGCGCCGCACTTGACCATGCCGAACTGGGGCACCGTGCGGGGGATCGACGTCTCAAGCAGCAGGGTGAGCGGACGCACCCCGCCCTTGAAGTAATCGCCGACGGGGCTGTTCACCACGTACAACAGCGCGCCGCGAGTCGGGCGAGCCGCCGCGCCGATATCGGGATCGGTCCCCACCAGCGTCGGGCGGATGTACAGAGAGCCGGGGGGATCGGGAACCTCCCCCGAGTTGGCCTCCACCGTGTCTATGACCATCCGGCGCAACGTGTCCGGATCGATGCGGGGCAGTCTCAGCAGGGACGCGCTGGTGGCCATCCGTTCAACGTGGCTGTCGAGCCGGAACACGGCCAGCGATCCGTCGGCCTGGCGGTGCGCCTTCAGGCCCTCGAAGATGGCGCTGCCGTAGTGCAGCACGTGTGCGGCTGGGCTGATGGTGAGGTCCCCGTACGGCTCGGGCGAGCCGCGGTAGACGTAAGGACCGTCGTTGGCTCGCGCGGTGGTCATCCAGTCGCACAGGATGGTCCCGAAGGGGACGCTGAACGGATCAGGCTTGCCGGTCACTCGGACTCCCTTCGAGACGACCGCACTTGTATAGCCGAACTTGGAACCAGCCCGGTCGCGTTCTAGGCCCAGTCAAGCTGTCCGAGCCGCATAGCGGTGAGGACAGCCTCCAGCTTGGTAGCCGCGTCCAGCTTGCGGCGGAGATTGCGGATGTGGTTGAGCACGGTGTGAGAGCTGATGGCGAGCTCCCGGGCGATCTCGGGTGTCGTTCGACCCAGCGCAACCAGACGCAGCACCTCCGACTCCCTCCGGCTGAGCTTGGACACCGGAACCGGGTCCGGCGCAACCGGATGATCCGAGACGACGTCAGCCCCTCGCCGGACCAGCTCTTCCCGCACCGAGTCAGTGGCCCTCTGAGGGGACTCGCTCCCGGAACGGTCATAGATCACGTGCACGAGCACCGGTGCGTCATTGCCGCGGCCCGCAACCACCATCGGAGTGACCGAGACTGCTTTGCGTTCACCCGACGCGCACAGCATCCTCACATCGACCGCGCCCGGAACCTCCCCGGCCCTCAGGGCGCGCATGGACGGGCAGCCCTCCAGGCACCCGGGGACGATGCCGCCCGGCGCCAGCCCGGCCAGCACGTCGTAGCACCGCCGCCCGAGGACCTGGTCCGGCGAGAATCCGAGGATCTGCTCCGCAGCCGGGTTCCACGACACGATGGTCTGGTCGAGAGACACTGCGTACGCACCGAACTGCGCAGACTCCAGCAGCCGGAACACGTCGCCCGAGGTCACGGGCTCAGATGCCCGAGAGGATGAGCAGAGCAATCGGCATCAAAGGACTCTAGATCAACCGCGGCGAGCCCACAGCTTGGGTGATCATGCACACGTGGCGCGGTATGACATGAACATGTCAGATACGATCCTGTACATGGCCGGTAACGACCGTCTCTCCGCCGAAGACTGGGTCGAGGCGAGCCTTCAGGTTCTCGTAGAAGGCGGCGTGGCGGCAGTCAAGACCCTGGCTATCGCCCAGAGGCTGGGTGTCACGAGGGGCAGCTTCTACTGGCACTTCACGAGCCGAGGTGCGCTGCTGAGCCGGTTGCTGGACACCTGGGAGGCGAAGAACACTGCGGCCATCGTCAAGACGGCCACCGCGGCCGGGGCACTGGTGGACAAGTATGTCGCCCTGTCGCGGCTCTGGCTCGGCTGGTCGGACTTCGACCCGCGCCTGGACGTGGCCGTGAGGGACTGGGGCCATAGCGACCCCGCCGTGCGCAAGAGGCTGCAGGCGGCCGACGAGGAGCGCGTGGCCGCTCTCGTGGCAATGATAGAACCCGAGGGCTACGGCCCGGTGATGGCCCGACACCGGGCCTACGCCCTCTACTGCATGCAGATGGGTTGGTACGACAGCGACGAGGGGGCGGTCGAAGGCCGCGGCGAGTCGTCGGTGACCTACTTCGAGATATTCATCGGCCGCGCCCCCAGCCCGGCCGAGCGCCAGGTCATCGTGGCCGGCCATCGATACCCGTAGCCCCCGAGCCCGCCGGGGCGTACACTGGCGCTCCCCCAGCGCTCGTAGCTCAATTTGGATAGAGCATCTGACTACGGATCAGAAGGTTGGGGGTTCGAGTCCCTTCGAGCGCGCTGGACCCGTCGGCACACCGCCGCTGGATGTTCAGTCGTCGTCGGCGACGACTCTGGCCAGCAGGGCGTGGGGCAACGGCTGGTAGTCGTGATGCTCGGCACTGAACGTGCCGGTGCCGCCCGTCATCGACCGCAGGTCGATCACGTAGCTGAGGATCTCCGATGTCGGTACATGGGCGTGTATCACGCTCGTGCCGGCGGCTGAGCCCGGCTCGGTGCCGAACACCTGACCCCGGCGGGAGTTCAGGTCGCCGAGCACGTCGCCCTGGTAGGTGTCTGGAACCTCGACGTGGACCTCGCTAACCGGCTCGAGCACGGCGCTGCCGACCTGCTCCACCGCCTGCTTGAGAGCCAGCGAACCGGCGATCTTGAAGCTCATCTCCGAGGAGTCCACCGAGTGGTGCTTGCCGTCGTAGCACACCGCCCGCAGATCCACCATCGGAAAGCCGTGCCTCCCGCCGTTGGACATCGCCTCCTCTATGCCCGCCCCCACCGCGGGGATCAGGCCCCGGGGGATGGCACCGCCGGTCACCTCGCTGTCGAACTCGTAGCCGGTGCCCCGGGCCAAGGGCTCGAACCGCACCATGGCCACTGCGAACTGGCCGTGGCCGCCGCTCTGCTTCTTGTGCTTGGCCTCCACGTCGGCCTGCCGCGGCAGCGTCTCCAGGTACGCGATCTTCATGTCCTCGATCTCGAAGTCGATCCCCATGCGCTCGAGGCGGGACCGGACCACCCGGAGGTGGGCCTCCCCTGCACCAGACAGCACGGTCTGGCGGGTGGTGGCGTCCTGGCGGATCACGAGGCTGGGATCCTCGGTAGCGAAGCGGCGCAGCGCCGATGCCAGCTTGTCCTCCTGGGCCGGAGCGGAGGCGTGGATGGCCACCCCGTAGACCGGGGTCGGCGGCGGGGTGATGAGCACCTTGAGCGCCGTGTCGTCGGCCAGCGTGTCGCCGGTACGCACATCGCCGAGCTTGGTGGCGGCCACGATGTCCCCGGCCACGGCCTGGCTCACCGCATGGTGCTCAGCGCCGGTGAACGACATCAGGTTGTGGAGCCGCTCCTTGTCGGCGGTGCGGCTGTTCACCAGGGTGTCGTTGGACCGGATGGTGCCCGAAAGGACCTTCATGAACGAGATCTGACCCAGGAAGTCGTCGACCCTGGTCTTGAACACCAGAGCCACCGGCGAGCCGGACGCATCGATGGCCACCTCGACAGGCTCGCCCCTTCGGACCCCCTCGGCCGCGCTCGACTCGCCCGGTGCCGGGCCGACCCGGCAGATGAAGTCGAGCAGGCGGTCCACGCCGATCGGCTTGGCCCCCGAACCGCACAGCACCGGGAACACGCTGCGGCTGTCGACGGCATCGTGGATCAGGCGCTCCAGCTGCTCCTCGGTGGGCTCCACACCCTCCAGGTACTGCTCCAGAAGCTCGTCGTCGCCCTCGACGACCCCTTCGACCAGCTGGATGTGGCCGTCTGACGCGTCGTCGGCCAAATCATCGGGAACGGCCGCAGCCGCCGACTTCCCGCTGCTGTAGTCGAGAGCGCCGTCGCCCACCAAGTCGGCGATGCCGTGGAACGAGGTCTCGGCACCCAGCGGGAGCTGCGCGGCCTCCACATGGGCACCGAAATGCGATTGCAGGGACTCGAGGGTGCGCTCGAACGACGAGCGCTCGCGGTCGAGCCCATTGACGAACACCAAGCGGGGCAGGCCCAGCCGCTCCGCGTGGCGCCACATGACCTGGTCCTGGGCCTGGACCCCGGACACGGCGTCCACCACGAACACGGCCAAGTCGGCAGCGTGCATGCCGTTGACCGCCTCGCCCACGAAATCCGTGTAGCCCGGCGTGTCGATGATGTTGATCCTGTGGTCTCGCCAGTCGAACGACGCCACCGACAGGCTCAGGCTCTGGTGGCGGGCCTTTTCCTCGGGATCGTGGTCGCACTGGGCGGTGCCGTCGTCGACACGGCCCATGCGGCCCACCACGCCGGCCCGGTAAAGCATGGCCTCGGCCAGGGTGGTCTTGCCGTTGCCGTTGTGGCCGACGAGGACGACGTTTCTGATGGATTGCGACGACACGCTGACTGTCCCTCCTCTAATGGACCTGCGCACGCAAGGGACGCTGACCCTAACCGGGCCCGCCCCAGAAAGGCCAGCGCGCCGGGGGCGGATTCAGTCCTCGATGATCTCCACGGCGTACTCGGGGCAGTTGTCGAAGGCGAGCCGGGCCTTGTCCTCCAGCTCCGGGGGCACCAGGCCGTCGCCGATCTCGAAGGCGGTGCCCTCGTCGTCCACATCGAACAGCTCGGGGGCCAGCATGTAGCAGCGGTTGTGGCCCTGGCAGGCCTCCTGATCGACACGGACCCTCATGGTGCCTCCTGGGATGTGCGGTCGGGGCCGAGCCTAGAGGTCGGGCAGCCGGATGGGGAAGGCAGCCCGGATGCGGGCGTCCACATCTCCGGCGATGTGGGAGGGGTGATGCTCGGCCAGCACCCTCTGCACGTGCTCGTGGGCCCGGTCCCGGGCGTCCTTGCCGCCGGCGTCGAGCCAGTTGTCGGGTGTGTCGCGGTCGCCGATCTCCGGGTAGACGTAATCGCGCTGCATCAACTCCAGCGTCTGAGGCGAGCCCAGGAAGTGACCAGGGCCGGCGATCACCTCCGCGATGAGCTGGGCCGAGAGGGTCTCCTCGTTGACCTCGATGCCCCGTACGGTGCGGTTGATCGAGCCGAGCATGTCGTTGTCGATGACCAGAGCCTCCAGCGAGCAGCTCAGGATGCTGGCCAGCATCCCGGCCGACTCGTACACCAGGTTGGCGCCGGCCTGACCGGCCAGGGCCACGTTGATGCCCTTCTCGTAGCCGGTCTGGTTGTCGGGGATCTTCGAGTCGGCCATCCCGGCAGCCACCCCCGACGGCAGGCCCATCCAGTTGAGCAGCTGGGCGGCGGCCGCATTGAGGATGCCCTCCTCCCCCGAGCCGCCGCTCATGGCGCCGGTGCGCAGGTCCGACACGAACGGCCACATGCCCATCACGCACGGATGGCCCGGGCTCAGCAGGTTCACGCCGGTCAGCGCGGCCAGGCACTCGGCCAGGGCCTGGGCCAGCGAGCCGGCCAGGGCCGCCGGGGAGGTGGCCCCGGCCTGCCCGGCCGACAGCAGGTTGATGGGCATGCCCGTCTCGACCTGGGCCACCATGGCGCGGGCCGACTCCTCGGCGAAGCGCAGCGGCGGAACCACGAACGTGTTGTTGGCCGCCACGAAGGGTCGCTTGCGGAACTCGCCGGGACCGCCGAGGGCCATGTCGAGCATGTCGACGGTCTCATAGACGTGCTCCCGCTCGAACCATGAGGTACCGATGGGCTTGGTGGTGCCGGCCATGGCCGCGTAGGCGGTGTTGAGGTCGAGCAGGCGGGCGTCCTCCATGTCGCGGGCCACCACCGTGCGCACGAAGAAGTGGATGTGATCGAGCGTGTCCACCAGCCGGGCGCAGTCGTAGACATCGACCGCGGTGGACGGACGAAAGGTGGCCATGTCGTGGTCGTACATGAGGACGGCCGCGCCGGCGGTGCCGAAGTGCACACGGTCGCCACCCACGGTGATGGACCGGTCGTCGTCGAATCCGTGCCAGACCCACTCCTTGGCCGCGGTGGCGATCGCCCCCTCGACCACGCCTCGCGGGTAGTGGAGGCGCTCGTCGTCGTCGACATGGCCGCCGGCGGCGGTGACCGCGTCCACGAACTCCTCGATGGGCGAGCCCATGCCCACGTCCTCGAGCAGTTTGAGCGCGGTGTCGTACACCTGCTGCATGTCGGACTCGCTCAGCGGCGCGAACTTGCCGCCCGGAAGTCCGGGGCGCACCGGCCGGACGTCAACCTCCAGCGGAGCCTGGCGGGCCGCGATGCGTCCCGCCCGGCCGCCACTGCGGCGCCGACCTCCCCGGGTGTCATCAGCCATCGGTGCCACCTCCTTCGCACCGAACTTCCGAGGCCTTGGGGGGATAATCCCCCACAATCGCCGCAAGTTCGGTCCAGGTCATGCTCGGGGGGCCAGGTTGGCCGGGTCGTAGGCCGGTTCGGCCAGCACGGTGGCCATGCGGCGCTCTCCCAGCAGGTCGAGCTCGAAGGTCGAGCCGGGAGCCTCGAAGTCCGGGGCCACGTAAACGAAGGCCAGGCTGCGGCCCACAGTGTGGCCCCAGGTGCCGCTGGTGGCGATGCCCATGACGTTGCCGTCACCGTCGAAGGCGGGCTCGTTGCCCCGCACGTCGTTGTCGGTGGCGTCCACCTCGCAGTACACCAGCACCATCGACAGCGGCTCGGCCTGGTCGCGCCGGGCCACGGTGGCGTCGCGGCCGACGAAGGGCCGGCTGAGGTCCACGAACCGCTCCAGGCGGGCCTCGATCGGGGTGATCTCGGTGGTGAGCTCCGAGCCCCAGGCCTTGTAGCCCTTCTCGATGCGCATCACGTTCATGGCGTAGCTGCCGAAGTGGACCATCCCGTGAGGTTCGCCCGCGGCAACCACCGCGTCGTACAGCTCGGCCAGCCGGTCCATGGAGCAGTGGAGCTCCCACCCCAACTCCCCCACGTACGACACTCGCAGGGCCGTGCACGGCACTGTTGCCACTTCGATCTCGGCCGCGGTCAGCCACCGGAAGGCGTCGTTGCTCAGGTCGGCGCCGGTGAGCGGGGCCAGCACGTCGCGGGCCCGTGGGCCGGTCACGGCCAAGATCCCGGTGGTGTCGGTGACGTCGGTCACGATCACGTCCTCGCCGCCGCCTACGTGCTGGACCAGCCAGTCGAGGTCATGGCTCTGGCCCATGATGGCCGACGTCAGGTAGAAGCGGTCGGGCGCGAGGCGGGCGATGGTCATCTCGCACTCGATGCCGCCCAACTCCGTGAGCATGTGGGTCAGCCGGATGCCGCCGTCGCGTGCCGGCAGGCGGTTGGCCGACAGGCGGTTGAGCAGCGCCGCCGCGTCGGCCCCGGTCACCTCGAAGGAGGCGAAGGCGGTGATGTCGGCGATCCCGACCCGCTGGCGCACGCCCCGGACCTCGGCGCCCACCGGGTCGAAGGCGTTGGAACGGCGGAACGAGTGCCGCTCGCCGGTGCCGTTGGGCGAGTAGTACTGGGGCCGCTCCCAGCCGTACACCTCCTGCCACTGCGCGCCCAGACCGTCGAGCCGGCCGTAGATGGGGTTGGTCTTCTGGGGCCGGCCCGCGGCCCGGAACTCGCCGGGCAGGCGCACCTGGTACATCTCGTGGTACTAGTCGTGGGCCTTGGCGATGGCGAAGGTGGACCTGGGCCCGGTGTGGTCGCCGAAGCGGCGGGGGTCCATGCCCCGCACGTTGATCTCGGTCTGGCCGTGGACCATCCACTGGGCCAGGTACTTGCCCGCGCCCGGGCCCTGGGTGATCCCGATGGAGGCGCCGTTGCAGTGCCAGTAGTTGCGCAGCCCCGGCGCCGGTCCCATCAGGTACCCGGAGTCGGGGGTGTGGGTGATCGGGCCCGACACGATCTGCTTGATGCCGGCCTCGGCGAAGGCCGGGATCCGCATGGCGGTGTATTCCAAGCACTCCTCGAGAACGTCGACGTTCTCGCCGGTGAGGTGGAAGTCGTGGGCCCAGTCGATGCCCTCCACCCCGTACACCCTGGAGTCGGACATCTCGTAGGGGCCGACCAGCAGGCCGTCGATCTCTCGGCGGTAGTAACACGACGCCCGGGGGTCGCGGGTCACAGGCGGCTCGAAGCCGAGGTCGATCATGGCCTGCATGGGCTCGGTTACCAGGTACTGGTGGATGACCGAGACCACAGGCACGTCCAGCCCGACCATGGCCCCGAGCTGGGGGGCGTAGTGCCCGGCTGCGTTCACGACGTGCTCGCACACGATCCGGTAACTGTCAGGGCTCTCGCCGTTGGTGGACGCTTTCATGCCACCCGGAGTGGCGATGATCTCCCAGCGCCCGTCGGGCAGTTGGTTCATGCCGGTGACCATCGTGTGGCGCCTGATCTCGCAGCCGAGGTTGCGGGCGCCCCGGGCCATGGCGTTGGTGCAGCCCGACGGGTCGGTCCAGCCGTCGTTGGGGGTGTAGAACCCGAGCTTCACATCGCTGAGATCCTCCAGCAGCGGGTGGCGCTCACGGATCTCGGAGGGGCCGATCAGGTGCGACTCGATGCCGATCTGGGTGAGCATGGCGTGTACGTAGCGGTGCCAGTCCACCTCGTCGTCGGTGCGGGCCAGCCGGATGGCGCCGCAGCCGTGCCAGCCGGCCGATAGCCCGGTCTCGGCCTCCAGGCGGGGGTACAGGGCCACCGCCTCCTCGTGGACCTTGGCCATGTTGAGGTCGCCGATGAAGTTCGGTATCAGCCCGGCCGCGTGCCAGGTGGACCCTGAGGTCAGCTCGCCCTTCTCCAGCAGGACGGTGTCGGTCCAGCCCTCCTGGGCCAGGTAGTACAGCAGGCCCACCCCCATGGCCCCGCCGCCGATGATCACGCACCGCGCCTCTTGCGTCACGGCCCCTCCTGAAGACGTGCACACCTGCGCCGCGTCTGCAGGCCGCGGCGAGCCGGAGTGTAGTTGCCAGATCAAATGATCGACGCGGTGCTGGGTAACGTTCCGTATGGCCGCCTTGCCGGTGATCGACCCGATGCCGCCGGTGGCGGCCTGCGTCCTGCCGTGGGACGGCACGGTCACCAACACGGTTGCGACCATCGGCCGGGCCCGCTCGGACTGCGGCGACACGTTCGTGGTGGACAGCGGGGAGGACCGCTACCTGTTCCTGTTCTCCGCGGCGGGGCTTCACGCCTTCTACACGGTGCCGGAGACGCAGGCCAGCAAAGGCATCGCCGACTGGAAGATGCTGCGCCGCAAGCTGCCCGACGAGCTCTTTATTGGACGCCGGACGCTGCCCCACGAGCTGTTCGGCCGGGTGGCGGTCGCCGGCTACCTCGACGCACTGGAGGAAGCGATCTCGCTGCAACTGGCCGAGCTGGACGGTGGGTGCGAGATCGAGCTGTTCGACTTCTCGCGCCGGCTGGGCCACCGGCTGGGCCTGGCGAGCTGGGCCGGGCGGGAGGTCCTGCGATCGGTCCGGTTCGACGAATTGACCGCGGCGCTGGACGCGCTCGACGGGGCCGAGGCCTTCGTGGCGCCGGAGCGGATGCGCGAAGTAGCGCTCAACAACAAGGCGGCCGAGCGGCGGGCGATGGCGCAAGCCGAGGAGATCCTGGCCGAATCGATCGGGGCGCGGGCCGGGCCCGGGAACGACCTGCTGGGAACGATCGTCACGCGATGGGACGACACGGCGGGTGCCGAGCGGATGGCCGGCATCACTCGCGACGTGATCCTGGTGCATATCGGGTCGATGTCGAACCTGTTCGCGGCACTGGGCTGGTCGCTGGTACACCTGGTGCAGCATCCCGATGTGCTGGCCCGGCTGCGCTCCGGCCAGGACCAGGGCACCGACGCCGATCTGGCGTCGCGCTGCGTGCTGGAGTCGATCCGCATCGGTCAGCGCTCCATCATGCTGCGTACCGTGCTGGAGCCCGTGGCCGTCGACGACGGCTCACAGGCCTACGACGTGTCGCCGGGGGCCACGCTGGCGACCTTCCTGCCGCTCACCAACCTTGCCGGTGCCCCCGGTCTCGACCTCTACGACCCTGACCGCTGGCGGGGACAGCGGCCGGTCTCGCCGGCGGGACTGCCGGCGGAGGCGATCACAACCTTCGGCCACGGCCCGCACGCCTGCCCGGCCCGGCCGTTCTCGGTGACGGCCATCGTGCGAGTCATCGAGCGGCTGTTCGGGGCCTACGACCTGGAGCGCCGGTTCTCCGGCGCGGAGCCCCGACCCGGCCAGATCGGCGGCGTAGCCCGGGCCGCCGCCCCCTGCCCCGTCGCGGTCACCCCCCGCGCGGAGCGGCGCTATCCCGGATAGGCGATCCATATCAACGACAGCAGGATCCAGGTCGACACGACGAGCCAGAAGGTGAACGGTTGAGCCTCGCGGCTGATCCGCTGGATGAAGTTGCTCTCGCCGGTGGCGACGTCGTAGATGCCCCATACGAGGAAAAGCCCGGGGTAGACCCACCACTGCTCGGTGTAGGTGAGGATCCAGAGCGCCGCGACCGCGGCCCAGGTCGGCCAGGCTCGTGGGATGCGGGCCTGGCGCGGGTGGTGCTGGGTCGGGATCATGGGCTCGCCTCCCTGTGGACGGTCGGGGGCTCGACGCCGTTGAGCCGCCAGTTGAGGTAGTGGCCGAAGTCGGCGACGACCCGTTCGGCGGGAACGAGCCGTCCGGGCGAGAAGTCGCCGGTGGCTCCCCGCTGGCCGCGCTCGCAGATGGCCTTGTCCTCGGGCAGGAAGTCCGGCAGCGAGTAGCCCGCGGCGCTGCTGGCGGTCCGCCTGATCCATCGCGACAACCGGCCGCCGGTGCGTGAGCCTCCGGGTGACACGTAGCCGCCTCCGGTGCGGACCGCGCAGCGGTGAGTGCCCATCGGGTGGACCGCCTGCCAGAAGAAGCCGCCCGAGTTGAACGCTCCCACGAAGTTGGGCGGAAGGCTGATGAGCAGGTAGTCGTCAGCGCCCTCGACCCGGCCGCCGGTGGCGGTGGCCCGGGCCGAGCCCGCGACGTAGTAGGCGTCCCGGGTCGGCGAGTACGGCTCGAGCGTCTTGGGATGGACCTGGAATAGGTGGTAGCTCTCCATCGCGTTGATGATCGCGAGCTTCCAGTTGCAGTCCCACACCTGCGTCTCCTGCTGGTCGGACCAGTGGTCCATGCGGTCGATGCCGTACGCAACCGCATGGGGCTCCACCGCGGCGAAACGCTCGGCCAGCGGCTCCACGTCGGGGTTGAGGCTGACGAAGACCAGCCCGTGCCACGACTCCACCAGGTACTCCGGCAGGCAGTGCTCGGCCTTGTCGACGTCGTCCTTCGATGTGAAGGGCGCCGCCAACAGCCGTCCGCTGTCGTTGTAGGTCCAGGCGTGGTAGGGGCACTGGATGCGCTTGGCCTTGGCCGGGCGCTCCAGCAGCAGCGTGCCCCGGTGGGCACACAGGTTGGACAGAGCGCGGAGTTCTCCCTCCTGGTTGCGAAGAAGCAACACCGGCTGATCGCCGACTATGACCGGTAGCTGGTCGCCAGGCGCAGCGACGGCGTCCTCGGTTGTGACGAACGCCCAGTCCCCGTGCCAAATGCCGGTCATCTCGGCCGCGTGGACAACGGGGTCCCGGTAGAAGGCGTTGGGAAGGGCGTGCTCCGGATCGAAGGTCACTGCGGATGCGGTCACGACAATCAGCGTAGCACTGATGCCGCATTTTGCAAACGGCCGTCGATATAATACGGCATATGGGTGATCCACCGGCAGGCTCGGGGGCAGACCACAGTGGCGTTCTGCCCACCCGCACGCTCGTGCTGTCGGCGATCGGCGCGGACGGCACCCTCGATGCCGGGTCGCTCTTTGCGGTGGCCGGGGTCGCGGGGCACAGCGACAAGGCGATGAGGGACTGCCTGGCCCGGGTCGTGCGGGACGGGCTCCTGACCCGCGTGGCAGGCCGCGGGCGCTCGGCGCAGTACGTGGCGACCGGCTTGGGGCGAGCCGAACTGGACACCGACATCGGGTGGACGGCGTTCGCGCATCGGGTAGACGCCGGCCTCGAGCCGTGGGACGGCTACTGGCACCTCATCGGCTTCGAGATCCCCGAGAGGCGCCGGGGAGCACGCGACGCCCTCCGAGGTCTTCTTGTCGAGTCAGGCGCCGCGCCTGTGCAGTCGGGCCTGTATCTCCACGCCGGCGACCTCTCCGACTTCGTACGCCAACTCGCCTCCCACCTCGGGGTGTCCGGAGCGGTCACCAGCTTCGTCACCACAACCATCCAGGTCGGAGAGCACACGCGACCCGCCGACATCGTGAACCGTCTCTGGCCGCTGGCCTCGCTCGCCGACCGCTACGACGCGATCGAGCAGCGGCTGATCTCTATCGTCGAGCACGCCCCGATCACGGACGACGACATGCTTGCGGCCTCCATGTTCTCAGCCACGCTCGACACCGAGGCGGTGCTTCGGAGCGATCCTCTGCTGCCCGCAGAGCTTCTCCCGGCCGACTGGGCCGGCGAGCGGGCTCGGCGGGCCTTCAGGGCGGCCCACTCGGCGGTCACCGCTCACAGCGAGCTGTTCGCCAACTCCAAACTGATGCAGTCCTTCGCCATCGAGATCGACCGCTCCCTGGGCGAGACGTCGACCGAGTTCTGGAACCGGTGGTTCCCCCGCTTGATGGACGCCTACAAATCCAGACTGCCCCCGGCCGCGACCGCCTGAGTGCCAGGGCCCGATTGCTAGGGGCCGTCGGTGAGGCGGACTCGCTGGTTGCGGGGATCGTAGAAGCTGCGGATCGACGGGGTGGCCGGAACCAGTTCGCCGCCGATGTTGATCTCGAAGTGCCCCGTGTCGAGCCAGTCCTGGACGACACCCTCCGATCCGGGGCGGTGCAGGTAGCCCATGGTCAGGCAGCGGTCCTCGATGTAGCTCCACATCGACGAGGTGGTGCTGCCCAACGGCTCGCCGTCGCGCAGGATCGGGTCGTCGTGGTAGCAGAGCATCTCGGGATGCTCCAAGCGGAACTGGATCAGGCGCTTGTTGCGGGGCTGCTCCCGCTGATTCTCCAGCGCGGTCCGGCCGTTCCACGGGTTGGGTTTGTCCCAGCCGATGGTGAAGCCCAGCCCGGCCTCGATCGGGGTGTCCTCGTCGGTTATGTCGTGGCCCCAGTGGCGGTAGCCCGACTCCAGCCGCAGCGTGTTCATGGCGTGATAGCCGGCCATGGCCAGGCCGTGGGGCTCCCCCGAGGCGACCAGGGCGTCGAACAGGTCAACGGCGTGCTCGTTGGGCAGGTACAGCTCCCAACCCAGCTCGCCCACATAGCTCATCCGCAGGGCCAGCACGTCGATCCCGGCGATCTCGATGCGCTGGGAGGTGGCGAACGGAAAGTCGGTGTTGCTTAGCGAGGCGTCGGTGAGCGGACCGAGCACGAACCGGGCCTTGGGGCCCATCAGCCCGATCATGGCCCAGTGCTCGGTGATGTCGGCAATGTCCACGTCCCGGCCGCGGCACGCCCGGCGCAGGCGGGCCCAGTCCCGGGTCTGGGCCGCAGCCGCGGTCACCACCAGGAAGCGGTCCAGGCCCAGGCGGGTGATGGTGAGGTCGGCCTCGATCCCACCGCGATCGTTGCACCACTGGGTGTACACCGCCTTGCCCACGGGCACGTCTATGCGGGCCACGCTCAGCTCGTCGAGCACCACCAGCGAGTCGGGGCCGTCCACCGTGAACTTGGCGAACGACGTCTGGTCGAACAGAGCCACCCGCTCCCGCACCGCCCGGCACTCCTCCCCGGCGTTGGCCCACCAGTTCTGATTGCCGTAGCTGTAGACGTATTCGCGGGCCTGGCCATCGGCGGCGAACCAGTTGGGCCGCTCCCAGCCCGCGGTCTCACCGAACACCGCCCCCGCGGCCTCGAGCCGGTCGTGCAGCGGCGACATCCGCTGGCCCCGGGCACTCTGGTACTGGTAGAAGGGCCAGTGCATGGCGTAGAGCAGCCCCAGGCTCTCGGGGACGCGCTCGGCCAGGTAGGCGGGGTCGGCCTGGAATCCGAAGGCCCGGCGGATGTCCACCGACGACAGGTCCATGGGCGGGTGGCGGTCGGCGATCCAGTCGGCCAGGGCCCAGCCGACCCCGCCCGCGGACTGGATGCCCACCGAATTGAACCCGGCGGCCACGAAGCAGCCGTCCACCTCGGGCGACTCGCCGAGGTAGTACACCCCGTCGGGGGTGAAGGCCTCGGGGCCGTTGAGGAACAGCTGGATGCCGCACTCCCCCAGCGCCGGGACCCGGTGGATGGACCGCTCGAAGATCGGGCCGATGTGGTCCCAGTCCTCGGCCAGCGTGCCGAACGAGAAGTCCCTACCTATTCCGTCGAGGTTCCACACCTTGCCCCGGGGCTCGAAGAATCCGGCCATGAGCTTGCCGGTCTCCTCCTTGAAGTAGGTGTAGTTCCCGGGGTCGCGCAGCACCGGCGTGTTGGCGTCCAGGCCGAGCGGCTCGGACACGACGTAGAAGTGCTCGCAGGCCTGAAGCGGCACGTTGACCCCGATCTGGGCCGCGAGCTGGCGGGTCCAGATGCCGGTGGCCAGCACCACGGTCTCGGTCTCGATGCTGCCCTGCTCGGTGTCAACGCCCGAGATGGCGCCGTCGGCAGTGCGCAACCCGGTGACGGAAACGCCTTCGACGATCCGCACGCCCCGGCTGCGGGCCCCCTTGGCCAGGGCCATGGTGGTGTCCACCGGCGAAGTGTGGCCGTCGCGGGGGATGTACAGCGCGCCGACGATGTCGTCGGTGCGGATCAGCGGCCAGCGCTCCCGCAGCTCGTCGATGTCGATCTCGCGGGTCTCGACCCCGAGCGAGACCGCCATGGCCGCACCCCTCCTGATCTCCTCCCAGCGCTCGGCGTCGGCCGCCACCGAGATCGACCCGGGTGTGCGGCACCCGGTGGCCTGGCCGGTCTCGTCCTCCAGCGCCTCGTAGAGCCGGGCCGAGTAGGTGGCCAGCTTGGTGAGACTGAAGGTCGACTTGAGCTGGGCCACCAGCCCGGCGGCGTGCCAGGTGGTGCCGCCGGTGAGTTGGTTCTGCTCGAGGACGACCACATCGGTGATGCCCCGGCGGGCCAGGTGGTAGGCCACGCTGCAGCCGACGATGCCGCCGCCCACCACCACCACCTGGGCACGATCGGGCAGCGGTTGGGCCATCGAACTCCCCTCGCCGGTTGTCGGGTCCGGCTGGCTCAGCCGGCGCCGGGCACCCAGCCGGTGCCCGCCAGCGGAACTTTAGCCATTGCGGCCGCCTCTACGGTCAGTGCAGCCAGGTCCTCAGGCTCGAGGTTCAGCACGTGCGACTTGCCGTTGGCCCGGGCCAGGATCTGGGTCTCGATGGTGAGGACCTGCAGGTAGTTGGCCAGGCGCCGGCCGGCCAGCACCGGATCGAGGCGGGCCGACAGGTCGGGGTCCTGGGTGGTGATCCCGGCCGGGTCGGTGCCGGCCTGGAAGTCCTCCCAGAAGCCCGCCGAGGTGCCGAGGGCCTGGTACTCGGCCTCGTAGGCGGGGTCGTTGTCGCCGATGGCGATCAGTGCGGCGGTGCCGATCGACGCCGCGTCGGCGCCGAGGGCCAGCGCTTTGGCCACGTCAGCGCCCGAGCGGATCCCACCCGCCACGATGAGCTTCACCTCCCGCCGGTGCACGCCGAGCTCGCGCAGCGCCCGCACCGACTCGCCGATGGCGGCCAGCGTGGGGATGCCGACATGCTCGATGAACACGTCCTGGGTGGCCGCGGTGCCGCCCTGCATGCCGTCCACCACCACCGCGTCGGCGCCGGCCTTCACCGCCAGGGCGGTGTCGTAGTAGGGGCGGGCCGCGCCCACCTTCACATAGATCGGGACCTGCCAGTCGGTGATCTCCCGCAGCTCGCCGATCTTGATCTCAAGGTCGTCGGGACCGGTCCAGTCGGGATGGCGGCACGCCGAGCGCTGGTCGATGCCCTCCGGCAGTGTCCGCATCTCGGCCACCCGCTCGGTGATCTTCTGTCCGAGCAGCATCCCGCCGCCGCCCGGCTTGGCCCCCTGGCCCACCACCACCTCGATGGCGTCAGCCACCCGCAGATGGTCGGGGTTCATGCCGTAGCGCGACGGCAGGTACTGGTACACCAGCGTGGCCGAGTGCTGGCGCTCCTCGTCGGTCATGCCCCCGTCGCCGGTGGTGGTGGACGTGCCTGCGGCGCTGGCGCCCCTGCCGAGGGCCTCCTTGGCCTGGGCCGACAGCGAGCCGAAGCTCATGCCCGCGATGGTGACCGGGATCTTCAGGTGCACCGGGCGCTCGGCCCGGCCCTCGCCGATCACCACGTCGGTGCCGCATGCCTCCCGGTAGCCCTCCAGCGGGTAGCGGGACATCGACGCGCCCAGGAACACGAGGTCGTCAAGGGTGGGCAGGTGGCGCTTGGCCCCCCAGCCCCTGATCCGGTAGATGCCGGTGTTGGCGGCCCGGCGGATCTCGGCGATCACGTTGCGGTCGAAGGTGTACGACTCGCGCAGGTGCCAGAAGTCGGGATCGGAGGATTCCACGGGCTCGACGCCGTCGGGCAGTGGCGTGCTCATCGAACCGCCTCCCGTGCATCGCGCTCGGTCTCCAGGGCGTCCACGTCGTCGATGTTGAAGTTGTAGAGGCGCCGGGCCGAGCCGTAGCGGCGGAACTGGGACACCTCCGCCCCGCCGGTCGCAGGGGCGGCCGCGGCGAGCAGGCTCCGCAGCGTCTCGGTGTGCTCGGGGCGCATCTCCTTCTCGACGCAGTCGGCGCCCAGCGACTCGACGTCGCCCCGCACGAATATCTGGGCCTCGTAGATGGAGTCGCCCAGATCGGCGGCCGCGTCGCCGCACACCACCAGGTTCCCGGCCTGGGCCATGAACGCGCTCATGTGGCCGACATTGCCGCCGACCACGATGTCGATCCCCTTCATGGAGATGCCGCAGCGGGCGCCGGCGTTGCCGCCGACCACCACCAGGCCGCCGCAGCCGGTGGCGGCGGCCGACATAGTGGCGTTGCCGGTGATGCGAACCTCCCCCGACATGATGTTCTCGGCCAGTCCGGTGCTGGCGTTGCCCTCCACCAGCACCCGGCCCCGCTGGTGCATCCCGGCGCAGTAGTACCCGACCGAGCCCCGCACCACGACGTCGATGTCTGCGGTGATGCCGCAGGCCACCGCATGAGCACCCCGGGGGTTGGCCACCTCGAACGACTCGCCGCCGGAGGCGTCGTGCAGGGCCTGGTTGAGAGCGCGCCGCGTCGTCTCGGCCAAGTCGAAGCGGCGTGTCACGCGGCCAGGCTCCAGGTGTAGATGCGGGCCGGCTCGGGCTCCCAGATCTCGGCGTGGGTGGCTCCGGGCAGGCGGGCGATGGCCCGGTACTCCGACGACATGGCCACCCAGTCATCGGTCTCGGCCACCACCGCCGGTTTGCAGGCGATTGGGTCGCGCAGGATGGCGAAACCGTCGGCCACGCCGATCGCGAAGGTGTAGAAGCCGTCGAGGTCCTCCAGGGCGCCCTCCAGCGCCTGCGAAATGCTGTCGCCCGAGCGCATCCGCCACGACAGGTAGCCGGCGGCCACCTCGGAGTCGTTCTCGGTCTGGAACGACTCGCCGTGGCCTTCGAGGAAGCGTCGCAGCCGGTTGTGGTTGGACAGCGACCCGTTGTGCACCAGGCAGGTGTCGGCGCCGGTGGCGAACGGATGGGACCCGTTGGTGGTGACCGCCGACTCGGTGGCCATGCGAGTGTGGGCCAGAGCGTGGGTACCGGTGCGGGAGCCTAGGTCGTAACGCTCGGCCACCAGGTCGGGGTCGCCCACCGCCTTGTACAGCTCGATCTGGGAGCCGTAGCTCAGCACGGAGGCGCCGGCCACGTTGTCGATGATCCACTGGCGGGCGGCCCGGCCGTCACCGTCGGTGGAGAAGACCGCATGGTCGTGCACGCCCCGGACGGTCACCTCGGCGTCGAGCACCTTCTCCAGCGCGGCGGCCACCGGCCCCCAGTCCACCTCGATGCCCTCGGCCAGGACGGTGATGCGGATACGTCCCGGCACCCCGGTGTCGTAGGACGCGAACCCGGCGCTGTCCGGGCCCCGGTCGCGCATCTCCCGCAGCATCACCGCGGTCAGCCGGCCCAGCTCGTGGCGGTGGGTCTCGGTCTTGCAGAACAGGCCCACGATCCCGCACATGTCACCGCTCCCGAGGATTGCTCGCCAACCCGAATCCGGCCCGCACGGTAGCGCCCGGCGCGCCCGCGACCTCAGCCCGGCGCAGCGGCGCTCCGATTCCCTGACAGGGGGATCGTTGACTACTCTCGGACGCCGCGACCCAGCCGACACGGCATGAACCACAGGGAGACCGACATGGGAGCACTCGAGGAGATCCGGAGCCGGGTGGAGGCTGACGGCGTGGAGTTCATCTACGCCATGTTCGTGGAGATGCACGGCAAGCCGTGCGCCAAGCTCGTGCCCGTCGGCGCCCTCGAAGGGCTGATGGGCGACGGGGCCGGGTTCGCGGGTTTCGCGGCCGGCCCGATGGGCCAGGACCCCTCCAGTCCCGACATCCTCGCCCTGCCCGACCCGGCGTCCTACACCCAGCTCCCGTGGCAGCCGAACGTGGCCGCCATGCAGTGCGACCCCACCGTGGAGGGCGAGTTGTGGCCCTACGCACCGAGGGTGATCCTGCGCCGGGCGATGGAGGCCGCGGCTGACCGCAACCTCGTGTTCAAGTGCGGGGTCGAGGCCGAGTACTCACTGGTGGTTCGCAACGACGACGGCTCGATAGCGGTGGCCGACGACCGCGACACCATGTCGCTGCCCTGCTACGACGCCAAGGGCCTGACCCGGATGCTGCCGCATCTGACCGCGGTGTCGAAGAACCTCGACGCCATGGGCTGGGGCAACTACGCCAACGACCACGAGGACGCCAACGGTCAGTACGAGCAGAACTGGCAGTATTCCGACGCGCTGACCACCGCCGACCGGCTCATCCTGTTCCGGCTGATGGTGCACACCCTGGCCCAGCGCGACGGCCGCTACGCCACCTTCATGCCCAAGCCCTTCGCCGACAAGACCGGCAACGGGCTGCACATCCACGCGAGCCTCTGGTCGGCCGACACCGACGAGCCGCTGTTCATCGGCGGCGGAGCCGGCGGACCGGACACCAAGGGGCTGGGCCTCAGCGACATGGCCTACAAGTTCACCGGCGGCATCATCGAGCACGCCTCGTCCCTGGTGGCGGTGATGTGCCCCATCGTCAACTCCTACAAGCGCATGGGTGTCGGCGCACCGACCTCGGGGGCCACCTGGGCGCCGGCCTACGCCGTCTACGGGGGAAACAACCGCACCCAGATGATCCGGGTGCCCGAACCGGACCGCATCGAGATCCGTCTGGGCGACGGCGCCGCCAACCCGTACCTGATGTTCGCCGCCACGCTGGCCTGCGGCCTCGACGGCATCGACAACGACATCGACCCGGGCGAGCCCAACATGGACAACCTGTACACGATGTCAGCCGAGCAGATCGCGGCCAAGGGCATCAAGGCCCTGCCACCCACGCTGCTTCACGCCGCCGACGAGCTCGCGACCTCGGACGTGATCGGCCGGGGACTGGGCGACACGGCCGAGGGTCCCTACCGGGACTACTACGTGAAGGTCAAGCGCCAGGAGTTCCTGGACCACCACCATGTGGTCACCCCCGGCGAGGTCGATCAGTACCTCACCCTGTTCTGACCACGCCCGAAGCGCCCCAGCCGGGTATCCGTAGACTGGCAGCCCATGGCTGACGGCGCGCCGCTGCGCATCTGGCGGGGGGCCGTGCTCGACGAGTGGATCGACTACAACGGCCACATGAACGAGGGCTTCTACGGCGTCGTGTTCGGCATGGCCAGCGACGAGTACCTGATCCGCATGGGCTCCGACGGGAACTACCGGGACAGGACCGGCGGATCGTTCTACACGGTGGAGACCCACATCGTCTTCATCGACGAGCTGGCGGTGGACACGCCGCTGGCGGTGGACACCACCGTGGCCGGCGCCGACCCCAAGCGGGTGCACCTCTTCCACGAGCTGCGCCGCGCTGACGACGGTGCGCTGGCCGCCACCCAGGAGTCGATGATGCTGCACGTCGACACCAACATCGACCGGGTTGTGCCCATGGGTGCCGACCTGTACGCCGTGCTGCGGGCCGACGCCGACGCCCACGCCGGACTGCTGGACGCGGGCGCCACCGGCCGGGCCATCAGGTCCGTCGGCATCTGATCCGTCCGGAGGACGGGCAGGACCATGACCGTGCCGTCCCGGGCCACGGAATGGCACCGGATGGGCCTGCTGGCCGTGTCGGGCGCGGTCACGTGCTGGGGCATCGGCAACATTCTGGTGCGCCAGGCCGACCTTCCCGGGCTCGAACTGGCCTTCTGGCGGCTGGTGCTGAGCTCCATCATCTACGTGGGTATCGTGCTGGCGCGGCGGGGCCGGTTGACCTGGGTCCAGTTCAAGGCCTGCCTGCCGCCCGCGGTGGCGGTCGGGCTTTGGCTCATCACCTTCTACGAGTCGATCAAGTCCACCACCGTGACCAATGTGTCCATGATCGTCTCGCTGTCGCCGGTGGTTCTGCTGTGGTCGGCCGTCCGCCGGTTCGCCGAACCGGTGTCGTTGAAGCTTCTGGGGTTGATGGCGGCCGCCCTGGCCGGAACCTCCCTGGTGCTCTTCGGCTCTACCTCGGTCCCCACCTGGAGCCTGCGAGGCGACGGCCTGGCCGTCCTGGCGCTGCTGTGCTTCTCTGCGAACATGGCCCTGTCCAAGGAAGCCCGCCAGCGGGTCGGCGTCAGCGTGCTGGAGTTCCAGGCGACCGTCTGGACGGTGGCCATGGTCGTGGTCGCCCCGCCGGCCCTGCTGGTGAGCGACGGGCTGTCCCTTCCCGATACGACCACCTGGCTGTGGGTCGTCGCGCTCATCGCGGTTCCGGGGTCGGGCCATCTGCTGATGAACTGGGCCCACAGGCATGTCCGTATCACGGTCTCATCGATGGCCCTGTTAGGCGCGCCCCCCATCACGATGGTCGGGGCGGCCCTGTTCCTGGACGAACCGATCAAGATCGCCCAGGTGATCGGCGGGGCTGTCGTGCTCGCGGCGGTGGCCGCGGTAATCCGTCGCGACATTCAGATCACCGCCCGCCACGGCACCAGCACTGCCTGAAGGTCGCGGACGCTCTTAGCATTGCAGGCATGGCCCGGCTCCAGGTGATCGGCGGCGGCAAGATGGGCGAGGCCCTGCTGGGGGGCCTCGTGGCCAGCGGCTGGGCCGAGGCCGACGACTTGCACGTGGTCGAGCCCGACCCCGCCCGGCAGGAAGCCATGAAGGCCGCGGTGCCGGCCGCGTCGGTGTCGAGCGACCCCGTCTCCGGCGCCGACGCGGTGATCGCGGTGAAGCCCGACGTGGTGGCCGCGGTGCTGCCCGGGCTCGCAGCCGTAGGAGCCTCTAGAGTGCTGTCCATCGCCGCGGGAGTCCGCACCGGCGACATCGAGGCCGGGCTGCCGGCCGGGACCGCAGTGGTGCGGGCCATGCCCAACACGCCGGCGCTGGTCGGCAAGGGCGCGGCCGCCATCGCGCCCGGGTCCGCGGCCACCCCCGACGACCTGGCCTGGGCCAGAGGGATCCTCGAGGCGGTCGGCACGGTCGCGGCGGTGAGCGAGGCCGACCTGGACGCGGTGACCGGCCTCTCGGGCAGTGGTCCCGCCTACCTGTTCCGGCTGGCCGAGGCGCTACGGGCCGCCGGAACGGCCCAGGGCCTCGACCCGGCGATCGCCGACGCCCTGACCCGCCAGACCCTGCTGGGGGCCGCGACCCTGCTGACCTCCTCCGGCGAGGACCCCGGTCGGCTGCGCGAGAACGTCACCTCCCCCGGAGGCACCACCGCAGCCGGGCTCGCGGTGATGGATGCCGCCGACTTCATGGGGCTCATCGACCGGGTGGTGGACGCGGCCACCAGGCGGTCCCGGGAGCTGGGCCAATGACATCGGGGGCCGCGCCCGGCGCGGACAGCGGCTACAACACGATCTCGTTCCTTTCCGACTACGGCCATGACGACGAGTTCGTCGGGGTGGTGCACTCGGTGATCGCCGCCATCGCGCCCCATGTCCGGGTGGTGGACGTGACCCACGGCGTCGCCCCGTGCGATGTGCGGGCCGGTGGTCTGGCCCTGGCCCGGGCCGCCCAGTACCTGTTGCCCGGCGTGGTCCTGGCAGTGGTGGACCCCGGCGTAGGAACCAGCCGGCGGCCGGTGGCGGTGGAGGTCGGAGAGGGCGCCTCGGTGCTGGTCGGACCGGACAACGGGCTGCTGGCCCCGGCGGTGGCCCTCGTCGGCGGCGCCAGCCGGGCCGTGGAGTTGGCCGACGCCAACTTCCGGCTCGAGACCCAACCCGAGCTGGGATCGACGTTCGACGGCCGCGACGTGTTCGCCCCCGCAGCTGCGCACCTCTGCTGCGGTGTGCCCATCAGCGCCCTCGGGCCGCCCATCGATCCGGCCACCCTGATGCCCGGGATGCTGCCGGTCAGCAGCCGCGAGGGTGACGACCTGGTGGCCGAGGTGCTGTGGATCGATCGCTTCGGGAACTGCCAGCTCAATCTCGATCCCGCCGAGCTCGACGAACTGGCTCCGGCTGGGTCTCCGCTGCAGGTCGCGGCCGGCGAAGACCTCCGCACCGCCGAACGGGTCAGCGCCTACGCCGATGTGTCGCCGGGCCGGGTGGGCCTGTTGGTCGATTCGAGCGGGCTGGTGTCGCTGGCGGTGCCCAGACGCTCCGTGGCCGAGGATCTGGGCCTCCACGAGGGGGCCGAGGTGAGGATCGGTGCCACAGCCACCGGCGGCTCGGACGGGGCTGCACCGACGGCGACGCCGGTGGGCTTGGGACGCCGGCCGGCGAGGCCCGCAAGACAGGAGATCGGAGGCGGACCATGAGGCCGGGAACCACCATCGCACTGGTAGTCCTGATGGCGATCATCGTGATCGCCGGCGTTTTGCAGCTCTTCTTCCTGGCCCGCTGACGGCCAGCCGTCCCCGGCCCGCGAAACGCCTGCAATCCAGGTGCGCTCGCTGCTGGGCGCGGCGATAGCATCGCGCCCAGTGTCGCTCGTAGTCGTCGGTTGCAATCACCGATCCACGCCACTCGATCTGCTCGAGCGGATGACGGTCGCGCCCGGCGACCTCCCCAAGGCTCTTCACGAGTTGGCTTCGGCCACTCATCTCAGCGAGGCAGTGCTGCTGTCGACCTGCAACCGCACCGAGGTCTACGCCTACGCCGAGCGCTTCCACGGCGGCTACGCCGACATCCGCGAGGTGCTCGCCCAGCACTCGGGACTCGCCCCTGAGACCGTCGCCGACGAGCTCTATTCCCTTCACGACGCCGACGCGGTGCAACACCTGTTCTGCGTTGCCGCCGGGCTCGACTCGGTGGTGGTGGGCGAGCACGAGGTCCTGGGCCAGGTCCGGGACGCCTGGCAGTCCGCACGGGGCGAGGGCACCGTGGGCGCGGTGCTCGACCCGCTCTTCCGCCGGGCGGTCGAGGCCGGCAAGAAGGTCAGGGCCACTACCGGAATCTCGCAGGGCATCGCCTCGCTGTCCCATGCCGCGGTGGCGCTTGCCACCGAGCGCCTCGGCACCCTCGCGGACCGACGAGTGCTCGTGCTGGGCGCCGGGGACGTGGCCACCGGCACACTCAAGTCGCTGGCCGACGCCGGTACGGCGGACATCGCAGTGGCCAACCGCACCCCGGACCGGGCCGCGGCCGCTGCTGAGACGTGCGGCGGGCGAGCGGTGAGCCTCGACGAGCTGGAGCCTGCACTGGTGGCAGCCGACGTTGTCATCACCACCACCGGCGCCACCGACATCGTGCTGGAGCACAGCGACATCAACACCGTGATGACCCGGCGGGGCGGCGCAGATCTGCTGATCATCGACGTGGCTGTCCCCCGCGACGTGGATCCGGCCGCCCGGGAACTTCCCGGCGTGACGCTGCTCGACATGGACGACTTGGGCGACTTCGTCCAGCACGGCCGGGCCGGCCGGGAACGGGAGATCGACGCGGTCGCGGCCATCGTCGACGACGAGGTGGCCCGCTACCTGGCCGAAGCCTCCGCTAGAGAGGTCGCACCCTTGATCGCAGCCCTCCGGTCCCGAGCCGATCAGGTCACCGCCGCTGAGCTGGACCGTTACACCTCACGGCTCGCCGATCTCTCCCCGGCTCAGCGCGCCGCGGTCGAGGCGCTGCTGCACGGCGTGGTGAACAAACTGCTGCACGAGCCGACCGTGAGGCTCAAGGACGCAGCCGGCCACGCCCGGGGCGACCGTTTAGCCGAAGCGCTGCGCGACCTGTTCGATCTGTAGCGGCGGGCACCGTGACCGCTGTGGTGTTGCGGGCGGCCACCCGGACCAGTGCCCTGGCCCGCGGCCAGACCGGCATCGTGGCCGGACTGCTGGCCGAGGCCTGCGGGGCCGCGACCGAGCCTGTGGCCGTCTCGACCACAGGGGACCGGCGGGCCGGCACTCCGATTCACGCTATGGGAGGCAAGGGCGTGTTCGTGAAGGAGGTCCAGGCCGCGGTGCTCGACGGCCGGGCCGACATCGCGGTGCACTCGGCCAAGGACCTGCCGTCGTCGACACCCGAGGGCCTGATGCTGGCCGCGGTGCCGCGGCGCGGCGACCCCCGCGACGCGCTGGTGGGCTGCCGGCGCGCCGAGCTGCCCGCCGGTGCAACGGTGGCCACCGGCTCGGTTAGGCGCAGGGCCCAGCTCGCGCATCTGCGGCCCGACCTGAACTTCGCGGAACTGCGGGGCAATATCGCCACCCGGCTCAAGCGGGCAGCCGGCTTCGACGCCATCGTGATGGCCGCGGTAGCGCTCCAGCGGCTGGGCCTCGAACCCGACGTGGTCGACGTGCTCGACCCGGAAGACTTCGTGCCCCAGGCCGGCCAGGGAGCCATCGCGGTGGAGTGCCGGGCCACCGACCGGGAGACTCTGAAGATGCTCGCCGCCATCGAGCACCAGCCCAGCCGGCGGGCCGTCGACGCCGAGAGGGCCTTCCTCGCCGAACTCGGCGGCGACTGCACCCTGCCGGCGGGTGCCTACGCCACGAACTCTGGTGACAGGGTGGAGTTGACCGGCCTGCTGGCGTCGATCGACGGCTCGAGGCTGATCCGCGACAGCCGAGCTGGCCGCGATCCCGAGACGCTGGGCCGTGCCGTCGCCCGGCACCTGCTCGACGACCGCAGCGGCAGGGACCTGCTGGCGAGCTCCCCATGAGCCCGCCGCAGCGCAGGCCCCATGCGCCCAAGCCGCTGGCCGGGCTGCGGATCGTGATCTGCCGGCCCCGCGAGCAGGCCAAGCCACTAGCCGACGCGCTGGCCGCAGCCGGGGCCGGGGTGGTCAGCGCACCGGTCATCGCCATCACCGACCCCGCCGACGGGGGCGCCGCGCTGCGGGATGCGGTGGCGAGGCTCGGAGCCGGCGACTGGCTGGTGGTCACCAGCCCCAACGGCGCGGCCAGGGTCGCAGCCACCGGGCCGCTGCCCGGCGGCGTGAACGTGGCCGCTATCGGGCCGGGCACCGCCGACCGGGCGATCGCAGCCGGCCTGACGGTGCGCATGGTGCCCGACCGGTCGATCGCCGAAGGCCTGCTCGAAGCCTTCCCGCCCCCCGATCCCGACAGTGGCCGTCTGGTGGTGCTGGCCCGGGCCGCGGTGGCTCGTTCGGTACTGCCCGACGAGCTTCGAGCGGCGGGATGGGAGGTGCTCGATGTGGCCGCCTACCGCAACGTCGCCGCCCCGCTGAGCGACCAGCAGCGGCAGGCGGTGGCCGCCTCCGACGGTGTGGTGTTCACGTCGTCGTCCACCGTGAAGCGCCTGGTGGCCGAAGTCGGGGCCCGCGCCGTCCCGCCACTGGTGGCGTCCATCGGTCCGGCCACCTCGGCCACCGCGGTCGAGCACGGCCTCGAGGTCACCGTAGAAGCCACCGAGCACACAATCGACGGGGTGGTGGCCGCGCTGATCCACCACGCCCGGTCGTGGCCGGGCTCCGATAGCGCTGGATAGCCTCACAGGGTGAACTTCCCGCAGCGGCGTATGCGTCGGCTGCGCCGGACCGGTGCCCTGCGGCGGCTGGTGACCGAGCACCGGCTGCATCCTGCCGACTTCATCGCCCCGCTGTTCGTGCGCGAGGGCATCGACGAGCCCCAGCCAATCGTCTCGATGCCCGGGCAGTTCCAGCACACCCGCTCGTCGCTGCGGGCCGAGGTCAAGGAGCTGCATGCCCTCGGGATCGGCGCGGTGGTGCTGTTCGGCGTGCCCGAGCGCAAGGATCACATCGGCTCCGAGGCCTGGAACCCCGACGGGATCGTGCAGATGGCGCTGGCCGACCTGCGATCGGACTTCGGCGACGAGCTGGTGCTGATCGCCGACCTGTGCATGGACGAGTACACCGATCACGGCCACTGCGGTCTGCTCGACGGCCGCGGCGACGTCGAGAACGACGCCACCCTCGAGGTGTACGCCCGCATCGCTCTGGCGCAGGCCACCGCGGGCGCCGACATCGTGGCGCCGTCGGGGATGATGGACGGCCAGGTCGGCGCCATCCGCACTGCCCTGGACGGCTCCGGATTCGAGCAGACCGCCATCCTCGCCTACTCGGCCAAGTACGCCACCGCCCTGTACGGCCCGTTCCGGGATGCGGTGGACGTGACCATCGCGGGCGGCGGCGACCGCCGCACCTACCAGCAGGACGTGGCCGGCGCCCGGGAGGCGCTGGAGGAGATCCGACAGGATGTGGCCGAGGGTGCCGACATGGTGATGGTGAAGCCGGCGCTGGCGTTCCTGGATGTGATCGCGGCGGCCCGGCGCGCCTTCGATCTGCCGCTGGCCGCCTATCACGTGTCCGGCGAGTACGCCATGGTGTGCGCCGCGGCCGAGCGGGGCTGGCTCGACCTCGACGCGGTGGCGTTCGAGCACGTGCTGGCCATCCGCCGGGCCGGAGCCGACGTGGTGCTCACCTATTTCGCCAAGCGGCTGGCCGAGGCCATGCAATGAGCGCTAGCGGGCGCGGCGCCGGTGGGCGCGGCGTCGGCGGGCGCGGCGCCAGCAGCACTGACACCAACGAGTCGCTCTTCGATAGGGCCCAGCGGGTGATCCCCGGCGGGGTGAACTCCCCGGTGCGGGCCTTCCGGTCGGTGGGGGGCACGCCCTACTTCGTGGCTGAGGCGTCTGGGCCGTTCGTGTACGACGTGGAGGGGCGCCGCTACATCGACTACGTGCAGAGCTACGGTCCGGGAATCTGCGGCCACGCCCATCCTGCGGTGGTCGAGGCGGTCAAGCAGGCCGCGGGGCGGGGCACCAGCTACGGAGCACCCACCCACAACGAGGTACTGATGGCCGAGGAGATGTCGGCCCGGGTGGAGGGCCTGGAGATGGTGCGGCTGACCAACAGCGGCACCGAGGCGGTGATGTCGGCTGTCCGGCTGGCCCGGGGCGTGACCGGCCGCCCGACGGTGGTGAAGTTCGCGGGCTGCTACCACGGCCACAGCGACGCGCTGCTGGTGGCGGGAGGCTCGGGCGTGGCCCAGCAGGGCCTGGCCGGGTCCGAGGGGGTGACTCCGGGCGCGGTGGCCGACACCATTGTGGCCCCCTACAACGTGGTCCCCGAACTCGACGAGTCGGTAGCGGTGGTGTGCGTGGAGCCGGTGGCGGCCAACATGGGCCTGGTGGCGCCACAGCCCGGGTTCCTTCAAGGGCTGCGGGATGCTTGCGACGAGGTCGGTGCCCTGCTGCTGTTCGACGAGGTGATCACTGGTTTCCGCCTGTGCCGGGGCGGGGCGGCCGAGTGGTTCGGGGTGCAGCCCGACGTCTGGTGCTTCGGCAAGGTCATCGGCGGCGGGCTGCCCATCGGCGCCTTCGGGGCGTCCACCGAGATCATGTCGGGACTCGCACCCCTGGGGGGCGTGTACCAGGCCGGCACGCTGTCGGGCAATCCCTTGGCCACCGCGGCGGGACTGGCCACGCTGAGCCTGCTCGACGACGACGCCTACCGGCAGCTGGAAGCCACCGCCGTGGTGTTGCAGGAGGGGTTGGAGGGCGCCTTCGCGGCGGCGGGGGTAGCCGCGGCGGTGCCGAGGGTGGGCCCGCTGCTGGGCCTGTTCTTCACCGAGGAGGCGCCGGTCGACTTCGACGAGGCCCGCAAGGCGGCTGATAACGGCTGTTATCCGAAGTTCTTCCACGGGATGCTGCGCCGGGGTGTGGCCTTCGCGCCGGGCGCCTACGAGGCGATCTTCCCGTCCCTGGCCCATACCCCGGCCGAGATCGACGCCACCGTGTCGGCTGCGGCCGAGACGGCCCTGGAGATGGCGGACGATTCAGGATGAGGATGCGCTTGAAGGTCGTCATCGGCGTGATCGTCGCGGTGGTCGTGCTGGCGGTGGCGGCAGTGGCGCTGTACGTCCTGACCCGGGGCGACGCCCCCGAGGCGGTCGATCTGGAGTCGACCGTGGCCCGGATCGAAGCAGCCGAGGCCAGTGACGGCAACGGTGATGAGCCATCTACCGACATACCCACGATGGCGGATGACGAGGGCGACGCCGATACCAGCGTGGATGACGGCACCCCGGCGACAGTCACGGACGACGCTCCGGCCACTGACACCGGCGGGACAGCTACGGAAGATGCCCCTGCGGATGTGAGCAGTGCTGACACCGGTAGCGAGACGGCAACGGCGGAACAGACGGCGGATGCCCCGGGGGGCCTCGCGGGGGTGTGGACCGTGGAGGTGTCCGAGAACCCCGGTGACCTGCAGGGAGAACCGACGGTGAGCTTCGCCGGCTTCCGGGTGGACGAGGTGCTGAACAACATCGGCGACTTCACTGCAGTGGGTCGCACCGCGAGGGTTTCGGGGTCGATCGAGCTGAGCGACACCGCGCTGGTGGCCGCTACCGTCGAGGTGCAGATGGGCACGTTGCAGACCGACAGCAGCTTCCGTGACGGCCGGATCTACCAGGCCCTCAACACCGGCGAGTTCCCGCTGGCCAGCTTCACCCTGGCCGAACCGGTGGAGTTGCCCGCGGGAATGGCGGACGGCGAGGCGTTCTCAGGATCGGCCCACGGCGACCTCACCATAAAGGGAGTCACTAACCGGGTCGCGTTCGACCTTCAGGCCCAGCTGGTGGGCGACCGGATCGTGGCCGTCGGTTCCAGTGATGTGCTCTTCAGCGACTACGGCGTGACCGCCCCGACCGCACCCATAGTCGTCTCAGTGGAGGACCACGGGATCATGGAGTTCCAACTGCTCTTCACCCGCTAGCGGGGCGAACACCCTCAGGTCCGCAGAACCGGATTGCGCTGCGACCGGGCTCGTACATCAGGTCGTGAGCGGCTGTCATGCCCGTCAGGGCGGTTGGCGACAGGCCGGAATCGGGGTTGCGTCGACGACCGCGAGGGCGGCCGAAGCCTGAGCTGGCCGTCGTGGCTGTGAAGCTGCCACCCGTCGTCGTGGACGAGGTGGTGGCAGCGTTCGCACAGCAGACACAGATTGTCGATGTCGGTCCGTCCGCCGCGGCTAAACCACCTGATGTGGTGGGGTTCGCCGCCCTCCGCCGGGGCGGCGCAGTTGACGCAGCCGCCGTCACGGGCCGCCAGCGCCATCCGCTGACCGGCGCTGGCGTGCCGTTCGGCCCGCCCGAGCCACAGGGGGTCGCCCTCGGCGTTGAAGATGGCCGGAAGGACCTTGGCGTGTGCGGCCAGCCGGGCGATCTGATCGGCGGCAACCGGCAGTCCGTCGTCATAGCGAAGGTTGCGAAGCTCGCCAGACACCGTGTCGTAGTCCGCGATCACCAACAGCGTCACGTCGGGACGGCGGTGGGCACCCTCGCCGGTGATCAGGTTGGCCAGCGCATCGGCGCGGCGCTGCTGTTACTAATAGTAGCTGATCTGATCCAATCTGAGAGGATTTCTGCGCCTATAGTTGTCATTTTTCGGCTATTTTTGAAGGTGTGATATACACAAGACTTGCTCGGGTGCCGGAGCAGAGCTTCTTTCTGCTCGGAATGAGGGGTGTCGGCAAGAGCACCTGGGCCAGGCAAGCGCTACCGGATGCGCTGCGCCTCGACCTGCTCGACGAGTCCCTGTTCACCGACCTGCTCGCCGATCCGTCGCTGTTCCGGCGGCTGCTGTCGGAGGTGGGTCCGGGTGAATGGGTGGTGGTGGACGAGGTGCAGCGCATCCCCAGTCTGCTCAACGAGGTGCACCGGATGATCGAGGAGCGAGGCGTGCGCTTCGCCCTGCTGGGCTCCAGCGCCCGCAAGCTCAAGACGGCGGGCACCAACCTGCTGGCCGGCCGAGCACTGCGCAAAGCCATGCACCCTCTCACCCCGGCCGAGCTCGGCGACGACTTCATCCTCGAGGACGCGCTCCGCTACGGCACCATACCGTTGGTCTGGACCGCCCCCGACCGGCGCGAGGCCCTCCAGAGCTACACCCAACTGTACTTACGCGAGGAGATCCGGGCCGAGGCCGCGGTGCGCAACCTGTCGGGCTTCGTGCGCTTCCTGCCGGTGGCCGCGGTGATGCATGCACAGACCGTCAATGCGGCCTCCATCGCGCGCGACGTCGGGATCTCCCGCGCCACCGTCAACGGCTACCTGGAGATCCTCGAAGACACCCTGCTGGCCATGCAGCTCCCTGCCTTCGAGGCAAGGCTGCGGGTGCGGGAGAGGCGCCGCCCCAAGCTGTACTGGGCTGACGCCGGACTGGTGCGAGCGGTGAAGCGCCAGCTCGGGCCGGTCGCTGCCGAGGAGCGCGGCGCCCTGCTGGAAGGCTGGGTCCTGAGTCTGCTGCGAGCCCACAACGAGCATCAGCGCGTCTACGACGACATCGGATACTGGGCTGCGGCCGAGTCCGCCGCCGAGGTCGACTTCGTCCTCACCCGCGACCGTGAACACCTCGCGGTGGAGGTCAAGGCAGCCGAGCGATACAACACCGCCATGCTCAAGGGACTGCGAGCCCTGGCCGACCTGCCCGGCCTGAGTCGCCGCATCCTCGCCTACCGCGGCCGGCGAGCCTTCAGGACCGAGGACGGCATCGAGGTGTGGCCCCTCGACAACCTGCAACAGGCCCTCCGAGACGACCGCCTCTGGTCTTGATCGAATCTGTCAGTTCTGCCGCCAATACGGAGGTTTCTTGACAGTAGTTCAGCCGGGAACTAGGCCCTTCGCAGGCGCTGGTAGTGGGCGAGCAGGGCGGTGGTGGAGGGGTCGTGTTCACTCGCCGGCCGGGACGGGTCTGCCTGCAGGCCCTCGGCTATGGCGGCGGCGAGGGTCTTGCCTTGCTCCACGCCGTACTGGTCGAAGCTGTTGATGCCCCACACCGCGCCCTGGACCACGGTCTGGTGCTCGTACAGCGCGACCAGCTGGCCCAACACCGACGGGGTGAGCTCGGACGCCATAACGACCGTGGACGGGCGGTTCCCCGGCAGCTGGCGGTGAGGATCGGCCCCGCCCACAGACGTGCCGAAGGCCAGCGCCGCGGCCTGGGCGAAGCCGTTGGCCACCAGCGCTTCGTGACGCTCCCCGGCATCAGGCGAACCCGCTACATCGACGTCGGGACGGGCGAACACGATGAAATCGGCAGGCACGACCGTGGTGCCCTGATGCAGGAACTGGTGGAAGGAATGCTGGCTGTCGGTTCCGGTGCCGCCCCACACAACCTCGCTGGTGTCGCACCCCACCGGGCTTCCGTCGAGGCGGACCCGCTTGCCGTTGGACTCCATCACAACCTGCTGCAACCAGCTCCCGAAGAGTCGCAGCCGGTGCGAGTAGGGCACCACCGCCCGCGACTGCAGACCCCAGAAGTTGCGATACCACACCCCCAACAACCCCATCAGCGCCGGGGCGTTGCCCGCCAGGGGCTGCCGCACAAGATGCTCGTCGACGGACCGCATCCCGGCCAGCATCTCCCCGAAGCGATCCTCCCCGATGGCGATCATGAGTGACAGTCCCGCCGCCGAGCCCATCGAGTAGCGGCCCCCCACCCAGTCCCACATCGCGAACACGTTGCCGGCGTCCACTCCGAACTCGATGGCCGCGGCCCGATCAGCGGTTACTGCCGCGAATTGGTGACCCGCCGCGTCCGGCCCCAGCGCTGCGGTCAACCAGGCCCGGGCCGCCCGGGCGTTGGCCAGCGTCTCGGGAGTGCCGAAGCTCTTGGACACCAGCACGAACAGCGTCTCGGCCGGGTCCAGCCCGTCATCCAGCACCGTCGCCAGGTCGGCCGGGTCGACATTGGACACGAAGCGGCACTCGATTCCAGGCCCCCGGAACGCGGCCAACGCCTCATGGGCCATGGCCAGACCCAGGTACGACCCGCCGATCCCGAGGTTGACCACGGTGCGGATCGGCCGGCCCGTCGCGCCCCGCCGCTCACCGGAGCGCACGGCACGAGCGAAGCCGGCCATGCGGTCCAGTTCGGCGCGCACCGCGGCCATCACATCGACACCGCCAACCACCAACGACGCGCCGGGACCGGCCCGGAGTGCAGTGTGCAGCGCGGGCCGGCCCTCGGTGGCGTTCACCGGATCGCCCGCCAGGGTGGCCGCGATCCGTTCGGCCACGCCGGCCCGGTCGGCCAGTGCCAGCAGCAACTCGACCGTCTCGGCGGTCACCAAGTGCCGGGACAGGTCGACAACAAGGTCACCCGCAGTGACCGCCAGCCGCTCGACCCGACCCGGGTCAGCCGAGAACAGGTCCCGCAGGTGTACACCCCCAGCTTGCAGCTCGCGGGCGTGGCGGCCCAGCGCGGCCCACTCCCCGGTGGCGGTGATATCGGTGGAGGCCACCGGCCTCGGGGCCCTTGCGGCCCGGCCGGCTACTCGCCGGCGGCGAGATCTATGCCGTGGCCCTCGGCGGACTCTGTCAACAGAGCGCTGATCTCGTCGGGCGAGCCGGTCTCGAAGGTGGGGGCGTCGGCCACCAGGGCCAGCAGCATCTCTTCGGTGTGGGCGGCCTTCTCGGCGTCCAGCCCGCCGTGGACGACCCGCTCGTAGTACACCACCGACACCAGGTCCTCCAGGCTCAGGTTGGAGAAGCCGCTCATGCCGCTGGCGAAGCTGTCGACCTCCCGCTGGCCGTCGGGCCGGTTCGGGTCGCCGTAGAAGTCAAGACCCAGGCGCTTGGTGCCGGCGGTGCCGAGGTACACCCAGGACAGATGGTGGGCCAGGCCGTCGAAGTCGGGAGTGGATCCGAACGTCAGCAGAACCTCGCCATCGTTGAGCTGGCGGCCGGTGGCGGTGCCGGAGCCGTCGGCGCCGTGGCAGGAGGCGCACGTGCTGTACACGGCGGCGCCGTTGTCGGCCAGCACCAGCTCGTCGCTGTCGGGCGGCTCCAGCATGCCCACGTAGAAGATGGCCCAGACGGGCAGGAACACCATCACCGATGCGGCCCAGTACGGCATCCGCTTGCGCCGGTTGGCCGCCTCGACGTAGGGCGGGTCCGGTTCGGGGGGCGGTGGCGGGGCCGCCTCCGGAATGGGGACCGGCCCTGCGGGCACCGGTGCCGCCGCAGCAGGCGCGGGTGCCGCGGGCGGAGCTTCAGCCTCGGCGGCCGGCGCGGCGCCATCCTCTGGTTCGGCACCGGTCAGCTCGGCTCGCCGCTGACGCGAGCGTTCGAGCAGATACTCGGGTACCTCGACCACTTAACGTCTCCATCAGCGGTTGGGGGTGGACCGGACGACGCCGGAGCGGCGAGCCCCGGCGCCATGAGGATAGGCGCTCGCGCCGCGCTTGGCGTCTTTCGGCGACTCTACTTCTCGCGCCGCCCCCTATGGGCGGGCAGGACCCACGACGAGACCGAATTCGTCGCCGGCGTCGATCAGCGCGTCGAACAGGTACTGGCCGAAGGAGCGGTCGCAGAAGACCAGGTAGGAGGGCGTTCCGTCGACGTCGCTGCGGGCGACGTCGCAGGTGACCTTGGCCACCGAAGCGGAGGCCACCGCCCCGTCGGGCGTCATCGGGTCCGACCAGTCCAGGCTGCACACCTTCTCGAGCATCCGGGTGGTCTCGTTCCCGGTGACACGGAACAGCGCTCGGCCGTGGGTCCAATCCAGGCAGGACACGAAGTCCGAGGAGTCCAGCCCCTCAAGGCCTTCGACCGCCCCGGCCACCTCGGCGGCGGTGCCGAGCACGATCCACTCCCCCGGCCTGGAACCCAGCACGGTGGCTCCCGATGCAGCGGCGCTAGACGAGCCGAACGAAGCGCCAAGCCGATCGGCGACCGAACCGTCGGGCGAGGCCCGGATCAGCCACTTGATGGTGGCACTGGCGTCGGTCAGCAGGAGATCGCCGGAATCGGCAGTGTCGTAGCCCCGCACCACCGGGCTCTCGAAGGTGGGCGAGTCAGCCACGGAGACGCTCCCCGTCCGGGTCGAAGTGGGCGTGGTGGTCCATCACGGTGGCGCTGATGCGCTCACCGGAGACGAGGAGCACGGTCACCTTGGTCCCGCCCGCAGCCAGCTCGGGCTCGACCTGCCCGAGGCAGATGGAACGGCCCAGCGTGGGCGACATCCGCGACGAGGTGATCCGGCCAAGTATCTCGTTGGTGTCGCCCCGAACGATCTGGGCTGCCTCCTCGGGCACCACGTTGGGGTCGTCGGGCTGGATGGCCACGATCATGGGCAGCTTCCGGTCGGCGGCCCAGGCCAGTTCGGGCATGCCTGCGAAGTCGTCCTTGTCCAGCTTGATCAGGGGGCTCAGGCCGGTGCTGGGCCCCAGGGTCAGGCCGTCGGTGTCCTGGCCCACGATGAAATGGCCCTTCTCGAGGCGCATGATGCGCTGGCCCTCCAGGCCGAACGGCCCGACGCCCAGATCGGCGCCGGCCTCCATCAGGGCCTCCCAGACGTGCATACCGTGGCCTGCGGGAACGTGCAGCTCGAAGGACAGCTCGCCGGTGAAGCCGATCCGCCACATGAAGCATCCAGCCACGCCGGCCACGGTGGCCGTGCGCACCTCCATGTACTTGAAGGCCTCCGACGAGAGATCCACACCCTCGGCCACCCGGCTCACCAGCTCCCGGGACTTGGGCCCGGCCACGTTGATGCTCGAATAAGCGGTCGTCACCGGGGTGACGTGCACCCGCCAGTGGGGCCGCTCGGTCTGCAGCCAGTTCTCTACCCACTCCCACACGCCGCCCGCGCCCGAGCTGGTGGTGGTCATCAGGTAGTGGTCATCACCGAGGCGTCCGGTCACGCCGTCGTCGAGCACGACGCCGTCCTCGGCGCACATCATCCCGTAGCGGACCTTGCCCACCGGCAGCTTCGACCACTTGTTGGTGTAGAGCAGGTTGAGCAGGTTGGGAATGTCGGGGCCGCGCAGGTCGAGCTTGCCCAGCGGGGTGACGTCGATGAGCCCGACGTTGGCGCGCACGTTGCGCACCTCGGCGGCGGGGTCGCCGTAGTGGTCGGGGCGGATCCACTGGCCGGCGAGGATGGTGCGCACACCGTTGGCCTCGTGCCACGGGTGGATGGACGACACCCGCACCGGCTCGAACACCCGCCCGGCGAGGGCGCCCAGGGTGAGCGGGGCGTACGGCGGACGCCAGACGGTGGTGCCGACCTGTGCGATGGTCTCGCCCCGGGCCTCGGCGATGGCGGCCACGGTGTTGACCGTCTCGAGCTTGCCCTGGGCCGACCCCATGGTGGCGGTGGTGTAGCGCTTGGCCAGCTCCACCGAGTCATAGCCCTCCCGGGCCGCGGCCACAAGATCCTTGGAGCCGACATCCTCGGAGAAGTCGATCATGCCGTGGGTGTCGGACCGGTACAGCTCCGGGTGGTGGTTGCGGCGTAGGGGCACCCGCAAGTCGGCCGCCCAGGCCGGCTCGTCGCCGGTGACCGGAAGCGCCCGGGCGGTGCGGGCCTGGTAGCGGTGAGCCACCGCCGCGGCCCGCTGGGCGGCCAGTTTCCCGGTGGTCGTGCCGTGGGCCCGCAGCTCGTCGAGGCTGCCGTCGCCGGCGAGCCCGCCGGTGGCCAGCACGTTGCCGGGCGGATCCGACGGGAAGAACCGGGCCACGGCCGGGTCGTAGACGGGGCGGTCGCCGGACATGTTTAGCAGTGAGGTGGGAGCGGTCCAGCCCGCGGCTACGACCAGCAGGTCGGCCTCGGTGCGGGTCCCGCCGGACAGGACCGCCTCGAGTGCCTTCGACGAGCCCTGAGCGGCGCTGATGCGCCGGCCGTCGCGCCCGTCGATGACCGCCGCGACTTCGACGCCGACCCGGTCGAGGTCGGCCGCGGCTTCGTCGCCGTCGGAGTTGGCGGTGAACACGACGGCGCGCTCACCGGGCTTGACCCCCCACAGGTTGATCAGGCGGCGAGCCGCTCCGGAGGTGATCACGCCGGGACGGTCGTTGCCCGAGAACACGTAGGGCCGCTCGATCAGGCCCGGCGCCACCACCAGCACCTTGGCCCGGGCCTTGATGAGGCGCTCGACCGCGATGGGGTGGCTGCGCTGAACGATCCCGAGCCAGTTGTCCTCGTAGCGGCCGGTGACGGTGGAGTCGGTCAGCACCTCCACACCGGAGGCGTCGAGAGCGGCCCGAAGCTCGGACAAGGCGGCCCGGTCCGGCTCCTGGCTGCTGTAGCGAAGATGGCCGCCGACGGCGTGCTCGTGCTCCACGAGCAGCACCCGGGCACCGGCCGCGGCCGCGGCCACCGCCGCCTCGATGCCGGCCGGCCCGGCGCCGGCCACCACCACGTCGGGATGGGTGTAGCGCTTGTCGTGGTAGCGGTGAGGCGTGTCGGGATCGACCTTGCCGCCGGGCGCGAACGTTGCCAGGACCCGTTCGTAGGCGGGCCACAGCTTCTGGGGGCGCATGAAGGTCTTGTAGTAGAAGCCGGCGGTGAGGAACCGCGAGACCAGCCCGTTGGCCGCCTTGATGTCGTGGCGCAGCGACGGCCACACGTTCTGGGCCTGCACGTTCATGCCCGCTTCCAGCAGGCGGTGGCCGGCCCGCACGTTGGGATCGTCGCCGACCTGCACCAGCAGGTTGGGGTCCCAGTAGTCGGCGGTGAGGATGCCGCGGGGCCGGTGGTACTTCATGGAGCGCGAGAACACGTGCTCGCCCGCGGCGGCCAGCGCCGAGGCGATGGTGTCACCCTCGAAGCCGCTGAAGCGCTTGCCGTTCCAGCGGAACCGCGGCGTGGTGGAGCGGTCGATCACCTCGGTGGGCTGCGGGCCCAGGCGGCTCATGGTCATAGCGAGCGCTCCCGCGTCGCCTGCGCCCGGCTCATGCCTTGGTTCCTCGCTTGTCGCCCGGTTGGGGCGGGTCACGGAACTCGTTGGTCGCAGTGTTGCGCTCCAGCGTGAACCAGCGGCGACACCCGGACCGGCAGTACCAGGTCTCGCGCAGCCAGCCCGCGGGGTTGTCGCGCAGGTAGAGATAGCCCCGCCACTGCAGGGGGGCAGCAGTGGCGGGGTCGGGGCGAGCATGAGACTCGCCGCCGTATCGCAGGTCCGCGGAATTCCGCGGCCCGCAGTTCGGACAGGGAACCAGCAGCATCAGTGCCCCACCGCCGCGGCGCCCTTCTCGCCCACCAGCTCACCGGTCTCGAAACGGCTGAGAGCGAACGGCGCGATCAGCTCAGGAGTGCGGCCGGTGGCGGCCGCCTCGGCGATCTGCTCGCCGGACACCGGAGCGGCTTTGAAGCCGTAGGTGCCCCAGCCCACGTCGACCAGGAAGCCATCGACGGGAGTGAATCCCATGACCGGCGAGTAGTCGGGGGTCATGTCGCACAGTCCGGACCACTGGCGCAGCAGCCGCATCCGCGACACGGAGGGCATCAGCTCCAGAACGTGGCCGGCCAGTTCCTCGGTGAACTCCAGCGAGCCCCGGATCGAGTAGGTGGCCACCGCATCCACCGCGGCTCCGAACACGAGCTCGCCCCGGTCAGTCTGGCTGATGTAGACGTGCAAGGAGCCGGACACCACCACCGTGGGCAGGAAGACCTTGACCGGTTCGGTCACCGCGGCCTGCAACGGGTGGGTGGTGATGGGCAGGCGCACGCCGGCCATGGCCGAGATGAGGCCGGCCCAACCCGCGGTGCAGTTGATCACGATCGGGGTTGAGATGTCGCCCCGGTTGGTGCGCACCCCGGTGACCCGGCCCCCGGCACCCTTGCCGTTGGGGCCGTCGCCGCCCTCGCACAGGATGTCGAGGACCTCTGTCTTCTGGTGCATCTCGACGCCCATGTGGTCGGCCGCCCGGGCGTAGCCCCACACGACCGCGTCGTGGCGCACGATCCCGCCGGGCGGGTGGTACAGCGCCCCGAGGATCGGGTAGCGGGGATGGTCGGAGGTGTCGAGGCTGGGAGCGATCTCGGAGATCTCGTCGGGGCCGATGACGCTGGAGTTGACACCCTGGAGCTTGTTGACCTCGGCCCTCCAGTGCATGGTGCGCAAAGCGGCGTCGCTGTGGGCCAGGGTCAGGTGGCCGCGCTCGCTGAACATCACATTGATGTTCAAGTCCAGCGCCATGGAGTTGTAGAGCTGCAACGACCGGTCGTAGAAGGCCACGCCCTCAGGGGTGAGGTAGTTGGCCCGCACGATGGCGGTGTTGCGGCCCGAGGCACCACTGCCGAGGTAGGCCTTGTCCAGAACAGCGACATTGGTCATGCCGTGGTTGCGGGCCAGGTAATAGGCGGTAGCCAGGCCGTGGACGCCCCCGCCGATCACCACCGCGTCGTAGGAGCGCTTCAGCTCGGTGTCTCGCCAGACCCGGGGCCAGGAGTCGCCCTTGAGGCCGCGCCAGGCCAGCGCAGCTGCCGAGTACTTGGCCGGCCGGCGTCGCATCCCCCGTGCGATTCCCCTCATCACCCATGAACGATACGGGGACCGGTCTGTGACAAGAAGTATCAATATCGGATTGATTCAGATGTGTTCGATATCATTCGGCCATGAACCTCCAGCGCTTGCGCTACTTCGTGGCCGTCGCCGACGAGCTCCACTTCGGGCGGGCGGCCGAACGGCTCAACATGTCCCAGCCGCCGTTGAGCCAGCAGGTCCGGCTGTTGGAGCGTGAGCTGGACACCACTCTCTTCGACCGCAGCACCAGGAGGGTGACCCTCACCGACGCCGGTTCCTTCCTCTACCCGGAGGCGGTCCGGCTGCTGGCCGCGGCCGACGGCGTCGACCGGCTGATGGACCAGCATCGCCACGGCCAGGCCGGCACGCTGAGGGTGGGATTCGTGGACTCGGCCGCCTACGAGGTGATGCCCCGGGTGCTCAGCGAGTACCGGCGCCGCCGGCCCCGGGTCGGCTATGAGCTGCACTCGATGAGCTCCGACGAGCAGGTACAGGCGCTGGGCTCGGGCCAGATCGACCTCGGCATCGGCCGGGCCGCGGCCGACGCGCAGCACGTGCGAGCGACCCTCGTGATGCACGAGCCCCTGCTGGTGGCGGTGGGAGCGTCCCACCGACTCGGAGCCACACCTCGGGCGAGGCTGCGCGACCTCTCGGGCGAGCCGATCATCGGGTTCGACCGCAGGGTCTCGCCCAGCCTGCACGCGGTACTGGCCGGGATGCTCGGCGCCGAGGGCGTCACCTACGACCCGATTATCGAAGCCACCGAATACGCGACCATCCTCGGGTTCGTGGCCGCGGGGGAGGGGATCGCCATCGTGCCTGCCAGCGTGCAGACCTTCCGGCCCCCCGAACTCCACTATGCGGCCCTCGAGGACCGTTCCGCCTCGGTGCCGCTGCTGCTGCTCACCCGAGCGGGCGAGCCCGCCCCCCTGGTCGCTCAAGCCCTGGACGTCGTCGCCGAACTCTACGCCGCGAGCTGAGTGGAGTTATTCGCAGATGACGAGGGGAAGGTCGCGGTCGGTGCGGGCCTGGTAGTCGTCGTAGTCGGGCCACTGGCTCACCGCGATGGACCAGAGTTCGGCCTTCTCAGACGGCGTGGCCGTGCGGGCGCGGAGCCGGTGGAGTTCGTCACGGTCCTGGATGGTCACATCGGGATTGGCGACCAGGTTGAGATACCAACTGGGGTGTCTGGGCGCGCCTCCCATCGAAGCCACCAGCAGGTAGCGCTTTCCGTCACGAATCCGGATCAGCGGCGTGCGGCGCAGGCTGCCGGTCTTGCGCCCGACGGTGGTGAGGATCACGCACTGGGCGCCCTCCCACTCGAACCCGTCGGCCCCGTCGGTGGCCAGATATCGATCGACGTGGTCGGCGATCGGCTGCCACGGGCTCGGCTCGTAGCTCACGGCGGGATCCTTGTCAGTACTGGAGTTCGCAGCCGTACTCGTCTATCCACCACCGGGCGGCGCGCCTGGCGTCGGGCGGGGTGCGCAGGCCGGGATCCTGATGGAGCCGCTCGGGCGTGGGGCCGACCCGCGCCGCGATCTCGGTGAGGGACGGCAGGTCGAGGTTGTAGCACTCCACCGCGTTCAGTCCGAGCAACAACCGGGTGTCCTCGATGGACACGTCGCGGAAATCGCTCTCGAGCCGTCTGGCCGTGTGGGGCCAAGAACCCTCGGGGTGGGGGTAGTCGGTGCCCCACATCAACGCGTCGATGCCGTTGACGTGGCGGCGGCGGATCTCCTCCTTGCTCATCGTCGACGCCCCGATGAACACGTTGGTGCCGAAGTACTCCGACGGCAGGCGCGAGATCAGGCCCTTCATGCGGGAGCCCATCTTCTTGACCTTGGCGCTGGCCCCGAAGTTCACGTCGGCCTTCCACAGAATGTCGCCGATCCAGAACGAGCCGCACTCCACCACCGCGTAGCGCAAGCCCGGAAACCGGTCGAACTTGCCCGAGAACAGCAACTGCCACAGCGCCCGGTGGGTCCAGAACGGGACCTCGGACACGTACATGGCCACGTTCTCGCCGTAAGACGGGAAGTCGGCCTCACCGGAGTGGGTGTGCACCACCAGGCCGGTCTCGGCGCACGCGGCCCATACCCGGTCGTAGTGGTCCGAGCCGTAGGGCGCGAAGCCGTGCCACATCGTCGGGATCATGATCCCGGCGATGCCGGCCTTGCCGGCCAGCCACTCGATCTCGGCCACCGACTCGTCGATGTCGTGGGTGATGGGCACCAGGCCGACGCCGGCCCGGCGGGGCGGGTTGGTGGCGCAGAAGTCGACCAGCCAGCGGTTGTGGGCCCGGGCCCCGCCGAAGGCCTTGCGGGGGTCGGTTATCTGGCCGGCGGACAGCCCGGCACCGAACGGGGGCGACTCCTGGCCGGTGACCGCGTCGCCGTCGGCGAAGATCACCTCGCCGGCGATGCCGTCGGCGTCGAGCTCCTTGTCGCGCACCTCAGGGTCGTAGGCGCCCCGCAGGCCCTCTTCGTTCTCACCCTCCCACTCGGCCAGGAACTCTGCGTTGACCTCCTCCTGGACCCGCCGGTGCTCGTGGCGGCCGGCTACATAGACGTCGAACTCGTCGTGCAGGGCGGAGTCGAGGTAGGGGCGATACTCCTCGCACTGCAGTCCGGCGTGGGTGTCGCTCGACACGATCACGTAGGGGGCGTTCGACGTGTCGACGCCCTCGGTGGGGTTGGCAAGGCTCATCAGCGGCACCTCCATGCACTCTCCCCGCCGGCGGGTTGCCAACTGTATCCGGCGATGGAGGGGGTCTACAGGGCGTAGGCGGCGGGTGTGGGCTTGAGGGGGCGGGCGTACCACAGGGGGCGCCTCAGGCCGCCGGGGCCGGGCGCGGGCCGGGTCATGGCCAGCCACTCGCGGTAGGCCTCGCGGGCCTTGGCCGTGTCCACCACCACGTCGCCGTAGGCGTCGCCCGGCTGGGCGGGGCCCACCCGCACCCGCTGGTGCCAGCACTGCATGCCCGACACCGGGTCGGGCTGCACGCAGAACGTCAGGTTCTGGTGCACTCCGGTGTCGCTCCACCAGATGCGCTCGGTGTCGGGGTCGTCACTGGCATGGCGCTCCGGTCGGCCCTTGCGCCTCAGCCGCCACACTGTGCCGTCGTTGGTGATGTCGGCGTCGCCCCCGGCCCACGAGCCGCCGCTGGAGGAGTCGATGCGCCAGCGGCCCATGTGATGCGACGCGGCCACCACGCCGGGGCGAATCCCCTCGGTGCGCCAGGCGCCGATCACGAAGTGGCCGATGCGGGTGGTGACCCGCACCAGGCCGTTCACCTCTATGCCAAGCTCCTCAGCGTCGGAAGGGTGGATCCACAGCGGGTGGCGGTGGCTGAGCTCCGACAGCCACTTGCTGTTGCCTGAGCGTGTGTGGATCAGCGTCGGGATGCGGAAGGTGGGCAGCAGGATCCGCTCATCGGCCTCGAGCTCGAGATTCTCCCAGTGCACGTGCGACGGGATCCAGGTGGGGGTGGCGTACTCGGGCCAGCCCCAGTCGGCCAGGGTCTGCGAGTACAGCTCCAGCTTGCGCGACGGGGTGGGGAACCCCTCGCGGGCCGTGCCGTCCACCTCCACCGCAGGCGAGCCGTCACCGAGGCCCGCCAGCTTGAGGCCGGCCAGGTCCCCGGACGCGCCCGACCAGGTGCCGGGCGTGCCGGGGCGACGGAACACGCCGGCATCGTCGATCTCGCAGCCCGCCAGCGCAGCCGCATCCACGTCTCGCTCGTAGGGGACGTACATGTCGCCATCGAGCGCGTAGGCGCCCCGGTCCCGCATGAACTCCAGCGGGGTCTGGCCCGCCGCGGCCGCGTCGTCGGCCAGGCCGGGAACGCTCTCGAACATCGCCGCGTAGTACTCGTCCACCGACATGGGCGTCCCAGGGTGCTCGGGGCTTTCGAACCAGCGCCGGATGCCCATCGAGCCGTCGGGATCGATGCGCCACGACAACTCGATCCAGAACTCGTTCTCCTCCCACACCTCTCCCGGATTGAACTCGTGGGTGCGGGAGGCGGGGCCGACGTCCTCGCCCCGGATCTCGGCGTAGCGGCGCAACACCGGCTGGCGAAAGCCGATCCAGCGGCCAGCGTGAGTCTCGAAGCTGGCCACGTCGTGACGCTCGGCGCCCACTCCCATGGGCAGCACGTAGTCGGCGAAGATGGCCGTCTCCGACCAGGTCGGCGTGAGCGCCACATGGCAGCCGACCTTGCCGGGATCCCTGAGGGCCTCCAGCCAGTTGAACCCGTCGGGGTTGGTCCACACCGGGTTGTAGACCCGGCTGAAGTACACGTCGAGACGGCCCCGGTTCTCGTGGAGCAAGTGGGGCAGCAGGATCGACATCTCGTGGTAGGCCAGCGGGTACTCGCGGGGCCAGTTGAGCTCGTTCCAGTGCTGCACGGGCGGGGCCCCCGGCGGGTGGGGCGCCTTGTACTTGTTCCAGCCGTTGCCGGTGGTCCCGCCCACGGTGCCCACCGAGCCGGTCAACACGTTGAGGAAGAACAGGCAGCGGGCTGTCTGCCAGCCGCCCAGGTTGCCCGCGCCCGCGGCCCGCCAGTTGTGCGAGGCGAACCTCGTCGGATGGGCGCCGATGATCCGGGCCACCTCGGTGATCTGGGCCGCGGGCACGCCGCAGACCCGCTCGGCCTCCTCGGGGGTGTAGGCGGCGTAGTCCTCCAGCAGGGCCGGGCCCACCGACTCGAACTCCACCGGCCGGTGCGGGTGGCGCTGGCGCAGGTAGACCTCCCAATTGGTCCAGCGCCGCACGAAGTCGCGCTCCCAGGTGCCGGCGACCAGCAGCAGGCGGGCGATGGCCAGCAGCAGGAAGGGCTCGGTGCCGGGCCAGGCCGGCAGCCAGAAATCGGCCTTGGCCCCAGTGTTGGACAGTCGGGGATCGACGCAGATCACGGTGGCACCCTGGCCCTGGGCCTCGATGATGCGCTGGGCGTGGGGGTTGAAGTAGTGGCCGGCCTCGAGGTGCGAGGAGATCAGGAATATGACCTCGGCGTGGGCGAAGTCCGACGACGGGCGGTCGTGGCCCATCCAGCTCTGGTAGCCGATGCGGGCGTTGGAGCTGCAGATGTTGGTGTGGCTGTTGTGGCCGTCCACCCCCCAGCACTGCAGCACCCGCTCGGCGTAGCCGTCCTCGCCGGGACGTCCGACGTGGTACATGACCTCGTTGTGGCGCCCCTCGGCGATGGCGGCCCGGATGCGGCCGCCGATGTCGGCGAGAGCCTCGTCCCAGCTGACTCGCTCCCACTGGCCTGCGCCCCGCTCCCCCGCACGACGCAGCGGGTACAGGATGCGCTCGTGGTCGTCGATCTGGTTGAGGGTCGCCGGTCCCTTGGCGCAGTTGCGTCCCCGGCTGGCCGGGTGCAGCGGGTTGCCCTCGACGCGGTCGATGCGGCCGGTGGCGTGGTTCACGTGGCACACCAGCCCGCAGGCCGCCTCGCAGTTGAAGCAGGTGGTGGGGACCAGCGTGTGATGATGCTCGACCCGCCGGGGCCAGGCCTTGGCGTCCAGCGACACGGTGTCGTGCCACGTCTCGTGGGGGGGATAGCTGTGCAGCTCGGCCACGACCCGACTCCCCTACGACAAGGGCACGGACTGGCCGGCCCGCACGAAGCTGTCCTCGTAGAACCACATACCCGCCAGGGCGCACAGCCCGGCGGCACCAGGCAGGGCTGCGCCGGTTCCGGCCGCCAGCGCGACGACGGTGGCGGCCGCGGGCAGGATCAGGCCGAGAACTACGCCTCCAGCCCAGAAGCGGCGGGCGTACCGGCCCCGGGTCATGGCTTCTACGGCCGCCTCCACGTGGGCGGTGCCCCGCGACACGATTTCAGCGGCAACCAGCACACCGGTGGCGAGCAGGCCACCGAGCAGCACCCACCGCACCGCATCCACCTCGGGAACGTCCATCACCAGGTCGGCCACCGAGTAGGCCGCGCCTCCCGCCACCGCGGCCTGGGCCAGCAGCGTGGGCAGCAGCAGGGGCGTCTGCCAGAGGTCACGTCCCTCGCACTGGGCGAACAGGAAGGCGGTGTAGCCGGCGGTGGCCAGGCCCAGCAGCCCGGCCGGTACGGCCAGTGCCTGCAGCGTGACCGGCGAGTCGGCGACCCCGGCCACAAACCATGCGGCGCACACCGCGGCGAAGGCGCCGAGCACCCAGGCTCCCTTGACCAGCCAGGAGCGGCGATTGCTGCGGGTGAGCAGGTAGTAGAAGCGCTCCGGGCGCTTCAGATCGCCGACCAGCAGCACGCCGGTCGCCGCGAGGAACACGCCCGCGACCACGGGCGGCACCACCCCGACCGCGGCCTGCGCGCCGCTGTGTCCCAGCAGCACCAGCAGCGCGGCCACGGCCATCACGCCGGCCGCCACCGCCTTGGTCACGAGATAGCTCGACACCTTGGCCTTCCAGGTCATCTGGTGGGCGGTCGTGTATGTGGTGCGGGCCATCACACCGTGACCGTCAGGCTCGGCCGTCGGGTGCTGGGGTGTGGTGTCGGCCCAGATCATGCCGTCGGGGGGTATGGCGGTGCGGAGCGGGTTCAGAGAGGCCTGGTCGGCACCCCGGTAATGCACCTTGGGCAGGGTCTGCTGTTCGGGGGCCCGCACTGCGGTGTCGCTGCGGGCGATGATGCGGGTGGTCTCGTCGGTCGGGTCGTCGAGATCGGCCACTTTGATGGCGTGGGTGGGGCACACCACGACGCAGCTCGGCTCGAGGTCCTGCTCGATGCGATGGTTGCAGAAGTTGCACTTGTTGGCGGTGTTGGTGGCCGGGTTGATGTAGATGGCGTCGTAGGGGCAGGCGTTCATGCATCCCTTGCAGCCGATGCAGTTGCTGTCGTCGAAGTCGACCACCCCGTTGGCCGCCCGGAACAGCGCGTTGGTGGGGCAGATGGTGATGCAGGGTGCGTTGTCACAGTGGTTGCAACGCATCACCGAGAAATGGCGATTGACGTTGGGGAAGGTGCCGGTCTCGATGTACTTGACCCAGGTCCGGTTCACGCCCAGGGGCACATCGTGCTCGCTCTTGCAGGCGACCGTGCAGGCATGACAGCCGATGCAGCTGTCGCTGTCCAGCAGGAACCCAAGCCGGGTCATCAGACGATGCTGCCGCTGGGGGTGGCGTTGCGGGAAAGCCGGTGGACGCCAGCGCAGAGCAGCTGCACCAGATGGTCGAAGGTGTCCTCCGGGTCATGGGGCAGGGGGTGGCCGTCACCGGACTCGAGATGGCTGAAGCCGTGAAAGGCACTGCGCAGCGTCCGGGCCGCGTGGACGCGGTCCTCGTCGGTGAGGTCGTAGCCCCTCAGAACCTGGCCCAGCACGCCGAGGACTCGCTCGACGGCCGCCTCGAGTTGGGCGTCGCCGGCGCAGGGGTAGCGATCGGTGGCGGCGTAGATCCCGGGACGGTCGCGCACCATCTGGCGCCAGGCATGGCCCACCGCGGCCACCGCGTCGTCGCCCGAGAGCCCCACAGCAGCGTCGGCCAGCCGCTGGGCCAGGATCTCGCGACCACGCAGGCTGAGGCTACGCAGCAGGTCGTCGTAGCCGTCCACATGGCGGTACAGGGCCGGCTGCCGGACGCCGAGAGTGTCGGCCACGCGGGTGAGGGTCAGCTTGTCGAGACCCTCCGCGTCGGCGATCTCCGCCGCCACCGATATCACCCGCTCGGCGTCCAAGGGTCGGCGAACCGCGGTTGCGTTGCTTTCGATCGCGGCCATCTCGCTCCTGATGGTTCCAGTTGTGCCGAACCGCAAAGTTAGCAGGCCTAGCAGATCAGTTAGAGCCGGGTGATGAGGCGAGGCCGGCCTGGTAGACGGCGATGGTGGCCACCTTCACGATGTCGTCGACACTGCAGCCCCTGGACAGGTCGTGGATGACGGCCGCGGTGCCCTGCAGCAGGGGGCCGTAGGCCCGGGCGCCGGCCAGCCGCTGGGTGATCTTGTAGGCGATGTTGCCCGAGGAGAGATCGGGGAAGACGAAGACGTTGGCCCGGCCCGCGACCGGCGAGCCGGGTGCCTTCGTCGCGGCCACCTCGGACTCCCAGGCTGCATCGAACTGCAACTCGCCGTCCACCGCGAGCGCCGGTGCCTTCGATCGCACCAACTCGGTGGCCGCCCGCACCAACTCCACGCGGGGACCGCCGGCGCTGCCCTTGGTGGAGTACGACAGCATCGCCACCCGGGGCTCGGTGCCGGCGAGCTGCGCATGGGTCGTGGCGCTGGCGATCGCTATCGAGGCGAGTTGGTCCGCGTCCGGCTCGGGAACGACCCCGCAATCGCCGTAGGTGATCGGTGTGCCGTCCGGCAGCACGAGGACGAAGCAGCTGCTCACGATGTCCACACCGGGAGCCGTTCCGATGCAGAACAGCGCGGCCCGGACCACGTCACCGGTGGACCGGGTCGCTCCGGCCACGCAGGCGTCGGCCTCGCCGGCGGCGACCATGAGCGCGGCCACATGCAGAGGGTCGTCGAGGTCGATGCGCTCGCGCCAGGGCGAGGTTCGGGCCTGCAAGCACACCGGTTCCGAGCAGAAGGCCGCAGCGTCGTCCACCAGCACCGGACGAGCCAGGCCCTCGGCCTCCAGGCGCCGGGCCGCGGCCGCGGCCCGCTCGTCGATGCCGTCGGCCAGAACGACACGGACGCGCGCCGCGCGGGCCGCGGCCCGCCATCGTTCGTCGACCGGATCGAGACCCATCGCCGACGAAGGCTGCGTCAACCTTTGCCCCGCCAGGGGATGAGTCTCTTCTCGGCCATGCGCATGGCCACATCCATGGTTACGCCCAGGATGCTGATGAGCATCACCGCGGAGAGCATCAGGTCGAGCAGGAAGAACTGGCGGGCCTTGAAGATGGTGAAGCCCAACCCGGAGCTGGCCCCCAGCAGCTCTGCGGCCACCAGTGTCCCCCAGCACACCCCGATGGCGACCCGCAGCCCGGTGAAGATCTCCGGAAGCGCGTTGGGCAGGATCACATGGCGCAGCACCTGGGCCTTCGACGCACCGAGCGAGTAGGCCGCGTGGACCTTGGTGGTGTTGACGGCCAGCACCCCGGAGCGGGCCGCGATGACCATGATCCAGATAGCCGCGAACAGCAGCAGGTTGACCTTGCCCTCCTCACCGATGCCGAACCACACGATGAACAGCGGGATCAGAGCCAGCGGTGGGATGGGCCGCAACAGTTCGACGACGGGGTCGAATATGCCCCGCCACCGGCTGGACAGTCCCATGGACAGACCTATGGGCACGCCTATGGCCACCCCCCAGAACAGCCCCTTGGCCAGGCGGCTGAAGCTGAGCCACAAGTGCTGCCACACCGTGAATCCGCTGTAGCCGTTGCGAGCGAAGTCCCACGTGGCCTCGGCCACCTGCACCGGGCTGGGCAGCGTCGCCTCGCTGAGCCACTGCACGTACGAGCACTCCGGCAAGCCACCGAAGGCTGCCGGATCGTCGGCCGCGTTGTCGCAGTCGCGCAGCAGGTCGCGCTGGCCGTAGCTCTCGTCCTCCGAGAGACCGGCCCTCACCTCGTCGGCGTAGTCGTACCACTCGTCGGGCAGCCCCCACACCGTCGTGGAGACGAACCACAGGGCCAGTATCACGATCAGGCTGATCACCGTCCACAGGAACGCGCCGCTGACCTCGGCAGCGTCACCGAAGGTGACGGTCTTGCGGGCGCTCGAGCCGCCGCGGCTGCGGAACAGCCAGTTGAAGGGCCAGTTCACCAGCCGGTTGTGCTGCTCGACGTTCTCTTTGACGGCGTGACCGCCCGGTCCTTCCACCATCAGCTTCCTCCCGCCGTTCCCATGATCTGCTCCTCCATCTCCCAGATCATCGTGAGGATCTCCTCCCGGACCCGGATGAACTCGGCAGAGGTCTTGAGCTCACGCGCATCGGCGGTGAGCGCCTGCCGAGCGAAGGGCAAGTCATAGGTCCGCTCGATGCGCCCGGGTCGGGGCGCCATCACGAACAGCTGGTCCCCCAGGTACAGCGCCTCCTCCACGCTGTGGGTGACCAGCACGATGGTCTTGCCCGTCTCGTTCCACAGGTTCAGCACCAGGCCCTGCATCTTCTCCCGGGTGAGGGCATCGAGAGCGCCGAGAGGCTCGTCCATCAGGATGAGCTTGGGATCATTGGCCAGACATCGGGCCAGCGCGACCCGCTGCTGCATCCCGCCGGACAGCTCGTACACCGCCTTGTCGCCGAAGTCCTGCAACCCGACGATCTGCAACAGGTCCTGTACCGCCTCACGCGACGCCGGACGCGACCGCCCGTTCATCCGGGCTCCGAAGCCGACGTTGTCGTTCACGCTGAGCCACTCGAACAAGGCGCCCCGCTGGAACACCATGCCCCGGTCCTGGCCCGGCCCGGTGATCGGATCGCTGCCCAGCTTCACCTCCCCCGAAGTCGGCGCCAGGAAGCCGGCGATGATGTTCAGCAGCGTGGTCTTGCCGCATCCGGAAGGGCCGAGCAGGGTTAGCAGACGGCCGGGCTCGAGCGTGAAGGTCACATCCTTCAATGCCTCCACGCTTCCCCCGTCGGGCAGCTCGTACACCATGCCCAGTTCCTGCACTATCAGAGGACTCTCGGTGCGGGACTCCCTGGTCACTTCGATCTTGGACGGATCGAAGTGCACCTCCGGGCGAGCCAGCGTGAACCACGCCCGAGCGATCACGAATACCGCGAAGAGCAGCCCCAGGTAGGGGATGGCGGAGTCGTCGCGCTGCATGTAGGCCAGGACCACCGCGACCGCGGCGGTCACGGCCAGGGCGAGCCACACGTACCGGGCCATCGCGGCCTGCCTGTCCTCATTGGCCCGGCGGTACATCATCAGGATGGACAGCAGTGCAGCTCCCCCCAGCAGCGCCACCGCCGGCTGCCATGGTGACGCGGTGTCGCGGAACACCAGGACGACGCCACCGACGAGAGACACTCCGGCCATGATCTGGCCGATCAGCACGATGCCGTCGCGGGGCCGCGAGGCGCGGTCGGCGCCCTCGAACCGTCTGGATGGCGTTACCGCAAGATCGACGAGCATCGCCAATGCGGCCGCCAGAGCCAGGTACAGGAGCACCACCGACAGCCAGAACGCGCCCCTGGCGACGATCCAGGTGATGCGGTCGTACACCTCGGCCAAGCCATGAACAAATGAATCCATGCGGGTCCCCCTTCGGCCCGTGGTCTTGGGATCGAAACGACGGTAGCCGTTCGACTATTGCCCTCACTCCCGGGCGGGCGCCGACACGGGGGTCGAACGCCCGCCCCGGAGGGAGAAATCAGTTGACGGCTTCGAGGAAGCTGGTGTCGACGAAGGCGTCGTAGCTTCCCAGCGCCGAGGCGATCTCGCCCTGGGCGACGAAGAAGTCCATCTGGTCCTTCATCACCTGCTGGACGGTCCCGCCGAGCCACGCGTCGGACAGCTGCACATCCTTCTCGGGGAACGAGAACGCGTCCAGCAGCGCGATGGTCGGGGCCCGTTCCATGCCGGCAGCCTCGGCGATGATGTCGATGAACGGCTCCCGGTCGCTGTTGTAAGCGCGGTTGGCGTCCTCGGTCACCTGCAGGAACCCGGTCACAACACTCGGATAGGCGTCGGCGAAGTCTCCGGTGGTGGAGATGATGTCGAAGACGCGGATGCCGATGGCCTCCTGCTCCGAACCGGTCATCACCAGGTTCCCGCCGTTGGCGATCATCTGGTTCACCGCACCGCCGAACGCGCACGCCATGGCCACCGCG